>NZ_FOZG01000002.1 GCF_900113315.1 Sphingomonas jatrophae | reverse complement strand
CCTAAAGATCCTCTGACTGCTTGTAGGCATTCGGTTTCAGGTACTGTTTCACTCCCCTCATCGGGGTGCTTTTCACCTTTCCCTCACGGTACTTGTTCGCTATCGGTCGCATACGAGTATTTAGGCTTAGAGGGTGGTCCCCCTATGTTCAGACAGGATTACACGTGTCCCGCCCTACTCAAGTCCTGACACATCAGTTTCGCATACGGGACTGTCACCCGCTATGGTCGGCCTTTCCAAACCGTTCTGCTACTTGAATGTCAGGCACTGGCCTGGTCCGCTTTCGCTCGCCACTACTTACGGAATCTCGGTTGATGTCTTTTCCTCCAGCTACTGAGATGTTTCAGTTCGCCGGGTTCGCTTCACCAAAGCCTATGTATTCAGCTTAGTGATAACCTCGCCCAATTACCGACACCCAGATCTCTCTGGATGGTGATAATTGGTGAAGCTGGGTTTCCCCATTCGGAAATCCCGGGGTCAAAGGTTGCTCACACCTAACCCGGGCTTATCGCAGCGTGCCACGTCCTTCATCGCCTGTATGCGCCAAGGCATCCACCAAATGCCCTTACCTCACGCTTGAGAGTCCACACCACCAACGACAAGGCTAACCCCGTCATCGGCCGCATGGCTTACTTCGCTCAGCATCGTTGTTCATGAAACGGCATCATCAGCCCCTCGCCACCACCAGCGTTGCCGCCAGTGCGCACGAAGAAGCCAATGCCGTCCACGGCATCGATTTCTAGAACCCATTCACAATGTCAAAGAGCAAGGCACCTAAGTCAGGTACCTCTACCGGCATAAGCCGGATCTGATGATCTTCATCTCTGGATCTGATGCAGCACACACAAAGTGGTGGAGCTTGTCGGGATCGAACCGACGACCTGATGCTTGCAAAGCAACCGCTCTCCCAGCTGAGCTAAAGCCCCGTCACTGAATGGTGGGCCGAGTAGGAGTTGAACCTACGACCTCACGCTTATCAGGCGTGCGCTCTAACCACCTGAGCTACCGGCCCCCACCGCATCCCGGCTGGCCCACAAGGGCCGCCGCGACGGCGCAAGCCAGCTCAGGCATACCGCTCCCAAAAGAGCGGATCCAGAAGATGAAGGGACATGAGGACGGCGGCTAATGTTCTTTAGAAAGCGGCGACGCACCTCCGGGGCATGCCCGGCGCAGTACGCTGCGATCCTTAGAAAGGAGGTGATCCAGCCGCAGGTTCCCCTACGGCTACCTTGTTACGACTTCACCCCAGTCGCTAAACCCACCGTGGTCGCCTGCCTCCCTTGCGGGTTAGCGCAGCGCCTTCGGGTGAATCCAACTCCCATGGTGTGACGGGCGGTGTGTACAAGGCCTGGGAACGTATTCACCGCGGCATGCTGATCCGCGATTACTAGCGATTCCGCCTTCATGCACTCGAGTTGCAGAGTGCAATCCGAACTGAGACGGCTTTTGGAGATTAGCTCACCCTCGCGAGTTTGCTGCCCACTGTCACCGCCATTGTAGCACGTGTGTAGCCCAACGCGTAAGGGCCATGAGGACTTGACGTCATCCCCACCTTCCTCCGGCTTATCACCGGCGGTTCCTTTAGAGTGCCCAACTTAATGATGGCAACTAAAGGCGAGGGTTGCGCTCGTTGCGGGACTTAACCCAACATCTCACGACACGAGCTGACGACAGCCATGCAGCACCTGTGTCCCAGTCCCCGAAGGGAAGAAATCCATCTCTGGAAGTCGTCCGGGCATGTCAAACGTTGGTAAGGTTCTGCGCGTTGCTTCGAATTAAACCACATGCTCCACCGCTTGTGCAGGCCCCCGTCAATTTCTTTGAGTTTTAACCTTGCGGCCGTACTCCCCAGGCGGAGAACTTAATGCGTTAGCTGCGCCACCCAAGCACCAAGTGCCCGGACAGCTAGTTCTCATCGTTTACGGCGTGGACTACCAGGGTATCTAATCCTGTTTGCTCCCCACGCTTTCGCACCTCAGCGTCAATACATGTCCAGTCAGCCGCCTTCGCCACTGGTGTTCTTCCGAATATCTACGAATTTCACCTCTACACTCGGAATTCCACTGACCTCTCCATGATTCAAGCGATGCAGTCTCAAAGGCAGTTCTGGAGTTGAGCTCCAGGCTTTCACCCCTGACTTACAAAGCCGCCTACGTGCGCTTTACGCCCAGTAATTCCGAACAACGCTAGCCCCCTCCGTATTACCGCGGCTGCTGGCACGGAGTTAGCCGGGGCTTATTCTCCCGGTACAGTCATTATCTTCCCGGGTAAAAGAGCTTTACAACCCTAAGGCCTTCATCACTCACGCGGCATTGCTGGATCAGGCTTTCGCCCATTGTCCAATATTCCCCACTGCTGCCTCCCGTAGGAGTCTGGGCCGTGTCTCAGTCCCAGTGTGGCTGATCATCCTCTCAGACCAGCTAAGGATCGTCGCCTTGGTAGGCCTTTACCCCACCAACTAGCTAATCCTACGCGGGCTCATCCAAAGGCGATAAATCTTTGGTCTTGCGACATCATACGGTATTAGCACCCCTTTCGAGGAGTTATTCCGTACCTTTGGGCAGATTCCCACGCGTTACGCACCCGTGCGCCACTAAGGCCGAAGCCTTCGTTCGACTTGCATGTGTTAGGCATGCCGCCAGCGTTCGTTCTGAGCCAGAATCAAACTCTCAAGTTTATGACCGACATGCACGGGGGAATACCCACGCACGCCAGCATCTCCAGGAGCCGCTCCTGCACAAATACATGGTGTGTATAAGGACATAAGGAACGGCTTGAATTTAACCGACCTTCAGACACCCAGAGGTTGCCCAAGACCGGAGCCGCCGCCCACATGTCCCTTCATCAATCCAACAATGAGAAAGAACCGACGCCCCTCCATCCCCGCTTCTCTCGATGCGAGGAGATCGTCTAGCGATCCGGAAGAGCGCAGCAGAAACTCGGTCGAAACCGCGTCACCGCCGCCGGTGAAAACGCATTTAGGTGAGGCTCACGCACCCGTCAACACCATTTTGCATTTTTGTGGCAGTCGCCGCGAAATGCCGCGGAAAACCGCCTTTTTACCGCTTCTGCACCCCATAACCGCTAGGGGCGACTCATGAAGCCCGAGACGATTTCTCCCGCCGATCCGTCAGATCGTGATTCGACGCCGCCGCCGCAAGCCGACGAGGCCGCCGGCGAGGGCATGGCTGCGCGCGTCCGCTCGGCCGTCCTGTGGCGCTCGGGCAGTCAGATCGTGGCCCAGCTCGTCATGTGGTCGTCCACCTTCATCGTCATCCGCCTGCTCGCCCCGTCCGATTACGGCCTGTTCGCGATGACGCAGCTGGTGCTCAGCCTCATGAGCCTGCTCAACGGCTACAGCTTCACCGCCAGCCTCGTGCAGGGCGCCGAGATGGACCGCACCCGCGTCGCGCAGGTGTTCGGCATGATGATCCTGCTCAATTTCGGCCTGGCCGCGATCCAGGTCGCACTCGCGCCCGCGGCGGCCAGCTATTTTCGCGAGCCGATGGTGGCGCAGCTGCTCCGCGTGCAGGCGCTGCTGCACCTGACGACGCCCTTCATCATGGTGCCGCAGGCGCTGCTCAGCCGGCAGATCGACTTCCGCACGCAGGCACGCGTCAACATCGCCGCCGCCGCGCTCGCCGCCATCGTCGCGCCGACCTGCGCCTATGCGGGTCTCGGCGTCTGGACGCTGGTGGCGGCGCCGTTCACCCTGTTCAGCGCGCGGGCAGTGGGGATGCTGATCGTCGGGCGCTGGTGGATCTGGCCGAGCTTCCGCTGGCGCGGCGCCGGTGCGACGATCGGCTTCGGCTCGGCGATGCTGGTGTCTGACCTGCTGTGGTTCGTGCAGACGCAGGCGGACGTGTTCATCGCCGGCCGGCGGCTGGAGCCGCACGCACTCGGCCTCTACACGACGGGGCTGTTCCTCAGCCAGATCCTCGTCAACAAGTTCGTGCCCGCGATCAACGAGGTCGCCTTCCCCACCTATGCGCGGCTCCAGCACGATCCGCAGGCGATCGCGCGCGGCTTCCTGCGGGCGGTGCGGCTGGTGATGCTGGCGGCAATCCCCTTCTATCTCGGGCTTGCCGCGACGGCGGAGCCGCTGGTGCTGACGGTGCTCGGGGATCACTGGGCGGGCGCGGTGCCGGTGGTCCGGCTGCTGGCGCTGGCCATGCCCTGCGTCACGCTGCAGATCCTCTATGCGCCGGCGACCAACGCGCTCGGCCGGCCGGGCATCGCCGCGCGCGTCTCGGGCGCGGGCGCGATCATCATGCCGATCGCCTTCCTGATCGGTGTCGGTCATGGCCCGGTCGGCATGGCTGCCGCGTGGTTGGGCGGCTTCCCGCTGCTGCTGATCGCGGCGACCGCCTTGTCGCTTCCCGTCATCGGCCTTCGCGCGCGCGATCTGCTCACCGCCGTGACGCCGCCATTGGCGGCAGGGCTGGGCATGGCCGCGGGGGTGCTCGCGCTCGACTTCGCTTTGCCGCCCCTCCCCGTCATCGCGCGGCTGGCGGCGCTCGTCGCGATGGGGGCGATCCTCTATCCGGCCCTGCTGCTCGTCGTCGCCCGGGGCACGCTGACAGAGGCGATCGCGCTGGCACGGGGGCGCACGCCCGCCTGATCGCGCAGGCTCAGGCCGTCTGGATATAATCCCTCAGCGCCCGGGCCTCCGCCTCCGCCCGGTCGATCCGCGCCTTGACCAGATCGCCGATCGACACGAACCCGACCAGCCGCTCGCCATCCAGTACGGGCAGGTGGCGGATGCGGCGCCGCGTCATCAGCCCGAGGGCGGCCAGGATCGGCGTCTCCCGCGTGGTGCCGATCGCCGGCGCGGTCATCACGTCGCGCACCGCATGCTGGAGCAGGGCCGGACCATGTTCGGCCAGCCCGTAGAGGATGTCGCGCTCCGACAGGATGCCGGCGACACGCTCCGCCTCCACCACCGGCAGCGCGCCGATCCGCCGCTCGGCCAGCAGCCGCACCGCCTCCGCCACCGGCGCGTCAGGTGCCACCGTCACCACATCATCGCCCTTGGCCGCCAGGATCGTCGCGATCGTCATGTCGCCGCTCCTCTCTCATCGCCCACCGCGCGGCTTGATGATCCCATGGTTCCGGCCCAAGGGGAAGCCGTGGCGGAAGAGCGCAACCGATTGTCCGATCCGGATTATGCCGCCTTCGCATGGGGCCGCTTTCGCCGGCTGATGCGATGGATGGCGCTGGTGGCGGCGCTCGCGGCGGTGCTGGCGCTCGCCTATCTGTGGAATGCGGGCAGTCCGTTCACGGTGGCGCTGGTGATCGCGACGATCGCGGGCGTCGCGGGCAGCGTGCTGCTCGGCACCGCGCTCATGGGGCTCGTCTTCCTGAGTTCGGGGACGGGCCATGATTCGGATGTGGGGACAGGCGAATGAGCGACGAACTGCCGATGGGCGAGCCGATCCTGCGGGTGGTGCCGGGCCCCGGTGACATCAACGCGAACGGCAACATCTTCGGCGGCTGGGTGCTCAGCCAGATGGACATTGCCGGCGGCATCGTCGCCAACCAGGCGGCGGAAGGCCCCGTCGCCACCGTCGCGATCGAGTCCATGGCGTTCATCGCGCCGGTCAATCTGCACGATGTCGTCTCGGTCTATGCCAAGGTCGAGCGGCGCGGCCGCACCTCGCTCGGCATCCGGATCGAGGTGTTCGCCAGCCGCCGGCGCGGTCAGCAGCGCGTGCGGGTGACCGAAGGCCTGTTCACCTTCGTCGCGATCGACGAGGACGGCCGGACGCGCCCGCTGCCGCCCGCCTGACCCGTCCAGCATGAAAAAGGCTTCCGCACCATGCAGCGCGGGAGCCTTCCGGTTTTCAGCAGTCGGACCGATCAGGCGGCGACGTCGCCGCTCGCATCATTCTCGCCCGTGGTCGCCACGCGTGGACGGCGGGTGCGACGCGGCCGCGCCGGTGCGGCTTCCGCTTCGCCCTCGGCAGCCGGTGCAGGCGCGATGGAGGGCGGCAGCACCGCCATGTCGAACTGCGGCTCGGCCTCGACGGCGGCGGCACGCGGCGGCCGGCCACGGCGGGGGCGCGGGGCAGGCACGGCATCGGCGGCGACGGCAGGCTCGGCCGCCGGCATCGGCGCCTCGGCCGGCGCATCGAGCGTCACCGGCTCGGCACGCGGCGCACGGTCGATCCGCTCGGGCCGTTCCGCCCGCTCTGGACGCTCGGCGCGGTCCGGCCGCTCGCGGCGCTCCTGCCGGTCGAACCGGCGCTCGCCCTCGGCACGGGGTTCGTCGCGGCGGCTGTCCTGGCGGCGGGGCTCATCGCGGCGGCCATCCTCGCGCCGGTTCTCGTCCTGGCGATACTCCTCGCGGCGGCCATCCTCCCGACGGCCCTCGCCCCGGCCACCTTCCTCCCGGCGGCCTTCATCCCGGCGACCGTCGTCACGCCGGCCTTCATCGCGCCGGCCTTCATCGCGACGGCCATCGTCCCGGCGCCCGTCCTCGCGGCGCGGCGTCTGGCGCGGCTCGTCGAAGCCGTCCGCCTCGCCCTCGTCGCCGTCGAAATCGTCCTGATAGCCGTCGCGCCCCTCATTCTGGCGCTGCGGGCGGCTGTCCTCGAACCGGGCGCGGCTCTCGCTCAGCACCCGGAAATAATGGTCCGCGAACTGGAGATAATATTCGGTCAGCACGCGATCGCCCGCCATCTGCGCATCGCGGGCCAGCGTCTTGTATTTCTCGTGCAGCTGATTGGCGTTGCCACGAGCCCGATTGTCGATGCGATTGCCCTGTTCGGGGCGCGGCGCGCCGCCCTGCGGGCGCGCACCATTCCGGCCACGGCCACGGCGGCCGTTCTGGCGATTGTTGATCAACGCATTGTCCTCATTCGTCCAGGATCATGGTCGTGGGAATCTCTCACCACTCCGCTCGTCGCAGGCCCTTCGCCCGCGGCTTCGCCTCAGTTCGGGAATCGTCCCGGTCACTCGGTGCGGGTTCCCCCGGCCAGCGGTGCCAGGCACCGGGCCGCGGCCATGATCCATAAACCACCGATCGTCCGGCGGCGCTGGCCCGGGATCCGCATGAGGGGTTCCGCTGCGCGGCGTCCCTGCCGGCGGCGTCGTCCCCCTCTTCCTGATGTCGATTTAAGCAAGCCTGACGCGAAAACCAAGTGCCCTATGTGAAATCAGCACTTTTTCGCTTGTGTGTGACGACGAGGCAACGATCGCGCCCGCCGAGATCGCGCCGAACGACAACGTCGAAGCCCTCCGCCTCGAACAGCGCGCCCGCAGTCATGGCCTGTGTGCACCCGATCTCGATGCACGCCACCCCGCCCGGCGCCAGCTGCGGCGCAAGCACCGGCGCGATGGCGCGATAATCGTCCAGCCCGTCCGCACCGGCGAACAGCGCGCTGGCCGGCTCCCACGCCGCCACGTCGCGCGGCAGCGTCTCGCCCGTGCCGATATAAGGCGGGTTGCACAGGATCAGGTCGAACCGCTCGCCCGTACCGGTCCAGCCGCCGTCGCATATCTCCGCGCGGGCCGCCATGCCCAGCGCCTCGGCGTTGCGCGCCGCCCAGGATCGCGCCGCGGGCGAGGCGTCGATCCCGATCCCGCTCGCGCCCGGCCACTCGTCGAGGGCGGCGAGCAGCAGCGCACCCGAGCCCGTGCCGAGATCGAGGATCCGCGTCGGCCCCGGCCCACCCGCAAAATGCGCTGCCGCCGCCTCGATCAGCGTCTCCGAATCCGGTCGCGGCACCAGCGCGCCCGGGCCGACCGCCAGTTCGATCGTCCAGAATCCGCGCGTGCCGGTGATGTAGGCGATCGGCTCATGCGCCAGCCGACGCTCGACCAGCGCACCGAAATCCTCAGGCGCCGGCGCCGCGAGGCCGCCGAGCAGCAGCGCCTCGCGGGTCACGCCCAGCGCGTGCGCCATCAGCAGTTCGGCATCCAGCCGCGGTGTCGCGCTGAGCCCTGCCAGGCGCTCCGTCGCGGCGGCGAGCGCCTGCCCCCGCGTCACTCGCGCCGGCCGGTCAGCCGGCTGCGCGTGCGGGCGTCGATCCGCTCATCCTCGTCGCGCGGCTGCGGCGTGGGCGCCGTCTGCCCGTCGCCGACCGTCACGGTGATCGCCGGCCCGTTGGTCACGACGCGCGGCTTCTCCAGCTTCTGCAGCCGCCGGCCCGATCCTTCCGCATAGCCGCGATCGCGCGAGCAGACGGCCACCGTGCCGTCGGTCGCCACCGGGCAGTTGCGGATCGCATCCACGATCGACTTCTTCAGCGCCGCCTTGCCCTCCGCCAGCGGATCGCCCGCCGCCGCCTGCAGCAGCAAGGCGAGGATCAGGCTCACCCCTCCAGCGCTCCCAGCCGCGCCGCCTCGTCCTCCGCCACCAGCGCGCCGATCAGCTCGTCCAGCTGGCCTTCCATGATCTCGGGCAGGCGGTGCAGCGTCAGGTTGATGCGGTGGTCGGTCACGCGGCCCTGCGGGTAATTGTAGGTGCGGATACGTTCGCTCCGGTCACCTGAACCGACCATTGACTTGCGCGCGCCCGCGCGCGCGCTGTCCAGCTTGTCGCGCTCCAGCTCGTAGAGGCGCGTGCGCAGCACCTTCAGCGCCTTGGCCTTGTTCTTGTGCTGCGATTTCTCGTCCTGCTGGATGACGACGAGGCCGCTCGGCAGATGGGTGATGCGCACAGCGGAATCGGTCGTGTTGACCGACTGGCCGCCCGGCCCTGACGAGCGATAGACGTCGATCCGCAGATCCTTGTCCTCGATCTGCACGTCCACCTCCTCCGCCTCGGGCAGCACCGCGACGGTGGCGGCGGAGGTGTGGATGCGCCCACCGCTCTCCGTCGCGGGCACGCGCTGGACGCGGTGGACGCCGCTCTCGAACTTCAGCTTGGCAAACACGCCCTGCCCCGTGACGGACGCGACGACCTCCTTGTAGCCACCCAGCTCGGCCGCCGAGGCGGAGATCAGCTCGACGCGCCAGCCCTGCGTCTCGGCCCAGCGCTGATACATGCGGAACAGGTCGCCCGCGAACAGGGCCGCCTCGTCGCCGCCCGTGCCTGCGCGGATCTCCAGCATGGCCGCACGCTCGTCCGCCGCATCGCGCGGCAACAGCTTGAGCGCCAGCGCACGTTCCGCCGCGGGCAGCGCCGCCTCGATCTCGGTCAGCTCCTCCGCCGCCATCTCGCGCAGCTCGGGATCGCCGCCGCGCGTCATCTCGATCAGATTGGCATGTTCCGCCCGCAGCCGCCGCACCTCGCCCGCGGCCTGCGCCACCGGCTCGATCTCGGCATAATCCTTGGACAGGCGGACGAACTCCGCCGCGGGCAGATCGCCCCGTGCCATCTGGCCGGACAATTCGTCACGCCGCGCCTCGATCTGTCGGATGCGGTCGGCAGGGATGGAGATCATGCCTTACCGGGAATCAGAGTTACTTGGCCTCCACGCGCAACCAACTCCTCGAAGGTCTGACGTGAAACCGAAAATTGATTCTCCATCAGGCCGCCTAATGATCTAACTATCGAGCCTCTAGTGTTATATCGATCATGTATTTGCCTTTTGATGCGAAGGGCACCCACAGCGTCGAACTCGGATGACCCTTGAAGGCTAAGAATGTAGTCCGGAGACCATTTTTGAGCCTTCTCGAACCGCTTTCGGACTGGGCCTGTGTCCACGATCTGAGTCGGCATGCCCGTCTTGCGAAGACTGTTCAACATGAGCTTGCCAATGCTCAGTAGCGCGACTTCATTGCTTTCCACAACAATCGCGGCGGTCCGAAGCGGCGGCTTGAAGCCGGGCATAAGCATCGCCAACCGCTCGATCCCCGCGGCCCAGCCGACCGCGGGCGTATGCGAGCCGCCCAAACTCTCGATTAACCCGTCATAGCGGCCGCCACCTAGCACAGTCCCCTGCGCGCCCAGCCGGTCGGTGACGAACTCGAACGCGGTATGGCGGTAATAATCCAGCCCGCGCACCAGCCGCGCATTGCGCGTCCACTTGACGCCCGCCGCGTCGAGCCCCTTCGTCACCGCCTCGAAGAAGGCGCCAGCCTCCGCGCTCATGAACGAATCGATGTCGGGCGCGGCATCCGCCACCGGCCGGTCGCGCGGATCCTTGCTGTCGAGGATACGCAGCGGGTTCTTCGCCAGCCGTGCAACCGAGTCCTCGCTAAGTGCATCGCGCGCACCTTCGAAGTGCGCGACTAGCGCCCGGCGCCACGCATCGCGCGTCGCCGAGTCGCCAAGCGTGTTGAGCTGCAGCGTGACGCCATCCGACACACCTAGCTCGCGCAAGAGCCTGTCCGCGAAGACAAGCAGTTCGACATCCATTTCGGGCTCGGCCGCGCCGATCACCTCGGCGTCGAGCTGGTGGAACTGGCGGAAGCGCCCCTTCTGCGGCCGTTCGTAGCGGAACAGCGGCCCGTGCGTCGCCAGCTTCAGCGTGCCGTGCTGCTGCCAGCCGTTGGTCAGATAAGCGCGCGCGATCCCCGCGGTGAATTCGGGCCGGAGCGTCAGCGAATCGCCGCCGCGATCCTCGAACGAATACATCTCCTTCGACACGACATCGGTCGTCTCGCCGAGCGAGCGGGCGAACACCGCCGTCGCCTCGAACACCGGCACCTCGATCCGGCCGAAGCCGTAGAGCCGGCGCACCCGGTCGAACGTCGCCACCACATGGTGGAAGCGCTCGGCCTGCTCGAAGATCATGTCCTGGGTGCCGCGGATCGCCTGCGGGGTCGTCGGTTTCGCCATTTGGCGGGCCAATAATGCCCCACGCGCGCGCAGGGAAGTAAGCATCATCGCGGCTTGACCCGTAACATACGCACTCTATTGCGCCGCACCATGAACATCGACCTCATCCCCGCCGGCGCCAACCCGCCGCACGAGCTCAACGTCATCATCGAGGTGCCCGTCGGCGGCGAGCCGGTGAAGTATGAGTTCGACAAGAAGTCGGGCGCGCTGTTCGTCGATCGCATCCTGCACACGCCGATGCGCTATCCCGCCAATTACGGCTTCGTGCCGCACACGCTGTCGCCCGACGGCGATCCGCTCGACGCGCTGGTCATCGCGCGCTCGCCCTTCGTGCCGGGCTGCGTCGTCCGCGCCCGCCCGCTGGCGGTGCTGAACCTCGAGGACGAGGCCGGCGGCGACGAGAAGCTGGTCTGCGTGCCGGTCGACGCGACCTTCCCTTACTACAGCAAGATGACCGAGAAGGACGATCTGCCCGAGATCGTCATGCAGCAGATCGAGCACTTCTTCACCCACTACAAGGATCTGGAAAAGAAGAAGTGGGTGCGCGTCGGCACCTGGGGCGATGCCGAGGAAGCGCGCCGCGTGATCCTCGACGCACTGGCCCTCGCCGAGAAGAAGCGCATCGAGGAAGGCACCGACGCGGGCGCGAAGAAGCTCTGAGCGGCGGTCGGAGGGCGCCGCACCGCCCTTCCTTCCTCGTCATGCTGAACTCGTTTCAGCATCCACGGTGACGCGCATCCTGCGGCCTCTGGCTTGAGTCTCCCGGTGGACCCTGAAACAAGTTCAGGGTGACGGGGTGTGGGACTGGCCTGCGAAGCCCCGCCCCTTTACCCCGCCGCGCCTTCCGGGCATCCGTCGAGCCATAGCAACGGCTTGCCCGAAGGATGCCCGCCGCAATGATCACCCGTTTCGCGGCCGTCGCCGCGCTCCTGCTCGCCACCGCCGCGCCCGCCACCCCGCCGCCGGGCAACAGCCTGCCGCAGCCGGTACTGCCGACCGACACCATCCCCGCGCCGAAGGACGTGCCCTATCCCGGCGGCACGATGCGACTCGATGTGGACGCCACCGACACCGCGCGCGGCATCTTCCGCGTGAAGCAGTCGATCCCCGTCGCCGCCGATGCGGGCCACATGGTCCTGCTCTATCCCGAATGGCTCCAGGGCAATCACGCGCCGCGCGGCGCGATCTCGCAGCTGGCGGGCGTGAAGTTCAGCGCGGGTGGCCGTCCGCTCACCTGGTCGCGCGATCCGGTCGACGTCTACGCCTTCCACCTCGACGTGCCCGCGGGCGCCAAGGCGATCGAGGCGGAGTTCCAGTTCCTCTCGCCGACCAGGTCGGATCAGGGCCGCGTGGTCATGACGCCCGCCATGCTCAACCTCCAGTGGAATGCGGTGGCGCTCTATCCGGCCGGCTGGTTCACCCGCCGCATCGACGTGCAGGCGGACGTCACCTACCCGAAGGGCTGGGTCGCGGCGACGGCGCTGAAAGGCAGCAAGTCCGGCGACACGGTCCGCTACGAGACGGTCGATTTCGACACCCTGCTCGACAGCCCCGTCTTCGCCGGCCGCAACTATCGCGGCGAACAGCTCGCCCCCGGCGTCCGCCTCAACATCTTCGCCGATCGTCCCGGCCAGCTCGCCGCCACGCAGCCGCAGATCGACAAGCACAAGGCGCTCGTCACCCAGGCGGTCAAGCTGTTCGGCGCGCAGCATTACGACCGCTACGAATTCCTCTTCGCGCTGTCGGACATGCAGTCGGGCATCGGCCTCGAACATCACCGCTCGTCCGAAAACGGCGTCGGCCCCGATTATTTCACCGATTGGGATGGCGCGGCGGGGGACCGCGATCTGCTGCCGCACGAATATACCCATAGCTGGAACGGCAAGTTCCGCCGCGGCGCGGACCTGTGGACCCCCGATTACCGCACGCCGATGCGCAACTCGCTGCTCTGGGTCTATGAGGGCCAGACGCAATTCTGGGGCACGATCCTGGCCGCGCGCTCGGGCCTCCTCAGCCGCGACGAGGCGCTGGGCAGCCTCGCCTACGATGCCGCCGTCTACGATACGCGCGCGGGCCGCACATGGCGGCCGGTGGTCGACACCACCAACGATCCGATCATGTCCGCGCGCCGGCCGAAGGGCTGGACCAGCTGGCAGCGCAGCGAGGATTATTACGTCGAGGGCATGCTCGTCTGGATCGAGGCGGATTCGATCATCCGTCAGCGCTCGGGCGGCAGGCGCAGCCTCGACGATTTCGCCCGCGCCTTCTTCGGCCTGCGCGACCGGGATTGGGGCGAGGTGACCTACACCGTCGAGGATGTCGCTGCCGAGCTGAACAAGGTCCAGCCCTATGACTGGGGCACCTTCCTCAAGACGCGCATCTACGACGTACGGCCGACGGGCGTGCTCCAGGGCTTCACCAACGGCGGCTACAAGCTGGTCTATACCGACACGCCGACCGGCTATCTGAAGGCGATCGAAAAGGCATCGAAAGGCACCAACCTGTCCTTCTCCGGCGGGCTGACGCTGAACGGCGAGGGCACGATCACCGGCGTGATGTGGGATTCGCCCGCTTTCGCCGCCGGCCTCTCCGTCGGCCAGAAGATCGTCGGCATCGACGGCATGACCTGGTCGGCCGAAACGCTGAAGGACGCGATCCGCGCGGCCGCCACCAGCAAGGCGCCGATCCCGCTCACCGTCCAGTCGGGCGACCGGCTGCGCACCGTCCAGCTCAACTATACGGGCGGCCTCCGCTATCCGCGGCTGGAGCGGAGCACGTCGGGCGCCAGCACGCTGGATGCGCTGCTGACCCCGCTGAAATAAGCCTGCCGATGCCGTGCCCGGTTTTCCGCCGGGCACGGCATCACCCCAGCGCCTTCAGCCCCAGCACGCAGCCGACCAGCCCGGCGATCAGCGCCAGACGCGCCGCGCTCAGCGGCTCGCCGAACGCGGCGATGCCGACGATCACCGTGCCCAGCGCGCCGATCCCGCCCCACACCGCATAGGCGGTGCCCATCGGGATCGTCCGCGCCGCCAACTCCAGCAGCCCCATCGATGCGGTGACGGACGCGAGGAAGCCCGCCGTCCAGCCGACATTCCGGAATCCATCGACGAAGCGCAGGCAGGTGGTGAAGCCCACCTCGCACAGCCCGCCCAGCACCAGCCACAGCCACGCCATCAGGCCGCCGCCTCCGGTGCCTGCCACAACTCGATCGGGTTGCCCTCCGGATCGTGGATGCGCGCGAAGCGGCCCGTCTGCGGATCGTCCCATTCGGCCTTGGTCGTCACCTCGATGCCGGCGGCGCGGAAGCGCTCGATCATCGCACCAAGCCCCGTCACGCGCAGGTTCAGCATATAGGCCCGGTCCGCAGCGAAATAGTCGCTGTCCGCCTTGAACGGCGCGAACACCACCGGCCCGCCTTGCGTGGCCCAGGTCCACGCATCCGCGTCGCTTGTGCCCTCCGCCGCGCAGCCCGCGCCGATGCCGAGATGCTCGCGATACCATGCGGTCAGCGCATCGGGATCACGCGCCCGGAAGAACAATCCGCCAATGCCGAGAACGCCCATCGCCCTGCTCCCCTATTCCGCCAGCGCGGCCAGCGCATCGCCGTCGATCCGCCACGGCTCCCACCCCGCCTGGTGGCGCGCGCCGAGGGCGCGATAGGCGGCCTTGGCATCCTCGTTCCAGTCGAGCACCTGCCAGTCGAGCCGCGCACAGCCGCGCCGCACCGCCTCCCGCGCGAGTGCGCGGAACAGCGCCCGGGCGATCCCGCGGCCGCGGGCCTCGGTCTCGACGAACAGATCCTCGAGATAGACGCCGTGCCGCCCCGTCCAGGTCGAGAAGTTGAGGAACCAGACCGCGATCCCGACGACGCGCCCGTCCAGCTCCGCGACGAACGCCCATACGGCAGGCACCGGCGCGAACAGCCGCTCCGCCAGCATCGCCTCGGTCGCCTCGACCGCGTCCGGCTCGCGCTCATACTCCGCCAGCGCGCGGATCAGCCGCAGGATGTCAGGCACGTCGGCCGCCTCCGCCATCCGCACGATCATAACGCCGCCTCCGTCTGCACCGCGGGCGCGCGCTTGCCCCGTGTCGCCAGCACGCACCCTGCGACGATCAGCGCCGCGCCCGCCACGGTGCCGAGCGCGAGCGGCTCGCGATAGACGATCCAGCCGAGCAGGGCCGCCCACAGGAAGGCGCTATATTCCGTCACCGCCAGCGTCTGCGCCTCGGCATGGGCGTAAGCGCGTGACAGCAGCATGGACGAGGTGATCTGCAACGCCGCCGCCAGCGCCAGCCATCCCCATCCCGCCCCGACCGGCCAGCGGAAGGCGAGCGAGCGGATCCACGCCAGCCCGTCGCGCGCCACCTCCGCCAGCGCGTCGTCGCCGACCGGCAAGGGCACCTTCGCCGCCAGCGCGGCCAGCAGCGCGACGGCGGTGAAGCTCGCCAGCATGACGAGGTTGGTGAACAGGGTGATCTCGACCGGATCGGCCGCCTGGGCGGATCGCCGCAGCAGCACCAGATTATAGGCGTAGAGCAGGGATGCGATCAGGATCGCCGCTGCGCCGCGATAATCGGGCGGCATCGTCTCCGCCGCCTGCTCCTTCGCCGCCAGCATCACGCCGACACCCGCCAGCGCGAGCAGCGAGCCGCCGATCGCACCCGGGCGCAGCCGCTCCCCCAGCAGCAGCGCCGCCAGGAACGCCGCGGCGAGCGGCGCGAGAAAGGTCAGCGCCACCGCCTCCGCCATCGGCGTGCGCGCCAGCCCCCAGAAGAACAGCAGGATCGATGCCGCCGCCGCCAGCGATCGCTTCACGTGCAGCACGATCCGCGCGCGCGGCGGCCAGCGGCGCCGCTGACCCGCGAACAAGGCCGCCGTGCCGGCAAGTCCATAGACCGAGCGCCACAGCAGAGCCGCCAGCGCGCCCAGCGCAATGCTCTGCCCCTTCATCACCGCATCCATGCAGGCGAACAGCGCGATGCCGAGAAGGGCGGTGAGGACGGGTGCGCGCATGGGCGACGCGCTAGCGGCAGGCACGCATCGCCGTCCACCCCGCACGACGGAGGCGGTCCTTGACGCGACGGAGCAGCGCGTCAGCGCAGCGTCATCTCGTCGCCGCGTATCTCGACCGAGCGCATGTGCCGCAGATAGGATTGCCCCAGCAGCGACACGCCGAGGCCGTCCGCCACCATCGCGGACAGGCCTTCAACCTTGCGTCCGTCGAGATCCACCGTCTTCAGCGGCAGCATCTGCCCGCGCACCGCCCCCGATGCGCCGCGGCCGACCACCTCGAACCGGTCGGGATTGACCTTGAGGCCGATCAGCCGCGCGTCCGCCATGCTGAGCGCGATGCCCGTGGCACCGGTGTCGACCATGAACTTGATCGGCGTGCCGCCCACCTCGGCAACGGCATAGAAATGGCCGTTGTCGGCGCGTTGCAGCACCGTCGGCGCCAGCTCTGCCGGGGCCGCCGGCGCCGCGCGCGGGGCGGGCCGGCGCTGCGGCACCATCAGGCCGATCGCGGCACCGCAGACCATCGTGGCGAGGACCATGTTGCGCATGGTCCCACAGCCTGACGCAGCCGGATTAAGGTTGTCCTACTCGGCGGCCTGCGCCGTCGCGGCGGCATCCTGCGCCGCCTCGATCTCCGCCGCCTTGGCCTCGACCAGCCGGACGATATGCTCGATCATGCCCTCGTCGCGCACGGTGTGGTCGGTCACGCCCGCCAGATAGACCATGTGCTTGCCATTGCCGCCGCCGGTCAGGCCGATGTCGGTCTCGCGCGCCTCGCCGGGGCCGTTCACGACGCAGCCGAGCACCGACAGGCTCATCGGCGTGCGGATATGCTGCAGCCGCTCCTCCAGCGTCTGCACCGTGCGGATCACGTCGAAGCCCTGCCGCGCGCAGCTCGGGCAGCTGACCACGCGCACGCCGCGATTGCGGATGCCGAGCGCCTTCAGCATCTCGAAGCCGACGCGGATCTCCTCCTCCGGCTCGGCCGAGAGGCTGACGCGGATCGTGTCGCCGATCCCCGCCCACAGCAGATTGCCCATGCCGATGGCGGATTTCACCGTGCCGCCGATCAGCCCGCCCGCCTCGGTGATGCCGAGGTGCAGCGGGCAATCCACCGCATCCGCCAGTTGCGTGTAGGCGGCGACCGCCAGGAACACGTCCGACGCCTTCACTGCCACCTTATATTCGTGGAAGTCGTGATCCTGCAGCAGCTTGATATGGTCGAGCGCGCTTTCCACCAGCGCCTCGGGGCAGGGCTCGCCATATTTCTCCAGCAGGTCGCGCTCGAGGCTGCCGGCATTCACGCCGATGCGGATCGAGCAGCCATTCGCCTTGGCCGCGCGCACCACCTCGGCCACCCGCTCGGACGAGCCGATATTGCCAGGATTGATCCGGAGGCACGCCGCCCCCGCATCCGCCGCCTCCAGCGCGCGCTGATAGTGGAAATGGATGTCGGCGACGAGCGGCACGCGCGATGCGCGGGCGATCTGCTTGAACGCCGCGGTCGATTCGACGTCGGGGCAGGAGACGCGGATGATGTCCGCCCCCGCTTCCTCGCAGCGGCGGATCTGGTCGATCGTCGCGCGCGCGTCGGAGGTGGGCGTGTTGGTCATCGTCTGAACGGTGACGGGCGCGCCGCCGCCGACGGGCACGTTGCCCACCATGATCTGACGGGACGGGCGCCGCGCGATATCGCGCCAGGGACGGATGGAGGACATGGCCGCTGATATACGATGCCCGCGTGACGCCGCCAAGGCAGGCCGCCCGCTTGCCCGGAACCACCGCACTGCCTAGGCGTCCCGCGCAGATGCTTGACCGACCCTCTTCCCGCAGGACCGCCGCATGAGCTGGGCGCTCGCCATCCACGGTGGCTCGGGCTCGATGCGCCGCGGCCATTTGTCCCAAGCCGATGACGAGGCGGGCCGCGCCGGCCTCGCCGCCGCGCTGGAGGCGGGCGCCGCGGTGCTGCGCCGCGGCGGCAGCGCGCTGGATGCGGCGCAGGCCGCGGTCGAGGTGCTGGAGGATGATCCGCACTTCAATGCCGGCCGCGGCTCCGTCTTCACCGCCGAGGGGCGGATCGAGTGCGATGCCGCGATCATGGCTGGCAGCGATCTCGCCGCCGGCGCGGTCGCGGGCCTGCGCACCACGCGCCACCCGGTCGCCGCCGCCCGCGCGGTGATGGAGCGCTCGCCCCACGTCTTCCTCGCCGGTGCCGGGGCGGATGCCTTCGCCCACGCGCACGACATCGAGGCGGCGGATCCGGCCTGGTTCGAGACGGCCGAGCGCCGCCGCCAGCTCGACGAGATCCTCGCCCGCCCCGATGGCCGGTTCGACAGCGACATGAAATACGGCACCGTCGGCGCGGTTGCGCGCGACATGGCAGGCCGGATGGCCGCGGCCACATCGACCGGCGGGCTGACCGGCAAGAAGTGGGGACGCGTCGGCGATTCGCCGCTGATCGGGGCCGGCACCTATGCCGACGATCGCGCCGCCGCCGTCTCCTGCACGGGCGCCGGCGAATATTTCATCCGCCTCGGCATCGCGCACGAACTGTGCGCGCGCGTGCGGCTGGCGGGCGATCTGCCGTCGGCGGCCGGCGAGGCGATGATCGGCGAACTCGGCACGATGGGCGGCAAGGGCGGGCTGATCCACGTCGGCCGCGACGGGCCCGGTGGCTGGGCGTTCAACACGCCCGGCATGTACCGTGCCCGCGCCGCCGCCGATGCCGCACCCGAAATCGCCATCTACGGCGACGAGGCATAAGCGAAGCGGTTGATTCGTCACGCAACTGGCCTAGCGGCAGGCGAATGACCCGCCTTCGCCTGATCCTCGCCTGCCTTCTCGCGCTCCTGCCCGCCTCGCCGGCCTTGGCCTGGTGGGAATATGGCCACGCCACCGTCGCCGAGATCGCCTATGCCGCGGCCAAGCCCGAGACGCGCCGCCAGATCGACGCGCTGCTCCGCCAGTCCGCGCTGCTGGACACGCCCACCTGCCCGGCGCGGACGGTGGCGCAGGCGTCCTACTGGCCCGATTGCGTCAAGGAGCTGAAGGACCGCTTCAGCTACGCCTATAGCTGGCACTATCAGAATGCCGACATCTGCAAGCCGTTCGACCTCGCGGTGCCGTGCAAGGACGGCAATTGCGTGTCCAAGCAGATCGAGCGCAACGCCCGGCTGCTGGCGGACCAAGCGGTGCCGGTGCGCGAGCGGATCATGGCGCTCAACTTCCTGCTCCACTTCGTCGGCGATCTGCACCAGCCGCTGCACGCGGGCGATCACGCCGATCTCGGCGGCAATCAGGTGAAGGCGGCCTATGGCCGGATCGAGGGCAAGCGCGTGAACCTGCACGCCGTGTGGGACGGCTATCTCGCCGACCGGGCGCTCTCGACGCCGCCGGCCGACGCGCCCGGCATCCTGTCACAGGTCACGCCGGCCGAGCGCGCCGCGTGGGCGCAGGGCAGCGTCGAGGATTGGTCGCGTGAGGAATGGCAGGTCGCACGCGACGCGGCCTATGCCAGCGCCGTCGCCGATCCGTGCGGACCGAAGTCGGATAGGGTAGCCCGGCTCGACGAGGCGACGATCGCGAAGCTGGTGCCGGTGCTGCGCGAGCAGGTCGCCAAGGGCGGGATCAGACTGGCGCGCCTGCTCGACGAGGCGCTCGGCCCGCGCTGAGCGGGCCGGCGCGTCAGCCGATCAGCCGGCTCCACGCCGCCCAGCCGCCCAGCAGCACGCTGAGCGTCAGCGACAGCGCCATCAGCAGCCGGCCGAAGAATTCGAGCTGGCGCGCATGCGGCCGCTGCTGGCGGCGATTCCGTTCGGCAGAGGCCAGCACGAAGCTGGCGATAAACGTGTAGGTGACGGCAACGGCTTCGAGCACAAAGATCCCCCCGGATCAGGACTTGCCGGGACAGGCTAGGCAAAGCGCGGTTAACGAGTCCACTCCACCGGCGCTGCACTGCGGCGAAATGCGCCGCTGGTGCGATCAAATCGTGGAACTTTCCCGCTCCAGCCCGCGAGCACCATGATGCGGCGTGTTCGCCGGCGCGTGCGGCGGCTCCACCGCGATCGGCTCCTCGGGCTCGAGCATGCCCTCCCACTTGGTGATGACGCTGGTCGCCACCGCATTGCCGAGCACGTTGGTGCAGGTGCGCCCCATGTCGAGGAACTGGTCGATCGCCAGCACGAAGGCGACGCCCTCCACCGGCAGGTCGAACTGCGTCAGCGTCGCCGCGACGACGACGAGGCTCGCCCGCGGCACCGCGGCAATGCCCTTGGAGGTGATCATCAGCACCAGCAGGATCACGATCTGCGTCGAGAGCGGCAGGCTGATGCCATAAGCCTGCGCGATGAAGATCGTCGCGAAGGACGCATACATCATCGATCCGTCGAGATTGAACGAATAGCCGAGCGGCAGCACGAAGGACGAGATGCGCCGCGGCACGCCGAACCGGTCGAGCTGCTCCAGCAGCTTCGGATAGGCGCTCTCCGACGAGGCGGTGGAGAAAGCGAGCAGCAGCGGCTCGCGGATATAGCCCATCAGCCGCAGCACGCGCTTGCCGAGGAAGATGGACGCCACGCCCAACAGCACCACCCAGAAGGTGGCAAGCGCGAGGTAGAATTCGCCCAGCAGCTGCCCGAAGGTGACGAGCACCTCCAGCCCCCGCACCGTCACCACCGCCGCCAGCGCCCCGAACACCGCGACCGGCGCGAACCGCATCACATAAGCGGTCACCTGCAGCATCAGCTCGACCAGCGCCTCGACGACGACGAGGATCGGCTTTCCCCGCTCGCCGATGGCGGTCAGCGCCACGCCGACGAACAGCGAGAAGACGACGATCTGGAGGATCTGGTTCTCCGCCATCGCCTGCACCATCGATGTCGGAAAGATGTGCAGCACGAAATCGGTGAAGTTCAGCGCCTTGGCATCCACCCCGCTGTCCGCCGCGGTGCGGACGAGGTTCAGGCCCACGCCCGGCTCGAAGAGGTTGACGAAGATCAGCCCCATCGACAGCGAGACGAGGCTCGCCAGGATGAACCAGGCCAGCGCGCGCCCGCCGATCCGGCCGAGCGCCGCCGTATCGCCCATGTGCGCGATGCCCGTCACCAGCGTGGAGAAGACGAGCGGCGCGATGATCATCTTGATCAGGTGGAGGAAGATGTCGGCCAGCAGGTGGAGATAGCCCGACACCTGCTTGGCCTGCGCCTCGTTCGCGCCGATCGCGGCATTCAGCACGGCGCCGACGACGATGCCCAGCACCATGCCGATCAGGATGTAGAGGGTCAGGCGCTTGGCCAAGGCAGGCTCCGGTGATTTGATGCGATGGTTGGAAAGGAATGGGGCGGGAGCGTCAAGCTCGGCGCTAAAGCCGTCCGTCGTCCGCCCGGGAACAAGTCCGGCATAACGGGCAGAGAGGTTACGCCACGATCTCCCCCGCCTTCGCGCCGAGCAGGTCCACCAGCACTGCCGGCGCGATCTCCAGCTGGAGGCCGCGCTGCCCGCCATTGACGAACACGCGCGCGTGGCCGAGCGCCGCCGCCTCGACCAGCACCGGCACGCGTTTCAGCTGACCGAACGGGCTGATCCCGCCCACCTTGTACCCGGTCATCCGCTCGGCGTCCGCCGGCGGCATCATCTTCGCCGCCTTGGCGCCGAGCAGTGCGGCCGCCCGCTTCATCGACAGCGAAGCGTCCGACGGCAGCACCGCACAGGCAGGCTTGCCGTCCGCCAGCAGCATCAGCGTCTTCAGCATGCGCGCCGGCTCGATCCCGAGCGCCGCCGCCGCCGCCAGCCCGACCGAGTCGGCGGCGGGATCATAGTCGTAGCGGTGCAGCGTGTAGCCCACGCCCGCCGCTTCGAGCGCAGCAATGGCGCGCGTCGCCGCCATTTACTGGCCCCGTTCGTGCTGAGCTTGTCGAAGCACCGCTCTCCCCCTTCGCAAGGAGAAGAACAGCCCTTCGACAAGCTCAGGGCGAACGGCGCGGCCCGAAATCACCCCAGCAGGTCCGGCGCCAGTCCCTCATCCCTCAGCAGCGCCACCGCTTCATCCAGCGTCACCACCTCCTGCGCCTGGCTGCCCAGCCGGCGGAGCGCAACCTTGCCCTCTTCCGCCTCGCGCTTGCCGACCACCAGCAGCACCGGCACCTTGGCCAGCGAGTGCTCGCGCACCTTGTAGTTGATCTTCTCGTTCCTGAGATCCGTCTCCACGCGCACGCCCGCTGCCGCCAGCCGCCGCTCCACCTCGCGGGCATAATCGTCCGCGTCCGAGACGATGGTGGCGACCACCGCCTGCACCGGCGCCAGCCACATCGGCAGCTTGCCCGCGAAATGCTCGATCAGGATGCCGATGAAACGCTCGTACGAGCCGAAGATCGCGCGGTGGAGCATGATCGGCCGGTGGCGCGCGCCATCCTCGGCGACGTAAGCAGCATCCAGCCGCTCGGGCAGCACCCGGTCGGACTGGATCGTGCCCACCTGCCACGTCCGCCCGATCGCGTCGGTCAGGTGCCATTCGAGCTTCGGCGCATAGAAGGCGCCCTCGCCCGGCAGCTCCTCCCAGCCATATTCGGGCGTCGCGAGGCCCGCCGCCGCCACCGCATCGCGCAGCTCCGCCTCGGCCTGGTCCCACATTTCGTCGCTGCCGAACCGCTTCTCGGGCCTGAGCGCCAGCTTGATCGCGTAGGTGAAGCCGAAATCCTTGTAGATCCGGTCCGCCAGCGCGCAGAACGCCTTCACCTCGTCGACGATCTGGTCTTCGCGGCAGAAGATGTGCGCATCGTCCTGCGTGAACTGGCGCACGCGCATCAGCCCGTGCAGCGCGCCGTGCGGCTCGTTCCGGTGGCAGCAGCCATTTTCGTAGAGCCGCATCGGCAGGTCGCGATAGCTCTTGATGCCCTGGCGGAAGATCAGCACGTGCGCCGGGCAGTTCATCGGCTTCAGCGCCATCCAGTCGGCCTCGCCGCTGATGACCGGGCCTTCATCCTCGACGTTCGGCACCTCGTCGGGGATGACGAACATGTTCTCGCGATACTTGCCCCAGTGGCCGCTCGCCTCCCACTGGCGCGCATCCATGATCTGCGGCGTCTTCACCTCGCGGTAGCCGGCGCCATCGATCGCGCGGCGCATATAGGCCTCCAGCTCGCGCCAGATGCGGAAGCCCTTGGGGTGCCAGAAGACGGAGCCGTGCGCCTCCGCCTGCAGGTGGAACAGGTCCATCTCCTGTCCCAGCCGGCGATGGTCGCGCTTGGCCGCCTCCTCCAGCCGCGTCAGATGCTGGTCGAGCTGCTTCTTGTTGAGCCAGCCGGTGCCGTAGACGCGGCTCAGCATCGCATTCTTCTGGTCGCCGCGCCAATAGGCGCCGGAGACGCGCGTCAGCTTGAACGCCTGCGGGTCGAGCTTGCCGGTGGAGGGCAGATGCGGCCCGCGGCACATGTCGAGCCACGCATCCTCACCGCGGCCGGCGCGGTAGACGGTCAACTCCTCCGCGTCGGGCAGCTCGGCCGCCCACTCGGCCTTGAACGTCTCGCCTTCCCTTTGCCAGCGCGCGATCAGGTCGGCGCGGCTCCACACCTCGCGGATCAGCGGCTCGTCCTTCGCGATGATGCGGCGCATCTCCGCCTCGATCGCGGGCAGGTCCTCCTCGGTGAAGGGCCGGTCCTTCGGCGCGAAGTCGTAATAGAAGCCGTCGTCCGTCGCCGGGCCGAAGGTGATCTGCGTGCCCGGAAACAGGTGCTGCACCGCCTCCGCCAGCACGTGCGCGTAATCGTGGCGCGCCAGCTCCAGCGCGTCCGCCTCGTCGCGCGCCGTCACCAGCGCCAGCTGCGCATCGCCGTCGAACGGACGGTTGAGGTCGCGCAGCTCGCCGTCGACACGCGCGGCCAGCGCCGCCTTGGCGAGCCCCGGCCCGATCGCCGCCGCCACGTCCGCCGGGGTGGTGCCGGGCGCCACTTCGCGCACGGAACCGTCGGGCAGGCTGATCTTGAAGGGCGCGGACATGGAGACGCTCGGTTTTCCGGGATGTTGGAAGAAGGCGCGCTTATGCCCCCGGCCGACACGGACAGGCAACCCCGCGCCCGAACGCCATCAACGGCGCCTTAACCCAGCTTCGCCTAGCGTCCTTGCCGGGGGAAGAAGAGCGGGGCGGAAGTGCTGAAGACGATGCGATCACCGGGGCGGCTTGCCGGCCTGTTCGGGGCAACTGCGCCTGTTCCGGCCATGTCGGCGGACCGGGACATCTATTACCGCGCGGGCGTGCTGCTGTTCGATCACGATCTGCGGCCGAGCCCCGGCAATTATGCGCTGGCCCACGCCTATGTGGAGCGCGACCCGCGCATCGTCGCGGCGGTCGATGCCGCGCTTGCCGGCGGCGCGGGGCTGACGCAGCAGGATGCCGACACGATCATGGCGATCCCCGACACCGGCGGCTCCGCCCCGGTCTCGCCCGCCGCGCTGGCACAGATGATCGGCGAGGCGCAGGCCCGGTTCGACAGCTTCTCCGGCCTGGTCGACAGCTCGCGCGACGATGCGGCCCGCTTCGGCGATGCGCTGGAACAAGGGGCCGCGGGGATCGCCGCTGCCGATGCGCTCGATCTCGAGGCGGTGGCGGCGCTGCTCGACATCACCCGCACGATGATCGATACGACCCGGCAGGCCGAGGAACGGCTGCGCGCGACGGGTGCCGAAATGGCGGAGCTGCGCGCCAGCCTCGCCGCTGCGCGGGCCGATGCGGAGACCGACCCGCTGACCGCTCTGCCCAATCGCCGCGCCTTCGCCGCGCGCTTTGCCGAGGCACGCGAAACGGCGATCGCCGAGGCGCGTCCGCTTGCCGTCGCCCTGATCGACATCGACCGGTTCAAGGCGGTCAACGACGTTCACGGGCATGAGGTGGGCGACCGCGTGATCCAGCTCGTCGGCAAGGAGCTGCTGCGCGGTTGCACGGGCCACCTCGTCGGCCGCCACGGCGGCGAGGAGTTCATCATCCTGTTCGACGGCACTCCGCTGCCCGCCGCGCGCGCGCTGCTCGACGCCACCCGCGCCGATCTCGCCGGGCGGACGCTTAAGGTGGCGGGCACCGGACGCGAACTCGGCACGCTCACCTTCTCCGCCGGCCTCGTCGCCCTGAAGGGCGCGGAAAGCTGCGCCGCCGCGATCCGCCGCGCCGACACCCTGCTCTACCGGGCCAAGCAGGCCGGGCGGAACCGCATCGAGGCTTAAAGGCCCGCTAACCGAAAGTCCTTGCCCCCAACCGATCCGTTTCGGATGAATGACCCGCCGAATCGGAGGGGGCACCGATGACGGAGTTGATCTGGCTGACGGACGCGCTCGCGCGCGAACTGCTGTTGTTCGCCGCCGCCGGTCTGCTGATCGGCGGGGTGGACGACCTTGCCGTCGACCTGATCTTCTTCGCACGGCGGGGCTGGAAGCAGATCCGCGTCAACTGGCCGGGCAGGCGCGCGCATGTCGGCACGCTGACGCTGCCGGACGTGGCACCGCACATCGCCATCTTCGTCGGCGCGTGGGACGAAGCGGGCGTCATCGGCAAGATGGTGAAGCACGCCCGGCGGCGCTGGGGCGATGCCGACTACCGCCTCTACATCGGTGTCTATCCCAATGATTACGCGACCTTGTGGGAGCTGCACGCAGACTTCGCCCTCGATCCGAAGGTGCGCATCGTGCATGGCGACCGGAACGGGCCGACCAGCAAGTCCGAAGCGCTCAACCGCTGTTATGCCGCGATGCTGGAGGAAGAGGCGCGGGGTGGCCCCGTCGCCAGCATCGTCGCGATCCACGACGCCGAGGATCAGGTCCACCGGGACGAACTGACCGTCTTCTCCGCGCTGGTCGGCCGGTTCGATATCGTCCAGCTGCCGGTGCTGCCGCTCTCCGGCGCCAGCTGGGTCAGCCGCCACTATGCCGATGAATTCGGCGAATCGCACACCAAGACGCTGCTTGTGCGCGAGCTCGTCGGCGCAGGCGTCCCACTCGCCGGCACCGGCTGTGCGCTTTCGCGCGCCGCGCTGGACGAGATGGCGCGGCTTCACGGCGGCTCCCCGTTCGATGAAGGCAGCGTCACCGAGGATTATGAACTCGGGCTGCGCATGGGCGATCTCGGTGCGCGCGCCGCCTTTGTCCGCATGCTGGTCAGGCCGGAAGACCGGAAACACCGCAACGAAGACAATTTCGTTGCGGTGCGCGCGCATTTCCCCGCGACCTTCGGCGAAGCGGTGCGGCAGAAGGCGCGCTGGATCGACGGGATCGCGTTCGCCGGCTGGGATCGGCTCGGCTGGGCCGGCGGCCCGGCGGAGGCGTGGATGCGGCTGCGGGATCGGCGCGCGCCGCTCGCCGCGCTGGTGCTGACGGCCGGCTATGCGGGCGCGCTCATGGGCCTGCTCGCCACCTTGCTGCGCCTCGCCGCGGGTGAGCCCGCAATCATGCTGTGGCGGCCCGATGCGCTCGGCATCGCGCTCACGCTGCTGCTCGGCTGGCGGGTCGGCATGCGCGTGCTGTTCGTCAGCCGCATCTACGGTGCGAAGGAAGGGCTCTGGTCGATGCCGCGGCTGGTGGTCGCCAATTTCGTGCTGATCGCCAGCTCGTGGCGGGCGCTGCGCCGCTATCTGTCGCCGCACCCGCCGCAGTGGGACAAGACGGCGCACGTCTTCCCCGCCACGCTGCCGGCCGAATAACCTCATGCCGATCCGCCGTCCGCCGCTGCGCTTCCTCGCGCTCGTCATCGCCAGCTGGGCGGGTGCGCGCGGGGCCTGGCTGGTGCCGTGGACGCCGGTGCAGGCCGCTTTGTCGGAGTGGCACATCCCCTTGGCCGAGCCCACGCCGTTCGAGCGCCGGATCGCCGCTCTGTCCGATCCGGTCGCCAGCTCGGCGGACCTTGTCCCGGCCCGCGCCGCGCCCTTCATGCCGCCCGCCGTGGCGGCTGCCGGCGCGAACACGCCTCCGCCGCTCGCATCCGGCGCGGCAGACCTCGAACGCCGCCTGTCCATGGCCGTCCTGCTCGCCTCCGCCACGCAGCCGATCCGCTGGACGCAACCCGCCGGCCCGGTGCCGCGGCTCGATCCGGCCGAGCGTGCCGCCCGCTTCCGCGCCTCGGCCTGGCTGTTTGCGCGGAGCGGCAGCGGCCGGGCCGGGCTTGCCCCCGGCGGCCAGCTCGGCGGATCGCAGGCGGGCCTGCGCGTCGCCCGCAGCATCGGCAGCGGCTTCGCCGTCGCCGCACGCGTCTCCGCCCCGCTGCACGATCGTCGCGGGCTGGAAGCGGCGGTTGGGCTGGACTGGCAGCCGGCGGAACAGGTCGCCGTCCGACTCTCGGCGGAACGGCGCATCGCGCTCGGCGCGCACGCCCGCAATGCGTGGAGCCTCTACGCGGCGGGCGGCGCCTGGCGGCAGGTGAACGGCATCGATCTCGACGCCTACGCGCAGGCGGGCCTGGTCGGCGCCCGTGCGGGCGATCTGTTCGCCGACGGCGCGATCCGGGCCGGGCGCCGCGTCGCAGGGCCGCTGTCGCTCGGCGCCGGCGCCTGGGGCGCGGCGCAGCCCGGCGTCGCCAGGCTCGATGTCGGCCCGCGCGCCGCCGTCACGCTGCCGCTCGCCGACGCGCCCGCCACGCTGGCGCTCGAAGGACGGCTGCGCGTCGCCGGCCGGGCGGCACCGGGGTCGGGCGTGGCGCTCACGCTCGCCACCGATTTCTGAGCGGGTTCCGCCCGGCCGCCCGCGCGCTTATGCTGGCCGGCAATGCCCGCCCTCATCCTCTCCGCGCTTGCGATGATCGCGATCGTCGCCGTGCGCTACGTCATCGTCTCGGGCGTGTTCGCGCTCGTCACCGCACGGCGCCTGCCCGGCCTTTATGCCGACCGCGGCGCGCAGATCGGGCGCGAGATCGGCTGGAGCTTCGCCGCCGCCGCAATCTACGGCCTGCCCGCCGGCATCGTCGCATGGGGCTGGCAGGCGCATGGCTGGACGCGCATCTACGCCGATGTGAACGCGATGCCGCTCTGGTGGCTGCCCGCCTCGGTGCTGCTCTACCTGCTGGCGCACGACGCATGGTTCTACTGGACCCACCGGCTGATGCACGATCCCCGGCTGTTCCGCCGCATGCACGCGGTCCACCACCAGAGCCGCCCGCCGACCGCCTGGACGGCGATGAGCTTTCACCCCTGGGAGTCGCTGACCGGCGCCGT
Organism: Sphingomonas jatrophae; assembly: GCF_900113315.1. GTDB lineage: Bacteria > Pseudomonadota > Alphaproteobacteria > Sphingomonadales > Sphingomonadaceae > Sphingomonas_P > Sphingomonas_P jatrophae. The sequence goes on along the minus strand of NZ_FOZG01000002.1, from coordinate 1,293,049 downwards.
GGTAATTCCGACACTGGTGTTCGTCATTCCGATCCACGTCGCCGCACTTGGCATTGTGCTGTCGGTCATGACCTTTATGGGCGTGACCAACCATATGGGCTGGGAAATCTTCCCGGACCGTCTGGTCAAGGGCGCCGGGGGGCGCTGGCTGATCACCGCGAGCCACCACCAGCGGCACCATGTCGATTACAGGTGCAATTATGGCCTCTATTTTCGGTTCTGGGATCGTCTCTGCGGCACGGACAAGGGGCTCGGCAGCTTTGCCGATGCGCCTCGCGGGCCTGGGCGCGCTCGCCGCAGCGCTTAGCGGCGCCAGCCCGACCGCGGGTGTCGAGGTGCCGCTCTCCGGCCTGCGCTCGACCAAGGGTGAAATTCGCGCCTGCCTCACCGCCAATCCGGGCAAGTTCCCCGATTGCCAGACCGATCCTGCGGCCAGGCGGCTGAGCGTGCCGGCGGACGGCCGCGCGCTCCGCTTCGACGGGCTCGCGTCCGGCAATTACGCCGTCGCGCTGATCCACGACGAGAATGGCAATCGCAAGCTGGATACCTTCGCCGGCCTGCCGCGCGAAGGCTTCGGCTTTTCGCGCAACCCCGCGATCCGCTTCGGCCCGCCGCGCTTCGATGCCGCGCGCTTCACGCTCGACAACCGCATGATCGCCGAGCCGGTGACGGTACGCTACCTGCTGTAGCTCACGCGTCCAGCTCGACATCCCAGTAGAGCCAGTCGCGCCAGCTCTGGTGCAGATAGTGCGGCGGGAAACTGCGGCCATTTTCCTGCAACTGCCAGCTGGTCGGCCGGAACGGCACCTGGAACAGCGCCAGCCCGGCTTGGCGTGGCGTGCGCCCGCCCTTCTTCAGGTTGCACGGCGCGCAGGCGGTGGCGACATTCTCCCACGTCGTGCGCCCGCCCTGCGCCCGCGGCACGACATGATCGAACGTCAGCTCGCTGCGTGATCCGCAATATTGGCACTCGAACCGGTCCCGCAGGAACAGGTTGAACCGGGTGAAGGCAGGGTGCTGCGACGGCTTCACATATTGCCTGAGCGCGATCACCGACGGCAGCCGGATCGACTGGCTGGGCGAATGCACCTCCCGGTCATATTCGCGAACGATGTCGACGCGCTCCAGGAACACCGCCTTCACCGCGGTTTGCCACGGCCACAGGCTCAGCGGATAATAGCTGAGCGGCGTATAGTCCGCATTCAGCACCAGGGTCGGGCACGCGTCGGGATGCTTGAGGATGTCGGGATGATACATGGAACGGCCGGCCCTCCGCTTCTCGTCGCGGAGCTGCCAGCGAAGCCCGTCTCACCGTCGCACGCGGGGAGAGCGGGTTTGCCCGCGCTCCGTCGTCGTCCCGCCCTTTAGCGCATCGGGCGTGACGCGGCCATGACATATCCTTGGCGAAGCGCGGTCAAGGGCTCCGCGCTCGGTTATCCACAGCGATGATCGTCACCCGCTTCGCTCCAAGCCCCACCGGCCGGCTGCATCTCGGCCACGCTTTTTCGGCGATGCGCGCCCATGATTTCGCGCGCGACCGCGGCGGCCGCTTCCTCCTCAGGATCGAGGATATCGACCCCGGCCGCACGCGCGAGGCGTTCGTCGACGGGATCGGGGAGGATCTGCGCTGGCTCGGCCTGTCGTGGGACGGCCCCGTGCTGCGCCAGTCCGCGCGCCTCGGCCTCTATGCCGATGCTCTGGCCGGGCTGAAGGCGCGCGGCCTCGTCTATCCCTGTTTCTGCACCCGGCGCGATATCGCCGCCAGCACCTCCGCCCCGCATGGGCCCGAGGGCGCCATCTATCCCGGCACCTGCCGCGCACTCGCGCCCGACATCGCCGCCACGCGCATCGCGGCCGGGGAGCCGCACGCCTGGCGGCTGGACATGGCCGCCGCCGCCGCGCTGGCGGGGACGCTCCGGTGGGAGGATCATGGCTGCGCCATCACGGCAGCGCCCGAACGGTTCGGCGATGTCGTCCTCGCCCGCAAGGATGCGCCCGCTTCCTACCACCTCGCCGTCGTCATCGACGATGCGGCGCAGGGCGTGACCGATATCGTCCGTGGCGCCGACCTGTTCGATGCGACGCACGTCCACCGCCTGCTCCAGGCGCTGCTCGGCCTGCCGACCCCGCGCTACCATCACCATCCGCTGCTCACCGGCCCCGACGGTCGCCGCCTTGCCAAGCGCGATGGCGCGCCCCCGCTTGCGGACCTGCGCGCGGCAGGCGCGGACCCCGCGGAAATCCTCGGCAATCTGCGCGCACGCGGCTTTCCCGAAGGCCTCACGCACCCTACATAGGGCGCCATGCAGACCTTTCTCTTCATCCTCATCCTGCTGTTCGCGCTCGGCGCGCTGGCGGCACTGGTGCGCGGCATCGTGATCTTCCTGAAGACCACCGAGGCCGACCTGAAAGGCACCGGGCCCAGCCGCTCCGGCCTCGCGCAGAACAAGATGATGTGGCGGCGCATCCAGTTCCAGGCGGCGGCGGTGGTCGTCGCCATGCTGTTCCTGATGATGGCGCGGCCGGGCTGAGGCGATGGTCAAGCTCAACCGCATCTACACGCGCACCGGTGACGCGGGCACGACGGGCCTCGTCGACGGATCGCGCATCGCCAAGTCGCACCCGCGCATGGCGCTGATCGGCGACGTGGACGAGGCGAACAGCGCGATCGGCGTCGCCGCGGCGCAGCTGCCCGCGGGGCCCGAGCGGTCGATGCTCGCCCGCATCCAGAACGAACTGTTCGATCTCGGCGCGGACGTGGCGACGCCGGGTGAGGATTTCGCCCCGTCGGAGATGACGCTGCGCATCGTGCCCGCCCAGGTCGAGCGGCTCGAGGCCGAGATCGACGCGATGACCGACCGGCTGGAGCCGCTGCGCAGCTTCATCCTGCCCGGCGGCAGCCCGGCCGCCGCGGCGCTGCACCTCGCCCGTGCAACGGCGCGGCGGGCGGAGCGGACCGGTGTCGCCGCGGCGGCCGAAGTATCGCTCAACCCCGCGGCGCTGACCTATCTCAACCGTCTGTCCGATCACCTGTTCGTGCTGGCGCGTGTGGTCAATCTCGGGGCTGGCGGCGACGTGCTGTGGCAACCTGGCGCGACACGCTGAGCAGGATTTCGTTTCGCAACCAATCCGCATTGACCTGGGTTATAACCGGCTCGGGAGGGCGGATTGGCGACAAGGGTTGAGGATCAGGCGGGCGCGCTGGCGCAGCGTTTCGCCGCCACCCGCGCGCTCAGCCTCGCGCTGGTCGATCCGCTGTCGGATGCGGATGCCACCGTCCAGTCCATGCCGGATGCGTCGCCCGCCAAATGGCACCTCGCGCACACCACCTGGTTCTTCGAGACGTTCGTGCTGCGCGATCATGTCGCCGGCTACGAAGCGTTCGATCCGCGCTTCGCCTTCCTGTTCAACAGCTATTACGAGGCGGAGGGCGCCCGCCACGCGCGCGATCGCCGCGGCCTGCTGACCCGGCCGACGCTGGACGGGGTGCGCGCGTGGCGCGCCGCGGTGGACGCCGCCCTCGCCCGCGCGCTGCCGCGCCTTCCCGCCGACGCCGTCGCCTTGGTCGAGCTCGGTATCCACCATGAGCAGCAGCACCAGGAATTGCTGCTGACCGACATCCTTCACCTGTTCGGCGAAAATCCCCTGGCGCCTGCCATCTGGGATCGCCCCCGCCCCGCGCCTGCGGTCCATCCCGGGCCGATCCGCTGGATCGAGGGCCGGCAGGGCATCGTCGAGATCGGCCATGACGGCGGCGGCTTCGCCTTCGACTGCGAAGGGCCGCGCCACGCCGCTTTGCTCCACCCGCACGCGCTGGCGGATCGGCCGGTCACCAATGCCGAATGGCAGTCCTTCGTCGACGACGGGGGCTACACCCGGCCGGATCACTGGCTGAGCGACGGCTGGGCCTGGGTCCGCGCCGAGGGCATTTCCGCGCCGCTCCACTGGCGGCAGGTCAACGGGCGCTGGCATCAGTTCGCGCTGGACGGGATGCATCCGCTCCACCCCGCCGCGCCGGTCACGCATATCAGCTATTACGAGGCGGAGGCCTTTGCCCGCTGGGCCGGCGCGCGCCTGCCGACCGAGGCGGAGTGGGAGGCGAGTGCCGCGGGGATGGATCCGACGGCGGGCAACCAGCTCGACGCCGCCGGCCCCGTCCGCCCGCGCGCGGCCCCGGTGGGTGACGGGCTGCGCCAGATGTTCGGCGATGTGTGGGAATGGACCGGCTCGGCCTTCCTCCCCTATCCCGGCTTCCGCCCCGCGGCGGGTGCGGTCGGCGAGTATAACGGCAAGTTCATGTCGGCCCAGTTCGTGCTGAAGGGCGCGAGCTGCGCGACGCCGCGGGGCCATTCGCGCGCGTCCTATCGCAACTTCTTCCACCCGCATCAGCGCTGGCAGTTCACCGGCGTGCGTCTGGCGCGCGATCTCTGACGATCCGCCACGGAGCTCCCCGATGACCGATCCCGCCTTCCGCGCCGACGTGCTCGCCGGCCTGCGCGCCGACCCGCCGGCCATCCCCGCACGATGGTTCTACGATCGGCGCGGCTCCGAGCTGTTCGAGCGGATCACCGACCTGCCCGAATATTACCCCACGCGGGTCGAGACCGCTTTGCTCGCCGAATATGGCCCCGCCATTGCGGAAGCCGCCGGGCGTGGCCGCGCGGTGATCGAGTTCGGCTCGGGCTCCTCCGCCAAGACGCCGCACCTGCTGCGCGCCGTCGCCCCCGCCGCTTATGTGCCGATCGACATATCGGGCGATTTCCTGCGCGACAGCGCGGCGGCGCTCGGGCGCGACTTTCCCGGCCTCGCCGTCCTGCCGCTCGAGGCCGATTTCACCCGCCCGCTGGCGCTGCCGGCGGAGGTCGCCGATCTGCCGCGGCTCGGCTTCTTTCCCGGCTCCACCATCGGCAATCTCGATGCCGCGGCGGCGGTCGATCTGCTGCGGGCCATGGCAGGCACGCTGGGTGACGGCGCGATGCTGCTGATCGGGATGGACCGGGTGAAGTCCCCCGCAATCCTGATCCCCGCCTATGACGACGCCGCAGGCGTCACCGCCGCGTTCAACCTCAACCTGCTCCACCGGATCAACCGCGAGCTTGAGGCCGACGTACCCGTCGACGCCTTCGCCCACGAAGCCCGCTGGAACGACGCCGCCGCGCGGATCGAGATGCATCTCGTCGCCCGCCGCGATGTGGCCTTCACCGTCGCCGGTCAGGACTTCCGCATCGCCGAAGGCGGCGGCATCCACACCGAGAACAGCCACAAATATGGCGCCCGCGACGCGCGCCTGCTGCTCCGCGCGGGCGGCTGGACGCCGGTTACCGAATGGACGGACGCGGCGGACCAGTTCGCGCTGATCCTCGCCGAAGCGCGGCCGCGGCCGATCGCGCCGTGATTGCCTTGTCGGAGATCGCGATATAACCGTTGATCCGGTGATCGCCCCAAGCGCTTGCGCGGAATTCACGTCTTTGGTGCGACCTTCGTGACTTTCGGGTATCCTGATACCGGCCGCGCGCACCATCTCGATGTCGCCCGCGCGGTGCTGATGCTGCTCGGCATCCCCTATCACGCCGCCATGCCCTATCGGCTCGGCCAGCCCTGGATCAACGGGCCGGTGCCCGGCGCCCCCGGCTTCGCCACGCTGGCGGAAGCGATCCACATGATGCGGATGCCCGCTTTCTTCGTCGTCGCGGGCTGGTTCGCCGCCCTGCTGCTCGCGCGGAACAGTGCGGCGACATGGTGGCGTGGGCGGCTGGTTCGGCTGGGGGTGCCGCTGCTCGCGTCGCTGGTCACGCTGGTGCCGCTGCTCAACCTCGCCTGCGAATGGCCGCAGCGGCCGTGGCCCGCCGCGCTCGCCTCCTTCGCGCACGAATATGCCACCTCGCCCGGCTATTGGGTGCGGCACCTGTGGTTCCTGATCGTGCTGCTCCAGCTCTCCAGCCTGTGCGTGCTGGCCTGCCTCGCCCGCCCGCACCTGCGCACCGCGACGCTGCCCGACCGGCTGGATGCGGCGCTCGCCCGCCGGCCGGGCCTGTGGCTGGCAGCAGCCGCGCTCGTCATCGCGGCATGCGAAGCGGGCACGATCGAGGCCTTCTACGCGCTCGGGCTCGCGGGGGCCGTGTGGCAACAGGCGCTCAGGCTCGACGATCTGCTCGCCGCGCTGCCCTTCTTCACGCTGGGCCTGCTCCTCGCCCGCGCCCCCCGGGCGATGGCCGCGTTCGAGCGGCCGGGCATCGCCATGGCCGCCGTCGCGCTCGGCGCCGCCGCGCTGCATCTGGCCCTGCTCAACCGGGTCCACCCCGCCCTCGGCCGCGCGCTTGCGGCCATCGCGGCGGTGACGGTCACACGCGTGCTGCTCGCCGCCTGCCGCCGCTGGTTCGATCGGCCGAGCCGCACGGTCGATGCGCTCGTCGCCGCCTCCTTCCCGATCTACCTCGTCCACCTCGGCGTCGTGGTCGCTTTGGTGTCGCTCTGCGATGCCGCGGGGGTCGGCGCGTGGGCGGCCTTCCCGCTCGTCTGCCTCGGCACGCTCGCGCTCAGCTGGGCGTTCGCGCGGCTGACCCTCCGCGTGCCGCTGCTGGCTTTGCTCTATGCCGGCCGTCCGTTCAGCCGATCAGCAGCCCCGCCAGCGCCGCGGACATGAGGTTGGCAAGGCTCGCCGCCACCAGCGCGCGGATGCCGAGCTTCGCGATCACCGGTCGCTGATTGGGCGCGAGGCTCCCGGTCACCGCCATCTGGATCGCGATGGAGGAGAAATTGGCGAAGCCGCACAGCGCGAAGGTGACCACCGCCACCGTCCGCTCGCTCAGGTTCGCTGCCTGCTGCCCCAGCGAGATGTACGACACGAACTCGTTCAGCACGATCTTCTGGCCGAACAGCCCGCCCGCCACCAGCGCCTCGCGCCACGGCACGTTGAGCAGCCACATGACCGGCGCGAAAACAAAGCCGAGCAGCCGCTCGAAGCTCAGGCCCGGCACGCCGACCATGTTGCCGAGGCCCGCAAGCAGCCCGTTTGCCAGCGCCACCAGCGCGACGAAGGCGAGCACCATCGCGCCCACCGCCACCGCCAGCCGCACGCCCGTCTGCGCGCCCTGCGCCGCCGCCATGATGATGTTCGCCGGCCGCTCCTCGTCATGCGTTGCCTCGGCCAGCACCAGCTCGGCCTCCTCGGTGTCGGTGCCGAGCGGCAGCTCGGGCTCGGGCGCCGGCATGTCGGGCATCATCAGCTTGGCCATCAGGATGCCGCCGGGTGCGGACATGAACGAGGCCGCCAGCAGATAATCGATGCGGATGCCCATCGAGGCATAGGCCGCGAGGATCGTGCCCGCGACGCCCGCCATGCCGCTCGTCATCACGGTGAACAGCTGCGGCGGCGTCAGCCCCGCCAGATAGGGCCGGATCACCAGCGGCGATTCGGATTGGCCGACGAAGATGTTGGCGGCAGCGCACAGCGATTCCACCTTGGACACGCCGATCACCTGCTCGATCGCGCCGCCGATCCAGCGGACGATCTGCTGCATCACGCCCAGATGGTAGAGGATGGAGACGAGGGCGGCGAAGAAGATGATCACCGGCAGCGCTTGAATGGCGAAGTTCTTGCCCAGCGGGTCGGCCGCCAGCTGCCCGAAAAGGAAGCTGGTGCCCGCATTGGCATAGCCGAGCAGGTTGGCGACTCCGCCCGCCATCCATTGCAGCGCCGTCCGACCGGCCGGCATGTAGAGCACGATCACCGCGATCGCGGCCTGGAGCGCGAACGCCGCGCCCACCACGCGCAGCCGGATCGCGCGCCGGTTCGCCGACAGCAGCACCGCCAGCCCCAAAATCAGGAGGATACCGGCAAGGCCGATCAGATAATGCTGCATGAAGGTCCGGCTTGCCCACGCTTCTGGTTGCGGCGCGACACTACACGCGCCCGCCCACGTCACCAGCCGCTTTTCGCAAGCCTTCAATGCGGATAGCAAGGGGTGATGGACGCTCCCCGCCCCTCGATCCCGCCCTCCCTGTTCGCCTTTGCCATCTTCTACGGCGGCATGGTCTGCATCGCCGGCGTGCTCGGCAACAAGCAGGTGTCGCTGGGCGGCGGCCTGTCGGTGGAGGCGGGGATCTTCGCCTTCCTGCTGCTCGTCGTCACCTCCAGCGCGGTGGCGGAGCTGCACGGCCCGCACATCGCCAACCGCCTGGTGCGGATCGGCTTCGTGCCGCTGCTCGTGTCGCTGGCGCTGGCCATCCTTGTCCTGGCGGTGCCGGCCAGCCCCGAAATGGCACCCGATCGCCTTGCCGCCTTCCAGCTGATGATGTCGGGCACGCCGCGCATCTGGCTGGGCGGTATCATCGCCTACGGCGTGTCGCAGACGCTCAACGTCACGATCTTCTCGTGGCTGAAGGGGCGGGAGGGCGCGGCGCTGCTGTGGCTGCGCGCCGGCATCGCCTCGGTCGCCAGCCAGCTGGTCGATACCTTGCTGTTCGTCACCATCGCTTTCTGGGGCGTGTTCCCGATCGGCGGGCTGCTGCTCGGCCAGGGAATCGCCAAGGTGCTGCTGTCGGCGCTGCTGGTGCCGTGGGCGATCTATCTGTTCGTCGCGCTCGGCCGGCGGCTGGATCGCGCCTGATCGCTCGCAAATCGCCGCGGAAGCCGCTAAGCGCCCGCGCGATGGACGCCCACGCCCCCGATCCCGCGCTGCTCGCCAAGGCCGAAACGCTGACCGAGGCGCTGCCCTATCTCCAGCGTTATGCCGGCGCGACATTCGTCGTGAAATATGGCGGCCATGCCATGGGCGATCCCGAGGCCGCGGAGGATTTCGCGCAGGACGTGGTGCTCTTGAAGGCGGTCGGCATCAATCCGGTCGTCGTCCATGGCGGCGGCCCACAGATCGGCCGCATGCTGAAGACGATGGGCGTCGAATCGACCTTCGTCGATGGCCTCCGCGTCACCGACCGGCAGACCGCCAACGCGGCCGAAATGGTCCTGTCCGGCCAGATCAACAAGGAGATCGTCGGCTGGATCGGCCGCGCCGGCGGCCGTGCGGTCGGCATTTCGGGCAAGGATGGCGGCGCCGTGCTGGTCGAGAAGGTCAAGCACCCGACCGCCGATCTCGGCTTCGTCGGGGAGCCGGTGGAGATTGACCGGCGCCTGTTCGACACGATCGGCAAGGCGGGCATGATCCCGGTGATCGCGCCCATCGCGGTTGGCCCGGACGGCGAGACCTACAACGTCAATGCCGACACGATGGCCGGCGCGCTCGCCATCGCTCTCGGCGCCGAGCGGCTGTTCCTGCTGACCGATGTGGCGGGCGTGCTCGACAAGGAAAAGCGCCTGCTCACCGATCTCACCCCGGCCGAGATCGCGCTCTTGGAGGCGGACGGCACGATCAGCGGCGGCATGATCCCGAAGCTGCGCACCTGCACCGATGCGGTGCAGGGCGGCGTCGATGCCGCGGTCATCCTCGACGGTCGCGTGCCGCATGCCATGCTGATAGAGGTGTTCACGAGGCGAGGCGCCGGCACGCTGGTGCGGCTGGGCTGAGGCCGGCCGCTCGTTACGCCTGACGACAGCGGCGTCGCAATCCGCTAAGCCCCCGCCAATCTCCGGAGGCCGCCTTGTTCATCATTGAAATCCTCTATCAGATCATCCAGTTCCTGCTGCAGATCCTGTCCTGGATCATCATCGTGCAGGCGATCCTGTCGTGGCTGGTGGCGTTCAACGTCATCAACACCTCCAACCAGTTCGTCCGCCAGCTGCTCTACGCGCTCGACCGGATCACCGAGCCGCTCTATCGGCCGATCCGCCGCATCCTGCCCGATTTCGGCGCGCTTGATCTGGCGCCGCTCGTCGTGCTGCTGATCATCCAGATCCTCTCGGGCATCGTGCTGCCGCGGCTGATGCAGGCCGCTCTGGTCGGCGCATGAGCGCGGCGCTGATCGACGGCAAGGCCGTCGCCGCTTCGCTCAGGGAGCGGATCGCCGACGACGTGGCCGATTTCGCCGCAAGCGCCGGCCGCGTGCCGGGCCTCGCCGTCGTCCTCGTCGGCGACGATGCGGCAAGCGCCGTCTATGTCCGCAACAAGGCCGCTGCCTGCGCCGCCGCCGGCATTGCCGGCCATGAGCACCGCCTGCCCGCCGACACGAGCGAGGAGGCGCTGCTCGCAGTCGTCCTGGGGCTCAATGCCGATCCGTCGGTCGACGGTATCCTCGTCCAGTTGCCGCTGCCGCCGCAGATCGATGCTTCCCGCATCCTCGCCGCCATCTCGGCGGACAAGGATGTCGACGGCTTCCACGCGACCAATGCCGGGCGCCTCGCCACCGGCCTGCCCGGCTTCGTCCCCTGCACGCCGCTCGGCTGCCTCCACCTGATCCGCTCGGTCGGACCGGACCTGCGCGGTGCCGAGGCGGTGGTGATCGGCCGCTCCAACATCGTCGGCAAGCCGATGGCGGCGCTGCTGCTGGGCGCCGACTGCACCGTCACCATCGCCCATTCGCGCACGCGCGATCTGCCGGAGGTGGCGCGTCGCGCCGACATCCTCGTCGCGGCGGTCGGCCGGCCCGAAATGGTGCGCGGCGACTGGGTAAAGCCTGGCGCGATCGTCATCGATGTGGGCATCAATCGCATCGCATCGACGCCCGGTCGAACGAAGCTGGTCGGTGACGTCCACTTTGCCGAGGCATCGGCCGTGGCGCGGGCCATCACGCCCGTGCCCGGAGGAGTCGGGCCGATGACGATCGCGATGCTGCTTGCCAACACGCTGGAGGCCGCGCGGCGCCACGCCGGGCTCGCCTGATGCTGGCGCTCCTCCTCGCCGCGGCGGTGCCCGCGCCGACGACCGCAATCGACGCCGAGCGCGCCTTTGCGGCAATGGCGCAGGCCAAGGGCCAGTGGACCGCCTTCCGCCACTATGCCGCGCCCGAGGGCATGATGTTCGTGCCGGAGCCGGTGAAGGCGCAGGAGTGGCTGAAGGACCGCAAGGATCCGCCACAGGCGCTCCGCTGGAGCCCGACTGCCAACTTCGTGTCCTGTGATGGCAGCTTCGCGGTCAACACCGGAGAGTGGCGCGGCGGCAAGGCCGCGGGCTACTTCACGACTCTCTGGCAGCGCAAGGCCGTTGGCGGCTGGCACTGGCTGATCGACGCTGGTGATACGCTTGCCACACCCCGCAGCCGATGAGCAAGCCTTTGGTCCGCAGAGCGGCTTGCAAAGGCAAACCCAGTTGGATGCCGGGCACAGCGTTTCGGCACAGTCCCGCTTATTGGAAGCGCGGCGCGTCTGCAGATGGCACGCTGGCTTACGAATGGTATGCTCAACGCGACCATTCCCGCGTGGTGCAGGCATGGCTGTGGACCGGCAGCACCTGGGACAAGGTGATCGACGATCACGTCGCTGCCCCGAAATGACCGAGCTGTTCCTCTCCGCCTTCGTCACCTTCTTCGTGGTGATCGATCCGCCCGGCTGTGCGCCGATCTTCGCCAGCCTGACGGCGGGCTCGTCGGGCGCACACCGGCGCGCCATGGCGATCCGCTCGGTCGTCGTCGCCGCCGCGATCCTGCTGGTCTTCGCGCTGGTCGGTGAGCCGTTGCTCCGGACGCTCGGCATCAGCCTCGACGCTTTCCGCACCGCGGGCGGCATCATGCTGTTCCTGATCGCGCTGGAGATGGTGTTCGAGAAGCGCACGCAGCGGCGGGAGGAGCGCGCGGACGAGATCACCCGCACCGCCGAGGCGGAGCACCGCCCGCTGGAGGCGGAGGATATCTCCGTCTTCCCCATGGCGATCCCGATGATCGCGGGGCCGGGCTCGATCGCCACCACCATGCTGCTGATGAGCCGGGCGCATGGCCTGGCCTCGAGCTTCGTCGTGTTCGGCGCCCTGCTGGCGACGCTCGCCCTCATGCTGCTGTCGCTGCTTGCCGCCGGGCCGCTGATGAAGGTGCTCGGCCCCAAGCTGGAAGCGATGATCACCCGCGTCCTCGGCGTGATCCTCGCCGCCCTCGCCGCGCAATTCGTCATCGACGGCCTGAAGGCGAGCTTCGCCTGAGCAGCGCAGCCACTGGCAGGCTGCGGCCAGACGCCCTATCCTGCCGGGCATGACCCGCCCGCGCAGCTTCGTCGAATTCTGGCCGACCTATCTGCGCGACCATGCGCGGCCCGGCACGCGCGCACTGCACTTTGCCGGCACCAGCCTCGTCGTCGCCATCGCCTTGTGGCTGGCAGTCAGCGGGCGCTGGTCGCTGTGGTGGCTGCTGCCGCTTGCGGGCTACGGCTTCGCCTGGGCCGCGCACATGCTGGTGGAGCGCAACCGCCCCGCCACCTTTCGCCACCCGCTCTGGTCGCTTGCGGCGGATTTCCGGATGTGGGGCCTGTGGATCACCGGCCGCCTCGGGCCCGAGCTGAAGCGCGCCGGGATCGGCTGAGCAGGGTTCAGCCGAGCGCGGGCGCCGCCGCCCCGACCGGCCCCACCGGCGCATCCTCGCCGCGCGAATAGGTGCCCGTCAGCAACCCCGCGGCCAGCACCTTGCCCGCCATCGCGCGCACCAGGGCGCTGCGCCCCGGCGTCTCTCCCGCATCGATCGGCTCGGACAACGCGAAGAGCTGGAAGGCATAAGCGTGGGCGCCATGTCCGGTCGGCGGGTCGGGCGGCAGCCATCCCTCCCGGCCGAAGCTGTTGCGCCCGACATCGCGGCCATCGGGCCCGCCCGCGCCATCGCGCCGGATCGCGCCTTCCTCCAGCCGGTGGAGGTCGGCCGGCAGGTTCCAGACGATGGCGTGGACGAGCGGCGTCGGCGCGGGTGCGTCGGCATCCTCGACGATCAGCGCCAATCCCGCCGTACCCTCCGGCAACGGTCCCCATACAAGCGGCGGCGACACGCCCTCCCCATCCGCGGTGAATCGGGGCGGCAGGCGCGCGCCATCGGCGAAGGCGGGCGATTGCAGATCGATCCGCGGCAGATCGTGGCCGAGTTGCGCGCTGCCGATGGTCAGCTTGTCGGCTCCGGCCCGCAGGGGGCGGAAAGCGGCACCCAGCCAGCGCGGCACATGCTCCAGCATCATCACTCCTTCGTTGGCCGAAGCGTGAACGAGCCGGCCTGCCATCGGCTCCGCGGAGCCGGAGGCGTCCACGCGCGTTGGTCATTGCAGAGGAGAAACGACGATGGCCAAGACCCTGCCTGAACTCGCCAAAGCGATGCGCTCGATCGACTTCGCCATGCTGGCGACGCACAGCCGCAACGGCACCATCGCGATGCGCCCGATGAGCAACAATCGCGACGTCGATTATGACGGCGACAGCTATTTCTTCACCGACGCGGCGACGCTGACGGTGGAGGATATCGAGCATAACCCGCAGGTCTCGCTCAGCTACCTCGGCTCGTCGGGCCTGCTCGGCCAGCGGCCCTTCTTCGTCGCGGTCGAGGGCAAGGCGACGCTGATCCGCGATCGCGGCGCCTTCTCCGCGCATTGGACCAGCGATCTCGACCGCTGGTTCCCGCAGGGGATTGATACGCCCAGCCTTGTCCTGATCCACGTCCGCGCCAGCCGCATCCATTATTGGGACGGCGAGAAGGAAGGCGAGCTGCTGGTCTAGGCTCCTGCGTCCACCGCCCCGGACAGGCCGGGGCGGCGGCGCCCGATCAGAAGGCGGCGGTGATCGAGAACAGGACTGCTGAATCGGCGATGCTGCCGACACCGTCCTGCCCCTTGCTGAAGCTCGGCTGGAGATAGGCGGCATCGCGCTTGGTGATGTCGGTGTCGACATAGGCGACCCCCAGTGTCACCGGCCCCAGCGTATAATCCGCGCCCACCAGCCAGTCGAAATACTCGCCCGTCGGTGCAACGGAGGTGGCGAACGGCCCGAGACCCTTATTGCCGTTGGAATAGCCGATATGGCCTTTCAGCGTCAGCCCTGTGTCGGGAATGGCGGTGGAAACGTCGCCCCACAGGTACAGATTGTCATTCTTGTCGTTGGGATCATCATACGGCCCGTTGACCGGATCGGCTGCAATCGCGCCCGTCGACGACCATGCGCCCAGCGCCTGCTGCTTCGGCGCGTAGGCGACACCCGCCAGCAGGTTGACCGGCCCGGCGGTGCCCGACAGCTTGACGTAGGGCTCGAAGAAGTCGGTGTTATTGAAGCCGCCCGGGTACATGTAATAGGTCACGCCCACGTCCACCGTGGCACCTTCGGCCACCGGCGCCTTGAAGCCGGCGATCAGGTCCAGCTCCATGTTCGAGCCGCCGAACGTGCCCCAGCCCGCCAGGTTGGATCCCCAGAAGCCGCCATACAGGCCGCTCTCATGCGTCACGGTGACGCCGCCTTGCACCGCCGGATCCTTGTCCGACTGCGAAACGCCGCGGAAGCGATATTCGGAGACGAGGCCGATGCTGCCGTTGACGGTGAACGGCTTGGGCGGGGCGGTGTCCTGCGCAACGGCGGGCGCCGCGAAGGCGAGCGCCGCAGCGGCGGCGAGGAGACGATACTTCATGGAACATTCCCCTTTTTCTTTGGGACTGAATGTTCCGCCTGCACCCTCGTCGCGCGCCCATCTCGGCTTCAGGGCGAAGCGGAGGCACGTCGAACCGGGTGTGCAGGAAATAACGCTGCTCTTTCGGGCGAGTCCATGGCTATTCGGTCGCGGTCGGTGGCGTGAGCGCTGCTAGCGTCGCAGTGTTGCACTGCGGCAACCCTGACAAAAGCAGTGTGGCGACCCTCCCAGGGGAGAGCCGCCACAGCTTGTTCGACAGGGATCGGCGTCGCGGCGACGCCCGGCGTCACACGGCCAGGGCGCGCAATCGGCCCGTCGCCCCGGTCAGCTGGACGCTGCCGCCGCGCGCACGGCGGCGCTGCAGCCAGTCGATCAGCATTTCCGAAGTGGTGTGGTCCACCGCATCCACCCGGCGCATATCGAGCTTGACCGCACCGGTCGAGGGCAGGCCTTCCAGCACGCGGGTCAGCTTGGGGAGCGTGACGAAGGTCGCGCCACCGGCGAGGACGACGCGATGCTCGCCAGCTTCTTCGGTCGCCTTGACGTTCAGCCCGAGGCGGCGGCGATGCGGCACCAGCTCCAGCAGCGACAGGCCGAGACCGACGAGCACGCCCGTCAGCAGGTCGGTCGCGATCACCATCACGAACGTCGCTGCCCAGATCGCCGCGGGCAGCACGCCGTACCGGTGGAACAGGTGCTTGACATGGCTGAGGCTGACCAGCCGCCAGCCGGTGACGACAAGGATGCCGCCGAGCGCCGCCATCGGGATCTCGCGCAGCAGCCAGGGCAGCAGCGCGACGAAGCCGAGGATCCACAAGCCATGCATGATGGTCGACGCGCGCGACGTGGCGCCCGCCTGCACGTTGGCCGAGGAGCGGACGATCACGCCCGTCATCGGCAGCGCGCCGGCGACACCGCACAGCAGGTTGCCGACGCCCTGCGCGCGCAGTTCCTTGTCGTAGTTGGTCCGCACGCCGTCATGCATGCGGTCCACCGCCGCGGCCGACAGCAGCGTCTCGGCAGAGGCGATGAAGGCAATGGCCAGCGCCGTCGTCCACACCGCGGGCGCGGCGAAACGGCCGAGGAAGGTCGCATCCGGCAGCGTCACCGCCGCCACCAGCGATTCGGGTACGGTCACACGCGCCACGTCGAAGCCGGCGAGATAGGCAAGCAGCGTGCCCAGCACAACGCCCACCAGCGCACCCGGCACCAGCTTCAGCGACGCCGGCCGCAGCTTCTCCCACAACAGCATCGACGCGATGGTCAGCCCACCCACCAGCAGCGCCAGCTCGGTCGCCTGGATGCTGGAGAAGTCGACGCCCAGCACGCGGCCTGGCATCGCCGCCAGATTGTCGAGGCCGTGGCCCATCGGCTTGTGATCGAACAGCACATGGAACTGGCCGATGACGATCAGCGCGCCGATGCCTGCCAGCATGCCGTGGACGACCGCGGGCGAGATGGCGCGGAACCAGCCGCCCAGCTTGAACACGCCGGCGGCAAACTGGATCACGCCGGCGATCACCAGGATCGGTGCGAGCGCGATCAGGCCCTGATCGCGCACGATCTCGAACACGATTACCGCGAGGCCCGCGGCAGGGCCGCTCACCTGCAGCGGCGATCCTGCCAGCATGCCGACGACGATGCCGCCGATGATGCCGGTGATCAGGCCCTTCTCCGCCGGCACGCCGGAGGCGACCGCAATGCCCATGCACAGCGGCATGGCGACGAGAAACACGACGATGGATGCGGTGAAATCCCGCACCCACGTATTGCCGGCGGGAGCCGCCTCCCCAGCCGACGGGGCCGTCGGGGCGGCCACTGTGTCGGCGGCACTCATTCCGCGGCTTCCATCACCGGCTCACCCGCGAAGCGGCGCGCGGCGGCGTGGGCGACGGGCAGCGGCTTGTCTTCGCGCAGCGGCGTGAAGCGGCCGGTCTGGCCATCGAGGCCGAGGATCTGGCCGGCATGGATGTCGACGAACCAGCCGTGCAGCGCGATCTCGCCGCGCGCGATGCCGGCGGCCACCGACGGGTGCGTGCGCAGGTGGTTCAGCTGCGCCACGACATTCTCGAGGCTGATGGCGCGCACGCGGCCGCCATCGTCCAGATCCTTGTAACCCTCGGTCACGACACGCTCGGCCGCCACGCTGTGCTTCAGCCAGGCGGCGACGTTCGGCATCGCGTCGAGCCCGGCCGGGTTCGCCACCGCCTTCATCGCGCCGCAGTCGGAGTGGCCGCAGACGATGATGTCGCGGATGCCCAGCGCCATCACGGCATATTCGACGGTGGAGGTCACGCCGCCATTCTGCGTCGCATAAGGCGGCACGATGTTGCCCGCATTGCGGCAGACGAACAGATCGCCGGGCTGCGCCTGCATGATCTGCTCGGGCACGATGCGGCTGTCCGCGCAGCTGATCATCAGCGCCTTGGGGCTCTGCCCCTCGCTGGTCAGCTTGGCGAATAACGTGCTCTGGTTGGGGAAGGTGGACTTCTCGAAGGAGAAGACGCGGCCGATCAGCTCGTTCACTTCGCGGTGCTCCGGATCTCTGGCACCGCCCATGTTCAGGCGGGCGCTCTAAGCGAGTCTGGTTAGCGACCGTCGCTTTCTGCAAAGCAGCAGGGTCGTAAGGAATTATGTCCGAGGCAGGATGATCTCGGCGCGCAGGCCCCCGTTCGGGCGGTTGGACAGGCGCAATGCGCCGCTCTCCCGCCGTGCCGCGCGCTGAACGATGGCAAGGCCGAGGCCGAGCCCCTTGGTGTCCCGCGCACGTGCCTCGTTCAGCCGGACGAACGGCCGCACAACCTCCGTCAGCCGCTCGGCCGGGATACCCGGGCCATCATCCTCGACCGCCAGGCGCACCTCGTCCGCGCCGACATCCAGCCGGATGGTGGCGCGGCTGCCGTGGCGCAGCGCATTGTCGACGAGGTTGGTCAGCGCCCGCTTGATGGCGCTGCGCCGCAGCCGGTGATCGAGATTGTCCGGGCCGACATAATCCACCTCCCGGCCAGCATCGGCATAATCGTCCGCGCAGGTGGCGGCGAGAACGGCAAGATCGGTCAGCACCGCCGGCTCCGGATCATCTTCCCCGGCGAGGAAGGCGAGCAGCGAACTCACCATCTCCTCCATCTCGTCGATGTCGGGCCCGAGCGTCCGCTCCGCCGCCTCGTCGCCGAGTGACTCCAGCCGCAGCCGCAGGCGGGAGATCGGCGTGCGCAGATCGTGGCCGACCGCGGCCAGCGCCTGCGTGCGATCTTCGATCAGGCGGTGGATGCGGCGCTGCATGGTGTTGAAGGCGCGGATCAGGTGGCGCACCTCCTCCGTGCCCGCCTCAGGCATCGACACCTGCTGACCGAGACCGACCGTCTCGGTCGCATGAGCGAGGCGGCGCAAGGGGCTGAGCGTGCGGCGGATCAGCAGTCCGCCGACCAGCAGCAGCGCGAATGCGGGCACCAGCGCCTGCGCGATCCGGCCGAGCGCCAGATCCCAGCGCAACACCTTTTGCCGCGTCGCGAAATGCAGCCAGCTCGCGTCCGGCAGCGCCAGTTCGCCCATGACGGTCGAGTCGCGGCCCGGCGAGGCGAGCCGCAGCGTCAGGTTGCTGCGCGCCAGTTCCGGCTCCCAGGCGAGGATCTGGCGGCGCATCTCCTCAAGCTCGGGGGCGATGCGCGGCGCAGGCGGGCGGGTCGGCTGCCAATGGACGAGATAGCGGCCGGTGGTCAGTTCGTCCGCCATGTCGGGCCGCTCCCGCCATGGCCGCTCCGCCACCAGCTTGCGCGCGATGACGAGATGCTCTGCCAGCCGCCGCGCCTCGTCCTCGCGCACCAGCGTGCCCGATGCGCGCTCGTACAGCACGGTCGATACGCCGAACTCGATCACCACCGTCAGCAGCAGGATGGCGAGGATGCGGCCGAGCAGGCCGAGATGCCCGTGCAGCAACCGACCGAGCGGCCCGTTCTCGGTCACGCGGCCCGAGGCGTCACGCGCGCTCCACCTCGGTATTCAGCATGTAGCCGATGCCGCGCACCGTCGTGATCGGCGCGGGCTGCCCGGCGGCGGACAGCTTGCGCCGCAGCCGGCTGACCAGCACGTCGACCGACCGGTCCGACGAGTCGCCCAGCCGCGTGCGCGACAGCTCGATCAGCCGTTCGCGCGCGATCACGCGGCCGGGATGGCTGAGGAAGCTCGCCAGCAGGTCGAACTCGGCACCCGTCAGCTCGACCAGCGCACCGCTCGGGGACTTCAGCTCGCGCCGCGGGAAGCTCACCACCCAGCCGTCGAAATGGGCCTCGCGCTCGCGCGGTTCGCTCGGACCCCGCTCCAGCCCGCCGCGG
This sequence comes from Sphingomonas jatrophae, assembly GCF_900113315.1. Taxonomy (GTDB): domain Bacteria; phylum Pseudomonadota; class Alphaproteobacteria; order Sphingomonadales; family Sphingomonadaceae; genus Sphingomonas_P; species Sphingomonas_P jatrophae. The sequence goes on along the minus strand of NZ_FOZG01000002.1, from coordinate 1,274,252 downwards.
CGCAGCACTGCACGCACCCGCGCGATCAGCTCGCGCGTGCCGAACGGCTTGGCGAGATAATCGTCCGCGCCGAGTTCCAGCCCCAGCACGCGATCCGCCTCGCTGCCCTTGGCCGAGATGAAGATGATCGGCACGTCCGACTTGCGCCGGATCTCGCGGCACAGATCGATGCCGTTGGTGCCGGGCAGCATGATGTCGAGCAGCACGAGATCGACCGGCCCGTTGTCGAACGCGATCCACATCTCGGCACCCGTCGCCGCGGGCCGCACCGTATAGCCATGCTCCTGCAACGCGCGGGCGGTGAGGGTGCGGAGCGGCGGGTCGTCCTCGACCAGCAGGATCGTGGGAGCAGTCATGCGGATTGAGCTAGGTTTAGCGCGGGAAAGGGTCAACCGCGGACCGATATTTCTGCACTGCAGCACGCGGGAGCAACGGTTCGTAACCGCAGGGACGCAGACGGGGCGCGCTGCTCAGGCCGACACCGCTCGCACGACGCTGCCGATCAGCGTGCGCAGCAGCACGCCGACGCCGAGCAGTGCGGCCAGCGCGAACGGCACCGCCAGCAGCAGCATGAAGATTATCGCGCCGGCGCAATCGCCACCCGAGCAGCCGGTGCCCGATGCCGCCCGATAGAGCGCGAGCCAGATCGCCGGCGGCAGCAGGGTGAGCGCGCCGCCGATCAGCCAGCCGCGGCGGGCGGGACCGAAATGCGGCGCGACGAAGAGGCCGGTGAGAAAGGCTGCGAGCGGCACCAGCAGTACGGCCACCTTCCAGCCGACATCGCTCCACATCGCTCGCCCCTCCCCGCCGGCCAAGCCGCCCCACCGTCATAAGGCAGTGCGGCTAAGCCGGGGTTAAGCGGTCAGATCGCGTCCAGCGCCTGCTTGAAATCGGCGATCAGGTCGTCCGCATCCTCCACGCCGATGGAGATGCGCACCAGATTGTCGCCGATCCCCAGCGCTGCCTTCCGCGCGTCGGGCACGGACAGGTGCGTCATCGCCGCGGGGTGGCTCGCCAGCGTCTCGGTGCCGCCGAGGCTGACGGCCAGCTTGGCGATCTTCAGCGCATCGAGGAAGCGGAAGCTCTCCGCCTCGCCGCCGCGCAGGATCAGCGAGAAGGTCGATCCCGCGCCCGTGCAGTGGCGGCGATAGATGTCGCCCTGGCTCGAGTCCGGATCGAGGAAGCCGAGATAGCCGACGCGTTCCACCTTCGGATGATCGCGCAGGAACGCGCACACCTTGGCCGCATTCTCGCCCGCGCGGCTCATCCGCAGCTCCAGCGTCTCCAGCGAGCGGAGCAGCATCCAGGCGGTGTTGGGATCGGTGATCGTGCCGATCGTGTTGCGCATCGCGCGCACCGGATCGATTACCGCTTTGGCGCCCACCGCGCCGCCCGCCACCAGATCCGAATGGCCGCCGGCATATTTGGTCAGGCTGTAGAGGACGAGGTCCGCGCCGTGCTTCAGCGGCTTCTGCCAGAGGGGCCCGAGGAAGGTGTTGTCGATCACGATCGGCGGCTTGTCGGCGCCGGTGAAGATCGCGTCGCGCGCGGCGGCCACCGCCTCCACGTCGACCAGCGCGTTGGTCGGGTTGGCGGGACTTTCGAGATAGATGAGCGCGACGCGGCCGGCATTGGCCTTGGCCAGCACCGCGTCGATCTCCGCCCGGCTGGCGCCCGCCGGAAAGTCCAGCCAGTGGACACCGAATCGGCCGAGCACCTTGCCGATCAGCGTCTCCGTCGCGGCATAGAGCGGGGCGGAGTGGACGATCGTGTCGCCCGGCCGCACATGCGCCAGCAGCACCGTCGCGATCGCGGCCATGCCGGACGAGAAGGTGAGCGCGTCCTCCGCATCCTCCCAGATGCCGAGCCGGTCTTCCAAGATCTCCTGGTTGGGACCGTTGAAGCGCGAATAGACGAGCCCCTCCGCCCCGCCCGGCCGCTTGCCCGTCACGCCCTCGAAATGGCGTTTGCCGGCCGCTGCATTCTCGAACACGAAGGTGGAGGTGAGGAAGATGGGCGGCTTAAGGCTGCCCTCCGACAGCGTCGGATCATAGCCGTGCCCCATCATCAGCGTGGCGGGGGAGAGGCGGCGGCCGCCAATCTCCATCACCTCGGGCTTGGGCCGGCGGCGCTGCGTCGGCGCGGCCACCGCGGTCAGGTCCGCCTCGGTGCCGGCGGTTCCCGGCGTTTCGTCGCTCATCATCGTCTCCATCTCGGGGCGCTCTCTGCGCCATACTGGGGCCGAGCCTATCGACGATTATCGTGACGCATAAGGGCGTGCGTGGCGGACCTGGCGCATCGCAGACCGGCCCCGTCGCACGCCGGGCGCGATCTAGCGCGGAGAAGCTCCGATCAGGCCTGCCCGCAGGTCCGCCTCAAGCGTCTCCAGCGATATGGGCGGCGCGGGCAGGCGCACCCGCTCGGCCGGAACGTCAACCGTGTCGACCGCGGTCAGCGTCAGCCCGTCCGGTGTCTCCAGCGGCGTTCCCAGCGCGAACATCGCCTGTATGTCCCGCGTCGTCGTGGCCGCCGCGGGGCCGAGCAGCACCGCCATCGGCAGCAGCGCCGCGGTGGAGAAGCCCTCCAAGGCCGCACCAACGGGTTTGAGCGCCGGATCGTCGCTCACCACCAGCCGGTCTTGCCCCGCAGGACGGGGCGAGACGCGGAAGCGCCGCCCTGGCCGGCCCGCCACGTCCGCGATCCCATCCGGCTCGATCTTCTGTGCGGGCGTCTGGGCAGGCGACGAGGGGCGGCGCGCGAAGATCGGCGGCACCACCCGCCCGATCGCGGTCGCCACGTCCTCCGCCCGTGCCACCGTCAGACGGCCGTCGCGCAGGCCCACGACGTGGAACCGCCCGCCGACCAGCAGCCCATAATCCTCCGCACCCGGCGTCCCGACGCGCGCGTCGCCATTGTCCGCCACCTCAACGATCACGCGCCCGCCATCCTGCCCGACATAGGTCGCCCGCGTTCCCGCCAAAGCCGGCGCGGCGAGAGACAGCAGGAGCGGCAACAGCCGAACGGAGGTGCGGAACGGCGACATGGACGCCAGCCTAGCCGCGCTCGCTTGCGCTCCGCAACGTCGTGCTGCCCCCGCGCGCGCTGCTGCGTTAAGGGCCCGTCATGGCCGTTCGCCGCTTGCTCCTCACCGATTTCCGCTCCTACGCCACCGCCGCGCTCGATGCCGGACCAGGCATCGTCGTGCTGACCGGGGAGAATGGCGCGGGCAAGACCAATGTGCTGGAAGCGCTGTCGCTGCTTGCCCCAGGGCGCGGCCTGCGCGGCGCCGCATTGTCGGAGATGGCGCGCAGCGAAGGTCCGGGCAATTTCGCCGTCGCCGCAGAGCTCGGCGGTGGGGATCGCATCGGCACCGGTACGCTCGCCGCCGCGCCCGAGCGTCGACAGGTGCGCGTCAACGGCGCGACCGCCTCGGCCGCTGCGCTGGCGGAGCGGCTCGCTCTGCTCTGGCTCACCCCCGCCATGGACCGGCTGTTCACCGAAAGCCCGGGCGGCCGACGCCGCTTTCTCGACCGGCTGGTGCTGGCGCTCGATCCCGCCCACGGCACCCACGCCGCGCGCTACGAGGCCGCCATGCGTGCGCGCAATCGCCTGCTCGCCGAACCCGAGGGCGCCGATCCCGACTGGCTCGCCGCGCTGGAGGCGGGAATGGCCGAGCATGGCACCGCGCTGCACGCCGCACGCGTCGCCACCGTGTCGCGCTTGGCCGAACGCCTCGCCGCCGCGCCCGCCGGGCCCTTCGCGCGGGCCGGCCTTGCGCTGGAGGGCTGGGACGGCGCCGATCTCGCCCGCACGCTGCGCGCCTCACGCGGGCGCGACGTTGCGGCCGGCCGCGCGCTCGCCGGGCCGCACCGCGTGGACCTGCTCGTCACGCACCTCGACAAGCCCGCCGGCGGCGCGGGCAGCGCGGGCCAGCCCGCCGCACGCTGCTCCACCGGCGAGCAGAAGGCGCTGCTGGTCGGCCTCGTCCTCGCCCATGCCGACCTCGTCGCCGATGCGCGCGGCACCCGCCCGATTCTGCTGCTCGACGAGGTTGCCGCGCATCTCGATCCTGCCCGCCGTGCCGCCTTGTTCGCCCGGCTGGAAGGATCGGGCGGGCAGGTCTGGCTGACCGGCACCGAGCCCGAACCCTTCGCGGCGCTCGGGAGCCATGCCTGCCGTCTGACGGTTGAGCATGGAGTGATCGGAGCGACGGCATGAGCATGGCACTTGCGGCAGGTTTCTGGGGGCTGGTCGGCGGATCGGCGCTGCTGATCGGCGCGGCCATCGGCTGGTTTGCCAGGCTGCCGCAGCGGGCCATCGCCTATGTCATGGCGGTCGGCGCGGGCGTGCTGATCTCGGCAGTCGCGTTCGACCTGATGGACGAGGCCTACAGGCAGGGCGGCTTTGGCCCCTCCGCACTCGGCGCTCTGGGCGGTGCCGCCCTCTATACGGTCGCCAACATCATCGTCTCGCGCAACGGCGCGCGGCATCGCAAGCGCTCGGGTGCGGACAAGGATCAGGCCCCCGCCGGGCAGGAGGCGGGCACCGCCATCGCTATCGGCGCGCTGCTGGATGGCATCCCCGAATCGGTGGTGATCGGCGTCAGCCTGCTGGGCGGCGGCGCGGTCAGCTGGGTGACGGTGATCGCCGTCTTCCTGTCCAACGTGCCCGAAGGCCTGTCGAGCGCGGCGGGCCTCAAGGCGTCGGGCCACCGGGTCGGCTATGTCTTCGCCTTGTGGGGTGGGATCGCGCTCGTCTCCGGGCTGGCCGCGCTGATCGGCAATGTCGCGCTGGCGGGCGCGGCGCCGGTGACGGTGGCGGCGATCACCAGCGTCGCGGCGGGCGCGATCCTTGCCATGCTGATCGACACCATGATCCCCGAGGCGGCCTCCGAATCGCATGAAGCGTCGGGCCTGATCGCCGTGGCCGGTTTCCTCGGCGCCTTCCTTCTCTCCAAGCTGGGCGGCTGAGCCCCGCTATCGAGGCCCGCAGAGAAACTCGCATGACCGCGCGCCGGGGACGCGGCACGGCGCTTTCGTGAACGCGCGGGGGAAGCGGCATGCCAGTCAAACTGTTCAGACCCATCCTCGCCGGCGCGACCTTGGGCGAGCGGCTTGCCACGGCAGCAGGCGCGGCGCTCGGGCTGGCTGTCACCTACGCGCTGTGCGCGCACCTGCCTTGGGGCGCACGGCTGCCGGCGATCGTCGCTCCGCTCGGCGCATCCGCCGTGCTCGCCTTCGCCGTCCCGGCCAGCCCGCTGGCACAACCCTGGTCGGTGATCGGCGGCAACACCGTCTCTGCGCTGGTCGGCGTTGCCGTTTATCGGACGATTCCGGACGCGGGCATCGCCGCGGGCGTGGCGGTTGGGGCGGCGATCGTCGCCATGTCGCTGCTGCGCTGCCTCCACCCCCCCGGCGGCGCGGCGGCGCTGACGGCGGTGATCGGCGGCGCACCGATCCACGCCGCAGGCTTCGGTTTCGCCTTTGCCCCGGTCGGGATCAACTCGCTGCTGCTCGTCCTGCTCGCCGTGGCGTTCCACCGGCTGCGCGGACACAGCTATCCGCACCGCCCCGCCGCCCCCGCGGTCGTCGCCGCGGCGGAACGCGCCGCGGGCTTCGCGCCGGAGGATCTCGATCTCGCTCTGGCCGACATGCACGAAAGTTTCGACATCGATCGCGCCGATCTCGACCTGCTGCTCGCCACCGCAGAGACGCACGCGAGGCGCCGTCGCGCAGGCACGCGCTGACCCCGCCGATCATTACGGCTCGATCCGGCGGCCGAATTCGATCCGACGGTGGCGCCGCCGCTTGAAGGTGTCCGGCCCGACGCGCCGGATCTCGGCAAAACCGCGCGCGCACCAGAAGCGCGCGCCGGCCGTATTGTCCTCCAGAACCGCCAGCCGAATCTCGCTCGCGCCGGCACGCGCCGCCCGATCCTCGACCGCGGCATAGAGCGCGCAGCCCACCCCGCGACCCCGTGCTGCCTCATCCACAATCAGGAAGCCCAGATACCAGACGCCCGTATCGGGATAGTCGCGCAGGATCTCCGCCACCCCGAGCAGGTCGCAGCCGGCCCAGCAGCCCAGCACCATCTTCTCGCGCGCATCGTGGCCGGGCGGCACGTCGGTGAACACTGCATGAGCGTCCGCCATGCCCGCCGGCTCGCCATCCTGGAGGAGAAAGTATCTGGCACAGCGGCCGAACAGCTTTGCGACTGCGGCGGCATCCGCTTGGGTCAACGCCACAACGGTGGGAAGGAAGGACATCAAGCGGTCGCCGCATTGTCCGCCGCCCGTAGAGGGGACCTCCTCAGTTGACGTAGCGCGACACCTCTTCGGGCTCGATCATCACCTCGCGCCGGCCGACATGGTCGGGCGACGAGATGATCGAATCTTTCTCCATCCGCTCGATCAGCCGCGCCGCGCTGTTGTAGCCGACGCGCAGCTGGCGCTGCAGCCAGCTGGTCGACGCCTTCTTGTTGTCGACCACCAGCTGCACCGCACGGCGATAGGTCGCCGTCTCGGGATCGTCGGGGCCGGAGGGCGCGCCTTCCATCGCCCAGCCGCCATCCTCCGGCTCCTCGGTGACGGAGGAGATATAGTCGGGCTGCCCTTGCGCGCGCCAATGGTCCGCCACGCCGCGCACCTCGTCGTCGGACACGAACGGCCCGTGGACGCGCGCGATCTGCTTGCCGCCGGGCATGTAGAGCATGTCGCCCTTGCCCAGCAGCTGCTCTGCACCCTGCTCGCCCAGGATGGTGCGCGAATCGATCTTGGAGGTGACGTGGAAGCTGATCCGCGTCGGCAGGTTCGCCTTGATGACGCCGGTGATGACGTCGACCGACGGCCGCTGCGTCGCCATGATCAGGTGGATGCCCGCCGCGCGCGCCTTCTGCGCCAGCCGCTGGATGAGGAATTCCACCTCCTTGCCGGCGGTCATCATCAGGTCGGCCAGCTCGTCCACCACCACCACGATCTGCGGCAGCACCTCGTAGGCGAGCGTCTCCTCCTCGTAGATGGGCTGGCCCGTCTCGCCGTCATAGCCGGTCTGCACGCGGCGGCCGAGCTGCTGGCCACGTGCCTTGGCCGCGCGCACCTTCTCGTTGAACGAGGCGAGGCTGCGGACGGAGACGCTCGCCATCATGCGATAGCGCTCCTCCATCTGCTCCACCGCCCATTTCAGCGCGCGGATCGCCTTCTGCGGCTCGGTGACGACGGGCGACAGGAGGTGGGGGATGTCATCGTAGATGCTGAGTTCCAGCATCTTCGGATCGATCATGATCATGCGGCACTGCGCCGGCGTCAGCTTGTAGAGCAGCGACAGGATCATGCAGTTGAGGCCGACCGACTTGCCCGAGCCGGTGGTGCCCGCGACCAGCAGGTGCGGCATGGGCGCCAGATCCGCGATCACCGCATCGCCGGCGATATTCTTGCCGAGGATGATCGGCAGCGCGCCGCCATGCTCGGCGAAGCCGTCGCTCGCCACCAGTTCGTGCAGCACCACCGCCTCGCGCTTAACGTTGGGCAGCTCGATGCCGATCACGGTGCGCCCCGGGATCGTCGCGATGCGGGCGGACAAGGCCGACATGTTGCGCGCGATGTCGTCTGCCAGCGCGACGACGCGGCTCGCCTTGATGCCCGCCTCCGGCTCCAGTTCGTACATGGTGACGACGGGACCGGGGCGGATCTCGACGATCCGGCCCTTCACCTTGAAGTCCTCCAGCACGCTTTCCAGCAGCCGGGCGTTCCGCTCCAGTGCGGCACGGTCGATCGTGTGGCCGGTCGATGGCGGCGCCTCCGCCAGCAGGTCGAGCGGGGGCAGCTGATAGCGGTCGCCGAGATCGAGGCTGGGCTGGGCCGGGCCAGCGGGGCGCTTGGCCGTGCTCGGTGCGGGAGCGGGCGTTACGATGGTCGGCGGATCGCGCGGCTCCACCGGCGCGACGGCGGCGCGCGGCGCAGGGTGCATCGCCCGCTCCACCGCACGCTCCTCGGCAAGTGCGGCGTCCTCCTCCGCGTCGAACGGCAGGTCGTCATGCTCGTCGTCGCCGGCGGCCAGCAGATCGGCGGCAGCGCGGCGACGGCGGGGCCGCAGCGCCGCGATCTTGGCCCGCTCGGTCGCATCGAGGCCGAGGCCCCACAGCCACAAGGCCGGCCCGCCTGCCAGCAGCAGCGCCATGCCGCTTAAGCGCGCCCAGCGCACGCTCTCGCCGGGGGCCAGCGCCGACAGCGCCTCGACACCCCAGCCGATGGCGATGCCGGTGACGCCGCCCCAGCCCGCCGGCAGCGCGCCCGCGCGCGGCCCCTGCAGCAGCGACAGGCCGCCCGCCAGCAGCATCGCCGCCACAACCACGATCAGCAGCCGCCGCTTCCACCGGATCACCCGGCCGTCGCGCCACAGCCGTGCCGCCGCCAGCAGCGCGAAGGGCGGCAGCAGCACCGCACCGAGCCCGAGCGTGCTCAGCAGCAGGTCCGCAATCCACGCGCCGGCGTGGCCGAACACGTTCTGCGGTGCGCCGCCCGCGGCCGTGTTGATCGCCGGATCGGCCGCCGAATAGCTCGCCAGCGCGAAGCCGAGCGCCAGCGTCAGCACGATCAGCGCAGCGGCGCCGGCCAGCGCCCGCGTCCGCGCGGCGATCACGCCTGCACTGTCCTTGAGGGTCGGCCGCACGATCGCCGTGCCCGCCGCTGCCTTGCTCGCCATGCCTGTGCTGCCTTGCCCCGCGGCCCCTGCCGGTCCGCATCCGTTCCGCCGAAAATGCCGCTGCGGGGGCGTCTCGGTCAAGCCGGGTCGGGTTTCGGCGCGGCGGATTTGCGCCTAAGGCATGCGCCATGGACACAGAAGAGCTGCGCGCCGACGTCGTGATCCTTGGCGCAGGCCTGGTCGGCCTCACCCTCGCGCTTGCGCTCGACGCGCACGGGCTTTCGGCGATCGTGATCGACCCGGCGGATCCCGCCTCGCTGCACGCACCGGGGCATGACGGGCGCGCCTCCGCCGTCGCCAGCGCCTCGTGGCGGTTCCTGGAGGCGATCGGCGTCGCCCCGCGGCTGGAAGGAGCCGGCTGCGCCATCCGCACCATCGCCGTGCGTGACGGGCTCGAGCCGCGGCCGCTGCGCTTCGATGCGGATCAGGGCGATCCGCTCGGCATCATGGTCGAGAATCGCACGCTGCGCCGCACGCTGCACGATGCGGCCGCCGGCGCGGCGAACGTCCGCCTGCTCCAGCCCGCCCGTCCGGTCGCGACGGAGCGGAGCGTGCATGGCGTGACCGTGACGCTCGCCGACGGCCGCATTGCGCGGGGTGCGCTGCTGGTTGCGGCCGAGGGGCGTCAATCGCCGACGCGCGAGGCGGCGGGCATCCGCATTGCCCGGTGGAGCTACGATCATGCCGCGATCGTCACCATGCTCGGTCATGAGCGACCGCACGGCCATGTCGCGCACGAAATCTTCTATCCCGCCGGTCCCTTCGCGCTGCTGCCGCTGATCGACGATGCGGAGGGCAGGCATCGCTCGGCTCTGGTCTGGTCGGTCGCGGCGGCGGACGCGCCGGGCCTGCTCGGTCTCGGCCCGCGCGGCTTTGCCGATGCGGCGCTGAAAGCAATGGGCGGGCTGCTGGGATCGGTCGAGCTGATCGCCGCGCGCTCGACCTATCCGCTCGGCTTCCATCATGCCGCGACGATGACGGCGGAGCGGCTGGCGCTGATCGGCGATGCCGGCCACGGCATCCACCCGATTGCCGGCCAGGGCCTCAATCTCGGCTTCCGCGATGCAGCGGCGCTCGCCCAGGTGCTGGTGGAAGGCGCCCGCCTCGGTCTCGATCCGGGCGATGCCCAGCTGCTCGCCCGTTATGATCGCTGGCGCGGGCTCGACACGCTGTCCGTCGCTGCCGCCACCGACGGGCTGACCCGCCTGTTCGGCCTGCCCGGCGCTGTGCCGCGCGCCGTGCGCCGCTTCGGCCTCGGCGTGGTGGAGCGCGTCGGCCCGCTGAAGGACATGTTCATGGCGGAGGCGCGCGGCGAATCGGGTGAGCTGCCGACACTGCTCAGGGGCGAACTGGTCTAGCGCGAGCCGCTATCGCCCGCGCCACCAGTCGAACGCCACGCCCTGCAGCTCGCGCACCAGCGCGTGCGCCTCGGGTCCATACCAGTCCGCCTCGTCGAGCAGCAGGCCCGGCCCGCTCGTCCACCAGCCCTGCCCGGGCAGCCGATCCGATTCGCGCACCACCAGCACCGCCAGCGCGGGCTCGCCCGCAGCCGCGCCGTCCCGGTCCACCGCGTCGAGCGTCTTGCACAAGGCACGCATTTTCGGGCGGGTAAAGCGGTGGCCGAGCAGCGCCAGCAGCTCCGAATAGCTGACGCTGCGTTCCTCCCGCGCCGCCTCGACCAGCAGCGCACGGACGCGGCCGACGTCCGCGATCGAACCCGGCCCTTCGCTCATGGGAGAGACGCGCTCAGCCGCGCGGGCGGGGCGTCATCGCGGCAAGCGCGGTCGCAGGCCGGCATTCCGCCTGCACGACGGGGAAGTCGAGATCGGCCTGCGTCGCCAGCACGGTGGCGCTCGCCGCGCTGCACGCTGCGGCCGTGGCATAGGCCCTGTCGATCCGGCGCACTTCGCGACACGCCGCCTCGCTGTCGCCGCATCCCAGGATCGCAATCACGTAAAGCGCCGGGCCCATGGCTGCCTCCCCAACCTTCCACGACGAAACGTGCCATGTTCGGGCCGGTTGCATTGTGATCGGTCCCACATTGGCGCAGGCGCTCCGCCTCCCTATCTCGGGCCGCGATGCCACCCGAACGCCCGACCGAGACCGCCGCCCCCGAACGCGGTCTGCACACGCTGCGCCGTTTCCTGCCCTATCTCTGGCCGGCGGATGCGCCTGCGCTGCGTGCGCGCGTCGCCGCCGCGATGGCTCTCGTGCTCGCCGCCAAGGGTGCGGTGCTGCTGATGCCGTTCGCCTACAAGGCGGCGATCGACCGGATGACGCCTGGGCTGGAGCCGGGCGTCGGCCTCGCCATCGCGCTGGTCGCGGCCTATGCCGCCGCGCGCTTCGGCGGCGTGCTGTTCGACAACCTGCGCAACGCCATCTTCGAGCGGGTCGGCCAGGACGCCGCGCGCCGCCTGTCGGTGGAGGTGTTCGGCCATCTCCACGGCCTGTCGCTCCGCTACCATCTGGAACGCCGCACCGGCGCCGTCACCAAGGTGGTCGAGCGCGGCACCAAGAGCATCGACACGATGCTCTATTTCCTGCTGTTCAACATCGGCCCGACGGTGCTGGAGCTGGTCGCCGTTTCGCTGATCTTCTTCGTCAAATTTGGCATCGGGCTGGTCGCCGCCACGCTGGCGATGGTCGCGGCCTATATCGTCTATACCCGCGTCGTCACCGAATGGCGCACCAAGATGCGCCGCGCGATGGTGGAGCATGATACCCGCGCCGTCGCGCGTGCGGTCGATTCGCTGCTGAATTACGAGACGGTCAAATATTTCAACGCCGAGGGTGTCGAGACGCGCCGCTACGGTGAGGCGGTGCAGGCCTATGCCAATGCCGCGACCAAGAATGAAGGCTCGCTCGCCGCGCTCAACATCGGTCAGGCGCTGATTACCAACCTGATGATGGCGGGCGCGATGGGCTTCACCATCTGGGGATGGAGCCAAGGCCGCTTCACCACGGGCGACGTGGTGCTGGTCAACACCCTGCTCGCGCAGCTTTTCCGCCCGCTCGACATGCTCGGCATGGTCTATCGCGAGATCCGCCAGGGCCTGATCGACATGGAGGCGATGTTCCGCCTGATCGACACGCCGCCCGAGGTGACGGATGCGGCAGACGCCAAGCCGCTTGTCGTGCTGGGCGGCACGGTGCGGTTCGAGCATGTCGATTTCCGCTACGACAAGGATCGCCCGATCCTCCACGGCATCGACCTGACGGTGCCGGCCGGCCACACGCTTGCCGTCGTCGGCCCCTCGGGGGCAGGCAAGTCGACTCTCGCGCGCCTGCTCTACCGCTTCTACGATCCGAGCGAGGGCCGCATCACCATCGACGGGCAGGATATCTCGGCAGTCAGCCAGGCGACTTTGCGCCGCTCGATCGGCATCGTCCCGCAGGATACGGTGCTGTTCAACGACACGATCGGCTACAATATCGGCTATGGCCGGGATGGCTCGACGCAGGACGAGATCGTCGCCGCGGCGAAGGGCGCGGCGATCCACGATTTCATCATGGGCCTGCCGCAAGGGTATGACACGCCCGTCGGTGAGCGCGGTCTGAAGCTGTCGGGCGGCGAGAAGCAGCGCGTCGCCATTGCGCGCACCCTGCTCAAGAACCCGCCCATCCTGATCCTCGACGAAGCGACCAGCGCGCTCGACAGCCGGACGGAGGCGGACATCCAGGCGACGCTCGCCCGCGTGTCGGCGAGGCGGACCACCATCGTCGTCGCGCACCGCCTGTCCACCGTGGTCGATGCCGACGAGATTGCGGTAGTCGAGGCGGGCCGCGTCGTGGAGCGCGGCACGCATGCCCGCCTGCTCGCCAAGGACGGCCTTTATGCCGAAATGTGGCGGCGCCAGCAGGCCGAGCGCGAGACCGCGCTGGAAGCCGCCTGATCCCCAAGGAGACCCGGATGACGCCCAAGCTGTTCCAGCCGCTCGACGTGGGTGGCCTCACCCTTGCCAATCGCATCGTCATCGCGCCGATGTGCCAATATTCGGCCGAGGATGGCCGGATGACCGACTGGCACCAGATCCATCTCGGCCAGCTTGCGCTGTCGGGCGCGGCGCTGCTGACGATCGAGGCGACCGCGGTCGAGCCCGAGGGGCGCATCAGCTATGCCGATGTCGGCCTGTGGGACGATGCGACCGAGGCGGCGATGGCGCGGGTGCTGGAGAGCATACGCCGCTGGTCGGACATGCCGATCGCCATCCAGCTCGGCCATGCCGGCCGCAAGGCCTCGACCGACCTGCCGTGGAAGGGCGGCGGCCAGATCGCGCCCAGCCATGCCAACGGCTGGCAGACGGTGGCTCCCTCCGCCCTGCCCTTCGGCACGCAGGATAATGCGCCCACCGCGCTCGACCGCGACGGCCTCGCCCGCATCCGCGATGCCTTCGCCGCTGCTGCTGCGCGCGCGGCGCGGCTGGGGATCGATGCCATCCAGCTGCACGGGGCGCACGGCTATCTGCTGCACCAGTTCCTCTCGCCGCTCTCGAACCGGCGCGACGATGATTATGGCGGCAGCCTCGAGAACCGCCTGCGCTTCCCGCTGGAGGTGCATGATGCGGTCCGTGCCGCCTTCCCCGCGGACAGGCCGGTGACGATGCGCCTCTCCGGCACCGACTGGGTCGAGGGCGGCTGGGACATCGAGCAGACCGTCGCCTTCGCGCAGGCGCTGGAGGCGCGTGGTGCCGCGGCGATCCACGTCTCGTCGGGCGGGCTCGATCCGCGGCAGGATATCCCGGTCGGCCCCGGCTATCAGGTGCCGCTGGCGCGCGCGGTGAAGCAGGCGGTGTCGATCCCCGTCGTCGCGGTCGGCCTGATCACCGACCCCGATCATGCCGAGGCGATCGTCGGCACCGGCGATGCGGACATGGTCGCGCTCGCCCGCACCATCCTCTACGATCCGCGCTGGCCGTGGCATGCCGCGGCGCATCTCGGCGGCCGGGTGCGTGCGCCCGACCAGTATCTCCGCTCGCAGCCGCGCCAGTATCGCCACCTGTTCGACGTGGGCGGCAGCGCGGAGAATTGAGGCCGTCCGTCGCCCCGGCATGTGGCCGAGGCGACGGCCTGACCGCTTACGGCCGCAGGCGGCCGGAGAGCGAGATGCCGATGATCCGCGGCTCGTTATACACCGCGGCCATGTAATTCTCGATCACGCCCTTCAGGTTCTTCTCCTTTGTAATGTTGCGCGCGAACGCCGACACCTCCCAGGCGCCGTTGCCGCCGGCATAGCCGATGCGCAGGCCGCCCTCCAAATTGCCCTTCGAGTAGAATTCCTCGGTCTTGTAGAGGACGAGGTTCGTATAGCCCTGCACGTTCCAGTCGGTGCTGATGAACAGGCGGCCATCGTCGCTGACCGGCAGGTCGTAGCGCGCTGCGATGTTGAAGTTATATTCCGGCGCGTTCGGCAGCGGATTGCCGTCGATCGACGCAAAATAGGTGCGGCCCGTGCCCGTGCCGCGGGTGAAGAACGGATCGTTGACCGTGCACACCTGCACCCCGTTCAGCCCGCACGTCTGCGCGAACACGTCCGGATCCTTGATCTCGCTGTGCAGCCAGCTGGCGCCCGCGGTGATCGACAGGTTCGGCACGGGCCGCAGTTCCAAATCCGCCTCGAGACCATAGGCCTCCGCCTTGTCGGCATTGAACAGCACGCCGTTGCCGTTCGAATCGTTGCCGTTCAGCTGGATGTCCTTGACGCGGTAGGCAAAACCCGTCGCGTTGAGGCGCAGCTTGCCGTCCAGCAGCACGCTCTTGAAGCCTGCCTCGCCCGACAGGATCGTCTCGGAGTTCGCCGTCGTGAAGTCGGCGTTGAACACGGCCGAGCGGCCCTGGATCGTCGGTCCGCGGAAACCGCGCGCCACGCGGGCATAGACGCTGAAGTTCGGGTTGACTTCATAAAGCGCGGAGACGTCCCAGCTCGGCTCCTTGTCCGACAGGCGGACGTTGGTGCGACCAGTATAGGTGACGACGTTCGCCGCAGTGTTGGCGGTCTTCAGCAACCGCGTCTTCTTGGTGTCCTTGGTCCAGCGCGCACCACCCGTCAGCGTCAGCTGGTCGGTCAGCTGGTAGCTCACCTGGCCGAACAGCGCGTAGCTGGTGTTCTTGTTGCGCAGGCGCACCCAGTTGTTCGGATTGCGGGCGGCGCCCGTCAGGAAGAAGGCGCGCTGATAGAAATCGGTGATGTCGCGGCTGTCGAAATAATAACCGCCCACCTGCCACTTAAGCGCCTGATCGCCATCGCTCGCCAGCCGCAGCTCCTGCGTCCACTGGTCGAGATCGCGGACGTTGCCGCGGCTCTGGCCAAAGCCGTTGGCGACGCCATTGAACGGAAAGTTCGCCGCCGCACCACCGTCCGTGTCGCCGCGGCTCTGCCCCTGCGTCCGCTCATAAGCGGTGATCGAGGTCAGCGTGACGCCGCCGAAATCCCACGCCGCATTGGCCGAGGCGCCGGCCGTGCTGTAATCCTGCTGGTTGTTGTCCGCCTCGTCGAACGCGACGACGTTGCGCAGCGCGATCGGATCGTTCGATCCCTTCACCAGGCCGCCACGCAGGAACAGCGTCGACGTGCCCTCATATTCGCGGACATGGCCGTTCAGCAGCAGCGAGAAGCGCTCGGTGGGCGTCAGCAGCAGCTGGAGGCGGGCGTTCTTGTCGTCGAAGCCGCCCATGGCGTTCTTCTTCGGCGAGACGGTGCCGTCGGCGCTGGGGCCGACATAGACGTTGTCCACATAATCGTCGCGGTGCTGGTAGAGCGCGGAGACGCGCATCGCGATCTTGTCCTGCACCAGCGGCCCGCCGACGCCCATGTCGAGGTTGATGCTGTTGTAGGTGCCGTAGCTCGCCTGGATCTGACCGCTCAGCTCCTGGCTGGGGCGCACCGTGTCGAACTTGATGATACCGGCGGTCGTGTTGCGGCCGAACAGCGTGCCCTGCGGCCCGCGCAGCACCTCGACCTGCGCCACGTCGTAGACGGGGTTGGACTTGAGCACGACATGCTCCAGCACCACGTCGTCCTGGATGATCTCCACCGGCTGCGATGCGCCGAGATAGAAATCGATATTGCCGAGGCCGCGAATGTAGAAGCGCGGGAAGATGCGGCCCGTGGTCGTCTCGACATACAGGCTCGGCACGCGGCCGGCGAGCGACAGCAAGGTATCGTCGCCACCCTGCGTGAAGCTGCGCAGCTGCTCGCCCGAGACGACGCCGACCGAGACCGGCGTGTCGATCAGGCTCTCCTGCCGCCGCTCGGCGGTGACGATGATCTCACCCACGCCATCGGCGGAGGCGAGCGCATCGTCCGCGGGCTGGGCGGCGGCCATGGCCGGCCATGCGGTGGCCGCGGCAAAAGCCGCAAGGATGACGGACGAGCGCGAACGGAACGAAGACACGTATTTTCCCCCTGGATGGCCAGGGCGCGCGGGGATGATCGTGCAGCGCGGGTCTTCCCGCCGTCCGCCACGGGCCGCGTCGCCCTTCAGCCCGGCCGGTAGAAGCGAAAGATGGTATTCGTGTGACAAAGCGTTGCCGAAGCGCCACACGCACGCCGGATCTTGGGCGTGATGCGGGCGGCTCCGCCCCCGCCTACTTCTTGTACAGCCCCTCCAACCGCTCGCCATAGCGGGCGCGCAGCACGTGGCGGCGGATCTTCATCGACGGGGTCAGCTCTTCGTTTTCGATCGCGAACGGCTCATCCGCGACGATGATGCGGCGCACCTTCTCGATCACCGACAGGCCGCCATTCACCCGGTCCACCGCCGCCTGCAGCGCGCGCGCCAGCCGCGGATCGTCCTTTCCGACGGGCTGGGCGATGCCCTCGCGCGCTGCCCAATCGGCCAGCCATTCGGGATCGGGCACGACGAGGCCGACGAGGTAGGGTCGTCTGTCGCCATGCACCATCGCCTGGAGGATCTCCGGCTCCAGCGTCAGCATCCCCTCGACCCGCTGCGGCGCGACATTGTCGCCCTTGTCGTTGATCAGCAGGTCCTTCTTGCGATCGGTGATGACGATGCGGCCGCGCGCATCGATGTGGCCGACATCGCCCGTGTAGAGCCAGCCATCCTTCAGGACGCGTGCCGTTTCCTGATCGTTGCGCCAGTAGCCGTGCATCACCTGTTCGCCGCGGACCAGGATTTCGCCATCCTCGGCGATGCGCACCTCGGTGTTGAGGAGCGGCGGGCCGACCGTCTCCATGCCGATCCCCGCTGCCGGGCGATTGCACGAGATGACGGGCCCGGATTCGGTCTGGCCATAGCCCTGCAGCAGGGTCAGCCCCATGGCGTGGAAGAAGCGGCCGACCTCGGGGTTGAGCGGCGCGCCGCCCGACACCATCGCCTTCATCCGCCCGCCGAACCGTGCCGCGATCTTGGGGCGGAGCGTGCGGCCGAGCAGCAGCTCCATCGGCGTGTCCATCAGCCTCGTCCAGCGGCTGCGCCCCGCCAAATCGCGCTCGGCAATGCCCTGCGCCTGATCGAGCAGGTAGGTGGCGAAGCGGCCCTGCTTCTCGATCTGCTTCAGGATGCGCGCGCGCAGCACCTCGAACAGGCGCGGCACCACCACCATGATCGTCGGCCGCGTCTCCTCGATGTTGGAGGCGAGCTTCTCCAGGCCTTCGGCATAATAGATCTGCCCGCCCAGCCCGATCGGCAGGAACTGGCCGCCGCTATGCTCATAGGCGTGGCTGAGCGGCAGGAAGGAGAGGAACACCTCCTCGCCCCAGAAGAAATCCTCCGAGATGATGTCGATGCAGCCCGCCACATTGTGCAGGATCGCGCCATGGTGCTGGCGCACCCCGCGCGGCGCGCCGCCCGTGCCCGACGTGTAGATGATGCAGGCGAGGTCGTCCCGCGCCAGCGTCAGCGCAGCCGCGGCGGTCGCGGCGAGGTCGGCGGGGTGCGCCTCGATCAGGCCGGCCCAGTCATGCGTCTGCACGCCCTGCGCGCCGCGCATCGGCTCGATCCCGATCAGATGGTCGCACGCGGTCGAGCGCAGCACGGCCGGCAGCAGGGTGCGCGCCAGCTTCGCGCTGGAGACGATCACCGCCCGCGCGCCGCTATTCTCCAGGATGTGCGCATGATCGCGCTCGGTGTTGGTGGTGTAGGTCGGCACGGTGACGCAGCCAGCCGCCATGATGGCAAGATCGGCCAGGCACCATTCCGGCCGGTTCTCGGAGACCAGCATCACCCGATCGCCGCGCTGCAATCCCAGCGCCTTCAGCCCTTCGGATAGGCTGGACACGATCTCGGCGGCGCGTGCCCAACTTGTCGGCTGCCACGCGCCGTCCTGCTTGGCCCAAAGGAACGGCGCGTCCCCGTTCGTCTGCGCGCGATCGAGGAACATCGCGACGAGGTTGGGGAAATGTTCCAGCTGCCGTGCCAAGCGTCTCTCCCTTGCCGGTTGGGTCCGGCTTGGGCCCGCTTCTAGACGCTACGGCAAGGCGATGAAACTGCCCTACTCCTGCGGTCCTTTCGGGTTCAGCCGCACGCGCGAGAAAGCGCCGAGCGGCTTGCCGTCCTCACCCAGCACCACGCCCTCGCTGCGCGGGTCCGCGCCGCCCGCCCAGGTGCCGTTCACGCGCTCGATGCCGTTCATCTTGAGGCCGAGCGGCGCCACCTGCACCGTCTCGCCCAAGGCTTTAAGCGCCGGCGCCATCGCCTCCAGCGGCGTGCCTGCCTCCAGGACCGCGGTCTTGCCCGGCGCGTAGATCAGCGGCAGCGCGATCGCGTCCTGCACGGAAAGACCCCAGTCGAGCGTGCCGATCAGCGCCTTGGCCACCTGCGCGATGATGGTGGAGCCGCCCGCTGCACCGATCGCCACGCGGACCTGCCCGTCCGGGCCATAAGCGATCAGCGGCGCCATCGAGGAACGCGGCCGCTTGCCGCCCTCCACCCGGTTGGCGACGAGATAGCCGTCCTTCACCGGCGCCAGATCGAAATCGGTCAGCTCGTTGTTGAGGAAGAAGCCGTCCACCGTCAGGCCCGAGCCGAACGGGCTTTCGATCGTCGTCGTCACCGTCGCGACATTGCCCTGGCGGTCGGCAGCGGCAAGGCTGGTCGTGCCGTGCACCTCCTGCGGCTCGGCCCGCACGCGCGGCGGCGCGCCCGCCGGCTCGCCCGCGCGCACCTCCGCCATCGTCCGGTCGGGCGCGATCAGCGCGGATCGTCGGGCGAGGTAAGCGGGGTCGAGCAGACCTGCGACAGGCACCGACACGAAGTCGGGATCGCCGACGAACATGTCGCGATCCGCATAGGCCAGCCGCTCGCTCTCCGCGATCAGGTGCCATGCGGTGGGCGAGTCCTTGCCCAGCGCCTTCAGGTCGAAGCGTTCGAGTTGCTTGAGGATCAGCAGCACCGCCACGACACCGGACGACGGCGGCGCGATGCCGCAAACCCGATAGGCGCGGTAGGTCTGGCAGACGGGCGTCCGCTCCTTCGCGTCATAGCTGGCGAGATCGCCCGGCGTCATCTTGGACGGGTTGCGCGTGGCGCCGTTCACCGTGGCGGCGATCCGCTGCGCCTGCGGGCCGACATAGAAGCTGTCGGCACCCTGTGCCGCGACCCGCCGCAGCGTCGCGGCGAAGTCGGCATTGACGATGCGCGTGCCGACCGGCTTCGGCGTTCCGTCCGGCTGGTAGAAGACGCCGTGGACCCACGCATTGTCGCGCAGCAGGTTCGCCTGCTGGGTAAGACTCCGGTTGAGCCGCGGTGAAACGTCGAACCCCTGTGCCAGCCGGATGGCGGGCTGGAACAGCCGCGCCCACGGCAGCTTGCCGAAGCGGCGATGCGCCATCGCCATCGCGCGCAGCGTCCCCGGCACGCCGACCGAGCGCCCGCCGGGGATCGCCTGCCCTTTCGGCAGCGGCTGACCGTCCGGCCCGAAGAACCAGCGCATGTCCGCCGCCGCCGGCGCCGCCTCGCGCCCGTCGATGGTGACGATCCGCTTGGTCTTCGCCTCGTGGAAGACGATGAACGCGCCGCCGCCAATGCCCGCCGATTGCGGCTCGACGACGTTCAGCGCCAGCATCGTCGCGATCGCCGCATCCGCCGCGCTGCCGCCCGCACGCAGGATCTCGGCCCCCGCTGCTGCCGCACGCGGATCCGCGGCGGAGACGATGCCGCCCTTGGCAAGGGCCGGGGCCGGCAACAGGGCGAGGAGAAGGATGAGGAAGCGGCGCGCCATGGCCGCGGGTCTAACCCTCCGCCCCGCGCGCGTCATCCCCGCACCGTCACTCCGCGCCGACCGCCTCGGCCACGGTCGCGAAGCCGTCGCGCGCCAGCAGCGCTTTCAGCTCGCGCGCGATCCGCCGCGGCAGGCCCGGCCCCTCATAGACCAAAGCCGAATAGAGCTGCACCAGCGACGCGCCCGCGCGGATGCGGGCATAAGCGTCCGCCCCGCTGGCGATCCCGCCGACGCCGATCAGCGGCATTGCCGCACCCGCCGCGCGGAAGTCGCGCAGCCGCTGCAACGCCATGTCGCGCAGCGGCGCACCCGACAGGCCTCCCACCTCGCCTGCATGGCGACTGGCGAGCGGCGGGCGTGCCACCGTCGTGTTGCTGACGATCAGCGCATCCACCTTGCCGCTCGCCGCCGCGACGATCGCGTCGATCTCGGCAGGCTCGAGGTCCGGCGCCACTTTCAGGAAGACCGGCGGGCCGCTCGCCCCCCGCGCCTCGGCCACCGCCGTGAGCAGTTCCGCCAGCGCCGCCCCCGTCTGCAACGCGCGCAAGCCCGGCGTATTGGGAGAGGAAATGTTGATCGTGAGGTAGTCGGCATGTGGCGCCATCTGCCGCACGCCCGCAGCATAATCGGCGACGCGATCAGCCGCATCTTTGTTGGCGCCGACATTGATGCCGAGGATGCCGCGCCGTGTCCGCGCCTTCAGCCGCGCCAGCGCCGCCGCCTGCCCGCCATTGTTGAAGCCCATGCGGTTGATCACCGCGCGATCCTCCACCAGCCGGAACAGCCGCGGCCTGGGATTGCCCGCCTGCGCCAGCGGCGTCAGCGTGCCCACCTCGACCGAGCCGAAGCCCATGCGCAGCAGCGCGTCAGGCGCCACCGCATCCTTGTCGAACCCCGCTGCCAGCCCGATCGGATTGGGGAAGTCGAGCCCCGCCACACGCGTCGCCAGCACCGGATCGCGTGCCGCCACGCCGCCCGGCGCGGCCTTCAGCGCGGCGAGGGTCAGCCCATGGGCGCGCTCCGGATCGAGCGCGAACAGGGCCGGGCGGGCGAGGCGATAGAGCATGAGCCGCGCCTAGCCGCTTCCGCAGCGTCGAGCCAACACCGCCCTTCCAATCCGACCAACTTGATCTTATTTGAGCGCTGCCATGCGCCTCTCCAGCCTTGCCGACTATGCTGTCGTGATCCTCACCGCCGCTGCGCGCGGGCCCGTCGGCGCGCGCCTGTCGGCGACGGCGCTGGCGGAGGAGACGGGCGTGCCGCTGCCCACCGCGCAGAAGCTGATGGGCCGCCTCGCCGGCGCCGGTCTGCTCGTCTCGGCGCGCGGCAGCGGCGGCGGCTTCGCGCTCGCCCGCAGCCCGCAGGCGATCAGCCTCGCCGAGATCGTCGAGGCGGTCGAAGGCCCGATCGCCATGACCAGCTGCGTCGATGGCCACCGCCACGATTGCGCGCTGGAGGAGGCGTGCCGCGTGCGCCCGCACTGGGCGGCGGTGAACGGTGCGATCCGCGGCGCGCTGGCGGGCGTCAGCCTCGAAACCCTGTCCCGCGCCCCGGCGCCGGACCAGCAGGCGGCGGCGCTCACGCTCGCCGGGGAAGCTATATGACCACCACGGTAGACACTGGCGTGAAGAATCGCGAGGCGCTGGACGCCGCGAACAAGAAATATGAGTGGGGCTTCTCGACCGAGCTCGAGACCGAGTTCGCGCCCAAGGGCCTGTCCGAGGCCACCGTCCGCTTCATCTCCGCCAAGAAGGAGGAGCCGGAGTGGATGCTGGAGTGGCGCCTGAAGGCCTATCGCCGCTGGCTCGAGATGGAATCGCCCGACTGGGCGAAGCTCGACATCGCGCCGATCGATTATCAGGACGCCTTCTACTACGCCGCACCCAAGGCCAAGCCGACGCTTGCCTCGCTGGACGAGCTCGACCCCGAGATCCGCCGCACCTACGAGAAGCTTGGCATCCCGATCGAGGAGCAGAAGGTGCTCGCCGGTGTCGAGGGCGCCGGCCTGCCCGCGCGCAAGATCGCGGTCGATGCGGTGTTCGACAGCGTCTCCGTCGCCACCACCTTCCGCGCCGAGCTGGAGCGGGCGGGCGTGATCTTCCGCTCGATCTCGGAGGCGGTGCGCGAATTCCCAGATCTCGTGCGCAAGTGGCTCGGCAAGGTCGTGCCCGCGCACGACAATTACTTCGCCGCGCTGAACGCCGCGGTCTTCTCCGACGGCACCTTCGTCTATGTGCCGGAGGGCGTGCGCTGCCCCATGGAGCTGTCCACCTATTTCCGCATCAATGCGGCCAATACCGGCCAGTTCGAGCGCACGCTGATCGTCGCGGACAAGGGCGCCTACGTCTCCTATCTCGAAGGCTGCACCGCCCCCCAGCGCGACGAGAACCAGCTCCACGCCGCAGTGGTCGAGCTGGTCGCGCTCGACGATGCCGAGATCAAATATTCGACGGTGCAGAACTGGTATCCCGGCGACGAGCAGGGCTTGGGCGGCATCTACAATTTCGTCACCAAGCGCGCGCTCTGCCAGGGCGCGCGCAGCAAGGTGTCGTGGACGCAGGTTGAGACGGGATCCGCCGTCACGTGGAAATATCCGTCCTGCGTGCTGAACGGCGAGGACTCCGTCGGCGAATTCTATTCGGTCGCCGTCACCAACAATCGCCAGCAGGCCGATACCGGCACCAAGATGATCCACAACGGCCGTGGATCGCGCTCGACCATCGTTTCGAAGGGCATTTCCGCCGGCCGCTCGGACAACACCTATCGCGGCCTCGTCCGCGTCGGCCCCAATGCGGAGAATGTCCGCAACTTCACCCAGTGCGATTCGCTGCTGCTCGGCGATCAGTGCGGCGCGCACACCGTCCCCTATATCGAGGTGCGCAACCCCACCGCCACGATCGAGCATGAGGCGACCACCAGCAAGATCAGCGACGATCAGCTGTTCTACGCCCAGCAGCGCGGGCTGGATCGCGAATCGGCCGTGGCGCTGATCGTCAACGGCTTCGCCAAGGAAGTGCTGCAACAGCTGCCCATGGAGTTTGCGGTCGAGGCGCAGAAGCTGCTGGGCATCTCGCTCGAAGGATCGGTCGGGTGATCGCCGCCCCTGTTCCCTACCTCCCGCGCACTTTCACGCTTCCGACGGAATGACGATGCTCCAGATTACCGACCTTCACGCCGAGACCGCCGGCAAGACGATTCTCCAGGGCCTCTCGCTCCAGATCAATGCGGGCGAGGTGCATGCGATCATGGGCCCGAACGGCGCGGGCAAGTCGACGCTGGCCTATACGCTCGGCGGGCGGCCCGGCTATGAGGTAACGGCGGGCTCCGCTACGTTCGACGGCGCGGACCTGCTCGCGCTGGAGCCGCATGAGCGCGCCGCCGCGGGCCTGTTCCTCGGCTTCCAATATCCGGTCGAGATCCCCGGCGTCTCCAACCTCCAGTTCCTCCGCACCGCGCTCAACGCGCAGAAGCGCGCGCGCGGCGAGGCGGAGCTCTCGGGTGGTGAGTTCATCAAGCTTGCCCGCGCGCAGGCGAATGCGCTCGGGCTCGATCCCGAGATGCTCAAGCGCCCGGTCAATGTCGGTTTCTCCGGCGGTGAGAAGAAGCGCGCCGAGATGGTCCAGATGGGCATCCTCGCGCCGAAGCTCGCCATCCTCGACGAGACTGACTCCGGCCTCGACATCGATGCGCTGCGCGTCGTCGGACAGGGCATCAACACGATCATGCGCGCGCCAGACAAGGCGGTGCTGCTCATCACCCACTACCAACGCCTGCTCGACTATGTGCGGCCCGATTTCGTCCACGTGCTGGCGGGCGGCCGCATCGTCCGCTCGGGCGGGCCCGAACTCGCGCTCGAGCTGGAGCGTGAGGGCTATGCCGAGGTGGCGGCTTGAGCCTGCCGCTCCCCTCCCCGCGCGACGAGGCGTGGCGCTGGTCCGATCTGTCGGGCCTGCCCGCGCTGGCCGAGGCGCGCCCGCGCGGCGGGGTGATCGATACGTCGGGCCTGTGGCTCGGCTGCGGTGGTCCGCGGCTGCTGTTCGTCGACGGCGTGCTTGATGAGGCGCTGAGCGAGCCCGGTCCGCTTGGCGCCGGCGCGGTCGAGGTCGACAGCGATCACCCGCTCGGCCGCCTTGCGCGTGGTGCGGGCTGGACGCTGGATCTCGGCAAAGGCCACTCTCCCGACGCCACGATCGAGATCGTCCATGTCGCGACCGGCGGCGCGAGCCACGTTCCCGCACGGATCACGCTCGCATCCGAGGCGCAGGCGAGCATCGTCGAGACGTTCGTCGGCGATGGCTGGGCCAATCGGCTGACGCAGGTCGATCTGGGCGACGGCGCCCGCCTGATGCACGCCGCACGGCTGCGTCAGGCATCGGGTTTCACCTCGCTTCGGATCGAGGGGCAGGTCGGCACCGGTGCCAGCCTCGTCTCGACCATCCTCGCGGCGGGCGGGGCCGGCACGCGCATCGACGCCGCCGTAAAGCTCGCCGCGCCCGGTGCGTTCGCGGAGGTGGGCGGTGCGCTGCTCGCGCGTGGCGGCCAGCGCCACGATGCCGCCGTCACGCTCCGCCACGAGGCGCCCGAGGGGATGAGCCGACAGACGTGGCGCGCGGTGGCGGACGACCATGCCACCGCCAGCCTCGCCGCCCGCGTCGAGGTCGCGCGCCATGCCCAGCAGACCGACGGCGAACAGTCGCTCCGCGGCCTGCTGCTGCGCCGCACCGCAACGGTGAACCTCAAGCCCGAGCTGGAGATTTTCGCCGACGATGTGAAGTGCGCGCACGGCGCCACAGTTGGCGAACTGGACCGCAACGCCCTCTTCTATCTCGCCTCGCGCGGTTTGCCGCCGCTGGAGGCGCAGGCGCTGCTCACGCGTGCCTTCGTCGCCGATGCGCTCGGCCGGATCGGCGAGGCCGCCGTGCGCGAGGCGTTCGAGGCGGATGCCGACGCCTGGCTCGGAGCCAATCCATGACCGTGCTGACCGATGCCCGCCCGCTCGACCGCGTGGCCGATTTCCCGGCCATTCCCGCCGGCTGGGCCTATCTCGACACCGCCGCGACCGCGCAGAAGCCGCAGGTGGTCGTCGACGCGATCACCCGCGCCTACGACACGACCTACGCGACGGTGCACCGCGGCGTGTATCAGCGCTCGGCCGACATGACGGTCGCCTACGAGGCGGCGCGTGCCGCCGCCGCGCGCTTCATCGGCGCTGCTTCGGCTGACGAGATCGTCTTCGTCCGCGGCGCCACCGAGGCGATCAACCTCGTGGCAGCGAGCTGGGGCACGACGCACCTCAAGGCGGGCGACCGCATCCTGCTCAGCCAGCTCGAGCATCACAGCAACATCGTGCCGTGGCAGCTGTTGGCCGACCGCCTGGGCCTCGCCATCGATGTATGCCCGCTGACGGCCGATGGCCGGATCGACCTCGATGCGGCGGAGCGGATGCTCACGCCCGCGCACAAGCTGGTCTCGCTCGCCCACGTCTCCAACGTGCTCGGCTCGATCCTCGACGCACGGCGCGCCGCCGATCTGGCACACAAGGTCGGCGCGAAGCTGCTGCTCGACGGCTGCCAGGCGGTGCCTCGCCTGCCGGTCGATGTGGCGGCGCTCGGGTGCGACTTCTACGTCTTCTCCGCGCACAAGCTCTACGGGCCGACCGGCCTCGGCTGCCTCTGGGCCTCGGCAGAGACGCTCGATTCGATGCCGCCGTGGCAGGGCGGCGGCGCGATGATCGACCGCGTGTCGTTCGCGCGCACCACCTATGCCCCCGCACCCGCGCGGTTCGAGGCGGGCACGCCGCATATCGTCGGCGCGCTCGGGCTTCATGCCGCGATCGATTATGTCGAGGGGATCGGCCTTGAGGCGATCCACGCGCATGAGGCCGCGCTCGTCGTCCGCGCGCGGGAGGCGTTGTCGCGGATCAACAGCGTGCGGCTGTTCGGGCCGGAGGACTCCGCCGGCATCGTCTCCTTCGCGATCGACGGGGTGCATCCGCACGATGTCGGCACCATATTGGATGAGGCGCATGTGGCGATCCGCGCGGGGCACCACTGCGCGCAGCCGCTGATGGAGGCGCTGGGCGTGCCTGCCACCGCGCGCGCCAGCTTCGGCGTCTATAACGGGGCGGCGGACGTGGACGCACTGGCGGCAGGGATCGAGCGAGTGACGAGGATCTTCGGATGAGCGACAAGATCGAGATTGAGGAGGTGGCGGATGTCAGCACGCCGCCCCGCGCGCGCGTTGAAGATGCGGCCGAGCCGTTCCGCCGTCCGGTCGACTACCTGTCCGGCTTCCTTGCCGAACAACCTGCGCAGCTTTCACCGGGAGAGCCCGGTACGCCCATCTATGACGGCGTGATCGAGGCGCTGAAGGACATCTACGACCCCGAAATCCCGGTCAACATCTACGATCTCGGCCTGATCTACGGGGTCGACGTGGCGGAAGGCGGCCATGTCGCGGTGACGATGACGCTGACGACGCCGCACTGCCCCGTCGCCGAATCGATGCCGGGCGAGGTGGAGCTGCGCGTCGGCAATGTCGCGGGTGTCGCCACGGCCGAGGTCAACCTCGTCTGGGATCCGCCGTGGGATCCGCAGAAGATGTCGGACGAGGCGAAGCTCGAACTGGGGATGCTGTGATGGCCACCACCACCCGCGCGCGCCCCGCCGCGCTGAACCTCACGCCTGCGGCCGAGCAGCGCATCGCCGACCTGATGGCAGCCGCGCCGGAGGGCGTCGTCGGCGTCAAGCTGTCGACCCCGCGACGCGGCTGCTCCGGCCTCGCTTACTCGGTCGATTACGTCACCGCCGCCGATCCGATGGACGAGAAGATCGCCACGCCCGGCGGCGACCTCTATGTCGATGCCGGCTCGATCCTCTATTTGATCGGCAGCCGGATGGACTGGGTGGAGGACGATTTCGCCGCCGGGTTCGTCTTTCAGAATCCCAACGCCAAGGGCGCGTGCGGCTGCGGCGAGAGCTTCACGGTCTGATCTCTCCGGCCGAACCACGCCTCTGACAAACCGTCATCCCAGCGCAAGCTGGGATCTCGTGCGGCGCAGGTCCTTACCTCGCAAGACCCCAGCCTTTGCTGGGGCGACGGCTATCTGCTGCAGGCCGGCGTGCAACGCTCCTCAGAAGATGCCGAGGAACTTCTTTTCCTTCTTCGGCTCGCCGCCCTTGGCTTTTTCGCGATTTTCCGTGCGGGTGCCGACGTCCTTGCGCGCTTCGCCATCCTTGGTCCGCTGCGCGCTCGCCCGCGCGCCCGACAGGACCGGGCCGCATGCCGCTGCCTTCGCGTCACCGAAATCGACGAAGGCCAGCACCGCCGCCAGAGGGTTCACCGCCGCGCCGATCGCCACGCCCGCACCGCCCCGCGCCAGCAGTTCCGGGCTGATGATCTGGATCGAGGGTGCGGCGAAATAGCCCTTGATGCCGACTGGCGACTGGCCGGAGAACAGGCTGAACTTCTTGGCGTCCGCGCGGAAGCCGAGATCGAGCGACTCGTCGCGGAAGCTGAAGCCGCCCTTCGCCGTCATCACGTTCTTCTGCGTGTCGATCAGGATCGGGTCCGCCGCCGCCACGCCGTTGCGGACGGAGAAGGCGATCAGGCCGCAATTGACCTGCACCGGCTCCTTCAGCTTCTTCTCGAACATCTTCTGCACGAACGTGCCGACATCGAACTCGCTGAGCTGGGTATAGCTCGTCCAGAAGGTGCCGCGCGGCAGGATCACCGCGATGCGCCCGTCGGACGAAGCGAGCGACTCGCGCAGCGTGTCGCCCTCACCCGTCATCTGCACACGTGCCTTGATCGTGCCCGTCGTGCCCGCCTGATCGACGCCGAAGCCCTTCAGCAGCCGCCCCATCGGCGTCGGCGACAGGCGAATGTCGTAAGCGGTCTCCACCGGCTTGCCGCGCGCGTTGATCGAGATATCCGAATCGAGATGCCCGCCGGCCACGTCGAACGACAGCGGCGACAGCTTCATCAAGCTGCGATCCAGATCGAAGGTCAGCGCGATGTTGGACACGGGGATGAAGGGCTGCTTGATGTCGCGCACCTTGTAGTCGACGTGCGCGTCGAAATTGCGGATCGCCTCGATGCGCAGCGGCGCGTCGGGCAGGATGCGGGGGGTGCCGCCCGTCTGCTTCACCGCCGCGGTCGCACCCTTGGAGGCGAGCGCCGCGGGTTCGTAGCCGATGAACGGCCCAATATCGACGATGTCTACGCTGCGCGACTCGATCGTGGCGACCAGCTTCGGCCGCTCGTCGGGCACCGATATGGTCATCCGACCCGCGAGATCGCTGTTGCCGAATGCGCCGGACAGCCGGGTGAAGCGCCATTCGTCGCCCGCCTTGGTCAGCGCCGAACGGAAGCCGTACGCCCGCGTATCGGGCGTCGTCATGCCGAGCAGGGCGAACAGGTCGGCCAGGTTCCGGCCGCGCACCCGCAGCGCAAGGTCCGACCCCTCGATCTGTGTGGCGCCCGGCAGCGTGCCGGCGAGGTCTAGGCGGTCGCTGCCCGAGCGTGCATGCAGCTCGAACCGGTTGCGCCCTCCGGTGAGCAGCTGGTTCGGCGTCGTCTGCTGCCCCCACATGGTGAAGGGCTTGGCGCGCAGCGTGCCCGCGCCGGTGAAGCGGACATTGTTGGCGATGTTGGCGCCCGCGGCATTGCCCGATGCCTGGATCGGATCGATCCGGGCATCCAGCATGAGCTGCATGCGCGGATCGCGGTAACGCACGTTGGTGCCGCTGACGATCGCGCGGGCGATATCGGGGAACTGGAAGGGCTCGCCCTTCGCGTTCGGATCACCGAAGGTCCACGTGTTGCGCTTGCCGTCAGGATGCCATTCGGCATCGATGTTGGCGTCGCGCAGCTCCAGCCAGTCCACCCGCCGCTTGCCGAAGATCAGCGGGATCGTCTTCAGCCGAGTGTCGATCAGCTTGGCGTCGAAGAAGTTGCGCTTCGACGCCCACGGCTGGTTGGCGACGCTCAGCCCCTCAGCGAGGAACTTCACGTCGATCGGCGCGAAATAGAGCTGGAAATCGCCCGCCACGCGCACCGGACGCCCGGCGGCGCGGCTGGCATATTTCTCGAATGTGGGCTTCAGGAAGCGGCCCTTGGTGATGAACAGCACCACCCAGACGAGAACGAGCAGGCCGACGATCGTCGCCACCACGCCGACGCCTGCGGCGATCGCCGTGCTGGCGGGATCGCGATGACGGGCAGGATGATTGGGCGTCTGGCCCGACACATCGACCTCGGTCGTGGCGGAGGCGGTCCGATCGGGCATGGGAAACGAAACCGCTTGGCATCCATCCGGTTCCGTGTCAGTCCGCGCCTGCCCACCGCCGGGCTCGTCGCACGCACCGCGGCGTAGGTCGCGGCGTCCCTTGTATCGCGGCGGGCCGGTCTCGATGCTTTTGGCGAGGCCGCCGGTGCAGCGGCCCGCCACCGGAACAGCCGGGGCGGCCTAACAGGCTGGGGGCGGCCGGGATGTCGAGTGCGGATCCGTTTGTCGAATTCGAGACGGCTGGGCATGGCCATGCCGTGGCGATCGACGCGCTGGGCGTCTGCCGCATCGGCCGCAGCGAACATAACAATGTGGTCCTGTCGGACGAGATGGCGTCGCGCGAACATGCGATGATCCGGCGCGATGCGTCGGGCTGCTGCTACCTGTCCGATTCCGGCAGCCGCAACGGCACGCTACTGAACGGCCGGCAGGTGATCCGCCCGGTGCCGCTCAGCAACGGTGACGTGATCCAGATCGGCAAGCAGCGGCTGCGCTTCCGGACGCTTGAGGTCGCAGCGCCGCGCATGGCCCCGCCCGTCGCCGCGGCGACGATGTTCATGGCGGCGCAAAGCCTGATCACCGTCCTCGTCACCGACATACGCGGCTTCACGCCGCTCTCGCGCGAGCTTGGCGAGGCGCGCATCTCCACGCTGATGGCGGAGATCTTCCGCACCGCCGGCCAGCTGCTCGACGGTGCCGGCGCCTGGTCGCAGAAGTTCATCGGCGATGCGATCATGGGCGTGTGGAAGCATGAGGGCACCGCTTTGCCCGCCGACACGCTCAACCAGATCCTTGGCGTGGTGATCGATCTCGAGTCGCTGTTCGATGGCCTGCCCGCGCGCTACGGGCTGAACCGGCCGGTACGGTTCGGCGCGGCGCTGAACACCGGCTATGCCAGCCTCGGCAACATGGGTTCGGCCGCCAGTGCCGATTTCACCGCGCTTGGCGATGCGGTCAACAAGGCGTTCCGGCTGGAAACCGCCTCCAAGGATCTCGGCTGCGATCTCGTCGTCGGCCGCTCGACCGTCGATTTCCTGATGCCGCCGCTGCCGCCGCAGCAGCTGCCGCCCGCGGCGGATGCGACGATGAAGGGCTATGACGGGGTGGAGCGTGTCCACATGCTCCAGTTCCGCGATGTCGCCTGGTTCGCCCGGCTGGTCACGGCGGAGCGCCCGCAGGGGACGTTGCTCCACGCCATCCCGCCGGGCACGCGACCGCTGCAGAACTTCTGAGCGGCCCGCCGCCTCAGTGGGCGGTCGCCGCCACCTCGACCACCACGACGCTGACATTGTCCGGCGCGCCCATCGCCAGCGCATCCTCCAGCAGCGCATCGGCTGCCGGCTCGGGCGCCAGCGTGCCCAGACGCGCCTCGATCAGCGCGGCCGGAAGCACGCGGCTGAGACCATCGCTGCACAGCAGGAAGCGGTCGCCCGGGCAGGCCGCCTCGGCGAAGCGCCCCGGCGCAGCGCCCATCCCCATGCCGACTGCGCGGCTGAGGAGGTGCGCCATCGGGTGGCGGTCGGCATCGTCCGCCGCCACCGCCCCGCGATCGACCAGATCCTGCACGACGCTGTGATCGCGGCTGATCTGGTGCAGCCGCCCGTCGCGCCAGCGATAGATGCGGCTGTCACCCACCCAGCGCCCCGTCACGCTCATGCCGTCGAACGACAGCGCGGCGACGGTCGAGCCCATGGTCACCGACAGCGTGGCCGCCGCGGCGGCGATCTCGGCATGTCCGGCTTCGAGCCCGGCATCCAGGCGGCGGCCGGCATCGGCCGCATCCTCCGCCGCGCGCACCAGCGCCTCTACGGCCGTGGCCGAAGCCCAGCGCCCGCCGGTCTCGCCGCCCATGCCGTCGGCCACCGCCCACAGCGCCAGGTCGTCACGGGCGACGATCGCATCCTCGTTCAGCCGGCGCACCCGTCCCGGATGCGTCCGCGCGCCCGAGTTGATCGCCACATGCTGCATCGCCGCTCTGCCCATTGCCCGTCCCGTCGTCGGCGATAAGCCGGTGGATGTTAGAGCCGGCCCAACGCACATGCTTTCCAAGCGGTTGCCAGGCCGCGCGCTTGATTTTCCGTGGCCCCTCCCGTAAGGGCCGCGGCTTCCCGCAAGTTCAGGAGGGATGGTCCGGCCAGTGTGGGCTGCCGCGGCGATCCGAGAACTCGCCTATACGGAGTGAGAAAATGCCCAAGCTCAAGACGAAGAGCGGCGTGAAGAAGCGCTTCAAGCTTACCGCCACCGGCAAGGTGAAGCATGGCGTCGCTGGCAAGCGCCACCGGCTGATCAGCCACAACAGCAAGTATATCCGCACCAACCGCGGCACCACCGTGCTCGCCGAGGCGGACACCCAGCGCGTGAAGCTCTGGGCTCCCTACGGCCTGAACTGAGGAGGCTGACAGATGGCACGCGTCAAGCGCGGCGTAACCACGCGCGCAAAGCACAAGCGGATCCTGGAACAGGCGAAGGGCTATTATGGCCGTCGCAAGAACACGATCCGTATCGCCCGTCAGGCGGTCGAGAAGGCCGGCCAGTACG
Organism: Sphingomonas jatrophae; assembly: GCF_900113315.1. Taxonomy (GTDB): domain Bacteria; phylum Pseudomonadota; class Alphaproteobacteria; order Sphingomonadales; family Sphingomonadaceae; genus Sphingomonas_P; species Sphingomonas_P jatrophae. The sequence goes on along the minus strand of NZ_FOZG01000002.1, from coordinate 1,242,548 downwards.
CCTATCGCGACCGCAAGGTTAAGAAGCGCTCGTTCCGTGCGCTCTGGATCCAGCGCATCAACGCCGCGGTCCGCGCCGAGGGTCTCACCTACGGCGTGTTCATGCACGGCCTGAAGCTCGCCGGCATCCAGCTCGACCGCAAGGTGCTGGCCGACATGGCGATGCACGAGGGTGCGGCGTTCAGCGCGGTGATCGCGCAGGCGAAGTCGGCCCTGCCGGAAGGCGCGCGCGTCGCGGCCTGAGCCACGTCGCACGACAGATTGCGGGGGCGCGGACGGCGATGAGCGGTCCGCGCCCTTTGTCTATGTTGAACTCGCCGGATCGGGTGCCAATTCCGGCGATGCCGTAGAATCCGGAATGGCTTGATCTTGGCGGCGGCTTGCGCTTCCAGCCGTCAGAACAGCGGAGCAGGATCCTTGGCCTTGAGCCCGGGGATGGGGACAGCGTGAGCGAAACTGACGATCTGAACGAGCGGCTGCTGGCCGACATCGCGAGCGCCGAGACGCTTCCCGCGCTGGAGACAGTGCGTATCGCCGCGCTCGGCAAGCAGGGCAGCGTCTCCGCTCTGCTGAAGACGCTCGGCGGCATGAGCCCCGAGCAGCGGCAGGTCGAAGGGCCGCGCATCAACGGCCTGCGCGAGTCGGTCTCGGCCGCCATCGCCGCGCGCAAGGCGGCGCTGGAAGGTGCGGCGCTCGACGCGCGTCTCGCCTCCGAGCGGGTCGACGTGTCGCTGCCGGTCGATGCCGGTGCGCAAGGGTCCGTCCACCCGGTCGCGCAGGTGATGGACGAGCTGGCGGAAATCTTCGCCGACATGGGCTTCGCCGTCGCCACCGGCCCCGAGATCGAGGACGACTGGCATAATTTTACCGCGCTCAACATCCCCGAGACGCACCCCGCGCGGGCGATGCACGATACGTTCTACTTCGACGAGCGCGACGCCAACGGGCATCGCATGCTGCTGCGCACGCACACCAGCCCCGTGCAGATCCGCACCATGCTGGGCCAGCAGCCGCCGATCCGCATCATCGCGCCCGGCCGGACCTATCGCTCCGACTCGGACGCCACGCACACGCCGATGTTCCACCAGGTCGAGGGCCTCGTCATCGACAAGGGCGTGACGCTCGGCCACCTCAAGTGGACGTTGGAGACGTTTGTCCGCGCTTTCTTCGAGCGGGACGACATCGTGCTGCGCCTGCGCCCCTCCTACTTCCCCTTCACCGAGCCTTCGGCCGAGGTCGATGTCGGCTACACCCGCGACAAGGAAGGCCGCCGCGTCATTGGCGGGGCGGAGCCGGACGGGTGGATGGAGATCCTCGGCTCAGGGATGGTCCACCCCAAGGTGATCGCCGCCTGCGGGCTCGATCCCGCCGAGTGGCAGGGTTTCGCCTTCGGCTGCGGCATCGATCGGCTGGCGATGCTCAAATACGGGATGGACGATCTGCGCGCTTTCTTCGACGGCGATCTGCGCTGGCTCAGGCATTATGGCTTTGCAGCACTCGACGTGCCCACTTTGTCGGGGGGAGTCGGCGCATGAAGCTGACGCTCGGCTGGCTCAAGGAGCATCTGGAGACCAGCGCCACGCTGGACGAGGTGGTGGTCGCCCTCACCCGCATCGGCCTCGAGGTCGAAGGGGTGGACGATCCCGCCGCGCGCCTCGCGCCCTTCACCGTCGCGCGCGTGCTGACGGCCGAACGCCACCCGCAGGCGGACAAGCTGCAGGTGCTGTCGGTCGACACTGGCAAGGGAGCGCCCGTGCAGGTCGTCTGCGGTGCGCCCAATGCGCGCGCAGGGCTGGTCGGCGTGTTCGGCGCGCCGGGCACCTATGTTCCGGGGTCGGACATCACGCTCAAGGTCGCGGCGATCCGCGGAGTCGAGTCGCGCGGCATGATGTGCTCGATGCGCGAGCTGCAGCTGTCGGACGAGCATGACGGCATCATCGAGCTGCCCGCCGACACGCCCGTTGGCGCGCGCTTCGCCGATGTGGCGGGCCTCGCCGATCCGGTGATCGACCTGTCGATCACGCCCAACCGGCAGGATTGCATGGGCGTGCGCGGCATCGCCCGCGATCTCGCCGCGGCGGGCCTCGGCACGCTCAAGTCGCTCAACGTGCCTGCGATCAAGGCCAGCGGCCCCTGCCCGATTGACATCGCGATCGAGGACGAGGAGGGCTGCCCCGCTTTCTACGGTCGCGTGGTGCGCGACGTGGCGAACGGCGCCTCGCCCGAATGGATGCAGGCAAGGCTGCGCGCGGTTGGCCAGCGGCCCATCTCCGCTTTGGTCGACATCACCAACTATGTGATGCTCGATCTCGGCCGCCCCTTGCACGTCTATGATGTGGCAAAGCTGTCCGGCGGCATCGTCGCGCGCCGCGGCCGTGCGGGCGAAAGCTTCGTCGCGCTGAACGGCAAGAGCTATGCGCCGACCGAGGACATGACCGTCATTGCCGACGCCAGCGGTCCGCTGGGTCTCGGCGGCATCATCGGCGGCGAGGCGTCGGGCGTGTCGGAGACGACCACCGACGTGCTGATCGAATGCGCCTGGTTCACGCCCGAGCGGATCGCGCGGACAGGACAAGCGCTTGGCCTCTCCACCGACGCGCGCCAGCGGTTCGAGCGCGGCGTCGATCCCGCCTCGCTCGACGACGGCCTCGCCATCGCCACCCGTCTGATCAAGGAGCTGTGCGGCGGCCAGCCGTCCGAGCCGGTCCGCGCGGGCGAACCGCCGCTCAGCACGCCGATCATCGATTATGACGTGCATGCCGTCGAGGTGCTCGGCGGCCTCAAGGTCGCGCCCGACCGGCAGCGCCAGATCCTGCGCGAGCTCGGCTTCGGTGTCGATGGCGCGTGGAACGTGCGCGTGCCGACGTGGCGGCGCGACGTGGACGGCATCGCCGATCTGGTCGAGGAGATCGTCCGCATCGAGGGCATCGATAAGGTGCCGTCGACGCCGCTGCCCCGTGCGGCCGGCGTCGCCCATCCCACCGCCACGCCGGCACAGCGCATGGAGCGCCGCGTCCGCCGCGCCGCCGCCGCGCGCGGGCTGAACGAGGCGGTGACGTGGAGCTTCATCTCCGAGGCCGAGGCCGCCGCGGTCGGCGGCGGGCGCTGGACGCTCGCCAATCCGATCAGCGAAGACCTGAAGGTCATGCGCCCGTCACTGCTGCCGGGGCTCCTCGCCGCCGCCGCGCGCAACCTTGCCCGGGGCGCGCAGAGCGTCCGGCTGTTCGAAGTCGGCCGCCGCTACCTGGCCGATGGCGAGCGGCCGACGCTCGGCCTCGTCCTCGTCGGCCAGCGTGCGTCGCGGGACTGGCGCGCGGGCAAGCCGCAGCCGTTCGACCTGTTCGATGCCAAGGCCGAGGCGCTGGCGCTGCTCGCACAGGCCGGCGCGCCTGCCGACCGCCTGCAGGCCATGCCGCCGATCAGCGAGGTCTACCATCCCGGCCGCGCTGGCACGCTGCGCCTCGGGCCGAAGTCGGTGCTGGCCGAATTCGGGGAACTGCACCCGAACATGCTGCGCGCCTTCGGCATCGATGCGCCAGTCGCAGTCGCGGAGATCCACCTCGATGCGATCCCCGCCGCGCGTGCGGGTGGCCGCATGCGCGACGCCTACCGGCCGCCGCTGCTGCAGCCGGTGACGCGCGACTTCGCCTTCCTCGTGGCGGCGGACGTGACCGCCGACGCGCTGGTCCGTGCGGTGCGCGGGGCGGACAAGACTGCCATCGTCGCGGCCCGCCTGTTCGACCGGTTCGAGGGTGCGGGCGTTCCGCAAGGTCAGGTCAGCCTCGCGGTCGAGGTTACGCTCCAGCCCGCGGCCAAGAGCTTCACCGATGCGGAGATCGCCGCGGTGAGCGACAAGGTGGTGGCGGCGGCGGCAAAGGTCGGTGCGACGCTGCGGGGGTGATCTTGCCCCGTTAAGCGGGCTTGCTCACCCCAGCCGCGCCAGCACCTCGTCCAGCAAGCGCACGTCGCCGAGCGCGATCACCCGCCCGTCGCTCGCCTGGCCGAGCGGCGCGCCGGTCCAGTCGCACATGCCGCCGCCCGCACCCTCGACCACGGGCACCAGAGCGGCGAAGTCGTGCAGCTTCAGCCCCGCCTCGACCACGAGGTCGATGTGGCCGCTCGCCAGCAGCCCGTAATTGTAGCAGTCGCCCGCATACATCGTCTCGCGCGCGCCTGCCGATACCCGCTCGAACGCCACAAGGCCTGCCGCATCGAAGTAGGACGGCCCCGTCGTCGCTAGCAGCGCGCGGTCGAGCGTGGGACAGGCGCGGACCTTCGCGGGCACGTCGTTCAGCGTCGTCGGCCGGCCATGCGCGCCGATCCAGCGCTCCGCCCCGATCGGCTGGTCGATCACGCCCAGCACCGGGCGCGCTTCCTCCAGCAAGGCGATCAGCGTGCCGAAGATCGGCCGCCCGGCGATGAAGCTGCGCGTGCCGTCGATCGGATCGAGCACCCAGACGCGCGCCGCATCCGGCCGGTCGGCGCCATATTCCTCACCGATCACGCCGTCGCCCGGCCGCTTGACGGCGAGGATGGCGCGCATCGCCGCCTCTGCCGCGCGGTCCGCCTGCGTCACCGGCGAGGCATCGGCCTTGTCCTCGACATCCAGCCGCGTGCGGAAGAAGGGGCGGATCGCATCGCCCGCCGCATCGGCGAGGACGTTCGCCAGATCGATGTCGTCGTCGGTCACCGGATCAGTCGAACAGCGACGAAACGCTGCTTTCGTCGGCGATGCGGCGGATCGCCTCGGCCAGAAGCGGCGCGATCGGCAGGATGCGCACCTTGCTCGCCGCCTCGACCGCGTCGGGCGGCAGGATCGAATCGGTGATGACGAGTTCCGCCAGCGCCGATCCCTCGACCCGCGCCACAGCGCCGCCCGACAGCACGCCGTGCGTGACATAGGCGACGACCTGCTCGGCCCCTGCCTCCTTCAGCGCGGCGGCGGCGTTGCACAGGGTGCCCGCCGAGTCGACGATGTCGTCGATCAGCACGCAGAAGCGCCCGCGCACGTCGCCGATGATGTTCATCACCTCCGACTCGCCCGGCCGCTCGCGACGCTTGTCGACGATGGCGAGCGGCGCATTGTCGAGCCGCTTGGCCAGCTGCCGGGCACGCACCACGCCGCCGACGTCGGGCGACACGACGGTGAGGTTGCCCTTCGGAAAGCGCGCGAGAATATCCGCCGACATCACCGGCGCGCCGTAGAGGTTGTCGGTCGGGATATCGAAGAAGCCCTGGATCTGCCCGGCGTGGAGATCGACGGAGAGCACCCGGTCCGCGCCCGCCACCGTGATCAGGTTGGCGACCAGCTTGGCCGAGATGGGCGTGCGGGGGCCGGGCTTCCGATCCTGCCGGGCATAACCGAAATAAGGGATGACGGCGGTGATCCGCTTGGCCGACGCCCGCTTCAGCGCGTCGATGCAGATCAGCAGCTCCATCAGATTGTCGTTCGCCGGAAAGCCGGTCGATTGCAGGACGAACACGTCCTCGCCGCGCACATTCTCCTGGATCTCGACGAAGATCTCCTCGTCGGCGAAGCGGCGCACGCTGGCCTGCGTCAGCGGCACTTCCAGATAGCTGGCGATCTCACGGGCGAGAGGCATGTTGGCGTTGCCGGACATGAGCTTCATCGGCATCGGGCGCCTCCTTCCCTCGGTTTCGAGGGGCGCCTTAGCGGCGGCGGCGGCGAGGGGGAAGCAGCAACGACGGGCTTGCCGGCATCCGACGCCTCTTGCCCTGAGTGCGGGATGACGCCCGGCCGCCAAGCGCCTAGACGCCCCGCCATGATCGTCACGCGCTTCGCCCCAAGCCCCACCGGCCGGCTCCATGTCGGCAATATCCGCACCGCGCTCGTCAACTGGCTGCTCGCGCGCGGCGGTGGGGGCCGCTTCCTGCTGCGGCTCGACGATACGGATGCGGCGCGCTCCACCGCCGCCTTCGCCGAGGCGATCGAGGCGGATCTCGCCTGGCTCGGCCTCAATCCCGACGATCGCGTCCGCCAATCGGACCGCGCGGACCTTTACGAGGCGGAGTTCGCCCGGCTGATCGCCGCCGGCCGCGTCTATCCGGCCTACGAGTCGCCCGAGGAGCTGGAGCTCAAGCGCAAGCTGCGCGCCGCGCGCGGCCTGCCGCCGCTCTACGATCGCGCCGCGCTGGCGCTTACGGCGGAGGAGCGTGCCGCCAAGGAGGCGGAGGGCACCCCGTCGCACTGGCGCTTCCGGCTCGATCATGGCTCGCCGATCACGTGGGATGACCAGGTGCGCGGCGAACAGCGCTTCGATCCCGCCTTGCTGTCCGATCCGGTCGTCCGCCGCGCGGATGGCAGCTGGCTCTATCTGCTGCCGAGCGTGATCGACGATATCGACATGGGCATCACCCACGTCGTCCGCGGCGAAGATCATGTCTCCAACACCGCGGCGCAGATCCAGATGTTCGAGGCGCTCGGCGCCGCCCCGCCCGTCTTCGCCCATCTCGCGCTGCTGACGGGGAGCGAGGGCGCCCTGTCCAAGCGGCTCGGCTCGCTCGGCGTCGATGCGCTGCGCGACGAGGGGATCGAGGCGGTGTCGCTCGCCGCCCTGCTCGCCCGCATCGGCACGCGCCGCCCGGTCGAACCGGTCGACTCGGTCGAGGCGCTCGCCAAGGGCTTCGACCTTGCCGATTTCGGGCGCGCGCCTGCCCGCTTCGACATGGCGGAGCTTGAGGCGCTGAATACCCGTATCCTTCACGCGCTGCCGTTCGACGCGGTTGCCGCGCGCCTGCCCGATGGCATGGACGCGGCGGCATGGAAAGCAATCCGGCCCAACCTCACCCGGCTGAGCGAGGCGGCGGACTGGTGGGCAGTCGTCACCACCGATCCGGCGCTGCCCGAACTCACGGCGGAAGACCGCGCCTTTCTCGCCCGTGCCGCCGATCTCGTGGCGGCAGGCGCCAGCGACTGGGCCGGCCTCACCGCCGCGCTCAAGGCGGAGACGGGGCGCAAGGGCCGAGGCCTGTTCCTGCCGCTGCGACTCGCGCTGACCGGCCGCGATCATGGGCCGGACATGGCCGCGCTGCTGCCGCTGATCGGACAGGATCGCGCACTTGCGCGCCTGAAAGCCGCCGCAAAAGAATGATATAGCGTAACGCTAAGTTACAGTATAACCTCTCTCGTCTGGAGCAGCTGCAAAGGCTGCCTGGGACAGGAGAGTGAACATGGTCGAACAAGGCTATCTTCAGGCACGTCCGAACCGCCCGGCCACGCTGGGCCTCGTCATTCTCGGCCACGTCGCCGCGCTCGCCGCGGTGGTGCTGATCAAGGGGCCGGAGGTGATCCCGCTGCCGACGGTGCTGAAAACCTACACCGTCCCGCCAGACATCACGCCCCCGCCCGAACCCGTGCCGCCGCAGCCCAAGGCGCAGCAGCCGAAGAGCCGCATCGACACGCCAATCCGCGAGATTCAGCTGCCGCAGCTGCCGGACACGACCGTGATCGAGACGCCGCGCCTGCCTCCGCTGCCGCCCATGCCGCCGCTGCCGCCCTCAGGCGGCGAGATCGCGCCGCGCCCGGCTGATCCACCCGCGCCCCCCGCCCTCGTCGATGCCGCGCCCGATCCGCGCGCGCAGTTCCAGCCGGCCTATCCGGCGGCGCTGCAGCGGGCGGAGGTGGAAGGCCGCGCCACCGTCCGCGTCCTCATCGGCAGCGACGGCCGCGTCCATGCGGTCGAGATCGTCAGCGCCGACGATCCCGCCTTTGCCGAGGCGACGAGAAAGCAGGCGCTGCGCAGCTGGCGGTTCAAGCCGGCCACGCGAGACGGCGTGCCGGTGGAAAGCTGGCGGACGATGACGGTCCACTTCCGCATGAACGCCTGACGCACTGGCAAGCGGGCCGGGGAGCGACTATTTTGCACGTCATGGCCGTCCTCCCCCGCCCCTCCAGTCCGCGTGCTGTCTGGCGTGACATCCGTGCCTTCCTGGCCACGGGCAATCGCCACAAGCTGCTGTTCGGCACGTTGTCCGTCGCCATTCCGACGCTGCTGATGCTCGGCTTCCTGCACGATTCGAAGATCGAGAAGCCGAAGCCGGAGATGTGGTTCGTCCCCAGCTGGCCCGCCGACCGGCCCGACTCGGTCATCATCGCGCAGCAGAAGATCGACCAGGCCAAGAAGGACAAGATGCTCGCGGAGAAGCGGGCGTCGTACCAGCGGCTGGCCAAGCGGCTGGGCATTGACTGACGCGAGGTGGATGGCGGCCGCGCTCGCCCTCGCCGAGCGCGGCCGCGGTCGCACCTTCCCGAACCCCAATGTCGGCTGCGTCATCGTCAAGGCGGGCCGCGTCATCGGCCGCGGCTGGACGCAGGCTGGCGGACGCCCCCATGCCGAGGCGATGGCGCTGGACGCGGCGGGCGCTTCAGCCGCCGGCGCCGACCTCTACGCCACTCTCGAACCCTGCGCGCACGAGTCGCCGCGCGGGCCCGCCTGCGCCGACCTGATCGTCGCCGCGCGCCCCGCCCGCGTCATCGTCGCCTACCCCGATCCCGATCCGCGCACCGATGGTCGCGGCATCGCCTGCCTGCGCGCCGCGGGGATCGAGGTGATCGAGGGCGTCGCCCGCGCGGAGGCCGCGCGCAGCATGGCGGGCTTCCTCACGCGCCGCCGTCTCGGCCGCCCGCACGTCACGCTGAAGCTGGCGCTCTCGCTCGACGGCGCCGCCGCCCTTGGCGATGGCCGCAGCCAGTGGATCACCGGGCCGGAGGCGCGCGCCCACACACATCTCGAGCGCAGCCGCCACGAGGCGATCCTCGTCGGTCGAGGCACGCTGGAGGCGGACGCTCCCCGGCTCGACGTGCGTTTGCCCGGTCTTGAGGATCGCTCGCCCACCCGCGTGCTTCTCTCCGCGACGCCGCAGGCGGGCTGGCTGACCATCGCCTCGCCCGAGGCCATCGCCAGTCTGCCCTGCGATCACCTGTTCGTCGAAGGCGGCGCGCGCACCGCCGCCGCTTTCCTCGCCGCCGATCTGGTCGATCGCCTGTTGCTCTACCGCGCGCCGATCCTCGTCGGCGGCGGGCGCACGCTGCCGGATTTCGGCATCGCTGACCTCACGCAAGCGCATGGCCGGTGGCGGCTGGAGGATGCGCGGGCGCTTGGCAGCGACCGGCTGGAGGTCTACGCGCGCAGCTGATGTTTACCGGGATCATCACCGACGTCGGCCGCATCCTCGAAGTCGAGGATCGGGGCGACATGCGCATCCGCATCGGCTGCGGCTATGACATGGCCGGCGTCGATCTCGGCGCCTCCATCGCCTGCTCGGGCGTCTGCCTGACGGTAGTGGACAAAGGGCCGGACTGGTTCGCCGTCGATGTGTCGGGCGAGACGGTGGCGCGGACGGGTGCACAATGGACGGCGGGCACCCCGCTCAATCTCGAACGCGCGTTGAAGGTGGGCGACGAGCTCGGCGGCCACATCGTCACCGGCCATGTCGACGGGGTCGGGGAGGTGGTGGACACCGCATCGGACGGCGCCTCGACCCGCGTGGTGATCCGCGCGCCCGCGCCGCTCGCCCCCTATCTCGCGGCCAAGGGCTCGATCACCGTCGACGGCGTGTCGCTGACCGTCAACGAGGTGAGTGACACCGCCGACGGCACGCGCTTCACGCTCAACATCATCCCGCACACGGCGGCGGTGACGACGCTCGGCCAGCGTCGCCCCGGCGACCGCGTGAACCTCGAGATCGACGTTCTCGCCCGCTATCTCGGCCGCATGGAGGCCTATCGTCATGTCCAGTGAGCCGGCCCGCGCCGAACCCACCCGCCTGCGCCACGCCTTCCTCTCCTCGCCCGAGGAGATCATCGACGAGGCGCGCAACGGCCGCATGTTCATCCTCGTCGACGATGAGGACCGGGAGAATGAGGGCGATCTCGTCATTCCCGCGCAGATGGCCACGCCCGCGGCGATCAACTTCATGGCGACGCACGGCCGCGGCCTGATCTGCCTCGCCCTGTCCAAGCAGCGCGTCGACCAGCTCGGCCTCGGGCTGATGAGCCGCAACAACGGCACGCGCCACGAAACCGCCTTCACCGTTTCGATCGAGGCACGCGACGGCGTGACGACGGGCATCTCCGCGGCGGATCGCGCGCGCACCGTCGCCGTCGCGATCGACGCCTCCAAGGGGCCGGACGAGATCGTCACCCCCGGCCACGTCTTCCCGCTCGTCGCCAAGCCGGGGGGCGTGCTGGTCCGCGCCGGCCATACGGAGGCCGCGGTCGACGTGTCGCGGCTTGCCGGCCTCAACCCGTCCGGCGTGATCTGCGAGATCATGAAGGACGACGGCACGATGGCGCGCCTCGACGATCTCGTCACCTTCGCCCAGTATCACGGCCTCAAGATCGGTACGATCCGCGACCTGATCGCCTATCGCCGCCGCTACGACCATGATGTCGAGAAGGCCGCGGAGACGGTGTTCGACAGCCAGTTCGGCACCGGCTGGCGCGTGATCGCCTATCGCCACAAGGCGACAGGCTCGGAAACGCTGGCGCTGGTCAAGGGCCGCATCGATCCGGCCAAGCCGACGCTCGTCCGGATGCACCAGCTGACCCTGTTCAACGACACGCTGGGCGCGCTCGACGGGCGGTCCGGCCTGCTCCAGTCGGCGATGCGCGAGATCGACCGCGAGGGCACAGGCGTCGTCGTCATCATCAACCGGCAGAGCACGAACTTCTTCAGCCGCATCATCGCCGCGCACGATCGCAGCCGCAGCGGCAGCGCTCCGAGCGACGAGGACATGAACGAGCTGCGCGATTACGGCATGGGTGCGCAGGTGCTCGCCGAACTGGGCGTACACGACATGATCCTGCTCACCAACACGCAGCACACGCTCGTCGCCTTGGCCGGCTACGGCCTCAACATCGTCGGCGAACGGCCGTTTTCCGCAGAGGACACGCATTGATGGCGCACGTGCTGATCGTCGAAGCGCGCTTCTACGCCCACCTGAACGACCTGCTGCTGGAGGGCGCGCGCGCTGCGATCGAGGCCGCCGGCCACAGCCATGAGACGCTGACCGTACCCGGCGCGCTCGAAGTGCCCGGTGCCATCGCGTTTGCCGCCGAGACGGGCCAGTATGACGCATATGTCGGCCTCGGCATCGTCATCCGCGGCGAGACCTATCACTTCGAGATCGTCTCCAACGAAAGCGCGCGGGGGCTGATGGCGCTGACGCTCGACGGGCTCGCCGTCGGCAACGGCATCCTGACGGTGGAGAATGAGGCGCAGGCGCTCGCCCGCGTCCGCCCAACCGAGAAGGACAAGGGCGGCGAGGCGGCGAAGGCGGCTCTCGCCATGCTCGACCTGAAGGAACGCTTCGGCGTCAAGTGAACGACGGCGGCCGACACCGCCGTCACCCGGCCAGATGCAGGCCCGTTACGCTGCCACCGCCTCCGCGGTCGGGTAATCAAGATAGCCCTCGGCGCCTTGCGAATACCACGTCCGCATATCGTCCTTGGCCAGCGGCACGCCCCCGGCGATCCGCTCCACCAGGTCGGGGTTCGCGATATACGGCCGCCCGAACGCGATCGCATCCGCCTCGCCCGCCGCTATGACCGCCGCTGCGCGCTCGGGCGTGTAATCGGAGTTCAGCACCAGCGGCCCGTTGAACGCGGCGCGGATCGCGGGCGCCACGGCATGCGTATCGGGCTTGCCGAACGTGCCCTCGGGCTCCGGCTCGCGCAGCTCGAGATAGGCGATGCCGATCTCTGACAAGGCTGCCGCCGCCGCCGGGAACAGATCGTGCGGCGCACTGTCGTTGACGCCCTGCATCTCGCCATTGGGCGACAGCCGCACGCCAACCCGGTCCGCGCCCACCGTCGCTGCGAGCCGCTCGACCACCTCGCGCAGCAAACGGATGCGGTTGTCGATGCTGCCGCCATAAGCGTCGTCGCGCAGGTTGACGTTGTCGCGCAGGAATTGATCGATCAGATACCCGTTGGCGGCGTGCAGCTGCACCCCGTCGAAGCCTGCCGCCAGCGCATTGTCCGCCGCGCGTGCATAATCGTCCAGCAGCCGCGGCAGCTCGGCCCGCCCCAGCGGGCGCGCCTCGACGAACGGGGCCTTGCCGCCATAGATGTGCGCCTTGCCCGGCGCGGTCGTTGCCGAGGATGAAACGGGCGCGGCGCCGCCGAGATAGCTCGGGTGGACGATCCGGCCCATGTGCCACAGCTGCGCGGCGATCCGCCCGCCCGCATCATGCACCGCCGCCGTCACCGGCTTCCACGCCTCCGTCTGCGCGTCGCTCCACAGGCCCGGCGCGAACGGCCAGCCCAGCCCCTCCTGGCTGATGCCGATCGCCTCCGACAGGATCAGGCCGGCGCTCGCGCGCTGCGCATAATAATCCGCCATCATCGACGTCGGCACGTGATCGCGCGTGGCGCGGGCACGCGTCATCGGCGCCATGACGATGCGGTTGGGCGCGGCGATGGCACCGAGGCGGATGGGATCGAACAGGCCGGTCATGGCAAGGCTCCGGAACACGGAAGGAAGTGGCACGCCGCAGAGAGGGCGACCGCGCATGATGTAGGCGCTAGATGGCGCGATGCAGCAGCGCACCACCCCAAGCAAATCTAGCCCGCGGCCAAGCGGCATGCGCGATCTTGTCGCCCTGCTCGTCGGCAATGCAGTGCTGGCGCTCGGCCCCTGGCTGGTGCGGCTGGCCGACGTCGGGCCGGTCGCGGCGGGCTTCTGGCGGCTGGCCCTGGCGCTGCCCGTACTCGCCGTGCTGGCGCTGCGCAGCCGCCGCGCCGCGGCGGTCCAGGCGGTGCCGCCGACGCTGTGGGGCGCATTGGCGATAGGCGGCCTGTTCTTCGCCGCCGACCTCGCTTTATGGCATGCCGGCATCCACCAGACGCGGCTGGCCAACGCCACCCTGTTCGGCAACGTGACGAGCTTCACCTATCCGCTCTACGCCTTCCTGATCGCCCGCGCCTGGCCGGGGCCGAACCAGCGGCGCGCGCTGCTGCTGGCGGGCGCCGGCGTGCTGCTGCTGCTCGGCCGCTCCTACGAAGTGTCGGCGAAGACCTTTGCCGGCGATCTGCTCTGCATCGGCGCAGGGCTCTGCTACACCGGCTATCTCGTCGCCATCGCCCGCAACGACGGACGCGTTTCGTCCATGGCCGCGCTGGCCGTATCGACTGCTGCTGGCGTGCTGCCGCTGCTTGGTGTCGCGCTTTGGCTGAAGGAGGCGGTGTGGCCGCAGGATTGGCTACCCCTGCTGGCGCTGGCGGGCGGCAGCCAGCTGCTCGGCCAGGGGCTGATCGTCTATTCGGTGGGGCGGCTGCCGCCCGCGGTGGTCGGCATCTCGCTGCTGGTGCAGCCGGTCGTCGCCGCGACGATCGGCTGGGTCGGCTATGGCGAACGGCTGGGCCTGCTCGATCTGGTCGGCGCTGTGGCGATCGCCGTCGCGCTGGTGCTGGTGCGCCGCCCCGATCGCCCCGTCGCGGCCGTGCCGACCGGCTGAGCGCCGGCGCTCAGCCGACCAGCTCCCACTTCATCAGCAAGGTGCGCTGCGTCTTCGAGAAATTGTCGTCGGAGATCATGTAGAGCATCGTCCGCCTGCCTTCGCGGCGGATGGCGAGGCCCTCCATATTGTCGCTGGTGAAGGGCGGCCCCGACGTCGCCAGCGTCTCCACCGGCCCGACGCTCCAGTGCCCGTCCCCGCCCCTGGCCAACGCGAAGCGTGCCGTGCGCGTCCACGTGCCTCGTCCCTTGGCGTAATTGCGCTGGAGCAGCAGGAAGCGATGAGCGCTGGCATCCAGCAGCACGAGGTCGGTCGGCACGAACACGCCGCCCAGCCGGAGGCTCAGCCGCTGCTCGCCTGCCTCCGTCACCAGCAGCGCGGAGGCGCCGCCATCGGCCTCGCGCATCTCCTCCGACACCATCAGGCGAAAGCCCGGACCCGCGGCGTGCGCCTCCACCCCGCCATTGGTGCGCGATTGCCGCGCGCGCCATGCCGCGCCCTCGGTAAGCGCCTCGGGTATGCCGCCGGGCAGCCCGCCGATCATCCGGTAGCGCCACAGGCTCGAATCCGTCTCCAGCGAGACGATGGCGTGCGTCGCCGGGCACGTGCCGCGGCAGGCAGGATCGGACACCAGCTCGATCGATTCCGCGTCGCTCAGTTCCTTGATCCGCGGCAGCGGCCGGCCGTCTGCCCCGTTCAGGCGCCGCACGCGCGCGTCGCCGACGCCGATCAGCCGGCCATGCGCCTCGCGCGGCTGGATCGACCAGGCATCGCCCTCGTCCGACACGAGGACCAGTCGCCCCGCATCCCAGCGCATGCCCGACAATCCGCCGAACCTCTTGTCGGCGGAGGTCAGCACCAGCCCGCCCCGCCAGCGGAGCGCCCCCACCTGCTCGCGCGTCGGATCCGCCGGATCGAGCGGCACCGGCTGTGCCTCGACGAGGACGGCTTCGGGCTCGACAGTGGGGGCAGACGTTGACGTTGGGGTGGCGCAGGCGGCCAGCGGCAGCAGCGCCGCCAGCCGGATCAGGGAGAATCGCATCGGCGCCGCCTAGCAGCGCGCCCGCGTCATGCCTATGACGCCGCCCTATGACCCGGCCCGCGGCACGTGATCCGCTCGACATCCTGAAAGCGACCTTCGGCTATCCCTCCTTCCGCGGCCGGCAGGGGGAGGTGATCGATCGCGTCATGGCCGGACAGCACACGCTGGCGGTGATGCCGACGGGCGCGGGCAAGTCGCTCTGCTATCAGGTGCCGGCGCTCGCCCGCGGCGGCACGGGCCTCGTCGTGTCGCCGCTGATCGCGCTGATGCACGATCAGGTGCGCTCGGCGGAAGCGGCCGGCATCCGCGCCGCCGCGCTCACCTCCGCCGACCAGGATCGCGACCAGACGCTGCGCCGCCTGCGCGACGGCCAGCTCGACCTGCTCTACGTAGCGCCCGAACGCGCCTCGGGCGAGAACTTCCGCCGCCTGCTGGAGGAGATCGATCTCTCGCTCGTCGCCATCGACGAGGCGCACTGCGTCAGCGAATGGGGCCATGATTTCCGCCCCGACTACCGCCTGCTGAAACCCCTGCTCGACAGCCTCGGCCCCGTCCCCCGCCTCGCGCTCACCGCCACCGCGGACAGCGCCACCCGCGCCGACGTGATGCGCCAGCTCGGCATTCCGGAGGACGGGCTGATCCTCGCCGGCTTCGACCGGCCGAACATCCGCTACGCCATCTCGCCGCGCGACGGCCTGCCCAAGCAGCTCGCCGCTTTGGTGGCCGAGGCGCCCGGCGCCGGCATCGTCTACGCCACCAGCCGCGAGGCGACGGAGAAGCTCGCCGCGCAGATCGGCCGTGACAGCCACCGCCCGACACGCGCCTACCATGCCGGCCTCGATCCCGCGGTGCGCGCTGCGGCGCAGGCGGCGTTTGTCGCGTCGGAAGACATGGTGATGGCGGCGACGATCGCCTTCGGCATGGGCATCGACAAGCCCGACGTCCGCTTCGTTGCGCATGCCGGCTTGCCCAAGTCGATCGAGGCCTATTACCAAGAGACCGGCCGCGCCGGGCGCGATGGGGACCCGGCGGTCGCCCACCTGTTCTGGAGCGCGGAGGATTTCGCCCGCGCCCGTCGCCGCATCGAGACGGAGGTGGAGGAATCCCGCCGCCCGGCCGAGCGCACGCGCCTCAACGCGCTCGCCAGCCTGGTCGAGACGGCGGGCTGCCGCCGCGCGGTGCTGCTGCGCCACTTCGGAGAGGACCCGCCGGAGCGCTGCGGCAATTGCGACAATTGCCTCAACCCGCCCGGCGCGGTCGACGCCACCACAGTCGCGCAGAAATTGCTCTCCGCCGCCTATCGCACCGGCCAGCGCTTCGGCCTCGGCCACCTGGTCGAGGTGCTGACCGGCAAGGGCGAGCGGGGGCCGAGCCTCGGCCATGATCGCCTGTCCGTCTGGGGCATCGCCTCGGCGGCGCAGGAAGCGGCGCTGATCCGCCCGGTCGCCCGCGCGCTGATGGCACGCGATGCCCTGCGCGCGGACGAACATGGCGGCCTCTCGCTCGGGCCGGCTGCGCGGCCGATCCTGAAAGGAGACGAGCCGGTCCCGCTCGTCCTGTCCGCCCCCGCACGCACCCGCCGTCGTCGCGGCAGCGGCGCGGACGCGAACCTCGAGAACGATCCGCTGTTCGAGGCGCTACGCGCGCGTCGCCGCGATCTCGCGCGCGAACAGGGTGTGCCGCCCTACGTCATCTTCCATGACGCGGTGCTGCGCGAGATGGCGTCGCTTCGCCCCGGCACGCTTGCCGCAATGGGCGAGATTTCGGGGGTGGGCCGGCGCAAGCTCCACGATTATGGCCCGGCCTTCCTCCAGGTGCTGGAGACGCATGCCCGGTAACCTCTTGGCGGAGTAGGAACATGTTCAGGACGCTCGACGATCAGGTGCAGGTGGCCGGGCAGATCGCGCCCGAGGACGTCGCCGAGGCGGCAGCACAGGGCGTCCGCCGCATCGTCAACAATCGCCCGGACGGTGAGGAGCCCAGCCAGCCGGGTGGGGACACGATCCGCGCTGCGGCCGAAGCGGCCGGGCTCGATTATGTCGCCGTGCCGATGGGGCATGGCGGCCTGTCGCAGGAGCAGGTCGAGGCGATGGCCGCCGCGCTCGACGACGGCGCGAAGACGCTTGCCTTCTGCCGCTCGGGGACCCGCTCGACCATCCTGTGGAGCCTCGCCAAGGCCAGCCGTGGCGCGGAGCCTGTCGGGCTGATCGCCGCCGCGGCCGAGGCGGGCTACGATCTGGCGCCTTACGCGCAGACCCTCTCGGCGCTGCACGCCCGCGCTACGGGCTGACCGCGACAGACGCAAAAAAGGCCGGTGGGTCGCCCCACCGGCTAGTCTGTCCGCAGGAGGAACCTCGTTGAGGGCGGGCGCATGTCGCCCGCCCCGATCCGGTCAGTAATTGTAGGCGCGCTCGCCATGCTCGTTGATGTCGAGCCCCTCGGCCTCGACCTCGTCGGAGGGGCGCAGGCCCGTCGTCGCCTTGAGGATCGAGAAGAGGATGGCAGAGACGCCGCCCGAGAGCACCAGCGTCAGCAGCACCGCCTTGATCTGGGTGAGCACCTGGCCGCCCATGTCGTAGGTGCCGGCAACCGCCGGGAAGACGGTGTAGTCGACCCAGCCCTGCCCACCGAGGGACGGCGCGGCGACGATGCCGGTGCCGATCGCGCCGACGATGCCGCCGACGCAGTGGACGCCGAACACGTCGAGCGTGTCGTCATAGCCGAGCTTGTTCTTCACCGTGGTCACGAAGAAGAAGCACACCGCGGAGGCGACGAGGCCGAGGATGATCGACGTCATCGGCGCGGCGAAACCGGCCGCCGGCGTGATCGCGACGAGCCCCGCGACCGCACCCGACACCGCACCCAGCAGCGACGGCTTCTTGTGGACGATCTGCTCGATCACCGCCCAGGCCACTGCCGCCGCAGCCGTCGCGACGAAGGTGTTGATGAAGGCCAGCGCAGCGAGGCCGTTCGCCTCGAGGTTGGAGCCGGCGTTGAAGCCGAACCAGCCCACCCACAGCAGCGACGCGCCGATCATGGTCATCGTCAGCGAGTGGGGCGGCATCGGCTCGGACTTGTAGCCGCGGCGCTTGCCGATGATCAGGCAGCCGACCAGGCCGGCAATGCCCGCATTGATGTGGACCACGGTGCCGCCCGCGAAATCGAGCGCGCCCCAGCCGTAGAGCAGGCCGGCATCGGCGGTGTTGTCCGACAGGAAGTCCGGGCCCGCCCAATACCAGACCATGTGCGCCATCGGAAAATAGACGATGGTCAGCCAGGCGACGACGAACAGGATGAGCGGCGTGAACTTGATGCGCTCCGCAAACGCCCCGACGATCAGCGCCGGCGTGATGCAGGCGAAGGTCATCTGGAAGACGACGAAGGCATATTCGGGGATGTAGACGTTGTTGGAAAAGGTCGCGGCATAGGTCGCCGGCGTCACGCCCGCGAGGAACGCCTTGGAGAGGCCGCCGAAATAGGGCGAGCCGCCGGTGAAGGCGATCGAATAGCCCCAGCAGACCCACACCAAAGCCGCCACCGAGACGATGGTGAACACCTGCATCAGCACCGACAGCATGTTCTTGGTGCGGACGAGGCCGCCATAGAACAGCGCCAGCGCCGGGATCGACATCAGCAGCACCAGCGCCGCCGAGATCAGCATCCAGGTGGTATCGCCCTTGTTGGACATGCCGGCCATCTGCTCGGCCGTCGGCGCCTTGATCGGGCCGGCGGGTGCGGCGGCGGTGTCCTGCGCCCAGGCGGGCATGGCGGCGAAGGCAGCGAGCCCCGCCGCCCCCGTCATGCCGGCAAGCTTTGTCGCGAGCTTCATGTGTCCCCCTTTCCTCACAGCGCCACGTCGTCGGTCTCGCCGGTGCGGATGCGCACCGCCTGGCCGAGATCGAGCACGAAGATCTTGCCGTCGCCGATCGCGCCGGTGTTGGCGGCCTGCTGGATGGCCTCGACCACGCGGTTGGAGAGATCGTCCCCGCAGGCGACCTCGACCTTGATCTTGGGCACCATGTTCGTGCTGTATTCGGCGCCGCGATAGATCTCGGTCTGGCCCTTCTGGCGGCCGAACCCCTTGACCTCGGTCACGGTCATGCCCTGCACGCCCAGCGTCGACAGGGCTTCGCGCACCTCGTCGAGCTTGAACGGCTTGATGATGGCGATGACGAGCTTCATTCCGCCTCCCTGCTTTTGCCCGGCAGAGTTCATCGCAAGCGCCGTGCCAATCGGCGCGTCAGCGGAACCGGAGGGGAGTCGGCACGTTTAGGGACGCCTGGCGCACAGCGATTGTGCAGATGCGAAGAGATGCCCGATTTTTAGGCAGGGGGGGCGCTAGGTCGCCAGCGCATGCTCCGGCAGCAGCTTCGCCCAGACCGGCAGGTGATCGGACGCGGTGGCCGCCTTGGGCGAGCGATGGACGCCTGCCGCGATCACCTCCATGTCGGAACTGACGATGATTCGGTCGAGACAGGCAACCGGGCGGCGCGCGTGGAAGGAGCGGCCGGTGGGCGCGAGGCGGTAACCGCTGGCGAAATCGCGGATGCAGCCGCCCGACAGCGACCATTCGTTGAGGTCGCCCATCATCACGGTCGGCATGGTGCGCCGCCGCGCCGCCACCTCGGCGATCACCGCCCGCGCCTGCCGCCGTCGCCACAGGCCCGACAGATCGAGATGCATGCCGACGATGCGCAATTCCACCCCGTGCAGGCGGATCTCCGCCAGCACCGCGCCGCGCGGCTCCAGCATCGGCAGGTGGAGCGCGGCACAGTCGAGGATCTCGGCCTGGCGGCGGACGAGGATGGCGTTGCCGTGCCAGCCCAGGCCGCCCGGGCGGATGCCGAACGCGACTGGCTTGTAGGCGCTCTCCGCGATCAGCTCGGGCGGCAGCGCCGCCTGCCGCGCGCCGAAGCGGCGATCCGCCTCCTGCAGGGCGACGATGTCCGCGTCCAGCTCGCGCAGCACCTCCAGTACGCGCGCCGGATCGCGGCGGCGATCGGTGCCGATGGCTTTGCGGACATTGTAGCTGGCGACGGTCAGCATGCGATCAGCGGCCCAGCGCCTCCGCGGCGGCGGCGCGGTCGCGCTCGTCCACCATCAGCCGCACCGAGCCCAGGATGCCGAGGCCCAACGCCGCCAGTCCGGCGTCGAACAATTGCGCCTCGATCCCGTCCGCCGCCAGCCGGCCACGCGCCAGCTCGGCAAGGATGCGATCCGGGAACTCGGCGACTTCGACCAGGGGCACACATCCACTCCCGTTCGCCCCGAGCTTGTCGAAGGGCCGCTCTTCACCACACCGGCAGAAGAACAGTGCTTCGACAGGCGCAGCACGAACGGTGTGGACGGACGCTCTACGCCCGACCCTAGTGCGCCGTTCCGCCCACCGTCATGCGATCGACCAGCAGCGTCGGCTGGCCGACGCCCGCGGGCACGGACTGGCCGCCCTTGCCGCAGATGCCGACGCCCTCGTCCAGCGCCATGTCGTTGCCAATGGCGGAGACGCGGGTCAGCACGCTCGGCCCGTCCCCGATCAGCGTCGCACCCTTCAGCGGTGCGCCGAGCCTGCCATTCTCGATCCGATACGCCTCGGTGCAGGAGAAGACGAACTTGCCGCTGGTGATATCCACCTGCCCGCCGCCGAACGAGCGGGCGTAGATGCCGTCCTTGACGCGGCTGAGGATCTCGGCCGGGTCGTCCTGCCCGCCCAGCATGAAGGTGTTGGTCATGCGCGGCATCGGCGCATGGGCGAAGCTTTCGCGCCGCCCGTTGCCGGTGGGTGCCACGCCCATCAGCCGGGCGTTCAGGCGATCCTGGATATAGCCTTTGAGGATGCCGTCCTCGATCAGCACGTTGCGCTGCGTCGGCGTGCCCTCGTCGTCGATGGTCAGCGAACCGCGGCGTGCGTCGATCGAACCGTCGTCGATCACCGTCACGCCGGGGGCCGCCACCCGCTCCCCGATGCGGCCGGAGAAGGCCGACGTGCCCTTGCGGTTGAAATCGCCCTCGAGCCCGTGGCCGACCGCCTCATGCAGCAGCACGCCCGGCCAGCCCGGCCCGCACACCACCGCCATCTCGCGCGCCGGCGCGGCGACCGATTCGAGGTTCACCAGCGCCTGACGCAGCGCCTCGTCAATCGCGCGGTTCCATGTCGCGGGCTGCATCAGATCGTCGTAGAGATACCGGCCGCCAAGGCCGAAGAAGCCGTTCTCGCGCCGCCCGTTCTGCTCGACCACGATCGAGACGTTGAGGCGGACGAGCGGCCGCACATCGGTGGCGACGAACCCATCCGGCCGCACGATCTCGACCACGCTCCACGTGCCCGACAGGCCGACCGTCACCTGCGCCACGCGCGGATCGCGCGCGCGGGCGGCGGCGTCGATGGTCTCGCACAGCTTCACCTTGGCGGCGAAGGGAATGGCGGAGAGCGGATCGTCGGCGGTGTAGAGCCGCGCATTGGTCCGCCGCGGCGCCGGCGGCCGCGCGCCCTTGGCCGGATCGAGCAACGTCATCGTCTCGGCCGCGCGGCGAATCGCCGCCTCGGACAGCTCGTTGGCGTGGGCGAAGGCGGTCGTCTCGCCCGACAGGCCGCGCAGGCCGAAGCCCGCCTGCGTATTGAAGTCGGCGGTCTTCAGCCGCCCATCGTCGAAGCCGAAGCTCTCGGACGCCTGATATTGCAGGTAAAGCTCGCCATCGTCGCAGCCCTTCAGCGCATCCGCCGTCAGGCGGAGCGCCGCGTCCGGATCGAGGTCGCCACGATAAAGGAAGCCGCGGGGGTCTGCGTAGGTCATGCCGCCGATATAGGGCGAAAGCGGCCGAGGGTAAGCGGGGACGTGTCGATCAGGGTGATCGCCGCCGGATCAGCGGCCCGCGCCGTCTCCGCCGCGGTCGGGCAATCCCGAGGCATCGGCCCCGTCGGCCGGGCCGCCGATCAAGACGAAGCGACGGTCGCAATAGCCGCAATCGGCATAGCCGGCTTCGTCGATCTGGATGAATACGCGCGGATGGCCGAGCGCGGCGGGCACCTCGCCCGATCCGTCGCAGGCGACGCGGGGGCTGGGCGTGCGGATCAGTTCGGGGGGCGACCTCATCGGCCCAGCGGTTAGCAAGCCGCGCGCGCAACCGCAATCGGCGCCGTGGCGGCAAGCGCAGGCCCCGCCTGCATCATCGCCGCCAGCGCGACCGCAACGATCGCGGCGGCGGCCAGAGCACCGCGCGAGCGGCGGACGAGGCTGTGACTCCTATCCATCGCGCCAGATTGCGGCGAAGAAGCTGACATCGGGTATATGGCCACGGTTAACGCGCTTCCCGTCGCGCCAGCGGGCCGCTATCGCCGCCACCATGACGGACGCCGCCATCTCGCTCCGCGATCTTTCGAAAACCTATGCCGGCGGCAAGCAGGCGCTGCGCGGCATCAGCCTCGATGTGCCGCGCGGGCAGATCTTCGGGCTGCTGGGCCCGAACGGCGCCGGCAAGTCGACGACGATCAACATTCTCGCCGGCATGGTCAACAAGACCGGCGGCACCGCCGAAATCTGGGGGTTCGATCTCGATCGCGATCCGCGCAACGCCAAGGCGTCGATCGGCATCGTGCCGCAGGAGATATTGTTCGATCCCTTCTTCACGCCGTTCGAGACGCTGGAGAATCAGGCGGGCCTCTATGGCGTGCCCAAGGCGAAGCGCCGCTCGGACGCGCTGCTCGCCGCGGTCCACCTCACCGACAAGCGCGATGCCTATGCCCGCTCGCTCTCGGGCGGCATGAAGCGGCGGCTGCTCGTCGCCAAGGCGATGGTCCATTCGCCGCCCGTGCTGGTGCTGGACGAGCCGACCGCAGGCGTCGACGTGGAGCTTCGCCAGCAGCTCTGGGCCTATGTCCGCGAGCTCAACCAGCGCGGCGTCACGGTGGTGCTGACGACGCACTATCTGGAGGAAGCCGAGGAGCTGTGCGATCGCATCGCGATCATCAACCACGGCCAGGTCATCGCCAACGAGCCGACGCGCGCGCTCGTCGGCATGGCGAGCGAGAAGGTGGTCGAGGTGACGGTGGACCGCGATCTCACCGTCCCGCCCGCCGCCCCCTGCTTCGAGAAGATCGAGCTGAAGGGCGAGCGGACGATCGTCATCACCTACGACAAGCGCCGGGTGAATGCGGGCGAGGTGCTGGCCGCCGTCACGGAAGCGGGCCTCGGCATCGTCGATGTCTCCACGCGCGAGGCGGATCTGGAGGACGTCTTCCTCAACCTGACGCGCGCCGCGGCGTAATCCCGGCGGGCGTGACGTTTCCGTGACGGCTCGCTAGAGCCGGCACCCATGACCGCGCATCATTTCGACGTCGTCGTGCTCGGCTCCGGCGCTGCCGGGCTGACCGCCGCGCTCAACCTCGCCGGGCGCTTCCGCGTGGCGGTGCTCGCCAAGGGCAAGCTGTCCGACGGTTCGACCGCGTGGGCGCAAGGCGGCATCGCCGCGGTGCTGGAGCCGGGCGACACGTTCGAGGCGCATGTCGAGGACACGATGATCGCGGGCGCCGGCCTCAACGACCGGCGCACCGTGGAGTTCGTCGTCGAGCGCGCGCCGGAGGCGATCCGGCGGCTGGCGGAACTGGGCGTCCCGTTCAACGAGGAGGGCGGCGCGCTCCACCTGACGCGGGAGGGCGGGCACAGCCATCGCCGCATCGTCCATGTCGACGACGCGACCGGGGCCGCGGTGCAGCGCGCGCTGGAACGCGCCGCCGCGGACAATCCCAACATCACGCTGTTCCCCGACATGGCGGCGATCGACCTCGTCACCGGGCGGCATGGCGAGCGCTATTCGGGCGATGGCCACGTCTGGGGCGTCTACGCGCTCAACCGCACCGAAGGGCGGGTGGAGACGTTCCTCGGACGGGCGACCGTGCTGGCGACCGGCGGCGCGGGGCGCACCTATCTCTATTCCACCGCCCCGCGCGGCGCGACGGGGGACGGCATCGCCATGGCGTGGCGCGCGGGTGCCCGCATCTCCAACATGGAGTTCATGCAGTTCCACCCGACCTGCCTCTACAATCTGCAGGTCAAGAACTTCCTCATCACCGAGGCGGTGCGCGGCGAGGGCGGACGGCTGATCAACCCGACCACGGGCAAGCGGTTCATGCCCTATTACGACGCCGAGCGGCTGGAGCTGGCCCCGCGCGACGTGGTGGCGCGCGCGATCGACGCCGAGATCAAGCGCTACGGCCTCGATTACGTCCATC
Organism: Sphingomonas jatrophae; assembly: GCF_900113315.1. Taxonomy (GTDB): domain Bacteria; phylum Pseudomonadota; class Alphaproteobacteria; order Sphingomonadales; family Sphingomonadaceae; genus Sphingomonas_P; species Sphingomonas_P jatrophae. The sequence continues at coordinate 1,218,802 of NZ_FOZG01000002.1, read as the reverse complement.
TCGACATCAGCCACATGCCGGCGGAGTTCGTCCGCGGCCATTTCCCCAACATCTACGACAAGCTGATCGGCCTTGGCATCGACATCACCCGCCAGCCGATCCCGGTCGTGCCCGCGCAGCATTACACCTGCGGCGGCATCCTGGTGGATCTCGACGGGCGGACCGACCTGCCCGGCCTCTATGCCGCAGGCGAATGCACCCAGTCCGGCCTGCACGGCGCCAACCGGCTCGCGTCCAACTCGCTGCTCGAATGCTTCGTGTTCGGCGAGGCGGCGGCCGACCATATCGGCGCCTGCTGGGATCAGCTGCCCGCGCCGCCCGCCATCCGCCCGTGGGACGAAAGCCGCGTGTCCGATTCCGACGAGGAGGTCGTCGTCCAGCATAACTGGCGCGAGATCCGCCGGTTCATGTGGGATTATGTCGGCATCGTCCGCACCACCAAGCGGCTGGAGCGGGCACAGCACCGGATCGAGCTGCTCGCCCACGAGGTCGAGGATTATTACGGCAACTTCCGCGTCACCGCCGACCTGATCGAGCTGCGCAATCTCGTCGGCGTTGCCGATCTCATCATCCGCTCCGCGCTCAGCCGAAAGGAAAGCCGTGGGCTGCACTATACGCGCGACTTCCCGGCCGCCGCCGCCGAGCCGAGAGATACGATCCTGATCCCCTGAAGGCTGGACCTGCGGCGTCTCCCGCGCCAAACCGGCATCAAAGGGGAGGCATGCATGCGCTGGGCGAAGCTGGGAGTGGTCGCGCTGGCGCTTGCCGCGGTGGGCGCAACCGCAGACGTGTCGCCCAAGGTCGAGAGTGCGACGCCCGGCTTCGGCGGCGGCTCGATCGAGCGTTTCACCTTCATCTTCTCAGAGCCCATGGTGCCGCTCGGCGATCCGCGCGCCGCGCCGCCCGTCACCTCCGCCTGCCCCGTCGGCGGGCAGGGCCGCTGGATCGATGCGCGCAGCTTCGTCTGGGATTATGCCCGCCCGCTGCCCGGCGGCGTTTCCTGCCGCTTCACGCTCGTCGATGGCCTCAAAAGCGCGCGGGGTGCCGGCATCGGCGGTGAGCGCAGCTTCCTTGCCGATGCGGGCGGGCCGACCGCGCGCGCGGTGCTGGCCGGCCAGATCGGCGGAGAGATCGAGGAGGGCGCCGCCTTCCTCGTCGCCGCCAGCCTCGCTCCCGATCCCGCCTCCGTCGCGCGCGAGGCCTATTGCGCGGTGGACGGCATCGGCGAGAAGATCCCGGTCGACCTGCTGCCTCCCGGCACTGCGGGTGAAGTGCTGGGTGAGCTCGATCCGGACGGATGGGAGGTCGGCAACTTCCTCGACGAGGCGGGCCTGCCGAAGCCGCTGCCCAAGGCCGGTGCGGCACGCACCCGAGCGCTGGCCGGCGTCGTCGCGCTGAAATGCCGCCGGCCGCTGCCGCCCGGCCGCGACATGGCGCTGGTCTGGCCGGCCAGCATCGCCGCGCCCGGCGGCAAGCTGGCGGGGGCCGAGCGGCGGTTCGACTTCACCGTGCGCAAGGCGTTCGAGGCACGGTTCGAATGTGCCCGTGTCAATCCGCGCGCGGGCTGCAACCCGGTCCAGCCGGCTTATGTCCGCTTCACCGCGCCGATCCCGCGCGCGCAGGCCGAGGCGCTGCGCATCGAGGTCGGCGGCCGCACATTGACGCCCCGGATCGAGGACAAGGGCGCGCAGGTGTCCAGCGTCACGTTCGACAAGCCGCTGCCCTCGGCCGCCACCGGCCAGCTCAGCCTTCCCGCCGATCTGCGCGACCTGAGCGGCCGTCCGCTCGCCAATGCGCGCCGCTTCCCGCTGGAGGTCCGGTTCGATGCCGCGCCGCCGCTCGTCAAGTTCGCCGCCGATTTCGGCATCCTTGAGGCGAAGGAAGGCGGCGTCCTGCCCGTTACCGTCCGCGCGGTCGAGCCGGCGCTGGCCGGGCACATTGCCGGCATCGGCGGCGGTGCGCTCAAGGTGGAGGGCGGTGACGGCGCGGTCGCCGCGTGGCTGCGGCGGATCGACAAGGCCGCCGAGAATGACTGGCGCGACGAAAAGCGCGGCGGCGAGAGCGTCACCGTCAACATGACGGGTGCCGCCTCGATCCTCGCCGGCGAAGGTCGCGCCAAGCCGCTCAATCTCGCGCTGCCGGGCAAGGGCAAGGATTTCGAGGTGGTCGGCGTGCCGCTCGGCAAGCCCGGCTTCTATGTCGTCGAGCTGGCCAGTCCGGCGCTCGGCCGCGCTCTGCTCGGCCGCGATGCGCCGCGCTATGTGGCGGCAGGCGCGCTCGTCACCAACATGGCGGTGCATTTCAAATGGGGCCGCGCTTCCAGCCTCGCTTGGGTGACCAGCCTCGACGGCGGCAAGCCGGTCGCGGGCGCCGCGATCACCGTCAGCGACAGCTGCACCGGCGCCGCGCTGGCGGAAGGGCGCACCGATGCGCAGGGGCGCCTGCTCGTTGCCAAGCCGCTCGGCGATCCATCCACCTACGGCAGCTGCGACGAGAATAGCGAGAACCACCCGCTGATGATCTCCGCGCGCGCCGCCGGCGATTACAGCTTCACGATGAGCAAGTGGGCGGACGGCATCGCGCCGACCGATTTCGAGCTGCCGTTCGGCTGGTCCGAACAGGGGCCGATCGTCCACACCGTGTTCGATCGCACGCTGATCCGCCAGGGCGAGAGCGTGGCGATGAAGCAGATCCTGCGCCGCCCCGTCGCAACCGGCTTCGCCGCGGAAGGCTTTGCCGGCCTGCTGCGCCTCACTCACCGCGGCTCGGACACCGAGTTTGACGTGCCGCTCGCCATTGGCCGCGACGGCGTCGGTGAGACGCGCTGGACGGCCCCCAAGGGCGCGCCGCTCGGCGACTATGATCTCGCCGTGATCGCGGGCGACACGCGCATCGACACGGGCCAGTCGCTCCGCGTCGACGAATATCGCCTGCCGACGATGCGCGCCGCCGTCTCCGGGCCCAAGGCAGCGCAGGTGCGGCCCAAGGCCGTGCCGCTCGACCTGTTCGTCGGCTATCTCTCGGGCGGCGGTGCGGCCAACCTGCCCGTCGCCGTGCGCGCCGCTTTCTCCGCCGACGAACGCGCGCCGAAAGGCTGGGACGGGTGGAGCTTCGGCGGCCGCCGCGTGAAGCCTGGCGTCACCCCGCTCGACGGCGACAATAACGAGGTCACCGCACCCTGGCCGCCGGCGCAGACGCTGCCCGTCACGCTCGACCGACAGGGCGCCGCGCGCACCAGCATCGAGGTGCCTGCCGCGATCGACGGCCCCGCCGTGATGGCGGTGGAGATGGATTATCAGGATGCCAACGGCGAAACGCTGACCGCCGCCTCCAACATCACGCTGCACACCGCCGCCGTCCGCATCGGCCTGAAGACCGACGGCTGGATGATGAAGGATGACGACCTGCGGCTGAAGCTCGTCGCGCTCGATCCCGAGGGGCGGCCGATCAAGGGACAGCGGATCAAGGTCGCGCTCTACAGCCGCGAGATCTTGTCCGCGCGGCGGCGGCTGATCGGCGGCTTCTACGCCTATGACAACAATGCCCGCGTCACCGAACTGGACGCGATCTGCTCCGCCACCACCGACGCACAGGGGCTCGCCTCCTGCGCGCTCGATCCCGGCGTTTCGGGTGAGGTCTATGCCGTCGCCACGGCGCAAGACGACGAGGGACGCGAGACGCGCGCCACCACCTCCGTCTGGCTCGCGGGCGAGGACGAATGGTGGTTCGGCGGCGACAATGGCGACCGGATGGACCTCATCCCCGAAGCCAGGGACTATGCCGCCGGCGCCACCGCCCGGCTGCAGGTGCGGATGCCGTTCCGCTCCGCCACCGCGCTCGTCACGGTGGAGCGGGAGGGCGTGCTGTCCTCCTTCGTCACACAGCTCAGCGGCAAGGATCCGGTGGTCGAGGTGCCGCTCGCCGGCACCTATGCGCCCGACGTCTATGTCTCCGTGCTCGCGGTGCGCGGGCGGATCGGCGGCTGGCGGCTGTGGTTGGCCGATTTCGCGCGGCGTTGGCACCTGCCCTTCTTCAGCCGCGAGGGCGCGGCGCCGACCGCGCTGGTCGATCTGGCCAAGCCCTCCTACCGCCTCGGCCTCGCCAAGCTGAACGTCGGCTGGGAGGCGCACCGACTGGACGTGCAGGTGAAGGCGGATCGCGCCGCCTATCATGTGCGCGAAACGGCGCAGGTGGCGGTGCAGGTCACCGCCCCCGGCAAGGTGCCGCCGAAATCGGCCGAGATCGCCTTCGCCGCGGTGGACGAGGCGATCCTCCAGCTGGCGCCGAATGACAGCTGGAAGCTGATCGACGCGATGATGGGCGAACGCCCGCTCTCCGTCGTCACCTCGACCGCGGCGATGCAGGTCGTCGGCAAGCGGCATTATGGCCGCAAGGCGCTGGCTGCGGGTGGCGGCGGCGGCGACCTCGGCGCGGTCAACCGCGAGGATTTCCGCCCGGTGCTGCTGTGGCGCGGGCGCGTGCCGCTCGACGCCGCCGGCCGCGCGCGCGTTGCCGTACCGCTCTCCGACAGCCTGTCCGCCTTCCGCCTCGTCGCCATCGCGACTGCGGGCAGCGACCGCTTCGGCACGGGTGAGGCGGTGATCCGCACGGTGCAGGATCTGGCCATCTATCCCGGCCTGCCGCCCTTGGTGCGCGAGGGGGATCGCTATGCTGCGGGCTTCACGCTCCGCAACGGCAGCAACCGCGCGATGACCGTCACCGCCACCGCTGAGACATCACCGCGCATCGGCCGCGCACCGCCGCTCACCGTCACGATCCCGGCGGGGGGCGCGGTGCCGGTCAACTGGCACCTGACCGCCCCCGCCGGCATCGGTCGCGTCGCATGGACGGTCAACGCCAGGGCAAGCGGCGGCGCAGCCGACCGGCTGACCGCGGCGCAGGAGATCGTGCCGGCCATCCCGGTCGAGACGTGGGCCGCAACCTTGCTCCGCGTCGGCGAGGGCGGATCGCTCCCCATCGCCGCGCCCACGGGCGCGCTGCCCGGCCGCGGCGGAGTCGAGGTGCGGCTGACCGCGGCGCTCGAGCCGCCGCTGGCCGGCGTGCGCGCCTACATGGTCGCCTATCCCTATAGCTGCCTCGAACAGCGGGCCTCGCGCGCGGTGGCGCTGGGCGATGCGGCGATGTGGGGCCGCGTCGCGGGCGATCTGCCGGCCTATTTCGATGGCGACGGCCTGCTCCGATACTGGCCGGTCGATGGTGCGGAAGGATCGGAGGCGCTCACCGCCTACATCCTCTCCATCGCTAGCGAGGCGGGCCTGCCGCTGCCCGAGAGCGCGCGGGCGCGGATGGTGCAGGCGCTTGCCGGCGTGGTCGACGGGCGGATCGCGCATGACGGGCCGGGTGGCGGCGAGCGGCGGCTGCTCAAGCTTGCCGCGCTCGGCGCGCTGGCGCGGGCGGGGGCGGCGAATGCCGGCATGTTCGGCCAGATCGGCCTTGCCGCGCGCGACATGCCGACCTCGGCGCTGACCGACTGGATCGTCGCGCTCGATCGCACGCCCGGCGCCGATCCCGCCGCCAAGGCGGAGGCGCTCTCCGTGCTGCGCGGTCGGCTGGTCTATGAAGGGTCGCGGCTCGATCTGGTCGATCAGGGTGCGGCGCCGTGGTGGATGATGGTGTCGGGTGACGAGATGGCGGCGCGTGCGCTGCTGGTCGCGCTCGGCCGGCAGGGTTTCGCCAGCGAAGCGCCGCGGATGATGGTCGGCCTGTCGCTGCGCCAGCGCCGCGGCCATTGGGATACGACGCCGGCGAACGCCTGGGGCGCGATCGCCGCCCGCCGCTTCGCCGCCGCCTTCCCCGCCGCCGCGGTTGCCGGCACGACGACGCTGCAACTGGGGTCGTCCACGCAGACGCGCGGCTGGCCGCTGGCCAATCCGCTTGTTCGCCTGCCGCTGCCGCGTGCGCCCTCGCCGCTGCTCCTCTCCCAGGCGGGGGGTGCCGGGCCGTGGGCGCAGGTGGTCGTCAAGGCCGCGGTGCCGCTCACCGCGCCGCTCTCCGCCGGCTACCGCATCGCGCGGACGGTGACGCCGATCGTTCAGAAGGTGCCCGGCCGGCTGACGCGCGGCGACGTGCTGCGCGTGCGGCTGACGGTGGATGCGGGGGCGGAGCGCAACTGGGTGGTGGTGGACGATCCGATCCCGGCGGGCGCCACCATCGTCGGTGGCCTCGGCGGCCAGTCCGCACAGATGGCCGAGGCGGCGAGCGGCGGCGAGGGCGTCAGCCCGGCCTATGTCGAGCGTGCGCAGGATGCGTGGCGCGGCTATTGGAGCTGGGTGCCGCGCGGCCGCTTCGTCGCCGAATATGCGGTGCGGCTGAACGGCGTCGGCACCTTCCAGCTGCCGCCGACGCGGGTGGAGGCGATGTATTCGCCCGATATCCGCGCGGCGATCCCGAACCGGCCGGTGACGGTGGCGGCGCGGTGAAGGCGTTGGTCGTCATGCCGGGCTTGGTCCGGCATCCACGGTGACGCGCGTCCAGCCGCCGCTGGACATGCCGCCCGGTGGACCCCGGACCAGGTCCGGGGTGACGAAGGCGTGGGCCGTGGTCGCCGCTCTCACCATCCTCCTCTTCGCCGCCCACCTCCTCACCCGTCCTCCGGCCCTGCCCTCCTTCGCCGAGGCACGCGCCGCGTGGCAGCCGTCGGAGGCGTGGCTGTACGATCGCCATGGCCGACTGCTCGACGCCCGCCGCATCGATTTCGCCCAGCGGCGCATGGCGTGGATCGCGCTTGGCGAGATCGCCCCGGCCCTCCCGGCCGCGGTGATCGCGCAGGAGGATCGCCGCTTCCGCTTCCATGACGGGGTCGACTGGATCGGCCTGATCGGCTCCGCCCGTGATCGGCTGCGCGGGCGCAGCCGCGGCGCCTCGACGATCAGCATGCAGCTGGCGGCGCAGCTTTCGCCCGATCTCGCCCGGCCCGGCGCGCGGGGCGTGCTCGACAAGCTCCGCCAGATGCGTGCGGCTTGGGCACTGGAGCGGCGCTGGCGCAAGGACGAGATAATCGAGGCCTATCTCAACCTCGCCGGCTGGCGGGGCGAGGCGCAGGGGATCGCCGCGGCGGCGTGGACGCTCGCGGGCCGCCCGCCCGCCCGGCTCGACGCTGCCGATGCTCGCCTGCTGGCGGCGCTGCTGCCCAGCCCGCAGGCTCTACCCGCCGCCGTCGCCGCGCGCGCCTGCGCGGGTGGCGGGGACTGCGCTATGCTCCGCACCCGTGCGGAGGCGATGCTAGGCCCCACGCGCACCACGGCGCTCGATCCCGATCTGGCGCCGCATCTCGCCGCGCGCCTGCTCGCCCGCCCTGGTCTTCGCATGCGCACCACGCTCGATGCAGGCGTGCAGCGGATGGCGGCGGAGGCGCTGCGCCGCCAGCTGCTGGGTCTCGGTGCCGGCCGTGCGCGGGATGGCGCGGTGGTGGTGGTCGACAATGCCAGCGGCGACGTGCTCGCTTATGTCGGCGGCGTGGGCGGCGCCTCCACCGCCGCGGCGGTGGACGGGGCGGATGCATGGCGGCAGGCGGGATCGACGCTCAAGCCGTTCCTCTATGCCGAGGCGATCGAGGGGGGCTGGCTCACCCCCGCCTCGATCCTCGACGATTCGGCGGTCGCGCTCGACACCGCCTCGGGCCTCTACGTGCCGCAGAATTACGACCGTCAGTTCAAGGGCCCCGTCTCCGTCCGCTCGGCGCTCGCCGGCTCGCTCAACGTGCCTGCCGTGCGCGCACTGGTGCTGACCGGCACCGAGGCGTTCCGCGACCGCCTGTGGGATGCCGGCTATCGCGGGCTGACCGAGGATGGCGCCTATTACGGATTCAGCCTCGCGCTGGGTTCCGCCGAGGTTACGTTGCTGGAGCAGGCCGCCGCCTATCGCACGCTCGCCCGCGGCGGCGTCTACGCACCGCTCCGGCTGCGCGCGTCCGATCCGCGCGTGCCCGGTCGCCGCGTCTTCAGCGCGCCCGCTTCATGGATCGTCGGCGACATGCTGGCCGATCCGGGCGCCCGCGCGGTCACCTTCGGGCTCGATTCGGCGCTGAAGCTGCCCTTTTGGGCGGCGGTGAAGACCGGCACGTCGAAGGGCATGCGCGACAATTGGTGCATCGGCTTCACCGACCGGTTCACCGTCGCCGTGTGGGTCGGCAATCTGGAGGGCGATGCGATGCGGGCCGTCTCAGGCGTGAGCGGGGCGGCGCCGGTGTGGCGGGCGGTGATGCTGGCGCTGCACCGCGACGCCCCCGGCCGCGCCCCGCCCCCGCCCGCCGGTGTCGAGGCGCGCGCCGTCCGTTTCGCCGGGGGGATCGAGCCATCGCGGCGGGACTGGTTCCTCAAGGGCGCCGCCCAGACCGAGATGGCGGCCGCGCCCGCCGCAGCCCGCCGTCCGCGCATCCTCAGCCCGCTGTCGGGTGCCGTCTATGCGCTCGACCCGGACATCCCGCTCGATCGCCAGCGCCTGCGCGTGACGGCGGGCGGCGCGACGCAGGGGCTCCGGCTGGTGCTCGACGGGCGCGACGTGGGCGCTGGAGAGGCGGGCGCGCTGCTGCTCCCCGGCCCCGGCGCACACCGGCTGGCGCTGGTCGGGGCGGACGGCGTGAAGGACCGTGTGCTGTTCACGGTGCGGTGATCGCGCCTTACGCGGCCTTGCGCAGGCTCCCGCCCTCGGCCGCATCGGTCAGCAGCCGCTCCAGCGTCTTGATCCGCCCCGGCGTCTGGATTTTGTCGCCGACCAGATCGGTCACGTAGAACGTGTCCACCGCCCGCTCGCCATAAGTGGCGATGTGGGCGGAATGGATCGTCACGCGGGCCTGGAACAGCGCATGCGCCAGCGCGAACAGCAAGGCTGGCCGGTCGCGCGCGCTCACCTCGACGACGGTATAGCGGTTGGACGCCTTGTTGTCGGTCAGCACCTGGGTGGCGATGTCGAACGCCTCGGCACGAATGCGCGGCAGCGGCTTGGCGGCCAGCCGGTCGGCCAGCTTGTTGCGATTGGCCAGCGAATCGCGGATCGCCAGCCGCAGCCGGTCGATCTGCCCGTCCTCGGCGAACGGCTGGCCGAGCGGATCCTGGACGAGGAAATTGTCCAGCGCCATGCCATCGCGCGTCGTGTGGATGCGCGCGTCGATGATGTTGCCGCCCGCAACATGGATGGCGCCGGCGATGCGATAGAACAGCCCCGGATGATCGCCGGCATAGACGGTGACGAGCGTCGCACCCCGCGCCCCATCCGGCTGTGCATCGATCCACAGCGGCGCGCGCTCCACCGTCGCCGCCGCCACCGCGCGGGCATTGGCCAGCAGCACGTCCGCCGGCTCCGCCACCCAGTAGCTGTCGGGGAAGCGGCGGGCGTAACTGGTCCAGTCGTCCGCGCTCCAGCCGAGTTCGGCCGAGAGGGTTGCCTGCTTGGCGGCGATCCGCTCCGCCCGGCCCTTCTGCTTATGGCCGAGGCGCAGCACCTCCTCCGCCGCTTCGTAGAGGTCGTTGAGCAGCTGGCGCTTCCAGCCATTCCAAACGCCCGGCCCCACCGCGCGGATATCCACCGCGGTCAGCACCAGCAGCAGCCGCAGCCGCTCGGCCGATTGCACCGCCTCGACGAAATCGAGGATCGTCTTGAAGTCGCTCAAGTCACGCTTGAACGCGGTGGCGGACATCAGCAGGTGCTTGGCCACCAGCCACGCCACCGTCGCCGTCTCCGCCGCGGTCAGGCCGAGGCGTGGGCACAGCCGCTCCGCCACCTCCGCGCCCAGGATCGAGTGATCGCCGCCGCGGCCCTTGGCGATATCGTGCAGCAGCACCGCGACGTAGAGCACGCGGCGCGATACGATCTGCTTCATCACCTCGCCCGCAAGCGGGTGATCCTCCTTCAGCTCGCCTTTCTCGATCCGGGCGAGCAGGCCGATGGCGCGGATCGAATGCTCGTCCACCGTATAATGGTGATACATGTCGAACTGCATCTGCGCGACGACCCGGCCGAAATCGGGCACGAAGCGGCCGAACACGCCCGCCTCGTTCATCCACCGCAGCACCGTCTCGGGATCGCGCGGGCTCGTCAGCACGTCCATGAACAGCGCATTGGCCTTCGGATCGGCGCGCACCTTGCCGTCGATCAGGCGGGCGTCACGAGACGCGGCGCGCATCGCCAGCGGGTGGATCTCGAGCCCGTGCTTGTCCGCCACCGCGAACAGCTCGATCAGGCGCACCGGATCCTCGGTGAAGAAGTCGTCACCCGGCAGCGACAGACGCCCGCGATCGAGGATGAAGCCGTGCAGCTTCCGGGAGCGCCGGAGCGACGGGATCGTCACCAGCCCGCCGAAGCGGCGCCCGCGCCTGGCGAACTGCTCGTCCAGATGCGCGAGGAAGTGGCCCGTCAGGTCCCCCACCTGCTTCGCGGTCAGGAAATAATGCTGCATGAACCGCTCGACCGCGGAGCGGCCGGGCCGGTCGGCATAGCGCATCCGCTCCGCCAGCTCGCGCTGCACGTCAAAGGTCAGCCGCTCCTCGGGCCGGTCCGTCACGATGTGGAGGTGGCAGCGCACCGCCCACAGGAAGCTTTCCGCGCGGCTGAAGCGGCGAAGCTCGTCGCGCGTCAGCAGCCCGGCATCGACCAGCTCCGCGGTGGAGCCGACGCCGTAAGCATATTTGCCGATCCAGAAGAGCGTCTGCAGGTCGCGCAGGCCGCCCTTGCCCTCCTTCAGGTTCGGCTCGACGACGTAACGGCTGTCGCCCATCCGCTTGTGCCGCGCATCGCGCTCGGCCAGCTTCTCCGCGACGAAGGCGGCGATGGAGCCCGCGCGCACCTCCCGCTCGAACCGGCGCGCCGCCTCCTCGTACAGCGCCTCGTCGCCCCAGACGTAGCGCGCCTCGAGCAGGGCGGTGCGGATCGTCAGGTCGCCCTTCGCCATGCGCACCATCTCGTCGAGCGAGCGTGACGAATGGCCGACCTTCAGGCCCAGATCCCACAGCGAATAGAGGATCGATTCGATCACCGTCTCGGCCCACGGGCTCTGCTTCCACGGGGTCAGGAAGGCGATGTCGACATCGGAATGGCGCGCCATCTCGGCCCGGCCATAGCCGCCGACCGCAATCAGGGTCAGCCGCTCGGTCGTCGTCGGATTGTGCGTCGGATAGAGGCGGCCGACGGTGAAATCATAGACGCAGCGCAGCAGCTGATCGGTCAGATAAGCGTAAGCGCAGGCAGCCTCGTGGCCGCGGCCGGGATGTTCGCCCAGCCGCCGAGCGATCTCGGCCCGCCCCCCGTCCAGCGCGGCCTTGAGCAGCGGCCGCGCGGCGTTGCGCATCTGCGCGGGCTCCGCCGCCGGCAGCGCCGCCAGCGCATCGGCCAGCGCACGCCGGTCGATCAGCTGGCGCCGATGGGGCAGGGTATCGAAACGCTGCGGCATGGCTGCGACATAGGAGGTAAAGGTGAAAACGTCACCGGTAAGTCGCGCGAGTGACACTCATCATCGGTAGGGAGTGCCCTTCCGCAACAATCGCCATGCGAGCTCTTCTTCACCCCACCGCGTCGCGAATGCCTCCGAAACGACAAACCAACCTGCTCCCGGCCCGCCAGAACCATGGTTTTCGCCCATGCATGAGCACTGACACTCATGCCCTTGAGCGTTCATACAGGAAGGAGAACACTTCTCCTGCGCTCGATAGGGCTGAATTATATACAGCGTGCCCCATCTCTGAAGAAGCCTGACAACCAAATCGTTGAACCAAGCTTGCGGCACGTCCCAGCATTTGAACTGGCGAACCCAATCTGGGTTCTTCACTCGCGGACGTCGATTTATCAACCAAGCACGCGTCTGAATGCGCCACTCTAAGCTAATCTCCCGATGCGGAACCTTCGCATAAAGCGGATTGCCTGCACCTCGACGAAAGAGGACTGGAATTTGGCATTGCCGCCAAATCGCTTTTAGTCGTTCGGGATCCTCATAGTGCATTACGTGAACGAAGCATCGTTCGATGCAATCGTCTACCCCTCCGCCGCGATCCCCTTCAGCCGGTAGAGCGCCTCCAGCGCCTCCCGCGGGGTCAGCGCGTCGGCGTCGATCTCCGCCAGCGCCGCGCGGACCGCATCGGGTTTCTCCGCCTCCTCGCGTGCCGCGGCGGCGGCGAACAGCGGCAGATCGTCCAGTCCGGCGGCGAGCCCGCCCGTCTTGGCGCGCCCCGCCTCCAGCTTCGTCAGGACGGATTTCGCCCGCGAGACGACCGGCGGCGGCAGGCCGGCGAGCTTGGCGACGGCAAGGCCGTAGCTGCGATCCGCCGCGCCCGCGGCCACTTCGTGCAGCAGGACGAGCTCGCCTTTCCACTCGCGCGCGCGGACATGGTGGAGCGACAAGGCGTCGAGCCGCTCGGCCAGCCGCGTCAGCTCGTGATAGTGAGTGGCGAACAGGCAGCGGCAGCGGTTCGTCTCGTGGATCGCCTCCACCACCGCCCAGGCGATGGCGAGACCGTCATAGGTGGAGGTGCCGCGCCCCACCTCGTCGAGGATGACGAAGCTGCGCTCGGTCGCTGTGCTGAGGATCGCGGCGGTCTCGACCATCTCGACCATGAAGGTCGATCGCCCGCGCGCCAGATTGTCCGACGCGCCGACGCGGCTGAACAGCCGATCGACCAGCCCGATACGCGCGCGCACCGCCGGCACCGGCGCTCCCGCCTGCGCCAGCACGGCGACGAGTGCATTCTGCCTGAGGAAGGTGGACTTGCCGCCCATGTTCGGGCCCGTCACCAGCCACAGCCGCGCATCGGGGGACAGCGACAGGTCGTTCGCGACGAAGCGGGCGCCTGCGGCTCTGGCCGCCGCCTCCACCACCGGATGCCGCCCGCTCTCCACCTCGAAGCAGGGATGGTCCGCCAGTTCCGGCCGGCACCAGCCGTCCTCCTCGGCGCGCTCGGCATGCGAGGCGGCCACGTCGATCCGGGCGAGCGCGTCGGCGGTGGCGGCGATGGCGGGCGCGCAGCCGACCGCCTCGCCGGTCAGCGCCTCCAGATGCGCCGCCTCCGCCGTCAGCGCATGCGCCCCCGCCTGCGTCACGCGGGAGGCGACTTCCGCGAGATCGGGCGCGTTGAAGCGCACCGCCCCGGCCAGCGTCTGGCGGTGGGTAAAGCCGGACTCCGCGCGCATCAGCGGGTCTGCCGCCTTGGCCGGCACTTCGACATGATAGCCGAGCACGCCATTGTGGCGGATGCGCAGCGCCGCAATGCCGGTCTGCTGGCGGTAGCGCGCCTCCAGCGCGGCGATTGCCCGCCGCCCCTCGCCGCCCGTGCCACGCAGCGCATCCAACGCCGCGTCATAGCCTTCCGCGATATAGCCGCCTGCGGACGCATCGACCGGCGGCGTCGGCACCAGCGCGCGGGCGAGGTGATCGGTCAGCGCGCCATGCCCCACCAGCCGGGGCAGCAACTCGCCCAGCAAGGGCGGCCGATCGGGCGCCGCCGCCAACCGGTCGTGCAGCCGGGCGGCCGCCTCCAGGCCGTCGCGCAGCGATCCCAGGTCGCGGGGCGATCCGCGCCCTGCCGCCAGCCGGCCGAGCGCGCGGCCGATATCGGGCGCCGCCTTCAGCGCGGTGCGCACCGCATGGCGCAGCGGCTCGTCCGCGCGGAACAGCGCGACGAGGTCGAGCCGCGCCTCGATCGCCAGCCGATCCGTCAGGGGTGCGCCGAGGTCGGCCGCCAGCAGCCGGGCGCCGGCCCCGGTGACCGTGCGGTCCACCGCATCGAGCAGGCTGCCCTTCCGCGCGCCCGCCGCGGTGCAGGTGAGCTCGAGCGACTCACGCGTTGCCGCGTCGATCGCCATATGGTCGCTCGCCATCCGGCGGACCGGCGGCTCAAGGAAGGGCAGCGCGCCCCGCCCCGCCTCGTCGAGATAGGCGATCAGCGCGCCCGCCGCCGCCAGCTCCGCCCGGCCGAACCCGCCCCAGCCGTCCAGCGTGGCGACATTGTGCAGCGCCTTGAGCCGCCGCTCGCCCTCGCCTGCGTCGAACATGGCGCGGGGCCGCCGGGTGGTCGCGGCCAGCGCGCCGCCCTCGGCCGCCACCGTCTCCGCCGGGGACAGGCGGGCAAGTTCCGCGTCCAGCTGCTCGGGCGCCAGCTCCGCCAGCTCGAACCGCCCGGTCGAGACGTCGCACGCGGCCAGCCCCACACGCCCGCCGACCTCCGCCACCGCCGCCAGCCAATTGGCCGCGCGTGCATCGAGCAGCGCCTCCTCGGTCAGCGTGCCGGCGGTGACGACGCGGACGATGCCGCGCTCCACCAGCGCCTTCGATCCGCCGCGGGCCTTGGCCTGCGCCGGCGTCTCGATCTGCTCGGCGATGGCGACGCGGTGGCCGGCGCGGATCAGCCGCGCGAGATAGGCGTCCGCCGCGTGGACCGGCACGCCGCACATCGGCACCTTGCTCCCGCCATGCTCGCCCCGGCTGGTCAGCGCGATGTCGAGCGTGGCGGCGGCTGCTTTGGCATCCTCGAAGAACAGCTCGAAGAAATCGCCCATCCGGTAGAACAGCAGCGCATCCTCGGCCTCCGCTTTCAGCCGGTGATATTGCGCCATCATGGGCGTGGGGGCGGCCGGATCGGGCATCGCCGCGCGATAGAGGGTGCACGCCGGGGACGGAAGGGTTGCCGCTAGCCCGATGGTGCAGTGCTTGCACCTGCCATTCCCGGCCGCCTAAGGCACTCGCAACAACAAGACCGCCGAGGATACCGAGATGAGCGAAGGATCGAACGTCCAGTTCTCCGAGCGCGAGGCGCTGCTGTTCCATTCGCGCGGGCGGCCGGGCAAGATCGAGATCGTCGCGACCAAGCCGATGGCGACGCAGCGCGATCTGGCGCTGGCTTATTCCCCCGGCGTCGCCGTGCCGGTGCGCGCCATCGCCGCGGATCCGGCGACCGCTTATGATTATACCGCCAAGGGCAATCTCGTCGCGGTGATCTCCAACGGCACCGCTATCCTCGGGCTCGGCAATCTCGGCGCGCTCGCCTCCAAGCCGGTGATGGAAGGCAAGGCGGTGCTGTTCAAGCGCTTCGCCGACGTCGATTCGATCGATCTCGAACTGGCGACCGAGGATGTCGATCGCTTCATCGACGCTGTCGAGCTGATGGAGCCGAGCTTCGGCGGCATCAACCTGGAGGACATCAAGGCGCCCGAATGCTTCGTGATCGAGCAGACGCTGCGCGAGCGGATGAACATCCCCGTCTTCCATGACGACCAGCATGGCACCGCGATCATCTCCGCCGCGGGGCTGATCAATGCGCTGCACCTGACGGGCCGCAATTTCGCCGACATCAAGATGGTGGTGAACGGCGCCGGCGCCGCCTCGATCAGCTGCACGGAGCTGGCCAAGGCGCTGGGGGTGAAGCCGAACAACGTCATCCTGTGCGACAGCAAGGGCGTGATCTATCGCGGCCGCACCGAGGGCATGAACCAGTGGAAGTCGGCCCATGCGGTCGAGACGAGCGCGCGGACGCTGGACGAGGCGATCGAGGGGGCGGACGTGTTCTACGGCCTGTCGGTCGCGGGCGCGCTGACGCCGGCGATGGTGAAGAAGATGGCGCCGCAGCCGATCATCTTCGCCATGGCCAATCCCGATCCGGAGATCACGCCGGGCGATGCGCTCGCCGCACGGCCCGATGCCATCGTCGCCACCGGCCGGTCGGATTATCCGAACCAGGTCAACAATGTGCTCGGCTTCCCCTTCATCTTCCGCGGCGCGCTGGATGTGCGCGCGACCGCGATCAACGAGGAGATGAAGCTGGCCGCCGCCCGCGCGCTGGCGGATCTCGCCCGCCAGCAGGTGCCGGAGGAAGTGGCGCTGGCCTATGGCGGCAACGCCCCCAAGTTCGGGCGCGACTATATCATTCCCGCGCCGTTCGATCCCCGGCTGATCGAGGTGGTGCCGATGGCGGTCGCCCGCGCGGCGATGGATACGGGCGTCGCGCGCCAGCCGATCCTCGACATGGACGCTTATCAGGCGCGGCTGCGCGGGCGGCTCAACCGCACCACCAGCGTGCTGACGCTCGCTTATGAAAGCGCGCGGGCGGATCCCAAGCGCGTCGTCTTCGCCGAGGCGGAAGAGGAAGTGGTGCTGCGCGCCGCCATCCAGTTCCGCGACGGCGGCTACGGCACGCCGGTGCTGGTCGGCCGTGACGAGGTGCCCGAGAAGCTCCGCGCAATGGGCGTCGACGATCCCGCCAGCTTCGAGCTGCACAATAGCCGCCACTCGCCGCTCGTCCCGCGCATGGTCGACTATCTCTACGAACGGCTCCAGCGCCGCGGCTATCTCCGCCGTGAGGTGGAGACGATGGTGAACCAGGATCGCCACCTGTTCGGCGCGCTGCTGCTGGCGCTGGGCGAGGCGGACGCGATGGTGACCGGCGTGACCCGCGCCTACGGCGAATCGCTCAAGCGGGTCATGCAGGTGATCGATCCGTTGGAGGGTCGCCGCCCGTTCGGCATCCACGTCCTCGTCGGGCGCGATCACACCGTGTTCATGGCGGATACCACCGTCAACGCGCGCCCGACCGCTGAGGATCTGGCCGACATCGCGGTGCAGACCGCGAATGTCGCCCGCCGCATGGGGCAGGAGCCGCGCGTCGCATTCCTGTCCTACTCCACCTTCGGCAATCCTTCGGGCAAGTGGCTGGAAAGCTCGCGCGATGCGGTGAAGCTGCTCGATGCGCGCGGCGTCACCTTCGAATATGAGGGCGAGATGGCGCCGGATGTCGCGCTCAACCCCCGCGTCGCGCGCAATTATCCGTTCTCGCGGCTGTCGGGTCCGGCCAACGTGCTCGTCATGCCGGGCCTCCAGTCGGCCAATCTGTCGGCCAAGCTGCTGCGTGAGCTGGGCGGCGATTCGGTAATCGGGCCGATGCTGGTCGGGCTGGAGAAATCGGTCCAGATCGCGCCGATGGCGGCCACCGCCTCCGATCTGGTGACGCTGGCGGTACTCGCTTCCTCGGGCATCGCCCGCTGACCTCTGGGCCCGCCTCCCGCGCTGGCGGGGGGGCGGTGCCTAGCCCGCCGACGCCAGCCGGGCGAGCAGCTGATCCGGCGTGAACGGCTTGACGATCAGCTCGGCGGTGCTGCCGTCGACATGATCGGCATAGCCGGTCATCATCACGATCCGGGTCTCCGGCGATCGCGCACGGATGGCGCGCGCCATCGCCAGGCCGTCCATGTTCGGCATCTGGATGTCGCTCAGCACGATGTCCGGCGCCCGCTCCTGCCGTGCGAACAAGGCGAGGCCCGACTGGCCGTCATGCGCCTCGATCACACGGTAGCCGTCGTCGCGCAGCGTGGTGACGACCAGTTCGCGCAGCTGGTCATTATCCTCGACCACCATGACGCGCGCGCCCGTGCCATGCGCCGGCCGGGCGCCGAAGCGCGGCGGCATCGTCGCCTCGCGCGGGCCGATGGCGGATCGCGGCAGCCACAGGTGCACCGCCGTCCCTTCGCCCACGCGCGAATCGATCGTCACCGACCCGCCCGACTGAACGGCGAAGCCATGAACCTGGCTGAGGCCCAGCCCCGTGCCCTTGCCGACTTCCTTGGTGGTGAAGAACGGCTCGAACACGCGCGCCAGCGTGGCCGTGTCCATGCCCGAGCCGGTATCCGCCACGGTGAAGCGGACGTAATCGCCCGGCGGCAGCCGTCCCGGCACGCTCGTCGGCGCGGCGGGCAGGCTGATATTGGCGGTGGCGAGCAGCAGGTGGCCGCCCTCCTTCATCGCATCGCGCGCATTGACCGCGAGGTTGAGCAACGCGCTCTCCAGCTGCACCGGGTCCGCCAGCACCGGCCAGCAGGCAGGCGCGCAGTCGATCCTCACCGCCACCCGGTCCCCCACCGCCCCCTCGACCAGATCGCGCGCGAGGCGGACCTGCGTCGCGGGGTCGAGCGGCTGCGGACTGAGCGGCTGGCGGCGGGCGAAGGCGAGCAGCCGCCGCGTCAGCGTCGCCGCGCGCTCCGCCCCCTCCTGCGCCTGGCCGATGGCGCGGCCGGCGCGGGCGACATTGCCGTCGACCAGCCGGCGCGATGCAATGTCGAGATTGCCGAGCACGATCGTCAGCAGATTGTTGAAATCGTGCGCGATGCCGCCGGTCAGCTGGCCGACCGCCTCCATCTTCTGGGCGTGGCGCAGCGTCTCCTCCGTCTCGACCAGGGCCGTGTCGTCGCGGCCGACGCCGAACATGTGATCGCCCGAACGCGTCAGCGTCCAGCTGATGAAGCGTTCGCGCCCGCCCCGGTCGATATAATGGCGGCGGAAGAAATGCGGCTGGCCGTCCTGGACGAGGTGGAGCGGCTCCGTCTCGTCGGGATGGTGAAAATGCGCCGGGGTGAGCAGGCCGGGCTGCGGCAACGGTCCGAACAGCGCCTCCCACGCCGGATTGACCGCCAGCAGCCGCGCGTCGAGGTCGGTCACGATCATCAGGTCGTGCGCCAGCCGCCACAGCCGGTCGAGGTCGCTCGCCACGCCTTCCGCCAGCCGGTGCTGTTCCATGCTGGCGGCGGTGCGCAGCGCCACGTCGCGGCGATATTCCAGCAGCGTCGCCGCCTGCCGGGCCAGTGCGGCGAGCGCGGGCGCGGCCGGGAAGTCGGCGCGAGGCAGCGTGTCGATCACGCAGACCGTGCCGATCGCCTCGCCCGTCGAGAGGACGATCGGCACCCCCGCATAGAAGCGGATGCCCGGTGCGCCCGTCACCAGCGGATTGGCGGCGAAGCGCGGATCGCGCGTCGCATCCGGCACCACCATGATCTGGTCCGGTCGCTGGATCGCATGTGCGCAGAAGGCGAGCGAGCGCGGCGTCTCCGTCGCTTCCAGGCCGGAGCGCGCCTTGAACCATTGCCGCTCGTGATCGACCAGGCTGACCAGCGCGATCGGCGTGACCGCGATCTGGCGGGCGAGCAGGACGAGATCGTCGAACTGCGGCTCGGGCAGCGAGTCGAGCACGCCGAGCCCGCGCAGGGCGGCCAGCCGGGCAAGCTCGTCCGAAGGCCCGGCCGGAATCATGCCGTGCTGGTCAGTTCGGATTGTCGGCGGTTGATGCGGCCTGCCCGGCCGATCCGACGGTGCCGATATTGCCGAACAGTTCGGCGAAGAAGCCGCGATTGCGACCCAGCGTCGGCGTCTTGCCGCCCGCGGGATTGATCGAGGCGACCGTCTCCACGCCGCTGCGCGATACGCTGGCGACATTGCCGGTGCGATCGAACTTCACCGTCATCAGCAGCTGCTCGGTCGGCTTGGGCGAGCCGAAGGCGAGCTGGCGGGTGTTGCGCGCCCAGTAATACCAGGTGCTGTCGTCCCAATTCGCGGTGAAGCTGGGCCGGCCGAGCGTCTTGGCGACCGATTCCTTGTTGTCGATGCCGGGCTGCACGCTGTCGAGCAGCAGCGTGTCGCCGACATAGCCCTTATGCTCACGGATCTGTGCGCAGCCGGCGAGCAACGCGGGCACGAGCGCGGCGAGCGCGACGCGCTTGGGAAACGACATGGACAAACTACTCCCCGGACGCATCATCCCGCATGCCGGCGGCACGCGGTTGCACAGCCCCTGCGAAGCCTCAATATGCGAAGCGCCGCCACCGCCGCAAGCCGCGCGGACGCGGCCGCACTTCTGGAGTATCCTCGCGTGTCCCTGCTCAAGCGCCTGTTCCCCAGCGCCCCGCCGCGCCCCGCCCCGCTCTATGCCGCGGCGGTGGCCGAAGCGCGGCGGCGCGACTGGTATGCCGTGGGCGGCGCGCCCGACACGTTCGACGGCCGCTTCGACATGCTCGCCGCCGTCGTCGCGCTGATCCTCATTCGGCTTGAGGCGGATGGCGAAGCCGGCGCGGCGGACGGCGTCCGCCTGTTCGAGCTTTGGGTGGACGACATGGACGGCCATGTCCGCGAACGCGGCATCGGCGATCTGCTGGTCGGCAAGCATGTCGGCCGCATGGTGGCGGCGCTGGGCGGGCGGGTGGACGCCTATCGCGCAGGGCTGGCCGGCGATGACGCAGCCTTCGCCGAGGCGCTGCGCCGCAATCTATGGCGCGGCACGCCGCCCGACACTGCGCGGCCCGACTGGATGGCGGCGCGCCTGCGCGAACTTTCCGAGCGGCTCGCCCGGCAGAGCCGTGCCGACCTGCTGGAGGGCCGCCTGTGACACCCGAATTCAGCCGCCCCGTGCGCCTCGACACGCTGGGCGATGCGCCCCGCACCATCGCCATCGAAGCGAATGAAGCGGAACGGACCGCGCTGGCGGCGCGGTTCGGCCTCATCGCGCTCGAGGCGCTGACCGCCGAGGCGGCGGTGTCGCGGATGGGCGAGACGGTGCGCGCGACGGGCCGGGTGCAGGCGCGGCTGGTGCAGGCGTGCATCGCCAGCGGCGAACCTCTTCCCGCGGAAATCGACGAGCCGTTCGACCTGCGCTTCGTGCCCGAGGTTGAGGCGGCGCCCGATGCCGAGATCGAGCTGGACGAAGCCGCGCTCGACGAGATCCCCTATGCCAATGGCGCGGTGGACCTCGGCGAGGCGGCGGCGGAGACGCTTGGCCTGTCGATCGATCCGTTCCCGCGCGGGCCGAATGCCGAGGCGGCGCTGCGCGAGGCGGGTGTCCAGAGCGAGGCGGACATGAGCCCGTTCGCCAAGCTGAAGGGGCTGTTCGGCCAATAGGGTTGATTCCGCCGCCCACCCCGTCACGGTAACAAAACGTGGCGGGACGGACCCGTCGACCCGACAGGGAGTTGGTCCGCGCATGCGTATCGGCATCCTCACCGGCGGCGGCGACGTGCCCGGTCTCAATCCGTGCATCCGCTCGGTCACTTTGTCGGCCATCGATCTCGGCTGGGAGGTGATCGGCTTCCGGCGCGGCTGGCAGGGCGTGCTGGCGATCGATCCGGACGATCCAGCCTCCGTCGCCGCGGGCACGCTGCGCCTGGATCGCGAGGCGGTGCGCGGGATCGACCGGATGGGCGGCACCATCCTCCACACCTCGCGCACCGACCCGCGCACGCTGGAGGAAGGGGATCGCACCGCGCACGTCCTCCACGTGCTCGACCGGCTCGGTGTCGAGGCGATGGTGACGCTGGGCGGGGACGGCACGCTGCGCTTCTCCGCCCACCTCTCCAGCCTCGGCTTTCCCGTCATCTCCATCCCCAAGACGATGGACAATGACGTGTTCGGCACGGATTACTGCATCGGCTTTTCCACCGCGATCAGCCGCTCGGTCGAGGCGATCAACGCGCTCAGAACCACGATCGAGAGTCACGAACGGATCGGCGTGATCGAGCTGTTCGGCCGGCGGAGCGGCGAGACGGCCTTGCTGTCCGGCTTCCTCGCGCAGGTGGATCGCACGATCATCTCCGAGGTGCCGGCGGATCCGGCGGTGCTGCTGCCCCTCCTCGTCGCGGATCGTCGCTCGCGCCCGGCCGGCTATGCGGTGTGCGTCATCTCCGAAGGCGCCAGCCTCGTCGGCGAGGATCATGCCGACGAGCGGCACCGCGCGGCCTCGCATCGCACGATGCTGACGGTCGGCCGCCGCCTCGCGCAGGTGATCGAGCGCGAGGCCAGGGTCGGCACCGTCGTCCAGGATCTCGCCTATCTGATGCGCGCGGGCGAGCCCGACGCGATGGACCGGATGGTCGGCTTCGCCTTCGGTGGCCTCGCGGTGCAGCTGATCCAGCAGCGGCAGACGGGTCGCATGGTGACGCTGACCTCGGGCCGCTACCATCACGTGCCCGCCGACACTTTGCTCGGCGGCACCAAGCTGGTCGACGTGCCCAACCTCTACGATGCGACCTGCTACCGCGCGAAGCTGCAGCGGATCGAGGGCATGCCGATGTTCCTCTATTGAGAGGGCCTTCGCATTATCCGAAGCGAATCGCGCAGCGCTGTTGCGCGCCACCGAACACGCTGCTAGGGGCACCGGCCTGCCAGCGCCCCGGCTTCAGCCAGGGCCCTTCTCGATGTGCGGTCGTGGCGGAACTGGTAGACGCGCAACGTTGAGGTCGTTGTGGCCGAAAGGCCGTGGAAGTTCGAGTCTTCTCGACCGCACCATCATCCCGCCGGGTTCTGACCCCGCGGCGCAACCATTTGGCCTTGTGGCCGATTATGGCTGTTCGCGGCCGCCCTTCCGGCGCACCGTGCCCGGATGCCCGTCTTGCCCGCGATCCTGAACGCCATCGGCACCGCGGTGCCCGATCATGATATCCACGCTTCCTTCCTCGACTGGGCGGAGGCGCGGCTGGATGGCCGCACGCGCGCGGTCTTCGCCCGCATGGCGGCCCGCGCCGGCATCCGCCATCGCTGGTCGGTGCTGCCGGCCGGCGCGCTCGGCGGCGGCTTCTATGCGCCGGAGCGCTTCCCCTCCACCGCCGCGCGCATGGCGCTCTACGCCGAGGCGGCGCCCGATCTGGCGATGGCCGCGATCGGCCGGCTGGCCGAACAGGTTCCGCTGGACGGCATCACCCACCTCGTCGTGGCGAGCTGCACCGGCTTCGTCGCGCCCGGAATCGACCAGATCGTCGCCGCCCGCCTCGGCCTGTCGCCGGGCGTGGAGCGGACGCTGGTCGGCTATATGGGCTGCTACGCCGCGATTGCGGCGCTGCGCCTTGCCTATCACATCGCGCGGTCGGAGCCGGGCGCGCGCGTGCTGGTGGTGACGGTGGAGCTGTCGACCTTGCACTTGCAGGACGAGACCCGGCTGGAGCCGTTGCTCGCCATGCTCCAGTTCGGCGATGGCGCCGCCGCCGCGCTCGTCACCGGCGACGGCGCGGGGCTGGCACTGGAGCGGCCCTTCTCCGTCGCGCTGCCCGACTCGGAGGCGCTGATCCGCTGGACCATCGGCGACCAGGGCTTTGCCATGCACCTGTCGGGCGAGGTGCCCGGCCGCATCGCCACCGCGCTCGGCGATCCCGCGCTCGCCGCGACCCTGCTGGATGGCGCGCCGACTGCGTGGGCGGTGCATGCCGGCGGCCGCTCGATCCTCGATGCGGTGGAGGGCGCGCTCGGATTACCGCCCGACGCGTTGGCCGATTCGCGGGCGGTGCTCGACTCGTTCGGCAACATGTCGTCGGCCACCCTGATGTTCGTGCTCGCCCGCCAGCTTGCGCGCGGCGTCGATGGCGCGGGGGTCGCGCTCGCCTTCGGGCCGGGGCTGGCGGCCGAGGGCATCCGCTTCCGTCGCACCGCATGAGCCGCCTCGCGCTCCGCTCACGCGAGGAGGAGCAGATGGATGCGGCCGATCTGCCGCCCGAAACGCTCGCCGCGGTGCTGGCCGATCTTGCGCAGGTGAACACACTGACGCTCGCCCGCCGCCCCACGCTCGCCTTCCTCGCGCGCGCGCTGAAAGGCAGGCGGAGCTTCTCCCTGCTCGACGTCGGATCGGGCGAGGGGGACATGCTGCGCGCGATCGCCCGCTGGGCCGCGAAACGGGGGATCGAGGCGCGGCTGGTCGGCGTCGATCTCAACCCCAATGCCGCGCCCGCCGCCCGCGCCGCGACGCCGGCCGGCCTGCCCATCGACTATCGTACCGGCGATTATGCCGATCAGCCCGAATCGTTCGACCTGATCGTCTCCTCGCTCGTCACGCACCACATGAGCGAGGACCAGCTCGACCGTTACCTTCGCTTCTCCGAGGCGCGGGCGGCGCGCGCCTGGCTCGTCAACGATCTTCACCGCCACCGTCTCGCATATGCCGGCTATCCTTTGCTTGCCCGCGCCATGCGCTGGCACCGGATCGTGCGCGAGGACGGCACGCTGTCCATCGCGCGATCCTTCCGCCCGGCCGAGTGGCACGCCATCCTCGCCCGTGCCGGCATCGCCGACGCGCGTGTCGTTCGCCGCTTCCCCTTCCGCCTCTGCGTCGAGCGGCTGCGGTGAGCGGCCCCGCCCTGATCGCGGGCGGCGGCCCCGCAGGCGCAGCGGCGGCCATCGCGCTCGCCCGCGCCGGCCGGCCCCCACTCCTGCTCGAGCGGACGCGCGAGGCACATGATCCGGTGTGCGGCGGCTTCCTCGGCTGGGATGCGCTCGCCTCGCTCGCCCGGCTCGGCATCGACGTGGATGCACTCGGCGCGCACCCGATCCGCCGCGTCCGCATCGTTGCGGGCGAGCATGTGGCGGAGGCCGACCTGCCCCGCCCCGCCGCGGGCCTGTCGCGCCGCACACTGGACGAAGCCCTGCTCACCGCCGCCACGCGCGCGGGCGCAGGGGTGGAGCGCGGCGTGACGATCCGCCGTGCCGAGGGACGCACGCTGCATCTGGCGGACGGCAGCGCGCTCTCCGCCCCCGCCCTGTTCCTCGCCACCGGCAAGCATGAGCTGCGCGGCCTCGCCCGCCCGGCCCGTCAGCCCCGCTCGGTCGGTCTGCGCGCGACGATCCCGGCCGGTGCTGCGCTCACCCGCGCGCTTGCCGGCACGATCGAGCTGCACCTTCTCGACGGCGGCTACGCCGGCCTGCTTCTGCAGGAGGATGGCCGCGCCAATCTGTGCCTGTCGATCGATCCCGCGCGCGTGGAGGCGGGCGGCGGCCCCGCCTTGCTCGGCGCGCTGACACAGGAGGCACCGTTGCTGGTTGAGCGTGCCGCCGGTGCCGCCGGCTGGTCGGCGATTGCGGGCGTGCCTTATGGCTGGCTCGCGCGGGCGACCGAACCCGGCCTGTTCCGGCTGGGCGATCAGGCGGCGGTGATCGCCAGCCTCGCGGGAGATGGCGTCGCCATCGCGCTGGCCGGGGCCGGCCATGCCGCCGCTGCCTGGCTTCGCCACGGGCCGGCCGGCGCCCCGCTCCACCAGCGGCGCTTCGCGGCCCGCGCCGCCCGCCCCCTCGGCGTCGCCGGCCTCGCCCGCTTCCTTGCCGAGCGGCCCGCGCTCCGCCCCGCCGCCATGGCGCTGCTGGGTTTGCCCGGCGCACTGCCGCTGCTGGCGCGCGCCACGCGCATCGGCGCCGCCCAGTGAGCGCAGGCGCGCGGCCAGCCGTCGCCGCTTCCGCTTGTGGCGGCGATGGTTAGCGCGTAATCCGCCGGTCCACCCCCATGGCCGCCTCCCCCCGCCCTGCCCGATCGAAAGCCCGCGCGCGGCTGGCGCTCGCGTGGAAGATCGCGCTGTTCGGGCTTGTCGCCGGGCTGGTCGCGCTGGCCATCGCCGTCGGCATCGCCGTCGCCTCGCTGCCCGGCTATGATGAGCTGAAATCCTCGCCCAATGGGCAGATGATGCGCGTCCATGCCGCGGACGGCACGGTGATCGTCTCGCTCGGGCCGTCCTACGGCCAGTGGCTGCCCTATGATCGCATCCCCGGCGTGATGACGGAGGCGATTGTCGCGGTGGAGGATCGCCGCTTCTACAGCCATCCCGGCATCGACCCGATCGGCATCGCGCGCTCGACTTGGCTTGCGTTCGAGCGGCGCGGCACCGGCCGCCGCCTCCAGGGCGCGTCCACGATCACGCAGCAGCTCGCGCGTAACATCTTCCTCAACCAGAGCTATTCGCTCGGCCGCAAGCTGCGCGAGGCGATCCTGGCGATGGCGCTGGAATGGAAATTCTCCAAGCGCGAGATCCTCGAACTCTATCTCAACCGCGTCTATTTCGGCGGCGGTGCCTATGGCATCGATGCGGCAAGCCGGAAATTCTACGGCCATCCCGCGGACAGGCTGAGCCTGGGCGAGGCGGCGATCATCGCAGGGTTGGTCAAGGCACCATCCAACTATTCGCCGTCTGCCGATGCCGAGGCAGCGGTGGAGCGCGCGCGCGTGGTGCTGGAGGTGATGCGCGATGCTGGCGCGATCAACGCCGCCGAGGCCGATGCCGCCCGCCCCGAGGACGTGCGCCTCGCGCCCGAGCCGAAGCAGAACAGCGTCCGCTATTTCACCGACTGGGCGCTGGCGCAGCTGCCGACGCTGATCGACGAGACGACCGACCCGATCGAGGTTTGGACCACGCTCGACCTCAACATGCAGCGCGCGGCGGACAATGCCATTCGCCAGAACACGCCCGCCGGCCTGCAGGGCGCGCTCGTCGCGCTCGACCGGGATGGCGCGGTGCGCGCGATGGTGGGCGGCAAGGATTATGTCTCGTCCATCTACAATCGCGCAACGCAGGCGGTCCGCCAGCCGGGCTCCGCGTTCAAGCTGTTCGTCTATCTGGCCGCACTGGAGGCGGGCTACACGCCCAATCAGGGCGTCGTCGATGAGCCGGTGACGATCGACGGCTGGAGCCCGCGAAACTCGTCGCGGCGCTTCTCCGGCCAGATCGACCTGCGCACCGCCTTCGCCTTCTCGATCAACACCATCGCCGCCAAGATCGGCTCGGAAGTCGGCTTCCAGACGGTGGCGGACATGGCCCGCCGCTTCGGCATCTCGACGCCGATCAACACGCATCCCTCGATGGTGCTGGGCACGTCCGACGTGCGGCTGATCGACATGACGCGCGCCTTTGCCGAGATCAGCGCCAAGGGCGTCGCCGTCGTGCCCTACGGCATCCTGCGCGTGACCAAGCAGAATGGCGAGCTGCTCTACGAACAGAAGCCGGACATGTCGCGCGTGCTGGTCGCGCCCAATGTGGCCGCGCAGATGACCGACCTGCTGCAGACCGCGGTCAACACCGGCACCGCCCGCGCGGCGCAGATCGGCCGACCGGTCGCGGGCAAGACGGGCACCACCTCGTCCAACAAGGATGGCTGGTTCCTCGGCTTCTCGTCGGGCATCACTACCGGCGTGTGGATGGGTCGTGATGACGCCAAGGCGGTCGGCGGGCTTCAGGGCGGCCGCGCACCGGCGCGCGCCTTCGCCTCGTTCATGCAGACCGCGGTCGCCAAGCGCCCGGTGGAGGCGTTCGACAGCGAGGTGACGCTCCCCGACTGGCAGCTGGAGCCCGACGAAGAGGCCTATTACGGCGCACCCGACGAGGGGCTGGTGGACGAAAATGGCCTGCCGCTCGGCGGCGGCGGCCCCGCCGCAGCGCCGGAAGATGCCGGCGCGCCGCCGCCCGACGGTGCGGAGCTCCCGCAAGAGGAGGAGGAGGCGCCGCCCCGGCTCGACCGGCAATGGCTCGACGGCGTGCTGCGCGGCACCCCCGAGCCCGAGGAACGCGACTTCCGGCGCGAGCGCAACCGCGATCGCGAACGCGACCGCCGGCGCGATCCTCAGGAGCTCCCGCCGAACCCGTAGAGTGCCGCGCCATGCGCGCGCAGCCAGCGGGTCGCCGGCCCGGGCGACGTGCCCAGCAGCCGCGAGACGGCGGCGTGGAAGGCGGGCGAGTGATCCATGTGCAGCCGGTGCGCCAGTTCGTGCGCAACCGTCGCGCGCAGCACGAACGGGGGCGCGAGGATCAGCCGCCAGCTATAGCGTATGTCGCCGTCGGACGAGCAGCTGCCCCAGCGCGTCCTGGGATCGCCCACCGCCACCCGCGCCACCGTCACGCCCGCCACCGCGGCAATCTCCCGCGTTGCCGCCTCCAGCCGCGCCAGCGCCTGCGCTTTCAGCCAGCGCGCCAGCCGCGCCTCGACATGCTCCGCCGGCCCACCGACGATCAGCCGCTCGCCCTCCTGCTGCACGGAGCGCGGTCCGGCAGGATCGTGCACCACGGTCAGCAGCTCGCCCTCGAACGGCAGCACGGCACCGGGAGCGAAGCCGGTGCGCGGCGCGACACGCGCCAGCCGCGCCTCGATCCACGCGCGATGCTCCTCCACCCAGTCGAGCGCGGGGGCGAGTGCGGCGCGGGGCGGCAGGGTCAGGCGAACGGTGCCGTCGCGCGGATCGACCGCCAGCCGCATCCGCCGCGCGCGTGGGTGGCGCACCAGGGTCAGCACCCGCTCGGTCTCGCCGCCACGAAACGCGGGCAGGTCGGCCATACGGCGGAGGGGCGCCACCCCGCGATCCGGCTGCAGGGCTTACGTTCGCCCTGAGCCTGTCGAAGGGCCGTGCTTCCTTGTCGCGCGCGGAGAGGAAGAACGGTGCTTCGACAGGCTCAGCACGAACGGGATCGACGAAAGAGCCGTCGTCACAGCTCCCGGTCCACGATGTGCAGCTCCAGCTCGCCCGCCTCGTCCTCGCTCACCGTCCAGCCACGCACGCTCTCGCCCGCGCGGTGGACCGATTCGCGATCACCGGACACGAGATAGTGCCACTCGGGCAGCGGCTTGCCGTCGCGCAGGCGACGATAGGCGCAGGTGCCGGGCAGCCAATCGAGCTGGTCGAGCTTGGCGGGGGTCAGCCGGACGCATTCGGGCACGTAGGCGCGGCGATTGCGGTAATCGCGGCAGAAGCCGGTGCGGCGATCGAGCAGGCGGCAGGCGACGTTGGTCGGGAACACCTCGCCCGTCTCGTCATCCTCCAGCTTGTGGATGCAGCATTTGCCGCAGCCGTCACACAGCGATTCCCACTGCGCACGGCTCATCCGCTCCAGCGGCGTCGTCTCCCAGAAGCGGTCGCTCACCGGACCCACTTGGCGAGTTCGGCGGCCACCTGGTCGCGCGTGCCGTCCTGCGGCACCAGCGCGATCGGCTCACCCGCCGGCCCGAACAGGATGGCGGCGGAGACGTGATCCATCAGATAGCCGCTCGCTCCCTCATCCTGCCGCTTGCCGTAGGAGACGCCATAACGCCTGGCCGCGTCCGCAATCGCCGCGGGCGTGCCGGTCAGGCCGACCAGCTCGGGTCCGAACGCGGCGACATATTGCTTCATCACCGCCGGCGTGTCCCGCTCGGGATCGACCGTGACGAGGATCGGCACGACCTTCTTCGCCGCATCCGGCGACGCCTTGGCGAACTGGTGATAGCCGCCCATCAGCACCTGCAGCGAGGTCGGGCACACGTCCGGGCAATAGGTGTAGCCGAAATAG
Organism: Sphingomonas jatrophae; assembly: GCF_900113315.1. Taxonomy (GTDB): domain Bacteria; phylum Pseudomonadota; class Alphaproteobacteria; order Sphingomonadales; family Sphingomonadaceae; genus Sphingomonas_P; species Sphingomonas_P jatrophae. The sequence goes on along the minus strand of NZ_FOZG01000002.1, from coordinate 1,189,996 downwards.
ACGAGGCGATAGCGGCCGGCGAAGCTGCGGTCCGTCACCGCGCGCCCGTCCTGGTCGGTGAGCGCGAAGGGCCCGCCCAGCTTCGCACCGGCAAGCGGCGCCTCCTCCACCGGCGCCGCGCGATCGCATCCGGCGACGAGCAGCGCGAGCGGCAGTAAAGCGGCGAGAAAAGGGGCTTTGTTCATGGCAGAGGCAGCCATGCTTTGCTAATCCGGGCGGAGCAAGCGGGTCGCAGGGTATTGTTCATGCGTGTCTATCATGTGGGGATCGCGGCAGCCGTCGCAATGGCGCTGGCCAGCCCGGCCGCGGCGCAATTCTCCGAAAGCTATAATTTCCTGAAGGCGGTCAAGGATCGCGACGGGACGAAGGTGACAGAGGCGCTCGACAAGCCGGGCACCAGCATCGTCAACACGCGCGGCGACGATGGCGATACCGCGCTCCACATCGTCACCAAGCGGCGCGATCTCACCTGGGTGCAGTTCATCGTGGCGAACAACGCCAAGGTGGACGCGCGCGACCGCGACGGCAACACACCGCTCGCAATCGCGGCGCAGATCGGCTTTCCCGAGGCGGTGCGCTACCTCGCCACCCGCCAGACGGTGAACCTGCCGAACAATCGCGGGGAAACCCCGCTGATCCTGGCGGTGCAGGCGCGCGATCTGGCGACGGTGCGCACGCTCCTGTCGCTCGGCGCCAATCCGAAGCAGGCGGACCGCGTCACCGGCAAGTCGGCGATCGACTATGCGGCGGAGGATCGCCGCGCCACCGCCATCGCCAAGCTGCTGGAAGATGCGCCGAAGCCGACGCCGGCATCCGGCCCGATCATGGGCCCCGGCGGCTAACGCTCGGCGCGGCGCAGGCCGACAAGGTCGATCGCGCCATTGCGGTAGCGGCCGACGATGCGGCGATCGCGCAGCAACGCGCGGGCGAACAGGTCGCCCTTGTCATAGGCCCACGGGCCGAGGCGGAGCAGCCACACGGTCGGCACCGCTCGCGTGGCGGGCTCCGCGGCGATCCGCTCCAGCGCCGGCTTCGGCAGCGATACGACGCCGCGGCTGCCCGTCGGATACCAGGCACCGGGCACGTCGAACGACGGCACCGGCGTCGGCACCGCACGCACCGGTAGGGTCAGGCCAAGATCGCGCGCCGCATAGCTGAACGGCAGCGCGCCCTCGTTCGGATAGGCATAGAGCATGTCGCCTGGCCGTATGCGCGGCGCCAGCCATCGCAGCGCATGCGCCCAGTCCTGCATCGGCGGCCGCTGCCGTGCGGCGATGCTCGCCTGGATCTGCTGGTGCACGAGCAGCAGGCCGAGCGGCACCGCGAGAAGACGCAGCCAGCCGCGCTGCCCCGCCATGCCAAGCGCCAGCAGCAGCAGCGCGGGAATGCCGCACGGTGTCATCGTGCGGATGATGAAAACGGGCGTCACCCAGACGGACAGCAGGATCGACGTCGCCACCGGCAGCACCGCCAGCAGCGCGAGCGCGAACCCGGCGCGCCGCCCCGCCCCCGTCCGCACGCAGGCGAGCAGCGCCAGCAGCACAAGCGGCAGCGCCGCCCACAGGGCGACGCGCCCCGGCACGCCCCACAACGCCGCCACGCGCCACTCCAGCGCACCGGTGCGGAAGGTCAGCCAGGTCGATTTGATCCAGGTCGGCGCCTGATCGAGCAGGATCAGGAAAGCGGGCAGATAGAGCAGCCCCGCCAGCGCATGCCCGCCGAGGAACAGCAGCCACTCGCGGCGCGACAGGCCCGCCCGCGCGATCAGCACCAGCGCCGCCAGCCCCAGCGCGGCGGCGTAGAGCGGCCCGAGATTGTGCAGCCACAGGCACAGCGCCAGCGCTGCGACATAGGCACCCCATGCCACACGCGGCAGCCGCCCCGTCGCCGCCACGCCCTCGGCGCTTCGCAGCAAGGCGGCGATCGCAGTGGCGAAGCTGAAGATCAGCACCGCATAGGGGCGCACCTGCTGCGCCATGTCGCCGAACAGCGGCGCCGATGCGGCGAGCAGCACCGCCGCCAGCCCCACCCAGCGCGGATCGGAGCCCGCCATCCGCCCGAGCGAGCGCCCCGCCAGCCACACCGGCAACAGCGTCAGGATCGAGGCCGCCACGCCGAGCGAGCGGAGCGCCACCCGGCCGTCGCCGAATGCGAGCGTCCAGCCGCGCAGCAGTGAATAATAGAAAGGCGGGTGCGTCTCGTAGCGCGGCACGATCTGCCACAGGAAGGCCCAGCCCTTGCCCGCGGCATAGGCGCTATAGGCCTCATCCAGCCACAAGGGCGCCGAGAAGGCGTGCCACAGCCTGAGCGCCACGCCGAGCGCGACGATAGGGATGAGCAGGAAGAGATCGGGACGGCGGCGGATCATGGGGCCTGGCGCCTATAGGTAAGCCGGCCGGCAGCGTCATGCCCAACTTGCCCGCACCACGGATCACACATCGTTAACCACTATTTAGCGGCTGCGGCCGCATCGCCGAAGCCGACCAAAGTGGACGGGATTGCAGGCGGATGACTGACAAGGTGGATGTCGCGATCGTCGGCGCAGGGCCCGCGGGGCTGACCGCCGCCTATCTGCTGACCAAGGCAGGCCGCAGCGTGACCGTAATCGAGCGCGATCCCGTCTATGTCGGCGGGATCAGCCGCACGGTGGAGCATGACGGCTACCGCTTCGATATCGGCGGGCATCGCTTCTTCTCGAAGTCCAAGGAGGTGGTCGACCTCTGGAACGAGATCCTGCCCCACGATTTCATCCAGCGCCCGCGGATGAGCCGCATCTTCTACGAGGGCAAATTCTACAGCTATCCGCTGCGCGCGTTCGAGGCGCTGTGGAACCTCGGGCCGATCCGCTCGGCGCTCTGCATGGCGAGCTTCGCCAAGGCCAAGGCGTTTCCCAGGCGCGACGTGCGCTCCTTCCAGGACTGGGTGACCAACCAGTTCGGCGAGAAGCTCTTCTCCATCTTCTTCCAGACCTACACCGAGAAGGTGTGGGGCATGGCCTGCCACGAAATCTCCGCCGACTGGGCGGCGCAGCGGATCAAGGGGCTGAGCCTCGGCGCCGCCGTGCTCGACGGGCTGAAGCGCTCGCTCGGCCTCAACAAGCGGCCGAACGACGGCATGGAGACCAAGACGCTGCTGGAGAGCTTCCGCTATCCGCGGAAAGGGCCCGGCATGATGTGGGAGGCAGCCCGCGATTCGGTCGTGGCGGGTGGCAACCGCGTGCTGATGGGCCACAGCCTCGCGCAACTGAGCGAGGCGGACGGCACGTGGCGCGTCGCCGCCGACGGGCCGGACGGGCGCGTGACGATCGAGGCGGAGCACGTCATCTCGTCCGCGCCGATCCGGGAGCTGGTCGGCCGCATCCACCCGCTGCCCGCCAGCCTGCCGCACGCCATGGCGCTCAACTATCGCGATTTCCTGACCGTCGCGTTGATGATCCGCGCCGACGATCTGTTTCCTGACAACTGGATCTACATCCACGATCCGCGCGTGCAGGTCGGCCGCATCCAGAATTTCCGCAGCTGGTCGCCCGAAATGGTGCCGGACGAGGGCGTCGCCTGCGTCGGCCTCGAATATTTCTGCTTCGCCGGTGACGGCCTGTGGTCGATGGACGATGATGCGCTGGTCGCGCTCGCCACGCGCGAGCTGGCGGTGATGGGGCTGGCCGATCCGGCGACCGTCATCGGCGGCACGGTGGTGCGGCAGGAGAAGGCCTATCCGGTCTATGACGACGCCTACAAGGCGCATGTCGAGGCGATCCGCGACGAGCTGGAGACGCGCTATCCGACGCTGCACCTTGTCGGCCGCAACGGCATGCATCGCTACAACAACCAGGATCATGCGATGATGACGGCGATGCTGACTGTCCGGAATATCGAGGCAGGCCGCCGCCGCCACGACATCTGGACGGTGAACGAGGACGCCGAGTACCACGAGGCGGGCGACGAGGGCGCAGAAACTGGGCGGATGGCCGCTCTGTCATCCGAGCGCGCGGTGCCCGTGCGGCTGAAGGCGGCCTGATCGCCCAGGCCATGGCGGCGCGGCGATTCTGGGCGGGCGTCGGCCTGCTGTGGCTGCTCGCCGCCGCCGCCTATCTGATCGCCTGTGCGGGCTCGATCGCCGCGTGGGACTTCCCCGACTCCGATGATCGCCTGCGATTGGTCGAAGTGCGCGACTGGCTTGGCGGCCAGGCATGGCGCGACGTTTCCCAGCACAGGCTGAATGCGCCCTGGGGGGCGTCGATGCACTGGTCGCGGCTGGTCGATCTGCCGATCGCCGCCATCATCGTCATGCTGCGGCCGTTGATCGGTGCGAGCGGCGCGGAGCAGGCGGCGGTGCTGATCGTGCCCGCGCTGACGCTCGGCATCGCCATGGGGTTGGCGGCGGCGCTCGGGCGGCGGCTGATCGGGCCGCGTACAGGTCTCGGCGCGGCGCTGCTGCTGCCGCTGACCACGGGAGCCATGCAGCAGCTGCGGCCGCTCCGCATCGATCATCATGGCTGGCAGATGGTGCTGGCACTCGGCCTGGTGCTGAACCTGCTCGACCGAGATGCGCGGCGGGGTGGCCGCATCGCCGGCGCACTTGCCGCTGTGTGGCTGACCATCTCGCTGGAGGGATTGCCGGTCTGCGCCGCTGCGGGCGTGCTGCTCGGCTGGCGCTGGCTGACGAGCGGCGATGCGGAAGCGGGCGCGCGGCTGCGGGGCTTTGCCGGCACGCTGCCGCTCACCGCGGCGCTCGTCTTCGCGCTGCTCCGCCCTGCGGCCGATTGGCGCGCGCCCGTGTGCGATGCGCTGTCCCCGGTGCATCTGCTCGCGCTCGGCGCCATCGCGCTATCGCTCTGGGCGGCAACGCTGGCGGGCCGCACCCTCGCGATCCGGGCCGGTGCGCTGGCGCTGGCCGGAGCCGTGGCGGCTGCCCTCTATGTAGGGCTCGCGCCTGCCTGCACGCGGGGCGCTTTCGCTGCGCTCGATCCGCTCGTGCAGCGCCACTGGTATCAGAACGTGCTGGAAGGGCTGCCCGTCTGGCGGATCGGCTGGCCCGCCGCCGCATCGGCCATCGGCTGGCCGCTGGTCGCGCTGGCGAGCGGCTGGATGGCGCGGGCGCGTTCTGCCGATCGCTCCACCTGGGCCGATTACCTGTTCATGCTGCTCGCCGCGACGCTGGCGACCGCTCTCGTCCAGCGCGCAGGTGCGGTGGCGAACGTGCTCGCGCTGCCTGCGGGCGGGGCACTGATGGCGGCGGTGTTCGCGCGAGTGGACCGGCTCCCGCCGGGCGCCGTCCGCGTGCTGGGCAGCACCGGCGCGCTGCTGCTGACACTCCCTCCCGCGCCCGCACTGGCGGTGCAATGGATCGATGCGCTGCGGCACCGGCCCGAGGCGAAATCGCCGGCCGGGGCAGACGCCCTGCCCTGCGACACCACGCGAAATCTCGCCACCGCCGCCCTCCTGCCGCGCTCCAACGTGATGGCGGGCATCGATCTCGGCCCCGGCCTGCTGATGACGACGTCGCACCGCGTCGTCGCCAGCGCGCACCACCGCAACGTCGCCGGCCTGCACGATACGCTCGCCACCTTCCTCGGCACACCGGAGCAGGCGCGCGCCATTCTCGCGCGGCGCCGCATCGCCTGGCTGGTCGCCTGCCCCGCCTCGGCGGAGATGACCTATTATCGCGAGACCGCGCCACGCGGTTTTTGGGCGCAGCTTGCCGGCGGGCGCCGTTTGGCGTGGGCGGAGCGCGTGCGATTGCCCGGGTCCACACTGTCGGTCTGGCGCATCCGCCGCTGATCCCCCTTTGCATGCCCGCCGCGGCTGACGCATGAGGGCGGCGTTCAAGGGGAAGTCGAAAAGTCGCGATGATCGAGAGCGATAAGCTCCGCTGGTGGCAGACACGCACCTATGCCGCCCTGCTCGTCTGCCTTGCGGCCGTGCCGCTGCTGACGGTGCAGCTGCCGCCGCTGACCGACCTGCTCGGCCATCTCGGCCGCTATCGCGTGCAGCTGGATCACGACACGTCGCCCTTCCTCGGGCGCTATTACGGCTTCCAGTGGGCGCTACTCGGCAATCTCGGCGTCGATCTCCTGGTCGAGGTGTTCGCGCCGCTGTTCGGGCTGGAGCCGACGGTTCGCGCCATCATCATCGCCATTCCCATGCTCGCCGCCGCTGGCCTGCTGTGGAGCGCGCGCGAGGCGCATGGCCGCCTGCCCGCCACCGCGGCGGCCGCCTTGCCGGCCATCTACGGCTATCCCTTCCAGTTCGGCTTCGCCAATTACTGCCTGTCCATGGCGCTGGCCTTCTGTGCCTTCGGCCTGTGGCTGCGGCTCGGGCGACAGGGGCGCATCGGACTGCGCGCGGCATTGTTCGTGCCGATCGGGCCGATCCTGTGGGTGTGCCACACCTATGGCTGGTGCGCGCTCAGCGTCATGGTGTTCGCAGCGGAATGGATCCGCTGGCGGGCGACCGGGCGCAACTGGCTGCACACCGGCTGGCATGCCGGCCTGTCATCGCTCCCGCTCGCCCCGCCGATCCTGCTCATGCTGGCATGGCGATCGGGCGCGGTCGCGGGGCAGACGACCGACTGGTTCAACTTCCGCGCCAAATATCTCTGGATGCTGGCGGCGCTGCGCGATCGCTGGATGGTGTGGGATCTCGCCTCGGTCGCGGCGATGTGGCTGCTGATCGTGTTCGGCATCGCCCGCATCGGCTTCCGGATCGAGCGGCGGCTCGGCTTCGCCGCGCTGGCGCTCGCCATCGCCTATGTGCTGATCCCGCGCATCCTGCTCGGCTCGGCCTATGCCGACATGCGGCTGGCGCCCTACGTGCTTGGCATCGGCGTGCTGGCGCTGGCGCCTGTGGGGAAGCTGGCGCGGCGGGCGCCGTGGGTGGCTGTGGCTGCGCTCGCCTTCTTCGGCGCGCGCATGGCGGGGACGACGTTCAACTATCGCGCGCTCGACCGCGGCTATGCCCGCCAGCTCGAGGCGCTCGATCATGTGCCGCGCGGCAGCCGCATCCTCGTGCTGATCAACCTGCCCTGCTCGGGCGTGTGGCACTATAGCCGGATGGACCATCTCGGCTCGGTCGCGATCGCCCGGCGCGAGGCGTTCGTGAACGGCCAGTGGGCGATGGCGGGCGCGCAACTGCTCTCGATCCGCCACAAGGCCGCGGGCCGCTTCGCCGGCGATCCGACGCAGCTGCTGCGGCCCGAGCGCTGCCACCGCAACGGCGAGCCGCGCCTGGCCGACACGGTCGCGAACTTCCCGCGCGCCGCCTTCGACTATTTCTGGATGATCGATCGCCCGGTGAACGAGGGCGTGTCCGACCCCGATCTGCGCCGCGTCTGGCAGGGCGCCCGCTCGGGCATCCTCTACCGCGTCGTCAGGCCGGCTCCGCCACCGCGGCCAAGCTGACGCCGAACGGCAGCGACGCCTTCGCCACCAGCCCCCGCTCGGCGCCGAACAGGCCGGTCAGCAGCTTGTTGACCGCGGGCGAGGGCATCGCGTCGTCGCCGCCTTCGCGCCCCGTCACCTTGCCCAGCGCGCGCGCCGCGACGATGGCGGGGAAGAGGATGGTGTTGAAGTGGCTGCGGTGGCGCAGGCGATAGCCGGTGCGGCCGAACACGTCCTTCAGGCTGCCGCCCGTATAGCGCCGCTGGTGATGGTGGGCGACATCATGCGCGCTCCACAGCCACGGCATCGCCGGCACCGTCACCATCAGCCGCCCGCCCGGCGCCAGCTTCGGCCGCAGCGTCTCCAGGGCCATGCGGTCGTCGGGGATATGCTCCAGCACGTCGAGCAGCACGATCAGGTCGTAGGCGCCATCGTCCAGCGGCACGTCCGGCAGATAGCCGCTCTTCACCGCCACGCCCGTCCGCGCCGTCGCCACCGCGCGCGCGCCGTCGTCGGGCTCGATCGCGTCGACCGTGCCGTAACGCTGGAGCAGCTGGATGTTGGAGCCCGTGCCCGCACCCACCTCAAGGATGCGCAAGGGGCGCTTGGCCGGGGCGTGACGCTCGATCAGCGCGGCGATGATCCGCCGCCTCGCGACGAACCACCAATGGTCGCCGTCGATCCGCGCCATATTGTCGTAGGTTGCCCTATCCATCTCAGTCCACGTTCCCGATCCGCTCGCGCACCACGTAGATCGGCCGTCCCTTCACCTCGACGAGGATGCGGCCGACATATTCGCCAAGGACGCCGAGCGAGATGAGCTGGAGCCCGCCCAGGAACAGGGTCGCCACCATCATCGACGGGTAGCCGGCGACGTCGGCACCGAACAGCACCGTCTTGACGACGATGAAGCCTGCGAACACCAGCGCCAGCAGCGCGATCGCGCCGCCGAGATAGCTCCACACGCGGAGCGGCACGGTGGAGGCGGAGGTGATGCCGTCCAGCGCCAGCGTCCACAGCTTCCAGCCGTTGAACTTGGTCGTGCCCACCGCGCGTTCGCGGCGATCATATTCGACGGCGGCCTGACGGAAGCCGCTCCACGCGAACAGCCCCTTCATGAAGCGGTTGCGCTCGGGCATCGCGCGGATCACCTCCACGACGCGTCGGTCGAGCAGGCGGAAATCGCCGGCATGTTCGGGAATCTTGTCCGCGGACAGCCAGTTGTGCGCGCGATAATACCATTCGGCGGTGATGCGCTTGGGCAGCGAATCGCTCGTCCGGTTGCGCCTGACCCCGTAGACGACCTCGTGGCCCTGCCGCCATTTGGCGACCATCTCGCCGATGACCTCGGGCGGGTCCTGAAGATCGACGTCGATCGGCACCACCACCTGCCCGGCCGCATGATCGAGCCCAGCGGACAGCGCGGCCTCCTTCCCGAAATTGCGGCTGAGCGAGAGGCCGCGGACGCGGGGATCGGCCTGGTTCGCCAGCAGGATCGCAGGCAGCGTCCTGTCGGTCGATCCGTCGTCGATGAACAGGATCTCCCACCCGTCCGGCTCGCCCAGCCCCTCGAGCACGGCGGAAACGCGCGCGACGAATGGCGGGATCGCCGCCTCCTCGTCCTTGACGGGGACGATCATGCTGATGAGCGGACGGGAGGGCATAAGCGGTGGATCTAGCGCCATTTCACGCAAACACCCAGTGGCGGTTGAGCGCAAACACGGCGAGCGGCGTAACACCGAGCACCAGCGGGATCGGCGCCCACGTCGGCAGGCCGAAATGCTGCACGAACAGCCACACCCACAAGGAATTGAGTGCGAAGCTGATCAGCGACACCACCATGAAGCGCCCGCCGGTGCGCGCCAGATTGTCGCGCCGGCCATGACCGCGAAAGCTCCAGCGCGAATGGACGATGTAGCCCACCGTCACCGCGCCGAGGAAACCCGCCGTCCAGGCGAGATTGGCATCGATGTGCAGCCGGTCCCGCCCGATCCAGTAGACCGCGATGTTGACGATCGAGGCCAGCCCGCCCGTCAGCGCATAGCGGACGAGCTGGCCGAACAGGGCACGATGATGGGGCCGGACGAGTTCCATGAATCAGCCTTAGCTTGCCCTTTGTTGCGGCGCGCCTAATGCGCGGCAGCGTTTATGGAAACCGCTCCCACTCCCGCCCCCGCCGATCCGCACCGCCACTGGTGGCGCTGGGCCATCGCCTTCTGGCTGGTCGGCGCAGGCGCGATGCTGTGGTATAAATGGGGCGGCATCTACTGGTTCGCGCTGTCCGACACGGACGACAATCTGCGCATTGCTGAGGTGCGCGCGTGGATTGCGGGCCAGGGCTGGTACGATCTGCGGCAATATCGCCTCGATCCGCCGACGGGCGCCAGCATCCACTGGTCACGGCTGGTGGACATCCCCATTGCCGGGCTGATCCTGCTGTTGAAGCCGATCCTCGGCGGGCCGTGGGCCGATCGCTGGGCGGTGGCGATCGCGCCGATGCTGCCGCTCTTGGTGGCGATCGTCGCGGCGATGCTGGCGGTGCGGCGGCTGGTGTCGCCCTCTGCCTATGCGCTGGCGGGCGGGCTGATCTTCTGCGGGCAGGCGGCGCTCTTGATGTTCATGCCGACGCGGATCGACCATCATGGCTGGCAGCTGGCGCTGCTGCTCGTCGCTGTCGCCGGCAATGTCGATCCCCGCGCCCGTCGCGGCGGCATCGTCGCGGGCGCGGCCTCGGCCACGTCGCTGACGATCGGGCTGGAAATGCTGCCCTATATCGCGCTGATGACCGGGGCGACCGCGCTGCGCTGGGTGTGGGATGCGCAGGAGGCGGTGCGGCTGCGCGCCTACGGGCTCGCGCTCGGCATCGGCGCCGCGATCGGCTTCGCGCTGTTCGCCTCCTACGACAATCGCGCTCTCGTCTGCGACGTGCTGTCGCCCGTCTATCTGTCGGTCTGCGTGGCGGGTGGCGGTCTGTTCGTGGGCCTGGCAGCGCTGAAGGTCGAGCGGCGCGACTGGCGGCTGGCGTTCGCCGTCACGGCGGCGGCGCTGCTGGTCATCGGCTTCGCGCTCGCCTTTCCGCAATGCCTCGGCCGGCCGGAGCGCATCTCGCCCGAACTGGAGCGGCTGTGGTTCCGCAACGTGCGCGAGGCCAAGCCGCTCTACCAGCATCCTTATACGACCAGCCTGCCGGTGATCACGCTGCCGCTGATCGGCATGATCGGCTGCCTGTGGTCGACGTGGAAGGCGTGGGGCAGCGAGCGGTTTGCCGGCTGGGCGACGACGTTGCTGGTCAGCGCCTTCTCGTGCGGACTGCTGCTGTGGCAGACGCGCGCGGGTCCCGCGGCGCAGCTGCTGGCGATTCCCGGCGCGGCCGCGCTCGGTTTCGCCATCCTGTCGCACACGCTGGAGCATCGCCGCTCGGCCGTGCGCGTGTTCGGCACGCTGGCCGGATTCCTCCTCGTCTCGGGCCTGTTCATGCCCTTCCTGCTGCGCGCACTACCCGCGCCGCCCGACAAGAAGGGCTATCGCGCACGCGTCAGCCTGGCCAACCGGCGCTGTCCGACGCTGCCGGCATTGGCGCCGATCGCCAGGCTGCCGCGCGCGACCGTGCTCACCTTCGTCGATCTCGGTCCCCGCCTGATCGCGGTGACGCACCACAATGCGATTGCCGGCCCCTATCATCGCAACGGCGCCGCCATCCTCGACATCCATCACGCCTTCCGCGGTTCGGCGGAAACAGCGCACGAGGTAATGCGGCGGCACGGCGCAACCTTGCTGCTGATCTGCCCGGGCATGAGCGAATCGACCATCTACCGCGCCCAGGCGAAGACCGGCTTCTACAGCCAGATTTCGAAGGGCCAGGTGCCAGGCTGGCTCGCCCCCGTGCCGCTGCCGAAGAACTCGCCCTACAAGCTTTGGCGGCGGGTGGATTAAGCCGGATTCGCGTCAGATCGCCCCGTCGATCAGCGCCTTGGCCGCATCGCCGTCCCAGTCCAGCGCACCATTCACCCGCCACACCTCCTTGCCGCGCGCGTCATAGAGCACGGTGGTCGGCAGATTCTCGGTCTTCAGCGCGGTCATCAGCACGTTCTGCTTGTCGAGATAGGGCTGCAGCGCGGCGAACTTCTGCTTGGCGAAGAACGGGTCCACCGCGCGTTTGCCCGCCAGATCCTGGCTGACGACGATCACGTTCATGCGCGCCTTGTCGCGCACCGCCAACCGGTCGAGCGCGGGCATCTCCGCCACGCACGGCGCGCACCATGTCGCCCACAGGTTCACCAGCAGCGGCTTGCCGCGGAAGGTGGCGAGCGTCGCCGGGCCGCCATCGGGATTGGTGAAGGGGATTGCAGGGGCGGCCTGCCCCTTGTTGCGCGTGTCCGCCGCGCCGGTGAAGGCGGGCGGCTCCGGTGCCGCGACGGGCGCCGCGGCCTGTTCTTGCGGTGCAGCAGGCTTGGGCTTATCGCACGCCGCTACGCTGAGCGCGAGGAGCAGGGCAATTTCTGAGCGGGCCGGCAAGGGCAAGGGGGCAGACTCCAACGCAATGTGGGGCGGGCGCTTCGCCGAGGGGCCGGCAGCGGTGATGCGCGAGATTAACGCATCCCTGCCCTTCGACAAGCGCCTGTGGCGGCAGGACATCGCCGGATCCAAGGCGCATGTCGCGATGCTGGCCGCCCAGGGCATCGTCTCCGCCGAGGATGGCGCCGCGATCAGCGAGGGGCTGGACCGCGTCGCCGCCGAATACGGCGAGACGCTGCCGGACGATCTCGCGCTCGAAGACATTCACATGGCGACCGAAAGTCGTCTGGCGCAACTGATCGGCACGCCCGCCGGCCGGCTGCACACCGCCCGCTCGCGCAACGATCAGGTGGCGACCGACTTCCGCCTGTGGGTGCGCGACGCGATCGACGCGGTGGATCAGGGCCTTGCCGCCTTCCAACGCGCGCTCGTCACCCGCGCGGGGGAGCATGCCGATAGCGTCATGCCCGGCTTCACCCACCTCCAGGTCGCCCAGCCGGTGACGCTCGGCCATCACCTCATGGCCTATTACGAGATGGCGTCGCGCGATCGCTCGCGCTTCAACGATGCACGCACGCGGCTGAACCGCTCCCCGCTCGGCGCGGCCGCGCTCGCGGGAACCGGCTTTCCGATCGACCGCGCGGCGACCGCCGCCGCGCTCGGCTTCGACGGGCCGACCGACAATTCGCTCGATTCGGTCAGCGACCGCGATTTCGCGCTCGATTACCTCATGGCCGCGACCCAGTGCGCGCTGCACCTGTCGCGCCTCGCCGAAGAGGTGATCCTGTGGGCCAGCCAGCCCTTCGGCTTCGTCCGCCTGTCCGATCAATGGTCGACCGGCTCGTCGATCATGCCGCAGAAGCGCAATCCCGACGCGGCCGAGCTGGTGCGCGGCCATGCCGGGCGCATCCAGGGCTGCATGGTAGCGCTCACCACCACGATGAAGGGCCTGCCGCTCGCTTATTCCAAGGACATGCAGGACGATAAGCCGCCCGTGTTCGAGGCGCACGATCTGCTCGCGCTCAGCCTCGCGGCGATGACCGGCATGGTCGAGACGCTCGATTTCCGGATCGACCGGATGCGCGCCGCCGCCGAAATGGGCTTCGCCACCGCCACCGATCTGGCCGACTGGCTGGTGCGGCAGGCCGACATTCCCTTCCGCGAGGCGCATCACATCACCGGCCGCGCGGTGAAGCTGGCCGAGGCCAAGGGCATCGCGCTCGACCGCCTGACGCTGGAGGAGATGCGGGACATCGATCCGCGCATCGACGCGCGCGTGTTCGACGTGCTGTCCGTCGATGCCTCGGTCGCGGCGCGTGCCTCGCATGGCGGCACCGCGCCGGTCCGCGTGCGCGAAGCCGTTGCGGCGGCGCGCCGCCAGCTGGGAATGGATGCATGAATCGCACACTGATCCTTGCGGCCGTCGTCCTGCTCGCCGGCTGCGGCAAGCGGGATCAGCTGCGCCCGCCGCAGGGCGCAGCGCTGCCGCCCAAGCCCGCGCTCGCCTCCACCACGCCCACGCCCGAGCAGTTGCTGACCCCGGTGACGGAGGCACGGCCCGAGCGGCAGGACGAGCTGCTGCGCAAGTCGCAACAGCGTCAGGACGACCCCTTCGATCTTCCCCCGCCGGGCTGAACCATGGACCATTTCGAGATTAAGGGCGGTGCGATGCACGCTGAGGGCGTGCCGCTGACCGACATCGCCGACAGCGTCGGCACACCCGTCTACGTCTATTCCAGCGCCACGATCGAACGGCATGCCCGCGTGTTCCGCGAGGCGCTGAGCGGGCTCGATCTCGGCCATGGCGAGCCGCTGATCGCCTTCGCGGTCAAGTCCAACCCCAATGCCGCGGTGCTGGCGACACTCGCCCGCGAGGGGCTGGGGGCGGACGTGGTATCGGGCGGCGAGCTGCTGCGCGCGCTGGCGGCGGGTGTGCCGGCGGACAAGATCGTCTTCTCCGGCGTCGGCAAGACCGAGGAGGAGATGGCGCTCGCGCTTGAGCGCGGCATCGGCCAGTTCAATCTCGAATCAGAACCGGAGGCGGAAACGCTGTCCGCCGTCGCCACGCGGCTGGGGCTATCCGCGCGCGTCGCCTTCCGCATCAATCCGGATGTGGATGCGGGCACGCACGCCAAGATCTCGACCGGCAAGGCCGACAACAAGTTCGGCATCGCCTATGACGGCGCGGTTGCCGCTTATGCGCGCGCCGCCGCGCTGCCCGGCCTCGACGTGGCAGGCGTCGCCGTCCACATCGGCAGCCAGCTGACCGATCTGAACCCGCTCGCTGCCGCCTTCGCGCGGATCGGCGTGCTGATTGCGGCGCTCCGGGCCGAGGGGCACGACATCCGCACCGCCGATCTCGGCGGCGGGCTCGGCGTCCCCTACGATCCCGCTTTGCCCGCCCCGCCCTCGCCCGCTGATTATGGCGCGATGGTGCAGCGTGCCACGCAAGGGTGGGACGTGCGGCTGATCTTCGAGCCCGGGCGGCTGATCGTCGGCAATGCCGGCGTGCTCCTCTCCCGCGTGATCCGGATCAAGCCGGGCGCGACGCACCCGTTCGTCATCGTCGATGCGGCGATGAACGATCTGCTCCGCCCCAGCCTCTACGATGCCTGGCACGACATCCGCGCGGTGACGCCGACGGGCGAGCGCTTCGTCGCGCACGTCGTCGGGCCGGTGTGCGAGAGCGGGGATACCTTCGCCACGAACCGAGACATCGAAGCGGTAACGGACGGAGATCTCGTCGCGTTCATGACCGCCGGCGCTTATGCCGCCACCATGGCGAGCACCTACAATTCACGCGCCCTGACGCCCGAGGTGATGGTGTCCGGCTCGGATTGGGCGATTGTGCGCCCGCGCATAGCGCTGGAAGCGTTGATCGCGGCAGACCGGATGCCGCCATGGCTTTCGTCGGGAACAAACACGATCGGCGGATAAGCCGACGCAAGCACGCCCGGTCGCGATAGATATAAGGGGAACGAGAGTGACGCCCATTCGCAAGGCCGTATTCCCGGTCGCCGGGTTCGGCACGCGCTTCCTGCCCGCCACCAAGGCGGTGCCGAAGGAGTTGCTGCCCGTCGTCGATCAGCCGCTGATCCAATATGCGGTGGACGAGGCACTGGCCGCGGGGATCGAGCAGCTGATCTTCGTTACCGGCCGCGGCAAGGGCGCGATCGAGGATTATTTCGACTACGCCTTCGAGATCGAGACCGATCTGGCGGCCAAGAACAAGACCGCGCTGATCGAGCGGCTGGAGACGACGCGGCTGAAGCCTGGTCAGGCCGCCTTCGTCCGCCAGCAGCAGATGGCCGGCCTCGGCCATGCGGTGTGGTGTGCCAAGGCGCTGATCGGCAACGAGCCGTTCGCCGTGCTGCTGCCCGACGAGCTGTTGTGGAATCCCGCGGCGCCCTGCCTCGTCCAGATGCAGGAAAGCTATGCGGCGCACGGCGGCAACGTCATCGCCGTCATGGAGGTGCCCGACGCGCACTGCCACCGCTACGGCATCGTCGCGCCGGGTGCGTCGGCCGGCAACACCACCGAGGTGAAGGGCTTCGTCGAGAAGCCGGCGGCCGGCACCGCCCCGTCGCGGCTGGCCGCGATCGGCCGCTATATCCTCCAGCCCGAGGTGCTCGAGGTGCTGGATGCCGGCAAGCGCGGTGCCGGCGGCGAGATCCAGCTCACCGACGCGATGGCGGAGACGATCGGCCGCGTGCCCTTCCACGCCACCACCTATCAGGGCGTGCGGCATGACTGCGGCGAGATGGCGGGCTTCGTCCTCGCCAACATGGCGCTGGCGCTGGAACGCCCCGACATCGCCGCGGATCTGCGCGAGAAGCTGAAGGCGCTGTAGGCAGCCACCGTCACGCTGAAACAAGTTCGGCATGACGGGGGTAGAGGGGGGTAGATGCACAGCCTGCCCGTCTTCCTCCGCCTGTCCGGCCGCCCCGTCATCCTCGTCGGCACCGGCCCCGCCGCCGACGCCAAGCGCCGCCTGCTGGAGCGCGCGGGTGCGCGGATCGTCGCCGAGACCGCCTCCGCCGCGCTCGCCATCGTCGTCGATGACGACGCCGCTGTCGCCCGGCTGAAGGTGCGCGGCGTGCTGGTCAACGCGGTCGATCGCCCGGCGCTGTGCGATTTCACCCTCCCCGCCATCGTCGACCGCGATCCGCTGCTGATCGCCATCGGCACCGGCGGCGCCTCTGCCGGCCTCGCCAAGGCGGTGCGCCAGCGGATCGAGGCGCTGCTGCCCGCGGGCGTCGGCGGGCTTGCGGCACGGCTCGGCGCACTCAAGGTGGCTTTGCGCACGCGCTTTCCCGATCCTGACGCCCGCCGCCGCGCGCTCGATGCGGCGATGGCGGAGGGCGGGCCGCTCGATCCGTTCGGCGACACCACCGATCCGAATAGCTGGCTGGCGCAGGCGGGCGAGACGGCGCCGGCACGACTCGTCGCCATCCCCCTCCGCTCTCCCGATCCAGACGATCTCACGCTGCGCGCCGCGCGCCTGCTCGGCCACGCCGACCGCATCTACCACCCCGCCAACCTCGCTCCCGACATTCTCACACGCGCGCGCGCCGATGCCGAGCGTATCGTCGGCGATCCGCCCCCCCTTCCCTTGCCCGGCCTCTCGCTCCATCTGGTGATCGCATGAACCGCTGGGCGCTCCGCCTCACCACCGACGGCAAGGTCGACTCGGTCGATGCCGAGGCGGCGTGCCGTCTGAACGGCGAGGCGCCGTTCGTCTGGATTCATCTCGACGGGCGCGCCGCCGAAACGCGCGCCTGGCTGGAGCAGCATGGCCGCCTCCCCACCGGCGTGCTGCCCGCTCTGCTCGCGGTGGAGACGCGGCCGCGCACCGAGCCGCTCGGCGACGGCGCGCTGATCAACCTGCGCGGCCTGGGCGGCACGCCCGACGACGATCCCGATCCGCTCGTCTCCATCCGCATCTGGGCGGAGGCGGGGCGCGTCATCTCCGTCTCCTTCCGCAGCCTCGCCGCGCTGCCCGAGACGAAGGGCAAGATGGAGGCGGGGCAGATCCGCGATCCGGGCGATCTCGTCACCGCCATCGCGCGGCTGATCACCGAGGCGCTCGATCCCGAGATTGCGGCGCTCGGCGACGTGCTGGACGAGTGCGAGGTGGATCTCGATCCCAGCCGCGCCTTTGCCATGCGACGGCGCATCGCCGAGGTCCGCTCCGATGCGATCGGCTATCGCCGCTTCGTCGTGCCCGAGCGGGGCGCGCTGGAGCGGCTGGCGACGCTGGACGTGGGCTGGCTGGACGACGATGATCGCTTCCACCTGCGCGAGGCGGCCGACCGTTTCGCCCGGATGGGCGAGGAGCTGGAAGCGGTGCGGGAACGCGCGGCGCTGATGCACGAGCAACTGACCGACCTGCGGGCCGAGCAGCTGGAGACGCGCACGCTGGTTCTCTCCATCGTCGCGCTCGTCTTCCTCCCCCTCACCTTCCTCACCGGCCTGCTCGGCATGAACGTGGACGGCATTCCGTTCGCGCATGAGCCGTGGGCATTCAGCGGCGTCGTCGGCCTCTGTGCCGTGATCGCTGGCGGGATCGGGATCTTCTTCTGGCGTGCCCGCTGGTCCGGTAGCTGAGGTCTGCGCGCTCTGCGCCCGGCCGCTCGGCACCAAAGTCGAGTGGCATCACGTCGTGCCCAAGAGCCGCGGCGGACGCGTCACCGTGCCGCTCCACCCCATCTGCCACCGCGCCATCCACCAGGCGGCCGACAACAAGACGCTGGCCAAGCTCGCCTCGCTGGACGGCGTACGGCTGCTGCCCGAAATGCAGCCCTTCCTCCGCTGGATCGCGAACAAGCCGCCCGACTTTCACGCGCCGACGCGGGGCAAAAGGTGAGCCTCAGCCGCTGTTGCGCAGCGCCGTCGCGATCGCGTTGAGCGAAAGCTGGATGCCCTCTTTCACCCGGTCGTCCGTCTCGCCCGCACGGTGGCGCTTGAGCAGCTCGATCTGGAGCAGGTTGAGCGGCTCGATATAAGGCAGGCGCAGGCGGATCGACGCATCGAGCGCGGGCGATTTTGCCAGCAGATGCGGCTGGCGCGTGATCGAGAGCAGGCCGTCCACCGTCTCCTGCCAGCCGCCCTTGATCCGCCCGAACACCGTCTCCGCCAGCGCCCGATCCTCGACCAGCGCGGCATAACGCTCGGCGATCGCCATGTCCGATTTCGCCAGCACCATCTCCAGGTTCGCCAATGTCGACTGGAAGAAGGGCCATGCCTCCGCCATCTCGCGCAGCAGCGCCTGATCGCCAAAACCCCGCAGCGCCGCGCCGACACCATACCAGCCCGGCAGCATCGCCCGCGCCTGCGCCCAGCTGAACACCCAAGGGATTGCGCGCAGATCCTCGATCCGGTCTGACTTGGTCCGGCTGGCCGGGCGCGAGCCGATCTTAAGGTCGGCAATCTCGGCGATCGGCGTCATCTGTCGGAAGAAGGTCTTGAACCCCTCCGTTTCGTAGACGAGCCCGCGGAAGGATTTGAACGCCGCCTCGGACAGTGCGTCCATCGCTGCGCCGAACCGCGCACGATCCGCCTCTGAGAGCGCCGGCGGCTCCAGCGAGGCGAGCAGGGTGGCCGATGCCATCGCCTCCAGGTTCGCTGCCGCCGCGTCGCGCGTGCCGTATTTCGCCGCGATCACCTCGCCCTGTTCGGTGATGCGGATGCGCGCCTGCACCGTGCCCGGCGGCTGCGCCCGGATCGCCGCAAAGGACGAGCCCCCTCCCCGCCCGACCGCGCCACCGCGGCCGTGGAACAGCTGCATCCGCGCGCCCGCCGCGTCGAACACCGGCAGCAGCGCCAGCGCCGCGCGGTGCAGGCTCCACACCGATGTCAGATAGCCGCCATCCTTGTTCGAGTCGGAATAGCCGACCATCACCTCCTGATGCCCGCGTGCGGCGGTGACGGCGGCCACCTCGGGCAGCGCGAACCAGTCCGCCATGATCTGCGGCGCGCGCTGAAGATCGGCGATCGTCTCGAACAGCGGCGCGACCATGACGTGCGCGGTCGGCGGGTCGCCCGGCAGATAGAGCCCCGCTTCCTTCAGCAGCAGGTTGACCTCCAGCATGTCCGACACGCTGTCCGCCTTGGAGATCAGATAGGTGGTGATCGCCGCGCGGCCGTAGCGCGCATGCGCATCGGCCGCGGCGCGCACGATGGCGAGCTCCTTGGCCGTCTCCTCCGACAAGGCCGCAAACGGGCTCGCCAGCAGCCGCGGCGACGCGAGTTCGCGGCGCAGCAGCGCGACGCGCGCTGCCTCATCCAGCGCGAGATATTCCGCCTCCACGCCCGCCGCCTTGAGCAGCTCGGCGACGACGCGCTCGTGCACGTCACTATTCTGCCGGAGGTCCAGCGTGGCGAGGTGGAAGCCGAACGTATCCACCGCGCGGATCAGCGCCGCCACCGCCCCGCCCGACGCCATCGCCCCGTCGCCCTCGCGCTTCAGCGCATAGCCGATCTCGACCAGGTCGGCGCGGAAGGCGGCGGCATCTGGGTAAGGCTCCGCCGGAATCGTCGCGGGCCGCGGCGGCGGGCTGCCGGTCATTGCCTCGTGCGTCGCCGCCAGCCGCGCGTAGAGGCCGGAGATCGCCCGGCGGAACGGTTCGTCCCGCCGCGCCTCGCTGTCGTCATGACTGAGCGCGGCCAAGGCTTCCAGCTCGGGCGTGACGGGTGCGAGCTCGCTGGAGATGGACAGTTCCGCGCCCAGCTCGTGCAGCCGCTCCAGATAGAAGCCGAGCACCGTCTCCGCCTGCCGCGCCAGCGCATAGCGCAGCGTCTCGGCATCCACGTTGGGATTGCCGTCGCGGTCGCCGCCGATCCAGTTGCCGAGTCTGAGGAAACTCGCCGGCCGCCGCCCGAGCACGCGCTTCCAACGGGCATAGAGCGCCGGCAGCACGGGCAGGAACGTCTCGCCCATCACGCTGACCGCGCTGTCGATCTCGTCCTGCACGCGGATCCGCTCGCGCCGCAACGGGCGCGTCTGCCACAGCAAGGCGATCTGGCGGCGGATGGCATCCTCGATCAGCTCGCCCGCCGCGCTCTCCTCGAAGCCGCGATCCTTGCGCCGCATCAGCGCCGCAATCTGGTTGCGGTGATCGATCATGCTCTTGCGCCGCACCTCGGTCGGGTGCGCGGTCAGCACGGGGGCGACGAGCGCGCCGTCGAGCAGCGCCAGTATCGCCTCGCGGTCGATCCCCTCCTTCTCCAGCCGCGCGATGGCGGAGGCGACGTCCGCCCCCGGCTCCGCCGCCACGCCCTGCCGGTCCTCGGCAAGGTTGGCGAGCATCGAGAACAGCATGAAACCGCGCGTGAAGGCCAAAGTCTCGTCGAGGCTGAGCGCATCCAGCCCCGGATCGATCGCATCCGCCGCGGCGATGCCACGCGCCCGATCCACCGACGTGGAGCGGATATATTCGGTGCGCCGATAGAGCGCGTCGCCGCCATAGGCGCGGATCACCTCGCCCAGCAGGCGGCCGAGATAGCGGATGTCGGGATTCTGCGCGATCGGGGCGGTGGCCATGGCGGGATGCTGCGTTGCGGCGGGATGAGGCGACAATCGCGGGCGCGGCTCTTGTGTTCCGCAGGGGCGGGCTCGATATCCCGGCGCATGCAGTACAGGGCGCGCCGTTGTGGATGATATCCTGACCCTCAGCGGCGTCGAGAAACGCTACGCCTCCGGCCATGTCGCGCTGCACGGCGTCGATCTGGCGATCCGGCGGGGCGAGATCTTTGCGCTGCTCGGCCCCAACGGTGCGGGCAAGACGACGCTCATCTCGATCGTCTGCGGCATCGTCACGCCGAGCGGCGGCACCATCACGGTCGATGGCCACGATGCCCAGCGGGACTATCGCGCGGCACGGGCCAAGATCGGGCTGGTGCCGCAGGAACTCGCCACCGACATGTTCGAGCGCGTGTGGGATACGGTGCGGTTCAGCCGCGGCCTGTTCGGCTGCCCGCCCGACGACGCGCATCTCGAACGCGTGCTGCGGGACCTTGCCTTGTGGGACAAGCGCGGCAGCCGCCTGGCCGAGCTGTCGGGCGGCATGAAGCGCCGCGTGCTGATCGCGAAGGCGCTCAGCCACGAGCCGCGCATCCTGTTCCTCGACGAGCCGACGGCGGGCGTCGACGTGGGCCTCAGGCGGGACATGTGGGCGCTGGTCCGCCGCCTGCGCGATCAGGGCGTCACCATCATCCTGACGACTCACTATATCGAAGAGGCCGAGGAGATGGCCGACCGCATCGGCATCATCACCGGCGGCCGCATCAAGCTGGTGGAGGAAAAGGCCAAGCTGCTCGCCACGCTCGGCCGCACCGAGCTGCACCTCGATCTGGCCGAACCGCTGGCGGCGGTGCCCGCCGGCCTCGCCGACGCGACCCTGTCCGACGAAGGGCGGCGGCTCAGCTACGTCCAGCGCGAGGGGTCGATGCCCATCCCGCAGGTGCTGCGGATCGTCGAGGGCGCGGGCGTGACCTATACGGGAATCGAGACGCGCCGATCGAGCCTCGAGGACATCTTCGTCGACCTGATCGGAGAGAAAGCGTGAACCTCCACGGCGTCGCCGCCATCTACAAGTTCGAGATGGCGCGCACCTTCCGCACGCTGGCGCAGAGTCTCGCCACGCCGGTCATCTCCACCTCGCTCTATTTCATCGTCTTTGGCGCCGCCATCGGCTCGCGCCTGCCGCCGATCGAGGGTGTGCCCTATGGCGCGTTCATCGTGCCGGGTCTCGTCCTGCTGTCGATCCTGATGGAGAGCGTCAGCAACGCCTCCTTCGGCATCTACCTGCCGAAGTTCGCCGGCACGATCGGCGAGATCCTGTCCGCCCCGCTCTCCGCCTTCGAGCTGGTGCTCGGCTATATCGGCGCGGCGGTGACGAAATCGCTGATGGTCGCGGCGGTGACGCTGGTGGTCGCGCGCCTGTTCGTGCCCTACCACATCGATCATCCGGTGATCGCGCTCGCCTTCCTGCTGATGATCGCGGTCAGCTTCTGCCTGTTCGGCTTCCTCGTCGGGCTCGTCGCCAAAAGCTTCGATCAGCTGCAGACGGTGCCGCTGCTGATCCTCTCGCCGCTCGGCTTCCTCGGCGGCAGCTTCTACACGATCGACATGCTGCCCGAGCCCTGGGCGACGATCGCGATGGCGAACCCGATCGTCTATCTCGTCAGCGCCTTCCGCTGGAGCTTCTACGGCATCTCCGATGTCAGCGTCGGCGTAAGCCTCGCCGCGACCGCCGGCTTCCTCGCACTCTGCTCGTCTATCCTCGCTTGGGTGTTCAAGACGGGGTGGCGGCTAAAAGCTTGAGTCACGCAGAGGCGCAGAGGCGCGGAGAGAAAAAGGATTGCGCCTGCGGCGCGGGTGCGTCGCCGCGCGCAGCGCCACAATTCTCGACGCGGGACCAAATTCTTCCGTCCTTCTTCTCCGCGCCTCTGCGCCTCTGCGTGAGTCGTCACTCGCCCCCCACGCAACCGATCCCGCCAAGGTTGACGCGGCCCACCACGGCCCTATCCTGTCCGCCATCCCCGGGGGGCCGCTATTTCGCGGCTGAGAGGCAAGGCAGACCTTGCGACCCGTCGAACCTGATCCGGTTAGCGCCGGCGTAGGGAGGGAAGGCGGCGCCCCCGCTCTCCTTCTCATGATGGAGAGTGATATGGCCGACATACCTGCCCGCACCGAACTCAAGGTCACCACCGGCCCGATCCGCGGCAGCCGCAAGATCCATGTCGGCCCGCTGAACGTGGCGATGCGCGCGATCGATCTCGAGCCTTCGTCGGGCGAACCGCCGCTCAACGTCTACGACACGTCCGGGCCGTACAGCGATCCCGCCGCCCGCATCGACATCATGGCCGGCCTGCCCGAACTCCGCCGCGAGTGGATCCGCGGCCGCGGCGATGTCGAGGAAGTGGCGCAGCGCGAGGTGCGGCCGGAGGATAACGGCCAGCTCGGCCCCGATCGCTCGGGCGGCGTGCCAACCTTCCCGCAGGTGCGCGGCCGCGTGCTACGCGCCAAGCCCGGCGCCAACGTCAGCCAGATGCATTATGCCCGTCGCAGCATCATCACGCCTGAAATGGAATATGTCGCGACTCGCGAGAATCTGGGGCGCGAGCGACTGCGGGAGTATGTCCGCGATGGGCAGGATTTCGGCGCCGCCATTCCCGATTTCGTGACGCCCGAATTCGTCCGCGACGAGGTGGCGCGCGGCCGCGCGATCATCCCGTCCAACATCAACCATCCTGAATCCGAGCCGATGGCGATCGGCCGCAACTTCCTCGTCAAGATCAACGCCAATATCGGCAACTCCGCCGTCGCCTCCGACGTGGCGAGCGAGGTGGACAAGATGGTGTGGTCGATCCGCTGGGGCGCCGACACGGTGATGGACCTGTCCACCGGCCGTAATATCCACGACACGCGCGAATGGATCATCCGCAACTCGCCCGTGCCGATCGGCACCGTGCCGATCTACCAGGCGCTGGAAAAGGTCGGCGGCATCGCCGAGGACCTGACGTGGGAGATCTTCCGCGACACGCTGATCGAGCAGGCCGAGCAGGGGGTGGATTACTTCACCATCCACGCGGGCGTGCGGCTGCCCTACATCCCGATGACCGCCAAGCGCGTTACCGGCATCGTCAGCCGCGGCGGCTCGATCATGGCGAAATGGTGCCTCGCCCATCACAAGGAGTCGTTCCTCTACGAGCGGTTCGACGAGATCACCGAGATCATGAAGGCCTATGACATCGCCTATTCGCTGGGTGACGGCCTCCGCCCCGGCTCGATCGCCGATGCCAATGACGAGGCGCAGTTCAGCGAGCTGCATACGCTGGGCGAGCTGACCAAGCGCGCCTGGGAGCAGGACGTGCAGGTGATGATCGAGGGCCCCGGCCACGTGCCGATGCACAAGATCAAGGCCAACATGGACAAGCAGCTGGAGGCGTGCGGCGAAGCGCCCTTCTATACGCTCGGGCCGCTCACCACCGACATCGCGCCCGGCTACGATCACATCACCAGCGGCATCGGCGCGGCGATGATCGGCTGGTTCGGCACGGCCATGCTCTGCTACGTCACGCCCAAGGAGCATCTGGGGCTCCCCGACCGCGACGACGTGAAGGTCGGCGTCGTCACCTACAAGCTCGCCGCGCACGCCGCGGATCTCGCCAAGGGGCACCCGGCGGCCAAGATGCGCGACGATGCGGTCAGCCGCGCGCGCTACGAATTCCGCTGGCGAGACCAGTTCAACCTGTCGCTCGATCCCGAGACGGCGGAATCGTACCACGACCAGACGCTGCCGGCCGAGGGCGCCAAGACGGCGCATTTCTGCTCGATGTGCGGGCCGAAATTCTGCTCGATGAAGATCACCGCCGAGGTGCGTGAGTTCGCGGCCAAGCAGAACGCGCCGGTGGAGAGCTTCGTCGCCGCGGAGGATGCCGAGGCGGGCATGGCGAAGATGAGCGAGACGTTCCGCGAGAAGGGCGGCGAGATCTACCTGCCGGCGGAGTGAGGGCGGGGGCGGCGTGGCCGCCCCACGATCGTCATGCTGAACTCGTTTCAGCATCCACCGGCCGGTTGCGCCTGATGCCGCTCAGCCAAGCGCATCGGTGGATCCTGAAACAAGTTCAGGATGACGGCAAGAAGTGGCGCGGCAAAGCCCGCGCGTCGGTCCTGCGCCACGGCGCAGGCCGGCCGGACCGGTGCGAGTCCCGCCGCGGCACGCGGCGGGCCGCATCCGGTCAGGAATTCATGCTGTCGAAGAAGTCCTCGTTGGTCTTCGAATTCTTCATCTTGTCGAGCAGGAACTCCATCGCGTCGATGGTGCCCATCTGCATGAGGATGCGGCGCAACACCCACATCTTGCTGAGGATGGTCTTGTCGACCAGCAGCTCCTCCTTGCGGGTGCCCGACTTGCCGACATCCAGCGCCGGGAAGATGCGCTTGTCCGCCACCTTGCGGTCGAGCACGATCTCGGAGTTGCCGGTGCCCTTGAACTCCTCGAAGATCACCTCGTCCATGCGGCTGCCCGTATCGATCAGTGCGGTGGCGATGATCGAGAGCGAGCCGCCCTCCTCGATGTTGCGCGCCGCACCGAAGAAGCGCTTCGGCCGCTGCAGCGCATTGGCATCAACACCGCCCGTCAGCACCTTGCCGGACGACGGCACGACCGTGTTGTAGGCGCGGCCGAGGCGGGTGATCGAATCAAGCAGGATCACCACGTCCTTCTTGTGCTCGACGAGGCGCTTGGCCTTCTCGATCACCATCTCCGCCACCTGCACGTGGCGTGTCGCCGGCTCGTCGAAGGTGGAGGAGACGACCTCGCCCTTCACCGAGCGCTGCATGTCGGTGACTTCCTCGGGCCGCTCGTCGATCAGCAGCACGATCAGGAACACCTCGGGATGGTTGTCGGTGATCGCCCGCGCCATGTTCTGGAGCATCACCGTCTTGCCGACGCGCGGCGGCGCAACGATCAGCGTGCGCTGGCCCTTGCCCTGGGGCGAGACGATGTCGATCACCCGCGCCGACTTGTCCTTCACCGTCGGATCGGCGGGATCGAGCGTCAGCTTCCGCTCGGGATAGAGCGGGGTGAGATTGTCGAAGTTGACGCGGTGGCGCACCGCATCGGGATCGTCGAAATTGACCGCGATCAGCTTGGTCAGCGCGAAATAACGCTCGCCATCCTTGGGCGCGCGGATCTCACCCTCCACCGTGTCACCGGTGCGGATGCCATATTTGCGGACCTGGTTAGGCGAGACGTAGATATCGTCCGGCCCCGCCAGATAATTCGCCTCCGGGCTGCGCAGGAAGCCGAAGCCGTCGGGCAGCACCTCGATCGTGCCGAGGCCCATGATCTGCTCGCCCTGCTCCGCCTGCTCCTTCAGGATGGCGAACAGCAGGTCCTGCTTGCGCAGGGTGGACGCACCCTCGACGCCGAGCTCCTCGGCCATCGAGACGAGCTCTGCGGGGGTTTTCTTCTTGAGGTCTTTCAGGTGCATCTGGGAGTCCTGCGGGGGAAGGGTATGGCAGGCGGCGCGGCGATATCGGGAATGTCGCTGGCAGAAGAGCCCCACACGGACGGGGGGCTGCTTGGCGCCGCGGTTAGGGCCGGGTACGATCCAAGTCAAGCGGCCGCTGCCACATCTGGCCGACGAAGGCGATCGCCGCCGACACGAGCGACACCAGCACGACGATGCGGCTGACGCCGGCGAACATACCGTGCCCCAGCCAGGCCAGGTAGGCGCCGAGCGCCGGCAGCATGAGCAGCAGGGTGCAGGGCAGCGGCAGGCGGGCGATCGGCCGCGGCACCACGATCGCCAGCAGCGATGCGACGCCCAGCAGCGGCAGCCCCAGCAAGGCCGCAAAGATGGCGGTGAGCGACGTGACGAGCCCCAGCGCCTCCGAACTGCCCCCCTGAAGCGCGGAGAAGACAAACAGAGCGGGCGCGGCCAGCACCCCGGCCAGGTAGGCGAGCAATATCCTGATCAGCAGCGCGCGGACCAGCGCGCCGCGCGTCACAGCGGCTTGACGATCACCAGCACGACGATGATCGCCGTCGCGATCCCCGGCACCTCGTTCATCAGCCGCAACGCCTTGCCCGATACCGGGCGAACGCCGCGCGCCAGCTTCTTGCCGTAGCCCACCATGTAGCCGTGATAGGCCGACAGGCCGAGCACCAGCAGCAGCTTGGCATGCAGCCAGCCCGCCTGCCACCAGCTGCCCGACGATGCGAGCACCAGCCCCGCCACCCAGACGAGGATCATGGCGGGCGTCAGGATGATCCGCCGGAGCTTCGCCTCGCGGTCGATCCAGCGGCGCTCCTCCTCGGAGCCGGGCGGGCTTTCCTGATGGTAGATGTAATAGCGCGGCAGCAGGAACAGCCCCGCAATCCAGAAGATCACGAAGATGACGTGCGCGGCCTTGATCCAGAGATAGGTCAAGCTGAGCGCCGTCCAGAGATCCATGCGGTCAGGCCCACCGGCGCACGCTCAGCGTGGAGCCACGGGGCGGCGCAGCAGCGCCAGCGCCTGTTCGACATGCGCGATCGGCGTATCCGGCAGGATCCCGTGCCCCAGGTTGAAGATGTGCGGCCGCATGCTGAACGCAGATAGGATGGTTTGCACCGCGCTTTCAAGCGCCGCGCCGCCGGCAATCAGCGCCAGCGGATCGAGATTGCCCTGCACCGGCAGGTCGGCGGGCAGTTTGGCATGCGCCCAGGCGGGATCGACCGTCTCGTCGATGCCGACCGCGTCCACCCCCGTTTCGCGCGCATAGGCCGGCAGCTTGCCGCCCGACCCCTTGGGAAAGCCGATCACCGGCACGCCCGGCCGCGCCGCATGCAGCTTCGCCGTCAGCCGCGCGGTCGGCGCGATCACCCAGTCGGCATATTGCGCCGGGCTGAGACTCCCCGCCCAGCTGTCGAACAGCTGCACCGCATGGACGCCCGCATCGATCTGCCCGATCAGATAGTCGAGCGTCGCCGCCTCGATTGCCTCGATCAGCGCGCCGAACGCCTGAGGATCGCCATAGGCCAGCCGCCGCGCCGCTGCCTGCTCCTTCGATCCTGCGCCCGCGACCATATAGGTCGCAACCGTCCACGGCGCGCCGGCAAAGCCGAGCAGCGTCGTCTCCGGCGGCAATGCGGCGGCGACCCGGCGCACCGTCTCGTAGATCGCCGTCAGCCGCCCGGGCACCGCCTCCAGCCCCGCAAAGACCCCGTCGAGCAGCGGCGGCGACAGGCGCGGCCCCTCGCCCGGCCCGAACGTCAGATCCTGCCCCATCGCGTGCGGAATGACGAGGATGTCGGAGAACAGGATCGCCCCGTCGAAGCCGAACCGGCGGATCGGCTGGAGCGTCACCTCGGCCGCCGCCTCGCTGTCATGGACCAGCGCGAGGAAGCCGCCCTTGTCTGCCCGGAGCGCGCGATATTCGGGCAGATAGCGCCCCGCCTGGCGCATGAACCAGACGGGCGGCGGATCGTGGCGCACGCCGTTCAGCACGGCGAGCAAGGGGCGCGAGACCCGGTCCATAACTATCCTATGAGAAGATTCAGGAGAGATGAGGAAGATAGTAGGCGGCTTGGCAGCGGGGTTTATGCACAAGCCACGTTGATGCCAACAGCTTGACTCCCGAAGCGGCCGCACGGACCCGCGGAGTCGCCGAAGCAACTCCCATTATCCACAGCCGCCGCTCAGATGGGACAGGCTGTGGAAAAGCCGGCGCATGACACCGCGGGGGGTGCACGGAATCCGGCGCTTGCGATTCCGCCTCCCTCCGCCCTAGGGCTACACCCAAGCTTTTCCACAGGCTCATCCAGAAGGGGTCTGCCCTGATCCGGCTCCATCTCCATCTCCTGTCCGATTCCACCGGCGAAACGCTGGAGGCCATCGCCAAGGCCGGGCTCGCCCAGTTCGAGCGGGTCGAGACGATCAAGCATTTCTGGCCGATGGTGCGCTCGGAAGGGCATCTCCACCGCGTCGTGGCGGAGATCGTCCAGCGGCCGGGCCTCGTCATCTACACTTTGGTCGATCCCAAGATCCGCCACGCGCTGGAGGAGGCGTGCCGCAAGCACAGCCTGCCCGCTGTCGCCGCGCTCGATCCGGTGTTCGATGGGCTCTCCCGCCTGCTCGGCCAGAACGTCAACGTGCGGCCGGGGCGTCAGCACGTGCTGGATGCCGCCTATTTCGCGCGCGTGGATGCGATCCAATATACGATCGCGCACGATGACGGCGTCGGCGCGGAGGAGTGGGACGAGGCGGACGTGGTGCTGGCAGGCGTCAGCCGCTCGTCCAAGACGCCGACGTCCATCTATCTTGCCAATCGCGGCTACAAGGTGGCGAACATCCCGCTCGTCGTCGAAAGCCCGCCGCCGCCGATCCTCTACGAACTGACGCGCCCGCTGATCGTCGGGCTGACGACTACGCCCGACCGGCTGATCCAGATCCGCCGCAACCGGCTGCTGTCGCTCAACCAGACGGGCGAGACGCCCTATATCGATCAGGAGGCCGTCGCCGCCGAGCTCGCCTTCGCGCGGCGCATCTTCGCCGACAAGGGCTGGCCGGTGATCGATGTCAGCCGCCGCTCGATCGAGGAAACGGCTGCAGCGATCATCAACCTCATCACCGAACGGCGCGATCGCACGGAGGGGCTGGAGCCATGACCGCGCTGATCCTCGCCTCGCAGAGCGCCGCGCGCCGTGCGATGCTGGAGGCGGCCGGCGTGCCGCACGAGGCGGAGCCCGCGCGCGTCGACGAGGATGCGGTCAAGGCGTCGTTCCGGGCGCAGGGCAGGGGGGCCCGCGACCTTGCCGACGCGCTAGCCGAGCTGAAGGCGGTGAAGATGAGTGGCCGCGTGCCCGGCGCGTTCGTCCTCGGCTGCGATTCCACCGTCGCGCTGGCGGACGGGACGATGCTCGACAAGCCGGAGAGCCGCGAGGATGCGGCGGCACAACTTCGGGCGATGCGCGGCAGCGTCGTGCGCCTGTGGAGCGCGGCGGTGCTGGCCGAACGCGGCGTGCCCACCTGGCGCGTGGTGGACGGGGCCAAGCTCCACGTCCGCGCCTTCTCCGACGTTTGGCTCGAGACCTATCTCGACGCGGAATGGCCCGCCATCGCCGGCTGCGTCGGTGCCTTCCGGCTGGAGGGGCCTGGCGTGCAGCTCTTCTCACGCGTCGAGGGCGATCATTTCACCATCCTCGGCTTGCCCCTGCTGCCTCTGCTCGATCATCTCCGCGTCCGCGGAGTGCTGCCGGCATGAGCCGCGCTTATGCGGAGGTGATCGGCGATCCGATCGCCCAGTCCAAATCGCCCGTCATCCATGGCGCGTGGATCGATCGGCTGGGGCTGGAGGCGGACTATCGCCGCTGCCACGTCACGGCGGACGGCCTCGCCGACTATCTTGCCGCCCGCCGCGGCGATGCGGACTGGCGCGGCTGCAACGTCACCATGCCGCACAAGCAGGCGATCCTGCCGCTGCTCGACCGGCTCGATCCACAGGCGAAGCGTATCGGGGCAGTCAACACGGTGGTGCGCGAGGGCGAGGCACTGGTCGGCTACAACACCGATGCGGCGGGGTTTCTCGAGCCGCTGCGACCGTTCCTCGATCGCACGCACCTGTTCCGCATGGCCCGCGTGCTGGGTGCGGGCGGCGCGGCGCGGGCGATCGTCGCGGCGCTGGCGGGGGAGGGGCTGGTGATCGTCCTCGCCGCGCGTGATCCGGCCAAGGCGCGCGCCCTGCTCGACGAGCTCGATCCGCGGGGCGAGCATCACGCCGTCGATCTCGCCCACTTCGCCGATCCGACCGATTTCGCCTTTGACGATCGCACCGGCCTGCTCGATCTCGTCGTCAACGCCAGCCCGCTCGGCATGGCCGGGCAGCCGCCGCTGGCGTTCGACCTTAGCCATGCGCCGCCCGGCAGCATCGTCTACGATATCGTCACGCACCCGGTGGAGACGCCCTTGCTGGTCGCTGCACGCGCGGCGGGCTTCCGCACGGTGGACGGGCTGGCGATGTTGATCGGGCAGGCCCGCGCGGCCTTCGCTTTGTTCTTCGGCGTGCCGGCCCCGGCGGACTGCGACGCGGCGCTGCGCACGGCGCTGACCGCATGACCGCCGTTCGTGCTGAGCTTGTCGAAGCACCGTCCTTCTTCGCTGTAGGAGGGAAGGGCAGCCCTTCGACAGGCTCAGGGCGAACGGGATCTGAGCTCATCCGCGGACCAGGCGCATGACGATCCGCCTCGGCCTCACCGGCTCGATCGGCATGGGCAAATCCACTGTCGCCACCATGTTCCGCTCGCTGGGCGTGCCGCTGTTCGACGGCGACGCCGAAGTGCACCGGTTGCAGGCCGCGGGCGGGGCTGCGGTGGCGCCGATCGAGGCGGCGTTTCCGGGCACCACCGGGCCGGGCGGCGTTGACCGCCAGCTGCTCGGCGCGCGCGTGCTGGGCGACGCGGCGGCGCTCGCCCGGCTGGAGGCGATCGTTCATCCGATGGTCGCCGCCGCGCGCACCGCCTTCCTCGACACCGCCGCCGATGCCGAGCTGATCGTGTTCGACATTCCGCTCCTCTATGAGAAGAGCGGCCCCGTCGGCCTCGATGCCGTCGCCGTCGTCAGCGCACCCGCCGACCAGCAGCGCACCCGCGTCCTCGCCCGGCCCGGCATGACGGAGGAAAAGTTCGCCCGCATCCTCGCGCTGCAGCTGCCCGATGCGGAGAAGCGCGCGCGGGCCGACTTCATCATCGAGACGGGCACGACGCTGGCCGATACCGAGGCCCAGGTCGCCGCGCTGGTCGCTTGCCTCCGCGCGCATGGAGTCGGATATTGCCGGGCATGCGCGAGATCGTCTTTGATACCGAAACCACAGGGCTAAGCCCCGACAAGGGCGACCGGCTGGTCGAAATCGGCTGCGTCGAGCTGTTCAACCGCGTGGAGACGGGGCGCCACTTCCACGCTTACTTCAATCCCGAACGGCCGATGCCGGCGGAGGCGCAGGCGGTCCACGGCCTGTCCGAGGCGTTCCTGTCGGACAAGCCGCGTTTCGTCGAGCGCGCGCACGAAATCCTCGAGTTCATCGGCGACTCCCCGCTCGTCGCGCACAATGCCTCGTTCGATTTCGGCTTCCTCAATGCCGAACTCGGCGCGTGCGGCCATCCGTCCGTCTGCCTCACGCGGATGATCGACACGGTCGCGCTGTCGCGCACCAAGCATCCCGGCGCCAAGCACAGCCTCGATGCGCTGTGCACCCGCTACGGCGTCGATCGCAGCGCGCGCGTGAAGCACGGCGCGCTGCTCGATGCGCAGTTGCTGGCGCAGGTCTATGTCGAGCTGACGGGCGGGCGGCAGATCGGCCTGATGCTCGCCGCCGAGGTGCCCGCTTCATCGGTCGAACGCGGGGCACCGGGGGCGGACCGGATCGTTATCCCCATCAAGGCGCGTCCCCCGCGCCCGCACCACGCCTCGGCCGAGGAGCTCGCTGCCCACGCCGCCTTTGTCGGCACGCTCAGCGATCCGCTCTGGACCCGGCTGGTTGACCCGTCCGGGCCGCCTGCCTAGAGGCGCGCCCGCGGCGGGGAAGCGGACCGGGGCGCGTCTGAGAACGAACAACAAGAGGAGAAGCGCATGGATATCCGTGTTTCCGGTCATCAGATGGATACCGGCGAGGCGCTGCGCGAGCATGTCACCACCCGTCTCCAGGGGCTCGCCGACAAATATTTCTCGCGCTCCATCTCGGCGCAGGTGACGTTCGGCCCCGGGCCGCACAACCAGTGCACGTGCGACATCATCGCGCACGTCATGCAGGGCGTGATCCTGAAGGGGCACGGCCAGGCGACGGAGGCGCACCCCGCCTTCGATCAGGCGGCCGATCGCATCGAGAAGCAGCTGCGCCGCTACATGAAGCGGCTGAAGGCGCGCAACGCCGGCGCACAGGCCGCCGCTGTCGCCGACGCGTTCGACGGTGAGGCGGGCTATACCGTGTTCGACAGCGGCGCCGCGGATGCGGAGGAGCCGGCCGACAACCCCCTGATCATCGCGGAAACCCGCGTCGACATCCCCGATGCCAGCGTGTCCGATGCGGTGATGATGCTCGATCTGCGCAACACCAACGCCCTGCTGTTCAAGAATAGCGGCACCGGCGCGTTCAACATGGTCTATCGCCGCCCCGACGGCACGATCGGCTGGGTCGAGCCCTCCCGCGCCGCCTGATCTGATATCATGACCGACGATCTCTCCGACCTGCTGGCGCATGACGCCGTGCTCGAAAGCCTGGCGGTGCCGAACAAGAAGGCATTGTTCCAGCAACTGGGCAACGTCGCCGCGCGCCAGCTCGGGCTCGATGCGCGCATGGTGTCGGAGCGATTGTCGGAACGCGAACGGCTGGGATCGACCGGTTTCGGCGGCGGCATCGCCATACCGCACGGCAAGATCGACGGGCTGACCAAGGTAACGGGCTGGTTCGCGCGCCTGTCCCAGCCGATCGAATTCGCCGCGGTGGACGACATGCCGGTCGATCTCGTCTTCCTGCTTCTGTCGCCGACCGACGCGGGGGTGGAGCATCTCAAGGCGCTCGCCCGCGTCAGCCGGCGGCTGCGCGACCGGGGGTTCGTCGCCAAGCTGCACGGCGCCGGATCGCAGGATGCCTTGTGGGCCCTGTTCGCCAACAACGCTCGTGACGCCGCCTGAACCGGGGCCGCGCGCGCCCACCGGCGCGGCGGCGCATCACCGCGCACTCGAATCGCTCTACCGCGCCGCGCCGATCAACCGCTTCTTCGCCTCCGAACTGGAGATCAGTGGCGAAGGGCAGGCGCGGATCAGCTTCACCGTCGACGCCTCGGTCCATCACGCGGCCGGGGCGGCGCACGGCACCACCTATTTCAAGATGCTCGACGATGCCGCTTTCTATGCGGCGAACAGTCTCGTCTCCGATCGTTTCCTGCTCACCACCGCGTTCAACCTCATCCTGACGCGACCGATCGTCGCCGGGCCGGTGATCGCGGAGGGCCGCTGGGTCAGCGGCCGCCGCCGTGTCTTCGTCGCCGAGGCGCGACTGATCGATGCGGAGGGCGAGGAGGCGGCGCGCGGCACCGGCACCTTCATGCGCTCGCGCATCCCGCTCGCCTCATTGCCCGGCTATGCGGACGCCATGCGCGGGTGAGCCCACGGCTCACCTCGGCGATGCTCGTCTCCGCGCTGATCCGCCGGGTCGAGGCGGCGGGCGGCCACGCCATGGTGCTGGCGAAGGGTGATGCGGGCGCGGGCGCTGTGCTGCTGGTGCTGGCGGAACGCGGGCAGGGCACCCGATTGGTCGAGCGCATGCCTGCCCTCGACGGCGGGCAGAACTGGATCGCCACGGGGCCGACCGACCTCTCCGAACCCGGCGCGCTCAGCGACTATATCGCCCGCCGCCGCCGCAGCGACCCGGACCTCTGGGCAGTAGAGCTGGATGTCGCCGACGCGGAGCGGATCGCGGCCGAAGTGCTGGGCTGACGCCCACCATTCCAGACTTGGTCCGGAATATACCAGTCGGTTGCGCCTCGACCCCGAGGAACGCGGACATGCCTCACCGCCCACCCGCTACCATCGCCCGCCTGGCGCCACGCACGGTGGATTCCCGCCTTCGCGGGAATGACGGGGGGGAGGGTAGCCAGCGCGGCCCAAACCTTCGTCATCCCGGATTTGATCCGGGATCCACCAGTCGGTTGCGCCTTGTCCCGTACAGGAAGCGGACAAGCCTCACCCCCGCCCCGCAACCATCACCAGCAGGACGCCACGTGCAGTGGAGCGCCACCCTCGCGGGAATGACGACGGAGAGTGCAGAGACTCGACGCCACCTTCCCACCGTTCCCACTTCGTTCTATGACCTCGCCTCATGGCCACCCAGCCCGACTGCTTCGACGATGCCCCGTTGGTCGCGCGCGATGTTGCCCGCGGCGTTGCGCGGCTGCTGTTCCGGCAGGATCAGATCGCCTTGTGCGAGGTGCCGCTCGGCAACGGTCGGCGGGCGGACCTGATGGCGCTCGATCCGAAGGGTTGCGTCACGATCATCGAGATCAAGGTGTCGCGCGCCGACCTGCGGGGCGACCGCAAGTGGCCCGATTATCTTGGTTATTGCGATCGGTTCCTGTGGGCCGTGCCCGCCGGCTTCGATCTCACGCCGTTTGACGAGCCGTGGTTCCAGCCGGAGCGGTGCGGCCTGATCGTCGCCGACCGCTACGACGCGGCAACGATCCGCGAGCCCGCGCACCATCCGCTTGCGGGCGCACGGCGCAAGACTGAGACACTGCGCTTCGCCCGCATGGCCGCACGGCGCCTGCTCGGCGGCCTCGATCCGGATCTGGGGACGGGGGGCTGATCCTGCCCCCCGGCGCTCAGATGTCGCGCCGCCCGAGCAGCCGCAGCCGCAGCGCGTTGAGCTTGATGAAGCCCGCCGCGTCGCGCTGGTCGTAGGCGCCGGCATCGTCCTCGAAGGTCACGACCTTCTCGGAATAGAGCGAATTGGGCGAGGTGCGGCCGATCACGTGGACGCCGCCCTTGTAGAGCTTCAGCCGCACGCTCCCCGCCACCTTCGCCTGGCTGTGATCGATCGCCGCCTGCAGCATCTCGCGCTCGGGCGAGAACCAGAAGCCGTTGTAGATCAGCTCCGCATAGCGCGGCATCAGCTCGTCCTTCAGGTGCGCCGCACCCCGGTCCAGCGTCAGCTGCTCGATCGCACGGTGCGCCGCGGCGTAGATCGTGCCGCCCGGCGTCTCGTACATGCCGCGCGACTTCATGCCGACGAAGCGATTCTCGACCAGGTCGAGCCGACCGATGCCATGGCGCCGCCCATAATCGTTCAGGCTGGCGAGCAGGTTGGCCGGCGACAGCGGCTGGCCGTTGATCGACACGCCGTCGCCTGCCTCGAACCCGATCTCGATCACCTCGGGCGTGTCGGGCGCGTCCTCCGGATTGACCGTGCGGCTGTAGACGTAATCGGGCACCTCGGCGCCCGGATCCTCCAGCACCTTCCCCTCGGACGAGGTGTGCAGCAGGTTCGCATCGGTCGAGAAGGGCGATTCGCCGCGCTTGTCCTTGGGCACCGGGATCTGGTGCGCCTCGGCATATTCGATCAGCTTGGTGCGGCTGGTCAGATCCCATTCGCGCCACGGCGCGATCACCTTGATATCGGGCGCCAGCGCATAATAGCCGAGCTCGAAGCGGACCTGGTCATTGCCCTTGCCCGTCGCGCCGTGGCTCACCGCGTCGGCGCCCACCATGCGCGCGATCTCGATCTGGCGCTTGGCGATCAGCGGCCGCGCGATCGAGGTGCCGAGCAGGTACAGCCCCTCATAATGCGCATTCGCCCGCATCATCGGGAAGACGTAATCGCGGACGAACTCCTCGCGCAGATCGTCGATGAAGATGTGCTCGGGCTTCACGCCCATCAGCTCGGCCTTGGCGCGCGCCGGCTCCAGCTCCTCGCCCTGGCCGAGATCGGCGGTGAAGGTGACGACCTCGCAATCGTAGGTCTCGCGCAGCCACTTCAGGATCACGCTCGTATCGAGCCCGCCCGAATAGGCCAGCACCACCCGCTTGACGTCGGTCATCGTGTCATTGTCCCCGGAAAAGAGCGCGGGCGCTCTGCCACCCGTGGGGTTTCCGTTCAACCCGGATACACGCGCATGCGTTCACTCAGGCGGAAGAATGGTCGAGGAATCGGGTATGATGCGGCAGCGTTTGTTGGCGGGCGGGTTGCTCGCATTGGGCATGGCGACGGCGGTCAGCCCCGCTGCGGCGCAGCCGGGCGGGCGGATGCGGATGCCGGCGACACGGGCGGAAGCGACCGAGCAGGTGCGCAGCCTGTTCACGATGCTCGACCGCAACAAGGACGGTGCCGTCACGGCTGACGAGATGCCCCGTTTCGGCCCGCGCGGCGGTGACACGCAGGCGAATGCCGCGCCGGCACGGCCGCCGCGCATGTTCGCGATGGCGGATGCGGACGGCGATGGACGCGTCACCCAGACGGAGATGGAGCAGGCTGCCCTGACCCGCTTCGACCGCGCCGACACGGACCGTGACGGCAAGCTCTCCGACGCCGAGCGCGAGGCGGCACGGCCCCAGCGCCCACCACGTGCGGAGGATTGAAGCGTAACCGGACGGAGGTCAGCCCTTGGCCCGCAGCGCCGCTTCCGCCTCGCTCATATAATCGCGCGTGATCGGCAGTGCGTGGCGATTGCGGATATATTGCACCTGGAAGTTGACCATCCCGCCGTGGCGGAACGCTGCCGCCGCCCCTGCGAGATAGAAGATCCACATGCGGTAGAAGCGCGCATCGTAGAGCGCCTCGATCGCCTCACGCGCCGCGACGGTGCGGTCATACCAATGGTCCAGCGTATAGGCGTAATGCAGCCTGAGCGTTTCCACATCGGAGACGATCAGCTTGGTCCCCTCCGACCCCGCCACCATCTCGGACAGCGCCGGGATATAGCCGCCCGGGAAGATGTATTTGGTGGTGAAGGCGTCGGTCGTGCCCGGCCGCCCCGTCCGCCCGATCGTGTGGACCAGCATCGCGCCGTCCGGTGCCAGCAGCTCGCGGCACTTTTGGAAGAAGCGGCGGTAATTGGGCGGGCCGACATGCTCGAACATGCCGACCGAGACGATCCG
Source organism: Sphingomonas jatrophae (assembly GCF_900113315.1). GTDB lineage: Bacteria > Pseudomonadota > Alphaproteobacteria > Sphingomonadales > Sphingomonadaceae > Sphingomonas_P > Sphingomonas_P jatrophae. The sequence goes on along the minus strand of NZ_FOZG01000002.1, from coordinate 1,152,966 downwards.
GTCGAACCGCCCTTCAAGCCGGCGATAGTCGATCAGCTCGAACTTGACCCGATCCGCCACACCCGCCTCCTCGGCGCGGCGGCGGGCGACCTTCAGCTGCTCCTCCGACAGCGTGATGCCGAGCACGTCGACGTCGGCCACGCGATTGAGATAGAGCGCCATCCCGCCCCAGCCGCAGCCGATGTCGAGCACCTTCAGGCCGGGCTTCAGGTTCAGCTTCGCGGCGATATGCGCCTTCTTGTCGAGCTGCGCCTGCTCCAGCCCGACCGAGGGATCGGTGAAATAGGCGCAGCTATATTGCCGGTCCGAATCGAGGAAGAGATCGTAGAGCCGGTCCGACAGGTCGTAATGGTGCGCCACGTTGCGCTTGGATCGCCGCTCCCAGTTCATCCGGTCGATCCGCGTCAATGCGCGCTTCACGTGCGAGCCGAAGCCGCCCTTCAGCTTGCCGCCATCCTCGGCCGGCGCATTACCGCGGAACAGGTCGATCAGGTTGCGCACGTCGCCCTGCTCGATCACCAGCCGGCCGTCCATGAACGTCTCGGCCGCGCCCAGCCGCGGGTCGGACAGGATGGCGCGGGGAACGCCGCGATCGGTAAAGCGGATCGCGACGCTCGGCAGTCGGTCCGATGGCTTGCCGAACCGCGCGACGCGGCCGTTCGCGTAACGGATTTCGAGTTCGCCCTCGCGGATGATGCGGGCCATCGCTTTGTCGAAGATGCTCATGTCACCGCTCCTTAGAGCCTGTGCCATCCATGTGGAATGCGCTGCGGCGCATCATCCATAAGCGCGCACGAAGAAGACGATGGTGGTGACGGCGGTGACGGCCAGCGTCCACGCCCGCGCGACGCCCGCGGGCAGCCGCCGGCCGAGGTGCGCGCCGGCCCAGCCGCCCAGCACCGCACCCGTCAGCATCGGCAGCGCCGCCGCCCAGCGCACCATGCCGAATGCGACGAACAGGATCGCCGCCGCCGCATTCGCTACCGCCAGCATCAGCGTGCGCGGCGCGAACATCGCGCGCGGGCTCATTCCCGCCAGCAGACCGTAGGTGGCCGTCGTCATGATGCCGACGCCCCCGCCGAAATAGCCGCCATAGATGCCGAGCAGCGCCTGCGCCGCGAGCAAAGTCGGCCGCCCGATCGTCGCATGTGCGCGCAGCCACGCGGCGGCACGTGGGCCGAAGGCGATAGCCAGCATCGCGATCAGCAGCAGCCAGGGAATGATGAGATCGAACGCGCGCGTGGGGGTGAGCACCAGCAGCAGGCTGCCCGCCAGCCCGCCGACGAAGGTAATCGCCGCCAGCAGCCGGATCGACACGCCGCCGAGTGGCGCCAGCTCGCCGCGAAAGGCCCATGCGCTCGCCGCCGCACCCGGCAGCAGCGCCACGTTCGAGGTGGCGTTGGCGATGTTCGCCGGCAGGCCAAGCGCGATCAGAGCGGGCAGGGTGGCGAACGTGCCGCCGCCCGCCAGCGCGTTCATCGCGCCGCCGAAGATTCCGGCGCCGAGCGCGAGCCCGATCTGCGCGGGCTCAATCATGATCTCTCCGTTCGTGCTGAGCCTGTCGAAGCACCGTTCTTCCTTGCTCGGCGAAGATCAACACGGCCCTTCGACAAGCTCAGGGCGAACGGCGGAAGCTCAGCCCAGCGCCGCCTGCTTCTCCTCGGCCAACCGGTCCAGCTCGGCGCGGGACTTCTTTTCCGCCGCGGTCTTCAGCTGGCCGCAGGCCGCGTCGATGTCGCGCCCGCGCGGCGTGCGGACAGGGGCGGAGATGCCCGCCTTGAACACGATGTCGGAAAAGCGCGCCACCCGCTCGGGCGTCGACGTCTCGTAAGCCGCGCCCGGCCACGGATTGAACGGGATCAGGTTCACCTTGGCCGGCAGCTTGTAGTGGCGGATCAGGCGGACCAGCTCGCGCGCATCCTCGTCACGGTCGTTCTTGTCCTTCAACATCACATATTCGAACGTGATCCGCCGGGCATTGTTCGCGCCCGGATAGGCGGCGCACGCCTCGAGCAGCTGCTCGATCCCGTATTTGCGGTTGAGCGGCACGATCTCGTCGCGCACCTCCTTGGTGACCGCGTGCAGCGACACGGCAAGGTTGACGCCGATCTCCTTGCCCGCCCGCTCCATCATCGGCACCACGCCCGAGGTGGACAGCGTGATCCGCCGCTTCGACAGGCCGAGCCCGTCGCCGTCCATCACCACGGTCAAGGCGTCGCGCACCGCATCGAAGTTATACAGCGGCTCGCCCATGCCCATCATGACGATGTTGGTCAGCAGCCGTCCCTCCGGCTGGCTCGGCCACTCGCCCAGTGCATCGCGTGCGAGCATCACCTGGCCGACGATCTCGCCCGCGGTCAGGTTCCGCACCAGTCGCATCGTGCCGGTATGGCAGAAGCGGCAGTTGAGCGTGCAGCCGACCTGGCTCGACACGCAGAGCGTCCCCCGATCCGCATCGGGGATGAACACCATCTCGTAATCCTGCGCATCGTGCGATCGCAGCAGCCACTTGCGCGTGCCGTCCTCGGAGACCTGCGCCTCGACCACCTCGGGCCGCTCGATGGTGAAGCGTTCCGCCAGCCACGGGTGCATCGCCTTAGCGATGTCGGTCATCGCCGAGAATTCGGTCGCGCCGCGATTGTAGATCCAGTGGAACAGCTGCTTGGCGCGCAGCTTGGCCTGCTTCGGCTCCAGCCCGGCGGCCGCCAGCGTTTCGCGCAGCTGCTCGCGTGACAGGCCGACCAGGTCGATGCGGCCGTCGGCGCGCGGCGCGCCTCCGCGAGGCACGGGCACGGGATCGATATGGCCGGGAATGGGCATCAGCGCGTTCATCGCGGCCATATAGGGAAAAACGCCCGCTTTTTCTATCGCCGCGCGCAGCCCAGTGCCGCCGCGTCGATCGCCGTCGCCGCGCCGCGCAGCGCATAGGCATCGACAAAGGCGCGGCCGTCCCGCCCGGTGCCCTCGACGGACAGGCTGGTGGCGCTGCGGATCGCAGCGACGATTGCGGCATCCACCCTCGCGTTCGGCGCCCACGCCGCATTGCCGCCGGCGATCAGCGCGAAGCGCCGCGTGCCCGCACTCAGCACCACGGGCGTTCCCCGCGCCTTGCGGCGTGACAGGCGCAGCTGCAGCTGCCCGCGCACGCCACGGTCCGGCCAATAGCCGATGCCGAGGAAGGCGCGCCCGCGCTGCCCTCCGCGGCGCACCGGCTCGGCGATGGCGAAGCAGCGGCGCACGGGCATGGTATCGCGGAAAGCACCCCAGCCGCCGAACGTGCCGAGCGATTCCCGCGCCGCCCAGGTCGGGACGGAAAGCGCGATCCCGACGACGAACATGCCGGCGCGCAGCCTGGTCGAGCGGGATCGGGGCTTCATCGTGGCGGGCATGCGTCGCCGCCGCATCCGCCGCAAGAGCCTGCCCACGCCGACAGAGCCGATCAGCGGCCGGGCAGACAAAAGGGTTTCTGGCTTATGCGTATCCTGTTCCTCGCCGCACTTGCGGGCACCTCCATGCTGGCGGCGACGCCGGCCTTCGCGCAGGATCGCGCGCCCTTCACCGGCCCGCGGGTCGAAGTCGTTGCCGGCGGCGATCGCGTCCAGGGCGGCGGCGATCATGACGATGGCATTCTCTACGGCGTCGGTGCCGGCTATGATTTCGCGCTGTCCAACACCATCCGCGCCGGGATCGAGATCGAGGCGACCGACAGCACGCAGAAGGAATGCGTCAGCGGCGCGATCCGCGCGGGCGACCGGCTGTGCGCCAAGGCGGGTCGCGATCTCTATGCCGGTGCCCGGATCGGCGCGCTCGTCGGCCCCAAGACGATGGTCTATGCCAAGGCCGGCTACAGCAACGCCCGCTTCAGCGCCTCTTACGATGCCAATGCCGCGACCGGCAGCTACAAGGATAGCGGCAATGTCGACGGCGTGCGTCTCGGCCTCGGGCTGGAGCACATGCTGGGCGAGAAGGCCTATGTGAAGGGCGAGTATCGCTACACCAACTATGAGGCGGGCGGCGAGCGTCACCAGCTGCTCGCCGGCGTCGGCCTCCGCTTCTGATCCGGACGAACGGCCTGTTGCGTGTATGCAACAGGCCGTCTCGTTTATGTGAGGTTCATGCAACTCCACTCCGCTTTGGGCACTTGAGCCGCCCGTCCCCCCGCCGCCAGTCGCGGCCCGTCACGGGGGATCTGGAATGGAGTTGTCTATGCGTAGCGTTGCTTTCCCCCTCGCGCTCCTCGCCGGCGTTGCCGCTGCGTCCCCCGCTTTCGCGCAGGCGGACGCGCCCTTCACCGGCCCGCGCATCGAGGGTCTCGTCGGCTGGGACCACCCGGTCACCAATCCCGGCCATGACGATGCCGTCACCTATGGTGTCGCCGCCGGCTACGACATGCAGATGGGCGGCGCGCTCGTCGGCATCGAGGCCGAGGCGATGGATTCGGATGCCAAGTCCTGCGTCGGCGCCGAGACCGTCGCCAATCCGCGCGTCTGCCTGAAGGCCGGGCGTGACCTCTACATCGGTGGTCGCGTCGGCACCGTCGTCGGCGGCCGTGCGCTGCTCTACGCGAAGGCGGGCTACACCAATGCCCGCGTCCAGCTGAACAGCGACGACGGCATCGAGGATGTCCGTCTCGACAAGACCAACCTCGACGGCGCGCGCGTCGGCGCGGGTGTCGAATATGCGGTCGGCCCGAACAGCTTCGTCAAGGCGGAGTATCGGTACTCCAACTACGAGGCGGGTCTGGAGCGTCACCAGGCGCTCGGCGGCTTCGGCTTCCGCTTCTGACCTAACGGGCGTTGCCGCCCGGCCGGCGCTCTCCGCAACTGCGGGGATCACGGCCGGGCGGCACGCCGAAGAAGTTGGGGATGGAACCGGGCGCGGTGCGCTGCGCCCGGCTTTCCCTCTTCCGGCCCGGCGCGCCCACGCTATAACGGCGACCCAAAGCTAAGGGCGGGGCGTTTCAGAATGAAGGCGACGATCGAGCGGGCCACCTTGCTGCGCAGCCTCGGCCATGTGCAGAGCGTGGTCGAGCGGCGCAACACGATCCCGATCCTGTCCAACGTGCTAATCGAGGCGACGGCGGGTGGCGGGCTGCGCCTGATGGCGACCGATCTCGATCTGCAGATCGTCGATCAGATCGACGCCGCGGTGGATACGCCCGGGGCCACCACCGTTTCCGCACACCTGCTGTTCGATATCGCGCGCAAGCTGCCCGAAGGCTCGCAGGTCTCGCTCTCTGCCGCCGAAGGGCGGATGAAGGTCGTCGCCGGCCGCTCCAACTTCACGTTGCCGACGCTGCCGCGCGACGATTTCCCGGTGATCGCCGAGGGCGAGCTGCCGACCGGGTTCGAACTGCCGGCCGAGACGCTGAAGCAGATCATCGACAAGACGCGCTTCGCCATCTCGACGGAAGAAACGCGCTATTATCTCAACGGCATCTTCCTCCACGTCGCTGACGGCCAGCTGAAGGCCGCCGCGACCGACGGCCACCGCCTCGCGCGCGTCACCGCGGAGAAGCCGGAGGGCGCGGACGGCATGCCCGACGTGATCGTGCCGCGGAAATGCGTCGGAGAGCTGCGCAAGCTGCTCGACGAGGTGGACGGCGCGGTCGGCGTGTCGCTGTCGGGCACCAAGATCCGTTTCGAGCTCGGCCGTGCCGTGCTCACCTCCAAGCTGATCGACGGCACCTTCCCCGATTATACCCGCGTCATCCCGTCGGCGAACGACAAGCTGCTCAAGATCGATCCGCGCAGCTTCATGCAGGGCGTTGACCGCGTCGCCACCATCGCCAGCGAGAAGACGCGCGCGGTGAAGATGACGCTGGATCGTGACCGCGTCACGCTGTCGGTAACCTCGCCCGAGAACGGCACGTCGACCGAGGATGTGCCCGGCGAATATACCTCCCCCGGCTTCGATATCGGCTTCAACGCCCGCTATCTGCTCGACATCCTCAACCAGATCGAAGGCGATCTCGTCGAGGTCCATCTAGCCGACGCCGCGGCCCCGACGCTGATCCGCGAAAGCGACACGTCGAGCGCGCTCTACGTCCTCATGCCGATGCGGGTCTGAGGCCGACTCCCGTCATCCCGGACTTGTTCCGGGATCCACCGTGAGCCTTGTTCAGAGTGTCGTTGACGTACGGGATAGCTTTGTAGGGAATCCACCGGTATGAACCAGGTGGGTTGATTCTCAATCATATAAGAACGAGCGTATCGACACCGCAGCTCAACCCTGCGATGTCGGAAAAGCCCCTCTGAGTGTCAACTTTGTCAACTTAAGCGCGCAAAACCTCAGTCGCGCAGCAGTTCGTTGATGCCCGTCTTCGCCCGGGTCTGCGCATCCACCCGCTTCACGATCACCGCGCAATAGAGGCTCGGCCCGCCATTCTCCGCCGGCAGGCTGCCCGGCACGACGACGGCGTAGGGCGGCACTTCACCCCGTGTCACCTCGCCCGTCGCACGATCGACGATCTTGGTGGAGGCACCCAGATAGACGCCCATTGACAGCACCGCGCCTTCCCGCACGATCACGCCCTCGGCCACTTCGCTGCGCGCCCCGATGAAGGCGCCATCCTCGATGATCACGGGATTCGCCTGCAACGGCTCCAGCACGCCGCCGATGCCCGCGCCGCCCGAGATGTGCACGTTACGCCCGATCTGCGCGCAGCTGCCGACAGTCGCCCAGGTATCCACCATCGTGCCTTCGCCGACATAGGCGCCGATGTTGACGAAGCTCGGCATCAGCACGGCCCCGCGGCCGATAAAGGCGCCACGTCGCGCCACCGCGCCCGGTACGACGCGGAAGCCGCCTTCGCGGAAGCGCGCCTCGTCCCAGCCCTCGAACTTGGACGGCACCTTGTCGAAGGCCGGCGCGCCGGCCGCCCCCCCGTCGACCAGTACGTTGTCGTTCAACCGGAACGACAGCAGCACTGCTTTCTTCGCCCACTGGTTGACGTGCCAGCCGCCATCCCGCGGCTCCGCCACACGCAGCGTTCCCGCATCCAGACGGGCGAGCGCCTCCTCCACAGCACCGCGCAGACCATCGCCCAGATTGGCGTCGAGCCGGTCGCGGGAGTCCCATGCGGTTTCGATGATGCGCTCGATGTCAGGCATGTGCGGTCCCCATGATGTCGTGCAGCCAGGTCGCCAGATCGGCAACGCGGTAATCGATATGGTCGAGATACTGATCGGAGGGACCCTGTTCGGAGCCGTTGTCGATCCAGACGGTCGTCATGCCGAGCGTTTTTGCAGGCACCAGGTTGCGCGCCATATCCTCGACGAACAAAGCGGTGTCCGGCCGAATGCCGAACCGCTCGACCATGGCCGCATAAGCCGCTGGGTTCGGCTTCGGCTCATAGGCACAAGCGTGAATATCGTGAATCGCCTCGAACGCGCTGCCGAGCCCGAGACGATCCAGCACCCGCCCGGCATAGTCACCATCGCCATTGGTGAAGACGAGCTTGCGACCCGGCAGGCGCGCGATCGTCTCCACAAGGATCCGATCTTCCACCAGCACCTCCATCTCAATGGCATGGACATCGGCAAGGAAGTCCGCCGGATCGACGGCATGCTCGGCCATCAGCCCGGCAAGCGTGGTGCCATGCTCGTGAAAATAGGCCTTCTGGATGCGCCGCGCCTCGACAGGATCAATCTCGAGCAATCGCGCCACATAGGCTGTCATCCGTACGTCGATACGGGCAAACAGGTCGCACGACGCTGGATAGAGCGTATTGTCCAGATCGAAGATCCAGCAGTCGATCCGGGCAAGCGCATCAAGCATTGCGGCCGCCTCTAGCCGGGGCATATGCGATCGGCAACCGATGGTCAGAGGCGGGGGACAAACGGCTCAGCTGGCGAGATGCCGCTCGAAGAAAGCGATGGTCCGTCCGTCGGCGAGCTGCGCGGCTTCCTCTACCCGCCGTTTGCCGAACGATGTCGCGAACCCATGATCGACGCCCGGATATTCCTCGATCGTCACGTGCGGATTAGCGGCAAGGGCAGTTCGGATCGTCGTAACGGTCTCCGCCGGCACGAAATGGTCCTCTCCCGCGAAATGCAGCAGCAGCGGATTTGCGATGGCATGCGCTTCACCCAGTACGGCATCGATCCCCGCGCCGTAATAACCGACTGCGGCATCCGCATCGGTGCGCGTCGCCGACAGATAAGCCATCCGGCCACCAAGGCAGAAGCCAACGACGCCGACCTTCCGCCCGCCGGCTGCCTCCCGAGCGAACCGGATCGTCGCCTCGATGTCGCGAACGGCAGCGTCGACATTGAAGCGACGGATCAAGGCCAGGGCGCGCTCGAACTGCTCGGGCACATCAGGGTCCAGCTCTATGCCGGGCTCCAGCCGCCAGAACAGATCAAGCGCGATCGCGTAATAGCCCTCGGCGGCCCAAGCATCGACCTTCGCGCGGATGCCGGCATTAATGCCGAACACCTCCTGGATCACGACGACGGCACCCTTCGGCTTGCCATCAGGCGTGGAAACGTATGCGCCGAAGCTACCCTCACCACCCAGTGCCGGGATCGTCACGCGTTCGCCCACAAGCCGCTCCTCTCGGACTGCCCGCCCAACGTCTCGGCGATGGACGGGTCTCGCTTGGCCTTCTAGCATTGCGGCTAGAAGGCTCAAGGCGGGGGTGGTAATGAAGGTCAGCGTGGACATTGATTGCACGCCCGAGGAGGCGCGCCGCTTCCTCGGCTTGCCGGATTTGACCCCGGTGCACGCCATCTATGTGGATAAGCTTTCCCGGGTTGCGGCCGAAGGGGTCACCCCCGACGTGGTCGAGCAGATGATGAAATCGTGGGCCCCGATGGGGGAAGCAGGGATGTCGATGTGGCGTCAATTGTTCGACCAGATGGGCAATCCTCGCAAAGCGTGAGCGGAGACACGATTTTCGCCCTGTCGAGCGGCGCACTACCTGCGGGAATAGCTGTCGTTCGTATGAGTGGACCTCAGGCGGGCGAGGCGCTTCGACACCTTGCAGGCGCGTTGCCGGAGCCACGGCGGGCCTCTTTGCGGACCTTGCGCGATGAGGGAGACGCTCTCGATCGTGCTTTGATCTTGTGGTTACCAGGACCAGGAACGGCCACGGGCGAAGACATGGCCGAACTGCATCTGCATGGCGGTCGAGCGGTCGTCGCGGCTGTAGAGACAGCGCTAGAGCGTCAGCCGAAGCTGCGCCGGGCGGAAGCTGGCGAGTTTACGAGGCGGGCCCTCTATAACGATCGCCTAGATTTGACTGCTGCCGAGGGTCTTGCCGATCTGCTGGAGGCCGAGACGGAGATCCAACGCCGGGTGGCGCTTGCGGCGAGTGAAGGTGGGCTTGCGCGGGAAGTTGCCAGGTGGCGCGACAAACTGCTGGGCGCGGCTGCTCTGGTAGAAGCCGGGATCGACCTTGCTGCCGAGGACGAAGCAGCCGACGTGAACCTGCCGTTGGAAGCAGTGGGAGCGCTCACCGTTGAAATGGAAGCCGCACTTGCGCGGCCGCCTGCAGAGCGTCTGCGGGATGGCATCCGTGTGGTGCTGGCAGGACCGGTCAACGCAGGAAAATCAAGTCTGTTAAATGCACTGGCCGGACGAGACGCGGCGATCGCCACACCTGTTGCAGGTACGACGAGAGATGTGCTCGAGGTACCCTTGGCGATCGGCGGTATTCCATTCCTTTTGTTCGACACAGCGGGTCTGAGGACTAGCGGCGATCCGGTAGAGGCGATCGGCGTCGAGAGAGCACGCGCCGCGATGCTGGCGGCGGACATCCTCGTGTGGCTGGATGATGAGCCTGCGCCCGAGCAGCATGAGGGCGCGATCCATATTTGGCCTAGATGTGACCTTCCGGATCGTGCCGGGTCAAGGAACGGCCGACTGGCGGTTTCCGCGTTGACCGGCGCTGGACTGGAAGACCTTCGTAACCTCCTCGTTACGCGCGCGCGTGATCTGCTCCCGCGGGAGGGGGAGAGTGCGTTGAACCTGAGGCAGCGTTCGGCTATCGCTGCCGCTGTTGGCGAATTGCGCCACGCACTTGCGCAGGCAGCCGACGAGCTCCTCTTCGCCGAACATGTTCGTAGCGCCCTGGTCCGCCTTGAACAGGTGGGTGGGGGTGGCGGCATCGAGGACCTGCTCGACACAGTGTTCAATCGATTTTGCGTCGGGAAGTGATGTTCCACATGAAACATTACGACGTTGTCGTAATCGGGGCAGGGCACGCTGGTTGTGAAGCCGCAATGGCAGCAGCCCGGCTTGGCGCTTCGGTTGGCCTTGTCACTCTTCAGCGCGAAAATATTGGCGCGCTCTCCTGCAACCCAGCGATTGGTGGCGTCGGCAAAGGGCATCTGGTACGAGAGGTGGACGCGCTCGACGGCCTCGCAGCCCGGTGCGCTGATCAAGCCGCCATTCACCATCGTATGCTCAACCGGAGCAAGGGGCCTGCGGTTCACGGTCCGCGCGTTCAGGTGGATCGTCAACGCTTTGCTGCAGCGGTCCAAGTGGCAATTAGGGCCGAGTCACGGGTTGAAGTTGTCGTCGCTGAAGCAACGGCGCTGCAGCTCGAAAAAGGTTCTGTGTGTGGCATCTCGCTAGGTGATGGTCAGCGGGTTTCCACCCAAGCGGTGGTCATAGCTACCGGTACGTTCCTGGCCGGACGCTTGTTCATGGGGCTGGATCAGTCTGGTGGGGGGCGAGTTTCCGAAAGCGCCGCAACCCGACTAGCGGAGCAACTCCGGTCTTGGCAGCTGCCAATGGCGCGTTTGAAGACCGGCACGCCGCCACGGCTGGATGCCCGGACGATCAATTGGGCGGCGTTGGAGCCGCAACACTCCGACGTCGAGCAGTGGACGATGTCGTCGCTGACAGCGAGGCGGCTGCTACCTCAAGTCGCTTGTGCCATCACGCGAACGACGCTCGAAACGCACGAGATCATCCGCTCGGCAAAGCATCTGTCTCCTCTCTACGCAGGGATGATTGAGGGCCGTGGCCCGCGCTATTGCCCATCAATCGAGGACAAGGTGGTGCGCTTCGGTGATCGTGACGGTCACCAGATCTTCCTTGAGCCGGAAGGTCTCGACAGCCCGAGCGTCTATCCGAACGGGATCTCCACGTCTTTACCGTCTGCGATCCAAGCCGCATTCATCCGCACGGTCCCCGGCCTTGAGCGTGCGGAGATTTTGAAACCCGGCTACGCAGTGGAATATGACCATATTGATCCCAGGTGCCTTGAGCAGACGCTAGAGACCCGGCAGATTAAGGGCCTTTTCCTGGCGGGGCAGGTCAATGGAACGACAGGCTACGAGGAGGCCGCTGCGCAAGGTCTCGTTGCCGGTGCGAATGCAGCATTAGCAGTGGCGGGGCGCCCGGCGATGGTGTTGGATCGCTCGCAAAGCTATATAGGTGTCATGATCGACGACCTTGTTCTGCAAGGCGTGACCGAACCTTATCGCATGCTGACCGCGCGGGCCGAATATCGGCTTAGCCTGAGAGCGGACAACTCAGAGACTAGGCTTGAGGATGTAGCGACGGCGACTGGCCTGCTCGGGTCCGATCGACGGACTCATGTCGTTCGTCGACGGCAAGCTCGTTCTGAGGGGGAGGCGGCATTGGCGGTGCGTGTTACCCCTCAGCAGGTGAGAGCCGCTGGCTTCGATGCCGCTCACGATATGAGTGCTATGAGTTTGGGAGAGTGGGTGAGTGTGGGTCTGGACTGGCGAGTAGCAACAAGCATTTCTACAAGGCTGGCGGCGCTCCCAACTGATGTTGCCGAGGAGTTGAACACCGATTGCCGCTACCGACCCTATCTGACCCGACAGGCTCAGGAGCGTCATCGCGTGACGAGAGACGAAGCCAGGAAGGTTCCAGAAACGCTGCGCTTCGAGGCCATAGCCGGTTTGTCCCGGGAGATGGTTGAGCGGCTTAAGGCTGCAGCGCCACGTACAATTGCTGAGGTAGGGCGTATCCGGGGCATTAGTCCTGCAGCTGTCGTCGCCGTCATGGTCGCGGCGGACCGCGCTGCATGAACGCTGGCGATCTGGAGCTCTTGCGGCAACTCCATGTTCCACATGAAACAATTGATCGGCTAAAGTCTTTCGTGCAGATTCTCGACGAGGCGTCTGCTGGTCAAAATCTCATCTCTGCCGGAACCCGCCCGCAGCTTTGGCAACGCCATATTCTAGATTCATTGCAGCTTCTCCCCTTGGCAGAGGGCACAGGCTCATGGCTGGACGTTGGGACTGGGGCGGGCTTTCCGGGGTTGGTGATCGCTATTGCTGAGCCGAACAGGCAGATGATTCTGGCCGAACCGCGGGCACTAAGGGTTGGTTTCCTTCGAGAAGTCGCGAGTAAATTGCACTTAGACAATGTTGCAGTGCATCAAAAGAAAGTCCAGCTGATCGCGTCGCCGCCGGTCAGCGTCATCAGCGCCCGGGCAGTCGCGCCGCTAACGAACTTGATCGAGAGTACAACCCATTTGGCCGATGAACAGACGCTCTGGTTGCTGATGAAAGGGCGAAGCGCGCGGTCTGAACTGGAACAGGCGAGGGCGACGTGGCAGGGTGAGTTCCGGCTGGTCCCCAGCCTTACCGATCCGGACGCGGCCATCGTCGTCGCGAGCGGGCTCAAGCGGAGGGTGAAACGATGATCCGCATCGCGGTGGCAAACCAGAAAGGCGGGGTCGGCAAGACCACGTCCGCGATCAACCTCGCCACTGCGCTTGCGGCGACGGGGTGGCGTGTGTTGCTGATCGACTTCGATCCGCAGGGGAATGCATCGACCGGCCTTGGCATCCATCCGCCGGAGCGCACGCTATCCAGCTATGAGCTTCTGCGGGGCGAGTGCAGCGCGGCAGATGCGGCGATCGCGACACGCGTACCGCGCCTCGATCTAATCGCAGCCACGGTCGATCTCTCCGGTGCTGAGATCGAATTGATCGATGCTGGTGATCGCACCCACAGACTGGATCATGCCTTGGATGCCGCGCCTCCTGCGCGCTGGGATATCTGCATCATCGATTGCCCGCCTTCGCTCGGGCTGTTGACGGTCAATGCGCTCGTTGCCGCCCGATTGCTCCTGATACCATTGCAATGTGAGTTCTTCGCGCTTGAAGGACTGAGTCAGCTACTGCAGACTTTTGAGCGCATTCGCGGCCGGTTCAATCCTGGATTGTCGATCCTGGGTGTTGCCCTCACCATGTACGATCGCCGAAATCGCCTATCCGAACAGGTGGCCCAGGACGTTCGTGCCTGCCTCGGTGGGATTGTGTTTGAGACTGTAATCCCACGCAATGTCCGCCTGTCCGAAGCACCGAGCCATGGGGTGCCCGCATTGATCTACGATCATCGCTGCCCAGGCTCGGAGGCCTATATCGCTCTCGCTCGCGAGCTGATGATCCGCTTGCCCAAGCCGGCAGCAGCGGCATGAGCGAGCCAAGGCGCGGACTAGGGCGTGGCCTCTCGGCATTGCTTGGAGAGGTCGAACGCGAGCAGCCGGTGAGTGGCGGGGGCAGCGGGACGCAGACTGTTCCGGTCTCGTCCATCAAGCCCCATCCAGGGCAGCCCCGCCGTCACTTCGACGATGCAGCACTGGATGAGCTTGCCGCGTCCATCGCTGCTCGCGGGCTGTTGCAACCGATCGTCGTCCGTCCGGCGGGAATTGGATATCAGATCGTTGCTGGTGAGCGTCGCTGGCGTGCGGCACAGAGAGCTCATCTCCACGAAGTGCCTGTAATCGTTCGCGACTTTGACGACGCCACGACGCTAGAAGTGGCTCTTCTGGAGAATATTCAGCGCGAAGACCTAAACGCAATCGAGGAAGCGGAGGGCTATCGGCGGCTTATTGACGAGTATGGCCATACGCAGGAAGTGCTTGGCAAGCTTGTCCACAAATCCCGCAGTCATGTCGCCAATTTGCTGCGTCTGCTGGATCTGCCGGCCGACGTCCGAACGATGGTGGCCGATGGCACGCTTACCATGGGGCACGCACGTGCGTTGGTGACAACCGACAATCCGGCGGAGCTCGCCGGAGAGATCGTCGCCCGCGGCCTGTCAGTTCGAGACGCAGAGACGCTCGCGCGCGGTGCCAAGCCGAAGCGAGAGCGTGCGGCGACCAAGCCAGCCAGCACTGGTGACGCGGACACCGCCGCGCTCGAGCGGCAGCTAGGCGATCTGCTCGGATTGAAGGTGTCGATCGCGTTCGGTCCGAATGGCGGCACGGTAACGCTCGGCTACTCTTCGCTCGATCAACTCGACATGATCTGCCAACGTCTGTCGGGCGAGCCGATCTAGACTGCCTTAGAAGGTTAGCGCCGGCGCGCCGCGATGCGCGCGAGATCGAGTGCTGCAGCCTCAGCGGCGATTGTCCCCGGCCCAGTCGATTGCATCGCTGCTCGACCAGCCGCCGTTACGCGCGCCAGAGCGGCGGCGAGCGCGTCGGGTGACCAGCGCCTGAGTTCAGCCGTAACCAGCGGAGCGGTCTTCCAGAAGATCGTCCGGTTGCTCTTCACCGCCGTGTCGATGGAATTGCCTGCTGCAACTTGAGCGCTAAGCTCCGTCAGCAACAGCAGTCGGCGTTGCAGTGCCCGGATGAGCGGGATGCCGGTCTCATCCAGTCTCGCCAGCTCCTCAGCCACTCGGGCCGGCTCACCCGCAAACACAGCGTGAAGCAGACGATCCCAGTCGCTCTCCGCCTCTGCCGGGGCGAGCGAGTCGAGCGCATCATGGCCGAGCTCGCGCCTGCGATCAGGAGCGGCATCGAGATAGTCGGCGTACTTGCCGATCTCCTGCGCGATCACGGCGCGATCCCCCGCGGCCAGCGTTGCCAGTCGACGTGCGACGTCAGGCGCGATCGAGAGGCCAGCCTCCCGCCCCAGATCCGCAACCACCCGGTCGATCTGCGAGGCATCAGGCAGGTAGTTGATGCAGGCGAGCGCATTCGGCGCGGCGGTCACCAGCTTGACCAGCTTCGAGTCCTTGCGAAGCTCCCCTGCGATGAGGACGACCGGATTACCGGCTGCAGCCGCTTCGAGCAGCGCGGCAACTGCCTCTGTGGCCTCATCGCCGACCGGCTCGACACGAATCCAGCGGCGCCCGCCGAACATGGAGAAAGCCGCTGCCTCATCCGCCAGTCGTGCAGGGTCGGCCTTTAGCGCTGACCCGGTCAGGTCGATGCGCTCTGCATCGCTGCCAACTGCGGGGCCGAGCCGCGCAGCCAAGGCCCGCGACGCCGCTTCATCGGGGCCGTAGACCAGGATGCACCGGACTGCCGGATCGGCCGCGTCGAGCGCGCGACGCGCCTCTGCGGGCTTGACCGCGGTCACTTGCCGGCGGCGGCCGTCCGCCGGACGTAGAGTGCGAGACGCGTGGTGATCTGCTGCGCGACTTCCTGCGTCAGCCGCTCCAAAGCGGTCTGTTCCGCGGCGATGGTCGCGTAGTCGGAGGAGACGACGTCCACGCCTGCGTCCGAACCGGCGGTGGCATCAAGCAGCACCGTGCCTTGCGCCGCATCGACGAGGCGATAGCGCGCGCGCAGCGTCCGCCGCTCGCGCGTCACCGCATAGTCACTACGAATGCCGAAGCCGGCAATCTGGTCATCCAGCGCCACCTCAAGGCGCCACACCGGCTCGCCCGATGGGCGCAGCCGATCGGTCAGAGCTGCCTTCATCAGCCAGCCGGCACGGCCTGGCATGTCGGCGACGGCGATCCGGTCGAGCCCGGAGGCGGCCACGCCGGTTCCACCGCCGGCGTAGAGCGGCTGTAGCCCGCAGGAGGGCAGGGTGGCTGCGATCAGCAGGAGAGCTGCAATCCGCCTCACGCGACGAGGTTCACGAGCCGGTCGGGTACGACGACGACCTTCTTCGGCGTGCGCCCCTCAAGCAGGCGGAGAACCTTGTCCGAGCCCAGTGCAAGCGCTTCCAGCGTCGGCCGGTCGGTGCCCTTCGGCGCCATGATCGTGTCGCGCAGCTTGCCGTTGACCTGGATGGCGATCGTCACCTCGTCGTCGACGAGCAGCGCCGGATCGACCTCGGGCCACGATGCGTCGGCAACGAGACCCTCACGCCCCAGCCGCGCCCATGCCTCTTCGGCAAGGTGCGGCACCATCGGCGCAACGATGCGGATCAACGTTTCGGCCGCACCTGTGCGGGTGGCGGAGGGGGCCGCTTTCTCGATGGCGTTGGCGAGTTCGTAGATCTTCGCCACCGCCTTGTTGAACGACAGCGCTTCGACGTCGGCCGCTACGCCTGCCACGGCGCGGTGCAGCTTGCGCGCTAGGTCCTTGTCCTCGCCCTCCGGCGCATCGTTCGCTTCCGTCAAACGCCACAGCCGTTGGACGAAGCGCCAAGCGCCTTCGATGCCGGCTTCGCTCCACGGTAGATCACGCTCGGGCGGGCTGTCCGACAGCATGAACCAGCGGACGGCATCGGCACCATATTGGTCGACGATCGGCCCCGGATCGACCGTATTCTTCTTCGACTTCGACATCTTTTCGACGCGGCCGACAGTAACCGGCAGGCCGCTGGAGCGGGCGATGGCGCCGTCAGAGGTGCGCTCCACTTCCTCGGGTGCGTACCAGAGCGTGCGGCCTGCTTCGTCCGTGTCGAAATAGGTTTCGTGCGTCACCATGCCCTGGGTGAACAGGCCGGAGAAGGGTTCCGCGATGTCGAGCAGACCGGTGCGCCGCAGCGCGCGCGTCCAGAAGCGCGCGTAGAGGAGGTGCAGGATCGCATGCTCCACGCCGCCGATATATTGCCCGACGGGCAGCCATTGCTCGGCGACAGCCCGATCGAACGGTCGATCGTCGGGCTGGCTGGCGAAGCGGATGAAATACCAGGATGAATCGACAAAGGTGTCGAGCGTATCGGTTTCGCGCCGCGCGTCCTTGCCACAACTGGGGCAGGGCACGTGCTTCCACGTCGGGTGGCGATCGAGCGGGTTGCCGGGCACGTCGAAGCTGACGTCCTCCGGTAGCACGACGGGCAGCTGATCCTTGGGCACCGGCACCGCGCCGCAGCTATCGCAATGGATGATCGGGATCGGTGTGCCCCAGTAACGCTGGCGCGACACGCCCCAGTCACGCAGCCGCCAGACGGTGGTGCCCTGGCCCCAGCCGTCCGCCTCGGCGCGCGCGATCACCGCCGCCTTCGCCTCTTCGACCTTGAGGCCGTCGAGGAAACGCGAGTGGACGATCACGCCGTCGCGCGTATCGGCCTCGTCATGGATCGGCTCGTCGGCAGTATCCGCCGTGGTGGCGACGACGCGGGTGACGGGCAGCTGGTACTTGCGCGCGAAATCGAGATCGCGCTGATCGTGGCCCGGCACCCCGAAGACGGCGCCGGTGCCATAATCCATCAGCACGAAGTTGGCGACGAACAGCGGCAGCGTCCACTCCGGGTCGAGCGGATGCACAACGCGCAGGCCGGTATCGTAGCCGCGCTTTTCCTGCGTTTCCACCTCTGCGGCGGCGGTGCCAGTGCGGCGACATTCGTCGGCGAAGGTGGCGAGCGCCGCGTCGCGCTCCGCCAGCGCAAGCGCGAGCGGGTGATCGGCAGCGATCGCAGCGAAGGAGGCGCCGAAGATCGTGTCGGGCCGGGTCGTAAAGACCTCAAGCATGTCCTGCCCTGCAGGCACATCGCCGGTGATGGCGAAGCGGAAGCGCAGGCCCCGGCTGCGGCCGATCCAGTTCTCCTGCATCAGCTTCACCTTGTCGGGCCAATGGTCGAGACCCTTCAGCCCGTCCAGCAGCTCGTCGGCGAAATCGGTGATGCGCAGGAACCACTGGCTGAGCTTGCGCCGCTCGACCAACGCACCGGATCGCCAGCCGCGACCGTCGATCACCTGCTCGTTGGCGAGCACGGTCATGTCGACCGGATCCCAGTTGACCGCGCTTTCCTTGCGATAGACCAGCCCGTGCTTGAACAGGTCCAGGAACAGCGCCTGCTCATGCCCGTAATAATCAGGCTCGCATGTGGCGAGTTCGCGGCTCCAGTCGAGCGCGAAGCCCAAGCGCTTCAGCTGCGCACGCATCGCGGCGATATTTTGGCGCGTCCAGTCACCCGGATGCACCTTCTTCTCCATCGCTGCATTTTCGGCCGGCATGCCGAACGCGTCCCAACCCATGGGATGGAGCACTTCATGCCCGGTCATGCGACGAAAGCGGGCTAGCACGTCGCCCATCGTGTAATTGCGCACATGCCCCATGTGGATGCGCCCCGATGGATAGGGGAACATCTCGAGCACGTAGCTCTTGGGCTTGGGGCTGGCGTCGTTTGCGCGGAAGCTGCCCGCTTCCTCCCAGGCCGCCTGCCAGCGCGGCTCGGCGGCGTGCGGGTTGAACCGGCTCGTCATGGCGAAGCTCAGCCGGCGACGGCGGATTGGCGGAGGTCACGCGCCTTGGCGAGGATGATTTCCTCCAGCTTCTGCACGGTCGCCGCTTGCACCGGCGCATCGACCCACTGACCACCCTGGTTGATCTGGCGGGCGGCCGCGACGCGCAGCGCGTCGGCGCGCAGATCCTGGTCGAGGATCGCCACGGTGACCTTCATCCGTTCCCCCGGCGTGGCCGGATTGGCGTACCAGTCGGTCACGAACACGCCGCCGTTCGAGTCCGCCTGTGCAACGGGCATGAACGACAGGGTCTCCAGTGTCGCGCGCCAGAGATAGGCGTTGACGCCGATCGTGGTCGTCTTGGACGCGGCGAGATCGGCCCGGACGCGGTCCTTGGATCCGCTGCCGCCGCAGGCTCCGAGCAGGAGGGCCGCCGGCAGAAGAAGAGCGGCGGGAGACAGACGCGGCATGGAACCTCACGGAGCCAGGGATCGGGAATGGCGCCGTTATAGATGCTGCGCCTGCACGAGCAAGCGGCCTGCCCTGTGGGCCGGGTGCAACACTGGCAGGGAATCGCTTATCGCTCGGTTCCGCCGGTCAACCCTTTCGGCTAGGCCGCGTTCGGGGCGGGGAGGAGTATCAGGCCCATGTGGTCGAGTCGCGGAAGCAGGGGGATGTTGGGCGCGGTGTCTGCGCTCGCCCTCGTTGCGTCCGCCGCGCTTCCGCTGGTCGCGGCTGAGGCCGCGCCGCGCAACCTCCGGGTCAAGAAGTCTGCCTCCATTCCGTTTGGGGGCGGCGGCATCGGTGCCTTTACCCCGGCGGCGGCTGATCCCGGTCGGGTTGCTGCCATGTCGGCGAGTGGCCTGTCTGCGACGGGCTTCCGCTTCACGCCGGCAGCTGGGCCCGGCAATCGCCGCGGCGTAACCGTTGCCGTCCGTGCCCGCACCGCCCGGCCGGATACCGCCCGGGTGGCGGCGCTCGGCACGTCGGCGGTGTTGCCGACCGCCTATAATCTCGGCGTCTCGATTGGCTGGAAGCGCTTTGCACTGTCTGGTGATGTCGCGCGGATGGATGCGGGCCTGCTCCCGCTCGGCCGCGAGGCGGTTGATCTGGGTCTCAGCTACTCGGGCAAGCAGTGGAGCACGCGGGTCCAGGTCGGTGCGGATCGCGCGACCGATCAGCGCAGTCTGATCGGGCCGGATCAGAGTTACTCGGTCGATCTTGGCGGTTCCTATGCGCTGACGCGCAATCTCGAACTGTCCGGTGGCGTTCGCTACAAGCGTGAGCGTGATCGCACCGACTACATCTTCGACGACCAGCGCGACAGCCAGGCCGTCTATGTCGGGACCGCCTTCCGCTTCTGATCGGAGCGTGTCGCTGCGTCAGCGCGGCGCCATCCACGCGTCGATCGCGGCCCAACCATAAGCAAACGGCAGCAGCCGGGCACGGCGTGAGTCTATGCCACCGAGCGCGACCGGTCGTCTGACTTGGCGCGCAAGCCGTGCGAAGCCGCTGATCCCCAGCGATCCTGCGCCGACGTGACTGCGCGTGGCGAAAACCGGAGAGACGAACGCCACGTCAGCGCGTTTTGCCCGATGCGCTTCGACAGGATCATGCACCGGCATGGTCCGCAGCAGCGGACGCGCGGTACGGCGCGGGTCGCGGCCATGTACGCCATCTGCGCGCCAGGCAGCGGCGACACGCACATCGCCGGCAAGGACCAGCACCAGCCGCCGGGCCCGCGCGATACGCCGCACGCGCTCATACAAGGCGCGGCGACCCGGGGTGCTGCGATGGCGGAAGACGACGCCCGCGCCTTTCGGCAAGCGCAACAACGCAGACCACAACGCCTCGCCCATCCGCTCATCGGTCATCAGCCAGAGGCGGGGCGGGTGGCGCGGGTGCATGGCAAGCGCCTATAGCGCTGGCGATGACCACCGACAGCTCCAGCGACAGTGCCGCCGCCCGCCTTGCCACCATCCGGGACGATATCGCGCGGGCGGCTGCCGCGGCGCGCCGCGATCCGGCAGGGATCGAGCTTGTCGCCGTGTCCAAGACTCACCCCGCAGAGGCGATTGAGCCGCTGCTGGGTGCTGGACAAGCGAGTTTCGGCGAGAACCGGGTGCAGGAGGCTCAGGCGAAATGGCCAGCGCTGCGCCGGACCGACACGCGCCTCCACCTCGTCGGGCAGCTCCAGTCGAACAAGGCGGACGATGCGGTTGAGCTGTTCAACGTGATCCATTCCGTCGACCGTCCACGCCTTGTCGACGCGCTCGCCCGCGCGATGGACAAGGCCGGGCGACGGCCCGACTGCTTCATCCAGGTCGATGTCGGTGAGGAGCCGCAGAAGGGCGGCGTGGCTCTGGCTGATCTCCCTTCGCTGCTCGCCACGGCTCGCGATGCGAAGCTGCCGGTGGTCGGGTTGATGTGCGTGCCTCCGGCAGACGTGGAGGCTGCCCCTTATTTCGCGCTCACCGCCAAACTGGCGCGGGATCATGGGCTGGCCGGGCTCAGCATGGGCATGTCCTCGGATTACGAGACTGCGGTGATGCTTGGCGCCACCGTGGTTCGGGTGGGCACCGCTTTGTTCGGCTCGCGCGGCTGAGCGGCGCGGATCAGCGCCGCAGCAGGAACACCGCATGCTCGGCGCGGAAATTTGCCGCCGCCGCGCCGCGTTGTTGCGCGCCGCGCAGGAACCAGGCGCCTTCCACGGTGATGCCGCGTTCGCGCACGAATCTGCGGAAATCCTCGACGGTCAGCTGGTGGATGTTCTCCGTCGCATACCAGCTGACCGGCAGCGCCGGCGTCACCGGCATCCGTCCGCTCCACATCAGGCTCCAGCGCACCCGCCAATAGGCGAAATTGGGAAAGGAGACGAAGGCACGGCGGCCGATGCGCAGCAGCTCTTCCAGCACACGGTCCGGGGCACGCGTGGTCTGCAGCGTCTGGCTCAAAATCGCATAGTCGAACGCCGTATCGGGATAGTCGGCGAGGTCCGTATCCGCATCGCCCTGAACGACGGACAGGCCCCGCGCTACGGCGGCGGAGACGTTTGTGCCGTCTATCTCGATCCCGCGCGCGTCCGCCTGCCGCGTGTCGCGCAGCACCGCCATCAGCTGGCCGTCGCCGCAGCCGACATCGAGGATGCGGCTGCCGGGATCGACATGCCGCGCGATGATCGCGAGATCGGGCCTGAGGCTCATGCCTCACCCGCCCGGATGAAGCCGTCGACGACCCGGTTCAGCTCCGGCACGTCGAGCAGGAAAGCATCGTGCCCGAACGGCGAGGACAGCTCGACGAAGCTGACCGGCGCACCTGCCGCGTTCAGCGCATGAACGATCGAGCGTGATTCGGTCGTGGGATAAAGCCAGTCGCTATCGAACGAGACGAGGCAGAAGCGCGTGCGCGTGCCGCGAAACGCATTGGCCAACCGCCCGCCATGCTCCTCGGCCAGATCGAAATAATCCATCGCGCGGGTGATGTAGAGGTAGCTGTTCGCGTCGAACCGGTCGACGAAGCTGATGCCCTGGTGGCGGAGATAGCTTTCCACCTGGAAGTCCGCATCGAAGCCGAAGCTCTTGGCATCACGCGATTGCAGGCGACGGCCGAACTTCTCGGTCAGCCCGGCTTCCGACAGATAGGTGATGTGCGCCGCCATGCGCGCCACCGCCAGCCCGGCCGCAGGCGGCTCCGCCCCGTAATAATCGCCTGCCTTCCACCGCGGATCGGCCATGATCGCCTGACGGCCGACCTCGTGGAAAGCGATGTTCTGCGCCGAGTGCCGCGCAGCCGACGCGATCACCACCGCCGCGCGCACGCGCTCCGGAAAGGTCGCCGCCCATTCCAGCACCTGCATGCCGCCCATCGATCCGCCAACCACCGCGGCAAGTTGGCGAATGCCGAGATGATCGAGCAGCAGCGCCTGCGCGCGCACCATGTCGCGGATCGTGATGACGGGAAAGCGCATCGCATAAGGCTGGCCATCCTCTGCGCGTGAGGCGGGGCCGGACGAGCCGAGGCAGGAACCGAGCACGTTGGCGCAGACGATGAAATGTCGCGCCGGATCGACAGGCTTGCCCGCGCCCACCATCCGCGTCCACCAGCCGGGCTTGCCGGTGATCGGGTGGGTGGAGGCGACATGCTGATCGCCAGTCAGCGCGTGGCAGATCAGGATCGCGTTCGACGCGTCCGGCGCCGGCGTGCCGTACGTCTCGTAGGCGACCTCGACCGGCCCGAACGATGCGCCACCGTCGAGCAGCAACGGACCCGGCAGCACCACATGCCGCGCAAGGCCGAAACGCTGGTCGGTTGAGGGTGTCGTCGCCACGTCTTCCTTCGTGCCCCAAGCCGCTGCGCCTAGCCGCATCGCAGGCCCGGAAACAAGTTCAGGGTGACGAAAAGCGGGTCGGGCGCTAATCGCCCGGGCATGACCGCACCTGCTCCCAAGCCTTGGATCGACGCCATCGCCCCCTACGTCCCCGGCCGCGCCACGGCGGACGGCGGACGCAAGGCCATCAAGCTGTCCTCCAACGAAAATCCGTTCGGCACCGGCGAGGCGGCGAAGGCCGCTTATGCGGCGGAGGCTCGCTCGCTTGATCGCTATCCCGACGCAGGCGCCGCGGCGCTTCGCGAGGCGATCGGTGCGCATTACGGGATCGAGGCCGAGCGCGTGATCCACGGCACGGGATCGGACGAGGTGCTGCACCTTGCCGCCGGCGCCTTTGCCGGCGTCGGGGACGAGATCGCCTATGCCCGCTATGGCTTCTCGGTCTACGACATCGCCGCCCGGCGTGTCGGGGCGACCCCCATTGTTGCGCCTGACAAGGACTATGCGACCGACGTCGACGCGCTGCTGGCCTGCGTGACCGAGCGGACGCGCGTCGTCTACGTCGCCAACCCCAACAATCCGACCGGCACCTATACCTCGCGCGGTGAGATCGCCCGGCTCCATGCCGGCCTGCCGTCCGATTGCCTGCTGGTGATTGATCAGGCCTATACCGAATATCTCGACCCGGAGGACGATGACGGCGCGCTCGAACTCGCCCGCACGGCGCCCAACGTTCTCGTCACGCGCACCTTCTCGAAGATCTTCGGGCTGGCGGCGGAGCGGATCGGCTGGGGCTATGGCCCGGCGCCGGTGATCGCGGCGATGCACAAGATCCGCGCGCCGTTCAACGTCACCACGGCCGGCCAGCATGCAGCGATTGCGGCGCTTCGGGATGCCGCTTTCGTCGAGCGCAGCCGTGCCCACAATGCGACTTGGCGGGCGTGGTTTTCGGATCAGATGGACGCGCTGCCCGGCCTGCGGGTGGTGCCATCCAAGGCGAACTTCGTCCTGGTGCTGTTCGAGGGCCGGCTGCGCGCCGAGGCGGCGTACAAGGGGCTGATGGACGCGGGCTACATCGTTCGCTGGCTGCCCGGGCAGGGTCTGCCCGATGCACTGCGCATCACGATCGGCACCGAGGATGAGATGCGCGGCGTGGTCGATGCGCTCACCGCCATGGCAAGCGCCGCCTGATGCTGCCGTTCGCGCGCGTCACCGTCGTCGGGCTGGGGCTGATCGGCTCGTCGATTGCCCGCGCTGTGCGGGCGACGATGCCGACGGTGCGCGTCACCGGCTATGACGCCGATCCCGCGACGCGGCTGGAGGCGGACGCGCTCGGCTTCCTCGACGATGTCGCGGATACGCCGGGAGCGGCGGTAATCGACGCCGATCTGGTGCTGCTGTGCGTGCCCGTCGGCGCGATGGGGGAGGCTGCGGCGTCGATCGCCGAGGATCTGCCGACAGACGCGATCGTTAGCGATGTTGGCGGTTGCAAGGTTAGCGTTGCCGCCGCGATCCGGGCGGCGGTGCCCGATGCTACGCTCGTGCCCGGCCATCCGGTTGCGGGCACCGAGCACAGCGGCCCTGCCGCAGGCTTCGCGACGCTCTTCCAAGGGCGCTGGTGCATCCTGACGCCGGACGGTGACACCGATCCCGCCGCGGTGATGCGCGTGTCCGCCTTTTGGGAGCGGATGGGCGCGCAGGTCGAGATCATGGATGCGGCGCACCACGATCTCGTACTGGCGGTGACCAGCCATGTGCCGCACCTGATCGCTTATTCGATCGTCGGCACCGCCTCCGACCTCGAAGAGGTGACGCGCGGCGAGGTGATCAAATATTCGGCCGGCGGCTTTCGTGATTTCACCCGCATCGCCGCGTCGGACCCGACGATGTGGCGCGACGTGTTCCTCAACAATCGCGCGGCGGTGCTCGAGATCCTGCAGCGATTGCAGGAGGATGTGACGATGCTCCAGCGGGCGATCCGCTGGGGCGATGGCGATGCGCTGTTCGATCTGTTCACCCGTACCCGCGCCATTCGCCGCTCGATCATCGAACAGGGGCAGGATGATGCCCGCGCGGATTTCGGCCGCGCTCACCCCTAAAGCGCGGCGCCGTTCAGCTGATTGATCGCTTCGTGGACCCGCGCCTCGGCCTCCCGACGCGGCAGGCCAGGGGGGACGGGCGCTCCGAAGCGGATGGTGACCACACCCGGGCGCTTGAGGAAGCGCCCGCGCGGTAGCAACGTGCCGCTGTCCAGCGCCACCGGCACGACGGGCAGGCCAAGCGTTCGGTACAGCCCGGCGAAGCCCGGCCGCAGCGGCGGCGACTCGCCCGGCGGCACGCGCGTCCCCTCCGGATAGATCACCACCTGCCGCCCGGTTGCGGCATGCGCCTTGGCGTCCGCCGTCATCCGCCGTAGCGCCGCGGCGGAGCCCGCCCGATCCACCGGAACGCAGCCGTAGCGCCGCGCCGCCCAGCCCCAGAAAGGCAGATCGGCAAGCTCCTGCTTCAGCACCACTGCCGGGCCGTTCAGCAGGCGCACCAGTTCGAGCGTCTCGTACATCGCTTCGTGCTTGGCGGCGATCAGGACGGGGCCGGTCGGCATCTCGCCCTCCACCCGTGTGTCGATCCGCAGCAGCACGCGCGCGCACCAGTGATGGAAGCGCGTCCAGCGAATGGCGTGGCGGATGAGCGCAGGGCGACCGAACAGTGCCGCGATGGGTGAGGAGAGCGCCGCGCTGAGCGAGCCCGGATAGAAGATCATGGCGAACAGGAGCGAGCGGAGCACGATCATAAGGCTCAATAGCCCAGCGGCGCCGCCACCCGGCGGAGCAGATATTTGTTATATTCAGCGATCAGAGTCATCAGCCCCGGCTCGCTCGGCACTGCGTCGGGCAGCACCGTGACACCTGCCGGCAGCGCGCGGCCGAGTTCGTAATGCGCGCGCGCCATGTGCCAATCGGTCGTGACGAGGCGGATCGAACGATAGCCGCGTGCAGCGATCCAGCGGGCCGTCTCATCCCCGTTGCTGCGCGTATCGACCGACTCCTGTCCAAGATCGACGCAGCAGGCGATCAGCCGGGCGGGCACGCGATATTCGGCGGCGAGATCCGCCTTGCGCACGCGCCGGTCCGCCCCCGAGACGAGCAGCCGGCGGGCGGCGCCGGCCTGCACCAGCGCGAGACCCCGGGCGACACGGCCCGCCCCGCCGGTGACGGCGACGACGCCGTCGGTCCGCTCTCCATCCGGCGCGGGGCCGGGGATGGTCACGGCGAACAGCGCGAAGCCGAGCAGCCACAGGAGCAGGAGGACGGAGGCGGCGCGCGCGATCATAACATCCGCTTCAACGCACCAAGCACGGTTCGGCGCGCAGCCAATGTCGCGAGCAGCACCCCGCCTGCCGGCAGCAGCAGCAGGACCGCCCAGCCGAACCCCGGCAGCGCCACCGCGCCGACCAGTTCGGAGCCGAGCGCTGCCAGTCGCCGGCCGATCAGCAGCAGCACGATGCCGCCCGCCGCAAACCCGATCAGCCCGCCGAACAGTGCATCCAGCGCCATGCGCCGCTGGAACAGCCGGGCGATCTGCACGTCCGTTGCGCCAAGCAGGTGCATGACGTCGATCGTGCCGCGATGCGTATCCAGCGCGGCGCGGGCGGCAAGCATGACGACACAGGCGGTCGCCGTCGCCATCAGGAGCACCAGCGCGACCGCTAGCCGGCCGAGGAGGCGGATCAGGCGGGTGACGGGGGCGAGCGCGGCCCCGTGGTCGTCGATCCGCACGGCGGGCGCGGCGCGGCGGAGCGCCGCTCTCAGTTCGGGCAGGCGGGCTGTGGCGCCGGGACGCAGCGTCACGTCGATCAGCACCGGGATCGGCACGTCCCGGCCGAGCGCGCCATCACCGAGCCAGGGTGCGAGCAGACGCGCCATCTCTGCCTCGCCGACGCGGGTGGCGCGGGTCACGTCGGGCAGGCGCGCGAGGGTGCGCAGCGCAGCGGCAGCCTGCGCCTCGCGTGCTGCCGCATCGGCCTCGACGATCTGGACCGTCGCGCGGTCGGCAAGCCCGGCGCCCAGCGTTCGTGCCGCCTCGCCCAGCGCCAGACCGCCGGCCGCAGCGAGCACGGTCAGGAACATCATGATGGCGATGACCCAGGGCATCGGCCCGGCCAGCCGCCCTTCGGGCAGCAGTTGCCGATCCGCCGCGGGCGGAAAGGCGAGCAGGGCGCCGAGCTTCATGATGCCGCCACAGGTCCACGTGGCGGATAACGCAGCGCACCGGTCGGATCGGACAGGCGCCCGCGATCCAGCCGCATCATCTCCGCACTGGAGACGCGGGAGAGGAGGTGGACATCGTGCGTGGCGACGACAATCGTCGTGCCGAGCTTGTGCAGCGCATCGAACAGATAGAGCAGACGGCCGGCCATCTCCGGATCGACATTGCCGGTCGGCTCGTCCGCGACGAGGATCTCCGGCCGGCCGATCACCGCGCGGGCGATGGCGACGCGCTGCTGCTCGCCACCGGACAGCGTCGCGGGGCGCGCGCCCGACCGTTCGGACAGGCCGACCCAGGCTAGCATCTCCTCCACCGGCGTCACCAGATCGCGCTCCTCGACGCCCGCCACGCGCAAGGGGAGCGCGACATTGTCGAAGGCGGAGAGATAGGGGACGAGGCGGAAATCCTGGAAGACGACGCCAATGCGGCGGCGAAAGCCCGGCAGCCGGTTGCGCGACAAGGTCACCACATCCTCGCCGAACAGGCGGATCAGGCCGCGGCTGGGGCGCTGCGCGAGGTAAAGCAGCTTGAGCAGCGACGTCTTACCCGCGCCCGACGGGCCGGTGAGGAAATAGAAGCCGCCTTCGGACAGGCTGAAGCTCACGTCGACCAAGGTCTCCGTGCCCTGGCCATAGCGCAGGCCGACATTCTCGAACTGCACGATGTTCGCCACCGTCGCCGGCCGCCCGATCCTTCGCCCCGATGCCCGGCCTTTGCACCGGCTGGCGCGCCGCGGCAAGGCGCGCCGCCCCATGTCGGCACAGGCCGTGCTGGACAGCGGGCGCACCGCGGGGTTTAACGGGCATCCCTCGCCGCTGGACGACCATGATCCTCACCTGTCCCCAATGCGCCACCCGTTACCTCGTGCCGGATGCGTCGATCGGTGTCGCCGGTCGGCAGGTGCGCTGCGCCGCCTGTCGCCATAGCTGGCATCAGGACGGGCCGGCGATCGACCCGTCCGCGCCCGCGCCGCAGCCGACGGGGCAGGAGCCGCCCGCGGTCGCGCCGGCGGCACAGGCGGCGGGCGACCCGGTCCACGCCAGCTATGTCGATCCGTCGGCGGTCGAGCGACCGGACCCTTATGGCTATGCCCCACCGTACCGGCCGCGGCGGAACCCGGCGCGGGCGTGGACCGTGGCGGCGGTCGCGGCGGCGGCGCTGATGCTGCTGGCGCTCGGCGCGCTGGTGCTGTTCGGGCCGACCTCATTCTCCACGCGGCTGGGGGTCGGGCCGCAGCCGGTGGTGCCGCTGAACATCCAGGTCACGGCCAAGCCGCAGCGGCGGATGATGGAGAGCGGCAACGAACTGCTGGAGGTGACCGGCCGTGTCATCAACCCGACCGACACGGCGCAGGCGGTGCCCGATATCCGTGCCGAGCTGCGCGACCGGCAGGACCGCGTCGTCTATAGCTGGACGATCGCGCGGCCGGCCAATCGCCTGCCGCCGGGCGGCACCGCCGAGTTCGACAGCGCGGCGGTGGACGTGCCCAAGGGATCGTCCGCGCTGAAGCTGAGCTTTGCCGATCCGGTGGTGCGCTGACCGCCTAAGTTGACAAAGATGACACTCAGAGGCCCTTTTCCGACATCGAGATAGGACGTCCTATCGCGCGGATCCGGCACCCAAAAAAGGTGACCGGCTGCAGACAGGTTGGCTGAGAAAGAACCGTGGAGGTTCGTAGCCGCCGCTTTCCTACAAGGAAAGCCGGATCAGCCGGCCTCCGCCAGATTGGCCCGCTCGATCGCGTCGGCTGCCTGCGTGAGGTGGCGCGCGGCCTGAAGGTCGCCCGCCATGTTGGCGGCGATCAGCGGTTCGACGTCGCTGACAAAGGCGAGGAGCTCGGCGGCCAAAGCGCGCTGGCGGCCAGCCGCGCGATCGAGGGCGGCCTGCTGCTCGGCCGTCACGAGCGGATCGCGGGCGGCGATCAGTGCGGCAAAGCGGGCGGCATCGGCGGTGCCGCCTTCCAGCGCGAGCGCGGCAATGCGCTCCAGCCGTGCGTCCGCCGCGTCCAGCCTTGGGTCGGAGGTGTGCTTCGCGCTGATCCGCACCGCCTTGCGCGCGCAGGCGGCGGCAAGCGCGAGCGCGGCGCCCGCCGCGGCCCCGCAGCCGGGCGCGGGCGCAGGCGCGGCGATCCGCGCGATCAGATCGTCGAGGGTGAGCTGCCCGAGCGGCTCGGCAGGATCAGGCGCGCTCAGAAGGGCACGTCGTCATCGAGATCGTCATAGGCGGGCGCGGGCTTCTGCGCGCCGCCGCGGCCACCACCGCCGCCACGGCTGCCGCCGCCAAAGTCGTTGCCGCCGCCATAGCCGCCGCCACCGCCGCCGAAATCGTCATCGCCGAAGCCGCCGCGGCCACCACCGCCGCCGCCCGAGCCGCCTTCGCCGCGGCCGTCCAGCATCACCAAGGTGCCGTCGAACCCCTGCAGCACGACCTCGGTCGAGTAGCGATCCTGGCCGTTATTATCCTGCCACTTCCGCGTCTGCAGCTTGCCCTCGATATAGACCTTGCTGCCCTTGCGCAGATAGCGCTCGGCCGTGTTGGCCAGCCCTTCGTTGAAGATCGAGACGGTGTGCCACTCGGTCTTCTCCTTGCGCTCGCCGCTCTGGCGGTCCTTCCACGTCTCCGACGTGGCGATGCGCAGCTCGACCTTCTTGCCGCCATTCTGGAAGCTGCGCGATTCGGGATCGCGGCCCAGATTGCCGACGAGGATCACCTTGTTCACGCTGCCTGCCATGTTTGTTCCTCGTCATCCCGGCGAAGGCCGGGATCTCGCGACGGAGCAGCCCGGCCAATAGAGGCCCCAGCGTTCGCTGGGGCGACGGTCTGCGGCCTTCTTAAAGCCCCGCGGCCACCGCGGTCCAGTAGGTGATGCCCGCGGCAATGTAGGCCAGCGCGAAGAGGTAAAGGAGCATGAAAGCGGGCCAGCGCCAGCCGTTCGTCTCGCGTCGGGTGACGGCGATGGTGGACAGGCATTGCGGCGCGAAGACGAACCAGGCGAGGAAGGCGAGCGCGGTGGGCAGCGGCCAGCGCCCGCGCAAGCGATCGACAAGCCCTTTCTCCTGCGCCGCCTCATCATCGCCCGCCTGAATGGAATAAACGGTGGCGAGTGCGGAGACGGCAACTTCGCGCGCCGCCATTGCCGGGATCAGCGCCAGGGCGATGTCTTGGTTGAAGCCGATCGGGCGGACCAAAGGCTCCAGCGCACCGGCGGCGCGGCCGGCGACCGAATAATCGATGGCGGGCTTGTCGTAGCCGGCGGGCGGCTGGGGGAAGGTGAGCAGCAGCCACAGCAGCACGGTGGTGGCGGCGATGATCGTGCCCGCACGCTTGAGGAAGATCAGCGCGCGCTGCCACAGGCCGATGGCGAGATCGCGCGGGGAGGGGGCCTGATAGCGCGGCATCTCCATCATGAAGCCGTGGCTCGGCCCCTTGGCGACGGTGCGGCGCAGCACCAGGGCCGCCGCCATCGCGCCGATGATGCCGACGATGTAGAGGCAGAACAGCACCAAGCCCTGCAGCTCGATGCCAGGGCCGACCGTGCGTTCGGGGATGAATGCGCCGATGATGACGGCATAGACGGGCAGGCGCGCCGAACAGGTCATCAAGGGGGCGATCAGGATGGTGGTGAGCCGGTCCTTCGGATCGTCGATCGTGCGCGTCGCCATGATGCCAGGCACCGCGCAGGCGAAGGAGGAGAGAAGCGGGATGAAGGCGCGGCCCGACAGGCCGACGCGCGCCATCAGCCGATCCATCAGGAAGGCGGCGCGGACCATGTAGCCCGACGCCTCCAGGAGCAGGATGAAGAAGAACAGGATTAGGATCAGCGGCAGGAACACGACGACCGCGCCGACGCCGCCCAGCACGCCCTCAACCAGAGCTGAACGCAGCAAACCGGGGGCGAGCGCATCCTTGGTCGCATTCTGGAGCGCGGCGACACCCGCCTCGATCCAGCCGACCGGCGCCTCCGACCAGGAGAACACCGCCTGGAACATCAGGAACATGATGGCGGCGAGGATCAGCGGCCCGGCGACGGGGTGCAGCGCGATCGCATCGAGCGCGTGGGTGATGCGGCGGGCGACGGGCTCCTCCGCCGTCGCTGCGGCGGCGACGGTGCGGGCGCGACGCTGGAGCGTGGCGATATCGACGGGCTCGGCCGCAGGCTCGGGCACGCGCGATCCATCGCCGACCAGAGCGGCGAGCGCTGCCCGAAGCTCGGCGATGCCGCGGCGGCGGACCGCGACGGTCGGGATGACGGCGACGCCGAGCTCCGCCGCGAGCCGCTCGGCATCGATGCGCAGGCCGTCCCGCTCGGCCATGTCGACCATGTTGAGCGCGACGACGACCGGAAGGCCGAGTGCGATCAGCTGGAGCGTGAAGCGCAGGTGATTGTCGAGATTGCCGGCATCGACGACGACGAGCAGCGCCTGCGGCCGCCGCTCGCCCGCCTGACGGCCGAGCACGACATCCCGCGTCACTGCCTCGTCCGGGCTGGCGGGATCGAGGCTGTAGGTGCCGGGCAGGTCGACCAGCTCCACCGGGCGACCGTCGTCGAGCGCCATGCGGCCCGATTTCCGCTCCACCGTGACGCCGGGATAATTGCCGACCTTCTGCCGCGCGCCGGTGAGCGCGTTGAACAGCGCGGATTTGCCGGCATTGGGATTGCCGACCAGCGCGATCATGGGTGCGGGCGTCATTAAGCGGCGCCGCCGGTGGTGACGGAGACGCGCGCGGCCTGTGCGCGGCGCAGTGCGATAGTCATGCGGCCGACGCGAACGGCGATCGGATCCGCGCCGAGCGGGGCGGCGTGCAACTTGGCGACGGAGACGCCCTCGTCGAAGCCGAGTTCGCGCATGCGGCGTGCCTCGTGCGCGGGCAGCTGCTCCCAGTCGATCCGGTCGATCGTCGCGGGGGTGCCCCGCGGCAGTTCATCGAGACGCACGCACCCGCTCCGCTACTTGCTGCGAGTGATTATCAATAAGTGCGGGGGAAAGCTAGCGCCTGTCTGCCCCTTCACCGCACCGGATAGCGCAGGCGGCCGAGGAAGCGGAGCGGGCTGAAGTGGCGATCTGGGTCGGGCTTCAGCCGCGCCTTGACCTGTTCGATGCGCATGATGTCGGCGATGCGACGGTCGAGAAAGGCGCGCGTGTCGGCAAAACCCTCGCTCTCGTCGTCGAGCAGCGCGAGCAGGGTGCAGCCATAGACCGCGCCCAAAGTCGCGCGCTTGGTATAGTGGCTGAAATCGGTGGAGATGTCGCCCGCCAGATGCCACATCGCGTCCGCCGCACGCCAGCCGAGGCGGGTGCCGGCGGCGACATTCTGCGGCATGGCGAGGATGGCGAGCGCACGGCGCAGCGCCTCGCGGTGCGGATCGACCGTCTCCAGTCGGGCGAGGACGAGCGCGGTGATGCGGGCGCGGATCTTCATCGCGGCGAGCCGTTCGGGCGGCAGCGCCTCGGCCATGATACGGTCCACATCGGCGAACCAGGCGTCGATCATGTCGACCGCGCCGCCGGGAAAAGCGAGGCGTGCGGTGGCGAGCGGGACGCCGACTTCGGCAGACGCCTGCTCCAGCGCCGCCTCGCTCCAGCCGTCGAAGGCGGCGTGGAACGGCAAGGCGGCGGCGAGGGCGGCGCGCAGTTCGTCGAGCGTCCGGTCGGTCGTGTCCATCAGCGTCTCGCTCATTTCACGTAGGGGACGAAGCGGCCGAGGCGGCACTGGCCGACGATATTGCCCTGCTGGCCGAGCACGCGCGCCATGTCGCCCACGCACAGCCGGCTGTCACCGCTGCGCGTGACGATGGTGCGATAGGCGGCGAGCGTGCGGCAGCCCCTGGGCGGCATGTTGAGGAACAGCCGGCGCGGGCTCTGCTCCCACAGGATCGTGCGATTGTCGACGATGCGGGTGGCGTAGCTGCGCCGGAGATCGATGCAGTCGACCGAGGGCAAGGCGGTGCGGCCGGCGACCGCCTTCTGCGCCGCCGGGGTCAGCGCCGCCCGTGCCGCATCCGCCGCGAGCATGGGTGACTTGAGCCGTCCGAGCTCCGCCGAGGCGGGCGCGGCGGCCAGCAGCAGCAGGGCGGCGGCGGCGCGCATCACCAGTGGCCGGTGTTCGGCATCGACGCCCACGGCTCCTGCGGCTCAAGCCGGCCCTTCTGCAGCAGTTCGATCGAGATGGCGTCGGGCGTGCGGACGAAGGCCATGTGGCCGTCACGCGGCGGGCGGTTGATCGTGTAGCCGGCGTCAATCAGCGTCTGGCAGGCGGCGTAGATATCGTCGACCTGAAAGGCGAGGTGGCCGAAATTGCGGCCCTCGGTGTAGCCGGTCTCGTCCCAATTGTGGGTGAGCTCCACCTCGGCGCGGCCTTCGTCGCCGGGGGCGGCGAGATAGATCAGGGTGAAGCGGCCGGCCTCGCTGTCGAAGCGGCGGGTCTCCTTGAGGCCGAGCAGGTCGAAGAAGCGGATCGTGGCATCCGGATCGGACACGCGGATCATGGTGTGGAGAAAGCGCATGGAGGCGATGTAGGCCGCCCTGCGCGGCATTGCGAGGGTCAGGGCTGGCCGGCCAGCGCTTTCGTCGCGGCCTGGCCCGCGGGCGAGGCGGGGGCGATCTTCGCCGCCTTCTCCCACGCGGTGCGCGCGTCGGCATCGCGGCCGGCGAGCGCGGCGATGTTGCCGGCCTCGAACTGGACGGCGGCATCGTCGCCGGCGAGGCGGAGCGCCTCGGCGATGTCCTTGGTGGCGCGGGGCGCGTCGCCGGTGCGCCGCGCGAGCGTGGCGGAGAGCAGCCATGCCATCGGGTCGGCAGCGACGAGCGTCAGCGCCTCGTCGATGTCGGCGCGGGCCCGCGTCGTGTCGCCGAGCGCGACGTCGGCACGGCCGCGGTCGAGCAGGGCCTCGCCGCGTAAGGGACCGGCAAGGACGGGGAGGGCGAGCGCACGGTCGAGGCAGTTGCGCGCCTTGGCGGCATCGTCGCCCGCCAGTGCGGCATTGGCGGCCTGCACCCAGAGCGTGGCCGCGCGGCCGTCGCGCTGGATCTCCGCCTCCTGCGCTGCCTGCTCGAAGGCGATGACGGCGGGGCCGAACCGCTCCTGCGCGACGAAGGCGAGGCCGAGGCACTGGCGCGCGGGCAGGCCGCCGCCACCGATCCGCCACGCGTCGGCCGTGGCCACCGCCTTGGCCGGATCGCTGCGGGTGAGCGCGACGCAGGCGTCGTAGCGGGACTGCGGGGTGGCGGCCTGGAGGAGGAGGATGAGCGGGAGAAGCATGATCTCACTAGGCTACCTGGCGGGTGAACGGGTGCTTTATCGGTCGCGTCAGAACCCGACGGGCGGCCTGGTTTTCGGGCCGTCGGTTGTGCCGCTCGGTGGATGCTGAAACGAGTTCAGCATGACGAGCAGGCTTAGGTCAGCTCCGCGATCGTCTCGATCAGCAGCGCGATGTCCTGCGCGCGGGAGAGGCGGTGGTCGCCGTCCTTCACCAGTGTGAGCCGCACGTCGTCACCGGCGAGCGACTCGGCGAGGCGGAGCGCGATCTGCCATGGCACCTCGGCATCGGCCTGCCCCTGCAGCAGGCGGACGGGCGCGCGGATCGGAATGGCGCTCCCGAGCAGCAGGTTGCGCTGGCCGCTTTCCCAGAAGGCGCGGGTGGTGACGGTCGGCTTGTCCGAATAAGGCGAGGGCTCGGCCAGACGGCCGTCGCGCAGCAGGGTGGCGCGGCGCTCGGCGTCGAAGCTCCATTCGGTGAAGTCCGGCGCGGCGGCGATGCCGACGAGGCCGGCGACGCGGTCGGGCCGTGCGAGCGCGACGAGCAAGGCGATCCAGCCACCCATGGACGAGCCGACAAGGATGAGCGGTCCGTGCGTCAGCCGGTCGATGAGGAACAGCGCGTCGTCGCGCCAGCTCTCCAGCGTGCCGTCCTCGAACGCGCCGCCGCTGGCCCCGTTGCCCGCATAATCGAGGCGGAGGACGGCGCGACCCTGTTCGGCCGCCCACGCATCGAGCGCGAGCGCCTTGGAGCCCTGCATGTCCGAGCGGTAGCCCGGCAGGAAGACGAGGGTGGGGCCGGTGCCCGGGCGGTGAGCATAGGCCAGCGCGAGGCCGTCCGCCCGTGCGAGAAAGTCGGTCACGTCAGCGCCTCCTCACGCGCCGGCCCTCCCCGAGCGGGAGAGCCGGCGTCCGGGTCACACGTCGAGATTGGCGACCGACAGCGCGTTTTCCTGGATGAACTCGCGCCGCGGCTCGACCACGTCGCCCATCAGCCGCGAGAAGATCTCGTCGGCGACATCGGCCTGCGCGACCTCGACCTGCAGCATCGAGCGCTCGTCGGGGTTGAGCGTGGTTTCCCACAGCTGCTCGGCGTTCATCTCGCCCAGCCCCTTGTAGCGGGCGATGGCGACGCCCTT
Source organism: Sphingomonas jatrophae (assembly GCF_900113315.1). GTDB lineage: Bacteria > Pseudomonadota > Alphaproteobacteria > Sphingomonadales > Sphingomonadaceae > Sphingomonas_P > Sphingomonas_P jatrophae. Next base: position 1,117,669 of record NZ_FOZG01000002.1, on the reverse strand, counting down.
GCGCCCGGCGGCGAGCACCGCGTCGAGCAGGGCAGTGGGGCGATGGACGCGGACCACCTTAGCGTCATCGGCGGGCTCGTCACCCTCGGCGGGGGCAGCCTTGCTGACGGGCAGCAGGCGGACGACCTGCGCATAGGTGTCGAGCTGCTCGGCGGCGAGGGCGTGCAGCTTGCGCGCCTCGGCCGAGCCGATGAAGGCGGCGTCGAGAACATAATGATCGGTGACGCCGCGCCAGTGGCGATGGAAGACATAGCCGCCATCCTCCGCCAGCTCACCCGACCAGCGCGCCTCCGTATCCGAGCGGCCAAGCCATTCGGCGGCGCGCGCCGCAGCGGCGGCATGATCGCCCGCGGGATCGAAGCCGCTGTTCAGCGCCAGCGCCTCGACCAGCAAAGGATCGTAGCGGCCGGGGACAAAGCCCATCAGCGTGCGCACGCGCCGCGCATGATCGATCAGCGATCGCAGCTCCCCCGCGCCGCGGGCGGTGCCCTCGGCCTCGAGCGTCAGCATCTGCACGCCATTGTCGATCAGGTAATCGTCGAGCTCGGCATTGTCCTTCAGGTAGCGCTCGGTGCGCGACTTGGTCGCTTTGTAGAGCGGCGGCTGCGCGATGTAGAGGTGGCCGCGATCGATGATCTCGCGCATGTGGCGGTAGAAGAAGGTCAGCAGCAGCGTGCGGATGTGCGCGCCGTCCACGTCGGCGTCCGTCATGATGACGATCTTGTGATAGCGCAGCTTGTCGATGTTGAACTCGTCGCGGATCGACGTGCCCATCGCCTGGATGAGCGTGCCGACCTCCTTGGAGGACAGCATCCGGTCGATCCGGCTCCGCTCCGTGTTCAGGATCTTGCCCTTCAGAGGCAGGATCGCCTGGAAATGGCGGTCACGGCCCTGCTTGGCGGAGCCGCCGGCCGAATCACCCTCGACAATGAACAGTTCGGACTTGGCGGGATCGCGCTCCTGACAGTCGGCGAGCTTGCCGGGCAGCGAGGCGATGTCCATCGCACCCTTGCGGCGCGTCAGCTCACGCGCGCGCTTGGCCGCCTCGCGCGCGGCGGCGGCGTCGATGATCTTCTGCACGATCATGCGCGCGTGGTTGGGATTTTCCTCCAGCCATTCGGCCAGCTTGTCCGCCATCAGCGATTCGAGCGGCGCGCGCACCTCGGACGAGACGAGCTTGTCCTTGGTCTGCGAGCTGAACTTCGGATCGGGCAGCTTGACCGAGACGATCGCGGTCAGCCCCTCGCGCATGTCCTCGCCAGCCAGCGTCACCTTCTCCTTCTTCAGGAGACCGGACTTCTCGGCATAGGCGTTGAGCGTGCGGGTGAGCGCGGCGCGGAAGGCCGCCATGTGCGTGCCGCCATCCCGCTGGGGGATGTTGTTGGTGAACGCCAGCACCTGCTCGTAATAGCTGTCATTCCATTCCAGCGCGACGTCGATGCCGACATCGTCGCGCTGGCCGTTGATCGCCACGGGATCGGGCATCAGCGGCGTCTTGGCGCGATCGAGATATTTGACGAAGGCGGCGATCCCGCCCTCGTAGAACAACTCCACCTCGCGCCGCTCGGCATGCCGCTCGTCCGCGAGGATCAGGCGGACGCCCGAATTGAGGAAGGCCAGCTCGCGGAAACGATGTTCGAGCTTGTCGAAATCGAACTCGACGATCTTGAACGTCTCGGGGCTGGGCAGGAAGGTGACGCGCGTCCCCTTCTTGGCGCCAGCGGGGCCGACCACCTTCAGCGGCGCCTCGGCATCGCCGCGGCGGAAGCGCATGAAATGCTCCTCGCCGTCACGCCAGATGGTGAGATCGAGCCAGTCGCTCAGCGCGTTGACCACCGACACGCCGACGCCGTGCAGGCCACCCGACACCTTGTAGGCATTGCTGTCGTTGGTGTTGTCGAACTTACCGCCGGCATGCAGCTGGGTCATGATGACCTCGGCGGCGGAAACGCCCTCCTCCGGGTGGATGCCCGTCGGGATGCCGCGGCCATTATCCTCGACCGACGCGCTGCCGTCGGGGTTGAGCGTGATCAGGATGCGGTCGCAATGGCCGGCCAGTGCCTCGTCGATGGCGTTGTCCGAAACCTCGAACACCATGTGGTGGAGGCCCGAGCCGTCGTCGGTGTCGCCGATATACATGCCCGGACGCTTGCGGACCGCGTCGAGGCCCTTCAGCACCTTGATCGAGGAGGCGCCGTAATCGTTCGCGGCGGGCGTGGCGGGATCGTTCGCAGTCGGTTCGCTCATGCCGATTATATAGGGAATCGGGCGCGGAACCCCAAGCAAAATGGGCAGGCAGGCGCATGGCCCGCCTGCCTGGTGGCTCAGCCGCGGAAGGCGTCGGCGCGCTGGCCGAGCAGCGTCACCTCGACGCGGCGGTTCTGGCGCATGCCGGCGGCATTGGTGTTGGGCGCGATCGGCTGCGCCTCGCCGCGCCCCTCGACGCGGAAGCGCGCGCGGGTGACGCCCATCGCGTCGAAGGCGGCGCGGACGCTGTCGGCGCGGCGCAGCGACAGCGCCTTGTTGTGAGCGGCGGTGCCGCGCGAATCGGTGTGGCCGGCGATCAGCACGCGCACGCCCGGATTGTCGCGGAGATAGGCGGCGAGCGGGCGCAGGCGATCGAGCGCGCCCGGGCGCAGATCGGCGCTATCGGTGCGGAACAGCACCTCGTCCTGCATCGTCATCACCGCACCCTCGCGGCCCTGGCGGAAGCCGTAGCCGCGCATCGCCGCCCGGTCCCATCCGCCGCGCGGCGGCGCGACGCGATCGCCCGGCGCAAGGCCGCGCCGATCCCAGTCGAAGCCGCCGCGATCGGCACCGGCCAGTTCGATGAAGGCGCGATTGGCGGCGTCCGCCTCCCGCGGGGAGATCAGGCGATCGCCATTGGCATCGAAGTTGCGCGCGACAAAGGCACGGCCGCGTGGATGGTTGCGCAGCTCAGGCAGCAGCACGGGCACGCCGCGGCCGGCGAGGCGGACGGGCGGTCCGTCCCCGCGCAAGTCCCAGCGCTGCGCCGTCGCGGGCGCGGCGAGCGTTGCGGCGATGAGGAGCAAGGGAGTTGCGCGCATCATGGTTCTCCTGAATCGTTCTGCCCGCCCGCTGCCCCGCTCTTGCGGGGGGCGGCTTGAACGCTCGATGAGGCGGATCGTCAGCCGCGGTTCAGCCGTTCGGCGACGCAATTCAGCGCGGGTTCAACGCTTCGCCGATAGGGGAAGCGGGAACCCCCACTCCAGGAGTGTGCCCATGTTTCGAGCGATCGCGCTCGCGCCCATCGCCCTCGTCGCCGCGGCCCCTCTGGCGGCCGCACCTGCCCCGCTCGACCAGGTGTCGCAGCATCTGCGCGCGGTCACCTCGATGACGGCGAACTTCACCCAGACCGATCGCACCGGCAAGGCGCTGACCGGCACGCTCAGCCTCAAGCGGCCGGGCAAGGTGCGCTTCCAGTACCAGCCGGGCGTGCCGCTGCTGATCGTCGGCGATGGATCGCGGCTGACGATGATCGACTATTCGGTGAAGCAGGTGTCGAGCTGGCCGGTCGGCGGATCGCCGCTGGGCGTGCTGCTCGACCCCTCCAAGGATCTGACCCGATTCGCCAAGGTGGTGCCGGGCGCGCCGGACGAGCTGCTGGTCGAGGCGCGCGATCCCAAGCACCCCGAATTCGGCGTGACGACGCTCGCCTTCCAGCGCAATGCGGGGGCGCCCGCGGGCCTCTCCCTCCAGGGCTGGATCACGCGCGACGCGCAAGGGAATCGCAGCTCGGTGATGCTGACCAATCAGCGGTTCAACGTGCCGGTGAGCGACGGAACGTTCCGCTGGCGCGACCCGCGCCCGCGGGGCCGCACGGGTTGATCGAGGTGAACCGACCCGTTCATGCAGGGGCAAGCTAGGCGCCCCTATAAGGACTTCAGCGGCCAGGGAGGCCGCCCGGGATTTTCCCCCTGTTGCCCGGGCCTAGACCCTGACCCGCCTCGCGTGACGAACGCCAGGTCGGCCCTCGCACCATGCCCCCGGTGCGGGGGCCTTTCTGTTTGCGGCATCGCGGAGAGGCCCGCCGGGCAGTGGCAGGACCGCCCCGGCCACGCTACATCGCGCGGCGACATGGCCGACACGCTCAAGATCGTTTCCTGGAACATCAATTCGGTGCGTGCGCGCGCCGGCATCGTCGAACGTCTGCTGACGGAGGAATCGCCCGACATCCTCTGCCTGCAGGAGACCAAGGTGCATGACGACAGCTTCCCGCACGACATGTTCGAGCGGCTGGGCTATACGCACCGCGTGCTCAACGGGCAGCGCATGCACCACGGCGTTGCGACGCTCTCGCGCGTGCCGCTGGAGGAGGCGAGCCGGCACGACTGGCAGGACAATGGCGAGGCGCGGCATATCGGCGTGCGCCTTCCCGGCGGCCTGAGGCTGGAGAATGTCTACATCCCCGCCGGTGGCGACGTGCCCGACCGGACGGTGAACCCAAAATTCGGTCAGAAGCTCGACTTTCTCGAACGCATGATCCGCTGGTCGGAAGAGTTGCGCGAGCCAACTCTGCTGGTCGGCGATTTCAACGTCGCACCGCTGGAATGCGACGTGTGGAGCCACAAGCAGTTGCTCGACGTGGTCAGCCACACGCCGATCGAGGTGGAAACGCTCGGCCGGTTGCAGGCGGCGCATGGCTGGGTCGATCTCGGCCGGCACTTCCACCCCGCGCCCAAGCGGCTGCATACGTGGTGGAGCTATCGCTCGCCCGACTGGACGGTGAATGATCGCGGGCGGCGGCTGGATCATATGTGGGCGAGCCCCGCCGTCGCCGCGCAGGCGACCGATCACCGCGTGCTGGAGCCGTGCCGCAACTGGCTGAAACCGTCCGATCACGTGCCGCTCGTCACCGAGTTCGCCTTTTGAGCGGGGATGCGCGGGTCGCGGCGCGGGGCGTGGATGCGCTGCGGCGCGGCTGGCCCGTCGCGGTGCGCGGGCCATCTGCCACGCTGGCGCTGCTCGCCGTCGAGACGGCGGATGCCGGCCGGCTGGCGGCGTTCGATCCGGAGGCGCGCGCGGGCGTGCTGCTGTCCGCCGGGCGCGCGGCGACGCTGAAGCTGGCGAACCAGGTGGATGCGGCGGTGCCCGATTCGCCCGTGCTGGTAGAGCGCGCGCCGTGGCTGGATTTCGACGCCGCCTTCGCGCTGGCGGACCCGGCACGCGATCTCGCGACGCCGCTGAAAGGGCCCTATCGCGCGGTGCCCGACCCCGATCCGGTCGCGGCGGCGGCGGCGCTCAGGCTGGCGCGGGTCGCGGGCCTGCTGCCCGCCTTCTTCGTCGGCGATGCGGTGGTCGAGGTGACGCTGACGCCCGAGGACATCGACGCACACGAGGATCCCGCCCGGCTGCTGCTCGCGACGCGCGCGCGGCTGCCGGTGGCGGGTGCGGAGACGGCCGAGATCGTCGCCTTCCGTGCGCCGGCAGGCGGGGACACGCATGTCGCGTTGCTGATCGGCACGCCCGACGGCCGCCCCCCGCTCGTCCGCCTGCACAGCGAGTGCCTGACGGGCGATGTGCTGGGCAGCCTGAAATGCGATTGCGGGCCGCAGCTCAACGCCGCGATCCATGGCATGGCGGCGGCGGGCTGGGGCATCCTGCTCTATCTCAGGCAGGAAGGCCGCGGCATCGGGCTGGTCAACAAGCTGCGCGCTTATGCGCTGCAGGACCAGGGATACGACACGGTCGATGCCAATACGCGGCTCGGCTTCGCGGTGGATGCGCGCGACTTCAAGGTGGCGGCGCGGATGCTGGCGCTGCTCGGCCAACGCGAGGTGCGGCTGATGACCAACAACCCGGCCAAGGCGGCGGCGCTGGGTGCGGCGGGCGTGACCGTAGTCGAACGCGTGCCGCACAAGGCGGGTGAGAATCCGCACAACGAACAGTATCTGGTCACCAAGCGCGACCGCACCGGGCACCAGCTGTGATCCTGCGCGCGGCGGCGGGTCGGCTGACCGGGCCGGGCGTCGACTTGCCGTGCGCGATCGGACGGAGCGGCACCGTGGCGGCGGAGGCGAAGCGCGAGGGCGACGGCAGCAGCCCGATGGGGCGCTGGCCGATCCGCGCCGTGCTGCTGCGGCCCGACAGGGTGACGGTGCCGGCGGGCATGACCTTGCCATGGCGCTGGATCGGGCGGGCAGACGGCTGGTCCGACGATCCCGCCGACCCCGCCTATAACCGCCCGGTGCGCCACCCGCATGGGCACTCCGCCGAGCGGCTGTGGCGCGAGGACGGGCTTTACGACGTGATCGTCGTGCTGGGGCACAATGACGCGCCGCCGGTGCCGGGCGCGGGCAGCGCGATCTTCCTGCATTGCTGGCGCGATGGCGCGACGACCGAAGGGTGCGTCGCGGTGGAGCGGGATGCGCTGCTGGCGCTGCTGCCGCGGCTCAGCCCGGGCGACGCAGTGGAGATCGCCTAGTCGTCGAGCGTCGGATACCAGTCCGGCCGGCGGCCTTCGGGCGTGAGATCGAGCAGGGTCCAGAGCGGCTGGAAGTCGGCCTGGCCGCGGGGATCCTGGCCGGGATCGGGCAGTGCCATCTCGTCCGCCCAGAACAGGCGGATCGTGCCGCCCGCGCGGGTGAAGACGGCGAGCCCGGGATTGTCCATGTCGTCGGGGCCGACCGCCTGGAGGTCGGCGACGAAACGGCCGTCGAGATCGGCGAAGAGGGGCAGGTTGCGCCAGCCGCGCTCTGCGGCAAAGGCCTGCATGTCGGCAGCGGACGTGCGCCGGGCGACGACGGCAGGCGCGAAATTGCGGCGCATCGACGGGATCGACTGGTCCCACGCCGCGATCGTCGAGGTGCACATCGGGCAGGGGCGGGTGCGGCCGCCCTGGGGCGCGAACATCATCACGTAGACGACCAGCGTGTCATGATCCCCGAAAAGGCCGGCGAGGTTCGTCTCACCGCCCGGACCCTCGAAGCGGTAGCGATCCTCGAACACGGGGCCGGGCGGCAGCGCGCGGCGCTGCGCGGCGACCGCCTCACGCGTGCGGCGGAGGCGATATTCCTCGGCAAGCAGCGCGGTGCGGGCCGCGCGATAGGCCTCGCTCTCGCCTGGCCAGCGGACCGGCGTCCGCGCTGCCATTGGCTCGACTGGTTCCAGCGCATCGCTCATTCGCCCGCTCCCTCAAGCCATGACGACGTCGACGCAGGCGATCAGAACAGGGTCAGCAGCCCCGTATCGTGCGCGACGAGGCCTTCGTAGATCATCTTGCCCGCGACGTAGACGATCACCGCGAGACCGACATAGGCGATCCAGCGATAGCGCTCGATATAGCGGGCGATCAGATTGGCGGCGACGCCCATCAGGATCACCGACAGGAGCAGGCCGATCATCAGGATGCCGGGATGCTCGCGCGCGGCACCGGCGACCGCCAGCACATTGTCGAGGCTCATGCTGACATCGGCGACCGCGACCGCCCAGGCGGCGGCGGCGAAGCTGCGCGCCGGCTTCACGCCCGCACCCTCGTCGCCCTCGATTTCGGGCGATCCGCCGCCCTGGCCGTGCGACAGTTCGCGCCACATCTTCCACGCCACCCAGAGCAGCAGCAGCCCGCCGGCAAAGACCAGCCCGACGACCTGAAGCAACTGGGTGACGATCAGCGCGAAGATGACGCGCAGCACCAGCGCGGCAAGGATGCCGATGAGAATGACCTGCTTGCGCTGCTTGGTCGGCAGGCCTGCCGCCAGCGCACCGACGACGATGGCGTTGTCGCCCGCCAGCATCACGTCGATCATCAGCACCTGGAGGAAGGCGGCGAGTTGCGCCGGCTGCCCGATGTTGGTGAAATCCGCGACGATGTGCTGCCAGAGTTCGGTCATGCACCGGGCTTAAACGCTCTTGCGCCATGCGCAAGGTCCGAGGCGGCCACGTCCCCGCTCAGGCGAGCGGGCCGAGCGCGGCGAACCCCCCTTCCAGCCAGCCGAGCGGTGCATCGCCGACGCTCGTGCGCACATCCTCGACATTGCCGATGAACAGCTCGTGCGTGCCGTGGATCAAAGTCGTCTGTACACGGCAGAAGATGTTGGCGCAGGCGGCGGGCAGGAAGGGCAGGCCGTCATGCGTCTGCCAGCCCTCATCGGCGAATCGCTGCGCGCGCATGTCGGTGCTCGAAAAGAGCGTGACGAGCGCGGTCTGCTGCGTGCTGAGCAGGTTGATGCAGAAGCGGCCCGACCGCTCGATCGCGCTGTGCGCGCTGGCGTTGCGGTTGATCGCGACCAGCATCGAGGGCGGTGCCATCGAGACCGGGATCACCGCGGACGCAGCGAGGCCGGCGGGCTCGCCACCCTCCGGATCGAGCGTGGTGATCAGCGCGACGGCGGCCGGCATCCGCCGCATCGCTGCCTTCAGCCCGGTTGCGATCTCCGCCTCGTCCGCCATCGCCTGCTCCTGTCTGACCCGCCTAGCGCCCGCCGAGCCGGATGGCGACCGATGCGGCGTGGGCAGGAAGCCCTTCGGCCTCCGCCAGCGCGACCGCTGCCGGGCCGATCCGATCGAGAGCGGCGGCATCGAGCGCGATGAAGCTGGTGCGCTTCATGAAATCGAGCACCGACAGGCCCGAGGCGAACCGCGCGCGACGACCCGTCGGCAAGACGTGGTTCGGCCCGGCGACATAATCGCCGACCGCCTCGGGCGTGTGACGGCCGAGGAAGACCGAGCCGGCATGGCGGACCCGGGCGAACAGCGTGTCGGGATCGTCGATGGCGAGCTGGAGATGCTCGGGCGCAAGCCGGTCAATCAGCGGGATCGCATGGTCAAGCGTCGGCAGGATCAGGATGGCGCCGTTCGCCGCCCAGCTTTCGCGCGCGGTGGCGCCGGTGCGGAGGACGTTCAGCTGATCCTCGACCGCCTCGGCGACGGCATCGGCGAAGGTGGCATCGTCGGTCAGCAGGATCGACTGGCTGGTCGGGTCATGCTCGGCCTGGCTGAGCAGATCGGCGGCCGTCCAGCGCGGATCGTTGGCGGCATCGGCCACGACGACGATCTCGGATGGCCCCGCGACCATATCGATGCCGACCACGCCGTAGAGCTGGCGCTTCGCCTCCGCCACCCAGGCATTGCCGGGGCCGACCACCACGTCGGTGCGCGCGATCCGGCCGGTGCCCCAGGCGAGCGCGGCGATGGCCTGCGCGCCGCCGACGCGCCACACCTCGTCAACGCCGGCAATCTCGGCGGCGGCGAGGACGAGCGGGTTCGTCTCGCCCCCCGGCGTCGGCGTGACCATCGCCAGCCGCCCGACGCCCGCCACCTTGGCGGGAATGGCGTTCATCAGCACGGAGGAGGGATAGGCCGCGCGGCCGCCCGGCACGTAGAGGCCCGCCGCATCCACCGCCCGCCAGCGCGCACCGAGGCGGACGCCCGCCGCGTCCGTCCGCTCGCCATCCTCGGGCTTCTGGCGGGCGTGGTAGTCGGCGATGCGGGACGCGGCGAGTTCGAGCGCGTCGCGCAGATCAGGGGCGAGCGACTCGAGCGCGGCGCGGCGCTCGGCGCGCGGCACCTGCCAGCCGGTGACATCGAGATCGTGGCGATCGAAGCGGAGCGTCAGCTCATGCAGCGCCGCGTCGCCCTCCGCCTTCACGCGGGCGACGATGGCGGCGACGGCCTGCGCGACATCCTCATCCGCCTCGCGCCGCGCGTCGACCAGCGCGGAAAAGGCGTCGGCAAAGCCGGGATCGCGTGCGTCGAGCCGGATCATGCCGCGCGCGCCCCATCCGTCAGGCGGCGAAAGCCCTCCACGAGAGGCGCGATGACGGCGGCACGCGTCTTGAACGCGGCGCGGTTGACGATCAAGCGGGCGGAAACCTCCGCGATCACCTCCACCTCGACGAGGCCGTTCTCCTTCAGGGTGCGGCCGGAGGAGACGAGATCGACGATGCGGTCGGCGAGGCCGAGGACGGGCGCAATCTCCATCGCGCCGTTCAGCTTGACGCATTCCGCCTGCACGCCGCGCGCCTCGAAATGCGCCCGAGTGATGCCGGGATATTTGGTCGCGACGCGGACGTGGCTCCACTCGCGCGGATCGTCCGCCGCCGCCATCGCAGCCGGCTCCGCCACCGAGATGCGGCAATGGCCGATGTCGAGATCGACGGGCGCGTAAAGCTCCGGATAGTCGAATTCATCGAGCACGTCGGAGCCGACGATGCCGACCTGCGCGGCGCCGTGCGCGACGAAGGTGGCGACATCGAACGCGCGCACGCGGATCAGGCTGATGTCCGCCCGGTTGGTAGCAAAGCGGAGCGCGCGCGAGTCGGGATCGGCAAAGGCAGGCTCGGGCTCGATGCCGAGCGCGGCGAAGAGCGGCAGCACCTCGCCGAGGATCCGCCCCTTGGGCACTGCGAAGACGATCGGGTCAGCCATGATCTGCGAGGCCTTAGAGCGGTTTCCACCTTCGTGGAACCGCTCACGGCTTTTGATGGTCTCGGTCGACGAACCGGCAGGCAAGCCTGCCTTGCGACCGCTTCATGCGAACAGCGCGATGAGCGCCACCAGCCCGAGGATGGCGAACAGCCCCGCCGCCACCATGCGGACGATGTTCAGCGGCACGACCCGCGTGATCCGCTCCCCCAGCCACACGGCGGGCATGTTGGCCAGCATCATGCCGATGGTGGTGCCCGCGGCGACGAGCGCGACCGAGCCGTAGCGAGCGCCGAGCGCGACGGTGGCGACCTGCGTCTTGTCGCCGATCTCGACGAGGAAGAAGGCGATCAGCGTGGTGACGAAGGCACCGCGGCCCGGCTTGGTGGTGAGGTCGTCCGCCTTGTCGGGGACGAGCGTCCACGCCGCCATGGCGAGGAAGCCGAGTGCCACCGCCAGGCGGAACCAGAAGCCGTTCAGCAGCCCGGCGACGGCGACACCCGCCCATGCGGCGAGCGCGTGATTGGCGATGGTGGCGAGCAGGATGCCTGCGACGATCGGCCAGGGCCGGCGGAAGCGGCTGGCCAGCAGGATGGCGAGCAGCTGCGTCTTGTCGCCCATCTCGGCAAGCGCGACGACGAGCGTGGAGGCGAACAGCGGTTCCATGGGCGAGCGATCCGGGCCGGGCGGCAGAGACAGGACGACGCCGCACCCCTCCGCCCGGCATGACGGGAGGTGTGGCGCCATCGGTCTCGCTGGAGGGCGTTCAGATCCCTCGATCCGCACCGCGGGCTCTCACCCGAGTATGTCGATACGGAACACGGTGCGCTGGAGGCACCGCCGGCTACTCCCCGGATGACGGGGGAGAGTTAGGCGGCACGGTCGGCTGAGTCAAACCGCGGACATGCGAACGGCGCGGCCTGCCGCTGGCAAGCCGCGCCGTCCTTCAACTTCGCGTCGGATCAGCCGGCGCGGCTGGCCTCGAACAGGAACCAGGCCCGCTCCTCGGCCTGATCGGTCCATTCGTCGACGATGCCGGACGTGGCATTGTCGCCCGCGGATTCGGCGGCTTCCTTAACCTCGCGGAAGGCCTCGACGAGCTTCAGATTGTCGTCGCGCAGCTCGCTCAGCATGTCGGTGGGGCTGACGAAATCGGCGTCATTGTCGCGGATCTGCTGACGGCGGGCGATGTCGCCGATCGAGCGGAGCGTGGTGTTGCCGGTCTTGCGCACGCGCTCGGCAATCACGTCGGTGGTGCCGAGGATCTGCGTCGCCTGATCGTCGAGCATCAGGTGATAATCGCGGAAGTGCGGGCCGGAGACGTGCCAGTGGAAGTTCTTGGTTTTGATATAGAGCGCATAGCTGTCCGCCAGCGCCTGGTTCAGCGTGTCGGCAACGGAGCGGGTGGCGTTGGACGCCAGATCCGTCGGGGTGGCGAGCTTCTCGGGCGCGTCGGCCATGATTGGGGGACTCCTTCGTGTCGGTCGGCGGGCGGAACGATCCGATCGCTTTTTGGTCGCAGAACGGTCCGATGAAATTGGGCGATCAGGCTGAACGCGCGATCAGATCAGCCGCAATGTTGCCAGCGACAGAACGATCCCGACAAGGAGAAACAGTGCGGCGCCGCAACGACGCAGCATGGTGAGCGGCCAGCGCCGCGGAAATGCCGCACCAAGCAGCAAGGCGGGCAGCAGACTGACAATGGCCCCCAGCGTGCCCCCGACCGCGGCGAGCAGCGGCACCTCTGCGCGGGCGGCAAGCGCGAAGATCAGGAACTGCGTGCGATCGCCGAACCCCTGCACGAAGGTGGCGACCAGGGTGGCGGCAAACGGACCCAGCCGCTGATACAGCTGCACCTTGAGCGTGCCCGGCGCGAACAGCATCGCGCCGCCCGCGGCGAGCAGCGCCAGCGCGGACATAAGCAGGGCGGCGCGGTAGGAGACGAGTGCGGCAGCGCCGGCGCCGGCCGCCGCGGACAGCGCAGCGTTGAGCGCGATCCCCGCGACCAGCCCGAGCGCGACGGGCCCGCTCCGCCCGAATCGGGCAAGCGCGGCGAGCACCAGCAATTGCGTGGCGCTGCCCTGTTCCGCGATCAGCGCGGCAAGGAAGCTGGAAAGGAGTGCGTCCACCCGGTCAGGCGAGGCGGACGGATGCGGCGGCGAGCAGCGCCTCGCCCGCGGCCGCGCCCTGGCCGGCGCAGCCGAGCGCGTCCTCCATCAGGTCGATATAGATGCGCACGGGCGCGGCGCGGCCATCCTTGGCCAGCGCATCGCCCAGCGCACCGGCAAGCCGCGCGAGTGCGGCAAAGCCACCCGCCGCCGCCTGCACGCGCAGCCGATCGGTGCGGTGGCACAGTTCCCCGACGGACAGGAGCGCACAATCGCGACCGAGCTGATGGATGCGGGCGGCCAGCTCCGTCGGCGCGCCTTGCTCCGCCTCGATCCGCATCACCGTCGCCATCGCCCGTCTCCCCTCGTCGCCCTTGTGGCACGGCCGGCTTTCAGCCCGGTTAAGGACATCCGCTTGATCGCCGCCCGCCATGGTCTAGACGGACAGGATGACAACAGGCCTTACCCGCCGCAGGCTTCTGATCGGCGGCGGCGCGGGGCTTGGCCTGCTGGTCGGCTTTGCGGCGCTGCCGCGGCGTGCGCCGCCGAACCTCGTCGCCGCCGTCGGCGAGCATGTGCTCGACCCGTTTCTGAAGATCGGCGAGGACGGGCATGTCACCGTCATCGTCGGCCAGGCGGAGATGGGGCAGGGCGTGTGGACGTCGCTGCCGCAGATCCTGGCGGATGCGCTGGGGGCGGATTGGCGGACGGTGGGCGTCGAGACCGCGCCGATCCACCCGGCTTATGCGAACGAGCTGATCGTCGGCGATGCCGCCGCCGCGCGCGCGCCGGCGATGCTGGACGGACTGGCGCGATCGATCGGCGGTGCGGTGGCGCGGCAGGGGCCGCTGATGCTGACGGGCGGTTCCACCTCGATCCGCGCGTTCGAGGCGAAATACCGCCATGCCGGCGCGGTGGCGCGGGCGCTGCTGTGCATGGCGGCGGCAGAGCGCTGGGGCGTGGCCTGGGAGGCGTGCGATACCGAGGCGGGCTTCGTCACCCGCGGCACCGACCGGCTGCGCTTCGGCGAGCTGGCGGCGAAGGCGGCGACGCTGACCCCGCCCGACGATCCGCCGCCGCGGGGACGGCGACCGGACGGGTTGGTCGGCAAATCGGTGCCGCGGCTGGATCTGCCGGCGAAGGTGGACGGATCGATCCGATTCGCCGCCGACGTGCGGTTGCCCGACATGGTGTTCGCCGCGATCCGGCAGGGGCCGCTGGGCGACAGCGTGGTCACCGGCTTCGACACCGCCAAGGCCTTTGCCGTGCCGCACTTGCTGGCAGTGATCGACCGGCCGGGCTGGGTCGCGGCGGTGGCGACCAACACGTGGGCGGCGGAGCGGGCGCTGGAGGCCATGGGGATCGCCTTCACCAGCCGCGCCGCGCGGCCGAGCCAGGCGACGATCGATGCGGCGCTGGAGCAGGCGCTGGCGACGGGCGCGGGCGGGCGCTTCGCCGAAGCGGGCGGCCTGGGTGAGGTGTTCCGCGGCCGGGAGGTGATCACCGCGCGCTATGCCGTGCCGTTCGCTGCGCATGCACCGATCGAGCCGCTGGTCGCCACTGCGCGTTTTTCCGGTGATCGGCTGGAGGTTTGGGCGCCGGTGCAGGCGCAGGTGGCGGCGCGCGATGCCGCGGCGCGGGCGATCGGCCTGTCGCCTGTGCAGGTGACGCTTTATCCGATGCCGATCGGCGGCGGCTTCGGCCGCAAGGCGGAGACGGACGCGGTGGAGCAGGTGGCGGTGCTGGCGGCCAAGCTGAAGCGGCCGGTGCAGCTCTGCTGGTCGCGCGAGGAGGAGACGCGGGCGGCGCGCAATCGGCCGCCCGCCCGCGCGGCGATGGCGGCGCGGCTGGCGCCGGACGGGCGCATCCTCGGCTGGCAGGCGCGGATCGCGGCGCCCTCCACCATGGGCGAGATGATGGTGCGGGGCGGCACGCGCGGCATGGGCGGCGCCGGAGAGGCGGAGGCCGCCGCGGTGGAGGGCGCGCGGCCGCCTTATGCCATCCCTGCGCTGGCGGTGGATCACCTGCCTGTCGATCTGGGCGTGCCGACGGGGATGTGGCGCTCGGTCGCGCACAGCTACACCGCCTTCTTCACCGAAAGCTTCGTCGATGAGCTGGCGGCGCTCGGCGGCCAGGATCCGTTCGGCTACCGCGTGCAGATGCTTGGCGGCCAGCCGCGACTGGCGCGCTGCCTGACGGGCGTCGCGGCGCTGGGCGGCTGGCAGGGGCCGGGCAACGGGCAGGGCCTCGCGCTGCATGCCGGCTTCGGCAGCTATGCCGCGGTGCTGGCGGAGGCACGGATTGCGGACGGGCGGGTGCGGGTGGACCGGCTGGCGGCAACGGTGGATGTCGGGCGCGTGATCCATCCGGAGATCGTCCGCCAGCAGGTGGAAAGCGGATTGATCTGGGGGCTGGCGGCGGCGCTGGGCGGCGCGATCACCTATGCGGACGGCTTGCCCGAGCAGACGAGCTTCGCCGACCTCGGCCTGCCGGTGCTGGCGGATACGCCCGAGATCCTCGTGGAGATCGTCGCGAGCGATGCGGCACCGGGCGGCGTCGGGGAACTCGCGGTGCCGCCGGTCGCGCCGGCCATCGCCAACGCGCTGGCGGCCGGCGGGCGGCGGATGCGAACCCTGCCTTTGCGCAGCGATGGCGCTTGACGCCATCGTCGGGCAAGGAGCGGGCGCATGACACCGCCTTCCGATCATCCCAACATCCCGCGTCCGCGTGTCGGCGTGCTGCTGGTCAACCTCGGGACGCCCGATGCGGCGGAGCCCGCTGCGGTGCGCCGCTACCTCGCCGAATTCCTCTCCGACCGGCGCGTGGTGGAGATCCCGCAGATCGTCTGGCAGCCGATCCTGCGCGGCGTGATCCTGCGCACGCGGCCGAAAAAATCCGCGCATGCCTACAAGCAGGTGTGGAGCGAGGCAGGATCGCCGCTAGCCGCGATCACCCGCGCGCAGGCGCAGGCACTGCAGGGTGCGTTCGGGCCGGACGTGATCGTCGATCATGCCATGCGCTACGGCAATCCCGCAATCGGCGAGCGGCTGGCGGCGCTGAAGGCCGAGGGGTGCGAGCGCATCCTGCTGGCGCCGCTCTATCCGCAATATTGCGCGGCGACGACGGCGACGGCGAACGATGCCGCCTTTCTCGCGCTCGCCGGCATGCGCTGGCAACCGGCGCTGCGCACGCTGCCGCCCTATCATGACGATCCCGCCTATATCGCGGCGCTGGCGGCGAGCGTGCAAAAGTCGCTGAGCACGCTGGAGCAGGCGCCGGACGCGATCCTCGCCAGCTTCCACGGCATGCCCGCGCGCACGCTGGCGCTGGGCGACCCCTATCACTGTCATTGCCAGAAGACCGCGCGATTGCTGTCGGAGGCGCTGGGGCGGGAGCTGATCGTCACCTTTCAGTCGCGCTTCGGCCGGGCGAAATGGCTGGAGCCGGCGACCGACACGGTGCTGGCCGGCCTGCCCGCCAGGGGCGTGCGCCGCGTCGCCATCGTCGCGCCCGGCTTCGCCGCCGACTGCCTGGAGACGCTGGAGGAGCTGGCGATCCGCGGACGCGAGACGTTCCTGGCGGCAGGCGGCGAGCGGTTCGATTACCTGCCCTGCCTCAACGACGGCGAGGCGGGCATTGCAATGTTACGAACCATCCTTGGGCGCGAGCTTGAAGGCTGGATCGGTGCGGCATAAGGCTTGTCGGACAAGTTTACAGCGGGAGAGGCGATGATGGCGCGCGTAGCGATCGTGACGGGCGGAACCCGTGGTATCGGCGAGGCGATCAGCACCGCGCTGAAGGCGGTGGGATGCACCGTCGCGGCCAATTATGCCGGCAACGAGGCGCGGGCACAGGCCTTTACCGAGCGGACGGGCATCCGCGCCTTCAAGTGGGACGTGGCCGATCATGAAGCTTGCGCGGCCGGCGTCGCCGCGGTGGAGGCGGAGCTCGGCCCCGTCGACATCGTCGTCAACAATGCCGGCATCACGCGCGACGGCACGCTGCTGCGCATGGACTACCAGGCGTGGAAGGACGTGATCGACACGAATCTCGGCGGCTGCTTCAACATGGCCAAGGCGACCTTCGCCGGCATGAAAGGGCGCGGCTGGGGCCGGTTCGTCAACATCGGCTCGATCAACGGGCAGGCGGGCCAATATGGCCAGGTCAATTATGCCGCCGCCAAGTCGGGCATCCATGGCTTCACCAAGGCGCTGGCGCAGGAAGGCGCGAAGTTCGGCATCACGGTGAACGCGATCGCGCCCGGCTATATCGATACCGACATGGTCGCCGCGGTGCCGCAGGACGTGCTGACCAAGATCGTCGCCAAGATCCCCGTCGGCCGGCTGGGCGAGGCGGAGGAGATCGCCCGCGGCGTCGTGTTCCTGTGCGGCGAGGAAGCCGGCTTCGTCACCGGATCGACGCTGTCGATCAACGGCGGCCAGCACATGTATTGAGGCGGGCGCGGTGGCGGGTCCGGTAAAACGATCGGTGACGATCGCCGGCCACGCCACGTCGCTCAGCCTCGAACCCATCTTCTGGACGGCGCTGGAGGAAGCGGCGGCGACTGACGGGCTGCCGCTGTCGGCGCTGGTCGCGCGGATCGACGCGGTGCGGGTGCAGGCGCAGGACGCTGCCAATCTCGCCAGCGCGATCCGGGTGTGGCTGTTCGAGCGGGCGCGGGCTGCGGCGAATTGCGATTGATTCGCATTACCTGTTCGATTAGCGAGATCGCTGAGACCGTTCAAAGAGGGTTCAGCGATGGCGACGGCATTTGCACGGGCCGAGCATCCGGACGCCGACCGGCGACAGCCGGCGTTGCGGCTGGTCGTCACGCCACCCGCGCCGCCTGCCCGTTATGGTGAGCGCTCCGGCCCGAACCTGATCGCGCTGGCCGCCATCGCGGCGCTGCACGTTCTCTTGATCTTCGTGCTCATCAAGTTGGACGTGATCCCCGTCAGCAAGCCGAAATATAGCGAGCTGAAGGTGATCGAGCTGGCGGAGGATGTGCCGCCGCCGCCGCTGGAGGCCGCGCCGCCGCCCCCGCCCGAGGCGCCGCCCCCGCCCGAGGCGCCGCAGCCGCCCGCCCCTGCGGTGACCGCGGTCGTCGCGCCGCCCCGCATCGTCGATGCGCCGGTCGCCTCCACCCCCGTCGTCAGCGTGCCCGCGCCGACGCCCGTCGTGGCGGAGACGCCCGCACCGGCCGCGCCCGCGCCTGCCGCTGTGATCGCAGCGCCGATCGTGCCGCCGAACGGGTCGGCCAAGAGCCTGAACAATCCATCGCCGCGTTACCCCACCGAGTCGCGCCGCAAGAAGGAGCAGGGCACCGTTCGCCTGCGGGTCGTCATCACGACGGACGGCCGGGTGAAGGAGATTGCCGTGGCGCGCACCAGCGGGTTCGACCGGCTGGACGAGGCGGCGCTGGATACGGTGCGGCGCTGGCGCTTCCTGCCCGGCACGCAAGCGGGCGAGCCGGTGGAAGCGGTCGGCTATCTCAACATCCCGTTCCAGCTGAGCTGAACGGGCGCGCTCAGCGGCGGCCCGGGCGATCCACCTGGAAGCCGGCGAAGCTCTGATCGACCGGCATCAATTCCAGTGCATTGATGTTGAGGTGCGGCGGCAGCGTCGCCACCCAGAAGATCGTCTCGGCGATGTCGTCGCCGGTCATCGGCGTCATGTCCGCATAGAAGGCGTCGGACGCGGCCTGATCGCCCGTGCGGACGGTGGTGAACTCGGTCTCGACCATGCCCGGTTCGATCGAGGTGACGCGCACGCCCGTTCCGTGCAGATCGGAGCGCAGGCCGAGCGAGAATTGGCGGACGAACGCCTTGGTGCCGCCATAGACGTTGCCGCCACGATACGGGTACGTCGCCGCCACCGAGGACAGGTTGACGATGGCGCCGCGCCGCTCGATCAGCATCGGCAACAGCCGGCGCGTGAGCGTGACGAGGGCGGTGACGTTGGTCGCGATCATCCGCTCCCACCCGTCGAGATCGGCTTCCTGCGCCACCGCCGTGCCGAGCGCGAGGCCGGCATTGTTGACCAGCAGATCGATGCCCGCAAACGGCGCAGGCAGTGCGGCGATGGCGGCCTCCATCGCCGGCCGGTCCGCCACGTCGAAGGCGGCGATGTGGACGCGCTCTGCCCCCAACTCGTCCTGCAGAGCGCGCAGCCGATCCTCGCGCCGCCCCGTCGCGACGACGCGCCAGCCACCCTCGACGAAGCGGCGCGCGGCTGCCAGCCCGATGCCGGCGGTGGCGCCGGTGATGAAGGCGGTGCGGCTCATTTCGCGAACAGCATCGCGTCGTCGGCAAACGCCTTGAATTCGAGCGCATTGCCCGCCGGATCACGGAAGAACATGGTCGCCTGCTCGCCTGTCTGGCCCTGGAAACGGATGTGCGGCGCGATGCCGAAATGCGTGCCCGCGGCCTCCAGCCGGTCGGCCAGTGCCTGCCAGTCGGCCATGGTCAGGACGATGCCGAAATGCGGCACGGGCACGTCATGGCCGTCGACCGGATTGGCCGCGGCATCGGTGCGGGCGGGCGCGAGGTGCGCGACGATCTGGTGGCCGTAGAGATCGAAATCGATCCACGTCTCGGCACTGCGCCCCTCGGGACAGCCGAGCACGCCGCCATAGAAAGCGCGCGCGGCGGCGAGATCGTCGACCGGAAAGGCGAGGTGGAAGGGCCTGAGCGTCATGGCCGTGCGCCTTAACGCCGCGCCGGCGCGGGCGCCAGCGGCGGCACCGCCCAGGGACGCCCGACCTCCAGCGTGCGGAAGCGATCCGCCGGCACGCCGCGCGCGCGCAGCGTCTGCGCGAGCAGCAGCGGCGGCGCGTCGATCGCCTCGTCCGACAGCTGGAACGTGCCCCAGTGGATGCCGAGCGCGTGGGCGGCGCCGACGCCGCGGAACACGTCCGCCGCCTCGACCGGGCTGATGTGGCTCGGCTGCATCATCTCGCGCGGCAGAAAGGCGCCGATCGGGATCAGGGCGAGGCGATAGGGGCCGTGGCGTGCCGCCTCCCGCACCCAGCTGCCGTCGCCCCAGCCGGTATCCCCGGCGAAGAACAGATTGCCCGCCGGCATCCGCACCGCGAAGCCTGCCCACAAGGCACGGTTGCGATCCGCGCCCCAGCGCGTGCTCCAGTGATGGACCCGCTCGACGATCACCTCGACGCCCGGCTTCACCGCAACGCGCCCGCCCCAGTCGTGCGCCTGCGCGGGGATGCCCGCCTTGCGCAGGATCGTGTCGTTGCCGAGGCCCGTGACGATCAGCGGCTTGTCCCGCTCCCACAGCGCCTTCAGCGTGGGGAGATCGAGATGATCCCAGTGGGCGTGGCTGATCAGGATGAGGTCGATCTTCGGCAGATCGTCCAGCCGGATGCCGGGCTCGCGCACGCGCTTCGGCCCGAAGACGAGCGGGCCGGTGCGCTCCGACCAGATCGGATCGGTGAGGATCGACACGCCGTTCGCCTGGACGAGCGCGGTGGCGTGGCCGATCCATGTCACCCACATGGCGAAAGGATCGACCTGGGCCGAGCAGCGCCCCCAATTCTCCACCACCGCGCCGCGCATCGGCGGGCAAGGCGTCGCCTCGGCCGGCGGATAGCCGCGCGGCACGGCGACCTTTTCGGGCCATGGCGCACGGCCCGAGCGGGCGAGGAAGCGGATGAGCCGGGCAGGCGAGAAGCGCGCGGCCGGCCGGCCGGGCGCGTCATCGGGATTGAAGAAGCGGGCGCCATCGAAATGGGCACTGACGGGGCCCTGATAATAGACGCGGTCGAGGAACGGCGGCACGCAGACCGCCGCGAGGCAGAGCCCGACGATGAGGAACAGCAACGCCGTCCCGAAGATCCGCACCGCCCGCCGCATCCAACCTCCTGTCGCCGCACCGCAGCGCGCGAGGCGCGGGCGTGGTTCCCGCGCGTGGGGCATGGCAGTATCGTGCGATATGATGCGCGTCACCGTCCTTGGACTGACCCTGCTGCTCGCCGCCTGTGGGGCGCCGGGCGCGCGCGTGCGGGTGGCGTTCGACGCCGCGGGAGTGACCGAGGTGCGGGCGAGCGGCTATGCCGACCGGTCTGCGCGGCGGCAGGTGACGGCGGACGATCCGGTGCGGATCGCGTCCATTTCCAAGCTGGTTGTCGCGATCGGCGTGATGCGGCTGGTGGAGGCGGGCAGGCTAGACCTTGATGCGGATGTGTCGGGCATGCTCGGCTGGCCGCTGCGTCACCCAAACTTCCCGGACCGGCCCGTCACGCTCCGCCTGCTGCTGTCGCACCGCGCCGGGCTGACCGATGCGGTGGATTATGCGGTGCCGCTGGGCGAGACGCTGGCATCACGGGTGCGCGACCCCCGCGCGTGGGATGCGGCGCACGGCCCCGGCGACTTCTTCCGCTACGCCAACCTGAACTTCCCCGTCGTCGCCAGCGTGATGGAGCGGGCGACGGGCGAGCGTTTCGACCGGCTGATGCAGCGGCTGGTGCTGGCGCCGCTGAAGCTCGATGCCTGCTTCAACTGGCCGACCTGCGGCGACGCGGCCGTGGCGCGGGCGGTGGAGCTGGACGATCGCGCGGGCAAGCCGCTGCGTGACGATCTGCATGGGCGACGGCCGGATTGCCCGGTGGTGCCGGCGGCGGATGGCTCGTGCGATCTGGCGACGTGGCGGGCGGGTGAGAATGGCGCGTTGTTCTCGCCGCAGGGCGGCCTCAGGATCAGTGCGCGCGATCTGGCGACGATCGGCCGGCTGTTGCTGGGCGGCGGCGCGGTGGACGGGGTACGGCTGCTGACGCCGGCTTCGGTCGAGGCGCTGCTGGCGGAGCGCTGGGCCTATGACGGCGGCAACGGCGTGACGGGGGAAAGCACGCCCGGCACGATCTGCGGCTATGGCCTGGCGGTACAGCGGCTGCCCTCGCGCCGAGCCGGCTGCCGCGACGACCTGTTCGGCGACGGCGTGCCGCGGGTGGGGCATAGCGGCGATGCCTATGGCCTGCGCTCCGGCCTGTGGATCAACCGGGCGAGGGGGCGCGGCGTCGCTTACTTCGTGACGGCGGTGCCGGACGGGGAGACGGGGCGGCGCTCGGCCTATTCGCTCAGCGAGGAACGGCTGGCGCGGTGACGCTCAGCGGCGGCGCTTGAGCCAGAGCAGCCACAGGCCAAAGCCGCCGCCGGCCACCGCCTCTGCCAGCCACAGGCGCTGCTGCGTCGTCTCCCACGGGCGGCTCTGCACTGCGAGGAGAGCGCAGACCAGCACCAGCATCGCGCCGATGCTCCACGGCAGCGCCGCCATCCGGCTGAGCGCCGCGCGGTCGGCTCCCTGCGGTGCGGCGATCGCGACCCTGCGGCCTGCGAGTTCGTCGGCGAGTCGATCCGCCCGGCGGAAGGTGAGCGCCACCCACGGCATGGGTGCGACGAACAAGAGGCCATAGGCCCAGGGGTGCCGACCCGGATCGTCGTCCGTCCAGATCGCCCAAGCGGCACCCGCAATCACCGCGACAACCAGCCACCAGCGCATGACGCGCTCCGTCCCGCGCAGCAGGCGTTCATTGTCGGCGAGGAGCGATGCGTGCTCCGCATCGCTGACCGGCACGCCGCCGCTTGCACCATCGCGGTAGTAGACCCAGCCTGTCCCGTGCCGTTCGAACCGCGCCGCGAACTGGGCGATACGGTTCTCGACAACGGGCAGGTGGATCAGCAGCGCGGCCTCACGCCTGTTCGAGCAGGCGCTCCCGCGCGATCTTGTCGCGCCAGACGAGCGGGGCGGTGTGGTGGACCGAGGTGCCGGTGGCGTCGACCGCGACGGTGACGGGCATGTCGCGCACCTCGAACTCGTAGATCGCCTCCATGCCGAGATCCTCGAAGCCGACCACCTTCGATGCCTTGATCGCGCGGGCGACCAGATAGGCCGCGCCACCGACCGCCATCAGGTAAGCCGAGCCGTGCCGCTTGATGCTCTCGATCGCCGCCGGCCCGCGCTCGGCCTTGCCGACCATGGCGAGAAGGCCGGTGTCGAGCATCATGTCGGTGAACTTGTCCATCCGCGTCGCGGTGGTGGGGCCGGCGGGGCCGACCACCTCGCCCGCGACCGGATCGACCGGGCCGACATAATAGATGACGCGGCCGG
The DNA here is from genome assembly GCF_900113315.1 of Sphingomonas jatrophae. GTDB lineage: Bacteria > Pseudomonadota > Alphaproteobacteria > Sphingomonadales > Sphingomonadaceae > Sphingomonas_P > Sphingomonas_P jatrophae. The sequence continues at coordinate 1,095,059 of NZ_FOZG01000002.1, read as the reverse complement.
CAAACTCGACGGGCAGCGGCTCACCCCTGGCCTTCATGTCGGCGATGCGCTTGTGCGCCGCATCGCGGCCGGTGAGCATCTTGCCGTTCAGGAGCAGCCGGTCGCCCGGTTTCCACGAGGCGACGATCTCGGGCGTCAGCGTATCGAGATCGACGCGGATCGACTCCTTGGATGGCGTCCACTCGACCTTCGGCCATTCCTCGAGGCTCGGCGGCTCAAGGTAAGCGGGGCCGGTGCCGTCGAGGTGGAAGTGGGCGTGGCGCGTGGCGGCGCAGTTCGGGATCATCGCGACGGGCTTGGACGCGGCGTGCGTCGGCCAGTCCATGATCTTGACGTCGAGGATGGTGGCGAGGCCGCCCAGGCCTTGCGCGCCGATGCCGAGCGCATTGACCTTGTCGAAGATCTCGATCCGCATCTCCTCGATCTTGTTGGAGGGTCCGCGGGCCTTGAGCTGCGCCATGTCGATGTCGCCCATCAGCGACTCCTTGGCGAGCAGCACCGCCTTCTCCGCAGTGCCGCCGATGCCGATGCCGAGCATGCCCGGGGGGCACCAGCCGGCACCCATTTGCGGCACCATCTCCAGCACCCAGTCGACGATCGAATCGCTGGGGTTCAGCATCTTGAACTTGGACTTGTTCTCGCTGCCACCGCCCTTGGCCGCGACGGTCACGTCGACATGGTGGCCGGGCACCATCTCGACGTGCAGCACGCTCGGCGTGTTGTCCTTGGTGTTGGTGCGGGCGAAGGCGGGATCGGCGAGGATCGAGGCGCGCAGGCGGTTTTCGGGGTGAAGGTAGGCGCGGCGCACGCCCTCATCGACGACCTGCTGGAGCGAGCGGTCGCCTTCCAGCCGGCAATCCTGGCCCCACTTCACGAACACGGTGACGATGCCCGTATCCTGGCAGATCGGGCGATGCCCCTCCGCGCACATGCGGCTGTTGGTCAGGATCTGGGCGATGGCGTCCTTGGCAGCCGGGCCCTGTTCCGCCTCGTAAGCGGCGCCGAGCGCGCGGATATAGTCCATGGGGTGGAAGTAGCTGATATATTGCAGCGCATCGGCCACGCTGTCGATCAGATGCTCCGGCTTGATGATGGTGGTCATGCGGCCCTCCCCGGCCTGGAAACTTGGGCTGCCCTGTAGCAAATCAGGCGCGTCGCGCCAGTCGCGCCCAGGCAAAGGCCCATGTCGCCCCGAACAGCCAGCCGGCGAGCACGTCGGACGGCCAGTGGACGCCGAGCACGATGCGGCTCGCCCCGATCGCCAGCGTGAGCGCGATGCCGGTGACGAGCGCGAAGCGGGCAAGCGGCGGACGCGCGCCGAGCGCGGCGACGGCGGCGGCGAGCGAGAGATAGACGATGGCCGAGTTGGCGGCATGGGCGCTGGGGAAGCTGGCCGAGCCGACCTGCTCCAGATGCTCGAACAAGGCCGGGCGGAGGCGCGCCACCGCATGCTTCAGCAGATCGACGGCGAGCGAGCCGCTGAGGGCGGCGGCGACTAGCAGGAGGGCCTGGCGCCAGCGCCCCGCCACCGCCATCGCGCCGGCGGCAATCGCGACGACGAGCGTCAGCACCACACCCGAGCCGAGCGCGGTCACCGCGCGCACCCTCGCCGGCGGCAGCGCGCCGTAAAGCGCCGACAGGATCGTCTTGTCCCAAGCGCCGCCCCAACCCGAATCGAGCAGCGCGCCGACCTTGAGCAGGATCAGCGCCAGCCCCGCTGCCAGCGCGAAGCCGAGGAGAGCCCCGCGTACCCGGCTTAGCACGCCGCCTGCAGGGTCGCGCGGACGCCGCGATGGGCGAGGTCGAACTCGACTGCGGTGCCGAGGCTGGCGGCCATGGCGCGGATCAGCTTGGTGCCGAGCCCGGTGCCGCGCGGTGCGCCCGCCACCGGCATGCCGCAGCCATCATCCTCGACCGCGAGGAGGAAGCTGTCGTCGGGCTGCTGACGCAGCTGCACGCGGATCTCGCCGTCGCACGATGTCTGATAGGCATATTTGCAGGCGTTGGAGACAAGCTCGTTGACGATCACGCCGACCGAGACGGCACGGTCCGTCTTGAGGCGGATCGGCTCAGCGTCCAGCCGCAGCGTGCGGCGGGCGGCGGGGGTGGACCAGGTGTCCTCGAGCTCCTTCAGCAGCGCGCCGAGATAGTCGCCCATCTCCACCGTCTCGACATCGTCGGAGGTGTAGAGGCGGCGGTGAACCTGCGCGATCGCCGTGATGCGGCTCTGCGTATCCTCGAGCGCGGCGCGCGCGGCGGGATCGTCGAGCTCGCGCGCCTGCATCTGAACAAAGGCGGTGACGAGCTGGAGCGAGTTGGCGACGCGGTGATTGACCTCGCGCAGCAGCGCTTCCAGCCGCGCGTTGGAGGCGCGCAGTGCATCCTCCGCCTCTTCCTTGGCACGGCGCAGTCCGACCTGCTCGGATGCGCCCTCGAACGCAGCGGCGAGCAGGTCGAAGAAATCGTCGCCGATCGACTTCACGACATATTCGGTGGCGCCCGCCTTCAGCGCGGCGACGGCGATCCGGCTTTCCTCCGAACCGGTGACGTAGACGACGGGCGGCAGATCGGGCAGCGCCTGAAGCTCGGCCAAGGTGGCGAGGCCGTCCATGCCGGGCATGTAGTGATCGATCGCGATCAGATCGAAGCGGCCCTGCTGCGCGAGCGCGACCCCCTCGGGGCCGCTGCCGGCCGTCGTCACCTCGAAGCCGCGGCGTGCGAGGGCGCGCGCGGTCAGCCGCCGCAGACCGTCATCGTCGTCGATGTAGAGGATGTGGCGGGGACGGTCGCTCATTCCTCGGGATCGGGCACCTGGATCACGGACAGGAACAGGCCGAGCTGGCGGATGGCCTGGGCGAAGCTCTCATAATCGACCGGCTTGGTGATGTAGACGTTGCAGCCGAGATCGTAGCAGCGCTGGATTTCCACCTTGTCGTCGGTGGTCGTGAGGACGACCACGGGGGTGCGGCGAAGAGGGCTGGTATCTTCCTTGAGGCGGACGAGAATGTCCGTCCCGCTCATGTCGGGCAGGTTGAGATCGAGCAGGACGAGCGCCGGGCCGTTCGCCGCCGGCCCTTCGGGATGGTGGAAGAGGTAATCCAGCGCGCTGGTGCCGTCCGTGAAATGACGGATGGCGTTCGAGATTCCCGCGCGGCGGATGTTCTTCTCGATCAGGCGGGCATGGCCCTCATCGTCCTCGACCATGACGATGTTGACGCTCTGCTGTCCGTTCATGACTGCCGCTCACCTTCCTTCACGAGAATTGCCGGCAGCACGACCCGGAAGGTCGCGCCCGAACCCAGTTGCGATTCGACACCGATCGTGCCGCCGAGCCGATAGACCAGCGCACGGACATGCGCCAAGCCGATGCCTTCGCCCGGCTGATCCTGTACGCCCGACCGGCGGAACAGGTCGAACACGCGCTCATGATCCTTTGGATCGATTCCGCGGCCATTATCCGCAACCTCATAGATCAGTCGCGGCCCTTCGCGACGGCCGCGCACCTCGACAACGCCGGGGCGGCCGGGCGCGGCATATTTGACCGCATTCTCGATGAGGTTGGAGAAGACCTGCTCGATGGCCACGCGATCGCTGACGATCGCCGGCAGCGGCATATCGACCCGCACCTCGGCACCGGCCGCATCGAGCCGGTGGGCGAGCGACCCGCGAATCCCTTCGATCAGCGCGGCCATGTCGAGCCGTTCCGGCGTGATGACGCGCCGCCCCTCGCGCGACAGCTTCAGAATGGCGTTGATCAGCCGGTCCATCTTCTGCGTCGAGGCACGGATGAAGCCGATCGCCTCCGGCAGGTCTTCACGGGCCGCGAGGCGGGCCTCCTCGTCGACGATGTGCGGTGCCTCTTCCTCGGCCCGGTCGATCAGCGCGGCGAGCGGCTTGGTCGCCGCCTTCAACTCGGCGGTGAAGCCCATCACGTTGACCAGCGGCGAGCGCAGATCGTGGCTGACGATATAGGCGAAACGCTGAATCTCTTCGTTCGCGCGCTGGAGATCGGCGGTGCGCGTCTTGACCGCATCCTCCAGTCCCTCGTTCAGCTGGCGGAGCGCTCCCTGGCTGCGGCCAAGCTCGGTCACGTAGCGGCGGATGACGACGAGCGACAGCGCGGCAACGCCGAGCAGCAGCAGCGCCGCCACCCCGATCACCCAGTAGAACAGCCGCCCGGTGCGCACCTGCTCCGCCTCGCGCAGGGCGAGCAGGCGGTTCTCCTCGGCGAACATCCGGTCGGTGACGCGCCGCATCTCGCGGACGATGGCGATGCTGCCATCGACGCCGAAGCGGCGCAGCGCATCCATCGCCCGACCCGAGCGGACCAGCGCGACCGATTCGTCCGCCAGTTCCTTCTGCGCGCGATCGAGCTGTTCGAGCCGGGCGACCGGCCGTTTCTGCGCGGGATTGTCCGCGGTCAGCCGGCGCACCCGCGCCAGCGCGCGCGGCACGCCGACCGACGCCTCTTCATAGCTTTGCAGGAAGCTTGGCTGCTGCGTCAGCATATAGCCGCGCCGCGCCGTCTCGATCCGCTCGAACAGCAGGCGATATTCGAAGATGCCGCGCTCCACCTCGTAGGTGTGCGTGACCCATCCTGTCTGCGCCTGGTTGCGCGACACGACATAAGCGGCCGCCGCGCCGGCCGCGATCAGCGCGAGGAAGCCGACGGACATCAAAGCCACGACCAGCCAATTGAACTGCCGGTCGCTGAGGGCGATGGGATTGAGGACGCGCTTCACGGCAGTGGCCCTGACGTGAACGCGCAGCCAAGTAAAGCCATGGACTTACGGAACCGTGCCCGGCGCGCACCGTTGCGCGCACGATGCCGGAACGATCCACGGCCGTCCTCGACGACCGCCTCGTCTTCACGCCCGACGATGTCGATCTCGCGCGCTCGCCGCTGCGCGGATCGCTGGGCGCGGACACGTTCGTGCTGGGCGCGTTCAATCCCGGCTTCACGCGCCTGCCGTCGGGCAATTTGCTGATGATGGTGCGCGTGGCGGAGGCACTGTGTGAGCCGGTGGTCGCCGGCCTCGCGCGTGCGATCCGCTGGACCGCCGACGGCTACGTGCTCGATGGCTGGCCGCTCGCCGATATCGACATGGCCGACCCGCGCCAGTTCGAGCTGAAAGGCAAGCGGCACCGCGTGCTCGGACTGACCTCGCTCTCCTGGCTGCTGCCGGTCGAACTGGATGCGGACGGACGCCGGATCGTCGATGTGCATTACGACCGCGCGATCGCGCCGGTGGCAGATTACCAGCATTATGGCGTCGAGGATGCCCGGATCAGCCGGATCGATGGACGATACTGGATGACGACCTGCTCGGTTTCGGCCGAGCGTCATTCGACGACGATGCACGTCAGCGGCAACGGGCTCGACTGGCGGCTGGAGGGCATCGTCCTCGATCATCAGAACAAGGACATGCTGCTCTACGAAGGCCGTGTGGACGGCGCCTATTGGGCGCTGACGCGGCCCTTGGGCGAGTGCTGGTTCCTCTATCCGCCGGGCTCCGAACACCTGCCTGGCCCGTCCATCAACCTCGCCCGCTCGCCCGACGGGCTGCACTGGCGGCCGCACGAGGCGCCGGGCATCCGCCCGCGCGCGGGCACCGCCACCGCGGCGAAGGTGGGCGGCGGCACGCCGCCGGTGCTGACGGACCGGGGCTGGCTGACCTTGTGGCACGGCGTCGCGCCGCAGGAGACGGTGGGCGTCTACCGCACCTTCTGGGCCCTGTTCGACGCGGCCGAGCCATGGCGGCTGATCCACCTCGACGACACCGTTCCCGTGCTGGAGGCGAATCCGGCGCTGACCGCACGCTTCGCCGACCGGCTCTACTTGCCCAGCTCCGTCGTCTTCTCGACCGGCATGGTCGATGCGGGCGACGACTGGCTTGTGGCGAGCGGGGAGGCGGATCTCGCCTGCCGGCTGACCCGCATTCCCAAGGCACGCTTCGCATGAGCGAACGGCCGTGGTGGGAGGCGGCCACCATCTACCAGATCTATCCCCGTTCCTTCCAGGATGCGGATGGCGACGGTGTCGGCGATCTGGCTGGGATCGAGGCGCGGCTCGACTATTTGACGATGCTGGACGTCGATGCGCTGTGGCTGTCGCCCATCTTCCCCTCGCCCATGGCGGACTTCGGCTATGACGTGGCTGATTATACCGGCATCGATCCGCTGTTCGGCGATTTGGCGGCGTTCGACCGGCTGCTGGCCGCGGCGCATGCGCGCGGGCTGAAGCTGCTGCTCGATCTCGTGCCCAACCATTCGTCGGACCGGCACCCATGGTTCGTCGAAAGCCGCTCCTCCCGTGATAATCCGAAGCGCGACTGGTATATCTGGCGCGATCCAGCGCCGGACGGCGGACCGCCGAACAACTGGATCAGCGATTTCGGTGGCCCGGCGTGGGACTATGACGCGGCGACCGGGCAATATTACAGCCATGCCTTCCTGAAGGAGCAGCCGGACCTCAACTGGCGCAATCCGGATCTGCGCGCGGCGATGATGGACGGCCTGCGCTTCTGGTTCGACCGCGGCGTCGACGGATTTCGCATCGACGTGCTGTGGCACATGATCAAGGCGGCCGACTTCCGCGACAATCCGGTCAACCCCGGTTACGCGCATGGCATGGGCGAGATGCACAAGGTGTTGCAGCTCCATTCCACCGACCAGCCCGAAGTGCACGACATCTCGGCCGAGATGCGGCGCATCGCGGACGACTATGGCGCGCGGCTGCTGATCGGTGAGATCTATCTGCCGAACGACCGGCTGATGCATTATTACGGCACACCGGAAGCCCCGGGCGTGCACCTGCCCTTCAACTTCCAGCTGATCGGGATGACCTGGGACGCGGCCACCATCGCCGCCGCCATCCGCGACTATGAGGCGGCGCTGCCGCCCGGCGGGTGGCCGAACTGGGTGCTGGGCAATCACGACCGCCCGCGGATCGCCGCCCGTGTCGGCGAGGCACAGGCACGCGTGGCGGCGATGCTGCTGCTGACGCTGCGCGGCACGCCGACGCTCTATTATGGCGATGAGCTGGGCATGGCCTATGTGGCGATCCCCGAAGACAAGGCGGTCGATCCACGCGAGTTGCGTGAACCCGGCCTCGGCCTTGGGCGCGATCCGGTGCGGACGCCGATGGCGTGGGATGCGGGCGCGCAGGCCGGCTTCACCACGGGGGCGCCGTGGCTGCCGCTGCACGACGACTGGCGGACCCGCAACGTGGCGGCACAGGCGGACGATCCGTGCTCGATGCTGACGCTCTACCGCCGGCTGCTCGCGCTTCGGCGGGAGGAGCGAGCGTTGTCGCTCGGCGACATCTCGGCGGTGGACGCTGAAAATGACGTGCTGATGTTCGAGCGCCGGCTGGGCGACCGACGACTGCGCGTGCTGCTCAATCTCACCCCCGAGAGCCGGAGCATCGCCTGGAGCGGCACGCCTCTGCTCTCGACGCTCGCCGGCGAGCCCGAGCCGGGAATGCTGCGCCCCGATGAAGGAATCATAGTGGAGCTGTCCGCTTGAAGATCGCCATGCTCGCGCCGATCAGCTGGCGCACGCCGCCACGCGCCTACGGGCCGTGGGAACTCGTCACCTCGCTGCTGACCGAGGCACTGGTGGCACGCGGCGTCGACGTGACCCTATTCGCCACGCTCGACAGCCAGACGGCGGGCACGCTCGCCGGCGTGGTGCCCGCGCCTTACTCGGAAGATCCGGCGATCGATGCGAAGGTGTGGGAGTTCGCCCATCTCGCCCATCTGTTCGAGCGTGCGGGCGAATTCGACCTGATCCACAATCAGGCCGACTTCCCTGCCCACGCCTTCGCCAATCTGGTGCCGACGCCGATGGTGACGACGATCCACGGCTTCTCCTCGGATCGCATCCTGCCGATGTACAAGCCGTATGAGCACCGCGTGCACTATGTTGCGATCTCGGACTCGGATCGGCATCCGTCGCTCGATTATGCCGCGACGATCCATCACGGCATCCGCATCGACGACTTCCCGTTCGAGCCTCAGGGCGCGGAACGACTGCTGTTCTTCGGCCGCATCCATCCCGACAAGGGGGCCGCGGACTCGATCCGCGTCGCGCGGGCGGCCGGGCGGGAGATCGTGCTGGCAGGCATCGTGCAGGACAGCGGCTATAGCGAGCGGGAGGTGGAGCCTCTGCTCGGGCCGGATGCGCGCTTCATCGGTGCGGTCGGCGGTGCCGAGCGCGCGCGGACGCTTGGACAGGCCGCGGCTCTGCTCCACCTCATCCATTTCGACGAGCCGTTCGGTCTGTCCGTCGCCGAGGCGATGGCGTGCGGCACGCCGGTGATCGCCTATGCGCGCGGATCCATGCCGGAGCTGATCGTCGATGGCGTGACCGGCTTTCTCGTCAACACCGAGGCGGAGGCGATCGCGGCTGTCGAGCGGTTGGGGGAGATCGACCGGGCGGCCTGCCGGGCGCATGCAATCGAACGCTTCTCGGTCGAGCGGATGGCGGACGATTATCTCGCGCTCTACCGCCGCATTCTTGGCAGCTGACAAAGAAGCGGCCCGGCGCTCCGTGAAGCGACCGGGCCGCAGGGTGCGCTCAGGGAGTCACCGCCTGGCGTCTCGATAAATCCGGTCGAACAGTCCGCCGTTCGAGAAGTGGGCCTGCTGCACACGCGCCCAGCCGCCGAAATTACGATCCACCTGCAACAGCGCCAGTCGCGGGAAATCGGCGGCGTAGCGGCGGGCAACCGCGGGGTCGCGGGGTCGGTAATGATTGCGCGCGATCAGTTCCTGCGCCTGGCGGCTGTAGAGGAAATCGAGATAGGCCTGCGCGGGTGCCCGCGTGCCCTTGCGATCGACTACCTTGTCCATCAGCGCGACCGAAGGCTCCGCCAGGACGGAGACGGACGGCACGACGATCTCGAACTGGCCGCCGCCCAGCTCCTGCTGGGCGAGGATCGCCTCATTCTCCCACGTGATCAGCACATCCCCCTGTCCGCGCTGGACGAAGGTGGTGGTGGCGCCGCGCGCACCGCTGTCGAGCACGGGCACGTTGTGGAACAGCCGCGTCATGAAATCGCGCGTGGCTGCGGCCGTGACGTAGCGGCGCTGCGCATAGCCCCAAGCAGCGAGATAATTCCAGCGTGCGCCGCCGCCGGTCTTCGGATTGGGCGTGATGACCTCGACGCCGGGCTTTGCCAGATCATCCCAATCGCGGATGTTCTTGGGATTGCCCTTGCGCACCAACAGCACGATCGTCGACCAATAAGGCGCGCTGTTTGCCGGCAGACGGGATTGCCACGTGGCGGGCAGCAGTTTGGAGCGCTTGGCGATTTCGTCGATGTCGTAGGCGAGGCCGAGCGTCGCAACATCGGCATCGAGCCCGTCGATGATGGCGCGGGCCTGCTTGCCCGAGCCGCCATGGCTCTGCTGGATAGTGACGATTTGGCCGCCATGCGTGCGGGCCCATTGCCGCGCAAAGGCGGCGTTGACCGCGCGGTACAACTCACGCGTGGGATCGTAGGAGACGTTGAGCAGGCTGACCGGCGGAGCGGCGGCGAAGAGTGGCGACGCCAGCAGGAGCGCAGTGAGCGCGGCTAGGAAAGGACGGCGAGTCATTGCGTGCAGGCTATTCTCCCCTGCACCGGTAGAGAAAGTGCTTTTTTCTTCCCCCCGCCGCAGCCGCGCTTCGTCCTGTCGCGGTCAGCGGGAAAGCGGTCCGGCCGCCCGCGCGGTGCGGGCGGCCGGTGCCGGTCACTCGCCCTTGGGCTTGCGGCCGCGACGCTTCGGTGCAGGAGCGGGCTCCGCCTCGGCAGCGGGCTCTTCCACGGCTGCGGGCTTCGCCGCCGCCTTGCCGCGACGCTTGGGCGCGGGCTTCTCCGCGGGAGCCGCCTCCGCAGGCGTCTCGTCGACGGGTGCCTCGGCGATGTCGAGCTCCGGCTCGGCACCCTCGGCCTCGTCCGCATCGCGCGGCTTGCGGCCGAGGCCGATCGCCTTGGCCAGCGCCTTTCGGCTCTCCGAATAATTCGGCGCGACCATCGGGTAATCCGAAGGCAGGCCCCACTTCTTGCGATAATCCTCAGGCGTCATGCCATAGTTGGTCATGAGATAACGCTTGAGCATCTTCATCTTCTTGCCGCTCTCGAGCGAGACGAGATGATCCGGCTTGATCGAAGAGCGGACCGGAACCGCCGGCTTCTGCTGTTCAGCAGGCGCCTCGACCGGCTTGCCGAGACCGGCGAGCGTGGCGTGGACCTGCTGGATCACGGGCGCGACATCCTGCGCGGGCAGGCGATTGTTGGTGACGTAGGCGGCGACGATGTCCGCGGTGAGCGTCAGCAGGGTTTCGTCGGATGTATCGGCCATGAGGGTTCCTATCTACTCGGCCGGCCAACGCAGCGACCCGGGCCGGACTGGCTGATCAGATGGTGGAATCATGCACGAACTGCAAGCGTAACTTATGTGCAATGGAAGTTTACAGTCAATGTTCACCTTTCGACCCGTGAGATTTCGCACGATCCTGTTCGATGATCTCGGGTGAAAGCAAGACTTCCATCCCGTCAAAGGCGCAGATCACGTCGAGCGGGCGTGCGTGACCGGCAGCGTTAAAGGCGGCGTAACGCACCGTCTCGCGGTGCATGGCGGCGATCGCCTCGTCATCGCTGGTCGGCTCGTGGTGGAACATGGCGAGCGTGCGGACGCCTGCCGCCTGACACAATTCGACCGCGACGATATTGGAGCTGTGGCCCCAATCCGCCTTCAGCGTGACACTCTCGGCCAGCGAATACATGGTGTCGAAGATGACGAGATCGGCGTCCTTCAGGAAGGCACCGAACCGCGCGGCGCCATCGCGATCGGCGAGCTTGTGCTCGCCATCGGTGGCGTAGCAGAGCGACGCGCCACCAGCTTCGAAGCGGTAGGCGAAACTTCCGTGACTGTGATCCTGGACTGCCAGCGTAACGAACACACCTGCAATCTCGTGCACCTGTCCGGGCTGCATCGGCTGGAACGAGATGGTGGCGCGTAGCGCGTCGAACGGCACGGGGAAGCTGATTTCTTCCTGCTGCCGACGCAGCGCCTGCTCCATGTCGGGATGGCCGCCATGGATGACGATCGTCGCGCGCGGATCGAAGGCGGGCGCGAAGAACGGGAATCCCATGATGTGATCCCAGTGCATGTGCGACAGGAAGATGTGAAAGACGGGCGCATGGCCCGCGGCGATGCGATGCATCGCATCCAGGCCGAATTCACGCAGACCCGAGCCCATGTCGCAGACGAGGAAGGCATCCTCCGGCCCTTCGATCTCGACGCAGGACGTCGCCCCGCCATAGGAACCGCCCAATGCGAAGGGCAGGGTGGCGACGAAGGCGAGTGCCTCCTCCCGATCGGCGAAGCGTAGGCCGTCAGCGGCGAGCAGCGCGCGCGCCAGCTTGTCGGCCGTGCTGTCCGCGCGGGGGCCCACCGGCAGCGAGCCCCGCGTTCCCCAGAAGCGCACTCGCATCGATCAAGTCCCTCAATGGGACAGGAGACTAGCGCGCGAGGCAGCCTGCGCAACCGGGAAGATCAGATGCCGGCATACCAGGCGTAATCGGCAACATCTTCCCAATATCCGCCCTTGCCGCGGCCGATCTGCCCAAGATCCGCCACCGCCTCGATCCGCTCAATATATTTGGCTGACTTGTACCCGAGCTGCCGCTCGATCCGCACGCGGAGCGGCGCACCGTTGGCGACCGGTAGCGCCGCGCCGTTCAGGGCATAGGCAAGGATGGTCTGCGGATGGCGCGCGTCGATCATGTCGACGCTCTCATAATATGGCGTGGCCCCGAAGCGGTCGGCGCAGTGGAAGACGATGTAGCGCGCGGCGCTCTGCACCCCCACCATGTCGAGCAGGATGCGCAGCGGCACGCCGGTCCACTGGCCGATCGCGCTCCATCCCTCGACGCAGTCATGGCGCGTGATCTGCGTACGACGCGGCAGGCGGCGCATCTCGTCCAGCGACACGCTGAGCGGCCGGGTGACGAGCCCGTCGATCCGCACCCGCCAGTCGCGGAAGCCCGAGGCGACATGGGCGGCATAAGCGGGGCCGGCTGCGGTGACGTTGCCATTGGCGCGGAACACGGTCGACAAATCGCCTGCGCCGAATTCGCGGGCGAGCGCAGAGCGATCCACCAGCAGGCGTTGGGTATCATGGGTCAGCCGCTCACCCGTGCGCAGCAGCGAGCGGAAGGCGGGCGAGCCGTCCAGCCGGTCGCACGCCGTAAGTGGCAGTGCGGCGAGCCCGGCGAGCAGCGGGCGGCGTCCGATCGTCATGGCAGATGCTCCCGCCTTACTTCGCCCTCGGGGTGGGTGGCCTGATCTTCTTCTTCGGGCGGCAGGCGGAAGCGACCGGTGATCATCGAGCGGATCTCGTTCCACGGGCCCGCCAGCACCACCATGATGAGGTGGACGAGGATGAAGCCGACCAGCGAGGCCATGGCGATGAAATGAAGCGAGCGGGCCGACTGCCGCCCGCCGAACAGATCAAGCAGCCACGGCCAGCCCGCATCCATGGCGGGCGACATGGCAAGACCCGTCAGCACCAGTAGTGGCAGGATCAGCAACAGCACCGCGCAGTAGGCCAGTTTCTGGAGGATGTTGTAGCGGAGCGCAGCTTGCCCCTTGGGGAAGCGCAGCCGGGCATGCTGGCGCACGTCGTGCCAGATCGCCGATGGCCGCAGTTCCGCACGCGACGGCAGCAGATCGCGGCGAAGATGGCGGTTGATCACGCTCCACAGCAGGTAGGCGATGCCGGGGACGATCAGGACCCACGCGAAGAACAGATGCCACAGCCGCGCGCTCGACAGGCTGTAGCCGGACGGGATCGTCGCCCAGTGCGGGAAGGCGCGCCGCCGCTCGACGCCGTTCGCATCGCGCCACAGGCCGAGCACGCCCGTGGTCGGGATCTCGACCGAACCGATCCGAACCAGCCCGCGATTGCCAGTGGAGCCGATCTCCAGCCAGGCCGGATCGCTGTTCGCGCCCGCCTTGCCCCAATAGAGCCGGGGATGCGCATTGAAGATCATCAGCCCGCTCATCACCATGATGATGACGGTGAGGGCATTCAGCCAGTGCCACAGCCGCGTCGAAAGGCGGTGGCGCGGCACGAGCGGGCGGGCATCGGGCATGGCCGGGAGAGTGGGGCTTTGCAGGGCGATGCGCAATCGCCGTTCGCCGCCTCTTGGCCTAATGCTCAGGCGTCCAGCGGCGTTGCGAGCAATTTGTCGATCTTGCGCCCGTCCATGTCGACGATCTCGAACCGCCAGCCCTCCGCCTCGAACGTCTCGCCCGTCGTCGGCAGGTGGCGCAGCACCGATAGCGCGAAGCCCGCAGCAGTCGCATAGTCGCGATCCTCTGGCAGGGTGACGCGCAGCCGCTCCGCCATCATGTCGGCGGCGAGCGAGCCGGAGATCAGCAGGCTGCCATCCGCCCGCTCGACCAGCGGCGGATCGGCATCCTCGTCCGCATCCGAGGCGAAGGCGCCAGCGATTGCCGCGAGCAGATCCGCCGGCGTGACGATGCCGTCGAAATGGCCATATTCGTCGTGCACCAGTGCCATCGGCACTTCCGCCGCACGCAGCACCTGGAGCGCGTCCATCGCGTCCATCTGGTCGGGGATGACCGGGGCGGTGCGCATCAGCGCCTCGAGGTCGAGCGGGCGGCCGGCGATCGTCGCCGCCAGCACGTCGCGCGCCTGCACCACGCCGACGATGTCATCGACCGACCCCTTTGCCACCGGCATTCGGCTGTGCGGCATCGCGCCGAGCTTCTGGCGCAGCGTGTCGGCATCCCAGCCGCAATCGATCCACTCGATCTCGGTGCGGGGCGTCATCACCTCGCGCGCGGGGCGGTCGGCGAGGCGGACCACGCCGGAGATGATCGCGCGCTCGCTCTCCTCAATCACGCCGGCATTGGAGGCCTCGGCGACGATCAAGTGCAGTTCCTCCGCGGTCACCTGCGACTCACCCTCGCGCGACAGGCGCATGAGCTTGAAGATCGCCGCACTCGACTTGTCGAGCACCCAGACGACCGGTGCGGTCACCTTGGACAGCCACAGCATGGGCAACGCCATGTAGATGGCGATCGGCTCGGGATTGCGCAGCGCGATCTGCTTGGGGACGAGTTCGCCGACGATCAGCGAGACATAGGTGGTCAGCACGATCACCAGGGCGAAACCGACTTCGGCTGCGCTGTCCGCCGGTACGCCGAGCAGCATCAGCCGCTCGCCCACCGGACCGCCGAGGCTCGCACCCGAATAGGCGCCCGCCAGGATGCCGATCAGCGTGATGCCGATCTGCACCGTCGACAGGAAGCGGCCGGGATCGGAGGCGAGCTGGATCGCGGTGGCGGCGCCCCGGCCGTTCTTCGCCCGCGCCTCCAGCCGTGCCTTGCGCGCGGAGACGATCGCCAGCTCGCTCATCGCGAACAGACCATTGAGCGCGATCAGCGCGATGATGATCGCGCAATCGATCCAGGGGAAGGGTTGAAGAGGCTGAGCCACGGTCTGCCTGCGGTCTTTGGACGGAAAGCATGTCCACGACAACTGATTACGTCGTCGGGCCCGTGTTCGCGCTGCGCTGGAACCACCCGGCTTGATTCAGGTTGGCCGCGGCAGGATCGAAATATCGAGGAGACCACAAAGATGCGCCGCACCCACAGCCTGTCCGCCGCCGTCGCGGCGCTCGGCCTGATGACGACTGCCGCTTGCACCACCGATCCGGTAACGGGCGAGCAGCGCGTGTCGCGCGCGGCGATCGGCGCGGGCGTCGGCGCGCTCGGCGGCTTCCTCGCGGGCGACGTGCTGGGTGGGCGGCGCGACCGGACGGAGAAGATCGTCGGCACCGGCATCGGCGCGATCGCGGGTGCGGCCGTCGGCGGATATATGGACCGGCAGGAGCAGGAGCTGCGCCGCAAGACGGCAGGCACGGGCGTGAACGTCGTTCGCGAGGGCGACCAGATCAAGCTGGATATCCCCGCCGGCATCACGTTCGACACCAACAGCTATGCGATCAAGCCCGAATTCCGCAGCACGCTGGATCAGGTCGCATCGACGCTTTCGGACTATCCGCAAACGATCATCGACGTCTACGGCCACACGGATTCGACCGGCAACGATGCGATCAACGTGCCGCTGTCGCAGAACCGTGCCCGCTCGGTCGCCGATTACCTCTCGACCCGCGGCGTGGCGCCGGCGCGGATGGCGACGCAGGGCTTCGGCGCGAGCCAGCCGATCGCCAGCAACGACACGCCCGACGGGCGCAGCCAGAACCGCCGTGTCGAAGTGCGCATCGTGCCGCTGACGGACGATCGCGGCTAAGCCATAGGCCCGGGCGCGGCGGCCTCAGCCGCCGCGCTTGAACGGACCCATCTCGGTCAGCACCTCGATGTCCTCGGCCACCGCCTCGCGTTCACGGACGAGATAGTCCGCGACCGCGCGGCGGAAGCCGGGATCGGCGATATAGTGGGCCGACCAAGTGGGCGTCGGCGTGTAGCCCCGCGCCAGCTTGTGCGAGCCTTGCGCGCCCGCCTCCACCGTCTTCAGGCCGCGGGCGATGGCGACGTCGATCGCCTGATAATAACAGAGCTCGAAATGGAGGAAGGGCACCTCCTCCGTCGCACCCCAATAGCGGCCGTAGAGCGTATCGCGGCCGACCAGATTGAGCGCGCCAGCAATCGGCTTGCCGCCGCGGAGGGCCAGCATCAGGATGACGGCATCGCCCATCCGCTCGCCCAGCAGCGTGAAGAAGCGGCGGGTGAGATAGGGCTGGCCCCACTTCCGCGCGCCCGTATCCTGGTAGAAGCGCCAGAAGGCGTCCCAATGCCGCTCCTCGATCTCGGCACCCGTCAGGTGGACGATCTCCAGCCCTTCGACCGCCGCCGCGCGCTCCTTGCGAATGGCCTTCCGCTTGCGGCTGGCGAGGCGGTCGAGGAAGTCGTCGAAGTCGCGATAGCCGTCATTGGCCCAGTGGAACTGGCGGTCGGCACGGATCAGCCAACCCGCCGCCTCGAACAACGGCACCTGTTCGGGCGCGACGAAGGTGGCATGGGCGGAGGACAGGCCATTCTGCTCGACCACCGCCTCCGCTGCCGCCAGCAGAGCGGGGGCGAGTGACGCATCGCGCAGCAGCAGGCGCGGACCGGGCACCGGGCTGAACGGCACCGCGATCTGGAGCTTAGGGTAATAGCGCCCGCCGGCCCGCTCCAGCGCGTCCGCCCAGGCATGGTCGAAGACATATTCGCCCTGGCTGTGGCTCTTGGCATAGGCCGGCAGGATCGCGGCGGCGCGGCCGTCCGCGCCGTCAACGGCGATCGGCACGGGTTGCCAGCCGGTCCGTCCGGTGGCGCTGCCGCTTTCCTCGAGCGCGGAGAGGAAGGCGTGGCTGACGAAGGGGTTGGTGTCCCCTGCGCAGGCGTCCCACTCGTCGGCGGGGAAGGCGGCGACGCCGCGCTCCATCCGGGCGACCGTGTCGCTCATGAGCGTGCGCGCTCGTAGATGATCTCGTCCGCATGCGCGAAGGCGACCGCCTCGGCCGCAGCGTCGCGCACCGTCCACGTCAGCACCGGCAGGCCGCGACGGCGCATGCGGGCGGCAAAGCGGCTGGGCAGATCGCGCACGTCATAGGCAAGGAACTCGGCACGGGCGCGACGGCGCGCGAGGCTGCGGGCGATGTTGCTCCGCCAGCCGCGGCGGCCTTCCTCGGTGACGACGAGACCGCGCGGGATGTGCGATGCGTGCGCGGCGAACCAGCGGCCGACCTCGGGGTTGAACGACATCACCGCAGCGTCGCCGCGATAGCCCTCCAGCGCGCGGGCGACCGAATCGCACAGGGGCGCGACGTTCAAACCACGCGCCTTCACCTCGATAAGCACGGGCACCTTGCCGAGGATCTCGGTCAGCACCGCATGCAGGCTGGGGATCGTCTCGCTGGTGCCGGTCAGGTGGATGCGGTCGATCGCCTGCGCGGTGCGGTCCGCGACGAGGCCGCTCTCGCCGGTCAGGCGGGCGAGATCCCAGTCGTGGAAGACGAAGGCCTCGCCGTCGCGGCTGGCCTGCACGTCGCACTCGATGCCGTGGCCGGCCGCGACCGCCGCTGCAAAGGCCGTGCGGCTATTCTCCACCACCGCGCCGCCGTGCAGCCCGCGATGCGCAAAGGGCTGGCGGCGGAGGAAGGCGGTGCGGGCGGAGCGGGACAAGCTAGTGCCCGGCGGCGTCAGCGGATCGCGACGACCGCATCGACCTCGACCACCGCGCCGAGCGGCAGCACCGGCACGCCGACGGCGCTGCGGGCATGGCGGCCGGCATCGCCGAACACCGCGACCATCAGCTCGGACGCGCCATTCGCCACCTTCGGCTGCGCGGTGAAGCCCGCATCCGAATTGACGAACACGCCGAGCTTCACGATCCGCTCGACCCGATCCAGCGAGCCGAGCGCGGCCTTGATCTGGGCGAGCAGCATCAGGCCGCACTTCTCGGCGGCGCGCGCGGCATAGGCCTCGTCACGATCCTGGCCGGCGCGGCCGGTCATCAGCTGGCCGTCCTCGAACGGGAGCTGGCCGGAGACGTGGAGCAGGCCGTTCGCCTCGACCGCGGGGACATAGGCAGCGACGGGCGCGGCGGCCTGGGGAAGCGTGTGGCCGAGCTCGGCCAGGCGGGCGTCGATGGACATGGATGCCTTTTCGGAAGGAGCGATGACGCGGTCAAGCGCCGCTTAAGTTGACAAAGGTGACACTCAGAGGCCGTTTTCCGACACGATGTCGGACGCGCGGGCAGAAATCAACGAAAGACAATAACCATATCGGTTAGGTTTGTCAAGCCGCTGGCTGGCCCTGAAGCCGCTCCAGCAGCCATGGCAGCGCCTCCGCCCAATCATCGATGCGGGCATGCGCCGCAGGGGCGGGCGGCAGCACGCCGGCGAGCGGCGCATCGGCGATCATGTGCAGGCGCCAGACGTCCGGCGCATGCTCCGCCACCGAGGCATGGTGCGAGGCGATGTCGTCGACAAAGGCGGCGACGGGCGGCTGCCGCTCGGCCAGCAGACGCTCGACCGCGGGGCCCTTGCCGCCCTGATTGCAGACGACGGCGTGACGCAGGCCGAGCGCATCGAGCTGTGCGACGCGGTGCGGCTGGCGCTCGTCGCCCAGATTGGTCAGCACGACGATGTCGGCGACCTCGCCGATCTTCTCCAGCGCCTCGCGCGCATGCGGCACCAGCGTCTGGCGCGGCATCTCGGTGTCGAAGAAAGCCCCGAGCAGCCGCCACATTTCGGGCCCGGGCACGACGCTGCCATCCGCCCGGCGCATCGCCTCCGCCCAGCTTTCCTGCGCGGGGGTGAAGGTGATGGCGTGCGCTTCCTGAAGCCACTCGGCGAAGTGCGACACCATGTGCAGCAGCACCTCGTCGCAGTCGGTAATCAGCAGGGGACGGGTCATGCTATCGGATCCAATGCGCGGTGGGCGGCGACGAGCGCGTCAGGCGAGCGGCGCAGCGCCTCCGCGCAGGCGACCAGATCGGGCTCGTGGCTTTCGAGGAAGGCGAGCACCGCCGCCTGCACCGCGGGATCGCCGATGCGGGTGCGCAGATCGCCCGGCGTCAGCCCGGTGACGGAGAGCAGGCGCGTGGCGCGATCATCGTCCTCCAGCGTCCAGCCGAGGGCGGCGAGCGCGATCACCGTCGCGCCATCTGCGTCGATTGTTGGATGCGGGGGCATGGCCTATGTCTCGCGGCAAGATCGGGGGGTGGGCGCGCCGTGCAGAAGAAAGTGATGGTTGTCGAGGATAACGCGCTCAACCTGAAGCTGTTCTGCGATCTGCTTCGCGCGCACGATTACGAGACGGAGGCGGTGAGCGACGGGCGCGAGGCGCTGGCGACGGCGCGCGCCTTCATGCCCGACCTCGTCATCATGGACATCCAGATGCCGCACGTCAGCGGGCTGGAGCTGATCCAGGCGATGAAGCGCGAGCCGGCGCTGGCGGCGATCCCGATCATGGCGGTGACGGCCTATGCCGCGCGCGGCGACGAGGAGCGGATTCGCGCGGCGGGGGCGGAGGCGTTCGTCTCCAAGCCGATCTCGGTCATGCGATTCGTCGAGGCGGTGGAGGGATTGGTTTAGGGGGAGGATGCCGCGGTCGGCCTAACGCTCAGCCCGTCATCCTGGACTTGTTTCAGGATCCACTCGGCGGCCTGGCATTCCGGCCGCAGGATGTGACTGCCGGTGGATGCTGAAACGAGTTCAGCATGACGGAACGGGGAGTGGCGGCGGCGAGCGCCAGCGGCGGCTGGAGGTGCCGCGCGGTGGATGCCGGAACAGGTCCGGCATGATGAAACTAGAGGGTGGCGGCGCTTTACGCGCGAAACGCCATGTCACCCCGGCCCTGAAGCCGGGGCGGCCAGGATCACTTGATCTTGGCTTCCTTGAAGTCGACATGCTTGCGCACGACGGGATCATACTTGCGGAAGGAGAGCTTCTCGGTCTTCGTCCGCGGATTCTTCTTCGTGACGTAGAAGAAGCCGGTGTCGGCCGTGCTGACGAGCTTGATCTTGACGGTGGTCGGCTTCGCCATGGCCTGGCCCTTGTATCCTGGAAAACGAGAAAAAGGGCGCCGTCGCCAGCGCCCCGTATCGTGCGGGCAAATGACGCAAGGCTGGGGATAAGTCAAGCCGCGCCGCTTGGAGGAGCGCCGCCGCTTGTGAGAGGCCGCCCCGCGCCGGTAAGGAGCCGGAAACCGCAACAAGGGCCTGTCCGATGTTCCTCGCCGCCATCGCCGACGCATCGGCCGCCCTGCACTGGGAATCGCTCGGGCTGACGCCCGGCATCGATCTCGGCACCTGGGGCGGCTTCCATCCCGTCATCCGCTGGTATTCGCTCAGCTACATCGCCGGCATTCTCGTCGGCTGGTGGTATCTGCTGAAGCTGCTCGATCAGCCGGGCGCACCGATGGCGCGGCGCCATGCCGACGATCTCGTCTTCTACGCGACGCTGGGCATTCTGCTCGGCGGGCGGCTGGCCTATGTGCTGTTCTACAAGCCCACATTGCTGCGCGAGCCGCTGGAGATATTGAAGCTGTGGGAGGGCGGCATGTCGTTCCACGGCGGGCTGGCGGGGGTGATCCTCGCGCTGGTCTGGCTGGCGCGGCGGCATGGCCTCTCCTTCCTGCGGATCTGCGATTACGTTGCCTGCGTCACGCCGTTCGGGCTGTTCTTCGGCCGCATCGCCAATTTCGTGAACGGCGAGCTGTGGGGCCGGCCGACGAGCCTGCCGTGGGGGATCGTCTTCCCGCGCACCGGCGACGGCATCCCCCGCCATCCGAGCCAGCTCTACGAGGCGCTGCTGGAGGGCGTGCTGCTGTTCGTCGTGCTGAACCTGCTCTTCTGGCGGACGCAGGCGCGCTACCAGCCG
Source organism: Sphingomonas jatrophae (assembly GCF_900113315.1). GTDB lineage: Bacteria > Pseudomonadota > Alphaproteobacteria > Sphingomonadales > Sphingomonadaceae > Sphingomonas_P > Sphingomonas_P jatrophae. The sequence continues at coordinate 1,074,643 of NZ_FOZG01000002.1, read as the reverse complement.
GGCAAGCTCTGGGGTGTCGGCCTCGTCGGCTACGGCCTGTGCCGCTTCCTGGTCGAGATGGTGCGTCAGCCGGACGAGGGGCTGGAGCATCTGTGGTGGGGGCTGAGCATGGGGCAGACGCTGTCGCTGCCGATGATCGCAGGCGGCCTGTGGCTGATCTGGACCGCGCCTGCGCGCCGCGTGCGGGTCGAGCCGATTGCCGGGAATGCCAGCGTCGCCTGATCTCGCCGACAGTCTGCGCGCGCGGGTCGACGCGGCGGGGGCGATCCCGCTCGCCGCGTGGATGGCGGCGTGCAACGCGCATTATTATGCGACGCGCGATCCGCTGGGGCGCGGCGGCGACTTCATCACCGCGCCCGAGATCAGCCAGATGTTCGGCGAGCTGATCGGCCTGTGGGCGGCGAACCTTGCGGGCCGGGCCGGCGTGGCGGACTTCGCCTGGGTGGAGCTGGGGCCGGGGCGCGGCACGCTGACGGCGGACGCGCTGCGGGCGATGGCACGGGCCGGGCTCAAGCCGCCGGTCCACTTCGTCGAGACCAGCCCGGTGCTGCGGCGCGCCCAGGCGGAGCGGGTGCCCGATGCGGTGTGGCACGATTCGGTCGGGAGCCTGCCTGCGGACCGGCCGCTGATCGTCGTCGGCAACGAGTTCGTCGATGCGCTGCCGATCGTCCAGATGGTGAACGGGCGCGAGCGGATGGTGCGGCTGGAGGGCGGGCGATTCGCCGCCGATCCGCTCGATGGTGAGGTGATCGAGACGTGCCCGGCGGGTGTCGCCATCGTCGCGGCGCTGGCGGAGCGGATTGCCCGGCGGGGCGGGGCGCTGCTGCTGATCGACTATGGCCATGCCGGGCCGGTGACGGGGGACACGCTGCAGGCGGTGCGCGGCCACCGTTTCGCCGATCCCTTTGCCGATCCGGGCGAGGCGGACCTGACCGCGCATGTCGATTTCACGCCCCTGCTGGCGGCGGCGCGGGCGGCGGGCTGCGCCGCGTCCGGGCCGGTCGGCCAGGGGGCGTTCCTCGAGTCGCTTGGGCTCGGCCCGCGCGCGGCGATGCTGGCGCGCGCGCAGCCGGCGCGGACGGAGGAGATCGTGCTCGCCCGCGCGCGGCTGGCGGAGGCCGACCAGATGGGCACGCTGTTCAAGGTGATCGCAGCGGTGGCGCCGGGCTGGCCGATGCCGGCGGGGTTCTGAACCCGGCCTTCGCACCAGAGCGGCGATCCGCTAGACACGCGGCATGATCCCCCACGCCCGCTCGCGCCTGCTGCCCGCCCCGCACGGCTTTCTCGGCCGCGAAGGCGGCGTATCGGGCGGCATCTATGCCGGGCTGAACGTCGGGCTTGGCTCTGCCGACGATCTCGGCGCGGTGCGCGAGAATCGGGTGCGCGCCGTGGCCGGCGTGGCGCCGGGCGCGGCGCTGGTGACGCTGCACCAGGTCCACTCGGCCGACGTGGTGACGGTGACCGGGCCGATCCCCGACGACGTTCGCCCACCCGCCGACGCGCTCGTCACCGATCGGCCGGGGCTGTTGCTGGGCGTGCTGACGGCGGATTGTGCGCCGGTGCTGTTCGCGGACGAAGCGGCCGGCGTGGTCGGTGCGGCGCATGCCGGCTGGGGTGGCGCGCTGAAGGGCGTGACCGACGCGACGCTCACCGCGATGGAGGCGCTGGGGGCGGATCGCGGGCGGATCGCCGCAGCGGTCGGCCCGTGCATCGCGCGCGCGTCGTACGAGGTGGGCGAGGAGTTCGTGCGGCGATTCGCGGAAGACGATGCGGAGAATGAACGCTTCTTCGCCGATGGCGTGCGGCCGGGGCGGTGGCAGTTCGATCTGGAGGCCTATGTCGTCCACCGGCTGGCATCGGCGGGTGTGGGGCGCGTCGATGCGCTGGGGCTCGACACCTATGCCGACGAGCGGCGCTATTTCTCCTTCCGCCGCGCCACGCACCGCGGTGAGCCGGATTATGGGCGGCAGATCAGCCTGATCGGCCTGCCCTAGGGATCGAAAGCGGCGGCCGCGTCATTCAGGGCAGACCCGTTCGGGAGATGATCCATGACGCTGCGCCTCGCCCTTGCCGCCTTAGCCTCGCTGGCCGCTAGCTCCGCGCTTGCGCAAGCGACCGACCCGGCGGTGGTCGGCCAGATCCTCACGCAGCGCGGCACGATGGAGGGCTATGCCGAGCGCGCCCGCGCGCGCCAGCAGGGGCGACAGGCGGCGCCGGCGGTGTCCGCCGCGTGCATGCGCGCATGGAAGCTGCGCGACCGCATGAACCGGGCGCAGAAGCGCCGGCTCTACGAGCTTTGCCCGCGCTAAGCCGGTCTAGATCCGCTCGGCCTGGCTGATCGCATCGGCGGCGCGGAGTGCGGCCAGGATGCGCTCGAGATGCGCGCGATCGCGGACCTCCACGGCGACATGGTTGGTGTGGAAGGCGCGGTCGCGGTGGAACAGCGCCATGTTGACGATGTTCGCGCCCTGCTGCCCGAGGATCGTCGCCATCACGCCGAGCGAGCCGGGCTCGTTCTTCACGATTACCGACAGGCGGGCGATGCCGCCGTCCGAACCGTCGCCCCACGCCAGATCGACCCAGTCGGCATCGACGCCGTCGGCGAGTTCCGGACAGTCGATGGCGTGGACCTCGACCATCTCGTCGGGCCGGCGGAGACCGACGATGCGGTCGCCCGGCACCGGATGGCAGCAGGGCGCCAGCCGATAGGCGACGCCGGGGGTCAGCCCCCTGATCGAGATGGCGGCGCGCTGCGGCGGCGCCTTCAGGCGGGCGACGTCGGAGCCGGTGGCGCCGGGCATCAGCGCCTCCATCACCTGCTCGTCCGTCACGTGGCGGCGGGCGATCGCCTCCATCAGCGCATCCGCGTCCGACAGCTTCAGCCGCTTGACCGCCTGGTGCAACGCCTCGGGTGCGATCGGCGCGGGCAGGCGCTGGACGATCTCGTCATAGAAATTGCGGCCGAGCGCGACCGTCTCGTCATGTTCCTTGTGGCGGACGAAGCGGCGGATGGCGGCGCGCGCCTTGCCCGTCGTGGCGAAGGTGAGCCACGACGGCTCCGGATGCTGCGCCTTGGAGCGGAGGATGACGATCTGGTCGCCATTCTCGATCCGGGTGCGCAAGGGGACGACGCGGCCATTGACCTTGGCGCCCACCGCCTGATCGCCGAGATCGGTGTGGACGGCATAAGCGAAATCGATCGCGGTCGCGCCCTTGGGCAGCTGGATCAGCTCACCCGTGGGCGTGAAGGCGAAGACGCGATCCTGGTAGAGCCCCATGCGGGTATGTTCGAGCAGCTCCTCCGGGCTTTCCGCCTGCTCGAGGATCTCGACCAGATCGCGGATCCACGGCACCTGCGTGTCGGGATCGCCCTTCTGCTTGTACGCCCAGTGCGCGGCGAGGCCATATTCGGCCTGCGCGTGCATCTCATGGCTCCGGATCTGCACCTCGATCCGCGCCTTCTCGTTGTGGAAGACGGTGGTGTGGAGCGAGCGATAGCCGTTGCGCTTGGGCGTGGAGATATAATCCTTGAACCGGCCCGGCACGCTCGGCCAGCGGCCGTGGATCAGGCCGAGCGCGCGGTAGCAATCCTCGGCCGAATCGACGACGACGCGGAAGGCCATCACGTCGGACAGTTGCTCGAAGCTGATGTGCCGCTCGGCCATCTTGCGCCAGATCGAATAAGGATGCTTTTCGCGCCCCGAAACCTCCGCCTGGAGGCCGGCGCGGCCGAGCAACAGGCGGATGCCTGAGCTGATGCGGCTGATCTGATCGCCGCCGCCTTCCTTCAGCTGCGCCAGCCGCCGGGTGATGCCCTCATAAGCCTCGGGCTCGAGCTGCTTGAAGGCGAGTGTCTGCATCTCCTTCATGAACTCGTACATGCCGATCCGCTCGGCCAGCGGCGCGTAGATCTCCATCGTCTCGCGGGCGATGCGGCGGCGCTTCTCCTCCGACTTGATGAAGTGGAGCGTGCGCATGTTGTGCAGCCGGTCGGCCAGCTTGACGAGCAGCACGCGAATGTCGTCGGACATGGCGAGGAGGAACTTGCGGAGGTTCTCCGCCGCGCGCTCATTCTCCGTCTGCGCCTCGATCTTCGACAGCTTGGTGACGCCGTCGACCATCCGCGCGACGTTGCCGCCGAACTTCGCCTCGATCTCCTCGCGTGTTGCGACCGTATCCTCGATCGTGTCGTGCAGGATGGCGGTGGCGATCGTCTCCGCATCGAGGCGGAGATCAGTGAGGATGCCCGCCACCTCGATCGGATGGCTGAAATAGGGGTCGCCGGAGGCGCGCTTCTGATTGCCGTGCGCGGCGACGGAGAAGACGTAGGCGCGATTGAGCAGCGCCTCATCCGCGTCGGGATCGTAGCTTAAAACCCGATCGACCAGCTCATATTGTCTCAGCACCCGCGCTACATGGGGCGCGGGGGCGCGGAAAGGCAAGCGGGAAGGGTTTGCGGCGCAACAAGATTGTTCAGCGCGCCGGTGTCACGCCGTCACGCAGGTGGCCGAAACGAAGAAGGGGCGATCCGCTCGCCCCTTCCTGCTTATTCGTAATCGCCGCCGGTATTCTGGTTGCGCGGCGGTGCGGCGGCGGTGAGGCGCAGCGCCTCGGCCGAGGCGGCGAGGCTGCCAATCTCGTCCGGCGCATCGTCATCGTCGACCTGGACGCGCTGCATGTTGGAGACGACCGCCTCTTCCAGCTCACGCGGGAGCACGGTCTCTTCCGCGATCTCGCGCAGCGCCACGACGGGGTTCTTGTCCCGGTCGCGATCGAGCGTCAGCTCGGCGCCGCCGGAAATCTGGCGGGCACGCTGCGCTGCCAGCAGAACCAGATCGAACCGGTTCGGGATCTTGTCGACGCAATCCTCGACGGTGACGCGCGCCATCTCATCGCTCCGCTCAGGGGCCGCAGCTCGGTGGCTGTGGGAAAGGCGTGCCGCTAGCCGAAAACGGGCCTGCACGTCAAGGTCGGAAACCAGCGGGCGGGCGGGCGTTGCAGCCCGGATGGCGGATGCGGAGCGCGAAGAGGCGGGGGCGGACGGCGTGACCCATGAGGTCGCGGGCAACCGGCTGCGCCTGCTGGTGGAGGGCGAAACGCGGCTCGAGGCGCTGATCGCGCTGATCGAGGGCGCGCGCAAATCGCTGCGGCTGCTCTACTACATCTACACCGACGACGACACCGGGCGGCAGGTGCGCGATGCCCTGCTGGCGGCGGTGCAGCGCGGCGTGCGCGTATCGCTGATCATCGACGGCTTCGGTAGCGATGCGGACGATGCCCTGTTCGCGCCGCTGGAGCAGGCGGGGGCGCATGTCTGCCGCTTCAGCCCGCGTTTCGGCCGGCGCTATCTGCTGCGCAACCACCAGAAGCTGGCACTGGCCGACGAGACATCGGTGATCGTCGGCGGCTTCAACGTCGAGGCGGATTATTTCGGTGCGGCGGACGATGGCGCATGGCGCGATCTCGGCCTGCTGGTGGAGGGGCCGGCGGCGGCGCGGCTGGCGCCCTATTACGACGCGCTGGAGGCGTGGGCGCGGATGCCCAAGGGCCGCTGGCGCGATCTGCGCCACATCCTCAAGGGGGCGAGCGAGGCGGAGGGGCCGGTCCGCTGGCTGATGGGCGGGCCGACGCGGCGGCTGAGCCCGTGGGCGCTATGCCTCAAGCGCGACATGCAGGTGGCGCGGCGCATCGACCTGATCGCTGCCTATTTCGCGCCGAACCCCGCCATCCTGCGACGGATCGAGCGGGTGACCAAGGCGGGCGGCACCGCGCGCGTGCTGACCGCGGGCAAATCGGACAATGACGCGACGATCGCCGCCGCGCGCCACACCTATGCCCGGCTGATCCGGCGCGGCGTCCGCGTGTTCGAATATGCCGCGACCAAGCTGCACACCAAATTGTTCGTGGTGGACGATGTGACGCACATCGGCTCGGCCAATCTCGACGTGCGCAGCCTCTACATCAACCTGGAGCTGATTCTGCGGGTGGAGGATGCCGGCTTCGCGCAAGCGATGCGCCGCTATTTCGAGGGCGAACTGGCCGCATCCGAGGAGATTACGCGCGAGCGGCATGCGCAGGCCGGCTGGCTCAGCCGGCTGCGCTGGGGGCTGGCCTATTTCATCGTCGCGGTGCTGGACGTGAACGTGACGCGGCGGCTGAACTTCGGGCTGGACGGCCGCTGAGGGCCGGACCCGGAGTGTGCCGAGGCGAGCGGAAAGCTCAGTCCTTCCAGGCCCAGTAGAGCTGGGCGGGGGGCACGTTCACCGGCTCGAACGCATGGTCGATGCGGCGGAAGTGCGGGGTGAGGAAATCCTTCACCTTGGGATTGAACTGATAGACGAGGAAGGCGCCGCCCGGGCGCAGCGCGGCGTGCGTCTCGGCGGCGATGCGCGGGCCGATGCCGGCGGGCAGGGTCGAGAAGGGCAGGCCGGAGAGGATGTAATCGGCGCTGGCATGGCCATGCGCAGCGATGATCGCGCGCACGTCCGCCGCGGAGCCGAGCACGGGGACGAAGCGGCTGTCGGTTATGCGGCGGCCGAGATAGCCGATGAATTCCTCGTTCGTGTCAATCGCGATCAGCTGCGCATCGGGAGCCATCCGCTCGAGGATGTGCGGGCAGAAGGTGCCGACGCCCGGGCCATATTCGACGAACAGTTTGGTGTTCGCCCAATCGACGGGCTTGAGCATCCGCGCGATCAGCTTGTCCGACGAGGGGATGATCGAGCCGACCATCACCGGGTGCTTCAGAAACTGCCGAAAGAACATCCGGAGCGGCCCCGGCTCGCGCCCGCGACGGTCGATGGCCCGCTCGGGCAGGGAAGACGGCATGATGACTCCGGCGCGACGATAGAATGTCAGAGCGATTGCAAAAGGCCGCGCGGAAGGCAAGTTCCGCGGTGTTCGGTCCGTCTCAGCGCCCGATCCAGTCGGCGACCTCGGTCGCGACCTGGTTGGCCGCCTGGTTGAGCGCGGCGGGCGCGTTGGCCGCATCGATCGCGGTGACGGGCACGCGCGCCTCGAACCGGCGGGTGCGCACCTGATCCTGGCCGGTGCGGGCAAGCACCGCATCGAAGGTGACGACGGCGCTGCTGCTGGCGGCATCGAGGCCGAACGCCTGCAGCCGCCCGTCCAGGCGGGTAGCGGGGGCGAGCGCGGGCTGGCGGTAATCGGGCACGACGCGGCCGGTGCGCGCCTCCACCACCTCGGCGAGCAGGTGGCGGAACAGCCGCGCCGGCGGCTCCACCCACTGCGCGTCCTTGAGATAGGCGACGGCGGTGGGCGAGGCCTGCACGGGCACGCGCAGGCCGACCAGCGACTGCGGCGCGGTCGGCAGGTTGACCGCGATCGCCTGTGCATCGGTGCCGGTCATCGCCGTGCCGGGGGCAAGCCGCTCGGCAGGGGTCAGCGACATGAGCGTGGGCGGCACCTTGGCCCCGAAGCTGACACAGGCGGCAAGCGCCAGCGCCGGCATTGCCGCGGCGAGCGGTTTCAGGCGCATCACTTCCTCCCCGGTTCGTAATCGGGCAAGCGGCCGCCGCCGATCACCCCGCCAACGCCGCCACGGTCGAGCTTCTGCGCGACGGCGGTGAGCGCTTCGGACATTTCGTTGAGATTGCGGATCAGCGCGTTCGCATTGGGCACTGTCTGCTGCGAGAAGGTGCGCAGGCCCGGCCGTGCATCGCCGATCGCCGCATCCAGCGTCTCCATGCTGCGCTGTGCCGAGGCGATCGCCTTGTTCAGATTGGCGGCCGCCGGCTGGACGTCGCGCGCGACGATGCCGTTGGTGGTGGCGGCGAGCTGGCCGATCTGGTCTGCCGCGACGCCCGCCGAGCGGATGGCGATGCGCGTTTCCGCCAGCGTCGCGCGGATCTCCGGACCCTGGCCGGCAAGGCTCTGCGACAGCTTGTCCATGTTGGCCAAGATGTTGCGGATCGAGTTCTGGTTGCGATCGTCCAGCATCTGGCCGAGCCGCTCGGTCAGCGTGCTCAGCTTGTCGAGCAGCTGCGGCGCGGAGTTGAGCAGTTCGCCGAGCGCGCCGGGCTTGGTCGGGATGACGGGCACGCCATAGGGCCCCTCGTCGGTGATCGGCGGCTGGCCCTTGATCGCACCGTCCAGATTGATCTGGCTGACGCCGGTGAAGCCGACGCCGGCGATGGTGGCGGTGGTGCCCTGGAGGACGGGCACGTCCTCCTTCACCGAGATGCGCACCTGCACGAATTCGGGGCTCTGCGGCATGATGTTGATGTCCTCGATCTTGCCCACCGGCACGCCGGCGAAGGTGACCGAGGAGCCCTTGGCGAGGCCATCGACAGAGGTCTTGAAGAAGATGTCGAACTTCTGATCCGAACCGCCGGAAAAGCCCGCGATCCAGATGAGGAAGACGACCGTCAGCAAGGTAAGGCCGAGCACGACGCTGCCGACCAGCACGTTGTTGGACCGGTTTTCCATCAGCGCGCCACCCCTTCTGCGCCTTGCGCCTGGACCTGCCCGGCTTCCGCCTGGCGCTGCTGTTCCCGCAGGCGAGGCCCCTCTTCACGTTCGGCGCGGCCGAGATCCTGATCGCCGCCGGCGGCGGCCCGGCCGCGTGGACCGTTGAAATATTCCTGTATCCAGGGATGATCCAACGCGAGCAATTCCTCGATCGTTCCGATGGCGATCACCTTGCGATCCGCCAGCACCGCCACGCGGTCGCAGATGGCATACAGCGTGTCGAGATCGTGCGTGATGAGGAAGACGGTCAACCCCATCGTCGCCTTGAGCTCGAGGATCAGCTCGTCGAACGCGGCGGCGCCGATCGGATCGAGGCCGGCGGTAGGCTCGTCCAGGAACAGCAGCTCGGGATCGAGCGCGAGCGCACGGGCCAAGCCGGCGCGCTTCTTCATGCCGCCCGACAGCTCGGACGGATATTTCGGACCGGCCTCGGGCGGCAGGCCCGACATGGCGACCTTGTAGGTGGCGATCTCGTCCAGCAGGCGCTGGTCCAGCCGGCGATAATATTCGCGCAAAGGGACTTGCACGTTCTCGGCGACGGTCAGCGTGCTGAACAGCGCGCCGCCCTGGAACAGTACGCCCCAACGGCGGCGGACATTCTTCGCCTCTGTCTCGTCCCGGCCGATCATCGGCTCACCGAACACCGCGATCTCGCCCTCGGCGGGTGTCTGCAGGCCGATGATCGAGCGCATCAGCACCGATTTCCCCGTGCCCGAGCCGCCGACCACGCCGAGGATCTCGCCGCGGCGCACCTCCAGATCGAGGTTTTCGTGCACCGCCTGTTCGCCGAAGCGATTGGCGAGGCCGCGCACGCGGACGACGATGTCGTCGTCGCAGCGATCGTCCGTGTCGCGCTTCATATCCAGCCGATCTGCGCAAAAAAGACCGCGAAGAACGCATCCACGACGATCACGAGGAAGATGGACTGCACGACCGCGGCGGTGGTGCGCAGGCCCACCTCCTCGGCATTGCCCTCCACCAGCATGCCCTGGAAGCAGCCCGCCATGGCGATGATCGCGCCGAACACCGGCGCCTTGACCAGCCCCTGATAGACATCGGTGATCGGCACCACTTCGCGGATGCGGGTGACGAAGGTGATCGGCGGAATGTCGAGCGACAGCCAGCTGAACAATCCGCCGCCGATCAGCGCGATGATCGCGGCGTAGAAGCCGAGCAGCGGCATGACGACGATGGCGGCGAGCACGCGCGGCACCACCAGCGCCTCCATCGGCGAGACGCCGATGGTGCGCATCGCATCCACTTCCTCCGCCAGCTTCATCGAGCCGATCTGCGCGGCAAAGGCGGAGCCGGAGCGGCCGGCGACCATGATCGCCGTCATCAGCACGCCGAGTTCGCGGAAGGTGAGCCGGCCGACGAGGTTGATCGTGAACACCTCCGCGCCGAACTGGCGAAGCTGGATCGCGCCCTGCTGCGCGATGACGATGCCGATCAGGAAGCTCATCAGCCCGATGATGCCGAGCGCCTCCACGCCGACCACCTCGAACTGGCGGATGATGGCATGGCCGCGCAGCCGCTTGGGATGGCGCAGCAGCGACCAGAACGCCACCAGCACGCCGCCGAAGAACCCGACCAGGCCGATGCCGGTGCCGAAGGCGCGGATCGCCGCGCCGCCGACCTGATCGGCGACGCGAAGGGCAGGGGCGGGCCGTTCGGGGCGGACCTGCGGCTGCCGGTCGCCCGCGGCGACCTGTTGCAGCAGGCGTTCGGTATCCTTGTCGGCGCCCTCCACCGGCACGCTGCGTTCGCGCGCGAAGCGGTGGATCACCCATGCGCCGACAGTGTCGATCCGGTCGATGCCGGACAGGTCGATCCGCGCGGGCGGGGGCGACAGCGCCTCCAGCCGCTCCGGCAGGTCGCCCAGCCGGGCAAGCGTGACCGCGCCGCTCAACCGCAGCACGTCGCCATCCTGAGTGAAGGTCGCCCCGCTCATGCCACCTATCTGTGTGGCAAAGGGCGCGCGGGGGCAAGCATCACCGCATCAGACGCGCAGTGCCGATGCGCGGTTCCGTGCGGCAGCGTGCAATGGCGGTGGCTATTCGCGCCACGCGCTTTAGGGGCACGGCCATGCGCAACCTCGCCATCTACGACATGGACCGCACCGTCACGCGGACGGGGACCTACACGCCCTTCCTGATCCACGCGGCGCTGAGGCTCGCGCCGTGGCGGCTGGTGCTGGCGCCGCTCGTGCCGCTGGTGATGCTGGCCTATGCGGCCAGGGCGATCAGCCGGAAGCGGCTGAAGGAATGGAATCAGGCGCTGCTGATCGGTCGATCGGTGCAGCGCGCGCGGCTGCGGCCGGTGGCGGACAGCTATGCCGAGCGGGTGCTGCGGCTGAACGTGCTGCCCGGCGCGCTGGCGCAGATCGCAGCGGACAGGGCGGAGGGGCGCCGCCTCGTCCTCGCGACCGCATCCTACCGCCTCTATGTCGAGGCGATCGCCGCGCGGCTGGGCTTTGACGACGTGATCGCGACCAACTCGATCGCCGGGCTGGACGACCGCATCATGGCGCGGATCGACGGCGAGAATTGCTACGGGCCGGACAAGCTCCGCATGATCGAGGCATGGCTGCGCGCCGAGGGGATCGAGCGCGCGGCGGTGAAGGTGCGCTTCTATTCGGACCATGCCTCCGACGCGCCGGTGATGGAGTGGGCCGACGAGGCGGTGGCGGCCAACCCGTCGCCGCCGCTCGAGCGCCTGGCCGCACGGCGCGGCTGGCGCGTCGAGCGGTGGGACCGCTGAGGAACGATTCGGCCGCTTCGGTCGCTTTCCCAGGACAGGATGGAGGATGCGATGCGGCGGATGCTTGGTCTCGGTCTCGCGCTGGTGTCGGGCATTGCGGTGGCGCAGATCCCCGGCACGGGTCAGGGCGTCGGCGCCATGGTGGGCGAAGGGCTGAACCAGCAGGCGCTGCCGGGCGCGACGCTGGGCGGCGTCACCGGCCAGGTCCGCGCGATCGATGACGAAGCGCGCGATTCGGCCCGGATGGCGAGCGACCGGGCAGCCGCCGGGACCACTCCGCGCGTCGAGGCGAAGGCGGGCGTGCGGGTGGAGCGCGGCACGCGCTGCTACGACACGTCGGGTGAGTTCGATGCCGCGGCGCGCGACGGCTATTATTATTGCGAACGCAGCGGCGCGGGCGCAGGCGCGGCGGTGAAGGCGCGCGGCAACTGAGCCGTCATTCCCGCCGCAGCTGAAACCGCACACGCCGCCGCCCGAAATCGAGCGCGACGCGGCGGAACGTCTCCAGCACGTCGGTGCCGAGCAGCAGGGCCGGCTGATCGGCCAGGCCGAACAGGCGGAAGGGCGGCAGATCGGCGAAGGCGACGGTGAGGTCGCGCAATTCCAGGCGGCCGATGCGGATCGTCGGCAGAATGGCGAGGTCCGCCTCCACCGACGCACCGGTGACGCTGGTCAGCGTGACCGGACGGAGCGGCCGGCCACGGCGGCGCTGCGCCATATGCCGATGCAGGGCCATGTTGCCGATCGTCACCTCCGACCCGGTGTCGATCACCGCCGAGACGCGCCGCCCGCCCACCGTCACCTCGGTCAGGATCAGCTGGCCGCGGCGCCGGCGCGCGGTGACGACGATCTCGCCGTCCAGCATCGTGGCCGAGCGGCGCGAATCCTCGACCTGGATCAGCTGGCGCTTGAAATCGAGCAGCAGCCGCTGATTGGCCAGCGCATCGATGCCGATCAGGCCCGCCGCGCCGATATGGCTGTCGAGCAGCACCGGCAGCGTCAGCCCCTCGATCACGGTGGTGCCGAGCGACAGGCTGTCGACCCGCACCGTCGAGACGCGCGTCGCACCCGCAACGCTGTGGAGCATGACCGAATCCTCCGGCGGCAATTCCAGCCGGGACGCGATGCCGAGGCCGACGACCGAGCGATCGGCGCCGCTATCGACGATGAAGCGGAACGGCCCCGCGCCGTTGACCCGGACAGGCACGGTGAGGCGCGTGTTGACCGAGCGTGCGGCGACGCCCTCGCCGCCAATCTCCAGCGTGTCATCGATCTGTGCGGGCGGCAGCGTGGCCGTGGGCGTCGGCGGCGCGGGAAGCGGTGCCTGCAAGGCCAGCGCCGCGACGAGGGCAGCGAGCATCGCGGGACGGTGGCGCAGTCGGGGAAATCGCGCGCGGCGAATCGACCGATCCGCCACGCGCTTCGACCGGCGGCTTGGACGTCAGAGCAGCAGCGTGCCGGCGCCGCGTCTCTCGAGCGTGAGCAGATAATGTTTGGCGGCGAGCCCGCCGGCAAAGCCGGTCAGCGCGCCGCTGCCGCCGACGATCCGGTGGCACGGCGCGACGATCGACAATGGATTGCGCCCGTTCGCCGCGCCGACGGCCCGCGCCGCACCGGGGCGGCCAAGCGTGACCGCCAGTTGGCCATAGCTGCGCGTCTCGCCATAGGGGATGGTCAGCAGCGCCGCCCAAACCTGCCGCTGGAACGGCGTGCCGCTGGGAGCGAGCGGGAGATCGAAGCTGCGGCGGGCGCCAGCGAAATAGGCGTCGAGCTGGCGCGTGGTTTCCAGGAGCAGCGGGTGATCGCTATCGTCGGCAAGCGGGCCCAGCGGCACGCGGGCCGGATCGTCATCCTGCCACAGGATCGCGACAAGTCCGGCCTCGCCCGCCACCAGCGTGAGCGTGCCGACCGGCGAGGCCATCTGTTTGCAGACAAGGCGCGGCGCGGGCGTCATGCGCCGATCCTAGCGGCGGCACCTGCGCGCGTCTCCGATCGATCACGCTGCGGTCGGAATCTCCTCGGCGTCGGCCTCGTCCGTGGGGCCGAGCTCGCCCGTCTTCTCGACCTGCGCATAGAGTTCGGCCTGGCGCGCGCGCAGCGTCTCGCCCAGCGCATCGAGATCGATCTTGCCCGCGGCATGCGCTTGCCGCGCATCCTCGAACATGTCGCGATCCTCCTCGTCGATGTGGTGGATCGTCTCCTCGCCGAGCACGTGCAGCTTGGCCTTGTAGAGCGTCTCGGTGCCGTCGAGCTGCTCGATCTCAGCGGCCAGCGTCTTGCCCGAGGCATGTTCGACGATGCCCTCGTTGATCTCGTCATCGCCGAGCACGGGCTTCAGCGCGGGATAGAGGATCTCTTCCTCGATCGTCATGTGGACGGCGAGGCGAAGGCACAATTCCTGCGCGATCGGCACCAGCGCCTCGCCCTCGGCTTCCTCCACCGCGTCGAACAGTTCGCGGAAACGGTGATGCTCTTCCTTGAGCAGGCGGGTGGCGAGGGGATCGTCCGCCTTCAGCACATGATCGCCTTCGCGGTTGCGCGCGGTATATTTGCCCGCCATGTCCTGATCTCCATCCAGATGCCCCCGGAACGGCCGCCGCGGGGCGCGGTTCCGGTGCGAAGGGGAAACCAGATATGCAGGGTGTCACCGTCCAGCCGACTGTCCTGACGATCGGCGGCGCCGCGCTGTGCACGCTGGTGGAGGCGGTGGAGGCGCGGACGGAGGGGCCGGTCGCACCCGAGGCGGCGGCGGACGCGCTGCTGCTGCGCCGGCCGGACGCGGTGCTGGCGGATCTGCGCGGCGTGAGCCCGAGCGAGGCGCTGATCGACGCGCTGGCGGAGGTGGGCGGCGTCGTCATCGTCTCGCGCGCGGATCTGGACGAGGCGGGCGCGCTCGCCTTTCCAGGTGGCCCGCGGCTGCTGTGCGATCCCGAGCCGACCGAGATTGCCGGCGAACTGGCGCTGTCGCTGGCGGCGCTGCGCGGCGGCGTGCGCGAGGAGGAGGATCAGGCGCATGCCGCACGGCTGCGCCGGCTGAGCGAGGAGATGGCCCGTCTCGCCCGCGCGATTTCGGACATCAGCGAGGAAGCGCCGTCGCGCGCGCCTTATGTTGCCGCCCCCGCGCCGCCATTCCGCGGCAGCGCGCCCGCCACGCCCGTCCAGCCCGCCGCGATCCGCGCGATGATCCGGGCGCGGCGCCAGCGCGATCAGGTGTTCGGCGAAGGGCTGTTCGCCGATCCGGCGTGGGACATGCTGCTCGACCTGACCGCCGCAAGGATGGAGGGCGTGCGCGTTTCCGTCTCCAGCCTGTGCATCGCCGCGGCGGTGCCGTCGACCACGGCGCTGCGCTGGATCAAGCTGCTGGCGGATGCGGAACTGATCGTCCGCGATGCCGATCCGAACGACCGGCGGCGCGTGTTCGTCGTTCTCTCGCCCAAGGGGCAGGAGGGGATGACGGCGTGTCTTGCCGCTGCGGCGAAGGGCGGCTGCCTGCCGATGTGAATGCGGGCGCTTGTTTGCGCGGCGCGGGGGTGGCATGCGGCGCGCACGGACGGGGCGATTAGCTCAGTTGGTAGAGCGCTTCCTTTACACGGAAGATGTCGGCGGTTCGAGCCCGTCATCGCCCACCGTCCCGCCGCCTGCGTCTAGCCGCGGCGAACGTCGCTCAACCGCTGGCGCGTGACCGGATAGCCGACATCGTCGGGGATGCAGAGCCATCCACCCTCTGCATCGGTCTCGACGAACGGCTCGATCATCCGCACCGGATGCGCCGCCGCATGTCCGCGGAGGGCGGCGAGATCGGTCAGGCCGGCGAGCCGTTCGAGATTGCGCAATGTCGGGAAGATGAGGTGGCAGCGGCCCGCCTCGGCATCGGCCAGCACGTCCGCCGGCGTGGTCCAGCGCACCGCGGTCGTCTCGCTGCCATCGGCCAGCGCGCGCGTTTCCGCCGGGGCGTCCGCCACATAGAAGCGCGTGTCGAACCGGCGCGTCTCGGCGCCTGCGGGCGGGCACCAGCGCGCGAACGGCACCAGTCGATCGAGCATCAGGCGGTAGCCGCCCGCCTCGAGCAGCGCGGCGAAGCCCGCCCCGTCGGCAAGTGCGGCGCGCATGTGGGCGAGATCGGCGGCGCCGGGCACGGGATCGAGGCCGACCGCGATCCCAGTCTCCTCGATCGTCTCGCGAATGGCGGCGATGCGCGCGGCGGCGTCCCCCGGATCGTCGGCGCCCGCTGCCAGCGCATGATCGCCCGGATCGACGCGGCCGCCGGGGAACACCATCGCGCCCGCGGCGAACGCCATCGTGGCGGCGCGCTCCACCATCAGGATTTCGGCGGGCGGACCATCGCGCCACAGAATCAGGGTGGCGGCGGGAACGGATTCCATCATGGCGCCCGCGTCTGCCAGCCGGGCGGCGGCGTCAAGCGCGCATGAAAGGACGGCCCGGGTGGTTGCGCACCCGGGCCGCCCGATCCCTCCGGCTTAGCGCCAGAAGAAGTTGTTGTAGACCTGCAGGACGCGGCCGGTGCGGACGTTCACCAGGGCGACATCGTCACCATAGCGGATCCAGCGCGCCCCGGCGCGGGCGGCCGGCAGGCGATAGCGCGGCGCATCGATCCAGTAACGCTGGCCGTAATAGCTCGGCTGGAACCGATAGCCGACCGTCACCGGGCGATAGCGCCAGCCGCGCTGCGGGCCGACATAAGCGGGCATGCGATAGGCGGCGCGATTGGTGCGGCGATAATCGCGCCAATCCTCGCGCTGCTCCTGCCGGGCGTCGCGCAGATCCTCGCGCGCGTCGCGCACGTCGCGGCGATCGCCCCAGCGCTGCGCATCGCGCAGGTCGCGCTGCGCCTCGCGCACATCGCGCCGGTTCTGGCGCAGCTCCGGCGTCTGCGCGGAGGCGACGCCCGTGACCATGGTGGCGCCCATCAGCGCCGCGACAATCAGCTTCCGCATGATCATTCTCCTGTCTTCGTCATGGGACGGGGAGAAAGTCCTCTCCGTCCGACCCGTTCCTTCTGCGCCGATTCGGCTGAATGGCCCGGGAATGCGTCCGACAGCTTGGCGACAGGCTTGCGGCGAAAAGCGGCGCGGCATTTCGCCGCTGACACGAAGCGTCAGCGGCGGGGCGGGGTGAGCGCCGGCACCGCGCGGGCGGCGTCGGCGGGATCGATGCCGGGGGGCGGCGCGGCGGCGATCGTCTCCGCACCGCGCAGCACCGCAGCGGCGCGGCGGATGGCGCGGCGGATGCGCGGATAGGTGCCGCAGCGGCAGATGTTGGTGATCGCCGCGTCGATCTCCGCATCGCTAGGATTGCGGTTGCGCTCGAGCAGGGCAGAGGCGGCCATGATCATGCCCGACTGGCAATAGCCGCATTGCGGCACCGATTCGGCCACCCACGCCTGCTGCACCGGATGGCCGCGATCGCGCGACAGTGCCTCGATTGTCGTGACGAAGCTGCCCTCGATCCCGCCGATCGGCAGCTGGCAGGATCGCTGCGCCACGCCATCGACGTGGACGGTGCAGGCGCCGCACTGCCCCACGCCGCAGCCATATTTGGTGCCGGTGAGATTCGACGCGTCGCGCAGCGCCCACAGCAGGGGCGTGGCGGGATCGAGGCGGTAGTGGACCGGCTGGCCGTTGACGGTGAAGCGCGTCATCAGTCGCGCCAGCTCGGATCGATGCGGTCGATGCGGCGGACCATGGCGGCGAAATCGGCGGCACCGGGCCCGCCCGGCGCCTGCGCCATGTGCAGATCGCGCTGGTGGACGGCGATCACCTCGGCCGGCACCTCGATCGGCTGCCCCATGCTGAGCGTCGCCAGCTGCACCTCGCAGGCGCGCTGGAGCAGCCAGTGGCGCAGGAACGTCTCCGCCACCGTGCGGCCCATGACGAGGATGCCGTGGTTGCGCAGCAGCATCTGGCGGCGCTGGCCGAGCGAGGCGACGAGGCGCGGCCCCTCCTCGTCGCGCACCGTCACGCCTTCGAAATCGTGATAGGCGACCTGGCCGGCAAAGCCTGCGGCGTAGAAGTTGATCGGCCGCAGCCCGCCCTCCAGCGAGGCGACGGCCATGCCCGCGGTGGTGTGCGTGTGCGCGATGCAGTGCGCGTCGGACAGGTGGCGGTGGAACATGGAATGCTGGACGAAGCCGGCGCGGTTCACGCCGTGAGGCGATTCGCTGAGCTTGTTGCCGTCGATGTCGATCTTGACGAGGCTGGAGGCGGTGACCTCCGAGAAATGCAGGCCGAACGGGTTGATCAGGAAGGCGCCCTCCTCGCCCGGCACCTTCAGGGTGATGTGATTGTAGATCGATTCGGACCAGCCGAGATGATCGAACACGCGGTAGCAGGCGGCGAGCTCCTGACGGGCGGCCTGCTCCGCCGTGCTCATGCCCGTTTGCGGGCGATCCTGGCTCAGCGTGGCCATCGTGCGTGTCTCCTCTGCCTCGCCCGGCAGCTTACGCCCGAACCGCGCGGAGTTGAACCTTGTGGCCTTGGGGGAATCGCGCTAGGGGGCGCGTCTTCCGCTGCGGGTCTAGCGCCCGCCGCGCACCTTTTTCACGCGTGTGGCGTTCCGGTTCCTTATCGGAGCCATCGTTGGCGCTAGGTTTTGGAGACGGCTGGGTTTTATGCAGATCATCGTTCGCGACAACAATGTCGACCAGGCGCTGCGCGCGCTCAAGAAGAAGCTGCAGCGCGAGGGCGTGTATCGCGAGATGAAGCTGCGCCGCCACTATGAGAAGCCGTCGGAAAAGCGTGCGCGCGAGCGTGCCGCCGCGATCCGCCGCGCCCGCAAGCTGGAGCGCAAGCGCGCCGAGCGCGACGGCCAGCGTTGAGCCCGGTGCCGGGCGCAGGCCCGGCCCGCTGACCGCTTACCCGTAATCGAGCTTCGCGAGGCGCACCCTTGTCCGACGTCACCGCCGTCCCTCTTCGCCCGATCAAGCGGAGCGCGCTGACCGCGCTCTGGATCGGCATCGGCCTGCTCGTCGTGATCGGTGTCGCCGCCGCGTGGGCCGGCACCGAGCGGCAGGTGCGCATGGCGACGCCGCCGGCCGCCTTCCTTGCGAAGAATGCGACGCGCGACGGCGTGCACACCACGCCGTCGGGGCTGCAGTACAAGATCCTGAAGCCCGGCACCGGTCCGCGCCCGACCGCGAACGACGTGGTGGTGGTCGATTATGTCGGCAAGCTGGCCAGCGGCGAGACGTTCGACGCCAGCGCGCTGCATGGCGGCCCGGCGACGCTGCCGGTGGGCGGCGTGATCCCCGGCTGGGTCGAGGGGCTGCAGCTGATGAACGAGGGATCCGAATACCGCTTCTGGATCCCGCCCGAGCTCGGCTACGGACCGGCGGGTGCGGGCGACGGCGTGATCCCGCCCAATGCGCTGCTGACCTTCGACGTGACGCTGCGCGGCATCAAGCCCGGCGGCATCGAGGCGATGATGCGCGGCATGGGTGGTCTGGGCGGCATGGGCGGTGCTGCGCCCGAGGGCGTTCCACCGGGCGGCGAGGGCCGCTGATCGAGCGCGGCTGACGCGGAAGCGTTGGGGCTGACAAAGTGAGAGAGGGGCTGGGCCGTGTGCCTGGCCCTTTTTCGTATCCTCGTCATGCTGAACTCGTATCAGCATCCACCGTGCGGAGCGTCCGACGCTGCCTGGAAGTGGACCAGCGACAGTGAACGACAGTTTACCCGCACTGTGGATGCTGAGCTCGTTTCAGCATGACGAGGTGAATGGACGGCGCTGCGGCTCCAGTCCGCCCTCCGGCACATGAAAAAGGGGCCGCCCTACCGGGCGACCCCCTGTTCGACCCGCCGGAGCGGGCGGCGTGAACCGCTTAGCGGCGTGCGCCGCGATTGATGCAGCGATCCTTCACGGTGCGCGAGCAGACCGGATAATTGGTCGAATCGCCCGCGGCCGGCGCGCTCGCCATGCCAGTCGGCGCGGTCGACGTATCGGTGGTCGACATCGTGCTGGTCGTGCCCGCACCGGTGGTGGTGCTGGCATCCATCCCCGCGGCCGGCGCGGTCGACATCGCACCCGGATCGGTCTGCGTGGTCATCGAGTCGGTGCCGGCGGTGGCGGCGGGCGGCATCGCGTCGGTGGCGCTGGTGGCAGGCGCCATCGAGCCCGCAGGGGCAGCGGTGTCGGCGGCGGGCGGGGTCTGCGACATGCCCATGCTCATCTCCTGCGCCATGGCGGGCAGCGAAATGGCGAGCGCAGCGGCGAAAAGAAGGCTCTTCATGGAAATCCTCCGATCGTTTCAGACGCGAGTTCATCGCGACAGCGGGCCATAGAACGCGCATAATCGCGAAAAGAGCCGCATCTGGCCAAGATTCCGCTGGCGCAAGTTGCCGCCCGGGACTCGGCCGACTAGTCTCTCACCTATGTCAACGACTTTCACAATCGACACGGCGACCAGCCGAGCCACGCCGACGCCCGCCCCGATGAAGCGCGTCACCATCCCCGCCATCCAAGGGCGCAAGGGTGGCGAGCCGCTGGTGATGCTGACCGCCTACACCGCGCGCATGGCGCAGCTGCTCGACGCGCATTGCGACATCCTGCTGGTCGGCGACAGCCTGGGCCAGGTGATCTACGGCCTGCCGTCCACGCTTGCCGTCACGCTCGATATGATGTGCGCGCATGGCGCCGCGGTGGTGCGCGGCAGCTATCATGCGGCGGTGGTGATCGACATGCCGTTTGGCAGCTATGAGGCGGGGCCGGCACAGGCCTTCACCTCCGCCGCGCGGATCATGGCGGAGACGGGTGCGGCCGCGGTGAAGCTGGAGGGCGGTGAGGCGATGGCGCCCGTCGTCGCCTTCCTCAGCCAGCGCGGCGTCCCGGTGATGGGCCATGTCGGCCTGACGCCGCAGGCGGTGAATGCACTCGGCGGCTATGGCGCGCGCGGGCGCAGCGAGGCGGAGCAGGCGAAGATCCTCGCCGACGCCAAGGCGATCGCCGCCGCGGGCGCCTTCGCCATCGTCGCGGAAGGCGTGATCGAGCCGTTGGCCGACCGGCTGGCGGCGGAGATCGCCTGCCCCGTCATCGGCATCGGCGCCTCGGCGCGGTGCGACGGGCAGGTGCTGGTGACCGAGGACATGCTCGGCATGTTCGAGCGGGTGCCACGTTTCGTGAAGCGTTATGGCGACATCGCCGGCGCCATCACCGACGCCGCCGCCGCTTATGCCGCGGACGTGCGTGCGCGGGCCTTTCCGACGCCCGATCAGGTGTATCGCCCGAAAGGCTGAGGACAGCTTCCGTTCAGCGGCAGGCGCGTCTAAAGAGGCCCGCCTTTTTTCCGGAGTTTCGCCGCCTTGGCCCTGACGCCTGCCAATCAGGACGCCTTCTTTCGTGAAGTCGACGAGGAGCTGCGCGCCGCCCAGCTGAAGCGCGCGTGGCGCCGCTATGGCGTGCTGATCGGCGCGCTGGTGGTGCTCGCGCTCATGGCTCTGGCGGGCGCGCTCTACTGGCAGCATCGCCGCGCCGCGGCACTCGATGCGCGGGCGGAGGCGTTCGACGGCGCGATCGCGGCACTGGGCGACGGGCGGGAAGCGCCGGCGCGCGCGGCGCTCGGTACGCTGGCGGCGGACGGCAGCGACACTTATGCGGTGGCCGCGCGGCTGACCCAGGCGGGGCTGGCACAGTCCAAGGGCGACCTGAAGGCCGCCGCCGCGCAGTTCCGCACCATCGCCGCAGACACCAACGTGCCGCAGCCCTTCCGCGATCTGGCGACGATCCGCGGCACCGCGGCCGAATTCGACACGCTGGCGCCGGCGCAGGTGATCGAGCGGCTGAAGCCGCTGGCGGTGGCGGGCGGCCCATGGTTCGGCAGCGCGGGCGAGATGACGGCCCTGGCCTATCTCAAGATGAACCAGCCGGCGAAGGCGGGGCCGTTGTTCGCCGCGCTGGCCAAGGACAAGACCTTGCCCGAGACGCTGCGGGCGCGGGCGGTGCGTATTTCGGGGCAGCTGGGCGTGGACGGGGTCGCCGCGGCAGGAGAGGCGGGCTGAGCGACATGGTGATGAAGCGGGTGGGCGTGGCGCTGGCGACGCTGGCGCTGCTGAGCAGCTGCGGGATCTTCCGCGGCGACGGCAAGAAATCGAAGACCCCGGTGCTGGGCGAGCGCGTTCCCGTGCTCACCGCGGAGGCGGGTGCGGAAGTCGACGCGACGATTGCGGAGCTGCCGGTGGTGGTGCCTGCCGCAGCGCCGAACGCAGCCTGGGCGCAGCCGGGCGGCAATGCCGAGAAGTCGATGGGGCATGTCGCGCTCGGCGCCACGCTGGCGCGGGCGTGGACGGCGAAGATCGATGGCGGCGGCCCCAAGGCACGGCTGGGCGCGGCGCCCGTCATTGCCGACGGCAAGCTGTTCGTGGTCGACACGCAGGCGCAGCTGCACGCCTTCGACGCGAAGACGGGGGCGCGGCTGTGGCAGTCGGCAGTCGGCAGCGTATCGGAGGACAGCAAGCGGGCGAAGGGCGATTCGCGCGCGCTTTATGGCGGCGGCGTCAGCTATGACGATGGCAAGGTCTACGCCACCAACGGCCTGGGCGACGCGGTCGCCTTCACCGCGGCAGACGGCAAGCAGCTGTGGAAGGTGCGGCCGGGCGGCCCGCTGCGCGGCGCGCCGACCGTGTCCGACGGCAACGTCTATGTCGTCTCCGCCGACAATCAGCTGTTTGCACTGAGCGCGACGGATGGATCGACGGTGTGGAATGCGGCGGGCACCCTGGAAGTGGCGGGCGTGTTCGGCGTCGCGGCACCGGCTTCGGGTGCGCAGACGGTGGTCGCGGGCTTCTCTAGCGGAGAGCTGACTGCCTATCGCTACGAAAATGGCCGCGCCGTGTGGCAGGACGCGCTGTCGCGCACGTCCATCTCCACCGCCGTCGCCTCGCTGTCCGATATCGACGCGTCGCCGGTGATCGATCAGGGCCGCGTCTATGCCGTCGGGCAGGGCGGGCGCATGGTGGCGATGGAGCTCGTCACCGGGCAGCGCGTATGGGAGCTGAACATCGCCGGCATCTCGACGCCGTGGGTGGCGGGCGACTGGCTGTTCGTCGTCACCGACGATGCGCGCTTGCTGTGCATCCAGCGCACCACCGGCCGCGTCCGCTGGTCCGCGCAGCTGCGCCACTTCCGCAACCAGAAGAAGAAGACCGGCCCGATCACCTGGATCGGCCCGGTGCTGGCGGGTGACCGCCTGCTCGTGGCATCGAGCCGGGGCGAGCTGGTCAGCGTCGGCGTGGCGGACGGCAAGGTGGGCGATGCGGTGGACGTGGGCGACTCGGTCGCGCTGCCGCTCGTCGTTGCGGACAACATGCTCTACGTGCTGACCAACGACGGCCAGATCACCGCCTGGCGATAAGCGTTCGGGGCGGCAGTGGCTTATTGCCGCCCCTTGCCTGCAAGTTGATCGAACCTGGCGGCAAATGCGGCTATAGGCGCGCAATGCCTCTTCCTACCGTTGCGATCGTCGGCCGCCCCAATGTCGGCAAATCCACCCTGTTCAACCGTCTCGTCGGCAAGCGTCTCGCGCTGGTCGACGATCGGCCCGGCGTCACGCGCGACCGGCGCGAGGGCGAGGCGGAGCTGATCGGCCTCAAGTTCCGCGTCGTCGACACCGCCGGCTTCGAGGACGAGGATCCCGAAACGCTGCCCGGCCGCATGCGCCAGCAGACGGAGGCGGCGGTGCGCGGTGCCGACGTGGCGCTGTTCCTGATCGATTCGCGGGCCGGCGTGACGCCGCTCGACGAGGAGATCGCCCGCTGGCTGCGCGAGCAGGACACGCCCGTCGCGCTCGCCGCCAACAAGGCCGAGGGGCGTGCGGGCGACAGCGGCGTGCTGGAGGCCTTCGCGCTCGGCTTCGGCGATCCCGCGCCCATCTCCGCCGAACATGGCGAGGGCATTGCCGACCTGTTCGAGGCGCTGCTGCCGCATCTGGAGCCCGAAGGCCCGCCGGACGACGTGGAGGCGGATGACGAGGACGAAGACGAGGATCGCCCGCAAGGGCCGCTGAAGCTCGCCATCGTCGGCCGGCCGAATGCGGGCAAATCGACGCTGGTCAACCGCATCCTCGGCGAAGATCGCATGATCACCGGCCCGGAGGCAGGCATCACGCGCGATTCGATCGCGATCGACATGGATTGGCCGACGATCGACGGCGGCACCCGGCCGCTCCGCCTGATCGACACGGCGGGCCTGCGCAAGAAGGCCCGCGTACAGGACAAGCTGGAGAAGCTGTCCGTCGCCGATACTCTGCGCGCGGTGGATTTCGCCGAAGTGGTGGTGCTGCTGCTCGATGCGACGCTCGGGCTGGAGGCGCAGGACCTGCGCATTGCGGATGCGGTGCTGCAGGAAGGCCGTGCGCTGGTGATCGCGCTCAACAAGTGGGACATTGCCGGCGACCCCTCCTCGCTGTTCGGCGGCGTGCGCCACGCGCTGGATGAGGGGCTGGCGCAGGTGAAGGGCGTGCCGCTGATCGCCGTGTCGGCGGCGACGGGCAAGGGCCTCGGCCAGCTGATCGACGCTGCCTTCGAGGTACGCGACGCCTGGTCGAAGCGCGTCTCCACCGGCCAGCTCAATCGCTGGTTCGAGCGCGCGGTCGAGGCCAATCCGCCGCCCGCGCCGGGGGGCAAGCGGATCAAACTGCGCTATCTGACGCAGGCCAAGACGCGGCCGCCCGGCTTCATCCTGTTCGGCACACGCGTCGATCAGCTGCCGTCCAGCTATCAACGCTATCTCGTCAACGGCATCCGCAAGGAGCTGGGATTCGGCGCGGTGCCCGTGCGGCTGACGCTGCGCGCGGCGAAGAACCCGTTCGACAACAAGTGATCGAGGTGGATGCACGCGGCCTGCGCTGCCCGTGGCCGGTGCTGCGGCTGGCGCGCGCGATGCGCGATGCATCCGCAGTGCGGATCACGGCGGACGACCCCGCCGCCGCGCGCGAGATCGCAGCGCTGGCGCGGGAGCGGGACTGGCGGCTGAAGGACGAGGGCGGCGCGTGGATCGTCTCCCGATCCGGACCGACCGTAACGATCGCTTAACCGCAAGCCGGTTAGACATCGGCGTCGCCCCACCTCCCGCGGGGCCGAAGGGCAGCCGCATGCAGAGCGAAGCGATCGTCGACTGGCCTGCCTTCGCCCGGGCACGCGCGCAGCTGGGTGCCGAGTTCGTCCGGATCGTCGGCTATTTTCGCGAGGATGGCGCCAAATCCGTCCGCGCGATCGAGGCGGCGATGCGCGCCAACGATCCCGTCGCGCTGGTGATGCCCGCACATACGCTGAAGGGCGAGGCGGCGCAGTTCGGCGCGATGCCGCTGTCGATGCTGGCCGAATTGATCGAGATGACCGCGCGCCGCTGCATCGAGACGCATGACGGTCCGAACGAACTGATCGAGGACGTGGTGCGCCTGCGCCCGCTGTTCGAGGCGACCATGGCGCTGTTCGACCGGGAGTTGAACCCGCTACGCACGCGCGCCGGCGGGTTCGGCCGGCGCGTGGCGTAAGCCGCCCCGGCAGCCGACCGGGGCGACGTCGCGAGCCTCAGCCCTTTACCGCGCCTTCCTGCTCACCCGCCGGCTTCGACTGGAGCTGGATGTAGTTGTGGATGCCCATCCGCTCGATCATGTCGAACTGCCGCTCGAGGAAGTCGACATGCTCCTCCTCATTGGCGAGGATCTGCTTGAACAGATCGCGGCTGATGAAATCGCGGACAGTCTCGCAATGGGCGATGGCGTCGCGGAGCAGCGGGATCGCGTCCTCCTCAAGCGCGAGATCGGCCTTCAGCACCTCCTCGGTCGACTCGCCGATGCGCAGGCGCCCGAGCAGCTGGAAATTAGGCAGGCCATCCAGGAACAGGATGCGCGCCGACAGCCAGTCGGCATGCTTCATCTCGTCGATTGATTCGTGCCGCTCATATTCGGCAAGACGTTCGATGCCCCAGTGATCGAGCAGCCGGTAATGCAGCCAATATTGGTTGATCGCGGTCAGCTCGTTCTTGAGCGCCTCGTTCAGATAATCGATGACCTTTGCGTCGCCCTTCACGGCCGGCTCCTGATCTTGGGGGATATGCCGTGCGGATAACGCCGCATGCCCCCAAAACGAAGCGCGAACGACTCGCGCGAGTCGTTCTCAGGGCAAGGTCGCGCCGGTCAGGCCGCGATGGTGGCGCGTTCGGAGGCGATGATTTCGCGCGCGAAGGGCACGCACTGGCCGCACCGGGCACGGCGGCCGAGACTGGCATAAGCAGCGCACGGGCTTGCCGCACCGGCACGTGCGGCACCGCGCACGTCGCGCTCCTTGATCGCATTGCAAACGCAGACGATCATCTGAGGGCCTCTCCGCTTTGATTCTGCGAGCACGATACCGCTACTGATAATCCTTCGCAATAGCTGTTCGTCGCATCGGCTGCGCCTCCCACCGCGCGAGACTGCGCCAGAGCCACTCGAACGGGCCATAGCGGAAGCGGGCGAGCCAGGGCTTCGACCAGAGCAGGATCAGCATCCATTGGCCGAGCACGAGCAGGTAGAGCTCCGCCCGCTCGAGCCGGCCGAACAGGCCCAGGCCGTAGCCGTAGAAGATCGTCGTCATGACGAGCGTGGTGCCGAGATAGTTGGTGAACGCCAGCCGGCCCGCCGCCGCCAGACGGGAGACCAGCCCCGACGCTCGCCCGCTTCGGACGAGCAGAATCAGCGCGGATGCATAACCGAGGGCGATCGGGAGGCGCATGAGCTGGCTGAGCGCATCCGTCAGCGGCAGGAACGCCACGTCGAACCGATGCGCGACGATCGTCCGCGCGATCGCCGCGGTGCCGGCGAGACCGATCGCCCCCGCCACGACGAAGCGGCGGTAGGACAGCGCGCGCCATGTGCCCTGCCAGAAGCCCAGCCGGTAGAGCGCCATGCCGAGCAGTCCGATGCCAAGCGTGCCGCACAGCAGGAACGGCAGAAACACCGTCTGGAACAGCAGGATCATCGGCTTTCGCGCGGCGAACGCGTCGAGAAAGCCGCCGCGATAGAGCGTCAGTTCGCGCGCGATCACCGAGGGGTCCGGCGCGCTGATGCTGAGCGCCTGCCGCCACGCGGCGATCGCGTCGGCCGGCGCGCCGGGCGTGCTGACGATCGCCTGCAGGTGGGTGAGATCGTGCCACGTGATCAGCTGGCGCGCGATGTCCGCGGCGAACAGCAGCCCGGCGGCATAGAGGAGCGCGCTGACCGGCCAGCGCCGCGCGAGGAACAGCAGCGATCCGGCGACCGCATATTCCACCAGGATGTCGCCGAACCAGAATAGCCAGCCGTGGATCATGCCGAACACGAACAGCCAGAAGATGCGCGCATAATGCGTCCGGGCGGGCCCGGGCGTCCGCCCCTCCGCCGCATCGGTGACGATCAGCAGCGATGCGCCGAACAGCATCGTGAACAGCGCGCGCATCTTGCCGTCGAACAGCACATAGGCGGCCGCCCATGCGGCGAGGTTCAGCCCGTCGGCCCCGCCATAATAATTCGGATCGACATAGGCATAGCCCGGCAGGCCGAGCGACACGATGTTCATCGCGAGGATGCCGAGCACCGCCACGCCGCGCACGACGTCCAGCGTGGCGATGCGCTCGCTCACCTCATGCCAGCGCGTCGGCCGCGCTGCCCATCAGCGCGGGAAAGAAGCCCTCATGTGCGCGGCGCAGCTCGGCCAGCGGCACGCCCGCCACCGCATCGCCCCCGGCCGAGCCGAGGAAAAGATGCGGCACGCTCGCGGCCGCCAGCGCGCGCACCACCGGATCGGAGTTGGCCGTCGCCAGCACGTAACGGCCCTGATCCTCGCCGAACAAGGCGGCGGCGGTGAGCGGCACGTCCCGGTCCAGCGTCACGCCCAGGCCGCTCGCCAGCGCCATCTCCGCCAGCGCGACGAGCAGCCCGCCATCGGCGAGATCGTGCACCGCGGTCAGGCGCCCGGCGACGATCAGCGCGCGCACCGCATCGCCATTCGCCCGCTCGGCGGCGAGATCGACCGGGGGCGGCGGGCCTTCCTCGCGGCCGTGCAACTCGCGCAGCCACAGGGATTGGCCGAGATGGCGGCCCCAGTCGCCCACCAGCCAGAGGTCGTCGCCGGCCCCCATGCCGCCGACGCGCGCGGCGCGGCGCCAGTCCGCCATCAGGCCGACGCCGCCGATCGCGGGGGTGGGCAGGATCGCGCTGCCGCCGCCCGTCGCCTTGGATTCGTTGTAGAGGCTGACATTGCCCGACACGATCGGGAAATCGAGCGCGCGGCACGCCTCCGCCATGCCTTCGAGGCAGCCGACGATCTGGCCCATGATCTCGGGCCGCTGCGGATTGGCGAAGTTGAGGCAGTTGGTCACGGCGAGCGGCGTCGCGCCGACCGCGGTCAGGTTGCGCCACGCCTCGGCGATCGCCTGCGCGCCGCCGGCCTTGGGATCGGCGAAGCAGTAACGCGGCGTGCAATCGGTGGTGATCGCCAGCGCCTTGTCCGTGCCGTGGACCCGCACCACCGCGGCATCGCCGCCGGGCGCCTGCACCGTATCAGCGCCGACCATGTGGTCATATTGCTCCCACACCCAGCGGCGCGAAGCGAGATCGGGGCAGCCGATCAGGCGAAGCAGGTCCGCCGAAGCGTCAGCCGACTCGGGCACGTCGCCGAGCGGCGCGGGCGGCGGCGTAGGAACATGCGGGCGGTCGTAGAGCGGCGCCTCGTCGGCGAGGGGCGCCAGCGGGATGTCCGCCACCGTATCGCCGCGCCACTTCAGCACCATGCGACCGGTGTCGGTGACGTGGCCGATGACGGCGAAATCGAGCGCCCACTTGCGGAAGATCGCCTCGGCGAAATCCTCGCGGCCGGGCTTCAGCACCATGAGCATCCGCTCCTGGCTCTCCGACAGCATCATCTCATAGGGCGTCATGCCGGTCTCGCGCTGCGGCACGTCGTCCATGATCAGCTCGATGCCGACGCCGCCCTTGGACGCCATCTCGACTGAGGAGGAGGTGAGGCCCGCCGCACCCATGTCCTGGATCGCGACGATCGCGTCGGAGGCCATGAGCTCCAGACACGCCTCGATCAGCAGCTTCTCGGTGAACGGATCGCCCACCTGCACGGTCGGCCGCTTGGCATCGGCATCCTCGCCGAAATCGGCGGACGCCATCGTCGCGCCGTGAATGCCGTCGCGCCCCGTCTTGGAGCCGACATAGACGATCGGATTGCCGACGCCCGAGGCCGCCGAATAGAAGATCCTGTCCTGATCGGCGATGCCCACCGTCATCGCATTGACGAGGATGTTGCCGTCATAAGCGGGGTGGAAGTTCACCTCGCCGCCCACCGTCGGCACGCCGACGCAATTGCCGTAGCCGCCGATGCCGTGGACGACGCCGGCGATCAGGTGGCGCATCTTCGGGTGATCGGGCCGGCCGAAGCGTAGCGCGTTCATGTTCGCCACCGGCCGCGCGCCCATCGTGAACACGTCGCGCAGGATGCCGCCGACACCTGTCGCCGCGCCCTGATAGGGCTCGATGTAGCTCGGGTGGTTGTGGCTCTCCATCTTGAAGATGGCCGCCTGCCCGTCGCCGATGTCGATCACGCCGGCATTCTCGCCGGGGCCGCAGATGACGTGCGGCCCTTCGGTCGGCAGCTTCTTCAGGTGGATGCGGCTCGACTTGTAGGAGCAGTGCTCCGACCACATGACCGAGAAGATGCCGAGCTCGACCAGGTTCGGCTCGCGCCCGAGCGCGTGCAGCACCCGCTCATATTCCTCGGGGGACAGGCCGTGCTCGGCGACGATGTCGGGCGTGATGCTGGTCATGCGCGAGCGGATAGCCGAGGCTGTGCGCGCTGTCAGCCGGGAACCCCGCGACGGATGCGCCGGTTCGCCCATCTCACCGCCAGAGGAGCCCGGCCATGTCCGTCCACAAGATGATGGGGCTGCACCCGTCGCCCGCCGCCAATGTCGAGGCGCTCGCCACCGCGGCGAAGCATGCCGCTTATTGCGCGCTGTTCTGCACGTCCTGCGCCGACGCCTGTCTGGCCGAGGACATGGACATGACAACGTGCATCCGCCTCGATCTCGACTGCGCGGAGGCGTGCGCCGCCGCCGCGCGCGTCCTTGCCCGCCAGACCGCGACCGACGAGACTGCGCGCCGGGCGATCGTCGAGGCCTGCATCGCCGCGTGCGAGGCCTGCGCCGCCGAGTGCGAGCGGCACGATCACGACCATTGCCGGCTGTGCGCGGAAATGTGCCGCGAGTGCGCCCGCGATTGCCGCGCGGCGCTGAACTGAGCGCCCAAGAAAAAGGCCGGCGGGATCGCTCCCGCCGGCCGCATCATCCTTGAGGCGGGAGGCTTACGCCTTGCAGGCCTGGGCGCTGCCGCCCGGCTTGGTGATCGTCAGCGCCTTGCCGTCGCCGGCCACGGTGTAGCCGCCGCCGGTATAGGGCTCGCCCTTGGCCGGCGCGGTCAGCACGGTGGGCGTGCCCGTCTTCTCGGTGCGCAGGTTCGCCGTCATCCCGTCGTTGAACAGGTCGACGTAGAGAAGGCTGTTGTCCTTGCAGCGATAGGTGAGGCTGGACACCATCGCGGGCGGCAGCTTCACCGGCGGCGCGGCGGCGACCTCCTTGGCGGTGGGATCGGCCGTCCCCGCGGTGACCGTCTCCGGCTGCGAATTGCAGGCGGCGAGCGCGAGGAGGGGAAGGGCGGCGAGCGTGAGGGCGCGGTTCAGCATAGCGCAGGTTACTTCGCGGTCGCAGCACGGACCGTCAAGCCGCCATTTCATGTCAAATGCGCGCAACTATCGGTTGGCTCCGGGCCGGCCCCAATCCTCTCTGGAGTGTCAGCGCCGTGCCGCGTCGCTCCGTGCGCGATCTGCGGCGAACGGCTGACCTGCGCTCCACGCCGGCCACTTGTCACCCTCGGCAATCTCGCGACCGAGCGCGAAGGCCACGCTGCCTTCCTGTGCGGCGCCGGTCATGTCCCATGCCGGATCAAATTCGTCGCAGGGCTGGTGATAGCAGCGCGAGTTATAGGCGGCGCGCTTCGCCTCGCCCGCGGCCATGCCGCCGGCGACGAGATCGCGGCCGGCGCGGAAATAGACGCCGGGCACGCCCTTCTGCGCGAAGGCATAATGGTCCGAACGGTAATACCAGCCCGCCTCGCTATTCTCCTCCGGCACCACGCGCAGACCCTGCGCCAGCGCAACGCGGTGCAGATCCGCCTCCAGCGGGGTACGGCCGACGCCGATCAGCTCCAGATTGCGCGTGCGGCCGAGCACGACGTGCGGATCGAGGTTGAACTGCGCGGCGGTCGTCTCCAGCGGCAGGGCAGGGTGGCCGGCATACCAGCTGGCGCCGAGCAGGCCCTTCTCCTCCGCCGTCCACAGGCCGAAGACGACGCCGCGGCGCGGGCGCGGGCCGCTGGTGAAGGCGCGGGCGATTTCCAAGAGCGTCGCGGTGCCGGTCGCATTGTCGATCGCGCCGTTGCGGATCTGGTCGGCGGGCGGGTCCGAGGCGTTCTCGCCATTGGCGTCCCAGTGCGCGCCGTAAAGGATTGTGCCGGCTTTCGGATCGCTGCCGGGCAGCAGGCCGACGACGTTGTGGCTGACGACGCGGTCGAGCGCGGTCTCGACCGTGGCCGACAGGGTGACACCCTTCAGCATGACGCCGCGGAAGCTGGCCGCCTGCGCCGCCCGCTTCATCGCGGCATAGTTCAGCCCCGACGCTTTCAGCATCAGCCGGCCGATGTCGCCGCGCACGTTTCCGCGCAGACCATAGGGCGTCGGCTCCGCCCCCTCGTCGAGCGCATAGCCGGGCATCGCATCGCCATTGGCGATCTGGCTCCACGGATAGCTGGCGGCAAACTCCTCGTGGATGGTCAGGAAGGCGGCGGCGCCGCGCTTCTGCGCCTCGCTGATCTTGGTGCGGCTGGCGGGAACGGCAGCGCGGCCGCCGAAGCCGAGATCGCGTCCGGCCTCGACATCGGGATCGCCGGCAAGCGCGAGCACCACTTTGCCGCGCACGTCGAGACCCGCATAGGGATCATAGCCCAGCCGCGGCTCGACCACGCCATAGCCGACGAACACGACGGGCACGTCGGTCAGCGTCGTCGTGCCGGCGATGCGCGACGAGGCGGCGATCTCGATCCCCGGGCGCAGCGGCACGGCCTTGCCGCGGACGGTGGCGGTGATCGTCGTCGCGCCGCGCGTCCAGCGCAGCAGCGGCACCGGCTGGAGATAGGAGCCATCGGCGCCGAGTGGCTTCAGGCCGAGCGCGGCGAAGCGCTTGGCGAGGAAATCGGTGGTGAGCGGTTCTCCCTGCTGCGTCGGCCCGCGGCCGCGGAGATCGTCCGCGGCGAGCGTGGCGACATCCGCCTTGATCCGCTCGGGCGAAAGGATCGGCGCGGCAGGCTCCGGCGGAGCGGAGGCGGCGAGGAAGAGGAGGGGGAGGAGGCGCAGCATGGCGGCGACGCTAGCGGCCGTGCGACGGTCCGCCAAGCGGAGCGATGCGCCTGACTCCACAAAAGAAAAGGGCGCCCCCGTTGCCGGGAGCGCCCTTTCGAACAGAGGGATGAGCCGATCAGCGCTTGGAGAACTGGAAGCTCCGGCGCGCCTTGGCCTTGCCGTACTTCTTGCGCTCCACCGCGCGGCTGTCGCGCGTGAGGAAGCCCGCTGCCTTGACGGGCGAGCGCAGCACCGGCTCGTAGCGGGTCAGCGCCTGCGCGATGCCGTGCTTCACCGCGCCGGCCTGGCCAGAAAGGCCGCCGCCGGTGACGGTGCAGACGATGTCATACTGGCCGGTGCGCTCGGCGACGACGAACGGCTGGTTGATGACGAGGCGCAGCGTGGGCCGTGCGAAATAGACTTCCTGATCGCGGCCGTTGACCGTGATCTTGCCGGAGCCGGGCTTCAGCCACACGCGGGCAACGGCATCCTTGCGGCGGCCGGTGGCGTAGGAGCGGCCCTGCGCGTCGACGATGCGCTCGCGCAGCGGGGCCATCGGGTGCGACGGCGCGTCGGGCGTGGCGGCATAGTCGCCACCGGCGGCGTCGGACGCCTGCGGGGTGGGGGCCGGGGCAGCCGCGCCGGTCAGCGCGGCGAGATCGGCGAGGGACTGGCGGTTATCGGACATGGCGTTCAGCCCACCTTGTTCTTGCGGTTCAGCGCGCCGACGTCGAGCACGGTCGGGCTCTGCGCTTCGTGCGGATGTTCGGTGCCGGCGAAGATGCGCAGGTTGCGCATCTGCTGGCGGCCCAGCGGACCGCGCGGGATCATCCGCTCGACGGCCTTTTCCAGCACGCGCTCGGGGAAGCGGCCATCCAGCACCTTGGCCGCCGTGACGCCCTTGATGCCGCCGGCATAGCCGGTGTGCTTGTAATACACCTTCTGCTGCGCCTTGCGGCCGGTGAAGCGCACCTTGTCGGCATTGATCACGACGACATTGTCGCCGCAGTCGATGTTCGGGGTGAAGCTCGGCTTGTGCTTGCCGCGCAGGATGTTCGCGATGATCGTGGCGACGCGGCCGACGACGAGGCCGTCGGCGTCGATCAGGTGCCACTGCTTGTTCACCGTCGCCGGCGTCGCCGACTTGGTGGTCTTCATGAGCGCCTTCATGGGGCGGATGACCTCTGTTGTGGGGCCCGGGGCCCTGAAACGAACCGCGCCGCCCGGCCGGTGAGGGCTGAGGGCGGCGCGTGGTGGCGGCCAAATGCGGGCCGGCCCCTGAAAAGTCAAGCAATTCCGCGGTGCAGCTGACGGGTATTTGGATACCGCACAGATCAGGGCAGGCGTTGGAGCGTCCGCACCATCGTCTGCGCGGGAGCGCCGGGCAGGCGCACGGTACGGCGGCTGACGCTGCGCAGGACGAGGCCGGTCGCACGCTCCACCGTCAGCTCGTCACGCCGCTCGATGCCGTCGCCGGCGAGGTCGATCGCATAGCTGACGCTCTGCGCATCGGCGCGCAGCCAGCGTGCATGGCCGCCAAGCGGGCCGGCGCTGACGACGGTCTCGCCCGCGGCCGGCAGCGAATCGGCCGCGGGGGCGACCAGTTCGGTCGGCCATTCCGCCAGTGCCGCCTGGCGCTCGGCCGGCCTCATCGCCGCTGCCTGCGCGAACACGCCGTCGGCCGCCGCACGCACGGCCGGCGGCAGACCCGGACGCGCGGCGATCGTGCGGCGTGCGGCCGCCTGCCCCGCCAGCACGCGCGCCCAGACCGCCTCCCCACCGATGAGCGCGCCCGCTGCCCCGCCGCGGCCGAGCATCAACGTGACCGGCACCCCCGTCATCGGCGCCATCGCCGCATCGAGCAGGGCCGCGGCATTGGCGGAGCCGGTCGCGCCATAACCGGTCTGCACCGCCTCCAGCCGCCAGCCCGCACCCTCGCGCGTGAAGCGGACGTCGTGCGTCATGCGCAGCACGATCGGCCCGCGCGCGCCGGGCCGCTCCAGCCGCGTCTCGTAGCGAAGGGGGGTGGGTGGCGGGGCGAAGACGATGGCGGGCGGCGGTGCGGCAGCGGCGATCATCGCCGCCCGAGCCGGTGCGCGACCGCCACCAGCAGGGCGAGCAGCAGCGCCGCGACCGCCTGGTGCGCCGCCGCCAGCACGATCGGCACGCCGAGCAGCAGCGTCAGGATGCCGAGCAGGATCTGCAGGCCGACGACGACGGCAACCGCCGGCAGCGCCCATGCCGCGCCGGCGCGCCCGGCCCGCCACGCCAGGGCCAGCGCCGCCGCGGCGGTGAGCCAGGCCCACCAGCGATGGACGAACTGCACCGCCACCGGATTGTCGACGAGGTTGGTGAGCAGCGGCCAGTCCGCCTGCCAGCCGCCCGCGGGGAACAGCGCGTCGCCCATCAGCGGCCAGCTGGAGAAAGCATAGCCCGCATCCAGCCCGGCGGTGAATGCGCCGAACAGCAGCTGCACGAACAGCACCAGCAGCACCGCCGCCGCCATGGGCCGCAGCTTTGCCGGCCGCCGCCCCGCCTTTGCCAGGCCGCGCAGATCGAGTGCGGTCCACACCAGCCCGCCCAGCGTGACCAGAGCGGTGAGGAGGTGGACGGCGAGGCGGACATGGCTGACGTCGGTGCGGACGGACAGGCCCGATTTCACCATCCACCAGCCGATCGCGCCCTGGAGCCCGCCCAATGCCAGCAGCGCCACCAGCCGCGGCCCGTAGCCCTGCGGGATCGCCCGCCGCCACCAATACCAGGCGAGCGGCAGCGCGAAGGCGAGGCCGATCACGCGGCCGATCAGCCGGTGGAGATATTCCCAGAAGAAGATGCGCTTGAACCCCTCAAGCGTCATGCCCTGGTTGAACGTCTGATATTCGGGGATGCGCTTATAGGCGTCGAACTCGGCCAGCCACTGCGCCTGCGTGAGCGGCGGGATGGTGCCCGTCACTGGTTTCCAGCTGGTGATCGACAGCCCCGATTCGGTCAGCCGGGTGATGCCGCCGACGACGAGCATGACGAAGACGAGCCCGGCGACAATCAGCAGCCAGCGGGCGAGCGACAAGGGGCGGGGAGCGGGAGCGGGACGCATCGGCCACGGCGCATAGACGCTCGCGCAGGCAGCCGGAACCCTCCTGCCGATGATATGTTGTAACGCGGCGAGGTTCGTGCCAAAGACCGCGCTTGAGGAGAGTGTTCGGCGTGACTCGAAGCGGTGGATGGGCGGATTGGCTGGACCGGGCGGCCATGGGGCTGTCGGGGCTGTGCGTAATCCATTGCGTCGCCTCGTCGGTGCTGCTCGTGGCGCTTGCCTCGGTCGGTGGCGCGCTGATGCACCCGGCGGTGCACGAGATCGGGCTGGTGCTCGCCATCGTGCTGGCGGCGGTCGCGCTCGGCCGTGGCATCATGCTGCACGGTTATATGCTGCCCGCCTCGGTCGGGGGCCTTGGCCTCGGCGTGATGGCGGGGGCGATGACGCTCGGCCACGGCCCGGCGGAGGTAGTCTATACCATTCTCGGCGTCGCGCTGGTCGCGCTCGGCCACGATCTCAACCGCCGCGCCTTCACCTGAGCGCAACTGGACGCGGCGGCGCCGCGCGCCTATCTTGGGCGTCATGGCCGCGCATCCGCATGTTCTGCACGAGGGCGAGTCGCTCGCCGAAGCTGCCGCCGCGACGCTGAAGGCGGCGGGCGAGCAGTGGACGCCGATGCGCGCCGCCGTGTTCGACGCGATCAGCGGGTTCGAACGGCCGGCCTCCGCCTATGACATCGCCGAGGCGGTCTCCAAGGCCGAGGGGCGGCGGGTCGCGGCGAACAGCGTGTACCGCATCCTCGACCTGTTCACCGCGTCCAACCTCGTTCGCCGGGTGGAAAGCGCGAACGCCTATGTCGCCAATGCGCATCCGGGCTGCCTGCACGATTGCATCTTCCTCGTCTGCGACACGTGCGGGCAGGCGACGCATCTCGACGATGACCGGCTGACCGGCAGCGTGCGATCGGTGGCGAGCAAGACGGGCTTCGCGCCGACGCGCCCGGTGATCGAGGTGCACGGCACCTGTGCCGAGTGCGGCGAGGATTGAACGGCTTCGCGCTCGACGGATTGAGCGCCTTCGGGCTGTTCGCGGTCGGTTTCACCCTCATCTGCTATGCGCTGGAGGCACGCAGCCCTTGGTGGACGCTGGCCTTCGCGTTCGGCTGTCTGCTCGGCTCGGCCTACGGCTTTCTGCAGGGGGCGTGGCCGTTCGGGCTGGTGGAACTGGCCTGGACGGCGGTGGCTCTGGTTAAATGGCGGCGGCAAATGGTTGACTCAAGGGCGGTGCCTGGCTAGGGGCGGCGCCTCATTTTCCGGCATAACAGGTTCACGAAGGCGCTCGCGATGAAGATCCGCAATTCTCTGAAGTCGCTGAAGGGGCGCCATCGCGACAACCGCGTGATCCGTCGCCGCGGCCGCACCTACGTCATCAACAAGACGAACCGTCGCTTCAAGGC
Source organism: Sphingomonas jatrophae (assembly GCF_900113315.1). Classification (GTDB taxonomy): domain Bacteria; phylum Pseudomonadota; class Alphaproteobacteria; order Sphingomonadales; family Sphingomonadaceae; genus Sphingomonas_P; species Sphingomonas_P jatrophae. The sequence goes on along the minus strand of NZ_FOZG01000002.1, from coordinate 1,038,483 downwards.
GCGCCAGGGCTGATCCGGTCGGGGGCCCGGCAGGGCCCCTCCTCCATGCTCGGGCGGACGGGGCGGTGATGAGCAAGGTTCGCGCCGCCGTCTTCGATGTCGGCCATGTCCTGTATGATTGGGATCCGCGCTACCTCTACGAGGCGCTGATCGAGGATGAGGCGGTGCGTGAGCGCTTCCTCGCCGAAGTGGTCACGCGCGACTGGCACTTTCAGCACGATGCCGGCCGGCTCTTCGCGGAGACGAGCGCCGAGCTGATCGCGCGCTTCCCCGAACATGCCGCGTTGATCGAGGCGTTCGGGCCGCGCTTCAACGAGACGATCCCGCATCCTATCCCCGGCATGATCGAGATCGTCGAGGAGCTGGATGCGCGCGGCGTGCCGCTCTTCGCCATCACCAATTTCTCGGGCGAGTTCTGGCCGCCCTTCCGCACCCGCGAATCGCACCTGTTCGATCGCTTCCGCGCCATCGTCGTCTCGGGTGACGAGCGGATGGTGAAGCCCGATCCCGCCATCTACGCACTCGCGCTCGACCGCTTCGGCCTCGGCGCGTGCGAAGGCGTGTTCATCGACGACCGGGCGGACAATGTCGCCGCGGCGAACGATGCCGGGCTGATCGGCCATCTGTTCGAGGGTGCCGAGGGCGTGCGCGCCAAGCTCGTCTCGCTGGGGCTGCTGGACAAATAGGGCGTCGCCTGTCACGCATCCCATGAACCAGATGGGATAGACGATGCGGCCGATCCTCGCACTTCTGCTGTTTGCCGCGCCGGTTGTGGCGCAGGCGCAGCCGTTCACGCCTGCCGAAGAGGCGCAGGTCGATTCGCTCGTCCAGCAGGCCTTGCAGCGCACCGGGGTGCCGTCTGCATCGGTGGCGGTGGTGCGCGGCGGCAAGCTCGCCTTCACCCGCGCTTATGGCGACCAGCGGGGCAACCGCATGGCCGCGCTGCCGGACGCGCGCTACGCCATCGCCTCCGTCTCCAAGCAGATCACCGCCGCGGCCGTCCTGCTGCTGGCGGAGCAGGGCCGCCTGTCGCTCGACGACAAGGTCGCGAAATGGCTGCCCGACCTGACCGACGCCGACAAGGTGACGATCCGCCAGCTGCTCAGCCATACCAGCGGCTACCGCGATTACTGGCCGCAGGATTATGCCTTCTCCGCGATGGAGAAGCCGACCGCGCCGCAGGGCATCCTCGATCGCTGGGCCAAGCTGCCGCTCGATTTCGCGCCGGGCAGCCAGTGGCAATATTCCAACACCGGCTATGTCGCCGCCGCGCGGATCGTCGAGAAAGCGAGCGGGCAGGATTTTCACGCCTTCATCCAGTCGCGCATCCTCAGGCCCGCGGGCGTCACCGGCGCGGTGCCGCAGGAAGCGGTGGAGCCGATTGACGCCAGGGGCTTCCACCGATTCGCACTCGGCCCCGTGCGGCGCGTGACGCCGGAGGGCGCGGGCTGGCTCTACGGCGCGGGCGACTGGGCGATGTCGGCGGCGGATCTCGCCCGCTGGAACATCGCGCGGATCGACCGCCGCGTGCTCAGGCCCGCCTCGTGGGAGCGCCAGGAGAAGGAGGTGGTGCTGACCGACGGCACGCCCTCCGGCTATGGCCTCGGCGTCACGCTGGAGCGGTCGAACGGCTTCACCCGGATCAGCCATGGCGGCGAGGCGAATGGCTTTCTCACCGCCAACCGCGTCTATGCGCCGATCCGCGGTGCCGTGGTGGTGATGGTCAATGCCGATTTCGGCAATGCGCAGACGACCATCGCCGACGGGCTGGAGGCGATCCTGATCCCGCAGGCGGATACGACGCGCGTCGCGCGCGAATTGTGGGATCAGGTGCGGAGCGGCCGGATCGACCGCGCGCGCTTCACGGACAACGGCAATTACTATTTCACCGCGCAGACGCTGGAGGATTACCGCACCAGCCTGACGCACTTGGGCGAGCCGACCAGCTTCGTCCGCACCGGCCCGCCGCGGCTGCGCGGCGGCTTCACCGTCGAAAGCTACGTGCTGACCTTCCCCACGACCAAGCTGCGCATCGTGCTGCGCGCCGAGCCGAAGCAGGGCGGGCGCGTGGAGCAGTTCACCGTCTATCCGGAGGGCTGACGCCCGGCGCCCTGTGCCGAAAGTCACCGGGGCGTGTGGCCGGATCGGCCATATCATGCCATCCTGACCGGGAAGGGGGATGGCCGATGCCCTATCGTCGCAGCCGCTGGATCCTGCTGGCGCTGTTCCCGCTGGTGCTCGTCGCCTTCTGGCCCGGCTATTTCGGGGTGATGCGCACCGCTTCCTTCGCCTTCCACGCGCACGGCCTCGCCGCGACGGCGTGGCTGGTGCTGGTGGCGGTGCAGCTCTGGTCGATCCATGCGCGGCGCGTGCGGCTGCACCGCGCGGCGGGGCTGCTGACGTTCGTCGTGGTGCCGCTGTTCGCCGCTGGGAGCCTGCTCGCGATGCGCGACAATGCTCTGCTCTCCGCCGCGAAGGCCGATCCGTTTCATGCGGCGTTCGGCATGCGGCTCGATCTCGTCGATCTGGTCGCGGTGACGACGCTGGTCACGCTCGTCGCGGTCGCGCTGCGTCACCGCCGCCGGGTGGGCCTGCATGCGGGGGCGATGGTGGCGACGGTGCTGCTGGCGCTGCCGCCGGTGCTGGCGCGGCTGTTAACCGGACCGTTGATCGGTCTGGGCGGGCTGTCCTTCGTCTCCGCCTTCTCCACGTCCTTCCACATGGCCCAGCTCTGCGCGGCGGCGCTGGCGCTGCTGCTGGCGCGCGGCGAGTCGAGGGCGCCGATGCTCGCGGTCGCAGCCATGCACATCGGATCGCAGCTGCTGTTCGAGACGCTCGGCCGGACGGCGGCGTGGGAGGCGGCGCTGATGACGCTCGCCGCGGTTCCGCCGCTGCCGCTCGGCCTGGTCGGGCTCGTGCTCGCCGTCGCGGCCTTGGGGTTCGGCTGGGCGCGTGGCGGTCGCGGAAGGGCGTTCTTGGTGCGACCTTCGCGACCTTCGCCTCAGCTATAGCCCTTCAGCTCGTCCCCGGTGATGCGCGCGACATGGAGCACGTTGGTCGCGCCCGGCGTGCCGAAGGGAACGCCCGCGACGATGATCACGCGGTCGCCGCCATGCGCGATCTTGTGGCGGAGCGCCATGCGCTTGGCCTTGGCCACCATCTCCTCGAACCCGCCGACATCCTTGGTGACGACGGCGTGGACGCCCCACAGGAGCCCGAGCCGCCGCGCGGTGGCGCGCTTGGGCGTGAGGACGAGGATCGGCACGTCCGGCCGCTCGCGCGCGATGCGGCGCGCGGTGGAGCCGGACAGCGTGTAGCAAATGATCGCCGCTGCGCTGACGGTGCGCGCGATATGCTTGCACGATCCGGCGAGCGCGTCGGCGGTGGTCGCCTCCATCGGCGTCGCGGTGAAGTGGATGCGCGCGGAATAGCCGGGATCGCGCTCCACCTCGTGCGCGATGCGGTCCATCATGCCGACCGCCTCGGCCGGCCAGTCGCCCGCCGCGCTCTCCGCCGACAGCATCACCGCGTCGGCGCCGTCATACATGGCGGTCGCCACGTCGGACACCTCGGCGCGAGTCGGGGTGGGCGCCTTGATCATCGATTCGAGCATCTGGGTGGCGACCACCACTGGACGGCCGAGCCGCCGCGCGCCCTCGACGATCCGCTTCTGCAGGGGCGGTACCGCCTGCGGCGGCAGTTCCACACCCAGATCGCCGCGAGCGACCATCACGCCGTCCGCCAGTTCAAGGATCTCGTCCAGCCGGTCGATCGCCTGCGGCTTCTCGATCTTGGCGAGGAGCGCCGCCTTGCCGCCGATCAGCCGCCGCGCCTCGGCGACGTCCTCGGGACGCTGGACGAAGGAGAGGGCGATCCAGTCCGCCCCCTGATCCAGCGCGAAGGCGAGATCGCGCCGGTCCTTGTCGGTCAGCGCCGCCATCGGCAGCACCACGTCGGGCACGTTCAGCCCCTTGGAGTTGGACAGGGGGCCGCCGACCTCGACCAAAGTCTCGATCCGCTCAGGGGAAGCGCGCGTCACGCGCAGCACCAGCTTGCCGTCGTCGAGCAGCAGCCGCGCGCCCACCTCGATCGCCTCGAAGATCTCGCGGTGGGGCAGCTGGACGCGGCTGGTGTCGCCAGGGGCGGGATCGCGGTCGAGCACGAAGCGCTCGCCCGTCTTCAGCAGCACGATGCCCTCGGCAAAGGCGCCGACGCGCAGCTTCGGCCCCTGCAGGTCGAACAGGATCGAGATGGGCCGGCCGGCCGAGCGCTCCACCTCGCGGATGCCCTGGATCAGCGGCAGCTTGCCGGCATGATCGCCGTGGCTCATGTTGATGCGAAAGGCATCGGCACCGCCGAGAAACAGCGTGCGGATCATCTCCGGCGTGTTGCTGGCGGGGCCCAGCGTGGCAAGCACGCGGACCTTGCGGCTCCGGGGGGCGGCAAGCTCGGTCAAGCCGGATGTCCTTCCATACTGGCCTCGGCGTCGCGGGGGCGATAGTCGGTTGCGGCCAAGGATCAACCCGGGAGTGTGCCCATGTCCTGCGCCGAGACCGCGCCCGTCACTGTCGACATCACCGACGAAGAAGCGGCCGCCGCGTTCCGCCGGCTCGTCGCGCATTTGCGGCATCGCAGCGACGCGGAGAATATCGACCTGATGGGACTGGCCGGCTTCTGCCGCAACTGCCTGGGCGATTGGGTGTCGGAGGCGAGCGGCGGACGGCTGACCCGCGACGCCGCGCGCGAGGCGGTCTATGGCATGCCGGCGGGTGAGTGGAAGGCGCGCTTCTCGACACCGGCAACGCCGGAGCGGATCGCGCGGATGGAAGCGAGCGTCGCAAAGAATCAGGCCTGACACGTCGGTCGGGCAAACAGGGGGGCAGTATGACGAAGACGTTTATCGGCATCGCAGCGGCGATGCTGCTGGCAGGCACGGCCGCGGCACAGGCGCCGCAGCCGGCGACCTATGTGCATGCGGGCGCGCTGCTCGACCGGCCGGGCCAGGCGCCCCGCGGGCAGAGCACGGTGATCGTGCGCGGCGGCAAGGTGGAAGCGGTGCGCGACGGCTTCGTCGCACCCGAGGCGGGCGCGCGGCTGATCGACCTGAAGGACAAGTTCGTCCTGCCCGGGCTGATCGACATGCACGTCCACCTGTGGGGCATCGGCGGCGATCCGCAGCGCGCGCGGCTTGGTGGGCTGACGCGTGACGACGGCGACAACATGATGGAGGCGATCACCAACGCCCGCCGCACGCTCGCCGCCGGCTTCACCACGGTGCGCGATCTGGGCGGCTCGCCCCGCGGTATCCGCGCGCTGCGCGACGGCATCGCCCAGGGCGTCGTCGAGGGGCCGACCATCGTCAATGCGGGCAGCATGGTGTCCGTGACGGGCGGGCATGGCGACGGCAGCAACGGTCTGGCGGAAGAGTGGGCCGACACGGTCCACCAGCATCAGATCAACACCTGCGACGGCCCGGACGATTGCCGCCGCGCGGTGCGGGCGCAGGTTGGCCTGGGCGCGCAGGTGATCAAGTTCGCGGCGACGGGCGGCGTGCTGTCCAACGTGTCGGGCGGCCTCGGCCGGGCGATGACGCCGGAAGAGATGCGCGCGATCATCGACACGGCGCACGCGCTCGGCCGCAAGGTGGCGGCGCACAGCCATGCCGCGGAGGGCACCAAGGCGGCGCTGGAGGCGGGGGTCGATTCGATCGATCACGGCACTTTCCTCGACGACGAGGCGATCCGCCTGTTCAAGGCAAAGGGCGCTTTCCTGGTCCCGACGATGATCGCCCCAGTGACCGCGCTGGCGCAGGCGCGTGCCGGCGCGCTGCCCCCCGCCACCATCCCCAAGGCGGAGGAAGCGGCCACCGTCGCGATGGCGAGCCACAGCAAGGCGATCGCCTCGGGCGTGAAGATCGCCTTCGGCACCGATACGGGCGTCTCCAAGCATGGTGAGAATGCCAAGGAGTTCGCGCTGATGGTGCGGGCGGGGATGACGCCCGCGCAGGCGATCCGTGCCGCCACGGTGGGCGCGGCCGAGCTGCTCGGCCAGAGCCAGCGGATCGGCACGCTGGAGCCCGGCAAGGCGGCGGACCTGATCGCGGTGGCAGGCTCGCCGCTGGAGGACGTGACGCGGCTGGAGCGGGTCGACTTCGTCATGCATGGCGGCGTGCCCGCCACCCCGGCTGCGGTGCAGTAAGGGTTGAGACGTGCGGGCGCCGCCCCTATCGGGCGGCGCTCAACGTTTTCCGGGGACCGAATCACATGAGCGAGGGCAACGTCGCGGCGGATCAGCTGCGCCTCTTCATCGAGCGTATCGAGCGGCTCGAGGAAGAGAAGAAGGGCATGGCCGACGACATCAAGGACGTCTATCTCGAGGCCAAGAGCCAGGGCTATGACGCCAAGACGATGCGCACCATCGTCCGCCTGCGTAAGATGGAAAAGAACGCTCGCGACGAGGCGGACGCGCTGCTCGAGACGTATCGCTCGGCGCTCGGCTTCTGACGCACGGCCGCATCACGGCGGCTGAGGCCCGCGCCGCCGTCTTCGGCTCGGTGCGGGCGCTGGGGCCCGGCTGGTGGCTGCTGGTGCTCGCCGCGACCACCCTGTCCGACCTGATCGACCTGGCGGTGATCGCCCCGCCGGGCGCGACCGCGCTCGTTCGCATGGTGCTGCTGACCTGCACCGGCTGTGCGGTGCTGCGGCGGCTGGGCGGAATCGCCGCTCCCGGCAGGCCCAGCCGGGCGCTCGCCCGATATGCGCTGTTCGAGACGGGCATGGCCTTGCTGTTCGGCATCTCGTCGCATCTGCTGTTCGTCGTCGGCGGGCTAGGAGATCGTCCGCTGGCGACGACGTGGCTGGTGACGTTCCTCGTCGCCGCGGCGTGGAGCATCGCGACGATCCGGCTGACCGGCATCTCGGCGGCACTCGCCTGCGGGGCGCCGTTTGCGGCGATGCGCGGGGCCGTCGCCAAGACGAAGGGCCATGCCACCGCGCTTGCCGCGTGCGTGGCGCAGATCGTCCTGCCCTTCACCGCCATCCATCTGGCGCTGGTGCTGCTGGCGACATCGCTGCCGCTGCCGCCAAAGGCGATTGCGGCCCTGGCGCTGCTCGACGGCGTCGTCTCGGCGATCGCGGTGCTGCTGGCGCTTGCGCTGTTGGACGCGGCGTGGCGGATCGATGCGCGGCGCTTCCCCTGAACGCCATCCCGCACTAGATCGCGAAACAATCCTTTTCCAACGAGAGACCGCGCGTGGCCGGCCATAGCAAGTTCAAGAACATCATGCACCGCAAGGGCGGGCAGGATAAGAAACGGGCGATCCTGTTTTCCAAGCTGAGCCGCGAAATCACGGTGGCGGCGAAATCGGGGCTGCCCGATCCCGACATGAACGCGCGCCTGCGCGCCGCGGTGATCGCCGCGCGCAAGGGCGGAATGCCCAAGGACAATATCCAGCGTTCGATCAACAACGCCTCGGGCAGCGACGGCGCGAATTACGAGGAAGTGCGCTATGAGGGCTTCGGCCCCGGCGGCGTGTCCCTCATCATCGAGACGCTGACCGACAATCGCAACCGCACCGCCACCAACGTGCGCACCGCAGTGTCGAAGAATGGCGGCAACCTTGGCGCCTCGGGCTCGGTCAGCCACGGGTTCGACCGGATGGGCCTGATCTCCTATCCGGCGACCGCGGGCGATGCCGACAAGGTGTTCGAGGCGGCGCTGGAAGCCGGCGCCGAGGACGTCTCCTCCACCGAGGAGGGCCACGAAATCTGGACTGCGACCGACGGCCTGCACGAAGTCGCCAAGGCGCTGGAGCCGGTGCTGGGCGAGCCGGAGGGCGCGAAGCTGGCGTGGCGGCCGCAGACGCAGGTCACCGTGGACGAGGGCGATGCGACGCAGCTGTTCAAGCTGATCGATGCGCTGGACGACGATGACGACGTGCAGACCGTCTGGGCCAATTACGATGTGCCCGAAGCGGTGATGGAGAAGCTCGGCCAGGCCTGATATGGTCGCCGGGTCGGAGGTGCTGCGGATGAACGTCGAGAATAAGGGTCGCTGGACCGTGCTGGGGATCGACCCGGGCCTCGGCGTCACCGGGTGGGGCATTGTCGGGCTGGCGGGCAACCGCATCCGCCATCTCGCCAACGGCCAGATCCGCACCGACAAGACGCTGGCGCTGCCCGACCGGCTGGTCGAGCTGCACGAGGCGCTCGTCGAGGTGATCAAGGAGCACCAGCCCGACGCCTGCGGCATCGAGGAAGTGTTCGTCAACGAGAACCCCCAGTCGACGATCAAGCTGGTGCAGGCGCGCGGCGTGCTGCTGCTGGCGGCGGCGCGGGCGGGGATGGCGATCGGCGAATATGCGCCGCGCGTCGTCAAGAAGGCGGTCACCGGCACCGGCACCGCCGGCAAGGAGCAGGTGCGCGGCATGGTCTCCACGCTGCTGCCGGGCGTGTCGGTGGCGGGCAATGACGCGGCGGATGCGCTGGCCGTGTCGATGACGCACGCGCATCACCTGTCCACCGCCAAGGCGATGCAGGCACGCACCTGATCGCTGGTCACAGGGCATGATCGCAAGGTTGAGCGGCGCGCTCGTGGAGGCGGGCGCGGATCATCTGGTGCTGGATGTGGCCGGCGTCGGCTACCTCGCCCTCGCCTCCGCGCGCACGCTGGCGGCGATGCCGCCGCTGGGCGGGCATGTCGTGCTCTTGACCGAGATGCAGGTGCGCGAGGATGCGATCACGCTGTTCGGCTTCGGCTCGCCCGGCGAGCGCGACTGGTTCCGCCTGCTCACCGGCGTGCAGGGCGTGGGCGCACGCGTGGCGCTGGCGATCCTCTCCGCCCTTGCGCCGGACGAGCTGTCGCGTGCCGTGTCGGCCGGCGACAAGGCGATGGTGACGCGGGCGCAGGGCGTCGGCCCCAAGCTGGCCGAGCGGATCGTGCGCGAGCTGAAGGACAAGGTCGGCGCGGTGGCGCTCGGCCCTGCGGGCGCTCTGGTGCCGGCATCGGGCGCGAGCGCGGATGCGGTGGCGGCGCTCACCGGTCTGGGCTTCCGCCCGGCGGAGGCGGCGACGGCGGTCAAGGCGGCGGAGGATGAGCTAGGGGCGGGCGCCGGGCTCGATGCGGTGGTGCGGCTGGCGCTCAGGAAATCGGCGAAGAGCTGATCGAGGCGCGCCCGCCCGATCAGCCCGGCCCCGGTCAGCGGCGATAGACGCGCCGACCGCGATCGTTGAGGTAATATTCCCGCCCACGCCGGTCGCGATAATAGCGACGATTGCCGTCCGACGTCGCCACGCCGACCGCGGCACCGCCGGCCGCGCCGATGGCTGCGCCTTCACCTACGCCGAGACCGGGGATGAGTGCGCCGGCGACCGCGCCACCCGCCGCACCGAAGCCCGCGCCGCGCAAGCCGTCACGCGTCGTGCCCGAGCTGCAGGCGGACAGGCCCAGCGCCGCGGTGCACGCCAGCGTGAGCCCGAAAAGGGGCTTGGTCATGGTAATTCTCCCGATGTGACAGACTTCCCCAACGGCCGGGCGGTCGGATCGTTCTGTGTAGAAGCTTGTCTCGCTCGACTTTGGCCTGTGCGAACAGCTAGGGAACGGCGGATGACCGACGCGCGCCTGACCACGCCCAATCGCCGGCCCGAGGATGTCGACGCGGCGCTCCGGCCGAAGAGCCTCGACGACTTCGTCGGGCAGAAGGCGGCGCGTGACAATCTGCGCGTGTTCACCAGCGCGGCCAAGGCGCGGGGCGACGTGCTCGACCATGTGCTGCTGTTCGGCCCCCCGGGTCTCGGCAAGACGACGCTGGCGCAGATCGTCGCGCGCGAGATGGGGGTGGGCTTCCGCGCCACGTCCGGCCCGGTAATCGCCAAGTCGGGCGATCTTGCCGCCTTGCTGACCAATCTCGAGGACGGCGACGTGCTGTTCATCGACGAGATCCACCGCCTCCAGCCCGCGGTGGAGGAGGTGCTCTATCCCGCGATGGAGGACCGTGCGCTCGACATCATGATCGGCGAGGGGCCGTCCGCCCGCTCGATCCGCATCGATCTGCCGCGCTTCACCCTCGTTGGCGCGACGACGCGGCAGGGATTGCTGACGACGCCGCTGCGCGATCGGTTCGGTATTCCGATCCGGCTGATCTTCTACACGGTGGACGAGCTCGTCTCGGTCGTCACGCGGGCGGCGGGGCTGCTCGGCCTCGCCATCGCGCCCGATGGCGCGCGCGAGATTGCGCGACGTGCGCGGGGCACGCCGCGCATCGCCGGCCGGCTGCTGCGCCGCGTGCGCGATTTCGCCGACGTGGCGGGTGCGCCTGAGGTCGACGCGGCGGTGGCCGATGCTGCGCTCAACCGGCTGGAGGTGGACAAGCTCGGCCTCGATGCGATGGACCGGCGCTACCTCCGCATGATCGCCGACATCTATCGCGGCGGCCCGGTCGGCGTGGAGACGCTGGCCGCCGGCCTGTCCGAACCGCGCGACACGGTGGAGGAGGTGATCGAGCCCTACCTCATCCAGGTCGGCCTCGTCGCACGGACCGCGCGGGGGCGGTGCCTGAACGGCGCGGCCTGGACGCATCTCGGCCTGCCGATGCCGGAGGGGATGCAGGGCGGCCTGTTCGAGGCCTAGCGTGGTTAATCACTGTGCTTGGCCTCACGGTCCGCAGTGACTAGACCCCGCTGACATGACCGGCAGCGACCCGACCATCGAGCCGCCGAGCCTCGGCGCCTTTTCCGGCAAGGTGCACCGCCTGCCCTTGCGCGTATGGTTCGAGGACACGGACATAACCGGCATCGTCTACCACGCCAATTACGTCCGCTATCTGGAGCGCGGCCGCAGTGCCATGCTGGCGCTGGCCGGGGCCGGGCAGCGCGCGGTGTGGGATGCGGGCGAGGGCGCCTATGCCATCACCGAACTGACGCTGCGCTATCGCCGCCCGGCGCGGCTGGAAGACGTGCTGGTGGTGGAAAGCCGGCTGACGGCACTTCGGCCCGTGTCGTGCGTCATTCAGCAAAGGGTCATGCGCGACGTGGAGGTGCTGGTGGAGGCGGAGGTGACCGCCGCCTTTCTCGACGCGTCCGGCCGGCCGCGGCGGCAGCCGGCATCATGGATGGAGCGGTTCCGGCCGCTGCTGAAGACAGGGGATGAGTGAGTTCATGGAAGGCTTCACGGTAACGGCCAGCGGCGCCACGATGTCGCCCATCGCGCTGTTCATGCAGGCGGATATCGTCGTGAAGGGGGTGATGCTGGGGCTGCTGTTCGCCAGCATCTGGACGTGGGCGATCATCATCGGCCACAGCTTCCGCCTGACCCGCCTGGCCAAGAAGAGCGACGCGTTCGAGCGCGAATTCTGGAAGGCGGAGGACATCGACCGGCTCTATGACGGCGCCGGTCGCGAGGATCTGCCATCGGCCAAGGTCTTCTCCGCAGGCGTCTCCGAATGGCGCCGCTCGACGCAAGGCAAGGCGGTGGACCGCGAGGGCACGCGCGCCCGGCTGGCGACGGCGATGGGCGCGGCTGTCGCGGCGGAGGCGGATCGCCTGTCCGACCGGTTGAACATCCTCGCCACGATCGGCTCGGTCGCGCCCTTCGTCGGCCTGTTCGGCACCGTGTGGGGCATCATGCGCAGCTTCACTGACATCGCCGCCTCGCAGAATACGTCGCTCGGCGTCGTGGCACCCGGCATCGCCGAGGCGCTGTTCGCCACCGCGCTCGGCCTGTTCGCCGCCATCCCCGCGGTGATCGCCTATAACCGGCTGAGCCACCGCGTCGGCCGGTTCGAGGCGAAGCTCAATCGCTTTGCCGACGGCTTCCACGCCACGCTCAGCCGCGAACTGGAACGCTGATGGCGATGGGGCCGATCTCCAACCGCTCGGGCAATGGCCGGCGTGCGCCGATGTCCGAGATCAACGTCACCCCGCTGGTCGACGTGATGCTGGTGCTGCTGATCATCTTCATGGTGACGGCGCCGCTGATGACCGCGGGCGTGCCGGTGAACCTGCCCGACAGCCGCGCCGGCGCGCTCGATCAGGAGCAGAAGCCGCTGGAGATCGGGCTGGACGAGAAGGGCCAGATCTTCATCGGCGAGGAGCCGGTGGCGGACGCGATCTTCCCCGCGCGCCTGGCCCAGGCGGCCGCTGCGGCAAAGGATGAAAAGGGGCCGCAGGTGTTCCTGCGGGCGGATCGCGCGCTCGATTACGGGCGGGTGATGAAGGTGATGGGTGAGCTGAACGCCGCCGGGCTGAACCGCGTCGCGCTGGTGACGACGCAAAGCCAGGAGCGCCGCTGAGCGATGGAGCGCGCCGAGCGCACCGGTTTCGCGATCGCGCTGGTCGGGCACGTCCTGCTGTTCGGCGTGCTGTCCCTCGGGCTTTTGACCAAGTCCAAGCCGCTGCCGCCGATGAACGATCCGATCGACGTGCAGCTGGTCGACGTGGTGGCGCCGCGCTCCGCCGCGCCCGAGATCAGCCAGGAGGCGCCGGCCCCTGCCGCTGCGCCCGAGGCCGGCCCGCCGGAAGAAGCGGCACCCGAGCCGGAGCCGGAGCCCGAACCCACGCCGCCGCCGCCCAAGCCGACGCCAGCACCCCCGCCGCCGGCGCCCAAGCCGACGCCGAAGCCCGCGCCGCCGGAGCCGGTGAAGCCGAAGCCCACGCCCAAGCCGAAGCCGGAGCCGACCAAGCCGACGCCCAAGCCCGTACCGCCGAAGCCCGCACCAGCGAAGCCGACGCCGGCAAAGCCAGCGCCCGCCAAGCCTGCGCCGGCCAAGCCGACTCCGGCGAAGCCCGCGGCGGCGTCATCGGCCAAGCCCGCGCCCGCCAAGGCCGCGCCGGCCAAGGCGGCACCCGCCAAGCCCGCGGCGAAGCCCGGCGCGGGCACGGGCAAGAAGACGAGCGGCGGCCTGCTCAGCGACGATTTCCTGAAAGGCATCACGCCCGAGAAATCCGCCGGCAAGGCGCAGACGCCGCGCGCGGCGATGACGGGGGCGCAGGCCAATGCGCTGGCCGGGCTGATCCGCGAGCAGCTCAAGCCCTACTGGTCGCCGCCTGCCGGCACCGACGTCGATCAGCTCGTCACCACGCTGCGGGTGCGGCTGAACAAGGATGGCAGCCTTGCTGGCGCGCCGGAGGTGCTCGGCACGACGGGCACCAATGCGTCGAACCGCGGCTATGTCCGCCAGCACCAGGATGCGGCGCGCCGTGCGGTGCTGCGCGCGGCGCCGCTGAAACGCCTGCCCGCCGAGTTCTACGAGGACTGGAAAGAGCTCGACACGAATTTCGACAACCGCCTGAGCGGTTGAGGAGTGGAAGAGGTATGACCCTGATGACCCCGTTCGCCCTGAGCTTGTCGAAGGGCCGTTCTTTTCTCCGCCGCGCCAAGGGCAGGGCTTCGACAGGCTCAGCCCGAACGGCTTTGCTGGCGGCGGCCGCTCTCTTCGCCACCCCCGCCGCGGCGCAGCTGCGCGTCGACGTGTCGGGCGGCATCGCGCAGCCCATGCCGATCGCCATCCCGGTGATGCCGACGCCCGCCGCCACGGGCACGCCCGCGGGCGACACAGCGAGCCTCGGCCAGCGCGTCGCCGAGATCGTGACCAACGACCTGAAGGGCTCGGGCCTGTTCTCGCCGCTGCCGCAGGGGCAGCTCGCCCCCGTCGCCTTTGCGCAGGTCACCGCACCCGATTTCCCCTTCTGGACGCAGACGGGCGCGCAGGCGCTGGTGCAGGGCTTCGTCCAGGCCAATGGTGACGGCTCGCTGACGGTCGGCTGCTACCTCTACGATGTCGTCTCGGGCGCGGAGATCGCGCGGCAGGGCTTCGTCGTGCAGCCGGCCGCCTGGCGGCGTGGTGCGCACAAGTGCGCCGACACGGTCTACACCCGGCTGACCGGCGAAGGCCCCTATTTCGACAGCCGCGTCGTCTACGTGTCGGAAACGGGCCCCAAGAAGAAGCGCATCAAGCGCCTGGCGATCATGGACCAGGACGGCGCCAACCACCGCTTCCTGACCAACGGCCGCGCCATCGTGCTGACGCCGCGCTTCGCGCCCAACCAGCAGACGATCGCGTACATGTCTTTCGAGAATGATCGGCCGCGCGTCTACGTCTATCAGATCGGCTCCGGCACGCAGCGGCTTGTCGTGGATCAGCCGAACATGACGTTCGCCCCGCGCTTCTCGCCGGATGGGCGCTCCATCGTCTTCTCGATGGCGGTGAACGGCAACACCGACATCTACCGCGTGCCCGCGAGCGGCGGCCAGCCGGTCCGCCTGACCACCTCGCCCGGCATCGATACGTCGGCCAGCTATTCGCCCGACGGCAGCAAGATCGTGTTCGAGAGCGATCGCGGCGGCGGGCAGCAGCTTTACGTGATGAATGCGGACGGATCGGGCCAGCAGCGCATCAGCTTCGGCGGCGGCCGCTATGCGACGCCGGTGTGGAGCCCGCGCGGCGATCTGATCGCCTTCACCAAGATCGGCGGCGGCTTCTCCGTCGGCATCATGTCGCCGACGGGCGGGGGCGAACGCATCCTGACGCACGGCTGGCAGGATGAGGGGCCCACCTTCTCGCCCAATGGGCGCGTCATCATGTTCTTCCGCACCGGGCAGGGCAGCGGCAAGGCGGACCTGTGGTCCGTCGATCTGACCGGCGTAAACGAGCGCCGCATCCCCACCCCGCTCGACGGATCGGACCCCGCCTGGGGCCCGCTGCTTCCCTGAACGACCCCCTAAGATTACTGCCAAGGAGACAGGACGATGGCGAACCTCCCCTTCCGGATCGTGATGGCGAGCGCGCTGGCGCTGGCCGTCGCGGGCTGCGCCAAGAAGAAGCCGGCCGAGCTGCCGCCCCCCCCGGCGAGCGGCCCCGCTGACACGGGTGCCGACACATCTGGCACCTCCACCCAGACCGGCGACGTGCCGGGCAGCCGGGCCGACTTCCTGCGCCAGGCGGGCACCGACACGGTCTATTTCGTGACCGACAGCCACGACATCGACAGCGAGGCGCAGGCCATCCTGCTGCGCCAGGCACAGTGGCTGGCGCGCAATCCGCGCGTGCGTGTCACCGTCGAAGGCCATGCCGACGAGCGGGGCACGCGCGAATATAACCTCGCGCTGGGGGATCGCCGCGCCAACTCGGCCAAGAACTTCCTCGCTGCGAACGGCGTGGATGCCGGGCGCATCTCGGTCATCAGCTATGGCAAGGAACGGCCTGCGGCGACCGGATCGGACGAGAGCGCGTGGGCGCAGAATCGGCGTGCCGTCACCGTCGTGCCGGTGGGCGGCACGGGCTTCTAAGGCCCAGGCGGCGGCGTGGTATCCCCGCGCCGCCGCTGATCGCTCGCGACGATTACAGAGGGCGAGATCGTTCCGGCATCGTAAACGTCGTCGTAACTAGATTGCGCGCATAGCCCCCTCGCGGTGCTTCCGGGGGGAAGCGATGTGAAGCCGCCCGAAGTCGCCGGACCGCGGCCGAAAGCATCGCTGCCATGAAGATCCAGACCCTGTTCGCCGCCCTCCTCATGGGGGCGAGCGCCACCGCCGCACATGCCGGCTCCATCCCCGAGCCTGTGATACTCACCGCCGAGCGTCCCGCCGGGCAGAGCCGCGCCATGCTCCAGCGCGCCGCAATCGAGGAGCGGATGGGCCAGCGCCAGCTGGATCTGCTCGTCTCCGGCATTGTCGGCGACGCGCAGGAGCGCGCCGCGGCCAAGCGCCTCGACAAGCTGACGCTGGTCGATTTCCACCGCTGAGCCGATCGGCTCGCGCGGGTGCGTCAGCGCTCCAGCGCGAGCAGATGGTCGCGGAGCGCGCGCGCATCGTGCAGCGCGTTGTGCGGCACCTTGCTGGCGCGCGCGGTGGCAAAGCCGGGCGTGCGGACATAATCGAAGGCGAGCCGCGGCAGATCGACCACGTCGGTCGCCCCCGGCATCATCAGCCGGCAAAACAAGGCGATATCCTCCGGCCAGTCCGCCACGATCAGCGGGTCGGGATCGGCCCCCAGATAGCGGGCGATATCGTGCGCGGCGGCGACGCGGTCGAGCCGGTTGTCCTGCTCCGGCGGCACGTGGAAGAGGTAGGGGATGACGTTCCGCTCGACCCACGGCTCGATCCGGTCGGGGAGTGGCAGCGCGACGTAATAATCCTCGCCATGCTCGGCCGCGAGTCCGACGCTGATCAGTGCCCCGCCGAAGCCATTGAACTCGGTATCCAGAAAATAACGCATGACGTTCCGCCTGACTTGCGGGGGAAGCAACAGCCGAACGCGCCAAGGGTTCAAGCGCTGGTCTGGCCGATCAGTTGGCCGGTGAGCGGCGAAAGCCGTCCAGCGGCATGGGCTCGGCAGGGGTGACGATCACGTCGTCCACGCGTGCGGCGGACGGCCCGGTACGGCAGGCGCTGACGAAGGCATCGATGGCTGTCTGCGTCCCGGCGGCGTGCGCCTCGACGCTGCCATCATGACGGTTGCGCACCCAGCCCGACAGGCCGAGCGCCTGTGCCGTCGAGACTGTCCAGTCGCGGAAGAAGACGCCCTGCACCCGGCCGGTCACCCGCAGTCGGACGTGGATCATCGCGTCGGTCAGTGCTTTCGAAAGCGCCCGACCTGATAGCGGATCTGGCGGAAGAGCGTCATGATGTCGGAGATTAACCGGCGCAGGTTCATCGCCATGCCTCCACGATCGACGATCCGGAAGCGGAAGGGCGGTCGTGAAAGGAGCGTAGCGGGCCCGATTGCCGCGTGCAAGGCGGGCCGCCCGGAGGCAACCCGCCTGCATGACTTACTTGTTGGCCAGCTTCTCGGTGAGCTCGGGCACGAGCTTGAACAGGTCGCCGACGAGGCCGAGATCCGCCACCTGGAAGATGGGCGCGTCCTCGTCCTTGTTGATCGCGATGATGACCTTGGAGTCCTTCATGCCCGCGAGATGCTGGATCGCGCCGGAGATGCCGACCGCGACATAGATTTCCGGAGCGACGATCTTGCCGGTCTGGCCGACCTGATAGTCGTTCGGGGCGTAGCCCGCGTCGACCGCCGCACGGCTGGCGCCGACGCCCGCCTTCAGCGTGTCCGCCAGCGGATCGATCAGCTCGTGGAACTTCTCCGACGAGCCAAGCGCACGACCGCCCGAGACGATGATCTTGGCCGAGGTCAGCTCCGGCCGCTCCGACTTGGCGATTTCCGCGCCAATGAAGCTGGACAGGCCCTGATCGCCGCCGCCCGAAACCGGCTCGACCGAGGCCGACCCGCCTTCCGCCGCCGCCTTCGCAAAGGCGGTGCCGCGCACGGTGATCACCTTCTTGGCGTCCGACGACTGGACGGTCGCGATCGCGTTGCCGGCATAGATGGGCCGGGTGAACGTATCCGCGCTCTCGACCGACAGGATGTCGGAGATCTGCATGACGTCGAGCAGAGCGGCAACGCGCGGGGCGACGTTCTTGCCGGTGGAGGTGGCGTTGAACAGGATAGCGTCATGATCGGCAGCGATGCCGACGACCAGCGCCGCGACATTCTCCGCCAGCTGATGCTCATAGGCGGCATCGCTCGCCACCAGCACCTTGGTCACGCCGGCGATCTTGGCAGCGGCCTGGGCGGCCTCCTGCGCATCGCCACCGCCGACGACGAGGCCGACCACGTCGCCCAGCTTCTGCGCGGCGGTGATGGTGGAGAGCGAGGCGTCCTTGATGCGGGCGCCCTCATGCTCGATCAGAACCAGGACGCTCATGCCACCACTCCCATGTCCTTGAGCTTGTCGACCAGCGCGTCGACGTCGGCGACCTTGACGCCCGCCTGGCGCTTGGCCGGCTCGGACACCGTCAGCGTCTTCAGCCGCGGCGCGGTGTCGACGCCGTAATCGGCGGCGGTCTTCTGCGCGAGCGGCTTGGACTTCGCCTTCATGATGTTCGGCAGCGAGGCATAGCGCGGCTCGTTCAGGCGGAGGTCGGTCGTGACGATGGCGGGCAGCTTGAGGCTGACCGTCTCGAGACCGCCGTCGATTTCGCGCGTGACGGACACCGTCTCACCCGAAACCTCGACCTTGCTGGCGAACGTGCCCTGCGGCCGGCCGGTCAGCGCGGCGAGCATCTGGCCCGTCTGGTTGGCGTCGTCGTCGATCGCCTGCTTGCCGAGGATGACGAGGCCCGGCTGTTCCTCGTCCACGATCGCCTTCAGGATCTTGGCGACGGCGAGCGGCTCGACCACGCCCTCGACGGTGACGAGGATCGCGCGGTCCGCACCCATGGCGAGCGCGGTGCGCAGCGTTTCCTGCGCCTTCGGCTCACCGATCGAGACGGCGACGATCTCCGTCGCGGCGCCCTTCTCGCGCAGGCGGATCGCCTCTTCGACGGCGATCTCGTCGAACGGATTCATGCTCATCTTGACGTTGGCGAGATCGACGCCCGAGCCGTCGGGCTTCACCCGCGGCTTCACGTTATAGTCGATCACCCGCTTCACGGGCACGATTACCTTCATCGTCTCTTCCTTCCTCTCGCGCCGTCATCCCGGCGATGGCCGGGATCTCGTGCGGGCGTGCCGCGCCCTCGCAGGAGATGCCGGCCACCCGACCGGCATGATGGCTCTTTCGTCAGGCCGCCTTCTTCACCTCGGCGACGATCTTCTTCGCGGCATCGCCCAGATCGTCCGCGGGAACGATCGGCAGGCCGCTATTGGCGAGGATGTCCTTGCCCTGCTGCACGTTGGTTCCTTCGAGCCGAACGACCAGCGGCACCGAGAGGTTCACTTCCTTGGCGGCGGCGACGATGCCGTTGGCGATGATGTCGCACTTCATGATGCCGCCGAAGATGTTGACCAGGATGCCCTTCACCGCCGGATCGGACAGGATGATCTTGAACGCCGCCGTCACCTTCTCGGTGGTGGCGCCGCCGCCCACGTCGAGGAAGTTGGCGGGGAAGGCGCCGTTCAGCTTGATAATGTCCATCGTCGCCATGGCGAGGCCGGCGCCGTTGACCATGCAGCCGATGTCGCCATCCAGCTTGATGTAGGCGAGGTCATACTTGGACGCCTCGATCTCGGCCGGATCCTCCTCCGATTCGTCGCGCAGGGCGAACACGTCGGGATGGCGGAACAGGCTGTTCGAATCGAACGACACCTTGGCGTCGAGCACCAGCAGCTTGCCGTCGGTCGTCTCGACCAGCGGATTGACCTCGAGCATCGACATGTCGGTGCCGATGAACGCGTTGTAGAGCTGCTCGACCAGCTTCACGCACTGCTTGTTCAGGTCGCCCTTCAGCTTCAGCGCGAAGGCGACGGCGCGGCCGTGATGCGGCTGGAAGCCTTCCGCCGGATCGATCGTGATCGTGCGGATCAGCTCGGGCGTGTCGTGCGCCACCGTCTCGATGTCCATGCCGCCTTCGGTAGAGGCGACGACGGCGATACGGCCGGTCTTCCGGTCAACCAGCATCGACAGGTAATATTCCTTGGCGATGTCGGCGCCATCGGTGACGTAGAGGCGGTTGACCTGCTTGCCCGCTTCACCCGTCTGGATGGTGACGAGCGTGTTGCCGAGCATGTCGGTCGCCGCCGCGCGCACTTCGTCGAGCGACTTGGCGAGGCGCACGCCGCCCTTGGCATCCGGGCCCAGCTCCTTGAACTTGCCCTTGCCGCGGCCGCCCGCGTGGATCTGCGCCTTCACGACGTAGAGGGGCCCGGGCAGCTGCGAGGCCGCGTTCACCGCCTCGTCGACGGTCAGCGCCGCATGGCCGGCGGGGATCGCCGCGCCGAATTTCGCCAGCAGCTCCTTGGCCTGATATTCGTGAATATTCATCGCGCGGACGAGCCCCTTGAAGGTTCAAAAAGAGTCCCGGCCGCTAAAGCACAGCCGCGCCGCCATTCCAAGCTTCGCAGGTGCAGCGCGCCAATGATACGGGGTCAGCCGGCGATGAAGCAGCCGACACCTGCGCGCGTCACCACCTCGACGATCTCGGGATCGCCGATACCCCGCACGCGGCCGATCAGTTCGTCCACCGTCATCGCGCCGACCCGGCGCTGCGTGATCTGCGCCGCACGCCCGAGCTTGCGCAGCTGCATGATCGACAGCCGGTCGGACAGCCGCTCCGCCATGCAGCCGGCCATGCGCGGCTGGACGCCGGCGCGGAGCAGTTCGCTGCGCACGCGATCCTCGGTGGAAGGCGTCGCGCAGGCGGTGACCGCGAGGAGGCCGATGAAGGCCAGCCCCACTCGACCATGCTGGACGTGTCGACGCACTCGCCTTCTCCTTCGCGCAAAGACCGGTGACCACGTCCCGAAGGCGGCGGGCACGCGCGTTGAACCGGCCAGCGCGGGAATGGTGCCGAAGCCGCGACATCGCGCTATATGGGCCCAATGTCCCCCATCGTCGGCATCGCCCTGTTCCTGCTCACCATCGCCTTCATGGAGGGCGTGGCCTATGTCGCGCATCGTTGGGTGATGCATGGGCCCGGCTGGTTCCTCCACGAAAGCCACCATCGCCCGCGCAATGGCAATTGGGAGCTGAACGATCTCTACGCGGTGATCTTCGCCGTGCCGTCCTTCGTGCTGCTGCTGGGCGGCGTGCAGCTGGGCTGGTGGCCGGGTTTCGCGTGGATTGGCGCGGGGATCGCCGCTTACGGTGCGATCTATTTCGGCTTTCACGACTGGATCGTGCATCGCCGGCTGCCGCACCGTTACGTGCCGCGCTCGACCTATATGAAGCGCATCGTCCAGGCGCATCGGCTGCACCATGCGGTGGAGACGAAGGAGGGCACGGTCAGCTTCGGCTTCCTCGTCGCGCCTCGGCCCAAGGCGCTCAAGGCCGAGCTGGCCCGCCGCGGCCGCAAGGGCGTGCGCGCGCCGGCGAAGGACGGCGTCAGGGCCGGATGAACAGGCTGAGCGAGGCGACGTGGTTCACCCGCGTCACCCCGCCCGTCGCGTTGACCAGCTGGTTGAGATAGCCGAGCTCAACCGTGCTGCGGCCTTTCAGCGGCACCTCGACACCGACGAAGCTGCGCAGCTGGTCGAAGCCGCGGCGTGCACCCCAATCCGTGTCGTTCAGCGCGACGAACGGCTCGACATAGACGAGCGCGCGGGTCTTGTCGGGGGCGGTGATCGGGCGGACGTAGCGCAGCCAGTTGCGAAAGCGCCAGCCGGCGTCGCGCCCGTTCGACAGGTCGCGATATTCGAGCCGCGTGCGTGAGCTGAGCGTGCCGCCCGCCACCTTGCCGATGGTCGAGGACACCTGGCCGAACAGGCGGTCCTCGTTGCGATCGGGCCCGTTCTCGATCGGCAGGACGACATGCGCATAGCCGCCATAGACGGTGACCGCATCGGACAGCTTCCACCCGACCATCGGCCGCAACAGCAACTGGCCGAGGCGCCCGGCGCCGTCCGTGAAGCGCGGCTGCGCCTCAAGCCAGTAGGCGAAGCCCGACTTGGTCGTGCCGCTGACGACCGCGTTCAGCCAGACCTGCTCGTCCTCGACGGTGCGGGCATGGGCGGTGCCGCCAAGCAGCAGAAACAAGGCGGAAATATATCGGAGGGGCGACATGCGGCCCTGTGCCTCAGCCGCGTGGCCGCGTCCATAATCCACGACGGGAAGCGGGCGGGGGTGAGCGCACCGCCTGACCCCATGCGCGCGCGACCCAGCCCAGCTTCGCCGCCTTTGAGGTGACGACGCGCGCATCCCACGCGCGCGCGCCGCGGCGGACGACCTCGCGCGCAATGTCGCCATAGATGCCGGCGGCAGCCAGCACCGCCCAGCGCGCGCGGAAGGGCAGCCGCGTGGCACCGACGCGGGCCGATGCCTCGTGCGCCGCCGCCTTGTCGCCCAGCCGGCGCGCGAGCGTGGCGATGCGATCGCGATAGATCGGGCGCATCTGTTCGCCCGGCGGAACGTCCACCTCCGCCAGCCAGTCGGCCGGCAGGTAGCAGCGGCCCGCGGCATCGTCCTCGCACAGGTCGCGCGCGATGTTGGCGAGCTGGAAAGCTTGGCCGAGGTCGGCGGCGCGATCCAGCGTCTCCTCGTCACCCGGCGCGACGCCCATCAGCACCGCCATCAAACAGCCGACCGCGCCCGCGACATGATGGCAGTAACGGTGCAGGTCGTCCTCGCTGCGCGGCCGCCAATCCGCCGCGTCGAGTGCGAAGCCCTCCACCACCTCCCACACGAAGGCATGTGGCAGGCGGCACTCGGTGGCGACGAAGCCGAGGGCATCGAAGGCGGGCACGCCCGTTGCCTCGCCCGCCAGCGCGGCCGCGGTGAGCCGGCGGATGTAAGCCAGGCGCTCCTGCGGATCGTCGACCGCCTGCATCGCGCCGCCATGATCCTGCCCGTCGGCAATGTCGTCGCATGCGCGGCACCAGGCGTAGAGCAGCCAAGCCCGGTCGCGCGTTGCGGGATCGAACAGCCGCGCGGCGGCCGCGAAGGATTTGGAGCCGCGTGCGATCGACTCGCGCGCAAAGGCGACGAGCGCGGCGCGGTCCATCGCCCCGGCCCCCGCGGGGGCCGAAGTCACAGCTCGCTCGACGACATGCGGAAGATGGGCGTGTGCGGCTGGTGAGCGGCCATGCGGGCGAGCAGATCGGTGAGCACGTCGCCGACGATCAGGATGTCGCGGTGCTGCGGGCGGAGGAAGCCGACCTCCGCCATCTTGCCCACGAACTCGATCAGCCCGTCATAATAGCCGGCGACGTTGAGCAGGCCGACGGGCTTGGCGTGATAGCCGAGCTGCGCCCAGCTCATCGCCTCCCACAGCTCGTCCATCGTGCCGGTGCCACCAGGAATGGTGAGGAAGCCATCGGACAGATCGGTGAACAGCTGCTTGCGCTGGTGCATCGTGCCGACGGTGTGCAGCTCGGTCAGCCCGCGATGCGCGACCTCGGCCGTGACCAGCGCCTCGGGGATCACGCCAATCACCTCGCCGCCCGCGGCAAGGCACGCATCCGCCACGGCGCCCATCAACCCCAGCCGCCCGCCGCCATAGACGAGGCCGATGCCCTGTTCGGCGAAGGTGCGGCCGACGTTCCGTGCACACTCGATATAGACCGGATCGGCGGGCGTCGCCGATCCGCAATAGACGGCGATGCGCTTCATCCCCGCAAATCCTCCAGCATCAGCTTGGCGGTCGCTTTGGCCGATCCGACCACGCCCGGAATGCCTGCGCCCGGATGCGTGCCGGCGCCGACGAAATAGAGGTTGGGGATCGTGTCGTCGCGATTGTGGACGCGGAAATAGGCGCTCTGCGTCAGCAGCGGCTCAAGGCTGAAGGCGGAGCCGAGATGCGCCGACAGATCGCGGCCGAAATCCGCTGGCGTGTAATGGAAGCGCGTCACCAGGCGCTCGCGCAGGCCCGGGATCATGCGCCGCTCCACCTCATCAAGGATGCGGTCGGCATAGGCTGCGCCCGCCTCTCCGTCCCAGTCGATCGGCAGCTTGCCCATGTGCGGCACCGGCGCCAGCACGTAGAAGGTGGAGCAGCCCTCGGGCGCGAGGCTCGGGTCCGTCACGGTCGGATGGTGGAGATAGAGCGAGAAGTCGCTCGACAGCACGCCATTGTCATAGATGTCGCTGAGCAGCCCTTTGTAGCGGGGGCCGAACAGGATCATGTGGTGCGGAATGCCCGGCCACGCGCCGCGAATGCCGAAATGGACGACGAACAAGGAGGGCGAGAAGCGCCGCCGCTCCAGCTTCGCCCCCGCCGACCGCCCGCGCGGGGCATGACCGAGCAGGTCGCGATAGCTGTGGACGATGTCGCCGTTGCTCGCCACCGCATCGAACGTCTCGGACCAGCCGGAGGCGGTGGTGACGCCGGTGACGCGATCCCCCAGCGTGTCGATGCGGATCGCCTTGTCG
This sequence comes from Sphingomonas jatrophae, assembly GCF_900113315.1. Classification (GTDB taxonomy): domain Bacteria; phylum Pseudomonadota; class Alphaproteobacteria; order Sphingomonadales; family Sphingomonadaceae; genus Sphingomonas_P; species Sphingomonas_P jatrophae. Next base: position 1,014,679 of record NZ_FOZG01000002.1, on the reverse strand, counting down.
TTCAGCCGGACGATGCCGCCCAGCCGCTCGAACTGGCGCACCATGCCGGCGACCAGCGCATTGGTGCCCCCGCGGGCGAACCACACGCCGCCATCCTTCTCCAGCTTGTGGATCAGCGCGTAGATGGCGCTGGTGGTCATCGGATTGCCGCCGACCAGCAGGGTGTGGAAGCTCAGCGCCTCCCGCAGCTTGGGGCTGCGGACGAAGCTCGACACCATCGAGTAGACCGAGCGCCACGCCTGGTATTTGGCGAGCGCCGGCGCCGCCTTGATCATCGACGCGAAGTCGAGAAACGCGACATGGCCGAGCTTCTCATACCCCTCGCGGTAGACGCCGGCGGAATAATCGAGGAACCGGTCATAGCCCTCGACATCGGCCGGATCGAGCTTCGCGATCTCGCGCCGCAACCCCGCCTCGTCGTTGGAATAATCGAAGTTCGTGCCGTCCGGCCAGTTGAGCCGGTAGAAGGGCGTGACCGGCGAGAGCGTCACGTCCTCACCCATGTCGCGGCCGCTTAAGCCCCAGAGCTCCTGCAGGCAGGCGGGATCGGTGATGACGGTAGGGCCGGCATCGAAGGTGAAGCCGTCGCGCTGCCAGACATAGGCGCGGCCGCCGGGCTTGTCCCGCGCCTCGACCACGGTGGTGGCGATCCCGGCCGATTGCAGGCGGATGGCAAGGGCGAGGCCGCCGAAACCTGATCCGATGACGCAGGCGCGCTTGGCGCCCGAGGGGACGGTCATGCGCGTCCCTCCCGCAGCGCGGCGATGGCGCGCAGCACCGGCACGGGCGGCTTGCCCGCCAGCACGCGCAGCTTGTCCCCCTTGGTCGAGCGGCCGGCATAGAAGCGCGCGATCAGCTGCGGCGACAGCGTGTAGAATCGTTCCAGCACCTTGTAGCGCTGGGTCGGGGCGGCGGCACGGAACAGCATTCGGTCAAGCATCCGGTAAAAGCCGCGCTCCTTCCAGGCGGAGGCGGCGTGATCGTGGAGCGCGGCGGCCAGCGCCGCGCCGGAGAGGTCTTTCAGCGAAGCGACGAGATGCGCGGTGCGCACCGCATCGGGCAGCGAATAACCCGTGGTGGGGTGGAAAAGACCCGCGCGCACGCCCGCCTTGGCAACGCTGCCGCCGCCCGACTGCCAGTAAGCGGCAAAGTCTCCGCCCATGGCGACAGGCAGCACGCCCGATTCGCGCCGCGCGACCGACTCGACCTGCCAGCCCTTGGCAGCGGCATAGGCCTGGATGCGGTGGGCGAGCAGATCGGGCTGCAACTCGGCCGAGGTGGAGTAATAAGTGTCCTCGACGAACAGGGTCCGCTCATCGAATGGGAGGACGTAGACGAAGCGGTAGCCGTCATATTGCTCGACTGTCGCGTCCATCACGATCGGCCGGTCGAGCCCGTGCGGGGCCGCCAGCAGCAGCTCCTCGCCGACGAACTTCTGCCAGCCGAGATCGAGCGTGGAAAGGCTGGCGGCGCCGCGCGCGTCGATCACGCCGCCCGCCTCGATGCGCGTGCCGTCCTCCAGCACTGCGGCGCGGGCCGAGACGGCGAGCGCGCGCCGGCCGGTATGGACACGCCCCTCGGGCAGCGCGGCCCGAACCGCCGCATCGAGCCGTTCGGAGCGGATCGAATAATAAGGCTGGTTCAGCCGGCGGCGATGGCCGGGAAAGGCGACATCGTAGCCGGGCCAGGCATGGCTGACGAGCGGAGCCAGCAGGTTGCGCTCGTCCCTGGCGACATCGCCTTCGAAGAAGGACCAGATGTGGTTGCCGCCGATCGTCGCACCCGCCTCGATCAGCGTGACCGACAGTTCGGGGCGGCGCGCGGCCAGTGCCAGCGCGATCAGCCCGCCCGCCAGGCCGCCGCCGACAATCGCCACGTCGCAGGATGAGGTGCCGGGCGCCACGCCGCAAGCGTTAGCCGAGGCGGGCGGACGGGGGAAGGGGGCGGCGTGCAACGGCCAGCGGGGAGGACGGCAGGCGCCCGGCATCCGCCTCTCAGGGCATGACCTGCCGCGCCTTTCACGCTAGGCCCCTTCCATGGATCTCTACCTCCCCATCGCCGGCCTGTCGGTCAATGCGCTGGTGATCGTGGCGCTCGGCCTCGGCGTCGGGGTGCTGTCGGGCATGTTCGGGGTGGGCGGCGGCTTTCTGACGACGCCGTTGCTGATCTTCTACGGCATTCCGCCGGCGGTGGCGGTGGCCTCGTCCGCGACGCAGATCACCGGCGCCAGCGTGTCGGGCGTGATGGCGCACATGCAGCGCGGCGGGGTGGACGTGAAGATGGGCTGGGTGCTCGTCGCGGGCGGCGCGGTGGGGTCGGTCGCCGGAGGCTATGCCTTTGCCGCGCTCCAGGCGAGCGGCCAGATCGATACGGTGGTGGCGGTGCTCTATGTGGTGCTGCTCGGCTCGATCGGCTTGCTCATGGCGAAGGAAGCGCTGGGCGCGGTGCTGGCGGTGCGTCGCGGCACGGCCCCGAGTGCGCCAGAGCGGCGGCACCACCCGCTTGTCGCGGTGCTGCCGTTCCGCTGGCGGTTCAACCGTTCTGGCCTCTACATCTCGCCGCTCGCCCCCTTCCTGCTCGGGCTCGGCACGGGTGTGCTGACGGTGCTGCTGGGCGTGGGTGGCGGCTTCGTGCTGGTGCCGGCGATGATCTATGGTCTGCGCATGTCGACGCGCACGGTGGTCGGCACCTCCCTGTTCCAGATTCTCTTCGTCACCGCCGCGACGACGATGGTGCATGCACTGACGACGCAGGCGGTGGATATCGTGCTGGCGGTGCTGCTGCTGATCGGATCGGTGACGGGGGCGCAGCTGGGCGCGGGCTTCGCGATGCGGATCAAGCCCGAATATCTCCGCCTCGCACTCGCCTTCATGGTGCTGACGGTGGCGCTGCGCATGCTGCTCGGCCTGACGTGGCGGCCGGCGGAGCTCTATTCGGTGCAGCCGCTGTGAGGCGGATCGTTTGGCTGCTGCTCGCCGCGCCGCTGCTGACCGCGCAGGACAAGCCGAGACTCGTGCCCGACGTCTCGCAGCGGCAGATCGACATCGTCTACTCCTTCACCGGCGCCGAGCTGCTCCTGTTCGGCGCGATCCTCTATCCGGGCGGCCGCGTGCCCGAGCGGGATGCCGACATCGCGGTGGTGGTGAAAGGGCCGGCCGAGGGCCTCGTGGTGCGCGAGAAGCGCAAGATTGCGGGCGTCTGGCTGAATGCGGAGAGCGCGCGCTTCCGCTCGGCGCCGGCCTTCTATGCGGTGGCGGCGTCCAAGCCGCTCGACCGGCTGGTCGATGCACGCACCGCGGCGATCTACGAGATCGGTGTCGACAATCTCCAGCTCTCGCCCGCCAGCGGCGAGACGCCCGAGGCACAGCGACGGTTCGAGCGCGGGCTGGTCGATCTGAAGCGCCGCTCAGGCCTCTACCGCGAGGAGCCGGGTGCGGTGGAGATCAGCGAGGGTGTGCTCTACCGCGCGCGCATCGCCATCCCCGCGCGCGTGCCGACGGGAAGCTACACCGCGGAGACGTTCCTGATCCGCGACGGTCGCGTGCTGGCGGGCGCGACCAAGCGGATCGTGATCGACAAATCGGGCTTCGAGCGGTTCACCGCCGCGGCCGCGCAGAGTCATGCCTTTCTCTACGGGCTGGCAGCGGTGGCGGTGTCGCTGCTGCTCGGCTGGGCAGGCGGGGCGGTGGCGCGGCGGCGGTGAGCCGCCGCGCTCGGGTTCAGAACCGCGTCCGCACCGTCACGCCGTAGGTCCGCGGCTCCGCGAGATAGGCGGAGTAGAGCGAATTGCCGACGCCGCCGAAGGCCGCCACGTTCGCGACCGAACCCGACCCCTGATAGGGCGAGTTGAACGCGACCTGGGTATATTTGGCGTTGAATACGTTCTGGCCCCAGAATTCGAGCGCCCAGCGGCTGTCGGGCCCGCGAATGCCGATGCGGGCATTCACCACCTCATAACCCTGCTGCTCCTTCTCGGGCGCGAGATCGGAGCCGGTATTATATTTCGAGGTCATGCGGGTATCGACGTAGAGCAGGCCGCTGATCCCGCTGGAGGTCAGCTCCGGCGTCCAGGCGAAGCTCGCCGTCACCGTATTCTTCGGCGCGTTCGACAGTTGAGCGCCCGGCAGCAGGAACAGCGCAGGATCGAGCGGCGCGGTGGCGCCGCGCGACGTGCCGATCAGATTGTTGCGGAAATGCGTGTCGGCATAGGTGTAGCCGGCCGTCACCTGCACGTCGCGCACCGGGTTGATCGACGCTTCCAGCTCGACGCCCTGCGAGATCAGGCCGGCCTTCCCCTTTTCCGGGCAGGCGCCGGTGGTGCCCGACGCATCCCGATCCGCCCCGTTCAGGTCCGCGCCGCACGCCTGAACGTTCTGGACGATGAAGACGCTGCCGTTGAACGTGTTCAGCTGAAAGTTGGAGAATTCCTGCCGGAAGGCGGCGACGTTCAGGCTGAAGCGGCGCGTCGAATATTTCGCGCCGATCTCGAAGGCGTCGACCTTCTCGGCGGCATATTGCAGGTCGGCCACGTCGCCCGCGCTCCGCGGGGACAAGGCGGAGACGTTGCCCGGCGTCGAGCCGAGCGCCGAGCGATCGAGATTGAAGCCCCCCGCTTTGTAGCCCTTCGAATAGGAGGCGTAGGTCAGCAGCCGCGCCGATGGCTTGAACGAGATCACCGCGGTGCCGGTGAACTCATCCTCCTTGCGCTTGTCGTTCAGCGTGATCGCGTTGAGCAACGAGCTGCTATTGCCCTGGCAGGTCAGCGTGACGATGCCGGCAAGCAATGTTCGCAGCTGCGCGGGCGTGGCGGCGGAGGCGAGCAGCGGCCCGAGCGCCGCCTGCTGCGTCGGGCAGACGGTGTTGTTGTTGTTGAAATTGGCGTCGAGTGTCTTCGTCTCGTTGGTGTAGCGCAGACCGAGGGTCAGGCTGAGCTTGTCCGTGATGTTGAAGATGTTGTGCGTGAACAGCGCCCAATTCTCGCTCTTCTGGTCGAACTGCACGCCCTGATCGCCGACATTGTTGACCGTGCTCAGCCGGTCGAGCGCGCCCAGTACCGCAGGCGCCGCCGCGCCGAAGCTGGCACCCAGCGCACCGCGGCCGATCGGCGTGAGGCAGCCCGGCGCCGCGGGGTTGCGCAGCGCGCCGAGCGGGTTGGCGGTGGCGACGATGCGGCAGGCGGCGAAGGCGCCATATTGGGTGCCGAACACGATGCGATCGACCAGCCGCAGCTTCTCGTTGGTGTAGAAGCCGCCGACCAGCCAGTCGAGCCGATCGTTGAACAGCGAGCCCTGAAGCCGCAGCTCCTGCGTGAATGTCTTGAAGCGGCGGAAATTGTCGTCGGGCCGATAGGCGATATCGACGTTGGTATAATCGACGTCGCCTTCGCCGCCGGCGCGATACTGACGGTATGCGGTAATCGAGGTGAGCGTGGCCGCGTCACCCAGCTCCAGATCGGCCTGGAGCGAGCCGCCATAATCTGTCGTCTTGTTGCGGAAACTGCGGCCCGGCGTCACCGCGATGTCGCGGCTGTACGGATCGACCGTGTTGCCGGCGAGCGGGAAGGTGGCGCCGAGGCTGCGCAGCACGTCGACGATGCGGTTGTTGGGCGCGGTGGCGACGGCGCCGTCAGTGTTGGCGGCGCCCACGTTGACGGTCGGGTCGAACGTCTCGCGCTGCGAGATATAGACCGCGCCGCAGCAGCTCTCGTTGCGGCGCGTGTAATCGCCGATCAGGCGCAGCGTCAGCCGCTCGGTCGGCTCGAACAGCAGCTGGCCGCGGACGAACCAGCGGTCGCGGTCGTTCACGTCGCGCTCGCTCCCGCCGGCGGCCGTGACATTGTCGTAGAAGCCGTCGCGCTTCACGAACACGCCGTCGATGCGGTAGGCGAGCTTCTGGTCGATGATCGGGCCGGTCAGGCTGAGCTGGCCCCGATACATGTCGTAATTGCCGTACTGAAACTCGGCTGCGCCCGATTCCTCATAGGACGGGCGCTTCGACACGATGTTGATCAGGCCGGCCGATGCGTTGCGGCCAAAGAGGGTGCCCTGCGGCCCGCGCAGCACCTCGACCCGCTCCACCTCGCCCAGCTCGTTCAGGCCGATGCCGCTGCGTGAGCGGTACACGCCATCGACGAACACCGCGACCGAGGATTCGAGACCGGGATTGTCGCCGACCGTGCCGATGCCGCGCACGCGGGCGGAGCCGTTCGCCTCCGAGCCGGAGGAGGAGACGAGCAGCGAGGGGGCGAGCTGGTTGAGCTGGCGGATGTCGGTTGCGCCGCTGTTCTGGAGCGATGCGGCGGTGACGGCGGAAACCGCGATCGGCACGTCGGAGAGCGGGCTGGCGCGGCGTGTGGCGGTGACGATGATGTCGTTGCCCGCGCCCGTCTCCACCGCGGCGTCGGCCGCGGCCTCGGTCAGCGGCGGCGCGGCCGGCGTGCCTTGCGGGGCGGCGGGTGCCTGCGCCGGATTGCCCGTGGCATCCTGGGCGAGCGCCGGCGTCGATAGCGCGAGCAGGCCACAGGATAGCGACCATAGCGACGTCTTCATGGCATTCTCCCCTGTTCGCGCGCCACATGCGATCCGCAGCGCGTCATTCGGTGAGGGGAGTAAAACCCGAAAACCGGCCCGCTCCAAACGAAAAGCACGCGGCGTGCCGTGGCACATCCTGAGCGCAGCTTCGTGCGGTACGGTTGCAACAATGTTAAAGGGCAGGCGCCGGCGGCTGCGCCGGCGCCCGAACGCTTATTTGGGGGCGAGCACCATCAGCATCTGGCGTCCCTCCATGCGGGGGAACTGCTCGACCTTGGCGACTTCCGCCGTGTCGGCCTGGACGCGCTGCAGCACCATCATGCCCAGCTGCCCGTGCGCCAGCTCACGCCCGCGGAAACGCAGTGTGCACTTCACCTTGTCGCCCTCGGCCAGGAACTCATGCACCTTCTTCATCTTGGTGTCATAGTCATGGTCGTCGATGTTCGGACGCATCTTGATCTCCTTGATCTCCTGCGTCTTCTGCGACTTGCGGGCGAGGTTCGCCTTTTTCTGCGTCTCGTACTTGAACTTGCCGATGTCGAGGAACTTGGCGACCGGCGGATCCGCATTGGGCGAGACCTCGACTAGATCGAGACCGACCTCACGCGCCTGCTCCATCGCCTCGCGCGTGTACATGACGCCGAGATTCTCGCCATTTTCGTCGATCACCCGAACCTTCTGGCTCTGGATGAATTCGTTGAATCGCGGGCCGTTGAGCGGCATGGGGGTCGGCATGAAGCCGCGACGGGGCATGGGGGGCGGTATAGCGCAGTCTCCTGTTAGCGTTCGGCGGGGCCGCAATGTAGAGAAAAGGCGCGCCGAACGGAAGGGCGCTATAGGGTGCGCCCGACGCGGCATATGGGGATGAGAATGCTGGTCGTCCAGTCCTGGCGCGACGGAGATTGCCCACCCTGGCTGGCGCGCTGCCTCGATAGTGTCGAGGGCTGGGCGCGTGGTGCCGGATTCGCCTATCGCCGGCTGGGCGATGCCCTGTTCGATCCGCTGCCCGCGTGGACATTGGCCGCGGCCGATGGCGCGAGGCTGGCGCTGACCGATCTGGCGCGGCTGCTGTGGATCGAGCCGCTGCTGGACACGGCGGACGCGGTGCTGTGGCTCGATGCCGACGTGCTCGTGTTCGATCCCGCCGCGATGCGGCTGCCGGATGCGCCCGCTGCGCTGGCGCGGGAACGATGGATCTGGCGCGATTCGGCCAGCATCCATGCCGATGAGCGGTTGAGCAATGCCGCGATGCTGTTCACCGCGGGCGATGGCCTGCTCGCCTGGTATCGCCGCACGGCCGAGACGATCCTGCGCGATGCGCCCAAGCCGCTCAACCGCACCGCGCTGGGGCCGCAATTGCTCACCGCGCTCGGCCGCGCGCGGCCGGTGCCGCGGATCGAGTGCGTGCCGACCCTGTCGCCCGCGCTGATGGAGGATCTGCTGGCCGGCGACGGCCCGGCGCTGGCGAGTCACCGCGCCCACTGGGCGCACCCGGTCGGCGCGGCGCATCTTTGTCGGAGCCTCGGCGGCACGCCGGACGCGCCGGATCTGGTGGGCGAGGGCGTGCAGGCCGAGCTCGTCGAGCGACTGCTGCGCGAAGGTGGCACCGCGCTCTCGTCCGCCCAGACCTGCTGAGGCCAACGCAAACCCGCGGGGAACGCCCGTTAACCGAATATTTGCCCTGTTGACTGATAGGCTGAGGCCATGGGCACGCAACAGGTTCTGATCGTCGACGATCGGCCGACAAACCAGAATATCTTCGCGCGGCTGACCAGCGCGCTCGATCCCGACATCGTGGTGAAGACCTGCGGCGACCCGCGCGAGGCGCTGACCCTGATCGAGGGCTGGACGCCCGACCTCATCATCGTCGACTTCTCCATGCCTGAGATGAACGGTGCCGAATTCACCCGTGCCGTGCGCCGCCGTCCGGCAACGCACGAGGTGCCGATCGTAGTCATCACCGCTTATGACGACCGCGATTTCCGCCTTCTTGCGCTAGAGGCCGGTGCCACCGATTTCCTGCAGAGCCCGGTCGATCGGCGCGAATTTCAGTCGCGTGCGCGCACCCTGCTCGCCTTCCGGCGCCAGCAATTGTCCGCGCAGGTGCGCGCTGCCGAATATGAGACGGATGCGGCGCTCGGCAACGCGCTGTCGACGCTGTTCGGCGATGGCGCCGCGCTGATGGGCCAGGTGCTCGATGCCGTGCCCGTGATGGTCGCCGCGACCGACCGCGATGGCCGCTGCCTGTTCGTCAACGCGCATCAGGCCGCGATCAGCGGCCGCGCCCCTGCCGCCCTGGTCGGCAGCGACATTGCCGCCACCTATCCGGCGGATCGGGCCGAGCGCGACCGGGCGGCCAATGCGCGGGTGCTGGAGGGCGGCAGCGCAATCCCCGGCTATGAGGAAGAGATCGAACGCGACGGCGTGCGGCTCATCTACCTCGTCCACAAGGCGCCGCTGCGTGACGGGCAGGGCGAGGTCACCGGCGTGCTCACCTCCGCGATCGACATTACCGGGCGCAAGCGCGCGGAGACGCACCTCAACCACATGGCCCGGCACGACGCGTTGACCGGCCTGCCCAACCGCATCCTGTTCCGCGATCGCCTGCAATCGGCGGTGGCGAAGGCGCAGGCGGACGGCAACCGCGTCGCGGTCTATCTGCTCGATCTCGACCGGTTCAAGTTCGTCAACGATACGCGCGGCCACCGCGCCGGTGACCTGCTGCTGGAAAAGGTCGCCGCGACGGTCGGCCGTATGCTGAAGCCCGGCGAGTGCGCGGCGCGGCTGGGCGGCGACGAATTCGCCGTGCTGATCGGCGGGCTCGACACGCCGGACGAGGCGGCGCAGCGGGCCGAGGCGCTGCTCGCCGCGATCGACCGGACCTATTCGCTGGAGGGACATGACGTTGTCCTCTCCGCCAGTCTCGGCATCGCCTTGTCGCCCGATCACGCGACCGCGCCGGACGAGCTGCTGCGCACCGCCGATCTGGCGATGTATGCGGCCAAGGCCGCGGGCGGGAACACCTTCCGCTTCTTCCACCATGAGATGAACTGGGCGGCGCAGACCGCGGTCGCGCTGGAGGCTGATCTCCACGCCGCGATCGATCGGCAGGAGTTCGAGCTGTTCTATCAGCCCGTCTCGGCCGCGCGCACCGGCGCGATCGTCTCGGCCGAGGCGCTGCTGCGCTGGAACCACCCGGTGAAAGGGCGGCTTGGGCCCGGCGACTTCCTGCGCTGCGCAGAAGAGACCGGCATGATTATCCCGATCGGCGGGTGGGTGCTGCGCGAGGCGTGCCGCCAGCTGGCGGCATGGCGTGCGCGCGGCGTGCCGATCCCGCGCGTGTCGGTGAACCTGTCCGCGCTCCAGTTTCAGCGGACCGACGTGTTCGCGCTCGTCCGTCAGGCGGTGAGCGACTCGGGGCTCGAACCCGACTGCCTGGAGCTCGAGATCGTCGAGAGCCTGCTCGTCGCCAACCGCCAGGCCGCCGCCGAGACGCTGCAACGGCTGCGCGATTTCGGCGTGCGCGTGGCGGTGGACGATTTCGGCACCGGCTATTCCTCGCTGCAATACCTCCGCGACCTGCCGGTCGACCGGCTGAAGATCGACCGCAGCTTCGTCTCGGCATTGCCCTATGCCGCCAAGGACGCGGCGATCGTCCACGCCATCACCAGCATGGCGCACGATCTCGGCCTGGAGACCACGGCCGAGGGCGTCGAGACGGAAGAGCAGCAGGTCATGCTGCGCGCCATCGGCTGCGATCACCTGCAAGGCTATCATATCGGCCGGCCGCAATCCGCACTCGGCCTTGAAGCGCTGCTCGCCAGCCGGCCCGTCGCTCACCGGCGCGCATCGTGAGCGCGGCAGCGGCGCAAGGTGCGTCGCTGTTCAAGCGGCTGCGCGGCCGGCCGGACAGCGAACATGAGATGAGCTTCAATCGCGTCGCCTTCGCGCTGTTCGCGCTGGCGACGACGCTGATCTTCGGGCTCAATCCCGCGTCGATCCCGATCCTGATCGCCTTCCTCGTCCTCAGCACGATCGTGTTCGTCCAGCTATTGTTCGACACCAGCGCGAACGTGTCACGTCGCACGCTGATGATGTTTGTCGATTTCGGCATGATCCTGTCGTTCATCGCGTTGAGCGGCGCGGCATCGGCCGGTTTCTGGCCGCTGCTGTTATGGACCAGCCTCGGCAATGGCTTCCGCTTCGGCCGCAATTTCCTGTTCGCCGCGACGGTGATCTCCACCGCCGGCTTCATCTTCGTCGTCGCGGTGACGCCCTTCTGGCGCGCGAACCTGCCGCTCTCGATCGGGTTGACGCTCGGTCTGGTCGCCATTCCGCTCTATGCCGCGCAGCTGATCCAGAAACTGTCCAAGGCGACCGCCGCGGCCGAGGAGGCGAGCCGCGCGAAGAGCTACTTCCTCGCCAGCGTCAGCCATGAGCTGCGCACCCCGCTGACCGCGATCATCGGCCTGGGCGAGCATCTCGCCGCCACGTCGCGCGAAACGGACAAGCGCGAGACGGCGGGCACGATCGTCGAGGCCGGCCGGCAGCTGCTCACCATGATTACCCGGCTGCTCGATTTCTCACGCTTCGAGGCGAACGGCGCCGTGCTGGAGATCGCGTCCTTCGATCTGGCGCGCCTGCTCGGCTCGGTGCGCGCGCTGATGGAGCATCAGGCGCTGGACAAGGGGCTGAAGCTCAACCTCCATCTCGAACCGGACACGCCGACGGCGTTGCGCGGCGACGAGGCACGGCTGCGCGAGGTGCTCGTCAATCTTGTCGGCAATGCGCTCAAGTTCACCGACCAGGGCGCCATCACCATCATCGCGGGCATGGAGCCGGGTGCGTCCCGGCCGATGCTGCGCCTGGTGGTCGCGGATACCGGCATCGGCATTGCCGAGGAGGCGCAGGAGCATATCTTCGGCAGCTTCCGCCAGGCCGATGCGACCATCATCGACCGTTATGGCGGCACGGGCCTCGGCCTTGCCATCTGCCGCCAGATCGCAACCTTGATGGGCGGGCAGATCGGCGTCGACAGCCGGGTCGGCAGCGGCAGCCGCTTCTGGTTGACCGCGCGCGTCGAGATCGAGGAGGCAGCACCCGAGGCCACCGCACCGGCGCGGCTGCTGCTCTATTCCGACGACCCCGAGCTGGCGCTGGCGATCGGCCGCGGTGTGGTGCGGCGCGAAACCCGCGACAGTATCCGCCCCTTCTACGACCGCGCTGCCGCTACCGTGCTGCTGGTGGATGCGCGTCACCTTGCCGCGACGCGCGAGCTGAGCGACACGGTCGACCTGTCCGACACGCTCGGTCGCGGGGCCGTGCCGATCCTGCTCGCCGATCCCGGCGATCCCGTTCCGCCGCCGGACGAGATCGAGCGCATGTTCGTCTCCCGCCTGCCGCGCCAGCCGACCGCCGACGCGCTCGACCGCGCCGTTTCCACCGCGCTGCGGCTGGCGGGCATCGCCATCGAAGCGGATGCGGGGGAGGTCGCCGAGGTGATCCGCACGCCGCGTCGCATCCTCGTGGCGGACGACAATGCGGTGAACCAGCGCGTGTTCGGCATGATCCTCGACCGCGCCGGCCACGAGGTCGGCTTCGCCGACGATGGCGAGAAAGCGCTCGACCTGATGCGCGACGAGCAGTTCGATGCGGTGCTGATGGACGTCAACATGCCGATCATGAACGGCATCGAGACGACCAAGCTCTACCGCTTCGCCAGCGTCGGCCAGCCGCGCGTGCCGATCATCGCGGTGACGGCCGATGCCTCGCAGGACAATGCCGAGCGGTGCCTGGAGGCGGGCATGGATGCGTGCATCGCCAAGCCGATCGATGCGGAGCCGCTGCTGGACCTGATCGACAGTCTGGTCGAGCGGACGGCGGCACCGGCCGCCGTGCTGCCGGGCTATGATCCGGCAGGCGTCGTGACGCCGCTGACCCGCGCCGAGGCGCCGGCGGCCGAGGCGATCGACTGGTCGGCGCTGGCGGAACTCGACGAGCTGGGCGGCAGCGACTTCGTCGCCGAGCTGATCGGCGTCTACCTGAAGGATGCCGACGGGCTTGCCGCGGCGGTACGTGCTGCGGTGGTGGCGGGCGATGTGGTCGCCTTCCGCACCGACGCGCACGCTTTGTGCAGTTCGGCCGCCAACGTGGGCGCGACCATCGTCGCCGATCTCTGCCGCTATCTCCAGCGGATCGGCGAGGCCGAGTTCCACGAGCGCGGCGCATGGCAGGCGGACCGGCTGGACGATGCTCTGGCCCGCGCGCGCTCGGTGCTGGAAGACTGGCCGCAGCGCACCGCGCGCCGCGCCTGACGGATCAGACCAGCCGCACGCCCGCGCGCGCCGCAGCCATGCGTTTGTCCTGCGCCTGCACCAGCCGCTGCATGATCTTGAGGTCGCGGTCGGTCAGCCGCATCGCGGTTTCCGCCCAGATATCGACCACCTCGCGCAGCTCGTTCAGCGTGACCGGCATGACGCGGCGGCGCGCATCGTAGAGCGCCTTGTGCGTGCTGAAATTGCGCCGCGTGCGGGCGATATGCTCGCGCAGCGCCATCTCGCCGCAGCCGTCATCGGCCAGCACGTCGACCAGCCCCATGTCGTGCATCTCCTCGGCGGTATAGACCTTGCCCGAGAGGATCAGCGCTTCGGCCGCGCGCCGATCCAGCTTGCGGCTGATGAAGCTGTAGGCGCCCATGCCAGGAAACAGGTTGAACAGCACCTCGGGCAGGCCCATCCGCGCGCTGCGCTCCGCCACGATGAAGTCGTAGGACAAGGCGAACTCGAATCCGCCGCCCAGCGCATCGCCGCGAACCAGCGCCATGGTGATGACGGGGCAATCATAAGCGGACCAATTCTCGAACTGGCCCTCGACGCAGCCATAAGCGTATCGGCGCATCGGTTCGATGTCGCCCTGGCGGATACACTGCTGGAAGAAGCCGAGATCGCCGCCGAGATTGTAGACGCCGGGCGTGCGCGAGCCCGAGACGACATATTGGAACGGGGTGGGATCGCCTGGCCGAAGGCCGACGAACTGATCGCGGATCGCCAGCTGAAGCTCGCGATATTCGGCCATCATGCCGAAGCTGAAGCAGGGCCGGCCGGACGGCGCCATGTCGCACCATAGGATGCCGTCTTCCCGGTCGAGCCGTACGTCCAGCTCGCGGAAGCGTAGCTGGCGGATGTCGGCTGAGGCGCCGCCACCCCCGCGATACGGCTCGTCCGCCTCATATTCGCGATACGCCGTCGACCCCATGTCCATCGCCGCGACCCCATCGATCCGGGGGCTTCCGGCCCCTCCTGCGACGAACCGTCTCTTAAAAGTAAGTTAAGTGCAACCGCGCACGGACAAGTTTTGCCGCACTGCGGCAAAATTGTCGTAAGTGTCTGTAATACGCACTGGATCTACGTATTTTGACGTTACGGAATGCGTCAGTTTGCGACACCTGCGGAAAGCGGGAGCTTCGCATCTCCCGCTTCGTTGTGCCCTCCGTATTCCCGACCTGGAGGCTCCCATGGCGACCAAGACCGACTCTTCCACGATCGACCGCAACAGCGCGCTGGCATTCGGCGCTGTCGCCGCCGCCGGCGCGGTGGCCGGATTCGCCGCCAACTTCGTCCGCAAGGCGGTTGTGCAGGCGCCGACCTACCTTGCCGGCAGCTGGGACGAAGCACTGGCGACCGAGCACAAGATGACGCTCGCCATCTTCGACACGCTGGAGAAGACGACCGAGCAGCAGACCGCCAAGCGCGGCTTCCTGCTGATGCAACTGAAGCATGCGCTGGCCAAGCACGCCATGCAGGAAGAGAATGCCGTCTATGCAGCGCTCCGCGACGCGGGCGACCGCGAGACGGCGGACAAGCTGAACGGCGATCACGGCTATGTGAAGCAGTATCTCTACGATCTCGACATGATGCCGCGGTCCGATCCGGCCTGGTTGCCCAAGGCGCGCGAGTTCCGCGCCCTGATCGAGCGGCATGCCGGCGAGGAGGAGCGCGAGGTGTTCCCCGCGCTCAAGGCCAAGCTGACGGAGGAGCAGAACAAGGCGCTCACCGCGGTCATGAACAAGGAAGGGCTGAAGATCGCCTGACCGGTACGGAGGGCTGCCTTGTGTCGACGACGGCGAAGCGTGACGATCCCGCTTTGTGGGAGAAGGTAAAGAAGCGCGTCACCGACGGCGACAAGGGCGGCCATGCCGGCGAATGGTCCGCGCGCAAGGCGCAGCTCGCCGTCAGCGAGTATAAAAAGGCTGGCGGCGGCTATGTCGGCCGCAAGCGCGCGGACAATTCGCTGCACGAATGGACCGAGGAGGAGTGGGGCACCAAGTCGGGCAAGGAGAGCCTGGAGACGGGCGAGCGCTATCTGCCCAAGAAAGCGCGCGAGGCGCTGAGCGACGGGGATTATGCCCGCACCACCGCCAAGAAGCGGCGCGACCTGAAGAAGGGCCGGCAGCATTCCGCCCAGCCAAAGGACGTCGCCGAAAAGGCCGCCCGCGCCCGGCATGGCGAGCCGACCAAGGCAGACCTGCTGGCCGAGGCGCGCAAGCGCGACATTCCCGGCCGCTCCAAGATGGACAAGGCCGCCTTGATGAAGGCGCTAGGCCGCTGATCGCCGCCCCGCCGCCACAAGCGCCACAAGGCTGATCACCGCACACCCGCCGAGATACAGGCCGACCGGCGCCAGCCCGCGCTGCGCCGCCAGCGCCGTCGCCACCAGCGGCGCGAGCCCACCGCCGAGAATGCCGCCGACGTTGAACGCGATCGACGCGCCCGTATAGCGCACGCGCGGCGGGAACAGCCCCGGCAGCCACGCGCCGAGCGGCCCATAGACGAAGCCCATCGCCGTCAGCGCCAGCGCGAGCCAGACGAACACCAGCGCCAGCGATCCCGAGCCGAGCAGCGGCCCCAGCACCGCGCCGGTCACCACCGTCATCAGGCAGCCCCAGATCAGCACGCGGCGTGGATCGAACCGGTCGGACAGCCAGCCAGAGGCGAGAATGCCTGCCGCCATGAACAGGATGCCGCCGAGCTGCGCCTGCAGGAAGTCGGTGCGGCTGTAACCGCCCGCGCCGGTGCCCCAGCTGAGCGCGAAGGCGGTGGCGATATAATAAAGCGCGAAGCAGGCGACGACGCCGAACGTGCCCGCCAGCGTGGCACCGAGATGGCGCTGGAACACCGCGGCGAACGGCACTCGCTCAGGCGGTGCCTCCGCCAGCGCGGCGGCGAAGGCGGGCGTTTCGCTCAGCGTCAGCCGCACCCACAGGCCCAAGCCCACCAGCACGGCGGAAACGAGAAAGGGGATGCGCCAGCCCCACGCGGTCAGGGCCTCCGACGACATGGTCAGGCCGAGCACGAGGAAGAAGCCGTTGGCCGCGAGGAAACCGAGCGGCGCGCCGAGCTGCGGCACCATGCCGAACCGCCCACGCCAGCCGGGCGGCGCATGCTCCACCGCCAGCAAGGCCGCGCCGCCCCATTCGCCGCCAAGACCGAGACCCTGGCCGATCCGCAGCAGGCAGAGCAGCAGCGGCGCCAGCGCGCCCGCCATCTGGTAGGTCGGCAGGAAGGCGATCAGGGTGGTCGATCCGCCCATCAGCAGCAGCGAGGCGACCAGCGTCGACTTGCGCCCGATGCGATCGCCGAAATGGCCGAACAGGGCCGCCCCGATCGGTCGCGCGAAGAAGGCGAGAGCGAGGCTGGCGAACGCCGCCATCTGCTGCGCCAGCGCCGACGATGCGGGAAAGAAAAGCGGGCCGAAGAACAGGCTGGTCGCGGTCGCGAAGATGTAGAAATCGTAGAACTCGACGCCCGTGCCGGCGAGGCTCGCCAGCAGCACGCGGCGGGTGGTTGCGCGGTCGCTCATGCCCCTCTCCTTGCCCGGGCGCGTGCCTTAGCCCTAAGTCGCGCCATGCGCATCCTCGTCGACGCCGATGCCTGCCCGGTGAAGGAGGAGATCTACAAGGTCGCCTTTCGCCACGCCGTGCCGGTCGAGATCGTCTCCAACCAGCATCTCCGCATTCCCGCCCATCCGCTGCTGACGCGCACCGTCGTGGGCGCGAGCTTCGACGCGGCGGACGATCACATCGCGGAGCAGGCGGGACCCGACGCGGTGGTCGTCACCGCGGACATCCTGCTGGCGGATCGCTGCCTCAAGGCGGGCGCCACGGTGATCGCGCCCACAGGCAAGCCGTTCACCCTAGCGGGCATCGGCGCCGCCGTCGCCACCCGCGCGATCATGGCGGACCTGCGCGCAGGGATGGGCGACAACATCGGCGGCCCCGCGCCGTTCGCGAAGGCGGACCGCTCCCGCTTCCTGTCCGCCTTGGACGAGGCGCTGGTGCGCGGGAAACGGGCGGGGCGATAGAGGACCGCGCGCCGCCGGCTTACGCCCTCTCTTCGAAACCCGCAGAGCATTACCGCGGCGCTTTTTCTTACCTCGTCATGCTGAACTCGTTTCAGCATCCACCGGGCGGAACATCATGCGGCCGCTCAGCCAAGCCGCCCGGTGGATCCTGGAACAAGTTCAGGATGACGGAAGGGCTCTACAGATTCAGCAGCGCCGGATCGCCGCCCTGCGCCGCGATGTTCACCGACACCGCGCGCTCCACCGCATAGCGCAGCAGCGCGTGCGGCCCGCCTGCCTTGGGGCCGGTGCCCGAAAGCCCTTCGCCGCCGAAGGGCTGCACGCCGACCACCGCGCCGATGATCGAGCGATTCACATAGACGTTGCCCGCCGGCACCGCCGCGCGCACCTCCTCGGCGAAGCGTTCGATGCGGCTGTGGACGCCGAGCGTCAGGCCATAGCCGCGCTCGGCCAGCTTGCCCGTCACCTGCGGCAGCACCTCGGGATCGTAGCGATAGACGTGGAGGATCGGGCCGAACACCTCCCGCTCGAGGAAGTCGGGCGAGGGCACCTCGGCGATCACCGGGCCGAAATAGCAGCCCTTCTGGCCCCAAGCGCCCGGATCGAGCCGGCGGATCACCTTCGCCTCGCGCTCCAGCCGCGCGACATGCGCCTCGAGCTGCTTGCGCGCATCCTCGTCGATCACCGGGCCGATGTCGGTCGCCGGGTCTGCCGGATCGCCCACGACCAGCGCATCGAGCGCACCGGACAGGGTGGCGATGATCTCGTCCGCCGAATCATGCGGCAGATAGAGGACGCGGAGCGCCGAGCAGCGTTGCCCGGCCGAGCCGATGGCCGAGACGATCACGTCGTCCACCACCTGCTCGCGGAGCGCCGTCGTATCGACGAACATGCCGTTCAAGCCCCCCGTCTCGGCGATGAAGGGCAGGATCGGGCCGTTCCGCGCCGCCAGCTGGCGGTTGATCGCCCACGCCGTCTCGGTGCCGCCGGTGAAGGCGACGCCATGAATGTGCGGGTGCGCCACGAGCGCCGCGCCCACGTCCGTGCCCTCGCCCGGCAGCAGGGCCAGGAGATCGGGATTGAGCCCGGCGCGGTGGAACAGGCGAACCGCCTCCGCGGCGATGAGCGGGGTCTGCTCGGCGGGCTTGGCCAGCACCGCATTGCCCGCCGCCAGCGCGGCGGCGATCTGGCCGGTGAAGATCGCCAGCGGGAAGTTCCAGGGCGAGATGCAGACGAACGTGCCGCGTCCGCGCAGTTCAAGGCTGTTCACCTCGCCGACCGGGCCGTTGAGCGTCGTCGGCCCGGCAAACTGACGCTCGGCGAGGTGCGCGTAATAGCGGCAGAAATCGACCGCCTCGCGTACCTCGGCCACGGCGTCGTTCAGCGTCTTGCCCGCTTCCTCCGCCAGCAGCGCGACGAGCCGGTCCATGTCGGTCTCCAGCGCATCGCCCATGGCGCGCAGCGTCCGGGCGCGAGCCGGGCCGCCGCGGCGATCCCAGGCCGGCTGGGCCGCCCGCGCGCGCTTGGCGGCGGCGTCGATGTCGGCGCGCGTTGCCGCGCTGACCGCGCCGAGCAGCCGGCTGCGATCCACCGGCGAATGGAGCGGCACCGCGCCTGCCCCGGCGAGCAGCTGTCCGCCGACGATCGGCCCGGCCGCGATATGGTCGGCCAGGGCAAGGCCGGTCGCCCGCGCGGCTGCCGCGCGCACGTCCCAGCGGCTGTAATCGCGCCCGAGCGGGTTCTTGCGCTCCGCCCCGTAAAGGTCGGCGGGAACGGGAATCTTGGGATGGCGGCCGGGCTGCGCCTCGACCGCGGCGATCGGATCATGCACCACCTGCTCGGCGGGCACGCGCGAATCGGTCAGCGCGTGGACGAAGCTGGTATTGGCGCCATTTTCCAGCAGCCGGCGGACGAGATAGGGCAGCAATTCCTCATGCCCGCCGACCGGCGCATAAGCGCGCAGATGCGCTTTCGCGCCGTCATGCGGCACCTTGTAGAGCGCCTCGCCCATGCCGTGCAGCCGCTGATGCTCGATCGGCACGTTCGCGCGCGCCGCCATCAGCCGGACCGCGGCCAGCGTGTGCGCATTGTGCGTCGCGAACTGCGGATAAAGGTGCGGGCTCGCCGCGATCAGCGCCTCGGCGCAGACCAGATAGGACAGATCCGTCGCCGGCTTGGTGGTGAACACCGGATAGTCCGGCCGCCCGGCCAGCTGCGCGCGCTTGATCTCGCTGTCCCAATAGGCGCCCTTGACGAGGCGGACCATCAGCCGCCGTCCCGTCTCGCGCGACAGTGCCGCCAGCCGCTCGATCACGTGGATGCCGCGCTTCTGATAGGCCTGCACGACGACGCCGAGGCCGGTCCAGTCGCTTAAGTCCGCCTCGCGCGCCAGCCGCTCGATCAGCTTCAAGGAGAGGACCAGCCGGTCCGCCTCCTCCGCGTCGATGGCGAAGTTGAGATCGTGGCGCTTGGCGATCAGCGCCAGCCGCTTCATGCGGGGATAGAGCTCCTCCCACACGCGCGCTTCCTGCACCGCCTCATAGCGCGGGCAGAGCGCGGAGAGCTTGACCGACACGCCGTGCCCGTCCTCGGGCCGCTGACCCTGAGCGCGGGCGCGGCCGACCTTTTCGATCGCGTCGGCATAGATGCCTTCGTAGCGCGCCGCGTCCATCGCGGTGCGGGCGCCCTCGCCCAGCATGTCGAACGAGCAGAGCCAGCCCTCGCGCTTGGCCCGGCGGAGCGCCGCATCGACATCGCGCCCGAGCACGAACTGCTCGCCCATCATGCGCACCGCAGCACCCACCGCCTGGCGGATCACCGGCTCGCCCACGCGGGCGGTCAGGCGCTTCAGCCAGCCGCCGACATCCTGCTTGGCCTCCTCGTCCACGTCGATCAGCCGCCCGGTCAGCATCAACCCCCAGGTAGAGGCGTTGACGAACAGGCTCTCCGACTGGCCGAGATGCGCCGCCCAGTCCGCCGCGCCGATCTTTTCCGCGATCAGCCGGTCGCGCGTGTCCGCATCGGGCGTGCGCAGCAGCGCTTCGGCGAGGCACATGAGCGCGAGGCCCTCGCGCGTGCCGAGGCTGAATTCCTTGAGGAAGCTCTCGACGACGCCCTGCTTGGCGGTGGAGGCGCGGGCCGCCTCGACCAGCTGCACCGCATGATCCACCACCGTGCGCCGCTCGGCGGGAGACAGAGGCGTGCGGGCGAGCAGCGCGCGGACGCTGTCGGCCTCATCCTCGTCCTTGTGCGCATCGAGCGCATCCCAGGTGGACATTTCGGGCAGCATGAATGGAGGCTCCGGAGTGCGAGGAAGCGCCTCCCATAGGCGCAGCCGCCGCGCGGGTGAACCGGTATCGTTTGAAACTTGGCCGC
This sequence comes from Sphingomonas jatrophae, assembly GCF_900113315.1. Lineage (GTDB taxonomy): Bacteria > Pseudomonadota > Alphaproteobacteria > Sphingomonadales > Sphingomonadaceae > Sphingomonas_P > Sphingomonas_P jatrophae. Next base: position 994,415 of record NZ_FOZG01000002.1, on the reverse strand, counting down.
TCGGCCGGGAGAGCGGCGCAAAGCGCGTCCGATTCCAACGTCATCATTCTGGCGGCTAATATCCCGCTTCGGATGATGACATTCGCCCCTGCGCTTCCCATTTCAGGCCCGTAGCGCTACAGGCGCGCAGACTTTGCTATTCAAACTGAGGGTCGATGCCGAAGGAAGACACGCTCGAAATGCGGGGGCAGGTGGTGGAACTGCTGCCCAACGCCATGTTCCGCGTCAAGCTCGAGAATGATCATGAGATCCTCGGGCACACCGCGGGCAAGATGCGCAAGAACCGCATCCGCGTGCTGGTAGGCGACGAGGTGCTGGTCGAAATCTCGCCCTATGATCTGACCAAGGGGCGGATCAACTATCGCTTCATGCCGGGCCGCAGCGGACCGCCTGGCCGTTGATCCCCGCACGGGCTTGAGGCCCATGCTGATCCTCGCATCCGCCAGCCCCCGGCGGCTGGAGCTGCTCGCCCGGCTGGGGCTGACGCCCGCGGCCGTGGATGCCGCCGACATCGATGAATCGCCGCAGAAGGGCGAACTGCCGCTGCCCTATGCCCGCCGGCTTGCCGCCGCGAAGGCCGCAGCAGTGGCCGCGCGGCGGGCGGACGCGTGGGTGCTCGCCGCCGACACGGTGGTTGCCGCTGGCCGCCGCATCCTGCCCAAGGCCGAGGATGAGGCGACCGCGGCCACCTGCCTCGATCTGCTCGCCGGACGGCGCCACCGCGTCCACACCGCGCTTGCGCTGGCTGGGCCTGACGGGCGGATGCGCACGCGCGAGGCCACCAGCGTGGTCGCGTTCAAGCCGCTCTCCGCGGCCGAGCGGGCCGCCTATCTCGCCGGTGGCGAGTGGCGCGGCAAGGCGGGCGGCTATGCCATCCAGGGCTATGCCGAGGCGTGGGTGCGGCATCTGGCGGGCAGCCACTCCAACGTCGTCGGCCTCCCGCTGTTCGAGACTCGCGCATTGCTTGCCGCGGCGGGGCTGCTTGCCGGCTGAGTGGGTCTGGGAGGCGGGCGTCGGCGAGACGCGGGCTGCCCTGATCGACGACGATGCCATCCTTGCCGCACGGATCGAGCGGGACGGGGCCTTGCGCGAAGGCACCGTCTGCCGCGGCCGGTTGCTGCGGATGCTGCCCGAGACGAACCGCGCGGTGGTGCGGCTGGACGGGGGCGAGGAGGTGCTGCTCCGCCCCGCGCCGCGCCTGTCCGAGGGCGCCGCGATCAGCGTCGTCATCACGCGCGAGCCGATCCCCGAGGAAGGCCGCCTGCGGCCGGCGCATGCCCGCCTGGCAGAGCAGGGTGCGGCGGCCGCCGCGGCACCGACGCTGGCCGAGCGGCTTGGCGCGGGGGGCGTGCCGGTGCGACGCCTGTTATCGCACCAGCCGGATGCCCTTGAGGCGGCCGGCTGGTCCGAACTGCTGGACGAGGCGGCATCGGGCGCGATCGCCTTCACAGGCGGGCTGCTGCGCCTGTCGCTCACCCCGGCGATGACCCTGTTCGACGTCGACGGCCAGCTTGGGGCGGATGCGCTGGCGGTGGCGGGCGCGCGCGCCGCCGCGGTGGCGATCCGGCGGCTGGATATCGGCGGCTCCATCGGCGTCGATCTGCCGACCGTGGCCAAGCCGGCGCGCGCGGCGGCGGCAGCGGCGGTGGACGCGATCCTGCCGCAGCCGTTCGAGCGCACGGCGGTCAACGGCTTCGGCTTCCTCCAGATCGTCCGCCCACGGTCGCGCGCCTCCATTCCCGAGCTGGTCCGCGGCAACCCCGCGCTGTCGGCCGCGCTGGCGCTGCTGCGGCGGGCGGAGCGCGAGCCGCTGCACGGGCGGCGCACCCTGGTGGCAGCGTCAGCAGTGCTGGCGCGGATCATGCCGGAGTGGCAGGCCGAGCTGGCGCGGCGGCTGGGCACCGATATCGGCTTGCGGGCGGACGCCGACCTGCCCATCTCCGGCGGATATGTCGAACCTGCGCGCTAAGGGCTGCCCGCTGTGCGGCGCCCCCACCAACCCCGATTATCGCCCCTTCTGCTCGCGCGGCTGCCGCGACCGGGATCTGCTGCAATGGATGGGAGAGGGCTACCGCGTGCCGGGGCGTCCGATCGACGAAGTAGCGGACGAGGAAGACTGACTGCAACGAGAGGCTGGACAGCGCCGATCCACCCCCCTAAAGGCGCGCCTTCCAACGCTCCCGTGCCCAGGTAGCTCAGTTGGTAGAGCACGTGACTGAAAATCACGGTGTCGGCGGTTCGATTCCGTCCCTGGGCACCATCTCCTGATCATCGGATGGTTAGCGACCCGTTTGGAACGGGTGTGTCGCGATCACGTTGGCGGTGGATCGGGCCGGAGGAGGGCCGATCCCATGAAGCATGTCCTGTCCCTGATCGCCTTGGCCGCCGGGCTGACCGCACCGGCCGCGGCACAATCGCGCTACGGCGCGCCCGCCCCCGGCCAGTATCGCGCCGAGCAGCGCGAAACGGCACGGCTGAACGCGCAGCAAGACGTGGAACAGGACGATTACGGCGCCGACGATGCCGCCAATGCGCCGCCGATCGGCGGCGATTATGCGCGGGACCGGGCCGATTACGAACGGGAGCTGGCCGAGAACCGGCGCGCGCGGGACGATTACCGCCGCCGCTCCGCCGAGCACCGGCAGGATCTGGCGCGCTGGCGCGAGCGGGTGGCCGCCTGCAATGACGGCGTGCGCGAGGCCTGCGCCGGATATGAGGAGCGGTATGGCAGCTATGGCAATGGCCGCTACGCCCCGCCGCCCCCCGTCTATCGCGGGGCCGGCCGCTATGCCGACGGGCGGGACTGGCGGGACGACGCGCCACCGCCGCCTCCCCCGCCCTCGCGTTACCGTCCGCCAGCGGACGACAGCTATGAGGATGGCCCGGACGGTTACGACGACGGCTATGCCGCGCCGGATGACGGCTATAGCGCGCCCGCACCCCGCAACCTCCCGCCCTATCGCTAGAGCGGGAGCGGCGGATCACTTCAGGAGGACGAGTTCCTCCGCCATCGACGGGTGCAGCGCCACCGTGTCGTCGAACGCCTGCTTGGTGAGCCCGGCCTTGACCGCGATCGCCGCCGCTTGAAGGATTTCGGGTGCGTCCGGGCCGATCATGTGCAGGCCCAGAACCTTGTCCGTCACCGGATCGCAGATCATCTTGTAGAGCGCGCGCTCGTGCCGGTCGGCCAGCACGTTCTTCATGGCGCGGAAGTCGGACGCATAGACCTTGACCGAGCCGAACTTGGTCTTCGCCTGGCTTTCCGTCAGGCCGACGCCGGCAAGCGGCGGGTGGCTGAACACCGCACTCGGGATGCAGCCATAGTCGACCCGGTGCGGCTTGTTGCCGAACACCGTGTCGGCAAAGGCTTGGCCCTCACGGATCGCGACCGGGGTCAGCTGCACGCGGTTGGTGACATCGCCCACCGCGTAGATGGATGCGATGTTGGTGCGGTTGTCGTCGTCGACGCGGACGGCGCCCTTGTCGTCCAGCTCGACGCCGGCGGCGTCGAGGCCGAGCGAGTCCGTATTCGGGCGGCGGCCGGTCGCGAACAGCAGCAGATCGCATTCCAGCGGCTGCTTGGCATCCTTCAGGTGCACCGTGATCGTGCCGTCCGCGGCCTTTTCCACCCGGTCGAACGCGGCGTGGAAGCGGAAGTCGATCCCTTTGGTCATGCTGATCTGGAGGAGGCGATCGCGGATCTGCTCGTCATAGCCGCGCAGGATCACGTCGGAGCGGTTGACCAGGGTCACCTGCGCGCCGAATTCGTGGAAGATGCCGGCGAATTCGTTGGCGATGTAGCCGCCGCCGGCGATCACGACGCGCTTGGGCAGCGTTTCCAGGTGGAACACCTCGTTCGAGGTGATGCCATGTTCGCAGCCGGGCACGTTCGGCACGTCGGGCGTGGCGCCGGTGGCGATCAGGATGGTCCTGGCCGTCAGCTCACGGCCCGAGGCGAGGCGGATCGCGTTGGGGCCGGTCAGCACCGCGCGTTCCTTGATTACCTCGACGCCGTTATTGCCGAGCGTCTGCGTGTAGATGCCCTCCAGCCGCGCCACTTCGGACAGCACGTTCTCGCGCAGCGTCGGCCAGGAGAAGGCGCAATCGGGCACGTCCCAGCCGAAGCGGCGCGCATCCGCCAGATCCTCGGCGAAATGCGCGCCATAGACGAGCAGCTTCTTCGGCACGCAGCCGCGGATCACGCAGGTGCCGCCGACCTTGTGCTCCTCCGCCACGGCGACCTTCGCGCCATGTGCCGCGGAGACGCGCGCGGCGCGCACCCCGCCCGACCCTGCGCCGATGACGAAGAGGTCGTAATCAAAATCCGCCATGTTCGGCTCCGTGGATGCTGGCCCGCGCCCGAGAACGAGCGCGCTCGCTGACGGTTCAGCGACGTTGGCCCCGCCCTATCGCCTTCGCGCGGCAGGTGAAAGCACGGGGCCGGCAGTCAGGATCAGCCGACGCGGTTCGCCACCAGATCGTCCACCACCGCCGGATCGGCGAGCGTCGAGGTATCGCCCAGCGCGTCGACCTCGCCCTCGGCGATCTTGCGCAGGATGCGGCGCATGATCTTGCCCGAGCGCGTCTTGGGTAGGCCGGGGGCGAACTGGATCGCATCGGGCGTGGCGATCGGGCCGATCTCGCGGCGGACCCAGTCCTTCAGCGCCTTGCGTAGGGTCTCGTCGCCCGTCTCGTTCGCATTGAGCGTGACATAGGCGTAGATGCCTTGGCCCTTCACGTCGTGCGGCATGCCGACCACCGCCGCCTCGGCCACCTGCGGGTGGAGGACGAGCGCGCTCTCCACCTCAGCGGTGCCCATGCGGTGGCCGGAGACGTTGATCACGTCGTCCACCCGGCCGGTGATCCAGTAATAGCCATCCTCGTCGCGGCGGGCGCCGTCGCCGGTGGTGTACTTGCCGGGGAAGGTGGAGAAATAGGTCTCGAAGAAGCGCTGGTGATCGCCCCAGACGGTGCGCATCTGCCCCGGCCACGAGCGGGCGATGACGAGATTGCCCGACGCGGCCCCCTGCTGCACGATCCCCTCGCTATCGACGATCTGCGGATCGACGCCGGGCAACGGCTTGGTCGCGGAGCCGGGTTTCAGCGGCGTGGCGCCCGGCAGCGGCGAGATCAGCGCGCCGCCCGTCTCCGTCTGCCACCACGTGTCGACGATCGGGCAGCGGCCCCCGCCGACGATCTCATGATACCAGCGCCATGCCTCGGGGTTGATCGGCTCGCCCACCGTGCCGAGCAATTTCAGCGAGGCGCGCGAGGTGGCCTGCACGTGGCCGTCCCCCTCCTTCATCAGCGCGCGCAGCGCCGTCGGCGCGGTGTAGAGGATCTCGACCTTGTGCCGATCGACCACCTGCCAGATGCGCGACGCATCGGGCCAGTTGGGCACGCCCTCATACATCAGGGTCGTCGCGCCGTTCGCCAGCGGGCCGTAGACGATATAGCTGTGGCCGGTGACCCAGCCGATATCGGCCGCGCACCAATAGACCTGGCCCGGCCGGTAATCGAACACCAGCTCGTGCGTGACGGCCGCCCAGAGAAGGTAGCCGCCGGTGGAGTGCAGCACGCCCTTCGGCTTGCCGGTGGAGCCCGAGGTGTAGAGGATGAAGAGCGGATCTTCCGCCCCCATCGGCTCGGGGGTGCAAGTGGTCGGCACGCCCTCCGCCAGATCGCGATACCAGTCGTCGCGGCCGGCCTGCATCGGCACGTCGGCGCCCGTCGCCTTCACCACGATCACGCGCTTGAGCGACGGGGCGTGCGCGGCGGCGGCGTCGACATTGGCCTTCAAAGGCACGCGCTTGCCGCCGCGGCGGCCCTCGTCGGCGGTGACGACGATGGAGCTGTCGCAATCCTGGATGCGGCCGGCGAGCGCCTCGGGCGAGAAGCCGGCGAAGACGACCGAGTGGATCGCGCCGATCCGCGCGCAGGCGAGCAGCGCAAACGCCGCCTCCGGGATCATCGGCAGATAGAGGGTGACGCGGTCGCCCTTCTTCGCGCCCGCGGCCTTCAGCACGTTGGCGAAGCGGCACACCTCGTCGCGCAGCTGGGCATAGGTGTAGCGGCGCGGCGGCTCCGCAGGATCGTCCGGTTCCCAGATGATGGCGACGCGATCCGGATGCGTGCGGGCGTGGCGATCGACGCAATTGGCGCTGGCGTTGAGCTTGCCGTCGGCGAACCAGCGGATGTGGAAATCGGCCTTGTCGAACGACCAGTCGCCGGCAATTTCCGGCCGCTTGATCCAGTCGAGCCGGCGCGCCTGTTCCAGCCAGTAGGTGCCGGGATCGGCCAGCGAGCGGCCGTAGAGCTTCGCCGCCGCAGCCTCGTCGATGCGCGTGCGCTTCGCCCAGGCGGCAGGAACGGGATAGGTCGTCTGGTCGCTCAAACCGCTCTCCGTCTTCGTCTTTCAACCTCCTATCCCCCGCCCGCGGGCCGCGCGCAAGCGCCGCCCCTGCGACAAGCGTGACGCGCCGCGCGACGAACATGCCGCTACGGCAGGCATGCCATGTTGCGATCACATGAACGAATTGACAGGAAGAGCGGCGCACGCTTACGACGCGATCAAAGAATAGGTGAGTCAAACAATGGCTCATCGCGGGTCGCGTGCAGGCATGGTGTTGGGGGCGGGCACGCACCTGACCAAGGGGGGCTCTGTATGCTGTTTCGCGTTCCGGCGGCCCGTATGTCCGCCGGCCTTGCCATGTGCTTGGCTGGGCCAGTGCTGGCGCAGGCACCATTGGCACCACCGCCCGGATTAGGCGCCGTCCAGGCGACACCCACACCGCAACAGCTCGACCTGCCCAAGCCGGATCCCGCGACGGCCGCGCCGCGCATCCGGGTGGAGGCGGACGCGGCGGTGCCGACGGCGCCTTGCCCGCTCGCCAATTACGACATCCAGGTGCAGATCCGCTCGATCGACTTCGTCGGGCCGAGCGTGCTGAGCGAGGGCGGCCAGCCTTCGCCCACCCCGCTCGCCCCCGAGATCCGCACCCTGCTGGCCGACATCGCCAGTGCGACTCCGCCAGGATCGCAGCCGGTGAAGATCGTCTGCGACATTCGCGACAAGGCGGCCGCACGGCTGCGGGCCGCAGGCTATGTCGCCTCCGTGCAGATCCCGCCGCAGCGGATCGAGGATGGCGCGCTGCGGCTCGAGGTCGTCACCGCCAAGATCGTCGAGGTGCGGGTGCGCGGCGATGCCGGCCCCTATCGCGACGTGCTGGCCGCCCGGATCGAGCAGCTGAAGGCGCTGACCCCGCTCAACGAGCGCGATGCCGAGCGGGTGCTGCTGCTGGCGGGCGATATCCCCGGCCTCGATGTGCAGCTGGCGCTGCGCCCCGCCAATGCGCAGCCCGGCGAGGTGATCGGCGAGCTGACGGTGGTCTACAAGCGCTTCTCGCTGCTGGCCAACGTGCAGAATTACGGCTCGCGCCAGCTCGGCCGCGAGACGGGCTATGTCCGCGGCGAACTCTACGGGCTGACCGGCGCTGCCGACGTCACCTATGTCGGCGCTTCCTCGACCTTCGATTTCCAAGAGCAGATCGTCGCGCAGGCCGGCCACATCATGGGGCTGGGCAGCAGCGGCACGACGCTGGCCGGCAGCTTCACCTATGCCTGGTCGCGGCCGGACGTGGGCGAGCTGGACCTGCGCTCCCAATCGCTGATCGGCGGGATCGAGCTGCGCATGCCGATCACCCGCTCGGTCAACAACAATGCCAGCATGTCCGGCGGCTTCGAACTGATCGAGCAGCGCACGCGCGTCCACGCCAACGGCTCCAGCTCGCCGCTCAACCGCGACAAGCTGCGCGTCGCCTTCCTGCGCATGGAAGCGTCCGCGGGCGAGCGGCGGCCGGACGGCGCGGACAAGTGGTTCCTGCGCGGCGAGGTGGAGGTGCGCCAGGGGCTCAACGTGCTCAAGGCGAGCAGGCGGGCCGAGACCAAGGGCGGCTACACGCCGTCGCGCTTCGAGGGCGATCCGCAGGCCTCGGTGGTGCGCGGCGAGCTGGACGGCATCGTCGGGCTGGGGCCGATCTTCAGCCTCTATGCCGGCGCAAGGGCGCAATATTCCAGCGGGCCGCTCCTCAACTTCGAGGAATATTCGCTCGGCAACCTCACCTTCGGCCGCGGCTATGATCCGGGTGCGAACAGCGCCGACCGCGCGGTGGCGGTGCGGATCGAACCGCGTGCCAAGATCTTCCAGTCGAGCGAGGTGCGGACCGACCTCTTCGGCTTCTACGACCTCGTCTACATCCGCAATCTCGACAGCAACGCGATCGAGAACCGCCGCACGCTGGACAGCTTCGGCGGCGGCCTGCGCATCGGCTGGGCCAACCGCCTGCTCGCCGAGATTACCTATGCCCGCCCGCGCGACAAGGCGCTGCTGATCCCCGGCGCGAAGCGCGCGCCGGATCGGCTGCTGCTGTCGATCACGGGCCAGTTCAGCCCCACCGTCAAGTAAGCGGGGCAGGAGAGACAAGATGTCGAACACGCGCACAAGCCTCCGGGCCAAGCTCTCGCTGACCACCGCGCTCGTCGGCGGCGTGATCGGCATCACGACACCCGCGCGCGTTGCGGCGCAGCCGGCGCTGCCCTCCGGCGCGTCCGTTGGTGCAGGTACGGTCGGGTTCCGCGTCGATGGCGCGGCGACCGCGCCGGGCGATGTCACCGGGGCGGGGACGCGGCTGGACGTCGATCTCGGTTCGTCCCGCTCGATCATCAACTGGAACACGTTCAACGTCGGCCGGGTCGATGCGGCGACGCCGAACGTGGTGCAGTTCAACAATGGTTCGGGCGGCGACGCGGCGGTGCTGAACCGCGTGATCGGCGCCGGTGGTGCCAGCGGCATCAGCGGCACGATCCAGTCCGATCCGAACGTCTCGGTCTATCTGATCAATCCGCAGGGGATCACGTTCGGCTCGGGCGCGAACGTCAATGTCGGCGCGATGATCGCCTCGACGCTCGGCATTACGGACGCCGACTTCAACAACGACACCCCGTTCGGTAATTTCTCGACCCAGTTCACCGGCACCGGCGGCGCGATCAACATCTCCGGCGGCACGATCAGCACCCGGGGAGACCTCGTGTTCATCGGCGCGCAGGTCACCGCGACGGGCGGCACCCAATCTGCCGGCGGCGATACCGGCTTCATCGTCGGCCAGGACGTCACCGTCGCGCGCACCACGGGCAGCCCGCTCGCCTTCACGATCGCGGCCGGATCGACGGTGGATGCGGACATGACGGTGAACTCCACCGTCAACGGGCAGACCGTGACGCTGGGCTTCGCGCGCGCGGCGGGCGGCGGCATCGCGCGCTCGCTGCTGGTCGGCGGACGGATCGAGGCGACATCCGCGGTGGCGACCGACCGCGGCATCGTGCTGGCGGCGGGCTCCGTCTTCTCGCCGAGCGTCTCCATGCCGTCCAATCTGCAGGACAGCGGCATCGTGCAGTCGGCAGGCGCAGCGCCGGCCGGGCTGGTCTCCGGCGGCAGGATCAACGTTCAGGGCGCAGGCGCGGTCAGCCTCGCCGGCAACATGACCGCGGGCGGCCAGCTGACCGTCGGCGGCACCAGCGTGTCGGTGACCGGCACGGTGAGCGCGGGCGGCAACTACAATGTCGGCAGCGGCAGCAGCATCACGTTGGGCGGCACGCAGAGCGCGAACGGCGCAGTGTCGGTCCGGGCGAGCAGCAGCATCACCGGCAATGCCGGGCTGGTCCTGACGGCCAACGCCGCGGGAGCGAGCGCGACGGCAGCAGACAATGGCCTGACGCTGCGGACCACCGACGCGAACGGGTCGATCAATTTTGCCACCGCAACGCCGGGCACGACGACCACCAGCCTGGTAGCGGGCACCGCCGCCAGCCGCACCGACCTGACCATCGTCCAGCTGGGCGACGGCAGCCCGTTGGCGCTGGGCAACGTCACCGCGAACAGCCTGCTCTCGACGACGCTGGGGACACCCCCGACCGCGACGCCGGGTGTGTCGCGCCTGTCCGGCAACCTGCGCTTCAACAATCTCGACCTGAACCAGAGCTTTTCGGCCTCGACGCTGAACGGCAGCATCGCCGTCGGCGCAGTGACAATCCGCGGTGACGGGCAGACGCTGACGCTCGACGCGCGTGGCGGGCCGCCCGCCGGGCTGGTGACGGCGACCGGCAATCTCGCCGCCGATGGCGCGATCACGGTGACCGGGCAGGGGGCGGTCAACCTCGCCGGGCTCAGCACCCGCGACGGGGACGCGACGATCACCTCGACGGGCAGCAACGTGTTCGTCACTGGCGGGGTGGCAGGCACGTCGCCGGTGACGGGCGACGTCAGCATCGAGGGCGGATCGGTGACGCTGGGCGATGCAGGCGGCGCGGCGCGCGTGCTCGCGGCGACAGGCGGCGTGACGCTGACCGCGCGCGGCGCGGGCACGATCACCGGTCGCAGCGGGCTGACGCTGACCGGCAACAGCGGCGGCGCGGGCAGTGAGGCGATCACCTTCGTCCCCGGCGCGGGCGGCATCGCCTTCGCCGGCACGACGATCATCGGCGGCACCGCGGCGGACGGCACGCCCAACCGCAGCTCCGACGTGTTCGTCGGCGCTGGCGATACGCCGCTGACCCTCGGCAACGTCACGGCGCGCACGCTCGCTCCCTCCGGCAGCGTCGGCGGCATCGTCCGCTCCACCGCCTTCACCGCGGGCACGCTGGATGTCGCCAACACGCTGGACGTCAGGGCGCTGTCGATCTCGACCCAGGCGGTCACGGTGCGGAACAGCGGCGCGCTGCTGCGCTTCACCTCGGACGGGGGGACGATCGGCACCGGCGCGCTGACCAACAGCGGCGGCAACGTGACGCTGAACGCCATCGGCGGCGGCACGATCAACGTCGGCAACATCGTCAGCGCCGGCGCGACCACGGCGACGGGCAGCAATCTCGTCACCACCGGCACGATCAATGCCGGCGACGACGTGACGGTGCGCGGATCGACCGTGACGGTCGGCGCGATCACCGCCTCGCCTGCCGGTGCGGATGTGATCCTGGAGGCGCTGGGCGACAACCTGATCGCGCCGACCATCATCGCGGGCGGCAATGTCAGCCTGACGGCGAGCCTCGACGTGACGGTGCCCGGCGCGATCAGCGCGGACGGCACCTATGACGTCACCGGCAATGCGGTGGGCCTGGGTGTCGATGCCGATGCGGAGACGCAGCGCGCGGGCGGCGCGGTGACGATCACCGCGCGCACCGGCGGGATCACCGGCGGCGAGAATTTGACGCTGCAATCGGGCAGCGGCGCGGGCGCGAACCTGACGCTCAGGACCAATGCGGCGGGGCAGGCGATCAACTTCGCCGCCAATTCGCAGCTGAACGGCGGCAGCGAGACGACGCGCACCGCCGTGATCCTCGCCACCGCCGACCAAGCGGGCGCGACGACGCTGGGCAACGTGCGCGCGGCGGCGCTCCGCTCCAGCGTCGGCGCGGGCGGCATCCTCGACGGCGTGACGCGGACGGGCAATCTCACGGTCGGCGCGGTCGACCTGACGGGGGCGACGCTGGCGCTGACCAGCACGGGCGGCAACGTCTCGGTCGGCGCGATAAACGTGACCGGCGCGAACAATGGCGTCAGCCTGACCGCGGCCAACGGCGCGCTGACCAACAGCACGGGCGCCGCAGCGCTGGCCGCTATGTCGGCGTCGGGCGGGATCATCCTGACGGCGCGCGACGGCTTCTCGACGGGGCAGCTGACGAGCACGGGTGCGGACGGATCGACGGCGCCGGACATCACCGCGACCTCCACCGCCGGCACGCTGACCGCGGCCGGCGCGAGCGCGGTGCTCGGCAACGTGCGGCTGAGCGGCGCGACCGGCCTGACGGTGACCGCGGCCGAGGGCGTCGACATCGCGCTGACCACTGACACCGGCACGATCACCGCATCCACGCTGACTGCGCGCGACGACATTGCGGTGCGCGGGCCGAGCCTTCAGGGCGGCACGTGGCGCTCGGGTGCGACGGTCGGTGGACTGGCGGCGACGGATGCGGCGGGTGTGGCGGATACGCTCGCCGGCGGCACGCTGGTCGGCGCGGACATCGACGCGACCGGCGGGCGCCTGCTGCTCACCACCGCGCAGGCCGGCCTCAATTCGGTATCGTCCAACGACGACCTGCGGCTGACCGCGACCGATACCTTGCTGCAACTGGGCGGCGGCAGCGTCGCCGGCAATGCGACACTGACCAAGACGGGCGCGACCGATCTCCTGAGCGTCACCGGCACGCTCAACATCGGCACGGCGAACGGCAATGCCGCCACGCTCGGCAGTGCGGTGATCCGGTCGCAGACGGCGGCGCAGCTCAATACCGTCATCGCCAGCGGCGACCTGGACGTGCAATCGACCGGCGTCGGGCTGGTCAACGCGATCACGCTGACCAACGGCGGCGGCCGCGACGTCGTGCTGCGCGCTGCCGGCACCATCGTCGCCACGACCCTGTCCGCCCGCGACGACATCGTCATCCGGGCCGGCGCCGCCGCGTTCGCTACCGGCACGTCGTGGACGAGCGGCACCGGCGTTGCCGGCCTTGGCGCAGCCGATGTCACCGGCGCGGCCGATGCCGTGCTCGGCGCCGGCGCGCTTGCCGGCAACGACATTGACGTGGCGGCGAACGCGATCACCATCCAGCGGATCGATGCGAGGGGCACGGGATCGGACATCCGCCTCGATGGCGCGATCGTGCAGCCCCTGGCCGAGGCCGACTTCTACGCGACGGCGGGTGGCAACGTGACGCTGAACAGCGCCGTGCAGGCGCGCGACATCGCGATTTCCGCGGGCGAGCGTGTATCGGTGCTGGCGCTGACCGCGCGCGACGACGTGGCGATCCGTGGCGGCGCGGGCGGGATCAGCACGGGCACCATCACCAGCGGCGCGACCGCCAATGGCGCGGGCCCGACCGATGCGGCGGGCGCCGCGGACGCGCTGCTGCCTGCGGTCAACTTCACCGGGCAGGACGTGGATCTCGCCTCGTCCGGTCCGATCACCTTCGCAGCGATCCAGTCGGCGGACGACGTGCGGATCAACGGCGGCGGCACCATCGGCGATGCCGCGGCCGACCTCGTCATCACCGCGACCGGGGCGATCGCCCTCGGCAACACCGCGATTGGCCGCGACATCGCGCTGAATGGCGCCTCGGTCTCCACCGCGGCGCTGAACGCGCGCGACGACATCGCCATCCGGGCGGACACGGCGACCGGCACGATCAGCACGGGCGCGATGCAATCGGGCGTCGAGGTCGGCGGGCTCGCGCCGGTCGAGACGGGCGCGGCCGGGGCGGCGGACCTGCTCGCCGGCGGCCTGCTGGCGGGTGCGGACATCGATGCGCGGGGCGCGACCGTTCTTGCGACCACCGCGACGGCGAACGGTGCCCAGGGCGACCTGCGCCTGACGGCAACGGCACGCCGGCTGGAGCTGGGCACGGGCACGGCAGGCGCGGACGTGCTGCTGACCAAGCAGGGCGCCGACACGAACGACCTGATCGTCACCGGCACGGTCACCGCCGGAACGGCAGCGGGCGCACCGGCCAGCGTGACGATCGTTTCGGCGACCAACGTGCGGCTGAACAACGCGGTGGCGTTGGCCGATCCGCTGTCCGCCACGCAGGCGCGCGACGTGAACGTCACCGCGACCGGCGCGGTGCGGGCCGGCACGCTCACCGCCGCGCGCGACGTTCGCGTGACGGCGGGCGCTGACGCGGAGATCGCCGGTACGGTGCAGGCCGGGCGCGACTATCTCGTCCAGGGCGGGCGCGTGCTGCTCGGCGAGACGAACGTCGCGGTGCGCCAGCAGGCGAACGGGCGCGTGCGCATCGTCTCCACCGCGGGCGGGATCGACGGACGCGCGGGGCTGACGCTCGTCGCCAATCAGGACGATATGGCGGCGGGTGCGGAGAGCCTCGTGCTCGATGCGACGGGCGGCAACATCGCCTTCGTCGAGGGCACGACCCTGCTCGGCGGGGCGACCAACCGCGCCTCCAACATCGGCGTCCGCCTGGCGACCCCCGGCAGTTCGCTGACGCTCGGCACGGTGGCGGCGCGCAGCCTGCGCGGCACGGATGCGACCGGAACCACCTTCGGCGCGCTGGCGCTGGATGCCGGCAATGTCGCCTTCGTCGGCGATGTGAGCGTGCGCGCGGGGCTGCAGGTGACGACCTCGGGCGACATCGCGACGCGCAAGGTTACCGTCACCGGCTTCGACGGCGCGCGGCAGTCGCTGGTGCTGAGCGGCCGTTCTCTGACCGCGACCGACACGCTGGCGGCGGAAGGCGACGTGTCGCTGTCGACCGGGCTCGGCCTGCTCTCGCTCAATGCCTCCGGCGGCGCGCTCGGCGCGCAGGCGCGCGGCGGCAACCTGACCATCGTGGCGGGCGGCGATGCGACCGGCACCGGCATTGCGGCGGCGGGCAGCGTCACCTCGACCGTGGCGGGCAATGACAGTATCGCGGTGGTGCGTGCGGGCCTGATCGTGCCGTTGATCGGCGAGACCGACCCCAATCCGGACGGCGTGACGGTGCCGCCGGCGAGCGCGGGGCTGAACCCGGCCGACGCGACGCTGACCGCCGGCTCGATGACCAAGACCTTGGTCTCCGCTGGTCGAGACGTGGCGATCCGCACCACCACCGGCGACGCGACCGTTCAGGACGTGTCCGCGGGCGACGACATCGCTATCCGCGCCGCGGGCGCCATCGTCGGCACAGGCTGGGTGAGCGGCGTTGCGCCGTCGCTCGACGCGGCGGGCGCGGCGGACACGCTGGTCGGAGCGGTCGACCTGACCGGCAACGACATCGACGTGGCCGGCAGCAGCGTCCGCATCGGCGCGGCGACCGCCAACGGCTTCCTCTCCGACATCCGGATTGCGGGGCCGGTCTCCGGCGGCGATCCGGCGGGCGATCTGTCGCTCACCGCCGGCGGCAACATCTCGCTGACGAACGATGCCGTGGCGCGCGACGTGGCGCTGGGTGCGGGCGGCTTCATCTCGACTGCCGGCATCACCGCGCAGGACGATATCGCGCTGCGGGCTGGCGGCGGCATCGGCGTGGGCGCGCTGCAGAGCGGTGTCGGGGCGATCGATGCCACGGGCGTGGCGGATACGCTGGTCGGAGCGACGCTCGACGGGAACGACATCGACATTGCCGGCGCCAGCTTCGGCGGCACCACGATCACGACGGGCAATGCAGGCGGCGACCTGGCCGTGCTGGCGCGCTCCGACGCGCTCGTCTTCACGACCGGCGACATTGCCGGCGCGGCGCGGATCGAGAAGCAGGGCGGCGTCGACGAACTCCAGGTGACGACGCTGACCACCGGCGGCGCGACCCCGGCGGCGCCGACGACGATTCTGTCGTCGACGAGCATCCGCCTCGGCACCGTCACCTCGCAGAGCGGCACGCTGACCGTCACCGCCGCCAACGAGGCAACGGGCATCGGCGCGGGCGGGCGCGCGACGTTGACCACGCTGGATGCGGCGAGCGACGTGCTGGTCACCGCGGGCACGCTGGCGCGGCTGGCGACGGTGACCGCGGCGCGCGACTTTGCCGGCACGACCAACGGCGCGGGCGCGCCGACGATCGACGTGACGGCGGCGAGCGCCGGGCGCGACATCGCGCTGTCCACCGGCACGCTGGTGGCGACGACGCTGGCGGCCGGCGACGACATCGCCATCCGCACGACGGGCACCGCCACCGGCCTGAGCTGGACCTCGGGCGCGACCATCGGCGGCACGACGCGGGGCGATGCCCCGGGAGCTGCCGATACGCTGCTGACCGGCGTGGACCTGACCGGCCGCGACACCGACGTCGCCGCGACGGCGATCACCATCGGCACTGTGCGGGCGGTGGGCGCGGATGCCGACATCCGGTTGAGCTCGGCCAGCGTGACGGGCGGGACCGTGGACGGCGACCTCGATCTCGGCGCGGGGCGCGACATCGTGCTGACCGGCAATGCCGCCGGGCGCGACGTGGCGCTGGGCGCCGCTCGCGACATCACGGTGGCGCGGATCGACGCGCGTGACGACATCGCCATCCGGGCGACCGGCGCGGTCGTCACCGGCGATCTGGCCAGCGGCGTGACGGTCGGCGGGCTCGGCCCGGTCGACGCGGCGGGCGTGGCAGATGCGCTGCTGGGCGGCGGCACGGCGCTTGCGGGCAACGACATCCAGGTGGATGGCGGCACGGTGCGCATCAGCAATGCGGCGGCGAGCGGCGTCGACGGCGACCTGCGCGTGACCGCGGGAAGTGGCCGGCTGGAGGTGACCGGCACGGGCAGCGCCGGGCGGAACGTCAGCCTGACCAAGCTGGGCACGACGGACACGCTCGTCGCCGGCACGCTGATCGCGGGACGCGACGTGACGGGCAACTCCGCCACGTCGGCGACGATCGGCACGGCCGAGGCCGGGCGCGACGTGGCGATCGGCACGGCGATCGACCTGACGCTCGGCACGGGCACCGGTCGGGATATCGCGCTCAATGCCGGCGGCAATGTCATCGCCACCACGCTTGCCGCGCGCGACGACATCGCGATCCGCGCGGGTGGCACCGTCACGGGCGACAGCTGGACCAGTGGAGCAGCCGCGGACGAGCCGGGCTCGGCCGACGCGCTGCTGACCGGCATCGACATGACCGGCAACGACATCGACGTCGCCGGCACCGCGATCGCGATCAATCGCGCCAGCGCCAACGGCGCAGGCTCCGACGTGCGGCTGCGCGGCCCGGTGACCTCCGGCAGCGGCGGCGCGAACGATCTTGCCATCACGACCGGCGGCGACATCACGCTGATCGACGCGGCACAGGGCCGTGACGTGGCGCTGAGCGCCGGCGGCGCGGTGACGGCGGTCGCAATCATCGCGCGCGACGACGTGGCGATCCGGGCAGGCGGCGCGATCCGCACCGCGGCGATCGTCTCGGGCGGCAGCATCGGCGGGCTCGGCCCGGTCGATGTGGCGGGCGCGGCGGACGCGCTGACCGGCACGGCGCTGGCGGGCAACGATATCGACGCGGCGGGCGCCAGCTTCTTCGCGCCGAGCGCGACCGCCAATGGCACCGGTGGCGACCTGCGGCTGACGGCGACGACCGGACGGCTGGAGCTGACCTCGGGCAGCGTCGGCGGGCGGACAACGCTGACCAAGCTGGGCGGCGACGACCTGCTGCTCGTCAACGGGCTGACCGGCGGCATCGCCTCGGCCGACGCCGACGTGACGCTCACCTCGGACACGGCCATCCAGTTCGGCGTGGTCGCGGCCGCGACGGGCAATGTCACGCTCACAGCGAAGACGGATATCGGCCCGATCTCCGGTGCGCTGTTCAACAGCCTCGTGGCAATCGGCGAAACCAAGGACATCCGCGTTGTCGCTGGCCGGAATGTCACGCTCGGCAACGTCAGCTCCGGCCGCGACCTCGCGGTCGTCGCGGGCACGGCGGGCGGTTCTGCCGGCACGATCGACCTGACCAATGCAGGCGCCCGCGATATCGCACTGACGGCTCGGGGCGGCGACATCCTGACCGGCAATCTTTCGGCGCGGGACGACATTGCGGTGCGTGCGGACGGCAACATCTCCGGTTCGACCTGGTCGAGCGGCACCCTGGCCGGCGCGGACTCGGATGCTTCCGGTGTGGCGGACGTGCTCGTCACCGGCGATGCGGCGGCGGGCTCTCGCTGGGCGCGCACGAGCCTGACCGGCGCGGCCGACATCGTCGCGAGCGCGGGCGGCGCGATCACGATCACCTCGTTGACCGCGACGGGCGGCAATCTGGGCGTGGACGCGGCGTCGATCACCGTCACCGGCACGACGGTGGACCGTGATGCCGCGCTGACGGCGCGCACTGGCTCAATCCAGCTCGACACGCTGGCCAGCGGCGGTGCGGCTGCGCTCACCGCTGCAGACGCGATCACCGCCAACCGGCTCGAGACAGGACCGCTGACCGCGACGGCGGGCGGCGCGATCCGCGTCGTCTCGCTGACCAGCGGGCCGGCGACGATCGACGGCGGCAGCGTCACGATCGACCAGCTGCGCAGCGGCGACCTGTCGGTGCGCGCGCGGACGGGTGACCTGACGCTCGCCAGCGCAACCGCCGACCGCGCCGACGTGACCGGCGCTGCGACGCTGACGACCGATGCGGGCGACATCATCGTCGGCCAGCTCGGCGTGACCGGCCCGGCCAGCTTCACCTCGGCCAGCGACGTGCGGCTGCGCACCGTCTCGTCCGGCGGCGCGATGACCATCGTGGCGGGCGCGGGCGAGGTGACGGGCATTGACGGCGGCCGCGCGGACCTGACGGCGGGCGGGGCGCTCACCATCACCGGCGGCACGCTCGTCCGCCTCGGTAGCGCGAGCGCGGGCAGCGATCTTGCGGTCACGGCGGACACGATCGACGTGACCAACGCCACGGCGACCGCGGGGGCGCTCAGCCTTGTCGCCGACGTCGGCAGCATCGCGCTCGGCACGGGCGCGGCGGGCACCAGCGCCACGATCGATGCGGGCACCACCGCAGCGATCGGCACGCTGAGCGCGGGCGATGCGGCCAGCGTGCGCAGCCGCGGCGCCACCACGATCGGCACGATCCGCACGACGCGCGGACCCATCACGCTCGACGGTGCGGCGCTGACCGTCGGCACTGCGGCGGCCGGCGGCGCGCTGGCGGCGACTGCGCGGTCCGGGGATCTCACGCTCACCAGCGGCCGTGCGGGCGGCACCGCCACCCTGACGAGCGGCGGCAGCGGCGACATCGTGGTGACCACGCTGACCAGCGGCGGGGCGACCACGATCACGTCCGCCTCCGATGCGCGGCTGGGCGACATCGTTGCGACCGGCGGCGCGCTCCAGGTGACGGCGGCGGCGGGCGAAGTCACCGGCATCGGCGCGGGGGCGGCCAATCTCCGCTCGGGCAATGGCGCGGTGACGGTGACGGGCGGCACGCTGGCCCGGCTCGGCACGGTGGATGCGGGCACGCTGATCGACGTCAGCACCGACCGGATCGCCACGACCCGCGCCACCGCGCGCGGCGGCCTGCTGCGCCTCGTCGCGGATGTGGGCGACCTGACCCTGGGCGACGGCAGCGCGACGACCAGCGCGACGCTGACTGCCACGGGCGCCGTCACCGTCACCGGCGGTGTCGCAGCGGCGGGCGGTGACACGACCATCCGCGGCGCTTCCGCGACGATCGGCACGGCGAGCGCATCGCAGGCGCTCACCCTGACGACGACGGGGGCGGCGACGCTGGCCAACGGCACGGCGGGCGGCAATGCCACGCTGGCGATCGGCGGCCCGCTGAGCGTGACGAGCGCGATCACCGCGGGCGGCGCCCTCTCGATCAATGCGGCGAGCGCCACGATCGAGAATGCGACGGGCGGCACCAACGCCACGCTGGCCATCGCCGGCAATCTGCGGGTGCGGGGCAAGCTGGAGGCGACGCGCGGCAACCTTGCCGTGACGGCGGCCTCGGCGGATGCGGCTGGCCTGGGCATCGGCACCGCCGTGTCCGGCCAGGCCATGACGCTGACCGCGACCGCGGGCAACCTGCAGCTGACCAGCGCCACCGCCGGCACCACGTTCGAGCTCAACGCCGCCAACGAAGCGGTGATCGGTCTGGCGAGTGCGGAGGGCACCGGCGGCGTCACCGTCGGCGGCAGCGGCCGCACCGCGGCGAACAGCGCCGTGATCCGCGCCAACGAGCTCGACCTTTACGGCCCGCTCACCGCCGGTGCGGTGCAGCTGGTCAACCGCTCGCCCGTCGGCGCCACGACCGCGACGATGGTGCTGGGCGATTTCACCGCCGGCACCAGTGGCGCGAGCGGCACCACCATCGCCGCGCCGACCGGCGGGTTCGACCTGACAGCGGCGCAGTTCAACCGCATCACCTCGCCCACCATCACGCTGGTGCAGACGTTCGGCGATGCGGCGCGCAACGTGGTGATCGGCAACGTCACGCTCGCCGCCGGCACCGGCAGCAGCCGCATCGACGTGCTGACGACCGGGCGGATCGACCTGTACGGCACGGTCACCGATGCCGGCGCGATCAGCGCGGGGCGCACGCTGCAACTCGGCGGCACCAGGAGCGCGATCGTGGCGACGGGCGGCAGCGCGGGCACGCCCGAGGATGTCGGCCGTGCGTCGCTGATCGTCGCCACCGCGACGCCGCAAGGGGGCGGGCGCATCCTGCTCGGCGGGGTGACGCAGGGCACGCCCGGGCCGACGCTGAGCGGCGATGCCACGGTGGACCTGCGGGCGAACCGCATCGCCTTCGGCCTGCGCTCCGACTTCCTCGGCCAGCCCGATGCCACCGACGCGACGAGCCTGAACCTGTCGGGCAACGGCACGGGGATCGATTTCAGCCGTGTCGCGCGCGAGTTCATCTCCAACTCGACTTCGACGCTCTACAATTCGGCGGCGCGCAACCCGGCCAACACCTATGCGGACGGCGCCAACCTGCTGACCGCGACGACGCTGCGCGTCACCTATGGCGATTATGCGCTGTTCCAGAATACCGGCCAGCCGAACCGCGCCAATCCGAATACGGGCGTGGTGGCCGGCAATCTGGTGAGCCTGACCAGCCAGGGGCCGTCCTCCGGACCGGCGGGGCCCAACGGCCTTGCCCTGTTCGGCGTGATCAACCAGCTGCAGGGCAGCAGCGCCGCGCTGCAGGGCGGCAGCGTGATCGTGCTGAACACGTTGAACCCGGCCAACAGCCGCATCAACGGCTGCCTCGTCGGATCGGGCGGCGGCGGCTGCCTGATCAACGCCGTCGCCACGCCGCTGCTCAACATCTTCGACGAGGCGCGCGCCAACATCTTCCGCACCGCGGACGATCTGGCGGTGCAGTTCGACCCCGTCGTCGGCACCAACAACGAATCGCTCTTCTCCGATCTCGGCACGATCGACTTTCAGTTCGACGACCAGAAGTGCGACCCGGCGACCGATTCCACCTGCCCCGCCGAAACCCCGACCGACCAGTGAGGGCCACCGCCATGATCCGCCGTTCCGCCCTCCTGCCCGCCGGGCTGCTCTCCGCCGGCCTGCCGCTGCTGCTCGCCGGCTGTGCCTCAGCGAGCGGCGGCGGGGGTGTGCTGCCCGACCGCATCGCGCTCGGCCGCGACGGCACGGGGGAGCCGTGCATCGCCAACCGCAACTGGAAGGACCCGCAGCTCGGTGGGCCGTTCGACCGTGCCTATGCGCTGACCTGCCGCAGCGTGGCGGCGAGCCGGCCAGTCGGCTCGGTCGCCGCGGTGCTGACGCGCGAGGCCAAGGCGGAGGATGCGGCGCTGTGCGGCGCGCCGGGCGCGGTCACCTTCCGCGGCCAGCCGGCGGAGGCGCGGCGCTGCTTCGACAAGGCGCTTGGCACGCAGACGGTGGTGGTCCGCTTCACCCGCGGCGGCCAGACCTATCGCGGATCCGCCACCCCATCGGTGCAGGGCCCGATGGAGGCTGCGCTTGCCGCCCTCGCCGGGCTGGGCGTGCCCGCCGATACGGGGACTGCCGCGCCGACCTCGTTCCAGACGACCGAACTGGCGGCGGCGCCGGGTGCGGGTGAGGCGGGCGGCTATGATGCCGGCTTCGATGCGCAGATCGCGCTGCGCGAGGGCATCGTGCTCAATCGCCAGGGCCAGTCGGTCGATGCGTCGCGCGTGCTCAACGACGCGCTGTCGCGTCTGCCGCGCGGCGCCCTGCCGGGCACGCGGGCGGAGCTGGCGCTGGAGGCGGGGCTTGCCGATTCCAACATCCGCTTCAACGACGCGTCGGACGATCATTTCGCGCTGGCCAAGACGCTGCTGGACGAGAATCCGAACGTCGACCGCGCGCCGTTCCTGCTCCAGAAGCTGTCCGTCTACCGCGCGCTCGACCGTCTGAACCGGCGCGACTGGACGGGGGCGCTGACCGCGCTGGACGTGAAGCTCCAGCCCGAAGGCTCGCTGCTCCAGAATAGCGGGCTGCTGGCGGACCTGAACCAGGCGCCGCAGGATTCGGCCACGGCGTCCGCGGTGGTCGGCGGGCCGTCCACCGCGGAGCTGAACCAATATGTCATCAACGCGCAGCGTTACTGGGCGGCGAGCGTCGCCTATCTCGCGCGCGGCGGCACCGATGCGGTGGCGCAGAGCCAGGCGGCGCTGGACGGCGCGCGCGACAATCTGGTCAAGCTGCTCGGCGGGCGGATCGATCCGGCCTCCGTGCTGTGGCTGATCGCGCAGGTGGAGCGGCAGAGCGGGCGGCTGGACGCCCGGCGGGCCGAGGTGGCCGGCGGCGATGCGGTCAACGCGGGCTATGCCACCGCGATCGCCAAGTTCGACTGCGCGGTCGCCGCGCTGCAGGCGACGCTGCCGCCGAGCACGGCGGCCGGCCAGTGCGCGGTGCCGCTGAGCGATGCCACGCGGGCGCGGCTGATCAGCACCAACGCCATCGCTAGCGGCCCGATCGCGGCGGAAACGCAGATGGAGCGGGCGGGCCTGCTGCGCCGCGCGGGCGCGCCGACCGAGCGGGTGCTGGCCGACTATAACACGGCGGTGGACGCGCTGATCGCAACCAGCCGGTCGAGCGGCGGCACGCCGACGGGGATCGAGAATTATCTCGACCTGCTGACCGAAGAGGCGAAGGCCAACCCGTCGTCAGACGCCGCCGAGCGCTTCTTCCGGGCGGTGCAGGCGATCGGCGAGCCGGGCATTGCGCGGCAGATGTCGCAGCTGCAGTCGATCGTGACGTCGGGCGGCACCACGGCGGCGCGCGTGCGCGACCGGACGGAGCTTGGCCGCGAACTGTCCAGCCTGCGCTACGCCATCACGGCCGAGCAGGACCCTGCCCGCCGCACCAGTCTCGAACAGCAGCGCGACGCCAAGCAGGCGCAGCTCGACGCGATCGAGGCGGAGCTGGGCGCCAACAGCCGGCTGGCGCAGATCGACGACCGGCCCGTCACCGTCGCGGACATCCAGGGCGCGTTGCAGCCGGGCGAGATCTACCTGAAGCTCGTCGAGATCCGCGCGCGCGAATATGGCATCGTGATCGGCAAGGATCAGGTGCAGGTCTATCCGCTGGCCGCCCCGGCGCGCGACCTGAAGACGATCGCGAGTGTCGTCCGCCTGTCGATCCGCGACGAGGCCGACCGGCGCATCCCGGTGTTCCGCGTGCGCGCCGCCAATGGCCTGTTCAACCTGATCGCGGGCCCCGCGCGCGACCAGATCAATGCCGCCAAGGCGATCGTCGTCGATCCCGCCGGCCCGCTCGTCACGCTGCCGGTCGGCGTGCTGGTGACGGATACGGAGAGCGTGAAGGCCTATGAGGCGGCGGGTGCCACGGCACGCAACGATTACAGCAAGGTCGCCTTCCTCGCGGCGCAGGCGGACATTTCCAACGCGCTCAGCCCGCGCTCCTTCCTGATCTCGCGGAAGACGGCGGAATCGACCGCGCGCAACGCCTTCATCGGCTTTGGCGAGCATGCGCCGCCGCCGCCGGTGATGGTCGCCTCGCGCGGGCCGGTGTCGCTCGGGCTCGGCTGCCCGATCGAGTTCACCGAGCTGGCGCGCGCGCTGCGCGAGAGCGAGCCGATCTCGGCCCGGCGTATCGCCATCGCCGCCGACGCACTGGGCGTGCCCAATGCGCCGCGCGTGACGGGCGCGGCCTTCACCGACACCGCGGTGACCAGCGAGCAGGACCTCGACCAATATCAGGTGCTGCATTTCGCGACGCACGGCCTGCCCGAGCAGCAGGTCGGCTGCACCGACATTCCGCCGTCGCTGATCACCTCGGTCGGCGAAGGGGCGTCGGACGGCTTCCTCAGCTTCTCCGAAATTGCCGGGCTGCGGCTGAACGCCAATCTCGTCGTGCTGGCCGCCTGCCAGACCTCGGCCGGGCTCAGCCGCGAGCTGGCGCGGCAGAGCGGGCAGGAGGAAGCGGGCAAGTCGCTCGAAGGGCTGGTGCGCGCCTTCCTGACGGCGAATGCGCGCGCGGTGCTGGCGACCTACTGGAAGGTTTCGGTGGAGGCGGAATCCGACGCCTTGTTCAAGACCTTCTACGAAACCGGCCGCCGGAAGAGCATCGGCGACGCGCTGCGCGTGGCGCAGGGCACTCTGATGAAGAGCCCGCGTTACTCGCACCCTTATTACTGGGGCGCCTATTTCATCGTCGGCGATGCCAGCAAGACGATGCTGAGCCCGACCAAGGGGTGAGGAAGAGCGGCCGGCGCCATTGCTCCGGCCGTCCTGCTCAGCCAGCCGCGCGCAGGTGGATCAGCGGATAGGGGCGGCCCTGCCCGTCAGTCGCCGACCGGCCGACCGGCACGAAGCCGAGCCGGAGATAGAAGCCGAGCGCCTGTTCATTCTGTTCGTTCACGTCGGTGGTGAGGCCCGGGTGCAGCGCCAGCGCGTGCGCGACCAGCAGCCGCCCGATGCCGTGGCCGCGATGCGCCGGATCGATAAACAGCGCCTCCATATGCGCGTGATCCAGCAGCATGAAGCCGAGCGGCCGATCCGCCGCATCGACCGCCAGCCAGAGCGGAGCGGCGGGGAGGAAATCGCGCACCTCCGCCTCGATGGCGATCCGGTCCGCGCCCGAGAGGAAATCGTGCGTGGCGTCCACCGCATCCCGCCAGATGGCGAGAATGCGCGCGCCATCCGCCGCGCGGGAGCGGCGGAGCCGGATGGCGGCGTCGGTCAGAGCAGTTCCTGAAAGTTCGCCGGCACGACCTTGAGCCCGCCCGCCGTCTGGATGTGGCGCATCAGACCCTGCGGCGATTCGATCACCCAGCTCTGGATCGGGCCAAAGAAGGGCGTGAGCTGATCCTTCTCCGTCGCGGCGAGGAAGGGCGCGAAGACGCGCGGATCCCAGAAGCGGAACAGCACCGGGCCGCTGCCATCGGGCAGGCGCACCTGCATGAACTTGCGGACGTGGCGGCGCACCGTCTCGAGCGGCTCGGCGCTGGTGAGGAACAGGCCCCACGCCTGCCCCGGCCCTTCCGCCGCCCAGCGCTGGATCAGCGTGGGCGCGCTATCGAACGCGAACAGGAAGGGCGAGGCGCGGCGCACCTCCTCCGCGATCTTGCCCGCGAACAGGCACGGCACGTCCGCGGCCTGCAGCGTCTGCAGCATGGGATAGAGCTGCGGCGCACGCGCCATGTCGGCAATGGCGTAGCTGCGAAGGACGGCCATGGCGCTTACCAGCCGTCCGACGCGCCGCCGCCGCCCGACTGGCCACCACCGCCCTCATAGCTGTCGCCGGTCAGGCTGTCCCACATGTCGGCGGCGGCCTGCTTCGCCTTGTCGACCCCGGCCTCCGCCTCGGCGAGCGCGGCCT
Organism: Sphingomonas jatrophae; assembly: GCF_900113315.1. Classification (GTDB taxonomy): domain Bacteria; phylum Pseudomonadota; class Alphaproteobacteria; order Sphingomonadales; family Sphingomonadaceae; genus Sphingomonas_P; species Sphingomonas_P jatrophae. Next base: position 969,117 of record NZ_FOZG01000002.1, on the reverse strand, counting down.
TGGCCGCGGCTTCGGCGGCGGCGGCGGCGGCCTTGTGCGCCTCGATCGCCTGATCGACGGCCTGCTTGGCCTGGTCTGCCGCCTGCTGCGTCTGCTGGACGACCTGATCGGCCTTATGTTTCAGATTGTCCTTGGCATTCTGAGCGGCGGTGCTGGCGGCATCCTGCGCCAGCTGCTTGGCGAGCGCGAGCGCCTGCTCGGTCTGCCCGGCTGCGGCAAGCGCGGCGACCTGCGCCACCTGTTCCGCGCTGGCGGCGAGATTGTCCGTCAGCTTGGCGACCGTGTCGGCCAGCTTCTGCGCGACCTCCGCCGCCTTCTGCGCGGCGGCACCCGCGGCCTTGCCCGCCGCCTCGCCGCCATGGTCCGTTGCGGCCTGCGCCGCCTTGGCGGCGGCTTCCTTCGCGGCATCGGCGGCGGCCTGGGCCGCGTCCTTTGCCGCCTGCGCCGCCTTCTGCGTCATCTCCGCGGCGACCTGCGCCTTCTTCGCGGCATTGGCGGCGGCCTGTGCGGCCTGTTCCTTCGCATAATCGGCCGCGGCCTGCGCGGCCTGCGCCGCGGCCTGCTTCACGGCGTCATTCGCATCGGCCATTGCCTCGGCGGCGAGCCGTGCCGCCTCCGTCGCCTTCTGCGTCGCATCGGCGGCGGCCTGCGCCGCCTCCCGCTGGGCGGAGACCGCCTCGTCCTGTGCGGCGTCGGCTTCCTTGCGTGCCTTTTCCTGCGCCTGCTTGAAGCAGATCTCGCAGAAAGGTGCGCCGCTGGCGGCGGCCTGCTGGAGCGTGGCGGCCTGCGTCGCGGCGTCGCTATGCTCGATACTGACCCAGCCTTCGGCGATGGTGGTACCCTCGGCCGTGCCGAAGCGCCCGCCCGACAGGCCCGCCCCGCCGCCGCCACCGCCGCCACCGCCCGTATTGTCGCCGATCAGCACGGTCGGCAGGCCCATGACGATCGATCCGCCATGCGTCGTCGGATCGCCGATGCGCGCGGCGGCGAGATTGCGCACGAACACGCTGATCGATCCCTTCAGGATCGCATCGGGCGGGCCGACGCAGGTACACAGATCCGTCATCCGCGCCTGCGGGATCAGGCCGGTGAGCACCGTTGGCTCGCACGGCGGCAGGATCGGCCCGCCGACATGCGGGATCGGGGGCACCCCCGGTGTGACCATCGGACAGACATGCATGTCGCCGACGCGAGCTGCTGGCATTCCCATGAACAATAAAATAGCGGCAAGTCAGGCAGACAGAAAAGACGGCACTGCAAAAAGATAAATCGCTATTCTTGTGACACGGGGCACAGCCGCGGCGCAGAATGACGCGAGACAGGATCGCGCGGGCGTTCGTCCCGCGCCAAGGGGGCGGGGGAACAGGCGTGGGGCGCAATCTGGCGGACGAGGAAAGCGAGGCGATCGCCGCGCTGCTGGGCCCACGCGGCGGCGGATCGTCGATGGCGGGCAGGCGCGAGCAGCGCACCGCGCTGCGCCCGGGATCGCCGCCGCCTGCGCCGGGTGCCGGCACCGCGATGCAGACGGCGCGGGTCGGCGCGAGCGCGGCGGCGGCGCCCGCTTGGCTGCCCTGGGCGGCGCTGCTGGGCGGAACGGTGATTGGCGTCGGCTGCATTCTCGGCGGGCTTGCCGTGGCGGAGGCGGTGGCGGGCGCCGTGTGGCCGGAGGGGACGGACGCGGCGTGGCGGGTGGACGCGCTGTTCGCCGCGATCATCTTCGCGCCGATGCTGGCTCTGGCGCTGGGTGCTGCATGGGCGACGCGGGTGCGGGCGCTGCCGCGCGGGCGCGCACCGCTGGCGATGCTGGCGCTCGGCCTTGCGGTGGGGCTTGGCGGGGTGACGGTGGCGACCGGCTATGCCGCCTTTGCCGGCGTGGCGCAGGCGGGCGAGGCGGCGGTGCTCGGGCCGCTCCTGCTGCTGGGATCGGCGATGATGCTGCTGCAATCGGGCACGGAGGAGGTGCTGCTGCGCGGGTGGATGCATGGCGGCATCGCGCGGCGCTGGGGGGCGTGGCCGGCCATCCTGCTGACGGCGGCGGTGTTCGCCGGGCTGCACGTGCTGGGCGGCGCGCGCGGGATCATCGAGCTGGCCAATCTGACGCTCGGCGGCGTGCTGTTCGGGCTGCTGCGGTGGAAGAGCGGCGGGCTGCTGGCGCCGGTGGCGGCGCATTATGGCTGGAACTGGCTGGAGGGGCTGGGCCTGGGGCTCGACCCCAATCCGGGGATCGGCGCTTATGGCGCGGTGACGAATGTCGATCTGGTCGGTCGGGCGCTGTGGGGCGGATCGCCGGTGGGGCTGAATGGCAGCCTGGCGATGCTGATGGTGCTCGCCGCGCTGATCGTGCCGATCGTGCTGTGGCGGCGCGGCGGCGAGCCGGCCTGAGCGGGGTCGTGTAGGACGCCGCCGCGGATTTCACCCGCAAAGACAAGGAGTAAGAGGCCGACCGGCGCGTCCTGGTGCGCGCATCCGGGAGGGGGTCGCCCGCGTGACCGGGCCGCCCGCCTCAAGTTGTGGCGCGTCTGCCTTCGAGACGCTGCCGGTTCGGATGGGGATGGTGGCGGGGAAAGCGACCATGCCCCGCGACTGCCCGCATCCCGGCCCGGGGTATCGCCCGCGCCGTTCAATCTATCTTGCGAAGCTTCGACTGGGAGCCGGATGTCTTCGCGCCGGTCGGTGCCCGTAAGGCTGCCCCTTGCCCGCCGCCGCGATCACTGGTGGCGAGCGGGCAGGCTGTTAGCCGATATGGTTCGTTCTGTCAAGGTCCTTATAGCCATAGTGGCCTGCTTGACCTCGGCCGATGGGACCGATTGACAGGATCGGCCGTTCGCATAGCCTCCCTCGTCCGAGAGGAATTGCACCATGCGGATTTTATTGATCAGTCTGATGATCGCGGCCCCCGCAGCCCCGGCGCTGTCCCAAGGCGCGAAAGGCCGCGCGCTCAGTTTCGGGACGCAGGAGGGGCCGGGCTATGGCGGCCTGAGTGGCCCCACTTACTCGGACCAGATCTGCCTCAAGCACAAGCGGACGGGCAAGCGCATCTGCAAGGACCGGTTGGGCTGGGAGCGGGAAGCGGCCCGTCTTTCCGCAGCCACCCAAACCAACGGGCGGCGGCCGTAACAAGCCGGTGATGGCGGCGTCAGCCTGCCCGAGCGGCGCGGGCGACGTCGATGCGGTCGCGTTCCTTGATGAAGGCGGTGCGGGGGGCGCCGGTCAGGGTGCGGCCGCTTTCGGTCTGGATGCTCAACGGGTCGACGGGCGCGCCGTCGATGTGAACTTCGTAGTGGAGGTGCGGGCCGGTCGAGCGGCCGGTGGTGCCGACCTTGCCGATCTCCTGCCCCTGGTGGACGCGCGCGCCCGCGACGATGCCGGGCATGAACGCGCTCTGATGGAGGTAATAGGTCTGCCAGCCATTGTCGTGGCGCAGGATGGTGAGGTTGCCGTTCGCACCCTTCATCGCCGCCCACTGCACCGTCGCATCGCCCGAGGCGTAGATCGGCGTGCCGGTGGGGGCGGCGAAATCGGTGCCCTTGTGCATCTTGACGAAGCCCAGCACCGGATGCGTGCGGATGCCGAATTGCGAGGAGACGCGCGCGCCGTCGACGGGCGTGCGCATCAGCGCGCGGACGATGGAGGCGCCGTTGCCGTCGAACCAGCCGCCCTCCTCACCCGCCGGCTGGAACCAGTAGAGCGAGCGTGACTTCTCGCCCGTCGTCAGGCTGGCGAAGAGCAGGCGGGGCGTGCCGACGGGCTGGCCGGCGGCGTTCTTCTGCTGCTCGAACGCGGCCTCGAACACGTCGCCGGGATGGATTTCGCGCTGGAAGTCGAAATCGAAGGCGAAGGCCTTGGCGAAATCGGGAATGAGCGTGTCGGTGACGCCCGCGGCGACCGCCGAGGTGTAGAAGCTGTTGGCATCCATCTCGCCGCGGATCACGGTGACGACGGTGGAGAGCGACGCCTTGACCGGCGCGGCGTCGAAGCCGCCGGCGCTGCGCTTGACGACGACACCGGACGAATCCTCAAACGACGCATCCAGCCGGGCGAGGCGGGTGGCGGCGCCCCCCTGCAACAGGGTCAGCACCGCGCGCAGCTCCCCCTTGCGCTCGCCGATCGTCCGCAGCGCCGCGGCGGCGGCGGCATCCGCCTCGGTCGCGGGGACGCCCGCATCTGCGAGCGCAGCGCGCAGCTCGGAGGCTTGCGACAGGACGAGCGTGCGGCGCGCCTCCGCCACCGTGGCGGCAGGCGCAGTCTTGGCCGCGGGCGTGGCGGCGGGGGCGACGGGCGCCGACGGCTGCGGCCCGCCGGGGCGCGAGACGAGCGCGGCGACGCCGCCCGCCACCAGCAGCGCCAGCGCCGCACCGCCGCCGAGCAGCGCAGGCGAGGGCGCGCGCCGTTCGCGCTGCGGCGTCGCCTCGGGCGAAGGCGGCGCGGCGGCGGGGGCGGCGCCGGGCGTCGTCGCGCCCGCCGCGGACCAGGTGCGCGGATCGAAGGAAGGATCGTCCTCGTCCGACATCATCAACGCGCCCCCCGACACACGACATTATCGAAGAATTGCGCGACGAAAGTGCTCCACGTCACGCCCGATATGTCTTGGGCTCCGCATAACGCCGCTTCCGGCTCCCGTGAAGCTGTGCTTAAATGGTGGCGCGGCGTGGAGTGCCGGGGGGAAGTAACGAATGGCTGGCAAAAGCCGCGTCGCGTGGCGGGAGGGCTTGTTTCTCCGCCCGCAGCATTTCCAGCAACAGGATCGATTCTTCTCCGGCGAGTTGACCGCGCGGATCGATGGCGTGCGTCCCTATCCATGGGGGCTGACCGAGATCGTCGTCGACGAGGATCTGGCGACGCTCGGCAAGTTCGGCGTGAAGCGCGCCGTGGGCGTGATGCCCGACGGCACGCCCTTCGCCATTCCCGACGACTTTCCCCCGCCCGAGCCGCTCGACATGCCGGGCGACGTGCGCGACGGCCTCGTCTCGCTGACGCTGCCCGCGGCGCAGGCGGGCGCGATCGAATTCCGCGAATCCGATCAGGCGGGGCATGATGCGCGCTTCCTGGTGGACGAGAGCGAGGTTTCCGACGCCTTTTCGGACGAGCGCGCGCACGAGCCGATCGAGGTGGGCCGGCCCAACCTGCGGTTCGGCGTGACGCGCGAGCAGACCTATGGCCGCGTGACGCTCGGCCTCGTCCGCGTGCGGGAAGTCGCGAACAAAAGGCTGATGTTCGACGACCGCTATATTCCGCCCGCGCTCGACATCGTCGCGTCGCGGCGGCTGAAGGGGGGCTTGGCCGACATTCTCGGCCGGGCCGAGCAGCGCGCCGACGAGCTGGCGCTGCGCGCGGTGGAGGCGACGGACGGCGGCGCGGAGACGTTCGCCAGCTTCCTGCTGCTCCAGGCGCTCAATCGCTGGGTGCCGATGATGCGGCACATGGACAGCCTGCCGCGCATCCATCCCGAGCGCCTGTTCGAGACTTTGGTGGGGCTGGCGGGCGAGCTGGCGACGCTGACCAAGCCCGAGCGGAAACCGCCGGCCTTCCCGCGCTACGACCATGAGAACCTCCAGCTGACGTTCGAGCCGGTGTTCGACCTGCTGCAATCGATGCTGTCGGCGGTGTTCGACCGCTCCGCCATCCAGATGCCGCTCGATGCGGCGGGGCCGGGCGCCTACGTCTCGACCATCGTCGATCACAACCTCTACCAGCACGGTTACTTCTATCTCGCGGTCAATGCCGCGGCGCCGCTGGACGAGATTCGCGGGCGCTTCCCCGCTGTCGCCAAGATCGGCGCGGTGACGAAGATGCGGCAGATCGTCGAGAGCGCGCTGCCGGGCGTGCCGCTCCGTCATACGCCGACGCCGCCGCCGCAGCTGCGCGTGCTGCCGGGCTATGTCTATTTCGAGCTGGACCGCGGCGCCCCCGACTGGCGCGACTTTGCCAGCGCGCCCGCGCTCGGCCTGCACGTGGCGGGTGACTGGCCGCAGCTGAAACTCGAACTCTGGTGCGTGAAGAGGGCCGGGCGATGAGCAACGGGAACGATTCGGGCGGCAATCGCACGGTGTTCCGCCCGTCGCCGCTGCAGGGCTTAGGGCGCGGGCAGCAGCCGCCGGCGGCGCCCGGGCAGGCCCCGGCCTGGGGCAGCGCGCCCGCCTCCAACACGCCGGCCTGGGGCTCGGCGCCGTCCGCCGGCGGCTGGGAAGCGCCGTCGCATTACGAGCCGGCACCCGCGCAGCCCGCTTATGCGCCGCCGCCACCGCCGTCCGCCGCGCAGCCCGCGCCGCAGCCGCGGATGCGCGACGACGACGTGCCGCAGCCATCGAAGCCGCAGGACGTGCGCAACCGGCTGATGTCGGAGGCGGCGCCGCTGCTGGCGCTGGCCTCCTCCGTCCGCTCGGGCCGCGCGCGCACGCCGATGCCTGAGCTGCACCGCCAGGCCTCCGCCGCGATCGCCACGTTCGACCGCGCGATCGCCGGCCACTACCCGGAAGAGATTCGCCAGCGCGCCAAATATGCGCTGTGCGCGACGATGGACGATATTGCGCAGAACCTGCCGGGATCGGGCATGGACGCGGCCGAATGGGCGCGCCGTTCGATGGTGGTGCAATTCTTCCAGGAGAATATCGGCGGCGACCGTTTCTGGCAGCTGACCGACGACATGCTGGCGCGCCCGGCGCAGAGCGCGGACATCATCGAGCTGTTCCACGCCTGTCTGGCGGCGGGCTTCGAAGGCCGGTTCCGCATCATGCCCGACGGCAAGCGGCGCCTGTATGAGATCGCCAGCCGGCTCTACGCCGCGCTCGAATTTCCGCGCAGCCTGTCGTCGCAGCAGATGGTGACGGCGTGGCCGGGCGAGAAGGCGCCGCTGAAGAAGGTGGGCCTGTGGGGCTATGTCGCGCTGGCGGCGGCGGCGGCGGCGGCGGTGCTGCTGCTCGTCTACATCCTGCTGCGCGTGCTGCTGATGGCGGGGGCGAGCGATCCGTTCGCCGCGCTCGGCAAGATCAATCCGGATGCGCCGCTCCGCCTGTCGCGTGCCGCCGCGCCGCCGCCGCAGGCCGCGGCCAGCCCGCAGGCGGACAAGCTGACCGAGTTCCTCGCGCCCGAAATCGCGCAGGGGCTGGTGAAGGTGGAGGAGGATGCCTCCACCGTGCGCGTGCGCACCACGGTCGGCCAGCTGTTCCAGTCCGCCTCCGACCAGCTCGACGAGGGGCGTGAGGCGCTGTTCCACCGCATCGGCAAGGCGATTCAGAGCGAGCCGGGGCAGGTGACGGTGGAAGGCCATGCCGACAGCGACCGCGTCTCCACGCTCGCCTTCCCGGACAATACGACCCTGTCCAAGGCGCGCGCCGATACAGTCGCGAACATCATCAAGAGCGAGCTTTCGGACCCGGCGCGCGTCGTCTCCGAAGGCTATGGCGAAGCCCGGCCGATCGCCTCCAACGACACCGCGGAGGGCAAGAGCCTGAACCGCCGCGTCGAGGTGGTGGTGCCGCGGCGCAACTGACGAATTCGAGCGGGGGCTCTGAAGGCATGGGCGCGGTCAAGCGGTTCCTGACGAACTGGTGGTTCGTCTCCATCGTGGCGGCGCTGTTCGCGCTGCTGGTGCTAGCGGTCGGCCTGCCGATCTTCGTCGGCTTCCTCAGGCCCTGGTGGGTGCGGCTGATCGCCGCGGTGGTCGTGCTGGCGGTGTGGGGGCTGCTGGCGTTCCTGCATGTGCGCAAGGGCCGCAAGGGCGCCGATGCGATCGCGGCCGAGCTGGCGGCGCCGCCGTCCGCCGCGGACGAGGAGAGCAAGCTGCTCGCCCAGCGGATGGGCGAGGCGCTGGGCCAGCTGCGCACGAGTGCGGCGGGCAAGAAGCAGCGCGATTATCTCTACACGCGGCCCTGGTACATCATCATCGGCCCGCCGGGTGCGGGCAAGACGACCGCGCTGCTCAATTCGGGCCTGCGTTTCCCCTTCGCCGATCAGGCGTTCAAGGGATCGGGCGGCACCCGCAACCTGGACTTCATGTTCGCCGACGAGGCGGTGCTGGTCGACACCGCCGGCCGCTACACCAGCCAGGATTCGGACCGGGAGGTCGATTCCAAGGGGTGGACGGGATTCCTGTCGCTCCTGAAGAAGAACCGGCCGCTGCAGCCGATCAACGGCGTGATCGTGGCGATCGGCATCGACGAGCTGGTGCGCGGCGACCGCGTGTCGATCGACAATCATGCCGCGGCGGTCAGGCGGCGGCTGATGGAGCTCAGGCGCACGCTGGAGATCGCCGTCCCCGTCTATGTGCTGCTGACCAAGGCGGATCTGCTGGCGGGCTTCGTCGAATATTTCGAGGATCTCGACGTCGAGGGCCGGCGCGCGGTGCTCGGCCATACGCTGAAGTTCGGCACCGGCGCCAAGCCGTCGGCCGAGCAGCTGATGACCGCCTATGACGAGATGGCGCGCGAGGTGGCGGACCGCCAGGCCAAGCGCCTGTCGGAGGAGCCCGATGCCGCGCGACGCGCGCTTATCCTCGGCTTCCCCGCGCAGCTGACCGCGTTGCGGGCGCGGCTGCTGCGCTTCCTCGACGGTGCGTTCGTCGCGGGCGACGATCCTGCGGGCGTGCTGCGCGGCGTCTATCTGACCTCCGGCGTGCAGGAAGGCGCGCCGTTCGACCGCATCATCTCGGGCATGGCGCAGGTCTATGACCAGCCGCGCGGGTCCGGCGGGGCGCAGGGCGGCGGGCGCGCCTACTTCCTCAACCGGCTGCTGGCCGAGGTGATGTTTCCCGAGGCCGGGCTGGTCCAGTTCGACCCTGCCGCGCGCAAGCGGCAGCGGGGCATGCTGATCGGCGCGATGGCGGGCGTGGGCGCGATCGCCGCCATCGTGCTGCTGCTGTGGGCGATCAGCTTCGTGCGCAATCGCTCGTTCGAGAGCGAGCTGATGGCCAAGGCGACCGAGGCGCAGGGCCTCGTCCGCCAGACCGGCATCGACATGCAGGAGGTGCGCGACAGCGACCCCGATCTGCCGCAGGCGCTGGAGGCGCTGCGCGCGCTCCGGAATCTGCCGCGCGGCTATGCCGAGCGGCAGGCGGGCTGGGCACCGCTCTCCATGCGCTGGGGCCTGTTCCAGAGTGGCTTGAGCGAGCAGGCGGAGCAGACCTATCGCGAGGGCGTGCGCCGCATCCTGCTGCCGCGCATCCTGCTCCAGCTGGAGAAGGTGATCGCGGCCAACCAGTCCAACCCGCTGTCCGTCTACGAGCCGCTCAAGGTCTATCTGATGCTGGGCGCGCAGGGGCCGATGAACAAGGGCGCGGTCCGCTCCTGGGTGGAGACGCACTGGGCGCAGACCGAATATCCGGGCGCCGACAACCAGACGATGCGCGCCGAGCTGAACCAGCACCTCAAGGCACTGCTGGAGGATGACGACCTCGCCGGCGTGTGGCCGGGCCGCAAGGCGCCGCTGGACGGGCAGCTGATCGCCTCGGCCCGCGCCGCGGTCGGCCAGATGTCGATGGCGGAGCGCGCTTATGCGATCCTGCGGCAGAAGGTCGCCTCGTCGGGCGCGGCGCCGTGGACCAGCGCCAACGTGCTGGCATCGGGTGACGCCGCCGCCTTCGCCAATGGCGACGAGGTGCTGCAGCAGCGCGTGCCCTATTTCTTCACGCGCGGCGGCTTCGAGAAGTCGTATCAGACCGGCCTGCAGACGGTGCAGCTGGATCTGCGCAAGGATCTGTGGGTGATGGGCGGCGATGCCGACACGACCGCGGTCAAGGAGCAGATGACCGGCGTGAAATCGGGTGTCGCGAGCCTTTATGCGCGCGATTACAACGCCGCGTGGGACAAGGTGATCGCCAGCCTGCAACCGGCCGATTACTTCCACAATCCGGCGGCGCTGGCGGCGGTCACCCGCTCGCCCTCGCCGATCAAGCTGATGCTGCTGGAGGTGCGCAAGAACACCACGTTCGAAGGCGGCTTCCGGGCGTTCAAGGAACAGCAGGTCGAGGATTTCGTCCGCGACAACAAGGACCTGGCCGAGCTGAACATGGGATCGACCACGTTCGACGCGGCCGAGGACATCACCATGCACTTCTCGGCATCGAACGATTATGTCGGCGACGGCAAGTCGTCCGCCCCGATCGACGAGTTCATCGCCGCGCTGAAGGATGCGGGCACCGCGGTGCAGACGGCGAAGATGGCGGGCGGGGGCCTGGGCGGCGAGGCGGCGCAGGCGCAGATGAACGAGGCGATGGCCAAGGTCGGCACCGCGGCCGCCGGCGCGCCGCCGCAGCTGCAACCCTTTGTCGAGAAACTGAGCGAAGGCGGCGGCGCGGCGCGTGTCGGCGCGGCGACGGGTGCGGTGACGGAGGATTATGCGCAGAACATCCTGCCCGCGTGCAAGGCGGCGGCGCAGGATCGCTATCCCTTCTTCACCGCGTCCGCCAACGACGTGACGCTCGTCGATGCGACCAAGGTGTTCGGCATGGGCGGCACGCTGGACCAGTTCGTCAGCCAGCGGCTGATGCCGCTGCTCGACACGACCGGCCCGGTGTGGCGCTGGAAGGAAGGCGATCCCGTCGCCGCCGCGCTCGACCCGGCCGTGCCCGACCAGTTCGCCAAGGCCGCCGAGCTGCGCGACCTGATGACAGCGGGGCTGACCATCCGCATCGCGCCGGCGAGCTTCGCCGGCACGATCGACGCGGCGCAGTTCAAGGCGGGCGACGCCACCTTCCGCTGGGGCAAGGCGGACCTTGCCGCCGCGGCGCCCAAGCCGCTGCGCTGGACCGCGCAGGGCGGCACGCCCGAGGCGAGCGTGACTCTGTTCCAGGGCGACAAGGCGGTGGCGACGCTGAGCGAAGAGGGGATCTGGGCGCTGTTCCGCCTGATGGAGAAGGCGACGCGCGAGAATGCCGGGCCGACCGCCTTCCTCGCCACGTTCGGCGATGCGAGCGCGGGCGCGACCTTCAAGGTGACGCTGCCGAGCGAGAAGAATCCGTTCGCCAAGGGCGGCATGTGGACGTTCCGCTGCCCGGTGACGCTTTGACCGCGGCGCCCGCTGCGCCTGCGGCGATGCTGTTCGGCAAGCTGCCGAGCCATGGGGACTTCATCGCGCGCGGGCTCGATCCGGCGCGACGGCAGGCGCTCGACGAATGGCTCGCCTCTGCGCTGGCGGAGGCGCAGGACGTGCATGGCGACACGTTTGAGCCACGCTATGACAGCGCGCCGGCGTGGCGCTTCGCCTGGGAAGAGAGCGAGGGCTGGCTGGCCGGCGCAATGGCGCCGTCAATGGATTCGGTCGGCCGGCGTTTCCCCATCCTCGTCGCCGCGCACACCGGGGAGCGGAGCGCGGCGGCAGGGCTGGCGCAGGCCTGCGAGGATGCGATCTACCAGGCCTTCGCGCGCGGGCTGGACGCCGATGCGCTGCATGCCGGGCTGATCGCGCTGGCCGAGGAAGCGCGCGCGCCCAAGCCGCTGCCGGGCTGGTGGACCGCGGGCAACGACGCCTTCCCCGCGGCGCGGCTGGAGGGCGAGCGCCCCCAGGGCCTGTTCGCCATGATGCTGGGTGCGGGAGAGCAAGCGTGACGGTGGCAGGGCTGCGGCTCGACGCGCTGGTGCGGACCGATGTCGGCCGCGTGCGCGATCACAACGAGGACGCTTATTGCGAGCGGCCGCAATCCGGCGTGTGGGCGGTGGCCGACGGCATGGGCGGGCATGAGCGCGGTGAGTGGGCCTCCGCCACCATCGCCGAGGCGTTGGGCCAGGTGCCGCCGCAGCCGGACTTCGACACCCTGCTGCAACGCGCCGCCGACGCGATCCACGCCGCCAACGGCCGCATCTTCGCCGAAGCCGAGGCGAAGGGCGCGCAGATGGGCTCCACCGTCGTCGCGCTGGTGGTGAAGGACCGGCGCTTCGGCGTGCTGTGGGCGGGGGACAGCCGCGGCTATCTGCTGCGCGGCGGCTTCCTCCACCGGCTGACGCGGGACCATACGCAGGTGCAGGAGATGGTCGATCGCGGCCTGCTCACCCCCGAGGCGGCGGAGGGGCACCCGATGGGCCATGTGCTGGCGCGGGCGGTGGGCGTGCGCGGCACGCTGGAGCTGGACGCCATCGCCGACGGGGTGGAGCCGGGCGACGTCTTCCTGCTGTGCAGCGACGGCCTGACCGGCGTGGTGGAGGAGCCGGAGATTGCGCGCATGCTCGACCCCTCCACCGCGCGCACCGCACCCGACGCGCTGGTCGAGCTGGTGCTGGAGCGCGGTGCGCCCGACAATGTCACCGTGGTGATGGTGTCGGCGAGCGAACCGACCTTGCTTTCCTTCGCGGCAGGCGAGACAGGATGACGCTATGACCGGCGACGACGACAAGAAGCCTCCGCAGGAGGAGCGGACGGTGTTCATGCCGGCGCCGGGGCAACAGCCGCCCGCGGCCGATCCGTGGGGCGGAGCGCCGCCGCCGCCGGCACCGGTCGACTGGGGCAGCCCGCCGCCTTCCCAGCCCGCCGACTGGGGAACGCCGCCTGCGCCGCCGCCATCCTCGCAGCAGACGCAGGGCGGCTGGGGTGCGCCGCCGAGCGACCGGCGCACCGCCCCCGGTGTGCCGGTGCAGCCGGCCCCGCCGCCGAGCCAGGACCAGACCGCGTTCAACCGCACCTACATGCCGATGGCACCGCGCCTCGATGGCGACCGCATCCAGATCGGCGACGTGCTCAACCACATCTTCCGCGTCGATCGCTTCATCGCGCGCGGCGGCATGGGTGAGGTGTTCGAGGGATCCAACGTCAATTCGGACGAGCGCGTCGCGATCAAGGTGATGCTACCCGCGCTCGCCGCCGATCCCAACGTGCAGGCGATGTTCCGCAAGGAGGCCAAGACCCTCACGCGGCTGACGCATCCCGCGCTCGTCCAGTATCGCGTGCTGGCGCAGGAGCCGCAGCTGGGCGTGCTCTACATCGTCACCGAATATATCGACGGCAAGAATCTCGCCGACGTGCTGGGCACGCTGCGCCCGAACGAGGACGAGCTGGCGATGCTGACGCGCCGGCTGGCGGACGGCCTGCGCGTGGCGCATTCGCTGGGCGCGATCCACCGTGACATCTCGCCCGACAACGTGCTGCTGGAGGACGGGCGGCTCGACAAGGCCAAGGTCATCGATTTCGGCATCGCCAAGGATCTCGATCCCGGCAGCAAGACGATCGTCGGCGATGGTTTCGCCGGCAAGCTCAACTATGTCGCGCCCGAGCAATTGGGCGATTTCGGCCGCGACGTGGGGCCGTGGAGCGACGTTTATTCGCTCGGCCTCGTCATCCTCGCGGTCGCGATGGGCCGCAATGTCGAGATGGGCGCGACCCTGGTCGATGCGGTGGACAAGCGCCGCGCCGGGCCGGACCTGACGCCCATCCCCGAAAAGCTGCGCCCCGTGCTGGCGAAGATGCTCGCCGCCAATCCGGCGGAGCGGCTGCGCTCCATGGAAGAGGTGATCGCCGCGCTGGACGGCGGTGCGCGCGGGGCGGCGCCCGCGGCAGCGCGTGTCGCGGAGCCGGCGGCTGCACCGGCCAAGTCGAAGACGCCGCTGATCGCGGGCGGTGCGATCGCCGCGCTGCTGGTGCTCGGCGTCGGCGGCTGGGCGCTGACATCGGGCGGGGACAAGCCGGCCGACCCGACCGTGGCTGCGGCGGGCGGCGCGGGCGCGGGGGCGGTGGCCGATTCCGGGCTGCCCGTGGCCGATCAGGCGCGCGGCGCGATCGATGCGGCGCTGCCGGGCATCGGCTGCACCTGGCTGGACATCACCGACATCACCCAGCGCGGCGAGCGCGGCGTGGCGGTGGCGCTGAACGGCGTGGCGGATGCGCCCGGCCGCGCGCAGGGCGCGATCTCCAAGGCGTTGCAGGAAAAGGGCATCACCGCCGCCGACATCAATTTCGAGGAAGTGGCGACCGTTCCCGCCAGCATGTGCGACGCGCTGGACGCGTTCCGCGCGATCCGTGCGCCGAATGCCGAGGGGCTGACCGTGGCGCAGCGCAAGTGGGAGCGGGCCAAGGGCGCCGACGGCGCGACCGGCGCGGACGTGGTGCTGAACATCGATCTCGGCCCGGCGAACCAGGGTGTCGGCTTCTTCGGGCTGACGGAGACGGGCGCGGTGGAGAACGTCAACTCGCCCGACGGGCCGGTGACCAAGCGCGCGACGATGGAGGGGCTGCTGAAGGGCGTGCTGCCCAACGTCACGCCGCTCGGCGGCAACAAATATCGCGTGCCCCTGTTCATCGACCATCTCGGCTGGTCGGGCTTCATGCTGCTGACGGGTAAGGAGCCGTTCGACGGCGCGCTGATCACCACACCGCCCGGACAGCGCGGCGCGGACTGGAAGCAGAAGTTCGAGGGCGAGGCGCAGCGCGGCGGCTGGAAGTCCGAGATGGTGTGGTTCAAGACGGTGGACGAGATACCGGGCTGAAGGCGGCGCGGCGCCCCTTGCGTGGGCGCGCATCCTCTGGTTCGGTCGGCGCCTCGCCAGCAGGAGGCCGCACGCATGTTCCGAACCCTCGTTTCCGCTCTCGCCCTGTTCGCGACGGCGGCGGGCGCGCAGGCGCCGCGGGCGGACCAGGCGGTGTTCCGCGATCTCTACAAGGCGCTGGTGGAGACGGACACGTCGGTGGCGACCGGCAGCTGCACCCGCGCGGCGGAGCTGGTGCGCGACCGGATGCGCGCGGGCGGCTTCACCGATGCGCAGCTGACGCTGTTCAAGGACGACAAGCTGCCGCTGGATGGCGGCATCGTCGCGATGCTGCCGGGCAGCGACCCGAAGGCCAAGCCGATCCTGCTGCTTGGCCACATCGACGTGGTGAATGCACGGCGCGAGGATTGGACGCGCGATCCGTTCAAGTTCATCGAGGAAGGCGGCTATTTCTACGGCCGCGGCACCGCCGACATGAAGGGATTGGCGGCGATCTGGATCGATTCGCTGATCCGGATGAAGCAGCAGGGCTACAAGCCGAAACGCACGATCAAGCTGGCGCTGACCTGCGGCGAGGAATCGGGCGCGCGGATGAACGGGGTCGAGTGGCTGGCCAAGAACCGGCCCGACCTGATCGCGGCGGAGTTCGCGCTCAACGAGGGCGGCGGCGGCGATGCCGATGCGTCGGGCAAGCTGATCAGCCAGACGATGCAGGTGGGCGAGAAATCCAACCGCAGCTATGAGCTGACCGCGACCAATCCGGGCGGGCACAGCTCGATCCCGATCGATGACAATGCGATCTACGCGCTGGCCGACGCGGTGCAGAAGGTGCGCGCATACAAATTCCCGGTGCGCTTCAATGATACGACGCGCGCCTTCTTCGCCAAGGTGGGCGCGGATCGCGACGACGAGACGGGGCGCGCGATGGTGCGGCTGGCGGCGAACCCCGGCGATGCGGCGGCTGCCGCGATCGTCTCCCGCGACCGGACCTACAATTCGATGCTGCGCACCACCTGCGTCGCGACGATGCTGGCGGCGGGCCATGCGGTGAACGCGCTGCCGCAGCGCGCCACCGCGACGATCAACTGCCGCATCATCCCCGGTGAGGATGGCGACACGACCAAGGCGGCGTTGATCGCGGCGGTGGGCGATCCCAAGCTTGCCGTGACGATGGTCGGCCGGCTGCGCCCGATCGCGGTGCCGCCGCCGCTGTCGGCGAAGATCATGGCTCCGGCGGAGCGGCTGGTGGCGAAGCATTTCCCCGGCGTGCCGCTGATCCCCGCCATGTCGACGGGCGCGACCGATGCCACCTACCTCACGGGCATTCCGACCTATGGCGTGCCGGGGCCGTGGGGCGATCCGGACGGCAATGGCGCACACGGGCTGAACGAGCGGATGGGCGTGAAATCCATCTATGCGGGGCGCGATTTCCTGTTCGAGCTGGTGAAGGCCTATGCGGACGAGTGAGGGGGAGGCTGGTTCCGGCCCGACAGCGGCCGATCAGTTGTCGAACGAAGTCAGGCGTTCACTCCAGTCGCTCGGACAGGCGTGCGTGCAGGAACAGCGCTAACTCTCTCGCGTGGCGCCCCCAATGCGCCTCATACATGAAACGGAGATACCACGCCGCATCATCAGGGCCGCTCTGCTCGCCACGCCAGAGAACTTCACGCAAGTCCTCCGTTAGATCAGCGAGATCGTCGATCGCGTCGCCAGTCATCGCTGCCTCCCCCAACGCTAAGGGACTTGAGACAGCGTAGAGGCCATAGGCAGGAAATCGTGTCGCAATCTGCCCATACACGGAAGTCCAATCACGATCGGTTCGCGCGACTTCGGCGTCGGCGGGCTCTGCCTCCGGAACGTCGTGGACAGCCGCTAGAAGGCGATCGAGGGCCACAAGCAACTCCGCGTCGGATGGGGGCACGTCCGCCCACACCACATCAAGAAAGGATCGCGCAACGACCATCGCAGAAGGCTTCATGATCCTGCCCAACTGTCACTCAGACCCGGCGAGCGGGACGTCCGCTTCCCACCAGTCCAAGCCATTCCGCTCCGGCGCCACAACCTTGATCTAGTTTCGGAAGCTGCCGGCCGAACAGTGCTGCGGCGCTCCGAAAGGCCCCTCGTCATGCTGAAACGAGTTCAGCATGAAGGGAGGAGGTAGGATGCGCGCTACTTCTTCGGGCGCCGCGCCGATTGTTCTTCGTAGGCGCGTTTGAATTCGCGGGAGAAGACTTCCATGAAGGCTTCGTCCGAGCCGTGGGCGACGCCGCCGAATTCGCGCTCATAGGCCTGCCACAGCGCCGCGTCGCGTGCGCCGGGGAGGATGCGGGACATCAGCCCCTTGTCTTCCGCGCGCGCCTTGATCGCGGTCGGCGAGAAGCGGTCGAGCGTGGCCTTGAGCGCGCCCTGCATCGCCTTCAGCGTGGCGATCTGGTGCGACTGGAGATCGTGGAACGCATCCTCGACCGCACGGTCGGCCGGCATGAAGCCGCGCTCTACGGGATTGAGCAACTGCGCCAGCGCGCCCTCGGGCGTGCGGGCGAACTTCATCGGGTTGTTGCCGTCGAACTCGAGCGCGGTGGACTGCGCACCCATCTGCGACTTGGCGCGGGCGCGGGCCTCCAGCATCACCACCAGCCCGGCGACGAGACGGCGGACGAGCCCGCCGGCGGACGCCATCAGATCGGCGTCATTGCCCTTGAGGTCGCCGCGCTTGAGCCCCGCCTCGGCAAGGAAGCGCGCCATCGCCTCGCCGCTGCCGGGCGCGGCGGCGGGGGGCTGCGGCGCGGCGGCGGGGGCGGCCGGCGCCTGCGGCGGCATCGGCATGGGGGCGGGCGGAGTATAGGCGGCAGCGGCAGGCGGCGTCGGAAAGGCGGTGGGCGCCGGGGCGGGCGCGGGGCGTGCAGCGGGCGGCGGGCTGCCGCCGAAGCCGGCGGCGGGCGGAGGCGTCGCAGGCAAGGCGGCGATGGCGTTGCGCGGCGTCAGGCCGAGCTTGTCCGTCTCGGCCGGCGCTGCTGCCGCGCCGAAGCCGCCGCGCGCCCAATCGACCACGTTGCCGTCGTTGATCTTGCCCCAGACATCGTCGGCGGTCGGAGCGCTCGGCCGGTCGGCGACCGCGCTGGACCAGCCTGAGGCGGCCTGCCCCTGTTCGGCCGGGCGATCCCAGGCGGAGGGGTTCGGCGCCTGCTCCACCGTCTTGTGCGTCGGCACGAACGCCTCGGTCGGCGCGGCGAAGGACGAGGTGGGGGACGGGCTGGCCGGTGCGGGCGCGGGTGCGGCCCAGCTGGCGTTGGACGGGGCAGGGCCGGTCGCGGGGGGTGGGCTACCCCAGCCGGCGGACGCGCCGCTCTCCGCGGCGGGTGCGGCGCCCCAGCCGTCATTGCTTGAGGGTGCCGGCGCGGCGGCGGCGCCCCATCCGTCGTTGCCGCCGGCGGCAGGCGCAGCGGGCGCGGCTCCCCAGCCGCCTGCATCGGCGGCTGGCGCTGCGGGTGCAGCACCCCACCCGTCATTGCCCGACGGCGCGGGCGCGCCCCAGCCATCGGTGGCAGGGGCGGCGGGCGTGGCAGGGCTGGCGGGTGTGCCCCACCCGTCCGACGCGGGTGCTGCGGGGCTGGCGGGTGCGCCCCAGCCGTCGGCCGACGGTGCGGCGGGCGTGGCAGCCGCGCCCCAACCGCCCGCGGCGTCGCCTGGCGGGGCGCCCCAGGCGGAGGCGTCGGGCTTCGGGATGGCAGGGGCGGCCCAGGCGGCAGAGGCTGCGCCGGCACCGAGAGCGGGCGCCGCGACCGATGCGGCCGACCCCCAGCCCGAGCCGGCCGCCGGCGCGGCCGCAGCGCCGCTATCCCACCCGCCCCAGCCGCCGGAGGCCGCGGGCGGCGCGGCGGGGGGCGGTGCGGCGGCGGCGGGGCCGCCGGTCAGCGTAACGACGATCTCGTAATGGCCGACGGCGATCACGTCGCCATCCTTCAGCGTGACGGGCTCGTAGCTCCGCTCGGTCGCGCCGTTGATGAAGGTGCCGTTGGTGCTGACGTCGATCAGGCGATATTGGCCGTCGACGAAATCGATCTCGGCGTGGCGCGACGAGATATAGGCGCGCGGATCGGGCAGGCTCCAGTCGACCGTCGCCGAGCGGCCGATGACGGCGCCGCGCTGATCGAGATCGATGCGGGTCGGAACGCCGTTATCGAGCGCGTCGACGTTGCGGATGGTGAGGCCGAGTTTGGGAGCGCCCGAGCCGTGCCCGCCCCACATCAGCCTGCCGCCTGCGGCGCAGGCGCGCCGGAGGCGACCGCCTCACCCGCGGCGAGTGCCGCCTGGAGCGCGGCGGCGCGCTCCCCCGCCACGCCGGCGGCGATCACCACGGCGGTGGATGCGAAGCGATTGCACATGCCGTCCTTGGGCAGCACCGGCGCGACCCCTTCGGGAGCGATGCTGCCGCCCGAATAGTAGGTCGCGAAGCCGAGCATCTGCTCTGGCCCGGCTTCGTCCAGCGCGCGCGCGGCATCGAAGGCGGCGCGGCGCAGGCTGTCATTCGGATCCTTGACCCACTCCGCGACGAGATCGAACACCGCCTGCTCGGCCGGTTCGGCCGGCGTGTGCGCGCGGGCGGCGGCGACCTGCGACGTCGCCCACGCGACGCTTTCATAGCGGGGCAGCGCATGGCCGACGAACGTCACCGCATCGGACAGCTCACCCGCCGTGGCGAGCGCGGTGCAATGCGCGCGCGGTGCCACGCCTTCGGCCGGCGCGTCGCGATCGCGGACGCCCATCAGCTGCGTCACCTGACGCGCCTGCGTCCACCTGACCTTGGTCCACTCGCTCATCGCTTCACCGACCCGCCTTAGTTCAACATGATCAGGCCGCCATCGACGTCCACCATCGCATCGCCCTTGATCGTCATCATGGGCGCCTGCTGGGACATCATGGCATCGGCCTTTTCGTCGATCATGATGCCTTTCAGCTTTATCCCGGTTTGGTCGATCACGATAGAGTTGCCGGCGACCTTGAGCGTGATCGAGGTGCCCGCCTCGATCTCGATCGTGTTGGTGACCTTGACCGTCTGCGACTGGTTGACGGTCAGCTTGTCGTTGTTGTCGATCGTGGTGGTGCGGCCGCCGTGGATCTCCGACGTCTGGTCGAGGCCGACATTGTGCGTCTCGTTGCGGCGGACGCGGGTGGCGAGATCGCGCTGGGCGTGGACGAACAGCTCCTCCTTGCCGACCATGTCCTCGAAGCGGATCTCGTTCGCGCTCGGGTTCTTGGTGTCGAGCGGCTTGGCCGCGCCGACATCGTCCGCGCCGCCCGCCGACGTATAGGTCTGCGTCCGCCACACGGCGCGCGTCTTGTTGCCGGGCAGCGCGTAGATCGGCATGTGCTGCTGGTTGAACACGCGGCCGACGACGAGCGGGCGATCGGGATCGCCGTCGAGGAAGTCGACGATTACCTCGTGGCCGACGCGCGGCAGGATGATGTTGCCGAGGCCGCCCGTCTGCGACACGCGCAGCCAGCATGTCATCTTGCTGACCGGATCGCCCGAGCGATCCCAGTGGAAGCGGACCTGGACGCGGCCATATTTGTCGGTGTGGATCGTCTCGCGCTCCGGCCCGATGACGATCGCGGTCTCGGGCCCGCGGACGACGGGGCGCGGCGTGAATTGCGGCGCGCGCCACTTGGCCTCGACCGGCACCGCTTCGAACACGACGCCCTGGTCGCCGCCGCCGCTGCCCGAGCGGTAGGTCTCCGTCACCAGCACGTGATGCGTGCGGGTGATCAGCAGCTCGCGATTATAGCGCTCGTTCGGGTGCGAGGCGATCTTCACCTTGGTGCCGATCTCCAGCAGCGGCAGCTGCGATTCCGCGGTGTAGAGCACCTGTTCGGCGCGGCGGCCGTCGAGGATCGCCTCGGCCAGCCGCTTGCCATGCGCCGGCTGGATGTAGGGGCCAGGCCACTCATAGACCTCAGCGACGGGCGCGGCGCTCGTCTCCTTGGCGTCGGCGACCTGGGTGAGCGGTTGGCCGGGCTTCTCGAAATCCCAGTCGCGCAGCGTCACCTTGGTCTCGGCGCCAGTGCTGACGCGTTCGTGCAGGCGCTGGACATATTTTTCGGAGCCGAGCGCGGTGCGCGCCGCGCTGTCGGCGTGCAGCACATGCGCGCTGGCGCTGTTGTAGGTGAGCGGCGTCGCCTTGCCGGCCTGGTGATCGGCGGGCTTTTCGCAGATCACCATCTTGTGACCGCCGGGACTGTGCGAATAGAAGTAATAAAGCCCTTCTTCCTCCATCAGGCGCGAGATGAAGGTGAAGTCGCTTTCACCATATTGGGTGCAATATTCGCGGACCAGCCCGCTGCCCGCCGCACGCACCTCGAGATTGGCGGAGAAGCCGGCCTGCGCGACGAGCGCCTTGATGATGTCGATCGCACTCTTGTTGTAGTGGATCATGAAGTTGCGGTTGTGCGACATGAAGTGGGTGAACGGCCGGAGCGCCAGGCGGTAATGATGCCCTTCCTCCTCGTTGAGGAATTCACCCTCCGCGATCAGGCCGTGAAAGTGGCGCTGCAGCTGGTCGTCATCCTGCTTGATCGTGACGCAGGCGGCCTTGCCGAGGTGCGGCAGCAGATCGATCTCGCCCAGTTCGGAGATGAGATCGACCGAGATCGAGAAGGGCCGGCCAAACGACTCGACCGCTTCGACCCGTTCCAGCAGGATCTGTTCGCCGCCGAGATTGATCGCGAGCTTGGCCTGCCGCTCGCCTCCCCCCGACTGACTGCTGAACGACGACTGCCTGTCTGCCATTACCCGCTCCCCGCCGGACGCACACGGGCGCCCGGAACCGAATTACACCACCCAATGACGGTTGCAATCTCGCCCGCCTGACTTGGATCTCTTGTGTTGCGGGTCACATACGATTTGAATTATGGGAAGTAATCATCGACTCCATCATCAACGAACCGTCTTGGGGGCTCCAAGCCATGAAGTCCGCGATTGTTGTCGCCGTGTCCCTGTCTGCTCTGTCGCTGCCGGGTGCGGCGCTGGCACAGGTGAAGGCGAGCCGTTCCGCTGCACAGGTCGTCTGCGAACTGACCGGTGACTGCGCTGCCGAGTCGGCGGACTCGGGCATCGAGCTGCCGAAGGAAGCGGCGTTCAGCTTCACCCGTCCGGGCACGGTGAAGGCGGCGACCGCGCCGGCGCGCCAGGCGCAGCCCGTGGCCGCACGGCCCGCCGCGCCGACCCGCGTCGCCTCCGTCGCCCGCCCCGCGCGCGGCGCAGCGGCGGCCGCTGCCGTCGCGGCACCCGCCCGTCCGGCATCGCCGCAGGGCATCGACATGCGCATCACCTTCGGCCTCGGTTCCGCCGAGATGACGCCGCAGGGCCGCGCCGAGGCGGAAGCCTTCGCCAAGGCGCTGCAGCTGCCGGCGCTGGCCTCGCGCAAGTTCGTCGTCGAGGGGCACACCGACGCGAGCGGCGATCGTGACGCGAATGTCCGCCTGTCGCAGGCGCGCGCCGAGTCGGTGGCGAACTTCCTCAAGGCGCAGGGCATCGCCGAGGACCGGCTGATCGCCAAGGGCTTCGGGCCCGACAAGCCGCTGCCGGGTCGCTCGGCGGCGGCGGCCGCGAACCGGCGGGTGCAGTTCGTTCCCGCCAGCTGATGGTTAAGCCAAGGCGGCCGCGGTTGATCCCGCGGCCGTTTTGGTTTCAAAGGTATCGGGTGGCGGATCGCGGGGGTTGGCGATCGCGTCACGGGTGAAGCGTACCGGGGGGTGCGACCATGGCGGTTGATGTCGCGTTATTGTTGGCACCCGTCGATGGCGACAGCCGCGTCGGCGAAGACCTGTCCTACGACGATGGACGCATCCAGATCGAGAGCGCGTTCGAGCGCTCGGTCAGCGACGACGATGACGCGCCCGAAGTCGAGGTCGACTGGCGCAGCACGATCAACGCGATCGTCGAGCAGAGCGCGCAGACCAAGGACGTGTGGCTGGCCGTCTATCTGGCGCGCGCGGGCGCCAAGGCGGGCCAGCTCGACGTAGTCGAGGCGGGTGCGCAATTCCTCGGCGGGCTGTTCGAGGATTATTGGCCCGACGTCCACCCGCAGCTCGACGAATACGGCTTCCAGGGCCGCAAGGGGCCGACCGAGTCGCTGACGCGCATCGGCGAATTCCTCGGGCCGCTGAAGAAATTGCCGGTGCTGCGCCACCCGCGTCTCGGCGTTTTTTCGGGCGCCGACTTCGCCCGCTTCCGCGAGGGCGGGGCGAGCGAGGATGGCTATGGCATGTTCCGCGCCGCGCTCGAGGATATCGGCGACGAGGGCCTCGGCGAGATCCTGCAGCAGATCGACAACATCATCGACGGCATCAAGCGCGCCGACCGGGTGATGGTGGCCAATGCCGATGGCGATACCGGCACCAATTTCCAGCCGACCTATGATGCGCTGAACGAGATCCGCCGCGGCATCGCCGCCTTCACCAGCACCGGCGCGGATGCGGGCGAGGAGGATGCGGCCGAGGCGGGCGACGACGATGCAGCGGCCTATGCCGGCAGCTTCGACAGCGGCAGCGGTGGCGGTGCTTCGGGCGGGCCGGCTTTCTCCGGCGGCGTCAACAGCCGCGAGGACGTGCTGCGCGCGCTCGACGCGATCGTCGGCTATTATCAGCGGCGCGAACCGTCTTCCCCCGTGCCGCTGGCGCTCAACCGGGCGCGCGAATGGGTCAACGCCGATTTCCTCACTGTGCTGGAAGACATAGCGTCCGGCGCCTTGGACGACGTTAAGCGCATTCTCGTCTCACAACGCTCGGACTATTGAGCGAGACGAATAAAGACGCGGAGCAGATTGTAGCAGACCTGCTCTTGGATTAATCTCAGGCAAGGCAGACCGTCCGGGCGGCAAGGGCCTCCCCGACGAGATCGAGGGGGTTCACGATGTCGAAAAGCGGCCAGCGTTTCATCAAGGAAAACCGGGCGCCTCGCGTCCACATCGAATATGAGGTCGAGACGTTCGGCTCGCGCCAGAAGGTCTCGCTGCCGTTCGTCATGGGCGTGCTGTCCGACCTGTCGGGCAAGAGCCATGTCGAGAAGAAGAGCCTCGACAAGCGCGACTTCGTCGAGTTCGACATGGACAATTTCGACCAGCGCATGGCCGCGATCGCGCCGCGCGCGGCGTTCAACGTCGAGAATACGCTGACGGGCGAGGGCAAGCTGGCCGTCGACCTGACCTTCAAGTCGATGGACGATTTCGATCCGGGTGCGATCGCCAAGAAGGTGCCGGCGCTGGCCAAGCTGCTCGACGCGCGGCGCGAGCTTAACGACCTCATGCTCTACATGGACGGCAAGGACGGCGCGCAGGACCTGCTCGACAAGGTGCTGAAGGATCCGTCGCTGATGAAGGCGCTCGCCGCCGCCAAGCCCGCGGGTGAGGCCGCCTCCGCCGACGAGCCGCAGGCCTGATCGCGCGGCCACACGCCAACGACATTCGGGAGTTCACGACCATGGCAACCCAGCTCGAGCAGGGTGGCGCACCGGAAGCGGTCGCGCTCGACGATTTCTCCGCGCTCCTCCAGAAGGAGTTCAAGCCGCAGGATGACACCAAGGCCAGCCGCATCGAGGCGGCCGTCGCCACGATGGCGCAGCAGGCGCTCGCCGATTCCAACGTGATCGGCGAAGACGTGTTCACGACGATGGACGCGATGCGCTCGGCGCTCGATCGCAAGCTGACCGAGCAGGTCAACCTGATCATGCATCACCCCGATTTCCAGAAGCTGGAATCGGCGTGGCGCGGCCTGAACTACATGGTGATGAACACCTCCACGGGCACGGACCTGAAGATCCGCGTGCTGAACATCGGCAAGGATGAGTGCCGCAAGATGTTCCGCCAGTTCCGCGACGCGTCGTGGGATCAGAGCCCGCTGTTCAAGAAGATTTACGAGAGCGAGTTCGGCCAGCTGGGCGGCCAGCCCTATGGCTCGTTCGTGTGCGATTACCAGTTCGACCATTCGGCGCCCGACCTGGAGGTGCTGAAGGGCCTGTCGAAGATCGGTGCGGCGGCGCATGCGCCCTTCATCGCCGCGGCGGCGCCGGGCCTGCTCGGCATGGAAAGCTGGCAGGAACTCAGCAATCCGCGCGACATCGCCAAGCAGTTCGACGCGACCGATTATGCCGCGTGGCGCTCGTTCCGCGACACGCCCGACAGCCGCTACATGGCGCTGACCATGCCGCGCTTCCTCGGCCGTCCGCTCTACGGCGCCAAGACCAACCCGGTCGAGGATTTCGCGTTCGAGGAGGATGCCGGCGGCAGCCACGACAACCATCTGTGGCTGAATGCGGCCTATGCGATGGGCACGCGCATCACCGAGGCGTTCAAGACCTATGGCTGGACGACGCGCATCCGCGGCGTCGAATCGGGCGGCACCGTCGAGGGCCTGCCCACCGCCACCTTCCCGACCGACGATGGCGGCGTGGACATGAAGTGCCCGACCGAGATCGCCATCTCCGACCGCCGCGAGGCGGAGCTGAGCAAGGCGGGCCTGATGGCGCTGGTCCACCGCAAGAATACCGACCAGGCGACCTTCATTGGGGCGCAGACGCTGAATGCGCCGCGCCAGTATGAGGATCCGGCGGCGACGGCGAACGCCAACCTCTCCTCGCGCCTGCCGTACATCTTCGCGTCGTGCCGCTTCGCGCACTACCTGAAGTGCATGGTGCGCGACTGGGTGGGCAGCACGCGCGAGGCGCCGCGCCTCGCCGCCGACCTGAACAGCTGGGTGCTGCAATATGTCGACGCGCAGCCCGACAGCTCGTCCGAGGAAATGAAGGCGCGCCTGCCGCTGAAGGACGCCAAGGTCGAGATCGTCGCGGACGAGGAAAACCCGGGTTACTACAAGGGCAAGTTCCTGTTCGTGCCGCATTACCAGCTCGAGGGGCTGGATATTTCGATGAGCATGACTTCGCGTCTGCCCAAGGCATAAGAAAAAAGTTTGGTGCCGGGCTTTCCGGTGATGAAAGTCACTGTCGGACTCGGCACCCACCTCTAAAAGCAAATTCAAGGCGGCCGGCCTCTTCCGGCCAAAGTAAAAAGCGGGAGTTTCTGAAATGGCCGTTGACTCATACCTGGACTTCCAGATCTCGAACAAGAAGATCGACGGCGAGTCGATGGACGACAAGTTCAAGAAGTGCATGCACATCCTGAACTATGAGTTCGCGGTCCGCCAGAAGGGCACCTCCTCGACCGGTTCGGGCCTCGGCGCCGGCAAGGCCGAGTTCGACGACTTCACCTTCACCAAGGCGACCGACTCCGCCTCGCCGCAGCTGATGAAGCACTGCGCCTCGGGCACCCACTTCGACAAGGTCGCGCTGCGCCTGCGCAAGGCCGGCGGCAGCCCCAAGGAATTCATGACCGTCACGTTCAAGGGCGTGCTGATCTCCGAGTTCACGCAGAACGGCGAAGAAGAAGCGACCGAGACGGTGAAGTTCAACTACACCTCGATCTTCTTCGAGTACAAGCCGCAGGACCAGGACGGCAACCTCGGCGCCGCGTCGAAGGGCGGCTGGGACCTCAAGGTCAACAAGGAAGTGCTGGAAGGCGAAGCGCCGAAGTCGGCCTGAGCCTGAACGCGTAAAGAGACGAAGATCATGCCGTCCGCGGACGAGCTGCTTCGCCAGGGCGATCTCGACGGGGCGCGTGCCGCGCTCGTCGAGGTCGTCCGTGCGCGCCCCGGTGATCCGGAGGCGCGCATCTTTCTTTTCCAGCTGATGGCCGTCGCCGGCGAATGGACCAAGGCGCGCACCCATCTCGACCTGCTCGCCAAATTGTCGGCCGAGGCGCAGATGCTGGCCGTCGCCTACAACCAGGCGCTGGAGGCGGAGATCTTCCGCAGCGCCGTGTTCGACGGCACCGCCACCGCGCCGATCCTGACGCGCGAGGCCGACTGGGCCAAGGACATCGCCGAGGCGATCAAGCTGGCCGCCTGCGGCGAGGCGAATGCCGCCGACGATGCGCGCGGCCGCGCCTTCGACGCCGCACCCGATACGCCGGGCACGCTGGACGGCATCGCATTCGACTGGATCGCCGACGCCGATGCGCGGTTCGGCCCCACGTTCGAGGCGATCATCGCGGGCCAATATGGGCTGGTCCCCTTCTCCGCCGTCGAGAAGATCACCAGCGAAGGTCCGAAGGATCTGCGCGACATCGTCTGGTATCCGGTGCAGATCGGCTGGAAGAACGGCCAGTCCGTCGCCGGCATGCTGCCCGCGCGCTATCCCGGCACCGAGCATTCGACCGATGGCGCCGAGCGGCTGGCCCGCGCGACCAGCTGGCGCGAGACGCCGGTGGGCGAGGCGGGATCGGGCCAGCACCTGCTCGCGCTGTCGGGCGGCGAGGAGCGGGGCCTGCTGGAACTCCGCGCGCTCAGCTTCGCCTGAGCCGCGCCATGGCCCTGCCTCCCCGCGCGCGCGCGACCCTGTTCGACAAGCTCGTCTCGGGCAACGACATGGAAGGCCTGATCGACCAGGGCGAGGGGCGCGTCACCTCCGTCAGCCGCGAGACGATGCGCACCTATGCGGTGCCCAAGGTCGAGCGGTTCAACGAGGAGGCGCTGCGCGTCACCGTGCGGCGCGAGATCGCCTGGCTGCTCAACACCACGCAGCTGGGCGCCGCCGTCGATCTGGAACCCTATCCGCACGTGCAGACGTCTGTCTTGAACTATGGCGTGCCCGATCTGGCGGGGCGGGCGATCACGCGCCGCATCATCGTTCAGCGCGCGCGCGACGTGCGCAACGCGATCCGAACCTTCGAGCCGCGCATCGACGACAGCTCTCTGGTCGTCGAGCCGCAGGAGAATGAGTTTGGCGACGGCGCGGTGCGGTTTGCCATCCACGGCGACGTGATCGCCGCGGCGCACCCGATGCCCGTCACCTTCACCACCGCAGTCGACCCGGATACCGCCGCGGTCGAGATCAGCGGCTGAGCGGCGCGCCGATGGATCCGCGGCTGCTGCGCGCATACAATGAGGAACTCGCCTATCTGCGCGAGACCGCGCGCGAATTCGGCGAGGAGCATGAGACGGTCGCCGGCCGGTTGGGGCTGAAGACCCCGACCGACCCCGACCCCTATGTCGAGCGGCTAATGGAGGGCGTCGCCTTCCTCAATGCGCGCGTGCAGCTGAAGCTGCAGGATCAATATCCGCAATTCACCGAGCATCTGCTGCAGGCGATCCAGCCGCATTATCTCGCGCCGACGCCGTCGATCGCCGTCGTGCAGCTGGAGCCGCTGGACAGCGATCCCGGCCTTGCCGCGGGCGTCGCCGTACCGCGCCAGACCGAGCTGGTCGCCATCGCCGAGGATCAGGGTGGCGCGCCCGTCACCTTCCGTACCGGCCATGAGGTGAAGCTCTGGCCGGTGAAGATCGTCGAGGCGGAATATCTGAGTTCCCGCGCGGCGGTGGCGGCCTATGCCGGCCGCGCCAACGTGCGCGCCGAGGCGGGGCTTCGCCTGCGCATCGCATCGACCGCCAAGGTGCCGCTGGCCAACCTGCCGATCAGCGAGCTGCCCGTCTATCTCGACGGATCGGAAGCGATACCGGGCGAGCTTTACCGCCAGATTGCAGGCGAGTCGCTGGCGGTGCTCGCCGGGCCGCCGGGCAAGGAGGCGGAGTGGCGGCGGCTGGACCTGCCGCGCCAGCACGGCTTCGGCGACGACGAGGCGCTGCTGCCGGCGGAGCAGCGGAGCTTCCGCGGCTATCGCCTGCTCAGCGAATATTTCGCCTGCCCTGAGCGCTTCCTGTTCGTCACGCTGACCGACCTGGCCAAGGGCTTCGCGAAATGCGACGAGCAGTGCGACATCGTCATCCTGTTCGGCCGCAACGCGCCGGCGCTTACCGGCGCGGTGGAGCCGGCCAACCTCAAGCTGTTCGCCACGCCTGCGATCAACCTGTTCGAGATGCAGCTCGGCCGCGTGCCGGTGACGCCGTTCGAGCATGAGTTCCACATCATTCCCGACCGCACTCGGCCGCTCGATTACGAGCTGTTCCGGCTGACCGAGGTCAAGGCGTTCGGGCGCGACAATGCCGATCCGCGGCCGGTGGCGCCGCTCTATGCGTTCGGCGCACTGCTCTACGACTGGCGGGATGCGCTGTTCTACACGACGCAGATCCGCACGCGGCGCTTATCTACGCGCGAGCAAAGGGTGCGGCGGCGCTCCGACTATGTCGGCACCGAGACGTGGATCAGCATCACCGCCCCCGGCGAGGCGGAGCGGCTGGAGGGGATCAACGAGCTGGCGGTGCGCGGCCTCGTTACTAATCGCGAGCTGCCCGAGACGCTGACCTTTCGCGGCGACAGCCACTTCCAGCTGACCGGCTTTCCGGTGACGCGCGTGCGCGTCGTCCGCGCGCCGACCAAGCCGCGCCCGCCCATGGGGCTGAACGACGCGGCGTGGCGCGTGTTGGGGCACCTCACCCCCAATTACGCGACCCTGGCGCCGATCGACCGCGACGATCCGTCGGTGCTGCGCGATCACCTCGCGCTCTACGGCCGGCAGGACGATCCGGGGCTGCGGCGCCAGATCGATGCGGTGACGGGCGTGCGCGCGCGGATGGTGACGCGGCGCGTGCCGGGGCTGGACCGGATGGCGGTGGCGCGGGGCCTGCGCATCACGCTGCGCCTCGACGATGCCGGCTTCGACAATGGCCGCATGTTCCTGTTCGCCGCGGTGCTGGAGCAGTTCCTCGCCGAATTCACCACCGTCAACAGCTTCACCGAGTGCGTGTTCGAGACGCCGTTGGAAGGAAATTTCGCCCGATGGCCCCCGAGGATCGGCCGCCGACACAACATCTGAGCTTCCTCCGCACGGCCGCCGAGACGGTCAAGCGGTGGGGGCTGTTCCCGATGGTGCGGGCGGCGGAGGCGCGTGCGCCGCAGCTGCCGCGCGTCGGCCGCGCGCGCACGCCGGCGCAGAACATCGTCGATCTCACCTCCTCCCCCTCGATGAGCTTCGCGCAGACGACGCTCGACCGGGTGGAGGAGAAGCATGGCCGCGCGCGCATCCGGGGATTGTGGCCGGGGCTGATCGGGCCGATGGGCGCGCTGCCGACTCACCTGACCGAATTCGCCATCTACGAGGCCCGCTATGCCAAGGCGCGGCCGTTCGGCGAGTGGCTGGACGTGCTGGCCGGGCGGCAGCTGCAATTCTTCTACCGCGCCTGGGCGGATTCGCAGCCGACCGCCTCGCTCGACCGGCCGGACGATGACCGGTTCGGCGACTATCTGGCCGCGCTGACCGGCGCGCGCGAGGGCGTGCAGGCGGACAGCGCGTTCCCGGCGCAGGCGCGGCTGCACTATGCCGCCCTGTTCGCCTCGCGCCGTTCCGCCGCCGCCATCGAGGACGGGCTGACCCACCTGATGCGCCAGCCGGTGCGCCTGATCGAATATCAGCCGCGCTGGCGCGACATCGAGCGGGAGGATCGCACCCGGCTCGGTCGCAGCTTCGCCAGCCTCGGCGACGATGCGGTGCTGGGCGCGCGGGTGAAGGCGGCGTCGGACGCCTTCCGTGTCGAGATCCGTGCCAAGAGCCTGCGCGACTACAAGACGTTGCTGCCGGGTGGCACGCGCTTTGCCGTCGCCTCCGAGGCGCTCAACGCCTTCGCGCCGAGCCACCTGGAATGGGACATCGCGCTGAAGATCGACGAGGCGGACGCACGGCCGGCGCGACTCGACGGGCAGACGCAGCTCGGCTGGACGGGGTGGATGACGAAGGCGGACAAGCAGATTGTTCGCGGGGATGCGCATCTTCGTCGCCGGACGCGTGTGCGGCGTGGTAGTAATCGGCAATAATCGCCACAGATTCAGATCAATCGGGGGAGTAGGGCAAAGATGAGCGAAATCAGCAGGTCGGCGCTGTTCGGGCGCCTCAACCAGACGGCGCTCAAGGGCATCGAGACCGCGACCGGTTTCTGCAAGATGCGCGGCAACCCGTATGTCGAGCTGGTCCATTGGCTGCACATCCTGGTGCAGGACAGCGCCAACGATCTCGCCTCGATGCGCACCGCCTTCGGCCTCGACGACACGAAGCTGGCCAAGGACATCGTCGCGGTGCTCGACGGCCTGCCGCGCGGCGCCACCGCCATCTCCGACTTTTCGCCGCTGATCGAAGAGGCGATCGAGAAGGGCTGGCTCTATGCCTCGCTGCAGTTCGGCGCGGGGAAGATCCGCACCGGCCACCTCGTCTATGGCATGCTGCGCACGCCCAGCCTGAAGAATGCGCTGATCGGCATCTCGCCCGAATTCCGCAAGCTGAACGCGGACAAGATCGCGACCGAGTTCGCCAGCGTCACGACGCAGTCGAAGGAGCAGACCGAGGCGGGCGGCGGTTCGTCCATCCCGACCGCGTCCACCGCGCCCGACGGCACGCCGCAGTCCGGCGAAGCAGGGGCGCTGGAGAAGTTCTCCGTCGATCTCACGCAGCAGGCGCGCGACGGCAAGATCGACAAGATCGTCGGCCGTGACGCGGAGGTGCGCCAGCTGATCGATATCCTGCTGCGCCGCCGCCAGAACAACCCGATGCTGATCGGCGAGGCGGGCGTCGGCAAGACGGCAGTGGCCGAGGGCTTTGCGCGTCGCATCGTCGACGGCGACGTGCCGCCGGTGCTGAAGGACGTGACGCTGCGCTCGCTCGACATCGGCCTGATGCAGGCGGGTGCGAGCGTGAAGGGCGAGTTCGAGAAGCGCCTGCGTGCGGTGATCGACGAGGTGGAGGCTTCCCCCAAGCCGATCATCATGTTCATCGACGAGGCGCATACGCTGGTGGGTGCCGGCGGGGCCGCAGGCACGGGTGACGCCGCCAACCTGCTGAAGCCGGCGCTGGCCCGCGGGCGGCTGCGGACGATCGGTGCGACGACGCGCGCCGAATATCGCCAATATTTCGAGAAGGATCCCGCGCTCACCCGCCGGTTCCAGACGGTGGACGTGCCCGAGCCCGAGACGGACGTCGCAATCGACATGATCCGCTCGATCACCTCGATCATGGAGAAGCACCACAAGATCGTCGTGCTGGACGAGGCGGTGGAGCAGGCGGTTAAGCTGTCGCAGCGCTACATTCCCGCGCGCCAGCTGCCCGACAAGGCGGTGAGCCTGCTGGATACCGCCTGCGCGCGCGTCGCCGTGTCGCAGCATGCGACCCCCGCCAAGGTGGAGGACCGTGCCCGCCGCGTCGAACTGCTGAACGTCGAGCGCGAGATCGCGCAGCGCGAGGCCGAGGGCCAATATGGCAAGGCCGAGCGGGTGGCGAAGCTGGATGCGGCGATCGCCGAGGCGCAGGCGCAGCTGGATGAAGTTAACGCCAAGTGGGCGGGCGAGAAGCAGGCGCTGACCGACCTGATCGAGGCCCGCCGCGCGCTGGCCGAGGCGCGCAAGGGCACGGGCGAGGGCGCGGTGCCCGCCGACGAAGTTGCGCTGCGCAAGAAACTGGACGAGGCGATCCTCGCCATGGCGGCGGCGCATGGCGACGATCCGATGGTGTTCGGCGTGGTCGATGCCGATGCGGTGGCCGCGGTGGTCGGCGACTGGACCGGCATCCCGATGGGCCGGATGGTGAAGGACGAGATCGCGTCCGTCCTGACGATCGAGAATGAGCTGAAGAAGCGCGTCGTCGGCCAGGATTATGCGATGGATACCATCGCCAAGCGCATCAAGACGAGCCGCGCGAAGCTGGACAATCCGGGCAAGCCGGTCGGCGTGTTCATGCTGTGCGGCCCCTCCGGCGTCGGCAAGACCGAGACGGCGCATGTGCTGTCGGAGATGCTCTATTCGGGCGACGACTCGATGATCGTCATCAACATGAGCGAGTTCCAGGAAGCGCACACCGTCTCGACGCTGAAGGGCGCGCCTGCGGGCTATGTCGGCTACGGCCAGGGCGGCGTGCTGACGGAAGCGGTCCGGCGGCGGCCTTATTCGATCGTGCTGCTCGACGAGGTTGAGAAGGCGCACCCCGACGTCCACGAGATGTTCTTCCAGGTGTTCGACAAGGGCTTCATGAACGACTCGGAAGGGCGCTTCATCGACTTCAAGAACACGCTGATCCTGCTCACCTCGAACGTCGGCACCGACCTCATCACGCAATCTAGCGAGGATGAGGAAACGAAGCCCGATCCCGAGGCGCTGGCGCAGATGCTGCGGCCGGAGCTGCTGAAGGTGTTCCCGCCGGCGCTGCTCGGCCGCCTGATCGTGCTGCCTTATTACCCGCTGTCGCCATCGATGCTGACCGGCATCGTCAAGCTGCAGCTGGGCCGCATCGTCAAGCGCATTGCCGAGAACCACAAGATCGCGTTCAACTATTCGCAGGACGTGGTGGATCTCATCGTCTCGCGCTGCAACGAGGTGGCGAGCGGCGGGCGCGTGATCGACGCGATCCTGACCAACACGATGCTGCCCGAACTCTCCATCGCGCTCTTGGAGCGGCAGATGGCGGGGGACGAGGTGACGGCGATCCAGGTCGGCACCGACGCCAACGGTTTCACCTATTCGTTCACCACGGCGGATGATGCGCCCGCAGCGGCGAACGACGTGGGCGCCGCGGTGGCGGCGGCGGAGTAAGCCCGTGCCTCCCCGTCATGCCGGACTTGTTTCGGCATCCACCGTGCGGCACGGCCCTAAGCTGCTGGCCAGGCACCGCGGTGGATGCTGAAACAAGTTCAGCATGACGAAGGATTATCAGATGCGCCGGTTGACGATGTTCGTGGCGGCCTCTCTCCTGGCCGCCGCCGCCCCTGCGCTGATGACGTGGGACGGCCTTCTCTCCCGCCCCAAGCCGACCCTGCCCCGCGAGCGGATCGCCTATGGCGCGGATCCGCTGCAGTTCGGCGAGCTGTGGCTGCCGGCAAAGGGCGTTGCGCGCAGGCGGGCGGTGGTGATGATCCATGGCGGCTGCTGGCGGAGTGACGTGGCCGACCGCACGATCATGGACTGGGCGGCGGCCGATCTCGCCGTGCGCGGGCATCCGGTCTGGAACATTGAATATCGCGGCATCGACCGGCCGGGCGGCGGCTACCCGGGCACGTTCCGCGATGTCGCCGCGGCGGCGGATGCGTGGCCGGGGATCGCGACCAAGCACCGGCTGGCAGCGGATGCGCCGGTGGTGCTGGGCCATTCGGCTGGCGGGCATCTGGCGCTCTGGCTGGCGGCAAGGGGACGGTTGCCGCGGGGCAGCGTGCTGGCGGCGGCACGGCCGCTGAAGGTGGCGGGCGCGGTCAGCCTCGGCGGGCTGCCCGACCTTCAGGCGGCGCGCGACCTGCCGGGGAATGACTGCGGCGCGTCTGCCGTGCCGCTGCTGATCGGGCGCGGGCGCGCCGACCCGCTGGCGGATACCTCCGTGCCGCGGCTGATGCCGCTGGGCGTGCCGCAGATGCTGGTCAATGGCGGGGAGGACCGGATCGCGCCGCCGGCCATGGCGCGAGACTATGCGGCGGCTGCGCGAAAGGCGGGTGACCGCGTGCAGGTGATCGAGGTGCCGGCGCAAGGCCATGTCGAGGAGATCGCGCCGGGCACGCCCGCGTGGGCGGCCGCTTTGGCGGCAGTGGAGCGCTTCTAACCCTTCCGGCGCACCAGCAGGAACAGCAGCACGCTGGCGGCGATCACGCCGAAGAAGCCGGCAATCTCCGCCCAGGCACCCATGAACAGGATCGTCACCATGCTGGCGATGCCGATCACGGCGGCGATCGGGGTGACGGCGAAGGTGAGCGGCGCGCCTTGCGTCGCCACGCCGCGGCGGCGCAGCACCAAGGCGGCGGCGCAGGCGAGCGAATAGATGCCGCAGCTGGCGAGGCCTGCCAGCACCGCCAGGTTCTCGAACGTGCCCGTGAGCGCGAGGACCAGCGCGAGCGCGGCGTGGACGAGGATCGCCACCCACGGCGCAGCGGTGCGCGGATGCAGCCGGCCGAGCGCCGCCGGCAGCAGCCCGTCCCGGCCGAAGGCGAACAGGAAGCGCGGGCCGCCGAGCAGATCGCCTGCCACCCAGCCGGTCAGCGACAGCAACGTGCCGGCCAGCAGCAGCGCGCCCAGCCGCGGATCGATGCGCATCATGCCATCCGCCAGCGGCGCCGCCGACGTGGCGAGCGCAGCGCCCAGCAGCCCCTGTGCAACCAGCTGCACCGCGACATAGAGGAGGAGGACGAACAGCATCGCGGCGATCAGCGCGCGTGGCACGGTGCGCGCAGGGTCACGCACCTCGCCGCTGGTCGCCAGGATCGTCTCCATGCCGGAGAAGGCGAACAAGGCGAGGATCACCGCACGGCCGAAGCCCGCCGGCTCCAGCGCGCCTGCGGGCACCACCCGGTCCATCGCGAACCAGCCGACCGCGACGAACAGGCCAAGCGGCACGAGCTTCACCAGCGTCATGAGGATGACGATGCCGGTGCCCGCGCGCACGCCGAGGATGTTGATCGCGGCAAAGGTGCCGAGCACCGCCGCCATGATCAGCGCCCGCGCACCGGGGCCATGCAGCGCGGGCGCGATCGTGCCCGCCGCATCGGCGATCGCCGCCACCACGCCGCCGCATGCCAGCACCGCCGAGAGCCACAGCAGCATGCCCTGAACGAAGCCGGTCAGCGGGCCGAACGCCGCCTCCACCGTGCCATAGGCGCCGCCGCTGGTCGGCACGCGGCTGCCCGCCTCGGCAAAGCAGATCACCACCGCCGCCATCGCGATCGCACAGGCGACGTAGGCGAGTGGCGCATAGGGGCCGACCGCGGCGGAGAGGCGGGCCGGCAAAGCGAAGATGCCGCTGCCGACCACGCCGTTGACGATGGCGATGGCGAGCGCAACCGGCCCGATGCCGCGCACCAGCCCGGCATCGCGGGCGCGTTCGTCGGCGGCGATGCGTGACGTGGCGATGATGGCGTCCCCCGAAGTGCCTTTGGCCGCGAGCATTGCCCGGCACGCGGGATCGGCCAAGCGGAATATCGCCATCGGCCGCGGTCGCGCGTTAGGGAGGGGCATGACGCTCGACGATGCCCGTGCGGCCGATGCGGCCGATCCCTTGCGCGGCTTTCGCGAGCGCTTCGTGCTGCCGGACGGCGTGATCTATCTCGACGGCAATTCGCTTGGCGCGCTGCCTGCCGTGACGGCGGCGCGCGTGGCGCGGACGGTGGCGGACGAGTGGGGCAGAGGGCTGATCCGCAGCTGGAACGATGCCGACTGGCTCGGCGCGCCGCAGCGCATCGGCGCACTGATCGCGCCGCTGCTGGGGGCGGCGGAAGACGAGGTGATCGTCGCCGATTCGACCTCCGCCAATCTGTTCAAGCTGCTCGCCGCCGCGATCCGCGCGACCGGCCGCTCGACCATCCTGACCGAGCCGGGCAATTTCCCGACGGACCTGCATGTGGCGCAGGGAGTCGCGGCGCTGCTGCCGGGCGTCAGCGTCCGCGCCGCGCCGGCGGACGAACTCGCCGCCGCGCTGGACGGCGACACGGCGGTGCTGCTGCTCAGCCACGTCCATTACCGAAGCGGCGCGCGCCACGACATGGCGGCGCTGTCCGCCGCGGCGCGGGCGGCAGGCGCGCTGTCGCTGTGGGATGTCAGCCACTCGGTGGGGGCGGTCCCGCTCGATCTGGTGCGGGACGGCGCGGATCTGGCGGTCGGCTGCGGCTACAAGTTCCTGAACGGCGGGCCGGGGGCGCCTGCCTTCCTGTTCGTCCGCCGCGCGCTCCAGCCGACGCTCGCCTCGCCGATCACCGGCTGGATGGGGCATAAACGGCCGTTCGCCTTCGAGGACGATTATGCCGCGGGCGAGGGCATGACGCGCTTCCTAGCGGGAACACCGCCGATCCTCGGCATGGCGGCGCTGGAGGAGGGCGTGCGCATCCTCCGCGAGGTGGACATGGCGGCGGTCGCGGCCAAGTCGGCGGCCCTGTTCGACCTGTTCGCGGCGCGCGTGGCCGCGCTGGCACCCGAACTGCGGCTCGTCTCTCCGACGCAGGCGCGTGCGCGGGGCAGCCACATCGCCTTCGCCCACCCTCATGCGCATGAGATCGTGCAGGCGCTGATCGCGGACGGGGTAATCGGCGATTTCCGCGCGCCCGACGTGCTGCGCTTCGGGCTGACGCCGCTTTACCTCGGCCATGAGGATGTGTGGCGCGCGACCGACATCCTCGGGCGGATCATGGCGGGGGGGAGCTGGCGGGATCCGCGCTTCGCGGTGCGCGCGCGGGTGACGTGAGGGTCAAAGTTGCTCGGCGCGCAAAGCCGTCTCGAAATCCATTTCCGCATCAGTAACCATGCGCTGAAGCAGTCCGGGCATGAGGAATGCGTCGCGTTCCCCCCGCCGCGCGCGGGCGGCGCGGGCGAGCAGGTCCACCTGCTCGGGATGGGCTGGCAGAACGACGTCGGCGTTGAACCGCCTCAGCCTCCAGAAGCTTCTGCGATAATCGTCAACGATACCCGGATAGCCGCGATTGCCGACCAGCTTGTTGCCCGCGACGCTCAGGCTGCAGGGAAAGATCACCCGCAGGTCGCGGCCTTGCTCTTTCACCGTCATCCACCATGTCGTGCAGCCCGGGGTGTGACCGGAGGTCAGCTTCGGGGTGAGCGAGACTTCGCCGAGTTTAACCGATCCCGGTTCGAAGTCAGCGGCCCTCACACTTTCGTCCACCTTCACGGGCGGGAAGCGGACGACTCCGTAGCTCGTCTCCGACGGCGGGATGCCGCTCTCCAGCGCAGACCGGTCCGCGGCGCTAGCGAGCAGGCGCGCGCCAGTGTCACGCTTCAGCCGCGCCAAGCCTCCGGCGTGATCGAAATGGGCGTGGCTGTTGAGCAGCAGCTTCACGGAGGACAGCGGCACGCCGAGCGAGCGGATGTTGCGCTCGATCGCCGGTACGTTCCGCTCGAGCGTGCCGTCGATCAAGATCGCACCCGCGGACGTGCGGATCAGCCATGACGCGAGGCCCTTGGTGCCGACGTACCAGATCGGCCCGACCACGTGGAACGGCGCGGTCGGGCGCGACCATGCCGGCGGATCGGCGGCTTGGGCGGGGGCGGCGAGTGCCAGAAGGAGTGCCGCACCGCGGCTGAGATACTTCGTCATGCTGAACTCGTTTCAGCATCCACCCTGCGGTGCAACCAGCGGCCGCAAGCCGGGCCGCACGGTGGACGCTGAACTAGGTTCAGCATGACGGAGGAAGTCAGGTCGTCGCTTCTTACAGGTCGACCAGCAGGCGCATCGGATCCTCGATCGCCTCCTTAATGCGGACGAGGAAGGTCACCGCCTCGCGCCCGTCGATTAGGCGGTGATCGTAGGAGAGCGCGAGATACATCATCGGCCGCGCAACGATCTGGCCGTTCCGCACCACCGGCCGATCCTCGATCCGGTGGAGGCCCAGCACCGCCGACTGCGGCGGGTTGATGATCGGGCTGGAGAGGAGCGAGCCGAACACGCCGCCGTTGGAGATGGTGAAGGTGCCGCCGCGCATCTCCTCCATCTTCAGCGTGCCGTCCTTGGCGCGCTTGCCGAAGTCGGCGATCGTCTTCTCGACGCCGGCGAAGCTCAGATCCTGCGCATCGCGGATGACGGGCACGACGAGCCCCTGCGGCGCGGACACCGCGACCGAGATGTCGGCATAGTCGCGATAGACGATCTCGTCGCCCTCGATGCTGGCATTGACCGCCGGCACGTCCTTCAGCGCGAGGCACGCCGCCTTGGTGAAGAAGCCCATGAAGCCGAGGCGGATGCCGTGCTTCTTCTCGAACAGGTCCTTGTAGCGGGTGCGCGCCTCGATCACAGCGGTCATGTCGACGTCGTTATACGTCGTCAGCATGGCGGCGGTGTTCTGCGCCTCCTTGAGGCGGCGGGCGACCGTCTGGCGCAGGCGCGTCATGCGCACGCGCTCCTCGCGGCGGCTGCCTTCCCGCGGGGCGGCGGACGGCGTGGTGGCGGGAGCGGATGCGGGCGCGGCGGGCGCCGGCTTGGTCTGGCCGGCGGCGGCGATCACATCGTCCTTGGTCAGCCGGCCGTCCTTGCCCGTGCCCTTGATCTTGGAAGGATCGACCTGATGCTCCAGCACCGCGCGGCGAACCGCCGGCGACAAAGTGAGCTGCGCATCGGCATCGGCGGGGGCGGAGGCGGGCTCCGCCGGCGCGGCGGCTTCGGCCTGGCCGACGGCGGTGCGGTTCTCCGCAGCAGGCGTGGCGGCGGTGGAGGCGCTGCCCGCCTCGATCTGCGCGATCACCGCGCCGACCTCGACCGTGTCGCCTTCCGCCACCGCCTGTGCGCCCATCACGCCCGCGACGGGCGCATTGACCTCGACCGACACCTTGTCGGTCTCGAGGCTGGCGATCGGCTCGTCCGCCGCTACCGCCTCGCCCGGCTGCTTCAGCCACTGGCCCAGCGTCGCCTCGGTGATCGATTCGCCGAGGGTCGGCACCTTCACTTCCGTCGCCATGATCTGTCCTACCGCCTTTGTCGGGACCGACTGGTCCTTACCGTTCGTGCCGAGCGTGTCGAAGCATCGTTCTGCCCTGTGCCGAAGATCCGTCCTCCGGCGGGCTCAGGGCGAACGAACTGCCTCAGCCCGCCTGCTGCTTCGACTGCGCACCTGCGCCGATCGCCGCGGCCACCTCCGCCGTCGGCTCGCCGAGGGCTTCAGCGACGAGCGCCTGCTGCTGCTCGGCATGCTTGCGGGCGAGGCCGGTCGCGGTCGCCGCCGAAGCCTTGCGGCCGGCATAGCGTGCGCGGCGCACCGGCCCTGCGGCCTGTGCCAGGCACGCCTCGATCAGCGGCTCGACGAAGAACCAGGCACCGTTGTTCTTCGGCTCCTCCTGCGCCCACACCACGTCGCGCAAGCGCGGCATGCGCGCGATCCGCGCGGCCAGCGCGTCGGACGGGAAGGGATAGAGCTGCTCGATGCGGACGATGCTGGTCGTCTCGTCGCCCGATTTGTCGCGCGCCTCGGCCAGATCGTAGAACACCTTGCCCGAGCACAGCACCAGCCGCTCGACCTTGTCGTCCGCCGGCGCCCTGGGGTCGGAGAGGATGCGGCGGAAGTGGCTGTCGCCGGTGAAGTCGGCGAGGGTGGAGACCGCCTCCTTCTTCCGCAGCAGCGACTTGGGCGTCATGATGATGAGCGGCTTGCGGAAGTTGCGCATCATCTGCCGCCGCAGCACGTGGAAATAATTGGCCGGCTCGGTGATGTTGCAGACCTGGAGATTATCCTCCGCGCAGAGCTGGAGATAGCGCTCCAGTCGGGCGGAGCTGTGCTCCGGACCCTGGCCCTCATAGCCGTGCGGCAGCAGCAGCACGAGGCCGTTGACGCGCAGCCACTTGGCCTCGCCCGCGGCGATGAACTGGTCGATCATCACCTGTGCGCCGTTGGCGAAGTCGCCGAACTGCGCCTCCCACAGCACGAGCGTGTTGGGCGACTGGCTGGCATAGCCATATTCGAAACCCATCACGCCGAATTCGGACAGCGGGCTGTCGAGCACCTGAAAACTGCGATCGACTGTGCTGAGCGGGATATATTTGTGCCCGTCCTTCTGATCGACCCAGACGGCGTGGCGCTGGCTGAACGTGCCGCGGCCCGAATCCTGGCCGGAGAGGCGGACGGCATATTTGTCCTGCAGCAACGTGCCGAAGGCGAGCGCCTCGGCGGTCGCCCAGTCGATGCCCTCGCCCGACTCCAGCATCTGCCGCTTGGCCTCGAGGATGCGGGCGAGCGTCTTGTGGATCGACAGGTCGGCCGGGGGCGTGGTCAGCACCTGCGCCAGCTCGGCGATCCGCTCGGGCGTGACGCCGGTCGCGGCGGCACGGCGTTCGCTGATCGTGTCGCGCGGCGCGGCGAAGCCCGCCCAGTCGCCCTCGAACCAGTCCGCCTTGTTGACGCGGTAGCCCTTAGCCGCTTCGAAATCGGCCTCGAGCAGCGCGATATAGTCGCGGCGCTGGCCCTCGGCCCAAGCCTCGTCGATCACGCCTTCCTGCGCGAGGCGTGCGGAATAGACGCCCGACACGCCCGGCTTCACCTTGATCGCGTCATACATGAGCGGCTGGGTGAAGCCCGGCTCGTCGCCCTCATTGTGGCCGAAGCGGCGATAGCACCACATGTCGATCACGACATCGCGCTTGAACGTCTGGCGGAACTCGGTCGCCACCTTGCAGGCGAAGGTGACCGCCTCGGGATCGTCGCCATTGACGTGCAGGATCGGCGCCTGGACCATCTTGGCGATGTCCGACGGATAGGGCGAGGAGCGCGCGAACTGCGGCGAGGTGGTGAAGCCCACCTGATTGTTGATGACGAAGTGGACGGTGCCGCCCGTCGAATAACCGGCGAGCCCGGAGAAGCCGAAGCACTCCATGATGATGCCCTGACCCGCAAAGGCGGCGTCGCCGTGCAGCAGAATGGGCATCACCTTCTCGCGCTTCACGTCGCCGAGCTTGGTCTGCTTGGCGCGCGCCTTGCCGAGCACCACCGGATCGACCGCCTCGAGGTGCGAGGGATTGGGCGCGAGGCTGAGATGGACGCTGCGGCCGTCGAAATCGCGGTCGGTAGAGGTGCCGAGGTGATATTTCACGTCGCCCGAGCCGCCGACATCCTCCGGATTGGCCGACCCGCCGGCGAATTCCGCGAAGATGGCGCGCGCGGGCTTGCGCATCATGTTGGTCAGCACGTTCAGCCGGCCGCGGTGCGCCATGCCGATGACGACCTCCGTCACGCCATATTGCGAGCCATATTTGATCACCGCCTCAAGCGCGGGGATCGCGCTCTCGCCGCCGTCGAGGCCGAAGCGCTTGGTGCCGACATATTTGCGGCCCAGGAATTTTTCCCACTCCTCCGCCTGGATGACGCGGGCCAGGATGGCCTTCTTGCCCTCGGGCGTGAACTGGATCTCGGCGTCCTTGCCTTCCATCCGCTCCTGCAGGAAGCGGCGCTCGGCGACGTCGCCGATGTGCATATATTCGAGACCGACCTTGCCGCAGTAGTTGCGGCGCAGGATCGCGACGATCTCGCGCACCGTCGCGCGCTCGAGGCCAAGCGTGCCGCCGAGATAGATCTCGCGGTCCATGTCGCTGTCGAAGAAGCCGTGGAATTCGGGCGTCAGGTCCGCCGGCAGATCGCGGCGGGTGAGCCCCAGCGGATCGAGATCGGCGGCCAGATGGCCACGCACGCGGTAGGTGCGGATCAGCATCTGCGCGCGGACCGCATCGGACAGCGCCTGCTGCGTCGCCTCACCCGCATCGGCGGCCGGCGTCGGCGCGGCAGCGGGCTTGGCCTTGTCCGCCTTGGGCGGCAGGGCGGACTGGGTGGGGTCGAGCCCGGCGGTGAGCGCGTCGGTGTCGCTCAGCGGCCAGTTGCTGCGCGTCCAGCTCGGGCCCGTCGCCTGGTCCAGCCCGTCGAACCAGTCGCGCCAGCCCTCCGACACCGTCTCGGGGTTCTTGCGCCATTGGCGGTACAGCCCCTCGACAAAGCCGGGGGAGACGCCTTCGACGCCGCTCAGTTCACTCGGTTCGAAACCCACTGGACCAAATCCTCACCCGCGGGACTGACTCCCGCGGGCGACGCATATAGGTGCATTCGTCCCGCGGGTCAGCCCGCTAATTGTCTGAGTTATCCCTTCAGCACCTCGACCAGCGTCTCGCCGAGCAGCGACGGGCTGGGCGACACGCGGATACCCGCAGCCTCCATCGCCGCGATCTTGTCCTCGGCGCCGCCCTGGCCGCCGGAGACGATCGCACCGGCATGGCCCATGCGACGGCCCGGAGGCGCGGTGCGGCCGGCGATGAAGCCGACCATCGGCTTGGAGCGGCCACGCTTCGCCTCGTCGGCGAGGAACTGCGCGGCCTCTTCCTCGGCGGAGCCGCCGATCTCGCCGATCATGATGATCGACTTGGTCGCCTCGTCGGCGAGGAACAGCTCGAGCACGTCAATGAAGTTGGTGCCGTTGACCGGATCGCCGCCGATGCCGACCGCGGTGGTCTGGCCGAGGCCGACGTTGGAGGTCTGGAACACCGCCTCGTAGGTCAGCGTGCCGGAGCGCGACACCACGCCGACCGAACCCGGCTTGAAGATGGAGCCGGGCATGATGCCGATCTTGCACTCGTTCGGGGTCAGCACGCCCGGGCAGTTCGGCCCGATCAGGCGCGACTTGGAGCCGGCCAGCGCACGCTTCACGCGCACCATGTCGAGCACTGGAATGCCCTCGGTGATGGTGACGATCAGCGGCACTTCCGCATCGATCGCCTCGAGGATCGAATCGGCCGCGAAGGGCGGCGGGACGTAGATGACGGACGCGGTCGCGCCCGTCTTCTCGATCGCCTCGTGCACCGTGTCGAAGTTCGGCAGGCCGAGCTCCTCATGCGTGGTGCCGCCCTTGCCGGGCGTCACGCCGCCGACCATCTGCGTGCCGTAATCCAGCGCCGCCTTGGTGTGGAAGGTGCCGGTCTTGCCGGTCATTCCCTGAGTGATGACCTTGGTGTTCTTGTCGACGAGGATGGACATCTTTCGTCTTTCGCCCTTGTAGCGGGAGGAATGGAGGCAGTCGGCGGGCGGTGTCAGGCCAGCGTGCTGTCGATGCCCTTGCAGGCGACCAGC
The DNA here is from genome assembly GCF_900113315.1 of Sphingomonas jatrophae. GTDB lineage: Bacteria > Pseudomonadota > Alphaproteobacteria > Sphingomonadales > Sphingomonadaceae > Sphingomonas_P > Sphingomonas_P jatrophae. The sequence continues at coordinate 926,164 of NZ_FOZG01000002.1, read as the reverse complement.
AGTTCCTTGACGGCATCGACGGAGACCTGGAGGTTGGCCTTGGCCGTCTCGTCCAGCTCGATCTCGACGATCTCCTCCGCGCCGCCCGCACCGATCACCACCGGCACGCCGACATAGAGGCCGTCCACGCCATACTTGCCTTCGACATAGGCCGCCGTCGGCAGAATGCGCTTCTGGTCGTAGAGATAGGCCTCGGCCATCGCGATGCCGCTGGTGGCGGGCGCGTAGTAAGCCGAACCGGTCTTGAGCAGGGCGACGATCTCGCCGCCGCCCGAGCGGGTGCGCTGCACGATCGCGTCGATCCGCTCCTGCGTGGAACGGCCCATCTTGACGAGATCGGGCACGGGAATGCCGTTCACGGTGCTGTACTGCGGCACCGGCACCATCGTGTCGCCATGGCCGCCCAGCACGAAGCTGTTCACGTCCTTCACCGACACGCCGAACTCGTCAGCGAGGAAGTGGCTGAAGCGCGCCGAATCGAGCACGCCGGCCATGCCGACGACCTTGTTGTGCGGCAGGCCGGAAAATTCACGCAGCGCCCACACCATCGCGTCGAGCGGGTTGGTGATGCAGATGACGAACGCGTCGGGCGCGTTGTCGCGAATGCCCTCGCCGACGGCCTTCATCACCTTCAGGTTGATGCCGAGCAGGTCATCGCGGCTCATGCCGGGCTTCCGCGCGACACCGGCGGTGACGATGATCACGTCCGCGCCGGCGATGTCGGCATAATCGTTCGAGCCGGTGATCTTGGTGTCGAAGCCTTCGACCGGGCCGCACTGGCTGAGATCGAGCGCCTTGCCCTGCGGCACGCCCTCCACCACGTCGAACAGCACGATATCACCCAGCCCCTTCAGGGCAGCCAGGTGGGCGAGCGTGCCGCCGATATTGCCAGCGCCGATCAGCGCGATCTTCTTGCGAGCCATGTCTCTCCCCTCGGACGTGCGGACGCACGGGAATGCGGCCACGCCCAATGGGGCCGCGGGTCGGCACGCCGCTTAGCTGCGCTGCGGCAGAGGGGCAACCGTTTGATTGCCGATCCGGGCACGATCTTCTAGGTGCAGCGCACAGCATTTCTCCGACAGGAAAGCGTTCCATGGCTGACTATGACTTCGACGTGCTCGTGATCGGCGCGGGCCCGGGCGGCTATGTCGCCGCGATCCGCGCGGCGCAGCTGGGCCTGAAGACCGCATGCGCGGAGAGCCGCGAGACGCTGGGCGGCACCTGCCTCAATGTCGGCTGCATCCCGTCCAAGGCGCTGCTGCACGCGTCCGAGCTCTATGAGGAAGCCGCGGGCGGCGCGCTGGCGAAGCTGGGCGTGAAGATCGAGGGGATGAGCCTCGATCTCGACGCGATGCACGCGCAGCGGCTGGACGCGGTGAAGGGCCTGACCGGCGGCATCGAATATCTGTTCAAGAAGAACAAGGTGGAGTGGCTGAAGGGCCGCGCCAGCTTCGAGTCGGCCGATACCGTGACGGTCGGCGGGCGCACCGTGCGCGCGAAGAATATCGTCATCGCGACCGGCTCGTCCGTCACCCCGCTGCCGGGCGTGACCGTCGACCATGATCGCATCGTCGACTCGACCTCCGCGCTGGAGCTGCCCAAGGTGCCGGGCCACATGGTTGTGATCGGCGGCGGCGTGATCGGGCTGGAGCTGGGCTCCGTCTGGCGGCGTCTGGGCGCCAAGGTGACTGTGGTCGAATATCTCGACCAGATCCTGCCCGGCATGGACGGCGAGGTCCGCAAGGAAGCCAACAAGATCTTCAAGAAGCAGGGATTCGAGTTCAAGCTGTCGACCAAGGTGACGGGCGCGGAGACGAGCGGCGAGGGCGTCACCCTGACGCTGGAGCCGGCGGCCGGCGGCGCGGCCGAGACGATGCAGGCGGATGTCGTGCTGGTCGCCATCGGCCGGCGCCCGAACACCGAGGGGCTGGCGCTCGACAAGGCGGGCCTCCAGGTCAACAAGCGGGGCCAGGTTGACATCGACCATGATTTCCGCACGAGCGTGCCCGGCATTTGGGCGATCGGCGACGTCGCGCCCGGGCCCATGCTCGCCCACAAGGCCGAGGATGAGGGCATCGCCGTGGCCGAGAACATCGCCGGCCAGACGGGCATCGTGAACCATGCGGTGATCCCGAGCGTCGTCTACACCAATCCCGAGATTGCCGGCGTCGGCCTGACCGAGGAAGCGGCCAAGGAGCAGGGCGAGATCAAGGTCGGCAAGTTCCCGATGCTGGGCAACAGCCGCGCCAAGACCAATCATGAGCCCAACGGCTTCGTGAAGGTGATCGCGGATGCCAAGAGCGACCGCGTGCTGGGCGTGTGGATCATCGCCGTGCCCGCCGGCACGATGATCGCACAGGCGGCGCAGGCAATGGAGTTCGGCGCGACCAGCGAGGACATCGCCTACACCTGCCACGCCCACCCGACGCATTCGGAGGCGCTGAAGGAAGCGGCGATGGCGGTGACGGGCAAGCCCATCCACGTCTGATCCGTCCCGCCCGTAGCGGCGGGCCGGGAACCCGAATCGGCCGGCGCATCGTTCCACCTCCGCAAAGGAGTGACGAACGATGCGCAAGACGATCCCCCTCGCCGCCGCGGCCGGCGCGCTCGCGCTCACGGGATGTGGGCCGAAGGCACTGACATTGCCGGCCGATCCGGTGGAGCAGGCCGCGACCTGCGGCGTCGTTGCCGCGGCGGGCGCCCGCGTCGGCCAGGCGGCGGATGCCATCTCCAAGCCGCTGCCGCTCGCCGCACAGGCCAAGACGATCCACTATGCGCTGCTGGCCGGCGCCGCGTCCGAGCCCTTCTCGCAGGAGCGGGTCGCCGCGGTGGTGAACCGCATGCCGCAGATCGGCGACCAGGTGACCAAGGGCAAATGGCAGGATCTCGCGCCGGCCTGCGCTGCCGCCTATCCGCAGGCGGAGGCGGCGACGCCGGTGACGCTGCCCAAGGACGCGCTCGACGCGCAGCTCGGCTGCTACACGCTGGCCGCCTTCCTGGAGAAAGCGTTCGCCACGCAGGGGGATGCCTATCTCAGCGACACGTCGGCGTGGAGCGCGATGCGGCGCAAGCTCGATGACCGCATCGGATCGAAACTGTCGGCACGCGGCAAGGACGATGCCGAGTCGCAGGCGTCCGAGCGGGCGGATGCGCTGGGTGAGGCGGCGAAGCTCGGCCCGCCGGTGAAGGTGATGGAGGCGTGCGTCGCGCGGTTCGGGTGAGGGTCTGACGGGTGGATGCGGCGGCTCGCTCCGCTGCATCATCCTGCGCTAGGGAGGGGGCGTGACCCCGCTTCCGCCCCACCTCAGCGCCGTCTTCCCGCTGCTCGACCTGATCGGCATCGCGGTGTTCGCCGCATCCGGCGCGCTGGCAGCGGCGCAGCTGCGGCAGACGATGGTCACTTTCGCCTTCTTCGCGGTGATCACCGGCACGGGTGGCGGCACGCTGCGCGATTTGCTGATCGGCGCGCCGGTCTTCTGGATCCGCGACGCCTCGGCCCTGGCGGTGTGCCTTGCCATGGCGGCGATCGTCTGGATCAGCCCGCGCGGCCTGTGGCGCCCGCGCGCGCTCGACTGGTTCGATGCGGTCGGCCTTGCCGCCTACGCGGTCTATGGCGCGGCGAAGGCGCTGCGCTTCGGCGTGCCGCCGCTGCCCGCCGCGGCGATGGGGGTCGTGACGGCGTGCGTCGGCGGCATCCTGCGCGATGTGCTGGCGGGTGAGCCGTCCATCCTGCTGCGCCCCGAAATCTACGTCAGCGCGGCGGCACTGGCGGCGGGGCTGTTCATCGGGCTGACGCTGCTCGGCACGCCGTTCGGCTGGGCCGCGGTGGCGGGCGGCGGCGCCGGCTTCCTCCTGCGCGCATTGGCGATCGCACGGGGGCTGGCGCTGCCCGCCTATCGCAGGTGAGCAGCGCGGCGTGCGGCTCAGCCGCGTTGCGCGCCCTCATGGTCGCTCACCGTGCCGGTATCCGGCTGCACGTCGTCCGACTTGGTCGCGCTGGTGGCGGACGCATCGGGATTGAGCGCCTTGTTGACCTCGACGCGCGTGCCGACATCCGTCGCGACGCGGCCGCCGCTGCGCGAGGCTTCGCCGCCGCCGCCGGCCTCATCGGCCATGCGCTCGATCAGATCGTGATCGTCATTGGCGCGCGCGGTGTCGGCGCGGTCGATCGGGGGCTGCTGGTCCATGGTCAAACTCCTTCAGGGATGAGGAGAGAATGACCCGCAGCTTCCGCCGTTCCGATCAGGACGCCTCCGTTCCGTCCAGCAGCTTGATGATCGCGGAGAAATCAAGCCCGGCGGAGCCCGCATTGGCAAAGGCCTGGTAGAGAGACTCGGCCGCCGCCCCCATCGGCACGGCAGCGCCCGCCTCATGCGCGGCGGCCATGGCGAGCTTCAGGTCCTTCAGCATCAGCGCGGTGGCGAAGCCGCCCTGATAGCCGCGATCCGCTGGCGATTCGGGGCCGACACCGGGCACCGGGCAATAGCTGGTCATCGACCAGCTCTGGCCCGTCGCCTTGGACGAGATGTCGAAGAAGGTCTGCTGGTCGATCCCGAGCTTCTTGGCCAGCACGAATGCCTCGCACGTCGCGATCATGTTGGCGGCGAGCAGCATGTTGTTGACGATCTTGACCGCCTGACCTGCGCCCGATGCGCCGGCGTGGATCACCGCTTTGCCCATGCCGGCGAGAATCTCCTGCGCCGCGGCGAAATCCTCCGCGCTGCCGCCCACCATGAAGGTGAGCGTGCCGCCATTGGCGGCGGCGATCCCGCCCGAAACGGGTGCGTCGACCATGCGATAGCCGGCGGCTGCCGCATCCGCCGACACGGCCTTGGCCGACGCGCCGTCGATGGTGGAGCAGTCGATCAGCAGCGCGCCCGCGGGCGCCTTGCCGAGCACCTCGCCGGCATAGACCGCGCGGACATGCTTGCCCGCGGGCAGCATGGTGACGACCACCTCGGCATCGGCCACCGCCTCCGCCGCGGAGCCGGCGACCGTCGCGCCGGCTTCGGCGGCACGGTCCAGCGCCGCTTGGGCCAAGTCGAAGGCGCGGACCTGGTGGCCCGCCTTGACCAGATTGGCGGCCATGCCACCGCCCATGTTGCCGAGCCCGATGAAGCCGATCCGCGCCATGTGCGGGTTCCTTGAATGAAATGGGGTCAGAAGGTCAGCGGCCGGCCCAGTTGGCGGCGCGCTTCTCGACGAAGGCGGTCATGCCCTCGGCCTTGTCGTCGGTGGCGGTGAGGCCGTTGAACAGCCGCCGCTCGAACAGGATGCCCGTGCCGAGCGTCGATTCGAAGGCGAGGTTCACCATCTCCTTGTTGGCGATGGCGGCGAGCGGCGGCATCGACGCGATCGTCTTCGCCATGTCGAGCGCGGCGGGCACCAGCTCGGCCAGCGGCACGATCTTGGAGCAGAGATTGCCCTTCTCGGCCTCCACCGCATCCATCATCCGGCCGGTCAGGCACATGTCCATCGCCTTGGACTTGCCGACCGCACGCGTCAGCCGCTGCGACCCGCCCATGCCGGGCGCAACGCCGATCTTGATCTCGGGCTGGCCGAACTTGGCATTGTCGGCGACGATCATGATGTCGGCCATCATCGCCAGCTCGCACCCGCCGCCGAGCGCGAAGCCCGCAACGGCCGCGATCCACGGCTTGCGCGTGCGCGTCACCTGCTCGAACCCCGCGAAGAAATTCTCCGCATACATCTCGGCAAAGCCCTTGGCCTGCATCTGCTTGATGTCGGCGCCGGCGGCGAACGCCTTTTCGCTGCCCGTCAGCACCAGGCAGCGCTGCTCGGGATCGGCGTCGTAGGCGGCGAAGGCATGGATCAGATCGGCCAGCACCTGCGTGTTCAGCGCGTTCAGCGCCTGCGGGCGGTTGAGGCGGACGAGCGTCACCGCATCGTGGCGCTCGATCAGCAGGGTTTCATAGTCGGCCACGGCTCAGCTCTCCAGTTCCAGCGGATCCCAGGTCTTCTTGGCAGGCAAGGCGGTGAAGATCGCGTCGACCATCGCGTCGGTCACGCCCTCGGGCGTCGCGGGGTTCCACACCGGATTGCCGGTCTTCTCGATCAGCGCCGCGGTGACCCCCTCGAGGAAGTCGTGCTGGCGATACATGCGCGAGACGACCGCATATTCCAGCCGCATCTCGTCCTCGAAGGTCGGCTGGCGCGGGCTCTCCGTCAGCAGCCGCAGCGACACCTTGCAGGCGAGCGGGGAATGCTTGCGGATGCGGGCGAGCTCCTTGTCCGCCCACTCGGACCCGTCTGCTTCCAGCGCAGCGAGGATGTCCTCCAGCCGGTCGGAGGCGAACAGGCGGTCGATCCGCTCGTAATTGCTCTCGATCCGGGCGGGCGGCGGCGTCTCGGACGCGTCCGCCAGGATCTGCTCGACGTCGCCCGGCCGCTCGGTCAGCGCCTGCTTGACCGCGTCGAGCCGGTCGGACGGGATGTAATGCGTGGCGAGCCGGAGCGCCAAACACTCCGCCCCGTCGAGCCGCGCGCTGGTGAGGGCGAGGAACTGCGCCGCACGCCCGCGCAGGCGCGAGAGATAACGGCCCGCGCCGACATCGGGGAACAGGCCGATCGCGGTCTCGGGCATGGAGAAGACCGTCCGCTCGGTCGCGACGCGGTAGCGGCAGGGGCAGGAGATGCCGACGCCACCGCCCATGGTGATGCCGTCGAGGAAGACGACGCCCGCTTTCGGATAGGAATACATCAGATGGTTCATCCGATATTCCTGGTAGAAGAAGGCATCACCCGCGGCGCCGTGGCCTTCCGCGCTCTTGGCGATCGTCACCACGTCGCCGCCGGCGCAGAAGCCGCGGCCCTCGGCATGGTCGATCAGCACCAGCTCGACCGTGGGATCGTTGCGCCACTCAACCAGTGCGCGGGTCATCGCCTGCACCATGTCGAGGGTGAGCGCATGGATCGCCTTGGGGCGGTTCAGCCGCAGCCGGCCGACGCGTCCGTCGACGTGCGTCAGCACCTGATCCTGGGTCATGATGTTCACTGGCGCGTTTTCCTGAATTGTCACTGGTCGGCCAGCGCGTATGAACCCGGAGCGGGCTCGATCGCCGGCAGTGCGCCTTCACCAACCTCTCGCGCCGGCACGCGCTCGGCAGAACCGTGCGCGCCCAGCCACTCATTCCAGGTGGGCCACCATGAACCTGGCAGCTTCTCCGCCCCGGCGAGCCATTCGTCGGCGCTCTCCGGCATATCCGGGTTGCGCCAGAAACCGTGCTTGTTCGCGGCCGGCGGATTGATCACGCCGGCATTGTGCCCCGATCCGCCGAGCAGGAAGGTCACGTCGCCGCCGAACAGGCGCGCGCCGCGATAGACCGCGTCCCAGGCGGAGACGTGATCGTCCTTCAGCGCGATCGACAGGATGGGGGTGCGGATCGCGCCGAGATCGATCGGCACGTCGACCACCTTGAACGCCGCCGGCTCGCGCAGCCGGTTGTTGTAGAGCAGCTCGCGATTGTAGGATTTCAGGAAGGCGGCGGGGATGCGCGCGCCGTCCTCGAACCAGTAGAGCAGGTCGGACGGCGGGGCCGGCCGGTCGAGCAGATAATGGTTCACGACGGACGACCAGATCAGGTCGTTCGCGCGCACCGCGCTGAACAGCTGCTGCAGCTCGTCCGCATGGATGTAGCCGCGCTTGGCGGTATGTTCGTCCAGTGCATCGAGATGCGCCTCGTGGACGAAGGCGGACCAGTCGCGCATGTCGCCGAAATCGACCATGGAGCCGATCAAGGTCGCCGAGTTGGCGCGCTCCGCCTCGCCCTTCGCCGCGAGATAGGCGAGCGCGATGGCGATCAGCGTGCCGCCCAGGCAGAAGCCGAACAGGTCGGTGCCCGTCCGCCCCGTCGCCCGCTCCACGGCGCCGAGCGCCTCGATCACGCCCTCGGTGACGTAAGCGGAGACATCCGCATCGCGCTGAGCCTCACCCGGATTGACCCAGGAAATGACGAACACGGTGCGCCCCTGCTCGACCAGCCAGCGTACCATCGATGCCTTCGGCTTCAGGTCGATCATGTAATAGCGGTTCACCAGCGGCGGCACGTAGAGCATCGGCTCAGCCGCGACGTCCGGCGTTGTCGGATCGTACTGGATCAGCTGGAACAGGCGGTTCTGGAACACGACCGAGCCGGGCGTGGCGGCGATCGTCTCGCCCTTTTTGAACGCGTCCGGATCGGTGCGGCGGCGGACGATGCCGCGGCCGCTGGCGGCATCCTCCAGCAGGTTGGCGAAGCCGGCAACGAGGTTGGCGCCGCCCGTCTCCACCGTGCGGCGCGCCGCCTCGGGGTTGGTCAGCGGAAAGTTGCTGGGCGCGACCGCGTTGAGATAGCTCTCGACGAGGAAGTTCAGCATTGTCTTGCCCGGGCCCTCGCCCGCCGTCTGGTCGTTCAGCTGGCGCAGCTGGCGGCTGGCGAGCAGATAGGCATCGCGCAGCGTGCGATAGGCGGGGTCCTCCGCCCATTGCGGATCGGTGAAGCGCCGGTCCCCGCGCGCGATCGGCTGCTCCGCGCCTTGCCCGCGGAAAGTGGCGGCCCAGAAATCGGCCCACTCGCCCATCGCCTGCGTCTGGAGCTTGAACAGATCCTGCGGCCGCGACGCCCAATCCGCCATCGCGCCCAGCATCGACTGGAGGATGGGGGCGGGATCCCACGGCCGGCTGGCGGCAGGGGTGGGGGGCGACTTGGCGAGCGACAGCATCGCCGCGCCGGCGCGCTGCATCGCCTCGCTCCACTGGGCGACGGCGGCGGGGCGGGCGGTGTCGCTCATCCGCGCACCAGCTCGCGGCCGACGATCATGCGCATCACTTCGTTGGTGCCTTCGAGAATGCGGTGGACGCGCAGGTCGCGCCAGATCCGCTCGATCGGATAGTCCATCAGATAGCCGTAGCCGCCGTGCAGCTGCAAGGCGCGGTCGACCACCGCCTGGCCGGTATCGGTGGCGAAGCGCTTGGCCATGGCGGCGAAGCGCGTCTTGTCCGGTGCGCCTGCCGTCACCTTCGCAGCGGCGGCGTAGAGCAAGGCGCGCGCGGCCTGCAGCTCCGTTTCCATGTCGGCCAGCGTGAACTGGGTGTTCTGGAAGTCGGCAATCGCCTGGCCGAACTGGCGGCGGTCCTTGGTGTAGCGGATCGCCTCGTCCAGGCAGCGCTGCGCACCGCCGAGCGAGCAGGCGCCGATGTTGAGCCGCCCGCCATCGAGGCCGGACATCGCGATCTTGAAGCCGTCCCCCTCCGCGCCGACGAGGTTCTCCGCGGGCACGCGCACACCGTCGAAATTGACCTGCGCGGTCGGCTGCGAATGCCAGCCGAGCTTGCGCTCCTGCGCGCCGAACGACACGCCGGGCATGTCCTTCTCGATGACGAGGCACGAGATGCCCTTCGGCCCCTCAACCCCGGTGCGGACCATGACGACATAGACTTCGTTCTCGCCGCCGCCGGAGATGAACGCCTTGGAGCCGGTGACGACATAATCGTCGCCGTCCCGCACCGCGCGCGTCTTCAGCGCGGCCGCGTCGGAACCCGAGCCCGGCTCGGTCAGGCAGTAGGAGCCGAGCCGCGTGCAGCTGACCAGATCGGGCAGGTATTTCGCCTTCACGGTGTCGCTGCCGAAGCGGTCGATCATCCACGCGGCCATGTTGTGGATCGAGATGAACGCGGACGTGGAGGGACAGCCATAAGCCATTGCCTCCATGATCAGTGCGGATTCGAGCCGGCCGAGGCCGATGCCGCCGCTCTCCTCCGACACGTAGATCGCGCCGAAGCCGAGCTCGGCCGCGGCGCGGATCGTGTCGCGGGGAAAGATGTGATGCTCGTCCCACTCCGCCGCGAAGGGCGTGATCGCGTCCGCGGTGAACCGCTGCGCCATCTCCTGAATGGCGCGCTGGTCGTCGTCGAGATCGAACTGCGTCATCGTCATCCCGCCTGTCTCGTTCGGAGGAGCGCCACGGCGGCCGCCCCCCACATCGTCGCGACCCACATATAGAAGCCCGCACGCCAGCGGACGACCAGGTTCGATCCGCTATCATCGGGCAGATCGTGCCAGAAGAACGCGCCCGCGCCGCAGACGATCAGCGCGATGGCCCCGATCTGCAATGCGCGGGGCCGCACCCGCTCAGCGCCGATCAGCGGCAGCATGACGGGCAGCACGATGTTGCCGAGCCATGCCGGATTGCCCATCAGCACGCCGAACCAGCCGAACATCAGCAGGACGATGCCCTCTGCCTGGGGCCCGCGCGCGAGATCGCCGACCGGCATCATGCACGACACCGCCCAGACGAGGCCGAGCAGCCAGGCCAGCCGGCCCGGCTTCCCGATCCTGTGCGGGCGATCCACGTGCGTCGCCTTACCCCATCGTCGGAATGATGAAGGCGCTGTCGCCGCTGCCGCCGTCCGGCCAGCGCTGCGTCACCGTCTTCACCTTGGTCCAGAAACGGATGCCTTCCATGCCGTGCTGGTTGTGGTCACCGAAGGCGGAACGCTTCCAGCCGCCGAAGCTGTGATAGGCGACGGGCACCGGGATCGGCACGTTGATGCCGACCATGCCCACCTGGACGCGCTGGGCGAACTCCCGCGCGGCATGGCCGTTGCGCGTGAAGATGGCGACGCCGTTGCCATATTGGTGCTTGGACGGCAGCGCGACCGCCTCGTCGAAATCCCTGGCGCGGACGATCTGGAGGACGGGCCCGAAAATCTCTTCCTTGTAGGTCGTCATGTCGGTGGTGACGCGGTCGAACAGCGTCGGACCCACGAAGAAGCCGTCCTCATAGCCCTGCAGCTTGAAGCCCCGGCCGTCGACGACCAGTTCGGCGCCTTCGTCGACGCCCTTCTGGATGTAGCTCTCGACCTTGGCCTTGTGCGCGGCGGTGACGACGGGGCCGTAATGCGCATCCTTGTCGGTCGACACGCCGACGCGCAGCGCCTCGATCGCGGGCAGCAGCTTTGCGCGCAGCCGTTCGGCCGTGTCCTCGCCCACCGGCACGACGACGGGCAGCGCCATGCAGCGCTCACCGGCCGAGCCATAGGCTGCACCGATCAGGTCGTTCACCGCCTGGTCGAGATCGGCGTCGGGCATGATGATGCCGTGATTCTTGGCGCCGCCCATCGCCTGCACGCGCTTGCCCGCGGCGACGCCGCGCGAATAGACATATTGGGCGATGTCGGACGACCCGACGAAGCTGACCGCGCCGATATCGGGGTGGTCGAGGATCGCGTCGACCATCTCCTTGTCGCCGTGGACGCACTGGAAGATGCCGTCGGGCGCACCCGCTTCCTTCATCAGCTCGGTAAGCCGTACCGGCACCGACGGATCGCGCTCGGACGGCTTCAGGATGAAGGCGTTGCCGCACGCCACCGCCACCGCGCCCATCCACAGCGGGATCATCGCCGGGAAGTTGAACGGCGTGATGCCCGCGCCGATGCCGATCGGCTGGCGCATCGAGAAGACGTCGATGCCGGGGCCGGCGCCCTGGGTATATTCGCCCTTGAGCACATGGGGAATGCCGCAGGCGAACTCCACCACCTCAAGCCCGCGCTGGATGTCGCCCTTCGAATCGGCGATCACCTTGCCATGTTCGGACGAGAGCAGGTGGGCCAGCTCATCCATGTGCGCTTCGACCAGCGCCTTGAAGTTGAACATGATGCGCGCGCGGCGCTGCGGGTTGGTCGCGGCCCAGGCGGGCTGCGCCGCCTTCGCGGCATCCACCGCGGCCTGAAGCTCGGCCTGGCCGCCAAGCAGCACCTGCGCCTGCACCTGACCCGAATTCGGGTCGAACACATCGGACCGGCGGCTGCCGCCCCCGGCGCTGGCGCCTGCGACAAAATGTTCGACGACTCGCATGGCGTGAAAGACCTCCGCTCGTTCCCATCCGCCTTCTGCCATTGCGCCGTTGCATGCAACCGTGCAGCTTTGCACCGGGCAGCTGCGTTTTTGCAGGATAGGCGATGTTCGACTGGGACGATCTGCGCGTGTTCCTGGCGGTCGCGCGGACCGGCCGGATCGCACCGGCGGCGCGCACGCTGGCGCTGGACGCCACCACCGTTGCGCGCCGCCTGTCGCGGCTGGAGCGGGCGCTGGGTGCGGCGCTGTTCGAGGGGACGGGGGGCGAGCGCCGGCCGAGCGCGCGGGGCGAGGCGCTGCTGGCGCATGCCGAGGCGGCGGAAAGCGCCGCCATCGCCGCGGCGGGCGAGATTGCCGGCGGGGCGGCGGGCGCGAGCGGACAGGTGCGCGTGAGCGTCGCCGAGGGCTTTGCGACCTGGGTGCTGGCGCCGGCGGTCGCCGCCTTCGCCGCGGCACACCCGGCGCTGCGGCTCGATCTGGTCACCGCTTCGGGCTTTCTCGACCCCTCCCGGCGCGAGGCGGATCTGGCGGTCATGCTGGCGCGGCCGCGCTCGGGCCGGCTGGTGGCGGCCAAGCTGGCCGATTATGCGCTGCGCCTCTACGCCGCGCCGACCTACCTCGAGCGGCATGGCGCGCCCGGGGCCGCCGCCGACCTCGGCGAGCATCGGCTGGTCGGCTACGTCCCCGAATTCGTGCCTGCGCCCGAGCTGGATTATCTGGGCGAGCTTGGCGACGCTTTGGCGCCGGCGATCCGATCCCCGTCGATCAACGTCCAGCACCGCGCCATTGCGGGCGGCGGAGGCATCGGCGTGCTGCCGCAGTTCATCGGCGATGCCGATCCCGGGCTGGTGCCGATCCTGCCCGACTTCCGGCTGCGCCGCAGCTTCTGGCTGGTCACGCATGCCGATCTGCGCCGCGTCGCACGGGTGGAGGCGGTAGCGGCGTGGCTGCGTGCGTGCGCCGCGACGCTCGCCTGAGGCGGAGCACCGCCATTTCCTTAACCCTGTCCGGCCTATCCCGCCGTCACTGTGGACAGACCGGACCTTGCCTCGATGAACGACCTGAGCCCGAGCTTCAGCGCGACTCCACCCGTCGCCGCCGGATCGCTGGCGCAGGATCTCGAAGTCGGCCGCGTGCTGAGCATCGCCGGATCGGCGAGCGAGGTGGCGCTGGCCATGCCGATGCTGCGCGCGCTGGAGGACGATCCCGACCCGGCGGTCGCGGCGGCGGGGCAGGTGGGCAGCCAGCTGAAGATCCGCCTGGGCGGCCGCTGGCTGATCGCCAATGTGCGCGAGCTGCGGCTGGCGCCGGATGACGACGAGACGGTGCTGGCCGGCATCGACTTCCTGGGCGAGGGCGACGCCGCCTCCGAGGGCCGGATGCTCGGCTTCCGCCGCGGCGTCACGCGCTATCCGCTGCCCGGCGCGCGCGTCTATCCCGTCGCGACGAGCGACCTGAAGCAGATGTTTTCCGCCGACGAGCGGCCGCACATCGAGGTCGGCACCATCTATCCGACCAGCGACATCCGCGGTGCGCTGTACGTCGATGCCATGCTGGGCAAGCATTTCGCGCTGCTGGGATCGACCGGCACGGGCAAGTCGACCTCCGCCGCCTTGATCCTCCACCGCATCTGCGATCTGGCGCCCGAAGGCCACATCGTGATGATCGACCCGCACGGCGAATATAGCGCCGCCTTCCGCCACCGCGGCGAGATCTTCGACGTGGGCAACCTCGCTTTGCCCTACTGGATGATGAACTTCGAGGAACATGCCGAGGTGTTCGTCACCACCGAGGGTGCCGAGCGGCAGATGGACAGCGACATCCTCGCCAAGGCGCTGCTCGCCGCGCGGGCGAAGAACCGGCTGGCCGAGCAGATCACCAAGATGACGGTCGATTCGCCCGTCCCGTATCTCCTCTCCGATCTGACCAACATCCTGACGCAGGAAATGGGCAAGATGGAGAAAGCGGGCGGCACCGCGCCCTATATGCGGCTGAAGGCCAAGATCGACGAGATCAAGGCCGATCCGCGCTACGCCTTCATGTTCTCGGGCATGCTGGTGGCCGACAACATGCGCAACTTCCTGTCACGGCTGTTCCGCCTGCCGGGTCATGGCAAGCCGATCTCGATCATCGACGTGTCGGGCGTGCCGTCGGACATCACCAGCGTGGTGGTGGCGGTGCTGGCGCGCGCGGTGTTCGATTATGCCCTGTGGTCGCGCGACGATACGCAGCGGCCGATCCTGCTCGTCTGCGAGGAGGCGCATCGCTACATCCCGTCCGACCGGATGACGAGCGGCGCGGCCGTCCGCAAGATCCTCGAGCGGATCGCCAAGGAGGGCCGCAAATATGGCGTGTCGCTCGGCCTCATCACGCAGCGGCCGTCCGATCTGGCCGAGGGCGTGCTGTCGCAATGCGGCACGATCATCGCGATGCGGCTCAACAACGAGCGCGACCAGGCGTTCGTGAAGGCGGCGATGCCGGAAGGCGCACGCGGCTTCCTCGATTCAATCCCGGCGCTCAGAAACCGCGAATGCATCATCTGCGGCGAGGGTGTGTCCATCCCGATCCGCGTCTCGCTCGACGATCTGGAGCCGGAGAAAAGACCCGCCTCCAGCGATCCGCTCTTCTCCGATCTGTGGCGCCAGGTGGGTGGCGAGGAGGCGATGGTGGAGCGCGTCATCAAGAAGTGGCGCAACCAGGGACGCTGAGCCGGGGCAACCCCGCCGCCTTCCGCTGGTTCTGTCCCGGACTGTTCGTTCGGGAGCCTGTGCCATGATCCGATCCATCCTCATCGGCCTTGCCGCCGGCCAGCGTGCCATGTCGCCGCTGCCGGTGATTGCGGGGGCGTTCCGCCGAAAGAAGGCGGAGGCATCTGGCCCCTTCGCCTTGATGGCGCATCCGCTGGTCGCGGCCGGCGCGGTGGCGCTGTCGGCGGCGGAGATGGCGGGGGACAAGATGAAGACGGCGCCCGACCGGATCGTGCCCGTCGGCCTCGTCGCGCGGGCGGCCACCGGCGCGTTCGCCGGCGCGGCGCTGGCGGACGAGGGGCGGTGGCGGACGGGCGCGCTGCTGGGCGCTGCCGCCTCGGTCGCCTCCTCCTATGTCGGCTTTGCGCTGCGGGTGCGGGCGATGCGTCGCTATGGCCAGACGGCAACCGGCTTCGTCGAGGATGCGCTGGTGCTGGGGGGTGCGTGGGCGGCAGCGACCGCGCAGCGCACCGCCTAGCCGGCGGGCTTCGCCGCCTTTGCCGCGAGCTGCACCGCGCCGCCCGCCCGGACCGCCATCAGCCGGGCGAGCGTCGCCTTGAACCGCTGCAGCTCGCCGCCGGCAATCTGCTGGACGGAGGAGAAGGCGAAGGTGGCCGGATTGACCGGCGCACCGCCGCGATACACCTCGTAATGGAGGTGCGGCCCGGTCGACAGGCCGGTCGAGCCGACATAGCCGATCAGCTGCCCCTGCGCGACGTGGCTGCCCGGTCGCGCGACGATACGGCTCATGTGCGCATAGCCCGTCTCGATCCCGCCGCCATGCGCCACGCGGACGTAATTGCCATGCCCGCCATGCCAGCCGGCGAAGCGCACCGTGCCGTCCACCGACGCGACGATCGGCGTGCCGTAGGCGGCGGCGAAGTCCATCCCGCGGTGAAAGCGGGTGAAGCCGAGGATCGGATGGCGACGCAGGCCGAAGCTGGACGTCGTGCGCCCCTGCACCGGGCGCGTCATCATGCCGCGCCGCTCGCCCTGGCCCGACGCCTCGAACCATTGCTCGCGCCCGCCGAGCGTCCAGCGCAGCAGGCGCACGTCCTTCCCGCGGTGATCCAGCCCGGCATAGAGCAATTTGCCCGTCTCCGTCTCGCCGGTCGCGGCGCGGCGATGTTCCAGGATCAGGTCGAACCGGTCATCGCTGCCCATCGCACCGATGCTCATGCGGCTGGCAATCGCCTTCAGATAGGCTTCGACCGCGCGGGCGGGGGCGCCCGCCGCACGCGCGGTGCGATACAGGCTGGTGCCGACGCGACCGGTGACGCGTAGCGGCGTCTCGTCCACGGCGATCGGCTCGGGGCGGAGCAGGAAGCGATCGCCCTGCCGCTCCAGCCCGAGCGCGAGATCGAAGCGCGCGCGGAAGTGCAGCCGGTCGAGCGGGCGGGCGGTGGTGCGATCGGCCCGGCGGCCGAGCGTCAGGTCGATCCGCGTGCCGGGCGCGATCTCACCCAGCGGCTGGCGGCTGGCGACAAGATCCGCCACCTCGCGGGCCTGCTGTGCGCCCACGCCGGCACGCTCCAGTACGCGGGCGAAGCCGTCGCCGATGCCGAGCGTGGCGGTGAGATCGATCGTCGGCCGCTCGGGCGTGTCGGCCAGCGGCTGGACCTGCTCGGTCGCGGCCATGCGGCGGCCGGTATCGCCGCCGAAGCTGAGCGGGGAGATGGCCTGCGCGCGCGCCTCGTCATAATGGGCAGGCGCGAGCGGCGCGGGCACGGGCGTGTCGAGCACGGGCATGGCCGGGCGCAGCATCAGCGCGCCGGTGCACAGCGCCGTGCAGGTGGCGAGGCCGCGCCACCATTCGCCGCTGCCGATCCGCGCGCCGAGATCGACGACAAGGTCGATCCGCGCCAGCTTCTCGTCCAGCGCCTCCTGCAAGCCCGCCCGGCCGAACGTCGGCAAAGGGGGTGCGAGCGTCAGCGCGGCCGCAGGCCCGCCTCCGCCGAGGCCGAACTCTTCACGCTGGTACAAGGCCGAAGCCCCCCGCTAGTTTTCTTTTGCCCATCGCGTCCGACACACGGGCGCGACCCCGGCGATTTCACTGTGGGAGCACAGGGTTAAGGTCAACCTAACGGCCCCGCGCCCGAGTCGCGGCTGCGCCGAAGCGTTGCGGCGGCGGTCCGAGTCGCGCGAGGCCAACAAGCCTCTTGCCTTTGTCACGTGCGCCCCCGACATTCCGGTCATGGCCCGTGCCAGTCCCGTGGTCGCCGTCCTCGGCCCGACCAATACCGGCAAGACGCATCTCGCGATCGAGCGGATGTGCGGCCACTCCTCCGGCATGATCGGATTCCCGCTGCGCCTGCTCGCGCGCGAGGTCTATGACCGGGTGGTGCGGATCAAGGGCGAGCGTTCGGTCGCGCTGATCACGGGCGAGGAGAAGATCGTCCCCGCGGATGCGCGCTACTTCCTGTGCACCGCCGAATCGATGCCGCTGGACAAGGATTTCGCCTTCGTCGGGCTGGACGAGGCGCAGCTGGGTGCGGATCCCGAGCGTGGCCACGTCTTCACCGACCGCCTGCTGCGCGCGCGGGGGCGGGAGGAGACGATGGTGCTCGGCTCCGCCAGCCTCGCGCCCATGCTGAAGGCGCTGGCGCCGGGTAGCGAGATCGTCTCGCGCCCGCGCTTCTCGACCCTGAGCTTTGCCGGGCAGACCAAGCTCAGCCGCCTGCCGCCGCGCTCCGCCATCGTCGCCTTCTCGGCGGAGGAGGTTTATGCGGTGGCCGAGATGCTGCGGCGGATGCGTGGCGGTGCGGCCGTGGTGATGGGCGCGCTTTCACCCCGCACGCGCAATGCGCAGGTGCAGATGTTCCAGAATGGCGAGGTGGACTATCTCGTCGCCACCGACGCGATCGGCATGGGTCTCAACATGGACGTGGCGCATGTCGCCTTCGCGTCACTGCGCAAGTTCGACGGGCGGCGCCAGCGGCGGCTGACCGTCGCCGAGATGGCGCAGATCGCCGGCCGTGCGGGACGCCACCAGCGCGACGGCACGTTCGGCACGCTCTCCTTCGAAGGCACGCGCGGTGCGGCGTTCGAGGAGGAAGAGGTGCTGGCGATCGAGGAGCATCGCTTTCCGAATCTCGACCACCTCTACTGGCGCGAGGGGGCGCCCAGCCTCGCCAGCGTCGACGCGCTGATCGCCGATCTTGAGCGCCGCCCGTCGCTGCCGGGCCTGCGCGCGGCACCGCAGGCGACCGACCTCGCCGTGCTGAAGCGGATCGCCGACGAGGATTGGGTGCGCGACCGGGCCAAGGGCGCGCGCATGGTCGGCCGGCTGTGGGCGGCCTGCGGCCTGCCCGATTTCCGCCGCACCGGGCCGGAGGCGCACAGCCGCCTCGTCGCACGCGTCTGGCGGCACCTCAGCGAAGGTGCCGGCCACCTGCCGCCGCAATGGTTCGCCGAGGAGCTGGCGCGGCTCGACCAGGTGACGGGTGACGTCGAGACGGTGGCGGACCGGATCGCGGGCGTGCGCACCTGGGCCTATATCGCCCACCGCCCCGACTGGCTGGCCGACCCCGCCAAATGGGCCGAGCGGACGCGCGTGCTCGAGGAGAAGCTGTCCGACGCGCTGCACCAGCGGCTGACCCAGCGCTTCGTCGACCGCCGCACCTCCGTGCTGATGCGCGATCTCGGCGCGCGAGGCGTCGATGCGCTGCCCGTCGCAGTGGCGGAGGACGGCACCGTCACCGTCGCGGACGAGCCGATCGGCCGGCTTGAGGGCTTCCGCTTCCACGTCGATCCCGATGCGCGGTTGCAGGACAAGAAGCGCCTGCTGGCCGCGGCCGAGCGCCGGCTGGGCGGCGAACTGGGCGAGCGCGCCCGTACGCTGGCGGCGGATGCGGACGACGCCTTCACGCTCGACACCGCGCCGGGCCTTCCCGTCGCGATCCTGTGGCGCGGGCATCTGGTCGCACGGCTGGGGCACGGCAAGGGGCTGACCCGGCCGAGGCTGGTGCTGCACCGCGCGCTGGACGCGCTCGATCCCGCATCGCGGCGGCAGGTGGAGGCGCGACTCGACGGCTGGATCGCGGCGCGGGTGGAGGCGGCGCTGGCTCCGCTCTCCCGCCTGTGCGCCGCCGCGCGCGATCCGGCGCTGCCGCCCAGGCTGCGTGCGCTGATCGCGCCGCTGGCGGATGCCGGGGGTGTCGTCGAGCGGCGGAAGGTCGAGCCGGCGCTCGCCGCGCTCGACCGCGAGGATCGGCGGATCGCGGTGCGCTTCGGCTTAAGGATCGGCGCGCTCGATCTGTTCGTGCCCGCGCTGCTGAAGCCCGAGGCGGTGCGCTGGCGCGCGGCGCTGCTTGCTGCCGACGAGGACGGGCGCATGCCGGAGCTGCCGCCGCCGGCCGCGGTCGCCGTGCCGACGCCGGCGGAGCGGGGGGCCTGCGAGGCGCTGGCCCGGCTCGGCTGGCGGCCGTTCGGTGCGCAGATGCTGCGGATCGACATGGTCGAGAAGCTCGCCCGCGCCGCGCATGACGCACGCGAGGGCAAGGCCGCCTTCCTGCCCGATGCCGCGCTCGCCACCTCGCTCGGGTTGCTGCCCGCCAGCTTCGCGCAGGCGATGATGGCGCTCGGCTTCCGCCCTGCCGGGGATACCGGCTGGAGCTGGCGCGGCGCGCGGACGGACCGGCCGGCTGCGCCTGCGGCACCACGGCCGGGCAATGCGTTCGGCGCGCTCGCCGCGCTGACCGCCAAGGGGTGAGCGCAGGCCCGTGCGGCTCGACAAGTTCCTCTGGTTCACCCGCCTGACCAAGACGCGCACGCTGGCGCAGGCGCTGGCGGCGGAGGGGCATCTTCGGATCGACGGACGCGCGGTGGATCGCGCGCATGCCGAGGTGCGCGTGGGGCAGGTGCTCAGCTTCCCGCTGCACGGGCGCGTCCGCGTGCTGCGCGTGCTGGCGCTGCCCGCCCGCCGCGGCTCCGCACCCGAGGCGCAGGCCTGTTACGACGATCTGGCGCCCCCGCCGCAAGCTGCAAACGTGTCGCAGCAAGCCGCAAGTGATTGACCTGCCGAAAGGGCGGCCATAGCAGGGCGCCGCTTGACGCCCGGAGCGAGATTTCCATGACCTACGTCGTCACCGACGCCTGCATCCGCTGCAAATATATGGATTGCGTCGAGGTTTGTCCGGTGGACTGCTTCTACGAGGGCGAGAACATGCTCGTCATCAATCCCAACGAATGCATCGATTGTGGTGTGTGCGAGCCGGAATGCCCGGCCGAGGCGATCCTGCCCGATACCGAAGGCGGGCTGGAGCAGTGGATGGAGCTGAACGCCACCTACTCCGCGTCATGGCCCAACATCACGCGCAAGCGCGACGCACCGGCGGATGCCGACGAGCACAAGGGCGTGGACGGCAAGTTCGACAGATATTTCTCGGCAGAGCCCGGTCAGGGAGACTGAGCCGGGCGCGGGCACGTGCCCCGCGGCTGTCACGAAGCTGGCATTTTGTTGCGCAAGCTGCTATATGGCAGGCCTTCGCCGCGGACTTCTGCGTCCGCACGGTCTGGTAATTGGAGAATGCGCCTCCCGCCGTTGCTGTCCGGTTGTGCGGCAACGCCCGCGACCGCGGCTGTTCGGGGGTGCTCGCACGCGAAAGGCGACTCATGGCTGCAAAGCCCCTCAGCTTCGACGTCGGTGATTATGTTGTCTATCCCAAGCACGGCGTGGGCCGTGTGATCGAGCTGCAAAGCCAGGAAATCGCTGGGGCCAAACTCGAACTCTACGTGCTCCGCTTCGAGAAGGAGCGCATGACGCTCCGCGTGCCGACCAACAAGGCCGAGGCGGTGGGCATGCGCAAGCTGTCCTCCAACGTCACCATGAACGAGGCGCTGGCGACCCTGAAGGGCAAGCCCAAGGTGAAGCGCACCATGTGGTCGCGCCGCGCGCAGGAATATGAGGCGAAGATCAACTCGGGCGACCTCGTGTCGATCGCCGAGGTGGTGCGCGACCTGTTCCGCGCCGACGATCAGCCCGAGCAGAGCTATTCCGAGCGGCAGATCTTCGAGGCCGCGACCAGCCGCCTCGCGCGTGAACTGGCGGCAATGCGCGAAGTGGACGAGCCCAAGGCGCAGGAGGAGATCCTCGACATCCTGCGCGCGTCGGCGGGTATCCACGCCAAGTAATCCGCCGATACGGCTGTACGGGATGGGGCGGCTCCGCCAAGGGGCCGCCCTTTTCGTATCCGCTTGCGCCGCTGCGACCTCGCTGTATTATCCCGGCAATACAGCAGAGGGGAAGCCGATGATCGCCCGCCTGACCGCAGCCGCCGCGCTGCTCCTCGTCGCCGCCTGCTCGTCGGGCGGCAGCGACGCCACCGGCACACCGGCCAACGCGCAGACGCTCGGCCCCGATGCCACCCGCGATTATCCGCTGAACGGCTTCGACCGCGTCGAACTGGCTGGCATCGATGCGGTGTCGGTGCGCACGGGCCCTGGCTTCGCGGTGCGCGCGCAGGGCCCGCAGGGCGTGCTCGACCGGCTCGACATCCGCGTGCAGAACGGCACGCTCAAGGTCGGCCGCCGCTCCGACTCGCTCGACTGGGGCGGTGAGCGGTCCGCGGCCAAGGTGGTCGTGACCTTGCCCAAGCTGGCCGGTGCCACCGTCAGCGGATCGGGTGACATGGATGCGGATCGCGCCGACGGCGACCGATTCGAGGCGGCGGTGGCCGGCTCGGGCGATCTCACCGTGCGGATCGAGGCCAAGGAGGCGGTGCTCTCCATCGCCGGCTCGGGCAATCTCACCGCGCGCGGCAAGATCGCCAACGGCACCTACAGCGTCGCGGGTTCTGGCGAGCTCGACGCCGACGATCTGGAGGCGGGGACGATCCGCGCCTCCGTGGCAGGATCGGGCGACATCAGCGCCAAGGCGACCGGATCGGCCGCGGTCTCCATCATCGGCTCGGGCGATGTCGCGGTGGGCGGCGGTGCCCGCTGCACGGTCAACAAGGTCGGCTCGGGCGACGCCAAGTGCGACTGATCGCGGCTGCGCTGCTGGCGCTGGCGGTGCTACCCGCCGGGGCGAGCGCGGCGACCCGGAACTACACCGTCACAGGCTATGAACGCGTCCGGCTGCTCGCGCCCTTCCCCGTCACGCTGAGCGTTGGCCCGGCCGGCGCGGCGCGGGCGGAGGGGCGGCTGGAGGATCTCGATCGCCTGCGCATCGACGTGCAGAACCGCACGCTGATCATCTCGCTAGATCGGTCGGGCGGGACGCGGCCGATGGAACCGGTGAAGATCGTCGCCAGCACGCCGCTGTTGACCGCGGTGCAGGTGAGCGGCGCGGGCTCGCTCGCGGTCGATCGCGCCAAGGCCGACCGGTTCGACATCGCGCTCGGCGGCGCAGGCTCGCTGACGCTCGGCAGGCTGGATGCAGGGGCGGTGGCGATCAACGTGCTGGGTGCGGGCAACGTCACCCTGGCGGGCAAGGCGGCGCGCGCGCGGATCGCGGTGCAGGGCGCGGGCGATGTCGATGCCGCCGCGCTGACCGCGCAGGATGCGGACATCAGCGTGTCGGGAGCCGGTGATGTGACGCTGGCGGCGACACGGACCGCGAAGATCGCCTCGACAGGCATGGGGCAGGTGCGCGTGACGGGCGGAGCCGCGTGCACCGTCCAGCGGACGGGTATGGGCGAGGTCGACTGCGGCCGTTAGCGTGGGATCAGATCAGCGCGAGCGCCATCAGTTCGCGTGCGAGGGCAGGCGGCAGCAGTTCCAATGCATCCGCGTCACCATCGGCGAAATCGGCGGGCGCGTCCGCCGCAACAAGGTAGCGCCAGCCCTGATGCGCCCGCTTCGGTCGCGCCCTGACAGGCACGACCAGTCCACCTAGCCGGATACGGCAGCGCCCCTCCTCCGTCTCGACAAAGCCGAGGATCGCCTGGCGGGCGACCAGCCGGTGCTTGACGATCCAGTAGATGGAGCCGCCGATCAGTTCTGCATGGCGCGTCGGGCGATAGCGCGTCTCGAGCCACGCCTCCGCGCCGCCGGCGGCACGGGCCTCCATACGCTCGATCAGCGCCTCCATCGACGCACAGCCGACCGCGACCTTGGTGAGATGCAGGGGATGCATGGGTGACGCTCAGGTGGGGAGCCCGAGGCCCTCCGACAAGAAGCGTCAGCCCGCTAAGCCTGCTGCCGTCGCCAGACCGAGGAAAGCGAGAAAGCCCATCGAGTCTGTGGTCATCGTCACGAATACCGACGAGGCGACCGCCGGATCGGCGCCCGCGCGGTCGAGGGCGACGGGCACCAGCACGCCCGCCAGCCCGGCGATGAAGATGTTGGTCATCATCGCCGCCGCGATCACGCCGCCCAGCGCCGGGCTGGTGAAGACGAGCGCGACGCCGATGCCGATCACCGCCGCCACGGTGACGCCGTTGAGCAGCGCCACGCGGATCTCGCGCGTGATCGAGCGCCATGTGTTCGACGCTGTCAGCTGGTTGGTGGCGATGGCGCGCACGGTAACCGCCATCGTTTGCGTGCCGGCATTGCCGCCGACACCCGCGACGATCGGCATCAGCGTGGCCAGCGCCACCATCCGCGCGATGGTGCCCTCGAACAGGCTGATGATGGTCGAGGCGACGAGCGCTGTCAGCAGGTTCGCCAGCAGCCAGCGCACGCGCGCGCGGTAGCTGTCCAGCACGGGCTCGTTGATGTCGCCTTCGCCCGCGCCGGAGAGGAGCAGCACGTCCTCGCCCGCTTCCTCCTGGATGATGTGGACCACGTCGTCCACGGTGATCATGCCGACGAGCCGCCCCGAGCCGTCGACCACCGCGGCGGAGATGAGCGCATATTTCTGGAAGCGGAGCGCCACCTCCTCCTGATCCATGTCGACCGGGATCAAGGTCTGCTCGCGCTGCATTACATCGGCAATGGCAACGCCGCGCGGCGTGCGCAGCACCCAGCTGAGCTTGCACGTGCCGACCGGATGGTGGCGCGAATCGACGACGTAGATCTCCCAGAAGTCAGTCGTCAGATCGGCATTGCGCCGAAGATAGTCGAGCACGTCGCCGACGGTCCAATGCTCGGGCACCGCGATCAGATCGCGCTGCATCAGGCGGCCGGCGGACTCCTCGGGATAGCTCAGCGCCTCTTCGATCGCGGCGCGATCGTCGGGTTCCAGCGCGCGCAGCACGGCGCGCTGGTCCTCGTCGTCCATCTCCTCGATGATCGCGACCGCGTCGTCCGTATCGAGCTGCGCGGCGATCTCGGCGACCTCGTGCGGCGCAAGCACGTCGATCAGCTCGTCGCGGACCCACTCGTTCATCTCGGCGAACACGTCCGCGTCGAGCCGGTCGGAGATGGCGGCGGCGAGGCCGGCGCGGCGATCCTGCGGCACCAGCTCGAACAGGTCGGCGATATCGGCGGGGTGAAGCGGCTCCACCAGCGCCCGCGCGCCCTCGGCATCGCCCTCATCCAGCCGCGCCAGCACGCCCCCGACGAAGCCGGGGTCCATGCGGTCGTCCTCGTCGTGCAGCGGCGCGCGTGCCTCTTCGGGGTCGAGCCCGGTATCGCTCATCTATGGCCTCCCGCTGCCGGATGGGTGCCGCCTTTGGGATAGTGCGGAGGCCCGCGCAAGCGAAAGGGCCGGGGAGTCGCCTCCCCGGCCCTTCGTTGATCGGTGGTACAGCGACGCGGAGTGAATCCGCGCCGTTGGCCGGCCCAATTTCGTCTCCGGGGCAGCATGTCGCTGCCCCGGTGCGAAATCAGAAGTCCATGCCGCCCATGCCGCCCATGCCACCCATGCCGCCGGGCATGCCGCCGCCGGCCGGAGCCTTGTCCTCCGGAGCGTCCGAAACGGCCGCCTCGGTGGTGATCAGCAGGCCGGCGACCGAGGCCGCGTTCTGCAGCGCGGTGCGGACGACCTTGGTCGGGTCGATCACGCCGGCCGTGACGAGGTTCTCGTACGTGTCGGTCTGCGCGTTGAAGCCGAGCGTCGGGTCGTTGCTCTCGAGCAGCTTGCCCGAGACCACCGCGCCGTCATGGCCGGCATTCTGCGCGATCTGGCGGACCAGCGCGGTCAGCGAGCGGCGGACGATGTCGATGCCGCGAGTCTGATCCTCGTTGGCGCCGGTCAGGCCCTCGAGCGACTTGGTCGCATAGAGGAGCGCGGTGCCGCCGCCGGGGACGATGCCCTCTTCCACGGCCGCGCGGGTCGCGTGCAGCGCGTCGTCGACGCGGTCCTTGCGCTCCTTGACCTCGACCTCGGACGAACCGCCGACCTTGATCACCGCGACGCCGCCTGCGAGCTTCGCCAGACGCTCCTGGAGCTTCTCGCGGTCGTAGTCGGACGTGGTGTTCTCGATCTGGCGGCGGATCGCCTCGACGCGGCCCTTGATCGCCTCGGCCTCACCCGCACCGTCGACGATGGTGGTGTTGTCCTTGTCGATCGAGACGCGCTTGGCGGTGCCGAGCATGCCGAGCGTGACGCTCTCGAGCTTGATGCCGAGATCCTCGGAGATCATCTCGCCCTTGGTCAGGATCGCGATGTCCTCGAGCATCGCCTTGCGGCGATCGCCGAAGCCCGGCGCCTTGACGGCCGCGACCTTCAGGCCGCCGCGCAGCTTGTTCACGACGAGCGTGGCCAGCGCCTCGCCCTCGATGTCCTCGGCGATGATGAGGAGCGGACGGCCGCTCTGCACCACGGCCTCAAGGATCGGCAGCATCGCCTGCAGGTTCGAGAGCTTCTTCTCGTGGATCAGGATGTACGGGTCGTTGAGCTCGACCGTCATCTTCTCCGGGTTGGTGATGAAGTAGGGCGACAGATAGCCGCGGTCGAACTGCATGCCCTCGACGACGTCCAGCTCGAACTCGAGGCCCTTGGCCTCCTCGACCGTGATGACGCCTTCCTTGCCGACCTTCTCCATCGCCTCGGCGATCTTCTCGCCGACGACGGTGTCGCCATTGGCCGAGATGATGCCGACCTGCGCGACTTCCTGCGAGCCCGAGACGGGCTTGGAGCGCGCCTTCACGTCGGCGACGACCTTCTCGACCGCCTGGTCGATGCCGCGCTTCAGATCCATCGGGTTCATGCCGGCCGCGACCGACTTCATGCCCTCGCGCACGATCGCCTGGGCGAGCACGGTGGCGGTGGTGGTGCCGTCACCGGCATTGTCGTTGGTCTTCGAGGCCACTTCGCGCAGCATCTGCGCGCCCATGTTCTCGAACTTGTCCTTGAGCTCGATCTCCTTGGCGACAGTGACGCCGTCCTTGGTGATGCGCGGCGCGCCGAAGCTCTTGTCGATCACGACGTTGCGGCCCTTGGGGCCGAGCGTCACCTTCACCGCATCGGCGAGGATGTCGACGCCGCGCAGGATGCGCTCGCGCGCGTCGCGGCTGAATTTCACGTCCTTGGCTGCCATGTGGCTACCCTTTCAGATGATAAGTTGACGAAGTTGACACTCAGAGGGGCTTTTCCGACCCCTCGCGGACGTGTCAGCCGATGATCCCGAGAATGTCGGATTCCTTCATGATCAGCAGGTCTTCGCCGCCGATCTTGACCTCGGTGCCCGACCACTTGCCGAACAGGATGCGGTCACCCGCCTTGACGTCGAGCGGGGTCACCTTGCCCGTCTCGTCCTTGGCGCCGGCACCGGCGGCGACGACTTCGCCTTCCTGCGGCTTTTCCTTGGCGGTATCGGGGATGATGATGCCGCCGGCGGTCTTTTCCTCGGCGTCGACGCGCTTCACCAGCACGCGGTCGTGCAGCGGGCGAAAGTTCATGGGGCTTCGTCCTTCCTGTCTCGCGGCGGCCATCCCGGCCCGCCCGCGCTGTCGTTGGAATGGGTCATTAGCACTCCCCGGGGGCGAGTGCTAACGGTCGCCATATGGGGCAGCGAGCCCGAGCGTCAAGCGCATGTGCGCGAAAGTTCCATGACGAGTTACCGGGCGATGCGACAGGGCGTGGCAGGGGCGGCGTGGATGGCGCGGGCGAAGGCTGCTAAGCGTCCGGCCCGGTTCGACAGGAGCGTCACGCGTGCGGTTTCTCAAGGGCATCTGGAAGCTGCTCGTCGGCGTCAAGGACGGGCTCGTCCTACTGTTCATGCTGCTCTTCTTCGGGGTGATGTTCGCTGCCCTGTCGCGCAGCCCCAATCCGCGGCTGCCGGCGTCCGGCGCGCTGGTGCTCGACCTGCGCGGCAGCCTCGTCGAGCAGCCCGAGGATGCCGACCCGTTCGAGGCGGTGAGCGGCAGCGGGCCGCTGACGCGCGAATATCGCCTGCGCGACGTGATCCGCGCGGTGGATGGCGCCGCGCGCGACGCATCGATCAAGGCGGTGGTGCTTGATCTCGACCGCTTCACCGGCGGCGGCCAGACGGCGATCGCGTCGCTGGGCGAGGCGCTCGACCGGGTGCGCCGCACGGGCAAGCCGGTGCTGGCCTTCGCCACCGGCTATACCGACGACAGCTACCAGCTGGCGGCGCACGCCACGGAGGTGTGGCTCGATCCGTTGGGCGCGGTGCTGCTGACGGGGCCGGGCGGATCGCGGCTCTACTATAAGGGCCTGCTCGACAAGCTGGGCGTGACCGCCAACGTCTACCGGGTCGGCACCTACAAGTCGGCGGTCGAGCCGTTCACCCGCACCGACGCGTCGCCCGAGGCGAAGGCGGCGGATCAGGCGCTGGTCGATGCGCTCTGGGGCACGTGGCGGGCCGAGGTGTCGCAGGCGCGGCCCAAGGCGAATCTGGCCGCCTATCTGGCCGATCCCGAGGCGGTGGCCCGCGCGAGCGGCGGCAATGTCGCGCAGGCGGCGCAGGCGGCGGCCATGGTCGACAGGCTGGGCGACCGGATCGCCTTCGGACGGCGGGTCGCGGCGCTGGCGGGCGCCTCCACCGACAAGGACGGCGACGGCTATCAGGCGATCGGCCTCGCTAACTGGCTGTCGGCCAATCCGGTGCCCGAAGGCCAGGTCGGCGTGCTGACCATCGCGGGCGAGATCGTCGATGGCGAGACGGGCCCCGGCCGGGCGGGCGGTGAGACGATCGCGCGGCTGGTGCTGCAGGCGGTGCGCGAGAAGCGGATCAGGGCGCTGGTGGTGCGCGTCGATTCGCCCGGCGGCTCGGTCACCGCGTCCGAGCGCATCCGCGGCGCGATCATGACGGCGCGGGCGGCGGGGATGCCGGTCGCGGTGTCGATGGGCAATGTCGCGGCGTCGGGCGGCTATTGGGTGTCGACGCCGGGACAGCGGATCTTCGCCGAGCCGTCGACCATCACCGGATCGATCGGCGTGTTCGGCATCATCCCGACCTTTGCCGGCACGCTGGAAAAGGTCGGCCTGTCCGCCGACGGCGTGGCGACGACGCCGCTGTCCGGCCAGCCCGACGTGCTGCGCGGCACCTCGCCGCAGTTCGACCGGCTGGTGCAACTCGGGATCGAGGACATCTATGGCCGCTTCATCGGCCTCGTCGCGCAGGCGCGCCGCCTGCCAGTCGCGCGGGTGGACGAGATCGGCCAAGGCCGCGTCTGGGCGGGCGGCACCGCGCGGCAGATCGGTCTGGTCGATCAGTTCGGCGGGCTGGACGACGCCATTGCGTGGGCGGCGGGGCAGGCCAAGCTGAGCGGCGGCAGCGCCCGCCCGCTGTTCATCGAGAAGGAGCCGAGCGCGTGGCGCGGCTTCCTGCGCGATCTGCTGCGGCGCGAGCGGGGCGACGGGCAGGGCGGCGACGCGTCCGTCGGCGATGCGTGGTCGATGCTGGCGAGCCGGCCGGAGCGGGCGGTGGCGCAGGCGATCGGCGATGCGCGGGCGATCGCGGCCGGGCCGGCAATCCAGGTGCGCTGCCTGCAATGCGGCGGCAGCGGCCGGCCGGTGCCCCCGCGCGACATGCGGCTGTGGCAGCTGCTGCTGGCGCGGATCGGCGCATGAGGCTGCGGCCGGCCATCCTTGACGATGCGGGCGCGATCGCGGCGCTCTACGGCTGGTATGTCGAGCATGGCGCGGTGACGTTCGAGGAGGTGCCGCCGACGCCCGACGAGATGGCCGCGCGGATCGCGCCGCCCGGGCTCTGGCTGGTAGCGGAGGCGGACGGAAGGCTGCTCGGCTATGCCTATGCCAAGCCGTTTCACGCCCGCGCCGCCTATCGCTGGACGTGCGAGACGAGCATCTATCTGGCGCATGACGCGCGCGGGCAGGGTGTCGGCGGGCGGCTCTATGCCGCGTTGCTGGAGCGGGTGACGGCGGCGGGCTTCGTCACCGCGATGGCGCTGATCACCGAGCCCAATCCGGAGAGCACGAACTTCCACGAACGGTTCGGCTTTGCCCGCGTCGGGCTGGCGCGCGGGGTCGGCTACAAGCAGGGGCGCTGGCACGATGTCGGCTATTGGCAGCGCGACCTTGCGTCCCGCGCGGTGCCACCGGTGGAGCCGCGACTGGCCTGACGTGCGGCAGGGTGGGCGCGCCGGTCATCCGACGCGCCCTCTCATGCGATCAGGCGAATTCGAGGATCACCGCATCCACCGCCAGGCTCTCGCCCGGCTTGGCCGAGACCTTGGCGACCGTGCCCGCCTTCTCGGCGCGGAGGATGTTCTCCATCTTCATCGCCTCGACCACGGCGAGCGGCTGGCCCGCCTCCACCTTGTCCCCCTCGCCCACGTGGATCGCGGTGACGAGGCCGGGCATCGGGCAGAGCAGATACTTCGAGAGATCCGGCGGGACCTTCTCGATCATGTGGCGGGCAAGCTCGGCCACGCGCGGGCTCAGCACCGTCAGGCTGTGGCTCGCCCCGCGGGTGGTGACGCGCCAGCCGGTGCGGTTCTTCTCGACGCGCAGCGCCAGCGGCTCGCCATTGACCGTCGCCTCGACGAGGCGCTGGCCGGGCAGATAGGGCGCATCGACGACGAAGCTCTCGCCATCCACCGTCACCGTATCGCCGCCGAGGCTGACGCGATGCTCCGCCTTGTCGAGCAGCACGACCCACTCGGTCGGCACCTCGCCCGAACCGCCGAGCTGCCCGTCGATCCGGCCGCCGCGCGCCGCCTCGGCACTGGCGAGCAGACCCGCCACCGCCGACAGCTTGGCCGACAGCCCGTCGGATGCGGGCGCGCCCTGGAACCCCTCGGGATATTCCTCGGCGATGAAGCCGGTCGTGATGTTGCCCTCGCGGAAGCGCGGGTGCTGCATCAGCGCGGAGAGGAAATCGATATTGTGGCCGATGCCGTCGATCTCGAACCGGTCGAGCGCGGCGATCTGCGCATCGATCGCGCCTTCGCGGGTAGGGGCGTGGGTGATCAGCTTGGCGATCATCGGATCGTAGAACATGCTGATCTCGCTGCCCTCGACGACGCCGTCATCGACGCGCACCTCGCCGCCTTCCGCCGCCTCGGCCGCAGGCGGGCGATAGCGGACGAGCCGGCCGGTGGAGGGCAGGAAGCCGCGATAGGGATCCTCGGCATAGACGCGATTCTCGACCGCCCAGCCGTCGATCTTCACGTCGTCCTGGGTGAAGGCGAGCTTTTCGCCATAAGCGACGCGGATCATCTGCTCGACCAGATCGAGGCCGGTGATGCACTCGGTGACGGGATGCTCCACCTGCAGGCGGGTGTTCATCTCGAGGAAGTAGAAGCTCTCGCCCGTCTTGTCGGCGCCGGAGACGATCAGCTCCACGGTGCCTGCCGAATAATAGCCGACGGCGCGCGCCAGCGCGACCGCCTGCTCCCCCATGGCCTTGCGCATCTGCGGCGTGACGAAGGGGGAGGGCGCCTCCTCCACCACCTTCTGATGGCGGCGCTGGATCGAGCATTCGCGCTCGTTCAGATAGAGGATGTTGCCGTGCTGGTCGCCCAGCACCTGGATCTCGATGTGGCGTGGGCTTTCGATGAACTTCTCGATGAACACGCGGTCGTCGCCGAAGCTCGACAGGCCCTCGCGCTTGGTCGCCTCGAAGCCCTCGCGCACGTCCTGCTCGGAATAGGCCAGGCGCATGCCCTTGCCGCCGCCGCCGGCGGACGCCTTCATCATCACCGGATAGCCGATGTCGGATGCGATCCGCACCGCCTCATCCGTGTCGGCGATCTCCCCGAGATAGCCGGGGACGACGTTGACGCCCGCTTCCTTGGCGAGCTTCTTGGATTCGATCTTGTCGCCCATCGCGGCGATCGCATTGGCCGGCGGCCCGATGAAGGCGATGCCGGCATCCGCCAGCGCCTTGGCGAACGAAGTCCGCTCCGACAGGAAGCCATAGCCGGGATGGACCGCCTCCGCCCCCGTCGCCTTGCAGGCGAGGATGATCTCGTCGGCGAGCAGATAGCTCTGCGCCGCGGGCGGCGGCCCAAGGCGGACGCGCTCGTCCGCCATCTCGACATGCGGGCTGCGGGCGTCGGCGTCCGAATAGACGGCGACCGTCTTGATGCCCATGCGCTTGGCGGTGCGGATCACGCGGCAGGCGATCTCGCCGCGGTTGGCGATCAGGATCTTCTTGAACATAGGGCCCTTTATCGTTGCGCGAGGAGAAGCGCCTGGAGGCGCAGGTCGGTCTGGCCGCCGCTGGCGTTGGTGGTGGTGGCGATCAGGCGGGCGGTGCGGCCGTCGGGCTGGCGCACGTCCCAGATGGTCTGCGCGGCGCCGCGACCGGTGCGGGTGCGGCCGCCGGCAAGGCTGAGTGCCTGCGCCACGCGCGCGGCGAGCGTCAGCTGATCGGCGGCGCCGGCAAGCTTGGTGCGGAGCGTACACTGGCGGCTGGGGACGCCGGCGGGCAGATCGTCGCCCGCGACATAGGTCAGCACCGCCTCGTCCGTGCGCCAGACGGTGGTGGGACCGGACCTGGCCTTGGGCTGCTCGGCCAGCGGCAGGCTGAGCGTCGGGATGGCAGCGCGCAGATCGTCGGGCTCGCGGAAATGCGCCCAGCAGCTCAGCTTGAACGTGTCCACCGCGGTTGCCGCATCGCTCGGCCGCAGCTTGGGCGCAGCCGCCTCGACCGGTGCCGGGGTGACCGGCGCAGGCGGGGCGGCGGCGGGGGCCGCAGCCTGGAGCAGGGCGGCGAGCAGCATCATGCCGCCGCGGTCATCCCGAGACGGGCGAGCAGAACGGTGTCGGCATCGTCGCCGGCATTGCCCGCGGTCAGCAGCTTGTCGCCCGAGAAGATCGAGTTCGCGCCCGCCATGAAGCACAAAGCCTGCGTGGACGCGCTCATGCTCTCGCGCCCGGCGGACAGGCGGACGATCGAGCGCGGCATGGTGATGCGCGCGACGGCGACGGTGCGGACGAACTCGATCTCGTCGATCTGCGCCATGGGCGTATCGGCCAGCATGTCGCCCAGTACCGTGCCCTTGACCGGCACCAGCGCGTTGATCGGCACGCTCTCGGGATGCTCCATCGTGGCGAGCGCGTGGATGAAGCCGACGCGGTCGGGCCGCTGTTCGCCGAGGCCCACGATGCCGCCGCAGCAGACGTTGATCCCCGCCGCGCGCACAGCCTCCAGCGTGTCGACCCGGTCCTGGAAGGTCCGCGTCGAGATGACGTTGGTGTAGTTTTCGGGCGAGGTGTCGATATTGTGGTTGTAGTAGTCGAGCCCGGCGTCGGCGAGCTGCTCGGCCTGGCGAGGCGTCAGCATGCCGAGCGTCATGCAGGTCTCCAGCCCCATCTGGCGGACGCCCTTCACCATCTCGACGATGGCGGGCATGTCGCGCTCCTTGGGGCTCCGCCATGCGGCGCCCATGCAGAAGCGGGTGGAGCCGCTGTCCTTAGCCTGCGCGGCGGCCTGGAGCACCGCGCGCGGGTCCATCAGCTTGGTTGCCTTCAGGCCCGTGTCGGCATGCGCGGACTGCGAGCAGTAGCCGCAATCCTCGACGCAGCCGCCCGTCTTGATCGACAGCAGGGTGGCTCGCTGGACGGCGTTCGGATCGTGGTTCGCGCGGTGGATCGTGGCGGCGCGGAACAGCAGTTCGGGCAGCGGCAGATCGAACAGATCGGCAATCTCGCCCCGCGTCCAGTCGGTGCGGACGGCATCCTCGGTCGGACGGTCCAGCAGGTCGGTCGTCATTTACGCCACTCCAGCGACTTGAGCTGTGCGGTGCGCGCGTCGGTCAGGCGCGCCCGGCAGAAAGCGGTCGTCATAGCCTGTGCCGAGCCGCCGGCATATTCCCCACCCTCAATCGCGCACTCCGCGTCGCGGAAGCGCAGCCACGCCCGCTGGCTGGCGAGCAAGGCGGCGGCATAGCCGAAGCCGCCGCCGCGCGATCCGTTCGCCGCATCGCGCCGCTTCATTGCGGCGTTGGTGACCGCCCATTGCCGCGCCATCGCCGCATTGGCACGCGTGAAGGCGGCACCCGCACAGCGGTTCAGCATCGCCTGGGTCGGCGCCTCGCCACAGCCGTTGATGCCGGCCGCCAGCGCAAGCAGCAGCAGGCTCACTCCGCCGCTTCCTGCTCGGGCGGCATGTTGTGGCCGAGCAATGCCAGCACCTGACCCGCCGCATCGACGAGGTTCGTGCCCGGGCCGAAGATGCCCTGCACGCCCGCATCGCGGAGATATTGGTAATCCTGCGCGGGGATGACGCCGCCGGCGATCACCTTGATGTCGGAGCGCCCCGCATCGCGGAGATGGCCGATCAGTTCGGGGATCAGCGTCTTGTGGCCCGCGGCCAGCGACGACGCGCCGACCACGTCGACATCCTCGCGGATCGCGACCTCGGCGGCTTCCCTGGGCGTCTGGAACAACGGCCCTGCGACGATCTCGAAGCCGAGATCGCCGAAGGCGGAGGAGACGAGGTTGGCGCCGCGATCATGGCCGTCCTGGCCCATCTTGGCGACGAACATCTTCGGCTTGCGGCCCTTGCGCCGCTCCACCGCCGACACGCCGTCGATGAGGTTCGTCCAGCGCGCATCGTCCTTGTAGGCGCCGCCATAGATGCCCTGCACGGGCGTGGGCGTGGTGCCGTAGCGGCCGAACACGTCCTCCATGGCGAGGCTGATCTCGCCGAGCGTCGCGCGCTTGCGGGCGCATTCCACGGCGAGTTCGAGAAGGTTGCCATTGCCCCGCGCGCCTTCGCGCAGCGCATCGAGCGCCGTCCGGCAAGCGGCTTCGTCGCGCTCGGCCTTGACCTTCTCGATCCGGCGGATCTGCGCCTCGCGCACGGCGACGTTGTCGACATCGAGGATCTCGATCGGATCCTCCTTGTCCTTGACGTATTTGTTGACGCCGACGACGACCTCTTCGACACGGTCGACGCGCGCGGCCTTGGCCGCCGACGCCTGCTCGATCATCGCCTTGGGCCAGCCCGCGGCGACCGCCTTGGCCATGCCGCCCTCGGCCTCGACCTTCTCGATGATCTCCCACGCGCGGTCGACCAGTTCCTTGGTCAGGCTCTCGATATAGTAGGAGCCGCCCAGCGGATCGACGACGTTGCACATGCCGGTCTCCTCTTGGATGACCAGCTGCGTGTTGCGCGCGATGCGGGCGGAGAAATCGGTCGGCAGCGCGATGGCTTCGTCGAGCGCGTTGGTGTGGAGCGACTGGGTGCCGCCCAGCATCGCCGCCATCGCCTCGATCGTGGTGCGCATGACGTTGTTATAGGGGTCCTTCTCGGTCAGCGAGACGCCGCTCGTCTGGCAGTGCGTGCGCAGCATCTTGGAGCGCTCGTCCTTGGCGCCCAGCTGCGTCATCACGCGGTGCCACAGCACGCGCGCGGCGCGGAGCTTGGCGATCTCCATGAAGAAGTTCATGCCGATCGCGAAGAAGAAGCTGAGGCGCCCGGCGAACTTGTCGATGTCGAGGCCGGAGGCGACGCCGTATTTCACATATTCCATGCCGTCGGCGATGGTGAAGGCAAGCTCCTGCACCTGCGTGGCACCGGCTTCCTGCATGTGGTAGCCGGAGATCGAGATGCTGTTGAACTTGGGCATCTCACGCGACGTGTAGCCGAAAATGTCGGAGATGATCCGCATGCTCGGCTCGGGCGGGTAGATATAGGTGTTGCGGACCATGAACTCCTTGAGGATGTCGTTCTGGATGGTCCCGTCGAGCAGTTTGCGATCGACGCCCTGCTCCTCGCCCGCGACGATGAAGAAGGCGAGGATCGGGATCACCGCGCCGTTCATCGTCATCGAGACCGACATCTTGTCGAGCGGGATGCCGTCGAACAGGATCTTCATGTCGTCGATCGTGTCGATGGCAACGCCCGCCTTGCCGACATCGCCCGTCACGCGTGGATGGTCGCTGTCATAGCCGCGGTGGGTGGCGAGATCGAAGGCGACCGAGAGGCCCTTCTGCCCCGCCTTCAGGTTGCGGTGGTAGAAGGCGTTGGACTCCTCGGCCGTCGAGAAGCCGGCATATTGCCGGATCGTCCAGGGGCGCCCGGCATACATGGAGGCGCGCACGCCGCGGGTGAAGGGCGCGAAGCCGGGCAGGCCGGGATCGATGCCGGCCACGTCCTCGGCCGTGTAGAGCGGCTTCACTTCGATGCCCTCGGGCGTCGCCCAGGTGAGGTCCTTGCCCTTCACCTCCTTGGCGGCGGCAGCGGCCCAGTGGTCGAGCGTCGGCGTGGTCGCGGGGGCGGCCGGCTCGGCCTTGCGTGTCGCGCCGCTGTCCTCGCCCGTGTTCAGCTCGATCTCGGCCATGCTCATCGTCCCTCGAACTGCGGCTTCCGCTTTTCCGCAAAGGCGGCGACGGCCTCGCGGAAATCGGCGGTGCGGCCCGCCACGCGCTGATTGTCCCGCTCGGCATCCAGCGTCTCGTCGAGCGTCTGGCTGAGCGCGGCGGCGACCTGGCGACGGATCATGCCGATCGCGACCGTCGGCCCGGCGGCCAGCTTCGCCGCGATCGCCTGCGCCTGCTCCAGCACCGAGCCGTCATCGACCACACGGGTGACGAGACCTGCCTCATGCGCCTGATCGGCGGCCAGCTTCTCACCCAGCAGCGCCATTTCCAACGCCTTGGCGCGGCCGGCCCCCTTGGCGACGAGCCACGTCGCGCCGGCATCGGGCACGAGGCCGATATTGACGAAGGCGAGCAGCAGATAGGCCGAGCGTGCCATCACGACGATGTCGCCGAGCAGCGCGAGGCCGCAGCCCGCACCCGCCGCCAGCCCGTTCACCGCGGTGACGACGGGCACGTCGAGCGCGGCGATCTTGCGGCTGAAGGGATTATAGGCGCGGTCGATGATCGCGCCGAGATCCTCGGGGAGTGCATCGTCGCCCTCGCCGTGCAGATCCGCCCCCGAGCAGAAGGCGCGGCCCTCACCCGTGATGACCAGCGCGCGCGCACCCTGTTCGAGCGCGGCGTCGATCGCGTGGCTGGCCTCGTCGAACAGCGAGGGGACGAGCGCGTTCAGCCGCTCCGGCCGGGCGAGCGTGATCGTGGCGACGCGGTCGGCCAGATCGAGGCGGATGTGGCGGTAGGTCAATGCCCGGCACCTTCCTTTGGAGATTCCATGATCTCGGTCAGCACGCCGTTCATGTCCTTGGGGTGGACGAAGAAGATCAGCGTGCCGTGCGCACCGATGCGGGGTTCGCCCAGCACGCGCGCGCCGCGGCCCTCGAACCACGCCTTGGCTTCGTGGATGTCGGGCACTTCGTAGCACATGTGGTGCTGCCCGCCGGCCGGGTTCTTGGCGATAAAGCCGTGGATCGGCGACTCCGCCCCCAGCGGCTCGATCAGCTCGATCTGCGTGCCAGCCGTGCCATTCTCGCCGGGCGTATCGACGAAGCACACCTTCACGCCTTGCGCCGGCAGGTCGAACGGATCGTGGATCTTCGTCGCGCCCATCACGTCGCGATAATAAGCGATGCTCTTCTCGAGCGAGGGCGTCGCGACGCCGATATGGTTGAGGCGGCCGAGCTTCATGCGTCCATCCTTAAAGCGGGATGTTGTCGTGCTTCTTCCAAGGGTTCTCCAGCTGCTTGCCGCGCAGCTTGCGGAGGCCCAGTGCGATGCGGCGGCGGGTGGAGTGAGGCATAATCACCTCGTCGATGAAGCCCTTGGACGCCGCCACGAACGGGTTGGCGAAGCGCGCTTCATATTCAGCAGTGCGCGCGGCGATCTTATCGGGGTCGCCGATATCCTTGCGGAAGATGATCTCCACCGCACCCTTCGCACCCATCACGGCGATCTCGGCGGTCGGCCAGGCGTAGTTGAGGTCGCCGCGCAGATGCTTGGAGCTCATCACGTCATAGGCGCCGCCATAAGCCTTGCGCGTGATGACGGTGATCTTCGGCACGGTCGCCTCGGCATAGGCGAAGAGCAGCTTCGCGCCGTGCTTGATGATGCCGTTATGCTCCTGCGCGGTGCCGGGGAGGAAGCCTGGCACGTCGACGAAGGTGACGATCGGGATATCGAAGGCGTCGCAGAAGCGGACGAAGCGACCGCCTTTCTTGGCCGAATTGATGTCGAGCACGCCCGCCAGCGCCAGCGGCTGATTGGCGACGATGCCAACGGTGCGCCCCTCGATCCGGCCGAAGCCGGTGACGATGTTGGGCGCATGCGTCGGCTGCGTCTCGAAGAAATCGCCCTCGTCGACGACCTTCCGGATCAGCTCCTTCATGTCGTAGGGCTTGTTGGCGTTGTCGGGGATGAGCGTGTCGAGGCTCATGTCCAGCCGGTCGGCGGCGTCGTCGGTCGGCCGCTCGGGCACCTCGACGCGGTTGCTGAGCGGCAGAAAATCGAAGAAATCGCGCGTGGCGAGCAACGCCTCAATGTCATTCTCGAACGCGACGTCGGCCACGCCCGACTTGGTCGTGTGGGTGACGGCGCCGCCCAGTTCCTCCTGCGTCACCACCTCGTTGGTGACGGTCTTTACCACATCCGGCCCGGTGACGAACATGTAGCTGCTGTCCTTCACCATGAAGATGAAGTCCGTCATCGCCGGCGAATAGACCGCGCCGCCCGCGCACGGGCCCATGATCAGGCTGATCTGCGGCACGACGCCGGAGGCGAGCACGTTGCGCTGGAACACCTCGGCATAGCCGCCGAGCGAAGCGACGCCTTCCTGGATGCGCGCGCCGCCGGAATCGTTGAGGCCGATCACGGGCGCGCCAACCTTCAGCGCCATGTCCATGATCTTGCAGATCTTCTGCGCGTGCCGCTCGGACAGCGAGCCGCCGAAGACGGTGAAATCCTGGCTGAAGACGAAGACCAGCCGGCCGTTGATCGTGCCGGAGCCCGTGACCACGCCGTCGCCGGGGATCACCGTGTCCTGCATGCCGAAATCGACGCAGTTGTGCTCGACGTAGGCGTCCACCTCCTCGAACGAGCCGGGATCGAGCAGCACGTCCAGCCGCTCGCGCGCAGTGAGGCGGCCTTTCTTGTGCTGCGCGTCGATGCGCGCCTGACCGCCGCCCAGCCGCGCCTCGGCGCGCTTCTTTTCCAGCTTCTCCAGGATCGCGAGCACACTACCTCCACTTGGCCGGGCGCTTCCCCTCGCAAGCATGCCGCGATAAGTCCAATGTGAAGTTGCGGAATTGCGAACCATGGATCTGCATACAGGGACGCTACAGGCCGCGCCGGTGCGGCTGTTCGCCGGCGGCGCGATCCGCCGGCTGCGGCGCGAGGCGGGGCTGGGGCAGGCGGCATGCGCGGCGCGGCTGGGCCTGTCGGTCAGCTATCTGTCGCAGCTGGAGAATGACGACCGGCCGGTGACGGCGGCGGTGGATGCGGCGCTGGCGCGGGCCTTTCCGGCGGCGTGGAGTCGTGCGCAGGGCGTCCACCTCGCCGGGCTGGCGGAGGCGCTGGCCGACCCCCTGTTCGCCGATCTCGACGAGGCGCCCGGCCTCGCGCGGGCGGGCGAGGCGGCGCCCGCGCTGGCGCAGCGTTTCCTTCGCCTCCACGCTGCATGGCGCGCAACCGAGGAGGCGCGCCACATGCGCGACGAGGCGCTGGCGAGCGGGGTCTCGGGCGGGGAGGGCGCGCGCTTGCCGTGGGAGGAAGTGCGCGACTGGTTTCACCTCGCCGGCAATTATGTCGATCCGATCGACCGGGCGGCCGAAGCGCTGGCCGACGCACTGGGCGGGGCGGATGACGAGGCGCTCGCCCGCCGCCTGCGCGACCGGCACGGTGTCGTCATCGACACGGCAGGCGGCGAGGCACAGCCGCTCCGGGCGTTCGACCGTGCCGCGCGGCGGCTGACGATCGACCGGGTGGCGCCGCCCGCCAGCCGCCGCTTCCTGCTGGCGCACCAGCTGGCGGCGATGGAGCTGGACGGCGAGATCGCCGTGGTTGCGGCAGCGGCGGACCTGCGCACTGGCGAGGCGCGGCGGCTGCTGGCGGTCGGCCTCGCCAATTATGCCGCGGGGGCGCTGACCATGCCCTATGGCGACTTCCGCACGGCGGCGCGGGCGATGCGCCACGACATCGACCGGCTGGCGCAGCGCTTCGCGGTCAGCTTCGAGCAGGCGTGCCACCGCCTGTCCACCCTGCAGCGGCCGGACGCGCGGGGGCTGCCCGTCTTCTTCTGTCGCGTCGATATGGCGGGCAACATCACCAAGCGCCATTCGGCGACGCGGCTGCAATTCGCCCGCTTCGGCGGCGCCTGCCCGCTCTGGATCGTGCACGAGGCGGTCGCGATCCCTGATCGCATCCTCGTCCAGCTGGCGGAAACGCCCGACGGCGTGCGCTATGTGTCGATGGCCAAGGGGCTGGTGAAGCCATCGGGCAGCTTTGCGCGAGCCCCGCGCCGCTATGCCGTCGCGCTCGGCTGCGAGGCGAGCCATGCGGCCGAGTTCATCTATGCCGATGGGATCGACGTGAGCACGGGGGCGGCGACGCCGATCGGCATCTCCTGCCGCCTGTGCCCCCGCCCGGATTGCGACCAGCGCGCCTTCCCACCAGCCGAGCGGCCGATCGCGGTTGACCCCGACGTGCGCGGGGTGGTGCCGTACAAGGTGCTGTGATGCGCCAGCCGGGCCCGTGAGCGGGCTCCGGCCGGCGCATGCGGTTACTTGGCGGTGACGGTCAGCTCGGTGCGGCGATTCTCGAACTGCCCCTCGCTGGTGGCGTTGCTGTCGGTCGGGTTGGCCTCGCCGCCCGATACCGCCTCAAGCCGGCTGGCATCGATGCCCTTGGCGGTGAGCGCCGCGACCACCGCCTGCGCGCGCTCTGCGCCGAGCGTCGCGTTCGCCGCACCCGAACCGCGAGCGTCGGTATAGCCGGTGATGCGGCCACGCGCGGCCGGATAGGCGGCGAGGATCTGCGCGAGCGCATCGACATTTGCCTGATCCTCCGGCCGGATCACAGCGGAGCTGGTGTCGAAGTTCAGCTTGTCGAACTGGAAGGTGCGCGGCGCGGCCTCGTTGGAGGCAAGGTAGCGCTGCAGCGAATAGTTGAGCGAGTTCGGCTCGACGTTCACCGACGTGCCGTTGGGCAGCGCCACCGCCTCCACCGGCAGCGCCGCCGTCGCCCCCGACGCCGTTGCCGTGGCGGCCGGATCGGCGACCGGTGCAGGCTCGTCGCGATCTAAGCAGCTGCGCAGCAGCAGGAGCAGGAGAATCACGCCGACGATGCCGACGATCCACGGCAGGTAGAAATTGCCGCGCGGCTTGGCATCGTCCACCGCCCGGTTCTTGACCGGTGGCAGCAGGCCATCATGCGAGGCCCCGGCAGCACCCGCCGCCGCGCCGACGGCCGCAACGGGCATGTCGAGCAGGGCGGCGGTGTTGTTTAAATGCACCTTCTCGTCCACGCGGGCGACCGCGCTCAGCGGCAGGTGATGATGCTTGCCGTCGCCGGCATCCTTGCGCGCCAGCTTGATGCCGTCGTCGCCGGCATGATCCACCGTGCCGACATGCACGCCGACGGAATCGACCACGGCCATGTGCGCGCGGATATCCGATGCCTTCACCATCCCTGCCTCCTGTCCTTCAGGCAGGCAACAACCGGCAATTACAAGTCGTTCCGGTGCCGCGTCCGCTTACCCGCGATGAAAGGCGTCGCGCACGCTGGCCGTGCCGAGCGTGACGGCGAAGAGACTGGCGGCGAGGATCGGCACGAGCGCGAAATGGGTCCCGATGAAGTTCAGCATGGCAGGTCTCCTTGGTTGGTGCCGCTGCCTTGCGCCCCGCTGCCCGCCGCTTCCTTGACCGCGGTCAAAGTTGGTCGCGGGGCGGAGCCGTCCTATGTGGAGGCGCGATGACGGCCCCTGTCTGCTCCGATTGCGCGGTACGCGACCGGGCGCTGTGCGGCGCGCTCGACGACGTGCAGCTGGGTGCGCTGAACCGACTGGGGCGGCGGCGCAGGCTGGCGGCGGGCGAACGCTTCGCCTGGGCGGGTGATGAGAGCGACGTCTGCGCCAACCTGCTGTCGGGCATACTGACGCTGACCACCTCCAGCCTGGGTGGCGAAGAGCAGATCGTCGGCCTGCTCTACCCCGCGGACTTCGTCGGCCGCCCTTGGGCGACCCGCGCGGACTTTACGGTCACGGCGCTCGCCCCAGCCGAGCTGTGCGTCTTCCCGCGCGAGGGATTCGAGCGCGTGCTGGCGGAGCATCCGGCGATGGAGCGGCTGCTGCTGGAACGCACGCTGGCAGCACTCACCGAGGCACGGGGCCGCATGCTGACGCTCGCGCGCGGATCGGCGGAGGCGCGCATCGCCGGCTTCCTGCTCGACATCGCCGCGCGGGCGGGCGGATGCAGCGGGGCGCCGGGCCTGCCGGTCACGTTCGATCTGCCGCTCGATCGTGCCGGGATCGCCCGGCTGCTCGGCCTGACGATCGAGACGGTGAGCCGGCGGCTCACGCGATTCGAGCGCGACGGGCTGGTGCGGCTGCCGGCGCGGCGAGCGGTGACGATCCTCGACCCCGATGCCCTCGCCCGCCTCGCGGCGGGTTGAACCCTCAGCCCGCCAGCGCCTTTGCCCGGCGGCGCTGCACCGACGAGCCGAGGCCGATCGCCTCGCGATATTTGGCGACGGTGCGGCGCGCGAGATCGAAGCCGCGCTCGTTGAGCAGCTCGACCAGCTTGTCGTCGGAGAGGATCTTGTCGCCCTCGTTCGCGATCAGCCGGGCGATATGGCTTTTCACCGCCGCCGCACTCGCAGCCTCGCCACCGTCGGCCGAGGCGACGCCGCTCGTGAAGAAATATTTGAGCTCGAACAGGCCGCGCGCGCAGCTGAGATACTTGTTCGAGGTGACGCGGCTGACAGTCGATTCGTGCATGCCGATCGCGTCCGCCACCGCCTTCAGCGTCAGCGGCCTGAGCGCCTCGACGCCGTGGAGGAAGAAACCCTCCTGCTGCTTGACCAGTTCGGTCGCCACCTTGACGATGGTGCGCGCGCGCTGATCGAGCGCCTTGGCCAGCCAGTTGGCCGATTGCAGGCAGTCGGCCAGCCACGCCCTGGACGCCTTGTCCTGCGCACCCGACGACAGCTCGACATAATAGCTGCGGTTGACCAGCACGCGGGGCAGCGTGGCGGCGTTGAGCTCGATCGCCCAGCCGGCCTTGGTCCGCGCGACGAACAGATCGGGCGTGACGGGGGCCGCCGGCTCCCCGCCGAAGCGCAAACCTGGCTTCGGATCGTAGGCGCGCAGCTCGCGGATCATGTCCGCCAGATCCTCGTCGTCCACCCGGCAGATGCGCTTGAGCTGCGCGAGCTGGCCGCGCGCGACCAGATCAAGGTTTGCGATCAGCGCGGCCATGCAGGGATCGTAGCGATCCGCCTCGCGGGCCTGGAGTGCGAGGCATTCGGCGAGGCTGCGCGCACCGACGCCGGTCGGATCGAAGCCCTGCACGATCGTCAGCACCCGCTCCACCGCCGACTCCGCAAGGCCGAGGCGCAACGCCACTTCACCGAGTGGCGCTGTAAGGTATCCGGCATCGTCGATCAGGTCGATCAGATGCTCGGCGATCAGCCGGTCGCGTTCGCGCAGCGCAAGGCCGGCCTGCGCGCGCAGGTGATCGTGGAGCGACAGGCCGCCGGCGCCCAGGCCGTCAATGTCGGGCGCCTCGTCGCCACCGGCGCTCCGCCCGCCGTCGATACCGAACGCGCCGTCCAACCCCGGCGCGCCGTCGGTCGGGCCGT
The DNA here is from genome assembly GCF_900113315.1 of Sphingomonas jatrophae. Lineage (GTDB taxonomy): Bacteria > Pseudomonadota > Alphaproteobacteria > Sphingomonadales > Sphingomonadaceae > Sphingomonas_P > Sphingomonas_P jatrophae. The sequence continues at coordinate 883,625 of NZ_FOZG01000002.1, read as the reverse complement.
CATGGTGGAAGGTTTCGGCCGCATAATCGGCATCGAGCGGGGCGTCCGCGGCGGCGTCGCCCGTCTCGATCAGGCGGTCGGCGCTCTCGGGCTCGGGCGCCTCGTCACCACCGCCATCGGCGTCGTGCGTGTCCGCGGCGGGCTCGCTTGGCTCCTCCTCGCGCGCGGTTTCCAGCAGCGGGTTCTTCTCGATCTCCTCGGCGACCGCCGCTTCGACTTCCAGGTTGGACAGCGCGAGCAGGCGGATCGCCTGCTGCAACTGCGGCGTCATCACCAGCGACTGCGACTGGCGCAGGTCGAGGCGGGGGGCGAGGCTCATGCGCGCAACGGGGAGGGGCGCTGAGGCATAACGCTAGAGCGAGAAACCCTCGCCGAGATACAGCCGCCGCACATCCTCGTCGCGCACCAGCGCCTCGGGCGCGCCCTGGAACAGCACGCGGCCGTCATAGATGATCGCCGCACGGTCGACGATCTCCAGCGTCTCGCGGACGTTGTGATCGGTGATGAGCACGCCGATGTCGCGCCGCTTCAGATCGCGCACCAGATCGCGGATGTCGGCGATGGAGATGGGATCGATGCCGGCGAACGGCTCGTCCAGCAGGATGATCGACGGATCGGCGGCCAGCGCGCGGGCGATCTCGGCCCGCCGCCGCTCGCCGCCCGACAGCGCCATGGCGGGGGCATCGCGCAGGTGCGTCAGGTGAAACTCGTCGAGCAGGGTCTGCAGCCGCGCGGCGCGGCCGGCGGCGGTCGGCTCGGACAGTTCCAGCACCGCCATGATGTTCTGCCCGACCGTGAGGCCGCGGAAGATGGAGGTTTCCTGCGGGAGATAGCCGAGGCCGAGGATCGCGCGGCGATACATGGGCAGGCCGGTAATATCCTCGCCGTCGAGCAGGATGCGGCCGGCATCGGGCTTCACCAGGCCCATGACCGAATAGAAGCAGGTCGTCTTGCCCGCTCCATTGGGGCCGAGCAGGCCGACCACCTCGCCGCGCGCGACATCGAGGCTGACATCGGACAGCACCTGCCGCCGGTCATAGGCCTTGGCGATGGAGACGATCGACAGGCCGCGGCCGATGGCGCCGCCGCCGCCGGACGGATCGGCCAGATCGAGGATGGCGGCGTCGTTCATGCTCGTTCCCGAATGCGGGCGGAAAGGTAGCGAAGGGCAAGGGCGCCGGCAACCGGCATGCGCCTTGCAGGGCCTTCGCCTGGGCTCAGTTGCTGCGCGGCGCCACGGTGAAGCGGCCGGTGACGCGCCCGCCGCGGCCCGACGACACGCCGGTGCCGCCGCCCGCCACCGCGCTGCCATCGACGGTGGCGCGCCCGCTGTTCAGATCCATGACGAGGCGGCCACCCTTCACCTGGTTGGCGCCGCGCGTCAGCACGACATTGCCGAGCATGGTGATCAACCGGCGATTGAGATCGTAGATGGCGATGTTGCCCGTCGCCGTCTCGCTCGGCGACTGGACGACGACCCCGCCCGATGCGTCCAGCCGCTGGATCTGCGGGTTGCCGCCACTGGCATTGGCATAAGCCACGGTGAGGCGCTGCGCGGCGAGGTTGAGATTGCCCTGCTTCACCCGGACATTGCCCGAGAAGAGCGCGCGATCCGACCGGTCCTGCACCTCTATCCGGTCCGCCTCGACATCGACGGGGCCGTCGCTGTTGTGATTCTTGAGCGCGGACACCGCCTGCGCCCCGGCAGGCGCGGCGAGCGGCAGCAGAGCGGGCATCAGGGCTGCGAGGGCGAGGCGGCGGATCATCGCGTCCCTCTGGCGGCGCCCTGCACGATGTGCAAGCGCGCGCGACCGGTCAGCACCACCGTGCGGCCGCGCAGATCGGCGGACAGCTGGTTGGCGCGGAACGTGCCGAGCGGCATGCGCCCGTCCACCGCGCCGCCGCTGCGCACCATGCGCGTCGGCAGATCCACCGCCACGTCGCGCGTGTCGAGCTGATAGTCGTCTGCCCGGCGGAAGCGGACGGGGCCGTCGATCGCCACCGTCTCCTGGCTCATGTCGTAGCGGCCGCGCGGCGCGGTGACGGTGGCGGGGCCGTCCGCCATGTCGAGCCGGCCCGACAGATCGTTGAGGCGGACCACCGGATCGCGCGAGGTGAGCTGCACCGCCGAGCCGGCCTGGAGGGCGAAGCCCTGGCCCTTGGCATCCTGCCCGCGGTAGACGGCGCCTTCCGCGCGCATCCGCTCATGCGCGACGGCCACGCGGTCCTTGGACAGGACGAAGCTGATGTCGCGCCCGCCCAGCAGCGGCGCCAGTGCGAGCAGCACTGCCAGAGCGGCGACCGCCACCGGCAGGATGATCCGCAGCGCCCCGATCAGCCGATCGTGGCTGCTGCCCGCGGCCGCCCACGCCTGCCGTGCGCGGCGCTGGCGGACCGCGGCGTCAGACATGGGCGAAGATGTCGACCTCGGGCCAGCCGGCAATGTCCAGCGCGGCGCGCGACGGCAGGAAATCGAAACAGGCCTTGGCCAGCGCCATCCGTCCCTCGCGCACCAGCCGCTCGTCCAGCTTCACGCGGAGCTGGTGGAGGAAGCGCACGTCGGAGGCGGCATAATCCTTCTGCGCGTCGCTCAGCTCGGGCGCACCCCAGTCGGACGATTGCTGCTGCTTGGAGATATCCTGACCGAGCAGCTCGCGCACGATCTCCTTCAGGCCGTGGCGATCCGTATAGGTGCGCACCAGCCGCGAGGCGGTCTTGGTGCAATAGACCGGCGCGGCGACCGTCCCCAGATAATATTGGATCGCGGCAAGATCGAAGCGGGCGAAATGATAAAGCTTCAGCCGCGCAGGATCGCCCAGCACGCGCCGCAGCTCCGGCGCGGCATAGTCGCTGCCGGGCCTGAAGCGGACGAGATGCTCGTCCCCCTCGCCATCAGAGATCTGGACGACGCACAGCCGGTCGCGCGGCGTAATGAGCCCCATGGTCTCGGTATCGACGGCGATCGGGCCGGGGGCGAGGACGCCCTGCGGCAGATCCTCCTCGTGGAAATGAACAGCCATGCGGGCCCGCATAGGCGCGCGCGCCGCGGCGAACAATATGGCTGGTTCGGTCCGCTCTGGTGCCAAGAGCAGGACGGAGCGCCGTTGCAGCGGGTTCGATTGCACGGAAAGCGCTCGCTCCGTTCACAAATTTACTTTATGGCGATTCTTTGGCGCGGCAGATACATTCGCGCTGGAGGTCATGAGCGTCTCGGCGCCCGCGATCTTTCAAGCAGGGGCGACACGTGGGAAAGACGTTTCAGGCATGAGTTTCGATCGAGGACGGCGCGGGCAGCGCGGCGGCAAGGACAAGCGCGAGGGCTTCGGCGGCGACGACTTCTACGGCGGCGGCGGCGGCTTCGGTGATCGCGGCGGCTTCGGTGGCGGCGGCGGTTACGGCGGCGGTGGCGGCTATGGCGGCGGCGGCGGCGGTTACGGTGACCGCGGCGGCTTCGGCGGTGGCGATCGCGGCGGCTTCGGTGGCGGCGGCGGCGGTTACGGCGGCGGCGGCGGCGGTGGTTTCCGCGGTGGCGGCGGCGGTGGCGGCCGCGGCATGCCCGCGCAGGTCATCGGCGAAGGCAAGGGCGTCGTTAAGTTCTTCAACGCGCAGAAGGGCTTCGGCTTCGTCGTGCGCGATGACGGCGGCGAGGACGTGTTCGTCCACATCTCTGCGGTCGAGCAGGCGGGCCTGTCCGGTCTGGCCGAAGGTCAGCCGCTCGAGTTCACGCTGGTGGATCGCGGCGGCCGCATCTCGGCGACCGACCTCAAGATCGAAGGCGAGCCGATGCCCGTCACCGATCGCGCGCCTCCGCGCGATGCCGGTGGCATGGGTGGCCCGGGCGGCGCCCGTGGCGGCCCGCAGCGTCAGCTGACCGGTGAGAAGGCAAGCGGCACCGTCAAGTTCTTCAACGCGATGAAGGGCTTCGGCTTCATCCAGCGCGATGACGGGCAGCCGGATGCGTTTGTCCACATCTCCGCGGTCGAGCGTGCTGGCATGACCTCGCTCAACGAGGGCGACCGGCTGGAGTTCGAGCTCGAGGTGGATCGTCGTGGCAAGTATGCCGCGGTGAACCTGAGCCCGCTGCAGTAAGACCTCGCCTCCGGGCGACGTCGACAGAACAGGCCCGGTCGCCCCTGCGGCGGCCGGGCCTTTCTTTTGGCCGGCGCTGCACCGCGACGGCTCACCAGGTGCTGCCGCTGCCGGAACAAAAAAAGCGGCGCCGGCGGTGAAGCCGACGCCGCCAGTCGGGTCGCACCCATTTGATGGGCCGGATCGGAATAATCTGCATCACCCGATCGGGGGATGCTGGACATCACACCTCCGAGACGCGCACATAAAAAGCGGGGAAATCAGGGGGCAGCGCGGCGTGGCGACCGATGAGATTGCGCGACTTGCACATCTCTTTGCCCAGGCTGCGGTTAATGCGGATGGCTGGCTGCCCGCGCTTTCCGCGCTGAGTGCCGCGACTGCCAGCGCGCATGGCGAGCTGCTGTTCCTCGATCGACGCACGCAGGCTCCGTTCGGCTGGTGGTTCACCGATGTCGAGGCGATTAATCTCGACCGGTTCCGCGAAGCCGGCGGCTACGATCCCCGGGCCAACATGCGAATCGCGACGACCGGCCGTCCGATGCAGATTGTCCACGAACGGCATTACGATCTCGTCCAGCCGCTGCTGACCGAGGGTGAGGCGCTGCGCGACGTCTGGCTCGAGTCGCGGGTGGAATCGGGCTGCCAGGTCGTGCTGCTTGACGATCCCGACCTGCTCGTCGGGCTGGCGGTGCTGCGAGGCGGCCGCGACGGGCGGACCTGCGAGGCGGATCGCGCGCTGTTCGCCGCGGTAGCACCATTCGTCCGCGATGCCGCAACGATCAGCATCGGCATGGAGCGCCAGGGTGCGCAGCTGATGGCCGGTGCCTTCGAGTCGGTCGCCGCCGCCGCTTTCCTGCTCGACGGCATGGGCCGGCTGATGGCGCGGACCAGCGCGGCCGAGGCGTTGCTGCGCGACGGCCGCCTGCTGGTGATCGACGGCCGGCTGGTGGCGCCGGCGGGGGGTGCCATGGCCTTCGCCCGCGCGATCGCGCAGCGGCTGCGGCCGGAGCCCGGCCTGCCTCCGCCGCTCGCCACCGTGGCGCTGGAGAGCATGGCCGGGCTGCTCGTCGCCGATGTCTCCGCCTTGCCGCGCGGTGTGTGGAGCTATGGCGCGACGCCGTCGGTGCTGGTCGTGGTGCGGGGCGGGGCGCTGCGGCGCGACGGCGCGGCGGCGCGGCTGCGCGCGGCGTGGGACTTGTCACCGGCGGAGGCGGAGGTTGCGCTGGCGCTGGCCGACGGCCGCTCGCGGGCGGAGATTGCGGCGGCGCGCGGCGTCTCCCTGGAGACCGTACGCTCGCAGCTCAAGACGCTGTTCGGCAAGGCGGGCGTGACGCGCGAGGCGGAATTGGCGGCCCGCGCCGCGGCGCTGATCGGGGCGGCCTGACCTCGCCCGCTCAGGCGATCATGCGGCGCAGCGTCTCGATCCGGTCCGCCTCGTGTGCGGGCTTGTCGCGGCGGATGCGCGCGATCCGTGGGAAGCGCATGGCCACGCCCGATTTGTGGCGGCGCGATTCGTGGATCGAATCGAACGCAATCTCGAGCACGAGGCTCTTCTCCACCTCACGCACGGGGCCGAACCGCGCGGTGGTGTGCGCGCGGACGAAGCGGTCCATCTCGCGCACTTCCTCGTCGGTGATGCCCGAGTAGGCCTTGCCGACGGGCAGCAACTCGCCATCCTCGGTCCAGCAGCCGAAGGTGTAATCCGAATAATAGCTCGATCGTTTGCCGTGGCCGCGCTGCGCATACATGACGACGCAGTCGGCGGTGAGCGGATCGCGCTTCCACTTGTACCACAGGCCCGCGCGGCGGCCGGCGATATAGGGGCTGTCGCGGCGCTTCAGCATCACGCCCTCGATCGCGGCATCGCGCGCGCCTGCGCGGATCGCCTCCAGCGCGTCGAAGTCGGCGGCGTCGATCGTCTGCGACAGGTCGAACCGCTCGGGATCGAGCGCGGCGGCGAACCGCTCCAGACGCGGCCGCCGCTGTGCCCAGGGCAGTGCGCGCACATCCTCCGCGCCGTCGAAAAGGATGTCGTAGAGGCGGACGAACGGCGGATAATCCGCCGCCATCTTGGCCGACACCGTCTTGCGGCCCAGCCGCTGCTGCAGCGCGTTGAAGCTGGCGGCCGATCCGCCATGCTCGTCCGCGCCCTGATCGGCGCCGCGCACCATCAGCTCGCCATCGACGACGCCGCTGGTGCGATAGGCCGCGACGATCTCCGGGAAGGAGCCGCTGATGTCGTCTCCCGCGCGGCTGTAGAGCCGGGTCTGGCCACCCGCGCCGACGATCTGCACGCGGATGCCGTCCCACTTCCACTCGGCGGCATAGTCGGCGAGGTCGACGCGCGCATCCTCCAGCCCGTGCGCCAGCATGAAGGGGCGGAAGACGGGCGTGTCCTCTGCCGTCGGCTGTTCGCCATGCCCCTCGCCCCAGGCGAACAGCGGCAGGAAGGGCGGGGTCAGCCCGTGCCACACCTCCTCCACGGCCTCGACATCGAGACCGAACGCCTGCGCCAGCGCGGTCTTGGCGAGCCGCGCCGAGACGCCGACGCGCAGTTCGCCCGTGGCGAGCTTGAGCAGGGCGAAGCGGCCCGACGAATCGAGATGGTCGAGCATCTGCGCCACCGCCTGCGGCGCCTCCGACCGGCCGAGCGATTGCAGCCGCTCCACAACCGCGCCCAGTCGCAGCGATCCGTCGTCCAGCTCGGCGGGCTGGTCGATCCGCTTGGGCCAGATCAAGGCGGCGGTCTCCGCCAGGTCGCCGACGAAGTCGCGGCTCATCGCGAACAGCACGGGATCGACGCGTTCCTCGACAATGGCGCGGATCGCCGCGGCCTTCACCGCGCGGATGTCGAGCGTGCCCGTCAGCGCCGCCATGGCCCAGCCACGATCGGGATCGGGCGTGGCGCGCAGGTAATCGGCGATCAGCTTCAGCTTGGCATTGCGCGACCGCGTGTAGACGAGCGCATCGAGGAGCTGACTGAATTCCCGCACGCCTCGGCAACGCGCGTGGGCTCGCACCGGTTGCGGCGGCGATATGATCGGCTAGGACGGCAGCCATGCTGCGCCGCATCATCGCCGCCCTGCTGCTTGTCGGGATCGGGCTGACCGGGATCGCCTTCCTCGTCGCGCGGCAGACGCCTGCCGTTCACGCCTATCGTGTCGGCATGGTCGATTGGCCTGAAGGCACGCCGCCGCTCCGCCTCGTGATGCTGTCGGACACGCATGTCGGCAGCGCCGCCATGCCGCGCGCGCGGCTCGACGCCATTGTCGATCAGGTCAATGCGCTGCGGCCCGACTGCGTGCTGCTCGGCGGGGACTATATCGAGGGCTATCCCAGGCAGAGCACCGTCAAGGCCGAGGCGCGCGCGGTGGTGGCGCCGTTCGCGCGATTGCGCCCGCGGCTGGCGACGATCGCGGTCGCCGGCAATCACGACATGGTGCGCGACAGGGACGAGAGCCGCGCCATGCGCGCAGCGCTGGCGCGGATCGGCGCACGCCCGCTGGATTATTCGGCCACGCGCTGTGGCCCGCTGACCGTCGCCGGCTTCGATCATCCTCATTTCTCGAAGGAGCATGTGCGGCAGACGGCGGCGGCGGCGACGCGGCTGGGCGGCCCGGTGCTGCTCCTGTCCCACTCGCCCGAGCATTTCGAGCGGGAGGGTGTGCGGCGATTCCCGCTGATGGTGGCAGGCCACACGCATTGCGGGCAGATCGCCGCGCCCTTCTACGGCGCGATCCTGACCGCCAGCGTCGACCGGCGGCTGGCCTGCGGGCTGGTGCGCGAGGGGGGCAGGGTGCTGATCGTCGGGCCGGGGCTCGGCACGTCGGGGCTGCCGCTCAGGCTGTTCACCCGGCCCGAAATCCTGCTGATCGAAGTGGGTCCGCGTCAGGGATAGCTGACGGTGGTCGGCACGTCCGGCAACGGGATATGCTCCTCGGCATCGCCGGGGACGAGCGGGAAGCGGCCCGCGCGCCAGTCCGCCTTGGCCTGCTCGATCCGCTCGCGCGACGAGGAGACGAAGTTCCACCACACATGCCGCGGCGTGGCGAAGGCGGCGCCGCCCGCCAGCATAACGCGCCCGCCGCGCTGCGATCGCAGCGTGCCCGCATAACCGGGCTTGAGCAGGTAGAGCGTGCGCTGGAGCAGCGGGACCCCATCCACGCTGGCATCGCCATTGGCGAGATAGACGGCACGCTCCTCCGCCTCCGCATCGAGCGGCACGGCGGCGCCCATCGTGAGCAGGATGTCCGCATAGATGGTGGGGCTGTGCGCGGTGACGGGCGACGTCTCGCCCCACAAAGTTCCCATGATGACGCGGGCGCGCGCGCCTTCGGAGGACACCATCGGCAGCGCAGCGGCCGGCACATGCTCGAAAGCGGGATCGATCTCCTCTCGCCCGTCGGGCAGCGCCAGCCACGTCTGGATGCCCGACAGGCGCGGGCCGGCGGCGCGTGCGTCGGCGGGCGTGCGCTCCGAATGGACGATGCCGCGTCCTGCCGTCATCAGGTTCACCGCGCCCGGCTCGATCACGATGCGGGTGCCGAGCGAGTCGCGATGCTCGATCGCGCCGTCGAACAGATAGGTGACGGTGGCGAGATCGATGTGCGGGTGCGGCCGCACGTCGATGCCGCCGCCCGCCGGCAGCGTTGCCGGGCCCATCTGGTCGAAGAAGATGAACGGCCCCACCATCGTCCGTTCGCGTGAGGGCAGGGTGCGATGGACCTGGAAGCCGCCGAGATCGTGGCTGGCGGGCAGGATCGTCTGGAGGAAGGGGTCAGCCATGCGGTGCGGTCTCCAGCAGCATGTCGGCAAGATCGACGGGAAAGATGAGTTCGGGCCAGTCGGCCAGCTCGGCGGGTGTGAACCAGCGCCATTCCTGCATGATGCGGCGTTCCAGCTCGGTATGGCCGGCGGTGTCGACGGCGCACTCATCCACCTGAAGCCGGAAGAAGCGCTCGTCGGCATCCACCTCGACGCCCTCCAGCGTCAGGAACTGGACGACGCGGCGGGCGACGACGGCGCCGGGATCCGCATCCAGCCCGGTTTCCTCCAGCAGCTCGCGCCGCGCCGCCGCCTCATAGCTCTCGCCCCGCTCGACGGCACCGCCCGGCGTGACCCAGAAGGGCGGGCGATCCGCCGGCACGAAGCGGAACAGCAGGATGCGGCCGGCGCGATCCAGAAGCAGGATGCGCGCGGCCGGGCGCAGGGCGCGCATCGTCACGCCGCGTCCAGCTCCGGATAATGGCGGAACAAGCCGTCGCCGAACGCCTGACAGCGATTGCTGCCGAGATAGTCGGCGAGCTCGGGCAAAGCGGCGACACGTGCGTGCAGCTGGATCAGCCGCGGGCAATCGCGCGCGACGCCGGCGAAACGCTGCGGGAAGGCGAAGGCGAGCCCTTCGAGCAGGTGCCACAGCGAAAGGTCGGCATAGCTCCACCGCGCACCCGCCAGCCACGGCTGGTTGTGCAGCAGCACGCGCTCGAACCAGTGGAGGAATTTGGGGATGCGATCGGTGCGGAAGGCATGCGCGGCGCTGGCCGCCTCCGCCGCCTGCTCTTCATAGGTCAGCGCGACGGACACCGGGTGGTGGACGTTGTGCGCCTCCGCCGCCATGTCCATGATCGTCAGCTGCACCTGGTTGACCCACAGCCGCCCGGCCAGTTCGTCGGGGGCGAGGCCGTGCCGCTCGCCGAGGAACAGCAGGATATTCGCCGTCTGCGCGATGGTCATGCCCTCGGCGCGCAGCCAGGGCGGGGCGAGGGGCGGGTGATCGCGCGGGGTGACGAGCTCCTGCTGGAGCGCCGCGACGGCGTCCGGCTCGAGCGCCACGTCGCGATAGGGGATTCTGCCCGCTTCCAGCGCGAGGCGGACGAACTCGCCGCGCCCCGGTATGCCCGGCCAATACCACAGCTCGTAGGCGCTCATGCTTCCTCCGGCGATCGGGCCCTGATCGCCAGCGCATGGACCCGCTCGCGCAGCAGGTCGGCCAGCGCCGCATTGACCAGTCGCTGACGATCAACGCGCGACTTGCCGGTGAAGGCATGCGCGACGATCTCGACGGTGAAATGGCTTTCGCCGCGCGGATCGTGGCCGGCATGGCCGCGATGCTTGGCGCTGTCGTCCGTCACGACAAGCCGTTGAGGGGAAAGGGCGGATTGCAGCCGTGTGGCGATTTCTCGCGCCACCGGCCCGGTGCCAAGCGGGTCCATGACCCCTACATAGGCCCTTTCACTCCCAAGAGGCGAGCGTTGGCGGAACAGGGTAAGCGGCGGGAAACGCGTTTTCACGGCCGCATCGAACGGGAAGAGACATGCGCGCACCCCGGCTGCACCGAACCGGGTGAGTTCCGCGCGCCGGGCGAGCGGCGCGGCGGCTTCGACGGGCCGGGCGAGTGGCGCTGGCTGTGCCTCGATCATGTCCGTGCGTTCAACGGCGGCTACAACTTCTTCTCAGGCATGAGCACGGAGGAGATCGAGGCGGCGCAGCGGCCTTATGCCGGGTGGGAGCGCGAGACGCGCGCCTTTGCCGCGGGCGCGGGCTCGACGCCGCGCTGGGCGGATTTCACCGACCCGCTCGACGCGATCCAGGCATCCCTGCGCGGTCGCATGGCGGATGCCGCGCCGCGCGCCGATGGCCGCCCGCTGAGCGATGCGGACCGGCGATCGCTCAAGGTGCTGAAGCTCGGCCCCGATGCCGACCGGCGCGAGCTGCGCGAGCGTTATGCCGAGCTGGTCCGCCGTTACCACCCGGACCGCAACGGCGGGGATCGCAGCCATGAAAAGGCGCTCGGCGAGGTGATCGCCGCCTATCAGCATCTGCGCAAGGCGGCCGCCTTCGCCTGAACCGTCAGGCGAGCCTCAGTCGATCGAGCCGCCTTCCGCCAGCGTCTTCAACTGGTCGAGGCACGCGCCCCAGCCTTCGGCGAAGCCCATCGCCTCGTGCTGGGCGCACGCTTCCTCGGTCCAGTGGCGGGCGGTGCCGCGCAGGATCGTGCCGCCCGCGCCATCATCGTCGAAGCTCCAGATGCCGACCATGAAGGGACCGGCAGGCTGCCAGTCGCTTTGGAAGGCGTCGGTGGTGACGATGCGGTGCTCGCTCGCCTCTAGGACGATGCCGTGGTTCGGCATGTCCTCGCCGTCCGGACCCAGCATCCGCATCTGCGAAACGCCGCCGGGGTGCAGGTCCAGCCTGTCCACCACCATCCGCCATGGGCGCGGGCAGAACCACTCCTCGATCCGCTCCTCCCACATCCGTCGCACCGTGGCGGGTGGAGCGGCGACGCGGCGCTCGACGGTCAGTTCGTGCGCCTGCGCCGGGCGGATGGCGCAGCTATTGTCGGCCGTCTCGGTCATGCCCGTGCTCCGACGAAGCCGACGGTTGCGCCCTGCGGATCGCGCGCGACCAGCGCGAAGCTGCCGCCGGGGATCTCGTCCGGCCCCTGCAGCACCTCGCCGCCGCCCGCAGTGACAGCGCGCGCGGCGGCATCGATGTCGGGCACCATGAAGTAGGTCGTCCAGCCCGCCTTCGCGCCCCGTATCTCGCGCATCAGCGCGCCGATCGACAGCGCGCCCGCATGGAGGAAGCGATAATCGCCAAGCTCGCCCATCGGCATCGCGCCCTCCTGCCGCCAGCCGAACCGGCCAGCGTAGAAAGCGAGCGCGGCATCGGGATCGGGCGAGGCCAGCTCGTTCCACACGGCATGGCCGGGGCGGGCATCCTGCGCCGCCTCGAAGGCGCGGCGGTCGCCCTCCGTCTCGGGCGTCATGACGTAGAAGGTGGCGCCCCACGGATCGGCCAGCAGCGCCATGCGGCCGACGCCGCCCAGCGACATGGGCGGCATCAGGATGCGCCCGCCCGCCGCCTCGATCTCCGCCGCCTTGGCGTCAGTGTCCGTCACGCCGTAATAGGCGAACCAGGTTGGCCCGTCGCCGAAGCCTGGCGGCGCCGTCATCAGCCCGCCGATGGCCTCGCCATCCGGCGCCATCAGGATGCGGTAATCGATGCCCGGCATGCCGCTCGGCGCGATCGTCCAGCCGGTGACGGCGGCGTAGAAGGCCTGCGCCGCGTCCGCGTCGCTCGTCATCAGCTCATACCAGATCGGTTCGTTCTCGCTCATCGGATCAAGCTCCCGCTTCGTCGACGATGACGGCGAAGCCGCCGTAGATCATGCGCTTGCCGTCGAACGGCATGTCCTCGGGCGCCGTGTGCATGCGATCGTCCGCCATGATCGCCGCCATGCCGGCGTCGCGCGCGGCCTTGTCGGCCCATTCGCACCAGGAGAAGACGATCACGTCGCCGTCCTCCGCATGCGCGGCGCGGTAGAAGTCGGTGATCGTGCCCGCGGGCACGTCATCCCCCCACGCCTCGACGTAGCGCAGCACGCCATGATCGCGGAACACGACGGACGCCTTGGCGGCGAGCGCGGCATAGGCGTCACGCTTGGCCTTCGCCACCGGCAGGACGAAGCCGTCGATATAGCGGCCGCGCCCGCTCCCCTCGTCGAGGAAGGGCGCGAAGCCGCCGAACATCATGCGCTTACCGTCGAACGGCAGCTCGCCCATCTCCGCCATGCGCGGATCGCTCATCAGGCCGGCATTGGCCGCGTCATAGGTGGCGCGATCGGGATACTCAATCCAGCTGAACAGCGCCGCCTCATCGTCGCCGCGCTGCACCGCGCCATGAAAGTCGTTGAGCTTGCCGGTGGGCACGTCGTCGCCCCACGCCTCGACCAGCCGGGTCGCGCCATGGTCGGCGAACAGCGGCACCGCGCCGGTCGCGTGGCGGATATAGTCGTCACGCCGGGCGAGCGGCACGGGGGTGAGGAAGCCCTGCACATACGTCATCGCGCATCTCCCATGAAGACGGCGCGGAGCGCGGGGCGGCGCAGCAGCAGCCCGCCCCAGACGATCGCGCCGAGATAGAGGCCGAACAAGGTATGGCTGACCAGCGGATTGCCCACGCGCAGGTGGCAGGCGATGGCCCCGCCGAGATAGCCGGTCAGCAGCACCGCCCCCAGCACCGCCGTCCGCGGCCAGGTATAGAGCAGGGTGCAGGCCGCGAGGATGAGCCCGAGCAACCGGTAGAAACCGATCTCCGCCGGCAGGCCGAGCGGCGGGCTGTTGGCGATCATCGCCGCGGGCGCGATCAGCTTGCCGCCCGCATCCATGGCAAGGAACAGGATGGCGATGCCGCTGAGCACCCGGCCGGCAATGACACCGCGGGAGAGCCGCGCCGCCGGCTGCGCCGTCATGGCCGCCGCGCTCACGCCGCGACGCCTTGACCGGCGGTGGCCGCCATCGCTGCCTCCATGTCCATCCACGCCAGACCGATCATGTGACCGTCCGGATCGGTGAAGCCGCGGCCATACATCCAGCCATAATCCTCGACCGGCGCAGGATCCGCCGTGCCGCCCAGCGCGACCGCGCGGGCGACAGTGGCGTCCAGCGCCTCGCGGCTGTCCTCGGACAAGGTGATCAGCATCTGCGCGGTCGCGCTCGCTTGGGGCGCTCCTGCGGGCGCGAAATCGGCGAAGCGCGCGTGGCTGAGCAGCATGAAGTAGATCGTGTCGGAAAAGCGGACCGCCGCGCCCGCATCCCCTTCGCGATACCTGTCGTCCTCCGTTGCGCCGATGGCGCTATAGAAGGCGACGGCGCGGGCCACGTCGCTGACGGGCAGGTTCACGAAAATCATCCTCGCCATGGCAGTCCGCTCCCTTGATCCGGCGAATCGTCCCTTGAAGCTTGTGCCTGCGATAGTTACCTAAAGCAACCATGAAGTCCCAAAAACTAACTGACGTAGCTGCCGGGCGCTCGCGCTGGTATGATGACGCCTGCGGCACCGCCCATGCGCTCGAGCTGGTGGGTGAGCGCTGGTCGCTGCTGATCCTGCGCGAGCTGATGTTCGGCGCGCGCCGATTTTCCGAGCTGCGCCGCGCCCTGCCGGGGATCAGCGCCAACGTGCTGACGCAGCGGCTGGTCGGGCTGGAGCAGGCGGGGCTGCTCGTGCGGCGGCTGCTGCCGTCCCCCGCCAATGTCGCGGTCTACGAACTGACGCCGTGGGGCTATGAGGCGGAGGAGCCGATCAAGGTGCTCGGCCGCTGGGCGGTCCGCTCGCCCGATCACGATCCGACCCTGCCGCTGTCCGCTGCGTCGCTGATGATGTCGTTCCGCACGATGTTCGATGCGGGCCGGGCGGCGGGGCTGGAGGCGGTGATCGGCTTCGATCTCGGCGCGGCGGACCGCTTCGTCGCGACGATCGGGCAGGGCGCAATCGCCGTCGTTCGCGGCGATTGCGCTTCGGCGGGCTTGCGCCTCACCGGCACGCCCGAACAGGTCGGCGCCATCGTCTATGGGGGCGCCGCCGCGCAGGACGTGGGCGTGCGGGTGGACGGGGATGCGCCGCTGCTCGCGCGCTTCGCGCAGCTGTTCCCATTGCCGGAAAAGGCGGGCATTGCTCCGGGCGCTGCGGCTCAATAGGCACTTGCCCGATCCTGCGGCGTTATCCTCGCCCTGCCTCTCCTGGACCTGGACCCGATGACCGATCTGCCGAACACACAGCCCGACAGCCGTGCCGCCCCCGTGCTCGACGCGCCCGACAAGCGCGTGAAGGTGCGCGACATGTTCGGCATCGATTCAGATCTGGAGGTGCCTGCCTTCTCCGAGGCGGACGAGCGGGTGCCCGATCTCGATCCGGCCTATGTGTTCGATCCGGAGACGACGCTGGCGGTGCTCGCCGGCTTTGCCCACAATCGCCGCGTGATGGTGCAGGGCTATCACGGCACCGGCAAGTCGACGCATATCGAGCAGGTGGCCGCGCGGCTGAACTGGCCCTGCATCCGCATCAACCTCGACGCGCATATCAGCCGCATCGACCTGATCGGCCGCGACGCCATCGTGCTGCGCGACGGCGCGCAGGTGACCGAATTCCGCGAAGGCCTGCTGCCCTGGGCGCTGCAGACGCCGACCGCGCTCGTGTTCGACGAATATGATGCCGGCCGCCCCGACGTGATGTTCGTCATCCAGCGCGTGCTGGAGACAGAGGGCAAGCTGACCTTGCTCGACCAGAATCGCGTGATCCGGCCCAATCCGTGGTTCCGCCTGTTCGCCACCGCCAACACGGTGGGCCTCGGCGACACGACGGGGCTCTACCACGGCACGCAGCAGATCAATCAGGGCCAGATGGACCGCTGGAACGTGGTCGTCACGCTCAACTATCTGCCGGCCGCGGTCGAGGCGCAGATCGTGCTCGCCAAGTCGGGCGAATATGACAAGCCGGACGGCAAGAAGGTCGTCGACAACATGGTCAAGGTGGCGGATCTCACCCGCCGCGGCTTCGTCGCGGGCGATATCTCCACCGTGATGAGCCCGCGCACCGTGATCAGCTGGGCGCAGAATGCGCTGATCTTCGGCGATGTCGGCACGGCCTTCCGCCTGTCCTTCCTCAACAAGTGCGACGAGGCGGAGCGGTCGCTGGTCGCCGAATATTATCAGCGCGTCTTCGGCAAGGATCTGCCGGAAAGCGTCGTCGGCCGGAAGTGACCGGACGGGGAGGGCTTCGTCATGGCGGATAATTCGCCCATGGACGCGTTCCGCGCGGTCCTCGCCGGCACGGCGCGCGCGGTCTCGGGCGATCCCGAGGTCGAGGTTGCCTTCAGCGCGGATGGCGGCGGCGCGCTCGGCAAGCAGGTGCGCGTGCCGATGCCGTCGCGCAACCTGCCGTCCGAGCAGGTGGCCGAAGCGCGCGGTGCGGCGGACGGCGCGGCGCTGCGCCTGCGCCACCACGATGCCTCGCTCCACGGCCGCGGGCAGCCGATCGAGGCGGTGGCCCGCGCGGTGTTCGACTCGATCGAGCAGGCACGCGTCGAGGCGCTCGGCGCGCGATCGATGGCGGGCGTGCGCGCGAACCTCACCGCCAGCCTGACGCAGAAGCTCCGCTCCGACCCGCTGACCCGGGCGCGCACGCGCGACGAGGTGCCGCTCGCCTCCGCGCTCGGCCTGATCCTGCGCGAGCGACTGACCGGCGACGCGCCGCCTGCGGCTGCCACCGCGCCGTTGGCCCTCGTCCGCGACTGGATCGAGGAGCGCGCGGGCGGCGATCTCGATGCGATGGCGCTCGCCATCGACGATCAGCGCGCCTTCGCGGCGCTCTCGGCCAAGCTGCTGCAGGATCTGGAGCTGACCGCGGCCGATACGCCGCCCGAGGATGGCGACGCGCCCGAAGGCGAGCAGGAGCAGGAGGAAGGCGAGTCCGAACAGGACGGCGAAGACGATACCGACAATGAGTCGGGCGGCAGCGACAGCCAGATGGAGATGCGCGCCGAGGCCGGTGAGGACGAGGGCGACGAGGGCGAGCAGGGCGACCTCGACGAAGAGATGATGTCCGATGCCGAAAGCGGCATGGATGACGATTCGGACAATGGCGCCGCGCCGCAGCGGCCCAACCGGCCGCTGGCCGATCTTACCCCCGATTTCGGCTACAAGGCGTTCACCACCGTGTTCGACGAGGTGATCGAGGCGAACGAGCTGTGCGAGCCCGAGGAGCTCAACCGGCTGCGCGCCTATCTCGACCAGCAGCTCGTCCACTTGCAAGGCGCCGTCACCAAGCTGGCCAACCGGCTCCAGCGGCGGCTGATGGCGCAACAGTCGCGCAGCTGGGATTTCGATCAGGAAGAGGGGCTGCTCGATGCCGGGCGGCTGGCGCGCGTGGTCGTCAGCCCCGGCTCGTCGCTCAGCTACAAGGTGGAGCGCGATACTGAGTTCAAGGACACGATCGTCACGCTGCTGATCGACAATTCAGGGTCGATGCGCGGGCGGCCCATCTCGATCGCGGCGATCAGCGCGGACATCCTCGCGCGCACGCTGGAGCGGTGCGGCGTCAAGACCGAGATCCTCGGTTTCACCACGCGTGCGTGGAAGGGCGGCCAATCGCGCGAGCGCTGGCTGGCGGACGGCCGCCCGCCGACGCCCGGCCGGCTGAACGACCTGCGCCACATCGTCTACAAGCGTGCGGACGAGCCGTGGCGCCATGCGCGCCGCAACCTCGGCCTGATGATGCGCGAGGGATTGCTGAAGGAGAATATCGACGGCGAGGCGCTGCTGTGGGCGCACAACCGGCTGATCGGACGGGCTGAGGACCGCAAGGTGCTGATGGTCATCTCCGACGGTGCGCCCGTGGACGATTCGACGCTGTCGGTGAACTCAGGCAGCTATCTGGAGAAGCATCTGCGCCAGGTGATCGCCTGGATCGAGGGCCGCTCACCGGTCGAGCTGGTCGCCATCGGCATCGGCCATGACGTGACGCGTTATTATGCGCGCGCGGTGACGATAATGGACGCCGAGCAGCTGGGCGGCACGATGGTGGAGCAGCTGGCAGGCCTGTTCGACCTCAAGACCTGAGCGGCGCCGGACACGAAAAGGCCGGGCCCCGTTTCCGGAGCCCGGCCCTCCTCGTTACGCTACGCGAGGATCTCAGCAGTTGCGGTCGATCGCGCGGCCGGCCAGCGCACCCAGGCCGCCCCCGATGATCGCGCCTGCGGTGCCATCGCCCCGGCCGTAACGGCCGCTGCCCTGGCCGATCTCGTTGCCGAGCAGGCCGCCGGCGATCGCGCCGATGATGGTGCCGCCGGTGCCGTTGTCGCGGCAGCGATAGCCGCGGCCGTACCCGCGGGCATAGCCGCGCCCGCCATAATAGCCGCGGTTGCCGTAATAGCGGCCACCGTCGCGATAGCCGTATCCGCGGCCATAATAACGATCACCGCCGCGGTAGCGGGCGCCACGATAGCCGTCATAGCCGCGGTCGTAGCCACGGGCATAACCGCCATTGCCGTATCCATAACCCCAAGGCTGCGCCGACGCAGCGGTGGGCGCGACCAGCGCGGCGGCCGCCAGCGCCGTCGAGGTGCCGATCGTGAGAAGCTTGCGGAACATCGCCTGATCTCCTGTCCGAACCACTGGCGGCCTGCTCGCCGCCTCACCATGGCCTTATGCCGCCGGTCGCGTGACGCGAGGCTGAATGCCGATGTTAGCGGCCGTTCAGCTTGCGACCCCTTGGCGGGTAACGCGCGAGCACCGTAAACGGCCGCCGGTGCGCGCGCTTCGTCTCTTTCCCGCTCTGGCGATGCTGCTCGCGACCGCCTCGGTCCCGTTCGCGGCGCACGATCCGCACGCGCCGATCCGTGCCTGGCCGGTGCTGCTCGATCTCGACCGTCCGGCGCTGCGCACGCTTGGGCAGCTGCGCTTCGTCCGCGGGTGGGCGCTGGCGAGCGCGAATGCGTCGTTCGGCGGCATTTCGGGTCTGGTGGCATGGCGCGGCCGCCTGATGGCGGTGAGCGATACGGGCACCGCAATCAGCTTCCGCCTGCACGACGGGCAGATCGTCTCGCCCTGGATCCGGCCGCTGCCCGGCTTGGCCAGGCGCGCGCGCAAGAAATATCGCGACACCGAGTCGCTGACGATCGATCCGGCGACCGGCCGCCTGTGGGTCGCGACCGAGACGAACAACGAGGTGTGGCGATTCGCGGCCGACTTCGCGCGAGCCGAGGCGGTGGCGCGTCCGCCGGCGATGCACGACTGGCCCGACAATGGCGGCGCCGAATCGATGACGCGACTGCCCGACGGCCGCTTCGTGGTGGTGGCGGAGCATCGCGAGGGGCGCCGTCCCCGCACCGCCGAACTGCTCGTCTTCCCTGGCGATCCAACGGCTGGCGTCCGTCCGATCCGGCTGGACTATCGCCGGCCGCGCGGCTGCGTGCCGAGCGATGCCGCCGCCTTACCCGATGGGCGGCTGCTGGTGCTCAATCGCTGCTTCACGCTACGGCACGGCTTCTCGGCAGTGCTGGAGCGGGTAGACCTGAACCAAGGCCGGCGCAGCGACCTGTTGGTGGGGGAGGAGATTGCGCGCTTCGCCCGGCCGATCACGCTGGACAATCTGGAGGCGGTGGCGGTGGAGGCGGTTCCCGGCGGCGCGCGCCTGTGGATCGCGTCGGACGACAATTTCAGCATCGCACAGCGTACGTTGCTGCTGGAATTCATCCTGCCCGATTGAGGCAGGCCAAGTTTGCAGACACGGAAAAAGCCCCGGCTTTCGCCGAGGCTCCTTGTCCGGAAAGCGGCCCCGGCCTGTGGCCGGGGCGGGGCCTGATCAGGCCGCCTGCTTCTTGGCGATATCGCGCTTCAGGCGGCGCGCACGCAGCGACAGCTTGTCGTCGCTCGTCTTCAGCAGCCAGTTGTCGAGGCCGCCGACATGCTCGACCGAGCGCAGGCCGTGCGTCGAGACGCGCAGCTTCACGCTCTCGCCCAGCGCGTCGGAGATCAGCGTGACGTTCTGCAGGTTCGGCAGGAAGGTCCGCTTGGTCTTGTTGTTGGCGTGAGACACGTTGTGGCCCACCTGCCGGCCCTTGCCGGTCAGCTCGCAAATGCGCGACATCGCTTTCGAATCCTGCTGTTCGGTTGCCCGGAAAGTCGGCGCGGATAACGGCAGGCGGTGATTTCGTCAACCGCGGCAATCGTTGCGCGAATGCAACCGTATCCCAAATCGCCCGTTAGGGGCCACCGTCATGGGGACAACAGGAGAGACGAAATGCGCGGTGTGCTGATTGCTTTGGTGGTGGTCGTGTTGCTCGGCATCGCAGCAGTGGCGACCGGGTTCGTCAATCTCAGCGGCGACGCGGGCAAGCTGCCCGAGGTCGCGGTCGAAGGCGGCAAGCTGCCGTCGGTCGACGCCGATGTGGGCAAGGTCGTCGTCGGCACCAAGGAAACGCAGGTCGACGTGCCGAAGGTGACGACCGAGAAGGAGTCGATCGACGTTCCCGTCGTCGGCGTCCAGAAGGCCGACGGCAAGTAAGATGCCCGTGCTGGCGATCATCGCGGCGGTGCTGTTGCCGCCGCTCGGGGTGTTCCTCCGCGAGGGGCTGTCGACCGCCTTCTGGGTGGACGTGCTGCTGACCATCCTCGCCTGGGTGCCGGGCGTGATCTTCGCGCTGATCGTCGTGCTCAAGCCGGACCTGCTGCCCGCCGGATGGCGGCGGCAGGGACCGGCGCGGGTGAGGTGACGCAGGCCGCCCGGCTGTCTAGTCGGGCGGCATGGCCTTTCCACTGCCCTTGCCCATGCGCCGCGCGCTCGATCTGGCGAACGCGGCTGCGGCAGCGGGGGAGGTGCCTGTCGGTGCGGTGGTGATGCGGGGCGACGCGCTCGTCGCCACGTCTGCAAATGCGATGCGCGGGGGCAATGACCCGACCGCGCATGCCGAGATCGTCGCGATCCGGGCCGCTGCGGCGGCGCTCGGCACATCGCGACTCGATGATTGCGATCTGTGGGTGACGCTGGAGCCGTGCGCGATGTGCGCGGGCGCGATCGCGCTGGCGCGGCTGCGGCGGCTTTACTTCGCGGCGCCCGATCCGAAGGGCGGCGCCGTGCTGCATGGCCCGCGCCTGTTCGCGCAGCCGACCTGTCACCATCGTCCGGAGGTTTATCCGGGGATCGGCGAGAGCGAGGCGGCGGCGCAGTTGCGCGACTTCTTCGTCACGCGGCGCTGACCGCCGCAGAACCGCTCAGGCGGCGCGGCGTGGGCCGGTCTGGCTGAGCCACGAGCGTGCCTGGCGCTGTGCCTCGGCGATCTCGCGCTGGCTCATCTCGCCGGCGATTTCGGCGCGGCATTGCTGCGCATGCGCCGATCCCGCCACAGCGGCGAGGTTGAACCATTTATGTGCCTCGACGAGGTCGATCGCGACACCGCCTGCCCCGGCGGAGAAAGCGATGCCCAGATCGACCAAAGCGTCGACGTCACCTTGAACCGCATCGGCCATGCGGCTCGCCATCAGGAAATCGGCCGATTTCTGGCTGTATCCCATGTTCTTGCCCCTTTTCGACGAGAGGCAGGATGGCCCGGCGACCTTCAAGAAATGGTTAACACCGCTTTCGCCAGATCAGTTCTCGGCGTCCGGCTCCACCGCCAGATTGTCGATCAGCCGGGTGGTGCCGATCCGTGCGGCGACAAGCAGGCGGCCGGGTGCCGATTCGCGCGGCTCCAGCGTCACCGCATCGACCAGCGCGATGTAGTCGACCGTGGCGAAGCCCGCCTCAAGCAGCCGCCGCTCGGCCAGCGCAAGCGCTTCCGCCGCCGCCTGCCCGCGCGCGATCGCCGCCGCAGCCTCGCCCAGCGCTCGCGGCAGCGCACGCGCCGCCGCCCGCTCGTCCGGCGTCAGATAGGCGTTGCGCGAGGAGAGGGCGACGCCGTCATCCTCGCGCTGCGTCGGCACGCCGACGATCTCAACGGGCAGATCGAGGTCGGCAACCATGCGGCGGATGGTGGCGAGCTGCTGGAAATCCTTCTCGCCGAACAGCGCGACATCGGGCGCGACCTGGTTGAGCAGCTTGCACACCACCGTCGCCACGCCGGCGAAATGGCCGGGGCGGGACGTGCCGTCCCACCGCTCGGTCACGCCCGACACGGTGATGCTGGTAGCGAAGCCCGCCGGATACATGGCGGCGGCGTCGGGCGCCCACAGCAGCGCGGTGCCGCCCGCTTCTAGCATCGCCGCATCGGTTGCCTCGCGGCGGGGATAGCGGTCGAGATCCTCGTTTGCGCCGAACTGGGTCGGGTTGACGAAAATGGAGACGACCACCGCATCGGCCCGCCGCCGCGCCTCCGCCACCAGTGCCATGTGGCCGGCGTGCAGCGCGCCCATCGTCGGCACCAGCGCCACCCGCCGCCCGCCGGCGCGCAGGCCCGCCATCGCTGCCCGGAGTGCCGCCACGTCACGAACCGTTTGCACCCCCGGCCCCCCTCCACTAGGTTCGGCTGGCGCTTTAGGGGGGCGCTCGGGGGCCGATCAAGGGCCGTATTCCCGTTTTCGGAGCTGGTAGTGGCCAACGCGCATCTGATTGTCTTCGCAAATGAAAAAGGCGGGTCGGGCAAGTCCACCACCGCCGTCCACACCGCGGTCGCGCTCGCCAGCGCCGGCCGCCGCGTGGCCGCGCTGGATCTCGATCACCGCCAGCGGACCTTCGGCCGCTATCTCGACAATCGCGCGCTCACCGTGAAGAAGACCGGGGTCGAACTGCCGACGCCTGCGCACGAGACGCTCGATCCGGCCAAGCATGACGTGGCCGAGCGGATCGCCCACTGGCGCGATCAGGTGGACGTGATCATCGTCGACACGCCGGGCCGCGACGATGCGCAGGCGCGTGCGGCGGTGGAGCGGGCGGACACTTTGGTCACGCCGATCAACGACAGCTTCGTCGATCTCGACTTGATCGGCCAGGTCGATCCCGAGACTTACAGGATCCGCCGGCCGAGCTTCTATGCCGAGATCGTGTGGGATGCGCGCAAGGTGCGCGCCAAGGCAGATGGCGGCACGGTCGACTGGGTGGTGCTGCGCAACCGCCTGCAGCATATCGAGGCGCGCAACATGAAGCGCGTGGCGGCGGCGCTGGGCGAGCTTTCCAAGCGAGTCGGCTTCCGCGTCATCCCCGGTCTGTCCGAGCGCGTCATCTTCCGCGAACTCTTCCCCAAGGGCCTCACCTTGCTCGACCTCAAGGCGATCGGGCAGGAAGCGGGCCTCGCCCATGTCGCCGCGCGACAGGAATTGCGCGAGATGATTTCAGGCCTCGCACTGCCCGACTGGCTGAAGGGCAAGGCGCCCATGCTGCAGACGGCAGGGCTCGACATTGCCGGCGCGCCGGTGGCCGCCTGATGGGCCTGACGCTCATCGTCGCGATCCTCGTCACCGGCTGGGCGTGGAAGTCCGGCCGGCTGAAGGCGCTGCGTTACGGCGATGTTGCGGCGGCTGTCGCCGCACTGGTCGCGCTCAACGGGTTCCGCCACGGCTCGCCCGGCCTCGGCTTCCTCGGCTTCGCGGTTGCGGGCGCATGGCTGTTCTGGCGGCGCAAGGAGCCGGCGGTGCTGCCCGATACGGAGGAGGCGCGCCGCCTGCTCGAACTGCCCCACAATGCAAGCGCCGCCGAAGTGCGTGCGGCGCATCGCCGGCTGATCGCGCGGGTGCATCCTGACGCAGGCGGCTCGGCCGAACTGGCGCGCCGCGTCAACGCCGCGCGTGACGTGCTGCTGGAGGAGTTGAACTCCACCGCCGTTCGCGCGTCCTGACGCCGATCCTTAATGTCTGCGGCGTAACGACCGCGGCCGAACCACTTTCCGGGAGACCCGCATGACGCACCGCTTCGACCCGACCTCGCTGCGCGAATATGATATTCGCGGGATCGTCGGGCAGACGCTGGGCGAAGCGGATGCCTATGCCATCGGCCGCGGCTTCGCCACGCGGGTGCGCCGTGCGGGCGGCACGCGCGTGGCGGTGGGGCGCGACGGCCGGCTGTCGTCGGAGGCGCTGGAGGCGCAGCTGCTGCGCGGGCTGACCGAGGGCGGGGTGGACGTCGTCCGCATCGGTCTCGGCCCGACGCCGATGCTCTATTATGCCGAGGCGACGCTGGAGGTGGATGGCGGCATCCAGATCACCGGCAGCCACAATCCGGGCAATTACAACGGCTTCAAGATGGTGCTCCAGCACAAGCCCTTTTTCGGCGAGGACATTCAGTGGATCGGCCGCGCCGCAGCCGAGGGGGACTGGGAAGAGGGCAGCGGCACCATCACCGATGCCGACATCATGGACCTCTATGTCGAGCGGCTGATCGCCGGCTATTCGGGCGGCGACTTCAAGATTGGCTGGGACTGCGGCAACGGTGCGGCCGGGCCGGTGATCGAGAAGCTCGTCAAGCTGATCCCCGGGGAGCACCATCTGCTCTTCCCGGAAGTGGACGGCAACTTCCCGAATCACCATCCCGATCCGACCGAGGAGAAGAACCTCGCCGACCTCAAGGCGCTGGTCGCCGAGAAGGGCCTGGATTTCGGCCTCGCCTTCGATGGTGACGGCGACCGGCTGGGCGCGGTGGACGGCAAGGGCCGCGTCGTGTGGGGCGATCAGCTGCTCGCCGTGCTGGCCGAGCCGGTGCTGCGCGAGGAGCCTGGCGCGACGATCATCGCCGACGTGAAGGCATCCCAGGCGCTCTACGACCGGATCGCGGAGCTGGGCGGCACGCCGCTGATGTGGAAGACCGGCCATAGCCTGATCAAGACCAAGATGAAGGAGACGAACGCGCCGCTCGCCGGTGAGATGTCGGGCCACATCTTCTTCGCGCATGATTATTACGGGTTTGACGATGCGCAATATGCCGCCGTCCGCCTGATCCGCGCGGTGCGGCTGCTCGGCGGCTCGCTCACGGCACTGAAGGATGCGATGCCGGCGATGGTCAACACGCCCGAGATGCGCTTCCAGGTCGATGAGAGCCGCAAGTTCGCGGTGATCGACGAGGTGCTCGACCGGCTGGAGGCGGACGGCGCCGACGTGAACCGCACCGACGGCGCGCGCGTCAACACGGCGGATGGCTGGTGGCTGCTGCGCGCGTCCAACACGCAGGACGTGCTGGTGGCGCGCGCCGAGGCGAAGGATCAGGCCGGGCTCGACCGGCTGATGGCGCAGATCGACGCGCAGCTCGCCGCCAGCGGGCTCGAGCGCGGGCCGCAGGCGGGCCACTGAGGCCGCTGCTCGACGGGGATCGCCGCATCCCCGTCGCGCGGGGTGCCGCCTTCGTCGCTCCGCCCCGCGCCTCGTCGCAGGTGCGTGGCGCGCATCACAGGGCCGCTCCACCGATGCGTCAGGATCGACGCATCGGACGCAGGGGAGCGGTTTCATGATCTACCATCTATCGATCGAGGCGGACGTGCCGCAGCGCGTCGCGCAGGTGCTGGCCGAGCTGATGGGCGGCGTGGCGACGCCGTTCCCGCCGGTGACGCCCGGCAGCTGGCTCGCGCTCGCGCCCGACGCGCACAACAGCGCGGTCGAGGTATATCCGCGCGGCACGCAGCTGCACGAGACGCCGGGCGATGCCGATGCGCATGGCGTGATCGCGCCGACCTCGCGTCACTGCGCCACGCATTTCGCGCTGGGCGTCGACAGAAACGAGGCCGAGGTGATGGCGATCGCCGCGCGCGAGGGCTGGCCCGCCAAATATCGCAAGCGGGACGGTGTGTTCGGCGTGATCGAGCTCTGGGTCGAAGGCTGCCTGATGATCGAGGTGCTGACCCCCGAGATGCAGGCCGAATATCGCCAGGGGTTCACGATGGATGCGTGGCTCGCCGCCGTCGCGCGGATGGGGCTGGACCGTCAGGCTGCCTGACCGGCGCTTACCCCGGACGACGTGTCCGGAACGGGGTTGACGATCGTGCCGTCCGGCGCGGCGGTATAGTTGGTCTGCGTCGGATAGGCGAAGGGGATCCCCTCCTCGTTGAACCGGCGCATGATCGCGAGGCCCACGGCACTGCGCGCATTGTAGACCTCGTCGTAGATCTGGCTCATCACGTCGAACTGCACCTCGAAGTCGACCGAGGAGCCGGCAAAGGCGGTGAGGCCGCAGCGCACCAGCTTGCACTTGTCCTGCGCCTCGATGATCTCGCGGATCATCGCGGGCACGCGCTCCAGCACGTCGACCGGCGTCTCGTAGGTGAGGCTCAGCACGAAGCTCATCCGTCGCCGGTCGAGATTGGCGAGGTTGTGCAGTTCCTTGTCGAGCAGGTTCTTGTTCGAGATGATGATCTGCTCGCCCGTGATCGAGCGGACGCGCGTGGACTTGAGGCCGATCGATTCGACCGAGCCGTTGGTCCCGTCCCACCGCACCGAATCGCCGCGGCGGAACGGCTTGTCGAAGATGATCGCCAGCGCCGCGAACAGGTCCGCGAAGATGCCCTGCGCGGCGAGGCCGATGGCGATGCCGCCGATGCCGAGACCCGCAATCAGGCCGGTGACGTTGACGCCCAGATTGTCGAGCACCAGCACGATGGCGATGGCGAACAGGCCGAACGTCACCAGCAGGCGGATGATGCCCATGGCGGAGCCGAGCCGGCCATGCTCGGTATCGCCACCCGCACGATGCTCCACTGCACCCAGCACGATCTCGCGCGCCCAGATCGCCGCCTGGAAGGCCGCGGCGATGGTGAAGGCGGCCTGGATCACCTGCTGCACGCCCGCGGGCGGCTGCGCGATGCCGGACACCATCGCGGCGGCCAGCGCGACCATGAACCACAGATGCGTGCGGGAAACGGCGCGGCCGATGATCGTTCGCCAATGCGTGTAGCCCGGTTCGCGGCACAGCCGCGCGCCGATCATGCGCAGCCCGTAGAGCGCGGCGACGATGGCGACGCCTGCTGCCAGCGCGATGCCGATCTGGAGATAATGGGTCAGGAACCAGTCGACGCTCTGGTCCCACAAATCGCGGATATCCCCCGCCAGACTGGCGACGCGCTCGCTGGGGCGCACGGCGGGGGCCGTGGCATTGGCATTGCTCGTCATGTCAGGCCGCCTTCCGCTCCGCTTCCGCGGCCTTTTCGGCAGCCACCTCGCGGAGGAAGCCGATCAGCCCGCGCTCGGCCGGACGCATCCAGCGCGTGGCCCGCGGCAGCTTGAGCCCGCCGATGCAGGCGCCCTGGCGGGTCAGTTCGATCAGCGCCGGGTGAACATAGGATTTGCGCGCGATGGCGGGCGTGTTGCCCAGCGCCTGTGCGACAGGCTCCAGCATGGCCTTGAGCGAGCAGCTGGTATCGCCCGAGGCGAGCAGGGTCTCGAAAGCGATGACCGAGGCCCCCCAGGTGCGGAAATGCTTGGCGGTGAAATCCGTGCCCGTCGCGTCGCGGATATAATCGTTCACGTCGACCGAGCCGACGGCGTGGCGATGCCCGTCACCGTCGACATATTGGAACAGGCGCTGGCCCGGCAGATCCTGGCAACGCTTGACGATGGTGGCGAGACGCCGGTCCTCCACCGTGATCCGCTGCGTCTTGCCCGACTTGCCGAGATATTCGAGGTGCAGCCGTCCCTTCGAGAATTTGGCATGCCGATCGCGCAGCGTCGTTGCGCCGAAGCTCTTGTTCGCCTTGGCATAAGCATCGTTGCCAACGCGGACGCGACCGAGATCGAGCAGGCGGACGATCGCGGCGACCACCGTGTCGCGGCCGAGCGCGCGGCGCGACAGATCGCAGTCGACGCGCTGGCGCAGCTTCGGTAGCGCGTCGCCGAAATCGGCGGTCCGCTCATATTTCGCGGCTTCCTGCGCCTCGCGGAAGCCGAGGTGATAGCGATACTGCTTCCGCCCCTTCTCGTCCCAGCCGATCGCCTGGATGTGTCCATGCGGATCGGGGCAGAACCACGCGTCGCGATAGGCGGGCGGCAGCGCGATCTTGTTCAGCCGGTCGATCTCGTCCCGGTCGGTGATCCGCTCACCGCCTGCATCGAAATAGCCCCACTTGCCGCGGATCAGGCGGCGGGTGATGCCGGGCTCGGCGGGATCGGAGAAGCTGAGCGACGGCGGCACGCGCGGTCCTTAGGTGATTGCGGCAGGGCTGACGGATGAACGGCACGCCTCACCGTTTCGTTCCGGTGGCTCACGGAACGGCGCCTGTCGGCTGCGGGTTATGCGGCCTTCTTCCAGCGCCCGAAAGGTTAATCCCATGCCCGCCATCGCCGACGCGCGCGTCCTCATCATCGCTACCGACGGGTTCGAGCAGGCCGAGCTGTTCGGCCCGCTCGAACGGCTGCGCGAGGCGGGGGCGGACGTCACCCTTGCCAGCCTCAGGACCGATCCGATCCAGGGCATGGTGCATGACGAGAAGGGCAGGACGATCACGCCCGACACGCTGATCGCGGATGTCGATGCCGACGATTATGATGCGCTGGTCATCCCCGGCGGGGTCGCCAATCCCGACAAGCTGCGCACCGACGAGGCGACGGTCGCGCTGGTCCAGGCGTTCGACGATGCGGGCAAGCCGGTGGCGGCGATCTGCCATGGGCCGTGGCTGCTGGTCGAGGCGGACATGGTCGAGGATCGGACGGTGACGAGCTGGCCGTCGCTGCGCACCGATCTCGAAAATGCGGGCGGCGAGTGGGAGGACGAGCAGGTGGTGGTGGATGGCAACATCATCACCAGCCGCAAGCCGGACGACGTGCCCGCCTTCAACGAGGCGCTCATTCGCCTGATCGAGCAGGGCGTCGAGGAGGACTGAGCCGCCTCGACCGGCTCAGGACGAGGACGGTACGGGCGGCGCGCCGAACGGCGCCGCCGCCGGCCGGCCCCAGCCGACCTTTGCCGCGGCCGTGCCGCGCCGCCGGCAGTAATTGTCGAAGCCGATCTCCAGCGCGACCAGCATGTAGACGAACGGCTGGAAGGCGATGCCGACGAATGCGCCACCGACGAGATAGATGAGGTGCCCGTGCTGCAGCGCGGTGGCGAGCGGGGCGATCCAAGCATCTTCGGGCCCCGCCCGGGCATAGCGGCGGCGCAGCACCTCCATCCGGAACATGCCCGCTACGTGCAGTGCGATCCACAGCAGGAAGCCGGGGAAACCCTGCTCGCCCAGCATCTCGAAATAGCTGGAGTGGAAGGCGCGGCCGGCATCATAGGTGGTGCGCGCACTGGTGGTCGAGGTGCCGCCGACCTTCTCGGTCGCGACCTGATCGATCTTCAGCTTGTTCTGACGATACACCTCGAACCCGCCGCCCATCGGGTTTTCCTTCACATAGTCCCACGTCCATGCCCACACGGCGAGGCGTGTCGAGGCGGACTGGTCTGACTGGTAGCCGGCGATCGTGTCCATCCGGCTGAACCAGGCGGCGGGCAGGAATTGCAGCGCGATCATTCCGCCCGCGCCCAGCAGCATCAGGTACAGCACCCGCCGCTTGACCGAGCGCAGCATCAATACGGCAAGCAGGCCGATGCAGATCAGACCGGTGCGCGCCTGCGTGCCGACGGGGATCAGCAGGCAGGAGAAGATCAGCGCGCCGGCATAGGTGCGCACGCGCCAGTCCGGCGGGAAGATCGTGCCGTAGCGCGCCAGCCACAGGATCAGCGGGATGATCGCGACCGCCACCGCCGAGATGATCGATCCTTCGTAGAGGCCGCTATTATTGTCGACCATCAGGTTGAGCGAGCCGTAGCCGCCGCCCGACGCCAGCGTCTTCACGCCGCCGACGACGATGATCGACGAGGCGGAGAAGACCATCGCCAGCGCCAGCCCCTCCATCCGCACGCGGGTGCGCAGCGTCAGCGGCAGGAAGATGGCGAAGGCCAGCGCCTTCCACACCCACTCCCACTTTTCGGGTGCGGCATCGGGCAGGTCGGCGTTGATCGTCGTCCAGCTGCACCAGGCGAGCAGCAGCACCAGCAGCACCTGCCGCATGCTGAACCGCGTACCGCTCTTGTCGTCGCTCACCGCCCAGCCGCCGACCGCCAGCGCCGCCGCGATGAGCGACACGGGCACCGCGTTGAGCAGGAAGTAGGTCAATCGCTGCGGCGAGACGATGTCGATATAAACATAGGCGATGACGAAGAGGAACGGCCGGCGGAAGCCCAGGCCGAACAGCATGAGCAGGAAGCCGACGAGGGCGAGATCGCGCATCGATCAGGGCTCCTCGCGGTCGAGATCGGGGCGGCGCAGAAGCCGCCATGCCAGGATCGCGAGCAAGGCGTGGCTGAGCGCCAGCGAGAATGTATCGATCATCGCTCAGCCCCCGTCATGGTCGCCGCCTAGACGCGCCCGAGTTGACGTCGCGTTAAGCAGCGCGCCTTCATAGAGCTGCCTCATGCGGATTCTCCACGTCCTCGATCATTCGCTGCCCGCGCATAGCGGATATACCTTCCGCACGCGTGCGATCCTGAAGGCGCAGGCGGCACGCGGCTGGGAGGTGGCGGGGCTCAGCAGCTGCCGCCAGCCCGATCCGACCGGCGCGGCGGAGGAGATGGTCGACGGCCTGCGCTTCTTCCGCACCGCGCCGTGCCCGCCGAGCCCCAGCCCGATTCGCGAATGGCGCGAGATCGAGGCGCTGGCGCGGCGGCTGGATCAGGTGATCGACCAATGGCAGCCGGATCAGCTGCACGCCCATTCGCCGGTGCTGACCGCACTTGCCGCGATGCGGATCGCCAGGCGCCGCAAGCTGCCGCTCGTCTACGAGATCCGCGCCTTCTGGGAGGATGCGGCGGTCGGCAACGGCACCGATCGCGAAGGCTCGGCGCGCTACCGGGCGACGCGCATGCTGGAAACCTATGCCGCCAAGCGCGCCGATGCGGTGGCGGTGATCTGCGAGGGCCTGCGCGCCGATCTGGTCGCGCGCGGCGTCGATCCGGGCAAGATCGTCGTCTCGCCAAATGGCGTCGACCTGTCGCTGTTCGGCGATCCGCCGCCGGCCGACCAAGCGCTGGCCGAGTCCCTGGGGCTGGCGGAGGCCGAGGTGGTCGGCTTCGTCGGCTCCTTCTACGATTATGAAGGACTGGACGATCTGATCGCCGCCATGCCCGCGCTGATCGCCGCGCGCCCGCGGGCCAAGCTGCTGCTGGTCGGCGGCGGTCCGATGGAGCGCGCGCTCCACGCACAGGCGACCGCCTCGCCGGTTGCCGATCGCATCGTCTTCGTCGGCCGCGTGCCGCACCAGGAGGTGGAGCGCTATTACGGCCTGATCGACCTGCTCGCTTACCCGCGCAAGGCGATGCGGCTGACCGAGCTGGTGACGCCGCTCAAGCCGCTGGAGGCGATGGCGCAGCGCCGGCTGGTCGCCGCGTCGGACGTGGGCGGACACCGCGAGTTGATCGAGCATAATGTAACGGGCACCTTGTTCCCGCCGGACGATCCGCCGGCCCTCGCCGCCGCGCTCGCCGCTTTGCTGGCCGATCGCGGCGGGTGGGATCGCCGCCGCGCCGACGCCCGCGCGTTCGTCGAGCGGGATCGGGACTGGGCGTCGAACATTGCGCGCTATGCGCCGGTTTATGGCCGACTGACGGGCAAGACCTTGTGATGGGGGCTGATGTGATGAGAAACGGCATGATGCGCGCGCTGGATCGCCTGCCGCTGGGGCCGATCATGGCCGGTGCCTTCGCCGCGGCGCTCGCCTTCGCGCTCTACGCCATGCCCAACTGGCGGCTGGAGAGCGCCGTGGTGGCAAGCGGCCTGCCCGATCTGCTGGGTGCGGCGGAACCGCCGCTCGGCCGCACCGCGCGCACGCTGGTGATGCTCGCCGCCGCGCTGGCGGGCGGCGGCGCCGTGTGGGCGCTGTTCTGGTGGATCGAGCGCCCGCGCCCCGCACCCGCCGCGGCACCGGCCGCAACCGTCGCCATGCCCATCGACGAGGCGCCCACGCTGCGCCGCGCCGATGCGCATCCCGATGCGCCGCCGCGCCGCCCGATCTTCGCCGCGCAGGATCTCGGCGCGCCGCTCGACGAGGCCCCCGTCATTCCGTGGCGCGAGGATCGCCGCCAGCTGGCGCCCGTCACGATCGACGCGTCCGAACTGCTGCTCGACAAGCCGTTCGTCGAGCCCGCCGCCGATCCGCTGCCCGACAGCGCCGCCGGCCTGCTCGCGCGGCTGGAGGCGGGGCTGGTGAAGCGCGGCACCGCGCCGCGCCCCGACGCCCGCCTGCGCGAGGCGCTGACCCGCGGCGCCGCCTGATCGGGCTTCCCGTCGCGCCTCCGAGCCCCTAAGCACCGCGGCGGGGCAGGGGGCATAACACGAACATGGTCGCGCACGTCTCGACGGTGGCGTTCCTCGGGCTGGAGGCGCGGAGCGTCGAGGTGCAGGTGCATGTCGCCGCCGGCCTGCCCGCCTTCGTCATGGTGGGTCTGGCCGACAAGGCGGTGGGCGAGAGCCGCGAGCGGGTGCGCGCCGCGCTCTCCGCCATCGGGCTCGCGCTGCCGCCCAAGCGCATCACCGTGAACCTTTCTCCCGCCGATCTGCCCAAGGAGGGATCGCATTACGATCTCGCCGTGGCGCTCGGCCTGCTGGCCGCAATGGGCGTGGTCGATGCGGAGGCGCTGGCCGACTATCTCGTCGTCGGCGAACTCGCGCTCGACGGGCGGGTGCAGGCGGCGCCCGGCGTGCTGCTTGCCGCGCTGCATGCCGCAGAGCGCGGGCTCGGCCTGATCTGCCCCGCGACGCAAGGGCCCGAAGCCGCGTGGGCGAGCGGGATCGAGGTCGTCCCCGCCGCCGACCTGATGGGCCTGCTCCAGCACCTCAAGGGCGACACCCTGCTGCCGCCGGCCCCCGCGGGCGAGGCGGCGGCGGCGCCCGCCGGGCCCGATCTGCGCCAGGTCAAGGGCCAGGAAACCGCCAAGCGCGCGCTGGAGATCGCCGCGGCCGGCGGCCACAACCTGTTGATGAGCGGGCCGCCCGGCGCCGGCAAGTCGCTGATGGCCGCGTGCCTGCCGGGCATCCTGCCGCCGCTCACCCCCGCCGAGGCGCTGGAGGTGTCGATGATCGCCAGCGTCGCGGGGCTGCTGGAGGGCGGGCGGATCAGCCGCGCGCGCCCGTTCCGCACGCCGCATCACTCCGCATCGATGGCGGCTCTGGTCGGCGGCGGCCTGCGCGTGAAGCCGGGCGAGGTCAGCCTCGCGCATCTCGGCGTCCTGTTTCTCGACGAGCTGCCCGAGTTCCAGCGCGCGGTGCTCGATTCGCTGCGCCAGCCGCTGGAGACGGGGCGCGTCTCGGTTGCGCGGGCCAATGCGCACGTCACCTTTCCTGCGCGGGTTCAGTTGATCGCGGCGATGAACCCCTGCCGCTGCGGCCATCTGGGCGATCCCGCACTCGCCTGCGCACGCGCGCCGAAATGCGCGGCGGATTATCAGGCCAAGGTGTCGGGCCCGCTGCTCGACCGGATCGACCTGCATGTCGAGGTCGCCGCCGTCTCCGCCGCCGATCTCGCGCTACCGCCGCCGGCAGAAGGGTCGGCCGAGGTCGCCGCCCGCGTCGCCGCCGCGCGCGCGGTGCAGACGGAGCGCTATGCGGGGGAAAGCGTGCGCACCAATGCCGAGGCGGACGGCCCCCTGCTCGATACGGTGGCGACGCCGGACGAGCCCGGCCGGCTGCTGCTGGCGCAGGCGGCGGAGAAATTGCGGCTGTCAGCGCGCGGCTATCACCGCGTGCTGCGCGTCTCGCGGACGTTGGCGGATCTGGCGGGGGCCGAGTCGGTCGGGCGCGTCCATGTCGCCGAGGCGCTCAGCTATCGGCGGCGCGCACCGACCAACTGAGACTCAGTCCCGGCCCTTGCGCGTAGCGTCGCGGGCGCGCGCGTCGTGCCCGCTCTTGTCGCTGTAGAAGGCGGCCGCGAACAGGCCGCAACCAAGCAGGACCGAGAGGAACACGCCGGCGATCGTCGCGATCACCATGTGCAGCCTGAGCGGCCCCCAAAGCGACAGATACCACAGCGCGCCCGCCACCATCAGCACGCCGGCCAGTGCGATGGTCAGCATCATGCGCCGGAACTGGGCGGTGGCATCGCGATTGCGCATGGCAGTCTCCATCATGGCGGCGAGATAGGCACCGGGCGGATGCGTCGCCATAGGACAGATTGTCCCAGCACCGCCTCCGTCGCAGCCGCCGCGGGGCTCGTCGTGCTGCGCTGGCCCACGCCTGGGCTTCGCGCGATCCCGCTTGCAAGGAATCGCGGGAAGCATAGGCTGCCCGCCTCCGTCCCGAACCGAACAGGGGGTTGCGATATGGAATGGGCTCTACTGCCGCTCAAGCGCTACGCGGATTTCAACGGCCGGTCCCGGCGCAAGGAATATTGGTTCTTCGCGCTGATGATCCTGGCCATCTACCTCGTCATCACCGTCATTGGCATGGTGCTGGGCAGCCTGACGCCGTCCGATACGGCGAACGGCATCCTCGCCGCGCCGGCCTTCCTGCTGCTGCTGCTGTTCGGCCTCGCGGTGATCGTGCCGGGCATCGCGGTGCAGGTGCGGCGGTTCCACGATCAGGACAAATCGGGCTGGTTCGTGCTGCTGAACCTGATCCCTTATGTCGGCGGGCTCGTCGTGCTCGTCTTCATGTGCCTTGAGGGGACGCGCGGGCCGAACCGCTTCGGGCCGGATCCGAAGACCAACCTCGCCGGCGCTTACTGAGGGTGAGCGACGCCCCCTCCGGTCGAGGAGGGGGCGATGGTGCGGGCGGTCGGGCTCGAACCGACACTCCTTGCGGAACCGGATTTTGAGTCCGGCGCGTCTACCAATTTCACCACGCCCGCGTGGCCCACGCGATGCCATGCGCTCGCGCCGCCGTCCAGAGCGGATGCGTCAGGCGGGCCGCTCCAGCCGCACCACGGCAAGGTCGCAGCGCCGGCGAAAGCCGAGCGCCTCGTAGAGCGCGATGGCCCTGGCATTGTCCGCATAGGAGGTGAGGAACGGCGTCTCGCGGTCGCGCAGGATCCGCGCCGCCACGGCAAGGGTCAGCCGCGCGGCCAGACCTTGGCCGCGCGCGTCCGGGTGCGTGCAGACGCCGCTCACTTCGCGCCAGCCGGGCAAATGCAGCCGCTCGCCGGCCATCGCCAGCAGCCGCCCGCCCGCATCCCGCACGCCGACGAAGCGGCCGAGCTGGTGCGTGCGCGCAAAAAAGGGGCCGGGTGCGGTCAGCGTGGCGAGGGCCAGCATCTCCGCCGCATCCGCGTCGCCGAGCGGCACGATGTCGTCGCCATCAGGTGCGGTGACAGGCTCCGCCACCATCTGCACCCCGGCCCGCGTCGTTGCGGCGAGGCCGGGGGGCAGCGCGGGCATCTCCCGCTCGATCAGGATCACCGCATCGCCGGGCGCGATCAGCGCGGCAAGCGCTGCCGTCGCCGCCGCGCCGCGATCTGCGGCAGCCGCGAACATGGCGTAATCAGGATGGTAGCGGCGTGCCGCCTCCCCTCCGATCGCGAGGTGCGCCTGGTGCGTCGCGAGGGCGTGCCAGATCGGCCGGTCGAGCGGATGGTCCATGGCATGGCAGGCTAGCCGCACGCACGGCCTCGCGGAAGCGGGGGTGACGCGCCGCCGCGCCTTGTCTATCGCCCGCGCGGATGACGCCGCCCGCCCTCCGCCTCGCACTCGACGGCGCCGCGCTGGTCGCCAACTGGCGCGCCGTCGCGGCGCTTGGCCCGCAAGCTGCGTGCGGCGCGGCCGTGAAGGCCGATGGCTATGGCCTCGGCGCGCGCGAGGTGAGCGCGCGCCTCGCTGCCGCGGGGTGCCGTGACTTCTTCGTCGCGACCTGGGCCGAGGTGGAGAGCCTGGGCGCGCTGCCGGAAGGTGCTGCGCTTTCCGTTCTGCACGGCGTCCGCGGGGCGGACATGGCCGCAGCACGTGCCTCGCCCGCACGCCCGGTGCTCAATTCGCCGGAACAGGTCGCCCGTTGGCGCCAGACGGGGCGGCCCTGCGACGTGATGGTCGATACCGGCATGAACCGCCTCGGCCTCACGCCGGAGGAGGCGACGTCGGGCCTGCTCGATGGCGTGCCCATCGACACGCTGATGAGCCATTTCGCCTGCGCGGACGAGCCGGATCATCCGCTCACCGCCCGCCAGCGCGCCGCCTTCGACGCGGTCGCCGCACGCGTGCCCGCCCGGCGGCGCAGCATCGCCAATTCGGCGGGTGCGCTGCTCGGCCATGCGCTCGATCTCGTGCGGCCCGGCCTGGCCCTCTATGGCGGCGCGCCCGCGCCGGGCGCCGCCTTCGCGCAGGTCGTCCGCCCGCAGGCGGAGGTGCTGCAGCGCCGCCGCGTGCCGGCCGGCGAGACGGTCGGCTATGGCGCGACCTTCACCGCGCCCGTCGACATGGCCGTCGCCATCCTCAACATCGGCTATGCCGACGGCTATTTCCGCGCCTTCGCCGGGCACGGTGTCGCGCGGGCGGGAGAGGCCGCCTGTCCGCTGGTCGGGCGCGTGTCGATGGATCTCGTCGCGGTCGACGTGACCGGCACGGACGTGGCCGAGGGCGACTGGCTGACGCTCGATCTCGCGCTGCCGTCTGCCGCCGCGGCGACGGGCATGTCGCAATATGAGTTGCTGACCAGCCTCGGCCGCCGCTACAGCCGGGTGTGGGAATGATGTCCGGGTCTGTTCCGAGAGCGGTGATCGCTGCCTTTGCCGCAATCGGCGGGCTGATCGTGGCGATGCTGGCCGAAATCGGCCGCGTCACCCGTTTCGCTGCGCTGACCATCGGCCGTGCGCTCACCCCGCCTTATTATCCCGGCCGCCTGCTCGAACAGCTCGGCCATATCGGCTGGCTGTCGCTGCCCGTCGTCGGCCTCACCGCCATCTTCACCGGCGCGGCGCTGGCGCAGCAGATCTTCACCGCCGGATCGCGCTTCTCCGCCCAGTCGACCGTGCCCGCGGTCGTCGTGATCGGCATGGTGCGCGAGCTCGGGCCCGTCCTCGTCGGCCTGATGGTCGCGGGGCGCGTCTCCTCCGCCATGGCCGCCGAGATCGGCACGATGCGCGTGACCGAGCAGCTCGACGCGATGACCACTCTGCGCACCGATCCGTTCCGCTACCTGCTGTCGCCGCGGCTGTTCGCGGGCGTGATCGCGCTGCCGCTGCTGGTGCTCGTCGCCAACGCCATCGGCATCTTCGGCGGCTATCTGCTGGCGGTGCACAAGCTCGGCTTCAACGCGTCCAACTATCTCGCGGTCACGCGCCGCGTGTTGCGTGCGGACGATTTCCAGATGGCGCTGGTGAAGGCGGCGGTGTTCGGCTTCTTCATGGCGCTGATGGGCTGCTATCACGGTTATCGCACGGCAGGCGGTGCCGCGGGCGTCGGCCGGTCGACCACCAATGCGGTCGTCTCCGCCTTCGTGCTGATCATCCTGTCCAACCTGCTCATCACCATCGCGGCGTTCGGCTGATGGCGGGCGAGAAGATCCTGCTGGAGGACGTGCGCAAAAGCTTCGCCGGCCGCGCGGTGCTCGACGGCGTCAACCTCGCGATCGAGCCGGGCGAATCGCTCGCCATCATTGGCCAGTCGGGCAGCGGCAAGTCGGTCACGCTGAAGTGCATCCTCGGCCTGATCCGTCCCGATGCGGGCCGTATCCTCGTCGATGGCGAGGATGTCACCGCGATGCGGCCGGCGCAGCTGGAGAAGCTGCGCACCAAATTCGGCATGCTGTTCCAGGGCTCGGCTTTGTTCGATTCGCTGCCCGTCTGGCGCAACGTCACGTTCGGCATCACGCAGGGGCGGATGCGCGAGCCGGCGCGCATGCGGATGATCGCCGAGGAGAATCTGGAGCGCGTCGGTCTCGACGGCCGCATCCTCAACCTGCGCCCGTCCGAGCTGTCGGGCGGCATGCAGAAGCGCGTCGCGCTCGCCCGCGCCATCGCGCCCAGGCCCGAGATCATCTTCTTCGACGAGCCGACCACCGGCCTCGATCCGATCCGCGCCGACGTGATCAACGACCTCATCGTCAGCCTGGTCGACGATCTCGGCGTCACCGCGCTGACGATCACGCACGACATGGCGTCCGCCCGCAAGATCGCGCACCGCGTGGCGATGCTCTACCAAGGCCGCATCATCTGGCGGGGCCCGCGCGACCGGCTGTACGATTCGGGCAATCCTTACGTCGATCAGTTCGTGCTCGGCCGCGCCGAGGGACCGATCAAGTAAGGCGCACGTTCTTCCGCTCCGCCTTCAACCCGAACGGAGTGTCGCGATGCTCGGCCGCGAAATCCCCAACGTCATCCTGAAAACCCGCGTCCGCGACGAGAGCGTGGATGGCCCCAATCCCTTCCGTTGGCAGGACGTCCACACGCCCGAGCTGTTCAAGGGCAAGCGCGTCGTCGTCTTCTCGCTGCCCGGCGCCTTCACGCCGACCTGTTCGACCGAGCAATGCCCGGCGTTCGAGCGCAGCTATGCCGACCTGAAGGCCGCGGGCGCGGACGAGGTTTATTGCATCTCGGTCAATGACGCCTTCGTCATGTACCAGTGGGGCAAGCATCTCGGCGTCGAGCGGGTGAAGCTGCTGCCCGACGGATCGGGTGATTTCACCCGGCGGATGGGCATGCTGATCAACAAGAACCATCTCGGCTTCGGCGATCGCAGCTGGCGCTATGCGATGGTGGTCGACGATGGCCGCATCACCGGCTGGTTCGAGGAGCCCGGCATCAACGACGAGGGCGCTGACGACGACCCTTATGGCGAATCGAGCCCGGACAAGGTGCTGGAGTGGATGGCGGCGAACCCGCGGGGGTAATTACCCCGTCGTCACCCCGACTTGTTCCGGAGTCTACCGGGCGGCCAGACCAGCAGCGTCCGGATGTGCCGCGCGGTGGATGCTGAAACGAGTTCAGCATGACGAAGAAAGGGAGGGAGCGGCTCGTCACCGCTCCCCCTCGACTTACATCTCGTTGCGGATCTCGTCGCCCGCGCGGTCCGCGGCGTTGCCGATCGCGTCGCCGGCATTGTCCAGCGCGGAGCCCGTCGCCTCGGCGGCGTTGCTCGCCACGTTGCCGGCGGCATCCAGCGCGGCGCTGGTGTCGTCCACCGCCTCGGCGGCCGTCGCATTGACGTCGGCGGCAACCGCGGAGGCGGCCTCGCTCGTCTCGTTCTGGGCCTTGTCGCTGCACGCGCCGAGCGCGAGCGCGCCGGCGAGGATCAGGGGGAGTGCGATCTTCATGGTCATCCTTCCAGGAGGGTGGCGAGGTTGAACGCCAGCGTCGGCGACGGGGTTGCAGCCGTATCCGGCGGCGTGGTCGCGGTGTCCGCGGGCGCGGGGTCGGCGGGCGGCGTGACCGGCTCGGTGGCGGGCGTCGTCACGACAGCATCCCCGGCCGGCGTCGTCGCGGCATCGCTGCCCGTCTCGGGCGGCGGCGCGTCGGCACTGGTCGGGTCGAGGCTGGCCGGCGTCTCTCCCGCCGTGCCCGCATCGTCTTCGGCATCGGCGATCGCGGTGGCGCGGCCCTGCAGATAGGCCGAGCGCGCCGCCGCATAGGGATCGAGGCTGGTCTGGAGGAAGGTGTCTGCCCCGCTCTCGATCAGGTCGGAACGGATCGACACCAGCTCCGCCGCGGTGAAGCCCAGCCGCTCGATCTGGTTCAGGTTGGTGCACTGTTGCAGGCAGATGTTATACGGGTCGGCGACCATGGCGACGCCCGAGCCGATGCCGTCGCGGATGGTGGAGGGCCCGAGCAGCGGCAGCACGATATAGGTGCTGCTCTTGATGCCCCACCTGGCCAGCGTCTGGCCGAAATCCTCCGGCGCCGGGCGGATGCCGAGGTCGCTGGCCGGATCGCCGAGGCCGGCGACCCCCACCGTCGTGTTGACGACGAAGCGGCCGAGATTCTGCACCGCGCGGCCGGGCTTGCCCTGCAGCAGGTTGTTGATGAACGACCATGGCTCGTTCAGGTTGGCGAAGATGCGCGAAACGCCGCGCCGCACCGGCCGCGGCGTGACGAAGCGATAGACCACCGTCACCGGCTTGACGACGAAGCGGTCTGCCGTCTGGTTGAAGCCCCACACCGCGCGGTTGAAGCCTTCCAGCGGATCGCGCGGCGCATCGGCCAGCGGCGCCTCCCCGCCCGTCAGGCTGGCTGCGGCGGCGTCTGCCGTGGCGGCGTCGATCGGCGCTTCCGGCGGCGTCAGGTCGGCGCCTGCCGCCTGCGATGCGGCGCCGCCATCGGCTGCAGCCGGGGGCGGCGTGGACGGGCTGGCGCTCGCCGCCGGCAACTGCCATGCGGCCGCGGGGACCGCGGCGCTGGCAAGAGCGATCACCGCGACATGGGCGAATAGACGCATTGAGTTGTCCTGTGTGTCGAGCCCCCGCTCGCAAGCCTGTCCGCTTGCCATGGCGCATTGCAGCGCACAAGTCGCTTGCAGGGATATAAAGATATCTTTATGTCTTGAACTGACATGCAGCCCGCTCTCGACATCTTTCGCGCCCTGGCAGACCCCACGCGACTGCGCATCGTCGCGCTGATCGCGGCCATGGAGCTGTCCGTCGGCGAACTCGCGCAGGTGCTGGGGCAGAGCCAGCCGCGCGTGTCGCGCCACGTCAAGATCCTGACGGCCGCCGGCCTGGCCGAGCGGCGCAAGGAAGGCAGCTGGGTGTTCCTTGCGCCGGGTGCGCCGGCGCTGTTCGCGCCTGCCATGGCGGCCATCGCGGCGCTGGGCGGGGACGAATGGTCCGCGGCCGATCGCGCCCGCCTCGCCGCCGTGCGAGCCGATCGCAGTGCCGCGGCGGAGGCATGGTTCGCCGCGCATGCCGATGATTTCGACGCGCTTGCATCGCTCCAGGTGGGCGAGAGCGAAGTGGAGGCGGCGATGGCGCGCATCCTCGCCGGGCGCGGCATTGGCCGCCTGGTCGATATCGGCACCGGCACCGGCCGCATCCTCGAACTGTTCGGCCGCGACGCGACGAGTGCGCTCGGCCTCGATCGCAGTCCGGAGATGCTGCGCCTCGCCCGCGCGAAGCTCGGCGCCGCGGGCCTCACCCGCGCGGAGCTGCGGCAGGGCGACATGCATGCGTTGCCGCTGCCAGACGGCTCCGCCGACACGGTCGTGCTGCACCAGGTGCTGCATTATGCGCAGCAGCCCGCGGCGGCGGTGGCGGAAGCGGCGCGGCTGCTCGGCGACGGCGGGCGGCTGCTGGTGGTCGATCTCGCCGCGCACGACCGGGAGGAGCTGCGCACGCGTGATGCGCATGCCCGGCTCGGCTTTCGCGACGAACAGATGACGGCATGGTTCGAGGCGGGCGGGCTCAAGGCCGGCGCGATCGACCGGCTGGATGGTGGACTGACGGTGAAGCTGTGGCTGGCCACGCGCGAGACGACGCGTGGGCTCGGCGCGAAGGACGTGGAGAGGATCGCGGCATGACGTTCACTTTGACCCAGCTGGAGGAGGCGCGCCGCGCGCTGGACGCGCCGCTCTACGCGGATCTCGCCGGCGACGCGGAGGTTTCGTTCGAGTTCTTCCCGCCCAAGACGGCGAAGATGGAGGAGACGCTGTGGAGCGCGGTGGAAACGCTTGCGCCGCTCGCCCCCCGCTTCGTGTCCGTCACCTATGGCGCGGGGGGCTCGACGCGCGAGCG
Source organism: Sphingomonas jatrophae (assembly GCF_900113315.1). GTDB lineage: Bacteria > Pseudomonadota > Alphaproteobacteria > Sphingomonadales > Sphingomonadaceae > Sphingomonas_P > Sphingomonas_P jatrophae. The sequence continues at coordinate 842,671 of NZ_FOZG01000002.1, read as the reverse complement.
GACGCACGCCACCGTCGCGCGGATCGCCGCCGAGACGAACGTGCCGGCTGCCGCGCACCTCACCTGCGTCGAGGCGTCCAAGGGCGAGATCGCCGAGGTGGCGGATGCCTATTGGCAGGCGGGCGTGCGCCACATCGTCGCGCTGCGCGGTGATCCGCCGCGTGAGGGCGAGCGGTTCCAGCCGCATGCCGACGGCTACCGCTCCGCCGCCGAGCTGGTCGAGGGCCTGCTGAAGCTGCACCCGTTCGAGATTTCGGTCGCCGCCTATCCGGAGATGCACCCGGAGGCGGATTGCGCCGATACCGACGTGCTCAACCTCAAGCGCAAGCTGGATGCGGGCGCCGCCCAAGCGATCACGCAATTCTTCTTCTCGCCCGACGCTTATTTCCGCTTCCGCGACCGGGCGGCGGCGGCGGGCATCACCGCGGATATCGTGCCCGGCATCCTGCCCGTCTCGAACGTCGCGCAGACGCGCAAGTTCGCCGGCATGTGCGGCGCGGCGATCCCGCCGTGGATGGACCGCCTGTTCGAGGGGCTGGACGATCACCCCGCCACCCGCCAGCTCGTCGCCGCGACCGTGGCAGCGGAGATGTGCCGCAAGCTTTATGCCGGGGGCGTGCGCCAGTTCCACTTCTACACGCTGAACCGCGCCGAGCTGGCCTATGCCATCTGCCACCTGCTGGGGAAGCGCCCGGTACGCGCCGCAGCCCCGCTGGAGGTGGCGGCGTGAGCGTCACCCCCTCTGCCGCCGCCGCGCGCTTCCGCGCGGAGGCCGCGCGCCGCGTGATGCTGACCGACGGCGCGTTCGGCACGATGATCCAGAACTACAAGCTGGGCGAGGCGGATTATGCCGGCAGCCTCGGCCTCGCCCACGAGCAGAAGGGCAATAACGACATCCTCGCGCTGACCCGGCCCGACGTGATCGCCGAGATCACGCAGGCCTATCTCGACGCGGGATCGGACATCGTTTCCACCAACACGTTCAACGCCAACACGATCAGCCAGGCCGATTACGACGCGGTGCATCTGGTGCGCGAGATCAATCTCGCCTCCGCCCGGATTGCGCGCGAGGCGGCCGATGCGGCGCAGGCCAAGGACGGGCGCCCGCGCTTCGTCTCGGGCGCGCTGGGGCCGACCAACAAGACGCTGTCGCTGTCGCCCGATGTCAACGATCCCGGCTTCCGCGCGGTCGATTTCGACACCGTGGCGAATGTCTATGCCGATCAGACGCGCGCGCTGCTGGATGGCGGTGTCGATTTCATCCTGATCGAGACGATCTTCGACACGCTGAACGCCAAGGCGGCGATCTACGGCGTGCGGATGGTCGAGGCGGAGCGCGGGCTGGAAGTGCCGATCATGCTGTCCATGACGGTGACCGACATGTCGGGCCGCAACCTCTCCGGCCATTCGGTCGAGGCGTTCTGGCATGCGGTGCGCCACGCCCGGCCGCTGACCGTCGGCTTGAACTGCGCGTTCGGGGCGGAGCTGCTGCGGCCGCATGTGCAGGTGCTCAGCCACATCGCCGATGCGCTGGTGATGATCTATCCCAATGCCGGCCTGCCGAACGACCTCGGCGAATATGACGAGCTGCCCGCCACCACCGGCGGCCTGATCGGCGGCTGGGCGGAGGAGGGGCTGGTCAACGTCGTCGGCGGCTGCTGCGGCTCGACGCCGGGGCACATAGCCGCGATGGCCAAGGCCGTTGCCGGCCGCCCGCCGCGCTCCATCCCCGTCCTGCCGCCGCAGATGCGGCTGGCCGGGCTGGACCCGTTCAGCATGGCGGCGTGACGGCAGGCGTCATCCCAGCGAAAGCTGGGATCTCACGCGGCGCACGACACCCTTACCCCCCAAAGAGACCCCAGCATTCGCTGGGGTGACGATTAGGACCGACATGGCCACCGCCCCCAAGCTCGACGACGACCAGCCCGCCGCCGCCGCGTCCTCCGCCTTCGTCAACATCGGCGAGCGCACCAACGTCACCGGCTCCGCGGCGTTCAAGAAGCTGATCATGGCGGGCGATTACGCCCGCGCGGTCGAGGTCGCGCGCCAGCAGGTCGAGAATGGCGCGCAGGTGATCGACGTCAACATGGACGAGGGCCTGCTCGATGCCGAGCATGCCATGACCACCTTCCTCAAGCTGATCGCCGCCGAGCCCGATATCGCGCGCGTGCCGGTGATGGTCGATTCGTCCAAGTGGAGCGTGATCGAGGCGGGGCTGAAGTGCGTCTCGGGCAAGCCGATCGTCAATTCGATCAGCATGAAGGAGGGCGAGGAAGAGTTCCTCAAATATGCCCGCAAGTGCATGGCCTACGGCGCCGCCGTCGTCGTCATGGCGTTCGACGAGACGGGCCAGGCCGATACGATGGCGCGCAAGATCGAGATCTGCACGCGCGCCTATGACCTGCTGATGGGCATCGGCTTTCCGCCGGAAGACATCATCTTCGATCCCAACATCTTCGCGGTGGCGACGGGCATCGAGGAGCATAACAATTATGCGGTCGACTTCATCGAGGCGGTGAAGGTGATCCGCCAGCGCTGCCCGCACGCGCATTTCTCGGGCGGCCTGTCCAACCTGTCGTTCAGCTTCCGCGGCAACGAGCCCGTGCGCCGGGCGATGCACTCCATCTTCCTCTATCATGCCATCCCGGCCGGGCTGGATATGGCGATCGTCAATGCCGGGCAGCTCGACGTCTACGACACGATCGATCCCGATCTGCGCACCGCGTGCGAGGACGTCATCCTCAACCGCGATCCGGACGCGACTGACCGGCTGATCGCGATCGCCGAGCGCTACAAGGGCAAGGATGCCGTCGCCGAGAAGGCCGCCGAGGAATGGCGTGGCTGGCCCGTCGCCAAGCGGCTGGAACATGCGCTGGTCAAGGGCATCGACGCCTATGTGGTCGAGGATACGGAGGAGGCGCGCCAGTCCGCCGCGCGCCCCATCGAGGTGATCGAAGGCCCGCTGATGGACGGCATGAACGTCGTCGGCGACCTGTTCGGATCGGGCAAGATGTTCCTGCCGCAGGTGGTGAAATCCGCCCGCGTGATGAAGAAGGCGGTCGCCCACCTCATCCCCTATATCGAGGCGGCGAAGGAAGCGGGCGCGCGCGCGAAGGGCCGCATCGTCATGGCGACCGTGAAGGGCGACGTGCACGATATCGGCAAGAACATCGTCGGCGTCGTGCTCCAGTGCAACGGCTATGAGGTGATCGATCTCGGCGTGATGGTGCCGTGGCCGGCGATCCTCGCGGCGGCGAACGAGAATGATGCCGACATGATCGGCCTCTCGGGCCTCATCACCCCCTCGCTCGACGAGATGGTGACGGTGGCGGCGGAGATGGCGCGCTCGGGCATGACGATGCCGCTGCTGATCGGCGGCGCGACCACCTCCAAGGTCCACACCGCGCTGCGCATCGCGCCGGCCTATGAGGGGCCGGTCGTCCACGTGCTCGATGCGAGCCGAGCGGTGGGCGTCGCCTCCACGCTGATGAGCGACACGCAGCGCGATCCCTTCGTCGCCAAGACCGCGGCCGATTACCAGGCGGTGCGCGATGCGCGCGCCAACAAGGGCCAGAACGAGCTGGTGCCGATCGAGGCCGCGCGCGCCAATGCGCAGGCCTATGACGAGGCGCAGAAGCCCGCCGCGCCGGCAAAGCCTGGCCGCCACGTCTTCGAGTGGGATCTGGCGGACCTGCGTGAGTATATCGACTGGACGCCCTTCTTCCGCGCATGGGAGCTGGCGGGCAACTATCCCGCCATCCTCGACGATGCGGTGGTGGGCGAGAGCGCGCGCAGCCTCTGGGCCGATGCGCAGGCCATGCTCGACACGATCATCGCGGAGAAGTGGCTGACCGCGCGGGGCGTTGCGGCGCTGTGGCCGTGCCGCCGCGACGGCGACGACGTGCTGCTGGATGACGGCACGCGCCTGCCGTTCCTCCGCCAGCAGATCGCCAAGCGCGAGGGGCGGGCGAACATGTGCCTGGCCGACTTCATCAGCCCCGAGGGCGATACGCTCGGCGGCTTCGCGGTCGGCATCCACGGCATCGACGCGCACATCGCCCGCTTCAAGGCGGATCATGACGACTACAAGGACATCCTGCTGAAGGCGCTGGCGGATCGCCTGGCCGAAGCGTTTGCGGAAGCGTTGCACGCTCATGTCCGCACGGACCTGTGGGGCTATGCGCCGGACGAGCAGCTGACCAACGAGGCGCTGATCCGCGAGCAATATCGCGGCATCCGCCCCGCCCCCGGCTATCCGGCCTGCCCCGATCACAGCCTGAAGCCGATCCTGTTCGATCTGCTGGACGCAGGCGAGGGGGCCGGCCTGACCCTGACGGAGAGCTTCGCGATGCTGCCCACCGCCGCCGTCTCGGGCTTCTATTTCGGTCATCCGGATGCGGCCTATTTCGGCGTGGCGCGGGTGGGGCGCGACCAGCTCGAGGATTATGCGGCGCGGCGCGGCGTCGATCTCGACACGGCGGAGCGCTGGCTGCGGCCGAACCTCGACTGAGCGGGTGGGTAGGACGTGCGGGCGGATTTCGCCCGCAGGTTCAAGGAGTAAGAGGCCGACCGGCGCGTCCTGGTGCGCGCATCCGGGAGGGGGTCGCCCGTGTGACCGGGCCGCCCGCCTCAAGTTCTGGCGCGTCTGCCTTCGAGACGCTGCCGGTTCGGAAGCGGGATGGTGGCGGGGAAAGCGACCATGCCCCGCGACTGCCCGCATCCCGGCCCGGGCTTGCGCCCGAGCCGTTCAGTCCATCTCGCGAAGCTTCGGCTGGGAGCCGGATGTCTTCGCGCCGGTCGGTGCCCTGAGGCTGCCCCTTGCCCGCCGCCGCGATCACTGGTGGCGAGCGGGCGGGCTGTTAGCCGATATGGTTCGTTTTGTCAAGGGGCGGGCGTGGTGCTGATCCCAAGCGCCCTCAGCTCCGCCGCCGGAGGGATCCCGGACCAAGTCCGGCCTGACGAGGGAAGGACCGTTTCCCCCAGCGTCGTGCCAGCGAAAGCTGGCATCTCTCGAGGCCTGACCTAAGCCAGGAGGATGCGCGGCGGCTGATGCGCGAGAGACCCCAGCTTGCGCTGGGGTGACGCTGGAATGGCGCACGGCCACCGTCCGACTGGTTAACCCTCTCTCCACCTCGACTCATGTCGCGGGGCGCGGCATTTCGGCGACCATGCGCCAGACCCTCGCCCTCGCCGCCCTGCTTCTCGCGACCGCCGCTGCGGCGCAGAACCAGTCCCCGCCCTTTGTTGTCGCGGAGACGGGCAAGGGCTTTTACCGGCTGCAGGATGCGGTCTCCTCGATCGGCGAGCGGGATGGCACGATCCAGATCGCGCCGGGCACCTACCGCGACTGCGCGGTGGTCGATGCGGGGCGCGTCGCTTTCCAGGCGACCCAGCCCGGCACCGCCATCTTCGACGGCGGCACCTGCGAGGACAAGGCGGCGCTGGTCCTGCGCGGGCGCGATGCGGCGGTCGAGGGGCTGGTGTTCCAGAACCTGCGCGTGCCCGACGGCAATGGCGCCGGCATCCGGCTGGAGCGCGGCAATCTCACCGTCAGCCAGACCATCTTCCGCAATTCGGAGGAAGGCATCCTTACCGCCGACGATCGTGCGCAATCGGTGCGGATCGATCGCTCGACCTTCTCCGGCCTCGGCCGCTGCGATCGTGGCCTGTCCTGCGCGCACGCAATCTATGTCGGCCTGAGCGGTGCATTGTCCGTCACGCATTCGCGCTTCGAGCGCGGCACCGGCGGCCATTACGTCAAGAGCCGGGCGGCGAAGATCGAAGTCACCGATTCGAGCTTCGACGATTCGCAGGGCAAGACGACCAACTACATGATCGATCTGTCGACCGGCGCTGTCGGCACGATCGCCCGCAACGAGTTCGTGCAGGGGACCGACAAGGAGAACCGGTCCGCGCTGATCACCGTCGCCCCCGAGGCGCGCGAGAACCGCTCCGCCGGCTTGACGATCACCGGCAACAAGGCGCGGCTGGCGCCCGGTGCCGTGCCGACCGTCTTCCTGGCCGACTGGAGCCACGAGCCGCTGAACGTCAGCGCCAACACGCTCGGCAAGGGGCTGAAGCCCTTCGAGCAGCGGAACTGACGGGCCACTAAGTTGCCACGCCGTTGGACGGAGCGGCTGCGCCGCACCGCCGCCCGCCGTGGCATGTCTTCGGATTGCTGACGCAATCCGAAGCTGCCCGCTAGCGCCCGCAAGTACTTCCCGCGCCCGCGTCCAGATCGAGGCAGCGCCCGTCGATCTCGGCCGCGGGCACGTCCAGCCCGATCGTCGCGGCGAGTGTCGGCAGGATGTCCACCGTCTCGACCGGCAGCGGATGCTCGAAGCCGGTCATGCCCGGATACCAGAACAGGATCGGCACGCGCCGGTCATAGTTCCAGGGGCTCCCGTGCGTCGCGACATAGCCCTTGGTCGGATCCGCGATCGGTACGACATGCGGCTTCAGCGCGACGACGAGGTCGCCCGATCGCGCCGCATCGAAGCTGGCCCTGAACCGCTGGGCGAGCGGCCATTCGTCCATCGGCACCGCCGCGGTGGGTGACGGGACCGTCAGAAGCTCCTCCGCCGTGAACACCGCCGCCACCTGCGGCTCTGCCAGCAGCCGTGCCTTGGCGAGTGCCACCACCTGCGCCTTGCGGTCCGCCGGCACGTCCCGCGCGACATAGACGTCGCCGAACGGCCCCGTCCCCAGCAGCACCGGGCCGGACAGGCCGAGCGTGCGGCCGATGGCCTTGCCGACGGTGCCGACCGGATCGGCCGAGCTGACGCGCGCCGCATCGGCCGTGCCCTGCACCGTCAGGCGCTCGGGCAGGTCGAAGCCGCCATGATCGGCCGACAGCGCCACCTCGTAGGGAATGCCGATCCGGTCCAGCGCCGCCAGCAGGCGGCCGATCGTCGCATCCAGCCCGACCTGCTGCGCGCACATCTCCGCACCCTCGGTGCCGTAGGTGTGGCCGACATAATCGCTGGCGGAGAGGCCGACGATCAGCACGTCGGTGGCCGGGCCGCGGCCGAGCTTCATCTCGTCGGCAAGCGCGATGGCGAGATCCGCCACCGCCGCGTCGAACAGCGGCGAGGCGCGGAAGCCGCGCGCGTCGTTCGGCTTCATCGCCACCAGCCGGCCCACGCTCTTGCCCGCACCGATCGGCACCGCCACGTCGCGGCCGCGGCAGATCGGCGGCAGCGGCACGGCAGGCGGGCGCGCGACGGTTGCCGCGACGCGCGCATTCGCCGCGGCAACGGCGGCGGGGGCGGGGCCGGTGCGATCGACCAGAGTGACGAAGCCGGGCTTGCTGCTCGGATCCCAGAACCAGATCTGGTCCGTGGTGTGGCCGCCCATCATCACCGCCGCCCGGTCCTTGCCCGCAACCGAGACGACGCGGCTCTGCGGCGAGACGGCCTTCAGCCGGTCCCCCAGCGTCGGCACGCGCAGGTGGGCGGGGGAGACGACATAGGGCTGTCCGGGAGCGGGCGTCTTCGTCTCGTCCTCGGCGCAATAGACGCCGTGGCTGCTGTCCTTGCCGCGGGTGACGCCCAGATCGAGCCAGTCATTGGCGATGATGCCGGTGCGCGCCGGGCGCGATCCGGTGAGCAGGGTGGAGTGGCCGGGGCACGTCTCCGTCGCGGCGTGGCTCTGATAGCCGGCCGGGAAGACGCCGCCCTGCATCAGCCGCTTGAGGCCTGACGTGTAGGTGCCGCGATATTCGGCGAAGAGGTCGGCGGAGAACTGGTCCACCGAGATCATCACCACCAGCTTCGGCCGGGGCGGCGGCGCGGCGGAGGCAGCCGTGGGCAACAGCGCGGTCAGGGCCGCCAGGATCCAGTGCGCGCGCATATAACCTCCTCGGTGCAGGCCGCCTCGCCCGATGCTATAGCGCGGGGGGACGACGCAAGGAGGTTCGGTGGCGGCACTTGGTTTCAGGCTGATGGCGATGCTGCTGGCCCTGCTCGGCGCCGGCCTCGCGGTGGCGGCGCCGCCCCATATCGCCGCCACGTTGGAGGCCGAGTCGCGCGCGCCCAAGGCGGGCAGCCGCATCGACCTTGCCATCGCCTTCCGTCCCGCGCCGACATGGCACGGCTACTGGAAGAACCCCGGCGACGCGGGCACCGAGACTTTGGTCGAATGGACGCTGCCCGCGGGCGTCAAGGCGGGTGAGCTGCGCTATCCCGTGCCGGGCACGCTGCTGGTCGGCGGGATCATGAACCATGTCTATGAGGCGCCCTATGCGCTGCTGGTGCCGCTCGACGTGCCGGCGGGGCTTGCGCCGGGGACGCAGCTGCCGATTCGCGCCAAGGTCGACTGGCTCGCCTGCACGCGCGAGATCTGCGTGCCCGAGCGGGCGACGCTGAGTCTCGACCTGACTGTCGGCGATGGCGCGGTCGAGCCGGCGGCACGGACGCGCTTCGACGGCTGGCGGGCGGCGCTGCCGCGCCCGCTGGGGGCGCAGGCGCGGTTCGAGCGGGCGGGCGAGACGCTGCGGCTGGCGGTGCCGCTGCCGGCGTCGGCGGCGGTGAAGGAGCCGTGGTTCTTCCCGCTCGGCGACGATGTGACCGAGCAATCCGCGCCGCAGCGGGCCAGCCGTGCGGGCGACGCGCTGGTGATCGAGGCGAAGGTCGGCCGGGGCAGCCCGGAGCGGATCGAGGGCGTTGTGCGTATCGGGCCGGATCGCGGGCTCGCTATCGTCGCGGTGCCGGGCAAGGTGCCCGCGGGCGGCGCGGCAGCGGGTGCCGTGGAGAGCGAAGGCGAGGGCGGCGGCGGGCTGCTGCTGGCGCTCGGCGGCGCGCTGCTCGGCGGGCTGCTGCTCAACGTCATGCCCTGCGTCTTCCCGATTTTGAGCCTCAAGGCGCTGAGCCTCGCGCGCGGCGGCGGCTCGGCCGCGGCGGCACGGCGCGAGGCGCTGGCCTATACCGGCGGCGCGGTGATTGCCTGCGTCGCGCTGGGCGCGGCTTTGCTCGGCGTGCGGGCGGGTGGCGCGGCGGCGGGATGGGCGTTCCAGCTGACCGATCCGCGGATGATCGCGGCGCTGCTGCTGCTCAGCCTCGCCATCGCGCTCAACCTCGCCGGCCTGTTCGAGCTGCCGAGCCTCAGCGGCGGCCTGCATGCGCAGGGAGCCTTTGCCACAGGCGCGCTCGCCGCCTTCGTCGCGACGCCGTGCACCGGGCCGTTCATGGCGGCGGCGCTGGGGGCGGCGCTGGTGCTGCCATGGGTGCAGGCGCTGGCGGTGTTTGCCGGGCTGGGCCTCGGGCTGGCGCTGCCCTTCCTCCTCATCGGCTTCGTGCCGGCTCTGCGGCGGGCGCTGCCGAAGCCGGGGCCGTGGATGGCGACGATGCGGCACATCCTGTCCGTGCCGATGTTCGTGACCGCGCTCGCGCTCGCCTGGCTGCTCGGCCGGCAGGCGGGGGCGGACGGCATGGCGATGGGCCTCGCCGCGGCGCTGGCACTGGCGCTGGGCCTCTGGTGGGTCGGCCAGCGCGGGCTTGGCGTGCGCGCCTGGCTGCCGCTCGCCCCCGCGCTGGCGGTGAGCGCGGCGCTGATCCTGACGGTGCCGCGCGCCGGCCCGGCGGAGGCGGCGGTCGCATCCGCCGGGTCGGAGCCGTTCAGCGAGGCGAAGCTGGCGGCGCTGACGGGCGCGGGCACGCCCGTCTTCGTTTATTTCACCGCGGACTGGTGCCTAACCTGCAAGGTGAACGAGAAGGCGGCGATCGAGCGCAGCATTGTGCGCGACGCCTTTGCCGCCAAGGGCATCAAGGTGCTGGTGGGCGACTGGACGCAGGGCGATGCCGCAATCGGCCGCTTCCTCGAGTCGCAGGGGCGCTCGGGCGTGCCGCTCTATCTGTTCTACGCGCCCGGCCGCGCCCCCCAGGTTCTGCCGCAGCTGCTGACGCCGGGGCTCTTGACCGGGCTCGCCGTGTGAGCGGATGATCGGCGGATCAAGCGAAGGAGAGGTTCGATGCTGTACCGAACGATCGCGCTGTTGACCGCTCTTGCCCCCGCCATCGCCGCCGCCGCGGCGCAGGTGGGCGCGCCCGCCCCGGCCTTCACCGTGGCCGACAGCAAGGGCAAGCCGGTGCGGCTGGCCGACTACAAGGGCAAGCTGGTGGTGCTGGAGTGGAACAACCCCGGCTGCCCCTATGTCCAGAAGCATTACAACAGCGGCAACATGCAGCGCACGCAGGCCGCCGCGCGCGCGGCGGGCGCGGTGTGGCTGACGGTGAATAGCGGCGCGCCGGGCAAGCAGGGCCATATGTCGGGCCCACAGGCGGATGCCTTCGTCGCCTCGGCCAAGGCGCGGCCCGCGGCCTATCTGCTCGACGCCTCGGGCGCGGTCGGGCGCGCTTATGCGGCGAAGACGACACCGCACATGTTCGTCATCAACCCGGCGGGCCGGCTCGTCTATGACGGCGCGATCGACGACAAGCCGACCGCCGACCCCGCCGACATCAAGACCGCGAAGAACCTCGTGATGGCGGCGGTGAACGAGACCAGGGCGGGCAAGCCGGTCAGCGTGGCGACCAGCCGGCCCTATGGCTGCTCCGTCAAATATGCCGGCTGACGGCTATTTCCTGATCCACACACGCTGGCCGCCGACCCACGTTTCATAGACCTGCGTCGCGCGCAGTTCGCGCGGGGCGGCGGTCAGCGGGTTGCGATCGACGAGGATGAAGTCTGCGCGCTTGCCGGGCGTGAGGCTGCCGAGGCGGTCCTCGGCGAAGCCGGCATAGGCGGCGCCGGTGGTGAAGCCGGCGAGCGCCTGCTCGATCGTCACCTTCTCCTGCGGGCGCCAGCCGCCCGGCGGCTGCCCTTCCGCATCCTCGCGGCTGATCGCGGCGGCCAGGCCGGGGAAGGGATTGGGGCTCTCGACCGGATAGTCCGACCCGAAGGCGAGCCGCGCGCCTGCCTTGATCATGGTGGCCCAGGCATAGGCGCCGCCCAGCCGGCCCTCGCCCAGCCGGGTGCCTGCCATCTGCCAGTCGGACGTCTCGTGCACCGGCTGCATCGAGGCGATGATGCCGGTGCGGCCGAAGCGGGGGAGGTCCGCCGGATCTACGATCTGCGCATGTTCGATCCGCCAGCGGCGATCGCCCTTGTAGGTCTCCGCCACCTCCTCGATCGCGCCGAGCGCCTGCGCGTTGGCGGCATCGCCGATGGCGTGGACGGCGACCTGGAAGCCGTCCATCGCCGCGCGGCTCATCAGGTTGCGGATCTTGGTGTCGTCGAGGAACTGGAGCCCGCGCGTGGCCGCGTCGGAATAGGGATGCTTGAGCCACGCGCCGCGTGAGCCGAGCGCGCCGTCGGCATAGAGCTTGACGCCGACCATGCGCAGCCGATCGCCATAGAGCCACGGCGTCTTGCCCGTGCCCGCAACCGCGAGCAGCGGCTCGATCCCCTTGGCATAGGAGAGCAGGCGAACGCGCAGCCGCCCGGCATCGCCCGCACGGCGATAGACGTTCCAGTCCTCGGCGGTGGTGCCCATGTCGGCGGTGGCGGTGATGCCGGAGCCGAGCAATATGTCCTGCGCGCGTGCCAGCGCCTCGTCGCGCTCGCGCGGCAGCGGGGCGGGCACCGCGCGCCAGACCAGCTCCATCGCCGCATCGACGAAGGTGCCGGTGGGATTGCCCTTCGCATCCCGCTCGATCCGGCCGCCGGGCGGATCCTTCGTGGCGGCGGTGATCCCCGCCTCGCGCATCGCCGCGCTGTTGGCGAGGAGGGCGTGGCCGTCGACCCGCTCCAGCACGACCGGACGATCCGGCACCACCGCGTCGAGATCGGCGGCGGTCGGGAAGCGGCCGAGCTTCCAGCGCTCCTGATTCCAGCCGCCGCCCTGGATCCACGTCGGCGTCTCATGCTCGCGGGCATAGCGGCCGAGCGCGTTCTGCGCGTCGGCAAGCGAGGTGGTGGCGAACAGATCGAGCCGCAGCGCGCGGAAACCGAGATCCATGACGTGGCCGTGCGCGTCGATCAGCCCCGGCATCAGCACGCGGCCGCGCCCGTCCAGCTTGAAATCGAGCCACTCGGGGCGCTTGTCGCCGGCGGCGAGCAGGCGCTTCACATTGCCGTCCTTGCCGATCAGCAGGCCGGTGAAGCGGCGGACGCGGCCGTCCTCGTCCAGCGTCAGCCCGTCGACATTGTCGATCAGGCCGCCTTCGTTGGGCGGCGGGGCGGCGGGTTCGCGCTTGCGGGCGGCGGTGGCGGGCTGGGCGATGAGGGCGAGCGCGATCGCGGCGCCGGCCAGTCGGGCAAAGGCGCTCACTCGGGCAGCGTCCGCACCACCGCCGACACGTCCTGCCGTCCGCCGCCCATCGCCTGCACCTCCGCATAGAATTGATCGGCGAGCGCAGTGAGCGGGATCGCCGCGCCGTTGCCGCGCGCCTCATCGAGCGCGAGGCCGAGATCCTTGCGCATCAGATCCACCGCGAGACCGAAATCGAACCGGTCCTCGCGCATCGTCGCCCAGCGATTGCTGAGATACCAGCTGGCCGCCGCGCCGCCCGACACGGCTTCGTGCACGCGGTCGAGATCGAGGCCGGCCTTTTGCGCGAAGCGGAACGCCTCCGCCACGCCCTGCATCGCGCCGGCGATGGCAATCTGGTTGACCATCTTGGCCTGCTGCCCCGCGCCCGCGCCGCCGATGTGGATGACGCGCGCGGCATAGGCAGCGAAGAGCGGCTCGGCCGCGGCCATCGCCTTTTTCGGCCCGCCGCACATCACCGACAGCCGCCCCTCGCGCGCGCCGCTCTCGCCCCCCGAGACGGGCGCGTCGAGCACGAGCAGGCCGCGATCCTTGCCCTCGACCGCCAATTGCCGCGCGATGCGCGCGGACACGGTGGAATGATCGACGAACAGCGTGCCCGGCGCCATCGCGCGGAAACAGCCCTCCGCCCGCACGGTCGCGCTTTCGAGATCGAGATCGGAGCCGACGCAGGTGAACACCGCCACCGCGCCCTCGGCGGCGGCGGCAGGGCTGGCGACGGCGCGGCCGCCATGCTGCGCGACCCACGCCTCGGCCTTGGCGCGCGTGCGGTTGCACACGGCGACGTCGTGCCCCGCCGCGGCGAGACGCGCCGCGATCGGCGCGCCCAATGTTCCCACCCCGATGAAGCCCAACTTCGCCACACCCAAGGCGATAGGGGAGCGGGGGCGGTTTGAGAAGCGGGCGCGCTTGCGCTAAAGGCCCCCATGGCTACCGCGCTGATATCCGACGCCGTGCGCTCCGCACTCCCCGTGACGATCGACGATGTGCGGGCGGCGCACATGCGGATTGCGGACGCGATCGTGCGCACGCCCACGCTGCACAGCCGCACGCTCTCCGCGCTCACGGGTGCGGAAATCTACCTGAAGTTCGAGAACCTCCAGTTCACCGCCGCCTACAAGGAACGCGGTGCGCTCAACACGTTGCTGCAGCTGCCGGCGAACACGGTGGGCGTGATCGCGGCCTCGGCGGGCAATCACGCGCAGGGCCTCGCCTATCATGCCAACCGCCTCGGCATCCCGGCGACCATCGTCATGCCGACGCACACGCCCGTCGTGAAGGTGACGCAGACCGAGGGGCATGGCGCCACCGTGGTGCTGCACGGCGACACGTTCGACGAAGCTTCCGCCCACGCGCGGCTGCTGGAGAAGGAGCGCGGACTGACCTTCGTCCATCCGTTCGACGATGTGCGCGTGATTGCGGGGCAGGGCACCGTCGCGATCGAGATGCTGGAGGATGTGCCAGATATCGACCTGTTCGTCACGCCGATCGGCGGCGGCGGGCTGATCTCGGGCATGTCGGCGGTGGCGAAGGCCTGGCACCGCCCGATCGAGGTGGTCGGCGTCGAGGCCGAGCTCTACCCGTCCATGTACAATCGCCTGCACGGCACCGATCTGCCCTGCGCGGGCGACACGCTGGCCGAGGGCATTGCGGTGAAAGAGCCGGGCGGCATCACCGCGCAGATGGTGGCGGCGCTGGTGGACGAGGTGCTGCTCGTCGACGAGCGGCGGCTGGAGGAGGCGGTCAGCCTGCTGCTCCAGATCGAGAAGACGGTGGTGGAGGGCGCGGGCGCTGCCGGGCTTGCCGCGCTGCTGACGCATCGTGGCCGCTTTGCAGGACGCACCGTGGGCGTGGTGCTGTGCGGCGGCAATATCGACACGCGCCTGCTTGCCAACGTGCTGCTGCGCGATCTCGCCCGCTCGGGCCGCCTCGCGCGCCTGCGCATCCGGCTGAAGGACCAGCCGGGCCAGCTGTTCAAGGTGGCGCGCGTGTTCGACGAGCAGCAGGCGAACATCATCGAGGTCTATCACCAGCGCGTCTTCACGACGTTGCCCGCCAAGGGCCTGATCGCCGAGATCGAGTGCGAGACGCGCGATCGTGCGCATCTCGACCGGCTGATCCTCGCCTTGCAGAGTGCGGGCTACGAGGTCGCGACGGTCGAGCCCGCATAAACAGTGCCTTAACCTTTTTGTTTGCGGTGAACGCCCTTTTCACTCTGCCGAGCCGGTCGCATAACGGCCGACAGGTTGACCGATCGGGCGTGGCAGGGGAGAGACTAGGGAAGTGAGCGCACAGTTCCGCTTTCCCCGCTTCTTCGTCACGACGCCTTCGCCCTGCCCCTATTTGCCGGGGAAGACGGAGCGGAAGGTGTTCACGGAGCTGAACGGCCAGCATGCCGGTGAGCTGAACGACGCGCTCGGCCGGATCGGCTTCCGCCGCAGCCAGGGCGTCGCCTATCGCCCGTCCTGCCTGGATTGCACCGCCTGCGTCTCCGTCCGCGTCGTCGCGGGTGAGTTCCGGCCGAATGCCAGCCAGCGCAAGCTGCTGCGGCGCAACGCCGACCTGGTCGTCACCCCGTGCCGCCCGTGGACCACGGAGGAGCAGTTCGCCCTGCTCCGTCGCTATCTCGCCGCGCGTCATCCCGGCGGCGGCATGGCCGACATGGACGAACTCGATTTCGCCGACATGGTCGAGCAGACGCCGGTCGACACCTATGTCGTCGAATATCGCGAGCCGTCGGACGATCAGGGACGCCCCGGGCGGCTGGTGGGCGCCTGCCTGACCGACCGGCAGGGCGATGGCCTGTCGATGGTCTACAGCTTCTTCGAGCCGGACGAGGCGATTCGCCCCGGTCTCGGCACCTTCATCATCATGGATCACATCCTGCGCGCCGCCGAAGCGCAGCTGCCCTACGTCTATCTCGGCTACTGGGTCGATGGCTCGGCGCGGATGCAGTACAAGGCGCGCTTCCGCCCGATCGAGCGCTTGGGGCCGAGCGGCTGGCAGCGGTTCGAGCCGACGCCGCCCGCCTGCATCGCGGCCGCGCCCGCGATCGCGTTGACGGAGCCGGTCGCCGCGTAATGCGGAGCCTTGTGTAAAAAGGTCCGTTCCGACCTCTAATCGATCGTTAAGCAGTCCCTGCGATAGCTGTGGAAGTTCCGTAAGGAGACTTTCGTTGCTGCGCGTCTATGCCTGCATCGCAACCGAGCACGACATCCGTCTCGTGCTGGTCGCGGCCGTGATCTGCCTGTTCGCCAGCTGCACGGCCTTTGCGCTGGCGCGGCAGATGCGCCCCATGCGTGGCGGGCGGCGGACCTTGTGGCTGGCGGCGCTCGCCTTCGTCACCGGCACGGGGATCTGGGCGACGCACTTCATCGCGATGCTGGCGTTCCAGCCGCACATGCCGACCGGCTACGCGCCGGGGCTGACCCTGCTGTCGATCCTCATCGCCATCACGGTGACGGGCTTTGCGTGGCAGGTCGCGCTCAATCGCGGCGGCACCCTGCTGCCGGCTCTGCTGTTCACGGCCGGCATCGCGACGATGCACTTCACCGGCATGGCCGCGCTCCAGATCGGCGGGCGGATCGACTATGATCTGCCGACCGTCGCGATCGCAGCGCTGCTCGGCTGGTTGTTCGCGGCCGTCTCGGTCGATCGCTTCCGGCGGCACGCCCATGGCCTGCCGATCGTGCCCGCCCTGCTGTTCGTCGGCGCCATCTGCGTGCTGCATTTCGGCGCCATGTCGGCGGCCTCGATCCGTCCCGATCCCAGCATCACCATCTCGGCCTCGGCGGTCGAGACGAGCACGCTGGCCATCGCGATCGGCTCGCTCGTCGTGCTGATCCTCGGGCTGGCGACGGTCAGCGTGCTGACGGAGGCGCGACTGGTGCGCAATGCCGCGGAGGAGGCCGAGCGGCTGAAGCGCTTCACCGAGAGCGGCATGGAAGGCCTCGCCATCCTCGACCGTGGCCGTATCGTCGATGCCAACCGCATCTTCTGGGGCATGCTGGGCGTCGATCCTACCTTCCCGCCGACCGGGCTGGAGCTGGCGGCGATCATGCCCGGTGCGCCGGCGCGACCCGACGAAGCCGACGGCCCGCTGTTCCGCGAGGCGGAGCTGCTCCGGCCCGATGGCGGACGGCTGAGCGTGGACGTGGCGCGCCGTCTCGACCGGACGCGGGGCCAGCGCCGCGACATGGTGGTGCTGCGCGACATTTCGGAGCGCAAGGCGGCGGCGGCACGGATCGCGCACCTCGCCGCGCACGATCCGCTGACCGGCGCTGCCAACCGGCTCGCTTTCTCGCAGGTGCTCGACGAGACGATCCTGCGGTCCAGCATCGATGCGCCGGTCGCGATGCTGTGCCTCGATCTCGATCGCTTCAAGTCGGTGAACGACATTTACGGCCACCCGGCCGGCGACACGCTGCTGGTGGAGGCGACCCGGCGCGTGCGGGCCTGCCTGGGCGCGGACGAGATCCTGGCGCGCCTCGGCGGGGACGAGTTCGTCATCCTCCAGCCCCCCGGCGATCAGCCGAGCAGCGCGGGCCTCCTGGCGGAGCGTGTCTGCCGCACGCTGGCCGAGCCGTTCGAGATCGGCGCGCACCGCATCCAGATCGGTGCCAGCGTCGGCATCGCGCTGCACCCGATCGATGCGGACAGCGCGGAGGAGCTGCATCGCAAGGCGGACGTGGCGCTCTACCGCGCCAAGGCAGAGGCGCGCGGCACCGCCCGCTTCTTCGATGCGGAGATGGACGAGCAGCTGCTGCGCCGCCACCGCATGGAGGCCGAGCTGCGCGGCGCGGCGCAGGCCGGCGAGCTGCACCTCCACTACCAGCCGCTCGCCTCGACGCATGCGGGCGAGATCGTCGGCTTCGAGGCGCTGCTGCGCTGGCGCAGCCCGACCTTCGGCGATGTGCCGCCCGCCGCCTTCATCCCGCTGGCCGAGGAATCGGGTGCCATCGTCGACATCGGCGAATGGGTGCTGCGCGAGGCCTGCCGCGAAGCGGCGAGCTGGGTTCGCCCGCTGAAGATCGCCGTCAACCTGTCGCCGCTGCAATTCGCCTGCGGGGATCTGGTCGACACGGTGGAGCGGGTGCTGGCGGAAACCGGCCTCGAGGCGCACCGGCTGGATCTGGAGATCACCGAAGGCGTGCTGATCAAGGATGCGGACCGGGCGCTCGACGTGCTGACCCGGCTGAAGGGCCTTGGCGCCAGCATCGCCATGGACGATTTCGGCACCGGCTATTCGTCGCTCAGCTATTTCCGCACCTTCCCGTTCGACAAGGTGAAGATCGACCAGAGCTTCATTCGCGACATGGCGACGAGCCCGCAGGCGATGGCGATCGTCCGCGCGGTGATCGGGCTCGGCAAGACGCTCGACATGGCGGTGCTGGCCGAAGGGGTCGAGACGCTGGGGCAGATGGACATGCTGCAGCACGAGGGCTGCGCCCTGATGCAAGGCTATGCGATCAGCCGTCCCGCGCCGATCGCCGCCTTCGACGCGTTGCTGCGGGCGCCGACCGCCGATCCGCTGGACCGACGCGTGGCCGCCTGATCAGCCGGTGAGGAAGGGCGGATCGGGGATCGCCTCGCGCGCCTGTTCCAGCAGATCCTGCCAGAGGGTGGAGAGTGCGCGGAAATAGGCGTCGTCCTCCGCGATGCGATGCCGCACCGGCTGGCGCGCCTTGTCTGCCGGCACCACCATTATGTCGATCGGCAGCCCGACCGCGAGGTTCGAGCGGAGCGTCGCGTCGAAGGAGAGCAGGCCGACCTTCACCGCCTCGTCCAGCGGCGTCTCCCAGCGCACCGCCCGGTCGAGGATCGGCTTGCCGTAATGCGTGTCGCCGATCTGGAGGAAGGGCGTGTCGGGCCGGCAGGCGATGCTGTTGCCCGCAGCGTAGACGAGGTTCAGCGCCAGCGGCTCCGCGCCGATCCGCCCGCCGACCAGCAAGGTGACGCCCCAATCGACGCCCGCGCGCGCCAGATTGGGGCGGAGCGTATCGAGCGTGACGGTGAGCGCCTCGCCGACCAGCTGCGCGGCGCGGAACATGCTGGGCATAAGCGCGATCGTCCGCGGCGGATCCCCCTCCACCAAGGGCGGGAGCCCCTCGGCGAGCAGCGCGAGTGCCGCCTGCGTGACGGACAGGTTGCCCGCGCTCAGCGCCACCACCAGCCGGTCCTCGCCGTCCGCCAGCACGTGCAGCTTGGCATAGGACGAGATGTTGTCGATGCCCGCATTGGTGCGCGTGTCCGCCATCAGGACGAGGCCGTCGCGCAGCAGCAGGCCGAGGCAGTAGGTCATGCCGCTCCGACTAGAGCGGCGCCGCCCCGCCTGTCACGCTCAGCTGTCGCTGGCGGCGCTCTCGACGGTGACGCCTACCTCCAGCCGCTCGTCCCCGCCGCCGATGCGCGTGCCCGAGACGGGCGCCGCGCCGCGCGCGTCGAGCCCGATCGCCACGCGGACGTAGCGATCGTCGGGGCACATGGCATTCGCCGCGTCGAAGCCGATCCAGCCGAACCCCTCGACATGCAGTTCCGCCCAGGCATGGCCCGCCTCGTCACTCGCGCCGCCATCGTGACAGTAATGGCCCGACACATAGCGCGCCGGTATGCCGAGCGAGCGGGCGGAGGCGACCAGCACGTGCGTCAGATCCTGGCCGACGCCCGTCTTCGCCTCCAGCGCTTCCGCGGCGGTGCGCGCGGGATCGGGCCAGCTCTTCCGGTAGGCGACCCGCTCATGCACCGCGTGCATCAGCGCGTGGGCATGTTCCAGCCCGGTATCGCCGGTGGGCACCGCCGCGGCGAAGGCGGCGATGGCAGGATCCACCTTGGTCAGCTGCGTCGCCTGGAGGAAGGCGAGCGGCGGCAGCGGTTCGGCCGCGCCCGCGACCACGCCCGCCCGATCGTCGGTCAGCACCTCGCCATGCACCGACAGCGTGATCGCATCGAGCGGTCCTGCGGCATAGAGCATGTGCGTCTCGTTGCCGAAACCGTCGCGGCTGGCCTTCAGCCGCGCGTCGCAATCCACGTCGATCCGCCAATCGACCACGGTCTGGCCGTAATGCGATCCGGGCGTCAGCCGCAGCAACTGGACGACGCGCGCCTGCGGCTCGGTGAAGCGGTACACCGTCCGGTGACTGATCCGCAGCCTCATTTCAGGACCTGCATCAGGCGAAGCGGAACTGTGCGCCTATGGCGCGGTCGATGCGGCTATTCTCGACGATGTAGCCGGTCAGCCATTCATGCAGCCCGCCGGCGAAGATCTCCTCGATCGAGGCGCGGGCGAGCGTGGTCTGGCGCTGGCGGGCCAGCCGATCCGCCTCGCCCTGCATGCCCGTGATGCGGCCGATAAAGGACAGTTGCTGGACCACCTCATGCGCCGATGCGGCGAGCGAGCGCGGCATCTCGCCGCGGGTCAGCAGCAGTTCCGCCACCAGCCACGGGCGCAGCGTGTCGCGGTAGAGCCAGCGATAGGCGGTGACGGCGGAGACGGTGTGGAGGATGGTGGTCCACTGATCCCGGTCGATCAGGCCGCCTACCTGCTCGCCCTCGGGCAGCAGCAGGTGATATTTCACGTCCAGCAGGCGCGCGGTGTTGTCGCCTCGCTCGACCGCGGCGCCAAGCTCGATGAAGGCGTGCGATTCGTTGCGCAGCATGCGGTGGACCGCTCCCTCGAAGCCGCGCGTTTCCGCCTTCAGCGCTTCGATCAGCTGCATCCATTCCTGCGGGCCGGCGGCGGCGTTCATGCCGCGGAGGTTCAGCCAGCTGCGGTTGATCGCCTCCCACGCATCGCGGGTGAGCGCGGTGCGCACCGACTTGGCATTGGACCGCGCTCCATCAAGGCACGAGCGGATCGAGGACGGATTATCTGCCGACAGCGTGAGATAGCGGCCGACATTGGCGGGCGTGCGCTCCTCCCCCGTCGCGACGAAGCCCGATTCGGCCGCGGCGACGAGCAGCGCGCTTTCCCATGCGCTCTCGCCCGCGGGGCGGGCGGACAGGGCGTCGAGCCGGATCGTCGCTTCGATCAGGCGGGCGGTGAATTCGGCGCGTTCGACATAGCGGCCGATCCAGTAGAGGTGGGCGGCGGTGCGGGAGAGCATCAGCGCGGCTCCCCCAGGCTCTGCACCATGCCGACCATGGCCTGCGTCAGCCCTGCGCCCATCGACTGGGTCATGCCGCTCATGCTCTGCGTCATCGGTGCGTCGGCCAGGATCAGGCTGTCCTTGGTGCCGCCGCCCTGGCTGGAATTGACCACCAGCGATCCCTCGCGCAGCGCCACGCGGGTCAGGCCGCCGGGCACGATCGTCACGCCGTGCGTGCCGGTCAGGCAGAAGGGGCGGAAGTCGACATGGCGTGGCGCCACGCCCGCCTCGGTCAGCGTCGGCACGGTGGAGAGCGCCAGCGTCGGCTGCGCGATGTAGCGGTGCGGCTCGGCGACCAGCGCGGCGCGGAACTCGGCCACCTGCGCCTTGGTGGCGGTCGGTCCGACGAGCATGCCGTAGCCGCCCGAGCCGTCGACCAGCTTCACCACCAGCTTCTCGAGATTGTCGAGCGTGTACTGGAGTGCCTGCGGCTCGCGGCAGCGATAGGTCTCGACGTTCGGCAGCTTGGCCTCATCACCCGAATAGAATCGGACGATCTCGGGCATGTAGCTGTAGATCGCCTTGTCGTCGGCGATGCCCGTGCCCGGCGCATTCACCAGCGCGACATTGCCCGCCATATAGGCGGCGATCAGGCCGGGGACGCCCAGCAGGCTGTCCGGCCGAAAGGCGATGGGATCGATATAATCGTCGTCGATGCGGCGATAGATCACGTCCACGCGGACGCGCCCCTCGATGGTGCGCATCCAGACGACGTCGTCGTCCACCTCCAGGTCGGCGGCCTCGACCAGCTCGATCCCCATCGAATCGGCCAGGAAGCTGTGTTCGTAGAAGGCGGAGTTGAAGTGGCCCGGCGTCAGCAGCACGCAGACGGGCATGTCGCCGCGCCGCGGGGCGACCGACTGCATCGTCTCGCGCAGCGAATCGGGATAGCGATCGACCGGGCAGACGGGATAGCGCTGGAACAGCTCGGGGCAGAGGCGCAGCATCGCCTCGCGGTTTTCCAGCATGTAGCTGACGCCCGATGGCGTGCGGGCATTGTCCTCCAGCACGAAGAAGTCGGTCGGCCCCGTGCGGACGAGATCGATGCCGCAGATGTGGGCGAAGATGCCGTGCGGGGGCACCGTGCCGTGGAGGAAGCCGCGGAACTGCGGATTGGCGAGGATCAGCTCGGCCGGCACGATCCCTTCCTTGAGGATACGCTGCGGCCCGTAGACGTCGGTCAGGAAGGCGTTGATCGCCTCCACGCGCTGCACCAGCCCTTCGGACAGCTGGCGCCATTCGGGCGCGGTGAAGATGCGCGGCACGATGTCGAACGGGATGATCCGCTCCGCCGCCTCCTCCTCGCCATAGACGGCGAAGGTGATGCCCAGCTGGCGAAACGCGGCCTCGGCGGCCTGTTGGCGGCGTTGCAGCTCGCTGGCGGGGGTGTCGGCGATCCAGCCGGCGAGGTCCGTCAGCTCGGGCCGGCCCGCAGGATCGTGCGGCTTGCCCCAGACTTCGTCGAAAGCGATGATGTCGGCCAAGTTTACCCCTTTTGCGCCGGATTTCCGGGCCTAACGCATGTCTGCACAGAAGCGTTGCGGCGGCAAGCCGGGCGGCCGCGAAGATCGCTCAGGCGGGGAGCGGCGCCGTCGATCGCCGCCGCGCGACCAGCGCCGCGACGGGCACGGCGGCGAGCACCAGCACCAGCGGCATGGCGGGCGTCCGGTAGCGCGCCATGACGTAGACGATGCCGTGCATGCCCCAGAAGCCGACCAGCGCCGCGGCGACCACCCACAGGCCCGGCCTCCACCACCGCCACCCGGCGAACGCCACCAGCGCGAGTGCCAGCGCAAGGACATGCTGTGCCGCGCCCGCCCAGCGGATCGCGCGGATGGCGCCGCCGCCGTCGGCATCGCCGGCGTCGGGCGTGTCGGGTGCCCAGAACAGGACGAGCTTCTTCACGTCCAGCAGCGCCGTCTCGACCGGATGCGCCGCCATCCACTCGAACGCCAGTTGCTTCAGCAGCGTATCATGGCCGAGCTCGCCCAGCCGCGCGCGCGTCGCCTTCCAGTCGCGGCCGGCCGGCGTATCGCTCGGCGCGACATAGCCGCCCGTCGCGGTCGGATTGTTGCCGACATAAAGGTTGATGCCGCCATTGGTGGAGAAGACCGGCGCGCCCAGCTTCGCGGCGTTGCGCGCGATATAGGGGGCGACGACCAGGGCGGCGGCAACCGCGAAGGCGAGGGCCGGGGCCATCACCGTGCCCCCGGCGCGCCGCCGCTGCCACAGCGCAACCGCGACGGCGATACCGGCGAACAGGGAGGAGATGCCGGTCAGCAGTCCATAGCCGAAGACGAGGCCCGCCGCGGCGGCGATCAGGCCCGCGCGGCGTGAATCGGGCAGGCGCATCGCCAGCAGCACGAACAGCAGCAGCAGCGGCACGGACAGATGCTCGCGCTCCAGCACGTCGATCGACGCGACCAGCGGCACCAGCACCGCACAACCCGCAGCGGCGATCAGGCCGGCGAGCGGGTTCGCCGCACGCCGCCCGACGCCCCACGCAAGCGCCACCGCAGCAAGCCCGAGCAGCAGGTTGACCGCACGCGCGACACCGACGTCCGCACCGAACAGGCGGAAGGGCAGGGTGAGGAACAGCGGATAGCCCGGGCTATAGAGCGCGAGATTGCCGTAGATGTCACGCATCTCGGGGCCGGCGATCGCGGTCTGCGCCATGCGCAGATAGGCGGCACCGTCACTCTCGGGCGGGCGGTTCAGCACGGCCAGCGCGGCGAGGCGGACGATGAGCGCGCCGAGGAGGATCAGGAGGAGGAGGTTGCGCTCGAGCGGCGAGGGCGCGCCGTCCTCGCGGGAGAGATGGTCGATCCAGCGCATGCAGCGTCATCCTCGGGCGGCGTGCCTGCCGCGACGCCTCGCTATGCGGATAAAGCTGAGATCGCGTTAAGCAACGGCCCGGACGTAAATGCCGCCCGCGCTTCCTTCGTCATGCTGAACTTGTTTCAGCATCCACGGGCCGGCGCATCTTGGAACCGCCGGGCCGGGCACGACGGTGGACCCTGAAACAAGTTCAGGGTGACGACAGATCGATAAGGAAAGAGCGTCAGGCGGCCGTCAGGCCACCCGCGCGATATCCGCCTCGTCCGGCTCGCGCAGCACATAGCCGCGGCCCCACACCGTCTCGATATAGTTCTCGCCGCCGCACGCGAGGCTCAGCTTCTTGCGCAGCTTGCAGATGAACACGTCGATGATCTTCAGTTCGGGCTCGTCCATGCCGCCATAGAGATGGTTGAGGAACATCTCCTTGGTCAGCGTGGTGCCCTTGCGGAGCGACAGCAGCTCCAGCATCGCATATTCCTTGCCGGTCAGGTGGACCCGCGCGCCGTCGACTTCGACCGTCTTCGCGTCGAGGTTCACCGCCAGCTTGCCGGTGCGGATGACCGACTGCGAATGGCCCTTGGAGCGGCGCACGACCGCGTGGATGCGCGCGACCAGCTCGTCCCGGTGGAACGGCTTGGTGATGTAATCGTCCGCCCCGAAGCCGAGCGCGCGGACCTTGCTGTCCAGCTCGCCAATGCCCGACAGGATCATCACCGGCGTCTGCACCTTGGCGACGCGCAGCTTCTTCAGCACGTCATAGCCGTGCATGTCCGGCAGGTTGAGATCGAGGCAGATGATGTCGTAATCGTAGAGCTTGCCGAGGTCCAAGCCCTCCTCGCCAAGATCGGTGGTGTAGACGTTGAAGCCTTCGGCCCCCAACATCAGCTCGATCGCCTTGGCGGTCGACGGATCGTCTTCGATGAGCAGCACGCGCATAAGCCAGATCCCTGTTCGCTCGCCAAGCTGCCGCGTCCCTACGGCACGACCGACGACCTCATTAACCATCGCATCAGTGAAGGCAAAAGGTTAACGGCAGGTAAAGCGCTTTGACCTGAATATGTTGCGTCGATGCATCAAGCGGCGGCATCAAGAAAATACGGGAACAAAATCCAACATGCTGCTTGCTGACCGCATCCTCTTCATAGACGCCGAGGCCATGGTGCTCGACAAGCCGGCGGGCCTGCCGGTCGATGCGCCGCGGGATGGCGCGCTGGCGGTGGAGAATCACCTCGATTCTCTCCGTTTCGGATTTATTCGCCGTCCAAGTGCCGTCCACCGGCTCGATCGCGATACGAGCGGCTGCCTCCTGCTCGCGCGCAATCCCAAGGCGCATGCCCGCCTGTCCGCCGCATTCGAGGCCGGGGAGGTGCGCAAGACCTATCTCGCCGTGCTCGACGGCGTGCCGCAGGACAAATCGGGCATGATCGACCTGCCGCTCGCCAAGGTGTCGACGCGCGAGGCGGGGTGGCGGATGGTGCCCTCGCCCAAGGGGAAGGCGGCACGCACCGGCTGGACCCTGCTGGCGGCGCGCGGCGGGCGCGCGCTGGTCCGCTTCGCGCCGGAGACCGGGCGCACCCATCAACTGCGCGTCCATGCGGCCGCGGGCATCGGCCATGCCATCGTCGGCGATCCCGTCTACGGCCGGGGCGGGCGCGCGATGCTGCTCCATGCCTGGCAACTGGAGGTGCCGCGCCCGTCCAAGCCCGCCATCTCGGCCGAAGCGCCGCTGCCGCCCACCTTCGCCGACTTCGCCGATGCCGTCGCCTGAGCCGCCGCCGCTGCCCGAATCGGCGCTGGAGGAGCGCTTCCTCGCCGCCACCGGCCCCGGCGGGCAGAACGTCAACAAGGTGGCGACGGCCGTGCAGCTGCGGCTCGACGTCTATGCGCTGCGCCTCGCGCCCGATGTCTATCGCCGGCTGAAGGATCTGGCGGGAAGCCGCTGGACCGGCGAGGGCGAGATCCTCGTCACCGCGCGCGAGCATCGCACGCGCGAGGCGAATCGCACGGCGGCGCGGGCGCGGCTGGCGGATCTGGTCGCGCGCGCCCATGTCCGCCCGATCAAGCGCGTCGCCACCAAGCCCAGCCGCGCGGCCAAGGCCAAGCGCGTCGAGAGCAAGGCGGCGCGCGGTGCGATCAAGGCCGGCCGGCGCAAGCCCGGCTTCGACTGAGCCCATCACGAGGATTGCCATGTACCAGTTCGATATCGACACGGCCGACAAGGCCGCGCTCTACCGCGACCTGCTCGCCGCGGTGGACGCGATCACCTCGGGCGAGCCCGACCCCGTGGCCAACATGGCGAACGCCGCCGCCTTGCTGTGGGAATATCTGCCCGAGCTGAACTGGGCCGGCTTCTACCGTGCGGTGGACGGGGAACTGGTGCTCGGCCCGTTCCAGGGAAAGGCGGCGTGCATCCGCATCGCCTTCGGTAAGGGCGTGTGCGGAGCGGCGGCGGCGACGCTCCAATCGCAGGTGGTGGCGGATGTGCATGCCTTTCCGGGCCACATCGCCTGCGATGCCGCATCCGCGTCCGAGCTGGTCGTGCCCGTCGTGCAGGATGGCCGTCTGCTCGGCGTGATCGACCTGGATAGCCCCGTCGCGGGCCGCTTCGACGATGCCGACCGCGTCGGGGTGGAGGCGATCGCCGCCCTGCTGGCGACGCGGATCGGCTGACCCAAATAGAGACAGGCGCGCCGCGCACCCTTTCTGGCACAGCCGCCCTCCGAAATGTTACGCAACCGCTAACCATTCCGTCCGTTTGCGGCGGCGTGCTTTGGGAGCGGTGCGATATGCGGGTGCTGATCGGAATGCTGGCGGCGGCGGTGGCGTTCGTCCCCGCAATGGCGGTGGCCGGCGGCGCACCTGCGACGATGAATGTCGGCCATGGCCCGATGGTGCGGCCGGGCGGCGGCTGGGGGCCCGGCGGCTGGACCGGGGGCGTACGGCCCATGCCGCAGCCCGGCGGCATCCGGCCGGGCTTTGCCGGCGGCGTGCATCCCGGTGTGCCCGGCGGCGTCCGTCCGGGTGGCTGGGTCGGCCATCCCGGTTTCGCCGGTCGCTGGCAGGGCGGCTTTGCCGGCTATCGCCGTCCGTTCGTCGGCTATTACGTGCCGCGCACGTGGATCGCGCCCAATTACTACATCTCCAACTGGGGCGGATGGGGCCTCAGTGCGCCGGCCGCCGGCTATAACTGGTATCGCTATTATGACGATGCCGTGATGGTGGATGGTGCCGGCCGCGTGCGGGATTGGCGCGGCGGGATCGACTGGGATCGCCGCTCGACGACGGCAAGCGCGGGCGCCGCTTATGACGACGGCTACGAGGATGGCTATGACGACGGCTTCGACGACGGCGTCGAATATGCCGACGATGCCGTCGGCTATCGCGGCGACTGGAAGCGCGGCAAGGGCGGCAAGCATGATCGCGATGCACGCGCTTACCCGCCGGTCGCCCCCGGCGGGCCGCTGATGCCGCCGCCGCCGATGCGGCCTGGCTATCGCTACGACAGCTATTCGTCGGCACCCTATCGCTACAGCCCGGCACCGGGCACCACCGTGGTGGAGACGCCCGGCGGCGCCACGATCGTGACGGTGCAGACGGCGCCGCAGGTCACGACCACGACGACGACGACGACCAGCTACGAGACGGTCTCGGCGCCGCGCCGTGTGTGGCACGCGCCCGCACGCAAGCGGGTGGCGGCACGCGGCAAGACGCTCTGCCGCTGTTGAGGGCTTGAGCGCGCGCCCCGGCTCAGCGCCGGGGTGCCGCCCCCGCAAAGGTGACGAGGCTTTCGCGTCCGTCCGCCGCCAGGGCGGAGACGCCGAAGACATGGTCGTCGATGTTGACGTTGGGCAGCTTCAGTTCGCTGCCCGTCACGTCGCGCTGTTCGCTCCAGTCCATCCGGTCCGCCGGGCGCCAGCGCACGCGGTAGCCTGCGGCGGCTGGCACCGTGCTCCACCGCACGATCGTGTCCGCGGTTACCGCGCCCGCGATGGTCGCAGTTGCAGGCGCGGCCGGCGCGCCGGCCAGTTCGCGCGCCACCGCGACGTTCAGCGCGGTGACGCGGGCGAGATAGGGAAAATCCACGCCGTCGATCGTGTCGCCGAAGCGTTTGCCGTCCTGTGTCCGCAAGTCCTGGTGCTGGCGGTCGTAATTCTCCGCTGCTTCCGAGAAGCGGACGGCGGGATAGCCCGCCTCGAGGAAGGGCGTGTGATCGCCGCCGCGGCCGAACCGGTCGGGCCGGCGGACGAGCATGGCGGGCAGCAGCTTCTGGTCGCCCGCGACGCGCGCGATCGCCTTGGCCAGCGCGCGCGAGGGGCCGTCATCCTCGCCGCCGATGGCGCGGCGCGCCTTGGTTGCCGCGTCATCCTCCGCGGCGCGGATGCCTTCGCTGAACACGCGGACGTGGCTGGCGTCGGTCTGGCCGCCCTGGCCGTGGATGTTGCCGACGATGTCGTTGTTGAGCACGGCCGCGACCTGCCAGCCGCGCTTGCCCGCTTCCGCGGCGAGCAGCTTGCCGCCCCACAGCCCCTGTTCCTCGCCCGACAGCAGCGCATAGACGATGGTGCCGGCATGCTTCTCCCGCGACAGCAGCCGCGCCGCCTCGACCACCAGCGCCGAGCCGGAGGCGTCGTCATTGGCGCCCGGCGCGTCGATCTTGGCGTCCATCACGTCGGAGGCGCGGCTGTCGATATGCGCCTGGATGATGACGACGCGGTTCGGATCGCCGGTGCCGCGCTGGATTGCGATCACATCCTCCACCACGACGCCGTCGGGCGCGCGCGGGCCGGTGAAGCGCTCGGCCGGGCGCTCGATCGTCAGGCAGCCGCCGCAATCCCTGGAGATGGCGGCGAAGCGGGCCGCACCCCAGTTGCGTGCCGCACCGATGCCGCGCTTCGGATCGGTCGTCGTCGAGAGCGTGTGGCGCGTGCCGAAGCCGACCAGCGCCTCGATCGTGCGGCGCAGCTCCGCCTCGGACGGGGCAGGGGCGGGCGTGGCGGCGGCGAGGAGTAGGGGCAGGATCATGGGCCGACGCTGGCGCAGCCGCCGCGCCCGCGCAAGTCCCTCGATCCGCCCGCATAATCAGCTCAGCCGGTCGAGCGCCTCGTCCGACAGGGCGCCCGGCACGATCATCACGGGGCAGGGCATCTGCCCCACCTCCGCGCCGGCGAAATGGCTGACCAGCCGGCCCGGCCCGGCGCCCACCGCCGCGCCCAGCACCAGCGCCGCGATGTCGGGGGCGTCCGCCAGCGTCTCGCGCACCGCGGCCACCGGATCGCCCTGGCGCACCTCGATGATCGGGCGGAGACCCGTCTCCTCGATCAGCTCGCCCGCCACCTGCGCGACGAGGGCATCGGCGCGCAGCCGCGCTTCCTCCTCCATCGCCGCCTGCACGCCGCCCCACTGGACGAACTCCGCCTGGGGCACGAGCGCGAGGATGCGGACGCCGCCGCCGGTCTTGGCGGCGCGTCGCGCGGCGAACCGCAGGGCGGTGCGGCTCTCGGCGCTCTCGTCGATCACCACCAGATAGGTGCGCATGTCTAAACCCCCAGACTGCCCCGAGATTGCGTCGGCTGGGGCGACGACGCAAGCCGCCAGCCTTGACGCTCGCCGCCCCGGGCGCGAGAGGAGCCCTGCCTGACCAACCGGAGAGCCGCTCCATGCCGATCGAGATCAAGATGCCGGCCCTTTCGCCGACGATGGAGGAAGGCACGCTGGCGAAATGGCTGGTGAAGGAGGGCGATCCGGTCAAATCGGGGGACATCCTCGCCGAGATCGAGACCGACAAGGCGACCATGGAATATGAGGCGGTGGACGAGGGCGTCGTCGCCAAGCTGGTCGTCGCGGAAGGCACGGAAGGCGTGAAGGTGGGCGAGCTGATCGCCCTGATCGCGGAACAGGGCGAGGACGCCGAGGCCGCTGCGCCCGCGAAGACGGAGGCTGCCAGGCCCGCGCCGGCTGCCGATGCCGAGCAGAAGGCTGAGGCACCGGCCGAAAAGGGCTATGGCGCCAGCCCCGCCGACGATGTCGTGCCGGACTCCGCGCCGGCAAAGGCGGCGGCGAAGCCTGAAGCCGCACTGCCGGCCAAGCCTGCGCAGGCCCAGGCCGACGATGGCGAGCGGCTGCGCGCCAGCCCGCTGGCCCGCCGCATCGCCGCGCAGCAGGGCCTCGATCTTGCCAGCGTCACCGGCTCCGGCCCGAACGGCCGCATCGTCAAGGCCGACGTCGAGGGTGCCAGGGCCGGCACCGCGGCGCCCGCACCGGCCAAGGCGGCCGAGCCCGCCGCCCCGGCGGCCGAAGCCGCGCCTGCGCCTGCTTCGGCTCCGGCGGCCGGCACGAGCGACATCCCGCACGAAGAGATCAAGCTGTCCAACGTGCGCAAGGTGATCGCGCGCCGGCTGACCGAATCGAAGCAGCAGGTGCCGCACATCTACCTGACGGTGGATTGCCGGCTGGATGCGCTGCTGAAGCTGCGCGGCCAGCTGAACGAGGCGCTGGAGCCCCGCGGCGTCAAGCTGTCGGTGAACGACATCCTCATCAAGGCGCTGGCGCTGGCGCTGCTCGAAGTGCCGTCCTGCAACGTCTCGTTCGCGGGCGACAAGCTGCTGAAATACAGCCGTGCCGACATCTCGGTCGCCGTGTCGCTGCCGGCAGGGCTGATCACGCCGATCATCGTCGATGCGGGTACCAAGAGCCTGTCGGCCATCGCCACCGAGATGAAGACGCTCGCCGCCAAGGCACGCGACGGCAAGCTCCAGCCGCACGAATATCAGGGCGGCACCGCCTCCATCAGCAACATGGGCATGATGGGCATCAAGCAGTTCGACGCCGTCATCAATCCGCCGCAGGCGATGATCCTCGCGGTCGGGGCGGGCGAGCAGCGGCCTTATGTGATCGACGGCAAGCTGGACATGGCGACGGTGATGACCGTCACCGGCAGCTTCGACCACCGCGCGATCGACGGGGCGGACGGCGCGCAGCTGCTCGGCGCGTTCAAGCGGATGGTGGAAGCGCCGCTGGCCATGCTGGCCTGATCCGTAAGTTCCGGAAACCAGCCGCTAACCATCGGCTTACCCCCATCTGCTATCCCGTCATTCCTGCATCTGCGGGAGAGACGGGATGGCGGTCCTCAAGGCGGCAGCACTCGGCACGATCGCGGCGGTGGCGGTGCCGACGCTGCTCGCGGACGATGCCGGCATGTTGAGCGGCATGCTGCGCGCCGGCCTCTATCGGCCACCGCTCGGCGGCGCTGCGCTGCTCGTCTCGATTCCCATTCTTGTCACCGTCACGGCGCTCGGCTGGCTGCTGCTCCGCGCGGCGGAGGATCGCTGACGGTCTAGCCAAGCGCGCCGCACTGCGGCATCAGCGCCCCGAACCACCTCTTCCGCGATCGCGAGGACCGGCGGCTGCCCGCTCGTCTCCACGACCGCCTGTCTTCGGGGAGCGCCCAATGGCCGACACCTACGACCTCATCGTGCTGGGCTCCGGGCCCGGCGGCTATGTCGCGGCGATCCGCGCTGCGCAGCTGAAGCTTAAGGTGGCGATCGTCGAGCGCGAGAAGCTGGGCGGCATCTGCCTCAACTGGGGCTGCATCCCGACCAAGGCGTTGCTGCGCACCAGCGAGATCTACCATTATATGCAGCATGCCGGGGCCTATGGCCTCAGCGTGGACAAGGCCGGCTTCGACCTGCCGAAGATCGTCGAGCGCAGCCGCAAGGTGGCGGGCCAGCTGAACAGCGGCGTCACCGGGCTGATGAAGAAGAACAAGATCACCGTCGTCCCCGGTTTCGGCAAGCTGACCGGCAAGGGGCGCGTGACCGTCGCCGCGGACGGCGGCAAGACGACCGAGCTGTCGGCCAAGCACATCATCATCGCGACGGGCGCCCGCGCGCGCGAAATGCCGAACGCCAAGGCGGATGGCGAGCGCATCTGGACCTACCGTCACGCGATGACGCCCAAGGAGATGCCGACCAAGCTGCTCGTCGTCGGATCGGGCGCGATCGGGATCGAGTTCGCTTCCTTCTATTCGGACATGGGCGCCAAGGTGACCGTGGTCGAGACGATGGACCGCATCCTGCCCGTCGAGGATGCCGACGTGTCCGACTTCATGCACAAGGCGCTGACCAAGCAGGGCATGACGCTGCTGACCGGCGCATCGGTGCAGGGCATCAAGCCGCAGGCCGACGGCGTCGTCGCGACGATCAAGGACAAGGACGGCAAGGCGCAGGACGACAAGTTCAGCCACGTCATCATCGCCATCGGCATCGTGCCGAACGTCGAGGATCTCGGGCTGAAGGACGTCGGCATCGAGCAGGATCAGCGCTCGCACATCAAGGTGGATGGGCTCTGCCGCACCAATGTCGAGGGGATCTGGGCGATCGGCGACATCACCGGCCCGCCCTGGCTGGCGCACAAGGCCAGCCATGAGGGCGTGATCGCCGCCGAGGCGATCGCGCAGGCATTGGGCAACAAGGATGTCCACCCGCACCCGATGGACGTCGCCAACATTCCCGGCTGCACCTATTCGCGCCCGCAGGTCGCCAGCGTCGGCCTGACCGAGGCGCGCGCGAAGGCGGAGGGACGCGAGGTGAAGGTTGGCAAATTCCCCTTCATCGGCAACGGCAAGGCGATCGCGCTCGGCGAGGCGGAAGGCTTCGTGAAGACGGTGTTCGACGCCAAATCGGGCGAGCTGCTGGGCGCGCACATGGTCGGCGCGGAAGTGACCGAGCTGATCGAGGGCTATACCGTCGCCAAGCAGCTCGAGACGACCGAGGGCGAGCTGATGGAAACGGTGTTCCCGCACCCGACGCTGAGCGAAATGATGCACGAGAGCGTGCTGGCGGCCTACGGGCGGGCGCTGCACATCTGACGGGTAGGGGGCGGCGCGCTGCCGCCCCCGCCTTGATGCCTCAGATCCGCGCCTGATATTCGGCGACGAGCGGCCCGAAGGCGTCCATCGGCGGGAAGCGCTCGAAGCTGTGCGGCGCGCCCGTCTGCGCCCAGGTCAGCTTTTCTGCCGTCTGCGTCTCGACGAAGGGATCGAGCCCCGACGGATCGTCGAGCATCGTCGTCCGCACGTTGACGAAGCCCATCTCGGCCGGCGGCTGCGTGTAGAGCCAGCTCTTGCACCAGCCGCAATGGTGATGGTGGTAGGGCACGCGGCCGTCCTGCGCGCCGCCCGCCACCGTCTCGCCCGCGAGGATCTCCAGCGCGCCGGCCGGGACCGCGATGGACAGCGAGAAGGCGCTTGCCGTCATCCGCTGACAGCCCCGGCAATGGCACGCCATCGAGATCAGCGGCGGCGCGGTGATGCGGAACCGGACGCGGCCGCAGCGGCAGCCGCCCTCGCGGGAAGTGAAGTCGCTCATGGCGAAAGGCTGCGCTGAACCCGGTTGCGCCGCAAGCGCGAGGGTGCGACGAAACGGCCTGTTTCGGGGGAATCCATGCGCCTGCTCGTCGCCTGCCTGCTTGCCTGCCTGTCCGTGCCCGCTGCGGCGGAAACCACCGTCGTCACCGCCGCGCGGATGTTCGATCCCGTCGCCGGCCGCATCGTCGCCGATCCGGTGATCGTCGAAACGGACGGCAAGATCGTCTCGGTGGTGACGCAAGGCGGCGCGCGGCCGAACATTCCGGCGGGCGCCAGGCGCGTCGATCTCGGCGACATGACGATCCTGCCCGGGCTGATCGACATGCATGTCCACCTGACCAGCGTCGCCGAGATTGGCGGCTATCGCGGCTTGCAGTTCACCGACAGCTTCTGGACCGCCATCGGCGTCGCCAATGCCAAGACGACGCTGCAGGCGGGCTTCACCACCGTGCGCAACGTCGGCTCCAGCGACTTCGGCGATATCGGGCTGAAGCAGGCGATCGAGGGCGGCTATGTGCCCGGCCCGCGGATCGTCGGCGCGGGCTATGCACTGGGCGCGACGGGCGGGCATTGCGATCAGGGCGGCTTCCCGCCCTCGTTCGACAAGAAGCAGCCGAGCGTGATCGATTCGCCGGGCGAGGCGCGCGCCAAGGTGCGCTGGCTGCACAAATATGGCGCGCGCGTGATCAAGATCTGCGCGACGGGCGGCGTCTTCTCGCTGGGTGACGCGGTCGGCGCGCAGCAGCTGACGGGCGAGGAGATGAAGGCCATCGCCGACGAGGCGCATATGCTCGGCCTCAAGGTCGCCGCGCACGCGCATGGCGATGACGGCATCCGCGCCGCGATCGAGGCGGGCATCGACACGATCGAACATTGCAGCCTCGCCTCCGACGCGACGATCAAGCTCGCCGCGCAGAAAGGCACGTGGTTCGACATGGATATCTATAACGACGATTATATCCTGGCGACCGGCGAGGCGAACGGCACGCTGCCCGAGAGCCTGGAGAAGGAGCGCAAGATCGGCCGGCTCCAGCGCGAGACGTTCCGCCGCGCGGTGCGCGCGGGCGTGCCGATGCTGTTCGGCACCGATGCGGGCGTTTATCCGCATGGCGACAATGCGCGGCAGTTCGCCAAGATGGTCGAGTGGGGCATGACGCCCGCACAGGCGATCCGCGCGGCCACGGTGAGCGCCGCCAAGGCGCTGGGGCAGGAGGGCGAAGTCGGCGTGATCGCGCCCGGCGCGTGGGCGGACCTGATCGCAGTGTCCGGCGATCCGCTCGCCGACATTCGCGTGCTGGAGCGGGTCGTCTTCGTGATGAAGGGCGGCGCGGTGGCGAAGGGGCCGGAGGCACGATGAGCCGGAAATTCCATCTGCGTGTAAGCATGCTGCTCGCGGCGCTGGCGCTCGCGGCGTGCGACGCCGCGGCACCGCCGCCGATCGACGAGAATGCGGGAATGATGATCTCGAACGAGGTGGTCATGTCCGACGAGGTCGGGCTGGAGACCGCCAATGCCGCCGCTCCGGCGGAAATTGCGGCGGACAATGCGGCGGGCGACGTGGCCGATTAGGCGCGGGGCACGGCGTGCAGCTTGTCTTCCTCTACGGCCAGGTCGCGGCGGGCAAGCTGACCGTCGCGCGCGCTCTTGCGGCACGCACGGGCATGGCGCTGTTCCACAATCACCTGGTGGTCGATGCCGTCGCCGCGGTGTTTCCGTTCGGCTCGGAGCCGTTCATCCGCCTGCGCGAGGCGTTCTGGCTGGAGGTGATCGAGGCGGCGGCGCGGGACGGCCGCTCGCTCATCTTCACCTTCGCGCCGGAGGCGAGCGTCGCGGCGGACTTCCCCGAGCGTGTGCGCGGGCTGGTGGAGCGCTGCGGCGGGCGCACGATCTTCGTCGCGCTGACGCTGGAGCGGGAC
Organism: Sphingomonas jatrophae; assembly: GCF_900113315.1. Classification (GTDB taxonomy): domain Bacteria; phylum Pseudomonadota; class Alphaproteobacteria; order Sphingomonadales; family Sphingomonadaceae; genus Sphingomonas_P; species Sphingomonas_P jatrophae. The sequence goes on along the minus strand of NZ_FOZG01000002.1, from coordinate 808,141 downwards.
GAGCAGGCGCGGCGGCTGGTCGAGCCCGGCCGCGCCGCCTTCGGCAAGTTGCGCGATCCGGCGCTGTTCGCAACGCACGCAAGTGAGTTCGACCGCTGCATGGCCGCGATGCCGACGCCCGATCTGGCGATCGACAGCGGCAGTACCTCGCCTGAGGATGCGGCGGCGCAGATCGTGGCGCTAATGGAGCGCTGACGCGAACGGGGCGACAGGCTCGCGCCTGCCGCCCCGCCCCGAGCGCCGTGCCGAAGGGGGATCAGCTCGACGGCGCAAGCTTGGTGTTGAGGGTCCAGCCGACATTGTCGTTTTCGTCGGCCACTTCCCACCACATGCCCTCCTTGTTGCCGGTGGGATAGACTTCGCTGCCCGCGGGCAGGGTGCGGATCAGCGCGCCCTTGGGGTTGGGCGCCTTGCGCAGGCTGACCAGCGCGGTCGCGCGGAACGCCTTGGCGGGGGCCGCCTCGGCCGCGCCCGGCTGGAGCCCGCCAATGCCCTGGACCAGCTTGGAATAGGCCTCGATGAAGGCGAGCGTGACGATGCGGCCAATGTCCGTATCCTCATAGCCGCCGCCGATCGCGCCCGCGCCCCAGCCATTGCCGAGCCCGGTCAGCGCGCCGCCGCCGAAGGTGATGTCGTTCTTGGCGGCATGGCCTTCCTCCACCGCCACCGTCTCCGTCGTGCGGACGTTGGTGAGCGAGAGGACGGTGTTCGCCTCCAGCTTCTTGGAGCCGATGCCGCCGACGATGCCGCCCATCCAGCCGCCCACCGCACGGCCGAGGCCCGCGCCGATGCCGGAGCCGCCGGCATTCTTGTCCGCCGCCTGCACTTCGGCGACGAGGACATAGTCGGCCGACTTGATCTGGCCGCGGCCGACATTGGATCCGCGCTGCAGGCCCATGCCGCCGCCAATGTCGCGCTCCAGCTGCGCGGCGTTGAGGCCGGTGCCCCGGTCGACCAGGTTGAAGCAGCCGGAGCGCTGCACCAGCACCTTCAGCAGCTTGGCCGGCGGCGCGAGGCTGAACTGCGACCAGCCCGACGGATCGTCGCCATTGGCGATGGAGAGCGTGCCGATCTTGCGCGCGCATTTCGGCACGTCGGCGGCGGCGGCGGTCTGCATCTTCTGCACCTTGCTCGGCTTGGCCGGGCCGGCCTGGACGGCGGTGGAGGCGAGGAGGGTAGCGAGTGCGGCGGCCGCGCCGACGAAGAAACGGTTGGACATTGCGTGATCCCCTGGTTTGTCGGCACCGGCGCTATCCGCCGCCCCCGGGGGCCCGCCACGCGGCTGCGACAAGGCCGTGCCGCGCGTCGCCCGGGATGACGCCGCACGACGAAGGCTGCGCCTGGTGCGGCGAAGCGACAATGACGCGAATCACAGGGGCGCAAAGCTCCGAAACGGATGTTATGGAGCCGGTATGATCGCGCCTTTCCTGCTCGCCGCCGCAGCCGCTCTCGCCGCCGCCCCGACGTCCGGCCCGGACATCGGCGCCAACCTCGAACGGTTCGCTTATCCCTTCCCAGTCCACCGGCTGGAGCTGGCGCCGCAGGGCGCGACCCTGGGCATGGCCTATATGGACGTGGCGCCAACCGCCGCGCCGTCGGGCAAGACGGTGGTGCTCATGCACGGCAAGAACTTCTGCGGCGCGACGTGGGAGAGCAGCGCGCGAGCGCTCGCCCGCGCAGGCCACCGCGTGCTGATCCCCGACCAGATCGGCTTCTGCAAAAGCCCGAAGCCGGTCGGTTACCAATATTCGGTAGCCGGCCTCGCCGCGAATACGCGTGCGCTGCTGGATGCAGCGGGGGTGAAGCGCGCCACGCTGGTCGGCCATTCGATGGGCGGCATGATCGCGACGCGCCTCGCGCTGCTCTGGCCCGAGCGGGTGGAGCGGCTGGTGCTGGTCAATCCGATCGGTCTCGTCGATCGCACCGCGCAGGGCGTGCCCTATGCCGATCTGGCGCAGCTGAAGCGTGAGGAGCAGCGCACCGACTTCGCCAGCATCAAGGCGTATCAGCAGAGCAATTATTATCACGATCGCTGGCTGCCCGCGTACGATCGCTGGGCGGCGATGCTGGCCGGCCAGTATCGTGCGTCCGGCGGTGAGACGGTGCGTGAGGCGCAGGCGCGCACCTCCGAGATGATCCAGACGCAGCCCGTCGCGTACGAGTGGGGCCGGCTGAAGATGCCCGTGACGATGCTGATCGGCATGCTCGACCGCACCGCCTTTGGCCGCAACCGGGCGCCCGCCGCGATTCGCGATCGCATCCTGCCGGTGCCGTCGCTGGTCGATCGGGTGGCGGCACAGATTGCGCGCGCCGATGTCGTCCGCTTCGTTGATCTCGGCCATGCGCCGCAGGTGGAGGCGCCGGCCCGGTTCGAATCGGCGCTGCTGGAGACGCTGCGCAAATAGGGCTGTCCGGCCGGTCGGTTGACCGGCGGGGCCCTGCTGGCTATAGGGCCGCACGCCCGGAGGACTGAAGTTCGCCGGGCGCTTGAACATTGCCGATGCGATGTGGGGCTCGGGGCGACCGGTTTGGCCGCTTCCAGAGTCCCTTTTGCGTTTCCGGTCCACGCGGGCCGGGGCGCGGGATCGGGCACCGGTAAAGTAACCGCAAACGAGGTGAAGGGCTTCATGCCGACGATCAACCAGCTGATCCGCAAGGGTCGCGAGCCGCAGAAGGCCAAGTCCAAGGTGCCTGCGATGGAGCAGAACCCGCAGAAGCGCGGTGTCTGCACGCGCGTCTACACGACGACGCCGAAGAAGCCGAACTCGGCGCTGCGCAAGGTGGCCAAGATCCGCCTGACCAACCAGCGCGAAGTCATCAGCTACATCCCCGGCGAGGGGCACAACCTGCAGGAGCACTCGGTGGTGCTGATCCGCGGCGGCCGCGTTCGCGACTTGCCCGGTGTCCGCTATCACGTGCTGCGCGGCGTGCTCGACACGCAGGGTGTGAAGAACCGCAAGCAGAGCCGCTCCAAGTACGGCGCCAAGCGCCCGAAGTAAGTCGCTCCGGTTCTTTCGCTAAGCTGATTTCTAGAAGGAGGCCGAGATGGCCCGTCGTCGTCGTCCCGAAAAGCGCGAGATCCTGCCGGATCCGAAGTTCGGGGATATCATCCTTTCCAAGTTCATGAATTCCGTCATGCTCGACGGCAAGAAGTCCGTCGCCGAGGGCATCGTCTATTCCGCGCTCGATACGGTGCAGACGCGCGCCAAGCGTGATCCGCTGGGCGTGTTCCACGATGCGCTGAACAACATCCGCCCGGGCATCGAGGTCCGCTCGCGCCGCGTCGGCGGTGCGACCTACCAGGTGCCGGTCGAGGTTCGCCCCGATCGCTCGCAGGCGCTGGCCATCCGCTGGCTGATCGCCGCCGCCCGTGCGCGCAGCGAGAACACCATGTCCGCGCGCCTGTCGGGCGAGCTGATGGACGCGGCCAACAACCGCGGCAACGCGGTGAAGAAGCGCGAGGACACGCACCGCATGGCGGAAGCGAACCGCGCGTTCAGCCACTACCGCTGGTAACGGCCGCGCTGTAAGGCGCCGCTGCCAACTTGGAAGCGTCACGCTTCTGACCTATATCGTGGGGAGCCGGCCACCAGCCTGCTCCCCACATCGCTAAGGAAGTCCGACCATGGCCCGCAGCCATCCGCTCGACCGCTATCGCAACATCGGCATCATGGCGCACATCGACGCCGGCAAGACGACGACGACCGAGCGCATCCTGTATTACACCGGCAAGTCCTACAAGATCGGCGAAGTGCACGAAGGCACCGCGACGATGGACTGGATGGAGCAGGAGCAGGAGCGGGGCATCACCATCACCTCCGCCGCGACGACGTGCAAGTGGCGCGCCGCCGAGGGCAAGGGTGACGAGCACCTGATCAACATCATCGACACGCCCGGCCACGTCGACTTCACCATCGAGGTGGAGCGTTCGCTGCGCGTGCTGGACGGCGCGGTCGCCTGCTTCGACGGCGTCGCGGGCGTCGAGCCGCAGTCCGAGACGGTGTGGCGCCAGGCCGACAAGTATGGCGTGCCGCGCATGTGCTTCGTCAACAAGCTGGATCGCACCGGCGCGGACTTCTACTTCTGCGTCAACTCGATCATCGATCGCCTCGGCGCGCGTCCGGCGGTGCTGTACCTGCCGATCGGCATGGAAGGCGGCTTCAAGGGCCTCGTCGACCTGGTCGAGAACCGCGCGATCATCTGGCTGGAAGAGAGCCTGGGCGCGAAGTTCGAATATCGCGAGATCCCCGAGGATCTGGTCGAGAAGGCCGCCAAGTATCGCAGCGACCTGATCGAGATGGCGGTCGAGCTCGACGACGAGGTGATGGAGCAGTATCTGGAGGGCAACGAGCCCGACACGGCGACGCTCAAGCGCCTGATCCGCAAGGGCACGCTCTCCATGGCGTTCGTGCCGGTGGTGTGCGGCTCCGCGTTCAAGAACAAGGGCGTGCAGCCGCTGCTCGACGCGGTGGTCGATTATCTGCCGTCCCCGCTCGACGTGCCCGCCATCAAGGGCGTGAAGCTCGACGGCGAGACGCCGGACGAGCGTCCGTCGGACGACAATGCACCCTTTTCGGCGCTGGCGTTCAAGATCATGAATGATCCGTTTGTCGGCACGCTGACCTTCGCCCGCATCTATTCGGGCAAGCTCGAGGCGGCGTCGCAGGTGACCAACTCCGTCAAGGACAAGAAGGAGAAGGTCGGCCGCATGCTGCTGATGCATGCGAACGAGCGCGAGGACATCCAGGTGGCCTATGCGGGCGACATCGTCGCGCTGGCGGGCCTGAAGGACACGACGACGGGCGACACGCTCTGCGCGCCGACCGCGCCGATCATCCTCGAGCGGATGGAGTTCCCCGAGCCCGTCATCGAGCTGTCGGTGGAGCCGAAGACCAAGGCGGACCAGGAGAAGATGGGCGTCGCGCTCAATCGCCTCGCCCGCGAGGATCCCTCCTTCCGCGTGTCGTCCGACGCCGAGAGCGGCCAGACGATCATCAAGGGGATGGGCGAGCTCCACCTCGAGATCATCGTCGATCGCATGAAGCGCGAGTTCAAGGTCGAGGCGAATGTCGGTGCGCCGCAGGTGGCGTACCGCGAGAGCCTCGCGAAGAAGGTCGACGTCGACTACACCCACAAGAAGCAGTCGGGTGGCTCGGGTCAGTTCGGCCGCATCAAGTTCACGGTCGAGCCGGGCGAGCGCGGCCAGGGCGTCGTCTTCAAGGACGAGGTCAAGGGCGGCAACATCCCGAAGGAGTATATCCCCTCGGTCGAGAAGGGCATCCGCGAGGTCGCCGCAACGGGTTCGCTGATCGGCTTCCCGATCATCGACTTCACCGCGACGCTCTATGACGGTGCTTATCACGACGTCGATTCGTCGGCGCTGGCGTTCGAAATCACCGGTCGGGCCGGCATGCGCGAGGCTGCCCAGAAGGCAGGCATCAAGCTGCTCGAGCCGATCATGAAGGTCGAGGTGGTGACGCCCGAGGATTATCTCGGCGACGTGATCGGCGACCTTAACTCGCGGCGCGGGCAGATCCAGGGCACCGATACGCGCGGCAACGCGCAGGCGGTCGAGGCTCAGGTGCCGCTCGCCAACATGTTCGGTTACGTCAACCAACTGCGCTCGTTCACGCAGGGTCGCGCGCAGTACACGATGCAATTCTCTCACTATGAGGAAGTGCCGTCGAACGTCGCCGACGAAGTGAAGGCGAAGCTGGGCTGAGGCAGTCGGGGCCAGGCTCGCCTGGCCCCGTGACGCCGAAGGCTGGTATCGGCCGAAAAAGCTGCTATGGGCGCGCTCTCTCGCGGGTGCGCCCGCACCCCCGAAAGATTCGAAGCAAGGTAGGACCAAATGGCGAAGGCTAAGTTTGAGCGGAACAAGCCGCACTGCAACATCGGCACCATCGGGCACGTCGATCACGGCAAGACGTCGCTCACGGCCGCCATCACCAAGGTGCTCGCCGAGACCGGCGGCGCGACCTTCGTCGACTATGCCAACATCGACAAGGCTCCCGAGGAGCGTGAGCGCGGCATCACCATCTCGACCGCGCACGTCGAGTATGAGACCCAGGCGCGCCACTATGCGCACGTCGATTGCCCGGGCCACGCCGATTATGTGAAGAACATGATCACCGGCGCCGCGCAGATGGACGGCGGCATCCTCGTCGTGTCCGCGACGGACGGCCCGATGCCGCAGACCCGCGAGCACATCCTGCTCGCCCGCCAGGTCGGCGTGCCGGCGCTGGTCGTGTTCATGAACAAGGTCGACCTGGTCGACGACGCCGAGATCCTCGAGCTCGTCGAGCTCGAGATCCGCGAGCTGCTCTCCTCCTACGACTTCCCGGGCGACGACATCCCCGTCATCCAGGGTTCGGCGGTGAAGGCGCTCGACGGCACCAACGACGAGATCGGCAAGCAGGCCGTCCTGAAGCTGATGGCTGCCGTGGACGAGTATATCCCGCAGCCGGAGCGTCCGCTCGATCGTCCGTTCCTGATGCCGATCGAGGACGTGTTCTCGATTTCGGGTCGCGGCACCGTCGTGACCGGCCGTGTCGAGACCGGCATGGTCAAGGTCGGTGAGGAAGTCGAGATCGTCGGCCTCAAGGACACCCGCAAGACGACCGTCACCGGCGTCGAGATGTTCCGCAAGCTGCTCGACTCGGGCCAGGCTGGCGACAACATCGGCGCGCTGCTGCGCGGCGTGGCGCGTGACGACGTCGAGCGTGGTCAGGTGCTCTGCAAGCCCGGCTCGATCAAGCCGCACACCGATTTCTCCTCCGAGGTCTACGTGCTGTCGAAGGAGGAGGGTGGCCGTCACACGCCGTTCTTCGCCAACTACCGTCCGCAGTTCTACTTCCGCACCACGGACGTGACCGGCACCGTCGAGCTGCCCGAGGGCACCGAGATGGTCATGCCCGGCGACAACGTGCAGCTCGGCGTCAAGCTGATCGCCCCGATCGCCATGGAGGAGGGCCTGCGCTTCTCCATCCGTGAGGGTGGCCGCACCGTCGGTGCAGGGGTTGTCGCTTCGATCTCGAAGTAATATAGGCGCAAGCCTGACGAGCCGGCCGGCACCCTTACGGGGTGTCGGCCGGTTTGCTTTTTATGGAAGCCCCTTGAACGCAGGCAACTGTGGACGGGGCATGGCTCTTTCGCATCGGTAGGGACAATGGACAGCAACATCCGCATTCGCCTGAAGGCGTTCGATCACCGCGTGCTCGATCAGGCCACGGGCGAGATCGCCAACACCGCCCGCCGCACCGGCGCGCTCATCCGCGGTCCGATCCCTCTTCCGACGCGCATCGAAAAGTTCACGGTCAACCGTGGGCCGCACATCGACAAGAAGTCGCGCGAGCAGTTCGAGGTTCGCACCTACAAGCGCCTGCTCGACATCGTGCAGCCGACGCCGCAGACCGTCGACGCGCTGATGAAGCTGGACCTCGCGGCCGGCGTTGACGTCGAGATCAAGCTGGCGTAATAGGCCGGCTTCCGCGGGCGGTGATTCACTGCCCGCGTTCGTTTTTGGGGCGCTGCTCCGGAAACGATGGGAGTGACAGGGATACCGGCCAGCTCGCTGGCGACCGAGTCCCCGCCTTTCACCTTCGGTGAAAACCAGCCCGGGGCGGGGGAATTTCGGCATGGGTTGGAGGCTCCGGATGACCGGGGCCTTTTTCGTTGGAGCACGCCCGCAGGATTGCGGGCCTCTGTTGGGGAGTGAGTGGATCATGCGCACTGGCGTGATCGCGAAGAAAATGGGGATGACCCGCCTGTTCCAGGAGGATGGCCGGCACGTGCCCGTGACCGTCCTGCACCTGGACGGCGTGCAGGTCGTCGCCCGCCGGGAAGCCGACCGCGACGGCTATACTGCAGTTCAGCTGGGTGCCGGCGCCGCGAAGGCGAAGAACGTCGCCAAGCCGCAGCGCGGCCACTTCGGCAAGGCCGAGGTCGAGCCAAAGGCGATCCTCGCGGAGTTCCGCGTCGATGCCGACGGGCTGCTCGATGTCGGTGCCGAGCTGTCGGCCGACCATTTCGTCGCCGGCCAGCTGGTCGACGTGTCGGGCCACACGCAGGGCAAGGGCTTCCAGGGCGGCATGAAGCGCTGGGGCTTCGGCGGTCTGCGTGCCACCCACGGCGTCTCCGTCTCGCACCGCTCGCTCGGCTCGACCGGCCAGCGCCAGGATCCGGGCAAGGTCTTCAAGAACAAGAAGATGGCCGGCCACATGGGCGACCGTCAGCGCACCCAGCAGAACCTCGAGATCGTCCGCACGGACGCCGAGCGCGGCCTGCTGTTCGTGCGCGGTTCGGTTCCCGGCTCCAAGGGCACGTGGCTGCTCGTCAAGGACGCGACGAAGGTCGATCGTCACGCCGATGCGCCGTTCCCCGCGGGTCTGCTGGAGCGCAAGGCTCCGGTGATCGAACATGCCGAGGCCGGCCTCGTCGATGCGGGTGCCGTGCACGAGCTGCCGCCGCTGCCGGGCGCCGATGAGGTGCAGGCCGGCGTCGCTGCGGCGGATGCGCAGGCCGGTCCTGACGGCGGCGCGCCCAGCGATGCGCCGGCGGAAGGCTCGGTGAACGACATCGACAACGCCACCCCCAACAACCCCGGCCAGAAGGAGGGCTGATCATGAAGGTTTCGGTTCAGACCCTCGGCGGCGAGACCGGCGGCGACATCGAGCTCGCCGACGCGATCTTCGGCCTCGAGCCGCGTGCGGACATCCTGCACCGCGTCGTCACCTGGCAGCTCGAGAAGCGCCGCGGCACCGCCCGTCCGACGCGCGAGCGTGCGGACGTGGCCCGCTCGGGCAAGAAGCTCGGTCGCCAGAAGGGCGGCGGCACGGCGCGTCACGGCGATCGCCGCGCTCCCGTCTTCATCGGCGGCGGCAAGGCGCACGGCGCCCGTCTGCGTGACTTCAACCCGAGCCTCAACAAGAAGGTCCGGGCGCTTGGTCTCAAGATGGCGCTCAGCAGCAAGGCCAAGGACGGCAGCCTGATCGTGGTCGACGGCCTCGACGTGGAAGCCGGCAAGACCAAGGCGCTGGCGGGCCAGTTCGCCGCGCTGAACGTCGGCGTGAAGACGCTGGTGATCGACGGCGACGCGCTCAACGTCTCCTTCGCGAATGCGAGCGGCAACCTGCGGGGGGTCAACCTCCTGCCGGCGGTCGGCGCGAACGTGTACGACATCCTGAAGCATGACACGCTGGTGCTGACGCGCGCCGCGGTCGAGAAGCTGGAGGCGCGCCTCAATGGCTAAGAAGCAGGCCGGCGCGGTCGAGCTCGCCCACTATGACGTGGTGCTGGGGCCGCACATCACCGAGAAGTCGACCCTGCTCTCGGAGCAGAACGCGGTCGTCTTCAAGGTCGCCAACAAGGCATCGAAGCCCGCCATCAAGGCGGCGGTCGAGGCGCTGTTCGGCGTGTCCGTGACGGGCGTCAACACGATCGTCGTCAAGGGCAAGACGAAGAAGTGGAAGGGCCGCGATTACAAGCGGTCCGACGTCAAGAAGGCGATCGTGACGCTGGCCGAGGGCCAGTCGATCGACGTGACGGAAGGGGTGCGCTGAGATGGCGCTCAAGCATTATAATCCGACCTCGCCGGCGCGGCGTGGCCTGATCCTCGTCGACAAGTCGTCGCTGTGGAAGGGCAAGCCCGTCAAGGCGCTGACCGAGGGCAAGCGCAAGTCGGGTGGCCGCAACAACCAGGGCCACGCCACCGCGCGCGGCATCGCGGGCGGCCACAAGCAGAAGTATCGCTACGTCGACTTCAAGCGGCGCAAGTGGGATCAGCCGGCCACCGTCGAGCGGCTGGAATATGATCCCAACCGTTCCGCCTTCATCGCGCTGGTGAAGTATGAGGACGGCGAGCTGGCCTACATCCTCGCACCGCAGCGTCTCGCCGCGGGCGACCAGGTCGTCGCCGCCAAGCGCACCGACGTGAAGCCGGGCAATGCGATGGAGATCGGCCAGGCGCCGGTCGGCACGATCGTCCACAATGTCGAGATGAAGCCCGGCAAGGGCGGTCAGATCGCGCGGGCGGCGGGCACCTATGTGCAGGTCGTCGGCCGTGACAAGGGCATGGTCATGGTTCGCCTGAACTCGGGCGAGCAGCGCTATGTCCGCTCCGACTGCATGTGCACGGTGGGTGCGGTGTCGAACCCTGACAACGCCAACCAGAACCTCGCCAAGGCCGGCCGCAACCGCTGGCTGGGCAAGCGCCCGCTGACGCGCGGCGTCGCGAAGAACCCGGTCGACCACCCGCACGGCGGTGGTGAGGGCCGGACCTCGGGCGGCCGTCATCCGGTCACGCCTTGGGGCAAGCCGACCAAGGGTGCGCGCACCCGCCACAATAAGTCGACCGACAAGATGATCATCCGGTCGCGTCACGCGAAGAAGAAGAGGTAAGCGATGGCCCGTTCCGTCTGGAAAGGCCCGTTCGTCGAGCTCAGCCTGCTGAAGAAGGCGCAGGTTGCCAACGAGCAGGGTGCCCGCGCGCCGATCAAGACCTGGTCGCGCCGCTCCACCATCCTCCCCGACTTCGTCGGCCTGACGTTCAACGTCTATAATGGCCGCAAGTTCGTGCCGGTGTCGGTCAACGAGGACATGGTCGGCCACAAGCTCGGCGAGTTCGCGCCCACGCGCTACTTCCCGGGTCACGCCGCCGACAAGAAGGGCAAGCGCTGATGAGCAAGCCTGCATCCCCCCGCAAGGTGGGCGACAAGGAAGCCCTTGCCGTCAACACCAACGTGCGCGGCAGCCCCTACAAGCTCAATCTCGTCGCGGGCCTGATCCGCGGCAAGAAGGCCGGCGACGCGCTGAACATCCTCGCTTTCTCCAAGAAGGCGATGGCGGTGGACGTCCGCAAGGTGCTGCAGAGCGCCATTGCGAACGCCGAGAACAACCACAATCTGGATGTCGACGCGCTCGTCGTTCAGGAGGCGAGCGTCGGCAAGTCGATCGTGATGAAGCGGTTCGCCACCCGCGCCCGCGGCCGTTCGACCCGCATCATCAAGCCGTTCGCGCGCATCCGCGTGGTCGTGCGCGAGCAGGAAGAGGCGTAAGATGGGTCAGAAATCCAACCCGATCGGGATGCGGCTCCAGATCAACCGCACCTGGGACAGCCGCTGGTATGCCGACGGCGCCGATTATGGTCGGCTGCTGCTTGAGGATCTGAAGATCCGCAAGCACATCATGTCGTCGCTGCCGCAGGCCGCCATCTCCAAGGTGGTGATCGAGCGTCCGGCCAAGCTGTGCCGCATCTCCGTCTATGCCGCGCGCCCAGGCGTGATCATCGGCAAGAAGGGCGCGGACATCGAGAAGCTGCGCCGCACGCTCGGCAAGATGACCTCGTCCGACGTGTCGCTGAACATCGTCGAGATCCGCAAGCCCGAGATCGATGCCAAGCTCGTCGCGCAGTCGGTCGCCGATCAGCTCGAGCGTCGTATCGCCTTCCGTCGTGCGATGAAGCGCGCGGTGCAGTCGGCGCTGCGTCTCGGCGCCGAGGGCATCCGCATCACCTGCGCCGGCCGTCTCGGCGGCGCGGAGATCGCGCGGACCGAATGGTATCGCGAAGGCCGGGTGCCGCTGCACACGCTTCGCGCCAACGTCGACTATGCCGAAGCCGAAGCGCACACCGCTTATGGCGTCTGCGGCGTCAAGGTGTGGATCTTCAAGGGCGAGATCCTCGGCCATGATCCGCTCGCGCAGGATCGCCTGATGATGGAGGCCCAGACCTCCGGCGTGCGCCCCGCACGCGACGACGACCGCCGTCGCTGAGGAACTGAGAGATGCTGCAACCAAAGCGCACCAAATTCCGCAAGGCCTTCAAGGGCCGCATCCACGGCGACGCCAAGGGTGGCACCGCGCTGAACTTCGGCGCGTTCGGCCTGAAGGCGATGGAGCCGGATCGTATCACGGCCCGCCAGATCGAGGCGGCCCGCCGCGCGATAACGCGCCACATCAAGCGCCAAGGCCGCTTGTGGATCCGTATCTTCCCGGACGTGCCCGTCTCGTCGAAGCCCGCCGAAGTCCGCATGGGCTCGGGCAAGGGCGCGCCTGAGTTCTGGGTCGCCCGCGTGAAGCCCGGCCGCATCCTGTTCGAGCTGGACGGCGTCCCCGGCCCGCTCGCCCGCGTCGCTTTCGAGCGTGCGATGGAGAAGCTGCCGATCAAGACCAAGGTCGTCGCCCGCCTGGGCGAGTCCGTGCACGAGGCCGTGTAAGAAAGATGGCGAAGATCGAAAACCTCACCGCGAAGAGCGACAGCGAGCTGATGGATCAGCTCGGCGAGCTGAAGCGGGAGCAGTTCAACCTGCGCTTCCAGGCCGCGACCAGCCAGCTGGAGAAGCCCAGCCGCGTGCGCGAGGTGCGTCGCACCATCGCGCAGATCAAGACGCTCCAGGCGCAGCGCATCGCTGCGTCGGGCAAGTAAGGAGAGCCAGCCATGCCGAAGCGCGTGCTGACCGGAACGGTGGTCTCCGACAAGACCGACAAGACGGTGGTGGTCCTCGTCGAGCGGAAGGTTAAGCACCCGCTCTACGGCAAGATCATCCGCCGCTCGAAGAAGTATCATGCTCACGATGCCGAGAACCAGTATCGCCCCGGCGAGACGGTCCGCATCGAGGAGTGCAAGCCGATCTCCAAGCTCAAGACTTGGACGGTCATCGAACGGGTCGACACGCATGTCGCACCCGAAGCCGCACACGCCTGAACGGGAGGGCTGAACCATGATCCAGATGCAGTCCAACCTCGACGTGGCCGATAACTCGGGCGCCAAGCGCGTCCAGTGCATCAAGGTGCTCGGTGGCTCCAAGCGGCGCTTCGCGACCGTGGGCGACGTGATCGTCGTCTCGATCAAGGAAGCTGCGCCGCGTGGCAAGGTGAAGAAGGGCGACGTTCACCGTGCGGTGATCGTGCGCACCGCCAAGGACATCCATCGTCCCGACGGCTCCACCATCCGCTTCGACGGCAACGCCGCCGTCCTCATCAACAAGAACAGCGGCGAGCCGATCGGCACGCGCATCTTCGGGCCGGTGGTGCGCGAGCTCCGCGCCAAGAACCACATGAAGATCATCTCGCTCGCGCCCGAGGTGCTGTGATGGCTGCTGCGAAGATCAAGAAGGGCGACAAGGTCGTCGTCCTGTCCGGCAAGGACAAGGGCAAGCATGGCGAAGTGACCAAGGCTCTCCCGAAGGAGGGCAAGGTCATCGTGTCCGGCGTCAACGTCGCGACCCGCCACCGCAAGCCGAGCCAGGCCAATCCGCAGGGCGGGCTGGAGCGGATCGAAGCGCCGCTCCACGTGTCCAAGGTGGCGCTGGAAGATCCGAAGACGGGCAAGCCGACGCGCGTCCGCTTCGAGGTTCAGGACGGCAAGAAGGTCCGCGTGGCCGTCAAGTCCGGGGAGACGATCAATGGCTGACGGCTACACGCCCCGGCTGCGCAAGCTGTACGACGAGACGATCGTCAAGGCGATGACCGAGAAGTTCGGTTATGCCAACCCGATGCAGGTGCCCAAGCTCGACAAGATCGTGCTGAACATGGGCGTCGGCGAAGCGACGCAGGACAAGAAGAAGGTCGAGCAGGCCGCGGCAGAAATGACCGCGATCGCCGGCCAGAAGGCCGTCATCACCAAGGCCAAGAAGTCGATTGCGCAGTTCAAGCTGCGCGAAGGCATGCCGATCGGCTGCAAGGTGACGCTGCGTCGCGAGCGGATGTACGAGTTCCTCGACCGCTTCGTCACGATCGCGCTGCCGCGCGTCCGCGACTTCCGCGGCCTCAGCGACAAGTCGTTCGACGGCCGTGGCAATTACGCCACCGGCCTCAAGGAGCAGCTGATCTTCCCCGAGATCAGCTACGACAAGGTCGACAAGATCCGCGGCATGGACGTGATCGTCACGACCACCGCCAACACCGACGAGGAAGCGCGCGAGCTGCTCCGTCTGTTCGGTTTCCCGTTCCCGCTGCCCCAGGGCACGTCGGCTCCCGAGCCGGCCCAGCAGGCCGCTTGAGGCGTTAAGGAAGAGAGCTTAAGTCCATGGCGAAACTGAGTTCGATCAACAAGAACGAGCGGCGCAAGAAGCTGGTGAAGCAGTATGCGCCGAAGTTCGCGAAGCTGAAGGCGATCGCGAACGACGAGTCGCTCGACGAGACCGAGCGTCTCATCGCGCGCCTGAAGATGGCCGAGCTGCCGCGCAATGCGCACCCGACCCGCGTGCGCAACCGCTGCGAGGTGACCGGCCGTCCGCGCGCTTATTACCGCAAATTCCGCCTCGCCCGCGTGATGCTCCGTGAACTTGCCACCCGTGGCATGATCCCCGGCGTCACCAAGTCGAGCTGGTGAGGGCTACCTTATGTCGATGACCGATCCCGTGGGCGATCTGCTCACCCGCATCCGCAACGGCCAGCGCGCCCGCAAGGACAGCGTCACGAGCCCGAAGTCGAAGCTTCGTGCGCGCGTGCTCGATGTGCTCCAGCGCGAAGGCTATATCCGCGGCTATGGCGACGAAGAGGTGGGCGGCCATGAAGGCCTGCGCATCGAGCTGAAGTATTTCGAGGGCCAGCCCGCGATCCAGCACATCGCCCGCGTCTCCAAGCCCGGCCGTCGCGTCTATTCCGGCAGCCAGGAGCTGCCGCGGATCCGCAACGGCCTTGGCATCACCATCGTCTCGACGCCCCGTGGCGTTCTGTCCGACGCGGAAGCGCGCGAGCAGAATGTCGGCGGCGAGGTTCTCGCGGAGGTCTTCTGATGAGCCGCATCGGCAAGAAGCCGGTCCCCGTGCCGGCCGGCGTCACCGCCAGCATCGAGGGCCGCACGCTCAGCGTCAAGGGCCCGAAGGGCACGCTCACGCTGCCGCTCGCCGACGAGGTGAGCTATGCGGTCGAGGACGGCAACGTCTCCGTCCAGCCGGCGAACGAGACCAAGCGCGCGCGCTCCTTCTGGGGCATGCAGCGCACGCTGGTGCAGAACCTGATGACGGGCGTGACGCAGGGCTTCACCAAGCAGCTGCTGATCACCGGCGTCGGCTACCGCGCCAACGCGCAGGGCAAGAAGCTGAAGCTCCAGCTCGGCTACAGCCACGACGTCGACCTGGATGTGCCGGAGGGCCTGACGGTCGCGACGCCGGATCAGACGACGATCAACATCACCGGCATCGACAAGCAGGTGGTGGGCCAATTCGCCGCCGAGATCCGCCGCTGGCGCAAGCCCGAGCCCTACAAGGGCAAGGGCATCAAGTATGCCGGCGAGTTCATCTTCCGCAAGGAAGGGAAGAAGAAGTAATGGCCAAGCTGACTGTCTTTCAGAAGCGGCGCCAGCGCGTCCGCACGGCGCTCCGCGCCAATGGCGGTGGCCGTCCGCGGCTGTCGATCCATCGCTCGGGCCGGCATATCTATGCGCAGGTGATCGACGATGCGGCGGGCCGCACGATCGCGGCGGCGTCGTCGCTCGACAAGGACGTGCGCGGCACGACCGGTGCGACCGCTGCGGCGGCGGCCGAAGTCGGCAAGCGCGTGGCCGAGCGGGCGAGCGCGGCGGGCGTGACCCGCGTCGTGTTCGACCGCGGTGGCTTCCTGTTCCACGGCCGCGTCAAGGCGCTGGCGGATGCCGCCCGCGAAGGCGGATTGGAGTTCTAAATGGCTGACGAGACCGAAATCCAGGCGGGTGCCCCCGAGGGCGCGCCGGTCGATGCGGCACCGGCCGGTGGCGAGGGCCGTGGTCCGCGCGGTCCGCGCGGCGGCCGTGGGCGTGGCCCCGGCGGCGGCAATCGTGACGGGCGTGGCCGCGACGGCCGTGGCCGCCGCGACGATCGCAACCGCGACGAGGGTGGCGAGGAGCTGATCGAGAAGCTCGTCCACATCAATCGCGTGTCCAAGACGGTGAAGGGCGGCAAGCGCTTCGGCTTCGCAGCGCTGGTCATCGTCGGCGACGGCAAGGGCCGGGTCGGCTTCGGCCACGGCAAGGCGCGCGAAGTGCCCGAGGCGATCACCAAGGCCACTGCGGCGGCCAAGAAGGCCATGGTCCGCGTGCCGCTGCGCGAGGGTCGCACGCTGCACCATGACGGCAACGGCCACTTCGGCGCCGGCCGCGTGACGCTGCGCGCGGCGCCGCAGGGCACCGGCATCATCGCGGGTGGCCCGATGCGCGCCATCTTCGAGAGCCTGGGCGTTGCCGACGTCGTGACCAAGTCGGTCGGCACGTCCAACCCGTACAACATGATCCGCGCCACCTTCCAGGCGCTGAGCGAGCAGACTTCGCCGAAGTCGGTCGCGCAGCGGCGCGGCAAGAAGATCGCCGACCTGCTCGGCCGCGGTGGCGCCTCCGAGGCGGTTGCCGAGGCGGACGCCGCGGCGGTCGTGGAGTGAGCGAGATGGCCACGATCAAGATCACGCAGATCGGTTCGCCGATCCGGCGCACCCAGGATCAGCGCGCGACGCTGATCGGCTTGGGCCTCAACAAGATGCACCGGACCCGGGAGCTGGAAGACAGCCCCGAGGTCCGCGGGATGATCCGCAAGGTGCAGCACATGGTCAAGGTCGAGGGCTGAACCCAATACCTTGATGGAGGGACAGGCCGGTGGCTATGCCGCCGGCCTTTCTCTTATGAGACGCCGGCGGCAGCGCCCGTCCGGGTCATTGCCAGCGGCGCCGATAGCCGCTATCGGCCCGCGCTTCCCAATTCCGCGCGACCAAAGCGAAAGCGAGTGCACAGACCATGAAACTGAACGAAATTCGCGACAATGACGGCTCCCGCAAGGGCCGGATGCGCGTTGGCCGTGGTATCGGCTCCGGCAAGGGCAAGACTTCGGGCCGCGGCCAGAAGGGTCAGAAGAGCCGCGAGGGCGTCTCGATTAAGGGCTTCGAGGGCGGTCAGATGCCGCTCCACATGCGTCTGCCGAAGCGTGGCTTCAACAATCCCTTCACCAAGGACTATGCCGAGGTCAATCTCGGCCAGTTGCAGAAGCTGGTCGATGCCGGCACACTGGCGACCGACGGCACGATCGATCACGCCGCGCTGAAGGCGGCGGGCGTGGCGCGCGGCGGCAAGGATGGCGTGCGCCTCCTCGCCAAGGGTGCGCTGACGTCCGCGCTGCGCTTCCGCGTCGCCGGTGCCTCCGCGTCGGCCAAGGCTGCGGTCGAGGCGGCAGGCGGCTCGGTCGAGGTGATCGAGGTCGTCGCGGCCAAGGACAAGGCGGCCGCCAAGCACCGCGTCGCCCAGAAGGAGCGTGCGGCCGACAAGTCGGCCAAGCAGGCGGCGGCCCGCGGCTGATCGCCGGGCCAACGCCTTGGCGCATACGGGCTTAGACATGCCCGCCTGACATCTTATATGGCGGCGGGGCCGGCGTTCGCGCCTCCCCGCCGTCTTCATATCCGGGATCGTTCGTCCACATGGCATCCGCAGCCGAACAACTGGCCGCCAACGTCAGCCTGTCGCAGTTCGCGAAGGCGACGGACCTCAAGAAGCGGCTGTGGTTCACCATCGGCGCGCTGATCGTGTTCCGCCTGCTCAGCCACGTGCCGCTGCCCGGCATCGATCCGCGCGCGCTGACCACCCTGTTCAACACGACCAAGGGTGGCGTGTTGGATTTCTTCAACACCTTCTCCGGCGGCGCGCTCAACCGCATGTCGCTGATCGCGCTCGGCGTGATGCCCTACATCACCGCCTCGATCGTCGTGCAGCTGTCGACCTCGCTGTCGCCCGCACTCGCCGCGATCAAGAAGGAGGGTGAGAGCGGGCGCAAGAAGCTCAACCAATATACCCGCTACGGCACGGTGCTGCTCACCGCCATCCAGGGCTATTTCATTGCGGTCGGGCTCGAGAGCTGGGGCGCCAGCGAAGGCATGAGCGCGGTGGTGCAGCCCGGCATGCTGTTCCGCGTGACGACGGTGATCTCGCTGATCGGCGGCACGATGTTCCTGATGTGGCTGGGTGAGCAGATCACCAGCCGCGGCATCGGCAACGGCGTGTCGCTGATCATCATGGCCGGCATCGTCGCCGAGCTGCCGCGCACCATCGTCAACGAGCTGAACTCGATCCGCACCGGCGCGGGCAGCGGTCTCGCCGCGCTTGCCGCACTGGCGATGATCATCGGCCTGATCCTGTTCATCTGCTTCATGGAGCGCGCGCAGCGCCGCGTGCTGATCCAGTATCCCAAGCGCCAGACCGCGCGCGGCATGATGCAGCAGGACAAGAGCCATCTGCCGCTGAAGATCAACACGGCGAACGTGATTCCGCCAATCTTCGCCTCGTCGCTGCTGCTGATGCCGCTGACGATCACGCAGTTTGCCGGCAACCGCATCGATCCGGATACGGCGCTCGGCCAGGCGTTCGGCTGGCTGAACCTCAACCTGGCCCACGGCACGCCGCTCTATCTCGTGCTCTACACGGTCGGGATCGTGTTCTTCTCCTTCTTCTACACCGCGGTGGTGTTCAACCCGGAGGAGACGGCGGACAATCTGAAGCGCTATGGCGGCTTCATCCCCGGCATCCGGCCGGGCAAGAACACCGAAGTCTATCTGGATTACGTGCTGACGCGCATCACCGTGCTCGGCGCTGCTTATCTGGCCTTCATCTGCGTGGTGCCCGAGATGGTCATCCCGCGCAGCCTGATCGGCTTCGGCGGCACCAGCCTGCTGATCGTCGTCAACGTGACGGTGGATACGGTGACGCAGATCCAGAGCCACCTGCTCGCCCACCAATATGGTGATCTCATCAAGAAGGCGAAGCTCAAGGGTGGCGCGCGGCGCTGATCTGCGCCACGGACGACCAAAAAGGGGAGAGGCCGTCGATGAACATCATCCTGCTGGGGCCGCCAGGGGCGGGCAAGGGCACGCAGGCGACGCGGCTGGAGCGCGAGCGCGGCATGGTGCAGCTCTCCACCGGCGACATGCTGCGCGCGGCCGTGAAGGCGGAAACGCCCGTCGGGCTGAAGGCCAAGGCGGTGATGGAGGCGGGTGGGCTCGTCTCCGACGCGATCGTCTCGGCGCTGATCGGCGAGCGGCTCGATTCGCCGGAGGCACAGCGCGGCGCCATTTTCGACGGCTATCCCCGCACGCAGGCGCAGGCCGAGGCGCTCGACATCCTGCTGGAGGAGCGCGGCCGCAAGCTCGACCATGTGATCGAGCTGGCGGTGGACGAGGATGCGCTGGTCGAGCGGATCACCGGGCGCTTCACCTGCGCGCGCTGCGGTGCCGGCTATCACGACACGTTCAAGCAGCCGGCCGTGCCGGGCGTCTGCGACGTCTGCGGCAATGACGAGTTCAAGCGCCGCCCGGACGACAATGCCGAGACGGTGCGCACCCGCATGGCCGAATATCGCGCCAAGACCGCGCCGATCCTGCCTTATTACGAAGCGCAGGGGCTCGTGACCCGCGTCGACGGCATGGCCGACATGGATGCGGTGGCATCCTCGCTCGAGGCGATTCTCGGGCCCAGGTAACGCCCGCGTGGGGCGGACGTGGCGCGGGGACCGTCGCGCCGCCAGCCCGCGCTTCTCCCCTAATCACAGAGCTGCAGGCGCGCGCCGACGGCCCCAGGTCGTCGCTGCACGCGCCTGCATGAACCATTTGTCATGCCCCCTCCACCGCCGCGTATGGCACAGGTGCCTAGAGATGGTGACGACGCCGCGGGGCGCATCCCGCGGCCGACCAAGGAGATCCAGGCATGAACATCCTGCGCCGTATCGCTCCGCTCGCCATGTTGGCCGTCGTCGCCACGCCTGCGCTGGCCGCACATGCGCCCAAGGCGAAGACCGAGAAGCCGGCCAAGCACGTCAAGGTGGTCAAGACCGTCAAGACGACCAAGGCCGCCAAGACCAACTGATCGGGACCATCTGCGCGGCGCACATTCCCTGTCCCTAGGTGCGCTGCACAGCGGCTGCCCGGCGCGACTGACCCCCGCGCCGGGCGGCCATCTTGCATCCGGGCGGCCGGTTGCGTGAGGATGAAGCGATGGGCCGCAGGATCCTGCTGATCGAAGATGATGTCGAGACCGCGGACTATGTCGCGCGCGGCCTTGCCGAGCAGGGCCATGTCGTCGATCGCGCCGCCGATGGCCGCCAGGGCCTGTTCCTCGCCTCCGATGGCGGCTTCGATCTCGTCATCCTCGATCGGCTGCTGCCGGGCCTGGACGGCCTGTCCGTGCTGCGCGGCTTGCGGGCCGCAGGCGTGGCGACGCCGGTGCTGATCCTGTCCGCGCTCGGCGGTGTGGAGGATCGCGTCTCGGGCCTCGAGGAAGGCTCGGACGACTATCTCGCCAAGCCCTTCGCCTTTGCCGAGCTGTCCGCGCGGACCGCCGCGCTGCTGCGCCGCGGGGAGGGCCGCGCGGTGGCGGAGACGCGCCTGTCCGTCGGCGATCTGGAGATCGACCTGCTCGCCCGCAGCGTGCGGCGGGGCGGGCGGCCCGTGTCGCTGCTGCCGCGCGAATATAAGCTGCTCGAATATCTCGCCCGCCACGCCGGCCGCGTCGTCACGCGGACCATGCTGCTGGAGGGCGTCTGGGATTATCATTTCGATCCGGGCACCAACGTCGTCGACGTCCATGTCGGGCGGCTCCGGCGGAAGCTGGAGGAGGGGGCGCAGACCCCGATCCTCCACACCGTCCGCGGCGCCGGTTACCGGCTGGCGGCAGACCCTTGATCGGGCGCCCTGCATGACCCTGCGCACCGCGCCCACCACCGTCCGCGTCGCGCTGCTCGCCGCTCTGCTCGCGCTCGCCACCAGCCTGACGTTGCTCGGCTTCATCTACTGGCGGATGCATGACGACGCGCTGACGACGTTGCGCGCGCAGGTGGCCGAGGAATCGCGCGTGCTGGCCGAGGTTAGCCGGGCCGGCGGCGTGCAGGCGCTCGCCGCCGCGGTGGCGGGGGAGGCGGCGGTGGACGATCCCGCTTTGATCGTCCTGCTGCTGGATCGTGCCGGCCGCCGGCTCGCCGGCTCGCCGCTGCCGGCACCCGCGGCACGGCTCACCCGCGCCGGCGGCTTCCGCATCGTCGCGGTGGCGGGCGGTGAGGCTGGCGTGATCGCCCGCCCCGTGGCCGGCGGCTGGCTGATCGCCGGCCGTCGCTTCGGGGAACGGCTGGCGTGGCAGCGCACGCTGGAACGCTCGCTCGGGCTCGCCGTGCTGCTTGCAGGCGTGCTGGGCGCGGGCTGCGGCCTGATCGTCGCCCGCTATGTCGGCTCCCGCGTGGCGGCGATCACCGCCGCTGTGGACCGGGTGGGCGCCGGCGCGATGGACGGCCGCGTGCCGCTCGCCGGCAGCCGCGACGCGTTCGATGCCCTGGCGCTCCGCATCAACCGCATGCTCGATCGCATCGGCTCGCTGATGGCGGAGCTGCGGCTGCTAACGGACGGGCTGGCGCACGATCTGCGCTCTCCCATCGGCCGCCTCCGCACCCGGGTGGAGCGCGCGCTTGCCAGCGACGATCCCGCAACGCGCGATCAGCTGCTGCCCGGCGTGCTGGCGGAGGCGGATGCGCTCACCCGCATCCTCACCAACGTGCTCGACATCGGCCGCATGGAGGCGGGCGCACGGCCGATGGACCCGCTCGATCCCGCCGCGCTCGTCGCGGACGTCGCGGAGGTCTATGCGCCGACGCTGGAGGATGCCGGCTTGGCGTTGGCCATCGAGGTGGACGACGCGCTTCCGCCCGTCGCCGGCCAGCGCCAGCTGCTCGCGCAGGCGCTGTCCAACCTCGTCGACAATGCGCTGACCTATGCCGCCGAGGGGCGGCGCCTGTGCCTGTTCGCGCACAAGCGGGAAGGGGGCGTCGCGCTGGGGGTGGCCGATGCCGGTCCGGGCATTCCGCCCGCGTTGCACGGCGAGGCGCGGCGGCGGTTCGGCCGGCTGGATGCCGCACGGTCGGCGCCGGGCGGGGCGGGGCTCGGGCTGGCGCTGGTCGATGCGGTGGCGCGCCATCATGGCGGACGGCTGGAACTGAGCGACGCCCAGCCGGGTTTGATCGCGACGCTGCTGCTGCCCGCATCCGGGCCACCGCTTGACATGGGCCGATTCGCCTCCTAACTCGCCGCCTCCCGAGACAGGTCGTGATCCGGCTGCGCACCTCTGCGCGCGCCGGCTTTTCGCGGTTCGGTTCCCGGGTGACGCGTCGAGATGGGCCGGTCGCCAACTGGCCTGTGGAGCAGGAGATCGAATAGAATGGCACGTATCGCGGGTGTAAACATCCCGACCAACAAGCGCGTCGAGATCGCGCTGACCTACATCCATGGCATCGGCCCGGCCAAGGCCAAGGAAATCACCGCCAAGCTGGGCATCGCGCCCGAGCGTCGCGTCCAGGAACTGTCGGACCAGGAAGTCCTGCAGATCCGCGAGACGATCGACGGGGCCTACACCGTCGAGGGCGACCTGCGCCGCCAGACCGCGATGAACATCAAGCGGCTGATGGATCTCGCCTGCTATCGTGGCCTGCGCCACCGCAAGGGCCTGCCGGTCCGCGGCCAGCGCACGCACACCAACGCGCGCACCCGCAAGGGCAAGGCGAAGCCGATCGCGGGCAAGAAGAAGTAAACGGTCCGGGGGACCGTTTACTCCGCCGGAGGCAGGCCTGCTGATGAAGCGGCAAATCCTCCGGCCCGCATCGACCACATAGATTCAGGTCAGGACGACATCCATGGCACAAGCCCCTCAGCGCCTCCGCCGTCGCGAGCGCAAGAACATCACCGCCGGCGTCGCGCACGTGAATGCCAGCTTCAACAACACCATGATCACCATCACCGACGCGCAGGGCAATGCCATCGCCTGGTCGTCCGCCGGCATGATGGGCTTCAAGGGCAGCCGCAAGTCGACGCCCTATGCCGCCCAGGTCGCCGCCGAGGATGCCGGCAAGAAGGCTGCCGAGCACGGCGTCCGCACGCTCGAGGTCGAGGTCAAGGGCCCCGGCTCGGGTCGTGAGAGCGCGCTGCGCGCCCTCCAGGCGGTCGGCTTCCACATCACGTCGATCCGCGACGTGACGCCGATCCCGCACAACGGCGTGCGCCCGTCCAAGCGCCGCCGCGTCTGATCTCTCCCGGGCGCCGGACTTCCGGCGCGCGTATCAAGTCGGTCCGGGCGGACGCGCACGGACCCAACCCGAAGGGACACCCATGGCCGTCAACGCCAAGAACTGGCAGGAAATGAAGAAGCCGAACGGGCTCGAACGGAAGCCGGGGGGCGATGCGAAGCGGAAGGCCACGTTCGTGGCAGAGCCGCTCGAGCGCGGCTTCGGGCTGACGCTCGGCAATTCGCTGCGCCGCGTGCTCCTGTCGTCGCTTCAGGGTGCCGCCGTCACCTCGATCAAGATCGAGAACGTCCTGCACGAATTCTCGTCGCTGGCCGGCGTGCGCGAGGACGTGACGGACATCGTCCTGAACGTCAAGCAGATCGCGCTCAAGATGCAGGGCGAAGGGCCGAAGCGCCTTCAGCTGTCGGCGACCGGTCCGGCGGAGGTCACCGCGGGCGACATCGCGGTCACCGGCGACATCGAGGTGATGAACCCCGATCTGGTCATCTGCCACCTCGACGACGGTGCCACGCTCAACATGGAGCTGACTGCCGATATCGGGAAGGGCTATGTCCCGGCGGCGAACAACCGCCCGATCGACGCGCCGATCGGCCTCATCCCGGTCGATGCGCTCTACTCGCCCGTGCGGCAGGTCGCCTACAAGGTCGAGAACACCCGCGTCGGGCAGGAGCTTGACTATGACAAGCTGACGCTGACGATCGAGACGGACGGCACGGTCACGCCCGACGATGCGGTCGGCTATGCCGCGCGCATCCTGCAGGATCAGCTGCAGCTGTTCGTCCACTTCGACGAAGGCATGGTCACCGCCTCGGCGCCGATCGGCGTCGCGGTCCCGGCGCATGCCGCGGGCGCGGCGGAGCCGGAAGCCGACACCAACCAGCTCAACCGCTTCCTGCTGAAGAAGGTGGACGAGCTCGAACTGTCGGTGCGTTCGGCCAACTGCCTGAAGAACGACAACATCATCTACATCGGCGATCTCGTCGGCAAGACGGAGGCGGAGATGCTCCGCACGCCGAACTTCGGCCGCAAGTCGCTGAACGAGATCAAGGAAGTGCTGTCCTCGATGGGGCTGCGGCTGGGCATGGAGATCCCCGGCTGGCCGCCCGAGAACATCGAGGAAATGGCGAAGAAGCTCGAACAGGAATATTGATCGTTTCGCGCCCGTTCCGGTGTCGGAATAGGGCGTCTGAGTGTCAACTTCGTCACCTTAAGGGGTTTTGGGCGGTGCCCCCTGTCACCGCCCGGCCCGCAGTGCCTCGTACGGCTGCGGGACGAACGTGAAGGATCGAGACAATGCGCCATCGTGTCGGCGGACGTAAGCTTCAGCGGACCTCGTCCCACCGCGCCGCGCTGTTCCGCAACCAGTCGGCCGCGCTCATCAAGCACGAGCAGATCACGACCACGCTCGCCAAGGCGAAGGAGCTTCGCCCCTATGTCGAGAAGCTGGTCACGCTCGCCAAGCGCGGCGGCCTGTCCAACCGCCGTCTGGCGCATTCCCGCCTGCTCGACGACGCCCAGCTGGTGAAGCTGTTCGACGTGCTGGCGGCGCGCTACGCCTCGCGCAACGGCGGCTATACCCGCATCATCAAGGCCGGCTACCGCGCGTCGGACGCGTCGGCCATGGCGATCATCGAGTTCGTCGATCGCGACACTTCCGCCAAGGGCCAGGATTCGGGTCCGGTCCTGAACGACGAGGATTTCGACGAGGCCGCCTGAGCCTCATCGGGGCAGAAGCGGTTGCAGAAGGGGCCGGGGACGTTAGTCTCCGGCCCTTTCCGTATTCGAGGGTTCTCCGACGCTTATGCGCTTCCTCCTGCCTTTCCTCCTGCTCGGATCCGCCATGTCCGCCACCGCTGCGCCGCTCTCCTATCCCGCGACCGAGAAGGGCGCGGTTGTCGATCAGTCGTTCGGCCAGGCCGTGCCCGATCCCTATCGCTGGCTGGAGAATGACGTCCGCGTCGATCCCAAGGTGCGTGCCTGGGTGACCGCGCAGAACCAGCTGACCCAATCCTATCTCGCCACGCTCCCCGGCCGCGACGCGATCGAGAAGCGGCTGACGGCGCTGTGGAACTATGAGCGGTTCGGCGTCCCGCGAAAGAAGGGCGGTCGCTACTTCTACACGCGCAATGCGGGCCTCCAGAACCAGTCCGTCCTCTACGTCCGCGATACGCTGGACGGGCAGGGTCGCGTGCTGCTCGATCCGAACGGCTGGTCCGCCGACGGCGCCACGGCGTTGGCGGAGTGGGAGCCGAGTGAGGACGGCAGCAAGCTGCTCTACGCCATCCAGGATGGTGGCACGGACTGGCGCATCATCAAGGTGCTGGATGTCGCGACGGGCAAGACGCTGAGCGACGAGGTCCGCTGGTCCAAGTTCGGTGGCGGCGAGTGGGCCAAGGACGGATCCGGCTTCTATTATTCCCGCTTCGACGCACCGGCCGAAGGCGCGACGTTCCAGGCCACCAACCTCAACCAGAAGGTCTACTTCCACCGCCTCGGCACGCCGCAGAGCGAGGATCGGCTGGTCTATGCCACGCCCGATCATCCCACCTGGGGCCATCATGCGACTGTCAGCGACGATGGCCGCTGGCTCGTCATCAGCACCAACGAAGGCACCGATCCGCGCAACGACGTGACGGTGATCGACCTGAAGCAGCCGAGCGCCAAGCCGCGCCTGCTGTTCACCGGGCTCAAGAACGAGTGGAGCTTCCTCGGCTCGACCGACAGCCGCCTGATCTTCGCGACCGACTCCGATGCACCGATGCGGCGCATCGTCGCGGTGGACACCAGCGACGCGACGCCGCGTCCCGTCCAGATCGTCGGCGAGGACAAGGTCAAGCTGGAAAGCGTCCGCATTGCGGGCAACGCGATCGTCGCCGACTATCTGGTCGACGCCAAGAGCGAGCTGCGCCTCTTCGATCTGGCCGGCAAGCGGCTGAAGGACGTGCCGCTGGCGGGTGTCGGCAGCGTGCTCGCCACCAGCGGTGACATGGGCGAGCGCGAGGCCTTCTTCGCCTTCGCCAGCTTCAACCGGCCGACGACGATTTATCGGCTCGATACCACGACCGGCCAAGCGACGACGTTCGCCGCGCCCAAGGTGGCGTTCAACCCCGACGACTACGTGGTGGAGCAGCGCTTCGTGCCGTCCAAGGACGGCACCAAGGTGCCGCTGTTCGTCGTGCACAAGAAGGGGCTGGACCTCTCCAAGGGCGCACCGACCCTGCTCTACGCCTATGGCGGGTTCGACATCTCGATGACGCCGGCTTTCTCGCCCTCCAACCTCGCCTGGATGGATATGGGCGGCGTGTATGCACAGGCGTCGCTGCGGGGTGGCGGCGAATATGGCCGGGCGTGGCACGATGCCGGCCGGCTCGCCAAGAAGCAGAACGTGTTCGACGACATGATCGCGTCGGGCGAGTATCTGAAGCGCGAGAAGATCGCCTCGGCGCTCGTCGTCCGCGGTGGATCGAATGGCGGGCTCCTGGTCGGCGCTGTCGTCAACCAGCGGCCGGACCTGTGGGCGGCGGCGCTGCCCGCGGTCGGCGTGATGGACATGCTGCGCTTCGACCGCTTCACCGCCGGGCGCTACTGGGTCGACGATTACGGCTATCCGACGAAAGAGGCCGACTGGCGTGTGCTGCGGACCTATTCGCCCTATCACAACATCGCCGCCGGCAAGGACTATCCGGCGATCCTCGTGACGACGGCGGACACGGACGACCGCGTCGTGCCCGGCCACAGCTTCAAATATACCGCGGCGCTCCAGGCGGCGCAGATCGGCAACAAGCCGCACCTGATTCGCATCGAGACGCGCGCGGGCCACGGATCGGGCAAGCCCACTTCCAAGCTGATCGAGGAAACGGCGGATCAGTGGGCGTTCGCCGCAAAATGGTCGGGCCTCGCGCTTCCGGCCGAAGGCACCGCGGCCAAGTAACCGCACGGCCGGGATCACGCCGTCTCGTGCCATGCTCGGGCGGCGTGATCGCGCTTTTGCCGGCCGAACACCGCCGTGCTGGACAGGGCAGGGCGGCATGGCCTAGCGGCCCTTGGCATGACCGTTCAGCCCAGCGACTGCATCCTCATCGTCGATTTCGGCAGCCAGGTGACCCAGCTGATCGCGCGCCGCGTGCGCGAAGCGGGCGTCTATAGCGAGATCGCGCCGTTCAACGCCGCCGATGCCGCGTTCGATCGCCTCAAACCGAAGGGGATCATCCTCTCAGGCGGGCCCGCCTCGGTGACGACCGAGGGCAGCCCGCGTGCGCCACAGCGTTTGTTCGAGGCGGGCATCCCCGTGCTCGGCATCTGCTACGGCCAGCAGACCATGGCGATGCAGCTGGGCGGCAAGGTGATCACCTCGACGACGGGGGGCGAGTTTGGGCGCGCCTTCATCGAGGTGAAAAAGCGCTCGTCGCTGTTCGACGGCCTGTGGCGCGAGGGCGAGCGGCACCAGGTCTGGATGAGCCACGGCGACAAGGTCGACGCGCTTCCGCCGGGCTTCGAGCCGGTGGCCGTGTCCGAGGGTGCGCCCTATGCCGTGACCGCGGATGAGGCGCGGCGCTTCTATGGCGTGCAGTTCCACCCTGAGGTGGTTCACACGCCCGATGGCGGCCGCCTGATCGCCACCTTTGCCCGCCACGTCTGCGGTCTGGCCGGTGATTGGACGATGGCGGAGTTTCGCGAGGCGAAGATTGCCGAGATCCGCGCGCAGGTGGGATCATCGCGTGTGATCTGCGGCCTTTCAGGGGGCGTCGACTCGGCGGTCGCCGCGGTGCTGATCCATGAGGCGATCGGCGACCAGCTGACCTGCGTGTTCGTCGATCACGGCCTTATGCGCAGCGGGGAGGCGGATCAGGTGGTCGGCCTTTTCCGCGAGCATTACAAGATCCCGCTCGTCCACGTGAATGCCGAGACCTTGTTCATGTCCGGCCTGAAGGGGGTGACCGACCCCGAGGCCAAGCGCAAGTTCATCGGGAAGACGTTCATCGAGGTGTTCGAGGCGGAGGCCAAGAAGATCGGCGGTGCGGAGTTCCTCGCGCAGGGCACGCT
The DNA here is from genome assembly GCF_900113315.1 of Sphingomonas jatrophae. GTDB lineage: Bacteria > Pseudomonadota > Alphaproteobacteria > Sphingomonadales > Sphingomonadaceae > Sphingomonas_P > Sphingomonas_P jatrophae. The sequence continues at coordinate 780,095 of NZ_FOZG01000002.1, read as the reverse complement.
TTATCCGGACGTGATCGAGAGCGTCAGTTTCACCGGCGGGCCTTCGGTGACGATCAAGAGCCACCACAATGTCGGCGGCCTGCCCGAGCGGATGAACATGAAGCTCGTCGAGCCGCTGCGCGAGCTGTTCAAGGACGAGGTGCGCGTGCTCGGCCGCGAGCTTGGCCTGCCCGACATGTTCGTCGGGCGGCACCCGTTCCCCGGGCCCGGCCTCGCCATCCGCATCCCCGGCGAGGTGACGAAGGAACGCTGCGACATCCTGCGCAAGGCGGACGCCATCTATCTGGAGGAGATTCGCGCCGCCGGCCTCTACGATGCGATCTGGCAGGCGTTCGCGGTGCTGCTGCCGGTGCGCACGGTGGGCGTGATGGGCGACCATCGCACCTATGACAGCGTCTGCGCACTCCGTGCCGTCACCTCGACCGACGGGATGACGGCGGACATCTATCCGTTCGATGCAGGCTTCCTGTCGCGTGTGGCAACGCGGATCGTCAACGAGGTCGAGGGCATCAACCGCGTTACCTACGACTACACCTCGAAGCCTCCCGGCACGATCGAGTGGGAATGAGCAGGCGCGACGATCCGGAAGATCGTCGTCTCTGTCAGCTCAATCGAGAGACCCGGTTTGCTAACGCGGCGTGTCCCCGTCAGACACCCTCGAGTGGCATGCGCGTCGGTGCCGGCTCGTCGGTTGTGTCCGCTCCGTCAGCCCGCTCTTCAAGCAGAACCTTGATCATCGCGACGATCGGATCGGCAAGCGCGAGACCGAGGATGCCGAACAGCGCGCCGAACAGCAGCTGGGCCCCGAGCACGAGGGCAGGGGCGAGATCGACGGAGCGCTTCGCCACCATCGGCACGATTAGATAGCCGTCGATGCCCTGCACCAGAACGTAGATCACGATCGCCCAAATACCCGTCTCGAACCCGGCGGAAAAGCCGACAAGGACGATCAGCACGCCCGAGATGATCGCACCGATATTCGGCAGGAACGCCATCAGACCGGTGATGATTCCGATCAGCGCCGCCATCGGAATGCCCACGGCCCACGCGAAGATGCCGGTGAACACGCCCTCCACCGCCATGCCGAGCAGCCGCCCGAACATCAGCAGCCGCAGCGTGCGGCCCATCCGCTTCGAGGTCTCGTAAAAGGCGTCGCGCTTGCCCATCGGCAGCATCCAGGCGACGCCGCGCTCATACAGGCGAGGCTCCACCACGAGGAAGATGCCGATGACGAGGATCATGGCGAGGCTGGAAATCGCGCCTAGAGCCGATCCGACGAAGCCGGTCAGCTGCCCCAGCGAGCCCATCAGCTGCTTGCCGATCGCGTTGAACTGCGCGCCTGCCGGGCCCTGCACGAGGCCCATCGAGCGGGCCCAGCCGAGCAGCCGGTCGAGCTGCGTCTGAACCGTGGTGCGGAGCACCTCGAACTGCCCGCCGATCGTCGCACCGGCATAATAGAAGGTCCACACTAGGAAGCCGAAGCCGGCCAGCGTGACGATCAGCAGCCGCCAGCCGCGCCCGATCGGCAACACGCGGCCGAGCAGGCGGGTGCCGCCATCCAGGATCGCGGCGAAGACGATGCCGCCGATGATCAGGAGGATCGGCTGCGCCAGATACCAGGTGGCGAGCACGGCGGTGGCGAGGCCGATCCACACCGCGGCCCGCTTCAACTCACGGACCGTGGTGGGGTCGCTCGCGTCGGAGGGGCCGGGCTGCTCGTTCCGCCGCGCCGGCGCCCTGTCGCTCACTGCTTGGTCGCCGGGTGGAGGCTGGTGCCGGCGCGGCCGCCGCGCATCGCCGTGAACCAGCTGAGCGGGTTCAACAGCTGCGACGTGCCATCGAGCGAGAAGGTGATGAACTCGGCACGCCCACCCAGATTCTCCCACGGAACAGGCCCGCCGAGGCCGCCATTGTTGACCGGGAAACGGCTGTCCGCCGAATCGTCGCGATTGTCGCCCATGAGGAAAACATGGCCGGCTGGCACGGTGATCTCGTCATACTCGTCCGAGATCGGAAAGTAGCCGAGATCGATCGTGTCATAGTTGCGGCCGTCCGGCAGCCACTCGTGGAACACGGGCAGCGCGCAGACGGGCTTGCCCCCCGGACCCATGACCCGGCGCGAAAACACCTTGTCGCCCGTGCAGGGCACGTTGGCGTCGATCGGGATCAACGCATCGGCCCGCTTCTCACGCCGCAGCGCGCGACCGTTCAGCCACACAGCGCCGCCGCGCACCGCGATCCGGTCGCCGGGCAGGCCGATCACACGCTTGATATAGTCGCTCTTCTCGCCGGGGGGCGTGACGATCACGATGTCTCCGCGGGTCGGCATGCGGCCGAACAGCCGTCCGTTCATGAAAGGGAGAACGTGGAAGGACGGCGACACCCACGACCAGCCATAGGGATATTTCGTCACCACCAGCCGGTCGCCCTTGAGCAGGGTCGGCATCATCGATTCGGACGGGATATAGAAAGGCTTGGCGAGAAAGCTGTGAAAGGCCAGCACCGCCAGCACGAGCCACAGCACGCCCTTCGCCTCGGCCCACCAGTCCGTGCCTTTGGCATGGGGCTGGACGGGCTGGCGCAGCGACTTGTCGGAGGCGGTCATATCGGCATCGGCCAACGGGGGTTCCTTCACGCAGGCGTGGGGCGCGCTTCAAGGATGACGAACGCCTGGGCCCAGGGGTGATCGTCGGTCAGGGTGAGATGGATGTGCATCGCGTGGCCCGGCGGCACCAACGCGTCAAGCGCGGCCTTGGCCCCGCCGGAAACCGCCAAGGTCGGCGCGCCGGACGGCAGGTTGACCACGCCGATATCCCGCATGAACACACCGCGGCTGAAGCCGGTGCCGACCGCCTTGGAGAAGGCCTCCTTCGCGGCGAATCGCTTGGCATAGGTTCCCGCGCGGGTCAGCGAGCGGCGCTCGGCGCGGGCGCGTTCGCGCTCGGTGAAGACGCGGTTGGTGAAGCGGTCGCCGAATCGGTCGAGCGAGGCCTGGATCCGCTCGATGCTGCACAGGTCCGAGCCCAGGCCGACGATCATCGCGCCGTATCCATCAGCGCGCGCATCGCCCGCACGCTCTCGCTCAGCCCGGTGAAGATCGCCTCACCGACGAGAAAATGCCCGATGTTCAGCTCGCGCAGCTGCGGAATGGCCGCGACGGGCACGACATTGTCGAAGGTGAGGCCGTGCCCGGCATGGATTTCCAGACCGTTCTTGGCGCCGAGTGCGGCGGCATCGGCAAGGCGGCGCAATTCCATCGACCTGTCCTCCCCCTCCAGCTCGGCATAACGGCCGGTGTGCAGTTCGACGACAGGGGCACCGAGGCGCAAGGCAGCGTCGATCTGGCGCGCATCCGGCTCGACGAACAGGCTGACGCGTATGCCGGCATCGACCAACGCCGCGACGAAAGGCTTCAGCCGATCAATCTGTGCCGCGGCATCGAGCCCGCCTTCGGTGGTCCGCTCCTCCCGCCGCTCGGGCACGATGCAGGCGGCATGCGGGCGATGGCGGAGCGCGATGGCGAGCATCTCGTCCGTCGCCGCCATTTCAAGGTTCAGCGGCACCGAGATGGCGTTCACCAGCAGATCGATGTCGTGATCGGTGATATGGCGCCGATCTTCACGCAGATGCGCGGTGATGCCGTCCGCTCCTGCCTCGACCGCCATGAACGCGGCGCGCAGGGGATCGGGATGGCCGCCGCCGCGCGCGTTGCGGATGGTGGCGACATGATCGATGTTGACGCCCAGGCGAAGCTGATTGGCCATTGGTGATCCGTTCCGTGCCTCGCTCGGGGAAGTCGCCCGGCTATATGGGGCGGCCGGGCGGCGGCGAAAGAGGGCGGTTCAGGCCGCGGCGCGGCTGCCGGGCTTTATCGCGGGGATCGCCGCAAGCTCGGGCGGCAGCGCATCCGCGGCGTAGGCAGGCACGTCGAGCTGGATCAGCGGAAAGAAGGGGACGCCCAGATCCACGGTGCCGTTGGAGCGATCCACCAGCGCCGCCGCGGCGATCACCTCCGCACCGGTCGCCTCGACCGCGGCGATCGCCTCACGCGAGGACAGGCCGGTGGTGACGACATCCTCGACGAGCAGCACCTTGGTGCCTGGAGCCAGCGCGAATCCGCGGCGCAATTCGAACGTGCCGGTGGGCCGCTCGACGAACATCGCATCGAGCCCGAGCGCCCGCCCCATCTCATGCCCGACGATCACGCCACCCATGGCAGGCGAAACGACCGCGCCGAGGCGGATCTTGATCTTGTCCGGCAAGGTGAAGGCGAGTGCGGAGGCCAGCCGGGCGGCGCGTGCCGGGTTCATCAGCACGCGGGCGCATTGCAGATAACGGGAGGAGCGCAGCCCCGAGGACAGGATGAAATGACCCTCGAGCAGCGCACCTGCGGCACGGAACTCCGCCAGCACCTCGTCTTCGGTCATCGCCTTTTCCCCGTTGCGCGGGGCGCCTTAGCCGCCTAGCGGGGACGCGGCAACCGCTTGAGGGGATGCGGACCCACGCCTATAAGGCGCGTGGTTCCGCGGCCTGACCGCTGATCGTCGCACCGTTTCGCGTGCCGGCATCGCGGCCGAGCTTGGGGGAAGAATGACGACGCTGAAGACCTTTCTGGCCGCGCTCGCGCTGACGACCCTGTCGGCCACGGCTGCTCCGCTGGCTGCGCAGACCGCCGCGCCGCCGTCGCCCGTCGCCAATCCGGGCGCGGTGCAGACCGCGCCGCAGGGTGCAGCCGTTGGCCCTGCCGTGGCAGCGCCGGCTGCTGCGGGTGGCCTGCCTGTAACGTCCGCGCCGGCGCCTGCCGCGGGGCCGACTGCCGGCACCAATGCGGGCGACACCAATGCGGTCGTGACCGACGCGGAGGCTGCCGCCTCGGCCGCCAAGCCGAAGGCGCCGCCGCTGGTCGCGCCGACGCCCGGCATCGGCATGCCCGACGGCCGCATGGGCCTGCAGGATCAGTTCACCGAAGTGGGCGAGGATGCGCGCACCTTCCACAACGCGATCCTGATGCCGATCATCACGGCGATCTCGCTGCTCGTCCTTGCGCTGCTGCTGTGGGTGATCGCGCGCTATCGCCGGAGCGCGAACCCGATTCCGTCGCGCACCAGCCACAACACCACCATCGAGGTGATCTGGACGCTGGCGCCGGTGCTGCTGCTGGTGGTGATCGCGGTTCCGTCGATCCGCCTGCTGGCCAAGCAATATGCTCCGCCCAAGGCCGACCTGACGGTGAAGGTGATCGGCAACCAATGGTATTGGACCTATCAGTATCCGGACAACGGCGACTTCGAAGTCGTCTCCAACATGCTGAAGGAGAAGAACGAGGTTCAGCCGGGCACGCGCGCGCGTACCGACCTCGACGGTCCGCGCTTGCTGGCGGTGGACGAGCGGATGGTGGTGCCCGCGGGCGCCGTCGTGAAGCTGATCGTTACCTCCAACGACGTGATCCACTCGTTCGCGGTGCCGGCGTTCTGGAACAAGATGGATGCGGTCCCGGGTCGCCTGAACGAGACCTGGTTCAAGGTGGATCGCCCCGGCGTCTATTTCGGCCAGTGCTCCGAGCTGTGCGGCGCGCGCCACGCCTTCATGCCGATCGCGGTCGAAGTCGTCCCGCCGGCGCAATATGCTGCCTGGGTCGCCTCCAAGGGCGGCACGATGCCGGGGGCTGCCGGTGCCGCAAACCCGGACGCGACGACGCCGGCCAGCCCGGCCACGGCAGCTCCTGCTGCTGCGGGTGCGCCGATGGCGGTGGGCGCCGCGGGTGCCCCGTCCGATCCCGCCGATAATGCTACTGCCGCGCCTGCGCCGACCACGCAGGGTGCGACCGCCAACGAAGGCTCGCAGACGAAATGACCGACACCACCGCAGGCGCGCTGCACTTCCAGGCGCATGATGATCACGCGCATCAGCACGATGCCGATCACAAACCGGCGTTCTTCCAGCGCTGGTTCATGTCCACCAACCACAAGGACATCGGCACGCTCTACCTGATCTTCGCGATCATCGCGGGGATCATCGGTGGCGCGATCTCGGGTCTGATGCGCGCCGAGCTGGCCGAGCCGGGGATCCAGTATCTCCAGGCCTGGTCGGGTGAGCAGGGCGATGCGGCGCTGCACTTCTGGAACGTCCTGATCACCGCCCACGGCATGATCATGGTGTTCTTCATGGTCATGCCGGCGATGATCGGCGGGTTCGGCAACTGGTTCGTGCCGCTGATGATCGGCGCGCCCGACATGGCCTTTCCGCGCATGAACAACATCAGCTTCTGGCTGCTGGTGCCGGCGTTCACGCTGCTGCTCGGCTCCGCCTTCACCGGCGGCGCAGGCACGGGGTGGACCGTCTATGCGCCGCTCTCCACATACGGTGAGCCGGGGCCGTCGGTCGACATGGCGATCTTCGCGCTTCACCTCGCGGGTGCGTCGTCGATCCTCGGCGCGATCAACTTCATCACCACCATCTTCAACATGCGCGCGCCGGGCATGACCCTGCACAAGATGCCGCTGTTCGTGTGGTCGGTGCTGGTCACCGCCTTCCTGCTGCTGCTCGCTCTCCCGGTGCTCGCCGCGGCGATCACGATGCTGCTGACCGACCGCAACTTCGGCACGACCTTCTTCGATCCGGCCGGCGGTGGCGATCCGATCCTCTACCAGCACCTGTTCTGGTTCTTCGGCCATCCCGAAGTGTACATCATGATCCTGCCGGGCTTCGGCATCGTCAGCCAGGTGGTCGCGACGTTCAGCCGCAAGCCGGTGTTCGGCTATCTCGGCATGGCCTATGCCATGGTCGCGATCGGTGTCGTCGGCTTCATCGTGTGGGCGCACCACATGTTCACGACCGGCCTGGACGTGAACACCAAGATGTACTTCACCGCGGCGACGATGGTGATCGCGGTGCCGACCGGCATCAAGATCTTCTCGTGGATCGCGACGATGTGGGGCGGCTCGCTCAGCTTCAAGACGCCGATGGTGTGGGCGCTGGGCTTCATCTTCATGTTCACGGTCGGCGGCGTGACGGGCGTCGTGCTCGCCAATGGCGGCGTCGACAACTACATGCACGACACCTACTATGTGGTGGCGCACTTCCACTATGTGCTGTCGCTGGGTGCGGTGTTCGGCCTGTTCTGCGGCTTCTACTACTGGTTTCCGAAGATGTTCGGGAAGATGTACAACGAGCTGCTCGGCCAGCTGCACTTTTGGGTGTTCTTCATCGGCGTGAACCTGCTGTTCTTCCCGATGCACTTCCTCGGTCTCGACGGCATGCCGCGTCGTTACCCCGACTATCCGGATGCCTTTGCCTACTGGAACAAGATCGCGAGCCATGGCTACGAGATCATGGCCGCCGGCATGGTGATCTTCTTCATCAACGTGATCTGGTCGCTGATCGCCGGCAAGAAGGCGCCCGACAATCCCTGGGGCGAGGGTGCGACGACGCTGGAGTGGACGCTGTCCTCGCCGCCGCCGTTCCACCAGTTCGAGACGCTCCCCGTCATCGACGGTGGCGACAAGCACTGAGGCTGGCCCGTCAGGTCGTAGCTGAGCGCCGCCCGTTCCTGCACAATGCGGGGGCGGGCGGCGGGAGTTTAAGATGAACGCGATCCCGCTGACCTCCGCCGCCACCGCTTATCCTGTGGCCGACTGGCGCGACTTCCTCGCGCTGACGAAGCCGCGCGTGCTGAGCCTGGTGGTATTCACCGGTCTCTGTGGTCTGTTGGCGGCACCGGTGACGATCCATCCCGTGCTCGGTTTCACCGCCATCCTGTGCATTGCGCTGGGGGCGGGTGCGGCGGGTGCGCTCAACCAGTGGTACGAAGCGGATCTCGACGCCAAGATGGCGCGGACAGCCAAGCGGCCCTTGCCCGCCGGGCGAATGGCACCCGAATCGGCGCTGCACTTCGGCGTCGGCTTGGCCGCCTTCTCGGTCCTGCTGATGGGGCTGGCGCTGAACCTGCTTGCGGCGGCGATCCTCCTCGCCTCCATCCTTTATTACGTCGTCATCTACACGGTGTGGCTGAAGCGCCGGACGCCGCAGAACATCGTGATCGGTGGCGGTGCCGGTGCCTTTCCGGCAATGATCGGCTGGGCCGCGGCGACGGGCCGTGTCGACATGCTGCCCGTGCTGTTGTTCGTCCTCGTCTTCCTGTGGACGGCGCCGCATTTCTGGGCGCTCGCGCTGTTCATCCGCATGGATTACGCCGCCGCGGGCGTGCCGATGCTGCCGGTGGTGGCGGGTCTGCGCATGACGCGGATCCAGCAGTTCCTCTACACGGTGCCGATGGCGGCATCGGCTGTGGCGCCATGGGCGCTCGGCTTGACCGGCATGCTCTACGGTGTCGCGGCAATTGCGCTTACCGTGCCGTTCGTCGTGCTGTCCGCCCAAGTGGCGCTCAGCCGGGAGAGCGATCCTGCCGCGATGAAGCCGGAGCGGCGGCTGTTCGCTTATTCGATCGTGTATCTGTTCGCCGTATTCGGCGCGCTGGTGGCCGATCGCTGGCTGCTCGCATGACGCCCGAAGAAGACATCCGCCGGCGCCAGCGCAACCGCGCGGCTGCGATGGCGCTGGTACTCGGCCTGCTGGTGGTGCTGTTCTACGCCATCTCCATCGCCAAGATGGCGGCGAAATGACGCTGGCGGAACGCAACCGCCGGCTGGGCCTGATCGCAGCTGCCTTTGTCGCGGCGATGGTCGGCGTCGGCTTTGCCAGCGTGCCGCTCTACCGGCTGTTCTGTCAGGCGACCGGCTTCAACGGCACCACGCAGCGTGCCGACGCCGTTCCCGAGACGACCCCCGTTGGCCGGATCGTCAAAGTCAGGTTCGATGGGAACGTGCAGCCCGATCTGCCATGGACCTTCCGCCCGGAGCAGACGGTGGAGCGCGCCGCACTCGGTGCGCGCAAGATGGCGTTCTTCACGGCGACGAACCTCGGCAGCGAGCCGATCACGGGCAGCGCCGTGTTCAACGTGACGCCTTCGCAGGCCGGCGGCTATTTCACCAAGATCCAGTGCTTCTGCTTCACCGAGCAGACGTTGAAGCCGGGTGAGACGGTGCGCATGCCGGTCATCTACTATGTCGATCCGAAGCTGGCTGACGACGCCAGGACGAGCGACATCGACGAGATCACGCTGAGCTACACCTTCTACCGCGCTACAAAGGGCGTGGAAAAGGCCGGGCGACCGGGCTAGGGCAAGGCAGCAATCATCCCCGCTGCCGCCGAGGCAAGCCGGGGTGCGACAGGGACGAGAAGGGCTGACGCATGGCCGGTGCCAAGAACCACGATTATCATATCCTGCCGCCAAGCTTCTGGCCCTTCATGGGCTCGATGACCGCGCTTGCGCTGACGGGCGGCGGCGTGATGTGGATGCACAGCCATCCGTTCGGCCCGTGGGTCTTCGCCCTCGGCCTCGCCGGCGTGCTGGCGACGATGTATTTCTGGTGGGCGGATGTGATCCGCGAAGCCCGCGCGGGGGATCATACGCCCGTTGTGCAGCTGCACCTGCGTTATGGCATGATCCTGTTCATCGCCTCCGAAGTCATGTTCTTCGTCGGCTGGTTCTGGGCGTTTTTCGACTTCTCGCTCTTCCCCTCGACCGTAGACGCGGTGGGCGGCACTTGGCCGCCGAAGGGCATTGAGGTGATCGATCCGTTCGCCTTCCCGCTGCTGAACACGATGATCCTGCTCTGCTCGGGCACGACCGTGACGTGGGCGCACCATGCGCTGCTGCACGGGGACCGTGCCGGCCTGAAGAAGGGCCTGTGGTGCACGATCCTGCTGGGCGCGCTGTTCAGCTGCATCCAGGTCTATGAATATGTCCATGCGCCGTTCGCCTTTAAGGGCCTGAACTACGGAGCCGCTTTCTTCATGGCGACGGGCTTCCACGGCTTCCACGTGCTGATCGGCACGATCTTCCTGATCGTCTGCCTCGTGCGCACCTACAAGGGTGACTTCACGCCGCGGCAGCATTTCGGGTTCGAGGCGGCCGCCTGGTACTGGCACTTCGTCGACGTGGTGTGGCTGTTCCTCTTTGTCACCATCTACGTCTGGGGCGGCTGGGGCGCGCCGATCCACGCTGGCTGAGCCGCACCGATCGCCGAGCGGGGTGGAGGTCGCGGTGCGCGGCCTCTGCCCGAAGTGCGGGGCCGCGACTTTGTTCGCCGGCCCCGTTCGTTTTGCGGACCGCTGCCGCGCCTGCGGGCTGGACTTCGCCGGCTTCAACGTCGGCGACGGGCCAGCGGCCTTCCTGACGCTCGGCATAGGCGCGCTGATCGTGATTCTGGCCGTGTCGGTGGAGCTGGCGTGGGAGCCACCCGTCTTGGTGCATGTGCTGCTCTGGCTGCCGCTGACCGCTGGGCTGGTGATCGGATCGCTACGCGTGGCCAAGGCGTGGCTGCTGGCCTCGGAATATCGCAACGCTGCGGGCGAGGGGCGGCGGCGTTGAACCCGCGCGCGCGTCGATTAGCGAAGGCGGGGGCGGTCAAACTCTCCGGATGTCTGCCGGCACGGCAGCAGGGAAGCTTCCGTAGCTGTCAGCTTCGTGGCTTGCGGATGGCTTCAGCATCGCTGGCCCGCCGCACTCGACATCTGTTCGCCGGAAAGGCTTGCCGGTGAGACGGGTTCCGGTCGTCGCCACGATCATCGTCTTGCTCGCCTGCACGACGATGGTTTGGCTGGGCGTGTGGCAGCTCCAGCGCGCGCGCTGGAAGGAGTCGTTGCTGGGGAGCTATGCGGCGGCGGAGGGTCAGCCGCTGCTGACGGGCTTGCCGGACGGGGCGATCGACGACCCCGAGAGCGTGGCCTTCCGGCGCGCTCGGCTGACCTGCTCCACCATGGATCCCGCGGTCCAGATCGGGGGGCGCAATCGCGCTGGGGCAACCGGATACCGCACCATCCGCGCGTGCCGGACACCGGGAGGCGCTCTCCTGATGGTCGATCTAGGCTGGGCACCGCCGGGCGGCGCGAAAGCGGTATCGGCCGAAGGGCTGAAAGACTTCACTGGCGTGTTGATCCCCGACCCCGTCTTGTTTGAGCGAGTGATGCCGGCCGAAACGGCCGCGATCGGCAAGAAGGTGCCGCTGCTGCTCGTTGCCGAGACGCCGGTGACGCCACTCCAGCCCTCCGTCCCGCCGTCGATCGCCGAGATCCCCAACAATCACCGTGCCTATGCGGTGCAATGGTTCCTGTTCGCCGCCACCGCGTTGATCGTCTATCTTCTGGCGCTCCGTCGTCGGCGGGGTTAAGCGGCGCGGCTTATGCGCTACGTCAGCACTCGCGGTTCCGCGCCGATTCTCGGCTTTGAGGATGTCACGCTCGCCGGTCTTGCGGCCGATGGCGGGCTTTACTTGCCCGAGATCTGGCCGACGCTGACGAGGGACGAGATCGCCGGGCTCGCAGGCCTGTCCTATGTCGAAACCGCCGTCGCGATCATGGCGCCATTCGTCGGCGATGCGCTGAGCCGGACGGAGTTGAAGCTGCTGTGCGAGGCGGCCTATGGGCGCTTCAGCCATGCCGCGGTGACGCCACTCACACAGCTTGACCATCGCCACTGGCTGCTCGAGCTGTTTCACGGGCCGACGCTGGCGTTCAAGGACGTCGCGCTCCAGCTGCTCGGCCTGCTGTTCGAGCGGTTTCTGTCCAGCCGCGACACGCACCTGACGGTGATCGGCGCGACCAGCGGGGATACCGGTTCGGCCGCGATCGACGCGCTGGCGGGGCGGGCCAAAGTCGACATCTTCATGCTGCACCCGCAGGGTCGCGTGTCCGACGTGCAGCGGCGGCAGATGACGACGGTACTCGCGCCCAACGTCCACAATATCGCGATCGACGGCAGCTTCGACGACGCGCAGGCGCTGGTGAAGGCGATGTTCGCCGACCGGGCGTTCGCCGGCCGGTTCAGCCTGTCGGCGGTGAACTCGATCAACTGGGCGCGGCTGATGGCCCAGATTGTCTATTATTTCTACGCCGCCGTGCGCCTCGGTGCGCCCGACCGGCCGGTCGCTTTCTCGGTGCCCACGGGCAACTTCGGCGACGTGTTCGCGGGCTACGTTGCCGCGCGCATGGGCCTGCCCGTCGCCAAGCTGATCGTCGCGACCAACGTCAATGACATCCTCCACCGCGCGCTCTCCGTGGGAGATTATTCGGTCGGTACCGTCACGGCGACTGCGGCGCCGTCGATGGATATCCAGGTCTCGTCCAATTTCGAGCGGCTGCTGTTCGACCTGCACGGCCGCGAGGGCGCGCGTTTGGCCGCATCGATGCAGGGCTTCGAGAGCGAGCGGAAGCTGGCGCTGACTGCGGACATGCTGTCGGAGGCGGGCGGCATCTTCGCCAGCGCGCGGGTGGATGCCGACGAGATGGCGCTGGCCATGCGTTGGGCGTGCCAGAATGCCAACGAGGTGATCGACCCCCACTCCGCTATCGGCCTCGCCGCCGCGCGCGCCGCTGCGCTGCCGGCCGACGTGCCGGTGGTGACGCTCGCCACCGCGCACCCGGCCAAGTTCGTCGAGGCAGTGGAGCGGGCGACGGGCAAGCGGCCGGGGCTGCCGGCGCGTGCCGCCGGCCTGTTCGAGCGCGAGGAGCGTTATGCGCGCCTGCCGGCCGAGATCGGCGCGATCGAGGCCTATATCGCCGAGCGGGCGACGCCGACCGCATGAGTGCGATGCTGCACCGCCTGTCCAACGGCCTGACCGTCGCGGTCGATCCGATGGCGGAGGTCGAGACGGTAGCGGTCGGCCTCTATGCCGATGTCGGCGCGCGATCCGAGCGCAAGGGAAAGGCCGGGCTCGCCCACATGGTCGAGCATATGCTGTTCAAGGGCGCCGGCCCGCGCGATGCCAAGGCGATCGCCGAGCATGTCGAGGATGTCGGCGGCAGCCTGAATGCCTGGACGGCGCGCGACCAGACCGTCTTTCATGCAAGGCTGCTCGGCGGCGATCTGGCGCTCGGCGTCGAGATCATCGCCGATCTCGTTCGCTCGGCGCACTTGGCGGAGGACGAGCTGGCGCGCGAGAAAGGCGTCGTCCTGTCCGAACTGGGCGAGGCACGCGACACGCCCGACGACATCGTGTTCGATCATCTCCAGGGCGCTGCCTTCCCCGATCAGGCGATCGGCGCGCCGGTGCTGGGCGACGAGGCGAGCATCGACGGCTTCACCCGTGACGACCTGACCGGCTGGCTCGCGACGCATTACCGGCCGGAGTCGCTGGTCCTGGCGGCGGCGGGCAAGGTGGACGCGGACGCGCTGCTGAAGCTGGCCGAAGCGCGGTTTGGCGATCTCCCTGCGGGCGGGCGGCCCGAGCCGGCGCCCGCCCGCTATGTCGGCGGACGCCATGCCGATCGGCGGAAGTTCGATCAGACGCATGTGACGCTCGCCTTTCCGACGGTCGGCCTGCTCGATCCGGCGCTGCACGCGATCGGGCTCTTCAGCCATGCGGCAGGCGGCGGCATGTCCTCGCGCCTGTTCCAGGAAGTGCGCGAGGCGCGCGGGCTTGCCTACAGCATCTACAGCTGGTCGCATCATTATGCCGATGCCGGGCTGTTCGGGCTCTACCTGGCGGCTGGGCAGGGCGATGCCGGCAAGGCGCTGGCGCTGGCGCGCGAGATCCTGACCGCGGTGGCGGACAATCTGGATGAGGCGGAGCTGGCGCGGGCCAAGGCCTATGGCCGCGCGAGCTTCCTGATGGGGCTGGAGGGCGTGCAGGCGCGCTGCGATCATCTCGCCCGGCAGATCCAGATCCACGGCCGCATCGTGCCGGCGGCGGAGTCCGTCGGGCAGATGGAGGCGGTGACACTCGCCGAGGCGCGGGCCGCAGGAGCGGCGGCGATCGGCGGCGGCGAGACGCTGGCGAGCGTCGGCGGCAAGCTGAAGGACGCGGCGTGAACGGCGCGGTGGGGCCGCTCGGGCAGCTCGTTGCCGAGCCGTGGGATGATTTCGGTCTGATCGACTCCGGCTATGGCCGCAAGCTGGAGCGCTACGGCCGCTTCCGCTTCATCCGGCCGGAGCCGCAGGCGATGTGGGCGCCGGCGATGGCCGATTGGGCGCATGATGGCGAGTTCATCGGCGCCTCCGACGAGGATGGCGGCGGCAAGTGGCACAACAATCGCGACGTGCCCTGGAATGGCTGGCACCTGAAGTGGCAGGACGTGCGCTTCCAGGCGCAGTGCACGCCGTTCCGTCACCTCGCTTTCTTCCCGGACATGGCGCCGCAATGGTCTTGGATGCGCGACCGGATCGCCGAGGGTGACGAGGTGCTCAACCTGTTCGGCTATACCGGCGTCGGCTCGCTCGCGCTGGCCGGGCGGGGCGCGCGGGTGACGCATGTCGATGCCTCGAAGAAGTCGGTCGAGCAGGGCAAGGCGAACGCCTTGCTGTCGGACATGGCGGACCGGCCGATCCGCTGGATGGTCGATGATGCCGCCAAGTTCACTGCGCGCGAGGTGCGCCGTGGGCGGCGCTATGACGGTATCATGCTCGATCCGCCGAAATTCGGCCGCGGCCCGACGGGCGAGACGTGGCGGCTGGAAGAGGGGCTGCCGGGCCTGATCGGCGACTGCGTCAAGCTGCTCGACGGTGAATCGAAGTTCCTCGTGCTCACCGTCTATGCGGTGCGCATGTCCGCGCTGGCGATCGGCGAGCTGCTGCGTCAGGCCACCGCCTCGCTCGGCGGCCAAGTCGAGGCCGGTGAGATGGCGGTGCGGGAGGAAGCGCGCGGCCTGCTGTTGCCGACCGCCATCTTCGCGCGCTGGAGCCGCTAGCTGCGCGCGGCGCGCAGCGCGGCACCGGCGACGAAGGGCGCGCCCGCGACGTAGAGCAGCGAGGTGGCGGCGAGCAGCTTGAGCGCACCGGCGCCCGCTCCTCCGAGCGCACCCGCGCCGAAGATCAGCAGCGGCACGGCCAGCGGCAGCATGACGAGGCCTGCCACCGCCCCCGCGCCGCGCAGCGAGCCGGTGAGCGCCGCCACCGCGACCCCCAGCGCCGCAAGCCCCGGCGTGCCGAGCGCCAGCCCCGCCTCAAGCCGTGCGAGCGTCGCGCCGCCCAGCCGCAGCAGCGCGGCGGCAGGCAGCGCCGCGACCATCAGCGCGGGCGCGAAGCTGAGCCACAGCGCGGCCAGCTTCGCCACGGCAACCAGCTCCTCGCCGATACCGCGGACTGCCAGCTGATCGATGACGCCCGCCTCCAGATCGGGCGCGATCAGCCGCTCGACCGGAAGCAGCGCGGCAAGCAGGGCGGCCATCCACAGAGCCCCGCCACCGCCGCGGGCGAGCAGCGCGGCATCGGGTCCGACCGCGAAGGGGAACAAGGTGGCGACCAGCAGGAAGAAGGCGATCGGCAGCAACGCCGCGCGCGCGCCTGCGCCGAGATCGCGACGGATCAGGCGGAGCAGGGTCATAGCTGGATCCCGCGCGCGTCGCTGAGGCCGATGGGCTGGTGCGTCGCCGCGAGCACGATGCCGCCCTCGGCGCGGTGCCTTGCCATGGCGTCCGCCAGCCGCTCACTGGCAGATGCGTCGAGGCCGTTCCCGGGCTCGTCCAGCAGCCAGATTGCGGCACCGCCGGCGATTACGCGGGCGAGCGCGGCACGGCGGCGCTGGCCGGTGGAGAGCAGGCGCACCGGCACCTGTGCGAGATGCGCGATGCCCATGGCGTCGAGCGCGTCGGCGACGGCACTCGGCCGTACCCGGTCGAGCGCCGCCCAGAAGCCGAGCGCGCGGGCGAGTGGCAGCGCCCCGTCGAGCGCGGTGCCGTCCGCCGCGGCCAGTGCGCGCGTGCCCTCTGCCTGCACCCGGCCGGCGGCGGGGCGCAGCAGCCCGGCGGCGATCCGCAGCAGGCTGGATTTACCCGCACCGTTCGGCCCCGTCACCAGCGCCGCTTCACCGGGCGCCAGCGTGAAGCTCAGCCCCTCGAACAGCAGCCGGTCGCCGCGCAGGCAGGCGACGGCATCGAACGCAAGGGTGGCGCTCAGGCCTCGTCCTCCAGAGCGTGCATCGCCTCGTCCGACAGGCCGAAATGGTGGCCGACTTCGTGCACCAGCACGTGCGAGACGAGCGCCTCGAGCGTGACCCCCGTCTCGATCCATTCCTCCAGCAAGGCGCGGCGGAACAGGTGGATCATGTCCGGCAGCTGGCCGCCCGCGGCCATGCTCTTCTCCCCCACGGCGACGCCGGTGTAGAGGCCGGTCAGGTCGAACGGATCGTCGATGCCGAGTTCGTCCAGCACGTCGTCGTCGGCGAACTCCTCCACCTTCAGCACGACGCCTTCGAGATGTGCGCGGAACGCCTGGGGCAGCCGCGCCATCGCGGCGCGGGCCATCTCCTCGATCTCATCCGCTGTCGGCGCGATGCGCCCCATTGCCCGCCTTTCTCTGTAACTCACGCGAATCGCTGGCATGACGCGCGGCCGAGTGCAAGACAGGGGCGCACCACGGGGGAGGAAGCCATGATCGAGCCATTGTCCGAAGCCGAGCGCGCCGACGCGCTCGATGCGCTGGCCGACTGGGATCATGACGATGGACGCGATGCGATCACGCGCTCGTTCAAGTTCGTCGACTTCAGCGAGGCCTTCGCCTTCATGACGCGCGTGGCCTTGCTCGCGGAGAAGGCGGACCATCACCCCGAATGGTCCAACGTGTGGAACCGGGTCGACATCCTGCTGACGACGCACGACGCAGGCGGGCTTTCGACGCGCGACGTGGCGCTGGCGCAGGCGATCGACGCGCTGGTGGAGTGACCGCGCCCGCGCTCCGCTGGGCAGGCGTTGCGAAGCGGTTCGACGGGGTCGTCGCGCTGGACGGCGTCAGCCTCGATGTGCCGGCAGGACAGTTCGTCGCGCTGGTCGGTCCCTCGGGGTCGGGCAAGTCGACCCTGCTGCGCACCGCCAACCGGCTGGTCGAGCCCGAATCCGGGCGGATCGAGCTGGATGGGGCAGATGTCGCGGTGGAGCCTGCGCCCTTGCTGCGGCGCCGGATCGGCTACGTCTTCCAGGAGATCGGCCTGTTTCCGCATCTGAGCGTGGCGGAGAATATCGTGCTGCCCGCGCGTGTGGCCGGGCGGAGCGCGCCCGACGTAGCCGAACTGCTGGCGCTGGTGGACCTGCCCGCCGAGGTGGCGCCGCGGCGGCCGGACGCGCTTTCGGGTGGGCAGCGGCAGCGTGTCGGCGTGGCACGCGCGCTGTCGACGGGGGCGCGGCTGATGCTGATGGACGAGCCGTTCGGCGCGCTCGATCCGGTCACCCGCGATGCGCTGGCGACGGCCGTGCGCGCGCTGCACGATCGGCTGGGCCTCACGACGGTGATGGTGACGCACGACATGGCGGAGGCGCTGCTGCTGGCGGATCGCGTCGTCGTGCTGGCGAAGGGCCGCATCGTGGCGGACGCAGCCCCGGCCACGTTGCTGGCGGGGGAGGCGGGGGCTGAGGCGGCGGCGCTGGTGGCGGTGCCGCGTGCGCAGGCGGAGCGGCTGGCGGCGATGGCGCGCGCGTGAACGCCGCACTCGCCCAACTGCCGGCGCTCGCCGTCAGCCACTTAGCGCTGGCGGCAGCAGCACTGCTGCTGGCGCTAGGCGTGGCCGTACCGCTGGGGCTGGCGGCGGCACGACGGCCTCGGCTGGCCCGCATCGCGCTGGGTATGGCGGGCATTGTCCAGACCATTCCGGGGCTGGCGCTGCTGGCGCTCTTCTACCCGCTGCTGCTGGCGCTCTCGACGCTGGTCGGTGCGCGAATGCCGGCGCTTGGCTTTCTGCCGTCGCTGCTGGCGCTCGCGCTCTATGCGGTGCTGCCGATCCTGCGCAATCTGGTGGCGGGGCTGCAGGGGATCGCACCCGGACTGATCGAGGCGGCCAACGGGATCGGGATGACCCCGTCGCAGCGCTTGCGGCTGGTGGAGCTGCCGCTGGCGGCGCCCATCGCCATGGCGGGTCTGCGCACGGCGACGGTGTGGACGATCGGTGCGGCGACGCTCTCTACCACGGTCGGCTATCCGAGCCTGGGCAACCTGATCTTCTCCGGCCTGCAGACGGAGACGTGGCCGCTGGTGCTGACCGGGTGCATCGCCGCGGCGGTGCTGGCGCTCGCGGCGGACGGGCTGCTCGCCCTGGTCGAGCGCGGACTGGCGACGCGGCGGCGGGGGCTGGTGATCGGGCCGGGTGCGATCGTGCTGGTGCTGCTCGGCGCCGCGCTGGCATGGGCGGCGTGGCCTGCCCCGCCCGTGGTGACGATCGGCGCCAAGACCTTCTCCGAGCAGTATATCCTGGCCCGCGTGATCGGGCGGCGGCTGGAGCAAGCGGGCTACCGTGTGCGCTACCGTGAGGGGCTGGGCTCGGCCGTGGCGCTGCGTGCGCTGGAGGCGGGCGAGATCGACGCCTATGTCGATTATTCGGGCACGCTGTGGAGCAATGCCATGGGACGGCAGCCGCCCGTCGATCGCGCCGCGATCACGCGCTGGCTGGCGGCGCGATCGGGCGTGCGCGTGATCGGGCCGCTCGGCTTCGAAAATGCCTATGCGCTGGCGGTGCGCGGCGATGCGCCGTTCCGATCGCTTCAAGACCTGGCCGGGGCGGCGCCGCGGCTGACCTTGGCGGCAGATCTGGAGTTCCTCGATCGGCCGGAATGGGCGGCCTTGCGCGAGGCCTACGGCCTGCGCTTCGCTGCGACGCGCGCCTATGCGCCGACCTTCATGTACCGGGCGCTGAGCGGCGGGCAGGCGGACGCGATCGCTGCGTTTTCATCGGACGGGCGGATTGCGGCGGACGGTCTGCGCGTGCTGGCGGACCCGCGCCATGCGCTACCGGCTTACGAGGCGCTGCTGATGGTCGCACCGACGCGGGCGCGGGACGAACGCTTCGTGCGCGCGCTGACGCCGCTGGTGGGCGCGATCCCGGTCGAGCGGATGCGTGCGGCCAATCTGATGGTGGACCGAGACCGCGACAAGCGCACGCCCGACGAGGCGGCGGCGTGGCTGGATCCACGCTGACCGCCCCGCCCGGCGCGGCTCAGTCGGGCAGGCCGTCGAGCAGCTTGTCGAGCGTGATCGGGAAGTCGCGCACGCGCACGCCCGTCGCATTGAAGACGGCGTTGGCGATCGCTGCGCCCGATCCGCAGATGCCGAGCTCGCCAATGCCCTTCACGCCGAGCGGGTTGGCGTAGCGATCGTCCTCCTCAAGGAAGGTGACGTCGATCGCCGGCGCATCGGCATTCACCGGCACGTGATATTCGGCAAGGTCGTGATTGACGAAGACACCGCGCCGTTCGTCCAGCGCGGCTTCCTCCATCAACGCGCCGCTCATTCCCCAGATCAGGCCGCCCAGCACCTGGCTGCGCGCCGTCTTGGGATTGAGAATGCGACCGGCGGCGAGCGTGGCATCGAGGCGGCGGACCCGGATTTCTCCGGTGACGGCGTTCACCGCCACCTCCGCGAACACCGCGCCATAGGCGACCTGCGTATGCGTCAGCTGGACAGCACCCGACTGGATCGTCCCTTCCGCCTCCAGAGGCTCGGGGCCGACCGCGTCGGCGAGCGGCATGGTCCGATTGCCCGTGATGACCTGCCCGTCCTTGAACGTGAGCTGGTCCGCCTCGACACCCAGACGCTTGGCGATCTGCTCGATCAGGGCCTCGGCGGCGACCAGGACGGACGAGGCGCCGCTGGCCGCGCCCCACGATCCGCCGGAGCCGGAGGATTTCGGCAGGGTCGAATCGCCCAGCCGCACCTCGATCGCGTCCATCGGCAGGCCGAGCACGTCGCCCGCCACCTGCGCCAGGATGGTGTAGGTGCCGGTGCCGATGTCCGTATGGTCCGTCTCGATCTCGGCGGTGCCCGCCGGCGTCAGCCGCACGCGCGCGGACGAGGTGGAGAGATAGTTGTTGCGCGACAGCGCAGCGACCCCGAGCCCGACCAGCCAATCGCCTTCGCGCCGTGCACCGGGTTGCGGCTTGCGCTCGGCCCAGCCGAACGCCTCGGCGCCCTGCGTCAGGCACTTGGCCAGCTTGCGGGTGGAGAAGGGCGTGCCCGCCTGCGGATCGGTGTCGGGTTCGTTGCGGAGGCGCAGCTCGACCGGATCGAGGCCGAGCGTGTGCGCCAGCTCGTCCATCGCGCTTTCCAGGGCGAGCATGCCGATCGCCTCGCCCGGCGCGCGCATGGAGACGGAGATCATCAGGTCCATCGCCGCCTGACGGTGCGACACGAGACGGTTCTCGCCCGCATAGAGCGTCGGGGTGGAGATGCCTGCCGGCTCGTAGAAGGTCTCGCCGTCGCGGTTGGAGACGAGGCTTTCGTGCGCGATGGCGAGGATGCGGCCGTCGGCCTCCGCCCCCAGCCGGATGCGCTGGATCGAATCGGAGCGGCGGCCGCTGATACCGAACAGCTGCTGCCGCGTGATCGCGATCTTCACCGGCCGCTTCAGCGCACGCGCGGCGACCGCGGCCATGACCGACTCGGGGTTCAGCCCCAGCTTGGAGCCGAAGCCGCCGCCGACATAGGGACTCATCAGGTGGATCTTGTCCGCCTTGATGCCGAGTACCTTGGCCAGCTGCGCGGCGACGTTGCCGATCATCTGGTAGGAGGCGTGGATGGTCAGCTTGCCCTCCGCCTCGTCCCACGATGCGGTGGCGGCGTGCGGCTCCATCGCCGCGTGGATCTGCGAGGGCGTGGTATAGGTGGCGTCGACCTGCACCGGCGCGGTCGCGAAGGCACCGTCGAAATCGCCGGTGTTCATGTTCGCCTTGTTGAAGAAGGGATAGCCCGGCGTCTTGGCCTTGGGTGCTTCCTCCGCCAGCACGAAGCGGCCGCCTTCCTCCGGCGCATAATCGACACGGACCTTGGCGGCAGCTTCGCGCGCGGCCTCGAACGTGTCGGCCACCACCATCAGCAGCGGCTGACCGTAGTGGGTTACGTGATCATTGCCCTGCTCGGGGTTCGAGCTGGTATTGGCCGCCTGCGTCGTCGTGCGCTTGCCCGCGTCGATCACCGCGACCACGCCGGGCACGGCGAGCGCGGCGTCGAAATCGTAGCCGTTCACCTTGCCGCGGGCGATGGTGGCGGTGACGAGATAGCCGAAGGCGACGTTCGCGGGGTGATGCTCATAGGCGTAGGGCGCGCGGCCGGAGACCTTGAGCGGACCCTCCTTGCGATCGAGCGGGGCGCCGATCAGGCCCTGCGGCGCATGATCGGCGCGGTTCAGGCCCTGTTTCGCGTTCATCCGCAGCGTGGCGGTGGTGCTGCTCATCGCGCAGTTCCTTCGGTGGCGTCACGGAGCGCGGCGACGAGCGTGCGGCGCAGCAGCGGGATCTTGAAGTCGTTGCCGCCCTGGCCCTCAGCCCCGGCGAGCAGCACCGCGGCGGCGCCGCGGAAGGCGGCATCATCGGGCCGTGCGCCGACCAGCGCTGCCTCAACGTCGGGATTGCGCCACGGCTTGTGGGCGAGGCCGCCGAAGGCGAGGCGGGCGGAGGCGATGCGGCCGTCCGCCACCTCGATCGCGGCGGCAACGGAGACGAGCGCGAAGGCGTAGGAGGCGCGATCGCGCACCTTGCGGTAGAGCTGGCGGCCGGGCGGCGGCGGCGGCAGGACGACCGCGGTGATCAGCTCGCCGGGCTTGAGATTGGTGTCGATGTGCGGCGTATCGCCGGGCAGGCGGTGGAGCTCGGCCAGCGGCAAGGTGCGCGTGGCGCCGCCGGGGCGGAGCGTCTCGACCTTGGCATCCAGCGCCAGCATGGCGACGGCCATGTCGCTCGGGTGCGTGGCGATGCACTTGTCGCTGGTGCCGAGGATGGCGTGGATGCGGTTGACCCCGCCGATCGCGCCGCAGCCGGAGCCGGGGTCGCGCTTGTTGCAGGGCAGAGCGGAATCGTAGAAATAATAGCAGCGGGTGCGCTGGAGCAGGTTGCCGCCCGTCGTCGCCTTGTTGCGCAGCTGGCCCGAGGCGCCGGCCAGCAGCGCTTCGGCCAGCAGCGGATAGCGGGTGCGGACGAGATCGTGCGCGGCGAGATCGCTGTTGGGAACCTGGCTCCCGATGCGCAGGCCGCCGTCCGCCTCCTCCACCTCATTGAGCGGCAGGCGGCTGATGTCGACGAGGCGTGCGGGCGTCTCAATGCCGAGCTTCATCAGGTCGAGCAGGTTGGTGCCGCCGGCGATGTAGCGCGCGCCGGTCTCGGCGACCGCCTCCTCTGGAGAGGCGGCGCGGGTGAGCGTGAATGGCCTCATGCCGGCTGCTCCCCGGCAAACTCGCTGATCGCGTCGACGATGTTCGGGTAGGCGGCGCAGCGGCAGATGTTGCCGCTCATCCGCTCGGCAATCTCCTCGCGGGTGAGCGCGGGGCGATCGGCGACCGAACCGGTGGCGTGGCTCGGCCAGCCCTGCCTGTGCTCCTCCACCATGCCGAGCGCGGACATGATCTGGCCGGGCGTGCAATAGCCGCACTGATAGCCGTCGTGCCGGACGAAGCCCGCCTGGAGCGGGTGGAGCGCCTGCGGCGTGCCGACGCCCTCGATCGTGGTGATGGCATCGCCCTCATGCATGGCGGCGAGCGCGAGGCAGGAGTTGATCCGCCGCCCCTCGACCAGCACGGTGCAGGCGCCGCACTGGCCGTGATCGCAGCCTTTCTTGGCGCCGGTCAGGTGGAGATGATCGCGCAGCGCGTCGAGCAGCGTGGTGCGGCTGTCGAGCGCCAGCGCATGATCCTCGCCGTTGACGGTGAGCGTGACGGACAGGCGCTGGGGCGCATCGGCCGGAGCGGAGCCGCCGGGCGCGACTTGCGGGGAGAGGGGCATGGCGGCTCCGTTGGGGCTGGAGGGGTCAGCGGCGGCGCATCAGGTGGGTGCCGACCGCGCCCAGCGCGACGGCGGCCGCGGCGCCGCCGGCGAGCGTGAGCCAGCTGGCCGGCGGGACGTGAGGCTGCTCGGCAGGCGCGGGGGCGGCAGGCTCGGCGGCGTGGGGCGCGGCGTGCGGCATGACCTTGTTCGGGATGTGGGACATGGGGACGCTCCTGGAGGCGGGGATCAGGAGCGGCGAACGCATGGCGGCGGCATCGGCTCCGACCGGACGGATCGATGGCGGCTCAAGCCTTTAGGTGGACGAAGCGACGCTCGGAGGACCAGTTCCGACAGGTGGCGGGAGACCCGCCGGGGCGGCACGAGCGGCGGGCTTGACCGCGTCCGCGTAGCATGATGTGATCACATCACATTCACGCCAAGGAGGATCAGATGCGCAGCGTCTCCACCCCCGCGATCGATGCCCGGCCGATGGCGGCGCTCAACATGACGCCGCTGATCGACGTGCTGCTGGTGCTGCTCATCATGTTCATCCTCACCGTGCCGATGGCGACGCACAAGGTGGCGCTCGATCTGCCGGTGCCGGCAGAGGGCGCGGCGAGCCCGCCGACGGTCCACCGCCTCGTGCTCGGGGCGGACGGCGAAGCGACGCTGGACGGGCGGAGCGGCGACCTGCCCGCCCGCCTGCGCGCGATCGCGGCGGAGCCGCAGGGCCAGCTCCGCTTCGCCCCTTCAGCGGAGACGCGCTATGCGCGGGTGGACGAGGTGCTGGCCGAGGTGAAGCGCGCGGGCGTGGTGCGGATGGGGTTCGAGTAAACGGTATCCGCTTACCCGAAGGTCACGAAGGTCGCACCTAGACGCGTGTTTTCACGTGTCGGAGCCGGGGATGAGCGGCTCGGTCGCGGCCTCGTCGGTGAGGCGGTGGACGAGGCGCTTCAGCTCGCCATCGGCGGCATCGCGCGGATCGGCGACCGCATGCGGGTGCAATCCGGCGAGGTGGCCGAAGCGCAGCGGATCGCCGTGGCGCAGCAGGAACATGAGCAGGCGATCATTGTAGCGCCGCTCCTCGCCGACCTGCTCGCCCTTGTGCCAGACGGGCCTGGCGACGCCGTTGATCGCGCGTTCATAGGCGACGGCGGCGAGGCGGCGCGAGGCGGCGACCAGCGCCTCGTCCCACGCCGCGGCAAACGCCTCCGCGCCCAAGCGGCGGCGCAGGCGATAGGCGGAGCGGACAGAGAGGCCGGCTTCGGCGGCGGCGTCGGACACGCAGCCCGTATCGGCCAGCGCGAAGAGGAAGCGGCGCTGGCGCTCGACGGTCCAGCCGTCATGGCGGTGCTGCACGGGGACGACGGGTGCGTCTGGCATGGAGCGACTCCTGTGAGGGAGGTCAGGCGACTAACCAGATGGGTTTGTGTTGGAAAGGGGGTTTTCGGGTTGGTGAGGGGCGCGACGATCGCCGGCGTGGGCGGCGACCTGCCCGCCCGCCTGCGCGCCATCGCGGTGGAGCCAGAGAGCGGGCTCCGCTTCGCTCCTCCCGCGGAGGTGCGCGATGGGCGGTTGGATGAGGTGCTGGTGGAGGTGAAGCGCGCGGGCGTGATGCGGATGAGATTGAGTGAGGAGACGCTGTGCCGTCCGAATTAGATGCCTAACCAAAGGCTTCTACAGGACTCTAAACATCTTGGGGAGCGCCAACCCTAATAGCCATCGCTTGCTCAGATACACCGAACATCCGCGCCAGCTGTGGAACACTCGTGATCCCATGGTCAATTAGCTCATTTAATCGATCACGTGGCATAAGTATGTCCGCTGCCAAGCGGTTAGCTTGAGCTTCAACCCGGTTGGACAAGCCCGATCGATAGAGAGCGTCGTCGGTGATTCCGTCTCCAATCAGGTCAGGATGTAGAATCGCATGAGCGCACTCATGTGCGATAGTGAAGCGCCGACGCGTCTCAGGATGCGCTGCGTTCACGAAAATATCGAAGCCGCTTGCACTGGTATTACTCTTCGAGATCATCCCGGAGAGTGTGTCCGGCCAATTCGGAACCCGGTAAACCTCGATGCCGAGATCGTTAGCTAACGGCACCATCTGTATCGGAAGATCGCCCTTTTGGTGCCTTGCGACTACCTTCATCGCCTCGATTACGCTCATCATCTCTCTGTGGCCTTTCCTTTACCGCCCCGGCGGTGGAAACGGTCGCAGGGTCATAACTGTGAGCCTGACGATTTCGCTTGACTCTTACACGCTGCTTAGACCCGCGGCTAGCCCCTTCAGCCACAAAGTATGTTCCGTTCTCGGTATGTTCAAGGTTTGCGTATTCCTGCGCAACCTTCCGCGCCTCCTCCCGAGCAACTTTCCCAGCTTCATCAAGCGCTTCGCGCCGTATCATCCAAAAACCCATGAAAGCGAATACGGCCAACAGCAGTCCGCCGGTAGTGAGCAGGAAGGAGACCAAATCCAAGCGGCCAATCATTTGCGCTGCTGCTACGCTGTCATATGCGCGGGCTCCAGCGAGACATACCTGCGCGCCCTCAGTGATCTTGCGCAGGTTGGAGCCGTAAGCGACAGCTACCCAGACAACCGCCACTGTCAGAGAAGCGCAAGCTGCCAGTGAGACGATAGCGAGCATGCGCCATGCCATCTTGCTCACCGAGCTAGCCTCTTTTTCTTAAAGCCGCACTGACAGTTATTATTCCGCCGCCACACCTGCCGTCGCGAACATGTCCGCTTCCGCCTCCTCGTTCGCCGCCGGTGCCGCCACCGCCGCCTTGCGCTGGTCGAAGCGGCCCCACACGTCGCCCCAATTGCCGCGCGTCGCGGCCTTGGAATATTCGGTGGCGCGGGTTTCGAAGAAGTTGGCGTGCTCGACGCCGTTGAGCAGGGGGGCGAGCCAGGGGAGGGGGTGTTCGTCGATCAGGTAGATGGGCTCGAGGCCCAGCTGGCCGAGGCGCCAGTCGGCGATGAAGCGGACGTACTTCTTGATGTCCTTGGGCTTCATCCCCTCGACCGGGCCCATTTCGAAGACGAGATCGATGAACGCATCTTCGATCCGCACCGTCTTCTGGCACATGTCGCGAATGTCGTCCTTCACCCGCGCGGAATAGCAGTCCCGCTCCTTCACGAAAGCGTGGAACAGCTTGATGATGCCTTCGCAGTGCAGGCTCTCGTCGCGCACCGACCAGCTGACGATCTGGCCCATGCCCTTCATCTTGTTGAAGCGCGGGAAGTTCATCAGCATGGCGAAGCTGGCGAAGAGCTGCAGCCCCTCGGTGAAGCCGCCGAACATGGCGAGCGTCTTGGCGATGTCCTCGTCCGTATCGACGCCGAACTGCGACAGATAGTCATGCTTGTCCTTCATCTCCTTATACTGGAGGAAGGCCGAATATTCGGTCTCGGGCATGCCGATCGTGTCGAGCAGGTGCGAATAAGCGGCGATGTGCACCGTCTCCATGTTGGAGAAGGCGGTGAGCATCATCTTGATCTCGGTCGGCTTGAACACGCGGCCATATTTGTCGTGGTAGCAATCCTGCACCTCGACGTCGGCCTGCGTGAAGAAGCGGAAGATCTGCGTCAGCAGGTTGCGCTCGTGCGGGCTGAGCTTCTGCGCCCAGTCGCGGCAATCCTCGCCGAGCGGCACTTCCTCGGGCATCCAGTGGATCTGCTGCTGGCGCTTCCAATATTCGAACGCCCACGGATATTCGAACGGCTTGTAGGAGCGCGAGGCCTGGAGGAGGGACATGGGGTTACTCCGACGCGAAAGGGGATGAACGGAGCCGGGCGACGGCGGCGCGCGCCTCGGCATAAGCGGGGGTGTCGCTGCCGAGGCGGAAGCGGACGATGCGGGCGTAAGCGCGGGCGCGGGCGAGGCGGAGCGCGCGGATCATGCGGCGGCCCGCAGGGAGTGGCTTCGGAGCTTCCCTGCCGTTCGCCCTGAGCTTGTCGAAGGGCTGCCTTTCTCCGCCGGGTTCGAGAAGAACGGTGCTTCGACAGGCTCAGCACGAACGGGGAAGGCCGGCATCGTCTGAGCCCGGCCGCTCAGCTCCAGAACACCCAGCTGCCGGCGAACACGATCAGGACGAGGCCGAGCGCGCAGACCATCACGCCCGCCAGCCGCGAGACGTAGCGCGATTCCTCGTGCCGGCGCTGGCCCGCGGCGATCAGCAGGCCGATGCCGAGCGCCAGCGCGGCGGCGCCGACGAGGGCCATGAAGATCAGCGAGGCGTTTGTCATGCGGCGATCCTTCGCGTCGTGCGTTCGGGGCCGGGTCAACGCATGGAGGACGAGTTCGATGGCCGATCTGACACAGGTTAAGGAACATGCCGAGGTGATCGGCGCGGACGGCGTGCATGTCGGCACGGTCGACGCGGTCGAGGGCAACCGCATCAAGCTGACCAAGAAGGACAGCGGGCAGGGCAGCCACGAAGGGCATCACCATTATATCGACGGCGGCCTCGTCGCCACGGTCGAGGACGGCACGGTCCGCCTGTCCGCCAATGCGGATGTCGCGGTGACGTTCGAGACGGAGGAGTAAGCCGGACGCCCCGGGTTGCACGCGCAGCCCGGGGCTATGCCGCAGCGGGCGGCGGGACGGCGTGACCGTCCCGACCGACGGCGCGGTGGATGGTTCAGGGGCGGGCATTGCCTGATCTAGTGAGCGCGGGTCGCCACGCCGTCGGTCGAGGCGGCAAAGCCGCCCCGCCGGCCGACGTGGCGAGTGTTCGGATTGCTGGTGCAATCCGAACCCGCCCGCGTCACTGGCACGCCAGACACTCATCATAGTCCGTCGCTTCGCCCAGCTCGAACTTGGGCTTCTCGATCGTGTTGTCCGCCTCGACGCCGCCGGCAAAGCCTGCGCGCTGGATCGACTTGGAGCGGAGATAGTAGAGCGACTTGATGCCCAGCTCCCACGCGCGGAAGTGGAGCATCAGCAGATCCCACTTCTCGACATCGGCCGGGATGAACAGGTTGAGGCTGGACGACTGGTCGATATAGGGCGTGCGATCCGCCTGCAGTTCGATCAACCAGCGCTGGTCGATCTCGAACGAGGTCTTGTAACAGTCCTTCTCGTCCTGCGTCAGGAAGTCGAGATGCTGGACGGAGCCGCCCTTCTCCAGGATCGTGTTCCACACATTGTCGCTGTTCTTCGACTTCGCGATCAGCAGCTTTTCGAGATAGGGATTGCGGATCGAGAAGCTGCCCGACAGCGTCTTGTGCGTGTAGATGTTGGCCGGGATCGGCTCGATGCAGGCGGACGTGCCGCCGCAGATGATCGAGATGGACGCAGTCGGCGCGATCGCCATCTTGCAGGAGAAACGCTCCATCACGCCGCGGTCGGCCGCATCGGGGCAGGGGCCCCGCTCGGTCGCGAGCAGCATGGAGGCTTCCTCGGCGCGGCCGGCGATATGCTTGAAGATGCGCAGGTTCCACGACTTGGCCATGGCGCCTTCGAACGGCAGGCCGCGCGCCTGGAGGAAGGAGTGGAAGCCCATGACGCCGAGGCCCACCGACCGCTCGCGCATCGCGGAATAGCGGGCGCGCGCCATCTCCTCGGGCGCCCGCTCGATATAGTCGGTCAGCACATTGTCGAGGAAGCGCATCACGTCCTCGATGAAGCGCTTGTCGCCGTTCCACTCGTCCCACGTCTCGAGGTTGAGCGACGACAGGCAGCAGACCGCGGTGCGATCATTGCCGAGGTGATCGCGCCCCGTCGGCAGCGTGATCTCCGAGCAGAGGTTGGAGGTGGAAACCTTGAGGCCGAGCTCGCGGTGGTGGCGCGGCATCATCCGGTTCACCGTGTCGGAGAAGACGATATAGGGCTCGCCCGTCGCCAGCCGCGTCTCGACCAGCTTCTGGAACAGCGAGCGCGCGTCCACCTCGCCGCGGGGGCTGCCGTCCTTGGGGCTGACGAGCGTCCAGGGCTGGCCGTCGCGCACCGCTTCCATGAAGGCGTCGGACAGGAGGACGCCGTGGTGGAGATTGAGCGCCTTGCGGTTGAAGTCTCCGCTGGGCTTCCGGATCTCGAGGAACTCCTCGATCTCGGGGTGCGACACGTCGAGATAGACGGCGGCCGAGCCGCGGCGGAGCGACCCCTGGCTGATCGCGAGGGTGAGCGAATCCATCACGCGGACGAAGGGGATGATGCCGCTGGTCTTGCCGTTGAGGCCGACCGGCTCGCCGATGCCGCGGACCGAGCCCCAATAGGTGCCGATGCCGCCGCCGCGCGAGGCGAGCCAGACATTCTCGTTCCACGTATTGACGATGCCCTCGAGGCTGTCGTCGACCGAGTTGAGATAGCAGCTGATCGGCAGGCCGCGGCCGGTGCCGCCGTTGGACAGGACCGGGGTCGCCGGCATGAACCACAGGCGCGAGATATAGTCGTAGAGGCGCTGGGCGTGCGCGGCATCGTCGGCATAAGCGGAGGCGACGCGGACGAAGAGATCCTGGAAGCCTTCGCCGGGCAGCAGGTAGCGATCCTTCAGCGTCTCCTTGCCGAAATCGGTCAGCAGCGCATCGCGCGAATGATCGACCTCGACCGCATAAGGCTGCGGCCGGGCGCCCTGCGAGGAGACCGATTCGCGCTCGGTGCGCGGGGCTTCAAGGGTCGTCGCCACGTCGTTCGCTTCCACTTCGCTGCTGCCGCTCAGATCCATGACGCCCTCTTGTCCGTTCCTGTTCCGTTCGACTCGGGCGCGGGCCGCGAGACTATACCGGGACGGGGCAAAAGGCAGCGGTTTCGCGTGCTTTTCCCCATCTTTTTCGAGCCATCCACGCAGCGCACACGCCGCCTGAGCCGGCCCCTGGAGGCCCGCGCCTAGGCAGAATATGGTAGCTGGCCTCCCCGATGACCACCATCACTTGTGCCCATCCGTGCGAAAGACACAACGGGAGAATCGCTCGATGGTCGCTCCGTTCGTCGCAAAGGCAATTGCGGCGAACAGAGCGCGGAAGGGCTGGACAGAAGCGGAAAGCGCGGACGCCCGGCGCGTCGCGGGGCGGGACGGTCAGCCCAGGCTGACGCGCACCGTCAGCGCGACGAGGCCGAGCACCGCGATCGCCATCTGCGGCGGGCGGAGCCGGGCGAAGTGGGCCGGCACCTCGCCCCGCTTCGCCGCGCGCGGGTCGGTCAGGCCGACGGTGCCGTAGCCGAGGATCTGGGCGAGGAAGGCGAAGGGGGCAGGGAGGGCGAGCCCGGCGAGGCCGAGCACGAACAGCCACACGGAGGTGGCGACCTGGACGGGGCGGGGGCCGCCCTCGGTGAAGAAGCTGAGGCCCCGGCGCACGCCCGCCAGGAACAGCAGGATCGACCCGCCCCACAATTGCGCGAGCGCGACCGCGATCCATGCGGTGCGCGGCGGCAGCAGGAAGGCGGCGAGCGCCAGCAGCGGCAATATGGCCGCCGGGCCGAAGCCGAGCGCCACGCTGAGCGGCGGGATGCGCGGATCGCGCGCGGCGGCGGTGGGGGCGGGTCCGGTCATGCACGCGGCAACGGGGCTGGCGGAGCGGCGTTCCCGACGGGGCGTGACGCCGCTGGTTATCTTTGTTAAGCTGGACGCCTGCTGCCCGGAGAGCCCGCATGCTTCGCCTCTATGGACACCCTTTCTCCTCCTACACCTGGAAGGTGCTGATCGCGCTGTGGGAGACCGGCACCGCGTTCGACTATCGCAGCTTGGCCGAGGAAGGCGTGGGCGCGGAGTTCGCCGCGATCGCGCCGTTCGGCAAGTTCCCGCTGCTGGTGGACGGCGACCGGGTGGTGGCGGAAAGCTCAATCATCATCGAACATCTCCAGATCCACCATCCCGGCCACACCGCGATGATCCCGGCCGATCCGGCGGCGGCGCTGGAGGTGCGGCTGCTCGATCGCCTGTCCGACACCTACCTGATGAACCAGATGCAGGTGCCCGTCTCCGACCGGCTGCGCGACGAAGGCAGCCGCGATCCGCTGGGCGTGGCGCGGGCACGGGAGGGACTGGGAGCGGCCTATCGCTGGTGGGACGGGCACATGGCCGGGCGGACGTGGGCGGCGGGCGAGGCGTTCACGCTGGCCGACTGCGCCGCGGCACCGGCGCTGTTCTATGGCGACTGGGTGCAGCCGATCCCCGACGCGCTGGTGACGCTCAAGGCCTATCGCGCGCGGCTGCTGGCGCGGCCGAGCGTCCGCCGCGCGGTGGACGAGGCGCGGCCCTTCCGGAGCTTCTTCCCGCTCGGCGCGCCCGACCGGGATTGAGGCGACAGCCGGTCAGATCGCGCCGTCGGTGGACCAGCTGCCCATGCCGACGGCGACGCCCTTGCGCGCGCGACCGCGGGCGGGCCGCGCGGCGCGCTTGACGAGGCGGAGCGTCGGCCAGTCGCCGAAGCGCGCATCCTCAGCCAGCCGCAGCCCCTGGCGGCGATAGGCGGTGGCGACGGCCTCGGCCTGCGTTTGCAGCAGGCCGGCGAGGATCAGCGTGCCGCCGGGCGCCAGCGCGCGGGCAAAGACGGGCGCCAGCTCGACCAGCGGGCCGGCGAGGATGTTGGCGATCAGCAGATCATAGGGCGCGCGTGCTTTCAGCCGCGGATGGTCGAGCCCGGCAGCGACGACCAGCTCGATCGCGGTGCGCGCGCGGCCGACGGGCACGGCGTTCGCCGCGGCATTCTCCACCGTTACCTCGATTGAGACGGGATCGATGTCCGATGCGACGATGCGGGCCGACGGCCACAGCGAACGCGCGGCGAAGGCGAGCAGGCCGGTGCCGGTGCCGACATCGGCGATGTTGCCGTAATGATGGCCGGCGCGGCGCAGCCGATCGAGCATGGCGAGGCAGCCCGCCGTCGTCTCGTGATGGCCGGTGCCGAAGGCGCGGCCCGCGGCGATGGCGAAGCGGACGCTGCCCGCCGGCGCATCGTCCGCCCCATGCTGCGGCGTATGGACCCAGAAGCGGCCGGCATGGATCGGCGCCAGCCCTTCCTGGCTGAGTGTGACCCAATCTTCCTCTGGCACATGCTCCAGCGCCGGCGCGGTGCCGGCGGCGGAGGGGACGAGATCGCGGATCAGCCGGATCGAGGCGGCGTCGGGCTCGGCCTCGAAATAGGCGTCGAGGCGCCACGCATCGGGGGCATCCGGATCGGGCTCGCTCGTCATCAGCGTGGGCGGGGGATCGAGCAAGGCGAGCGTCGGCAGATCGCCCGCCAGCGCGTCCGCCTCCGCGCGGGTGCAGGGGAGCGTCAGCTTCCAGCTGCCGTCGCGCGGGGCATCGAAGGGGAAGCCCGTCACCCCGTCCCCGCGCGGCTCAGCGGACATAGGAGGCTCCGTTGAGGTCGAGCACCGCGCCGGTCATCGACGGCGGGGCCTCCAGCGCGAGGAAGCGGACCGCCTCGGCCACCTCCGCCGGATCGGCGACGCGGCCGAGCGGAATGTCGGCCAGCAGCTGATCGCCGCCGCGGCTGGCGAGATAATCCTCCGCCATGCCGGTCATGGTGAAGCCCGGGCAGACGGCGAAGGCGAGGATGCCGTCGCGCGCATAGCCGCGCGCGATCGTCTTGGTCATGGCGACCATGCCCGCCTTGGACGCGGCATAATGCCAGTGGGCGGGCGAATCGCCGCGATAGGCGGCGCGGGAGGCGACGTTGACGAGGCGGCCGCGGCCCGCCTCGGCCCCCGCGCCCTGCTGCTGCCAGTGGAGCACGGCGAGGCGGGAGAGTTCGGCGGAGGCGGTGAGGTTGACCTGCATCGTCCGCTCCCACGCGTCGCGCCACGCCTGGTCGGGCGCGTCGATCGAGGCGGCCTCGAAGATGCCGGCATTGTTGACCAGCACGTCGATCCGCCCGTCGAGCGCCGCCAGCGCCTCGCGCCACAGCAGGCCGGCGGCCTCCGGGCGGGACAGGTCGGCGGCGAGGCGGCCATCGTCCGCGGTGGTGGCGTGGCCGACGACGCGGGCGTGGGGGGCGAGCGCCGCGACGATGGCGGCGCCGATGCCGCGGCTGGTGCCGGTGACGAGGATGTGGGGCTGGGTCATGGCCGCGGCGGATAGACAAGGCGGCGGGGCGTGGGAAGCTGGGCCGGACGGGCGGCGGCGGGGCCGGGACGAAGCGAGCCCCACCCGGCTTTCGCCGCAGGAACGAACGGCCCAGACTGGATGTTGCAGGGGAACCACGTCCCAAAGGAGCCTGTCATGGCAGTCATTCGCGGGAACGAGCAGAATAACGACCTGAACGGCACGGCCGGTGCCGACGAGATTTACGGCTATCGCGGCGCCGACACGCTGAGCGGCGGCGGCGGCAACGACCGCCTGTTCGGCGGCGCGGGGAACGACCGGCTTTACGGCAATGCCGGCAACGACACGATCCAAGGCGATCTCGGCGACGACGTGCTGTGGGGCGGCGACGGCACCGACCTGATGTTCGGCGGCGGCGGCAATGATCGCCTGATCGGCGGGCGCGGCGGCGACACCCTGATCGGCGGCTATGGCGCCGACACCTTCGTCTACGAGAACATCCGCGCGGACGACATTCAGAGCGGCTTCTCGATCGACAGCATCTACGATTTCGACCGCGGCGAGGGCGACAGGATCGACCTGCGCGGGATCGACGGCAACTGGAACCGCGCCGGCGACCAGCCGCTCCGCTGGATCGGCGAGCGGGATTTCCCCGAGGACGGGATCGGCTCGGTCAACGTCGTCTACAGCGCGGGCAGCGCTTACCTGAACATCGATGCCAACGGCGACGGCAGCGTCGAGCTGGGTTTCGAACTGCAGGACATCACGCGGGTCTACGCCTCGGACCTGTTCCTCTAGGGGCCCGCACGGGCGGGTTCAGGCGGCGATCTTCGCCACGAACTCGCCCGTCGTCGCGTCCATCTCGCCCAGTCGCGCATCGACGTTGCGGAAGCCCGTCGCCAGCCGGTCGATCTCCGAGGCGACATGTTCGGTATCGAGGCGGATGGCGGCGATGGTGCCCGACATCGAATCGGCGGCGAGCGCGGTTTCGTCCACCGCTGCGGTGATCATGGTGACGGTCTGGGCCTGCGCCTCCATCGCCTCGCGGATGCGGCCGGCGGAGGTCTTCACCTCGCCGACGATGTGACGGATCTGGCCGTTGGCGGCGAGCGTCAGCTTGGAGGCGGCCTGGATGGCGGCGATCTTGGCGGCGATGTCGTCCGTTGCGCGCGCGGTCTGGCGGGCGAGGCTCTTCACCTCCTGCGCGACGACCGCGAAGCCGCGCCCGGCATCGCCCGCGCGCGCCGCCTCGATCGTGGCGTTGAGGGCGAGCAGGTTGGTCTGCCCGGCAATGTCGCGGATCAGGCCGAGGATCGATTCGATCGCCTGGGCATGGCCCGACAGCGCCTCCGACGTCTCCAGCGCCTGGGCGGACTGCTCGGCGGCGCGGTGGGCGACGGCGGCGGAGGCGTCGACCTGCGTGCGCGCCTCCTCGATCGCGCGGATCAGGCCGGCGGCGGTCTGCGCGGCCTCGCGCATCGCCAGCGCCGACTGTTCGGCCGCGGCGGCGACTTCGGACGCCTTGCCGAGCATGCCGCGTGCGGAGGCGGAGGTCTGCAGCGACTGATCGCGCAGCGCCGCGGAGCCGGCCTGCGCGTCGCTCAGCAGCTGATGGATCTGGTCGCGATAGGCGGCGCCCTGCGCATCGAGCGCGCGGGCACTCTCCTCGCGCTGGAGCTTGCTGATCTCGGCGAACATCACCTCGAGCTGGATGGTGTTGACCGTGGCGAGCAGATTGCGCGTGTCGGCGACGAAATCGGGCTCGTCGGCGAAGCGGGTGGCGATCGCGGCGGCAATGGCGTTGGACAGGGACGAGACATGGGTCACCGCCTGCGGCGTCGGCAGGCGGCGGCGATAGATGGCCGCGCCGTGGCCGGCGATGCGGCGCATCCAGTCGCGATCGAACGGGCGGTTATAGGCCTCGAGGCTGATCTCGACGAGCTGATCGACCAGCGCGGCGCGATCCTGCGGGGCGGCGGCGGTGTGCTCCTGCCAGCCGGTCCAGTGGCGGCGCGCGCCGTCGCGGATCGCATCGCCCGCGCGCGCCCACAACCGCCGGAGCGCGGCATCGAGGCCGCCATCGGGATCGAAGGTGGCGAGCCTGGCGGCGATCGCCCGGTCGCTGAGCGCCGCGACGGGATCGTCCGCCAGAAAGGTCTCATAGGCCGACATGGATCGAGTCGCCCGCTGGTTGCACGTAGGCAGCAGATTAGCGCGGGACGGTAAACGGGAGGTTGCGGCGAGGCGCGGCGAATGACGGCGCGGTCTCGCGGTTGCAACAAACGCCGCGCCCGCTAAGAGGAGCGCGATTTGTCGAGCCGAGGATAAAGATGGCACGTCCGCGCAGCCGGCCCTTGTCGCCGCACCTCACCATCTGGCGGTGGGGCCCGCACATGCTGGTGTCGATCCTGCACCGTGCCACCGGCGTCGGCCTGGCGCTGGGCGGGGCGACGCTG
Source organism: Sphingomonas jatrophae (assembly GCF_900113315.1). Classification (GTDB taxonomy): domain Bacteria; phylum Pseudomonadota; class Alphaproteobacteria; order Sphingomonadales; family Sphingomonadaceae; genus Sphingomonas_P; species Sphingomonas_P jatrophae. The sequence continues at coordinate 744,924 of NZ_FOZG01000002.1, read as the reverse complement.
TTCACCTGGTGGCTGGCGGCCGCGGCCGGCGGGCCGGCCAGCTATGCCCGCTTCCTCGACCTGATGACGCGTGACCAGCCGATCGGCCCCGACGGGCTGCCGCTGCCGGGCACGGCGATGCTGAACCCGCTGCCGGCGCTGATCCTGATCGGGCTGACCTGGGCCTTCTTCCAGCACATGGCGAACGGCATCCGCCACCTCGTCATGGATCTGGGTGCCGCCTACGAGCTCAAGACCAACAAGACGACGTCGCTCGCGACGATCGCCTTCTCCATCATCGCCACGCTCCTGCTGTGGGCGTGGATCTTCACCAGGTAAGGCCGGACATATGGGCACGGGAACGGGGATCGGGCGCGTCCGGGGGCTGGGGTCGGCCAAATCGGGCGCGCATCACTGGTGGATGCAGCGGGTGACGGCGGCGGGCAACCTGCTGCTGGTCGTCTGGTTCGTCCTGTCGATCGTGCGGCTGCCCAGCCTCGATTATCGCACCGTCACCCTGTGGCTGTCGTCGCCGTTCGTGGCGGTGCCGCTGGTGCTGCTGGTGATCAACACCTTCTACCACTTCCGCCTGGGGCTGCAGGTGGTGCTGGAGGATTACCAGAAGGAATCCAGCAAGGTGGCCGGCCTGATCGCCATCAACTTCTTCACGATCGGCGCGGGTGCGCTCGCGATCTTCTCGATCCTCAAGATTGCCTTCGCGGGAGCGCGCTGAAATGGCGGAAGCCTACAAGATCATCGACCATGTCTATGACGCGGTGGTCGTCGGAGCCGGCGGCTCGGGCCTGCGCGCGACGATGGGCATCGCCGAGAAGGGGCTGAAGACCGCCTGCATCACCAAGGTCTTCCCGACGCGCTCGCATACCGTGGCCGCGCAGGGCGGCATCGCCGCGTCGCTCGGCAACATGGGTCCCGATCACTGGACCTGGCACATGTACGACACCGTCAAGGGCTCCGACTGGCTCGGCGACCAGGACGCGATCGAATATATGGTGCGCGAAGCGCCCGCCGCGGTGATCGAGCTGGAACATGCCGGCGTGCCGTTCAGCCGCACGGAGGAAGGCAAGATCTACCAGCGGCCGTTCGGCGGCCACATGCAGAACATGGGCGCCGGCCCGCCCGTGCAGCGCACCTGCGCCGCCGCGGACCGCACCGGCCATGCCATGCTGCACTCGCTCTACCAGCAGAGCCTGCGCTACGACGCGGACTTCTACGTCGAATATTTCGCGCTCGACCTCATCATGGTGAACGGCGAGTGCAAGGGCGTGATCGCGCTCTGCATGGAGGACGGCTCCATCCACCGCTTCCGCAGCCACGCAACCGTGCTGGCGACGGGCGGCGGCGGCCGCATGTATTTCTCCGCCACCTCGGCGCACACCTGCACCGGCGACGGCAACGGCATGGTGCTGCGCGCGGGCCTGCCGCTGCAGGACATGGAGTTCGTCCAGTTCCACCCGACCGGCATCTACGGCGCGGGCGTGCTCATCACCGAGGGCGCGCGCGGCGAGGGCGGTTACCTGACCAACTCCGAGGGCGAGCGCTTCATGGAGCGCTATGCCCCGTCGGCCAAGGACCTGGCCTCGCGCGACGTCGTCGCCCGCTCGATGGCCATGGAGATGCGCGAGGGCCGCGGCGTCGGCAAGGACAAGGACCACATCTTCCTGCACCTCGATCATATCGATCCCAAGGTGCTGGCCGAGCGGCTGCCCGGCATCACCGAGACGGGCAAGATCTTTGCCGGCGTCGATCTCACCCGCCAGCCGCTGCCCGTCACGCCGACGGTGCATTACAATATGGGCGGCATCCCCTGTAACTATCACGGCGAGGTCGTGACGCTGAAGGACGGCAATCCGGACAGCGTGGTGCCCGGCCTGTTCGCGGTGGGCGAGGCGGCGTGCGTCTCCGTCCACGGCGCCAACCGGCTCGGCTCCAACAGCCTGATCGATCTGGTCGTGTTCGGCCGCGCGACGGGCTTCCGCATCGCCGACATCGTCAAGCCCGGCACGCCGCATGTCGCCGTGTCCAAGGATGCGGACGATTTCGCGGTGAGCCGCGTCGATCGCTATCGCAACGCCAAGGGCGGCACGCCGACCGCGCAGATCCGCTCCAACATGCAGCGCACCATGCAGAAGCATTGCGCGGTGTTCCGCGACACGGCGCTGCTGCGCGAGGGGCAGGGCCAGATCGACAACATCTTCGGCAGCCTGCAGGATATCGGCATCACCGATCGCTCGATGATCTGGAACACCGACCTGGTCGAGACGCTGGAGCTGGACAATCTGCTGCCGCAGGCGGTGGTGACGATGCACTCGGCGGCCAACCGCAAGGAAAGCCGCGGCGCGCACATGCACGAGGACTTCCCCGAGCGGAACGACGCCGAGTGGATGAAGCACACGATCACGTGGTTCGACAAGGGCGCGGTGCGGATCGATTACCGCCCGGTCCACGATTACACGCTGACCGACGACGTCGAATATATCAAGCCGAAGGCACGCGTTTACTGATGCGCGTGCCCGCGGCGGTCGCGGCGCTGGCGCTGTGTGCCGCCGCCGCACCTCCGTCCGCGCCGCCGCCGGCGATCCTGCCGCTGCGCGCGCAGGCCGCGTTGATCGATGCCGAGCTGAAGCTGCGGCTGGACACGATCGTGCCGAAGCTGATGCGCCAGCACGGCATCGACATGTGGGTGCTGATCGCCCGCGAATATGGCGAGGATCCGGTCGTCTCGACCATGCTCGACGCGCGGTCGATGCATGCGCGGCGAACCACCATCCTGATCTTCCACGATCCCGGCGACGGCCGGCCGGTGGAGCGGCTGACCGTCAGCCGCTACGGGCTGGCTGGGCTGTTCGCGCCGGCCTGGGATCCGGCGAAGGAGCCAGACCAATATGCCCGCGCCGCCGCGCTGATCGCCGAGCGCAAGCCCAACCGGATCGCGCTCAACGTCTCGCCCGCCACCGCCTTTGCCGACGGGCTGACGCACAGCCAGTATGAGGCGCTGACGGCCAGGCTGCCGGCGAGCTTACGCGCACGCATCGTCCCGGCCGAGCCGCTGGCAGTCGGCTGGCTGGAGACGCGGAGCGCGGGCGAGCTGGCGCGCTATCCCGGCATCGTCGCCGTCGCGCACCGTATCATCGCCGACGGCTATGCGCAGGTGCGGCCCGGCATCACCACCGCCGACGACCTCGTCTGGTGGCAGCGCGAGCGGGTGCGGGCGCTCGGGCTCGACACGTGGTTCCACCCCTCGGTCGCGATCTTCCGCAAGGGGGTGGCCGAGCCGCTGGAGGGCGATGCGGTGATCCGGCCCGGCGACATGCTGTGGACCGATTTCGGCATCACCTATCTGCGGCTGAACACCGACACGCAGCAGCTGGCCTATGTGCTGCGCCCGGGCGAGACGGACGCGCCGGCCGGGCTGAAGGCGGGCCTTGCCGCCGCCAACCGCGTGCAGGATGCGCTGACCGCCACCTTCCGCACCGGCAGGACGGGCAATGAAATGCTGGTCGAGGCGCGTGCGACCGCGATCGCCGCGGGGCTGAAGCCGACCATCTATTCGCACCCGCTCGGCTATCACGGCCATGCCGCGGGGGCGGCGATCGGCTTCTGGGACGACCAGACCCCGTCGCCGCGCGGTGACCATCCGCTCGCCCCCGATACGGGCTGGTCGATCGAGCTGAAGGCCGACATGGCCGTGCCCGAATGGGGCGAACAGACCGTCCCGTTCCGGCTGGAGGAGGATGGCTGGTTCGATGGCCGGACCTTCCGCTGGCTGGACGGGCGGCAGACGCGTTTCCACCTGATCGCAACCCCGCGATAGACAGACGCCGCGGCGTCCGCTTTGATCGCCGCCGATCGGCGGGAGGGCGACTTGGCAGGCATGAGCGGGGAGACGGTGCGACCGCGCACGCCGTCGTGGAAGTTCGGCATGGTGGTGCTGCTCGGCCTGCTGCTGACGCTGCCGCTCTTCTCCGTCTACCTGCTCGTCTACGATCGCGAATCGCAGTCGCAGACGGCGCGCGGATCGATCGTGGCAGGGTGGGGCGAGCCACAGACGCTGGGCGGGCCGTTCCTCGCCATTCCCTTCACGCGCGTGGTGGAGACGCAGGCGACCGAGAATGGCCGCGAGGTGCGCCGGCAGGAACGGCGCGAGGAGCAGTTGATCATCGCACCCGCCATGCTCGACATGGAGGTGGCGCTGGCGCCGCAGCTCAGGCGGCGATCGATCTACCAGGCGGTGATCTACGATGCGCAGGTGCGCGCGCGCGGGCGCTTCGTGCTTCCCGATCTGGCGGCGCTCAACATCGATCCCGCATCGGTGCGGCTGGGCGAGACGGAACTGAAGCTCGGCATCAGCAGCGCCAAGGGGCTGGCCGGATCGCAGCCGCGCGTCGTGGTGGACGGGCGGCGCCTGCCGCTCATCCCCGGCTCGGGCCTGTCGCAGACGGCGGGCAGCGGCTTTTCCGGCCGGCTCGGCGCGGCGCCCGGCGGCACGGTCGACTTCGACATCGGCTTTTCGGTGCGCGGGCACGATTCGATCAGCCTGCTGCCGGTGGCGCAGGACACACGCTGGCGGGTGCGGTCGAGCTGGCCGCATCCGAGCTTCCTCGGCGGCTTCCTGCCCGAGCGGCGCCAGGTCGGCGCGGAGGGTTTTTCCGCGGACTGGCGGATCGGCAATCTCGCGCTCAACCGGCCGACCGTGTCGATCGGCGAGCAGGGCGCGTCGGAGACGGACAAGATCACCGTCGGCCTGATCGATCCGGTGGACCTGTATGACGAGGTGACGCGCGCCACCAAATATGGCTTCCTGTTCATCGGCTTCACCTTCGTCGCGCTCCTGATGTTCGATCTGCTGGCGGGCGTGAGCGTGCCGGGGCCGGCCTATCTGCTGGTCGGCGCAGGGCTCGTCCTGTTCTTCGTGCTGCTGCTGGCGCTGGCGGAGGTGATCGGCTTCACGCCCGCATATCTGCTGGCCAGCCTTGCCATCGTCGCGCTGGTCGGCAGCTATGCCACAGCGATCCTGCGCAGCCGGCGGCGGGGTGCGCTCGTCGCGGCGATGCTGGCGGGCCTTTATGCGGTGCTGTTCGCGCTCCTGAGCCTGGAGGCCTATTCGCTGCTGATCGGCGCGCTGCTGCTGTTCGCGGCGCTGGCGGGCGTCATGTACGTCACGCGCAACCTGGACTGGCGCGCGGTCGGCGTCCGCGGGGGCGAGCCGGCCGCCTGAGCGGCGATCAAGCGGGACAAAAGCAGGCGAAACCGCCCCTTTGCGCTTGGCTCGCGCGCTGCCCTGCGTATATCGCAGGTGCAGCAGCGCCGCGCGCTTGAGCGACAGGAACGAACATGGCCGAATTCGCCCTTCCGAAGAACAGCGTCATCCGCAAGAATGGCGAGCGCCACAAGGCGGCGGCGGACGCCAGGAACGTCAAGGCGTTCAAGGTCTATCGTTACGATCCCGACAGCGGCGAGAATCCGCGCTACGACACGTTCGAGGTGGATCTGGACAGCTGCGGGCCGATGGTGCTCGACGCGCTGATCAAGATGAAGTCGGAGCAGGATCCGTCGCTCACCTTCCGCCGCTCCTGCCGCGAGGGCATTTGCGGCAGCTGCTCGATGAACATCGACGGCCGCAACGGCCTCGCCTGCACGACCGCGATCGAGGACATCAAGGGTGAGGTGCGGATCACGCCGCTGCCGCACATGGACGTGATCAAGGATCTCGTCCCCGATTTCACGCACTTCTACGCGCAATATGCCTCGATCAAGCCGTGGCTGCAGACCGTGACGCCCGCGCCGTCGGGCAAGGAGCGGCTCCAGTCGCCCGAGGACCGCTCCAAGCTGGACGGCCTCTACGAGTGCATCCTGTGCGCCTGCTGCTCGACCAGCTGCCCGAGCTACTGGTGGAACAGCGACAAGTTCCTGGGTCCGGCAATCCTGCTCCAGGCCTATCGCTGGCTGGCGGACAGCCGCGACGAGATGACGGGTGAGCGGCTGGACGAGCTGGAGGATCCGTTCCGCCTGTATCGCTGCCACACGATCATGAACTGCGCCAACGTCTGCCCCAAGGGCCTTTCCCCCGCGCGCGCGATCGCCGAGATCAAGAAGATGGAGGTCGAGCGCCAGCTGTGAGCGGGGCGGCGGCGACCTCGCCCGGCTGGACGATCTGGGCGCTGCAGCAGCCGGACAGCTTCAACTCGGTGCTGGGCCCGTTGCAGGTGCGGCCGGAGCCGCCGCGTGGCGCCCGCGTGCGGATCGTGCCGGGCTCGGTCCACGCCAATTTGCATGGCGGCTTTCACGGCGGTGCGGTGATGACGCTGGTCGACGTGGCGCTGTTCGCGACGGCGGACGTCTGCGGCGTGCCGCATGTCACTCACGCCACCACGGTCGACTGTTCGGTGCAGTTCATGAGCGCCATGTCGGTGCACGCACCGATCGAGTGCGCGACGGAGATCCTGCGCGAGACGGGCCGCCTGCTGTTCATGCGCGGGCTGGTGACGCAGGAGGGCGTCGACACGCCCTGCGCCAGCTTCACCGCCACCGTGCGCAAGGGCAGCCCGCGGACATGAGCCTGATCGACCGCTACGACCAGCTCGTCGCCGAGGGGCAGCTGAGGCCCGATCCCGATCAGGCGAAGACGGTGCGGCGGCTGGCCGGGCTGGCGGATGCGCTGGCGGCGATGCCGAACAAGGGATCGGTGCTGTGGCGGATGCTGCGGCGCACGCCCGAGCCGCCCAAGGGCCTGTACCTGTGGGGCGGGGTGGGGCGCGGCAAGTCCATGCTGATGGACCTGTTCTTCGCCAATGCGCCGGTCACGCCCAAGCGCCGCGTCCACTTCCACGAATTCATGCTGGAGGTGCATGCGCGGCTGGCGGAGGAGCGCAAGAAGGAGGCGGGCGACCCGATCCCGCCCGTCGTCGACGCCATCGCCGCGGAGGCGCGCCTGCTCGCCTTCGACGAGATGGTGGTGAACAACATGGCGGATGCCGCCATCCTGTCGCGCCTGTTCACCGGGCTGATCGTCGACAAGGGTGTCGTCGTCGTCACCACCTCCAACCGGCCGCCGTCCGATCTCTACAAGGACGGGCTGAACCGTCAGCTGTTCCTGCCCTTCATCGCGCTGATCGAGGAACGGCTGGAGGTGATCCCGCTCAACGGCGCGACCGATTACCGCATGGCACGGCTGGGCGGCTTTCCCACCTGGTATGTGCCGAACGGCCCGCAGGCGACGCAGGCGCTGAGCCGGGCTTTCTATCGCCTGACCGACTTCCCGGTGGAGGATGCCGCGCACGTGCCGGCGGAGGAGCTGCGCATCTCCGACAACCGCCACATGCATGTGCCGAAAGCGGTGAAGGGCGTTGCCGTCTTCTCGTTCAAGCGGCTGTGCGGCGAGGCGCGCGGCGCGCCCGACTACCTCGCCATCGCGCGGCATTACCACACGGTGATCATCGTCGGCATCCCCGTGCTGGGGCCGGAGAAGCGCAACGAGGCGGCGCGCTTCAAGGTGCTGATCGACGCGCTCTACGAACATGGGGTGAAGCTGCTCGCCGCTGCCGATGCGAGCCCGGAGAAGCTGTATCCGGAAGGGGACGGCGCGTTCGAGTTCGAGCGGACGGTGAGCCGGCTGACCGAGATGCAGAGCGCCGATTATCTGGCGCGCGGCCACGGGGTGGAGTGAGACCGGGGGCGGCTCAGCCCGTCCGCGCCATGCGTGCCGCGTCGGCCTGCTCGGCGACGACACGGTTCCGGCCGCCATGCTTGGCGGCGTAGAGGGCGAGATCGGCGCGGGCGAGGGCGGCGTCGATGTCGCGGTCGTTGGGCGATACGGCGGCGATGCCGATGCTGACGGTGAGCGCGAGCGGCGGGCCCTGCGCCAGTCCGATGCGGAGCGCGGCGGTGGCGGCGCGGAGCGACTCGGCGCCGGCCGCCGCATCCGACGACTCGCTCCGCAGGAGCACGCCGAACTCCTCGCCGCCCAGCCGCCCGATCACCGCGCCGGGATCCAGCGTGCGCGTGCACAGCGCGCCGAACGCGCGCAGCGCGGCATCGCCGGCACTGTGGCCGCGGCTGTCGTTGATCGCCTTGAAGTGATCGAGATCGACCATCAGCAAGGCGAGCGGCTGGCGGGTGCGCGTGGCGCGCAGCATTTCGGCGCGGGCGGCGGCGAAGAAGCTCAGCCGGTTGCGCAGGCCGGTCAGCGCGTCGGTCGAGGCGAGGCGTTCGAGGCTGGTCTGCTCCGCCTTGCGGCGCGTGATGTCGACCAGGCCCGCGAGCACAACGTCGCGCCCGTCCACCTCCAGTGCCGCGGCGTGGACCAGCAGGGTGCGGTCGCCGCGATCGGCCGTGGCGAGCTGCACCTCGTAATCGGTCGCACCGGCATCCGCCCCCAGCGTACGGGCGAGCCGCTCGGCCGCGGGATCGGCCGGGCCGGGTCCGGCCAGCGCGCTCGACGGGGCGGAGCCGATCAGCGCGGCGCAGCTGTCGCTCATCCGGATGAGGCTGCCGCTGGCGCGATCGGTGAGGATCAGCGGCACGGGGCAGGCATCGAACAGCCGCTGAAGCTGCGCGCGGCTGCGATCGAGCGCGGCACGCAGGCCGGATTCGGTGCGCGCGGCGAGCCAGGCGGTGCGGCTCATCCGGTTGGCGCGCGTGACGGTGAGCGCGAGCGCGACATTGGCCATCATCATGGCGAGCAGGATGCCGATGCCGTTGCCGCGGGGCAGGTCGCTCGATGCGAGCCCCGCCAGCATCGCCGCCGAGGCGAACACGCCGCAGCCGAGCGTCCAGCCGAAGCGGACGGGCACGCAGAGATAGTAGATGGCGGGCAGCAGGAAGGCGATCACCAGCGCGATCTCGCTGCCCGACGTGACGAGCAGGCCGACGGGCAGCGCATTGCCGATCATCCAGGCGACCAGCACGCGGTGCAGGACGGCGGCGCTGCGCAGGCGCGTGACGAGCAGCAAGGCGGTGGCTGCCCATGCGACCACGACCAGGCGGGCGGACAGCGCCAGCCAGAAATGCGGCGTGCCGTGGAAGCGCCAATCGCTGATGAGGAACAGCAGGTTGATCAGCACCGCTGCGCCGAGCAGCCCGCGCGCATGCCGGACGCTTTCGGGCGCGCGGTCCTGCTCGAAGGCCGTTTCCAGCGCCGCATCGCGGAACATGCCGCCAAAGGTGCGCAGGGGATCGCCCGCGCCCGGCGGCAGCGCGTGTTCGGATGGCGGGAGCGGCGTCACCCCCTGACGCTACGGACAGGGCGGTTAGAAACGCGTTAAGCGTGCCCCATTCCGGTCCTTTCTCCAATGCCGGCGCATCAGATCGCGGAGGCGGTGCCGGCCATGTAGCTGTGCCAGGCGAAGATCGCCGCCGCGCCGCGATAGGGCCGCCAATTCTCCGCCAGCGTGCGCGTGGCGCGCTCGGCTGGGCGCGCGTCGAGGCCGAGCATCCGGCCGACCTCCACCTGCACGGCGAGATCGCCCGCCGGCCAGATGTCGGGCCGCCCCTCGGCGAACAGCAGGTAGATCTCCGCCGACCAGCGGCCGATGCCGTTCACCGCCACCAGCCGGGCGATCGCCGCCTCATCCTCCTCGGGCAGCGCCGCCAGATCGAGCCGGCCGGACAGCACCTCGTCGGCGAGGCTGCGGGCATAGGCCGCCTTCTGGCGGGAGAGGCCCGCGGTGCGCAGCGTGGCATCGTCCGTGGCGGCGATGGCGTCGAGCGGCATGTCCGCGCCGAACAGCGCCTCCAGCCGGCCCCAGATCGCATTGGCCGAGGCGACGCTGACCTGCTGGCCGACGATCGTGCGCAGCAGCGTCTGGTGCCCGCGCGCGCGGATGCGGGGTTCCGGATAACCGACGCGCGCCAGCGTGCGGCCGATCGCCGGATCGCGTTCGGCAAGCAGATCGAGATGCGCCCGGAGGAGTTCGGCGGGGAGACCCATGAGTGCATGCCTTGATTTGCGCTTGGCTGCCCGACATAGCCGCAGCAACGTCTTCGGAGGAGCCTTCTACATGCCGCAGCTGATCGTCACCACGCGCGAGGGCGAGGAGCGCACGCTCGAAGCGGATGCCGGCCTGTCGGTCATGGAAGTGATTCGCGACGGCGGCATCGACGAACTGCTGGCGCTGTGCGGCGGCTGCTGCTCCTGCGCGACCTGCCACGTCCACATTGATCCGGCTTTCGTCGACAAGCTGCCGGCGATGAGCGAGGACGAGAGCGACCTGCTGGACAGCTCCGACCACCGCGACGCGACCTCGCGCCTGTCGTGCCAGGTGATGATGTCCGACGCGCTCGACGGCCTGCGCGTGCGGATCGCCGAAGAGGATTGAGCCGCCACGGCCCGGCCGAGCGCCGGGCCATGACGCCGCGTCAGCCGCGCACCGCCGTCGCGTAGAGCGCGACCGCGGCGGCGTTGGACACGTTCAGGCTTTCGGCATTGGCGCTGATCGGCAGGCGCGCCAGCTCGTCGCAATGCGCCTCGGTATTCTGGCGCATGCCCTCGCCCTCGGCGCCCAGCACCAGCGCGACCTTCGCCTGGCCGAGCGCCTCGCCCAGCGTCCGCGAGGCATGGCCGGTGAGGCCGATCCGCCAGAAGCCGGCATCGGCAATCTCGTCCAGCGCGCGGGCGAGGTTCACCACGCGCACCCACGGCACCACCTCGAGCGCGCCCGAGGCGGCGCGTGCCAGCGCCCCCGATTCGGGCGGGGCGTGACGATCCTGCGTGACGATGCCGAGCGCGTTGAACGCCGCGGCCGAGCGCAGGATCGCGCCGACATTGTGCGGATCGGTCACCTGATCGAGCACGAGCAGCGGGCGGCGGGCGTCCGCATCCTCGCCCAGCAGCTCGTCGAGGAAGCGATCGGGCAGCGGCTCCACCTCGATGACGATGCCCTGGTGCGGCGCGTCGCCGGGCACCAGCCGGCCGAGATCGGCAACCTCCGCGCGGGTGACCGTGATCGCCGGATCGATGCTGACGGCGGCGAGCGCCTCCTGCGTCGCCCAGACGCGGCGCACGACCCGCTCGGGGTTGGCGAGCGCCGCACTGACCGCGTGACGGCCCCAGAAACGGGGCCTGCCGGAGGCCGGCTGCGAGGGACGATGACCGCGGGCCATCAGCGGCGGCGTGCGTGGAAGTGGATCATGTGCCGCCAATAGGGCGAGGCGGCGTTGACAGCCAAGCCCTCGTTCGCCATGGACGCGCCTCGCTTCGCGCGGGCGCCTGGGTAGGTGGCCGAGTGGTTAAAGGCAGCAGACTGTAAATCTGCCCGGGTCTCCCGTACGCTGGTTCGAATCCAGCCCTGCCCACCACCCCGCGCGAAGCGATCCACTCCATGACCGCGCTCGAACTCAGCCTGATCGTCGTCGGCGTGCCCTATGACAATGCGGGGCCGGGCAATCGCGCGTTCGAGGTCGCCATGTCGCAGCCGGGCGAGCCGGTGGAGCTGCGGCGGGAGCCGCGCAACCGGCACGATCCGCAGGCGGTGGCCGTCTACAGCAGCCGCGGCATCCAGATCGGCTATCTGAGCGCCGAGCGGTGCGGCTGGATCGGCGGCAAGCTGGCGGCGGGGGAGACGTGCGTCGCGGTGTTCCAGCAGGCGCTGGACGGGGCGGCGGCGATCCGGGTGCGGTTCGGCGGCGGTGCGCCGACCTTGCCGCCGGCGGAACGGGCAGCGAGGCCGGCCGTGGACCCGCACGATTTCCAGCCCGATCCCGATCCGGGCGAGTGGGGCGCGTGAGTCGAGGCGCGGCACCCCTGCCGCTTGTCCCGTCCAGCCGATGCCGCTAGGGAGCGCCACGCGCGGGCGGGTATAGCTCAATGGTAGAGCACTAGCCTTCCAAGCTTGTGATGCGGGTTCGATCCCCGCTACCCGCTCCAGCCGCTCCCAGCTTCGGCCAATATCAGCCTCGGGCGAAAAAACGGGCCGGTCCGCAGAGGCGGCCGACCCTGAAGTCTAGGAGAGGATGCCTGAAAGGCCCGATCCTTGTGCGCCTGCGAGATCGTGTTCGCAAGTGCAAAATGCGCGGCGGGCCCTCATCATTTTGTCAGGTGGGTTCACGTCTTCGTTACGTCACCCGGCTAGGGCAGGCAGCGGGCATGTTCGGGTGGAGCAAGCGGTGACGATAGCGACGCGGGCGCCGCATGGCCCCGGCCCGGACATCCGGCCGCGCTCTGCCGTGAGCACGGGCGTCGGCCTGGCGGGCATGGCGGGGCTGGGCCTGTGGCTCGCCGCGGCGATTCGCTGGGGCATGGACGGGCCTTATGCGGCGATGTCGGCAGTGATCGCGTGCGGCGTGCCGATGATCCTGTGGTCGCTGCTGATCGACCGGGTGCATCGCAATCCGACGACGGGAATCGACTGGTCCGCGCCGCCGAGACCGTGGCGCGAGAGCCTGGACGTCAGCATCGTCAAGCTGGTCGGCCTGTGGGCGACGTGGGGCGTGATCGCCGCCTTCTACTTCGTCGGCCGCTGGTACTGGCAGGGGCAATATCTGTTCGCGATGGCGGTGCTGCAGGGATTGGTGCCGTGGCTGGTGGCGCTGTCCGTCCCCTATGTGCTGTGGCTCGACCGCAAATTGGTCGAGCCGAGGGACGGCGCCTGGCATTTCGGGCTGATGCTGCTCGGCCGCGGCGCGCTGGCGGACCGGGCGCGCATCGTCGAACATGCGCGCAGCTGGGCGGTGAAGGGCTTCTTCACCGCCTTCATGATCTCGATCGTGCCGGGCAACTGGATGGACGTGGTGCAGCGCTCGCTGCCGTCGCTGAGCAACCCGGCCGCGCTGGCCAGCTGGCTGATCGCGGTGATGTTCCTGATCGACGTGGCCTTTGCGACGGTCGGCTATCTGCTGACGATGCGGCCGCTCGATTCGCACATCCGCAGCGCCAACCCTTATGCAGCGGGGTGGACGGCGGCGCTGATCTGCTATCCGCCCTTCATCCTGATGAATGCGGGCGGGCCGCTCGACTATCATAGCGGCGGTGCGGAATGGGGCTATTGGTTCGAGGGGAGCCCGCGCATCCTGGGCGCCATCGGGCTGGTGCTGGCGGCGCTGACGGCCGTCTATGCGTGGGCGACGGTGGCATTCGGGCTGCGTTTCTCCAACCTGACGCACCGCGGCATCCTGACCCACGGGCCCTATGCGCTGACCAAGCACCCGGCCTATCTGGCGAAGAACGTCTTCTGGTGGATCTCGTCGCTGCCGATGCTGACGACGACGAACAGCTGGTCCGACGCGGTGCGCAACACGGCGATCCTGGCCGCGGTGAGCGGCGTCTATTACTGGCGCGCGCGGACCGAAGAGCGGCACCTCTCCGCCGATCCGGACTATGTGGCTTATGCGGCGTGGGCGCGGGACCATGCGCCGGTGCCGCGCTTCTTCGGCTGGCTGGGGCGGGGATTAGGCCTGGCGAGGTAAGCCTGCCCCGGCGCAGGCCGGGGCGACGGGAGGATCGGGCTAGTAGCTCATCTCGTCATAGACCCTGGAAACGTCGCCGCCCCATGGCCCGTTGTAGAGATCGAGCAGCCGTTCCGCCTGCGTCTTGCCGCTGGCGACGATCTCGCGCAGCGGATCGAGGAAGCCGGCCTCAGTGTCGCCGATGCCGTTGAGCTTGCCGCGGGCATTGAGGCCGGCCGCCGCGATGTCGAGCACGCGCGCACCCAGGTCCTGAAAGCTGCGGCCGCGGGGACCGCGGGCCTTGAGGCCGAGGCGGGGCACCTCGGCCCGGATGCGGTGGTGATCCTCGATCGTCCAGTGCTTCACCTCGTCCCACGCCGCATCGAGCGCACCCGAATCGTAGAGCAGGCCGACCCACAAAGCCGGCAGCGCGCAGATGCGGTTCCATGGGCCGCCATCGGCGCCGCGCATCTCGAGGAAGCTCTTGAGCCGCACTTCGGGGAAGGCGGTGGAGAGGTGGTCCGTCCAGTCGCCGAGCAGCGGCTTCTCGCCGGGCAGAACCTCGAGCTTGCCGTCGAGGAAATCGCGGAAGGACAGGCCAGCGGCATCGATGTAGCGTCCGTCTCGAAAGGCGAAATACATCGGCACGTCGAGCATGTAATCGGCGTAGCGTTCGTAGCCGAAGCCGTCCTCGAACACGAAGGGCAGCATGCCGGTGCGGTGCGGATCGGTATCCGTCCAGATGTGCGAGCGGTAGGACAAGAAGCCGTTGGGCTTGCCCTCGGTAAAGGGCGAGTTGGCGAAGAGCGCGGTGGCGAGCGGCTGGAGCGCGAGGCTGACGCGGAACTTCTTCACCATGTCCGCCTCGCTCGCATAATCGAGGTTGGTCTGGATGGTGCAGGTGCGCAGCATCATGTCGAGCCCCAGAGAGCCGACGCGCGGCATGTGGTTCAGCATGATGGCGTAGCGGCCCTTGGGCATGATCGGCAGCTCGGCGCGGGTCTTGTCCGGCCAGAAGCCGAGACCGAGGAAGCCGATGCCGAGCCGGTCGCCCACCGCCTTGACCTGCTCAAGGTGGCGCGACGTTTCCGCGCAGGTCTGGTGCAGCGTCTCCAGCGGCGCGCCCGACAGCTCGAACTGGCCCGCCGGCTCCAGGCTGACGCCGCCGTCGGCTCCGGCCAGGGCGATGACCTTGTCGCCCTCATAGACCGGTTCCCAGCCATATCTGGTAAGGCCGATCAGCAGCGCGTGGATGCCGCCCTGTTCCTCGTAGGACGGCGCGCGGTGGCTGTCCTTCCAGTAGACGAACTTCTCGTGCTCGGTGCCGATGCGCCACCGCTCCCTGGGCTTCTCGCCCTTCTCGAAGATGCGCAGCAGATCGGCGCGCGATTCGATTGGCGGATCGTCCGTGGTGGCGGTGCGCGTGCTCATGATCGCGCGCCTAGCCGAGCCGCCGGGGCTTGCAAGCGTATTTCGGTCAGCGCCAGTCGCCCGCCGCCGCCATCCAGATCGAGACGGCGGCGGCGAGCGCGGTGTCCGCGCGGAGGATGCGGGGGCCGAGCGAGACGGGCACCGCTTGGGGCAGGCCACGGATGGCGGCGCGCTCCTCGTCGGTGAAGCCGCCTTCGGGGCCGATCAGGATGGCGGCCGGGCCGGGCTTTGCCGCCTCCGCAAGGGAGGTGCCGCCCTGTTCGTCGGCGAAGATGAGGGCGCGGGTCCCCGGCCAGTCACGCAGCAGAGCGGGCAGCTTCACCGGATCGGCGAGCGCCGGCAGCGCGGTGCGGCCGCATTGCTCGGCCGCCTCGATCATGTGCGCGCGCAGGCGATCGAGCTTGGGATGATCGACGATGGTGCGGGCGGTGAGCACGGGGACGAAGCGGGCGACGCCCAGCTCGCACGCTTTCTCCGCCATCCAGTCGATCCGGCCCTTCTTGATCGGCGCGGCGCAGATCCAGAGGTCGGGCACCGCTTCCCGCTCCGCCAGCAATTCGGTCACGTCGAGCATCACGTCGCGCTTGCCCGCGGCGGCGACGGTGGCGAGCCATTCGCCCGTCTCGTCGTCGAACAGGCGGACGGGATCGCCGGCCTTCAGGCGCATGACGCCGGCGAGATAATGGGCGGCGGGGCCGTCGATGCGGCGGGGGCCGGGCGCGAGCGGCGCCTCGACGAACAGGCGCGGGGTGGAGCGCGGCGGCCAGGCGGGGGTGGCGGGCATGAGCAGACCCTTGCCGCAAGCGGGGCAGGCGGGCCAGCCCGCGGCGTCATCGACGCTGCAACATTCGCCGTGGTGGCTCGTTAGCCCGGCCGCTTTACAAGGAGATACCTCGTGAGCGAGCCCGGGTTCAACGCATTCGGCATCGTCTATCTGCTCGTCGCCGTCTCGGTCGTGCTGCTCGTCGCCGGGCTGGTGATGCGGCGGCGGGGTGCGCTGCGCTCGCGGGGTGCGGCGATCGGCTGGGCGGTGCTGACCGTGCTGCCGCTGGTGATTGCGGGCCTCGCCTTCCGCGGCAAGCATGTGGCGGAGGACGCGACCGGCACCGAAGTGGTCGAGCCGAGCGGCCGTCCGGGCCTGCCCGCGGACGAGCAGGCGGAGGGTGCGGCTGCGGCGTCCGACATCAACAATGCCGCGCTGTCGAGCCCGCGGCCGAACACGCTGGAGCCGGGCGACCTGACCAACTCGACCACCGACGTCGGCGGCGGCGCGGCGGTGGACAAGGCGCCGACCGGGCAGTGATCTGACCGAACGGGTGTGGCGGTCAGGCGCCGGACGCGTCTAGGATGCGGCGGATGACGCCGCCCGCCACCCCCACCATCACCCCCGACAGCGAGGCGCGCGGGCTCGTCGGCCGGCTGCCGGCGGGCGTGCGGCCTTACTGGCTGCTTGCGCGGTTCGATCGGCCGATCGGGGCGTGGCTGCTATTCTGGCCGGGCGCGTGGGCGATCGCGCTGGCGGGCGGCACGTCGCCGCGGTGGGATCTGCTGGCGTGGTTCGCGCTCGGCTCGGTGGCGATGCGCAGCGCCGGCTGCGTGTTCAACGACATTGTCGACCGCGATCTCGACCGCAAGGTGGCGCGCACCGCCGCGCGCCCGCTGGCGAGCGGGGCGGTGTCGCTGAAGGCGGCGTGGGCGTGGCTGGTGGCGCTGTGCCTCGTCGGGCTGGTGGTGCTGGTGCAGCTGACCGGCCAGGCGCAGATCGCGGCGCTGGCCAGCCTCGCGCCCGTCGCCGCCTATCCGTACATGAAGCGGATCACGTGGTGGCCGCAGGCGTGGCTGGGCCTCGTCTTCTCATGGGCGGCGCTGGTCGGCTGGCCGGCGGCGACGGGCGGCTTCCAGGCGGCGGGGCTGCTGCTCTATGCCGGATCGGTCGCGTGGGTGATCGGCTATGACACGATCTACGCGCTGCAGGATCTGGAGGACGATGCGCTGGCAGGGGTGAAATCCTCCGCCCGGGCGCTGGGCGGACAGGTGCGCGGCGGTGTCGCTTTCTGTTATGCGGTGGCGGCTCTTCTGTGGGCGGCGGCGCTGTGGCAGGTGCGGCCGCAGCCGGTGGTGCTCCTGGTGCTGGCGCCCGCGGTGCTGCATCTCGGCTGGCAGGTCGCGCGGCTGCGGCGCGACGATCCGGCGCTGGCGCTCAGGCTGTTCCGCTCCAACCGCTTTGCCGGGTTGCTGATGTTCCTTGCCTGCCTGACGGTGGGTGCGGCGGGGTAGCGCCACGCCGGCCCGCACCCTAAGTGCAGGCCATGCTCGATATCGCCGCCGCTGAATCCCGCACCGCCGATCTGGTCGCCGCCGCCACGCGGAGCGGCGCGGACGCGGCCGACGCGCTCTATGTCGGCGATGCCGCCACGCAGGTCTCCGTCCGGCTGGGCGAGCTGGAGGATGTCGGCCGCTCCGAGGGCGAGGAGATCGGCCTGCGCGTCTTCGTCGGGCGGCGGTCGGCGACGGTGTCCTCCTCCGATCTGTCGGCCGACGCGCTGGCGGCGCTGGTCGAGCGCGCGGTGGCGATGGCGCGCGAGGCGCCGGAGGATCCCTATGCCGGCCTCGCGCCCGAGGACCGCCTGTTGCGGGACGAGCCGCCCGCGATCGACGCCGACGATGGCGGCGACCCCGCACCGGCCGCCTTGCGCGAACGCGCGCTGGCGGCGGAGGAGGCGGCTCGCGCAGTCGCGGGCGTCACCAACAGCGAGGGCGGCGGCGCATCGGCCAACCGCGTGACGATCGCGCTGGCGACCTCCGCCGGCTTCGCGCGCGGATACCGCACCACCGGCTATGGCTGCTCCGCCAGCGTGATTGCGGGCGAGGGTGGCGCGATGCAGCGTGATTATGCCTTCCACTCGGCACGATATCTGGAAGACCTCGAGGCGTCCGACGCGATCGGCCGCCGGGCGGGCGAGCGCGCGGTGGCGCGGCTTGGGCCCCGCAAGCTCGAATCGGGATCGATGCCCGTCGTCTACGATCCGCGCGTGTCGGCCAGCATGGTCGGCCACCTGCTCGGCGCGATCAACGGCGCGGGGATCGCGCGGCGGACGAGCTTCCTGCTCGGCAAGCTGGGCGAGCGGGTGTTCGCGCCCGGCATCACCATCGTCGACGATCCGCTGCGCCTGCGCGGGCTTCGCTCCAAGCCGTTCGACGGCGAGGGCCTGCCGACCGCGCGGCGCGAGCTGGTGCAGGATGGTGTGCTGACGACGTGGCTGATGGACAGCGCGTCGGCGCGACAGCTGGGCCTGGAGCCGACCGGCCATGCCGCGCGCGGCACGGGCGGTGCGCCGGGGGCGAGCGGCAGCAACACCTATCTGGCGGCGGGCACGCTCTCGCGCGACGATCTGATCGCCGACATCAAGCTCGGCGTCTATGTGACGGAGCTGATCGGGCAGGGCGTGAACGGCATCACCGGCGATTACAGCCGTGGCGCATCGGGCTTCGTTATCCGCGACGGCCGGATCGCGGAGGCGGTGGCGGAGATCACGGTCGCGGGCAATTTGACCGACATGTTCCTGCATATGACGCCGGCGAGCGACCTTGAGTTCCGCCACGCGGTGGATGCGCCGACGCTCAGGATCGACGGGATGGCGATCGCCGGTGCCTGACACACTGGCCGATGCGGTGGCGGCGATCGCCGCCGAGGTCGGCCAGATGGCGCTTGCCCGCGGGGCGGGCCAGTATCAGCGGTGGGAGAAGGTGCCGGGGCACCCGGTGTGCGACGTCGATCTCGCCGCCGATGCGCTGCTGCGCGAGCGTCTGTCCGCGCTGGACCCCGAGGCGGGCTGGCTGTCCGAGGAGTCGGTCGATTCGGCCGAGCGGCTGATGTGCGTGCGCACCTGGGTGGTCGATCCGATCGACGGCACGCGCGATTTCCTGCGCGGGCGGCCGGGCTGGGCGGTGTCGATCGCGCTGGTCGAGGGCGGGCGCGCGGTGCTGGGCGTGCTCGATGCACCGGCGAGGGGCGAAAGCTGGCGGGCGGAGGCGGGCCGCGGTGCGACGCTGAACGGCGTGGGCCTGCGCTGTTCGGCGCGGACGACCCTGCCGGGCGCACGCGTCCCCGTCGATGCGCTGCCCAAGGCGGATGCCGATCTGGTGCCGGTGTTCAAGCCCAACTCGATCGCACTGCGCATCGCGATGGTGGCGGCGGGTGAGGCGGACCTGCTCGCCTCGCTGCGCTGGGGCATGGAGTGGGACATCGCCGCCGCCGCGCTGATCGCGGAGGAAGCGGGTGCGGCCGTGAGCGATGCGCGCGGGCGGCCGCTGCGCTTCAATTCGACGCGGGGCGAACTGTTCGGCGTGGTCGCGGCGGCGCCCGGCATCCATGCCGCGGCGATCGAGCGGCTGGGCGGCCGCGCCGCGGCGGCGGAGGCGCGCTGACGCGGACGGGAGGTGGCGATGCTGGGCTTGGTGCTGGTGCTGGCGATGCAGTTGGGCGACCCGTCCTCGCGCGCGGTGCGCAATTACGAAGCGGTGGCGCGCGGGCAGATCCCGTTCAGTGCGCTCACGCCCCTGGAGCAGCAGGAGGTGCGCGAGGCCGACCGCATCTTCCGCGCGCGCCAGAAAGGGCTGCCGACCTGGCGGGAGCGCTGCATCGCGCAGCAGAAGCTGGCGGGCGACACGCCGACCCGGCTCGAACAGGCGACGATCGACCTGAAATGCGGGAAGTGACGGGCACCGGAGCGGCGGCAGCGGGTTGAACCGCTGCCAACGATACAAGGATGTTCGCACATGGGCCTGTTCGACAAGATCAAGCACGCCATCTTCGGTGACAAGGGGCCGCTCGGCGGTCAGTTCTCCGGGCGCAAGGACACGCCCGCTCCCGCACCGGCGCCCGCCGCCCCGCGCCCGGCAGCCGCGCCTGCCGCAGCGGCGCCGAAGCCTGCTGCGGCGCCGACTGCTGCCCCGGCCCCCGCACCCGCCCCGGTCGATGTCGAGGCGGTGCTGACGCAGAAGGCGGCGGCGCGGGGCAAGCCCAGCAACTGGCGCACCTCGATCGTCGACCTGCTCCAGCTGCTCGATCTCGATTCCAGCCTGGAGGCGCGCAAGGAGCTGGCGGGCGAGCTCAACGTCCATGCCGGCGCGCATGGCAGCGCCGAGCAGAACATCGCGCTGCACAAGGCGGTGATGAAGGCGCTGGCGCAGAATGGCGGCAAGGTGCCCGCCGACCTGGCGGACTGAGACCGGTCCACCTTCCTTTCGTCACCCCGGACTTGGTCCGGGGTCCACCGGGCGGTTGCGCCTAGCGGCGTCAGGATGTGCCGCACGGTGGATGCCGGACCAAGTCCGGCATGACGAAGAAGGGAGAGGGCGGCCCCTCAGGCCGGATCGCTGACCCGCGGCACGCGCAGGCGGGGGATCTCGATCTTCGGGCAGCGATCCATCACCACCTTGAGGCCGGCGGCCTCGGCGCGGGCGGCGGCTTCCTCGTTGATCACGCCGATCTGCAGCCAGACCGACTTGGCGCCGATGGCGATCGCCTCGTCCACCGCCTCGCCCGCGGCCATCGGGCGGCGGAAGATATCGACCATGTCGATCGGCTCCCCGATCTGGGCGAGTTCGCGCCAGACATATTCGCCGTGAACATGCTCGCCGGTGATCTGCGGGTTGACCGGGATCACGCGGTAGCCGTGCGCCTGGAGCGCCTTCATCACGCCATAGCTCGGCCGGTCGGGCCGGTCGGATGCGCCGACCAGCGCGATGGTGCGGGTGTTCGCCAGCAGGTCGCCGATGTCGGCGTCGGCGGTGAGGGGCATTGCGTTGGCTCCTTCGGGTGTGCCGTCATTTCCGTTCATCCTGAGCCTGTCGGAGGACTGTTCTTCTTCGCACGGCGGCAGAAGGACAGGGCTTCGACCTCGCTCAGCCCGAACGGGGGCGGCTGGGGCGCGTCAGGCGTTCAACCCGCCGGCTGCCGTCAGGTTCATCGCGGCCGCCACCTTCGCCGCCAGCGCATGGAAGGGCGCGCCCACAGGCCCGTCCTGCGCGGCGGGTGGCTCGCCCGCGTCGGAGGCGGTGCGGATGGCGATCTCCAGCGGCACGCGGCCGAGGAAGGGCAGGTCCATGGTCGCCGCTGCCGCCTCCGCGCCGCCACGGCCGAACGGGTCGGAGATCTCGCCGCAATGCGGGCAGGCATAGCCCGCCATGTTCTCGACGAGGCCGAGCACGGGCACCGTCGCCTTGCGGAACAGGTCGATCGCGCGCGTCGCATCGATCAGCGCGAGATCCTGCGGGGTGGAGACGATCAGCGCGGCGCCGGGCTTGTGCTTCTGCACCATGGTCAGCTGCACGTCGCCGGTGCCGGGCGGCAGATCGAGGATCAGCAGCCGGGTGGCGCCCCAATCGGCATCGACCAGTTGGCCGAGCGCATTGCCCGCCATCGGCCCGCGCCACGCAATCGCCTGTCCCGGCGGCACCAGCATGCCCATCGACAGCATCGGCACGCCGAAGCGGCTCATCACCGGGTTCATGCGCTGCTTGTCCGCAGTCGGCTTCTCGCCCTCGGTGCCGAGCAGGCGCGGCTGGGAGGGGCCGTAGATGTCGGCGTCGATCAGGCCGACGCTCACCCCCATCCGCGCCAGCGCCACTGCGAGATTGGCCGACACGGTGGACTTGCCGACGCCGCCCTTGCCCGATGCGACCGCGAGCAGGGTGCGGCCAACGCGCTCGGCGGTGAGCAGCAGCCGCACCTCGCCGACGCCCGGCACGGCAGCGAGCGCGGCGCGGGCGGCGCCTTCCAGCGCGGTGCGCGCCTCGTCGGACAGGCCCGTCACATCGATGGTGGCGCGCGCGACCGGCCCTTGCGCGGTGGGCGGCGCGGCGCGGCCGGCGGCGACGAGACCGCGGCCGGTGACGGGATCAGGCAGCGCGTCGAGCGCGCGGTGCAGCAACTGAAGGTCGATCATCGTTGCGGAATTAGGCGTGTCTGTGGGGCGCGCCACTGTTTTTCCCTTGATCGCACCCCTATACTGGCTTGCATGAACGCTGAGAACGGATGGCGCCACGCCGGGGAGAGCATGCTCAATGAATCCGGCGGCCCCTGGGGCGGCGGGAATAGCGGCGGCTCCGGTGGGAGCGGCGGCGGATCGGGCAGCGGTGGCAGCGGCGGTTCTGGCGGTGGCTCCGGCGGGGGCGGCGATGGGCTCGGCCCGCGCAATCCGTGGAACCAGCCACCGCGCAAGCGCCCGAACCGCGGGCCGACGCCGACGGCACTTGACGAATTTCTCCGCCGCAGCCGCGGCCGCCTGCCGCAGGGGCTGCCGCGCGGCGGCCGGCCGCTGTGGGGCTGGGCGGTGCTGGGGCTGGTGGCACTCTGGATCATCTTCACCTGCTCGCACCAGATCGGGCCGCAGCAGCGGGGCGTCGTGTCGCAGTTCGGGCGCTATTCGCGCACGCTGCAGCCGGGCATCCGCTTCACCTTCCCGCTGCCGATCGAGCGGGTGACGCGCGTCAACGTGGACGAGATCAAGACGATCGATGTCGGCTCCACCGCGGCCAGCGCGCAGAACCTGATGCTGACGGGCGACCAGAACATCGTCGACCTCGCTTATTCGGCGCGCTGGAACATCGCCGATCCGAAGCTCTATCTGTATGAGCTGCGCGATCCCGAGGACACGATCCGCGAAGTGGCGGAAAGCGCGATGCGGGCCGAGGTGGCGCGCGTCAGCCTGAACGACGCGATCGGCCCGCAGCGCAGCGCCATCGAGACGCGCGTGCAGCTGCGCATGCAGGAAATCCTCAACAGCTACCGCGCAGGCGTCCAGGTGCAGGGCATCGCGATCAAGCAGGCCGACCCGCCCGGGGCGGTGGTGGATGCGTTCAAGTCGGTCTCGGCCGCGCAGCAGGCGCGCGAGGCGGATCTGAACCAGGCGCGCGCCTATGCGCAGCAGCTCTCCTCCAAGGCGGAGGGCGAGGCGGCCGCGTTCAACAAGGTCTACGAACAGTATCGCCTGAGCCCGGAGGTGACGCGGCGGCGCATGTATTACGAGACGATGGAGGACGTGCTGGCCCGGACGGACAAGGTGGTCGTGGAGACGCCGGGCGTCGCGCCGCTGCTGCCGCTGCCGGGAGCCGCGCCGAAGCCGAAGCCCGCGACGGAGGCCGGACGATGAGTCTCGTCGAGCGGATCGGGCGCAACCCGATCGGGTGGGCGATTGCCGCGGTGATCGCCGCCATCCTGCTGACCAGCGTGTTCACGGTGGTGCCGGAGACCAAGCAGGCGGTGGTGCTGCGGCTGGGCGAGCCGGCCGGCGTGTTCAACCCCTACCGCCCGAACGAGGAGCCGGGGCGGACGCAGGCGGGCATCATCGCGCGCATCCCGTTCATCGACCAGCTCGTCTGGGTCGACAAGCGCGTGCTGGATTTCGACATGGAGCGCCAGTCGGTGCTGTCGACCGACCAGCTGCGCCTCGAGGTGGATGCCTTTGCGCGCTACCGCATCGTCGATCCGCTGCGCATGTACCTCTCCGCTGGCAGCGAGGAGCGGGTGGCGACGCAGCTGGCGCCGATCCTCGGCTCGTCGCTGCGGAACGAGTTGGGCAAGGTGCGCTTCGCCGACCTGCTCAGCCCCGAGCGCGGCGTCATCATGGACAATATCCAGGCGCGGCTGAACAAGGTGGCGCGGCAATATGGCGCCGAGATCGTCGACGTGCGGATCAAGCGCGCCGACCTGCCGGACGGCAGCCCGCTGGAAAGCGCGTTCCAGCGCATGCGCGTCGCGCGTGAGCAGGAAGCGCTGACCATCCGCGCCGAGGGCCGCCGCCAGGCACAGGAGATTACCGGCCAGGCGGATGCCGACGCCGCGCGCGTCTATGCCGAGGCGTTCGGCAAGGATGCGGACTTCTACGATTTCTATCGTGCGATGCAGTCCTATCGTCATACCTTCGGGTCGGACGGGCAGGGGGCATCGGGCAGCAGCCAGGTGATCATGGGCCGCGACAACGAATATCTGCGCGAGTTCATGGGCCGGCGGAACTGAGCCGGGCAGCCGCGGCAATGCGGCACCCGGTCTATTCAAACAGCGTTCATTCAGGGAATATCAAGTCAAACGGCGCCCGCAGGGGTCTTGTAGAGCGGGCAGTCTCTCCCAGGAGGTCGAATACAGTGCGTTACGCCTACGCCATCACTGCCGCCATGCTCGCGGGCGGTGCGACCGCGACGCTCGTGACCCAGGGGCCCGCCGGTGCTCAGGTCGCGCAAAACGCGCCCGGCACCATCGCCGCCGCCACCCCGCGGCCGGGTGCGCCGCTGAGCTTCGCGGATCTCGCCGCCAAGCTGCAGCCGGCGGTCGTCAACATCTCCACCACGCAGCGCGTGCAGGTGCAGCAGCAGCAGAACCCGTTTGCGGGGTCGCCGTTCGAGGATCTGTTCAAGCGCTTCGGCGGCGGCGGCACCGACGATCAGGGCCGCCCGGTGACGCGTGAGGCGACCTCGCTCGGCTCGGGCTTCATCATCTCGCCCGACGGTTATATCGTTACCAACAACCACGTCATTTCGGGCGCGCCCGGCAATGCCCAGGCGACGACGACCGTGTCCTCGATCACCGTCACGCTGAACGACCGCAAGGAATATAAGGCGCGGGTGATCGGCAAGGACGTGAACAGCGATCTGGCCGTGCTGAAGATCGAGGCCAAGGGCCTGCCCTTCGTCCAGTTCGGCGATTCCACCCGGACGCGCGTGGGTGACTGGGTGCTGGCGGTCGGCCAGCCTTACGGCCTTGGCGGCACGGTGACGGCGGGCATCGTCTCGGCGCTGCACCGCAATATCGGCCTTGGCGGCGCTTATGATCGCTACATTCAGACGGATGCGTCGATCAACCAGGGCAATTCCGGCGGCCCGATGTTCGACCTGAACGGCAACGTGATCGGCATCAACACCGCTATCTTCTCGCCCACCGGCGGCAATGTCGGCATCGGCTTCGCCATTCCGGCGGAAGAGGCCAAGCCCGTCATCGACGCGCTGCGCACCGGCGGCCGGGTGAAGCGCGGCTATTTCGGCGTCGGCATCCAGCCCATGAGCGACGACATTGCAGCCGGCCTCGGCCTGCCCAAGGATCGCGGCGAGATCATTACGCGGGTGGAGCCGGGCTATCCGGCGGCGCGCGCGGGCATCCGCCAGGGCGACGTGATTACCAAGGTGAACAACGAGGAGATCACGCCCGACAACACGCTCTCCTACATCGTCGCCAACCTGCCGATCGGCAGCCGCGTGCCGGTGGAGCTGATCCGCGACGGCAAGCGCCAGACGGTGACGGCGGTGGTCAGCGAGCGGCCGCCCGAGGACCAGCTGGCCGCGGCGGCGGGCGAGGGCTTGCAGGACGAGAATGCGACGCCGACGCCGGGCACGCCCAATGCAGGCGCCTCGACACGCGCATCGATCGGCCTGACGTTGCAGGCGCTCACCCCCGAGATCGCGCGCCAAATCGGCGTGCCGCCGACGACGCGCGGCGTGGTGGTGGCCGCGGTCGATGCATCGAGCGATGCGGCAACCGAGGGTCTGCAGCGTGGCGACATCATCCTGTCGGTCAACCAGCGCCCGGTGCTGACCGCGGCCGAGGTGGCGGCGGCGGTGCAGGCGGCGAAGGCGGCCAACCGCACCAACGTGCTGCTGCTCGTCCAGCGCGGCAACGGCCCGGCGCGCTATGTCGGCGTGGAGATCCGCGCGCAGTAAGGCGAAGGACAACCCCGTTCGTGCCGAGCTTGTCGAAGTGTCGTCCTTCTTCTACGCCGAAGGACAGGACGGCCCTTCGACAGGCTCAGGGCGAACGTGGGGGCCTGGAAGCGCGCCGGCACGGGAGCGCGCATGGCGGCTGACAACATTCTCTTCATCGGTGCCACCGCCGAGGGCGAGCGGCAGGAGCTCGTCCTCGCCCGCGCCAACCGCCACGGCCTGATTGCGGGCGCGACGGGCACGGGCAAGACGGTCACGCTGCAGGGCATGGCCGAGGGCTTCAGCCGCGCGGGCGTGCCGGTGTTCGTCGCCGACGTGAAGGGCGATCTCGCCGGCCTCGCCATGGCGGGCTCCCCCGGGGGCAAGATGCATGAGACGCTGGCCGCGCGCGCCGCCGAGATCGGCGATGCGGACTGGCATTATGCCGACACGCCGGTGGTCTTCTGGGATCTGTTCGGCGCCAAGGGTCACCCCGTCCGCACGACCGTGTCGGAGATGGGGCCGCTGCTGCTCGCGCGGCTGATGGGCCTGAACGAGGTGCAGGAGGGCGTGCTCGCCATCGCCTTCCGCGTGGCGGACGAGCAGGGCCTGCTGCTGCTCGACCTGGGCGATCTTCAGGCGATGCTCGCCTGGTGTGCCGAGAACGCGGCCGAGCTGACGACGCGCTATGGCAATGTCAGCCGCCAGTCGGTGGGCGCGATCCAGCGCCAGCTGCTCCAGCTGGAGGGGCAAAGCGGGGACGCATTCTTCGGCGAGCCGGCGCTCGACATCCATGACCTGATCCGGACCGACGAGCAGGGCCGCGGCATCGTCAACATCCTCGCCGCCGACCGGCTGATGGCGGCGCCGAAGCTCTACGCCACCTTCCTGCTGTGGCTGTTGTCCGAGCTGTTCGAGACGCTGCCCGAAGTGGGCGATCCGGACAGGCCGAAGCTCGTCTTCTTCTTCGACGAGGCGCACCTGCTGTTCGACGATGCGCCCGATGCGCTGCAGGACAAGATCGAGCAGGTCGTGCGGCTGATCCGATCCAAGGGTGTCGGCGTCTATTTCGTCACGCAGAACCCGATCGACGTGCCCGAGCGTGTCGCGGGCCAGCTGGGCAATCGCGTGCAGCATGCGCTCCGCGCCTTCACCCCGCGCGACCAGAAGGCGATCCGCGCGGCGGCGGAGACGTTCCGCGCGCGGCCGGGCCTCGACGTTGCAACGCTCATTTCCGAGCTGAAGGTGGGCGAGGCGCTGGTGTCGCTGTTGCAGCCGGATGGCGCGCCGTCGCCGGTGGCGCGCACGCTGATCCGCGTGCCGGGATCGCGGCTGGGGCCGCTCAGCGACAAGGAGCGGGCGGTGATCGTCGCCACTTCGCCGCTGGCGGGCAAGTATGACGAGGCGGTCGACCGCGAGTCCGCCGAGGAGATCCTCGCCGGCAAGGCAGAGGCGGCGGCAGGCGCGGCCGCGCGCGCCAAGGCCGCGGCGCAGGCGGCGAAGGATGCCGCCGCCGCCGACAAGGGGCAGGCAGCGGCAGACCGGGCGGCGGCCCGCGACGCTGCGGCACGCGAGCGGGCGGAAGCGCGGGCCGCGGCCAGCTCACCCTGGAACAAGGCCGCCACCTCCGCCACGCGCGCGGCCGCGTCCTCGATCGGCCGGCAGGTGGCGAACGAGATCGGGCGGCAGGTGTTCGGCGGCCCGACCCGGCGGCGCTCCTCCTCGGGCGGGATCGCGGGGGAACTGGTGCGCGGCATCCTGGGTGGGATCTTCCGGGGCCGCTGAGACGCGCGGAGAGGGAAGCAATGGTGAGCGACGCCGCCGCGATCCTGTCCCAGCTCCGCGAGCGCCTCGCTTTGCTGGAGGCGAGCGAACATTCCCCAGCCGCCACGCTCGCCACGCTGCAGGCCGAGCGCCTTGCCACCGTCGCCGCGCACCATGCGCAGCACAGCCCCGCTTTCGCCGCCCGCCTCGCCGCCGCGGGGCTGACTGCGGCCGAGCTGCCGGGCGCGCTCCATCGCCTGCCGCCGCTGACCCGGCGCGATCTCCAGCGCGATCCCGGCCATTATGCCCGCATCGTGCCCGCCGAGGACGGGCCGGTGAACGAGACGCGCACGTCGGGCTCGACCGGCGAGCCGGTGGTGGTCCGCCGCACCTTCGCCAACCAGCTCGACTGGATGGCCGCGACGATGCGCGATCACCGCTGGAACAGGCGCGACCTGAGCGGCCGCTTCGCCGCGATCATGCGGCTGGACGGGGTGCAACGCCTGCCCGACTGGGGCCCGCCTGCCGCTTTGCTGGCGCAGACCGGCCCGGCGCTCGGCATTCCGATGACGGTGCCGCTGGACGAGCAGATGACGCTGCTGCGTGCGTTTCGGCCGACCTCGCTGCTGGTCTACACCTCCAACCTCGCCGGCCTGCTCGACCGGATCGAGGCGGGCGAGACGCTGCCGGACCTGCGCGACATCCGCACCGTCAGCTCGATCGTGACGCCGGCCCTGCGTGCCCGCACGCGCGCGCTGACCGGCATCGCGATCGCGGACATCTACTCAAGCGAGGAGAACGGCTTCATCGCGCTGCAATGCCCAATCAGCGGCCTCTACCATGTGATGGCCGAGACGGTGCTGGTGGAGATCGTGCGCGAGGATGGCACGCCCTGCGCGCCGGGCGAGACGGGGCGCGTGATCGTCACCGATCTCGTCAACCGCGCCACCGCGCTGATCCGCTATGCCAATGGCGACTGGGCGGAGGCGGCGGGGCCGTGCCCGTGCGGGCGGACGCTGCCCACGATCGGAGCGATCCGCGGGCGCACGCGCAACCTGATGACGCATGCCGATGGCGGGCGCAGCTGGCCCTATCTCGCCAGCATCGATCACCGATCCATCGCGCCTGTCGTCCAGTATCAATATGTCCAGCATGCGCGCGACCTGATCGAGGTGCGGCTGGTGACGGAACGGCCGTTGACCGGCGGGGAGGAGGACGCGCTTGCGGCGCTGATCCGCGCGCGGCTGGGATTTCCCTTCCACCTCGATTTCACCTATCCCGGCGAACGCCTCGACCGGCCGGCGGCCAAGTTCGAGGAGTTTCTCAATCGGATAGACCCGGAATGACCGACGCACTCTCGAACGACATCGCCGACCCCGCGACCGAGCAGGTGGCCTCGGTCAGCCTCGCGCAGGCGGACAGCGATCCCGACGGCTTCGCTGCCGAGATCGGCCGCTCGTTCGAACGCTACGGCTTCGCGGTGGTGCGCGATCATGGCGTGCCGGCCGCGCTGATCGCCGAGGCCGAGGCGGCATCGCGCGCCTTCTTCGCGCTGCCGACGGAGGACAAGCGCGCCTATCACCTGCCCGGCACCGGCGGTGCGCGCGGCTATATTCCGTTCGGGATCGAGACCGCCAAGGGCGCGACCCACGTCGACCTCAAGGAATTCTGGCATGTCGGGCGCGAGCTGCCCGAGGGGCATCCCTTCGCCGAGGTGATGGCGCCGAACCTGTGGCCGCGCGAGGTGGCGGGGTTTCGCCAGACGATGCTCGACCTGTTCGCGGCCTTCGATGCGGCGGGCGCCAAGATCCTCTCCGCCATCGCCCGCCATCTCGGCCTTGCGCCCGATTTCTTCGTCGACACGGTGCGCGACGGCAATTCGGTGCTGCGCCTGCTCCATTATCCGCCGGTGCCGGCGGACGCGCCCGGCATCCGTGCGGGCGCGCATGAGGATATCAACACGATCACCCTGCTGCTGGGCGCGGCCGAGGCGGGGCTGCAGCTGAAGCTGGCGGACGGGCGCTGGCTGCCGATCTACGCCAAGGAGGGCGAGCTGGTCGTCAATATCGGCGACATGCTGCAGCGGCTGACCAACCACCGCCTGGTCTCCACCAGCCACCGCGTGATGAACCCACCACCGGAGCGGCGCGGCATATCCCGCTATTCGATGCCGTTCTTCCTGCATTTCCGGCCCGATTACCGGATCGAGACGCTGCCGCAGATGGTGGATGCCGATCATCCGGATCGCTATCCGGAGAGCATCACCGCGCATGATTTCCTCGCGCAGAGGTTGCGCGAGATCAAGCTGGCCTGAAGCCCCCACCAGCCGGCACCCTCCGCCCGGCTTGTTCCCGGTGGAGGAGCACCGGAACAAGCCGGGCCATGTTGATGAGAAGGGGGGCTTCTCAAGGTTTGGTCATGCCGCTAACCCGTTGACATGATCCGCTCCGCTCTGGCCGTCGCCCTCCTTTTCGCCACCCCCGCCTTTGCGCAGGACAAGCCCGACACGGCTGCCGAGAAGAAGGAGGCGGCGCGCGACATTCCGCCGCCCGTCGTCTCGGTCACGCGCCATTCGGGCACGTTCGGCGGCGTCAGGGTCAATTACCGCGCGACCGCGGGCGAAACCTACCTGAAGGACAAGGACGGCAACCCGCTCGCCGCCATCACCAGCTATTCCTACGTGAAGGAAGGCAAGACCGATCCCAACCGGCCGGTGACCTTCCTGTGGAATGGCGGGCCGGGGTCTGGCTCGCTGTGGCTGCACATGGGGGCGTTCGGGCCGAAGCGCGTCGTCATCCCGTCAGACGCGCGCGACGATGGCGCACCGCCGTACCCGATCGTCGACAACGCCTTTTCGCTGCTGGACGTGACCGATCTCGTCTTCATCGATCCGGTCGGCACGGGGTTCAGCCGCGCGCTGGGTAAGACGGACCCGAAGAATTACTGGGGCATCACCAAAGACGCCAAGTCGATGGCGCAGTTCATCCGCCTGTGGCTGAACGAGAATGATCGCTGGAACGCGCCGAAATATATCGGTGGCGAAAGCTATGGCACGACGCGCTCGGCCGCGGTGATCCGCGAGCTGGAGGGCACCTATACCGACGTGGCGGTGAACGGGATCATCCTGATCTCGTCCATCCTCGACTTCAGCCAGGCCGCGGATGCGCCGGGCAACGAGCTTGGCTACGTCACCAACCTGCCGTCCATGGCGGCCACCGCCTGGTATCACAACAAGGTGGCGAACAAGCCCGCGACGGTCGAGGAGTTCGTCGCCGAGGCCAAGGCGTTCGCGATCGGGCCTTATGCCTCCGCGCTGCTCAAGGGCAACTCGCTCTCGGCGGAGGAGCGCGCGTCGGTGCGGCCGCAGCTCTCCCGCTTCACCGGCGTGTCCGAGGCGTTCCTCGACCGGGCCGACCTGCGCCTGTCGCCGGGCCGCTTCTACAAGGAGCTGCTGCGCGATCGCGGGCTGACGATCGGCCGCCTCGACACGCGCTATACCGGCAAGGATTATGACGCGGCGGGCGAGGAGCCGGACAACGATCCCAGCTTCTACGCGATCGACGGCGCCTATACCGCCGCGATGAACGCCTATGCGCGCAGCACGCTGAAATATTCGCCCGACGTGGTCTATTCGTCGATCGGCGGCACGGGCGAGTGGGACTGGAACATCGGCGAAGGGCCGCGCGGCGGCTCGGGCTACCTCAATGTCGCGCCTTACATCGGCAAGGCGCTGCGCGAGAATAGCGGGCTGCGCGTGTTCGTGGCGCAGGGCTATTATGATTTCGCCACGCCCTTCTTCGGCGCGGAATATTCGCTCAACCGCACCGGCATCCCGAATGACGGCCGCATTTCGTGGCACTGGTATCATGCCGGCCACATGATGTACGTGCGCGAGGACGATCTGCGGAAGCTGTCGACGGACATTCGCAGCTTCATCCGCACGGGCGGCACGGGGCGCTAAGGCGCCGCTCCCGCAGTCTTGAAGTTCGCGAGGGGCTGTCCTTCTCCGCTGGAGAGGGGCAGCCCCTCGACGTTCAAGGGGGATCGCAGGCGGCGCTTCAGCCGCGCCCGCGATAGCCCGCAACGCCCTGATCCGGCACCCACAGGCCTGCAGGCGGTGCATCGCTCTGCCAGAAGACGTCGATCGGGATGCCGCCACGCGGATACCAGTAGCCGCCGATGCGCAGCCATCGCGGCTTCATCTCATCGAACAGGCGCTGGCCGATGCCGACGGTTACATCCTCGTGGAAGCCGCAATGGTTGCGGAACGAGCCGAGGAACAGCTTGAGCGACTTGGATTCCACGATCGTCTCGCCCGGCGCATAATCGATCACCAGATGCGCGAAATCGGGCTGGCCGGTCACCGGACAGAGCGAGGTGAATTCGGGCGCGGCGAAGCGCACGAGATAGAGCGTGCCGGCGCGTGGATTGGGCACGTAATCCAGCACCGCCTCGTGCGGAGAGGCGGGCAGCGGGGTCGAGCGACCGAGATGCAGGGGTTCCATCGCGGCCATATAGGGGCGCGGCCGGGCTTCGTCATGCCGGACTTGGCGCCGCTCGGGCGAGCAGGGGGGGCTGGTTGAACCTGCCCGCGGCGGCCGCTACCCCTTCTCGCCATGGACAGTCTCCTCTCCACCGGCTGGCTTGCCGAGCATCTCGGCGATCCCGATCTGCGGCTGGTCGATGCCAGCGCCCACCCGCTCGATCCCGCCCGCGACGCGGCGGCGGAGTTTGCCGGGGGGCATATACCGGGCGCGCGCTTTCTCGACCTCGCGACGCTTATCGACGCCGACCATCCCGCCCCCGGCATGGCGCCGGATGCTGCCGCCTTCGCGGCCCGGCTGGGCGGCCTGGGCATCGCCAGAAGGGACCGGATCGTCCTGTATGACGATGCCTCGCACCATACCGCCTGCCGCGCCTGGTGGCTGCTGCGCCGCTTCGGCGCCGAGCATGTCGCCATTCTCGACGGCGGGCTGGCGAAATGGCGTGCCGAGGGGCGGCTGATCGAGCAGGGCAGAAGCGGAGTGACGCCAGTCGCTTTCGCGCTCGGGCAGCCGCTGACGGGGGTTCGCGACCTTGAACAGATGCGCGCCAATCTCGACAGCCGCGCCGAACAGGTCGTCGATGCGCGCAGCCCGGCGCGCTTCAGCGGGGTGGAGGCCGATCCGCGCACAGGCGTGGCGCCGGGCCACATCCCCGGCAGCACCAACCTGCGCTACGATGCGCTGCTCAACCCGGATCGGACGTGGAAGTCGCCCGCGGAGCTGCGGGCGGCGTTCGAGACCGCAGGGGTCGACCTCGCCCGCCCGATTGTCACCACCTGCGGCTCGGGCGTGACCGCGGCCATCCTGCTGTTCGGCCTGCATCTGCTCGGGCTCGACGATGCCGCGCTCTATGACGGATCGTGGAGCGAATGGGGCGCGGACGCGACGACGCCGAAGGCGACCGCATGAGCGGTCAGGAGGAGCGGCCGGCGACCCGGCTGGTCACTGCCGGGCGGCGCAAGGCGTGGACCCAGGGGATCGTCAATCCGCCCGTCTGGCGCGCCTCCACCGTGCTGTTCGACAGCGTGGCCGACCTGCGCGCC
This sequence comes from Sphingomonas jatrophae, assembly GCF_900113315.1. GTDB lineage: Bacteria > Pseudomonadota > Alphaproteobacteria > Sphingomonadales > Sphingomonadaceae > Sphingomonas_P > Sphingomonas_P jatrophae. The sequence continues at coordinate 712,073 of NZ_FOZG01000002.1, read as the reverse complement.
GCCTCCGCGGCGCCTGACGACAACCTCTATTATGGCCGTCGCGGCACGCCGACGCAGTGGGCGCTGGCGGATGCGCTGACCACGCTGGAACCCGGGGGGGCGGGGACGATGCTCTATCCGTCCGGCGTGGCCGCGGTGGCGGGGGCCATGCTCTCCGTCCTGTCGCCGGGCGACGAGCTGCTGATGGTCGATAGCGCCTATGAGCCGACGCGCGCCTTCTGCCGCACCGTGCTGAAGCCGATGGGGATCACGACCCGCTTCTACGATCCGCTGATCGGCGCTGGCATCGCCGAGCTGATCGGGCCGAACACGCGCGCCCTGTTCCTCGAAAGCCCCGGCAGCCTGACGTTCGAGGTGCAGGATGTGCCCGCTTTGTGCGCCGCGGCGAAGGCGCGCGGGCTGGTGACCCTGCTCGACAACACCTGGGCGACGCCGTTGCTGTTTCCGGCCATCGCGCACGGCGTCGACCTGTCGATCCTCGCCTGCACGAAATATGTCGTCGGCCATTCCGACACGATGCTGGGATCGGTGACGGCGAATGCAGCCTGCTTCCCGCGGCTGCGGCAGGTGGCGCAGTCGCTCGGCCAATATGTCTCGCCGGATGATGCCTTCCTGGCGCTGCGGGGCTTGCGGACGATGGGCGTGCGGCTGCGCCAGCATGAGGCGGGGGGGCTGGCGGTGGCGAGCTGGCTGGCCGAGCAGCCGGAGGTGGCCGCGGTGCTCCACCCCGCGCTGCCGGGCTGCCCGGGGCATGATCTGTGGCGCCGCGACTTTGCCGGTGCCTCGGGGCTGTTCGCCTTCGTGTTGGATGGCGGCAGTGATGCGGCACGCACCGCGCTGATCGATGGCCTGCGCCACTTCGGCATCGGTTTCTCGTGGGGCGGCTATGAGAGCCTCGCTTTGCCCATCGACCCCACACCGATCCGCAGCGCCACCCGCTGGACGGCGGCAGGCCCGGCCGTGCGGCTGCACATCGGCCTGGAGGATCCCGCCGACCTGATCGACGATCTGGCCGAGGGGCTGGCGCGCTTCCGCAAAGCACGCTGAGCATCCGGGCAGGGGCGGCGCAACACTCCTCGCTTCTCGCAACGCCGACAAAGAAAAGGCCGCCGCCCGGTATCCCGGACGGCGGCCTTTCTTTGTGTCAGGTGCGTGAGCGTCAGTCGTTCAGATACTCACCCGCATCCGCATCGGTGCCGTGGCCCGAGGGCACGACCTCCGCCAGCGGATCGCTGCCGACGCCCGTCGAGTCCCGCGGGGAGCGCTTCAGCTCCGCTGCATGCTCTTCCGCCGCCGAAACGGGCGCCACGATCGCCGCCGCAACGCTCCGCTGCGAGGCCCGCAGCGCCGCATCGCGCGAGGAGGCGGTGACGCGGAGCCGGTTCATGCCGGCACCGGTGCCGGCCGGGATCAGGCGGCCGACGATCACATTCTCCTTGAGGCCGTCGAGCGTGTCGATCTTGCCCTGCACCGACGCCTCGGTCAGCACCCGCGTCGTCTCCTGGAAGGAGGCGGCGGAGATGAACGAGCGCGTCTGGAGCGACGCCTTGGTGATGCCGAGCAGCACGGGCTTGCCGAACGCCTTCTGCCGGCCCTCGGCCGCCAGCTTCTCGTTCGCCTCGTCCATCTCGAGGCGGTCGAGCTGCTCGCCCACCAGGAAGGTGCTGTCGCCCGCGTCGGTGATCTCGACCTTCTGCAGCATCTGACGAACGATCGTTTCGATGTGCTTGTCGTTGATCTTCACGCCCTGGAGTCGATAGACTTCCTGGATTTCCGACACGAGATATTCGGCCAGCGGCTCGATGCCGAGCACTTCGAGGATGTCGTGCGGATCGGGCGAGCCGCCGATCAGGTTGTCGCCACGCTTGACGTAGTCGCCTTCCTGAACGTCGATCACCTTGGACTTGGGCACCAGATACTCGATCGGCTCCGAACCGTCCTCCGGACGGATCAGGATCTTGCGCTTCGCCTTATAGTCCTTGCCGAATTCGACCCGGCCGGAGACCTTGGCGATGATCGCATTCTCCTTCGGCTTGCGCGCCTCGAACAGCTCCGCCACCCGCGGCAGACCGCCGGTGATGTCGCGCGTCTTGGCGCTCTCGCGGCTGGCACGCGCCAGCACTTCGCCCGCCTGCACCTGCTGGCCATCCTCCACCGAAAGCACGGTGCCGGGGGTCAGCATGTAGCGCGCGGCCTCGCCCGAACCCTCGTCGAGGAGGGTGAGGCGCGGACGGAGATCCTCCTTGCGGCTGGTCGGGCGATATTCGGTCACCACCTTCTGGGCGATGCCGGTCGCTTCGTCCGTCTGCTCGGAGAGCGTCTGGTTCTCGATCAGGTCCTGATACTTCACCGTGCCGCCCGTCTCGGTGATGACCGGCATGGTGAAGGGATCCCACTCCGCCAGGCGATCGCCCTTGGAGGCGATGTGCCCGTCGTCGTGCAGCAGCGTCGCGCCGTAGGGGATACGGTGCGTCGCCCGCTCGCGGCCGTCCATGTCGACGATCGCCAGCTCGCCGTTGCGGCTGAGCGAGATACGGCGTCCGCGCGGATCGACGATGATCCGGAGGTCGCGATATTCCACCCGCCCGTCGGCGACCGCCTCGAGGTTGGACTGCTCGTTCAGCTGCGCCGCACCACCGATGTGGAAGGTGCGCATCGTCAGCTGCGTGCCCGGCTCACCGATCGACTGCGCGGCGATGACGCCGACAGCCTCGCCGATGTTCACCGGCGTGCCGCGGGCGAGATCGCGCCCGTAGCAGGCGCCGCACACGCCGCCCTTGGATTCGCACACCAGCGGCGAGCGGATCTTGACGCCCTGGATGCCGATGGCCTCGATCGCGGCGATGTGCGCCTCGTCGAGCAAGGTGCCCTCGGCGACCAGCACGTCGCCGGTCTTGGAGTCGACGATGTCCTCGGCCGTGGTGCGGCCCAGGATGCGCTCGCCCAGCGACGCGATGGTCGCGCCGCCCTGCACGATCGCCTTCATGTCCAGCGCGCGCTCGGTGCCGCAATCCAGCTCGACGACGACGCAATCCTGCGACACGTCGACCAGACGGCGGGTGAGGTAGCCCGAATTGGCCGTCTTCAACGCCGTATCCGCGAGGCCCTTGCGGGCGCCGTGGGTGGAGTTGAAATATTCAAGGACGGTCAGGCCTTCCTTGAAGTTCGAGATGATCGGCGTCTCGATGATCTCGCCCGACGGCTTGGCCATCAGGCCGCGCATGCCGGCCAGCTGCTTGATCTGGGCCTGCGAACCACGGGCACCGGAATGCGCCATCATGTAGATGGCGTTGATCGGGGCTTCGCGGCCGCTGTCCAGCTTCTTGACCGCCTGGATCTCCTTCATCATCGACGCGGCCACCTGATCGCCGCAGCGCGACCAGGCATCGATCACCTTGTTGTACTTTTCCTGCTGGGTGATCAGACCGTCCTGATACTGCTGCTCGTAATCCTTCACGAGCGTGCGCGTCTCGTCGACCTTGGCTTCCTTGTCGGCCGGGATGATCATGTCATCCTTGCCGAAGGAGATGCCCGCCTTGAAGGCGTGACGGAAGCCGAGCGCCATGATCGCGTCGGCGAAGAGCACCGTCTCCTTCTGGCCGGTGTGGCGATAGACCACGTCGATGACGTCGCCGATCTCCTTCTTGGTCAGCAGGCGGTTGACCGTCTCGAACGGCACCTTGTGGCTCTTGGGCAGCGTTTCGCCGAGCAGCATGCGACCGGGCGTGGTCTCATACCGCTTCATGTACTGCGCGCCATTCTCGTCCGTCTGCGGCACGCGCGACGTGATCTTGGTGTGCAGCGTGACGGAGCCGGATTCGAGCGCCTGGTGCACCTCGATCATGTCGGCCAGCATCATGCCTTCGCCCGGCTCGCCCGCCTTCTCCATGGAGAGGTAGTAGAGGCCGAGGACCATGTCCTGCGACGGCACGATGATCGGCTTGCCGTTCGCGGGCGAGAGGATGTTGTTGGTCGACATCATCAGCACGCGCGCTTCCAGCTGCGCCTCGAGGCTCAGCGGCACGTGCACGGCCATCTGGTCACCGTCGAAGTCGGCGTTGAACGCCGAGCAGACGAGCGGGTGCAGCTGGATCGCCTTGCCCTCGATCAGCACGGGCTCGAACGCCTGGATGCCGAGGCGGTGGAGCGTCGGCGCGCGGTTCAGGAGCACGGGATGCTCGCGGATGACCTCATCCAGGATGTCCCAGACTTCCTTGCGCTCCTTCTCCACCCACTTCTTCGCCTGCTTGAGCGTCATGCTCAGGCCCTTGGCGTCGAGGCGCGCGTAGATGAACGGCTTGAACAGCTCGAGCGCCATCTTCTTGGGCAGGCCGCACTGGTGCAGCTTCAGCTCCGGACCGGTGACGATGACCGAGCGGCCCGAATAGTCGACGCGCTTGCCAAGCAGGTTCTGGCGGAAGCGGCCCTGCTTGCCCTTCAGCATGTCGGACAGCGACTTCAGCGGACGCTTGTTGGCGCCCGTGATCGTGCGGCCGCGGCGGCCATTGTCGAACAGCGCGTCCACCGACTCCTGCAGCATGCGCTTCTCGTTGCGGACGATGATGTCCGGCGCGCGCAGCTCCATCAGCCGCTTGAGGCGGTTGTTGCGGTTGATCACGCGGCGATACAGGTCGTTCAGATCCGACGTCGCGAAGCGGCCGCCGTCCAGCGGCACCAGCGGACGCAGTTCCGGCGGGATGACCGGGATCACCTCGAGGATCATCCACTCGGGCCGGTTGCCGGATTCAAGGAAGCTCTCGACGACCTTGAGGCGCTTGATGATCTTCTTGGGCTTCAGCTCCGACTTGGTCGTCGCCAGCTCTTCCAGCAGATCCTTGCGCTCGCCCTCGAGATCGAGATTCTCCAGCATGACGCGCACCGCTTCGGCGCCGATGCCGGCGGAGAAGGCGTCCTCGCCATATTCGTCCTGCGCCTCGAGCAGCTCATCCTCGGTGAGGAGCTGATACTTCTCCAGCGGGGTCAGGCCCGGCTCGATGACGATGTAGCTCTCGAAATAGAGCACGCGCTCCAGCTGCTTCAGCTGCATGTCGAGCAGCAGGCCGATGCGGCTGGGCAGCGACTTCAGGAACCAGATGTGCGCGACGGGGGCGGCCAGCTCGATATGGCCCATCCGCTCGCGGCGGACCTTCGAGACGGTGACCTCGACGCCGCACTTCTCGCAGACGATGCCCTTGTACTTCATGCGCTTGTACTTGCCGCACAGGCACTCATAGTCCTTGATCGGACCGAAGATGCGCGCGCAGAACAGGCCGTCACGCTCGGGCTTGAACGTGCGATAGTTGATCGTCTCGGGCTTCTTGATCTCGCCGAACGACCAGGATCGGATCTTGTCGGGCGACGCGATGCCGATCTTGATCTGGTCGAACGTCTCGGGCTTCGCGACCGGGTTCGCGAAATTGGTCATCTCGTTCATATTCTCGTCCCTCTAGAGGGTAAACTTGGTCGGGCGAGGGCAGGGGAGGCGGCGGGCGCCTCCCCGCCGGATCACTCCGCTGCCTGCGCGATGCCGTCCTCGTCGTCGGCGACGCTCGCCAGATCGACGTTGAGGCCGAGCGAGCGCATTTCCTTGACCAGCACGTTGAAGCTCTCGGGGATGCCGGCCTCGAACGTGTCGTCGCCCTTGACGATCGCCTCGTAGACCTTGGTGCGGCCGACGACGTCGTCGGACTTCACCGTCAGCATCTCCTGCAGCGTGTAGGCGGCGCCGTAGGCCTGGAGCGCCCACACCTCCATCTCGCCGAAGCGCTGGCCGCCGAACTGCGCCTTGCCGCCCAGCGGCTGCTGGGTGACGAGGCTGTACGGCCCGATCGAACGCGCGTGGATCTTGTCGTCCACCAGGTGGTGCAGCTTCAGCATGTAGATGTAGCCAACGGTCACCTTGCGGTCGAACGCCTCGCCGGTGCGGCCGTCGAACAGCTCGACCTGCCCCGACGTGTCGAGACCGGCGCGGCTGAGCATCTCCGCCACGTCGCTCTCGCGCGCGCCGTCGAACACCGGCGTCGCCATCGGCACGCCGTTCTTCAGCAGGCCCGCCATCTCGACGACCTTGTCAGCCTCCATGCCCTCGATCTCGGCGTGATAGTCCTCGCCGTAGACCGTCTTCAGCCGCTCCACGACCGCTGCCGGTGCCTGGCCGTCCGACACCCCGTCCGGGTTCGCCTCGCGCCACGCCTCCAGCGCCGCCGTCACCTGCTTGCCGAGACCGCGCGCGGCCCAGCCAAGGTGCGTCTCGAAGATCTGGCCGACGTTCATGCGGCTGGGCACGCCCAGCGGGTTGAGCACGATGTCGACCGGCGTGCCGTCCTCGAGGAACGGCATATCTTCATTCGGCAGGATGCGGCTGATCACGCCCTTGTTGCCGTGGCGGCCGGCCATCTTGTCGCCCGGCTGCAGCTTGCGCTTCACCGCGACGAACACCTTGACCATCTTCAGCACGCCCGGCGGCAGCTCGTCACCGCGCTGCAGCTTCTCGACACGGTCTTCGAAGCGCGCCTTGATGGCGCCCGCGGCCTCGTCATACTGCGCCTTCACGGCTTCGAGATCGGCCTGGCGGGCATCGTCCGCCACCGCGAACTTCCACCAGTCGGTCCGCTCCACCGTCGCCAGCGTCTCGTCGTCGATCACCGCGCCCTTCTTGAAGCCCTTGGGGGCGGCAGTCGCGGTCTGGCCGGCCAGCATTTCCTTCAGCCGCGACCAGGTGGCGCGGTTCAGGATGGCGCGCTCGTCCTCGGCGTCCTTGCGCAGGCGGTCGATCTCCTCGCGCTCGATCGCCATCGCGCGCTCGTCCTTGTCGATGCCGTGACGGTTGAAGACGCGAACGTCCACCACCGTGCCCGACACGCCCGGCGGCAGGCGGAGCGACGTGTCGCGCACGTCGGACGCCTTTTCACCGAAGATGGCGCGGAGGAGCTTTTCCTCCGGCGTCATCGGGCTTTCGCCCTTGGGCGTGATCTTGCCGCACAGGATGTCGCCCGGCTCCACCTCGGCGCCGATATAGACGATGCCTGCCTCGTCGAGGTTGCGCAGCGCCTCCTCGCCGACGTTCGGGATGTCGCGCGTGATGTCCTCGGGCCCGAGCTTGGTGTCACGGGCCATCACCTCGAACTCGTCGATGTGGATCGACGTGAACACGTCGTCCTTCACGATCCGCTCGGAGATGAGGATCGAGTCCTCGTAGTTGTAGCCGTTCCACGGCATGAACGCGACGAGCACGTTGCGGCCGAGCGCCAGCTCACCGAACTCGGTCGACGGGCCGTCGGCGATGATGTCGCCCTTGGCCACCCGGTCGCCCACCTTCACCAGCGGGCGCTGGTTGATGCAGGTCGACTGGTTGGAGCGCTGGAACTTCATCAGCGTGTAGATGTCGACGCCCGACTTGCCGGCCTCGACCTCCTCGGTCGCGCGGATCACGATGCGCGCCGCGTCGACCTGATCGACGATGCCGCCACGGCGTGCGCCGATGGCCGCACCGGAGTCGCGCGCCACCGTCTCTTCCATGCCGGTGCCGACGAACGGCGCCTCGGCCCGGACCAGCGGCACCGCCTGGCGCTGCATGTTGGAGCCCATCAGCGCGCGGTTGGCGTCGTCATTCTCCAGGAAGGGAATGAGCGAGGCCGCGACCGACACGAGCTGCTTGGGGCTCACGTCCATCAGCGTGATGTGATCGCGCGGCGCCATCAGGAACTCGCCCGCCTCACGCGCGGAGATCAGGTCCTCGACGAACGTGCCGTCGGGCGCGATCTCGGCGTTCGCCTGCGCGATCGTGTGCTTGGCCTCCTCCATGGCGGAGAGATAGACCACGTCGCCCGTCACCTTGTGGTCGACGACCTTGCGGTACGGCGTCTCGATGAAGCCGTACTTGTTGACGCGGCTGAACGACGCCAGCGAGTTGATCAGACCGATGTTCGGGCCTTCCGGCGTTTCGATCGGGCAGATGCGGCCATAGTGGGTCGGGTGAACGTCGCGAACCTCGAAGCCCGCACGCTCACGCGTCAGGCCGCCCGGCCCGAGCGCCGAGACGCGACGCTTGTGCGTCACTTCGGAGAGCGGGTTGGTCTGGTCCATGAACTGCGACAGCTGCGACGAGCCGAAGAATTCGCGCACCGCGGCAACCGCCGGCTTCGCGTTGATCAGGTCGTTCGGCATGACGGTGGACACGTCCACCGACGACATGCGCTCCTTCACCGCGCGCTCCATGCGCAGCAGGCCGACGCGATACTGGTTCTCGAGCAGCTCGCCGACCGAGCGCACGCGGCGGTTGCCGAGATTGTCGATGTCGTCGATCTCGCCCTTGCCGTCCTTCAGGCCGACCAGCGTCTGCACCACGGCGAGGATGTCCTCGGCACGCAGCGTCGTCACCGTATCCTCGGCATCGAGGTCGAGGCGCATGTTGAGCTTCACGCGGCCGACGGCCGAGAGGTCATAGCGTTCGGGATCGAAGAACAGGCCGCCGAACAGCGCTTCCGCCGTCTCCTTCGTCGGCGGCTCGCCGGGGCGCATGACACGGTAGATTTCGGACAGCGCGTGATCGCGCTCCTCCACCTTGTCGGCCTTCAGCGTGTTACGGATCCACGGACCGGTGGAGACATGGTCGATGTCGAGCAGCTGCAGCTCCTCGATCCCCGCCGCGTCCAGCTTCTCGAGGTTCTCCGGCGACACTTCGTCACCCGCCTCGATGTAGATGCGGCCGGTCGACTCGTCGATCAGGTCGTAGGCGCTGTAGCGGCCGAAGATCTCCTCGGTCGGGATCAGCAAAGTGGTAAGGCCGTCCTTGGCCGCCTTGTTGGCAGCGCGCGGGCTGATCTTGGTGCCGGCCGGGAAGATCGCCTCGCCCGTGTCGGCATTGACGACGTCGAAGCTTGGCTTCGCCCCACGCCAATTCTCGGGGAGGAAGGGCACCTTCCAGCCGCCGGGGCCGCGCACATAGGTGGCGGTCTTGTAGAAGTGGTTGAGGATGTCCTCGCCGTTCATGCCGAGCGCGTACAGCAGCGTCGTCACCGGCAGCTTGCGCTTGCGGTCGATACGGACGTTGACGATGTCCTTGGCGTCGAACTCGAAGTCGAGCCACGAGCCGCGATACGGGATCACGCGCGCGGCGAAGAGATACTTGCCCGAAGCATGCGTCTTGCCGCGGTCATGGTCGAACAGCACACCAGGGCTACGGTGCATCTGCGAGACGATCACGCGCTCGGTGCCGTTCACGATGAACGTGCCGTTCTGCGTCATGAGCGGCATGTCGCCCATGTAGACATCCTGCTCCTTGATATCGAGCACGGAGCGGGTTTCCGTATCGGGATCCACCTCGAACACGATCAGGCGCAGCGTGACGCGCATCGGGGCTGCATAGGTGATGCCGCGCTGGCGGCATTCCTCGGTGTCGAACTTCGGCGGCTCGAGCTCGTAGTTGACGAAGTCGAGCTCGGCGGTGCCGGCGAAATCGCGGATCGGGAAGACCGAGCGCAGCGTCTTCTCCAGGCCGGAGACATAGCCGTCCTCGGGCCGCGAGCGGAGGAACTGCTCGTAGCTTTCGCGCTGAACCTCGATCAGGTTCGGCATCTGCACCACTTCGTGGATGTTGCCGAACACCTTGCGGATGCGCTTCTTGGCCGAGCCCGTCAGGGGAGCCGGAACCGTCTGCGTCGCCATGTATTGCCCTCGCATCGTCAAAACCGCGGCCAGTGCGGACACGAACCGGATGGCTCGGCCACGAAAAAAAGTGCGGGTCCGGGCCATCGGAACCGCACTGCCAGCGTCTGGTAGTCCCCGGGCCGCTTCCCATCCGTCGCGGCCCCCCTCGCCAGAGGGGCCGTGTCCCGGAAGCCGCCGGGGCGGCGCCGTCCCGTGAAGGGCAGGCGCCTGAAACTCGTGTGATCGCGATATAGGACGCTGGCGCCCGCTTGGGAACCCCTTGCGATTCGGCCCGGCGAATCGCGCCGCCCGCGTCGTTCGTCGGTCGGAATGCCGCTTGTCGTAGCGTCACCCGGCCGACGAACCGCATGCTGAACACCGGTTCATGCCGTTCGTCGCCACCGAAATGGTCTTCGTCGGGGACGAACCGCTCGGTCGATGCCGGTTCCATGCCCGTCGAAGCGGCCGCGCGATCCGGCCACAGCGGGCGTAACAAGGCTCCAGCAGCGGCAAGGCGGGGGCACCCCAGGCCCCGATCCTAAAGCTTCTGCGAAAGGCCGCCGGGTCTACCCCACCCGGCGGCCGCCCAACCAGACCGTTCGCAGATCAAGGTTCAGGAGACGTCCAATGTTCACCCGTTTCATCGCAAAGGCAATGCTCGTGCCCGTCGCGCTGGTCGCAGCCGCTGCCAATGCCGCTCCCGCCGCCGACAGCGAAGGCGTCAGCCGCACCGTCAGCTATGCCGATCTCGATCTTTCCAGCCAGAAGGGCGCCGCGACGCTCGAGCGCCGCATCCGCCTTGCCGCCAACTCGATCTGCGGGGCCGGCCAGCGCGCGCCGATCAGCATGATGGCCAAGGCCAATGAGTGCCGCGACGCTGCGATCGCGTCGGCCGAACCGCAGGTCCAGATCGTGCTCGCACAGGCTGCCCGCGGTGAGCGTTATGCCAGCGCCTCCGATGCGGTGATCACGCTCGCCGGCAACTGATCGGCATGATCGCCGCGCGTCACGCCCCCGGGGGAAGCCCTCCGGGGGCGTTTTCGCGTGGGTGTCAGAAGCGGGCCGCCAGCGTCACGCCGTAGGTGCGCGGATCGGCCGGCTGGCCGGCGATCAGGCCGGTATTGCCCGGCGTCGTCGCCAGCACCTCGTAATAGTCCTTGTCGAAGATGTTGCGCACCCAGCCATAGACGTTGAGCCCGTCCGCATTGCGGAAGCCCGCACGCAGGTTGTTGACCGAATAGCCCGCAATGTCCGTGTAGATGGAGCGGGAGGCGTTGGACGAGAATTTGGTGCGGTAGCTGCCGTCCCAGCCGAGATAGAATTGCCCGCCTTCACCTGTCAGGAAGCTGGTCGGCAGATTGACCTCGGCGCCGTAGGACAGCGACCATTTCGACACGCCGGGCAGCCACTGGCCGGAAATGTCGCACACCGCCGGGCTCAGCGCGCCCGGCACGCCCGCTGCGCCCGGCGTCTGGCCTGCGCCCGCGATCGTGCCGCCGGACAGTTCGGGCGGGCAGGGGGCGTTCTTGAAATCCTCGTAGGTCGCATCGGTATAGGCGCCGTTCAGATAGGCGTTGACCCGCTCGTTCGGCCGCACGGAGAAGTCCGCCTCCACGCCGCGCGTGCGCGCCTTCTTGGCATTGGCCAGATAGCCGCGCAGCACCGAGGTGGAGCCGTCGTTCACGATCGCCTGGTAATCGTGCACGTCGGTCCAGTAGCCGGTGAGATTGAGCGTCGCGCGCCGATCCCAGAACTGCGTCTTCAGGCCCAACTCGAAATGGTCGACCTTTTCGGGATCGACCGTCGCCACCTGCGTCTGCGGCACGCCAGCGGCATCGTTGGGCACGCCATTCAGGTTGACGCCGCCCGATTTGAAGCTGCGCGCATAGGTGGCGTAGGCGAGCACGTCGTCGGCCACCTTGTAGGACAGGTTGAGGTCGTAGGACAGGTTCCAGTCGCTGAAGTTGGCGCGGAAGAATTGCGGCGCCTGCACGCCGCGCTGCGCCACGATCCACGGATCGGTGCTGGCGAAGGTCACGCGCTGGCGCACGCCGTTCGATGCGGTGCCGGTGACGACCGAGTCATACTGGCCGCGCTTCTTGTCGTAATTGACGCGGATGCCGGGTGCGATGCTCAGGCGGTCCGTCACCCGCCACGTCAGCTTGCCGAACACGGCGGCGCTGGTGTTGTTGAGGCGGATGTCGTTGTCCGCCTGCAACCCGTCGAGCACGGCGGGATTGCGGGACAGCGCGCTCGACGGCGCCAGCAGCCACAGGCTCGCATCGCGGCCATAGGTCTGGATGCCGCGGGTGCGGATCGTCTGGTGGAAGCCGAAGGCGCCGGCGACGAGGTCGAACCGCTTGCTGCTGATCGCGTAGCGGAATTCCTGCGTATATTGCTTCTGGTCGGTGGGGTTGTTCACCTTGGGATTGACGGCAAGCCCGGTGAAGTCGCGGTCGTTCGACGGATCCCAGTCCCAGTAGCGGTAGGCGCTGACGGAGGTCACGGTGCCGCCGCCGACATCCCATTCGGCGCGCAAGGATGCGCCGCCATGCTCGTTGCGCGCGGCCAGCGGCGCATCGAGATCGGTCAGGCGATCAAACGCGTCGGTGCTGGGCACCCGGTAGGGGCGGGTGGGATTGGCGGCATTATAGGCGGCGACCAGCGCCGGATATTGGCGGTTGGCGGCGCGCTGCGTCGGCCCGTAGCGGACATAGATCTGCGCGCAGCAGACCGGATCCTGCACGTTGTAATCGCCCGCGAGGAAGATGTTCAGCCGCTCGGTCGGCTTCCACAGCAACGTGCCGCGCAGGCCGAGATTGTCCTGCGAATTGACCCGCTGGCTCGTCACCACGTTGCGGATCGTGCCCGCCCGGTCGGTCGCCGCGACGCTGATCCGCGCCGCCAGCGTGTCGCTCAAGGGGCCGGAGACCGACGCCTTGCCCTGCTTGAAGTTGTAATTGCCGATCGACACCTCCGCCCGCGCCTCCGGCTCGAAGCTGGGCGCGCGCGTCGTGATGTTGATCGCGCCGGCGACCGTATTCTTGCCGTAGAGCGTGCCCTGCGGCCCACGCAGCACCTCGACCTGCTCGACATCGACGAAGTCCAGCGTCGAGGCGGCGACGCGGTTGTAATAGACCTGGTCGATATAGATGCCGACGCCCTGCTCGATCCCGTCATTGGTCAGGCCGAGCGGCGCGCCGAGGCCGCGGATGTTAATCGAGCTGTTGCGCGGATTGGTGGAGAAGAATTGCAGCGTCGGCTGAAGCTGCTGCAGCCGGTTGATATTGTAGCTGCCCGTCTGTTCCAGCGCGAGGCCGCTGACCACCGACACCGCGATCGGCACGTCCTGCACATTCTCCACGCGTCGCCGCGCGGTGACGACGATCTCGCCCGCCTGATTGGCTGCGGCGCCCGCGGAGATGGGCGACAGGGCCGGCGCGGCGGGGGTGGTGACCGGCGCGGGCGCCTCCGCCGGCTGGAGCGCAGCCGCAGCGGTGCTGGCGAGCAGCAGGAACATGTGACTCTTCCCCTTCTTTCTCTACTCTATAGATGGAGAAGGCTTGTCTACTATGGCACTTCAGAATTCCAGCAAGGGAAAGTTTGTCCCCTGCAAGCCCGTCGCGCATCAGGCGAAGGCGGCGTTCACCCCCGCCTCGGTCAGCCCGAACGCGTCCAGCGAATAGCGATGGTGATGCAGCGGCGCCCGTGCCGCCCTCGCCACATAGGCAGCCATGCGCCGTTCCACCGCGGCGGTCAGCGGCAGGCCGAGCATCGCGTAGACGCGCCGCATCTCACCTCGCCAGTCGCGGTTCATGTCGGAAAAGTGCACCTCCACCTGCGGCACGTGCGCCGCCGCCGCGCGCGCGGCGGCAGCCCGGCCGTGGCGCAGCACCGCCTTGTGCAGCCATTCGCGGCCGATCCAGTGCGGGTCCGGTGCGTCGCATTGCAGCGCCATCTGGTTCAGCACCAGCGACGCCGAAGACGCGACCGTGGCCGTCGCATCGCGGTGCAGGCAGACCAGCCGCGCATCGGGGAAGGTGGCCAGCACCGCCGGCAGATCCTGCATCATCTGCGGCAGCTTCAGCACCCATGGCCGTGCCGGGGCGCCGCGCAGCCACGCCACCGTCTGCATCAACCGGCGGAACTCGGCATAAACCGGCGACGGCTCCAGCGCCTCGCAGTGGCGGGCGAAGGCGGGCACGCGCCACTGTGCCTCGAATGTCGCGCCATAGAGGCTGATGCTGTGGAAGCCCGCTTCCTCGTCCGGCGCCGATGCGCCGGTCGGGTGGATCGCGGCAAAGCTCGGGTTGAGCAGCCGGGCGAGGCCGAGGCCGAGGATCGCGCGCAGCCGCCGGTCGTCGATGGCCCCCGTCGGCACCGGGTTGAGGCTCTCGAACAGCCGCGTGTGCGCCAGCCGCGGATCGCAGGCGAGCAGGCGCTGCATCCGCGTCGTGCCGCTGCGCATCTGTCCCAGCACGATGATCGGTGCGGCGAGCGGTTGTTCGGCAATCTCGGGATGGCGCCGCCACAAGGCCGAGAGCCGCGCGCGATCCGCCAGCGCGGCGACGATCTGGCCATGCGCGATGGTGCGGCCAAGCGCGCTCAGGCCTGCCTCCGCCTCCAGCGCGGCCGCCAGCACGTCGAGGTTGGTGCGCCACGGCCCCGCATCCTCCAGCGCATCACTCCGCACGCGCGCGGTCGCGGCGGCGACGAGATGAGCGGGATCGAGCGAGGGGACGCTCGCCGCCCCGCTCGCCCATGCCTGCTCCAGCAGGCGATTGGCGAGGCGACGGCGGCGCGTGCCGACGGGGGCGGGGTGGGGCTGGGAGGACAAATCGGGAGCGGTGAATGCGAGCGTGGCCATCGCTGCGGCGTAACCGTCGAAGCCGTCCTTCGGGCCCGTGCTATTCGGTCGTGTTGCCGATCCCCGCCTGCGCATCCAGCATCTCGGCGGCATTGTTCAGCTGCGCCGCTTCCTCGGCGGACAAACCCGCCACCGGGGCCGCCGCATCACCCCCGCATGCCGCCAGCAGCGCCGCCGCCGCGAGCAGTGCCAGCCCCGTCCGCTCCTGCCGCACATCCGCCTCCCATTGGCTAACCTGGATCACAATCCGGAACTCGACTCGGAACAGCCCCGTTTCCAGCCCGAACTTACGATCCAAGGACTTATCTCGCCATGGCGACCCGCATCACCGACGCTGGCCTCCGACGTAGCGCGTCGCAATTCCTCACCGACAGCTTCCAGCGCGGCCTTGCCCACTGGAATCGCGAGCGCCTGGCGCCGCAATTCGCCACCGACGACTGGCAGAAGACACTTGAGCGCGACCTGCGCATGACCCGGCTTGAGGGCGGCTTCATCGAGGAGCTGCGCGCCGAGATCGTCGCCGAAGCCGCTGCCGTGCCGCAGGATGCCGAAGGCTTCGTCGCCTGGTTCGAAGGATTGAAGGCGACCGGCCCGGGCCAGGGCGATCCGCTCTTCCCGTGGCTGGCCGAAGAGGCGACGCGCGACGAGCTGCGCTGGTTCTTCGAGCAGGAAGCCGCGGGCGAGGCCGGTTTCGACGATCTCGTCGCTTACACGCAGGTGAAGCTGCCCAAGCAGGCCAAGATGGAGCTCGCCGCCAATTACTGGGACGAGATGGGCCGCGGCAACATGAAGGGCATGCACGGCCCGATGCTCGATGCGCTGGTGGAAACACTGGAGGTGGATCCCGCGATCGAGAACACCGTCTGGGAAAGCCTGGCGCTGGCCAATGCCATGACGGCGATGGCGACGACGCGGCGCTATGCGTGGCAGTCGGTCGGCGCGCTCGGCGTGATCGAGCTGACCGCGCCCGGCCGCTCAGCGCTGGTTGCCAAGGGGCTGAAGCGGATCGGGCTGAGCGAGCGCGAGCGCCGCTATTTCGATCTCCACGCGGTGCTCGACGTCAAGCACAGCGCCGACTGGAACGCCAACGCGCTGATCCCGCTGGTGCAGGAAGACCCGCGCCGCGCCGCCGCCATCGCCGAAGGCGCGCTGATCCGCCTCAATTGCGGCGCCCGCTGCTTCGAGCGTTACCGCACGCACCTTTGGGGCTGAGCCCGGCGGACGCGTCGTGGCGGCGGACAGCCGCGGCGTCTTTGCCGTCTAGCTTGCCCAGAGATCCAGCGGCGCCTGCCGGATCCAGCGCGTCGCCATCCATTTATGGCCGGCGGTCACCGGCAACCCGGCATGCTGGGCGGCCGGATCGGGCCGGCCATCAGGCAGCAGGTTGCGGAACAGCAGCCCGTCGCCTCGCCGGCCCTTCACCGTCAGCCCGCTCGGGCTGAACCGTGTCTCGCCGCCGGCATAGCCGTCATTGAGCCAGACCAGCATCGTCCACGCGCGCTGGTTGGCAACGCCGGCAATGGCATCGTGGTGCGGCCGATATTGCTGCCCCGGGCCGTAGCGCAGGATGGTCAGCGGCTCCCCCGCCGCAACATCCGTCCCGCTCGCCGCCGCGATCCGGAGGTTGATCGCGCGGACGACCAGATCCTCGCGCGCCGGCCCGATTGCGGCTTCATCGGCGTTGCGGACGGGGTGACGAACCCTTCGGCCGCTTGCCGGGTCGAGCACGCTTGCAGGCTCGAACAGCGGGTCCGCCGTCCGGGCGAGATGCACGCACTCGTCGGCCGTCAGCAATGCGGGGAAGTGGCGGACGTGGGGCTGTTCCGACACGGGTCGCGGCGCCGGCTGCGTGACAGGCTTGCCGTCTGTTGTCAGGCGCATGGCACGTACGAGGCGGAGCTGCTCGGCCGCGACCGGATCTGCGCCCGCGGCACCCGTCAGCAGCGAGAGCGCGCGCGTCCAGTCGTCGGGGCCCGCGCTGCCATTGGCAGTCAGGGCGATTTCCATCAGCGCCGCATCAACGTGGCCGATCATGCGGGCGCGGGAGAGCAGGGCGTAGGCGGCAGGCACGTTGCGTGGCAGCGGATCGCCGATCAGCTGCCACGCGGCGAGCCGGAACAGCGCATCGACGTCACCGCTGTCGCCGGCAGCATGAAGCAGCGCCGCGGCGTCACCGACCCGGCCCGCGGCCACCAGCCTGTCGGCCTGCTCGATCAGAGTGTCGGTCATGCCGGTGCTATCGGCGGCACGCAGACAAAAAGAAAGGGCCGGGGGATCGCTCCCCCGGCCCTTGAGATCAGGCTTTACCGTTCGCCTTAGAACTTGGCGACGACACCGCCGTAGAAGTAGCGGCCGCGGTTATCGAACAGGCCGGTCACGCCGACATTGTCGAGGCCCGCACCGATGCCGGTGCCGCCATAAGGCGGAAGGCGGTTCGTGATGTTGTCGGCGCCGAAGTAGATGTTGAACTTGTCCGACACCTCATAATCGAGCCGCACGTCGTGGTAGTAGATGTTCGGATAGCCCGAGACATCGGCATAGTCGGCATTCTGCGGCGGATTGCCTTGGTGCGACACGGTGTTCTCCGCCTCACCCAGCAGCTGCTTGCCGATCCAGCGGAACTGGTAGCCGAAGGTCACCTTGCCACGCTTGATGTTGGCATTGGCAACGATCCGGTTCTTCGGATCGCCGACCTCGCCCAGGATCCGGTCCGATGCACGCGGATCGGACGGATCGAGGAACTGATCGTTCTGGATGTAGCGCGTGTAGTTCGCGCGCAGACCGATCGTGCCGAAATCGAACGTGTGACGATAGGCGATCTCGCTATCGATACCGCGCACCTTCAGCTTGGCGAAGTTGAGCGACGAGACGAGCAGCGAGCCCGGAATGACCTGGAACGGGATCACGCCGGCAGGACCGCCAGTGGCACCCGCACGCTGGAACGAGGCGCAGAACGGATTGTTGAGGTCCGCCGCGTCGTAGCAGTTGTTGAGGATGTCCTGCGCATCGACCGAGGTGATGACGTCCTTCACCGTGATGTCGAAGTAATCGACCGACAGCGACAGGCCGGGGATGAAGCGCGGCGTCAGCACACCACCGACGGTGTAGTTGTCCGACTTCTCCTCAGTCAGGTTCGGGTTGCCACCCGAGACGATCTCCAGCGAGCTGGTGTAGACGAAGTCGTAATTCGCCGGACGGCCTGCCGCGTTGCAGTTCGCGACGCGGGTCGCCGAACCGGTGGCGAGGTTACGCGCCGAGCAGGGGTCGTTCGGAGCCGGGGTGAAGTTCTGCCCCTGCGCCGAGTAGAGCTCGGTCAGGTTCGGTGCACGGATTGCGCGGGTGTAGCTGCCGCGAAGCCGCAGATCCTCAATCGGCTTCCAGACGATTTCGCCGCCGTAGCTGTAAACCGTGCCGGTCGAGCCCTTGTAGTCGGCGATCCGGCCGGAGCCCGTCACCGTCAGCTCCTGGAAGAAGGTCATGTCCTTCAGCAGCGGCACGCGCAGCTCGCCGTAGACTTCCTTCACCTCGAACGACGGCGCGCTGAACGACGGGATCGAGTTGTAGAAGGCGTATCCCGCCTGCGTGAACGGATCGAGGTCGTAGCGCACCGTCTCACGCCGATACTCGGCACCGAGGGTGGCACCGACGCCGCCGCCGGGCAGCTCGAACCACTCGGACGAGTCGCCCGAGATGAAGCCCGAGGCGACGAACTGCGTGATCTTGCCGCTCGCGCGGGAGTCGACCAGCAGATAGTCGCGATTGGCCTGCGTCGCGGAGCCTTCGCCGAACGGGTTCAGCGGAACGCAGGCTGCGATGTCCGCCGCCAGGTTCGCGGCATTGCCACCGCGATCGGTTCCGGCCTGCGTCGGGTCGACCTGCGAACGGCAGACGATCTGGCCCTGCGCGTTGCGCACGGTGTCGACCGAGAGCAGGTAACGCTGCTTGTTCACGTTGCCGATGATCTGGTTCTTCTCGCGGTGCTCGCCATAATTGGCGGACACTTCGTAGTTCCAGTTGCCACCCAGGTCGCCGCGCACGCCGACCACGCCGCGATAGGTCTCGCGCGTGATCTTCTCGTCGCGGATGCCGAGGTCGAGCCAGTTGCGGCGGAGCGCGAAGGTGGTCGCACCGTTCGAGGTCTGACCGTTGGCGTCGCGTGCGGCGATGATCGTGTCGCGCGCCTGAGCGCTCAGATAGGGGTTGTCGAGACGGATCAGCTCGCGGTTGCGGCCGCCGGGCTGGCCGGCGAACGTGTCACCCGCCTGCGCGCCCTGCGTGAAGAACGGGCCGCTCTGCGAACCCTGCGCTTCGGTGCGGACATACTTGGCCTCGAAGAACGGCACGAACGCCGGCGAGACCTCGAAATGGCCGATCAGGTTGGCCGAATAACGCTTCAGCTCAGGCGAAAGCGCGACCAGCCGGCCCTCGCGACCCGAATAGCCGTTGCCGCCGATGAAGCTGCCGTTCGGCGCCAGGCCGACGCGCTGACCCGTCTGCGGAACCAGCCGGCCGTCCGACTGGAACAGATAGGTGCAGTTATAGGCCGCATTGGTGGCATCGCGGCCGCAGGCGGTGCCCTGGGCGAGGTTGACGAGGCCGCCGAGCGAGATGGTGGTCGAGCGGATGTCGCTCAGGACCGTGCGGTCGGGCACGCCGTCCGAACCGTTCGTGGCGCCCGCCGGATCGCTGTCGACGACGACGAAGCCCTTCGCCGTGCGCAGTTCCTTGCGGCCCGACGCATAGTAATCCTGCTGGTGCGCGATTTCGGCGTTGAACGCGATGTTGCCGCGCCCATCGGCGAAGTTCGTGCCGGCGAGGATCGAGGCATATTGGTTGCCCGCATCGCCATACTTGCTGATGCCGGTCTGGCCGCGCACCTGCACGCCCTCATAATCCTGCTTCAGCACGAAGTTGACCGCGCCCGCGATCGCGTCCGAACCGTAGACGGTCGCGCCCGAGCCGGTCAGCAGGTCGACGCGCTCGATCAGGTCGGTCGGGAAGGTGTTGACGTCCGGCGAGACGGCGTTGTTCAGCACGTCGCCGGGCACGTGCCGGCGGCCGTTGACCAGCACCAGCGTGCGCTGCGACCCGAGGCCGCGCAGATCGAGCAGGTTGAGGCCGCGCGTGCCGAGGAAGCGCGTCGAGTTCTGCTGGCTGAAGGTGGAGCGGAGCTGCGGCAGCTCGTTCAGCACGTCGCCGATCGAGACCTGGCCGGTCTGGAAGAATTCGTCGCCGGTGACGGTGGTGATCGGCGCGCCCGACTCAAGGTTCGGACGACGGATGCGCGAACCGGTGACGACGATCGTGTCGGTGCTGCCAGCGGCGTCGGGGCCGTTGGTCGGCCCGGCCGACGGCTCGGTCACCGCGGTCGCGGACGCCTTGGCCGCATCCGCTGCGGCGCCGGTCGGGTCGGATGTGACCTGCGCCGAGGCAGCGCCCGGCAGGAAGATGGCGCCGGCGGCAAGCGCGCTGGCAGCCAGAAGGCTGGACTTCAACATTCGAAACGTCCCCAGGATGGAACGGCGCGACCCCTCGCGCCATCCCGCCATGAAAGAGGCGTGCCGCGCGCTGAGCAATGTTAATCTTGAGTTCAGGCCATGGATCGTCGCGGTTTCGTTGCAAGTGTCACCTCCTTGCAACAAAAGGGTTCGGCGCGGGAACATTGTTTCAGAACGGGCGTTTAGGGCCGCCCTCGCGGCCTGAAACGATGTCTTTTTGGGGCCTCAGGACGGGCCGAGCGCAGCCAGCCACGCGCGCAATGGCTCCCACAATGCCGTCCTTGCCCGCCCGCCCACGATCATGCCGACATGGCCGAGCGCGAGGCGCAGCGGTGTGCCGAGGCTGGCGGCCGTCGCCCGCGGTACGATGCGGTCGGTGGTGGAGGCGATGTCTAGCACCGGGCAGGTGAGCGCCGCCGCATCCACCGGCGTGCCGTCAACGTGCCACACGCCACGGCCCGGCTGGTCGTCGCGGATGAAGCCTTCCACCAGCTGGCGTGCCGCGTCGCGGGTGAGCGGCGGGCCGTCATTCGCCCAATCCTCCAGCGCGACGAAGCCGGCCGCCGTGTCCGAGGCGGGGTCGAGCCGGCCGAACCGCTCGAACTTGGCGACGGTACGCGCCGGATCGAGTTGCCAGAAGGCCGCCTGGAAGACCTCCAACGGGCAGAGGTCGATCGCCTCCGCCGTCGGCTTTGCGGCGGTCCACATCACCAGTTGCGCCTCGCGTGCTTCCTGCGGATAGCCGGCGAAGTGCCATGGCGCCGCGATCAGCGTGAGCCCCGCGACGGGCCGCCGCGCCGCTGCCGCCAGCGCCATCGTGCCGCCGAGGCAGTAACCGACCACCGCCGCATCGCGGCCGATGGCATCGATCAGCGGCAGCAGCAGCGCCTCGACATGACCGGCAATGTCGAGCGCCGCGTCGTCCGCGGTCGGGCTGCCCCACTCCACCAGCAGCGGCCGGATGCCGCTTTCCGCCAGCCAGCGCAGCAGCGACGTGCCCGGCTGCAGATCGAGCACCGTCGGCGCGTTGATCAGCGAGGGCACGAAGATCGCCGGCCGCCCGCGGCCGCCATAATCGCGCAGCATCGCACGGCCCGCCTGCGCAACGACCGGCATGGGCGGTGGCGGGGCGAAGCGGTGTGCCTGCTGGTAGGCGCGCAGACCTGCCAGCGCTGCGGCCAGCCGCTCGGGCGATGCTGCGGTTTCGCTGCGCACAAGATCGAGGAACAGCGGCAACGGCCTCGGCCTGTGTTGCGCCGCATCATGCGATGATGCTAGGCTGCGGAATATCTCGGGTATGGGCATGATACGATGGCAAAATCCTCGGGCGGCTCCGATACGGTCATCATCAAGAAGTACGCGAATCGTCGTCTCTACAATACCGAGAGTTCGAGCTACATCACGCTCGACCATCTCGCCGCGATGACGCGCGAGGGGCGGGACTTCAAGGTGATCGACGCCAAGTCCGAGGAGGACATCACCCACAACGTCCTCACCCAAATTATCATGGAGGAGGAGGCGCAGGGCGGCCAGTCGCTGCTGCCCGTCAGCTTCCTGCGCCAGCTGATCGCGCTCTACGGCGATTCGATGCAGTCGATGGTGCCGCAATATCTCGAAGCGTCGATGGACGCCTTCAAGCGCAACCAGCTGCAGTTCCGCAGCGCGATGGAAGGCGCCTTCGCCGGCGGTCCCTTTGCCGAGATCGCCAAGCGCAACATGGACATGTTCGAGGCCGCGGCGCAGGCGTTCAAGCCGCCGGCAGGGGGCGCCAAGCCGGCCACGCCGTCGCCCGCACCTGCGCCACAAGGCGCGACCGACGAAGTCGCGGCGCTGAAGGCGCAGCTCGCCGGCCTCCAGGCGCAGATCGACAAGCTGGGGCACTGATCCTGGGGTTCCGGGTCGGCCGGCAGCTGCGCTGACTGGGTGCGGTAGCGGGCATTTTCGCAGGTTTGAGGCCGGTGGCGGAACGCGCCGCGCGCCGCTATGCTCGTCCGATATGGGCGGGCTAAACTGCTGAGGACCATGGACGATCGCGAGCAGCAACGGTTGGCTGCGCTGGACCGATATGCGGTGCTCGACACGCCGCGCGAGGAAAGCTTCGACGAGCTTGCCCAACTCGCCGCCAGGCTGTGCGATGCGCCGATCGCAGCGATCAACCTGATCGGCGACGGCCGGCTGTTCTCCAAGGCGGAGGTCGGTCTCGGCGGGCGGGAGGCGCCGCTGGAAAGCTCCTTCTGTGCGCAGGCGATCCTTGAGCAGGACATGCTGGTCGTGCCCGACGCGACGCAGGATCCGCGCTTTGCCGGCAATCCGCTGGTGATCGGCGAGCCGCATCTGCGCTTCTACGCCGGCGCGATCCTCAGAAGTGCGGAAGGGATGCCGATCGGCACGCTCTGCATCCTCGACCACCAGCCGCGCCAGCTCGGCGACGTGCAGCAGGAGACGCTGCGCGTGCTGGCGCGTCAGGTGATGGCGCAGCTGGACCTGCGCCGCACCTTGCGCGATCGCGATCGCCGGCTGGAAGAGGCGCTGGCCAGCGAGACGCGCTATCGCCTCGTGCTCGACAGCGCGCGCGATTACGCCATCGTCATCCTGAATGAGCAGCGCCGCATCGCCGGCTGGTCGGCGGGTGCGGAGATGACGTTCGGCTGGTCCGAGGCGGAAGCGATCGGCCGCCCGTTCGAGGATCTGTTCACCCCGGAGGACCGCGCGGCGGGCGTGCCTGCCGAGGAGATCGCCCGCGCCGCGGTGGACGGTTGTACGCCCGACGCCCGGTGGCACCAGCGCGCCGATGGTGCGCGCGTGTTCCTGAACGGCTCGACCCACCCCTTGCCGGGCCCGGGCGGCGGCTTTCTCAAGATCGCGCGCAACGAGACGAACGAGCGCCGCCAGGCCGAGGAGCTCGCCACGACGCGCGCCGCGCTGGTCGACAGCGAGGCGCGGTTCCGCAACATGGCCGATCATGCGCCGGTGATGATGTGGGTCACCGATGCCACCGGCTCTTGCACCTATCTCAATCGCAGCTGGTACGATTTCACCGGCCAGACGGAGGCGGAGGCGCTCGGCTATGGCTGGCTGGAGGCCACGCATCCGGACGATTGTGCCGAGGCGGAGCGCGCCTTCCGCACCGCGAATGCGGACCATGTGCCGTTCCGCGTCGAATATCGCCTTCGCCGCGCCGATGGCAGCTATCGCTGGGCGATCGATGCGGCCAGTCCCCGCTTCGGCGCGAACGGCGAGTATCTCGGCTATGTCGGATCGGTCATCGATATCGAGGACCGGCGCGCCGCCGAGGAGCGCGTCCGCACCAACGAGGAGCAGCTGCGCCTCGCGACCGACGCCGCCGACGTCGGCATGTGGGACGTCGATCTTGATAACGACACGCTGTTCTGGCCGGCCCGCGTCAAGGCGATGTTCGGCATCTCGCCCGACGTGCCCGTCAGCATGGCGGACTTCTATGCCGGCCTGCATCCGCAGGATTTCGACCAGGCGGCTGCCGCCTTCGCCGCCGCGGTCGATCCCGCCGTCCGCACCGTCTACGATGTCGAATATCGCACCGTCGGCAAGGAGGATGGCGTCATCCGCTGGGTCGCCGCCAAGGGGCGCGGCGTGTTCGACGATGCGGGCGTGTGCCACCGCGCCATCGGCACCGCGATCGACATCACCGAGCGCAAGAAGATCGAGCAGGCGCTGAAGGACCTGAACGAGACACTCGAACAGCGGGTCGCCAGCGAGGTGGCGCAGCGCGCCGAGGCCGAGGAGGCGCTGCGCCAGGCGCAGAAGATGGAGGCGGTCGGCCAGCTGACCGGCGGCATCGCGCACGATTTCAACAACATGCTGACCGGCGTGATCGGCAGCCTCGATCTCGTCCAGCGTTACATCGCCACCGGCCGGATGGACCGTGTCGGCCGCTATATCGAGGCGGCGAGCACATCGGCGCAGCGCGCCGCCTCCCTCACCGCGCGGCTGCTCGCCTTCGGGCGGCGCCAGTCGCTCGATCTGCGCGGGGTGGACGTGAACGCGCTCGTCGCGGGCATGGAGGACATGCTGCACCGGACGCTGGGCGAGCAGGTCGCCCTCGAGACGCACCTCGCGGGTGATCTGTGGGCTGGCCACACCGATGCCAACCAGCTCGAAAGCGCGCTCCTGAACCTGTGCATCAATGCGCGCGACGCGATGCCCACCGGCGGCAAGCTGACGATCGAGACCGCCAATACGCGGCTCGACGAGGCGGCCGTCCGCGATCATGCCGAACTGGCGCCGGGCGATTATGTCGTCATCTGCGTGTCGGACACCGGGATCGGCATGGCCGCATCCACGGTCGAAAAGGTGTTCGAGCCCTTCTTCACCACCAAGCCGGTGGGGCAGGGCACCGGCCTCGGCCTGTCGATGATCTACGGTTTCGCGCGCCAGTCGGGCGGGCATGTCCGCATCTATAGCGAGCTTGGCCAGGGCACGACGATCAAGCTCTACATCCCGCGCGCGCGTAATGCGGTGGCGGCCGCACCCGCGTGGCAGGCGGCAGCGCCCGCGGGGGATGGCGAGACGGTGATGGTGGTGGAGGATGACGCCTCCGTCCGCCTGATCGTGCTCGATGTGCTGGGTGCGCTCGGCTACGATGCGATCGAGGCGGTGGATGGCCGCGCCGCCGTCCCGATCCTGCAATCGGACCGGAAGATCGATCTGCTAATCTCCGATGTCGGCCTGCCCGGTCTCAATGGCCGCCAGCTGGCGGAGATTGCGCGCCAGCATCGCCCCGGCCTGCAGGTGCTGTTCATCACCGGCTATGCGCAGAACGCCGCCGTCCGCGCGGGCTTCCTCGATGCCGGCATGGAGATGATGACCAAGCCGTTCGCGGTCGATGCGCTCGCCACCAAGATCCGCGAGATGCTCGAAGGCCGCAGCGTCGCGGCCGCGTCGGTCGGGTGAGCGCCACGCCCTCGACCCACCCGGCCCGGCCCGGTATCCGGACGCGATGACGCCCGACCGCCCCCGCTTCGAGTTCCGCCTCCACAAGACCGACGGCAAGGCCCGGCTCGGCACGCTCGCGCTGAAGCGCGGCGACATCCGCACGCCCGCCTTCATGCCCGTCGGCACCGCCGCCACCGTCAAGGCGATGAAGCCGCAGGACGTGCGTGCGACCGGCGCCGACATCATCCTCGGCAACACCTATCACCTCATGCTTCGCCCGGGGGCGGAGCGGGTGGCGCGGCTGGGCGGCCTGCACGGCTTCATGGGCTGGGATCGCCCGATCCTGACCGACAGCGGCGGCTATCAGGTGATGAGCCTGTCCGAGCTGACCAAGCGCAGCGAGGAGGGCGTCTCCTTCGCCAGCCATCTCGATGGCTCGCGCCACATGATGAGCCCCGAGCGCTCGATGGAGATCCAGCGGCTACTCGGCTCCGACATCGTCATGGCGTTCGACGAGCTGGTGCCGACCACCTCGACGCGCGAGGTGCAGGATGCGGCGATGGAGCGCTCAATGCGCTGGGCCGTCCGCTCACGCGAGGCCTTCCTGTCGGGCCACGACCATGCGCAGCAGGCCGCGCAGTTCGGCATCCAGCAGGGCGCGCTTGATCCCGAGCTGCGCGGGCGGTCGGCCGAGGCGCTGCTGAAGCTCGGCTTCGATGGCTATGCGGTCGGCGGGCTGGCGGTGGGGGAGGGGCAGGCGGCGATGTTCGGCGTGCTCGATTACGCGCCCGACATGCTGCCCGCGGATCGGCCGCGCTACCTGATGGGCGTCGGCAAGCCCGACGACATCGTCGGCGCGGTGGAGCGCGGCATCGACATGTTCGATTGCGTGCTGCCGACCCGCTCGGGCCGCACCGGCCAGGCCTTCACGCGCGAGGGGCCGATCAACATCCGCAACGCCCGCTTCGCCGAGGATCAGGGGCCGCTCGATCCCGAATGCGCCTGCCCGGTCTGCAAGGGCTGGAGCCGCGCCTATCTCCACCACCTCGTCCGTGCGGGCGAGATCCTGGGCGCGATGCTGATGACCGAGCACAACCTCGCCTTCTACCAGGCGCTGATGGCGGATCTGCGCGCCGCGATCGGCGCGGGCACGCTCACGGCCTTCGCCACCACCTTCCGCGCCCGCTATGGCGCCGCCAGGGGGTCCTGATCTGGATTGTTGACGGCGGGGGCCGATTGCTGCTTCGCTGCATCGCAGCAGGGAGAGTCGCGATGATCGAGTTCCGTTCCGCCGACGGTGCCGTGGTTCAGCTCGATCCGCTGCTCGTCGAATCGGTGCGGCCGGATGCGGACGGCGTCGTGCTGCGGATGATCAACGGCGTGCGTCAGGCGGTTAAGGAGCCCTATGGCGAGGTGCTGGAGCGTCTCGCCCGGTTCTGAACCGCACCCTCAGGCGATGGCCTGTCCGCTTACCAGCAAGGCGACCGACAAAGCCGATCCCCACAGGAGCAGGGACAGGCCGGCGATCACCGCAAAGCGCGCAGGCTTCGGCAATTTGTCATTGGACTGCTCCGGCTCCTCGTAGCGCATAGCCTCTCCCGATGCGTGCGAGGCACGGAGCCCCGTCTCTCCGCCTTTCTAGCGGAGGGACGGTTCCGGAAGGTTTAGGGCCGGGCCGGTTTTTGTCTGTGTAAGATCCGTATCGAACCTTGTTTCTACGCAATCTCTCAGAAGCTGTTGCGCCGCAGCTGCCGCTCCCAGCCGAGCGCGTGGCCGACGATGGTGTCGAGGTCGGCGAGCGCGGGGCGCCAGGGCAACCGGGCCAGGATCGCGCGATTGTCCGCCACCAGCGCATCGGGATCGCCCGCGCGGCGCGGCTCCATCCGCCGGTCGAGCGTGACGCCCGACACCCGCTCGACGCTGTCCAGCACCTCCAGCACGGAGAAGCCGCGGCCATAGCCGCAGTTGAGCGTGAAGCTTTCCTCCGGCGATGCGATCAGCGCCTCCAGCGCCAGCACGTGCGCCGCGGCGAGGTCCGCCACATGGATGTAGTCGCGCACGCCCGTGCCATCCGCCGTGGCATAGTCGCTGCCATAGACGGACACATGGGCCCGCTTGCCGCACGCCGCCTCGCAGGCGATCTTGATGAGGTGCGTGGCGCCCGCGGTGGACTGGCCGGCGCGGCCCTGCGGATCGGCGCCCGCCACGTTGAAGTAGCGCAGCGCGCCATAGTTGAACGGGTGGGTGAAGGCGACGTCGGCCAGCATCGCCTCGGTCATCAGTTTCGACATGCCGTAGGGGTTGATCGGCACCTTGGGCGCATCCTCCGCCACGGGGATCGCCTGCGGGATGCCGTAGGTAGCGGCGGTGGACGAGAAGAGCAGGTGGCGCACGCCCGCACCGATCGCGGCTTCCAACAGGTTGCGCGTGGCGGCGGTGTTGTTGCGATAATATTTGAGCGGATCGGATACGGATTCGGGCACCACCACCGATCCGGCGAAGTGCATGATCGCGCCGATGCCATGCTCGGCGATCACCTGCGCGACCAGCGCCATGTCCTCGATCGCGCCCTCGACGAAGGTGGCGCGCGGATCGACCGCTTCGCGGAAGCCGGTCACCAGATTGTCCAGCACGACGACGCGCCAGCCCGCATCGCCGAGCGCCAGCACCGCATGGCTGCCGATATAGCCTGCGCCGCCGGTGACGAGCACGGTCGGGCGGTCGGTCGGATTCGTGTCGGTCATGGGTCCTCCGCGTGAGGGGCGGCTGCTATCATGCGAGGTGCAGCCGCGGAAGGCTGTGGCCCGGCGTCAGCGCCCCATCAGCGCGCGGGCGGCGGGCAGGTAGGTGCGGCCGATGCGGATCGCCTCGCCGTCGCTCAGCTCCGCATGCCACACGCCGAGACCGTCGTGGCGCAGCTTGGCGATGCGGTCGCGGCGGACGATGGTGGAGCGGTGCAGGCGGATGAAGCGGGCCGGGTCCAGCCGCCGCTCCAGCTCGCTGATCGTCTGGTGCAGCAGGAAGGAGCGGGGCCCGACGTGGAGACGCATATAATCGCGCTCCGCCTCGATCCGGTCGATGTCCTGCGCGGCGATGCGCACCACTTCGGAGCGGTGCGGCACCCAGAATTCCTCGGTGAAGCCGGGCGCCTCGGGCACCGGCGCCTGTGTTTCGGGCGCGGCCGGCGCGGGCGCTCCCGACAGTTTCTCCGCCGCGCGCGCCACCGCGCGGGACAGCCGATCGGGCGCGACGGGCTTGAGGAGGTAATCCACCGCCGCCACGTCGAACGCCGCCACCGCGAACTGATCATAGGCGGTGCAGAAGATGACCGCGGGCCGGCGCGTGCGCTTCTCCAGCGCGCGCGCCACGCCCATGCCGTCGAGGCCGGGCATCGAAATGTCGAGCAGCAGCAGGTCCGGCTCCAGCGCCTCGACCAGCCGCAGCGCCGCCTCGCCATCGGCGGCGGTGCCGACGAGATCGACCATCGGCTCGCGCGCGCAGAGGATCTGCAGACGCTCGATCGCCAGCGGCTCGTCATCGACGACGAGCGTGCGGAGAACGGGAGGTGCGCCCGCGCCGTCAGCAGCCACGACAGGTCAGCCTGATGAACTGTTCAGCAGCCATTGCGGACCAGCGGCATGGTCAGCACCACCGCCCAGCCGCCGCCGGGGCGCCGGCCCCAGGCAGCGTCCGCCGCGTCGCCGAACCGCGCCGCCAAGCGCTCGCGCACGTTCCTCAGGCCGATTCCGTTCGTCACGCCAGGCTCGCCGATGGTTGCACCTGTCGGCTTATCGTCGCCGTCGTCCTCCACCGCAAGCACCAGCCGCCCTTCGCTCTCCCGCGCGCGCACGCTGATCCGCACCACGCGGCGGGCCGGCGACACGCCATATTTGATCGCATTCTCGATTAATGGCTGCAGGATCAGGCCCGGCACGCACGCATCCATCAGCGCGTCGGGCACGGCGATGTCGACCAGCATGCGCTCGGGGAAGCGCACCGTCTCGATATCGAGATAGAGCCGCTGGAGCCGCAGTTCGTCCGACAGCCGCATGTCCTCGGTCGGATCGCCCGTCAGGCTGGTGCGAAAGAAGGTCGATAGGTTCATCACCATCGCCTCCGCCGCATCGCGCCGGTCGGTCATGATCAGCGAGGAGAGCGAATTCAGCGTGTTGAACAGGAAGTGCGGGTTCACCTGATAGCGGAGCGCGCGCAGCTCGGCCGATTGCGCGGCGGCGCGGAACCGCGCGACGCGGCGCTCGGCATGGCCCGTCTCGGCGGCATAGGTCAGCGCGAGGAACAAGGCGGCCCAGGCGGCGAAGAAGAAATAGCCGTTGGCGGCATTGTCCGCGATCGCCATCACCGGCGACTTTTCGTCGGCGTGCGTCATGTCGACCTGCACGGTCAGCGTCTTCTCGTCCGCCTTGTTGGCGATGACCACGCTCTTGGGCAGGCCGAAATCGTAGAAGACGTAGTAGTTGACCGCGGAATAGACGATCGACGCGGGCACGGCGAGCAAGGCGGCCGCCGCCACCCGCCGGCTGAGCGGCGCGCCATGCACCCGCCGCAGCAGCAGCCAGACGACCATGGTGATGCCGATGCTGACCAGGGTGACGACCGCGCGACGGACCAGCATCTCCAGCTGATCGTCGAAGCCGAGCACCGCGGCGCGCAGCGTGACGATCACGAAGTGGAATGCCCAGAATCCGAGGATGGACAGGATGGCGGTGCGGGACGTGATGCCCTCACGCGACGACGCGACGTCTGAAATCATCGAGACCTTGTAACGCAGGTCAGGCTGGCGCGCCCGGCGTCCGGTCGAAGCGGGGGCGACATTCATCGAAAGTTCAGCCACCGTTACGGTCACGTAACAGGGAACGGCGGCTCCACCGGAGACGTTCTGTTTCCGAGAGGAGCACATCATGCCCACGGATAACAGGACGACCGATCAGATTGCGGCCGATGCGCCGCGGGACCCCGGCCATGTCGAGGACAAGGCCGGCGGTTTGCGCGAAGGGCTGGATGCCGAGGACGTGCAGCGGCTAAAGCGCGATCCGTCGGACGAGGACGCCAAGCTCGACGTCGCGCTGGACGAGACCTTCCCCGGCTCCGACGCGCCCAGCAACACGCAGCCCGGCAAGGGCAAGGATCCGGCACCGTCAACCGGCTTCGATCCGGACGAAGAGCGTCAGCAGACGGGATCGAACGGCTGATCTCCGCCACCCCGTCGCTCCACTGAGCGGCGGGGTGCGCTGTTGCAGCGATGCCGCAGCGTCGCTGCCTCGCTCGTCGCGGGCGCACTTTCCATGTTGCGCCGCAACAGACTTCATGATCCCATCCGATCGTGCCGCTTCACGGCCGGGTTCAGTGCGCGTTTACCATGCGCGTGCGACGCTCCGTCCAGGGTTGGCGCAAGGCCAAGGGGAGCATGATGGCTGCACAAATGAAGCCCGCACATGGCGCGATGACCTTCGCCGAGATGAAGGAGTTTGCCGGCTTCAGCGCGGCGACGCAGCGCTACATCCGCCGCTCGCTCGATATCGGGCTCGACCGGCTGGATGCGGTGAAGCGCTGGTCGCGCGACATCGGCGAGGCGGCCAGCATCCGTGCGCAATCGCGCATCTACACGCGGCTGGATTATCTCCGCGATCACGTGCCCGATGATAGCGGACTCGATGCGGTGGAGCCGTTCATGGCGCCGCTCGTCACCATGACCGCCTTCGATCTCGGTCAGGATCGCCTGCCCACCTTCGGCAGCTACCGCTTTCTCTACGAGCGGCTGATCGGCGCCACCGTGCGGCCGTGGCTGCCCGGCGCCTTCTGCGCCGCCGCCGCGCTGCCGCACCTGCACCCGGACAAGCGCCGGCTGCTGCTCCAGTCGATCAGCGAAGCCGCGGCGACTGCGCCGGGATGGTCGAATCGCGAGCCGAGCTTCTTCCCCGAATGGGTCGACAAGGGAGAGCCGCGCGTCGCAAACTGACGCCGGGGGTCGCCGTGCGGGAGGTGCGGCGAAACCGAATCTTAAGCGGGTGGCGGCAGGGTCGCCCCACTCCTTGGGTTACGGCGAGCGTGCTTTATGCGTCGAGCGGGGTGTGTGTTGTTGTGTCTGGGCCTGCTCGCCGCGCCGCTCCGCGCGGAACGGGTCGGCCCCGCGCCGGGAACGGGCGAATGCGTGCCGTTCGCGCGCGCCATTTCGGGCGTCCGGCTCTACGGCGATGCCTGGTCCTGGTGGGACAAGGCGGAGGGCGTCTATGCCCGTGGTGCCCGGCCGGAGGTGGGCGCGGTGCTCGTCTTCCGGGCAGCCGGCGCGATGCGCCTCGGCCATGTCGCGGTGGTCAGCCGCGTGATCGATCCGCGCATCGTCATGGTGACGCATGCCAACTGGTCGCGCATCGGCGGCCAGCGCGGGCAGATCGAGCGCGACGTGACGATGACCGACGTGTCCGATCGGGGTGACTGGAGCCGCGTCAAGGTCTGGTACGACCAGAATGACGGCCTGGGCGGCAGCACCTACCCGACCTATGGCTTCATCTACGGCCGCGCGGCCGGTGGCGCCCGGGTGCAGTTGGCCCATGCCTCGCCCGAGCTGACGGGCACCGATCCTGACATCATCGGCTCCGTGATCGACACGATCCGTTAGACCCTGATCGGTCCGGGCAGCGCCCGGATCGTGAATCAGGGTCTCGACGAGAGGGTCACCGGCACGCCCGCCAGCCGGCGGTGCCGCGCGCCGCCTGGTCGAGGTGCAGGTGATCGCGGTGCGCCGCATTGTAGTCGGGCGACAAGGTCGTCGCGAACAGGCGGCAGGCGCCGTCGCGCACGTCATGGAGGAAGCGGGCCGCAGCATCCTCGCCGCGCCAGTCCCCCGCCACGGTGATGCGCCGCCCGTCGGCGAGGCGGAAGCCGGCGATGTCGATCGCATCCGCGGTCGAATGTTCGCTCCAGCCGCCCTCGCGCCGGCCATAGAGGCGGCGGCAGGAATAGCTGCCGAACGTCTCGATCGAGACCACGGTGGTGCCGAAGTGTCGCACCGCCGCCGGCTGCACCGCATCCCACGTCC
This sequence comes from Sphingomonas jatrophae, assembly GCF_900113315.1. Lineage (GTDB taxonomy): Bacteria > Pseudomonadota > Alphaproteobacteria > Sphingomonadales > Sphingomonadaceae > Sphingomonas_P > Sphingomonas_P jatrophae. The sequence goes on along the minus strand of NZ_FOZG01000002.1, from coordinate 680,092 downwards.
ACCGCGCTAGGCTTGCCGCCACCGCGCAGGACGTGCCGAGCGATGCGGGTGCCAGCTTCACCGTCGCAGCGCCGCCGCTCAGCCGCACGCCGTCCGCATAGCCGCAATGGCCGGCGCGCACCGGCGCCAGCGCGGTGTAGCGCACGCCGGCCCGCTCCAGCGCCGCCCGGCACCCGCGAAAGTCGCCGGTCAGCCCGGTCAGCCGGCGCCCGTCCAGCAGGCCGGGTGGCGCACCGAGATCGAGCGCGCCTTCCCGCTCGCGCGCCTGATACAGCGTCCAGCCGAACCAGCCCGCGCCTGCGAGGATGAGGAGGAGGAGCAGACGCAGCATCGCTCCCCGAACGCGACGGACCTCGCCCGCGATCCCCGGCGTTGCTTCGCCCATGAAGGTGTTTCTCGATTTCGAGGCGTCATCGCTCGGCCGCCACGGCTTTCCGGTCGAGGTCGGCTGGGTGTGGGAGGACGGGCGCGAGGAGGCGCACCTCATCCGCCCTGCGCCCGGCTGGGACGAGTGGGACGACGCCGCCGAGGCGATCCACCGCCTGCCGCGCGCAAGGCTCGAGGCGGAGGGCGAGCCGGTCGAGACGGTCGCCGCACGCATGCTGGACGAGCTCGCCGGGCATGATCTGATGGCAAGCGCGCCGTCGTGGGACGGCAAGTGGCTGAGCCTTCTGCTCCGCGCCGCCGGCCAGCCGCGCCACGCGCTCCGCCTGCGCGACACGGAGGCGGCGTGGGCCGAGGTGCTTGCCGGCCGCGCCGATGCCGATACGCTGCTGGCACAGGCGAAGGCGGAGGCGGCGACGTGGGAGGTGGCGCATCGTGCCGTTGCCGATGCCGCGCGCGAACGTCGCTTCTGGCTGCGGCTGCGCGAACTGGCGGGCTAGACCGCGCGCACCAGCGTCCGCGCGACGGCACCCCAGGCGGGTGCGGGGATCGCCTGCGGCTTGGCACCCGCCGCGGGGGGCAAGAGCTTGAGTTCGCCGTCGCCGCCGATTTCGAGCAGCCGGCCGAAGGCGAAGCGCCCCGCTGCCAGCGGCACCAGCAGGTCGCGGTTCAGCGCCTGCGCCAGCGCGTCGCCGCCCAGCCGCTCGCACCACAGCACGTCGCCCGCGCGGTAATCGCCGACGCCCGCATCCACGGTCACCGCGACCATGCCGGGCAGCACCTGCGGCGGCGTCGCCACCTGCGCCCGGCGCGGCGCCTGCGCGCCATCGCGGCCGAGCAGGGCAGCGACGGGCAGGTCCGCCTGCTCGGGCAGCTCGACGAGGTCGCCTGCGGCCACGCCCAGCGCATGCGCGATGCGGTTCAGCCAGCCGACCGACACGGTGCGCGTGCCCGTCTCCAGCCGCCCGATGGTCTGGGCGGTGGTCGGCGGCTCGCACGCCGCGCCCACCTCGGCCAAGGTCATCCCCTTGGCACGGCGGACCTCGCGAATGCGGGTGATCATCGGCCCCCTCCTGTCTCTGCCCGTAACCGGATCGGTTATCTCCTTTCCAACATCATCGCCGCCGTGGCAAGCCGATTCGCAAAGATGGAACAGGAGCAGCGGATGCGCAGGCTGGCGGAACGGACGATCGCGACCGGGGCAGGCGGGCGTGCTGCCCGGTCGGTGACGGTCAATCTCGCCGAATCGCCGCTGGCATGGCTCGCCGCGCGGGGGCACCTCACCGCCCGGCAGGCGGAGGCCGGCGGGCGGCTGCGCGGGGATTACGAGCGCGCCGGCCTCGCCGCGCATGTCACGATGCGCTGGGATGCGGCGCCCGCCGCCGCCCGCGGCGCGCCGGATGCGTGCGATCCGACGCTGGCGCAGATCGATGCCAGGCGCCGCTTCGATGCGGCGCTTGGCGCGGTCGGCGCGGGTCTCAACGACGTGCTGTGGCGGATCGTCTGCGCGGGCGAGGGGCTTGAGGCGGCGGAGCGCGGGCTCGGCTGGCCGAAGCGGGCGGGCAAGCTGGTGCTCGGCCTCGCGCTCGATCGGCTGGCGGATCATTACCGCCTGCCGTGATCCGCTGGCGCTTGGGCCCGTTTCCATATCATAAGCGGGGGCATGATCGAGCCGCGCACCCGCCAATCGCCTGCCGACGTGGCCGGCCACTATGACGAGCTCGATCACATCTACCGCGCCGTCTGGGGCGAGCATGTCCACCATGGGCTGTGGACCAGCGGTCGCGAGACGAGCGAGGAGGCGACCGAGGCGCTGAGCCTCGCCGTTGCCGATCGGCTGGGATTGCGCGGCGGCGAGGCGCTGGTCGATATCGGCTGCGGCTATGGCGCCACCGCCGCGCTGTTCGCCAGACGGTTCGACGCGCGCGTGACGGGGTTCAGCCTGTCGCCGGCGCAGGTTGCGGTGGCAGCGGCGCGGGGCGACGCGCGCCTGTCCTTCCACGTCCGCGACTGGCTCGACAATCGCCTGCCCGACGCGAACCGCGACGGCGCCTATGCGATCGAGAGCAGCGAGCATATCGCCGACAAGCCCGCCTTCTTCGCCGAGGCGGCGCGCGTGCTGAAGCCGAGCGCGCGCTTCGTCGTCTGCGCCTGGATCGCGGCGGACAGGCCGACGCGCTGGCAGGTCGATCACCTGCTCGAACCGATCTGCCGCGAGGGCCGCCTGCCCGGCATGGGCACCGAGGGCGAATATGTCGCCATGGCCGAGGCCGCCGGCTTCGGGCCGGTCAAGGCGCAGGATGTCAGCGACCGCGTGGCGCGCACCTGGACGATCTGCCTGCGCCGCTTCCTCGTCCGCCTGACGCATGACGCCGCCGCCCGGCGCGTCCTGCGGCATGGCCGTGACCGCGCCTTTGCGCTCAGCGTGCCGCGGCTGATCTGGGCCTATCGCAGCGGCGCGATGCGCTACATCATCTTCACCTTCGAGCGGAGATCCGCATGATCCTCTACGGCAGCAGCTTTTCCCCCTTTGTCCGCAAGGTGATCGCCTTCGCCGCCGAACGCGGCGTCGCGCTGGAGAACAAGGCGATCCTGCTCGGCGATCCCGATCCCGCCTTCCGCGCAGCCAGCCCGCTGGCCAAGATGCCCGCTCTGGTCGACGGCGATTTCTCGATCGCGGATTCGACCGCGATCGTCACCTATCTCGACGGCGTGGCCCCGGGCGCCAAGCTGATCCCGGAGACTCCGCGCGAGCGGGCGACGGTCTATTGGTGGGACGAGTTCGCCGATACCGAGCTGTTCGGCGTCGGCCGGCGCATGTTCTTCAACCGGGTGGTGGCGCCGCTCTTCCAGCGCAATCCCGCCATCGCCGATGCGGCCGACGCGGACGCGGCGGAGCGCGACGATCTGCCGCGGATCCTAGCCTATCTGGAAGACGTCGTGCCGGAGCCGGGCGGCTGGCTGGTCGGCAGCAGCCTCAGCCTGGCCGATATCGCCGTCGCCAGCCCGTTCGTGAACTTCGATCATTGCGCCAGCAGCCCTTGGGCCGACGCCTATCCGCGCGTCGCCGCCTGGGTCCGCCCGATCCTCGCGCGGCCGAGCTTCGCCGGCGTCGTCGACAGTGAGACGCGGCTGCTCGCCAAGGTGCGGGGGAGGGGGGCGGCATGATCCTCGCCGCTGCGCTGCTGCTCGCCGCCGCGCCTGGCGATGCGGCGCTCGCCGCGCGGGTCGACAAGGTGCTGGCGCGGACCCCCATCGTCGACGGGCATAACGATCTGCCGTGGGAGCTGCGCGCCAATCACGGCCGGCGGGTGGAGGCGGTGGACCTGCGCGCCGGCACCGACCGGCTCGCCGCGCCGCTGCAGACCGACATCGCCCGGCTCCGGCGCGGCCATGTCGGCGCGCAATTCTGGTCGGTGTGGATCCCGGCGACGCTGAGTGGGGACGAGGCGATCCGCACCACGCTGGAGGAGATCGACATCGTCCACCGCCTCGTCGCGCGCTGGCCGGACACGTTCGAATTCGCCCGCACCGCGGCCGACGTGCGGCGGATCGAGCAGGCGGGCCGCATCGCCAGCCTGATCGGCGTGGAAGGTGGCGCGCAGATCGGCGGCAGCCTCGCCACGCTGCGGCTCTATCGCCGGCTCGGCGTCGCCTACATGACGCTGACCCACTCGAAGACGACCGACTGGGCGGACAGCGCCACCGATGCGCCGCGCCACGACGGCCTTTCGCCGTTCGGCGTGGCGGTGGTGCGCGAGATGAACCGGATCGGCATGATCGTCGATCTCAGCCATGTGTCGGAAGCGACGATGCTCGATGCGCTCGCCGCGACGAAGGCGCCGGTGATTTTCTCCCATTCGGGTGCACGCGGCGTCAACGATCATCCGCGCAACGTGCCCGACAGCGTGCTGGCGAAGCTGCCGGCCAATGGCGGCGTGGTGATGGTCAACGTCTATCCCGCCTTCGTCTCGCGCGCCTATCGCGACTGGTCGGCCGCGCGCTCGGGCGAGGAGGCACGGCTGAAGGCGCTCTATCCGGGCGATGCGGCCGCGGCGGCTGCGGCGCTCGCCACATGGGACAATGCCCATGCGGTCCCGCGCGTCACGCCGGCCGACCTCGCCGATCATGTCGAGCATATCGCCCGCGTGGCAGGGCGCGATCATGTCGGCATCGGTGGCGATTATGACGGGATCGACGGCACCGGGCCGGAAGGGATGCGCGGCGTCGACGGCTATCCCCTGCTGTTCGTCGAACTCGCCCGCCGCGGCTGGAGCGATGCGGATCTCGCCAAGCTGTCCGGTGGCAACGTGCTGCGCGTGATGGCGCGGGCGGAGGCGGTGGCCGCGGCGATGAAGGATGTCCCGCCGGCGATGGAGGATGTGACGCCCACGCAATGAAGTTGCGCCATTGGTGTGACTTTCGTGACCTTCGCCGGAACGCAGCGTCGCCGCGAATGAGACGGTTCTGTTGCGGCGCGGCATGAGGTAAGGGCGCGCTCATGCTGAATCTGTCCAACGTCACCGTCCGCCTCGGCGGGCGCACGATCCTCGACGGTGCCACGGCCGCGCTGCCTCCCGGCAGCCGCGTCGGGCTGATCGGCCGCAACGGTGCGGGCAAGTCGACGCTGGTGCGCGTGATCGCGGGCTTGCTGGAGCCGGACGGCGGGTCGGCGGACATGCCGCGCGGCGCCCGTCTCGGCTATATCGCGCAGGAGGCTCCCGCGGGCGATGCCACGCCGTTCGAGACGGTGCTCGCCGCCGATACCGAGCGCGCCGCGCTGATGGCCGAGAGCGAGACGTGCGAGGATCCCGATCGCCTCGGCGACCTCTACGAGCGGCTGATCGCCATCGACGCCTATACCGCGCCCGCCCGTGCCGCCGGCATCCTCGTCGGCCTCGGCTTCGACGAGGAGATGCAGGGCCGCCCGCTCGACAGCTTCTCGGGCGGCTGGAAGATGCGCGTCGCGCTCGCGGCCCTGCTGTTCAGCCAGCCGGATCTGCTGCTGCTCGACGAGCCATCGAACCACCTCGATCTCGAAGCGGTGATGTGGCTGGAGGACTTCCTGCGCGGCTACAAGGCGACCATCGTCGTCGTCAGCCACGAGCGGGATTTCCTCAACAACGTGGTCGATCACATCCTGCACCTGCAGAACGGCAAGATCACGCTCTATCCCGGCGGCTATGACGCGTTCGAGCGGCAGCGGGCCGAGCGGATGGCGCAGCTGGCGGCCGCCAAGGCCAATCAGGATGCGCAGCGCGCCAAGCTGCAGGATTATGTCGCGCGCAACTCCGCCCGCGCATCGACCGCAAAGCAGGCGCAGAGCCGGGCCAAGATGCTCGCCAAGATGCAGCCGATTGCCGAGCTGGCGAACGATCCCTCGCTGTCCTTCGGCTTCCCCAACCCTTCCGAGCTCAGGCCCCCGCTCATCACGCTCGACCTCGCATCGGTCGGCTATGCCGAGGTGCCGATCCTCAAGCGGCTGAACCTGCGCGTCGATCCGGACGACCGGATCGCGCTGCTCGGCCGCAACGGCAACGGCAAGACGACGCTCGCCCGCCTGCTCGCCGCGCAACTGGCGCCGATGGAAGGCGCGATGAACGCCAGCGGCAAGATGAAGGTCGGCTATTTCACCCAGTATCAGGTGGAGGAGCTGGACGCCGACGACACGCCGCTGGAGCATATGACGCGGACTATGAAGGGCGCGACGCCGGCCGCGGTGCGCGCGCAGCTCGGCCGCTTCGGCTTCTCGGGCGACAAGGCGACGGGCAAGGTCGGCAAGATGTCGGGCGGCGAGAAGGCGCGGCTGGCGCTGGCCCTCATCACCCGCGACGCGCCGCACCTGCTGATCCTCGACGAGCCGACCAACCACCTCGACGTCGATGCCCGCGAGGCGCTGGTGCAGGCGCTGAACGACTATACCGGCGCCGTCGTGCTGGTCAGCCACGACCGCCACATGCTGGAGCTGACCGCCGACCGGCTGGTGCTGGTGGACGGCGGCACCGCGCGCGACTTCGACGGCAGCCTCGATGATTATATCGCCTTCGTGCTGGCAGGCGATCCGGCCAAGGCGGGCGGCGCCAAGGCCAAGCGCGACAAGAAAGCGGCCGCCGCGCAGAAGGAGCGGGACAGCCAGCTGAAGAAGGCGATCCGCGAGATCGAGGCGGAAACCGCCGCGCTCAACGAACGCCGCAGCGCGCTCGACCGCGCGATGTTCGATCCCTCAGGCGCGGAGCCGTCGCTCAAAGGGCTGGCCATGTCCGAGCTGATGAAGCGCCGCGCCGACGTGCAGGAGAAGCTGGACGCCGCGGAAGCGCGGTGGCTGGAGGCGAGCGAGGCGCTGGAGGGCGTCAGCGCCTGACGCGTGCCGGGGTGACGAAATAGGAGCGGGACTCAGATCCGCTTCTCGTAGATCCGATAGGTCTTGTTGACCCGCCCGTTCACCGTCTCGGCGATCGAGCGCATGCCCTGATTGTCCTCCAGGATCCAGCCGATCTCGCCCCGTGTCGCGCCATAATCGGCGACGGAGGCGCGGCGGATATATTCGATCATCATGAAGGCGAGCTGGCTGGCCAGCCGCGTCGCCTGCAGCCGCTTGACGACGCCCATCAGCGGCACGCGCATCGTCCGCACCTTTGGCCGGCGCATCCACAGCAGCATCTTCACCCAGTTGAAGGGCAGCAGCGATCCGCCGAAGCCGGCCAGCTGCTCGTTGAGGTCCGGCCACGTCATCATGAACGCCGCAGGCTCGCCGTCCACCTCGGCCACCATCACCAGATCCTCGAAGATGATCGGCTTCAGCTTCTTGCCGGCGAAAGCGATCTCCGCATCGGTGAAAGGCACAAAGCCCCAATTGTCCGACCATGCATCGTTGAGGATGTTCAGGATCGTCGCTGCTTCCTCGGCGAAGCGGGACTTGTCGACCTTGCGGATGCGGATGCGGGGGTTGCGCTCGCCCGACGCGATGATGCGCTGGACGATGGGCGGGAACTGGTTGGTGATGTCCAGCTCGAACGTCTGGAGATCCTTGGCGGGCGTGTAGCCGGCACCCTCGACGATCGCTTCGTAGCCGGGCTTGTTGTGGCCCATCATCACCGTCGGCGGATGATCGTGGCCCTGGATCAGCAGGCCCGGCTCCTCCCACATCGACATGGAGATGGGCGCCAGCACGCGGCTGAGCCCGCGCGCCTTCAGCCGCGCCTCGGCATGCGCGATCAGCGCGGCGCCGACCTCGGCATCCTCCGCCTCGAGCAGGCCCCAATTGCCCATGTCCGGGCCACCACCCTGTTCGGGCGACATTTGCTGGAACAGCCGGTCGACATGGGCCGAGATGCGCCCGACCACCCGGCCGCCGCGCTCGGCGAGGAACAGCTCGACCTCGGCATGTTCGAAGAACGGATTCTTGCCCGGCGTGATCAGGCCGAGCAGTTCGTCCTTCAGGTTCGGCACCCAGGCGGGATCGTCCGCATAGAGGCGGAACTGGAGATCGACGAACGCCTTGCGATCCGCCTTGCCGGCGACGGGGCGGATGGTGATCGCGGTCAAGATAATCCTCCGGAGAGCGGCGGGGTCGAGCAATCCCGCGGCTAGGCCAAGGCCGCGGGTTCGACAAGCGCTGGCCAGACACGGACTGGCAACGCCGCGATGCTGCCACTATCTTGGGGCTTAGGCACCCCATGACCAGCACGACCCTTTCCCCCCGCGACGTTGGCGCAGCGGCGCCCGCCCGCGGCCGTCCGCGCGGTGGCGACGATGCTGCGCTGCTGCGTGTCGCGGCCGAGGCGGCGCGCGATTTCGCCGCGCCCGATCCGCGCATCTTCTGGGCGGACATGCTCGCCTCCGCTACGCTCGGCTATGCCGCGCTGGTGGCTGCGATCCTGCTGCACGGTGCGGCGGCGTGGGGGGCGGGCGTCGTCGCGGCGCTGGCGCTCTACCGCGCGGGCAGCTTCATTCATGAGCTGACGCACGTGAAGCATGCGCAGCTGCGCGGCTTCCGCCTCGGCTGGAATCTTGCCGTCGGCGTGCCGCTGCTGGCGCCGTCCTTCATGTATGAGGGCGTGCACACGCTGCACCATGCCCGCACGCGTTATGGCACGATCGACGACCCCGAATATCTGCCGCTCGCCCGGATGAAGCCGTGGACGGTGCCGCTGTTCGTGTTGACCGCAGCCCTCGCGCCGATCGCGCTAATTTTCCGCTTCGCGGTGCTGACGCCCTTGTCGCTGCTCAGCCCGCGGCTGCGCGCCACGGTGGTGGCGCGTTACTCGGCGCTGGCGATCAACCCCGCCTTTCGCCGCCGCCCGCCCGAAGGCGCGCTTGCCCGGCAGTGGCGCTGGCAGGAGGCGGGGGCGAGCTTGTGGGCGATCGCGCTCGTCCTGCTGGTGGCGACGGGCACGCTGCCGCTCCGCGCCTTCCTGATCGGCTTGGGCGTCACCTCGGCGATGATGGTGGTCAACCAGATCCGCACCCTCGTCGCGCATCTCTGGGAGAATGAGGGCGAGGCGATGAGCGTGACCGCGCAATATCTCGACTCGGTCAACGTGCCGCCGCCGACGCTGCTGCCCGCTTTGTGGGCGCCGGTCGGCCTCCGCTACCACGCGCTGCATCACCTGCTGCCGAGCGTGCCCTATCACCGGCTCGGCGCGGCGCACCGCCGGCTGGTGACGGCGCTGGGCGCGGACTCGCCCTATCATGCGGCGAACCATCCGGGGTTGCCGCAGCTGGTGGCGCGGCTGGTGCGGGGAACGCTGCGGGGCTGAGCCCCGCGCGGCCTCATTCTTCGGTGCGGATCAGGATCGTCTCGCCGATCAGCAGGAACAGCACGAACGGCGCCCATGCCGCGAGGAGCGGCGGGTAGGCGCCGAGATTGCCCATGGCGAGGGCGAAATTGTCCGCCACGAAATAGGCGAAGCCCAGCCCCATGCCGATGACGAGGCGGACGAACAGCCGCCCGGATCGCGCAAGCCCGAACGCCGCCACCGCGCCGAGCAGCGGCATCAGCACGGCCGAGAGCGGCCCCGAAATCTTGTGCCACAGCACCGAGCGGAGCGCCCCGACCGGGCGGCCCGCCTTCTCCAGCTCGTCGATCGCATCGGCGAGGCCGATGAAGGAGCGGCCTTCGGGATCGACATCGGCGAGGGTGAACCGGTCGGGCGTGATGCCGCGGCCGATCTCGGCCGCCGGCACGGCGATGACCTTGCCCGAGGCGACGTCGAAGCGGCTTGCCTGCGCGACCCGCCAGCCGCTGCCCGCGCGGACGCCCTGCGCCCCGGTCAGGATCGACACGAGCCGGCCGCCATCCCGCTCATAGACGGTGACGCCCGTCAGACGCACCGCATTGCCCCGGCCCGACGCGGTGTCGGCATGGATCAGGTCGTCACCGTCGCGCACCCAGACGTTGGAAACGATGCCCCGATCGCGCGGCACCGGCCCGTAATCCGCCGCCTCCCACGCCGACAAGGCAGCGGTGGCGCGCGAGACGATGCGATCGTTGAACGCGAAGGAGGCGACCGCGATGCCGAGGCTGGCAAGCACCAGCGGCGCGAGGATCTGGTGGGCGGAGACACCGCCCGCCTTCATCGAGATGATCTCGCTATTCTGGTTGAGGCTGGCGAAGCAGATCAGCGTGCCCAGCAGCACCGCGAAGGGCAGGAAACGCTGGATGATCTGCGGCAGCCGCAAGCCGGCATAGCGCCACAGCTCCGCATCGCCATTGCCGCGATAGGCCAGCACCTTGCCGGATTCGCCGAGCAGATCGAGCGTCAGCAGCACCAGCACCAGGGCGCCGAGCACCGACGCGCTCGTCATGAGGAAGCGCCGCGCCATGTAGCGGGTGATCGTCGCCGAGGGGAAGAAGGCGATGTTCATGCGCTCGCTCCCCCGCCGCGGCGGAACAGGCGCGCAATGCCGCGACGCACGCCCGCCATGGCCTTCGATGCCCAGCGTTCCAGCGCACCGATCGGTTGCCCGCCAGGCACATGCGCCAGCGTTCGATACAGCCACCAGCTCAGCGCCGCGAACAGCAGGAACGGCACCCACAAGGCGACTGCGGGATCCACGCCGCCGCGATCGCCCAGATCCTGCGCATATTCGTTGATCTTGTGCTGGGTGACGATCAGCACGATCGACAGGAACACGCCGAGCGCGGACGAGGACCGCTTCGGCGGCACCGCCAGCGCGACCGCCAGCAGCGGCAGCACGAACATGGCCGCCACCTCGACCAGACGGTAGTGGAACTCGGCGCGCAGCTCGTTGGACGTGCGCTTGGGCGTGCCCGCAGCCTTCGCGTCCCGCGCCAGCTCGGGAATGGTCAGCTCCCGGTCGCGGCCGCCGCGCTGGCGGAAGGATTCCATCTTCGGCAGGTCGATCGGCAGATCGTGCCGCTGGAAGGCGAGCACGCGGGGGGCACGGAAGCTCGGTGCATTGTGGACGAGCGTGCCGTTCCGCAGGCGGAAGATGATCGTGTTCGGATCATCCGTCGCCAGGAACGTCCCCTGCTCGGCGGTGACGGCGAGCGACTTGCCGTCGCTGCCCTCGGCACGGACGAAGATGCCGGTCAGGTCGCGCCCGCCGGCAGCCGATTTCTCGATCCTGAGCGTCATCCGCTTGCCAAGCTTGGTGAACTCGCCGACCTTGATGGAGGCGCCCAGCGCGCCCGAGCGCAGTTCGTAGCGCAGCCGCTCATAGCCATAGCGCGCCCAGGGCTGGACGTAGCTGACGATGCCGAGATTCACGACCGCCAGCGCCAGCGCATACATGTAGGGCACGCGCAGCAGCCGGCCGTAGCTGAGGCCCACCGCCCGGAAGATGTCCAGCTCGTTCGACAGCGCCAGCTTGCGGAAGGCGAGCAGGATGCCGAGCATCAGCCCGATCGGAATGCCAAGCGAGAGATATTCGGGGATCAGGTTCGCCAGCATCCGCCAGACGACGGAGACCGGTCCGCCCTCCTGCGCGACGAACTCGAACAGGCGCAGCATGCGGTCGAGGATCAGCAGCATGGCCGCCAGCAGCAGCGTGCCCATCAGCGGCACGAAGATCAGGCGGGCGATGTAACGATCCGTGAGGCTGGCGATTTTCAAGATACGGACGTCCCGCCACCATGTTCTCGCCGCAATCGCGGCCCACCTGCATCGACGACAAGGGGGTTTGTGACCTCTGCGCGACGCGCGGGGGCTATAGCTGCCGGGAGTAGATCGGTCATGCTGAAAAGGTGCGGTTGGACGATGGCGGCGGCAGGGCTGGTCGCCCTCGGCATGCCCGCGGCCGCCGCGGTGCTCGGGCCGGAGGCGCCTGCCTGCCGGGCGGAAGCGAATGTACCGGCGGTGCTGGTGCGGGTGGACGGGTTCAAGGCGCGCACGGGCGGCCTGCGCGTGCAGATTTACGGCTCGAACCCGGACGACTTTCTCGAGAAGGGGCGCAAGCTGAAGCGCATCGACCTGCCGGTCACGCCGCGCGGTGCGATGGAGGTGTGCGTGGCGCTGCCGAAGGCCGGCAATTACGCGGTGGCGGTACGTCACGACATCGACGGCTCGGGCAAGTCGGGCTGGAACGACGGCGGCGGCTTCTCGCGCAATCCCAAGCTGTCGCTGTTCTCCTACAAGCCGAAATATGAAGAGGTCGTGGTCGGCGTCGGTGCCGGCACGCGCACGGTCGATGTGCGGCTGAACTATCGCCAGGGTCTGTCGATCGGGCCGGTGAGGCGCGAGGGATGACCGGCATGGCGCGCGTTGCCCTCCTCTCCAATCCGCGCTCGACGGGCAATCGCGCGCTGCTGCCGCGCGTGCGCAGCTTCTGCGCGCAGCGCTCCGACATCTTCCACTATGAGGTGGAGGATGTGAGCCAGATCGGTGAGGCGTTGCGCACCATCGCCCGGGTTAAGCCGGCGGTGCTGGTGGTCAATGGCGGCGACGGCACGGTCCAGACGACGCTGACCGAGCTGCATCACGGCGGCTGGTTCGGCGATACGCCGCCGCCGGTCGCGGTGCTGCCCAACGGCAAGACCAACCTGATCGCGCTCGATCTGGGCGCGGAGGGCGATCCCATCGCCGCCTTGGAGCGGGTGCTGGAGATTGCGCGCGAGGGTGTGGAGAAGCACGTCATCACGCGCGAACTGATCGCGCTCAGCCATGACGGCGAGGGCGAGGGCAATGCCCGGCCGGTGCTGGGCATGTTCCTCGGCGGTGCGGGGCTGGCCGATTCGATCCTGTTCTGCCGGCAGAAGGTCTATCCGCTTGGGCTGCCCAACGGCTTCAGCCATGTGCTGACGGCGCTGGCGGTGATCGCATCGCTGATCTTCGGCATCCGCGCCGCCTTCCTGCCGCCACGGCCGGGGCACGTGAAGGTGTCGCTGATGCGCCAGGGCCAGCATCAGGGCCGGTTCTCGCTGCTGATCGTCACCACGCTGGAGCGGATGCTGATCGGCACGCGGACGGTGCGACAGGGCGGCATGAAGCTGATGCTGGTGGATCACCGGCCGTTCACGCTTGTCCGCGCGATCTTCGCGGGCGTGTCGGGCAAGCTTGGCCGGCAGACGATGAACGGCGTCCATCTGGGCGAGGGGGATGAGATCCGGATCGAGGGCGTGCGCTCCAGCGTGATCCTCGACGGGGAGATCTTCTCGGCGGACAAGGACCGCGCCATCGTGCTCCGCCAGACTGCGCCCGTGCCGTTCCTGCGGCTGGCGGCATAAGCGGCGCTCTTGTCCCCCGGACGGTTCCGGGGAACGGCTCGACGATGGACGGCTCCGCACTTCTCGATCTCGTCACGGCCGAGCTGGCGCAACCCGTCGATCCGCGCGTGGCGGCGCTCGCAGGCGAGGTCGCACGCCGCCATCCGGGATCGCTGGCGGTGCTGTTCTACGGATCCTGCCTGTGGAAGCAGGGGCAGGGCCTCGACGGGCAGATGCTGGATTTCTACCTGATCGTCGAGGATTATGCCCGCGCCTTCGGCAAGCGCTGGCAGGCGGTCGCGAACCGGCTGCTGCCGCCCAATGTCTTCCCGATCGAAGCCGGCGGGCTGGCGGCCAAATATGCCGTGCTGAGCCTCGATCATCTGCGTCGCGAATGCGGCCCGGCTGCGCATGATGCCTCCACCTATGCACGCTTCGCCCAGCCGGCGCGGCTTGCCTGGATGGCATCAACGGAGGCTGGCGTGGAGATTGCCGATGCAGTGGCCCTCGCCGCACCGACGCTGCTGCGCTTTGCGGCGCCGATGGTGCCGGCAGGCGAGGGCGACCCGCTCGACCTGTGGCGCACCGCTTTCGATCTGACCTACCGTGCGGAGCTTAGGGCGGAGCGCAAGGGGCGTTCGGGCTCGATCGTCGAGGCCGATCCGGCGCGATATGCGCGCTTTGCCGAAGCGATTCTCGCCGCTGAACCCGCGTTGGCCGGGCCGTTCGACGCTGCCCATCGGCGCACTGCGGCGGAAGGCTGGGCACATATCGCCAGGCGCGGCAAGCGTCGCCAGCTGGCCAAGCTCGCCAAGGCAAGCCTGACCTATGCCGGCGGCATCGATTACCTTGCCTGGAAGATCAATCGCCACGCGGGCACGCAGATCGCCATCCGTCCGTGGCAGCGGCGGTGGCCGCTGCTTGGCGCCCTGACGCTGCTGCCGCGGCTGATCCGTGGCGGTGCGGTGCGCTGATCGATCAGGCGGCGCGCTCGGCCGGGGGCAATGTAATCGCCTCGGCAACGGCACGCGCCAGCTGATCGACGGTGAAGGGCTTGCGCAGCACGGCATGGCCACGGAAATCCTCCGCATCGCCAGCCTCACCGACATAGCCCGTGACGAACAGCACCGGCAGCGCCGGCGCGCGGCGGGCAAGCTCGGCGGCAAGCGCAGGACCGGTCATGCCGGGCATCACCACGTCGGTGACGACGAGCCGAACGCCCGCCAGATCCTGCGCCAAGGCCTCGTCACCGCTGGTACAGGCGATCGGCAGGTAGCCGAGCTCCTCCAACGCGCCGATCGTTGCGCCACGGACGCGGGGATCATCCTCCACCACCAGCACGCGGCTGCCGCGTTCTGCGACGGTCGGTGCCAGCTGGAGCTGCACGACGGGCGCCGCCACCGCCGGGGCAACGGCCTCGTAGCGCGGCAGCAGCAGCGACAGCGTAGTGCCTGTGCCGACGGCGCTGCGGATCGCTACCTCTCCACCCGACTGGCGGGCAAAGCCGAAGATTTGGCTGAGCCCAAGACCGGTGCCCTTGCCGACAGGCTTGGTGGTGAAGAACGGCTCGAACACGCGCTCGGCGAGTTCCGGCGGCATGCCGCAGCCGGTGTCCGCAATGTCTATGCGCACGTAATCGCCCGCCGGTGCGTCGCCGACCTCGCCGGCACGCAGCGTCACGTTGGTGGTCGCGATGGTCAGGCGGCCTTCGCCCTCCATCGCGTCGCGCGCATTCACCGCGGCGTTGAGGATGGCATTCTCCAGCTGCCCGGGATCGCACCAGACATGCCAGGGGGCGGCGGGTGCCTGCACCACCACCTCGATCCGCTCACCCAGCGTCCGATCGATCAGGTCGGACATGCCCCCGATCAGCCGCGTCGGGTCGACCCCCTCGGGCAGCAACGGCTCGGCGCGGGCAAAGGCAAGCAGGCGGCGGGTGAGGGCGGCCGCGCGGTTCGCCCCCTCGAGCGCATTGTCGAGGTGGCGGGCCGCATCGGGGGCCTGCGTGCCAAGCCGCCGCCGGGCGAGATCGAGACCGCCAACGACGACCGCCAGCATATTGTTGAAGTCGTGCGCGATGCCGCCGGTCAGCTGGCCAACTGCCTCCATCTTCTGGATCTGACGCAATTGTGCCTCGGCAGCCGCACGCGTCTCGGCCTCGGCGCGGAGGGCGGCATTGGCGTCGGACAGTTCGCGCGTCCGCTCGGCCACCGCAGCCTCCAGCGACAAGGCGCGTATCTCCTCCTCGTCCGCGCGGCGGCGGGCGGAAGCGCGCTGGCCAAAGGCTTCGACCGCCAGCCACACCAGCACGCCCGCGACGAACACTAGCGCGACGCCGAGCAGGGATAGCAGGCGCGCCAGCCGGTTGGATCGCTCGACCTTCTGCTGCGCCAGATCGGACAGTCGTCCCAGCCGGGCACGCTCGTGATCGGCGATCTCCTCCATCCGCCGGGCGATCACCGGAATGGTCAGCGCCTTGCCGGCCTCGTAGAACATCGACAGCGCCGGCCAGCCCTGGTGATAGGTGGCGCGCGTCGCGGGAGCGGCGAGCTCATCGCCACGCTCGCGGTACAGGCGCGCGAGGTCCCGCACGCGCTGCGCCTGCGCGGGATCGTCGGCGACGAGGGTGCGCAGCTTCTCCAGCTGCGTGCCCGCGCGGCGCCATTCGTCGAAGTAGAGGAAGCCGGTGCGCCGATCGCCCGAAATGACGAAGCGGCCGAGCGCCGCTTCCGAACGCGCCATGGCAGCGTCGAGCCCGCGAATGACGAGCAGCACGTCGTAGCTGCGCCGCTCGCGCGCGAGCGCGTCGTCACGCGCGCGGTTCGACAGCGCGACAAGGACCACCAGCGCGATGAGGAGCAGGGCCGCGGCGAACGCGCCGCCGGTGGCAGCACCGCGCCGCCAGACCTTGCCGGTCCCCCCTTCGCGCGTGGCAACGATCGGTTCGGTCGCCATGCGGACGCGACTATGCCGGAATAACGCAGATGGTTCCCGGCAGCCCGACTCAGCTCAGCCGATACAGCCCACGGCCTGTCCGGCAGCGGCGAACATCGTCAGGATTTCCCCGACCTGCTTGTCGCTATGCTCGGCACAGAGCGAGCAGCGCAGCAGGAAAGTGCCGGCGGGCGTCGCCGGCGGGCGCGCCATGTTGACGTAGAGTCCCTGCTCCAGCAGCGCCTGCCACATGCCGACCGCCTGCTCCTGATCGGGCAGGATCACCGCGATGATCGCTGACTGCGCGGTTTCGGTGCCGAGCTTGAACCCCAGTTCGCGCAGGCCCGCGTGCAGGCGGCGCGAGTTCTTCCACAGATGCGCGCGCTTGTCGGCGGCGTGCATCAGCTTGCGGATCGAGGCAGCGGCGGTGGCAACAACCGACGGCGGCAGCGAGGCGGTGAAGACGTAAGGGCGACAGACGAGCCGCAGCACTTCGAACTTCGGGTGGTTGGAGACGCAGAAACCGCCCACCGTGCCGACCGACTTGGAGAAGGTGCCGACGACGAAGTCGATGTCGTCGGCGACGCCCATCTCCTCATAAACGCCGCGGCCGTTCGCGCCGAAGAAGCCCATGCCATGCGCTTCGTCGCACAGGATCATCGCGCCATGCTTCTTCGCCACCGCCACCATCTCGGGCAGCGGCGCGACATCGCCGAACATCGAATAGACGCCTTCGAGGACGACGAGCTTGCCTGCCTCCTTCGGCAGCCGGCCGAGCCGCTTGTCGAGATCCTCGACCGAATTGTGGCGGAAGCGGACCACCTCGGCATTGCCCAGCCAGCAGCCGTCATAGATCGACGCGTGGCTGTCCGCATCGAGGATGATGTAGTCACCCTTGCCCGCGAGCGTGGAGATCATCCCCAGATTGGCCTGGTAGCCGGTGGAGAAGACCATCGCATGTTCGGTGCCGTAGAATTCGCGCAGCGCCGCTTCGCAATCCTTGTGCGGATCGTAGGTGCCGTTCAGCACGCGGCTGCCCGTGGTGCCCGAACCGAAATCGTCGAGTGCGGCCTTGCCGGCGGCAATAACGTCCGGATCGAACGTCATGCCCATATAATTGTAGGTGCCGAGCAGGATGGTGCGGCGGCCCTGGATGATCGCCTCGGTCGGGCTGGTCACCCGCTCCATCACGATGGCGAAGGGATCGCGCACGCCGGTGGCGAGCAGCGCCTCCCGCTCGGCGATCAGCGGATCGAACTTGGAGAAGAGATCGCGCGAGGGCGCGGCGTCGTCGCCCAGGCGGACGGCGTCGGGGGTCTCGACCGCGTCCGTCATGCCTTCAGCTTTTCCACCGCATCGACCAGCTGGCCGACCGTCTCGATCTCCGCCTGCATGTTCATGGTGATGGTGATGTCGAACGCATCCTCTACCGCTGCGACGAAATCCATCACGGTCAGGCTATCCCATTCGAGATCGCCGGCGAAGGTGGTGGCATCGGTGAGGCTGATGCCCTTCTTGTTGAAGGGCTCGATTTCAGCGGCGACCTTTGCGAAGGTCTCGGTCCTGTCGGTCATGGCGGCGATCCTTAGCGGGGGCGCATGGTGCCTGCCAAGCGATTGCGGCGCAAAGAAGCTCCGGTTAGGCGGGCAGGAAGCGTTGTCGGCGGGCGGGCATGAACGAACCGGTTCAGATGAGCGACGATACCTGGGTCCACGCCATGCACATGGTGCGGACCGGGCAGCAGATCCACGTCTCGCTCAGCCAGATGGCGGATCAGAAGGCGTCGATCCTGATGGGCGCCACCTTCGTCATCTTCACGATCACAATCAGCCAGTCGCGCGGCGGCCACGCGCCGCTGCCGCTGCTGATCCTGGGCGCGTTCGCCTTCTTCGCGGCGGTGTTCGCGGTGCTGGCGATCCTGCCGGCGACCAAGCCGCCGCAAGGGCCGATCAACCTCCTGTTCTTCGGCTCGTTCACGCAGCTGAGCGAGCAAGATTATGTCCGCCGGGTGGTGGGCGAGCTGACGGCGGAGCCGGACATCTACCGCACGATGATCCGGGACATGTACCAGAACGGGGTGGTGCTGGCGCGCAAGAAGTATCGCTTTCTCGGATATGCCTACCGCATCTTCCTCGTCGGGCTGACGCTCAGCTTCGTCGCGTTTGTCGTGCAGTGGGCGCTGACGCAGGGCTGAGCCGCCCTAGAGCCAGCCCTTGTCGCGATACCAGTCGGCGGTCGCCTTCAGGCCGTCCGCGGTGGCGATCTGCGGCTGCCAGAGCGCTGGATCGGGGCGCGTCCGCACGACCCAGTCGGGATGGCACATGTAGCGCACTCGGTCCGCGGTGAGCTTGGCGGCACCCCGGCGGACCAGCCCGTCGGCGAGGCTGGCGACCCGCAGCAGCGGCCGCGGCAGCGCCACCGGCACGGCACGGCGACCGACCGCGGCACCGATGGCGCGGGCGAAATCGCCATGGCTCCAGCCTGCCGCCACGCCGTCGTCCGGCTCAAGGATGCGGTGGCGCGGCGTCGGCGCGGTGGCGAGCGCGAGCAGCAGCCGCGCGAGATCCTCGGCATGGATGACGGACAGCCGCCCCCCCCCCGGCGGCAGCGCGACGATCCCGCGCTTGGCCATGCGGAACAGCTCCAGGATCTCGCGATCGCCGGGGCCGTAGATTGCTGGCGGGCGGACGATCACCCAACCGAGCGGCGCCGTTTCGACCAGCGTCTCCGCCTCGGCCTTCGACGTGCCGTAATCGGATAGGCTGGGTTCGCGCGCCGAGAGCGAGGAGACGAATACCAAGCGATCGATGCTGGTGCCGATCGTGGCATCGAGCAGCGCCTGCGTGCCCGCGACATTGCCCGCGCGAAAGCCCGCCAGGTTACGCGCATTGACCACGCCGGCGACGTGGATGACCGCATGCGCCCCCTCTACCAAGCGCGCCAGCGCGGGCGCGTCGGCCAGCGTGCCTTCGACCCAGGTGATGCCGGGGTGCGGCATTTGCGGACGGCGGGTCAGCGCGCGCACCTCATGCCCGCCATCCAGCGCGACACGCAGGACGTGGCCGCCGACGAAACCGGTGGCGCCGGTCAGCGCGAGGATCACAGCAGCACCAGATGGTCGCGGTGGACCATCGCGGATCTGGGCGCGTAGCCGAGGATCGCCGCCAGCGCGTCACTCCGCCGGCCGACGATGCGGGCGGCGTCGGCCGCATCATATTCGGCCAGGCCACGGGCGATCCGGCCTTCGGGCCCGTGAATGTCGATCACGTCGCCGCGGGCGAAGCGTCCTTCGACGACCAGCGCGCCCGCCGCCAGCAGGCTGTTGCCCGCGGCAAGAGCAGCGGCGGCGCCAGCGTCGATCCGGATCACGCCGCGCGCGGTCAGCCGCCCGGCCAGCCACGCCTTGCGGGAGCGGGCGCGGGCGGCCGCGACGAACACGCTGCCGCGACCGTCCGCTTCCCACGCCGCCAGCGGCCGATCGCGCTTGCCCGAGACGATGGCGAGATGCGCGCCCGCGGAGGTGGCGATCCGCGCCGCCTCAAGCTTCGACACCATGCCGCCCGAGCCCATTCCGGAGGCCGAGCCGCCATCCGCCATGGCGCGGATGCGCGCGTCTATGCGGGTGATTTCGGGGATGAAGGCAGCGTCCGGATCGCGGCCGGGATTGGCGGTGTAGAGACCGTCCACGTCGGACAGCAGCACGACGCCTTGCGCCGCCGCCGCCTGACCGATCCGCGCGGCCAGCCGGTCATTGTCGCCGAAGCGGATCTCCTCGGTGGCGACCGAATCATTCTCGTTGATGACGGGCACGACGCCGAGCGACAGCAGCCGGTCGAGCGTGGAGGCGGCATTGAGATAGCGGCGGCGATCCTCGAGATCGTCGAGCGTGACGAGCATCTGCGCGGCGGTCAGCCCCTCGGCGCCGAGCAGTTCGGCCCAGCAGTGCGACAGCGCGATCTGGCCGGTCGCGGCGGCGGCCTGCGCATCCTCAAGGCTGGCGCGGCCTCCCTTGGGCAGCTTCAGCCGCCGCGCGCCGAGCGCGATCGCGCCCGACGAGACGACCGCGACCTGCTGCCCGGCCCGCGCTCGCGCCGCCAGATCGGCGACGACCCCGGCCAGCCAGTCACGACGGACATGGCCGGCGGGATCGACCAGCAGCGCCGAGCCGATCTTGACGACGAGCCGCGGGCAGGCGGCGGGAGCGAAGCGGCGGGGCATCAGGCGCGCGCTAGATGGGGGACCATTCGCCGCCGCTCTGCGCCGCCGGCGACTGGAGCGGCCCGAGCGCCTCGACGATGCGATCGAGCGCCGCGTCGACGCCGGTGCCTGCCGCGCCCGAGAGCAGCAGCACCTCCGCCCCGCTCGCCTTGGCCAGCTTCTTCTGGAGCTTGGCGACGTCCTTTAGCTCGACCGCATCTATCTTGTTCAAGGCGACGATCTCGGGCTTGTCCTCCAGCCCTGCGCCGTAAGCCTCCAGCTCGTCCCGCACGATGGCATAGGCATCCAGCGGATCGTCGCCCGAGGCGTCGACGAGGTGGAGGAGGACGCGGCAGCGCTCGATATGGCCGAGGAAGCGGTCGCCGATGCCGGCGCCGTCCGCCGCGCCCTCGATCAGGCCGGGAATGTCGGCGATGACGAACTCGCGCCCGTGACGGCTTGCGACGCCGAGCTGCGGGCGCGTGGTGGTGAAGGGGTAGGCGCCGACCTTGGCCTGCGCGTTGGTGACCGCGTTGATGAAGGTCGACTTGCCGGCATTGGGCAGGCCGACGAGGCCCGCGTCGGCCAGCAGCTTCAGCCGCAGCCAGACATAGGCCTCGTCGCCCGGCCAGCCGGTGCCGTGCTGGCGCGGCGCGCGGTTGGTGGAGGTCTTGTAGCTCAGGTTGCCGCGGCCGCCGTCGCCGCCGCGCATGAAGACGACGCGCTGGCCGGGCTCGGTCAGGTCGAGCAGCAGCGTGCGCTCCTCGTCGTCGGCGAGAACCTGCGTGCCGACGGGCACCTTGATGACGAGATCGTCGCCGCCGGCGCCCGTGCGGTTGGAGCCGGCGCCGCCGGAGCCGCGGGGCGCGCGGAAGTGCTGGGTGTAGCGGAAGTCGATCAGCGTGTTGAGGCCGGGCACCGCTTCGAACACGATGTCGCCGCCCTTGCCGCCATTGCCGCCGTCGGGGCCGCCATATTCGATGAACTTCTCGCGGCGGAAGCTGACGGCTCCGGGGCCGCCCGCGCCCGAGCGGACGAAGATCTTTGCCTGGTCGAGGAAATGCATGGAGCGCCCGATAGCGGAAGGCGGGGCGAAATGCGATTAAGTTGACGAAGTTGACACTCAGAGGCCCGTTTCCGACATGGACGGGCCCTTGTAGGGCGGGCCCTATCGCCCGGCCATGAGCGTCGGCACCTCGCCCGGCAGCTCACGCGCGAGCAGGCCGATGGGGCCGAGCCGGGCGGAGACGCGGCGGCCCGCCTCGCCGTGCAGCCACACGCCCCAGGCCGCTGCCAGCAGCGGCGCCGCACCGCGGGCGAGCAGGCCGGCGATCACGCCCGCCAGCACATCGCCCGAACCGCCTGTCGCGAGGCCCGAGCCGCCGCCTTCATAGTGCAGCGTCTCGCCATCCGGCGCCGCGATCACCGTCCGGGCGGACTTGAGCACGACCACCGCGCCCAGCCGCGCCGCCGCCTCGCAGGCGTGGCGCGCGGGATCGGCGCCGATGGCGTCCTCATCCTCGCCGGTCAGCGCCGCCATCTCGCCGAAATGCGGCGTCAGCACGATGCGGCCGTGCCAGCGATCGAGCGTGCCGCCGCACTCGCCGAGGCAGGAGATGGCGGCGGCATCGAGCAGCAGCGCAGGGCCCTCGGGCGGATCGGCGAGCAGCGCGCGCACCAGCCGCCCCGCCGCATCGCGGCTGCCCATGCCCGGGCCGAGCGCCAGCACGTCGCAGCGGCCGAGCCCGGCGCGGAGCGGCTCCGCCGCCGCCTCGGCCAGTTCGCCATCTTCGTCCGCGGGCAGCGCCAGCACGGCACATTCGGGGAGCAGCAGGCCGAGGCCGATCGCCGCCTGATCGATCGTGCCGGCGCGCACCTTGCCCGCGCCCGCACGCAGCGCCGCCTCGGCCGTCAGCCGCAGCGCGCCGGGGCAGAGCGCCGATCCGCCGGCCAGCAGCACGCGCCCGCGGCTGTTCTTGTCGGTCGCCGAGTCGCAGTCGGGCAGGGGGTTGGAGTCGAGCCAGGCGCGGTCGAGCGGGGTCATCCGCGCACCGCGACGGGCGGCTCGGGTTCGTCCGTCACCGGCACGTCCGCCGCCTCGACCGGCGCGGTGACGTTGTAGCGGGTGAGGACGAGATTGCCGTCGCGCCCCGAGGAGGGATCGAAGCGATATTCGGTGATCGAGCAATTGGCGACATCGCCTTCGCGATCGATTGCGAGGATCTGCGCCTCGTCCAGATTTTCGATGATGTAGCGCAGGCACAGGACGACGACCTGATGCGCGACGATCATCACGCGGCGGCCGGCATAATGGAGCGACACGGTGTCGAGCACCGAGCGCAGCCGCAGGATCACGTCGCACCAGCTCTCGCCACCCGGCGGGCGGTGATAAAATTTGCCGAGCAGGCGGCGGAATTCGGCCTGGTCGGGCAGCGTTTCGTGGATCCCCGCGGTGGTCAGGCCATCGAGGATGCCGAACTCCTTTTCGCGCAGCCGCTCGTCGCAGCAGATCGGCTCATCCGGGTCGCAGCCGCCGGCCGCGCGAAACAGTCGCGCGGTGTTCATCGCGCGGACGTAAGGCGAGGCGAGCATCACCTCCGGCCGCTCCTCCGCGCCGGCGAACCAGCGGCCGAGCGCATCGGCCTGCCGCTCGCCCAACGGGGACAGGGGCACGTCGACATCGCGACTGTCGAGCGGGATGCGCGCCAGCCCTTCGGCATGGGCGGCGTCGCGCGCGACATTGCCGGCGCTCTGCCCGTGGCGGACCAGCCACAGGTGCGAGGGCCAGCGCGACGCGCTCACGCCACCTGATCCAGCGACACGTGGCCTTGTGCCTTCAGTGCCTCGACCGCGCGCTTGACCTCCTGGCTGGAGCCGCGCGGCAGGATCAGCACGGCATCGCCCGTCGCGATCACGATCAGATCCTGCACGCCGACCGCGGCGACGAGCGGGCCATCGCTGCGGATCAGGCAGTTGCGCGTGTCGATCGCCAGCACCTCGCCATGAGCGGCATTGTCCCGGTCGTCGCGGGCGGCGAGGGCGTGGAGCGCATCCCAGCTGCCGACGTCGGACCAGCCCATCTCGACCGGCACGACGGCGACCTTGTCCGCTTTCTCCATCACCGCATAGTCGATCGAATCGGACGGCGAAGCGGCAAAGGCATCCGCGTCGGGATAGAGCCGCGTGCCCTCGCGCCGGGCGGCCTCGTGCGCGGCGCGCGCGGCCGCGGTGATGCCGGGGGCGTGCGCGTCGAGCGCGGCGAGAAAGGCATCGGCGCGGAACAGGAAGATGCCGCCGTTCCAGTTATAGGCGCCGGTGCTGAGATAATGTTCGGCCGTCGCGCGATCGGGCTTCTCGACGAAGCGCTCGACCTTGTGGACGCCGGGCATCAGCGCCTCGCCCGTGCAGATATAGCCATAGCCCGTTTCCGGGGCATCGGGCGTGATGCCGAAGGTGGCGAGCCAGCCGCGATCGACCAGCGAACGCGCGACGGCGACGGCATCGCGGAAGGCGGCGACATCGGCGATGACATGATCGCTGGGCATCACCAGCATCTGTGCGTCGCCCGGCAGCGCGAGCGCGGCGAGCGCGATCGCCGGCGCGGTGTTGCGGGCGACGGGCTCGAGGATCAGCGCGGCGGCGGGCGTGCCGACGGCGGCAAGCTGCGCCTCGATCTCGTCGGCATGTGCAGCGCTGGCGACGACGATCGGCGGATCGAACGCCTGCACGTCGGCCGTGCGCTGCGCGGTGAGCTGAAGCATCGTTTCCGCCGCGGTGAGGCTCAACAGCTGCTTAGGCCGGGCGGTGCGCGAGAGCGGCCACAGCCGCGTGCCCGATCCACCCGAAAGGATGACCGGCGTGATCCTGCTCGTCTCGCCCATGCGGCGTCTCAATCCCCTGTGCGGCTTTGCCCCCGGCGCAAGTGCGCCGTTACGGCAGTGTAATCGATATCACGACGGGAAGGTTGCAAGCCGGGCAGCGCGGTTCAGTTTTTCTTTGCCATTCTGCGCTAGGGCGCCAAGCGTCGGATTAGTTTACAGGTGCCGGGGATAGACGCGTGGTCAGGCTGTTCAAACATTATGTGCCGCACGCGGTGCTGATGCTCGGCCTGCTGGATTTCCTGCTGCTGCTGGTGTCGGCCGAGGCGGGCTGGCTGATTCGCAACGCGCAGATCGGCAACGATCCCGGCGCGATCACCAATCGCGTGCCGCAGATCCTGAGCTTCGCACTGGCCATCCAGATCGCGATGATCGGCGTCGGCGTCTACGGCGCGGACGCGGTCAATTCCGTGCGCTTCGCCGCGGCGCGGCTGATCGTCGCCATCTCGCTCGGCACGATCTTCGTCTCGGTCATGTTCTTCCTGATGCCCGAGCTGACGCTGTGGCGATCCAACTCGCTCTACGCCATCGGGATCGCGTTCCTGTCGATGATGGCGATCCGCAGCGTGTTCGGCGGTCTGGTCGGCGTGCAGGCGTTCAAGACGCGCATCCTGGTGCTGGGCGCGGGCCGCCGGGCGGAGCGGGTGCGCGAGCTGGCGAAGCAGCCGGGACGCGGATTCCTGATCGCCGGCTTCGTTGGCATGAACGAGGGGCCGCAGCGCATCTCCTCCGCGATCAACCGCGATGCGATCGAGAGCCTGTCCGATCACGTCGTCAACCTGAACGTATCCGAGGTGGTGCTGGCACTGGACGAGCGCCGCAACGCCTTGCCGCTGCAGGATCTGCTGCGGATCAAGACGACGGGCGTCCACGTCAACGAGCTGTCGACCTTTCTCGAGCGGCAGACGGGGCGCGTCGACCTGGACAGCGTCAATCCGAGCTGGCTAATCTTCTCCGACGGGTTCACCGCGGGGCGGCGCCTGTCGAGCGCGTCGAAGCGCTTGTTCGATCTCGTCGCCAGCTGCATCGGCCTGTGCCTCGCCTGGCCGATCATCCTGCTCGGCGCCATCGCGGTGAAGCTGGAGAGCCGCGGGCCGGCCTTCTACGCGCAGCGCCGCGTCGGGCTCTACGGGCAGGAGTTCACCATCCTGAAGCTCCGCTCGATGCGCACCGACGCCGAGGTGGGCGGCCAGGCGGTGTGGGCGGAGAAGGACGATCCGCGCATCACCCGCGTCGGCCGCATCATCCGCAAGATCCGGGTGGACGAGCTGCCGCAGCTGTGGACCGTGCTGAAGGGCGAGATGAGCTTCGTCGGGCCCCGCCCCGAGCGGCGCCAGTTCGTCGAGGATCTGGAGCAGAAGCTACGCTTCTACGCCGAGCGGCATATGGTGAAGCCCGGCATCACCGGCTGGGCGCAGATCAACTATCCCTATGGCGCGAGCCTGGAGGATGCCCGGCACAAGCTGGAATATGACCTTTATTACGCGAAGAACTACACGCCCTTCCTCGATCTGCTGATCCTGATCCAGACCGCGCGGGTGCTGTTGTTTCCTTCCGGCGCGCGATGAGCGGGGCGGCGCGCTGGAGCCCCTCGCTGGTCGAGGCGCGGGGGCAGCGGCCGGGGCGGGTGCGGCTGAGCCGGCACGCGCTGCTCCAGTCGCTCGTGCTGCTGGCCTTTGCCGGATCGCTGGTGGCGATGATCCTGCTCGGCTCATGGCTGCCGCGCCTGCCCGACGACGTGCTGCGGACTGTTGCCGTGTCGATCGTCTGCGCGATCAGCGCGGCGGTGATCGCGCTGCTGCCCTCCAGCCGCACACGCGCGCTGGCCAAGGTGATGCTGGCCAAGCATCTGTTCGCGCACCGTTACGACTATCGCGAGGAATGGCTGCGCTTCGTCGCTGCGCTGGGGCGGACGGGGGCGGATGCCGCGCCGCTCGGCACACGCGTGGCGCAGGCGATCGCCGATATCGTCGGATCCCCCGCCGCGCTGCTGCTCGTCGCGCGCGAGGAGGGAGAATTGCGCATCGCGACCGAGTGGCGCTGGCCCGATGCACTGGCCGCGGGCGCCGGACTGCCCCTGGCCGACCACCTGCGGGCGACCGGCCGCGTGCTCGCCTTCGACCGGCTGCGTGCCGGGGAGTGGCCGGAGGAATATGTCCTGGTTCCCGAGTGGATGCTGGCGGAGGAGGCGCTGTGGGCGGGCGTGCCGCTGCTGCATGGCGACCGGCTGGAAGGGCTGCTGCTGCTCCACCGGCCGGTGATCGACCGGGCGCTCGACTGGGAGGATTTCGACCTGCTGCGGCTCGCCGGGCAGCAGGCGGCCGGGCATCTGGCCGAGGCGCGGGTGCAGGAGGCGCTGGCCGAGGCGCGCCGCTTCGACGAGTTCAACCGCCGCTTCGCCTTCATCATGCATGACGTGAAGAACCTCGTCAGCCAGCTCGCCTTGCTCGCGCGCAATGCCGAGCGACATGCCGACAATCCCGCCTTCCGCGCCGACATGATCGAGACGCTGAACGGATCGGCGACGCGGCTGAACGACATGCTGGCGCGGCTAGACCAGCATCACCGGCCGCGGGCGGAGGAGCGGCGCGCTTTCTCGCTCGGCCGCGCAGCGTGTGCGGCGGCGCTGGCCAAGCGGGCGCAGCACCCGATCGAGGTTGCCGCCGATCCGTGCCTCGGCGCGCTCGGCGACGTGCGGCGGCTGGAGCAGGCGTTGGAGCATCTGATCCAGAATGCGATCGAGGCGAGCCCGGCGGGGGTGCCCGTGATCGTCGCGACCGAGCGGCGCGGCGATGCGGCGGCGGTGATCATCGCGGATCGCGGCTGCGGCATGGATGCCGAGTTCGTCGCGCACCGCCTGTTCCGCCCCTTTGCCTCGACCAAGCCGGCGGGCTTCGGCATCGGCGCTTACGAGGTGCGCGCGCTGATCCGGGCGATGGGCGGGCGGCTGGAGGTGGAGAGCGCGCCGGGCCGCGGCACCCGCTTCACCGTGCTGCTCCCCTCTGCCGAGCTGGACGGCGAGGCGCGCCAGCCCGCGCTGGCGGCGGCACGATGAGCGAGGCTGCAACCAAGCGCCGCCTGCTGGTGGTGGAGGACGATGCCGGCCTCGCCCGTCAGCTTCGCTGGGCGTATGATGATTACGAGGTGACGGTGGCGCCCGACCGCGAGGCGGCGATCACGGCACTCCGCGCCGAGGCGCCCGATGTGGTCACGCTCGACCTCGGCCTGCCGCCCGATCCCGACGGCGTGACTGAAGGCTTTGCGGTGCTGGGCGAGATCCTGCGGCTGAAGCCTGACACCAAGGTGATCGTCGCCTCCGGCCATGGCGAGCGGGCGAGCGCGCTGCGCGCCATCGATGCGGGTGCGTGGGATTTCTACCAGAAGCCGATCGATATCGACGCGCTGGGGCTGATCGTCGCGCGCGCCTTCCACGTCCATGCGCTGGAAGCGGAGAACCGGCGGCTGGCGGACGCCGCGGCGGCGGTGCCGCTGGCGGGCGACCTCGTCACCGCAGCACCCGAAATGCTGAAGGTGGCGCGGACGATCGAGCGGGTGGCGCCGGCGGACGTTTCCGTCCTGCTGCTGGGCGCCAGCGGCACGGGGAAGGAGGTGCTGGCCCGGCGGTTGCACGCGGCCAGCCGGCGTTCGGGCAAGTCCTTCGTCGCGATCAACTGTGCCGCGATCCCCGACACGCTGCTGGAGGCCGAGCTGTTCGGCCATGAGAAGGGCGCCTTCACCGGCGCGGTCAAGGCGACCGAAGGCAAGATCGAGCTGGCGCATGGCGGCACCCTGTTCCTCGACGAGATTGGCGACGTGCCGCTGCCGCTCCAGGTCAAGCTGCTGCGTTTCCTGCAGGAGCGGGTGATCGAGCGGATCGGCGGACGCCGTGCCATATCCGTCGATACGCGGATCGTCGCGGCGACGCACCGCGACGTGGCCGCGATGGTGGCCGAGGGCAGCTTCCGAGAGGATCTGTGGTATCGCCTCGCCGAGATCGTGGTGCGCCTGCCGTCGCTCGCGGAGCGGAGCGGCGATGCGGTGTTGCTGGCGCGCCACTTCCTCGCGCGGCTGGCGCCGGTGCTGAACCCGGCGGTGACGGCGCTGGCGCCCGATGCGGCCGCGGCGATCGAGGCGTGGACCTGGCCCGGCAACGTGCGCGAGCTGGAGAACCGGGTGAAGCGCGCCATCATCATGGCGGATGGGCGTGCGATCACCGCTGCGGATCTCGAACTGGCCGACCCGGCCGGCACCGACCCGCTCAACCTGCGCGAGGTGCGCGACGCAGCGGACCGGCGCGCCGTGCAATCGGCGCTGACGCGGGCGGAAGGCAACGTCTCGGCCGCTGCCCGTCTGCTCGGGATCAGCCGGCCGACGCTCTACGACCTGATGAAGGCCCATGCGCTGGGCTGACGCGGCGGCGCTGCTGATGCTGACGCTCGCAGCCCCTGCCGCCGCTTATCCGGCTGAACTCTACCCGGCCTACAACATGTGGAAGGCGGGCCGCCCGGCCGACGCGATGCCGCTGGCGGAGGCGGCGATCGCGGCGAACCCGGCTGATCCGTGGACGCGCATCCTCGCCGCGCGCGTGCGCCTCTCGCTCGGCGACGGCATCGGGGCGGAGGCGGAGCTGGACCGTGCCGAGGCGGCGGGCCTGCCGCGCGCGCTGACCAATCACCTGCGCGCGCATGCGCTGCTGCTGGAAGGGCGGCCGGCGCGCGCGCTGGATGCTGCCTTTCCGGAGGGCGTCGCGCCACGCTTCCGCGGCTATGCCGCGCGGATGCGGGGGCGGGCGCTGGCGGCGCAGGGCGATCTGGCCGGCGCGGATGCCGCCTATGACGAGGCGCGTGCACGCGATCCGAACGATCCCGAGGCGTGGGTCGACACCGCCACCTTCCGCCGCGCGACGGGCGATCTGCGCGGCAGCATCGCCGCGGCGGACCGGGCGGTGGCGCTGGGCCCGCGCAACGTGGCCGCGCTGATCGCCAAGGGGGAGGCGGCGCGGACGCAATACGGCCTGCGTGCGGCGCTCCCCTGGTTCGAGCGCGCGCTGGAGGTCGATCCCCGCAACATCGACGCGCTGATCGCGCGTGCGGCGACGGAGGGCGACCTCGGCCAGATGCGCGCGATGCTGGCGACGACGCGCGCGGTGATCCGCATCGATCCGCGCAATGGCGACGCCTTCTACCTGCAGGCGGTGCTGGCGGCGCGGGCAAAGCGCTGGGTGCTGGCACGCACTCTGCTCGACAAAGCGGGTGACGGCGTGGCGGAGCGGCCTTCCGTGATGCTGCTGGACGGCATCGTCTCCCTGCAGTCGGGCAATCCCGAACAGGCCATCGCCAAGCTGCGGCGACTGGTGGCGATGCAGCCAGACAACCTCAAGGCGCGCCGCGTGCTCGCTGCCGCTGCCTGGAATACGGGCGATGCGGCGGCGGTGATCGAGACGCTGGCGCCCGTGGCGGACGATCCGCGGGCGGACAGCTACACGCTTACGCTGATCGGTCGCGCGCTGGAGCGGACGGGGGATCGCGCGCGCGCCGCCGCCTATCTCGACCGGGCGGCGATGCCGGCGGATCGTGGTGCGGATCTTGGCCGCGAGGCGCTGACGCCCGAGCGACTGGCGACGCTGCGCGGGGCGGCGGCGCGCGGCGGGGCGGGCGCGCGGATCGCGCTCGTCCGTGCGCTGTTGCGCGGCGAAAGGGGCACCGAGGCCCTTGCCGAAGCGACGATGCTGCGCGATGCCGATCCCGGCGTGCCCGCAACGCACCTGCTGGTGGGCGACGCGCTTGCCGCGCTTGGCCGATATCGCGAGGCGGCGGGCAGTTACCGGACCGCGGCGGACATCCAGTTCAGCGAACCCGTCGCGCTGCGCCTGATCGATGCGCTGCGCCGGGCCGGCGACGGGCCGGGCGCGCAGCGGGCGCTCGGCCTCTATCTCCAGCAGAACCCCCGCAGCCTTGCCGGCCATCTGCTGCGCGCCGACCTGCTGCTGGCGGCAGGCCATTGGGCGGAGGCGGCCCCGCTGCTGGAGCGGCTGCGCAGCCGTATCGGGCCACGCGACGCGATCGTCACCGGCAATCTCGCCTGGGCCTATTGGGAGCTCGGCCGGCGGGACGAGGCGCTCGCGCTGGGCGCGCAGGCCTACCGGCTGGCGCCGGCCAATGCCGCGGTGGCGACGGGCTATGGCTGGCTGCTCCACGCCTCGGGCAAGGACCGCGCGCGCGGCATCGCGCTGATGCGGCAGGGCAGCGCGCAGGCGCCGCGCGATCCATGGCCGCACTGGCGGCTTGCGCTGGCCTATGCGGCGGAGGGCCGCCGCAAGGAGGCGCGGGCGGCGGCGCAGGCGGCGCTTAGCCTGCCGGGCTTCGGGCAGGCGGGCGCGGCGAGGGCGTTGTTGGGCCGGTTGTAGGAAGGTGGGCGCGGAGGCCCGATCAAGCCTCTCTTCTCGTCATCCCGGACTTGTTCCGGGATCCACCGGGCGGTTGCGCCTCGTGCACACGGTTGCAGACAGGGAGTGACGCCTGCCCGTCGTCTTCAACGGTCGGGCGCCCCGTGCAGTGGATTCCCGCCTTCGCGGGAATGACGAGCGAAAGGGAAGCGGGCGGAACTCCGCTTCTCCCCTCAATCCTCAGCGGACGCGCGGGCCGCCATAGGGAAGCGGCGGCGGCGGGCGGCGGTCGCGGCGGGGAAGCTGCGCCTGATAGGCCACCGAGCAATGCTCGAGGCAATAAGGGAAGCCCGGGTTCACCGGCGTGCCGCAGAAGTGGAAGTCGGGCTCACCCGGATGGCCGAGCGGCCACTTGCAGATCTTGTCGCTGAGTTCGAGCAGCGAGGTCTTGCCGGCAATCTCTGCCGACGGCTTGGCCGGCACCAGCCGGCGGGGCGGCGCAGGCGTGGACGGCGGCTGCTGCTCGCCAGGCCCTGAGCGGACGAAGCCGCCGGGCCCGATCGAGCGGACCATGGGCTGCGGCGGGGGCGGCGGGGCGACGGGCGCGGCCTGCACGGGCGCGACGACGGGCTCTTCCACCTCGACCGGCTCGGGCTCGGGCGCGACGGGTTCCTCGACCATGGCGACAGGCTCGGCCACCGGCTCCGGCGCGGCGGCGACAACGACGGGCTCCGCCGCCGCCTCGTGCGGGCGAACGGGGGAGGGACGCGCCTGCAGGCCCAGGCGGTGCGCCTTGCCGATCACCGCATTGCGGCTGACATCGCCCAGCTCGTCGGCGATCTGGCTCGCCGTCATGCCCTGTTCCCAGAGCTTGCGGAGCAGCTCGATCCGCTCGTCCGTCCACGCCATCGTCTTAACTCCTTGCGGGTGCGGGCAGCGGCCGATAGGCGGCGGCCATGCCCGGACCCGATCAATTCACGCTGCCCACCCCCGGCGAACCGGTGATCCCGATCGTCAACTGGAGTGGGATGAAGGCCCTCTATGTGAAGGAGGTGCGCCGCTTCTTCAAGGTCCACCTCCAGACGATCTGGGCGCCGGCGATCAATACCCTGCTCTATCTGGTGGTGTTCGTCGTGGCGCTGGGCGGCGGCGGGCGCACCGTGATGGGGCATCCCTTCGCCAATTTCGTGGCACCCGGACTGATCGTGGCGACGGGCATGATGGGCAGCGCCTTTGCCAATTCCTCCTTCTCGCTGCTGGCGGGCAAGATGAACGGCACCATCGTCGACTATCTGATGCCGCCCATTTCGGTGGGCGAGATGCTGTTCGGGCTGGTCGGCGCGGCGATCACGCGCGCGGTGCTGGTGGGTCTGGCCATCTGGGCGGCGATCGCCTTTTTCCCTGACGTGCAGGCGGTGCCGCTGCATCTGTGGGCGGTGGTGTGGTTCGGGCTGCTCGGCTCGCTGCTCGTCTCGTTCATCGGCGTGCTGAGCTCGATCTGGGCGGAGAAGTTCGACCAGTCGGCGGCGATCACCAACTTCGTCGTCCAGCCGCTGCTGCTGCTGTCGGGCACCTTCTATTCGGTCGAGCGGTTGACGCCCGTCTTCCGCGACATCAGCCACGCCAACCCGTTCTTCTACGCCATTTCGGGCTTCCGCTACGGCTTCATCGGCACCAGCGATTCGAACCTTCTGACGGGCACGCTGGTGCTGGTCGGCGTCAATCTGGTGCTCGGCATCTGGTGCTACGTGGCACTCGCAAAGGGATGGCGGCTGAAGGCCTGATCCGGGAACATCGCCGCGGGCGGTGCGCTGTCGCTGCCATGTCCGATCTCAGCACCCCGCAGAAACTCGCGCTCGGCCTTGCCGCCGGGCTTGTCGGCACCGTCGTCATGACGCTCGGCCAGAAGCTCGAAATGGCGCTGACCGATCGCCCACCGTCGACGACGCCGGCCAAGGCGGTGGAGACGGTGACCGGGATCGAGCCGTCAAAGCCTGACGAGGCGCGCCTGAGCAACGCGACGCACTTTGCCTATGGCACGGCGCTCGGCGCCGGGCTCGCCGCGCTGGACCGCGTGCCCGAGCCGGCGCGCACGCTCGCCTTCCTCGCAATGGCGCAGGGCACCGGTGCGGCGATCCTCCAGGCGCTCGACCTGTCCGGCAAGCCGAGCGAGTGGGGCGTGCAGGATGCGGCGATCGATGTCGGGCACCACCTCGTCTATGCCGTCACGGCCGGTCTTGCCTATCAGGGCGGCAAGACGCTGGCGCAGCGGCTGAGTTGACGTAAGGGCCTGCGCTCCGTTACAGCATGATCTCGCATGAAGGCGGCCGGAATGGGCCGCCTTTTCGCGTTTCTGGAGTTGTCACCGACCTTTTTCCCGACTGGAGTAAGTCCGATGCCGATCACCCCGCTGATGCCCGTCTATCCCCGGTGCGGGGTTCGGCCGGTGCGCGGCGAGGGCGCGTGGCTGATCGGCGAGCGAGGGGAACGCTATCTGGATTTCGCCTCCGGCATTGCGGTGAATGCGCTTGGCCACGGCCACCCGCATCTGGTGCAGGCGATCCAGCAACAGGCGGCGACGCTGATGCACGTCTCCAACCTGTACGGTAGCCCGCAGGGCGAGGCGCTGGCGCAGCGGCTGGTCGATGCGACCTTCGCCGACACCGTGTTCTTCACCAATTCGGGCGCGGAGGCGGTGGAGTGCGCGATCAAGACCGCGCGCCGCTATCATTTCGCGAACGGCAATCCCGAGCGGCACAAGATCGTCAGCTTCGGCAATGCCTTCCACGGGCGAACGCTGGGTACCATCTCCGCGACCAACCAGCCGAAGATGCGCGACGGGTTCGAGCCGCTGCTGCCAGGCTTCGAGGTGGTTGCGTTCAACGACCTTGAGGGGGCGGAAGCGGCGGTGGACGAGACGACCGCGGGCTTCCTGGTGGAGCCGGTCCAGGGCGAGGGCGGCATCCTCCCCGCCACGCGCGACTTCCTCCAAGGGCTGCGCCGCATCGCCGATGAGCGCGGGCTGTTGCTGATCCTCGACGAGGTGCAGTGCGGCATGGCGCGAACCGGCTATCTCTTCGCGCACGAGCTGTATGGCGTGACGCCGGACATCGTTGCGTCCGCCAAGGGGATCGGCGGCGGCTTTCCGCTCGGCGCCTGCCTCGCCACCGAGGAGGCGGCGAAGGGCATGGTGATCGGCACGCATGGCTCCACCTATGGCGGCAATCCGCTGGCGATGGCGGCGGGCAATGCGATGCTGGACGTGCTGCTCGCGCCCGGCTTCCTCGAGCAGGTCCGCCAGACGGGCGAGCGGCTGCGCGCGAGCCTCGAGCAGCTCATCCCCAACCACGATCACCTGTTCGACAGCGTGCGTGGCGAAGGGCTGATGCTCGGCCTCAAGCTGAAGGGCGACAGCCGTGCCTTCGTCGCTCACCTGCGCGACGAGCATGGGCTGCTGACGGTGGCGGCGGGCGACAATGTCGTCCGTATCCTGCCGCCGCTCAACATCGAGGACAGCCATATCGCCGAATGCATCGAGCGGCTGTCGGCCGGGGCGCGGAGCTTCCAGCTCCCGGCTGCGGCATGACGCGGCGCTTCCTCGACCTCGCCGACGCCGGCGCGGATGCGATCGCGGCGATGCTGGCGGACGCGCTCGACCGCAAGGCCGCGCGTGCCACCCTGCCGAAGGGCGCGGTCGATCCCGACGCGCCACTGGCGGGCCGCACGCTGGCGATGATCTTCGAGAAGAACTCGACGCGCACCCGCGTTTCGTTCGACATGGCGATGCGCCAGCTGGGCGGCACCACCATCGTCATGGATGCGGGTTCGATGCAGCTCGGCCGGGGCGAGCCGATCGCGGACACGGCGCGCGTGCTCTCGCGCTATGTCGATGCGATCATGCTGCGCACCGACGATCATGCCAAGGCGGTGGCGATGGCGGATCATGCCAGCGTGCCCGTCATCAACGGGCTGACCGACCACAGCCATCCCTGCCAAGTGATGGCGGACATGCTGACCGTGCTCGACGCGACGGGCAAGCTGGCGGGGACGAAGTGGGCGTGGCTGGGCGATGGCAACAATGTCGCCCACTCGATCGTCGAGGCGGGCAGCCTGATGCGCTTCCCCGTCGCGGTGGCGACGCCGGAGGGCTATGACTGCGCAGCGGAGGTGATCGCCGCGGCGCAGGGGCGCGGGGCCGATCTGATGCTGACGCGATCGGCCGAGGAGGCGGTGGCGGGTGCTGACGTGGTCGTCACCGATACGTGGATCTCGATGGGGCAGGCGGATTCCGACGCGAAACTCGCCGCGATGCAGCCCTATCAGGTCACCGAGACGCTGATGGACGCCGCCGGCCCGAATGCTCGCTTCCTCCACTGCCTGCCCGCGCACCGCGGCGAGGAGGTGGAGGATGCCGTGATCGACGGGCCGCGCTCGCTCATCTGGGACGAGGCGGAAAACCGGCTGCACGCGCAGAAGTCGGTGCTGCTGTGGTGCTTCGGCCTGCTGGGATAAGCGCCTAGCCGACCTGCTCGACCGCCAGCGTGCCGGCGGGCAGGGGGGCGATCAGGCGTTGCGAGGGGATCGTGTCGTCGAGCCACGATCCCCATTGCTCGGGGCCGAGCAGTACGACCTGGCGGCCATGATAGGGGGCGATGTCCGGCCCCGGCTCGGTCGTCAGCATGGTGAAGGCCTCGCCCACCGCATCGTCACGGCGCCACAGGCCGGCGATGCAGAACCAGCGGTGCGGCGGCCAGGTGAACAGCCACTTGTCCTTGCGCTTCTTGGCCGGGTCCGCGGGGTCGGTGAACTCGTAGAAGCCGTCGACTGGGATCAGGCAGCGGCCGTGGCGCAGGTCACGGCGCTCGGAGCGGTAATTGTAGACGGGCTTGCCCGAGGGGCCGGGCCAGCTCCAGCGCCGCACCGCAAGCTCCGCGCCGTCGGGGGCGGCGCGGATGATCGGCGTCTGGTCGGTGATGCGGACGCTGTCGGTGGCGGCGAGGTTGGGCAGGCCCTCGGGGAAGACGAGCGGGATGCGCGTCTGCCCCCAATCGGTGCGGATGTCGCCCAGCGCGACCTGGCGGCGGGCCTCGTTGCACATCGGCCGGCTCAGCGGACGTAGATATTGCCCTTCAGCTTCTCGGCCGCGTCGAGCAGGTTGGTGCTGCGGAAGCGATAGACGGCGTTGGGCGTGTCGGGCGCGATGATGCGGATGGTGGCGCGCTGGCCGGGGCGCAGATCGACCTTGTTGTCGCTGACCAGCCGCCCGTCGCGCGGAGCGACGCGGGCGAGGCCGAAGAAGTCGGGCGCGGAGAAGTTGTGGCGCCGGTCGGAGGCGTTGCGGATGGTGATCGCATAGGCGCGGCCGCGGCGCAGGTTGATGCGGTCGGGGATGAAGCGATCGTTGGTGACGGTGACCGCGATGGGCGTGCCGCGGTTGAAGTTGGGCGAGGGGGCGGCGAGCGTCGGGGTGGCGGCGGCGAGGGCGAGGAGGGCGAAAGCGGCTTTCATCGTGGGGCTCCGGCAGAGGCAGGGACAGGTCGGCGCGACAGGCTCAGGTGAGCGTGTGGCTGAGCGTCACCTCGGCATTGAGGAGCTTGGAGATGGGGCAATTCTCCTTGGCCTCGAAGGCGAGGTCGCGGAAGCGGTCGGGATCGATGCCGGGGACGTGGGCATTGAGCGTCAGATCCGAGCGGGTGACCTTGAAGCCGGCGCCGTCCTGTTCGAGCTTGACCGCGGCCTTGGTCTCCAGCGTGCCCTCTTCATAGCCGGCGCCCGCCAGCGCGAAGGACAGGGCCATGGTGAAGCAGCCGGCGTGGGAGGCGGCGATCAGCTCCTCCGGATTGGTGCCTTTCTCGTCGCCGAAGCGGGTGTTGAAGCTGTAGGGCGTGGCATCGAGCACGCCGGACTGGCTGGTCAGCTGGCCTTTGCCGGCCTTGCCGAAGCCGGAATAGCGGGCGGTGGCGGTGCGGGTGGTCATGGGGCGGGCTCCCTTGGGAAAACAGGTCGCCCGCGTAACGTCTGCCCCGCCGCCGCGGTTGCGCCGCCCGCCGCCGCCGCCGCCCGCCTCGCCTTAAGTTGACAAAGGTGACACTCAGACGCCCTTTTCCGACACGGGCAGAGCGGGCCGATCCGGCGCCGCGGCGAGCGCCGGCGCCTCCGCCGGGCGGTAGGACGAGCGGAGCAAATCCATCTCCGGCGCGACCGGATCGGGCTCCGCCCCGTCGAGCCGGGCGAGCGCGGCGTCGAGCGTTTCCGACGCATTCTCGACCGGGCGGACCTGCTGCCACTGGCCAAGCTCCGCCAGCGGCGCATAGGCGGCAGGATCGCGCACGCGCAGCAGGAACATGATTAGGCGATTGTCGTAGCGGCGGCGATAGCCCATCGTCTCGCCCCGCCACACGATCGGCTCCTCGACGCCCTCCACCGCGCGCTCGAACGCGGTATCCGCCAGCACGCCGACCGAGACGCGCAGCGCCGCATCCCACGCGGCGCGGAAGGCGTGGGCGTGCGGCGCGTTGCGCAGGCGATAGGCGCAGTTGCGCGAGATGCCGGTGACGGCGGCCGCGGCGCCGACGCTGGCGGTGGCGGCGAGCATCTCGATGAAATAACGCTGCCGCTCGGGCGAGAAGCCGTCCTGCCGCGTGCGCCGTTCCTTCTTCAGATTGGGCGGCGTGAACTGGCCGC
Source organism: Sphingomonas jatrophae (assembly GCF_900113315.1). Taxonomy (GTDB): domain Bacteria; phylum Pseudomonadota; class Alphaproteobacteria; order Sphingomonadales; family Sphingomonadaceae; genus Sphingomonas_P; species Sphingomonas_P jatrophae. Next base: position 642,963 of record NZ_FOZG01000002.1, on the reverse strand, counting down.
GGACGATCTCCTCGGGCGAGCAGTAATAATAGATGGGGATGCGCCCGTCGGCATCGCGCGGCAGCAGGTGGGCGGGGCCGTGCGCGGGATGCGGCTCCCCCTGCCGCCAGCCGGGCGGATCGGGATCGAGCACGCCCGGATGCGCCGGATCGAGCGCATGTTCGTGGGCGCGAAGCTCGTCGGCCTCGTCATATTCGGGGAGATCCTCCCGCCGGCTCACCGCAGCGCCTCCCGGTGGCGGGCGGCGCGGGCGCGGAAGATCGCGTCATTGTGCGCGAGCCTGGCGAGCTGCTCGGGGGTGGGCGGGATACGGTTGCCGATCAGCCCTGCGTCGAGGAGGCGCTCCCATTCGAGCCTGTGCTCGATTTCGGACTGGGTGGCACGCCGGGCGTAGAAGGGTCGTTGGTCGCGCATGGTTGCTCCTTAGGGTTGGAGCTAACCCATTTGGCACAATGTGGGAGTGTTGGAAAAGGAATTTGTGGGACGCTGTTCCGTTTGGGACGTCGAGGCGCCTCCGCTTTAACTCTGCAGATTAGGCTATCAGAAGGCGACCCAGACGCCACCCGCCCTTTTGCCTTGCCACTGTTTGCTATCACTAGTCATACAGAAGAATGCCAATCAACGCGGCAGTTAGAGTAGCATGGCAAAGGATGCAGAAAGCATGGATGCGATAGCGGCGGCGATTGAGCTTGGAACTGCTACAGCGCCCTCGGCTATGAGCCTTCTCAAGACCGTGGGCAAGGATAAGTACAACAAGTTCGTCGCTACGTACACGAACATATTTCAAGATCATGTAAGCGTCACTATGAGGAGGTGTGCGAAGATAAAGACTCTAATACAGAGGGATGTTCCTGTTTCAATTGATAGCCAGTACGTAAATCTCTTATTTTCATCTGGAGGTGAGTTGTCGTTAAAGGACCAAGATGTCCTCCAAAAAATGCTGTTTGAATCTTCGTCCTTTGTTGTGTCAGGGCTTGCAGGTTGTGGCAAGTCAATGTTCATGAAATGGGCGGCGCTTAGGATGATTGAGGCGCTCCCAAACACCCAGAAGATCCCTCTGTTCGTTGAAGCTAGGGAAATCGATGGCGCCACTCTGTCGCTTCCGTTCGATCAGATGATTTTTAAGAAAACCAGCTCCGATGGTTCAAACGCTAATTTCGAACAGTTTCGGGTCGGGCTGGTGCAAGGCATGTTTGCAGTGCTGATCGATGGACTGGACGAGGTGCCACTTAAGTATCGAGATGGAGTCCTCGCGGAGGTATCCGATTTTCAGCGCCGGTTTCCCCACTCAAGCCTGATCTGCTCTACTCGTCCTGATCGGAAATTAGAAAGCGCAACCGGCCTAACAACGATTCACGTCGATAGTATGTCCTTGGATCAAATCAAACGCGTCATTCAAAATATTGGGTTCGATGAAGTGAAGAAGAAAGGCTTTATTATTGCCTTAGAAGATGGTCTGTATGAGGAGCATAAAAGCTTTTTATCTAATCCGCTTCTTGCAACTATAATGCTAATCACATTCGACTTCTCAGTAAGTGTGCCATCTAAGCTAAGCTTGTTTTATAGCCAAGTGTATGAATCACTATTCTACAAGCATGACTCGTCTAAAGGGGTGTACGTACGAGAGCACTACACAGATCTGGACATCGATGAATTTGAGCAGGTATTCCGTACGTTCTGCTTCCAAACCTACGCGACGCAGAAGTTAAGCTTCGAAACCGCTGACTTAATGTCTTTGATGCGGACCTCAATTGAGCAGTGCCGGGTCAACGTAAAAGCAGATAGTTTTATCAAAGATTGTATTAAGTCAACGTCGCTGTTGCAAGAAGATGGTCTCTTTGTCTCCTTCGTCCATAGGTCGTTTCAAGAATACTTCTGCGCAAGATTTCTTATGCAATACACCGGCGCCGAATACAAGAATCTTGTAGATGGTTTAGTGTTGAGGTTGGTTGATAATGCATTTTTGATGCTTTGCCAGATGTCAGGCGAAGACGTGCTTAGAAGATGGGCATTGCCCAAGATAGAAGAATACATATCCAGAACAAATCTGGTTGACGCGAGTGAACCAAGCCAAGTGGTAGAATTCATAAAGGATCTGACTCCTTCAATTGATTTATCGATACAGACTGGTGAGTGTCTAGCTATAGCTCATGATAAGAAGGGATTAGTTCCTTCTCTTGTGGCACTTGACCGCGTGCTCAGCCAAGAAGGTGTCGGCGCAATCCTAAGCTTCTTGAGCGCGCCATTGCTTCCGGCGGAGGGCGTAAACGGCGTCAAAAAGGCGTTTGCTGAAGCTGTAGAGGAAAGTGGCGAGGATCAATGCACGCTATATACTTCGAAACTAAACGCAGAGTGGATTATGGAAACTTCGCTTCCAAATATGATATCGCTTTTTAGAAAATCTTTGTTGGAAGCCCGAAGTGAAATAGAAATGCGTTTCGACAGAACGGACCACTTTGCGAAGCACATCGGCAATATGTTCACTCGTCCGAGCTAACCTATCTTTCGGGTCGGCATGATTTAACTAACTCTCGGGTCATAATCATGCCGCTTTAGCTTCTTAAGATCGTACTCTTGGCACTCAATTTCATCCTGACTAAGCCGCCTTCCGCTTCCGCCCCTTCGGCTTCTCCGCCACAGCCTCGACCGGCGCCGCACCCTTCAGCAGCGGCCCCAGATAGCGCCCCGTATAGCTCGCCGGGCACGCCGCAACCGTCTCGGGGACGCCCGCGACGACGATCTCGCCGCCGCCAGTGCCGCCTTCGGGGCCGAGATCGATCACCCAGTCGGCGGTCTTGATGACCTCCAGATTGTGTTCGATCACGACGACGGTGTTGCCCTGCTCGACCAAGGCATGGAGGACTTCAAGGAGCTTGCGGACATCCTCGAAGTGGAGGCCCGTGGTCGGCTCGTCGAGGATGTACAGCGTGTTGCCGGTGGCTCTACGGCTGAGTTCCTTGGCGAGCTTGACGCGCTGCGCCTCGCCGCCGGAGAGCGTCGTCGCCTGCTGGCCGACCTTGACGTAGCCGAGGCCCACTTCCGCCAGCATCGCCATCTTGTCGCGGATCGGCGGCACGGCCTTGAAGAACTCGACCGCATCCTCGACCGTCATGTCGAGCACGTCGGCGATCGACTTGTCCTTGAACTTCACCTCCAGCGTCTCGCGATTGTAGCGGTGGCCGTGGCAGACATCGCAGGTGACGTAGACGTCGGGCAGGAAGTGCATCTCGATCTTGAGCACGCCGTCGCCCTGGCACGCCTCGCACCGCCCGCCCTTGACGTTGAACGAGAAGCGGCCGGGCTTGTAGCCGCGAGCCTGCGATTCCGGCAGCCCGGCGAACCAGTCGCGGATCTGGGTGAAGGCGCCGGTATAGGTGGCGGGGTTGGAGCGGGGGGTGCGGCCGATCGGCGACTGATCGATGTCGATCACCTTGTCGAGATGCTGGAGGCCGTCAATCCCCTCGCACGGCCCGCACGTCATCCGCGCGCCGTTGAGCGCGCGTGCGGCGCCGGCATAGAGCGTGTCGATGGTGAAGGAGGATTTGCCCGAGCCCGACACGCCGGTGATGCAGGTGAAGGTGCCGAGCGGGATGGAGGCGGTGGCGCCCTTCAGATTGTTGGCGGTGGCGCCGCGGACGGTGAGCTGGCGGCCATTGCCGGTGCGGCGTTGCTTGGGCAGCGGCACCATGCGGCGGCCGGCGAGATAGTCGCCGGTCAGGCTGTTCTCGTTGGCGAGGATGTCGGCGAGCGTGCCTTCCGCGATGACCTGCCCGCCATGTACGCCTGCGCCCGGCCCCATGTCGACGACGTGATCGGCGGTGCGGATGGCGTCCTCGTCATGCTCGACGACGATCACCGTGTTGCCGAGATCGCGGAGCCGTTTCAGGGTGACGATCAGCCGGTCATTGTCGCGCTGGTGGAGGCCGATGGACGGCTCGTCCAGCACGTAGAGGACGCCCGACAGGCCCGAGCCGATCTGCGAGGCGAGGCGGATGCGCTGGCTCTCGCCGCCGGATAGCGTGCCGGAGGTGCGATCGAGGTTGAGGTAATCGAGGCCGACATTGTCGAGGAAGCCCAGCCGCTCGACGATCTCCTTCAGGATGGGCGTGGCGATCTGGCTCTGCTGCGGGTTCAGCCGCTCAGGGAGCGCGCGGAAGAAGGCGAGCGCCTCGCCCACCGGGCGGCGGGTGGAGAGCGAGATGTCCTCGCCCGCCAGCTTCACCGCCAGCGCCTCGGGCTTGAGGCGGGCGCCGTGGCACGTCTCGCACGGGGCGGAGGACTGGTATTTGGCCAGCTCCTCCTTCATCCACGCGCTCTCCGTCTGCGCCATGCGGCGCTCGAGATTGCCGATGACGCCCTCGAACGGCTTCTTCACCTCGTAGCTCTTCTTGCCGTCGATGAAGCGGAGCGTGACGGGCACGCCCTTCGTGCCGTGGAGGATGGCGTCCTGCGTCGCCGCGGGCAGATCGCGCCAGGCCGTGTCCAGCTCGAAGCCGAAATGGCGCGCGAGGCTGCCCAGCACCTGCATGTAATAAGGCGAGGGCGGGTTGGACTTGGCCCAGGGCACGACCGCGCCCTTCTTGATGCTGAGCGTCTCGTTGGGGACGACGAGCGCGGGATCGAACAGTAATTTCTCGCCGAGGCCGTCGCACGCCGGGCAGGCGCCCTGCGGCGCGTTGAAGCTGAACAGCCGCGGCTCGATCTCGGCGATGGTGAAGCCGGATTCGGGGCAGGCGAACTTCTCGGAAAAGGTGATCCGCTCCGCCACGCCCGCGGGCAGGGCGAGCGCCTTGATGCCCTTCTTGATGTCCGCCGTCGGCGCGGCCTCGCCGAGGATGTCGACATAAGCGAGGCCATCGGCCAGCTTCAGCGCGGTCTCGAAGCTCTGCGCGAGGCGCGTCGTCTCGCTGTCCGGACGGATGACGAGGCGGTCGACGACGACCTCGATGTCATGCTTGTACTTCTTGTCGAGCGCGGGGGCGTCCTCGATCTCGTAAATCTCGCCGTCGATGCGGACGCGGCCGAAGCCGGCCTTCTGCCACTCGGCCAGCTCCTTCCTGTACTCGCCCTTGCGGCCGCGGACGACGGGGGCGAGGAGCAGCAGGCGGGTGCCGTCGGGCAGCGCCTTCACCCGGTCGACCATCTGGCTGACGGTCTGCGCGCTGATCGGCAGCCCGGTGACGGGCGAATAGGGCACGCCGGTGCGCGCCCACAGCAGGCGCATGTAATCGTAGATCTCGGTGACGGTGGCGACCGTCGAGCGCGGGTTGCGACTGGTCGTCTTCTGCTCGATCGAGATGGCGGGCGAGAGGCCCTCGATATGATCGACGTCGGGCTTCTGCATCAGCTCGAGAAACTGGCGCGCATAGGCCGACAGTGATTCGACATAGCGGCGCTGGCCCTCGGCATAGATGGTGTCGAAGGCGAGGCTCGACTTGCCCGAGCCCGACAGCCCCGTGATGACGACGAGCTTGTCGCGCGGCAGATCGAGCGACACGTCCTTGAGATTATGCTCCCGCGCGCCGCGGACGGAGATGTGGGTAAGGGCCATGCGCGTGTTCTAGGTCCGTTCCGGGTGGGATGCCAGAGCGGGAGATAGGAAGCGGGGAGGGGGAGTGCTAGCGGGCGGGCAGATCCAGCCGGGCGATCACCCCTTCGGCTGACTCCGCGCGCGGCGCCACGCCAGCGAACGGGCGTTGAGCGCGGGCAGGTCCGCCGTGCCGACTGCCGCCGCTTCGCCGAGGGCGACGGCGGCGGTGAGCAGGTCGGTGGGGGCGAAAGCATAGGCCGGGCGGCCGGCGATGCGGTCATACCAGACGCCCTCGCAGGCTGCGTCGAGCAGGATGCGCTGGAAGCAATGGTCGGCGTTGACCGGCCACTCGCGTGCGGCGGCGAGCGCGGGCAACGTCTCGCGCGTGAGCGTCAGCCAGCTTTGCTCGAGCGCGGCGCGGGTGGGATCGGGAACAGTGCGTCTGGGCAGGGGAGCCTCCGCTGGCGCGGCGGTGCCGTCGCATGGGGGAGAGGAAACGGCTAGAGCGGGGGCATGATCCGTCGCCTTGCCGCTGCCCTGCTCGCAGGCGTGCCCGCCGCCTGCTCGCCGCTCGGGCTGTTCGCCACGCTGGTACCGCAGGACCGGGCGGTGCGCGTCGCCAGGGATGTCGCTTACGGCGCGGGCGAGCGGCGGCGGCTGGATGTCTATGCGCCGCGGGCGCGGGGCGGCAGGGCACGGCCGGTGATCGTCTTCTTCTATGGCGGCAGCTGGGCGAGCGGATCGCGCCGTGATTATGGCTGGGTCGGCCGCGCGCTGGCGGCGCAAGGCTTCGTCGTCGCGGTGCCCGATTACCGGCTGGTGCCGGAGGGGCGTTATCCCGGGTTCGTCGAGGATGGCGCGGCGGCGGTCGCTTACGTTCGCGGCCATGCGGCGGCCTGGGGTGGGGATGGCGGACGCATCCTGCTCGCCGGTCATTCGGCGGGCGCTTATATTGCGGCGATGCTGGCGGTCGATCCGCGCTGGCTGGGGGACGGCCGGACGGCAGTGCGCGGGCTGATCGGTCTGGCCGGGCCCTATGACTTCGCGCCGTTCGATGTGGCGGCGAGCCGTGCCGCCTTCGGCCATTGGCCCGATGCTGCCGAGACGCAGCCGGTCAGTCATGCCGGCGCGGGAGATCCGCCGGCGCTGCTGCTGAGCGGTGCGGACGACCGGACGGTGCAGCCGCGCAACACGCAGGCGCTCGCGGCACGGCTGCGCGCCGGCGGCGTAGCGGCGGAGGTAAAGCTTTATCCCGGCATCGCCCATGTCGGCATCCTGACCGCGCTGGCGCGGCCGCTGCGCGGGCGGGCGCCGGTGCTGCGCGACATGGCCGCCTTTGCGCACCGAGTGACTGCCGGCGCGGCACCGCAGGCGACGTCGAACGGGACGCCGGAGGCAGATTGATCGTCAGGCTGAAGGTGCAGCCTGCGACAGGCTACGCCTTCTGCATGCGAAAAGGGCGGCCTGTTGCCAGGCCGCCCTCTTGCGGGGCCGGATCGCGCCGGCCCCTGATCGATCCCGGCACGGAGGCCAGGGCCAAGCAAGCCGTGAGGCTTACTTGATCTCGACAGTCGCGCCGGCGTCTTCGAGCTGCTTCTTGAGCTTCTCGGCCTCGTCCTTCGACACGCCTTCCTTGACGGCCTTGGGCGCGCCCTCGACCAGCGCCTTCGCTTCGGTCAGGCCGAGCGAGGTGATCGCTCGGACTTCCTTGATGACGTTGATCTTCTTGCCGCCGTCGCCGGTCAGGATGACGTCGAACTCGGTCTTCTCTTCAGCGGCCGGCGCACCGGCGCCAGCACCGCCATCGGCGGGCGCGGCAACCGCGACCGCAGCAGCGGCGGACACGCCCCACTTCTCTTCGAGCATCTTCGAGAGCTCGGCGGCTTCGAGGACGGTGAGCGCCGACAGGTCGTCAACAATCTTCTGCAGGTCTGCCATGATAGTCTCCATGCGGGGCTGGTCGCCCCATGTTCGTTCGCTTCAATCGATGATCGCTGCCGCTCAGGCGGCTTCCGCATCCTTGGCCGCATAGGCGCCAAGCACGCGCGCGAGCTGGCCAGCCGGCGCCTGGACGATCTGCACCACCTTGGTCGCGGGCGCCTGCACGAGGCCCACGATCTTGGCGCGCAGCTCATCGAGCGACGGCAGGGTGGCAAGCGCACGAACGCCATCGGCGTCGAGCACCTGGCCGGCCATCGCGCCGCCGACGATTTCCAGCTTGTCGTTGGTCCGCGCGAACTCGACGATCACCTTCGCAGGCGCCACCGGATCGACGGACGTGGACAGAGCGGTCGGGCCCGTCAGCAGGTCGGCCACACCCGCATAGGGCGTGCCTTCCGCGGCGATGCGGGCGAGCGTATTCTTGTAGACCCGATGCTGGGCGCCGGCTTCGCGCATCCGGTTCCGTAGCGCAGTCGACTGCGCGACGGTGAGCCCCTTGTTGCGCGTCACGATGACGACGCTGGTGCTCCCGAAATTGCCCTTCAGCTCGGCGACGAGATCGGTCTTCTGTGCTCGATCCATTGCCTCACTCCTTCAACAAACAACCGCCCGTCGCCGGGCGGATGCGGTTACAGCCCCGCGCGGGAACCCGCGCGAGGCAACGTCCAGATGGGGAGGAGCTAGGGCCTGGACGCCTGATGCGGCGACACATGGCAGACGACGCATCGCGGACGATACGGCCGGCAAATCTCTTCCCGCCTCGGCGGGATGATTAAGCCCCGGAGGGCACCCGCTGTCTCGGACGGACTGCCGGGCAAGCGAACCTGCCCGGCGAAGGTCGGGCGCTTAGCAGATTTGCGCGGGGAAGCAAGGGGGGGTGGGGCCTGCGCACCGGCCCACCCCGTCGTCATGCTGAACTTGTTTCAGCATCCACTGCGCCTCCTGGCTGAGCGGTGTCAGGATGTGCCGCCCGGTGGATCCCGGACCAAGTCCGGGATGACGAAGAAAGAAGGGGTGAGCGGGAGGCGGGTTGGCGCCTCCCACCGATTCTTAATTCGATGTCGTAACTGTCGTCGTGGTCTTCTCCGTCGTCACCGGGCGCGCCGCTGTGGTGCGGCGGACGACCTTCTTGACCGGGCGCTTGGCCGTCGTGCGGACGGTGCCGGCGCCGGCAGTGGTCTTCACCGTTTCGGTGGTCACCGTGGTGGCGGCGGCCTGCGTGGGGACGACGACCGGGGGTGCGGCGCGCGCGGCGGCGGCATCGGCCTGCGCCTGTGCGGCGGCGCGCTCCGCGGCCTCGGCGCGGGCATTTGCGGCGGCGGCATCCTGCGCGGCGGCCTGGGCGGCGACCGCCTGGCCGTCGACGGCGGCGTTGGTGCGCTGCTGCGCGCGGCCGATGGCGCTGTCGGCGAACTGCTGCGCCTCGATCGCGGCCTGGATCGCCTTCTGCTCATGGCCGCTCTTGATCTCTTCCTCGGCGAGGCGGAGCGAGGCTTGCGCGCGGGCAAAGGCATCGGGCGTGACCGTATCCGCCTTGATCCGCATCGCAGCATCGATCTTGCCACGCGCCTCGGCGATGGCGGCGCGGGCGCGCTCCTCATCGCCGGCGAGCGCGGGCGTGGCGGCGATCATCAGGGCGGATGCGGCGATCATGCCGCGAAGGGTGGAGCCGAACTTCATGGGGAACCTCCTTGGCTGTGCCATGCCGCGGCCGAACGGCATGGCACAGCTCCGGTTCCAAGCCCCGATCAGCCGGTGGCGGCGATCTGGTGAAGGAAATCGACGTAGCCCATCACCGCATCGTCATAGCCGAGCACCTTGGGATTGCTGCTTTCGATCAGCAGATATTCGTCGGGTGCGTGCGCGCCGCTGCCATGGCCGAAGCCGAACTGGCCCGCGGGTTGCGACACCGGTGCCGAGGTGAAGACATAGCCCGGCCATGAGCCCGCGAGGCGCGGATAGACCGTCGTCTGGATGCCAGCGCGGGCGCAGGTGGCCAGCTCCGCCTTGATCAGCGCGCTATTCTCGTCCGTCTGCGTCGGATCATAGCCGCCCGAGACATTGACCTCGATGTCGCCGAAGCCGCGCTTGGCGAGATGCGCCTTCAGCTTGGCGACGCAATCATCCTTGGTCTGCGCGGGGACGAGGCGCATGTCGATCTTGGCCACCGCACGCGCGGGCAGCACCGTCTTGCCGCCCGGACCGGTATAGCCCGCGACGAGGCCCTCGATGTTGATCGTCGGCATGGCGGCGAGGCGTTCCAGCGTTTCCTGCCACGTCATGTCGCCGACGAACTTCTTGACGCCCATCTGCGCCATCTCGCGCGCCTGATCGCGCTTGGCGGCGCTGTCCGCGATCAGCGCCTTTTCGCGGGGGGTGAGCGGCAGCACGTGCTCGAACCAGCCGTCGATGGCGGGCGTGTTGCCATCGGGGGTGACGAGCGTGGCGAGCGCCTCGACGAGGTGCCACGCCGGGCTGTCGACGATCGCCTTGTTGCTGGAATGGAGATCCTTGGCCGGACCGCGACCCCATTTCTCGCCCGAGGCGACCAGCTCCAGCTCGATCACGCCCTTGGCGCCGAGATTGACCGAGACGTTGCCGTTGCCCGGCGCCTGCGAGGGGAAGGGAATGATCACGCCGCTGCATTTCTTCAGCGCGGCGAGCACCTTGGGCGTGCGGACGATCTCGGCAAAATTGGGCGAGCCGATCTCCTCCTCGCCTTCCGCGATCAGGACGAGGTTCACCGGCGGCTTGCGGCCCGTCTTCTTGAAGGCGTGGAGCGCGGCGAGCATCATCGACTCGGGCCCCTTCTGGTTGGTCGCGCCCCGGCCGATCAGCACCTTGCCCATGCCGGCGCGGTCGACGATGCGGCCTTCCAGCGGCGGCGAGCTCCATTCGGCCGGGTCGAACTGCTTGACGTCATACATGAAGTAGAGGCCGAGCGTCTTCTTGGCACCATTGTCCATCGTGGCGAAGACGGCCGGGATGCCCTTGGCGGGCTTGATCGTCTCGACCGTCTGGAAGCCCGCATCGCGCGCCAGCTGCGTCATGTGCGCGACGCCCTGGTCGATGTTGCGGCCTTCCGCCGCGATGGTGGGCAGCGCGATCCAATCCTGCAGGCGCTTGATGTTGACGTCGTGATCGGCCTTCACCGCGGCGCGGAGGGCGGCCGTGTCCGGCGTCCCCGCGGCGCCCGCGGCGGTGGCGGCAAGCGCGGTGGTGCCGAGGGCTGCCCCGCGCAGGACATCGCGGCGGGCAGGCGAGGCGGGCGAAGACGTATCCATGCTGATCCCCCTGTTGGTCGGGCAGGAGGATGACCCGCAGGTGATTGCCTTGGCAATATGATGTTGTGCGCAGATGTCAGAAAATTGCGGACGACGCGTGCCGGTGCGCGGCCCATGCGAAAAGGGCCGGGATCGCTCCCGGCCCTTCGCGTTCGTTCGTCAGGAGCGAGGCTCAGGCCGCGCTCACCTCGGCCGGATCGACCTTGATGCCCGGGCCCATCGTCGAGGAGACCGCGATCTTCCTGACATACTTGCCCTTGGCGCCCGACGGCTTGGCCTTGACCAGCGCGTCCAGCAGCGCGTCGAAGTTGGCGCGCAGATCCTCGGCCGGGAAGCTCGCCTTGCCGATGCCGGAGTGGATGATGCCGGCCTTCTCGACGCGATACTCGACCTGACCGCCCTTCGCCGCTTCGACCGCGGCAGCGACGTTCATCGTCACCGTGCCGAGCTTGGGGTTGGGCATCAGGCCCTTCGGACCCAGGATCTTGCCCAGGCGGCCGACGAGGCCCATCATGTCGGGCGTGGCGATGCAGCGATCGAATTCGATCGTGCCGCCCTGCACCGTCTCCAGCAGGTCCTCCGCACCGACGACGTCGGCACCGGCGGCGCGCGCCTCATCGGCCTTGGCACCGCGGGCGAACACGCCGACGCGGACGGTCTTGCCGGTGCCCTTGGGCAGCGTGACGACGCCGCGGACCATCTGGTCGGCGTGACGCGGATCGACGCCGAGATTGACGGCGACCTCGATCGTCTCGTCGAACTTGGAAGATGCATGCGTGCGGGCGAGACCGATCGCCTCGTCGACGCCGTGCAGCTTCAGCGCGTCAACCGCCGCGGCCATCGCCTTGGCCTTCTTGCTCAGCTTCGCCATGTTCAGCCCTCCACCACCTGAAGGCCCATCGCGCGGGCCGAGCCCTCGATGATGCGCGTGGCCGATTCGACGTCGTTCGCGTTCAAGTCCTTCATCTTCGCATTCGCGATCTCGGTGACCTGCGAGCGCTTGATGGTTCCCGCCGACGTCTTGCCCGGCTCCTTGGAGCCCGACTTCAGGTTCGCCGCCTTCTTCAGCAGGTAGGTGGCGGGCGGCGTCTTCGTCTCGAACGAGAAGCTGCGATCGGCGTAGACGGTGATGACCGTCGGCAGCGGCGTGCCGACCTCGGTGCCCTCGGCCTGCGTCTTGGCGTTGAACGCCTTGCAGAATTCCATGATGTTGACGCCGCGCTGACCCAGCGCCGGGCCGATCGGCGGCGACGGATTGGCCTTGCCGGCCGGCACCTGCAATTTGATGTAACCGGTAATCTTCTTCGCCATGTGAACCTCTCTATGGCTTAGCGGTGCTGACGGCGGGCCGAAGCCTGCCTCCCGCGGGATTGCACCTTCACTTCGTCATGCCAGCGAAGGCTGGCATCTCGTCGAGGCTGGCGGTGCCCTCCACCTCATGAGACCCCAGCATTCGCTGGGGTGACGTAATTACTTCGGCTACCAGGCCAGGCCGGTAGAGGCCGTTACTTGACCCGCTCGACCTGCTCGAACTCCAGCTCGACCGGCGTGGCGCGGCCGAAGATGGAGACGGAGACCTTCACGCGGCCGCGATCGAAATCCAGCTCCTCGACCAGGCCGTTGAAGCTGGCGAAGGGGCCGTCGAGCACCTTGACCGAATCGCCGATCTCGTAATCGACCTTGAGCTTGGCCTTGGGCGCGGCGGCAGCGGCCTCGTCCTTGGTGTTGAGGATGCGCGCGGCCTCGGCCTCGCTGATCGGCTGCGGCTTGCCAGACGAACCGAGGAAGCCCGTCACCTTCGGCGTGTTCTTGACGAGGTGATAGACCTGGTCGTTCATCTCGAGCTTCGCCAGCACGTAGCCGGGGAAAAACTTGCGATCCGACGTCACCTTCTTGCCGCGGCGGACCTCGGTCACCTTCTCGGTCGGCACTTCGACGGATTCGACCAGCTGCTCCAGGCCGAGGCGCGTCGCGTCGGCGAGGATCGCCTCGCGCACCTTGTTCTCGAAGCCCGAATAGGCGTGGATGATGTACCAGCGCGACATGGGTGTGGTGTTACTCCGAAGCCTTAGGCCAGCAGGCCGAGCAGCGCCTGGACGATCTGGCTGAACACCGAATCGACCAGGAAGAAGAACAGGCCGAGCACGACCGCCATGATGACCACCATGATGGCCGTCATGTAGGTTTCCTTCCAGCTCGGCCATGCGACCTTGCCGGTCTCGGTCCGCACCTGCTGGATGAACTCGCCCGGCGTCGTCTTGGCCATGCGACCGTCCTCAAATAGCTTTTGCGAGGGCATAGGCCGCCCGCCGGCCCCGACAGGGTCCAGCGGATAGGCCCGCGACCTCGCTGACTGTCTCCGAACCCTTGCCTGTCAGCCGCGGCGGCTGGCAGGAGTGGAGGGACTCGAACCCCCGGCCCTCGGTTTTGGAGACCGATGCTCTACCAACTGAGCTACACTCCTCCGGGTCCGGAGAGGGGCGCACATAGCGGGGCCCGCACGCCCGCGCAAGGGCGGGGTCGCGAAGGCGCTGCCTCAGCGTGCGGCCACCATCGGCTCCGGCGCGTCGACCAGCTGCCGCACCGCGTCCGCGGGCATCGGCGCACCGGCATAATGGCCCTGCATGTGGCGGCAGCCGAGATCGCGCATGCGGCGATATTCGACGTCCGTCTCCATGCCCTCGGCCACCGTCGAGATGCCGAGCGATCCGGCGAGCGCCACCACCGAGCGGACGATGGCGAGGCTTTCGGGTTCGCTCTGCGCCGCGCCGCGGACGAACGCCTGGTCGATCTTGATCGTGTCGAACCGCCCGCGGCGGACATAGCCGAGCGCCGCATAGCCGCTGCCGAAATCGTCGAGCGCGATGCGGACGCCGAGGGAGCGGAGCTGATCGAGCACCGTCACCACCGTGCCGTTGTCGCGCAGGAAGCTCTGTTCGGAGACGTCAAGCTCCAGCCGCTGCGCGGCCAGCCCCGAGCCGGCAAGGGCCGCGACGACGATGGCGGGAAGCTGGCGATCGGCAAGCTGCTCGCTCGACAGGTTGACCGCGACGCGGAGTGGCTGCGGCCAGTGCGCCGCCTCGACGCAGGCGCTCCGCAGCACCCAGGCGCCCAGCCGCGCCGCGAGCTGCGCCTCCTCCGCCACCTTGAGGAAATCGACCGGGGCGATCTCGCCCAGCGTCGGATGGGTCCAGCGGATCAGCGCCTCGAACCCGACGATGCGGCCGCCGTCGCCCTCGATCATTGGCTGGTAGAGGAGGGTGAACTGGTCCGTCTCCAACGCCTCGCGCAGCGCGCTCTCGATCGCACGGCGGCGCTCCGAATCGGCGAGCAAGGCGGGGATGAAGCGGCGGTGGCAGCCGCGGCCGTCATGCTTGGCGCGGTAGAGCGCGAGATCGGCATTGCGCACGATCGTCTCCAGCGTGCGGCCGTCGCGCAGCGCCAAAGCAGAGCCGATGCTGGCGCCGATGCGGATCAGCTGGCCGTCCACCTCGAACGGCTCCACCAGCACGGCAATCAGCTCGGTCGCGAGCGCGGCGACGCGCGGATCGTCGGCATGGCTGCGGACGAGCACGGCGAATTCGTCACCGCCCAGCCGGCCGGCAAGATCATTGGGGCCGATCCGCCCGCGCGTCCGCTCCGCCACGCGTTTCAGCAGCTTGTCGCCGACGGGGTGGCCGAGCGTGTCATTGACCGGCTTGAACTTGTCGAGATCGATCAGCAGCAGCGCGGCGCGATCACCATCGCGGTGGGCAGCGGCGATCGCCTTGCGTGCCTCGTTCATGAAGTGGGCGCGGTTGCACAGGCCGGTGAGGGCATCGAAGCGGGCGGCATGCTCGATCCGGTCGGTCGAGCGGCGCCGCTCGGTGACGTCGGAGCCGACGCCGCGGAACCCGGCAAAGCCGCCGCGTTCGTCCAGCCGCGGCGCAGCGGAGAGCGACCACCAGCGTTCCTCGCCATTCAGCGTGACGGGCACCTCGAAATTGGACACCCGCTCGCGCGCATTCAGCCGCTCGACCAGCTCGGCGATCTCCGGCGCGGTCTCGCCCGTTTCCCAGCCCGCGCCTGCCAGCAGACGGATCAGGGAACAGCCCTCGATCTCGGCCGCCGGCAGGCCGGCTGCGCGCGCGAGCCGGCCGGAGACGCGGCGCAGCAGCTTGGCGCTGTCCACCTCCCACAGCCAGTCGGCATCCTGCCCCTCGCTCTCGCGCAGCAGCAGGCGGACCACCTCGCTCTGCTCCTCGAGCGCCAGCTCCGCCCAGCGCCGCGCGATCAGCGCGCGCGCCGCGGAGGCGCCGCCCATGATCAGCAGCGTCGCATAAGCGAGCGGCAGGAGGGCAAGGCCGATCGAGCCGGTGCCCGCCGCCATGGCGGTGAGCCCCGCGCCGGTGACGAGCGCGAACACCGCCGCCACGACGGGCAGCGGTCCGCAGGTCAGCGCCACCAGACCCATCATGGCCGCCGGTGCCATCGCCATGGCAAGTTGTTCGACGAGCGGCGCGCCGCCGGAGAAGAGCGTGGGCGGCAGCGCCCAGATGAGGCCGAACAGGCCGCTGAAGACGATCGAATGCGGAATGCTCCACACCCGCGGGCCTGCCGGCTTTGCCTGGCCGGCGGCAAAGATGCCGAGCGCCGAGACGAGCAGGCTGAGCACCGCCCACGTGGCCAGCGGCAAGGGCGGGACGCTGTTGCGGCACATCCACGTGAGCAGCAGCGTGGCGCCGCAAT
Organism: Sphingomonas jatrophae; assembly: GCF_900113315.1. GTDB lineage: Bacteria > Pseudomonadota > Alphaproteobacteria > Sphingomonadales > Sphingomonadaceae > Sphingomonas_P > Sphingomonas_P jatrophae. The sequence goes on along the minus strand of NZ_FOZG01000002.1, from coordinate 627,480 downwards.
GCGCCGCCGAGACGAGGGGCAACTGGCGGACGAGTTCGTCCTGCTGCGCCGTGCGCACGCGATCCCACCCCGGCGTCGACCGTTCGGAGAACCCGAGCACGGCCTGCCAGGTGATGCGGATGGGCGGGGTGGTATCGTCCGGGCGGCTGGTCACGGCGCCGATTTAGCCCCGATGCTTAAACGGACCCCTAATCTCCGCAATTCCTGAACCGAATTACGGATAATCGATCGGCATCGGACCGGATAACCCGAAGAGCGGGAATCTGCCCTGATCTGAGAGGCTTCGGGCCGGAGGGTCGCGCGCGACCCAGCCCGGCCCGTCACGCGGCGATGTTGTAGGGCTGGATCTCGCCCGAGAGATAAAGATTGCGCGCCTTGGCCCGGCTGAGCTTGCCGGACGAGGTGCGCGGCAGCGTGCGCGGCGGCACCAGCTCGATCACGCAGTTCATGCCGGTGATGGCGCGCACCCGCTCACGAATCTCCTCGCGCAGGCGGGCACGCTCGGCCAGATCCGAGGTGCGGCACTGGACGAGGACGGCGGGCGTCTCCTCCCCGCCGGGGGTCGTGATGGCGAAAGCGGCGATGTCGCCCGCCTTGAAGCCCGGCAGCTGCTCCACCGCCCACTCGATATCCTGCGGCCAGTGGTTCTTGCCGTTGACGATGATCATGTCCTTCGCCCGGCCGACGATGTAGATATAGCCGTCAGACAAATAGCCCATGTCGCCCGTGTCGAGCCAGCCGTCCGCCATGCACGCGGCGGTCGCCTCCGGGTCGCGGAAATAGCCCTCCATGACGGAGGTGCCGCGGCACCACACCTTGCCGATCGCGCGGTCGGGCAGCGGCTGGCCGTCCTCCTCGCGGATCTCGATCTCCATGCCGCGCACCGGCTTGCCGCAGTTGACGACGGCGCGGTAGCGCTGCGGCCGGTCCTTCGCGGCGACGCCGCCACCCGACAGCTCGGTCTCCTCGACCAGCTCGACGACAATGCCTTCGCCGGGCGGCATGATCGACACGGCGAGCGTCGCCTCGGCGAGGCCGTAGGAGGGAGTGAAGGCGTGCGCGTCGAAGCCGGCATCGGCGAAGGCATCGACAAAGGCCTGCATCACGTCGGGCCGGATCATGTCCGCGCCGTTGCCGGCGAGGCGCCAGCGCGACAGATCGAAGCGATCGGCGGCGCGCGTCTGCGACGACATGCGCCGCGCGCAGATATCGTAGCCGAAGGTGGGCGAGTAGGAGAGCGTCTGGCCGGGATTGCGGCTGATCAGGTCCAGCCAGGCCAGCGGACGGCGGGCGAAATCCTCGGTCTTGAGGTAATCGCCCGACACCTGGTTGGCGACGAGCGACAGGAAGCAGCCGACCAGCCCCATGTCGTGATACCAGGGCAGCCATGAGACGCAGCGATCCCCGTCGCGCACGTCCATGCCGTGGCTGTGCGCGGCAAGATTGGCGAGCAGCGCGTGGTGGGTGACGGCGACGCCGTGGGGGAAGCGCGTCGAGCCGCTGCTATATTGCAGATAGGCGATGTCGTCGGGGCTGGCCGTCGGCAGCGTCGCTGGCGGGGCGGGGCGCGCGGCGAACGTCTCCCAATCCTCGCCCGTCAGGCCGCAGGCGGTGGCAGCGGCCGCCGCCATGCCGGCGAGCTCGGCCGGATACAGGAACAACGCGGGGTCGGAGCTGCCGAGCTGGACCTCGAGCTGTCCGATATAGCTGTCCTTGCCGGCAAAGCTGGTCGGCAGCGGCAACGGCACGGGCCACGCGCCGGCATAGACCGCGCCGAAGAAGAGCGCGGCGAAGTCGGTGCCCGTCTCCGCCACCAGCGCGACGCGATCACCCGGGCGGATGCCCGCCGCGATCAGCCGGCGCGCATGGCCCAGCGCATCGGCGCGCATCTCGGAAAACGGATAGGCACGGATCAGCGTGCCGCGGGCGTCGTGGAAGTTGAGCCCGCGTTTGCCTTGCGCCGCATAATCCAGTGATTCGCCCAAGGTCGCAAAATCGGCGTAGCGACGCGTCAGGGCGTCGTCCGTCGGCGTCACCACGAGCGGTGCCTGCGCGCCCGCGCGGCCCTTCGCATCGTCTGCCCTCTCCGCGCCGGTCATGTCGGGAGCCGTCACTCGATACCCTTCTTCCATCTCCGCATCGCCGTGCCCCTGCGCGGGGGCGGCGAAACCGTTACAGCCTGCCCTGATGCGGGCATGCCGGGTTCAAAATCCGGCCCGACTGTGGCACGAATGGGGCGCGTGGCACGGCCTTCACGAAATCGCAACCTACCGCCGCTCGATCGGGCGGCGCTGGACGGCATGGCGATCCGCTATGTCGGCCGATTTGCCACCACGCGCGCGAGACTGGCGGCCTATCTGCAAAGAAAGATTACCGAGCGAGGCTGGGCGGGCGAGGGCGCGCCCCCGGTCGAGGCGCTGGTCGAGCGGATGGCGGCGGCGGGCTATGTCGACGACCGCGCCTTCGCCGCCGCGCGCACGGCATCGCTGGCCAGGCGGGGCTATGGCGCGCGGCGACAGGCGGATGCGCTGCGCGCCGCCGGCGTGACGCGCGAGGATGCCGCGGCGCTTCGCGATGCGGAGGAGGATGCCGAAGGCGCGGCGCTGGCGGCGGCGCGCGCCTTTGCCCGGCGCAAGCGGCTGGGGCCATGGGGTGGGCCGGCAGACCCCGACAAGGCCCGTCGACAGCTCGCGGCGATGCTGCGTGCCGGCCATGACTTCGCGGTGGCGCGGCTTGTTCTCGGTGGCAGTGCGCTCGACTGTGACGACGAGGTTGCCGACTGAAGACCGTCCGACATCTGCGCTAATCCCGCAAATTGCCGCTACGTTTCCACCTAGGTTCATGTTAGCGTCATCTTAAGGGGGAAGGACGGTCGCATGCGACTCGACCAGCAACAGGACGAGGGGGAGACGCGCGTCGGCGCGGCAGGCATCGCCGTGCCCGGCTCCGTGATCGCTTTCCCGGTCGAGGACGAGGGCGAGGCCGTTACGGGCACGGTGAAGTGGTTCGACGTGGTCCGCGGCTTCGGCTTCCTCGTCGCGGAGGATGGCGGGGGAGACGTGCTCGTCCACTTCAGTGCGCTGCGCGATCATGGCCGCCGCTCGCTGCCGGAGGGGGCGCGGGTGGAATGCCTCGCCGTGGCGCGGGACCGGGGGCGTCAAGCCCGCCGTGTTGTCGCGATCGACCTGAGCTGCGCCACCGTCGCCGATCCCGAGCCGGCGCTCCGTCGCGCCGCCGACCGCACCGATCCCGTTGCGCTGGTCGATGCGGCGGGCGCGTGGGAGCCGGTGATCGTCAAGTGGTTCAACCGGCTGCGCGGCTATGGCTTCGTCAACCGGGCGGGGTCGGACGACGACATCTTCGTCCACATGGAGACGGTGCGGCGGGGCGGGCTGGTCGATCTCACGCCCGAACAGCCGTTGCAGGTGCGCATCGCCGAAGGGCGTAAAGGGCCGTTGGTGGTGATGGTCGCCGCGCCCGACTGAGCCGCCGATGCGCGGAGAAGGCGCCAAACTGGACCGGACCGCGCCCCAAAGAGGATGAGATCGCGCCACAATGGCGGCTCCACGATGAGGAGCCTGCCATGGACCTGCCGACCGACCGTCTGCCGACACTGCGCCTCGACGACCTGCCCGATCTCGACACGCGCGTAGGCCTTGCCGGCACGCTGCACCAGGCGGAAGTGGGCGGCAGCGTCTGCTTCAACAGCGTCATAACCGTCGTCGTCGTCACCGAGGGCTGACCGGCATGTCCTTCGCCGCGGAGTGGCGGACATGGGCGCCCGTCGCCGCCTATCTGCGCGCGAGCAGGGCGGCGGCGGGCGACGCGGCGGCGGCTGAGCAGGCGGTGCGCGCCCTGCTCGCCGCCGATGGCTGGGCGGAGCGGACCGTTGCGGCGCTCGCGGCCGAGGCGCGTCGCCGGCCGGACGCGCCCTTGCCCTTTCCGGCCATAGCGGGCGGGCTGGCGCAGGGGCTGGTGCTGATCGACGATGCCTGCGCGACCATCTCGCTGGCGACGATCGCGGTCGATCGGCTGGCGGCGCGCAAGCAGGCGGGCGGCGGGCGCGGATCGATCGGGTTTGAGGGGGCGACGATCCTCTACCGCGTGCTCGACGCAGGGGGCGCCACGCTCGGCTGGTGGGATGCGCCGGCGATCGACGCGGGGTTCGACGCGGGCGCCGGGCCGCGCTGCACCTATCGCGGGGCAGCCCCGCTGCAAACGAGCGCGCTGCTGCGCGTCGACGGGCGGCGCGAAGGCTTCATCGTCGAGAGCGCCAGCCGCGACATCCTGTGGGTGCAGGCGCTGGTGAAGACGGGGCGCGAAGGCCTGCGCGCCGAATATGACGCGACGACGCACGCACTGGTCGGCGCGGCCGCGGGCGAGGCGGAGGCGAGCCTCGCGCAGATGCTGATGCGGCTGCTGGCCGAAACGGGGCGTGCCGATGCGGTGCCAACTGTGGCGCGGTGGCTGGAGGATCCGCGCTTCTTCCTCCGCTGGGCCGCGGCGCGGACCCTGGTCGCGCTCGATCCGGCGGCGGGCCGCGCGGCGGTCACGCAGCTGGCGGACGATCCTCACCGCGATGTCGCCGCGGCAGCGCGGGCGGCGTTGGCACGGGCCGCGCGTGAGGCGCAGCCATGCCGGTAGCGCTGGCAGCAGGCGGCGGCACGGAGCGGCTCTGCCTCGACGATGCGGCCGCGCGCCTGGCCGATGCACGGTTCGATCCGCGGGACGAGGCGGCGTTGGCGGCGCAGGCGCCGATCCTCGCTGCACTGGGGCGGGACCGGCGCTTCCTCGGCGATCTCGCGATTGCCGCGCTGGTGGCGCGCTGCGCCCCTCAGGCGCGCGCCAGCCGCTACAGCGCGCAGGTGATGATGCTTCATCGCGGGGACGGCTGGTTCCTGCGTGCCTGCCTATGGCCGGCGCCAGACGATCCGGTGGTGCGCGCGGGCGGGCTGGCGCCCTTCTTCTACGGCGTCGCGCACGATCACGATTTCGCCTTCGTGACGCTCGGCTATCACGGGCCGGGCTATGCCAGCGACTATTGGGAGCGCGATCCGGCGCTCGGTTCGGCCGCGCCGGGTGCGGCGGCAGGGCTGGTGCCGGCAGGGCGGCGCATGCTGGGGCCGGGCGAGCTGATGCTCTACCGCGCGCACCGCGATGTGCATCGCCAGCTGCCGGCCGAGCGGCTGTCGATCACGATCAACCTGATGGCGGAGACGCGCGGCCGCGCGCCGGCGGTGCAGCACCGCTTCGATCCCGAGGCGGACCGCGTCACGGAGGTGCTGACGACCACCTCGCTCACGGCGCTGCTGCCGCTCGCCGCGGCGCTGGGCGGCGAGGAGGGGCGGGCGCTGGTGGCGGAGGTGGGGGCCGGCCATCCCAATGGCTGGGCGCGCTTCGCGGCCCTCGCCGCAGCGGCGCGGGTGGCGCCGTCACGTGCCGAGCGGGCGGACGCTTTTGCGCGGGCGGCGCGCGATGCGGATCCGTTCGTCGCCGGGCTGGCGGCAGAGGCGATCGCGACGATGAGGGCGGGGGAGCGGTGGGTGGCGGCCGCCCATGGCTGACACGGGCGGCCGCAAGCGGCCTTATTTGCTCGCGAACTGGCCTGCCTGCGCGCCAAATTCCTGCTTGGCATGGGCGCGGGCGGCGGTGGCGGTGGCGAATGTCTCCGGCTGCAGCGTCGACACCGTGATCGGATAATTCTGCGAATTGTAGCGGGTGCTGCGGATGGTGATGCGGAACCGGCCCTCCTCATCCTTGGCGATCAGATAGGGTGCGGGGGAGGTTCTCGACATATCGGTCTTTCTAAGGCGCCGGACGGTGCCGGCCATGCTGCGACTGCCGGCCTGCACGGCGCATCGCAAAGGGAAGGGGCGGGTGGCGGCCGCGTGCGCCCGCCACGCACGGTCAGGCGCTCTGCAGGTTCACTGCGGAGGTCTTGCCACGCCGATCGGTCTCCAGCTCGTAGGAGACGCGCTGGTCCTTGTTGAGCGTCGCCATGCCGGCGCGCTCGACCGCGGAGATATGGACGAAGGCGTCGTCGCCGCCGGTCTCGGGCGCGATGAAGCCATAGCCCTTGTCGGCGTTGAAGAATTTGACGGTGCCGGTGATCATCAGGATGTCCTTGTCCCATGGGTGGCGGGCATGCGCCAACAGCGGCACATCCCGGCGTCTTGAAGCTTGAAGGGACAAAGGGAGGCGCCAGAGCGCCCCATCATCCGTCGCGGGCGACGTTCAGCCAGACCGACATAGCGGAAGTGGACAAGAAAAGCGACTCTGCCGCCGGCGGGGCGTGGATCGCCCCGCCAGCGCGGCGATCAGCCCTGGAGCTTGGAGAAGACCGACTGAAGCTGCATGGCGACGCCCATGTCGCCGTCCAGCCGGATCTTGCCCGACATGAAAGCGGTCATCGGGTTGAGCTGGCCCTTGGCGAGCGACTTGAAGTCGTCCCACGAGATATTCACCGTAGCGTCGCTTGCCGCGCCGGTGTCGTCCTCGAGGATGGTCTGGCTGTTGCCGTCGAGCGTGACGCTGCCATCCGGGCCGAAATCAAGGCGCACGACCTTGCCGGGCAGAGTGGCATTGGCCTGGCGGAGTTTTTCGGCGAGGTCGGACTTCGTCATGCGGGCATCTCCTTGCGTGAGCGCGCGAAATGGGATGCGCGATCGCTTGACGCAAGCGTGAAGCCGAGCGGTCAGCCGGCCTGGCGCAGGTGGCGGAGCGCGCCTGCATCGATGTTGCGGTGGAACATCAGGCCGCACGACTGGTCCGTCGCCCACGCGACCGTCGCGACGATTTCCATCGCGCCCGCGCTCAGCACCACTTCCGTGCCGCGTTCGGGCAGGTCGGCGCCGGTGACGAGCGCGCCCGAGCGGGAGACGTTTTCGACGAGGATCTCGTCGCGGTGGCGGTAGGTCAGCAGGGCGCCGGCGAGACGGGTGGCGTAACGCGGTTCCCGCCGGTTCTCCATCACTGCCGCCCAATCTTCCAGCAAGGCTGCATAGCGCGTGCCCATCGATGATCCTCCCGCAGCGGAAGGGTTATGACCAGTCTGGTAAACGATTGGTTTCGGTGCTCACCCACTGCGCAGCAGGGTGATCTTCGCCTTGCCGAACACGCGCTCCGCTTCCACCGCCCAGCCGGGCACGACGACGTCCTCGCCCCGCCCGGTCTCGACGCTGGCCCATGCGCCGGGCGGCGGCGCGAGCGCGGCAAGCGCGGTCTGGCCGAGGCCGCTGGCATAAGGCGGATCGAGGAAGGCGAGATCGAAGGCGCCCGCGCGAAAGGCTGCGACGGAGGACGCGCGGACGATCGCGCCCTCTGCGCCGAGCGCGGCGATGTTGGCATTCAGCGCGGCAAGGGCGGCCCGGTCATGCTCGACGAACGTGCAGGCGGCGGCGCCGCGTGACAGTGCCTCCAGCCCCAGCGCGCCGGTGCCGGCGAACAGGTCCAGCACGCGCAAGCCCTCGAAGCTGCCGATGCGGCTGGCCAGCATGGAGAAGAGCGCCTCGCGCACGCGATCCCCTGTCGGGCGCGTGGCGGCGCCTTCCGGCGCACGCAGCGGCCGGCCGCGCCAGCGTCCCGCAACGATGCGCATGAGCTCAGGGCCGCCGTTTCGCCGGGGGACGGGGGCCCCGCGGCTGGGCGACGATGATGCGCGAATTGGGCGAGGGCGGTGGCGCCGTGCCCTCGGGCCGCGGCCGCGGATCGGGCGCGGCCTTGAGCGTCTTGCGGAACACGACGAGATCGTGCTGGCGCACCTCCTCCACCGCGCCCGGCGCCAGGTCGGCCAGCGGGAAGGGGCCGTAAGCGGTGCGGATCAGCCGGCCGACCTTGAGGCCGAGATGCTCCAGCACGCGGCGGACTTCGCGATTCTTGCCCTCCGCGAGCTTCATCTCGATCCACACGTTCGCGCCGGTGCGGCGTTCGAGATTGGCGTCGATCGAGCCGTAGCGCACGCCCTCGATCTCGATGCCGTGGATCAGCTCCTCCAGCTGCGCCTGGCTGATCTGGCCATAAGCGCGCGCCCGGTAGGTGCGCGGCACGCCGGTGGAGGGCAGCTCCAGCTGGCGTTTCAGCGATCCGTCGGTGGTGAGGAGCAGCAGCCCCTCCGTGTTGAGATCGAGCCGGCCGACGGGCACGAGCCGCGGGAGGCCCTCCGGCAGGCGATCATAGATGGTCGGCCGGCCCTTGGGGTCGCGCTCGGCCGTCAGCAGGCCGGCGGGCTTGTGGTAGCGGAACAGGCGCGCGGGCGCGGGCGCGGCGACGGGCTTGCCATCGACGGTGACGCCGTGGAGCGACGTGACCAGGGTGGCCGGAGTTTCGAGCACGACGCCGTTCAGCGCTACGCGGCCCGCCTCGATCATCCGCTCGATCTCGCGCCTGGAGGCGACACCGGCGCGGGCGAGCAGCTTGGCGATGCGCTGATCCTCGCGCTTGGACGCCTTGAGAGGGCGGTCCGGCTCGTTACGGGGCGGGTGGCTGGGCAGGGGGTGTTCCGATCGTGTGACGCATGGGCGAGCGTTTGGAAATAATCACCCGATGGCGCGTTCGCCAGCCAATCCCCCATTCGGAGCGGAGACGCAACGATCCATGGCTCCCCTTCGATGATCTTTGGCCGGCGCAAGCGGCGGATCGAGCGCATCCTGATCGTCGAGGACGAGCCGCTCGTCGCCTTCGATAACGAGCATGTCCTGGGGGACGCCGGCTATCGCGTCGTGGCGACGGTGGACACCGTGGCGGATGCGGTGGCCGCGCTGGAGGACGGCGCCGATCTGGTGCTGGCGGACGTCAGCCTGTCCGACGGCGGCAACGGGATCGACGTGGCGCAGGCGGCCAAGGCGCGCGGCACGCCCCTGCTGTTCGTCACCGGCGCCTGTCCCGTCGACGCACAGGCGCTGGCGGTCGGCTGCCTCGCCAAGCCCTATTCACAGCGTGACCTGCTGGCCGCGATCGAGGCAGTCGATGCGCGGCTTGGCGGCGAACGCGTGCGCCGCGCTCCGCCGGGGCTGACGCTGTTCGAGGCATAGACGACGGCGAAGGGGGCGGGCTTCTCAGCGTCGGCGGGGCAGCTATAGCTTGCGCATGACCGCCGCCGTCCGCCGCCTCTCCTTTCTCGACACGCTGAAGCCCTATGTGCGGCCGCGACCGATTGCGGCGCTGCTGCTCGGCATATCGTCGGGCTTCCCGCTGACGTTGCTGCTGGCGACGATGACCTTCTGGCTGGCGAAGGTCGGCATCGACAAGAAGACGATCGGCTTCGCTGTCGGCCTAACGACGCCCTATACGCTGAAGTGGATCTGGGCGCCGCTGATCGACCGGCTCCGCGTACCGGGGCTCACGGCCTTGTTCGGGCAGCGGCGGGCGTGGCTGTTCCTGATCCAGGCCCTGCTGTTCGTCAGCGTGTGGATGCTGGGCGCGAGCGATCCGGCGCGACACCTCGGACTGTTCGCCTTCTGGGCGATCGTGACGGCGTTCCTGTCCGCCACGCAGGATATCGTCATCGACGCATACCGGATCGAGATCCTGCCGGATGACGAACTGCCGCACGGCACCGCAACCAACCAGTTCGGCTATCGCATCGGCAATTTGATCGCGGGCGTGGGCACCATCGCCATCGCCTCGCCCGAGGGCTGGGGCATGGGCTGGGCGCTTGGCTACGGCCTGACCGCCTTCTGCGTCGTGCCCGCGGCGCTTGCCGCCTTGTGGGCAGGGCCGGGACTGCATGATCGCACGCTGACCGCGGCAAAGACGGGCGGGCGCTGGCTGGAGGACACGATCCTCGGGCCCTTCCGGGAATTCTGCCGCCGCCGCGGGGCGGTGCTGATCCTGCTGTTCGTGCTGATCTACAAGCTGGGCGACGCGATGGGGCAGGTGATGCTCAATCCGATGATCGTCGAGCTGGGCTTCAGCGACTCCGAGTTCATCGCGATCAACAAGCTGGTCGGGTTCTGGGGTCTGATCCTCGGCACCGCACTGGCTGCGCCGTTTCTCGCATGGCTGGGCATGGGGCGGGCGCTGTTCGTCTCGGGGCTGATGATGATGGCGTCGAACCTCGTCTTCGTCATCCTCGCGCTGAACGGCCACTCGGTCTTCTGGCTGACCGCGGCGGTGGCGACCGAACAGGTGACGAGCGGGATCGGGCTGACCGTGTTCGTCACCTATCTCTCGGGCCTGTCGAACCTCGCCTACACCGCGACGCAATTCGCTTTGCTGTCCTCCTTCGCAGCGGTCGGGCGGACGTGGCTGTCGGCACCGTCCGGCTATGCGGCGGAGGCGCTGGGCTGGCCGGGCTTCTGGTTGCTGACGATGCTGGTCGCCGTGCCGGGCATGGGGCTGCTGTGGCTGCTGTGGCGGCGCGGCTTCGTGGTTGAAACGGTGCGGCAACCGGGCGTGGAGGAGGGGGCATGATCTTTCTCATCGTCTCGCTGATGATCCAGGCGGCGATGATCGTCCATGTCGTTCGCCATGGCCGCAACCAGCTGTGGATCTTTGCGATCGCGCTGCTGCCGGTGGCGGGCACGCTGGCATATCTGTTCGTCGAGGTGTTACCCGGCATGAAGCACAACCGGCATGTCCGAGGCGTGCGCGCAGCGGCGACGCAGGCGATCGATCCAGAGCGAGAACTCCGCGCATCGCGCGACGCGCTGGCGCTGGCGGATACCCTGGCCAACCGGCTGCGCCTGGCCGATGCGCTTGGCGGCCTTGGGCGATGGTCTGAAGCGGTGCCGGTCTATGAGGACGCCTCGGCCCGCGGTATCGCGGGCGACAACACGACGCGCATGAAGCTGGCACACGCTTTGTTCGAGGCGGGGCAGCCCGTCAGAGCGCTTGAGATGATCCACACGATCGAGCCGCCACGCGGCCAAAGCGCCGTCGACCGGCTGAACTTTCTGAAGGCGAAGGCGCTGGAAGAGGCCGGGCGAGGTGCAGAGGCACTGCCGATCTACGCCGACATTGTCACCCGCCTCCCGGGCGACGAGGCGCGCTGCCGCTTTGCTGCTCTGTTGCTGGCGCGCAATGAGCGGGCACATGCGGCCGAGATCCTGGAGGAGGTCGTCGCGCGCGCGAACCGGTTGTCGCGTTCGGAGCGCCGGGCGCAGGCAGAGATGTACGACTGGGCGGAAGCGACGGCGACGGACTTGCGGGCAGGCTGAGGCGCAAAGCCTGACTTACCCCCAGCGGCCCGTTTCCATCCAGGTGAACAGCCGGCGGAAGGGGAACAGCCAGATCCAGCCGATGCCGGCGACCACGTAGACGATCGGCTGGAGCAGGCCGGGCAGGCGGCCGATCGGCAGGCTGGCGATCAGCACCGCCCAGGCGACGATCAGCGCGATCAGGACGAAGGCGCCCGCGGGCTTGCGCCACGTCGGCTCCGTCACCGGAATGTCCCCCGGCTCGCGCGGGCTCACTGGATCACGCCACGTTCGGTGACGACCGCGTGGAGCGGCACGTCATGCGCGTCGGCGGGGATGGCGTCCGCCTGCTGCGCGCTCCAGGCGATGCCGATGCGGCGGGCATCCGGCGCGGCGGCGAAGGCGCGATCATAATAGCCGGCGCCCTGGCCGAGCCGGTTGAGCCGGGCGTCGAACCCCACCAGCGGCGCAAGGATCAGATCGGGCGTGACGCGCTCCGCCGTGGCAAGCGGCTGATCGATGCGGAACGGCCCTTCCTCCAGCGGATCGCCCGGCAGCCATTCGTGGAAGGTCATCGGCGCATCGGGGCCCGTGACCCGCGGCAAAGCGAGGCCGGCGCCGCGATCCAGCGCGCGCAGCAGGATCGGCATGGGATCGGGCTCGAACGGGGTCGAGAGATAGGCGGCGACGATGCGCGCCTGACCGATCAGCGGCGCGGCATGTTCGGCGAGCTGGAGCGTGTCGACCAGCAGGGTCGCCTTCTGCGCCAGATCGATGACGAACGCCTGCCGCCGGTTGCGCAGCTCGACGCGCAGCGCGGCCTTCGCCTCGGCGGCGGTCCGCTCAGTCATGCGCGAGACAGACGTGAAGTGGCGGGACCGCCATGACCGTTTGCCTGATATCCACTGACGCCGAGAACGTCAGGTGGGCGCCGTGTATTTTGGACCAAGGTCCTAACAGGGACAGCTCCCATGGATGAAGAATAGCCTCAGGGATGATCGACGGCTCGTATCGGGCAGTGCCCGCCGGTTGCCTATCTAGGGTGCCGTGCCGCCCGGCTCAAGCCCGTGCCTGCTCCAGCTGTTCGGCCAGCGCCTCGGCCCGGTCCGCCAGCCGCTCCAGCGCGGCGGGATCAAGCGTCGGGGCGGGGGCAGGGGCGGGTGCCGCGGCTGCTGCGCGTGCCGCGTCGAGCTCATCGGCGAGCAGCAGCGCGGCGAATAGCAGCTGCCGCCCCTCGGTCAGCCCGCCCATGCCGCGCGCGGCCTGCATCGCCTTGTCGTCGACCAGTCTCGCGAGTTCGGTGAAGCGCGGCTCGTCCCCGTCGCGCACGGCAATGTCGTAGGGCCGGCCGGCGACGTTGAGGGTGACGCGGGCCATCAGCGCGGCTCCTCGGGCGCGGGCGAGACCTCAAGCGCCGGATCCACGGCGGGGCCGAGCAGGGTATCGAGCCGGGCGATCGCCGCCTGCGTCGAGTCGCGCAGGCGCTGGTGGCGGGCGCGCAGCTCTTCATCCGGGTCGGCCACGGGGGCGGATGGGGGCCGTGCGGCTGCCGCCTCGGCACGGGCGAGCGCGCGTTCCAGCCGCCCGACCGCCACGATGATCCTCTCGTCGTTCATGGCGATGGGCATAACATGGGTCCAGCCAGCGGCAAGCGGGTGCGGTTGACGGGTGCGCCCGCGCGCGCCAAGGGAGCGCCGGGCGGCGTCCGACCGCTTCATCTCAGGAGCATCAAGGCGCGTGACGATCGACCGGACCCAGCTTGCCAACGCAATCCGCGCGCTGGCGATGGACGCGGTCGAAGCCGCCAATTCGGGCCATCCCGGCATGCCGATGGGCATGGCCGATGCGGCGACCGTGCTGTTCGCCGAGCAGATGAAGTTCGATCCCGCCGATCCGCACTGGCCGGATCGCGACCGCTTCGTGCTGTCCGCCGGCCATGGCTCGATGCTGATCTACGCGCTGCTGCACCTGACCGGCTATGCCCGGCCGACGATCGAGGACATCGCCAATTTCCGGAAGCTGGGCAGCCCGTGTGCCGGCCACCCCGAGAATTTCGAGCTGGCGGGCGTCGAGTGCACCACCGGTCCGCTCGGCCAGGGGCTGGCGATGGCGGTCGGCATGGCAATCGCCGAGCGGCACCTGAATGCGGGCTTCGGCGACGAACTGGTCGATCACCGCACCTGGGTGATTGCGGGCGACGGCTGCCTGATGGAAGGCGTCAATCACGAGGCGGCGGGCTTGGCCGGCCACCTCAAGCTCGGCCGGCTGAACGTGCTGTGGGACGATAACCGCATCACCATTGACGGCGCGGTGTCGCTCTCGTCGAGCGAGGATATTGCCGCGCGCTATGCTGCTTATGGCTGGCATGTCGTGGCATGCGACGGGCATGACATGGCGGACGTGTCCCGCGCGCTCAAGGAAGCGGCGGCGGATGCGCGGCCGTCGCTGATCGCCTGCCGCACGATCATCGGCAAGGGCGCGCCAAACGTCGCGGGCACCAGCAAGGTGCACGGTGCGGCGCTGGGCGCGGCCGAAGTCGCCGCCGCGCGCGAATCGCTGGTGTGGACGGATGAGCCGTTCGTCATCCCGCAGCCGATCCGCGATGGCTGGGCCGAGATCGGCCGTCGTGGCGCCGCCCCGCATGCCGCGTGGGCCGAGCGGCTGAAGGCACATCCTCAGGCCGCCGAGTTCAGCCGCCGCATGGCGGGCGACCTGCCTGCCGAGGACTGGCTGGCCCCCTATCTCGACACGCTCTACGCCAATCCGCCCAAGGTCGCGTCGCGCAAGGCGAGCGAGATGGCGCTGGAGGCGATGACCGCAGCGATGCCCGAGATGCTGGGCGGATCGGCCGACCTCACCTCGTCCAATCTCACCAAGGCCAAGGCGCAGACCCCGTTCACCGCCGACGATGCCGCCGGCCGCTATCTCTATTACGGCATCCGCGAATTCGGCATGTCCGCCGCGATGAACGGCATGGCGCTGCACGGCGGCGTCATTCCCTATGGCGGCACCTTCCTCGTCTTCGCCGATTATGCGCGCGGTGCGATCCGCCTGTCGGCACTGCAGAAGGCGCGCGTCGTCTATGTCATGACGCATGACAGCATCGGCCTCGGCGAGGACGGGCCAACGCACCAACCGATCGAGCATCTCGCGTCGCTGCGCGCCATGCCGAACCTCCACGTCTATCGCCCTGCCGATGCGGTCGAGACGGCCGAATGTTGGGCGCTGGCGCTGGAGCGCAAGGACGGCCCGTCGCTCTTGGCGCTGAGCCGGCAGAATCTTCGCCCCGTGCGCACGCAAGCGGCAGGCGAGAATCTGTCCGGCCGCGGTGCCTATCGCCTGCGCAGCGCCGTGGCCGAGCGCCGCGTGATCCTGATCGCCACCGGCTCCGAGGTCGAGATTGCGCTCGATACCGCCGAGCTGCTGGAAGCGCAGGGCATCGGCGCCGATGTCGTCTCGATGCCGTCGTGGGAGCGGTTTGCCGCGCAGCCGGCCGACTATCGCGACGACATCCTGCCGCCGCTCAAGCCCGAGCAGCTGCTCCGCGTCTCGATCGAGGCAGGCTCCACCTTCGGGTGGGAGCGGCACACGATGGTGGAGGGCCTGCGCTTCGGCATCGACGGCTGGGGCGCCTCCGCGCCGGCGCCGGACCTCTACAAGCATTTTGGCCTGACCGCCGACCAGATCGCGCCGAAGGTGCTTGCGGCGCTGCGTGTTTGATTGTCGCGATCGACGAATGGGCGGGCTGCGTCCGCCCTGCGATCGCCTGAGCAAGGGGAAGTGACATGACGAAGGTTGCGATCAACGGGTTCGGGCGGATCGGCCGCCTCGTCGCACGGGCGATCCTCGAGCGGCCCGATTGCGGGCTGGAGCTGGTGACGATCAACGACCTGGCCGATGCCAAGTCGAATGCCTGGCTGTTCAGCCGCGATTCGGTCCACGGCAAGTATCCGGGCGAGGTGAAGGCCGAGGGTGACGACATCGTCATCGACGGCAAGCGCATCAAGGTGACCAAGGAGCGCGACCCCGCCAACCTGCCGCATGCCACCAACGGCGTCGA
This sequence comes from Sphingomonas jatrophae, assembly GCF_900113315.1. GTDB lineage: Bacteria > Pseudomonadota > Alphaproteobacteria > Sphingomonadales > Sphingomonadaceae > Sphingomonas_P > Sphingomonas_P jatrophae. Next base: position 612,285 of record NZ_FOZG01000002.1, on the reverse strand, counting down.
TCTGGTGCTGGAGTGCACCGGCTTCTTCACCGACCGTGAGAGCGCGCAGAAGCATATCGACGGCGGCGCCAAGAAGGTGTTGATCTCCGCGCCCGCCAAGGGCGTCGACCTGACCGTCGTCTACGGCGTCAACAACGACAAGCTGACCGCCGAGCACAAGATCGTCTCCAACGCCTCCTGCACGACCAACTGCCTCGCCCCCGTCGCCAAGGTGCTGAACGACACGGTCGGCATCGAGCGCGGCCTGATGACGACGATCCACGCCTACACCAACGACCAGAAGATCCTCGACCAGATCCACCCCGATCTGCGCCGTGCGCGTGCCGCCGCGATGAACATCATCCCGACGACGACGGGCGCCGCCCGCGCGGTGGGCGAGGTGTTGCCCGAGCTGAAGGGCAAGCTGGACGGCTCCGCGGTGCGCGTGCCCGTCGCCGACGGCAGCCTCGTCGACCTGACCTTTACCCCGAAGCGCGACACCACCGTCGAGGAGGTCAACTCGATCCTCAAGGCCGCGGCCGAGAGCGGCCCGCTCAAGGGCGTGCTGGTCTATTCGGACGAGCCGCTCGTCTCGATCGACATCGTCCACACGCCGGCATCCTCGACGGTCGACAGCCTCGAGACGGCGGTGCTCGAGGGCAAGCTGGTGCGCGTCGTCAGCTGGTACGACAATGAGTGGGGCTTCTCCAACCGCATGGTCGACACGGCCTGCGCGATGGCGAAGCTCTGAGGCCAGCGGCTCGGACCCTGTCCGTCGCCCCGGCGCAGGCCGGGGTGGCGGATCGGATCGGGCGTGACGGGGAGGGAAGAGGCATGATCGGCCGCCTCCTCGGCATTGCCTGCCATGCGAAGCCGAAAGCGGCGATGCAGCTGCTGCCGGATGCCGATGTCACGCTGATGGAAGGCATTGTCGGCGATTTCCGCGGTGGCCTGAAGCCCGGTCGCAACAAGCGCCAGGTTACGGTGATGCGCGCGGAGGACTGGCATGCGGCGCTGGCGGAGCTTGGGGCCGATGTCGCGTGGCAGGAGCGGCGGGTGAACCTCCTCGTCGAGGGGATCGCGCTCGAGAACATGACCGGAGCGACGCTGCGTTTCGCAGGCGGCGTCGTGCTGGAGATTACCGGTGAGTGCGATCCCTGCTTCCGCATGGAGGCGGTCCACCCCGGACTGGAAGCGGCGCTGACCCCGCATTGGCGGGCCGGCGTGTGCACCCGGGTGACGGCCGAGGGGCGGCTGGCGCCGGGCGACGAAGTGAGGCTGGAGCTGCCATGACCGGGTTTCGGACGATCGACGATATGGGCGACATCGCGGGCAAGCGCGTGCTCGTCCGCGAGGATCTGAACGTGCCGATGGACGGCGCGAAGGTGACCGACGACACGCGACTGCGCGCCGCGGTGCCGACCGTGGCCGAGCTGGCCGACAAGGGCGCGATCGTGCTGGTGCTGGCCCATTTCGGCCGGCCCAAGGGACAGCCGAGCCCCGAATATTCGCTGGCGCAGGTGACGCAGCCCTTCGCCGCGGTGCTGGGCCGCGAGGTCCGCTATATCGACTGGGAAGGCGTGGCGGATTCGGTCGCGACCTTGCGTCCGGGCGATGTCGCGCTGCTGGAGAATACCCGCTTCTTCGGGGGCGAGGAGAAGAACGATCCCGCGGTGGTGGAGCGTTTCGCGGCGCTCGGTGACCTGTACGTCAATGATGCCTTCTCCGCCGCGCACCGCGCGCACGCCTCGACCGAGGGCCTGGCGCACAAGCTGCCGGCATTCGCCGGGCGGCAGATGGAAGCGGAGCTGAGGGCGCTGGAAAAGGCGTTGGGCGCGCCCGAGCATCCCGTCGCCGCGGTGGTCGGCGGCGCCAAGGTGTCGACCAAGCTCGACGTGCTGAAGCACCTCGTCGCGAAGGTGGATCACCTGATCATCGGCGGCGGCATGGCGAATACCTTCCTCGCGGCTCGCGGCGTCGATGTCGGCAAGTCGCTGTGCGAGCATGACCTGAAGGACACCGCGCTCGCCATCCTCGATGCGGCGGATGCGGCGAACTGCACCGTCCACCTGCCCTATGACGTTGTCGTGGCGAAGGAATTCCGCGCCAATCCGCCGACGCGCACCGTGAACGTGCACGAAGTCGCGGCGGACGAGATGATCCTCGATGTCGGCCCCGCCGCGGTCGAGGCGCTGGGCGACGCGATCAAGACGTGCCGCACGCTTGTCTGGAACGGTCCGCTCGGCGCGTTCGAGACCGCGCCGTTCGATGCCGCGACGGTCGCGCTGGCGCAGACGGCGGCCGCGCTGACGCAGGGCGGCGAGCTCGTCTCTGTCGCAGGCGGCGGCGATACGGTCGCGGCGCTCAACCAGGCGGGCGTGGCGGATTCGTTCAGCTTCGTTTCGACCGCGGGCGGTGCCTTCCTCGAGTGGATGGAAGGCAAGGAGCTGCCCGGCGTCGCGGCGCTGACGCAGGGCTGATCCACCGCCCCTGTCCCATTGCGGGGAGGCGGGGGCGGTTGTCCCCCGCGGCCCTGCTGGTTATCAGCGGCACGTTTCCGCACCGCAACAAGTCGGCGGTGCCGATCACAGAACAGGGGATGCGACATGCAGCAGCAGGACATGGTGGAGAAGATCGCCGGCGGCCGGGGCTTCATCGCCGCGCTGGACCAGAGCGGCGGCTCCACGCCGAAGGCGCTGAAGGGCTATGGCGTCGAGGAAAGCGCCTATAGCGGCGACGAGCAGATGTTCGGCCTGATCCACGACATGCGCGTGCGGATCATCACCTCGCCCGCCTTCACCGGCGACAAGGTGCTCGGCGCGATCCTGTTCGAGCGGACGATGGACGGCGAGGCGAACGGCAAGCCCGTGCCGCAGGCGCTGATCGAGCGCGGCGTGGTGCCCTTCATCAAGATCGACAAGGGTCTTGAGGACGAGGCGAACGGCGTCCAGCTGATGAAGCCGATGCCCGAGCTCGACACGCTGCTGGCGCGCGCCAAGTCGCTCGGCGTGTTCGGCACCAAGGAGCGTTCGGTCATCAACCTCGCCAACCGCGAGGGCATCGCCGCGGTCGTCAAGCAGCAGTTCGAGGTGGGCCAGCAGGTGCTCGCCGGCGGGCTGGTGCCGATCATCGAGCCCGAGGTGAACATCAAGAGCGCCGAGCGCGCCGAGGCGGACGCGATCCTGCTCGACGAGCTGGTCAAGGCGCTGGACGCGATGCCCGGCGACGACAAGGTTATGCTGAAGCTGTCGCTGCCGAAGCAGCCCGGCCTGTTCGATCCGCTGGTCGATCATCCGCGCGTGCTGCGCGTCGTCGCTCTGTCGGGCGGCTTCGCCCGTCCCGAGGCATGTGTCGAGCTGGCGAAGAATCGCGGCGTGATCGCGAGCTTCAGCCGTGCGCTGCTGGAGGATCTGCGCTTCCAGATGAGCGACGAGGAGTTCGACGCGGCGCTGGGGCAGGCGATCGACGCGATCTACACGGCCTCGGTCGAAAAGACCGCCTGATCGGGTCCGCGCCCCGGCGTCGGGCCGGGGCGCGATTTTCGCGCGCCGGAGTGGGCGGCGCCAGGGTGCCCGCCGCTTCCACGAACGGGCGTAGCACCGCATCCCGGAAGCCGTGCGGCGCTGTGCCGGCATCCTCGACACCGAAGCTCAGCTTCTCGCGCTTGAGCGTGGGAATTAGCAGGGTGCCTGCCAGGCGATCGAACAGCGCCAACGTCGAGCCGAAGTTGCGCCCGTGATGGCGCGGGTCGGCGCTGTGGTGCAGCTGGTGGTGTGCGGGGCTCATCAACAGCCGGCCGAGCGCGCCGGGCCAGGCGATCCAGATGTGCGAGTGCTGCAGGTAGGTCAGCACGATCGTGGCGGCGAAGACGATTGCATTGGATCCGCCGACCACCGCCTGCGCCGACGGCCCGATCAGTCGCGCGCAGAGCGCCCCCGTCACCCCCATCAGCGCGGCGGCCATGTTGTAGAAGACGATCGTGTCGACCGGGTGGACGCGGAAATTGGTGAGCAGCGACAGCGATTCGGCGCTGTGATGCACCTTGTGGAACGCCCAGAGCGCCGGCACGCGGTGGCTGAGCCAGTGGTTCAGCCAATAGGCCGCCTCATAGGCAACGAACAGCGCGACGGTGACGAGCGGGATGGCGGCCCAGCCGGGCAGGCGCGCAAGTACAGGGCCATGGCCGAGCAGCGCCGTCGCTTGATCGCCCCACCAGTTCGCCGAAACCAGCGCCCAGCCGAGCATGCTGCCGGCGAGCAGGGCGGAGAAGAGGAAGGCGGCAATGTCGAGCCGGCCCGAGGCGGAGCGCAGGACGCGCCGCGGCAGCAGCGCCCGCGCCACCACAGCGACGCGCACGCGCCGCCGCCGCCCGCGCGGCACGGCCCCCCGCACCGCCAGCAGGGCGAGCAGGGCAGCGGCAGCGAGCCACATCGGCAATGCGGGCAGAGCGAGCGATCCCATGCCGGCCGGATCTAGCCGGCGGAGGTAAGGGGCTGGTTAAGCGGACGCGCTACCGCCGCCGGATCAGGCTTCGTCGCCGCTTTCGTCGCTGACCGGCCCGGCAAGGCCGCCCGTGCCGAAGCCGAACGCCAAGAAGGCGGGCACGGGGCCGTTCCAGCCATCGTCCGCCGGCTCCGAGCCGTAGCTGCCGGAGCGTGGGCGCTCGTCATGGCGGGCCGGGCGGCGCTCCTCGCGCGGCGTTTCCCGCGCAGTCTCGCGCGGTGCGTCGCGGCGGTCATCGCGTCGCGGCTCGCGCCCGCGGCGGGGGGCCTCGCGCTCACGGCGACGCTCGCGACGGGGTTCACGCTCAGCGGGCTCGGCCTCCGGCTCACTCACGGCCGGCGCGGCGCTGCCGGCGACGCGCGGGATCGGGCTGCCGGTCAGCTTCTCGATGTTGGCGACCGCCTCGGCATCGTCGGGGGTGGCGAGAGTGAAGGCCTTGCCCGTCGCGCCCGCGCGGCCGGTGCGGCCGATGCGGTGGACGTAATCGTCAGGATGCCACGGCACGTCGAAGTTGAAGACGTGGCTGACGCCCTTGATGTCGAGACCGCGCGCGGCGACGTCGGAGGCGACGAGGATGTTGATCTCGCCCGCCTTGAACCGCTCCAGCTCGCGCAGGCGCTCCGACTGCTCCATGTCGCCATGGATCTGGCTGGCAGCGAAGTTGTTGCGCTGAAGCGAGGTGGCGAGTTCGCGCACCGTCGTCTTGCGATTGGCGAAGATGATCGCGGTGCGCACATCGTCCGCGCGCAGCAGATCGCGCAGCACGTCACGCTTGGCGCGCGCGCTCGTCTCCACCAACGCCTGCTCGATCGAGGCGTTGGTGGTAGCTGGGCGGGCGACCTCGACCTGCTTGGGATTGGACAGGAAGCGATCGGCCAGCTTCTTGATCGGCCCCGGCATCGTCGCGGAGAAGAGCAAGGTCTGCCGCGTCGGCGGCAGCTTGGCGCAGATTTCCTCGATGTCGGGGATGAAGCCCATGTCGAGCATGCGATCCGCTTCGTCGATGACGAGGATCGAGCAGCCGGACAGCAGGATCTTGCCGCGCTCGAACAGATCCTTGAGGCGGCCGGGCGTCGCGATCAGCACGTCGACGCCCTTTTCCAGCGCCTTGACCTGATCGCCCATCTGCACGCCGCCGATCAGCAGCGCCATCGAGAGCTTGTGATACTTGCCGTATTTCTCGAAATTCTCGGCGACCTGCGCCGCCAGTTCGCGCGTGGGCTCGAGGATCAGGCTGCGCGGCATCATCGCGCGGGCGCGGCCCTGTGCCAGGATGTCGATCATCGGCAGCACGAACGATGCGGTCTTGCCCGTGCCGGTCTGCGCGATCGCGATCAGATCGCGGTTCATCAGCACGGGCGGGATCGCCGCGGCCTGCACCGGGGTCGGATCCTTGTAGCCGGACTCGTCCAGCGCGCGGAGCAGTTCGTCGGAAAGGCCGATATCGGCAAAGGTCATGGGCGGCCCGGTCAGTGCGGCGCGCCCAGCACGGGGGCCGCGGACAAGAGCGGCGCTAGGCTGCGCCGATGCCCAAAGTCAAGCGAATCAGCCCGGGCGGTCCCGCTCAGCGGCGCTTCGCCGCTGGCGCTTCGACGGGCACCAGCCGGCGAAAGCGTTCCACCGCGCACTCGCCGCCGGAGCGATCGCGGATCGAATCGCGATCGGCGCAGATCTTCCGGTCCATCGTCGGCAGGACATAGAAGCCGGTATAGAAGGACAGGCCGGGGCAGGAGCGGGTGAATTCCGCCCGCATCCGATCGCCCCCACGCAGGATCAGGTCGACGCTGTCGCGCTCGGTCACGACGGCGCCGGCTAGCTGGTCCATGCCGATGCAGCGTGGACCCTTCTTCTCCTTCCAGACGATCTTGCGCTGCGGGAGCGGCGGGCGCGCGGGCACGCGCACGATCAGGCTCTGCCGGATGGTGAGCTGCGCGACGGCCGGCGCGGACGGGGCGGCCGGGGCCGCAAGGAGCGCTAGGGCGAGGGCGGACACGATCGCGGCGCTTCTGCTGATGCGATTGAACGGTCGATGAACCGGGCGGCTCAGGCGGCCGGCAGGCGTGCGGCTTCGGCCTGGTAGGCGGCGCGCTGCGCTGCCTCCAGCGCCTCGGCGCGGCTGCGCGCGGCGTCGAGTGCGGCCGTGTCGGGCGGCGTGGCGGCCTGTGCTGCCGCAAGGCGCAGCGCGTCGAGATCCGCCAGCGCCTGCGAGGCGGGCCCACGCGCGGCATCGAGCCGGGTGAGCGCGAGCTGCGCGGCGATCCACGCCTCGCTTCCGACCGCCGGCGCAGAGCCGGTGCGGCGAAGCGCAGCCAGCGCCTCGGCAAAGTCGCGCTCGGCCGCGTCCAGCCGCGCCACCACCTCGGCCACCTTGGCGTCGAGCGCGGGATCGCGCGTGGCGGCAGGCGTGGCGCGCTCCGGCTCCTCGAACAGCGCCTGCTGCTCGATCGGGCGGGGGGCCAGCGACGGATAGCCCTTGTGCGAGGCGGTGCAGCCCGCGACGAGCAGCAGGGGAAGGAAGCGGCGCATGGGCTACGGGCTTAATGGCTTCACCGCGGCCGGGAAAGCGGCGGAGCGGCGCGCACGATTATTTCGACGACAGGGGTTGCGCCCCCCGGAGGACGCGGCTATCCGGCCCATCCCACGCGCCCGTAGCTCAGCTGGATAGAGCATCAGACTACGAATCTGAGGGTCGGACGTTCGAATCGTTCCGGGCGCGCCATTTTTCAAAGGGTTAGCAGGGGCCATCCCTCACCCGAGTGGCTCTAGGTAACACACTAGGTAACACGCCCCTCCAAACGGGGAGGCGAGGGCCGATCGGTCTGTCAGATGAGTCTGTCACGCTGTCCTCCGAATCCGCCGAGCTTACGCCAGCTTTTCTCTTCCTTGCAGCCTCAACCGGCCGGCTTCGCAGGTCGGCTGTCGATCCACTGATCGATGTCATTTACAAGCCATGCAACGGCCCGCGGCCCGAGCTTGCGAGGGCGTGGAAAGCCGCCGTCCTCCATCATGCGATAGATGGATGATCGGGCGAGCCCAGTCCGAAGCTTGACTTCAGGCAGCCTGATAAGGCGCGTGGGTGTGTGAGCATCTGTGGCCATAAACAGCTCCAAGCAGGATAGCCCCTTCCCTTACGATCCTATGGCCTGAGGGATCGTTGGGGAAATGTTGAGGCGACAGCAGCCGGCAAAAGACGCTTTGTGCCTCGGTAGAGCGGAGACGAATCGCGGGGTCGCTAGTCTCATCGGCACCTTTACGACATGCATGGCGCTGCAAGCGCGATCGCGCTCGCAGCTACCGCGAGCCGTGTCGCGCGAATCACCATGTGAGCCACTCGAAGCGAACTTCAGCCTTTGGGATTAGGTAACACGCTGAAAAGGGGCGGGAGGCGCCCGCTTGGCAACAATCCCTGAGACGTACGAATGCCGATCGCCCGACAGTTTGGGTGGAAACCAGACTGGCCGCTTCAAAAAAGATATTTCAGTCATTTTGCCTGTGTGTTCAGATTAGAATTATGCAATCCGGCCGGCCAATGGTCGGAAGACGGACTGTCGCAATGGCGTTCCGAAGGTCAGAGGTTCGATGCGCCTCGGCTCCAACACCAGCTCCATTAAACAGCTGAGCGAGACCGTCGCCGAGCGAGCTCGCCGCCCAGCCGTGTAAGCCGCCTAGGCGGTTCCAAGGTCGCGCAGCCAGTCTTCCATTGTGTCGGGCTGCGGCGGGAAGACGACTTCCGGGCCGGGGTTCTCCCATTTGCCCAGGCCATCCATCACATAGGCCCGGTCGACGAGTTCGTCCCGCGTGCCCACCCGCAGCACCGCGCAGACATAGTCGCATTGCCCCATGAGTACGGGCTGTCCCGCGCCACAATCGTCATCGACCTCGTAGGCCGTGACTGTGAAGGTGGCGCCCGTGACGGTCAGACCGTGCTCGGCCATGGCGTTGAGAAGCCGCAGGGCTTCGAGTTCCAGCTTCACCTGCGCAACGGCACCGGCCGGAATGCGGCTCGGGCCGAGCGGCGAACACCAGGTTTGAAGCTGTTCGACGAGTTCCGCCTGGCCGAGATCGCTCAGTTCGACGAAGCTGAAGTCGAGCGACTCGCCCCGCCCGATCAGACCCACAAGTTGGCGTCCGCTGCGGATCGTCTCCAGCGGAAGATAGGGCTGATCGTCCTGCGCCTGCTCCGAAGAGGTCAGGTCGGTTGCGTGGAGGTCGAACGCGGCCGCCAGCGACGCGATGGTGTCGGCAGAGAGCCGCTCGCCCCGCTCCGCGCGCTGGATTGTCGCAAGCGCCAGGCCTGACCGTCCAGCCAGATCCTCCTGGGTCATCGCTCGCTCCTTGCGGAGCGTCTTCACGCGGTCGCCGAGCGCCATGATGGAAGTATAAAGGGTCATCGTCTGTTCCTCCATTGCTGGTGGCGCAGCTTTCGTCCTGACTGTGGTCGTCAGGCCACGTCAGCAACCCTCAGGCGATGCGGCAGCGGTATCCCACCGCAGATCGTCGCTCACCCGAAAGCATAGCAGCGACCTAAGGCGCATCTCCCTTGATCAAGCCGATGTCCGCGATCGCATGGCGGTGGTCGCGGGCGAGGCCGACTTCCTGTCCCTGTTTCAGTAGCAAAAAACCTTACCAACCGGCCGACGCCGACCGATGACGGTCAACGGCGGTGCATGCAGCCGTAGCGCCCTAGGTAAGATCATGAGCCAGTGAGCGTCTAATCACCGAACAGGACGCTGAAGAAGGCCTGGTTGCGCTTTTTGGCATGGGCGATCAGCGTATCGTAGCCCATAGCCTGGATGAAGATCTGCTCGTTGTCGCGGTAGCGAACGTAGATGTCAGGGTTCCAGTCGTTCTTAAAGTCGTGGTTGCGCAGCACATTCACGAGTGACGGCTTCAGGTCCGCGACGATATAGCCAAACCGGCGCACGACGCCGCGGAACGCGAAGTGCGAACCGTCCGTCCGCGCGATCCCGCCCGCCATGGTGGCGTCCTTGAGCGTCTCGATCACCTGCATGACGGGATCGTGCTTGACGTCTCCGAACCGGTAATCGTCGCGGCTCGGCCGCTTGAACTCGATGATCGTGATCGTCGTGCCGTCATTGTCGCCGAGGACGAGGCTGTCATCGAAGAAGGCGAGATCGGCGATCTTGTCGCCTTTCTTGCGGCCCTTGCCGTGCATCGCGCGGTCGCTCGAGATGTACGGCAGGAACGCCAGCGCGTCGTCGACCAGCCACAGATTGTGCTCGAAATAGTCGGTATCGACGCTGTCCGAAAAGCGGTGGAAGACGAGATCGTGGATCGTGTCTTCGGGCGCGTGGGTGCCGCTCGAGCCATATTTGCGCGCGGCCTCGATCAGCTCGATCACCTTCTTGCGGTGGACGACATACTCGGCGAGCGCCTCCTTGTTGGAGGCATCGATCTTGTCGACGATGTCCTTGATGTTGGTCATGTAGTTGTCGGGGTCGTTGGCCGCGCTGGTGATCGCCTTGGTCAGATCCCGCGACACGCGGTAACGCTCGATCGCGAGGTCCGACACGAACTGCTGCGCCTTCCAGTTGTTCGGCTTTCCCGCGACGTAACTCGAAATCGACTGACCTTTGAGCCCGATCCGAAGGATCGGATTTTCCTGGAGCGCCGTCTCGAGATCGCGCGATTGAGTCGTCTTGATCTTGTCAATTTGGCTCTTCTCGGTCGACTGAATGATGTCGCCGACCGCACCGACAATCTCTTCAATGATCGCCGGCGAAATGTTGATCCCGGTCCGCGCGTCGTTCAGCCGCGTCTCGAACGCGTCCGATCGCACAACGCCGATCACGATATAGGGCTTGTCCTGATCGTCCATGAAGGCGGGCTGGCCGAGCAGATTGGTGAGGTCGCGCGGATTGCCGACGATGCGATCGCCCGCGGCGAACAGCAGGCTGTGGTTTTTGAACGACCGGGTGCGCGGCACCTTGGTCAGCGAATAGTCGATCGTCTCTGCCTTGCCATCGATCTGGACGTCGAAGGAGCCCAATTCCGACTGGACGAAGATGTTCTTGAAGTGGGCGGTGATGCTGCTGGCCTCGGCGTCGTCGAACCGGATCGTGATCTCGGGCAGCCAGCGGTAGAGGAAATGCGGCAGGAAGTGGCTGCCGATATGGTCGGCGATGTCGCTCTCGTCGAGCGTGGCGATCAGCTCGTGCCACTCGGGGCGGGGCTCGTCATAGTCGACGCGAAGGCCGAGATGCGCAAAGTCCGGCTCGCCGTCATGGTAGATAAGTTCGTCCTCCCGGTGGATGTCGAAACGGAAGGTGCGCCTGTCGGGCGCCGGCAGTGCCTCGAACCGGCTCGAGTAGAGGATGCGGTTGAACACCTTGAAGGCGATGAAGCGGCCGAAGCCGCGGCCATTCTGCTGAAGCTTGTGGCCTGAAAACGGGGTCTTGAACGAGCGGTAGTTGCCGTCGTCGAGACCGATGCCGTTGTCGGTAATCGAGATCATCAGGTGCTGGGGATCGTTGATGCTCGACATCGCGATTTCGATCGTGCCCTGCTTGCGGGCGTCATCGCGGAAGCGCGCCTCTATCCCGTGCATCGCGTTCGACACCGCCTCGAGCGTCGGCAGCAGAAAGCCGTGGAGATCCTTGCTGACGTGGGTCCGCTGGAGCACCGCCACCATGTCGGGTTTGACGAGCGTGTCGGTCTCAGCGGTCACAGTGCGATCCTCCCCGGCACGGCTTAGGCGAACCGGTGCAGGTGTGACAATCGATCGCATCGATCGTCCTCGCTACCGGGCCTCACGCGACGGGCGGCTATCGGGATATCCCCTTTTTGCCGTTTAGTGCCGCTGCCTGAGTTGCAGAAGGCTTGATCAAACAGCGTGAACAGGTGTCTGCTTCGGGCAAGCTGGGTTAGTGCCCTGAGTGACCAAGTGTTGGGGGCAAGCGGACTGGCTGCTTTCTAATCCAGGCGCGGTCTGCAGGTCTGGAAGCAGGCGCTCGTCGATATCGACGTAGAATTTCGACATTCTAAGTCTAGCACATCTTGAGCAACAGCTCTCGTTTCCAGCCGCTGGCTGCACCTCCTAAAAGATCGCTTCATCATTTGTCGAACAGTTCGACGGCCAGCTTCGTGATCGCCCCGCTATCAATGCCGCCCGCTAAGCTATCCTCGGTCACAATCAGCCGCCCACCGGGATTGTCTGCGCTCCAAGGCGTGATCCCCTGCGCTTCATACCATTTCTTCTTACGCGCCCATCGCTCGCGATATTGCGGCTGACCCATCAGGCCGCAATGCTCCCAAAACCACGTCTCGGCGTCCTTTTCGACAGTAAAGTCTGGGAGTCGCAGCGCGCCCGATGCATCGGTTAGTGGTTTTTCGAAACTGTAGCGGATCCGCCCGTGCTGCTCGAGATCGTAGAGGATGTCGGCGATCACCAGCTCGGATTTGGAGCTGACGAGATCGCCGCGCTTGGTGGCGTGGATGAGATTAGCCGCCAGCCAACCGGTGCGGACGCCGCCGGGGCTCGTCACGGCTGCGTCGTACATGTCGGGTGCGCCGAACAGATTTGTCGAGCGCCGTTTCGTTTCGGAGAAGAAGTCGGAGCGAAGCCGCAGGTAGTGCGCAAACGGCCCTTGATGGAGAATCCAGACGCGCTCCTTCTGCCGGGTAAGGGCGGTGTAGAGCATCTCGCGGGTCAGCAGTCGGCTGTTATGTGGCAGCACGAGGATGACCGTGCCGAACTCTGAGCCTTGAGCCTTGTGAACGGTCACTGCATAGGCGAGCTCGAGATAGGGGCTGCCTTCTTCTGAAAAGTCGCTCTTGCGGAAGCTGTAACTTTCGCCGGGCTGAGAGGCGAACTCGACCTTGGTGTAGGTCGGTTTGTAGTTGCCCGCGTCGCCATTGACGATCCCGACCTCGCCATTGGCGAGATAGCCCTTGCGCTTGCCGTCGACATTGTTCCAGCGATTGCGCGGGTGGTTGCGCAGGCAGATGACTTTGTCGCCATAGGTGATCTGATCGGCGCCGCGCGGCTCGATCATCCGCCAGCCGTAACCGCGACGACGAGCCGTCGCCAGCCGCTCGGCGCGAATCGTTTGCTTCAAGAAGCGATTGAGCTCGGCCGAGCCGCTGGCCATATTGCGGTGCGCCGAGAGGATCTGCCAAGCCTCGGCGCGCTCGCCGCAGCCGCGGTTGAAATAGATGTGATTCCCGCTGGGCGTCCCGCCGAGCGAGCGTTCGATCTCCGCTTCGAGGGCGTCGCGCTCGGCGTCGAATTCGTCGCCAAGGACGTCGAGCAACTGCTCGCGCAGCTGCACGGGCGTGTCCCATTCGACGAGCTTTAAGCGGTCGCTCGCCTGCGCTTGGTCGATGATCCCGACGATCTCGTCCTCGCCAGGTTCGGCGGCACGCCCGGAGAACAGATTGGCGAGCTGGACGTCGGCAAGCGAGAGGGCAGGGACCAGGCCTGCGGCTGCCTGTCGTCGGCTGACGGTGAGGTCGGCGAGGCCCGCGCCGCCATGCTGCTTGCGCAGATGGGCGATGATGTCGACGAACGGGCGGCCGGCGCCGATCGGCGGCAGCTGCTGCGGGTCGCCGACCAGGATCAGCCGCGCCGATAAGGGCAGCGCGCTGCACAAGGCGGCCAACTGATCCTCGGTCAGCATCGAGCATTCATCGACTACGCAGGTCGTGACCGCGGCCGTCGGGCCATCGGCGATCACCGCATAATGGCCGGTTTTGGTGTTGTAGCGGCCATGTTCGAGCAGGAACTGCGCGAGCGTGCGCGCCTTGTCTGGACGCTTGGTTTGCTGCCCGAGACGTACCCGCGCCTTCCCGGTCGGGGCGAGCAACTGGACATCGTTGCCGACGAGCTTCTTCTGATCGAGGAAGATCTTGAGCAGCGTCGTCTTGCCGGTGCCCGCCGGCCCGGTCAGCACCGAGATCCGGCTGGCCTCGAGCACGGCGAGCGCCTTGATCTTCTCGTCTTGCGCCGCGCGTTCGTCGCTATCGCCGGCGACCGGCGCGCCAAATTGCGCCTCGACCAACGTGCGCCAGTCGATCGTGGCGACGCCGCTCGCCACCCGCGCATCGACATGCTGGCGAAGCACGTCGCGCGTGCCGACATAGCGCACGAGCTGGGCGAGCGTCGGGCCATCTTCGCTAAGGATCGCCACTTCGGGCGCGAAGTCGTCGGCGCAGATCTCGAGCGCGGTCGCGTCGACCGAGACCGGCGCCGACAACGGCAGCTCGGCGACGGCGGCATTGATTCGCGCGGCCGGCAGCACCGTGTGGCCGGCAGCAGCCGCACGTTCGAGCGCTTCGATGACCAGCGCGCGCAGCCGCAGCGGGTCTTCGGGCTCGGTCAGATCGACCGCGAGATCGTCGGGAAGCAACGGCCGGACCAATTTCGGGTCGGATGGATACAGGCTGCGGTCAACCGTGGTCAGGCTGATCGGCGTCTCGGTCAGGCGCGACGCTTCGTAAAGGCGATAGGGGTTGGCCAGGATGGCCTCGACCTCGTCACCATTGAACGCCGCCTGCGCCTGGTCGCGACTGAGCTCGAAGCTGGCCAGCAGCCGCAGCATCTTCGCGCCTTGCGGATCGGTGCGATGGAGGTGCTGCCAGCGCTTGCGCTGCATCGAGGTGAGGCGTGGCGCGCCCTCGGGCGGTTTGCGCGTGTCGGCGAAGATCGCGTCGACCACCGGCCAGGGATCGGCCCCGTCCTCGAGCTCGCCGGCGATGGCGTGAGCGAACAAAGTGCCGTTGAAATTGGGGTCGAAGCATGAGAGCGCGCTGCCAAGGCCGGGCGTCGGGCCTTGCATTGCCCAGAGCTCGCTCAGCTCGTTATCGATCCACGCGATGTACCGCGCCCAAGGCCCGGGCAGCACCTCGGCGGTCGCCTCGAGCGAAGCGCGCACCGCCTGCAGCGCGGTGATCGCGCTGCCATGAGTGACGTGATCGGTCCCGTAGAGAAATTGCTCATAAGCTTCCTCGGGCACTTCGGCGACGAGGCGCGAGGGATCGAGCTCGGGCTGCGTCGCCGCCTGTGCGATCAGCGCGTGATAGGGTAGGACGACACCGCCGAGCCAAGCGCCGTCCCCGTCGGGATCGGGTCGCAGTGAGTGCTGAAACGGTCGTTCCCAGATCATTGACCGCAGCCGTCCGGCGGCTTTGCCGCCTTCGTACGGATACTCCCCGACGCTGCCGAGCGTCTCCAACTTGGCGACGGCGACGATCTGGCGGCGTCCGGAATCGGTCAGCGGCGTCTGCTTGGCGTAGAAGAAGATGAGCGAGCCGGTTGGCGAGAGGCTGCGGCTGAAGCCGTCGAGAAGCGCCGCCTGATTGTCGCAATCTTGCACCCAGGCGGTGTGGACGATGAGATCGGGGGCCTCGCCTTCTTTGGGCTCGCGCGCCTCTTCGGCATCGATCCCGTGCGCCTCGGCGAGCGGCCAGGCATGCTCGCGCAGCATCCAGCGATAGGGCGTGAGCACGCCGCCATAGGCCGGCACCTGCACCGTCTGGGGCAGGATATGGCGATGTGCGTCGCTGTAGCGCGAATAGTCGAGTTCGGTCCTGAGCGGCAGGCCGAAGGGCGACAGGAAGGCGCCGCGCTCGGCGAGACAGGGCGGCAGCCGATCGAGCTCTTCGAACGCCTCGCCCGCGCATGCGGTCTCATAGGCGTCATCGCGACTTTCGGCGGTGCGCTTGAGCGCGAGACACGCCGAATTGGCGCGGACGTCGTTGCAGACGCGGCCGTTCCAGCCGCTGTCGTGCCATGGCACGCGCACCGAAAGATGACGAATATTGCCCCTGCCCAGAACCGCCACTCCCCCCAACGCGCTGATCGATGGCGCGAACTCAAAAGCAGACGCTACACAGCCGTTATGACCTTAACAATGGCGGGAAACTTCGCCAGATTGCGCTCGGGGAATTAGAACTTTTTGGGGGACAAGTGGCGTCGGTTTCTGTTGAGTCAGCCAATCCGGGCGGCGCGTTCGCCGCACTCGCCGCTTTCGTCGCCGATGAATGCGATCGCCGCCTGCGGGCGTACAGCGCGCAGCCCCGCGACGCGAACGAGCATTTTGAGACCGAGGTCGAAGTCCTCTCGGGCGGCTATGCCTATCGCCAGCTGTTCGAGCTGGTCCAGAACGCCGCCGACGCGATCGGCGAAGGCGGCGAGGAGCGCGGCCGTATCGAGGTGGTGCTTGACCGAAAGCGTCTGGCGGCGGCGAACACCGGCGCGCCGATCGATCAGGACGGAGTTGTCGCTCTCCTCAACGCGCGCAGCTCGTCGAAGCGCGCGGGCCAGATCGGCCGGTTCGGGATCGGCTTCAAGTCGCTGCTGAAATTGGGCGGGCAGGTCGACCTCGTCAGCCGCTCGATCGGGCTGCGCTTCGATCCGGTCTGGTGCCGCGGGCAGATCCGCGATCATCTCGGGCTCGCCGCTGACGCGCGCGCGCCGGGTATGCGCCTGGCGCAAGTGCTAGATCCAGCGGCGCCTGAGGGGCCGCTGCGCCGCCATGGCGCGTTCGACTGGGCGACCACCGTTGTGACCGCGGCGATCGAGCAGCCTGACGTCTACGACCGGCTCTCCGAAGAAATGGCAAGCTTCCCCGCCGAGTTCATCCTTTTCCTCGATGCCGATGTCGAACTCGTCCTCGAAACTGACGCGGGGCTGCGCCGGAAGATCACGCGTCGGCGCGAGGGTGAGATCTTTATCGTCGATGACGGCACGACCGAAAGCCGATGGCGGCTGTTCCAGACCAAGGTTCGCGTCACCGATCCCTCGGCGCTGTCCGACGCCCAGCATCTGCAGGCGCGAGAGGAAGTGCCGCTCGCCTGGGCGGTACCGCTCGGCGCGCGCGAGATTGCCGGGCGGTTCTGGGCCTTCTTTCCGACGCAGAGCGACACATTCGCGGCTGGCATCCTCAATGCGCCGTGGAAGCTGAACAGCGACCGCACCAATGTCATCGCCGGACCGTGGAACACTATCCTGATGGCCGAGGCAGCCGCGCTGATCGCAGCCAATATAGCGGCGTTGGCGACACCCGGCGACCCGGGCGCGCCGATCTCGGCGCTGCCCCGCCAGCTCGAACGCAAGGACGAGCTCGCCGCTTCCCTTGTTGAGCCGCTTTGGGCGGCGCTGATCAACCGGGCGATCGTCGCCGACGGCGCGGGTGACCTGCAGCAAGCCGCGACGCTCGGTCGCCATCCGCTGGTCGAGCCTGAAGCACTGCGCTGGTGGGCGGGCTTCGCGCCCACCGGGACGCGCGACCAGTTAGTTCATACCGCTTGCCAGTCGGGCCGGCGCCGGGCGGCTCGGCTCGAAGCGTTCGCGCGCGAAATCACCGAGCGGTCGGGCAAGGCGGCAACCCCGTCGCTACGGTCATGGGGCGAAACTGAATGGCTGGAGGCTGCCGCGACCGCTGACCCGGCGAACGCCGTCGCCTTCCTCCATTTCGTCGACGAGATTGTAAATGTCCGCAAATTGATGCCGCTGCAGCGCATCCGGCAGGCGCGGATCGTTCCGACAGTCGATGGGCGGCTGGTGACGCCGGCGCAGGCGATCCTGGCACCGGTGGCGTTGACGCCGGCCGGATTCAGCGCCGTCGCGTCGGCCGTGGGTGAAGACGCGCGCGCCCATGAGCTGCTGACCGCGACTTTCGGCGTCAAGGTGCTGTCTGACGATGTCTGGGGCCAGCTGCTCGAGCAATCGCTGGGTAGCGCGGTGTCGGGCGATGAAACCGCCTTATGGCTGACCTTTTGGGCCAATCTGGCCGAGGCGCCGCGCGCCGCGACCACCCAGTTCTTCGAGGAGGCGCATCTTGGCTCACTGCAGTTCCGCAATGTTTCCGGTGAGTTCAAGCCGCGCGACGAGTTGGTCGCGCTCGCGCCGGACGCACGCAAGGGGATCGCTGCGGCACTGCTGCTCGACACCGACTATCACGCCGCACACCGCGAGCGGCTGCCGGACGAGTTTTGGACGCCGTTCGGGCCGACCGACTGCGAATGGGTGAGCGAGTGGCCCGGCCTGAACTGGGCGCACATGAAGCCCTATCTGGACAAGGTGCAGCAGGTCGGCTGGCCAAAAATGCCCGGCAATCCGCAATATGGCAAAGTCGGCATCCTCGATCGCGATTACATCAAGATGCCCTCCAGCTGGCGGCTACTGCCGTCGCTTCCCGCCGACCACGCCGCGGCGCTCACCCTTCATTTGCTTGGGGGCATGGCGAACAGTCAGCGTGACCGCTTCCGGCCGGCCGCGCAGCCTGCGCCATGGCCCGCGATCAGCTATGGCCACCTCACGCGACGCGACCATTATCCGTCGCTGACCGCTGCGCATCCGCTGATGTTCTGGCTGTTCCGGTTCGGCACCTTTGCTGTCGGGAGCGCGCTAGTCCGACTGAAATGCCTCGACATTGATCTGGTCTCGGCCTTCGCCGCTGCCCAATTAGCCGGGGCACCGGCCTTGCTGCCGCTGTTCGAGGCACAAGCGGCTCAGGTCGACGTCCGGATCGCGCGCGATCGCGACGAGCTCGACTCCGCGTTGCGCGGCGCGTTCTGGCAAGCGGTGTTCGCGGCCCTCGAGGGGGCGTCAAAAGGGTTCGCAGAGTTGCGACCGGTTTGGGAGCAAGCGAGCGCACACCAGGAAGTGCCAGCTCGGGTGCCGACGCGCGCCGGGCCGTTGCCGCTAACTGAGATTTTCGTGGCGACCGACAACAATCCATTCGCGGCCAGTGACGACGACGGCCGCATCGTCATCTTGTCGAACGCGGCCGCTGAGCGATGGGCCAATGCGGGCGCGCGCGAACTTGACGCGCACAGCGAGGTCGAGGCCGGCTCGCAGCTCGGCGCCCCCTTGCTGCTGCGCGACATTTTTCCCGAGCTCAGCAATGTCCTGACTAGCCGCGCCGCCAAGCGCGCCGATGCGGTCTGGGTCGAAGGCCTGGTCGAAAAGGCCGGCCATCGTGTCTCCGAACCCGCGATCGCCCAAGACAGCACCGGTCTGATCATGATTGACCGGCAGCGCTTTCTTGCGCTCAGCTGGATTGAGGGTCGGGCGTTGTTGCTGCGCAGCCTGATTGCCTTCGGCTTGGTGCAAGGCGAGGTCGAGGCGCTGCTGAACCAGCTTCGCGGGGCACGCTCACGCGACGCCCGCGCCGCCGTGCGCGCCGCTGAAGGACTGCCGGCGCGCCTGCTCTGTGCGGTTGGCGGCACCGCCACGCCACTCATGGCCATTCTGCCCGAGCCGGTGGTGGATGCCATAGAGACTGGCCTTAGCGACAGCGCCATTGCCGAACTTGCGTTGGCGGTGTTCGGGCCAACGATTTTGGTCAAGCTTGCCGCCGTGCTCACCGCCGAGGGCCTCGACCCGCCGGGACGTTGGGGTGGCCCGGCCGCGCGCGAGTTTGTCACCGAGCTCGGCTTTCCGCTCGAATTTGGCACGAGCGCTTCGGTGCGTCGCGATGCGGAGCTGCTGGTTGGCGGACCATTGGCGCTGCCCGAGCTGCATGACTATCAACAGGACATTCTCGGCGGTCTCGAAACGCTGCTCGAGTCAGGTCTTGGCCGTCGCCGCGCCGTCGTCAGCCTTCCGACCGGTGGTGGCAAGACGCGCGTAGCCGCCGAGGCCGTTGTGCGCCTGGTGCTCAATCGCGACGGTCAGCGTAGCGCCTTATGGATCGCCCAAACCGACGAACTGTGCGAGCAGGCGGTACAATGCTTCCGCCAACTCTGGTCAAACGTCGGCGTTGAAGGCGAGGATTTGCGCGTGGTCCGGCTCTGGGGTGGCCAGAACAGCCCGGTGCCCCCCGAGGCCGGTGAAGCGATCGTCGTGGTGGCAAGTATCCAGACGCTCAACGCGCGGCTCGATCACAACAGCCTTGATTGGCTCAGCCAACCCGGGATCGTTGTCATCGACGAGTGTCACCATGCAATTGCCCCGAGCTACAGCTCGTTGTTGCGTTGGCTTGATGTGCAGACCGGCGGTGAAGCCGAGCGCGAGAACGAGCCGCCGGTGATCGGGCTTAGCGCCACCCCTTGGCGCGGCCGCGACGACGATGAATCGGCGCGTCTTGCGGCGCGGTTTGATCGACGCTGGTTGCCTGCCGACCAAGAGGGTCTTTATGATGAGCTGAGGAGGCGTCAGGTGCTGTCGGCGCTCACCTACAGCCCAATCACTTACGACCGCCCGTTCGAGCTGTCCGACACGGACATCCGCCACTTCGAGCAATATGGAGAGCTACCTGAGTCTGTGATGGAGGAGCTCGGCGCCGACCCCGACCGCAACGACGAGATCGTCAAGCGTGTGCTTGCCAGCAATGCGTCTTCAGTTCTGTTGTTCGCCAATTCGGTCAAACATGCTCAGTTCCTGGCCGCGAAGCTCCATCTGCTCGGCTGCCCAGCAGGGGCGGTCAGCGGCGAAACCGATCGGCTCGCGCGCCAGCATTTCATACGTCGATTTCGGTCGGGCGAATTACGAGTCCTTTGCAACCACAGCGTGCTGACCACCGGATTCGACGCCCCACGCTCCGACATGATTTTGATCTCTCGGCCAGTGTTTAGCCCAGTCCGCTACATGCAGATGGTCGGCCGCGGCCTGCGCGGTACGGCAAATGGCGGAACTGAAACCTGCGAGGTGGCTACCGTTGAGGACAACATCCTCAATTATCGTGACAGACTGGCTCACCAATTTTGCCGGCGTTTTTTTGAGAGCGGGTCGTGAGGCCTTAGCCACGCTGGTAGAGCGCAAGCGATGAGTGCGCGCCCTCTACACACAAGAGCAGCCTGCCTCTGCGGGCCTCAATTCCTGCCTTCAAACGTCTCGGGACCAACGGCCACTTTCCGTGAGCGAGTAAGCGCTCCGGCGTGAACGGATTAGGTCTGCTCGGATGACCGGCGACTGCGGGTAAAGCGCCAGACTAGAGTTGTCTCACAAACGATCGGGGCTGTTGAAATACACCGGACACGTTGACCTGACCCCTGTGTTGCACTCCCGGGGTTGAGGGAGTGAGGCCATGATGGGCACGAGCTGCGACCGTGGGCGGTCGGGACCCGGTTCCCGCACCATAGAAGCCATGTTGCCGCGTGACCACCTTCTCCGGCGCGTGGACCGGCTGCTCGAAATGGGCAAGCTCAGGGCGGCTCTGTCGTCGCACTACAGTGCGCGCGGTCGGCCGTCGGTGGATCCCGAGTTGCTGATCCGTATGGCGTTGATCGGCCGCATCTATGCGATCACGTCCGAGCGCCGGTTGTGCGAGGAGCTGCGCTACAACCTCGCTTATCGCTGGTTCTGCCGTCTGGCGCCCGGCGCGGCTGTCCCGCACCACTCCACCTTCAGCAAAAACCGGCACGGGCGATTTCGAGACGCCGGCGTGTTCCGGCTTTTGTTCGAGAACACGGTGCGGCGCTGCCTTGCGAAGGGGCTGGTCTCCGGCAAGGACGCTGCGATCGACGCCTCGTTTATCGCCGCGGACGCGAGCTGGCAGCGCAAGGTCTTGCCGGCCAATCTGCCCGACGCGAGCAGGGCAAGTCGCCCTGTGCGCGAGTGGCTTGCCGATCGGACGCGGGTGCCGGAGCCGCTGACCGGGACGGGCAAGGGTTTCCCAAGTGTTTCGCGGACCGATCCCGCGGCGGCCTGGTCGGCGCGAACGGTGCGAGGGCGGTTCGGCTATGCCCTCAACGTCATGATCGACACGCCAGGCGGAGCCGCGCTCGAAGTCGAGGCAACCCCCGCCCGCTTCGCGGAAGAGGTGGCGGCGGGTCGTGACATGCTGGCGCGAGCTGCCGATCGGTTCGGTTATCGGCCCAAGCGGGTCGCCGCGGATAAGGCTTATGGGAGCGCCGCGTTTCTCGCCTTCGTGCGCGACCAGGGCGCGCTGCCTCACATCCCCGTGATCGACCGCTCCGAACAGACCAGGGGCAAGTTCCCGCGCGAAGCGTTCACCTACGATCGCGGTCGCGACTGCTTCACCTGCCCTGCGGGCAAAGCACTGGCGCACCGCGGCTTCCATCAACCCACTGGAGTGCACCGCTACAGGGCGCGACCTGACGATTGCCGGGCGTGTTCGCTGCGCCAGCAATGCACGAGCGCTCGTGGGCGTGCCCTGTGTCGCATGGAGAACGAGGATGCCCGCGACCTTGCCCGGGCCCAGATGCGGACCGGTCTCTTCAAACGATCCATGCGGCTGCGCCGAGGGGTCGAGCGCCTGTTCGCCGATGCAAAGGTGAAGCATGGCATGGGGCGGCTGCATCTCCGCGGAATCCGAGGCGCGGAAGAGGAGTTTCTGATCGGCGCGGCGGTGCTCAACCTGCTGCTGCTGGCTAGGCCCGATCATGCCGGTTCCCGCTCGCTCGCGGGGAAGTGACGGTAGAAGGTCGAACGACCGACCTGAAGCAGCTTCGCCACCTTGGCGGGCTTGTCGCCCGCGGCGAGCAGCTTGCGCGCGGTGTCGAGCATGTCGGGGGTCATCACCGATTTGCGGCCTCCGCCGGTGCCGCCCTTCGCCCGTGCTGCCGCCAACCCGGCGATGGTCCGCTCCTTGATCAGCTCGCGTTCCATCTCGGCGACCGAGGCGAGTATGTGAAACAGGAGTCGGCCCGAGGACGTGGAGGTGTCGAAGCCATCCGTCAGCGAACGGAAATGGACCTTGCGTGCCGACAGGTCGGCCGCCAGCTCGATCAGCCCCTGGATCGAGCGGCCGAGCCGGTCGAGCTTCCAGATCACCAGCGTGTCGCCGGCCCGCACGAAGTCGAGCGCTTCCGTCAGGCCCGGTCGGGTCGTCTTCGCGCCGCTCGCTTTGTCGGTGAACAGCTTCTCGCATCCGGCCTTGGTCAGCGCATCGGTTTGCAGCGTCAGATCCTGATCGGCGGTCGAGACACGCGCATAGCCGATCAGCACTTGTCCCGTAACTCCATCCCGAACCGCCAGTTTCGGGACTCATATTTCGGGAACAGGTTTTGGGAAAGCGAAATCTGCTGTTGAGGCCCTATGAGGCGGCCCAGCCGACCGTCCCGCTGAACGTTCCCAATCGGGAAGGCTGATAACCGGCTCACCCATGGAATAAACCCGGGCGAGCGTCGTCTATGCTTTCAGGACTGATGCGCCGGAGGCTTATGCATAGACGAAACTGGATGCTGGGTCTGACTGCTCCGGCCCTACTTACAGGCGCAGCCGCGGCCTCCCCTGCCGATGGCTACGCCAGCATAGTGTCTGCCGCGATGGACCGGATGATGGCGGGCATGATGGTCAAGCCGTCCGGCGACGTCGACCGCGACTTCGTGGCGATGATGCTCCCGCATCATCAGGGCGCCATCGATATGGCGGTGGCGGAGCTGCGCTATGGCCATAACGAGCAGCTCAAGCGCATCGCGCAGGAGATCATCATCGACCAGCAGCAGGAGATCGCCGCCATGAAGCTGGCGATCGGTCAGCCGCTACCCCCTTCGACGCCAGCCCCGACGCAGGGCGGCGACCACCATAGCCCTATGGAGCACTGACATGATCCGGACCATCCTGCGCTCGGCCGCCTTGCTGATGAGCGCCGCACCGGGCCTCGCCATGGCCCAGCAGGCGCCGTGGAACGCTAAGGACATGCCCGTCAGCCACCGCGACCGCGTCTATGCGTCTGAACAATTCTCCAACACGGTGTCGGTGACGGACCCGGCCGACAACCGGCTGCTCGGCGTCATCAAGCTCGGCGATCCGCAGCCGATGAACTTTTCGCCGCTCTACAAGGGACAGGTGCTGGTCCACGGCCTCGGCTTCTCGCCGGACGGGAAGACCTTGGCGGTCGTGTCGATCGGATCGAACGCCGTGTCGTGGATCGACACCGCCACCAACACGGTCAAACACACGACCTATGTCGGGCGCAGTCCGCACGAGGCGTTCTTCACGCCAAACGGCAAGGAGGTGTGGGTCACGGTCCGCGGCGAGGATTATATCGCCGTGCTCGACCCCACGACGTACAAGGAGACGGGGCGCATCAAGACGCCCGGTGGTCCGGGCATGACGATCTTCTCTCCCGATGGCCGGTACGGCTATGTCTGTTCGTCGTTCAATCCGGTGCTGGCCGTGTTCGATGTCGCGACCCACGCGCAGGTCGGACAGGTGGCACAGCCAAGCCCGTTCTGTCCCAATATTGCCGCGACGCCGGACGGCAAGCAGGTGTGGTTCACGCTGAAGGACATCGGCAAGACGGTCGCATTCGATGCGAGACCACCCTTCGCGATCCTGAAGGTGCTGGATACCGGGCCGATCACCAACCATGTCAACTTCGCCCGCACGGCCAAGGGGCAGTTCGCCTATGTGACGGTCGGCGGAGAGAATGCGGTGAAGGTGTTCCGCACATCCGACTTCGCGCCCGTCGCCACCATCCCGGTCGGCAAGATGCCGCACGGTGTCTGGCCATCGGGCGACGGCCGGCGCATCTACGTCGGGCTGGAGAATGCCGATGAGCTCGCCGCGATCGACACCGCTGGCAACACGGTCGTTGCCACCGTGCCGGTCGGACAGGCACCGCAGGCGATCGCCTATGTGTCGAACGCAGTTCCGACAGGCCCCGGCACCGACAATCTCCAGCCGCTCGGCACGGCCGGCAAGGCGTTGCATCTGACCATGGGGCCGATCGGCGGCAAAGGTACAGCAAGCAGCATCACCCTCTTCGACCAGGGCATCATTCAGGTCGTGCAAAGTGCCGTTACCGGTTTGCAGCCCAAAAAGCCTTACATGCTCGTGCTGACCGCCAATGCGGACGGCAGTGGTGCGGTAGAGCCGCTTGCGAACTTCATGAGCAACCCGGCAGGTGCGGCGATCGTCAACGCATCGGGTCCGATCCGGCAGATCGTTCAGGGCAGCACCGCGACACCCCGGCGCTTTCTGGCGGTTGCGGAGGTGGTGAACGGCGCGCCGGGGCGCATCGTGCAGGTGCAGCGCGACTGAGATGGACCCGCTTGCCGCCGCGATCGAACCGCTGATCCCCGGGCTGCGCCGCTATGCCCGGTCGTGGTTGCGCGACCGGGTGATGGCGGATGACGTGGTGCAGGATTGCCTGGAGCGCGCGGTCGGGCGCTGGCGACAGCGACGGGGTGCGGAGGTCCGCCCGTGGGTCTATGCGATCCTGCACAATTTGTTGGTCGATCATCAGCGGCAGCATAGCCGGCGAGGTACGGCGGTTCCGCTCCACCTCGTGGACGACGCCGCGCTCGGCCGCCCGGCCGATCAGGACACAGGCCTGCACCACCGCGACCTGCTGCGCGCGCTTGATGCGTTGCCTGAAGAACAGCGAACGGTGCTGCTCCTGGTCTCGGTCGAGGGCCTGCCCTATGCGGAGGTCGCTGCCGTAGCCGGCGTGCCGCTGGGCACGGTAATGTCGCGCATATCGCGGGGGCGCGACCGTCTGGCGACACTCCTCCGGGAGGGTGAACGGCCGCGATTGAGGAGCGTGCAATGACCAGCCCGATCGGCGAGGACGATCTGGCCGCATGGATCGATGGCAGGTTGTCGCCCGAGCGGCAGCGCCTGGTTGACGCCTACCTTAAAGGCCAGCCGGATCTGCATGCCCGTTTGCGGGAGCAGGCGGAGCAGGCGCGAGCCCTCGCATCCCTGTTCACCACGATCGCGGACGAACCCATTCCGGCGACGATGCGCGTGGCAGCGATCAGGGGACGGCAAAGGCAACCGCGTTGGCAACTCGCCATTGCCGCGTCACTTCTGCTGGCGTTGGGGTTTGGCGGGGGCTGGTCGAGCGCGCGGTGGAGCGGTGAACCCCGCGCGGGCATCGCGGCGCTGGCCAACGAGGCGAGTGACAATTTCCGTGTCTATGCCGCCGACCGGATACGACCGGCGGAAATCGGCCCCGACCAGCGCGCCATGCTGATCCGGTGGACCTCCGCCCGACTGGGTGAGCGCGTCACCATCCCGGACCTCAGCACAGCCGGCTATCGCTATGGCGGGGGGCGATTGGTCGCGACGCCTCACGGCCCTGCGGCACTGCTCCTCTACGACGGACCGCAAGCGTCGAAACTCGCGGTGCTGACGAGGCCTATGCAGATCGACAAGACCGCGAGCATGACCAGCACGTCCAGCGGGACCATGGGCCGGGTCACATGGGCGGTTGATGGGATCGGCTATAGTGTGGTGGGCGAGCGACCCGCGGCCGAGTTGCATCCGATCGCCGACGAGGTCCGGCGCCAGGCCGATGCGGCGCTGGTGTCCTGATTGCACCTTGCCGCTTCCCGACGCCGACAGGCACCGGGCGATCCAGCGGGATCACGGCTTGCGCTCGACGTCCTTCCTGTCGGCCTCGGCCGGCGTCCGGCGAGCCCGCTCGCGGATGCGGCGTTCCAGCGGCGCACCGACGAACAGGACGAGCATTGCAAGGCTCACCCCGCCGATGATGAGCGGCCACACTGCCAACCCCGCTGCCGCGCCGATCGTGGCCGTCACCCAGATGCACGCGGCGGTCGCCAATCCATGCACTTCCTGACCCTGGCCGACCCGCAGCACCGCGCCGGCACCGATGAAACCGACGCCTGTCAGAATGCCCTGCATCGCCCGCCCTGCGGCGTCGGCGTTTACATTTGGCAGGCCACTATGCACGACCGCCTGCACGGCGATGCAGCTCGCCAGACCGACCAGACCCAGCGTTCGCAAGCCCATGATCTGCCGGTTCTCGCGCGAGCGTTCCCAGCCGAGCACCATCCCGGCCGCGGTCGCCACCACCAGCCGCCCGATCGCATCGATCCAGAAGCCGATGTCCGATGCCCCTGACGCTTCGATCATTCGACCAGCACGTGGACGTGATGCCAGGCGGTGCACAGATAGCCGGCGAAGTTCCACATCGTGTCCGGCCGTTCGGGCTGTCCCTGTCCAGCCCCGTCGAAGGCGCGCACGACAAGGTGCTGGCGACCTTTGGCAAGCGTGGCGTCGAGGGTCCAGCGCCGCCAACCCCAGTGCGTCTCCGGATCATCGGCGAACGTCGCCTGTTGCCACTCGCGACCACCGTTTACCGACACTTCGACCCGAGAGACGCGGCGATCATAGGCGATGGCATAGCCCTCGATCCGCACCTCCCCGGCCGGCAGGCTTTCGCCAGAGCCGGGCACGCAGATCGCGGCGTTGAGCGGCATGGCATTGATGGTCAGACCCCGGCTCCAGTCGACGGTGTCGCTCGTCACATCGGCGGGAAACAGCTTGTAGTCGTGCGCCTGGATCGGTGCGTCGGAAGGCATGTCTCGCACCTCGATCCGTGTCAGCCATTTGGCGCTGCGCACGCCGGCATAGCCCGGCACCACCATGCGGAGCGGTGCGCCGTGTTCGGGCGTCAGCGGCTCGCCGTTCATCGCCCAGACGAGGAGGACGTCGGGCTGCCGCGCCTTGCTCATGGCGATCGATACCCCGAACAAGGCTTCCTCGCCCTCCACGTCCACCTCGTCCGCGCCGGTGAACGCCACGAACAGGTCGGACGCATCAGGTGCGCCGACCGCATCGAGCACATCGGCCAGGCGTACGCCGGTCCACTCTGCATTGCCGATCGCGCCGACATCCCAAGGATCACCCGACGTTTTTCCGACCTGCTGGAGGTCAGTGCGCCGGTTGCCGGCGCACTGGAGAACTGCCGTCACCGTCCGCGTGGGGAACGTAGCTTTCAGTTCCTCTACCGAGAAAGAGCGGCTCGCCATGCCCGTCCCGCTCACCTCGATCCGATGATTGGCGGGCAGATCCGGCACTGGCCCGTGGCTGCGCACGTAGAACAGCGCCTGCGGCGTCAGGAACCGCTCGATCAACGCACTGGGCGTCGGCTCGGCGTTGTAGGGATCGGATTTGCGCTCGATCATATCGGTCATGGACGAACAAACGCCGCGGGCACGCGGATCGCTTCAAGTCTTCAAGACCATCACAGACGAAAGGCTGCCGATCGTTCCGATATCCAGATTGGAATGAGCAGATCAAACGGTTGGTCGTATCGATCAGATTGCGCGATATAAGCTGCATGACCCTGGAGCAGCTCAGAATATTCGTCGGTGTCGCGGAGCGCGAACACGTCACCAAGGCAGCGGAGGTGCTGAACGTCACGCAGTCTGCTGCCTCCGGCGCGATTGCTGCCCTCGAAGCGCGCTACGGGGTTCCTCTGTTTCACCGCGTCGGGCGTGGCATCCAGCTGACCGAAGCAGGCCGCGGCTTTCTGGAGGAAGCGCGCGCGGTGCTGGGGCGGGCAGCGCATGCCGAGACGATGCTGGCGGACTATGCCGGGCTTGCCCGTGGTTCATTGCGGATCGTCGCCAGCCAGACGATCGCGAGCTACTGGTTGCCGGCAAAGCTCGCCGCCTTCCACGAACGCCACCCGCAGATCGCGGTTGAGCTCGCGATCGACAACACCGAAGGTGCGGCAGCGCAGGTCCTGAGCGGCGCGGCGGAACTCGGCTTTGTCGAGGGCGAGGTGGACGAACCGGCACTCGCCCACTGGACTGTCGGGCGTGATCCGATGGTGCTGGTCGGCCGCGAGGACGCCGAACGTGTCGACGAGGCCTGGCTGCGCACTGAACGCTGGATCGTCCGTGAGCTGGGATCCGGTACGCGCTCGACCTTCGAGGACGTGCTGCGAACGCGCGGGTTTGATCCGGCCCAGCTGACGATAGCGATGACGCTGCCGTCCAACGAGGCGGTGCGTACCGCGGTCGAGGCCGGTGCCGGCGTTGCCGTCTTGTCGCGATTGGTCGTAGCTCGTGCGCTCAAGGCCGGTGACCTTGTCGAGCTGCCGCTCGGGCTGCCCGACCGCGCCTTTCACGCGCTGCGCCACAAGGAACGCTATCGCACCCGCGCGGCCGACGCGCTGACGGACCTCATCAAGGAGCAGGTCGCATGACTGCCGACACGCACTCCGTTCTGAGCGGCCTCAAGCCGCTCAGCCGGCTCGATCACCCCCGCGAGATGATCCGCCAGTTCACGCCCAACTGGTTCGCCGCGACGATGGGCACGGGCATCCTCGCGCTCGCACTGCCGCAGGTACCCGGCATTGGACCCTCGCTGAAGCCATTCGGCGAGGTGTTGTGGTTCTTCAACATCGCACTCTTCGCGCTGTTCGCCGGCCTCTATGGCGCGCGCTGGGTGATGTTCGGGCATGAGGCGCGGCGCATCTTCGGGCACAACACCGTGTCAATGTTCATCGGGACCATCCCGATGGGGCTGGCGACAATCATCAACGGCTGCCTCGCCTTCGGCATCGCGCGGTTCGGGAATGGCATCGTACCGGTCGCGCAGGTCTTGTGGTGGATCGACGTCGCCATGTCGCTCGCCTGCGGCGTGCTGATCCCGTACCTGATGTTCACCCGCCACGAGCATAGCCTGGACGGCATGACCGCGGTATGGCTGCTGCCGGTCGTCGCTGCCGAAGTGGCGGGTGCCAGCGGCGGGCTGCTCGCGCCGCATCTGGCCGATCCCCACGCGCAGCTAGTCACGCTTGCGACCTCCTATGTGCTGTGGGCCTATTCGGTGCCGGTCGCGTTTGGCATCCTCGCCATCCTCATCCTGCGCATGGCACTCCATAAGTTGCCGCATGAAAGCATGGCGGCATCCTCCTGGCTGGCGCTGGGGCCGATCGGCACGGGTGCTCTGGGCATGCTGGTGCTCGGGGCAGATGCGCCGGCGATCCTCGCGGCGCACGGGTTGGCCGATGTCGGTAGCGTCGCTCAAGGGATCGGCGTTGTCGCCGGACTCTGCCTGTGGGGTTTCGGCCTGTGGTGGCTGGCGCTCGCGACGCTTATCACCATCCGCTACTGGCGCGCTGGTGTGCCGTTCAACCTGGGCTGGTGGGGCTATACCTTTCCGCTCGGCGTCTACACCGTCGCCACCTTCCGCCTCGGCACGACGCTGAACCTCGGCTTCTTCGGCATAGCTGGCACGGTGCTGACAGTCGCGCTTGCGGCGATGTGGCTGCTGGTCGGTGCCAAGACGCTGGCTGGCGCATGGCGGGGCAACCTGTTCGTCTCGCCCTGCATCGCCACCCCGAACTGATCCGCCGTGGTGATCGGATCAGTCGGTTCGATCACTTGCAGAACGCCCCTTCGATCCGCCAGCGTGGCTGGCCACAGGAGAGCCTTGTCATGGACAATTTCGACGCCGGGCTGGCGAGTGAGACCAGCCGTCGCCGCTTTCTTAGGCATGCCGCGCTCGGCAGCGCCGGCCTTGCCGCAGCACCTGCGCTGGCACAGCAGCTCGTCGACCTGAAGCTGCCTGGCGGCAATGCCGAACGGCCGATGACCAGCGCCTTTCCCGGCAAGGGCAGCATGATCCTCCAGCGTGTCCATCCGCCTTTGCTGGAAACGCCGATGGACGTGTTCGACAAGTCGGTGTTCACGCCCAACGACCAGTTCTTCGTCCGCTGGCACTGGGCCGACATCCCGACCTCGATCGATGTCGAGACTTTCCGCCTCAACGTCTTCGGCCACGTCAACCGACCGCTGTCGATCAGCCTCGCCCAGCTGCTGCGCCTGCCGCGGGTCGAGATGGCGGCGGTCAACCAATGCTCGGGAAACAGCCGTGGGCTGTTCCAGCCACGTGTTGCCGGCGCGCAATGGGGCAACGGCGCGATGGGCAATGCCAAATGGCTCGGTGTGCGCCTGCGCGACGTGCTCGACCTCGCCGGGGTCAAGACAGGCGCGGTGCAGGTGCGCTTCGGTGCGCTCGATCAACCGGTCGTGGCGGGCGCCCCTGACTTTGAGAAGGCGCTCGACATCGACCATGCCCGCGACGGCGAAGTGATGATCGCCTTCGGCATGAACGGCGAGCAGCTGCCGCTCCTCAATGGCTTTCCCTGCCGGCTGATCGTGCCGGGCTGGTACTCGACCTATTGGGTCAAGATGCTGAACGCGATCGAGGTACTGCCCGGCCCTGACGACCAGTATTGGATGGCCAAGGCCTACAAGATCCCCGCGACGCCGGGCGCGAATGTCGCGCCCGGCGCCAGAGACTTCCCGACTGTCCCCATCAACCGCATGATCCCGCGCAGCTGGATGACCAGCCTGCCCGATGGCCAGACGATAGCCTATGAGGCATCGATCCCGGTCGGCGGGATCGCGATGGGCGGCGATTGCGGCGTCGCCAAGGTCGATGTGTCGTCGGACGGTGGCCGCACCTGGTACAGGACGACGCTCGGCGCGGACGAGGGCAGGTACAGCTTCCGGCGCTGGGATGGTCGCGTGCCGCTGCGACGCGGGCCCAACCCCATCATGGTGCGCTGCTGGAATACCAACGGCGTCGCCCAGCCGATGAAGCCGATCTGGAACCCGGGCGGGTTCATGCGCGGCAACATTGAGACCACCACCATCATCGCGGCTTGAGGAGCGAGTAGCATGAAGACCCTCTCCCCCGGCGTGCTGGCCGCTGGCCTGATCGGCCTGACCGGCATCATCCTCGTCTCGATCGGCGCGCCGAGCAGCCGCAAGGCGCCCGTTCCGATATCCGAGACGTCCGAGCCGGCGCCGCCCGCCAGCGTGTCGGCGCGCGGCTTTTCGCTTGCCTCAACTAGCGTTGACCTGCCGGTCGACGACGCGACCTATCCCGACGGCCCGCACGCCGACGTTATCAACGCCAACTGCACCTCGTGCCACTCGGCCAGCATGGCGCTGACCCAGCCTGCGCTATCGGCGGACCAGTGGAAGGCGACCGTCACCAAGATGCGTGAGGTGTACAAGGCGCCGGTGGCCGAGAAGGACGTTGATGCGATCGTTGCTTATCTCACCGCTATGCCGAGCCAGAAGGTGGCACCCGCGACCGGCAAGGCGCAGGACCCAGACCCCAAAGTGGCTCCTGATGTCTCAGGTGGAACCGGCTAACCGATCTACTTCCATAATCCCGAAATACCATCCCAATCGGGACGGGCAGCTCGGGGAGCTACGGCCTTTTTCAACAGCCCCGATCGATTTTGATACGCGATCATGTGAGAACGTCTAGCAACCTTCAAAGCCCTATCAAAGCACTTTCTCGATTGGTTCTTCTCGTGATAGGCGGCGCGGATGAGTTTTGAGAAGACCTCATGCTGATCGGGTATGCCCGGGTCTCGACACCCGAACAGGATCTGACGCCTCAGCTCGAGGCGTTGCGCGACGTCGGCTGCGAGCGGACCTTCTCCGATAAGGCGAGCGGCGCCAAGGCGAACCGCGCGGGGCTGGCGGACGCGTTGTCGCACGCTCGCTCCGGCGACGTGCTGGTAGTTTGGAAGCTCGACCGTCTCGGTCGGACCATGAAGGGGTTGGTCGACCTCGCGGCCGAGCTGGCGAACGGCGGCATCGGGCTGCGCTCGATCACCGACGGGATCGACACGGCAGGGACTGCCGGCAAGCTCGTCTTTCACATCCTTGCCGCAATGGCGGAGATGGAGCGCGATCTGAATCGCGAACGCACGACGGCCGCGCTAATTGTGGCGCGGCGCGAAGGAAGGGTAGGCGGCCGCAAGACGGTGATGACACCTAAGCGGCTCGAGGCGGCGCGCAAGCTCCTCGCTTCTGGGATGACCATAAGAGAAATCGCGCCGACGATCGGCGTCTCGGTTCCCACCCTCTATCGTCACCTCCCGGCACCGGAGCAGGAGGCCATAAACGTCGACATGGCCGTTGACTGATGTGCTCCCGCTTACTCGATTTTCTGCCATTCTCGGCCTCACTACTGATGCAAGTGACAAGGCTGGAGAGCGGAGTGACAGCTATCCGCCAGACGGGGGTTAATATCTGAATATGCTGGGTTTAACGCTTCGCGATGAGTTCAAGAGCAAGCGCCTGAAGGGCACTGCTATCGAGCTTTCCAATGATTCCCATACCGGCGCGACGCAGATTGCGGCGCAGGCATTTCTCAACATCACCTATCCCACCCACGATCTGTTGAAGGGTATTGATGCGGTTGGGCCGGGGAAAGGGCGCCCGGTCGTCGTCATTGGCGAACGCGGGCTCGGCAAGTCGCACCTTATGGCGGCCCTATACCATTCGGTGAATGATCCAGACTCTACTCGGTCTTGGCTCAATAGCTGGTCGACAACGCTCGGCGATCCCAACCTCGCGACTATCCAATTGCGCGATCCCATGACGGTGATCGGCGAGAGCCTTCATAGGCAGCGTTATAAGTTCCTTTGGGATCTCCTTTTCGACCGGCATCCGCACGGGATCTATATCAAGGGCAAATGGGAGGGGATGGGCGAAGCCAAGACCGACATCCCCTCCGACCAGCTCATTGTCGAGATGCTTGAGAAAGCTCCGACGATGCTCTTGCTCGACGAGTTTCAGACTTGGTTCGACGGCCTGACCAACACGAAGCAATATCCCTGGAAGGTCTGGGCCTTCAACTTTATCCAGATTCTTTCTGAAGTCGCGAAAGAGCGGCCTGATCTCCTCGTTCTCGTGATTTCCGTTCGGAACGGTAGTAGCGATGCCTATCAACAGGTGCATAGGGTCAATCCTGTCGCGATCGACTTCCAGGCGGGAGGCAACGCCGAGCGCATCCAACAAGATCGGCGACGGATGCTCCTGCACCGCCTTTTCGAGAACAGGCTGCAAATCCCAACCGCGACGATCGCAGCCGGGATTAATACCCATGTGGTGCAAAGCTTCCGCCTGTTGGACGTGCCGCCCGCGGAGCAGGAGCGGAAACGCAACGAATTTGCTGAGTCTTGGCCATTCGCGCCGCATCTACTCCGCCTGCTGGAAGAGCAGGTCCTGATCGCTACGGACGCTCAGGAAACACGCGACATGATCCGCATTCTGGCGAACCTATACAAAAGCCGGGGTGAGAGTTCGCCAATCCTGACAGCCGCAGATTTCCGACTGGATGACGACGGTTCGGGTATTGGGGCGCTGCTGGATTCCGTATCGAATGAGCATCATCGCACCCTGCGCGCGAAGGCACAGCAAAACATTATCTCTGTGACGGAGGCCATTCCCAGACACGCGGAGCTTCTTCCACATCTCCAGGAAGTGATCGGCGCCCTGTGGCTTCGGTCAATTGCTGTCGGCAACATGGCCGGCGCCGAGCCGGCGACATTGCAAGTCGATATCACCCATTCGATAGCTGTTGATGACAATGCTTTCCAAGCTGAACTCTCAACTATTGTCGAGAATAGCTTTAACATTCATCAAGATGGAATGCGTCTTGTTTTCCGGGAGGAGGAGAACCCACGCGCTAAGCTGATGGCGTGCGCGCGAAACGATAAGCTATTCACGGACGGTTCGGATCAGGCACAACTCTCAAAACAGATACGGTATGTTATCGGTGGGGCCGATGAAGTCGCAAAGCAGTTCCGCGTCATTGCTTTGCCTCGATCATGGCAAAGCGATCCCTGGTCTAAATTGGAGGAATCCGAAAGGCCTGACCGCTGGGACGATAGGCTTCCTGTCCTCGTACTCCCTGAAGAGCCGGAGAATATTGGCCCCTCCTTGGGGCGTTGGCTCAAGGACCATCTCCAGACGCGTCGTAATACGGTGCGATTCCTACTTCCTGTAACCGGTTCATCAAACGCCTTTCAGGACCGCGACCTTCTCATTCTGGCGCGTGCCGAAATGAAGGCGCAAGAATGGAGCGGTCAAAACCCAGAGTATCGTAAGCTCCATAGCGAATATCAGAGCGCTCTTCGCGATATGCTGAAGAAGCGCTTTGATCGCTTTGCGGTCTTACACCGGTGGAACTACGCAGACCCCAGTCAGTGCATGTTCAATGTTGAGGTGCTGAAAAGGCAAGGCTCTCAGATACCCGACGCGATCGAAGAGACGCTTATCAACGATCTCTTCGTGCCTGAGGATTTCGAGGATCTTGCCCTCGAAGCAGCGGCAGAAAACACCGCTGTCGGTAAGCTCCTCCGCGAATTGCAAGAACCGCGCCCAGCAGGTTTGGATTGCATTCCGTGGCTCGGCGAAACGATGATGAAGGAGCGCATCCTGCGCCTCTGTGCGCGGGGTAGGATCGCGATCAATTTACGCGGAATGGAATTGCTCCAAGCTCATCCTGGGGAGGACGGCGATCTCGCTTGGAAACGGTTGCGCCCTAAGCTGGCCTTCACGGGACGGCAGTTGGATGAAATCACGCTCATGTTGCCGTCTGCCGCCCCCAGCACGGGGGGCTCGCCCGCTTCATCACAGCCGGTAAGCGCGCCGCAGAGCGGCGGACTCTTCCCACCTGCTGCCCCGAATCCGCCAACCGACAGTCATGTCGATCCTAGCCCTTTCGGGGAGGGGGGTACGGCTCCCCTTGGTAACATCTTCGGATCACCTGACGCTTCCGCGGAAAGGCCTCGAGACGCGTATAGCGCCCCTGCTACCTCGTCGCTGAACCTCATCGGGAAACTTGAAGGCTGGGGCATTGGCCCCGCCACGAAGGTCTCGGATGTCGTTATCAGGATTTCCGCAGCCAATGGCGCGCAGCTCAAGGAGCTGCTCAAAAAGCTGCCGGACGGGATGACCTTCGAGATCAGGCTCGAGAAGGAGGCCGAATGATGGCCTTCGATGCGGCCATCGTGCAGGGCTTGGTTCAAGGCTCCGACGAGGATGCCTGGCGGGTTATAGTCGATCGGGCGCTGTCGGTCGCAAGCAAATCCCTTGCGCCGGCGAGCGCACCAAGCGAGATAGTAAAGCGCGAGCGCGAGATCGCTTCGCTAGATCACTTCCTATCTGCCGCAGCTTGGGATTTATGGCAGAGTTTTGCCACATCCGTTGAGCGCAACTCCACGCGCCTGGTGCGCTGGTGGGCGGAGCCGTACAGTGCCAAAGCCATTCTCATCCTTGACGGGCTATCCCTGCGCGAGCTGCCTTGGATTCTTGAGGGCGCTCGAGAACGGGGCTTCGTCATCCATGAGGTAAATGCCTTCGCATCCGAACTTCCCGGCGAAACAAACGAGTTTGCCAGAGCCTTGGGGTTCGGAAGCCGCAGCCAGCTTCAAAACGACGGGGGAGGGCTATCGCACAAGCTCCAACCAACGGCCACGGAAAGCGTCGACATGCCGTGGGAGGACTGCGAACGCCTGATAAGCGCGGCGAAGAATTGGGTGTTCTGGCATCACTGGCCGGACAGTAAGGTTCATGACGGAGCGGTCGCTGGGCAAGGCTTGGACACCCTGACCCGGGATGCAGCGGAACAACTACGCGATCCCGATTTTTGGTCATTCGTTGAGAGGCTTGCCACGGGGCGCCGCCTAGTTGTCACTTCGGATCACGGTTATGCCGCGACAGGATACTTCCCCGACGCTGACGGCGAGGTTGGCCAGTTCCTGAAAGCGACTTTCTCAAGCGGCCGAAGCGTGAAAGGTCAGGGCGAGTGCGGCCCGTTCGTACCGCCCGTGGCGATGCCGATTTCCGGCCCACACGGAGACTACCGGCTCGCGCTAGGTCGCTGGAAATGGAAAAGCCCAGGTGGCTATCCAACAATGACGCACGGCGGCCTTTCGATACTCGAAGTCCTGTCACCCTTCATCGAGATTACCAAGTAAGGACTGCGCCGACATGGCATCAAAAAAAGAGCAGATGGCGCAGGAAATTGCCAAGGCCGTTGGAGCTGGCAGGCTTGCCTCTTTAGAAACCGTGGATTTCAACGATCCTAACCGGCCAAAGACATGCCTCGAGGTAGACTTTCCAATCCTTCCTGTGAATCAGGTCGCAGTAGTTGAGGGGAATGCTAGCAAGCCCATCTACCAAATGTCCAAATGGTGGGCGCGGCGTCGATCGAGTGTGTTTCGCTCGATGCTGCTGGCGGCTGCTACCAAAGCTCCAGATGATAAGTCTCATGCTGCCAAGCTGGTGTGGGATAACTATTATGCTAATCATCAAAAGAAAGGCGCATTCAAAAATTTGAGGGTCGCCGATATCTTCATGGG
This sequence comes from Sphingomonas jatrophae, assembly GCF_900113315.1. Lineage (GTDB taxonomy): Bacteria > Pseudomonadota > Alphaproteobacteria > Sphingomonadales > Sphingomonadaceae > Sphingomonas_P > Sphingomonas_P jatrophae. Next base: position 575,983 of record NZ_FOZG01000002.1, on the reverse strand, counting down.
TGGCGGCACAACGCTGGTGGAGGGCTCCCGTCTCGGGATGGAGATGATCGGCAACGATCTAAATCCCGTAGCCTGGTTCGTGGTGAAGCAAGAGCTTGCTGATGTCGATCTGAGCGAGGTCAATGCGCTCCTTGCAGACATCGAAGCTCAGATTAAGCCCCAAATTATGCCATTCATGGCATGTGATGGACCGGACGGCGAGAAAGGCAAGTGGACCCACCTGCCATCTAATCGGGTCATGGCATCGGATTTCGATCCTCTGACTCTCACCCAGAGCGAGCGGTCGGAATATCGCTACGACGGACCCGAAATAATTTACACCTTCTGGGCCAAACACGGCCCCTGCCAAGTGACAGGATGCGGACATCGCACGCCCATAATGTCTAGCAACGTGATTGCGATCAAAAGCATCAGCGTAAAACATTGGCAGCATGTTTGCCGCACTTGTAGCACTCGTTTTGACGTCGAAGCGGACGACGCTCGAATGGCGCCCGACGTGCCTCTTTTCGTGGCCGATACAGAAGAACGCTTTTCGGTTCTTGATCGCCGTAATGGGGTGATCTGCCCATCATGCGGCGCGAATGAAATCGTGAATCTCGGCAAGGGAACAAACAAGAAAGTCGAGTTGAGCCTCCTGATGCACCCCGATTGGTTAGCGGGAAGCTCATCGCGTGATACACAAGGGCAGTCATATGGTGGGACGGCACAGGATAATGCTGCGTCCACGGCGAGCTGGGACCAAGAACGTGCATCCCGCATCCGCCTTCTCGAAGTGCGGGGAAAGCTACCGGAGGAGGTCACTTGCCCGGAGACCGGGATCGTCTTTGCGGCGGGGAAGGGGGGCGGAACCGTCCCCAAAAAGGCACATTTCACGTGCGGGGCGTGCGGCACGGTCCAAAGTGTCCTGGAAACCGTAAAGGCGAGCAAAAAAACGGGACCAATGGCGGGCTACGCCATTCATGGCTATTCCCCAGCGAGAGACGAGGCCGGTGCAGCCTATAGCGGCAGATTCTTCGCGCAGTTCGACGATCAGATTGCACGTCAATATGACGCTGCCACGGCAGAGTGGGAGCGCCGGAAAAACGCCGATTTGGCCGGATATTGGCCGGAATCGGAGGTGCCCTTCGGCTTCATGACCGCTCTGAACAATGGCGATATCAGGATCGGCCACGGCTACACGCACTGGTCGCATATGTTCAATCCGCGTCAGTTGCTGAGCCTTGCTCAACTTCTGAAGGGCATAATGACGATCGGTGATTATGCTGACAGCACTCGCGAGGCATTACTCGGCGCTTTCCAACAAAGCGTTCGTTATCAGAACATGTTTTGTTTTTGGGACATAAATTACGACAAAATGGTCCCGCACATGAGTAACAACAACTATCATCCTAAAACGAACATTGTCGAAGGGTCTTGTTTCGGGATCATGGGAAGCGGGCGATGGTCTGCTTGCGCGTCTGGCGTCGTTGACGGCATCGAATGGAGAAATGCTCCCTACGATCTCGTAAGCCCGCAGCACGTCGGTCAGCTTTCAGGCGCCAATGATGCGAAGCAACCCAGCGTCAAAGCGTATATTTCGGACCCTGCTGATACCCCTGTCGAGATAACTGCGGTTTCCAGCACCGAACTTACCCACATTCCCGACTCGTCGGTGGATCTCGTCGTCACCGATCCTCCCTTCGGGGGCTTGTTGCATTATTCGGAGCTTGCAGACTTCTTTTATGTCTGGCTGCGGCTTCCGCTTAAAGATCGGTATCCGTCCCAATTTGAGCCTGAATACACCCCTAAGTCGCTCGAAGCGGTTTCCAACAAAGCTCGGGAACCAGAGGACCCGGACGGTTTCTATAAGCGATTACTTACACAATGTTGGGCTGAGGCGAATCGTATACTTAAGCCAGGCGGGATACTCACATTCACATTTCACCACAGTGCCGATGAGCCATGGGTGGCTGTGTTAGAATCACTATTTGAATCCGGCTATTATCTTGAGTCAACATATCCGATACGCTCAGATGAGACCAAGGGCGAGGGCGCTAAGCCTGGCACGTTTGGATCGCAGACGATCGAATATGACATCATTCACGTTTGCAGGAAGCGGACCGAGGAGCCCAGCTCCGTGAGCTGGGGCCGCATGCGCCGCGAGGTGATGGCTGACGTTCGCCAGCTCCAAGCCTTGCTTGAGAACCACGCAAAGGAGGGGCTTCCAGCGGCCGACCTTCAGGTGATCCGTCGCGGTAAAGCTCTGGAATATTTCTCGCGGCACTACGGTAAGGTGTACGTGGACGAGGGAAGGGCGATCTCGGTCAAGGACGCTCTCGTCGGCATTAACCAGCTCATCGACGAGGACTCGGACAAGGGCAAGGAACCGCCCCCAGTGAACGCCGAGCCCATTACGCGACAATTTCTGCGCACGTTCGGATCAGCGAAAGAAATGAAGCGTGACCAGCTTCAGAAGTTTTTGCGTGGTTCGATCACTACCCCTGATGAATTTGAGCAACGTGGATGGTGTACCGAAAAGGCCAAGGTCATCACGCGGGTTGATCCGCTAACTTTCGCACGGGACTGGTCTGGCCGTCATAAGAGACGACTAACATCGGATCTGGATCAAGCCCTAGTCCTGATCGGATCGTGCTTTGACGGAAGCGGGATCAACGCTTCCGACACACTGAAGAATGAAAACTTCAAGCCCCATATAGCGCTCAAGCCGCTACTGGAATGGCTTCAGGCCAACGGCCCCGACCAACCGAACCGCAACGCGGCATCGCGAGCGTTGACGATCTATAATTCTTGGGCGGCCTCTCTAGCCGTGAAACCCCACCAAGGCTCGCTGTTCGAGGAGTACGAGGTATGAAATATACCCTCGATACCGTTTGGCAGCGCAGGGGAACAAGCTGGATTTGGGACGAGGAGGCTCGGAACCAGGTCTGTGCGGCCGATGAGGTTTGGAGCATCAGGCAATTTTTACGCGCTGCCGGGAATTGGCCTGAGGATCTGCCAAGCAATCAGAACGACACGCTCGTCGTCGCGGGTCTCGATGGATGCCTCGATTTGCTGAGTCCGAGCGAGGCCGAGGCATGGCTAGGCGATGCCGTGAAGGGGGCCATCTTATCATTCCAAGCGCACTACGAAAGTGAGGCAGCACTGATCTTTTGGCTTCCTTCCGGGCTTGGCCGCGTCAAGCTGCACCCGGCCACGGACTCGGTCGAATGGCGCTGCGCTGCTCCGCATACAGATAGCATGTTGGCCTTCGGACGCATCCTGTGGGGAGAGGCCAACGAATACCCTCAAGAGATCCTGCTGCGCGAGGGAGCCAAACCCGCGGGCCTGTTTCATCTGCGTATCACCTGAGGCGATCGTGGCAACAGCACACGAGTTTGCTCCCGGCGAACGGGTCACACACCAAGAATTTGGTCAGGGCGTCGTCATTGAACCGGCGCGGGACGGCTATCTGCGCGCCTTCTTCAGCGCAGGCGAACGCCGTGTATCGCTATCAGCGTTGCGGTCCGAGCAGTCCCGAACAGAGCGCATACTTGGATCGGTAAAGGGCGGCGCAGAGCGGGCGCGTCGTGCCTGGCTATCCTTTGAGGCGCAGGCGCTACCCATCATGGAAAGCGCCTCGGCGCTCACCTCGGCCAGAATCGACCTTCTCCCCCATCAGGTTGTCCTCACGCACCGCGTTGCGACCGCTTCGCCACGCAGATTCCTCATCGCGGATGAAGTCGGCCTGGGCAAAACGATTGAAACGGCGCTCGTTCTCCGTGAGCTGGCGAGCAGGGGCGAGCTTGACCGCGCGCTGATGGTTGTGCCTGCCGGCCTCCTTCATAACTGGCACCGTGAACTCAACGAGGTTTTTAACCTCGATTTCGAGATCTTTGGGTCAGAAGGCGACATTACCGATCGCAAGACCAACGCGTTCGCAAAGCACGACAGACTTATCGCGAGCATAGACACGCTGAAGCGCCCTGCTCGTATTAAGCGCCTGCTAGAAGCACCACGTTGGGATCTGGTGGTCTTTGACGAGGCCCACCACCTCACGGCGCACCGCACTGGGGGGAAGGTCAGGAAAACCGAGAATTACAAGCTGGCTGAAGCTCTCAAAGATCATTCCCGTGATCTTCTCCTGCTATCTGCAACACCGCATCAAGGAAATCATTTTCAGTTCTGGATGCTAATCCAGCTTCTAAACCCGACGTTATTCAACACATCGGATGAGATGGTAGAGAACCGGCACAGACTAAATACTGTCATGTATCGGCGCACCAAGGCCGATGCTTGCCAACCAGACGGATCGCCGCTGTTTGCTCGCCGCTGGGTGCATACAGAGTCGTTCCTGATGGGCGACGACGAACGCCATTTCTACGAGAAGCTGAGGGAGTATCTGGAAGACGGCTTTGATCTCGCGAAGCGGCAAGGCGGGAGGGGGCGCGCGCTCGGGTTCCTGATGGCGATCTTCCAGAAAATCGCCGCGTCCAGCTTCGCGGCCGTAAGGCGCACGCTGAAGCGCAGATTGCTAATGCTGACTCTCCACGAAGCGCATCTTCGCGACAAGGAAATGGACATTGAGGGCCGGGAACGCCTTACTGACGAGGCCCGGATCCTCATCCATGAGGAATTTCAGATCGGCAACGATGCCATCGGACGTAGCGAGGTGGATCGTGTTATCGCGGACCTAAAATATCGCTTAGTGCGAAAGCTGGATGACGAAGCCCTTGAAATGGCCTCTGATCCTTACGCGACGGAATTCTCCGCGCTGCACGCGGAAGAAGCCGCCTCGGCTGTTGTGGATCTCCATTTGCCCGAGGAGCGCCTCCGGATTGACGATCTGCTTCGCGCCTTTCCCGTCCAGCGCGAAACCAAGGCGCAAAAGCTGCTCGACGGACTGGGTGCCCTATGGCGGCAGAACCCCCAGGAGAAGATCGTCATCTTCGCGACGTACCTGGGCACGGTCGATCTCATCGCACGGGAGATCGAGCAGGCGTTCCCGGGCCAAGGAGTAGTCGTGCTTAGAGGTGGCAATCACGGCGCTAAAACCGCCGCCGAACGTAAATTCCGCCAAAAGGATGGTCCGCGCGTCCTAGTTTGTACCGCTGCCGGCAGGGAGGGCATCAACCTTCAATTCGCACGCATCTTGTTCAACTTCGACCTGCCCTGGAATCCGATGGACCTGGAGCAGAGGATTGGCCGCATCCATCGCTACGGCCAAAACCACACCGCTCAGGTCTACAATCTCGTACTTTCCGACACGATCGAAGGTCGCATCTTCCTGCTGCTGGACGAAAAGCTGGCGGAAATCGCCCGGACAGTCGGCAAGGTCGATGAGCAGGGGAATGTGGCAGAGGATCTGAAAGCACAAATTCTCGGCCAACTATCAGAGCGATTGAACTATGATAGATTATATCAGGAAGCACTCTCCGATCCTGAATTGAAGCGAACCCACGTAGAGCTTGAAGCCGCCCTTTCTAATTCGAAAGAGGCGCGTAGCGTTGTTTTCGACCTTTTTCAGGATTTAGATGGTTTCAGCATCGACGACTACAAGCCATTTTCGGATGTGTCCTCGAGCATGGCCCGGCTGCTAAACTTCTTCCGAAGCGCCGCGGCCGACCAGCGCCTAACGCTGAAAACGCTCGACGCTGAGACCTACGTCCTCGATGGCAGCGACACCTCCCCTGTCCGTTTCACCACGAACCGCGACACCGCCACGAGCCAAGAGGGGTTACAGCTGCTCGGGATAGACCATCCGCTGATTCAACATTCCCTAGCTCGGTGGAGCAACACGGCTCCGGAAGAAATCGGCCTCGCCGTGGCCTCAAACGATACCGTAGAACCCGCCGTATTGTCCTTGTGGAAGGTCGCCACCTCCACAGCCAGCGGCGAAAAACGCACCATCTTGCAACCCATTGCCGTAAGCGAGGCAGGAACGAGAATGCCTGTGATAGAGCGGCAGCACGACCGATTTTGGCAGGCTCAAGCGGCAGCACCACGTCTGACGGCTCAGCAACGCTTCGATCTTTTCTCAAGCGTTGTGGAACCGACCCTCCAAAGAGAGCTACGCCATAAGGGAACGGTCAACGCCGACGGAAGCTACTCGGCCGAGTTGATCGGATATGTCGAGATCAGCCCGGCCTAATCCGGGAAAGCCATAGCGCCGGCGTTCGGATGATGGCGAACTATTTTGACAGCAGCAATCTGCTCAGGCCTAAGTGCGCAACCCGCCGGTTGGCCTAAACTCGCCGAGCTTCTCCTCTCGCTCGATCAGCTCATCGATGTGGCTCGCGATCCGCTGCGCCACAAATTTCGCCACGGCCGGCCCCCAGCGCGGATCGACGCGATCGCTGCTTTCGGCGAGTTCGGCAGCGAGCGCGTCCGGCAGGGCGGCGACGAGTGTCTCCAGGAACGCAGCCATGCCGGACCGCGACCACTCGCTGGCGAGATCGCGACGATCAAAGAGAGCAAGGGTGAGGGCGCCGCGTGCCGGCAAGCCTGCAGCGGAAAGCATCGATCCTGCTTCCTCAAGGCTCAGATGCCGCGTGCCCTTCAGCGTACGACAGATCTGATCCTTCGACAGGCCGACCTTTGCCGCGAGGTCGCGCTGGCTGAGCCCGCTCTGATCGACGAGGTCTCCAATGATGATGTGCAGCGGTATCGAGGACAGGGCTGCCGGGCTGCTGGTGGTCACGACTCCAACTCCAAGGACTGATTCGCACGCACGGTACCAAGCGCGAAGCCTGTAGGAAAACAAAACGGGAACATCCTACCCAGTAGCGCAACTCTCGATTGGCACAGTCGCGTCCCACGCGGCGCCGTCATCTCGCCGGAAATGCAGGTAGCGAAGATAGAAAGCGATTCGCGACGGCTGTCGCCAGCGACCGCACCGGTCTTGTCGCAAGGCGCGAAAGGCATCGCGCGAAGCTAGGAAACTTCATACTCCAGACGCGATCGGTGTCGCGGATTTCGCGACCAAAGGGCCGAACCGTTCTCCTGATGTTCCTTTTCGTTGAGCGCCGGTCCGAGCCGGCGTGAAGGTGATTGTGCGGTCGGGATGCGGCCGCGGCGAACACCTTCGGAGACGCTCTCGATGCACAGCCTCAAGCTCCCGCTGCCTCGTGCCGGCCTCGGCCGGGCCAGCGACTATCTCATCCCGGCAATCGGCCTCATGGCCGTGGCGAGCGCGGCCTATGCCGGTGCCGACACGACCTTCGGTCCGGCGCTCACCAAGTTCACCGACTTTCTGGAGGGCTCGGGCGGCAAGATCATCGCCGTGCTCAGCCTGGCCGGCGGCATCATCGGCATGGCGTCCGGCCGGTTCACGCTCGGGCAGGTGGCGATCCCCGTCGCCGTCGGCATCGGCGTCGGCACGGGCGTGCCGATCGTCACCTCCACCGTGACCGCGATCATCTGATCGCGGCGGCGAGGGCGGCGCAGCGCACATGACTGACAAGTATATTGTTCCCCGGCGGCTCGACGATCCGGAGCTCATCGGCCTTTGGACCCTGGACGAATTCTTGGGGCTCGCGGCGCCGTTCGCCTGGGGCATCTTCTCCCAGCACATCCTGCTGGGTCTCGTGGGTGCCGGAGGAGCGTGGTTCGCGCTTCGCAAGGCCAAGGCTGGCCGGGCCAGTTCCTGGATCATCCACGCGGCCTACTGGTACCTGGGGGCAAGCTTCGTCAGGCTTCGCGCCACGCCGCCCTCCCACTGCCGCCGGCTCGCCGGCTGAGGGGAGGGGCTCCATGCTGTCCGATATCGCGCATCAGCGCAGCCAGTCGCTGCTCCGCCAGCGCAAGGTCCTGGTCGTCGCGGCCGCCGCGTCGTTCCTGGCGAATCTCGCATTGCTGACGGCGCTCAGCAGCCGCGACCGCGAAGTGATCCTGCAGCCGGTCACGACCCGGCAATTGGCGATCAGCTCTTCGGGCGTGTCGGCCGACTATCTCGAGCTGGTGACGCGCGACGTCGCGCTGATGCTGCTCAACCGGTCGCCGACCGGGCTCGATTACTGGATGGAGCAGATTCTCAAGGTGGCCGACCCGTCTGCCTATGGGGCGCTCAAGGCCGAGCTGGTCAAGATCGTCACCGAGCAGCGCGGCTCCGACCTCGCGCAGGCCTTCGTGATCACCGGCATGACCGTCGATCCGAAGGGCCTGAGCTCCACCGTCGAGGGCGACCTCAAGACCTTCGTCGGCGGCCAGGTCATCGCCAGCGAGAAGAAGCGGTTCCGGTTCGGCTGGACCTACGTCGGCCTGCGCCTCTCGCTCTCGAGCTTCGCGCTCGTCTCAAGCAACAAGGAGGCGCTCCAATGATCGCCGCGACACCCGCCTGCCTGCTCGGGGCCGGCGCCGCCACCTTTGCGGCCGGCACGTCCCGACCGCGGGACATCAGCCTGAAGCCGCTCGGAATGGCACTGATCGGCGCTGCCATCGCGCTCGTCGCCACACCGGCGTGGGCCGACCAGTATCGGCAGGCCGCCGACAATGCGCAGGTCGACTGCGTCGTCTCGAACCATGAGCTGACGCGGATCAGCCTGGTCGGCGATGCCTTCGCCAGCGTCAGCAAGATCACAACGGGCTATCCATACAACGACTTCACCGTCACCAACGAGCCGGTCCGCGGCGACATCTACCTGTCGATACCCGAGGGCTTCGCGCCGGGGCGGCTGAGCTTCTTCGCCACGACCCGCAAGGGCTATGTCTACAAGTTCGCCTGCAGCGTCGGCGGACCCGAGGCCGAGCAGATATTCGTCTCCAACCCGGCGATCGCCGGCGAGCGGGCGCAGGCGTGGGAAGCGAAGGCTGGACCGCGCGATGCCGCGGTGCGCCTGATCCAGGCCATGGCCGCGAACAGCGCGCCGGATGGCTATACGATGCGGCAGGTCGCTGCCGCCCCGACCCGGGTCGGTGATCTCACCGTACGCCTCGTCGCCGAGTATCGCGGTGCCGCGCTCACGGGGCGCGTGCTGCGGATCGACAATCGCGGTGCCAAGCCTGTCACCGTCGATCCGGCGCAACTCACCCCGGCTGGCAGTCTCGCGGTCAGCGTCGCCGAGCGCGAGCTTGGCACGCAGCAGGCAACGACGCTCTACGTCGTGTTCGACGGGAGTGCCGGCGCATGAGCGAGCAGGCCACCCCTCCGTCCGGCCCGGCGCAGGAGAGCGTCACAGCCCTAGGCGCACTCAACGCCAAGACCCGCGCACGCCAGCGCATGCTGCTGCTCGGCGGTGGCGGTTCCGCCGCGATGCTCGCACTCTGGTTCGTGTTCGGCGGCACCGGCGATCACACGCCGGCCGCGGACGCGCCGCAGAAGATCGAGACCGACGGCATCGTCAATCGCGACCTCAGCCAGAAGGAGTTCGTCGCGATCTACGGCAACCGGCTGGATGCGCAGGCGCGTCAGCTGAAGGCGCTCGAAGAGAGCAAGGCGGTCGCGCCCGAGGTGCAGGCCAGACTCGACGCGCTCGCGGCCGAGAACCAGGCGCTCAAGACCGACGGCACCAAGACGATCGATGCGCTGACGCAGGAGAACAGCACGCTCCGGAGCGAGCTCACCCGCGCGCAGACGCAGCCAGCTCCGCCCCCGCCGATCGCCGCGCGCGACCCGTCGATCCCGTCGGGCTCGCCGCTCGACCCGAACATGGCTGCAGCGCAGGGCGCGACGCTGCCGCCGCCGGCCGAACGACAGGTGAAAACCGTCTCGTTCACGAGCGGCACGTCGGAGGCCGGTTCGACCGCGAAGACCGGCCTCAGGGCTGGTCGACCGAGTGCGCCGGCGATCGAGATCGAGAACAGCCCCGAGTATCTGCCGCCCAACAGCTATGCGCCGGCCCGCGTCATCGTCGGCGTCGATGCCTCGGCGGGTGTCTCCAGCCAGACGGATCCGCTGCCGGTCGTGTTGCGGATCACCGGACCGGCGCGCTCGGTCGTCAAGGACGGCAAGCTGCTAACCACTCGCATCCAGGGCTGTGTCGTCAACGGCGCGGCGCGCGGCGATCTCTCGGCCGAGAAGGTCTACGTGAAGCTCCAGAAGATGACCTGCGACCAGCCGGGCGGGCGTGTCGCGGTCAGCGAGGTGAAGGGCTTCATCAGCTTCGCCGGCAAGACCGGCGTGCGCGGTCGGGTCGTCAGCCGCGAGGGCAGCCTCGTCAGCCAAGCGCTGCTCGCGGGCATCGTCGGTGGCTTCGGGCGCGGCTTCTCCGCCAACTCGAACAGCCTCTTCTCCGGGATCACCACCGGGGTCGACGGCAAGCGCCAGCAGCTTTCGGGCGGCGACATCGTCCAGGGCGGACTCGGTCAGGGCGTCGCCGATGCCTCGGACACGGTGTCCAAATATCTGATCGAGCGCGCCGAACAATATCAGCCAGTCGTGGAGATGCCGACCGGCATCGATGTCGAAATCGTCTTCCTCGACGGCGTCTATGTGAGGAACTCCCAATGAATTCGTCTGACACTCGTCTTGGCCGCGAGCTGGCCAGGATGCGCCGCATGGAAGGCGCACCCTTCTGGAGCCTGATCGCATCCGCCTCGCTCGCGCTCGGCATGGGGGCTGGGCTGGTCGCCAAGAGCGTCCACGCCGCCCCGACGACAGCGGGCATCGATACCACGCTGGTCCGCGAGGCGCTCAAGCTGCGCCTGCCGAAGACGCGCATCGGCGCGATCGACTGCGGTCGCTTTGGCGGTCTGTGCGAGGTCGTTGCCGGCACCACGCTCTTCTACGTCGATCGGAACGCGCGCTACCTCATGATCGGGCGACTCTACGACATGGAGGCGCGCAGCGACCTCACCGCGACGCGGCTGCTTGAGCTCAACCCGGATCTGCTCGCCGCTGGCGCGGCGGGCCGGCGCGACGACGAGGAGGCGAAGCCTTCCGCGGCGACGCAGGCGGCTGCCAAGGTCGACCTCGCCACGCTGCCAGCCGGTGGCGCGATCCACTGGGGTCCGGCGAACGGTCCCAGGCTCGTGATCCTCAGCGACTTTCACTGCGGCTACTGCCGCAAGCTCGCCGGAGAACTCGCCCGCATGGGCGCGCGTGTAGAGGAGCGCCCGATCTCCATCTTCGGCGCGGAGAGCCGCAAGCTCGCCGAGGCGGTGCTCTGCGCCCCCGATCCCGCCGCCGCGGCTCATGCCGCTTATGCGGGCCAGCCGGTGGTGCCCGGCAAGACCTGCGACGTGTCGGGGCTCGACGCCAACGAAGCGTTCGCCCGCAAGCACGGGTTCGGCGGCACGCCGGTGATCATCCGCGCCGATGGTGCGGTGCTCCAGGGCTTCCACACCGCCGAGCAGCTCAAGGCCTTTGTCGCGGGAGGCCGGGCATGATCCGCGCCATTCTCCCGCTCCTGCTCGCCGGTGCCTCGGCGCTCGGCGGCTGCACGACGCTCGGCGGCACCGTGAAGGGGGATTTCACCTGCCGCGCGTCGGCGGGCACCTGCGCACCGATGACCAGGATCGATGCGGCCGCAATCGGCCAAGTCGCCGAGGAAGGCGCCGATTCTGCGGCAGTGCCGGAGCGGCAGCCGGTGCGGACGGGTCGTGGCGGCAGCGTCGCTGTCCGGACGGGCGAGCGCATGCTCTCCATCCTGCTGCCCGCGCATGTCGACGAGGCCGGCGTGCTGCACGATGCGGCGACCGTCCATGCGGTGGTCGAGCAGCCCGGCTGGACCTTCACCGCCGCGACCGACCCGACTCCCTATTCCGAGATCTCGCGCAGTCCCGCCCCTTCCTCCCTGCGCGAGGCGATCGCCGGTGCTTCGGCACCGGTGATCGAGGGGCTTGAGACTCCTCCCGCTCAAGCCCCTCAACCTTTCAGTTCGGCCGCGTTGCCCCGCGCGGTCGAACCCGGCGCGCCGACCGCGGCATCGCTCGCGGCCGCGAGCGCCGGGCATCGGATCGGCACCGCGGATGCAATCCCTGCGTCAGCCGCTCCCGCTGAACCGAGCCAGTCGGCGCGGCGGTCCCTGCCGGCTGGCAAGGTCGTGCTCCCGCAAGGTGACGCGGCGGCCGCGCGGGCGCGGCTCAAGGCGCTCGCCACCCCCGATCTGGCGCGGCTGGGCAGGCGGTCCGACCAGACGGCCGGGCCAGCGGAAAGCGATGCCAGCCCGTTCAGCGCGCCAGCAGGCCAGGAGCAGCCGCGATGAGCCTGTCGCTGAAGACGCTCACCGGGTCGCTCATGACCGGACTGTTCGGCGATGCCGAGGAGAGCGAGGGCGAGCGGCCGGTGCTGGGCCTCGACATGCTGTCGAGCTTCCTGCCGTACCGGGTCTACGAGCCCTCGACGAAGCTTTACCTCAATGCGCGCTCGTCCGGGTTTATCCTCAACGTCGCACCCCTGGTCGGTGCCGACGAGCGGGTGGGCGATCTGCTCGGCCAGTTCCTGTCCGAAGGGCTGCCGGCGGGCGCCTGCGTGCAGATCGTCCACTGGGCGTCTCCACGGATCAGCCGCAACATCGCGCCATGGTTTGCGCCGCGCTACGCCCGCGGCGGCGTGTATGAGCAGATCGCACGGGCACGCACCCAGTGCCTCTACGATCTCGTCTGGACCAGCGGCTCCAGCGGCGCGCCGTTCCATGCGCGTCACCACCAGCTGCTCGTGTCGGTCGGCGTGCCCGCGAACGGCAGCACGTCGAAGGAAGAGCTGGTGGCGGTGCGAGAGAGCTTCGTCGGCGTACTGCGCTCGCTCGATGTGCCGGCGCTTGATGTCGATCCCGTCGAGCTCATCGCCTTCCTCGACGACCTGACCTCGCCGACCACCGCGAGCGGCGACGATGCGGTCGACTACAACCCGCTCGATCCGATCGCCGACCAGGCGATCCGCCGAGATATCGAGCTCACCGTCGAGGAGAGCCGCATGCTGCTCCGAACCGAGCGCTTTCGCCCGACCGGCGGGCATGACGGCGAGGCGCCCGAAATCGGCGAGATCTTTCCCGACCGCTTCGACGTGCGGCATTTCGGCGTCCGCAACATGCCGGTGCGCTGGACGCCGTGGGAGACCGCGCGGCTGATCGGCGACCTGTTCACCGACAAGCTCCGCTACCCGTGCCCCGCGGCGACGATGCTCTGCCTCGTCTATCCCGACCAGGAGGCCGCCTCGACGCGCGCAGGCATGAAGTTCCTGCGCACGACCAGCCTCTCCGAAGGCAAGTCCGCGCGCTACGTGCCCAAGCTCCGTGAACAGGCAGCCGAGTGGCGCGAGGTTCAGGCGCAGCTTCAGGAAGGCCGACGATTGGTCCGCGCCTTCTACGGCGTGACGACCTTCTCGCCGGCCGGCGACGGCGACCGCAACGAGCGCATGGTCAAGTCGCTCTACAAGTCGGCGGGCTGGGACCTGGCCGACGAGCGCTTCCTCCAGGTGCAGGGCCTGCTCGCGGCGATGCCGCTCACGCTTGCCGACGGGCTCGCCGCCGACCTTGAGCGCTGCCGCCGGATGCGCACCATGCTGTCGACGACAGCCGCCAACATCGCTCCTGTCCAGGGCGAATATCTCGGTGGCGCGGTGCCGCACCTCCTGTTCCTCGGCCGACGCGGCCAGCCCTTCTTCTGGTCGCCGTTCGAGAATGGTGCGGGCAACCACAATGTCGCGATTCTCGGCAAGTCGGGCTCGGGCAAGTCGGTGCTGCTGCAGGAGATGTGCGCGAGCCTGTGCGGCGCCGGCGCCAAGGTCGTCGTGATCGACGACGGCCGCTCCTTCATGAACAGCTGCCGCCTGCAGGGCGGCCGCTTCATCGAGTTCACGCTGGCGAGCGGCTTCTGCCTCAACCCCTTCTCGATGGTCGACGCCGAGCGGGTCGTCGAGGACGAGGATTACAGGCTCGACTGCATGGCGATGCTCAAGGCCATCGTCGGCCAGATGGCGCGCTTCGTCGACCGCCTGACCGACACCGAGCGCGGCCTGATCGACCAGGCGGTCAACCGGGTCTGGGAAGAGCAGGGCAGGGCCGGATCGGTCGAGGCCGTCGCGCTCTCGCTGGAGGCAACCGGCAATGCGGACGCCGCCAACCTCGCCATCGCCATGGGCCCGTTCCGCGCGGGCGGCACCTATGGCGGGTTCTTCAACGGCGAAGCGACGCTCCGGCTCGAGGCCGACTTCACCGTCTTCGAGATGTCGGACCTTGCGACGCGCGAGGAGCTGCGCTCGGTCGTGCTCACCGCGATCATGTTCATGACCGGCCAGGCCATGACGCGCTCACCGCGCTCGGTGAAGAAGCTGCTGCTGATCGACGAGGCCTGGGCGATGCTCAAGGGCGGGTCGATGTCCGACTTCGTCGAGACCTACGCGCGCACCGCCCGCAAATATGGCGGGGCGCTCTGCACGGCGACCCAGTCGCTCAACGACTTCTACAAGTCGGATGGCGCCACCGCCGCTCTCGAGAACTCGGACTGGATGCTGGTGCTCCAGCAGAAACCCGAGACGATCGCCGATCTGCGCAAGTCGGCGAGGCTCGACATGGACGACCGCACCGAAGGGCTGATCCGCTCGCTGAAACGCTCGGGCAGCGAATATTCGGAGGTCTTCATCCGCGGCTCGGAGTGCCAGGCGATCGGACGGCTGGTGCTCGACCGCTTCTCCGCGACCGTCTTCTCCTCCTCGCCGGACACCTATGCCGCCATCGAGGCACGGGTCGCGGCCGGCGAGCCGATCGCCGACGCGATCGACGCTGTGGCGCGCGGCGAAGCCGATTCCTCTCATCCGGAGCGCCGCAATGGCTGATCCCCGACCCAAGTTGCGAGCGCGGCTCGCGCGCGCCGGGCGCGTCACGTCCGACATCTGCCACGTCGGCCTGAGCGTCAGCCTGTGGCTATCCGGCACCCTGCTGGCGGCGCTCGGAATGGTGCTCGCCTTCCTGTTCGTCGCGGCTGACGGACGACCGCTGCGCTTCTTCGCGCACCTCCAGAACCTCTCGACCCACTATCTGTTCGCGGATCCGCTGGCGCGCGCGCACTTCGACCGGCAGGTGCTGGCGCTGCTTCTCGGCTTGGTAGGCCTCCTCGCCATCGCCCGGCTGCCGTCCTTCGTCGGCAAGCTGCGGCGCGATCTGGCGCGTGGGGGTCGGAATGACTGAGCCCGCCGCTCGCAAGCACCGCATGATTGCCGGCTGGCCGCTCGCGCGCGTGATCGCCGCCGTCCTGCTCACAGCCGCGCTCGTCTGGGCGGCGTGGCTGACACGGACGCTCTTCGAGCTCCAGCAGCGCCGGATCGTGTCGGTCAGCCTCTCGCGGCTGGTCGAGGATTTCGTCGCCGCCGAGGCCCGCAATGGCGGCACGCCGGAACAGTCGGCGAGCCGCACGGCGAGCTACCTGGCGGCGGTCAACAAGGCGGTCGCTCAGCTCGGGCAGGATGGCACCACTGTCCTCGTATCCGAAGCAACGCTTGGGCGCTCCGTCGACGACCGCACCGCCGATGTTCGGGCGCGGGTCGCCCGCGCGATGGAGGCCGAGCATGATCCCCGCTGATGCCGATCGGCGCTTCTGGTCGCCTATCCGCCGCCAGCGCTGGGGCGTGATGCTGGCGGTGGCGGCCGCGGCCAGCGCCTATGCCAGCCTGGCCAGCTGGAGCGACCGGCACGTGTTCCTCGTCAACCAGAGTACCAGCCTGCCCAGCTGGGCGTTCCTGGTCGAGCGCCATCGGGTCCCAGCACGCGGCGACACGATCTTCTTCGATCCGCCGGCGAGCCGACTGCTCGAGCGTCACTTCGGGCGCGATCATCCGCCGTTCGGCAAAATCGTCTACGGCATCGCCGGCGACGCGGTGAAGCGCCGGGGACGGCTGTTCCTCGTCAACGGCCGGGCGGTGGCGCTCGCCAAGGAGCGGACGCTGCGCGGCGAGCCGCTGGCGCTCGGGCCGACCGGGATCGTGCCGCGCGGCTGCTATTTTGTCGGCACGCCCAACAAGGACAGCTTCGACAGTCGCTATGCACTCATCGGCTGGGTCTGTGGCCGCCAGCTAATCGGTGTCGGAAGGGCGATCCTGTGAGCGCGCGGCTTGTCCCGCTCGGGCTCGCAGCCCTGCTCATCGCCGCTCCGGCGGCGGCGCGCGATTATGGCCAGCAGGGCGCGGTCTTCCCGGTCATCGAAGCGGATCTGCTCTCAGTCATCCAGCAGCGGCTGACGTCGATGCAGGCGAGCGGCGCGATCGAGCGCGCGAACCGGCAGCTGGCCGAGCGCACCGCCGCGCGGGTGCGCCGCCCACTCCCCGTGCCCGGGATCGTCCCAGCGACCGAGGAGCGGCGCTGGACCTTCGATCCGACGATCACCGTGCGCCAGGATCTGCGCGACGGACGCGGCCGCATCGTGGTGGCCGCCGGTACGCGGGTGAACCCGCTCGACACAGTGCCGCTCCGCCAGCGGCTGGTGTTCCTCGATGGCGATGATCCGGCTCAGGTTGCCTGGGCACGCAGCACGACGACCGCGCTCAACGCCAAGCTCATCCTTGTCGGCGGATCACCATTCGCGCTGATGAAGGCCGAGCAGCGCCGCTTCTATTTCGACCAGCAGGGCACGCTGACCCGCCACTTCGGCATCCATGCCGTGCCGGCGCTCATCGAGCAGCAGGGGCGCACGCTCGCCATCCGCGAGCTGGTAATCCGGGGAACAAAAGGAGATCGCAAGTGAGCGCGCTAAGCAATCGCGAGTGGTTCGCCGCGTCCGCCCGGCGCCGTGCCCTCGTTCGCCGCCGTGCTCGTTGGGTGCTGGCGAGCCTCGCCGCACTCGTGCTGATCGTCAGCTTCGTGCTCGCCTCGCCGGCCCGAGCAGAGGGCACGCCAGGGCGATGCACGGGTCGCTTCGTCAACCCGATTACCGACGTCTGCTGGAGCTGCATGTTCCCGATGTCGGTCGGCGGGCTCAACATCTGGCCTTCGCTTGCCGGTCGCCCCGACACCGACAATCCAGCGCTGCCGGTCTGTGCCTGCGGCCTGCGTGTCGGCATCGCCATGGGCTTCTGGGAACCGGTGCGGCTGGCCGACGTCAGCATGAAGCCGTGGTGCTTCGTGAACCTGGGCGGGCTCAAGCTCGATCCCGGGTTCGATATCGGCTTCAAGACCATCGCCGGGCCGAGCGCGATCGGGGGCAAGGCGCAGAACACCAGCGGCTGGCACGTCCACTGGTACGCCTATCCGCTGCTCTACTGGATGGAGATCGTCGCCGACTTCCTCTGTCTCGAGCAGGGCTCGATCGACATCCTCTACATCACCGAGGTCGATCCGCTCTGGCAGGATTCCGAGCTCACCGCGCTGATCAACCCGGAGGCGGTGCTGTTCGCCAATCCGCTGGCGCTCGCCGCCTGCGCGGCCGACTGCGTCGCCGCGAGCGCCAGGCTGCCGACCGACCCGCTCTTCTGGTGCGCGGGCTGCCAGGGCACGATGTATCCCCTGAACGGCAACATCGGTGCGTCGATCGGCCATGTGCAGGCCTCACGCCTCGCGCTTGCCCGCTTCGCCTACAAGCTCCACCGCGAGCTCGTCGCCTGGGGCACGATGGGCAGCAAGGGCCTGTGCGGCAGCTACCTGATGCCGGTGATGCGCAAGCAGCAATACCGCTTCCAGGCCACCAATCCCAATCCGCAGACCGGCGGGCGCTACGCCTGCGCGCCGATCGGCGCGTCGACCACCTTCATGTCGGCTGGCCAGGTCTATCCCGCGATCGGAGAAGATATGGGCTATCTCGTCTGGCGCAAACGCAATTGCTGCGTGCTGTGATGCGGCGCCGTGTTCCCCTGATCATCGGCAGCACCGCGCTGGTCGGCCTGCTTCTCGGTCTCGGTGCCGGATCGGCGGCGCAGACCGTCGAGGGTCTCGACCTTGCCAAGGTGCGTGCCCGCGCAAAGCTGTCGCCTCAGGACGCCGAGGCGCTGACCACGGTCGTCGCGCGCCGCGGCGAGGCACTGCGCAAAGAGGCGACGGCGAACGCCGACGCCGCGCGGGCAGCGTCATCACGCTATGCGCGGAAAGCGGGTCCCGGCGATCCGACAGCGACCTTCGACTTTGATACGATGGTCGCGGCGGCCGCCGGGCCTATGGCGCCGCAGGACGCGCCGCGGCTTGTCGCGTTCGCCAGCCTCTCCATGCCCGCGGCCTCGCTCAAGGCGATGATCGCCGATGTCGGCCGCGCCGGCGGCTCCGTCGTGTTTCGGGGCATGCCGGGCAACTCGGCGCGCACCTTCACGACCGCCCTCGCCAAGGTGCTGCCGCAAGGCGAGGTCAAAGCGGCCGTCGGAATCGACCCGCGTCTGTTCCGAGCCTTCGGCATTGAAGCAGTGCCGGCGTATATCGTGACTGCCACCGACTTCGATTTGTGCGACGGGTTCGACTGCCGCACGGCGCTGCCGCCGCATGACCGCATGTCCGGCAACGTCAGTCTTGCTTATGCGCTCGATGCCTTCGCGGACGGCGGCGGCACCGCTGCTCGCATCTCGGCTGTCTATCGCGCGCGTTTGGGAGACCAACGGTGAGCCGGGCCCGTCTCAGCTGCGCACTCGCGCTTTCGCTGTTCACGGCCGGGCTCGGCAGCGGCGCCTTCGGACAGAGTCAGACCGGCACCGAGGCGGCACGAGCGGAGGGCAAGGCGTTCGGCGGCGAGGTGCTCGGCAAGGCGCAGACCGCCGCCAAAACCCAGCCCACCGCCGACCGCGTGCCGGGCTTCGCCGGCACACCGAGCCAGTCGACCCTGTTCGACGATCCCGACGCGATCGCGCGACAGGCGGCAACGGCAGCGTCCTCGAACGAGGGCTATGCGACGGTGCGCTCCTCGCTTGACAGCCGCCCGCGCGTCGCCGTCGAGGACATCGAGGCGGCCATCGCCGGTGGCCGGACGATTTCTGATGATCCCGCCGGCTATGTCAGCGGCATGAGCGTCGGCGGCGGGCAGGGGAACTGCCGCGAGCTGCCGCCCTCAAGCGGCACCACCGGCACCTATGAGGCAACCTGCAACGACGGCGTCGCGCTCGAACAGCGCACCGCCAGCTGCACTATCCCGCTCAGCGTTAGCGTCACGCGCACGACCGGCTACCGCTACTGGTGCAGCGACTTCAATGCCGGCTTCAACCGTGTCGATGACTGCAGCCTCTTCGAACAGACCTCGTGCCAGCGGACGGGGTCGCACGAGGGGCGCTGCCTTCAGGGCCGTAATCGCCCTCCCTATGAGTGGTGCACCGAGCCGGGCGAACCGGTTCACGAACTGCTCTGCGACGCGGAGGTCGCCCGCGGCACGCTGCGCGGCACTGAGACGAGCAGCAGCGTCAGCGAACGGCGCGACGAGAGCGGATGCGCAAGCCTCGCGGGCGACGCGAGCTGCACCAGCACGGATGAGACCTGCACGTCGAGCGATCCGGTCACCCGCGTCATCGACGGTGTCTCGGTCACGAAGCCCTGCTGGGCGTGGACGCGAAGCTATGAGTGTCATCGCGCTGTGCCAGCGCAGGACTGCGGTACGCTTGAGAACGACAGCAATTGCCGGTTCGATCGCGAGGAGTGCCTGACCGACGAGGTCCCGTGCCCCACCCGCGAGCGCATCTATGTCTGCAACGTGCCGGGCGGCCCCGCACCCGAGAAGCAATATGTCTGCGACGGCGACATCTACTGCATCAACGGTGAGTGCGAGACGATCGATCGCCAGCCCAACACCGAGTTCAAGGATGCCGCGGTCGCGCTCAACGCTGCATCGCAGGCCGGCAAGGAGTTCGATCCGTCCAACCTGACGCTGTTCAAGGGCGAGCGGGAGACCTGCCATTCCAAGGTGTTCGGCATCCTCAATTGCTGCGCGGGCAAGGCCTTCCCGCTGATCCCTTACTCGCAGCTGCTGGTGGCGCTCGGCTGCAACCGCGAGGAGGTGCTGCTGCACCAGCGCGATGCGCAGGGGCTCTGCCATTATGTCGGCAGCTATTGTTCGGACAGTGTCTTCGGAATCTGCGTCACCAAGAAGAAGGCCTATTGCTGTTTCGAGTCCAAGCTCAGCCGGATCCTGCAGGAGCAGGGGCGGGCGCAGATCAACAAGCCATGGGGCTCACCCAAGCGGGAGAGCTGCCTAGGCTTCACCATCGACGAGTTTGCCCGGCTTGACCTCAGCCGGATGGACTTCTCCGAAGTCTATGCCGAGTTCCAGGACGCGGCCAAGCTGCCCGAGGAGCTCGGCACCGTCGAGACGATGCAGCGCAAGATCGCGGACTTCTACGTGATCAATGGAGGCGGCCGATGAGCCCGGTCGCTAACTCCAAGTGCATTGTCACGCTCGTCGCGACCGCGCTCATGCTGGCGCCGGCCCACGCCCAGCCGCCGGTCGGCCCGCAGGCGGTACAGGCAGGCGACCGCTTCTACTGCCAGGATCGCAAGCTCGGCACCTGGTTCTACTGCGAGCGTCCACGAGACGAGGAACCGGCGTCCGTCCCGCCGCCACCGCCGACGAAGTCGGCGGCCGAGCAGCTGGACGAGGTCACGGCCGAACTGCGCGAGCTCAAGGCGCGTGCGATCCTCGAGCCGACGCCGGACAACGTCACCGCCTATATCCGCTTCCAGCGCGCTCAGCTCGATCGTGCCTCCCTGTTCGGCGACGTGTGGCAGCGGTCGCTCTGGCAGGCACCTGACCTCGACTACACGCTTCAGCGGCCGGTCGGGACGGTCGCCAAGCAGCAGTGGACCGATGCGCGCAAGGTCGAGCGCGACCAGGCGCTTGATCGGCTTGGGGCACGCTACGGGCTCTTCTACTTCTTCGCCCAGAGCTGCGGCGCGTGCCGTGTCATGTCGCCGATCGTGAAGGCGGTCGCTGACACCCATCACCTGACGGTCCGTGCGATCTCGACTGATGGCGGCCCGTCCGAGACCTTCCCGCGCTACACGGTCGAGACCAACCAGCGGACACGAATGGGCCTGACCGCCAAGGTCACGCCCGCCGTGGTCCTGTTCGACAGCGCGACCCAGACCGCCATTCCCATCGGCTACGGCATCATCGCTGCCGACGAGCTGATGGAGCGCATCTTCCTCCTCACCCAGCGAAAGGCCGGCAGTGATTATTGATCCAGCGTCCGTCGTCGGGCGCCTTCGCGCGCTCGCCCGTTCCGCGCTCGACACTACGGGCACTGCTCTCGGCCGCTGCGCCCGTTTCGCGGGCACGCTGGCCTGCTCGCTGAGCCTCGCCGGCGTCATTGTGCCGCTGATGCTGCCAGCCGCGCCAGCTGCCGCGGATGTCGGCGGAGCGATGGACAGGTTCGTGGCAGAAGCTGGCGGTGCCGCAAACGTTACCGGCCCGAGCGCCTTCCAGGGCCAGTCGGCTGGCTACTACAGTCTCGGCAACGTCTGGACCCGCTTCCCGCAGAAGACGACCAACCTTGCCAACCTGCAGCTGCCCTCGGCGCGCGCGGGCTGCGGCGGCATCGACCTGTTCGCCGGCAGCTTCAGCTTCATCAACTCGAGCGAGATCGTCGCCATGCTGAAGGCGGTCGCGAACAACGCGGTCGGCTTCGCCTTCAAGCTGGCGATCGACACGGTCTGCCCGGAATGCTCGAAGGTCATGGATGAGTTCGCTCAGAAGGCGCAGCTCATGAACAACCTTAATATCTCGAGCTGCGAAGCGGCTCAGGCGCTCGTCGGCTCGGTGTGGCCGAAGGGCGACCTTGCTGACAAGGCAATCTGCGAGGCGATCGGCAACTCCGACGGCATCTTCTCGGACTATGCCGCCGCCAAGCACGGTTGCGGCAGCAAGGGCGATCGTAGCTCGACCATCAACGGCGCCGATCCGTCGAAGTGGGACGCCGTGAACAGCGCGGTGCCGCGCAACTACACCTGGCACGTGCTGCGGGGTTCCAAGTTCTTCAACGCCGGCGGCAGCTTCGACCGCGACCTTGCTGAGTACGTCATGACCATGGTCGGCACGATCATCTACGTGCCGCCGACAGACAGCGATGCGGGTCGTTTCCAGCCGCTGACCGGTGACACGACATCGACGCTCGTCACCGCGCTCCTCGATGGCACCAGCGCCGGCGAGGTTCAGGTCTATCACTGCGACACCGAGGACCAGTGCCTCAACCCGAGGCTTAGCCCGCTGTCGGTGCCGACCGCCAAGGCATTGCGGCCGCGCGTGACCGCGCTGATCGACGGGATGGTCGAGGCGATCCGAACCGACACGGCGATCAGCCCCGAACAGAAAGAGCTGCTCCAGATCTCATCCATTCCGCTCTACAAGATCCTGACCGTGCAGGCGGCCTACGCGCGCGGGCTCTCCACCGACGACCGCTCGACCCTCGCCGAGATCGCTTCGATTGACCTCCTCTACGCGATCCTCGACCAGCTGGTGAGCGAGGTTGGCAAGTCAAAGGCGACGTTTATTGCCGCCGACGAGGCGAAACTCGCGACCTGGACGGCGCAGATCAACACGGCCCGGACCACGCTCGCCGATCGCCAGCAGACGACACAGGCCCGGGTGACCGCGATCATGGCGATCATTCAGAAGACGCAGTTCCTCGAGAACGTCCTCTCCAACTCGATGTCGCCGGGAATGGCGGCGTCGCTCGACTGGTCCCGCGGCGTCGCTGCGCGCGGCCTCAACTAAGCTTCGGGATCGGACGAGATGGGCACGGTCGAGCTCTTCACGATCGGCGGAGGCGAGTACATCGTCAACGTCCTCAATGCGGTGGCGGCCTGGACCGGGGCGGGGGGCTACAAGAGCCTGCTCCAGGTCGTGATGGTCATGGGGCTGGGCTATACGGTCCTGATCGTCGCCTTCAACCTAGACTGGAAAGCGTGGCTGCACTGGTTCCTGCAGGCGATGCTCATGTACATGGTGCTGATGGTGCCGCGGCTCGACGTGCACGTCACCGATCGCATCAACCCCAGCCTCGCGCCCGCGCAAGTCGCCAACGTGCCGCTTGGGCTGGCAATGATGGCGAGCTTCACGAGCCAGGTTGGCGATTATCTCGTCCGATCGTCCGAGCTGGTATTCGGCCTGCCGGGCGACCTCGATTACAGCCGCAACGGCATGATCTACGGCTCGCGGCTGTTCGAGGCGACGCGCAGCCTCAGGATCAACGATCCCGAGTTCGCCGCCAACCTCGACGAGCACTTCAAGCAATGCGTCTTCTACGACGTCCTGCTCGGTCGCTACTCGATGGAGACGCTGGCGAAGTCGCCCGATCTCTGGACCGCAATTGCGCCGGGCAGCCAAGCGCGAGCGCAGCGCTTCCTGACGCGCGATGGCTCGGAGGCGGTGACGTCGTCGATCCAGACCTGCCGCGAGGCGTACGCGACGCTCAGTGGCCAGTGGAACGGCATGGTCGACGATCTCGGTCGCGCCTTTGGACGCCAGCTCTACCCGAAGCAGACGGCAGATCTCGCCCGTGCCAAGCTCTTCGCCGATTTGCCGGTGGCTTATCAGTACCTGACCGGCGTCTCCGCGTCTGCGAGCACGATCCTTCGGCAGACACTCACGATCAACGCGATGCAGCAGGCGATGCACAGCGCAGCGGGCACAAGCGGCACCGGCAGCGTCGATGTCTACGCCCAGACCCGCGCCGACATTCAAACTGAACGGACCTACGGGTCGATCGCCCACGCCGCAATGAAGTGGGTACCGGTCCTCAACATCGTTCTGACGGTGGTCTTCTATGCCCTGTTCCCGGTGCTCTTTCCGCTTTTTTTGATGCCGCGGAGCGGTCCTTATGCCCTGAAGGGCTACCTGACCGGCTTCTTCTATCTCGCCGCGTGGGGACCGCTCTACGTCATCCTCCACATGGTGATGATGTTCAAAGGCGCCGCCGAAGTGGCCGGTGCCAGCGGCGGAGGCGGTCTGACGCTCGCCAGCTTCGCCGGCATGACCGAGGCCAACGATGACATCGGTCTGCTCGCCGGCTACCTCGTGGCCTCGATCCCGTTCCTCGCCGGAGGGATCGCTCGCGGCGCGATGGCGATCTCGAGCCAAGCGACGAGCTACCTCAACCCGTCGCAGAACGCTGCCGAAGAAGCGGCGCGGGAAGCTTCCACTGGGAATATCGCGCTGGGGAACTCGAGCTTCGACAATCAGACCGTGCAAACTCGCCAGCACGACCAATGGAACCAGGCGCCAAGCTTCACCTACGGCGCCGCGCAGACCCGGTCGTTCAACGACACCGGCACACTAGCGACCAGCTTCTCCGGCAATCAGCTGCTAGACGTACCTGTGTCCAAGCTGCCTTTTATGCCGCAGGTCACTCAATCCGTCGCCGCCGAAGCTGCAAAGGTAGCCTCAGAGACGCGCAGCCGTGGTGAGACCCTGTCTAATCAAGCGGTTCAGAGCACTTCAAATGCGGTGACACGTTTCCAAGAGTTCCGGCATGCTGTGAGCAATGATCGGTCGATTTCGAATAGCTACGGCAGCGATGACCGCGCGGCCATAAGCGAGAGCTTCAACGAAGTGGACCGTGCATCAGAGATGCTGCAGAACCGCTTCGGCCTTCGAGCCGAAGTGGCAGATACGATCGCTGCCGAGAAGTTCATCACCGGATCGGTCGGCATAGAAGGTAATATCGGCGGCTCGATCGGCATCGCTCGAGTAGGGGCCTCCGCGGGAGCGTCCGCCGGGGCTTACAAGCGTTGGAGTTCCACGGACGTTGCAGCGGTCAGCAAAGATGCTAGCCGGATAGCCGACGCGCTTAGCTCGTGGTCATCTGATCGAGGCTGGTCGCACACGCGCGACGCTTTCGAACGGTCAGCCGTCACCTCAACGCGCTCGGACGTAGCTAGCAACGCTTCTGGAATTAGTTCGGCTGCGACCACCGCTCAGACGCAGAGTCGAGAATCGCGTCGTTACTTCGAAACGGCAGATCGGATCGAGCAGCGTTGGTCCAGCAGCTCCTCAAACAGCGCTAGCGGCGCGCTAAACACAAGTGACGCATTTCTTAAGTTCGCTCGTGAAGAGATCGCCTCGACACCTCTCGTGTACCAAAGGTTTGATCCAGCCAATGCTGCAGACTGGTCGAGCTCAGATATGAATGTGACGGCAGAAAGAGACCTTCTGATAAGCCGATATATCAAGAATGCTGGCGATAGAATCCGTTCAGAGGCTGAAGAACGAGTTCGGTTGGTCGATGGGAGTGCTTTAGAACGTCCGCAGGCGAATCCAAGATCGATGCCTGTGCCGCAGCAGAGCGTTCCGGAAACGCTTGCATTGCCGGCCCTCGATGTCCGGTCAGAAGTGGCCGAAGCGTTGAGAAGAGGGCACGCAGCTGTCGATCGCCAGCAGTCTTCCGTTGCGCGTTCCACGATCCTCGACGCTGTCGAGTTGGATAGGGCTAGCGCGAAAGAGACACAGGAATGGGGTAAGCGAAAGTGAAATTTACACCAAAAGATAGGTCATAATTAGTGACATAGTTACTACGAATACGACGAGCCACCAACCACTGATGGGATGACTTGTACCCGGCCTAACTCTTGCCCGCGCTTCCCTGTTAAACATTCCAGGATCGAGACTTGAATGAGTTGTACCATCGCCCGTAGCAGGGCGACGTCGCCACTCAGCTTCACCAGTAGCCGATTGGCTCACAAGGTAATCGGTCGGGTCGGACATGCTTCGGGAGTATGCTCGCGCGATCGCCATATTTCCACCCCTCTGAGGTAGGCAGGTGCAAACTTACCCCCCTTCCTGTCCTCCATACCTCGCTCGACGGCTCACGAATAAACTGGGCGTGTCAGTCGACGGTGGTTCCGCACTGTCGCATCTCAGCCGCTCCGATCCTTCATGGTGGCTGCTCGCGCGAACAACAGACGTGTCCACCACAAACGGTGCACGCCCATTAAATCACGCTCATAAGCTGGGACGGGTAGGCGGACACAAGCGGCAGCGCCTCTTCCGCGGGCGCGGTGAGCCAGCGATCATGGTCCTCGGCCATGAGAATCACGGGCATCGCCTTGGGGTGCTTGGGCGCCACCAGCGGGTTCGGCTCGGTTGTGCAGAACGCATACACCCGATCATGATCCTGATCGACTTTCCAGACGCCTGCGAAGCAGGGTTCGGGCTGGTCGGAGACGGTGAACCACCAGTTGGTATCGCCAGGGCCGCTCCGATCGGCCACCGCCTTCGGCTCGGCGAAGCGCGAGAAGGGCACAAGGCAACGATGCTCGGGCTTGAGCAGCCAGGGACGCCACATATTGCTCGAGAGATTGCGACAGTTAGTCCACCAATCGTGCATGAACGGCATCTCGCCTTCCCGCGCCGGGCGCTTCCTCGGCTTCCTGGTCGGGAACCCCCACCTCATGGTGCTGAGCACCCGCCGACCATCCTCGACCCGCACCACATAACCCGGCTTACCCGGCGCGGCATACGTCTTGGTGACTTCGAGCTCGTTGCGGGCATCCTCGCCTGCCTGGAAATAGTCGAGATACTCCCAGCGCTCGACCTTGAGGTTGTACAGGTTGCACATGAATGCGATCCCATCACGAGCGATAACGTGACACAACCCTCTTCCATTCGTGGCGATCGGGGTAGGGCGGCTGCGGCCCTTCGGGTTGCTCCCTCGTGACCACGAAGCGGGGACGAACCACGCGCCCGCCTGCCCGGCATGGCTCACAGCAGAGCCGACCAAGCGCCTGCGGCAGGGTGTCGTCCCAGCCGCGCTTCACGAACAGCCACCAGAGTGGGACGGCATCGAGCCGTCTTACCCGCTCGCAGGCAGGGCAGGTCAGGCGGAACGTGCGCCGGTGCAGCGCGCATTGCTCGAGCGTCCGCAACTTGCGGCCGACATGATCGACCGCATCCTCTCCCCGGCGGTCCGCTGGTGCCTGGCGGGTGCTCGAAGTCTCAGTCTTCATAGCGGCCAGCCGCGCGTAGCTGGCGCACGATCCCGTTGAACGCCGCTGTGGTGCCCTGGGCGCGGCCGATTTCGTTGTCTTGAGCTGCCGAGTCCCAGAACAGCTCGAGCGGCCAGCGCTCCGGGCAATGCTGGAGCAGACAGCGGAGCGCCAGCCGGACCTCGACGACATCGACGCGCATCTCGCCCGAGCGGGCCATTGCCGCGCGCAGGATGTGAACCGACAATGAGATGATCACGCGCTGGTGGCGCGGCAGGGTCGCCATCGCTCACCGGAAGTCGCGCGTCTTGACCCGCACGACCTCCTCCGGATCCATGCCGGCGGCGTGCGGCGGCCAGTAGCTGTCGCGCGGCCCGGGTTTCCACCCAGCTTCGCCGCGATCCGGCGCTCCCGAATGACGGGCACCGTCGCCCCGTCCGGTCGCATGCGGGAAGTTCATCTGGCCGACACGGCCGAGGAGGTCGCCATAGTTGATGACCCGGTCGCAGATGACGTGGATGACCTCGCCTTCTTTCTGAACGCGTCCCTTCATTCCGATCATCGCCGCCGACATGACGGTCCGGCGCTGCGCCTCGAAGCGGTCGGGCCAGAGGATGCCGTTGGCGATCCCGCTCTCGTCCTCGATGGTGATGAACAGTACGCCCTTGGCCGAGCCGGGCTTCTGGCGGACGAGGATGATGCCGGCGACCTCGACATGACGGCCGTCCCGGATGCCCGCCAGGTCCGCGCATCGCTTCACCCCGCGGCGGGTCAGATCGTCGCGGAGGAAGGCGAGCGGGTGCGCGCGCAACGAGAGCTGAAGCGCGCGATAGTCCTCGACCACCTCGCGGCCGTCGGACATCGGCTTCAACTCAACAGCCGGCTCGAGCCCTTCCGGGCTGAAGGCTGCGTCACGGGCATCAGCAGCGGCGAACAGCGGGAGGGGCGCCTCGCCCAATCCGCGCACCTTCCACAGGCCCTGGCGCCGGTCCTGGCCCAGAGCGTGAAAGGCGTCTGCCTCGGCCAGCCGCTCGATCGCGGCGCGAGGAACGCCTGCGCGCCGCCAGACCTCCTCTACGGACTCGAACGGCGCCTCGCCTCGGGCGGCGACGATGGCGGCGCCGTGCACGTTGGCGAGCCCACGCACTTGCCTGAGGCCCAGACGCACGGCGAGATATCGGCTGTTGGTCGGTTCCAGCGTACAGTCCCAGCGGCTGGCGTTAATGCAGGCCGGCCGCACCTCGACACCATGCCCGCGCGCATCGCGCACCACCTGCGCCGGCGCATAGAAGCCCATCGGCTGCGCGTTCAGCAGCGCCGCGCAGAACACGTCGGGATGATGGTGCTTCATCCAACAGGAGGCGTAGGCGATCTTGGCGAACGAGGCCGCGTGGCTCTCGGGGAAGCCGTATGAGCCGAAGCCTTCGATCTGCTTGAAGGTCCGCTCCGCGAAGTCGCGAGGATAGCCGCGCTCGACCATCCCCTCGACCAGCTTGTCATAGAAGTGGCTGACCCCGCCGGTGAACTTGAAGGTCGCCATGGCGCGTCGCAGCTGGTCGGCTTCGCTGGCCGTAAAACCCGCGCCGACGATCGCGACCTTCATCGCCTGTTCCTGAAACAGGGGCACTCCCAGGGTCTTCTCGAGTACAGCGCGAAGCTCGGGGCGAGGGTAGTCCGGCTTCTCGATGCCCTCGCGGCGACGCAGATACGGGTGGACCATGTCGCCCTGGATCGGGCCCGGCCGGACGATCGCGACCTCGATCACGAGATCGTAGAAGCGCTGCGGCTTCATCCGCGGCAGCATGCTCATCTGCGCCCGACTCTCGATCTGGAAGACGCCGAGCGTGTCGGCCTTCTGAATCATCGCATAGACGTCGGGGTCATCGTCCTGGAGGTCGGCCATGCCGACCCGGACGCCCTTCGCTTCATCGAGCAGGTTAAAGGCCCGGTTCATGCAGCCGAGCATGCCGAGGCCGAGCACGTCGACCTTCATGAACTTCAGGGCGTCGATGTCGTCCTTGTCCCACTCGATGACCTGGCGGTCGACCATCGCCGCGGGCTCGATGGGCACGAGATCGTCGAGCCGCTCGTGGGTGAGCACGAAGCCGCCGGGATGCTGCGACAGGTGCCGTGGGACGCCGATCAGCTTTCTCGCGAGGTCCAGCGCCAGCCTGAGGCGTCGGTCCTCCATGTTGAGACCGAGCTCGTTTACCTGCTTCTCGCCGACACCTTCCTGGCTCCAGCCCCAGACGAGGCCGGCCAGCGCCTTGGTGAGATCCTCGGGCAGACCGAGCGCCTTGCCGACCTCGCGCACGGCCCCGCGCGCCCGGTAACGCGTCACCACCGCGGTCAGCGCGGCGCGGTCACGTCCGTAGGTTTCGTAGATCCATTGGATGATCTCCTCGCGGCGCTCATGCTCGAAGTCGACGTCGATGTCCGGCGGCTCGCGGCGCTCCCCTGAGACGAAGCGTTCGAACAGCAGCTCATGCTTGATGGGATCGATGCTGGTCACCCCCAGCACGAAACAGACGCAGCTGTTCGCCGCCGAGCCGCGTCCCTGGCAGAGGATGCCGCGCCTGCGGCTTTCCGCGACAATGCTGTTCACGGTCAGGAAGTAGGGCGCATAGCCGAGATCGCCGATCAGCTGCAGCTCGTGGGCGATTTGCTTTTGGTAGGGCAGGGGGACACCACCCGGGAACATGCGCTCGGCCGCCTCGCGGGTCAGCTGCTCGAGCGCGCCCTGCGCGCTCAGGCCTTCGACCACCTCCTCGTGCGGATATTGGTAGCTGAGCTCGCCGAGGTCGAAGGTGCACGCGCGGGCGATGTCGGCTGTGGCCGCGATCGCGTCGGGGAAGGCGCCGAAGCGCCGCTCCATCTCTTCCGGTGACTTCAGGTGGCGATCGGCGTGGCGCTCGCGCCGATCCCCCAATGTATCGACCGTGCACTTCTCGCGAATGGCCGAGACGACATCCTGGAGCAGCCGCGCTTCGGGCGCATGGTAGAGCACGTCGCCGGTCGCGACGGCGCGGACGCGGGCGGCGTGCGCCTGGCGGGCCAACTCGTAGAGCCGCATCGCGTCATCGGGCCGGCGCCGGAGCGCAAGCGAGCAATAGGCTCTGGTCCCGAACACCTCCCGCAACTCGCCCAGATGATGCGCTGTCGTTTCCTCGGGCATGTCAGGCAGCAGGATCGCGATCAGCCCCTCGCTCCATGCCGCGACGTCGCGCCACCCCAGGGTACAGCCGCCTTTACCGGCCCTGGACTTGCCCATGGTCAGCAGCCGGCTGAGCCGCGACCAGGCGGGCCGGTCCGTGGGGTAGAGGAGCAGCTGACGACCATCGTCGAGGAGCACCCGCGTTCCCGCGATCAACCGGACGCCCGTCGCCTTCTGCGCCTCCCAGGCGCGCACCACACCCGCGACGCTGCCGAGGTCCGCGATTCCGAGCGCCTTGTGGCCGAGCAGCGCCGCGGCGCTGAAAAGTTCGTCGGGCGAGGAGGCGCCACGCAGGAACGAGAAATGGCTCGTCACCTGGAGCTCGACATAGGTCGGGGCAGGCAAGGCCATCAGCCGAACAGCCCGTGCATGTACCAGCTGAGATCGCCGGTCGCGGTGTCCACGCCGTCGCCGCGACGGAACAGCCAGAAGCGCGCGCCCTGCTCGTCCTCCACCCGGAAATAATCTCGGACGGCCCAGACCTCGCCATCGCGCCGCCACCACTCGCCATGGATCCGCTCGGGTCCGTCACCGGCGACGACCACATGCACAGACCCCCGCCAGCGGAAGCGGCGCGGCGGATGGTCGGGCAGCAGCGCCACCACATTGGTCAAGGGCTCGGGACGCCGGAGCAGGTGCACGGGGCGCTTCCAGGCCGGCCAGCCGCGCGGGCTCGCCAGTGGCTCGTCGCGAACGGTGGCACGCTCGGGCACGTCACTCTGCACCGAGCCGATCGTAAACAGCGCGTGTGAGCCTGCGCGGCCCGCCAGTTGATCGACCAGAGTGGCGAGGTCCGCTGTCCCGGGACCGTCGGCGAGCGCGGGCCCGAGCGCCGTCGCACCGAGCGGCTCCGATCGCACCGCCGCGAGCCGCATCGTCTCGATGCCAAGGCCCGGATCGATGCGCTCGACGCGCAGATGGAAAAGGCGCGCGAGATGGGCGGCATCGCGGCTCGCCCTGACCGTGCCGATGCTGAGGCGCTGTTCGCTCCCGTCGACACGATCGAGCGCGAGCATCAGGGTGCGCGCACCAAGTCCACGCGCTCGGAGCTGTGCGACCAGATCGGCAAGAAGGTCCCCGATGACCTGCTCAATCGCTTCGGCCGTCCCGATCGGCTCGAGCAGCCGCAGTGTCGCCACCGGTACTTCCTCGGGAACCACCGGGATGATCGGCTCCGCCACCCGTCCGAGGGCCTCATCGAGCCGACGAATGCTGGCGAGACCCAGCCGGCGGGCGAGCGGCCCGCGCGGAAGCGGCAGCAGGTCGCCGACCCGCTCCAGCCCGAAACGGGCGGCCGCGGCCAGCGCGTCCGGGGAGATGCGGAGACTGGCAAGCGGCAGCGGTGCCAGGACCTGGGCTTCGCGACCGGCCTCGATCTGCTCGATCGTCCGCCTGCCGAACCGCGCGAGCGCATGCGCTGCGCCCGGCGTTCCCGCAACCGCGACCCGTGCCGTCAGGCGTAGTCGCCCGCAGAAGGCGAGCACGCGGGCGCAGAAGCGGTCCTCGCCGCCGAACAGGTGCGTGACGCCGGTCAGGTCAAGCCAGATGCCATCCGCGCCGCTCACCGCCGCGGTCGGGGTCCAGTGGCGCACGGCATGGAGCACGAGCTGGTCCAGCAACGCGGCATCTGCGGCCGGCTCTGCAGGGCGGATGTCGAGCTCTGGCACGAGTGCGCGTGCCTGGGTCACGGCCATTCCGGGCGTGAGCCCAAGTCCCAGCGCAGCCGGGCAGGCGGCCGAGATCAGCTGCTTGTTGCCGACCTGGGCTGCGAGGATCAACGGCGGGGCTGACGGCGACGGGTTCTCGGCGCCAGTGCCAGTCGACGCTAGTGGCGCGTTCTGCCCGCCCTTGAACGGATGTACGGCCGCTTCCGATCTCCGCCCCAGTTCGCGCATCGTGGGCTGCTGGTGACGAGGCAGGGCCTTTGCCGCCGCCGCGACCTGTGCGCGATCGGGAGTGCCCTCCCGAGCCCAACGGGCGCCCGGACGCCAGTTGCCGCCCCGCGGCACCGAACAGGCACCGGGGTCGTCATCGACGGGGAGAGGCTGGAGGGCACGCGGCTCAGGCAGCGCGCGCGGCCGCTCCAACCGCCGGAGCCGCTCGATGCTGAGCCGCGGCAGGAAGAGCGAGGCGACCCGTGTCATCGCAAGCCTCGAGTAGAAGAGAGAAGGGGTTGCCGCCCCGCTGACGGACAAGCTCGACGGTCCAGCGCGGCCGGCCGACGCCCGAAGCCGGCAATCGCGCGGAGGGAGCGCAACCGATGCGCCAGCGCGTCGACGCAGCGGAAAGTTCGGTCAGCGGGCAGACGCCCTGCCGTCGCCACCGACGCGACAGAAAGGCAGGCGTCTTTCCCGCATCGGCGGCCAGTTGCAGTCGCCGGCTCGCTGTCATGTCGGCGCGCCGGACCTCGCCGATGACCGCCGCCAGAGCGCCATGTCGGAGGCCGTCCTCCATCAGAGCGAGCACGTCCCGGTCCTCGCGCCCTTCGGCGAAGATCAGACGCTCGGGGCTGAGACCGACTTGCTCAAGTCCCGGTGCGTAGAGGTCGAACCGGCTCACCACCCAGAGAACCCGGGCGTCCGTCATCGCTGCCATTCGAGCGGCGATGCCCGCGACAAATAAGGTCGCCGCAGCCTCATCGCTGAGCGCTGGAGCGGCAGGAGCGATCTCGTGCAGGGCGGCACCATCCAGGCCGCGGTCCGCAAGCCGGTCGTCCAATTGGGCGATCTCAAAAGGCAGGGCAGCCGCCTCTCGTGAGCGCACGTCAGCGATCGCCTCCCGCAGGTGCGCCAAAATCTCGGTTCGGGTACTGGCCTCAGGCATCAGGCGGAATCGACTCATTTGTTCGCTATATGTTCCAGCGCGAGGCCATGTTGGTCAAGGGAGAGGATCGTGTGCTGACCGAGGAAGACGAGCGTTGGATGCGGCGTGCGATCGAGATCGCCCGATCAAAGGGCTCGGACCCGTCGACCTCACCGCTCGGGTCGGTGATCGTGCTGAACGGCCGTGAGATCAGCGCCGAGCGCAACCAGACCGATGACCTGCCCGACGCCACCGCCCATGCCGAGATGATGGCGATCCGCCGCGCCTGCGAGGGTACGGGCGAGCTCGAGTTGCGCGGAGCGACGCTCTACTCGACCCTGCAGCCCTGCGGGATGTGCACCATGGCCTCGATCTGGTCCAAGGTCGGGCGCGTCGTCTATGGTGCCGGACGCGAGGACGTGCACCCGATGTATTTCGAGGCGCGGCATGTCGATGCGCTGTCGTTCATCGCGGACGCCTACCGCGACGACATCGTGATTGAGGGTGGCTGCCTTCGCGAAGAGTGTGCCGACCTCTATTATCCGCCTGATGCCGACCTGCCGCGCGAGGAACAGGCGAACCTGTGAGCGAGCCCGAAACCCTGATGCTCGGCCAAAACGGCTGGGTGCCGAACAATTCCGCGCTGCCGGTGCTCGTCTATCGCGGTGTTGTGCCGTCTGGCGACCTGGATGCAGTCGAGGCGCTGCTTCTCCGGAATGACTGGCGGCCAGACTGGCGCGACGGCGTCTATTCCTATCACCATTATCATTCCACGGCGCACGAAGCCTTGGCCTGCACCAGCGGCGTGGCCGATCTGATGCTGGGCGGCGAGGGCGGCCGACAGGTGCAGATCGAAGCGGGCGATCTCCTCGTGCTGCCGGCGGGCACCGGGCATTGCCGTATCCGCGCGAGCGACGATTTCCTGCTGGTCGGTGCCTATCCGCAAGGGCAGGACTGGGACGTCTGCCGGACGGCAGCGGATCGTGCGACGCTTGCGCGCATTGCGGCCGTACTGCTCCCGAAGGGCGACCCGATCGATGGTCCGGACGGAGCGCTCACTCGGTTGTGGAGCAAAGAGGCATGATCGACATCAACACGGCATCTGCCGACGAGATCGATGCGGTTCCGCAGCTGACGGGGCACGGGTTCGAGATCGTCCGCTACCGCGAGGAGCGGGGCCGGTTCGAGGCGGTGCGGCAGCTCGAGGAGGTGCCCGGCATGGCGGGCAAGACTGCCGGGCTGGAGGATACCGTCCGCTTCGGCTGACCTCAGGCACGCGCCTCCGCAGCGACCAGCGGATCGCTCTTCCGACCGTCCGCGAGCACATGAGTTTGGACATCGTGGAAGCCGGCTCTCTCAAGGTAGAGCCGGATGAGCGCTGCTTGGCCGTTCATGTCGAGCGCGCGCCAGATCGCCACCGCCTTTGTCGGAAAGCACCGGTTCGAGAAGCTGGCGATCGCCACGCCGTTGGGTTTGAGGACGCGCCTGATCTCGCGGAACACGGTCAGCGGGTTCTGGAGATACTGGACGCCGACACACACCAGCACCGCGTCGAACGCATCGGCTGGCTCCGGCAGGACGGCATTCTGGTTGAGGTCCTGGACGAACCACCGCTTGAGGCGCGGATTGGCGGCGAGCTCGTCCGCATTCATGCCGTGGCCGACGACCTCGAGGTCGAGGGTGCCCGGCAGGTGGCTGACCCAGCTGGACATGAGGTCAAGGACGCGATCGCCCGGTTTCAGTTTCTCGCCATAGTGTCTGGTGAGAGCCTCGATCGCCGGTTCATCGATGTGCGTGACCAGGCGAGGCGGCGCATAGAAGTCGAGGTCGTCCCCGCCGTCCTGCTTGGCGAACGCCTCGGGCGGCAGACCCAGCGCGTCGGCGTCGCTCATGCCTTACTCCCGAGGGCTGCGTACCAGTCGGCATAAACGGTGTTCCACGCCATCCGCCGGTTCTGGTCAGGCGTGCCGTCGATCCACCAAACAGGACCACGCTCACTCAGCGCGACCTTTGCGTCATGCACCCGCGTCCGCGCGGCGGCGAGTGCGACCTCGTCTCGGGCGCGCAGGGCTGCGCCCACGGCCCGCCGGGCGCTCATCAGCTCGTCAGTGAGCGCCTTGCGCTGCTGATCATCAAGGCCAGAGTTGGACCGCCGCCAGAGCCGGCCACGCACGACGATGTAGCGGCCGTCAGGAGTGACCAGGGGTGGCGCTGATGTCGTTGCGACGGAGGCGGTCTCGAGTGAAGACATCTGCTCCGAACGAGCGGGTGGCTGGCCGGTTCAGGCATCGGTCGACGCGTCGGTGCATTCAGCCGACTGTCGAGTGCTGACCGACCTGAAGCTGTTCCAGACGCGCGGCGGGGATGGTGAAGCGCTCGACGCCCAGGCTGTCGCCCTTCGCCCGAAGCGCCTCGATCCGCCCGAGAACCCAAGCCATGGCCCGCCCGCCATGAAGCCGCTCGATCGCGAGCGCTTCAGCCCATCGCTCCTGGTCCTGGGTCATCGGCATGGACAGACACCATAGTCAGCGCGGACCATTTGACCACGCCGAGCCACGGCCTCCTGATCTAAACAGATCGGATCAGATGCCGATGTCATAGGGCCTGCTGCGGCCGGGTTCGAGATCCAGGCTTCGCTCCGGAGAAGTGACGGATGCGCGACTGCTGTCTCTGCCCGGTGCGGATCGCAGCTGACCGCTCGTCTCCAGGGCTGAGGTTTTGCCGCCCGGATTGCGCGCCAGCTTGGCCTGGAGCTTGTCGGCATTGTCGACGATCAGCGTCAGCGAGTCCCGCAGGCGCGTCACGGTCACCAGGAAGGTCTGCTGATTGACGAGCTTCGCATCACGGGTTTCGATCACCGCGATCCCCCGATCCGAGGTCAGGCCCTGCGCCATGTGAGCGTTGAGCGCATAAGCGAGATCCAGCCGCGAGAGCATCGGATCATCGGCACGCATTGTGACCGTCAATCCCTGGCTGGTCGCGACCGTCACCCGCCCGCGGTCGATCGCCAGCACCTGCGCCTGGTCGGCGTTGAAGAGGCCGCGATCGTGATCGTTGGCGGTCCACCGGATCCGGTCGCGCTCGTGGAGCGTCAGGCTCTTCTGCTCGTAGAGCTGGACGGGGGAAGCACCGTCACGAATGCGGAGCCTGGCAGGGCGGATGACGCGCTCCGCGCCACCCGACAGCTTGAGCGTGACCGTTCCGGCGAGCGCATCGACGCGCTCGACGGTGGAACGGGCACGAGGCAGTCGCAGGCCCGGCTGCGCGCGGCTGATCTCGACGACCATCCCGGTCGCGTAGCTATGCGGATAGCGCAGCTCCTCGTCGGTCAGGCTGACACGATCGAGGACGGTCAGATTCAGCTTGCCGGGACCGAGCTCGCCGCGCGCGAGCAGGCCGGCCTGAACCGCGCTGTTCACCTCGGCGCGCAGGCGTCGCCCTGACGCGTAGATCGCGGTGCGTGCCCGATCGGCGTCCGGCAGCGCCAGCCAGCGGTCGGCCGCCTCCGCGCTCGCCCGATCCGGCGCTTCGACAGTGAAGGGCCGCAACGCTTCCATCGCGCGGTCAACGGCACCGATCTGCGCCGCGGCAGCCGCTGTGCGAATATCCTCGCTGCGCGCGCGAAGATTCTCGCTCATCTGGGCCATCGGTGCGCCTGCCTGCTGCATGACCGAGAAGGGCTTGCCCGCGTCCACCGCGCCGAGCTGACGGGCATCGCCCACGAACGCCAGGCGTCCGACACCGGCCAGATTGGCGAGCCGGACGAGGCTCAACTGGTCGCGGTTCGACAGCATCGAGGCCTCGTCGACGAGGATCGCTGCACCGCCGAGCGAAGTCCGCGCCTGCGCCAGAGCGATCGGATCCGGGGTGGGACGGAGTGCGGCTTCATGCGTCTTCAGGAAGCGCGCGACGGTCATCGACGGGATACCGGTTTCGCGCTGGAGCATCTGCACCAGGGTGTTCTGGACCGCGAGCCCGATCACCTTGTCACCGTGGCTCAAGATGATCTCGGCTGCGGGCGCGAGAACGCTGCTCTTGCCGGCGCCGGCGACACCCTGGATCGCGACGATGCGGTTGGGTGAGGACAACAGCATGGTGCCGGCGGCCTGCTGGCCAGCGTTCAGCCTGATCCCCGACCGCTTGGTGGCGGCCGCCTGCAGCGCTGCGGGCGCGTGCGCCATCGTGTGATAGGCACGGCCCTGGCCGCGACCGACCTCGATCGCATCGAGGATCGCGGCCTCGGTCGCGATGCCCTGCGCGGTCGTGAGCATCGTGTCCCGACGCCCCATGCCGCGCACCAACGCGCCTGCGGCGAGGAGTTGCTCGACACGCCGCTCCACCGCTTCGATGTTGGTGGGCAGCCCGGTGTCGAGCGCCGCCTTGAGGAGGTCGGTTCTCGCAAAGGCCGCCTCGCGTGCCTCCAGATGACGAACACCCGAGGCGACCGCATGGGCCGCAGCGGCGCTGTCCGGGCGAAGGCCTGGCCCTAGCCGCGGCAGGTACGGGTCACCTGTCGCCAGCCCGAGCTTGCGTCCGAGATCGCCGACAACATCCTTCATTCTCGTCGCGACCGAACCGATCGATTGGGCCAGGCGCGCCCAGGGCGCGCCGGTGGCAGTGGCGATCCGCTCTGCGCCGGACATCACGCCCGCGAGATCCAGGCCGACCTCGGCAGCGCTGCCCCGCCAGCTGGTGTAGAGCGCGGCACGGTCGCTGACTGGCGCCTTGTCCGGACGGGTCATGAGCGTCGCGGCGTCGAACGCGGCGGGGCTTCTGGCGCCCAGTTCCGCGACCTTGGCGAGGATCTGCTGGCGGCGCGTGCTGAAGGCCATCACGAGATTGCGCGGGATCCCCGCCGCCTCGAAATTGCCGTGGCGGGAGCGGTCGCCGACCCTGTACCCCAGCGCCTCCAAGCGCTCCCGAAAGCCAGTCATGGCGATGGCGTTGAGCAAGGTGTT
Source organism: Sphingomonas jatrophae (assembly GCF_900113315.1). Taxonomy (GTDB): domain Bacteria; phylum Pseudomonadota; class Alphaproteobacteria; order Sphingomonadales; family Sphingomonadaceae; genus Sphingomonas_P; species Sphingomonas_P jatrophae. The sequence goes on along the minus strand of NZ_FOZG01000002.1, from coordinate 538,286 downwards.
GAGCTGCCAGAGCTTGCCGTTGTGAAGAGCACGCCACTTGCCATCTGGTCCCTGCGTAACGTTCGCGACCACCGCATGGAGGTGCGCCTGCGGATCGTGCGCCCGACTGGTATCATGCTCGAACAGCGCGACCACGAGGTTGTTCGTGGCCACCACCTTCTCGCGCCCGCGCACCTCCATTCGCGTCTCGGCAGCATTCTTTTCGGCCCAGGCGAGCGTATGTTTGACGGCCTCGCGATAGGCTTCGACGATGCGCCGATCGCCGCCGACCAGGGCGAGCAGCGACCAGCTCTTGGGAAGCGAAAAGGTCAGGTCGACGCCGGCGCTGTGCCGCTCCGGAACGCCGACCTGCTGACCGTTCGGTAGCGTGCCGCGAAGTACCGCTTCGAACGCTTTCTGGTCGACCGGACCGACCAGACCAAGCGTCGCGGCGCCGCGGCCGACCCACTCGCCCGCCGCCTCGGGCTGGTCGGCCGTGTAGTAGTTATCGGCGGCGAAATAGCCCGCCGCGCCCTGAGCTGAGCGGACCGTCGCCACCGACAACATGGTTGTTTCTCAGAAGTCGAGTTCGGGTTCGTCGCTGGGGTGCGGGTCTGAGGGCGCAATGCCCTCACGCAGCTCACGACGGGTGATATTCTCCTGTTGCCGCGGGAGTTCGGTCGCGCCTGTACGACGACCAGCGTCTGCGCCGGTCCGGGTCACCGGGGTGGCAGGCGCCGTCGCTTGCTCCTTGACCTCCGCGGTCCCGTCAGTTGCTCCGGTCGCCTTTGAGAGTAGGGGCAGGGCCGATCCGGCGGCGGCGGTCGGCTGCCGAGCGCCGTGTGGTAGGCCTTCGCCGTTGTGCCTGTCGCGCGGTGGATCTGCCGGCGCCTTGCCGAAGGCGGGCTCGCGGTCGGCGGCACGCATCTTCGGCTTCGCGTATCCGTCCGGCAGCTCGCGCACGCCCGCCTGATCGGCTTTGCGCTCCTGCTGTGAGCGCGGGCCCGGCCCCTGGTCGCTCGCGCCGCTCGTATCTGCGACGGGCTCGCCTGCAGAGCCGACGGCGTCCGCTGACGGGGCAGACGGAGGCGTGGGAGAGCGGGGAACGAACGGCTCGGCACGGCTCGGATAGGCGACATAGTCGAGGCGCACAGGTGCCGCCGGAAACCCGTCGGGGAACTTGAGATAGCCTTGCAGCCGCGGCAGGTTCATTAGCTGGTCGGGCAGCAGAAGCGGTTCGATCTGACGCCGCGGCGTGAGGCTTACGGCGTCCCGCGTATTGTTATATCCATAGCTATAGCCCTCCTCCATCTCGCGATACTGGCGGTGGCCGATGAAGTCGGAGCACCAGGTCGCGGACTCCCGATCGGCAGTGGCGAAGATGAGCTTGGTGCGTGCGAGCGCGGCAAGGGTCATCGCCATGTTGTCGCCGTAGGTCTCCTTCAGCTTGGCATAGGCGTGCACCCCGGCGACGATCGCGCCGCCATAGTTGCGCGCGGTCTGGAGACCTTTTTCAAGCGCGGGCAAGCGATGCAGCGCGCCGAGCTCGTCAAACAGGAACCAGACCTTGAGGTCGGTGGTGCGCGGTCCAGCCATGAGCGTGTTCATGGCTGTGTCCATCCAGACGGTCAGGAGTCTGGAAGCGACCGACATGTCGACATAGCGGGCCGAGACGAAGAGAAAGCTTGCCTCGGCACAGTCACCCTCGACCCACCGGCGGACAGAGAAGGGGACCCCCGTCACCGGCAGCATGCGGAGCGCCTTGGCGTTGGCATTGAAGACCGCGCGGATCGACTCCGCCATGCGCGCGGCCTCGGGTGCGGTGAGCGGATCGGCGACGGTGCCCTGCATCAACTGATGGACATGGGCGAGGCTGGCCGTCATCAGCTCGCTCGAGAGCGCCGCATTGGTCGCGCGCTCCTCCGCGGCGAGCTTGAGGCACATCTCGACGAACAGCATGCGGGCCGCGAGAACCCAGAAGGCCTCCGCGCCGCCGCCGTCATGCGGCACGAGCGCTTCCGCGGCAGCGGTGAAACTCGCCTCGTCTGTGCAATCCTCGAAGACCGACCATTGCGGGCAGCGCGCATCGAGCGGGTTGAGGATGACGTCCCGCTCGGGATCATAGAATGCTTCGATAAAGGCGCCGGTCAGGTCGAAGATCACCGCGCGGTGCCCAGCGGCGCGGACCTGGCTCAGCAGGTCACGCAGGCAGACGGTCTTGCCGGTGCCGGTCGTGCCGATGAGCATGGCGTGGCTCTGCTCGAGGCGCCACGGGAAGGGAACGCCCGCCAGACGATAAGGTGCGTAGAGCTGCGCGGCGCGGCGCTCTGCCGGTGAGGTGAGGCGCCATCCGGGACCGAGCGCCCGCCGATACTCGATTGCGCGCTCGCCGCGATTATGAGCGTCGATCTCGCCAACCAGGGTCGGAAGATCGGCCAGCGTGGCGCCGCGCTCGTGCTTGCTTTCCTTCGAGCGGCGGCCGAACCACGCGGCGATCCAGGCGAAGGCAACCGTTGCGGGAACCGTGATGAGGGAGGCGGTCACGGCGCCGTCGCGCGCTGCGACCAGGCACTTGGACCATGCAGCCGCCATGATCGGATGGCTGGCCGCGCGGGCCATCGGCACGAGCAAGGGCGCGCCGTCCCGCGCCAGATTGACCGGACGCCCGGGATCGAATTCGAACCAGGTGTAGCCGGCGACATAGAGGCGCATCCAGCACAAATAGCTCTCGGCATTGGTGAGGGCTGCCGACACGCGCCACCAGATGAAGCCCCCGAAGATCGCCATGGCGAAGAGAAGAGGGCCCTTCAGACCGGCGGCGAACATGAAGCCGAAATGGCCGATGAGCTGGGAGCCGCGGGTGAAGTTGACGAGCTTATTGCGCATCGGACGACGCCTCCTCGTCGAGGCGCGTGCGCCATTGCTGGATGACATGGTCACGCAGCGTCTCATCGCTGTGCGCGGCGAGGAGCTCGTCCATGGCGATTGCCAGAAATAAGAGCTGACCGAGCGCCTCTCGCGCGCGGTGACGCCCGACTGCGAGCTCGAACGCGATCAGATCGCGGACGAGTTTGCCGACATCGAGCTGGCGCTCGGCGGCATAAGCGAACAGCTCGGCACGCATGGTGCCGCTCATCCGCACGGTTATGAATTCATGATACGACATGCACGTCTCCATCACCGGATGGAGCGTGGTCGCGCTTCGCAAGGCACGGTCGGTTTACCGCGATAGACGGGTTGTAGGAAAACGATTTCGTGCGCCGCCTGCGGAACTGTAATCCAGACAATTCAACAGGTTGGCCGCTCGCCAAATCGGACCCACGAAATCGAACGGCGTGTGGGACAGGTTTGCTCTGCCGAAATCAATCACTTAACCTGCGGGCTTGCCGCATAGGGTGTGCCCTCTTTGCCCCACATCGTCGAGGTGCTGCGGTCGGTGATGATGGTCTGTCGATCGGGTGCTGATCGGTCATCCGGTGGGATTGCGGAGACGCGAGTCGCTCCTGAGTTTCAGGCTCGCGGTTCCACTTGGACCGGCGTTTTCTACTCTTACTCCCGGCTGGCCGATTGCTCTGGACGAGCAAAGCGAGAGGCGCCGGAGCCCCTCTCGCCAGGTTACTCCTCGTCGCTGCGGCCTGCCGTCACGGTGTGGACGATCCGGTCGACCAGATCTGCCATCAGGCTTTCGTAGTCGCCCTCGTCGGCGACCCAGTAGCAGCCATCGTCGGTGCGGATGATGTGCTGGTCGAAGTAACTGTAGGGCGCCCTGGCGGCGGCCTTGGCATAGGCGGCCATATAGGCGTCGTGGTCCGCAGTGGCGGCGGCGGTGGTGTTGATCGGGCTGTAGAAGGTCATCGTCCGTCCTCTCAAATCTCAAGTGAAAGACGGCGTCTGAGGGACAGCGGGGAAGATCGGGGGTCAGGGACCGCTCCGAAGGAGCGGCCGCGCCAGCGGCGATGGGGGTCACGATTTTTCCGGCCGCGCGATGACGCTGGTGATGAGGACGAACGTTGATCGGCCGGAAAAATGGTGGGGCCCCGTCGTCCTTGAGGCCCGGTCTTCGCCGCTGTCATGCTACACCTTGTCGAGCGAGTAGAAGAGCTCGGCCGGCGCGGGCTCGATGCCCGCGGCGGCCGATTGGATGCGGCACCCTCGAGGGAAGGGACCTGACCTGGGCAGCTGAAGAAAGCGCTTTCCTACAGCCATGCCGCTGCGCGAAGAGGGACATCGGAAGGGGCTTCGACCGACAGGAGACTGGTCGTGGCCAAGAAGAAGCCGAGCGCGCTCGATGCGCTCACCCGACATGACGAAGAAGAACGGCGGCTCGCCAGCCTGCGCGACGCATTGCGCCAGGCCGCCGCACTCGAACTCGGTACGATCGTGCTCGACGCCGGGGGCGGGGCACTCGGCTCCGAAGGCCTCCGCGTGGCGATCCGCAAGGCACTCGGCGGCACGTCGCAGGATCCTGGTGTCGGGCTCAAGCCGGCCGGAATGCCTGGTGTGAAGCGAGGCGACGATGGCCAGCCCTGAGCCGCGGTTCGACGGAGCCGAGGTCGTCGAGTTGCTGGCGATCCTCGCCGACCCCGCGACCAGCTACTGGCTGCGTGACGCGATCGTGTCGTCCTGCGCGCGTGATCCGTTCGATGCGGAGCGCGATGCGCTGGCGCTTGCCGCACTGCTGACGCGGCGCCTGGATGCCATCGTCGCCCGGCATTTCGGAACCCGCCCGCAGGCATGAAGAAAGCCCCGGCGGCGATGCCGCCGGGGCTGATCGGGCCCGGTCAGAAGGGCAGGTCGTCGTCGATATCGTTCTGGCCCGAAGGCTCGCCGCTCCCCGTCGGCTTGCCGCGGCTGAGGAACTGGACATCCTCGGCGATGATCTCGCAGCCGTAGCGCTCGACACCCTCCCGGTCGGTCCACTTGCTGTAGTGGATGCGGCCCCGCACGGCGACCATCATGCCCTTGGCGGCATATTGCGCGACCGTCTTGCCGAGGCCGTTGAAGCAGGTGATGCGGTGCCACTCGGTTTCCTTGGCGGTGTAGCCGCTCGCATCCTTGAAGGTCTTGCCCTCGCTGTCGCGCTTGGGCCGGCTGGTGCCGAGGCTCAGGCTGACGACACGGGTTTCGCCGCGGGTAGTGCGGGTCTCGGGATCGGTGCCGAGGTTGCCGACGAGAAGAACGGTGTTGGTCATGAGGCTCACTCCTGGAAGGGTCGCCGGGACCGTCCCCGTCGACGCAGAACCCGGCCATGGCGGGCTCGAGCGGCGCGCTGCACCGGAGGCCGTGAGGCCGGAGGGAAACCTGACGGGCAAGGCTGGCGCGGGCAGCGCCAAGCGTCAGCGCGGGCGCAACACGGGCCTTGAACGGCGGGTTGCAGGGATCCGCGGCCGCCATAGGGATCAGGCGGCGATGGGGAGGGTTTCGGACGCGCTCAGGAACGCGAGCCGTCCGGCAGCGATGGGTCAGGACGAGCCTGGGTCCGATCGGCAGACCAGCCTGCCATCATAGCGCGCCCAAGACACGGCGTAGCCGCCCCGGACCATCGCACAGGAGAGGTCACCCGTTTTGTCAGAGCGGCAGAAAGCGCCCGTCCGGGAGCCGCGGGCAGAGCCATTCGAACGGCAGCTGAGCACCGGACCGCGCACAACGACATGGCCGGTCCGCAGCGTGCCGCGCGCTCCACCCAGCAGGGTGACGAGGTGATCGCGCGCTTCTCGGCCCGAAGCACGGGGACAGGGATGACCTGGTCGGCAGCTGCCGTCGATCTCGCGTACGGCGATCCCGGCCAGCCGGACGCGGGGTCCCTCCCGGCACCAGATCGGACCATCGCCGTCCCAGACCGCGACGGGGGTGCAGGTGAAACGCTCGCCGGGGGGCACGACCATCGAAGCGGCAGCGAGGAGCAGGAGTGACATGGCGACGTCCTAGCGGTCCCATCCAAGTGTAGGAAAGCGAGCGGATACAATGTGATGGAACGGGCCGGCCGGAGGTGCTCTAGACATTGATCGTGATCATCCTCTCGCTTCATCCGTGACGCCTCAGTCGGCCGCCATACCCTACCGTGTCGAATCCGGCGGAGATGTATCGGTGCTGCTCGTGACCTCACGCACGCGGCGGCGCTGGATCCTGCCGAAGGGCAAGATCGCCCGCGGGTTGATGGCTTCGCGTTCCGCCGAACGCGAAGCCTATGAGGAAGCGGGTGTAACCGGCCACATCGCGTCAGAGCCGGTCGGACGCTACCGTCAGCCGGGCGGATCGATGCTCAGGTTCGGCGGAACGATCCGGATCGACGCATTTCCGCTGGAGGTCCAGGCCGAGCTCGCGGACTGGCAGGAACGGCACCAGCGGCAGCGGCAATGGTTCACGCTTCCCCACGCCCGGCGCGCCGTCAAGGACGCAGAACTGCGCCAGGTGCTGGAAGCATTTGAGCGGTGGATCAAGGCGTCGCCCGCGACGTGATGCGCCTGAAGCAACGGCTGGAGGAGCGTGGCCGAAGCCACGCTCCCGATGGATCAGGGTCGCCCTGACGCCTGCGCACGCGCATGCTGCTTGGGATTGGTGCCGAGCGGACCGCGGCGATCGACAACGGAGAGACCGCGCTCCTTGGCCTGGATGACGAGGCGCTCGAGGACGCCGTTGCCGGCAAAGGCGACGACGTAGCGCGGCTTCAGATCGAGCATCTGCTCGTTGCGCTTGAACCCGGCCCGAGCACCGAGCCGCGTGTCGAGGCTGAAGGCGATCTGGGGCACCTTGTGCCGTTCGGCCCAGGATGCCGCCAGGCGGTCAGCACCCTTGCCGTCTCCGCCATGGACAAGGACCATGTCTCCGACATTGGCCCGCACGCGATCGAGTGTCTGCCAGATCGCATCGCCATAGGTCTTGGCATCATCGGTCGAGGTGAAGCTCAAGCGCCCACCGGCAAAGACGATCGGTGTGCCCTGCGGCATCGCCGCGCGGCGCTTGCCCTCGGCGCGTGCCTTGAGGAACTCTCGACCCTGGACGACCGCCGAGGTGGTCAGCGCGTCATGGCTGAGCCGCGAACCACCGGCCGGCCGCCACGATGACCCGGTCTCGGCGAGGTAGAGGGCAGCGGCGGTCTCGCGGAGCGCCTCCAGCGCCAGCATCTCGTCCTCCGCGACCTGGGCGCGTTCGACCTGCTGTTCGAGCTCGGTGGTATGGATCTCCGAACCATCGTTGGTCGCCAGCAGCAGCCGGATCTCGTCCGTCGCGCGATCGATCCGGATCGATGCCTTGGCGGCGGCGCGGTGGAACAGGTTGACGACACCCCAGCCGAGTTCCTCGGCCTGATCCTCGAGGACGGTATCGGTGAAAAGCCCGAAGAGGTCGGACCAGACCGCCGCCAAGGTCTGGTCGATGGCATCGGGTTGAAGGGGATTGCGGCACGCGGTGCTCGCGTCGGCGCTGATCGAGAGGTGACCGAGTTCCAGCGCGGCGAGTTGGGCGGCAAGGGTCGTGGGCATGAGAGGTCTCCAGGTCTGACGCCGCGCAAGTGCGGCGACGCGCCCTCCCGCCCGTCGGCATCAGGGGTGGGCGCCACTCCCCGGCAAGGCTGGCGCGGGCAGCCCGGCGGCGACCACGTCGCCGGGCAACACGGGCCGCAGGCGGGCGGGTTGCGCACATCCCGCCGGCGGGTAGAGGGCCTCTCGCGCCGCATGCCGGCGTCGCCTGAAACCCTCCGCCACCCTCACGCGACCAGCCGGGGCTGGATCTCCGCAGCCAGGAAAAGGCCGAGCTCCTGCGCGATCCGCCGGGCAAGAGCCGACGTGTCGAGCAAGGCGGGCATGCGGGCCCAGTGGTTGAGCTCGCCGCAATAATCCGAACGGCCGCGGCACCGGCGGAACAGGATCTCACCACCGCCAAAGCCGCTGATCGAGACCTGGAGATAGAGCTCCTCGGCGTGGAGGATGACCTCGCCGGAAACCGCAGGCCCACCCTCGCATACGCGGATGTCGAAGCTCTTCGCCGGCAGTTGCAGGTCGCCCGCGAGCCGTTTCAGCGCACGCCGGGCCTCGGTGTGGAAGGTGCGCTTGGCATCGGCGTCGTAGGAGACGCCGCGGGCTGCGAGTAGCACCAGGAGGGGCGTACGCGCGATCTCAGCGAGTGCATCGCCGCAGAGCGATCGGAGTGCGGGGCGGTCTGGCATCTTTATCGTCGCGACGCTTCCGAGATGCTGCGCGAGCAGCACCACGGCAGGATCGGTCTCGAACGGCTTGCCCGCATTGCTGCAGTCCTTGGCGGCTGCCTGGAGGGCATGAAGGCACGTGGCGATAGTGTCGAGGCCGCTCGGATCGAGCGCCTGCGAGAAGCGATAGCCGACGTCGTAGGTCATGGGAATTGCTCCGGTCGAATGCCGCCGTGGCGCCGCATCTGGCGCGTCGATGGCGGCAATGTGGGGGTGGGATCAGGCGGCGAGCCGCTCGGCCTCTTGCGCTTGCCCGCGTGCCTGGGAGGCGAGCAGGAAGGCGCTGGCTTCCTCGGCCTTGGCAGCGGCGGTCAGGATCGCGCGGCTGTCGGTTTTCAGCACCTTGAGCCAGGAAGCGAGGTAGCTCGCATGATCGTCGAGATGATCGACCGGCAGCCCGAGCTCGGCGCCGATCATCGCCGCGGTGAGTTCCGCGACGAGCTCTTCCATCGCATAGGCGTCGCTGCCGAAGCGATTGCCGAGCGTGCGATCGAGCCGGCTGGCGTGCCCGGTCCAGTGCGCCATCTCGTGTGCGAGCGTTGCCCGGTAATGGTCGCGACTGCGGAACGCCGCGATCTCCGGCATCGTGATCTCGTCGGTCGACGGCATGTAATAGGCCTCGCCGCCACCGTGGCGAAGCCGGGCCGGCACGGCGGCGAACCAGGCGTCGAGCGCGCCGTCGCGCTCGTTGAGCTCGGGCAGGGGCATCGTCACGGGCAGGAACCGTTCGGGAAGCCGATCGATCTGGTCGACGTTGAAGACGGTGAAGCTCTTGAGCACGCGGCGGGCTTCATCCTCGCGCTCGCCCGTGCCCGGGTTCTCGACCTCCTTGGTGTAGCTCTTGTAGAAGATCGCCAGCGTACCGCGCTCGCCCTTGCGGACCTGGCCGCCGAGCAGCTGGGCCTGATGGTAGGTCATCCACGTGGGGGAAGCGAAGCCGCGCGCCTGTGCCGCCATCCACAGCCAGATGACATTGGCACCGCGATACGGCGTGCCGCAGACGCGCAAGGGTCGAGAAACCGGGCCACCGGCCCAAGGCTGCCGCCACGGGCGGACGCCCGCCTCGAGGCGTTCGATGATGGCTCGGGTGATCGTCTCGGCGGGGTTGGCCGGGACCTTGTCTGATCGATACTGGCGCATGGCGCGTCTCCCTCTGACGAGCCGGGATCGGCTCGCCCCGGCGCCAGCCGCCTTTCCTCTTGCCGAAGGCGGACAGGAGAAAGGGGCGACCTCGCCGGCGAGGTCGCCCCGGACGTTCTACAGGTAAGAGGTTCAGGCGGCGGCGCGCGGCGCTGCGGGATTTCCGATGCCGCCTGGCTCCTCGACGCATGCAGCATCGACGATCTCGGGATCCGTCGCGGCGCCGGTCGCCGCGTCGGGATCACCGGTGGGCGAGGCGAAGCGCATCGCTGCGGGAAGCCAGGCGCGCGCGACCTCCTTGGTCCCGACCTCACCGATGAAATCGCCTGCGCAGATGCGCTCGCACGTAGCGGCGAGGTCAGCCTTCTTGGCGGCGCCGTATCGCGCGGCGAGCGCCGGTCCGTCGATCTGATCGAGTGCCTCGAACATCACCGGCTTGGTGACCTTGTCGAAGAAGTTGGTAGCGGTGGGACGCCACCAGGCTGCGACGTCGACCCCGAGCACGTGCCCGAGATGATCGTGGAACCGGCACGCACTCGCGCCCGTCCCGCCGACGCTGGCCTCGAGCGATGCTGCGACCGCGTGACCCAGCCACGCCGCCCGCTGCTCCGGGTCGAGCGCGCGGAAGGCGTCGAAGCGCGCCTCGACCTGGTCGTGCCCGGCCCAGCTGCGATCGAGCCGCTCCTCGGCTTCGGCCCGCGCGATCGTCGCGGCCGCCCCAGGCGTGCGGAAGCCGATGACCGGCTCCTGGGGCGGACGAGCGCTCAGCGTCGAGCCGTAGCGGTCCGTCCGGTGACCGGAGAGGCGATCGACCATCAGGAAGATGGTGAGATCGAGTGCGAAGTCCGGCTCGGCCGCGACATGAACGGCCAGGATGTCGCGCCGCTGGATCGCGAGTTCATCGGTCAGTCGCTGGGAGAGGCCGATGGTGCGGGGTGAAGGTGTGTCGACGCCGTCACCCGGCGTTTCGCCGTCTTCGCTGTCGCTGGAGACGGGGCAATCGGCATACAGGGTCTGGTGCAGTTTGGGCTGGCCATCGGGGCCGAGCACCAGGAACGCGCCGATGGTCGGACGAAGGTCGTCGCCCAGCACCGGCGGCTTGTCGGTGATCGCCTCGAGCGCCTTGTCGAGCGCTTCGAGCTTCGCTTCGGCGGCGGCGCGATCTTCCTCGCTGCTGGCCTCATCTTCCAGCACGCCGACCTGGTCCGCCGCCTGCGCTTCCAGCTCGGCGACCTGCCGCTGCTCGTCGTCGCTGAGCTCAGCTGCTTCGAGTTCAACGCGCGTCAAACCCTCGGTCTGCTGCCAGTCGACGTAGCGGTCGAGCGTCGGGCGCACCCAGGCGAAGCCGGTTTCGGCCGCCAGCGCTTCAGCGGCCTCTTCCATCCTTTCGTTGGCGAGCCGCTCGAGAATGGCGATGTCGAGCCATCGGGTCGAGGCATCGTCGGCGAACAGGTCACGGTCGATCCGGCCACCCGCCGCAAGATAGGCATCCTCGCCGACGAGCCGCGCGCGCGCATCGCTCGCCGACACGGTGGCCTGTGTCATCATGCGCCGCACGCTGTCGGGATGCGCGCCGCCGTAGCCGCGGCTCATCTGGTCGAAGACATGCGCCTGACGCTCGCGGTCGGGCGTCGAGCCATAAGCCTTGGCGACATCGAGCGTGATCTCGCCATCGGCAAGCGCCTGGAAGACGACCGGAGCGAGGCTGGCGAGGCGCAGCCGGCCTTCGACGAAGCGGACGGTGACGCCGAAGCGACGCGCAATGCCCTCGACGTCCGAGCCCTGCTCGATGAAGTGCTGGAAAGCGAGGCATTCGTCGGCGGGATTGAGGGCGAGCTTCTGGAAGTTCTCGGCGAGGCTCGCTTCCGAGACGGCACTGCCGAGGTCGTCGAGCACGAGGCAGGGCACCGCGACGTCGGCCGCGAGCATGCCCGCGTCGGCCAGCGCCTTAAGCGCGGCGTGCCGGCGTCCGCCCGCTTCGACCGCGAAGGTGCCGCGAGGCTTCTTGTTGGCGGTGACGATCAGATTCTGCAGCAGGCCGCGCGCCTCGATGTCGGCGCGCAGCTGCGCGTCCGCCGCCTCGTCGCTCCGTCGCCGGACGTTGCGCATGGAGGGAATGAGCTTGTTGAGCGGGATGGTCTGGATCATGGGTCAGGCTCCATGAGCCCTGGCGCCCGATTGCGCCCGAGGCTCACCCGCCCGGCGCCTGCCTTTCCTCTCTCCTGTGGCTCAGGCGAAGAGCCGCGTCAGCCGATCGTCTTGTGTCGCTGCGAGAGGGTTCAGGACCGTAACGCCGCGCCAGGTGAAGCCGCTGCTCATGTCCTCGGATAGGAGGAGCGTGCAGCCCGCCTCGGCCGCGGCATTGAGGATCAGCGCGTCCCAGAACTGAAGCTGGTGCGCCGCGACAAGATCCAGTGCCGAGTGGAGTGCCGATGCCGCGCTGTCTGCGGTGCCGAAGGCTTCGGTCATCCGCAGCACCGTCGTACGCGCGTCGCTGCGGCTGGCGCCGGCGCGGGTGAGCACGACGAACAGCTCGCCCATGACCTGGACCGGGACGACCAGCGAGGCGCGTCCGCGCAGGCACTTCAGCAGCGTGCGGCTCGCGTCGATCTTGGCGGCATCATCCGCGTGACGGTCGACGCCGGCGACATAAGCGAGGATGTTGGTGTCGAGCGCGACGCGGCTCACTCGTAGAGGTCCGCGCGGCTCCAGCTGGCCAGTGACCGCCGCGGCAGCGTCTCGACGTGCGCGAGCAGAGCATCGATCGCGGGCGCCTGCCGGTCGAGATCGTCGACAGGGACCATCTTGGCGACGGGGCGTCCGCGCGAGGTCACGACGAAGGTCTCGCCGTCCTGCACCTCGCGCAGCAGTTCGGAAAAGCGCTGGTTGGCATCGCTGGCGGTGATCGCGCGTTCCATGTCGAAGCCTTTCTAGTGGCAGCACCTAAATAGGTCGTAAGGTGGCGCGTGTCGAGCATGGCGGCGATCAGGCGGCCAGCGCCGGCAGGATCGCGTTTGCGCGGTCGAGCGGGACGAAGAGCCGGGTCTGATACCGGATGATCTCGGTAAAGCAGCCAAGCGCCTTGTATTCGGGCAGGCGGCCCGGCTCGAAGCCGGCGAGTTCGAGCCGCCGTTCGCCGCCCACGAGCGCACGCTTGAGCGTCAGGCCGGCAAGGCCGGGCAGCGCGCAGGCGCGCCCCGTGTCGAGTACAGCATTCGCGATCAGCGCCGGATCGAGTGCGCGATCGAGATCGAGCCCGAGCCGTCGGCCGAGTTCTGGCAGCGCCAATACGGGGACCTCACGGCCGAGAAGCGATTGGCCGGTCTGATCGACGATGCGGAGAACCTGGACATGATCATTTGGCAGGACGTTCCAGATCGGCAGCAGAAGCCCGGTTGCGAGGTAGAGCGTTTCGGTCGAGGTGGAGGCGAGCGCCTCTTCCATCTCCTCATGCCAGGCGCGCTCGAAGGCTTGGGGGCTTGCCTCGGTCCAGCTCGTCTCCCCGAACCGATCGGCTGCGACATGCTCGCGCTTCATGGGCCTGACGAGTTCGTATCGTCGCTGCAGCTGGCCATCCTCGGTGAGCAGGCTGCGCCCGTCACGACACACCGCCGCACGTCCGGACCGTGTGTTGACGAGCAGGCGACCCCGCCCGTCCTCGGCCAAGCGTCGAGCGGACGCGAGCGTAAGCGGGCGCGGCCGGCGGGTCAGCGCCAGCTCCAGCAGGTGGGTTTCGGCGCCGCTCGAGGGATCGGTGCGCAGCAGCGTGTCACAGACGATCCGGATGTCCTCGACCGGCAGCGTCTCGACGCCCAGGTCGAGCGTGCCGGCTTCTCGTGCCGCATCGACCCGCGCCTCGACCAGTCCGAGATACTCGTCGAAGATGGCGTTCTGCAGCGCGATCGGGAACGCCAGGAGCCGGTTGAGCCAGCGTTGGATGGGCGGCAGGTCTTCGCGGAGGCCGCCGCCTTCTGCCTCAAGGCCCAGACCAGATCGCTCCTGGAAGTCCTTCAGCGTGATCGACTGGAGCTTGGCGGCGTAGAGCAGGCGGTACCAGGCGAGCAGCGCATCCTTGGCGTAGCTGCTCTCGAGGTTGTCGGCCGGGTTGAAGAGGTTCTGCCCGCCGGTCTGGCGCTGCCCCCGCGTCAGGGCACCCAGTGTGTCGAGCCGCCGGGCGATGGTCGAGATGAAGCGTCGCTCGCCGCGTACATCGGTGGTCACCGGTCGGAACAGCGGTGCCGATGCTTGTGCGCTGCGATGCGTACGGCCGAGGCCCTGGATCGCGGCGTCGGCGCGCCAGCCAGGCTCGAGGAGGTAGTGGATACGGCGCGCCTGATTCTTCGCGTGCACGCAGGCATGATAGCTGCGGCCGGTTCCACCGGCGTCGCTGAAGACGAGCAGCTTCTTGGCGCCGTCCATGAACGCCTGCGCTTCGGTGAGATTCGCTCGCTGGCTGCGGCGCTCGATCCGCTGCGCGCCGTCCGAGCCGACCACCAGCCGGCGAGTGCGTCCAGTGACTTCGGCAACCGCGTCGACACCGAAGCGCTCGATGATGGCGTCGAGAGCGGTCGCGATCGGCGGTAAGGCGCAAAGCTGCTCCACCAGAGCGTCCCGCGCGGCCTCGGCCTCGCGGCAATGGACCGGGTTACCTTGGTCGTCGCACATCGGCTCGGAGCGGGTATTTCCGTCCGGATCGGTGAAGACGCGCATCTGCCGGATCGGGAATGCGCCGAGCAGATAGTCGATGACATATTCGCGCGGCGACAGGTCGATCTCGAGGCTTTCCCGCTCCTCGGGGGTGAGTTCGGCGAGCCGGCGACCGAGCATCGCCTCGGCGGTCGAGACGAGCTGGACGACCACCGCGTCCCCGCGGCCGAGATCCTGCTCGATCGCGGGCAGCAGGCTCGGAAGCTTCGCCGACAGGAGCAGTTGCGCGAAGAAGCGCTGCTTGACGCTCTCGAACCTCGAGAGCGCTGCTGATTTCGCGTTGGCGTTGAGCGTGGAGCCGGTGACGCTGTCGACGACGCGGGTCGCCTCGAGTGCGGCGGTCAGGTTGCGGTGGATGATCGCCCAGGCGTCCGCATAGGCGTCGTAAGTCCCGATCTGTTCTGGCGTGAGCTGGTGCTCGAGCAGATCATATTCAACACCGGCAAAGGACAGCGCGCGGGCAGTGTAGAGACCGAGCGCCTTGAGGTCCCGCGCGACGAGTTCCATCGCGGCGATGCCGCCTTGCCGCACGCCCGACACGAAGGCCTCGCGGTCGGCAAAGGCGGTGCCCTGACCCCATAGGCCGAGCCGTGTCGCATAGCTCAGGTTGGCGACGTCGGAGGCGCCGGTCGCCGAGACGTATAGGACGCGAGCGCGCGGCAGAAGGTTCTGAAGGCGCAGGCCCGCGACGCCCTGTTCCGAGCCCTTGACCCGACCGCGCGAGCCTTCGCCGCCGGCAGCATTGGCGAGCGCGTGAGCTTCGTCGAAGGCGATTACGCCGTCAAAGCTATCGCCTGCCCAGTCGAGGATCTGCCGCAGCCGGGTCGCATCCTCGCGGCCCGACCGCAATGTCGGGTAAGTGACGAAGAGGACGCCGGCGTCCAGCGTGATCGCGGTCCCGAGCTTCCACGCTGAGAGCGGCTGGACGTCTAAGGCGACGCCGCCGACCGCCGTCCAGTCGCGACGGGCATCCTCGAGCAGTGCCTCGTTCTTGCTGAACCAGATATGGCGACGACGTCCTCGGAGCCATTGGTCGAGGATGATGCCGGCGACCTGGCGGCCCTTGCCGGCGCCTGTCCCGTCGCCAAGATAGAAGCCTTGGGCATAGGCGTTGCCCTGCTCAGTGGGCTCGAGCGCTCCGCCCTCGTCCTTGGCCACGAAAAGTCCAGGCAGATCGCGCTCGAACGCGGCACCGGCATAGACGAGGGTCTCGAGCTGTGCGGCGGAGAGGATGCCGTCGGCTACGGTCCGGGCGGGGAGCAGCGGAACATGATTAGCCTTGGGCGCTGCGATCGAGCCCATCGCCAGGGACTCGACCAGCGGCGTCGGATGTTCTGCCGCGCCGGGCAGCTGCAGGCGGCTCGCTCGCCATGGCAGATAGATACCGGCAGGATCGCCGGCAGGTGCGGGCTCGTCCAACACCGACACGCTGACCGGTTCGGGCGCCGACCGATCGGCGCGCCCGGGTGCGGGAACCGGTGCCGCGGGTCGAGGCCCCGTCGCCCTGCCGAACAGCGACAGCCGACGTGGGGCGGAGAGCCCCGGCCGCACCGGTGTCGTGGCGCAGGCATCAAGCAGGGGCAGCGCCAGCACGCGGCCCAAGAGGTCAGGCAGGTCGAAGACCTCGCAGGAAGCTGCAGGTGCGGGTCCCGCTAGTCGATCGCAGATGATCAGGCGCACGGCGACGCCGGTCCCGTGCCTGGCATAGATGCCGCGTGGCAGCATCGCATCCAGCCGGATGGTGACGTCAGAGGAGAGGCGGCTGACATCAAGGCGGGGTGGCAGCAGCGCGACGAGCCGGCCACCGGGTCGCAGCCGCCGGACCGCGGCGCGCACATGGCGTTCGGCCGCGTGGCGGTCCTCGCCGCGACCGGTCGAGCGCGCGAACGGCGGGTTCATCAGGACTCTGTCGGCGATCAGATGCGGTGCAAGCAGGTCGTCGATCAGTTCGGCATCGTGGCCGGTGAGCGCGTCACCTGGAAAAGCTTCGGCAAGGCAGGCCTGGCGGTCCGTGTCGATCTCGTTGAGCAGCAGCCGGGCAGTTGGCGGCGAGGCCCACACGAGCATGCCGGTGCCGGCGGAGGGCTCAAGCACCGTCGTGCCCTGTCGTATCGCTGCGGCCTGAGCCATGATCCAGGCGAGCGGGGCAGGGGTCGAGAACTGCTGGAGCGCGAGCTGGTCATCGGTGCGGATGCTCTGAATCGGCAGCTTGGCCGCAATTCCTTGAACGAAGGCCAGGACGGCGTGAGCCCCGTCATGGGGAAGCGGCTGCGATCGGAGATACAATACCTGCGCGAGCTCGAGTGCGTCATAAGCATGACGCATCGACCAGCCGGAAGCTGCCTGGCTTTGCCCCGTGGCGTCGCTGAACAAGGTGCGCAGGAGGCGAGCGTCGATCGCTTCTCCGGCGTCGAGGAACGCGAGCAGGCGCCGGGCGACGTGGACGATTGGATGCGGGGCGACAGCGAGGTTTCGAACGGCAGCAGGCATGACAGGATCTCCGCCCCGGCCGGCTCGATCGCCGTCACGCGGGCATCACCTGCCGTCCCTCTTTCCTCTCAGCCTCGGCGCTGACTTGGCGTTTCCGCCGCAGGACATCGTTCCAGTCCTCGCCCTGTGAAGCAGGCATGCGGGAAGCAATACAGAGAGTCGGAAAGGCTTCGCGAGCGAGCCGTTCGGCGCGGTGGCCACCGTCGTCATGGTCGAGGAAAAGGACGAGCCGCTCGACGTGAGACGGCAGCGCGACGCGGCGGAAGCGCTCGGTCCCGAGTGTCGCCCAGACCGGCACGCTGAAGAGGGTTTGCGCAGACAAAGCCGTCTCGATCCCCTCGGCAAGGCCGAGCGTGCATGCCGCTGGTGCCAGCCTGACAAGCCCGGTGCCGAGCCGTCCAAGCGCAGCCTTGGCGGGTTGACGATCGGACAGCTGCCCATCGTTGGTCAGGAAGGTTCGGTGGACCGCCACCAGGCCGGTCTCGTCGCACACTGCTGCGATCAGGGCAGGCACGAAGCGGGTGAGCGGCGAGCGACCCTGCGGGGTACGCGGGTGGAACCGCAGGGCAGACGTCGCCGCCAGTCCGCGCCGCCGGAGATAATCTGCACCGGGCGTGTCTAGGATCGGTCGTGCTTCCGACCAAAGACGCGCAGCCAGAGGGACGCCTCGCGCCTTGTCGTCCGGCGGCTCGCGATCGGTCCACCCGGTTGTGGTCGGTAGGTTCAAGCGGCGGAGAGCGCAGAGCACGTCCTCCGTCCGGCAACCGGCAAAGCAGTGGAAGAGCAGCCGGCGGCGACCTGGTCGAACGCTGAGCGAGGGGCTGCGGTCGGGATGAGCGGGACAGCGGCACAAACCGCCGCGCGCCGTCCAGTGGCCGCCAAGCGCTTCAACGATGGTCCGGCCATCTGGGAACGCGCTGTCGAACCGGTGATCGTGCAAGGTCATGGGCATCTCGCATCCTGGTTGCGTGCCCCGCACCGCCGCCTGTCCTCTGCTGCCGCGGCGCTTTCCTACACCATCATGTTCGCATTATGTTCCGATTCGAGGAAGAGGGTATTTGCTTGATGCGAGACGATGATGATCCGATCCCTTCTCCTGGCGGTAACCGTGGCGGTTGCCAGCCAGTCCTGTCCGGCTGTGGCGCAGACACATGACGAGGCACTGATCTCCGCGAGTTTCAGTCTCGTCGAGCATCGTATCGGCACCTCGGCACCAGATTCGGTTCTCCCAGAGCAACCCGGCCTCGCTCCGGCTAATGGCAAGCCGCGAAGCGTGCTCCAGCCGATGCCTTCCCAAGCAGGCTTTGCACGCCCGGCTGGTCGCGAAAAGTTTCTGACGTTCGTTCGTGCAGCGGAGCTTCGGCACGCGCTGCCCGAAGGGCTGCTCGACGCCCTAGTTGCAGTGGAGTCTGCCTATCGCCCGGACATCGTCAGTCGGGCGGGTGCGATGGGACTTGCGCAGTTGATGCCGGCAACGGCGCGCTCGCTCGGCGTCTTCGAACCTTTCGATCCGCGCGCCAATATCGATGGTGGCGCCCGCTTCCTTCGGGCCATGCTCGATCGCTTCGGATCGGTCGCTCTCGCACTTGCAGCCTACAATGCAGGTCCTAGGGCGGTGATCCGTGCCGGCGGCATTCCAGGGAATGCCGAGACTCCCGGCTACGTTCAGAAAGTCCTTGCGCTGTGGCGCATGGCGCCCCGCTGATGGATTGCGCTCGGCGGCAGGGATCAGGCGCCATGCTCGACCAAGTACGCGGCGACGCGGGCATGGACGAGACGGCGGGGCCGGCGCCCGGCGCGCAGGTCGAACACGAAGCGCGGATCATGCACCACGATGCGGCCGAACCGCGTTGCGCTGAGGCCGACCCGGACCAGGAACGCCTCGATGCGGGGCAGGAGATCTCCGTCCATCGGTAACGACTCGCTTTACTGTGTTCTCCATATGTTCTATATCGCGCGCCAGGAGCGATAGGAAATACCCTATGATGGTCCCGACGATCGAACATCCGCGTGAGGCGCTCCAGCGCCTGATCGACGAGAACAAGGAAGAGTATGCGGCGCTGTCGCGGCTGATCGGCCGCAATCCCGCGTACATTCAGCAGTTCATCAAGCGTGGCACGCCCAAGCGCCTCGCC
Source organism: Sphingomonas jatrophae (assembly GCF_900113315.1). Classification (GTDB taxonomy): domain Bacteria; phylum Pseudomonadota; class Alphaproteobacteria; order Sphingomonadales; family Sphingomonadaceae; genus Sphingomonas_P; species Sphingomonas_P jatrophae. The sequence goes on along the minus strand of NZ_FOZG01000002.1, from coordinate 519,632 downwards.
GAGGAGGACCGGCGCAGGCTAGCTGCGTATTTCGGCGTCAAGGAGACGCTGCTCGGGGGCGCCGAGGAGTGGGAGAAGCCGACGCTCCAGCAGGTGCCGGTGCTCGACGTCTATGCTTCGGCAGGGTTCGGCGCCGCCGACTTCGGAGAGGCACGACGCACCTCGATCGGGTTCGACCCGCGCTGGCTCCGTGCGCGGACGAGGGGGTCGGCCGATGCGCTGTCGATCATCCAGGTGAAGGGCGACTCCATGGCGCCCACCCTTGCCGATGGCGATGACGTGCTCGTTGATCGCAAGGACGGAGTAGGGCGCCTTCGCGACGGCATCTACGTGTTGCGGCTCGACGACAGCCTGATGGTCAAGCGGCTCGCCCGCCAGCCGTCGGGCAGGGGCATCTCGATCAGGAGCGACAATCCCGATTATCCCAGCTGGCAGAACATTGAGCTCAGCCGCATCGACATTGTCGGTCGGGTGCTGTGGTTCGGCCGAACGCTGAGTTGAACGATGCGGTCGTGCGAGGGCCAAATCATGAAGCAGATGAGCCTGCACGTCGTCGGCGCGAACCACGCAAACGCTGACGGTGGCAATCGGCGCTTTGAGATCCTGCTCTGCGTTCCCGGCGAGGCCGTCGACCTTGTCTCTGAGCCCAAGAACCCCGCTGACCCAAACGCGATCGCAGTGTTCAGCTGCCGCGGGGTTCAGATTGGCTACCTGACCGCTGACCGGGCGCCGTGGATTGGCGGCATGCTGCGCAACGGCCGTCCGGTCGCTGCAATCTTTCAGACAGCGACGCCCCGCGGCGCTGCAATCCGCGTGGGCTTCGACGGTGACGAGCCCCTTCTGCCCCCGGTTGCACCGGCTCCGCTCTCGCCTGCGCCGCTGACGGACCTCGAGTTTTGGCCAGACGAGATCTACCCTGATGAGTGACCGCGACATTCATACTCACGTCGAAAAGGAACTCCTGCCCAGAGATCCAGCCGTTTCGCCTGACTTGCTCATTTTAGATGAGGCATGGGCAATTGCGGTCGATCTGCGCGCCGATCTTGGAATTGTTGAGGCGGTCGCGTGGGCCGACGCCTACCTGGATGAAGTCCGGCGACGGGAGAGTGCCTCTGCTGTGGCGCGTTGGGCGGTGGTAATCAGCGCGTTGGAGGAGCTGCAGCTGGCGAGCGTGCATTAAGTTTGCCTGAGCCTTAGGGCGGCTCCTGCAAAGCCGCTTTCTGGCTAGGCGCGACAGAGTTGATGCCGCCGGTCTGAGCCGTTCGGTAGAGCTAAATCGCGCCGCAGTTAGGTTCAATGGACGCTATGCCCTACCCCGGCCGTCCGGCGCCGAAACAACAGGCGATCAGCGCGCAAGGAGTATAGCACTGATAGGATCAATCGGGGTCGAATGCCGTCAGAATGGGGCAGGGGCCTTCCGAGCCTGAACCACATTCGTGCGCAAGCCGCTGGAGCGAGGCTTGCACGCGTTTCAGCTCATGGATCTTCGCATCCAGCGCCGCGATCCGCTCGTTGGCAAGCTGTCGTGCCCTGGCGCGATCGTCGGTTGCGTCCAGCGCCACCAACTCCTCGATCTGTTGCAAAGTGAAGCCGGCGGCCTGTGCCGATCGAATAAACCGAAGCCGGCGAACATCGTCCGCCGTGTAGCGGCGAATACCGCCGCTTGAGCCTGAGCCTCCGGGCCTTTTCGGCGTCTCCAGCAAGCCTCTGCGCTGATAATAGCGCACCGTCTCCACGCCGACGCCGCCCTCGCGCGCGAGCCCTGCAATTGTCACTTCGGCCATGCCTTGACTCCGTACCATAGTACGGCCCCCATATAGGCGTCGCGAACATGGTGGAGAAGAACATGGCGACCGCGGCGCCCAAGAAGGCAACGATCTACCGCATGGTGATGCCGACGCACACCTGCCCCTACGGCCTCAAGGCAAAGGACCTGCTTAGGCGCGAAGGGTACGACGTCGAAGACCATTGGCTGCGCACGCGCGAGGAAACCGACGCGTTCAAGACGGAGCACGGGGTCAAAACGACGCCACAGACCTTCATCGGTGGCGAGCGGGTTGGAGGCTATGACGATCTGCGCCGCTTCTTCGGCAAAACGGTCCGCGACCCCAAGGCGGTGACTTATCGGCCGGTGATCGCGGTATTCGCGTTGACGGCGCTGATGGCGCTTGCGGCCAGCTATGCCGTGTTCAGCACACCATTCACCGTGCGCGCGGGTGAGTGGTTCATCGCCTTCTCGATGTGCGTGCTCGCCATGCTCAAGCTCCAGAACGTCGAGAGCTTTTCGAGCATGTTCCTGAATTACGACCTGCTCGCCAAACGCTGGGTGCCCTACTCCTATATCTATCCTTACGCGGAAGGAGCTGCGGGCGTGCTAATGGCAGCGGGCATGCTGACCTGGCTGTCAGTGCCGATCGCGCTGTTCATCGGAACGATCGGCGCGATTTCGGTCATCAAGGCGGTCTACATCGACAAGCGCGAACTCAAATGTGCGTGCGTGGGCGGTGACAGCAACGTCCCCTTGGGCTTCCTCTCGCTGACCGAGAACGTGATGATGGTGGTCATGGCGATCTGGATGGTGTCGGGCATCGCGCATTGATCTGGCGCGGTAGGCCGGCGCACCCTAGAAAGCAGCATGAGCTTCGGCCGCCTCTTCCGCGTGTTTGCGCTGACCCTGCTGGGCGCGATGCTGCTCATTCGTATGGGGCCGATGTGCGAGGCTATGGCACAGGCAGCTCCGCTTGCGGAAACGCACGCCGCGATGGCCGATTGTGATCGCACGCCGGCCATACCCGCAAAGAAGGTTCCACCGGCCGCCTGCACCGGTGCGTGCATCGCCACGGCCCTCGATGTCCACGCGTCTCCGGCGACGCAGTTCGCGGCGCGGACAGATCTGCTCGCACCCGAGCATCCTGCTCTCGATGGCCGATCGGGCGGCCCTGCGCCGCCACCTCCTCGAACCGCCTGATCGACAGGGATTTCGATCACACAGTGCATTCGAGGACAATCAGATATGAAGACCATCAAGTTCATCGGCGCGGCAGTCGCGCTCGCGCTCGTTCCGGCCACGGCCTTTGCCGCCGCTGATTGCTGCGCGGGGAAGGATTGCTGCAAGGACGGCGCCGACTGCTGCAAAGACAAGGACGGCGCGAACAAGGATTGCTGCGCCGACATGAAGGACATGAAGCACGGCGAGCATACCGGTCACGACATGTCGGATATGCAAAAGAAGTAAGATAACGGGTGGGGGTGCCTGGTGGTGCCCCCCCTAGAACGCGTCAGGGTAGTGGCGGCGGAAGCCGTTGAGGCGCACCGCTTAGCCTCCGTGATGCGCGAAAACACGGCGGCCTGCCGGACCGAACGCGATGACGTCATAGGGTTGGGCCTTCATGCCCGGCATTTCCATGCCGGGTGAGCCCATCGGCATGCCGGCGACTGCGAGGCCAGTGACGCCCTTCGGATGCGACGCCAATGCGCGCTTCATGTCCGCGATCGGAACGTGGCCCTCGAAGGCCATGCCGTCGATCACTGCGGTGTGACACGAGGCGAGGTCTGCGGGTACGCCCCGCGCCTTCATAAAGGCTGGGCGGTTCGCATCATCGATGACACGCACGCCGCGGCCAAACTGCGCCTTCACCTGCTGCGCCCACTTCTCGCAGCACGGGCAACCCGGATCACGATGCATCAGCACCGGTTCTGCGGCGAGCGCCCCGATGGGAGTACCGAAAGCCAGCGCGGCAGCGAGAAGGCGGATGCGATCCATAGCTTAATTCCTAGGTGGCCGTCCCCCCGCATTCTGGCGGGGGGAGGGACGAGAGTCGATTACTGGGCGCGCTTGCCATGCGCTCGCAACCAGGCGTTCAGCTCGCCGACTTCCTTGGTCTGCTCGGCGATCGTCTTCGTGGCCATCTGGCGAACCTTGGGGTCCTTGGTTTCGCGGAGTACGATGCGCGACATAGCGATGCCACCACGGTGGTGCTCGACCATCTTGCGGACCCAAGTCTCGGTCGCGTCGGCACCCATCGCCGACATCATCTTCTGATGCATGTCCATCTCGGCCGCCGGGTACGGGTTCGCCGGCGTGGGCTGCATCATCTGCCCATGGTTCATGCCCTGCATCTGGGCGACCGCGGGGGCCGCGCCGAGGGCGGCCGCGACGGCCATAATCATCATCTTCTTCATCGTGTCGCTCCTGCGTCAAAGCCCCCGCTCAACAGGGATACGGCCCCGGCGAATTTAGCCCTCAGGCGATGCTGCGCTCAGCGGATCGGCTGAAGCGTGTTGATGCCGACGCTTTCGTCCGTTTCGGGGGGCGGCGGGGCCACCTGTTTGTCGCGATAGGAGGGAAGGTCGGGTGCATTGTCGGGCGTGGGATGCGCCTCGAGCCGGGCGATGTAGCGCTTCATCTGCGTGATTTCGCGAACCTGGGCATCAATGATGCCATCCGCCAGCTTTCGCACCTCCGGATCTTTGATGTGCGCACGCTCGCTGGTCATGATCGCGATCGAATGATGCGGGATCATGGCCTTCATATAGGCAACGTCGCCCACAGTCTCCTGACTGCGGACCAGCCATAGAGCGCCGGCGAAGACGACAACGGCGCCGACGACGATGCCGAGGTTGGCGCGCCGGTTGGGGTACATGCCCCACATGAAGCCGATCATGATGAGCGCCATCACCGCTCCCATGACGATCGCCATCCATGTCCTCGTCTGGCTGTATTCGACATGGCTCAGCGCATAGGTGTTGAGATACATGAGGCCAAACATCACGACCGTCGAGGTCGCGATCATCGCGGCGAAGCGCCCGTAGCTCATGCCCATACCGCCGCCCTGTTTGGCGTGGGGGTCGTCGTGGTCCATCATGCGCTCTCCTGTGCAGGCCCACCCACTCAGGATACGCGGCTCGCTAGCGAGGCCCTTGCGCTTTTCTGCGCCGGCGACGGGGCCAGCGCAGGAAGAGCAGGATCGCGCCGGCAACGCCGAACACCAGCCCGCCCGCTGCGAACGCGTTGAGCCACGGCGTGTTGAACCGTTCGTGCTCGGTCCAATCCATGATGTGGAGGCCCCAGAAGAAGTCGTAGAGCCGCCACGTGCCGGTGCGCACCGATGTCAGCCGTCCCGTCTCGGCCGCCACGTAGATGCGGGTCCCGTCGGGATCGGCGAAGGAAACTCGCCAGGCGGGGAGGGCAGCGCGGTACTCGGTGCTCGGGCGCTCGATGCGCTCGACGACGGGTGCCGAACCTGCGTCGCCGCGGTAGGCCTGCCGCGCGATCAGCGCTGCGGTCGCGCCGTCGACCGGCGGCAACGGCTCTGCGGAGCGTGCGTCCAGCAAGCGCACCTTGCCGTTGCCGAGCTGGGCTTCGACGACCGGCCGTCCCAGCAGCATCCGGTGCTGAAGCTGACGCACCGGCGCCCCCGCCGACGCGAGAAGGGCAGGGACGGGCGCGAAGTCCTGGGTTGCGATCAGGGCGGGTTCGACGTTCCGATCAATCCGGTGATCGCCATGCACCGTGTCGATCGGCAGCAGGCTCATGACCAGCCCGCTGGTGAACCAGACGATGACCTGGGCGCCGATCAGGAGCGCAAGCCAGCGATGGACCTTGCTCGCCCCGACATGGAGGCGAAGCCGCGGGCTCAGAACCAGGTCCTCACGCCCGCGACGAAGCTGAAGCCACCGGTGCTGTCGCCGCGCGCACGGGTGAACCGTGCGGTGTCGCCAAACTGCCGCTCCCACGACACGCCGATATAGGGCGCGAACTCGCGACGGCCCTCATAGCGGAGCCTGAAGCCGGCTTCCAAATCTGTCAGTCCGGAGCCCGTCCCTGTCTCGGGCACGTCCTGCGCGGAGAAGTTGGCCTCAACCCGGGGCTGGAGGACGAAGTAGTTGGTGATGCGCTGGTCGTAATAGCCTTCGGCGCGAGCGAGCACGTCGCCCTTGTCGGAGAGAAACAGCGCGCCTTCGACCTCGAACCAGTAGGGCGCCAGCCCTTCGATACCGATCGTCGCGTAGGTGCGTGAGGGATTGGGCTTGAAGTCGTAGCGGACGCCCGCCTGGAGGTTCCAATAGGGATCGAGGGCATGGCTGTAGAGGGCCTGTACCTCCGCACTCTCCAGCGGCTTGCCGAAGCTCCCTTCGCCCTCGGACTTCAGCCACAGGCGATCGATGTCACCCCCGACCCATGCCTCGCCGTCCCAGCGATAGCCGTCACGGCCTTTGCGCGCCTGATACTCGGCCAGGTTGAACAGCACTTGGTAGTAGGTCATGCCCCCGTGCTCACGACGCAGGTCGTCCTCGCGCGAGTCCGCCATCGCTTTGGCGCCCCAATAGCGGTCCGCGAGATGGTCCCCGGCCGGCGCGGGCGCGGGCTTGTTGCCCGGCTTGAGGTCGGTGCCCGTCGGTGCCGGGGACATGCCCGGCATCGACGTCATGTCGTGCTGCATCGTCTGGCCCGGGGCCATGGTCATGCCCGACATCCCGTTCATGTCGTGGCCGCTGTGCTCGGTCGTTGGCGAAGCCGGCGCCGGGTTCATGCCGGGCATAGCGGACATGTCATGGCCCGCATGGGGATCGGCAGCGGGAGCCTGACCCATGCTCATTCCCGGCATATTCATGCCCGACATGTCGTGCCCGGCGTGCGGATCGACCACGGGTCGAGCGGCACGCCTGACAGGTGCCTTCCGAGCCGGTGCCTTCCGAGCTGCGGGCGTTTTCGCGGCCGGCTTCGCTTTCGCGGGCATCTTCATTCCGGGCATGCTCATGCCGGGCATCATGGAATGGTCCATGCTTTGCCCGAACGCGGGCGCGGCGAGGCCGAACGACGCCAGGCCGGCGAGAAGGAGCGCCCGCGTCATGCTGCCGCTCCTTCGACCTTACGGACCTGGACGACGCGCATCATGCCGGCATGCATGTGGTATAGCATGTGACAGTGAAAGGCCCAGTCTCCTTCCTCGCCGGTCACGTCCCAGCTCACCGTGCCGCCCGGCTGCACCAGCACCGTATGCTTGCGGGGAGCGTGGTCGCCCTTTCCCGTCACGAGGTCGAAGAAGTGACCGTGGATATGGATCGGATGCCCCATCATGGTGTCGTTGATGAGCGTCACCCGGACCCGCTCGCCATGCAGCAAGGTAATCGGGTCGGGGTTCTCCGACAGCTTCTCGCCATCGAAGCCCCACATGTAGCGCTCCATATTGCCGGTGAGGTGAAGCTTGATCTCCCGCTCCGGCGCGCGCGTGTCGGGATTGCGGTCCAGCGCCACTAGGTCGCGGTAGGTAAGAACCCGGTGCCCGACGTTTTCGAGGCCCTGGCCGGGGTCGCCGGTACGATCGACGGGCATGGCTGAAATGGTCTGCACGCCCGGCCCCTTCTTGACCTCGGGTGCCTTCGAGAAGTCCCGCATGTTCATGGCACCCATGTCCATGCCGGCCATGTCCATCCCGCCCATTTGGGCGCTGTTCATCCCGGGCATTGAGCCGGAGCCGTGATCCATCCCGGCCATGGCATCACCTTGGGTCTGGCCGTGGTTCATGCCCGCCATGCCGCCCGCTGCGGCGCCGGCCGCGCCATGGTTCATCTGGGAATGATCCATCCTCGCCATCGCGTCGGCCCCCGCGCCATGGTTCATTGCGCTGTGGTCCATGCCGGTCATGGAGGTGCCGGTCGCGCCGCCCATGGCCCCGTGGTCCATCGAACCGTGATCCATGCCGCCCATGCCCATGTCCTTCATGGTAGCGAGCGGACGTTTTCGCAGCGGCGGGATCTCGGCCGCCATGCCCTCGCGAGGTGCGAGCGTCGCCCGCGCCATGCCGGAACGGTCGACGCTCTCTCCGACCAGCGTATAGGCGCGCAGGTCGGGCGGGGTGACGATCGCGTCATAGGTTTCGGCCGGGCCGAACTGGAACTCGTCAATCTCGACCGGGCGCACGTTCAGGCCGTCGGCCGCGACGATCGTCATCGGCAGACCGGGAATGCGGACGTTGAAGGTCGTCATCGACGACGCGTTGATGAAGCGAAGCCGCACCCGCTCGCCCGGTTTGAACAGGGCGGTCCAGTTGTCCTTCGGACCGTGCCCGTTGACCAGGTAGGTGTAGGTCGAGGCGGTCACATCGGCGACATCGGCCGGGTCCATCCGCATCTTGCCCCACATCAGCCGCTCCTTGAGGGACTGATCCTTGCCGGCGAGGAGGCCGGAGAGGGTCTGGCGCTGGCGGTTGAAGTAGCCCGACTCCTTCTTCAGCCGGTCGAACAGGTAGTGCGGATGCTGGAAGCTATGATCGGACAGCACGATCACGTGCTCCCGGTCGAACTGAACGGGGTCCGCGTTCTTCGGATCGATTACGATGGGGCCGTAGTGCCCCTCCTGCTCCTGAAGCCCCGAGTGGCTGTGATACCAGTAGGTGCCGCTCTGGATGATCGGGAAGTCGTAGGTGAACGTTGATCGGGCCGGGATGCCGGGGAAGGCGATGCCGGGCACGCCATCCATTTGGAAGGGCAGCAGCAGCCCGTGCCAGTGGATCGAGGTTTCCTCGTCCAGCTCGTTGACGACATGCAGGCGCACGTTCTGGCCTTCGCGCAGGCGGATGAGAGGCGCAGGGACCGTTCCATTGATGCCGATGGCGTGGCTCTGCCGCCCGTCGATCATCATCATCTGATGCGCGACCCGGAGCGTGATGTCCTCGCCCGAAACCCTGGGTAGCGGCTTGGCGATGCCGGCAGAAACGGACTGTGCCCATGCCGGCATATAGGCCGACAAGGCGAGGCCGCCTCCTGCCAGACTGGCACCGCGCAGCACCTGGCGGCGGTCGAGAACGTGCGACATGCAAGCTCCTAAGGATGTTGGCCGTGAAGGGCCGTCGTCCTTTCTACGCGGCCGGTCCGCCCACCCCTCAGCGGGGTCCGAGTTTTTCGAGCAACCGCGCACGCGCGCGATAGAGGCGGGTTTCGACCGCCTTCTGGCTGATCCCCAGCACCTCGGCCGTCTCGGCCTGGCTCAGGCCTTCGATGGTGCGCAGCACCAGCGGCTCCTTCAGGTTCGCCGGCAGGGTCGATATGGCGCGGGTCACGCGGTCGAGTTCCTGACGGTCGCCTGCCGCGTCGTCGATCGGCGCCTGCTCGTCGACGATGCTCTGAACCTGCTCGTCGTTCGGCAGCGCGAACGACAGAAAGCGGCGCACGGCGCGCTTGCGTGCCCAGTCCCGGCATTTGTTGATGGCGATGGTCGTGAGCCACGCCTGCATCGAGCGATTGGGGTCGTAGCGCGGCAACGCCTGATGGGCGGCCACGAACGCTTCCTGCGTCACGTCCAGCGCGTCGTCGGCATCGCCGAGAAAGGCGCGCGAGAGCCGAAACATCGGCTGCCGGTAACGGCGCACGATCTCGGCGAAAGCGGCTTGTCGGCCGGCGATGCTGAGCGTCGCCAGTTCGCCATCCGACAGCGCGGTCCAATCGAGGCTCACCCCTGGCCGTCGGTGAGCGCCTTCACCACCGCATCATCGAATTGAGAGGTCTGATCGGGCCGGAGCAGCTGACGCATGGCGAAGATGTGCGCCAGCGTCGCCTTCTGCAGCTCGCCCATCGCAGCATGGCTCTGATCGACCGCAGCCGCGACCCGCGGACCGTTGCCGTGTTCGGTCTCGATCGCCTCGGCAAGGTGGGCGTTGGCGGCGCGCAGCTCCAGCTCGAGCGCGCGGCGCTGCACCGCGAACCGGTCCTCCAGAACCTTCAATCGGGCCTGCTGGTCGGCATCAAGCGCCAGCCTATGGTGCAGCACTTCATGCAGCGCCGCGCCCGGCTGCTTCGGCTGGGGCAGCAACATCCGCCCGATGAAGACGCCCCCGATCGCTGCCAGAAAGGCAAGCAAGGCGCACAGGACAATCCGCTTGGTCGAGGTCATGGTTCGCCGATCAGCAACGCGGAAGGTGCAAGCGGGGAGGCTCCGCCGAGCGGGGCGAGCGACACAGCGGGGCTTGCCGTCGCGGGCAGCTCGGCCCCCACGATCCCGATGCCGAGCGCTGCGGCGGTTATCACACCGATCCCGAGCCCAGCCCCACGCACTGCGGGGCGGCTGCCGATCCGCGCAAGGATCCGGTCCTCGATGCTCTCCAACGCGGCCGGGGCGGGCGCGCCAGCCAGTCGGGCTAATGCTTTGTTGAGATCGTCCATGCTTTCCACTCCGCCCCTCTACCATCGGATACGCAGCGCTGCCCATCATCCCTCACCGGCCAGGCTGAGGGGTTGGACGATGCGCCGCGTAGAAGTGGGCACGTACCCCGTCGGAGTATCCCATGCGTCCTCTCGCCCTTTCTGCCGCCCTTGCTCTCCTGAGCCTCGCCAGCGCGGCCCAGGCTCACCCGAAGCTCGTCTCGGCCTCGCCCGCGCCCAGCTCGACCGTCGCCAAGCCGGCGCGTGTCGCCTTGCAGTTCAGCGAGCGACTGATGCCTAAATTCTCCGGCGCGGACCTGATGATGACCGGCCATGGCGGCACCACGCACCCGCCAATGAAGGTTTCAGCCACCGCACAGGTGGCAGCCGATGGCCGAACGCTGGTCATCGTGCCCAAGTCGCCGCTCGGCGCGGGTCGCTATAGCGTCGCCTGGCATGTCGTCTCGGCCGACACGCACCGGGTTTCCGGCAACTTCGCCTTCGCGGTGAAGTGAGGTGGACGCCGACTGGCCGCTGATCGCAATCCGCTTCGCGCTCTATGGGACGCTAAGCGGGCTGTTCGGCCTGTCGGCATTCAGCCTTTTTGGGCTCAAGGCGGGGGAACGCGCGGACGCGCTTGCCTTGCGCCCGTGGCTGGTCGGGAGCGGCCTCCTCGGCCTCCTGTTCTCCGGCATCGCGCTCGCCCTGCTCGCGGCGGCGATGGCCGGTGCGCCGGCGTGGCCGATCGATCGCGAGGCCATCGGAATGCTGCTCACAGGCTCTGCGACGGGCGCAGCTTGGGAGGCGCGCATGGTCGCGCTGGTAGTCGCGTCGGTCCTTGCGCTGATAGCGGCGGGCCGTGTCGTCCCGCTCGGCCTGATTGCGTTCGCTGCGGGGATCGCGCTTGCGACGCTTGCTTGGACGGGTCACGGCGCAATGGACGACGGTGCGATCGGCTGGGTGCATCTGGTGGCCGATGTTCTTCACCTGCTCGCCGGGGGTGCTTGGGTGGGGGCGCTGCTCGGGCTTATGCTTCTGGCCACCCGACCTGTCAGTCGGGTGAACGAAGCCCATCTCCGGCTCACCCATCGGGCACTGCACGGGTTCGGCACGGTCGGCACGATCCTGGTCGGCACGATCGTCGTGACGGGTCTGGTGAATGGCTGGCTATTAGTCGGTCCTGGCAACCTGCCGAAGCTGGCCGTCACGCTCTACGGCCAGTTCCTGATCGCCAAGCTCACGCTATTTGGCGCCATGCTCGCCTTGGCATCGCTGAACCGGTTTCGCCTCACGCCCGCCTTCGAGCGGTCGATCGAAGCGGCCGATCACCGGGGAGCGCTTGGCGCGCTACGGCGCAGCCTTGCGGTCGAGGCCGCCTGTGCGGTCATGATCCTGGCGCTGGTCGCCTGGCTGGGGACGCTCGAACCGCCCGCATCGGGGATGTGAGGGCGGGCGGCTGCCCGCCGCCCGCCCGTCTCCGATCAGGCGGCCATCTTCTCGCACGCGTCCGCGCAGCGCTCGCACGCGGCGACACACTCTTCCATGCCATCGAGCCCTTTGCAGCTTGCCGCGCAAGCCCGGCAGATTTGCGCGCAAATGCCGCACACGAGCTTATGCTGGTCGGAGCCACGCGCCATGAAGTCGAGCGAGGTCGCGCAAATCTGCGCGCAATCGAGCATGATCTTGATGTGCTCGGGCGCGGCGTGGGCACCCCCCACCTGAAGGCAGTGTTGGGTCGTCATCGACAGGCAGGTGACGTGACAGTGATGGCAGGCGTCCATGCAAGCCTGCATCTCGGCGCTCATCTGATGGTGCATCGGTCGTTCTCCGCGTGAGCCCCCGCCCGCTGAGTAGTACGCGGCGCAACGCATCCTCCCTCACGGCCTGGCTCGACGGACCGATGCGCCGATTAGCTAGCCGCGCTGGGGGCAAAGGCCCCAAGAATACGGCAATCGGCCATTGTCCCGCCTGCGCAGCTCGCGATCACGCCGGCCAGCTCACGACGTAGCGCCATCAGATCGGCAATCTTTCGATCGATCTCCTCCAAATGCCGCGTCGCCAACTCGTCGACCGTGCCGCAATCGCGGTCGCGCTGAGCGGCCAGGTTCAATAGCGCGCGAACCTCATCCAGTGAGAAACCCAGGTCGCGCGTGCGCCGGATGAAGCGCAGGCGCTCAAGGTCCTCTGGACGATAAGCGCGGTAGTTCCCGTCGGTCCGCGCGGGAGGATCGATGAGGCCAGCGCGTTCATAGTAGCGGACGGTCTCCACCTTCGTCCCCGTAGCGGACGCCAACTTGCCAATCGTCAGTGCAACCATCTCTTGACCCTGTACCAACTACAGGGTCCATATAGGATGTCGCACGAACACGCGAAGGGCGACAATCATGGCTTGCGGCGACTGCTGCGCCTCTTCCTCAACGAAGAGCAGGACCAACGATCCTCGTTGGCGTCGGGCGCTCTGGATCGCGCTGGGGGTGAACGCGGCTATGTTCGCGGCTGAGATCGTCGCGGGTGTTGCAGGCGGCTCAAAGGCCCTGCAGGCCGATGCCCTCGACTTTCTCGGTGATGCCGCCAATTACGCCATCAGCCTCGGCGTTGCCGGCATGGCGCTCACGTGGCGCGCCCGCGCCGCCCTGCTGAAGGGTGCGACGCTGGCAGTTCTCGGCCTCTACGTTCTAGGCGCGGCGCTCTGGGCGGTCTGGCATGGCGGCGTGCCCCATGCGGAGATGATGGGCATTGTCGGCCTGGTGGCGCTGCTCGCCAACGCGGGTGTCGCGCTCATGCTGTATCGCTTCCGCACCGGCGACGCGAACATGCGCTCGGTGTGGATTTGCTCTCGAAACGACGCGATCGGCAACATCGCCGTGGTACTCGCGGCTGCCGGCGTGTTCGGGACCGGCACGGCGTGGCCAGACCTTATCGTCGCCGGCGTCATGGCGATGCTCGGCATCTCAGGTGGGGTCCAGATCATCGTGCAGGCGCGGCGCGAGCTTGCCCCCGAAGGACGGGGTTACGCGGTGGCCGCGGAATGATAGAAAGGAAGCGGATGCGCGCGCTGCTGCCTTTTTTTGCTTGCCTGATGCTGGTTCTCACCGGCTGGACAGGCGTGGCACACGCGACGGAAAGCATCCGGTGTATTGAGACTTCTCAGGTCGATGCCGCCATGCACATGGATGGCGATTGCGACGAGGTGCCGGCGGATGCGGACAAGGGCTATCCGCATCATCATGCCGCCTGTCATGGGCACCATGTCGCCACCCCTGCCGAGCATAGCGTTGCCGTCACCCTGAACGGCGGCTGGGCAGATTTCACGGGGCACAAGGCACCGATCTGGCTCGCGCACCAAGGCGATCCGGCGCTACGACCACCGCAAGCCTGACAACGCGCCGGGCGCCTCACGGCGCCTGAGACCCGTTCGTCAGGAGCACCTACAATGAAACGCATGATGGCGGCCGTCCTAGCCGCGACAGCCTGCGCGTCGACCAGTTCGGCGCAGGCACAGGACACGGAGGCGTCGGCACCGTCGCTGACCCTTGGCGAGGCACTCACCGCAGCGGGCGCAGTCTCGCCCGCTATCGAGGCCTCACAGTCCGGGATCAAGGCTGCGCAAGCGCAGCGATCGATCGCCGGGCTGAGGCCCAATCCATCCCTCGATGCCATGACCGAGAATGTCGCGGGCACCGGCATGTACCGGGGCTTGCGCTCGTCGGAGACGACGGTCGGCCTCTCGCTACCGCTCGAACTAGGCGGCAAGCGATCGGCGCGCGTTGCAGTTGCCAATGCGCAGCTCGATCGCGCCACGCTGGAAGCGGCGATCACCCAAGCCGATCTCCGGCTGCGGGTGACGCAAGCCTATAACGAGGCCGCTGCGGCGCAGCGCCGTGCCGCAAACGCGCGGGAACAGGTCGGCATCGCAGCCGAAGTGCTGAGAGCTGCCCGCGTTCGTGTCACCGCCGGTCGCGCGTCACCGCTGGAAGAACAGCGCGCCGACGTCGCACGGCTGAACGCCGAAGGCGCAGCCGAACGCGCTGACCGCTCGGCGCAGGTCGCGCTCGGCAATCTCATCCGCCTGATCGGCCGCGGTGCGACCACGCTCGACGCCGCCTGGTTCGCCCGGGTCGAGGGCGCCGGCCCACGTCTGCCAGTCCGAAGCGAGGGCAGCTTGGCGGTCGCGGCCGTCCAGGCCGATCTCACCACGGCGACAGCGCAGGTGCGGCTTGCCCGAAGCCAGCGGGTGCCGGATGTGACCGTCAGCGCCTCGGCCCGTCGGCTGGAAGCGACCAACGACATGGCGGCGGTATTCGGCGTTTCCGTACCGCTGCCCTTGTTCAACAATGGCCGTGCAGCCGTTGATCTTGCCTCGGCGCAGCGCAGCCAGGCGGACGCGCAGCGCCGCGTCGCGCTGCTGGATGCCGAACAGGCCGTCGCGTCGGCCGAAGCCGATGTCGCCAATGCCGCGACCACGGCCCGCAACGCGACCGGGCCGACGCTTGCCGCGGCGCAGGAAGCTGCCCGCATCGCCCGCATCGGCTATCGCGAGGGCAAGTTCGGGCAGTTGGATCTTCTCGAGGCGGAGCGCACGCTCGCCGACACCCGTGCGGCCGCGATCGACGCGCTGGCCGCCTACCATGACGCACAGGCCCGGCTGGAACGGCTCGCCGCCCCGGCGCCTACCGACGCGAAGGACGCACGATGAACACCAAGCACGCGCGGACGCTGCTGTCCGCTCTCCTTCCGCTCGCCCTCGTCGCGTGCGGCGAGGCTCAGAAGAAGACCGACGACATGGCCGGTATGGAGGGCATGGAGAAGGGAGAAGGCGCGGAAAAGAAGGCCGACAAGGACGCGGTGACGCTGTCGGCGAGGCAGATTTCCGATGCCGGCATCGAGGTCTCCCGTCCGGCGGTCGGGGGCATCGCTGGCGCGGTCGAGCTACCCGCTCTCGTGCAGGGCGATCCGCAAGGCGTCCAGGTCGTCTCCGCGACCATCGGCGGTCGTCTGGTCGCGCTGACCCGTAACCTCGGCCAATCGGTGCGGCGGGGTGATCCGATCGCGGTGATCGAAAGCCGCGAAGCGGCGTCGCTGAAAGCCGAAGTCGAGGCCGCTCGTGCGCGTGCGGGTTTGGCGCAGTCCAATCTTCGCCGCGAACAGCGGCTGTTCGCCGAACGCGTCTCCCCCGAACAGGACCTGGTTGCGGCGCGCACCGCAGCGGCAGAGGCGAACATCGCACTGCGTCTCGCGCAGCAGCAGCTTGGGGCCACGGGAGGCGGGGGCGGTGCCCTCAACCGCATCGCCATGCGCTCGCCGATCTCGGGCCAGGTGATCGCTCGACCGGCGGTTCTCGGCCAGACGGTCGATGCGAATGCCGAACTCTACCGGGTGGTGAACCTCTCTCGGGTTACGATTGCTGCCTCGGTATCGCCTGCCGACGCGGGCCGCATCCGTCCGGGCACGCGGGTCGAAGTAACGGCCGCAGGGCGCCGGCAGGAAGGCCACGTGTCGTTCGTGTCGCCCGCGCTCGACGAGAGCACGCGTCTGGTTCAGGTCATCGCCACGCTCGACAATGCCGGCAACACCTGGCGCGTCGGCGAGCCAGTCACGGCGAGCTTCCTGCTGCCTGCCAGCGGAGATCGCAGCGTCTCGGTACCATCGACAGCGGTGCAAAGCGTCGAGAACCGCACGGTCGTCTTCGTGCGCACTCCTACCGGCTTCCGCGCGGTGCCGGTTACGACGGGTCGCCGCAACGGCGATCAGGTCATCATCAGCTCGGGCCTGACCGGCCAGGAGCGCATCGCCACCACGAACTCGTTCACCCTGAAAGCCGAACTCGGCAAGGGTGGCGAGATGGACATGGACTGAGCCCATGATCTCCCGCCTCGTCACCTTCTCGGTCGAGCGGCGCTGGCTTGTCCTGCTGCTCACCCTCGTCGCCGCGCTTGGCGGTATCTTCGCCCTCCAGCGCCTTCCCATCGATGCCGTACCCGACATCACCAACAACCAGGTCCAGGTGAATGTCCTGGCGCCGTCGCTGTCGCCCGATCAGATCGAGCGACAGGTCTCCTTCACCATCGAAACCTCGCTCAAGGGCATTCCTGGGCTGGCTTATACCCGGTCGCTCAATCGCAACGGGTTCGCCCAGATCACGGCGGTCTTCACCGATGCGACCGACATCTATTTCGCCCGCCAACAGGTGGCGGAGCGGATGCGCATGGCCGAGGAGCGGCTACCGCAAGGCGTGATGCCGGAAATGGGTCCGATCGCCACCGGCCTCGGCGACATCTTCATGTGGACCGTCGAGTACCAGGAACTCAATCGGGTCAAACACCGCGACGGTGAACCGGGCCTCCAACGTGATGGCAGCTACATCACGCCCGAAGGCGAGCATCTTGTCAGCGAACGCGACAAGGCGACCTACCTTCACACGGTCCAGGAGTGGATGGTGGCGCCGCAGCTCCGCGGTACGGAGGGAGTCGCCGGCGTGGACTCGCTCGGCGGCTTCGACCGCGAATATCTGGTCATCCCGGATCTCCAGCGGCTCGCCTCGATGCGGCTCACCGTCCAGGATCTCGCCACCGCGCTCGAGCGCAGCAACACCAGCATCGGTGCGGGCACCGTCGATCGCAACGGTGAGGGCCTGTTCGTCCGCTCGGACGCCCGCGTTCGCACCGCCGACGAGCTGTCTCGCACCGTCGTTGCCACACGGGAGGGCGTGCCTGTCGTTCTCAGTCAGGTGGCGACCGTCAAGGCAGGGCAGGGCCTCCGCACCGGCTCCGCCTCCGAGAACGGCCATGAGGTCGTGGTCGGCACGGCGGTCATGCGGATCGGCGAAAACAGCCGCACCGTCGCGACCGATGTCGGCGAGCGCCTCAAAGCCATTAGCGGGTCGCTGCCGGCCGACGTCGTGGTCAAGCCGGTCCTCGACCGGACCGCGCTCGTGAACTCCACGATCGCCACGGTGGCCCGCAATCTCGCGGAAGGGGCGGTGCTGGTCATCGTCGTGCTGTTCGCTCTGCTCGGCAACTTCCGGGCGGCGCTGATCGCGGCTTTGGTCATCCCGATCACCATGCTGCTCACGGCCACGGGGATGCTTAAGGCCGGGGTGTCAGCCAACCTGATGAGCCTCGGCGCGCTCGACTTCGGTCTGATTGTCGATGGCGCGGTCATCATCGTCGAGAACGCGCTGCGTCACCTCGGCGCTCGCCAGCACGAGACCGGGGGCATCCTGCCGCTGAAGGAACGCTTGGCGATCGTGGCGGCCTCGGCGCGGGAGATGATCCGGCCCTCGGTCTACGGACAGGCCATTATCATTCTCGTCTACGCGCCGCTGCTGACCTTCGCGGGCGTGGAGGGCAAGATGTTCGAGCCGATGGCGCTCACCGTCATCATCGCGCTCATCTTCGCCTTTGTGCTGTCGCTGACCTTCGTGCCGGCTGCCATCGCCGCCTTCCTGGCCGGCAAGGTCGAGGAGAAGGAGAGCCGGATCGTTGCGTGGCTCAAGCGGCGCTACGAACCGGGTCTCGACGCGGCCATGCGGCGTCCGAGCATCACCATAAGCGGCGCGCTGGCCAGTGTGGTGCTGGCGGCGCTCGCCTTCACGACGCTGGGACAGGAGTTCCTGCCGCAACTCGATGAGGGTGACATTCTCGTCCAGGCCTGGCGCCCGCCCGGCACCTCGGTCGAGCAGAGCCAGCGCATGCAGTTCGCGGTGGAGAAGACGATCAGTCGCGAGCCCGAGGTGCAATATGCCTTCTCACGGACCGGCACCTCGGAGATCGCCAGCGATCCCATGCCGCCCAACGCAACCGATACGTTCGTGATGCTGAAGCCGCGCAAGGAATGGCCGGACCCAAGCTTGCCCAAGGAAGAGCTGGTCGAGCGCATCGAAAAGAAGGTCTCGACCATTCCGGGGAACGGCTACGAGATTACGCAGCCGATTCAGATGCGCTTCAACGAGCTGATCGCCGGCGTGCGCGGCGACATCGCGGTGAAGGTATTCGGCGACGACTTCGCGACCATGAACGCAACCGCGATGCAGATCGCCGACGTCATGCGGAAGGTGCCTGGGGCGGCGGATGTCCGGGTCGAACAGACTGAAGGGCTGCCGCTTCTCGACATCCGTCCCAACCGAGACGCGATGGCGCGGGTCGGCGTCTCGGCCGGCGACGTCCAGGACGTGGTTGCCGCGACCGTGGGCGGCAAACAGGCCGGCGTGATCTTCGAGGGCGATGCCCGCTTCCCGGTCGTGATCCGTCTCGGCGAGACGGCGCGCGCCGATCTGCAAACCTTGGGGCAGATCCCGGTGCCAACCGCGAGCGGATCGTTCGTGCCGCTGGCGAGTGTAGCGGACATCGGGCTCGGCGACGGCCCCAACCAGATCAGCCGCGAGAACGGCAAGCGCCGCGTCGTCGTCCAGGCCAATGTGCGTGGGAGAGACGTCGCCGGCGTCGTCGAGGAGGCACAGGCGAAGATAGCGCAGCAGGTCGCCTTGCCGGCCGGCACCTATCTCACCTGGGGTGGCCAGTTCGAGAATCTGGCGAGCGCTCGCGCCCGCCTGACGATCGTGGTGCCGGTGTGTTTCGCCGTCATCATGCTGCTGCTCTATGGTGCGCTCGGGTCGGTACGCGATGCGGCGTTGGTCTTCACCGGCGTACCGCTGGCCTTGGTTGGCGGCATCCTGGCGCTGCTGCTTCGCGGGCTACCCTTTTCGATCTCGGCCGCGGTGGGCTTCATCGCCCTGTCCGGCGTGGCAGTGCTCAACGGGCTCGTGATGGTATCTTCCATCCATGACCTGATGCGCGAGGGGATGGAGCGAGCGCGCGCCGCACGGGAAGGGGCACTGCTTCGGCTGCGCCCTGTCGCGATGACCGCGTTGGTGGCCAGCCTCGGCTTCGTGCCGATGGCCTTGGGTCATGGGGCCGGTGCCGAGGTCCAGAAGCCGCTCGCGACTGTCGTGATCGGCGGTCTGATCTCGGCGACGCTTTTGACGCTGTTCGTTCTGCCGACGCTTTACGCCCGCTTCGGCGGGTGGCGTCCGGCAGCGGATGATCCTGACGAAGCGGGCACCGTGCCGGCGGAGGTACACGCATGAGCCACGATCACGATCATGGGGGGCATGGCCATAGCCATGCCCCGACCTCCTTCGGGCGCGCCTTCGCCATCGGCACCGCGCTCAACATCGGGTTCGTCATCGTCGAGGCGGTTTACGGTATCTTGGCCGGCTCGATGGCGCTGCTTGCTGACGCGGGCCACAACCTGTCCGACGTGCTCGGGCTGGTGATTGCCTGGGGCGCGGCGTCGCTGGCGAAGCGGTCTCCCACTGCCCGCTACACCTATGGGCTGCGTAGCTCGTCCATTCTGGCGGCGTTTCTCAACGCGCTGCTGCTGCTCGTCGCGATCGCGGTGATCGCGGTTGAGGCGATCCGCCGCTTCAGCGAACCCGCGCCCGTCGCCGGCACGACCGTCATGGTCGTCGCCGGAATCGGTATCGTGGTCAACGGCGTCACGGCTTGGCTGTTTGCCAGCGGGCGCAAAGGCGACCTCAACGTGCGGGGTGCCTTCCTCCATATGGCGGCTGACGCCGCGGTATCGGCCGGCGTAGTGGTGGCGGGCTTCATCATCTCGCGGACCGGCTGGACCTGGCTGGACCCGGTGACGAGCCTCGTCATCGTCGCCGTGATCGCGTTCGGCACCTGGGGGTTGCTCCGGGACTCGGTCAACATGTCGCTGCAGGCGACCCCGCCCGGGCTTGACAGGGACGAAGTGGCCGACTTCCTCCGACAATGGCCCGGCGTGTCGGCCATCCACGACCTGCACGTTTGGCCGCTGAGCACGACCGAAACCGCGCTGACCGTTCACCTGCTAATCCCGGCGGGCTACCCCGGCGATGCCTACACGACCGACCTTGCGTCAGCCCTGCACGACCGGTTTGGGATCGATCATGCGACCGTGCAGATCGAAACGGACAAGGACACACCATGCAGGCTTGAGCCCGACATTGTCGTTTGACGCCGAGGCAGCATTCAGGCTGGCACCCTCCTATATATCTGCTAAGCTGGATATATGGAAAACGAGTCGGCGATCACAGCCTTGGGCGCCTTGGCGCAGGGGACGCGTCTCGACGGGTTCCGGCTGCTGGTCCGGCATGAACCGGACGGCCTCGCCGCTGGCGAGATAGCTCGTCAACTGGAGGTGCCGCAGAACACCATGTCGGCGCACCTCGGCATTCTCGCCCGCGCCGGCCTAGTCCGCGCGGAGCGGCATAGCCGCTCGATCATCTACCGCGCCGATCTCGACGGGTTGCGCGCCGTGATGCTGTTCCTGGTCAAGGACTGCTGCGAGGGGTCGGCTGAGCTGTGCGCGCCGCTCGTCGCCGAACTCGCTCCCTGCTGCTGAAAGGAAGCCGCGCCATGGCCGTCGACATAATCATCTACCACAACCCCGAGTGCGGCACGTCGCGCAACGTGCTGGGGCTGATCCGCAACGCCGGGATCGAGCCTCATGTGGTCGAGTATCTGCAAACCCCGCCCTCGCGCGCGCTGCTGGTCGAGTTGATCGACCGTGCCGGAACCACGCCGCGCGATCTGCTGCGGGAGAAGGGGACGCCCTATGCCGAGCTGGGGCTCGGCGAGACGTCGCTTTCCGACGACGCGCTGGTGGACGCGATGATGGCGCATCCGGTCCTCATCAACCGGCCGCTGGTCGTGTCGCCGCTCGGCGTGAAGCTCTGCCGGCCCTCGGAAGCGGTGCTCAATCTGCTGCCCGAAGCACAACGCGGCGCGTTCGCGAAGGAGGATGGTGAGCTGGTCGTGAATGCCTCGGGCGCGCGGGTCGCCTGATGGCGACGCTCGCCTCCGAACAGGTCCGCCCCGGTATGGGGGCGTTCGAGCGTTACCTGACGCTGTGGGTGGCGCTCTGCATCGTCACCGGCATCGCTCTCGGCTATGCCCTGCCGGGCCTGTTCGCCTCGATCGCCGCGGCCGAGGTCGCCCGCGTCAACCTGATCGTTGCCGTGCTGATCTGGCTGATGATCGTCCCCATGCTGCTCAAGATCGACTTTCGGGCGCTCGGGTCGGTGCGCCAGCACTGGAAAGGGGTGGGCGTCACCCTGTTCATCAATTGGGCGGTCAAGCCATTCTCGATGGCGGCGTTGGGAAGCATCTTCATCGGCGGGCTGTTCGCCCCGCTGCTGCCGGCCGGAGAAGGGCCGTCCTACATCGCCGGACTGATCCTGCTTGCCGCCGCGCCCTGCACGGCGATGGTGTTCGTCTGGTCGAACCTCTGCGATGGCGAGCCGACCTATACGCTCTCCCAAGTCGCCCTGAACGACGTGCTAATGGTGTTCCTGTTCGCGCCACTCGTTGCGCTGCTGCTCGGCGTTGCCTCGGTTACTGTGCCGTGGAACACCCTGTTGCTCTCGGTCGCGCTCTACATCGTCGTGCCGGTAATCGTCGCGCAAGCGATCCGGCGCGGGCTGTTGGCGGGTGGCGGACAACCCGCGCTGGATCGGCTGCTCGCCCGGCTCAGCCCGATGTCGCTGATGGCGCTGCTGGCGACGCTGGTGCTGCTGTTCGGCTTCCAGGGCGAACAGATCCTTTCGCAGCCGCTGGTCATCGCGCTGTTGGCTGTCCCCATTCTCATTCAGGTCTACCTCAACGCCGGCCTCGCCTACTGGCTGTCTCGCCGCTTCGGAGTGGCGTGGTGCGTCGCCGCGCCTGCCGCGCTGATCGGCGCGTCCAACTTCTTCGAGTTGGCGGTAGCAGCCGCCATATCGCTGTTTGGCCTAAACTCCGGCGCAGCGCTCGCGACGGTGGTGGGCGTGCTGGTCGAGGTTCCCGTGATGCTCTCGGTCGTCTCGATCGTGAAGCGCTCGCGCGGCTGGTATGAGCGAGGAGCCGTCGCCTGATGCTGACGGCGCTGGTTTATGCGGGAGCCGCGCTCGCCGAGATAGCCGGCTGCTTCGCCTTCTGGGCGTGGCTGCGGGTCGGCAAGTCGCCCGCTTGGCTGATGCCGGGCGTGTTGTCGCTGGTCCTTTTCGCCTGGCTGCTCACCCGCGTCGATGCCGCTGCGGCCGGACGCGCCTACGCCGCCTATGGCGGTATCTATATCTGTGCGTCGCTTTGCTGGCTGTGGGCGGTTGAGGGGGTGAGGCCCGATCGCTGGGATTTGGGCGGCGCGGCGCTCTGCCTTCTCGGCACCTGCGTCATCCTGCTCGGGCCGCGAGCTGCGTGACGGGATTGCGCGTACACCGGCTCGATGTCGGCGACTTCGGCGCGCTGCGCGACGCGCTCGCCGCCGCGGACCTACCCGTCGCCGATCTGGCCGAACCGGGCCGCGCATTCTTCCGGTTTGATGATGACGCGGGCTTGGTCGGCTATGGCGGTCTCGAAGGCGACAGGGCCAATCGGCTGCTCCGCTCGCTCCTGATCGTCGCCGATCGGCGCGGCGACGGGCTCGGTCGCGCCGTCCTCGCCCTGCTAGAGAACGTCGCGCGCGTCATGCGCGTCCAGCGGCTCCACCTCCTCACCACCACGGCAGCGCCGTTCTTCCGCGCCAACGGCTACGCCGACGCCGATCGCGTCGCGGCTCCTGCGGCGATCGCCGGCTCGCGCGAGTTCACCGCGCTTTGCCCGGCCTCGGCCGCCTATCTCGTGAAAGCCCTTTGATGCCGCTGCGCCAGCTTCCCGATCCCGACAGCCTGCCCGCGCTCGATCGCGACTATGTGCGCGAGCGGCCCGCGCTGGGGCTGGGCGCGGCCGATCCCGCACCGCGCATCCTGCTCCTCTATGGATCGTTGCGCGAACGGTCGTTCTCGCGCCTCGCCGTCGAGGAAGCCGCCCGCCTGCTGCGCCTATTCGGCGCGGAGACCCGGATTTTCGATCCGTCCACCCTGCCGCTGCCCGATCAGGTCCAAGGCGACGATCACCCGGCCGTGCGCGAGCTCCGCGAGCTGTCGATGTGGTCGGAAGGGCATGTATGGTGCTCGCCCGAACGCCACGGTCAGATTACCGGGCTGATGAAGGCTCAAATAGACCATCTGCCGCTGGAGATGGGCGGAATGCGGCCCACGCAGGGACGCACGCTCGCCGTCATGCAGGTGTCGGGCGGCTCGCAGTCGTTCAACGCGGTCAACACGCTACGCCTGCTCGGCCGATGGATGCGGATGTTCACGATCCCCAATCAAAGCTCGGTCGCGATGGCGTGGAAGGAGTTCGACGACGCCGGCCGCATGAAGCCGTCGAGCTGCTACGATCGCATCGTTGACGTGATGGAGGAGCTGGTGCGGTTCACAGTGCTAATGCGGCCGCATGCAGTTCAACTCGTCGACCGCTACTCAGAGCGTAGGGCGGATGGCTTGCCAGTCGTATCGGCTACCGATCTGGCGAGCCTGGCAACAGGCAATTAGTCCCAAAGCCTGTCGGCGCAGCCTTCAACGTTCAAAATGCAACAGTCACGTCGGTCCAATCACGCCCACAATCCGTTCGACCTCGGTGCTCCAGCTCTCCAGGGCCTCTCGTTTCTCCCGCTGGTAATCGTAGCGTTGGTAGACGCCGGCGATACCTGATCGGGAGCCGCTGATGTGGTTCAGCACGGCTTCGGTAACGGGCATAGGTACTCCGAGGCGCTGCATGCCTGTTGCGACCGTGCGTCGCAGATCATGCAGGATGAAGTGATCCACCGCGTCTACCTTCATGATCTTGGCCATCTCCCGGAGGAGGCGCGGATGCCCCTTGCTGAAGCCGTTGACCGAAGCGTCGGGATTACCTGCGACGGGAAAGAGCTTGCTCGAGCCATCCATCACCGGAAGGTCTTCGATCAATGCCTTGGCGGCTTTCGTAAGCGGCACGATGTGAGCTTTGCCGTTCTTTGCTCGAGCGGCTGGGATGACCCAGGTGTCGCCGTCAAACTCGGAACGGGCTGCGTCGAACACCTCTCCGCGACGTTGACCGGTTAAGAGGAGCAGCTTGAAGCCAGGGCCGAACGGCCAGCCCATGGCGTTGCACGCCTGCCAGAAAACGCGGATCTCAGCATCCGAAAGGAAGCGGTCCCGAGCCTTGGGGAGGGGAGGGCGTCCCGCATCACGACAGGGATTGGCTGGTAGCTTTTCCAGCTTCGGCATGGCCCAAGTGAAAAACGAGCTCAGCTGTTGATGCACTCCCAGCCCCGCTCTTGGCGTGGGGTTGTTCGTATCTCGGTAGGTGATGTCCTCTACCAGTGCGGTCACTTCCGACCGGGTGATCGTGTCGGCTAGCCGATCGCCGAAGCGTGGGAGGATGAACTTCTTGCCAATGCGCTCGATCTCGGAGGCGCTCTTCTTTTTGCCGCGTACAGCACGCTCGAGATACTGCCCCCAAAGCACGGAGAACGTGAGGCGTCCGACAGCACCACCGGTGCTACTGGCCGGCTGGGGCAACCCCTTCCCGGACTCGAGGTCGATCAGCAACGATCGAGCCTTCTTGCGGGCGTCGGCGAGTGTGAACGCATCCGAGAAGCGTCCGAGGGTAACGTTCCGAACAGAGCCTCCCACGCGCTTACGTAGGATGAAGGTCTTGCCGCCGGATGCGCCAACGCGGACGCGGAGCCCGCCAACGAGTTGATCGAGTAGTTCCACTTGGCCGGATGAAGGCGGGTTTAGGCCTCGGATCTTGGCATCCGTGAGACCTACAGCTTTGCTGCGCATAGCTATGATCCTGGTCTGTTCCGGCCGCCATGCTGTTACCTTAGGTAACAAATGGGCGCTGATACCCTAGAACATAAAGGGAACGTGCGGAACATGCAAGTTGTTGTTTTCGCGCCAGAAAGAGACATTCTGGGACGTTGCTGGAAGGCGCTTTATCGCCCTACGAATCTGAGGGTCGGACGTTCGAATCGTTCCGGGCGCGCCATTTTCTCCCGAGACGTTGTCGTAGCCGCTTTCGCCTCTTTGGCGGAGCCGTTGACAGCGATCTTGTCACGCGGCGGTCTGGCACGGACGAGCACTCGCCTTAGGCAGGGGAGA
Organism: Sphingomonas jatrophae; assembly: GCF_900113315.1. GTDB lineage: Bacteria > Pseudomonadota > Alphaproteobacteria > Sphingomonadales > Sphingomonadaceae > Sphingomonas_P > Sphingomonas_P jatrophae. The sequence goes on along the minus strand of NZ_FOZG01000002.1, from coordinate 494,500 downwards.
CGCACGGCGAGATTGATGTCCGCGGGCGTGCAGGCGCTGGTGGTCCTTATCGGCGCCATGACTGATTGCAGCGACGGCAGCACCTTTCACATCACTAGGTTACTGGATCGGGGCCGACGCCGGCGGCCGGCGGACAGCAACGACGTGATCGCGCGGCTTGGCTGGCGTCCACTGGCCGAGCCCGTGCCGGTCCGCCTGTGCCCGATGCGGGTTGCGACAGAGACGCCGTCCGATCGTTCCTGACGCAAACACGCCCTGCACTTTCTGCGGGCATTGAACCGAAATGGTGGAGTCGCACGCCCCGCGCAGCTATGGCGACAGATGGCGAAGGCCCTGTTGATGCGTGCTGTACCGGGGATCGAGGGCGCGAGCACGAGTGCGGACCAGTTATTACGACGTGCTTGGCGTCGCTCCCTCGGCCGATGAGGACGCGATCAAGGCGCGCTATCTTCTCCTGATCCGTCGCTATCATCCGGATCGCAACAGCTCGCCGCTCGCCCATGCGCGCACGGCCGAGATCAACGCGGCGTTCCGCTGCCTGTCCGACCCCGCCGCGCGGTCGCTGCACGACGCCGATCTGGCCGAGCAGCGGCGGGCGGCGGTGTCCGCCCGCGCGCTCAGTCTGTCGCGGGGAGGCAGCACCGCGCTCGTCGTCCGCCGGCGCCGGCGCTCGCCGTTCAGACGCTATGCCGCACGCTTTGCGGTGCTGGCACTGTTGCTCGGCACCGCTGTCGCAGGGTGGCAGATCCAGCAGCGGATGCTGTCCGGCGGTGGCGCGGTGACGCATGTGGCCAGCGAGGATGATGGCGACAGCGAGGCGCGCGTCACTGTCGCCGAGCTGAACGCCGCCACCGCTCGCGAGGCACGGGCGATGCCGCCCGTGTCGCGCGCGGTGGTCGCCGATGGGGCGGGCTCGTTCCACCGGCTGGTCGCGGACGGGCAGGCCGCCCAGGCGCGCGCGTTCAGCGAGCGGTGCCACCGGACGGCGGCAGACGCGGGCACATGGAACGCGCTCGATTTCTGCGTCGCCTTCGATCAGGCCGCCTTTGTCGGCCGGCAGGCGGCGGAGGCGGCGGCCAATGCCGGCTATTTCGTCGACCGGCACGATCGCGCCGCCCACCTCTACGTCTCGCGCCTGTCGAGCATGGACACGATCGCGCTGCGACTGGATCAGATCCGCAGCCAGATCAGGCCGCCCAAGCCCGAGCGGAGCCCGACCGAGCGATTGCTTCATGGCCTGGCAAAACGCGGCTGGAAGCTGGCCGATGCGGTGGGCGACGCGCTCAGCCCGGGCAAGCTGGCGGAGACGGGCAGCGCGGGCAAGGCCGGCGATTTCTGAGCACCCACCGGGCGGCCGGCTTGGGCCCGGCGCCGCGCTCGGCTAACGCGGTCGCGAGAGGGGCGCGCATGCCGGTCGTCAGTGTCGTCATTCCAACCGCCCGCCGGCCCGCAGCGGTCTGCCGTGCGGTCGCCACGGTGCTGGCGCAGACGATGGCGGATCTCGAGGTGATCGTCGTCGTCGACGGGGACGATCCGGCGACCGACGAGGCGCTCGGCGCCGTTCCGGACCAGCGGCTGCGCGTGATCCACAATGGCAGGCGGCGCGGCGCGGGCGAGGCGCGCAACATCGGCGCGGATGCGGCGCGCGGGGCGTGGGTCGCCTTCCTCGACGATGATGACGAATGGCTGCCGACCAAGCTCGCCGCGCAGCTTGCCGCGGCGCCGGCGGAGCCCGCCATCGTCATGACGCAATATCAGGTGGTCGGCGCGGCGGGCACGTTCATCCGCCCGACGCAGGTCTATGACGAGGCGGTGCCGTTCGACGAATGGCTGTTCGACCGGCAAAGCTGGACCAGGTCCGGTGAGGGCTTCATCCAGAGCTCGTCGCTGATGGTGCCGAAGGCGCTGTTCAGCCGCCTGCGCTTCACCACCAAGCAGCATGAGGATTGGGAGTTCGTGCTGCGCGCGGTGAAGCAGCATGGCCACCGGCTGGTCACCGTGGCCGAGCCGCTGGTCGTCTATTATGCGCCGGATACGCTCGCCTCGCTCAGCGGCACGCATACGTGGCAACGCTCCATTGCGTGGGGCTGGCGGCTGCGACGGTTGATGAGCCCGCGCGGCTTCAGCGGCTATTGCCTGACGGTGGCGGCGCAGATGGCGGCGACGCGGGGCACGCGGCGGGCCTTCGGGCCGCTGCTGAAGACGGCGTTCGCGCACGGCGCGCCGACGGCCAAGCAGCTGTTCGCCTTCGTCTATTTCTGGCTGTCGCCGGTCCGCTTCCGGCACCGGCTGCGCGCCTGGATGCAGGCTGAGCGGGGCTGAGCCTCACAGCCCCCAGTAGTTGACGCCGTCTGGCAACGTCTGTCCGGCGAACAGGCCCTTCAGGTCCGCCAGCGTGCCGCCGGGCCGCAGGTGATGCGCCGCACCGGCCGCGCCGCGTGCGCGATATTCCGCGTGCGGCACCGCGACCAGCACCGCATCATAGGCCGCGGCGGCAGGCTCGGCGATCAGCGTCAGGCCATATTCGTGCGACGCCTCATCGGCACTCGCGCGCGGATCGGCGACATCGACGCGGTGCCCCCGCGCCTTCAGCCGGGCGATCACGTCCGCCACCTTGCTGTTGCGCAGGTCCGGCACGTCTTCCTTGAAGGTCAGGCCGAGCACCAGCACGTCGGACCCCGGCTCCAGCCGCGCCGCCAGCTGATCGGCCACCCAGTCACCCATGCCGTCGTTGATCGCGCGGCCCGACAGGATCACCGCCGGATCATGGCCCAGCGCGGTGGCGCAGTGGGCGAGATAATAAGGATCGACGCCGATGCAGTGGCCGCCGACCAGCCCTGGCTGGAAGGGCAGGAAGTTCCACTTCGTCCCCGCGGCCTTCAGCACGTCCCACACGGACACGCCCATGAGCGAGAAGATGCGGGCGATCTCGTTCATGAAGGCGATGTTGATGTCGCGCTGCGCATTCTCGATGACCTTTGCCGCCTCCGCCACGCGGATCGATGCCGCCTTGTAGGTGCCGCCGCTCGTCACCGCGCCGTAAAGTGCTGCCAGCCGGTCCGTCACGTCGGGGTTCTCACCGGCGACGACCTTGGTGATGCGGTCGATCGTATGTTCGCGGTCGCCCGGATTGATCCGCTCGGGCGAGTAGCCGAGGAAGAAATCCTCGCCGCGGACGAGCCCCGAAACTTCCGCCAGGATTGGCCCGCACACATCCTCGGTGACGCCGGGATAGACGGTGCTTTCGAAGCAGATGATCGGCTTGCGCCCGCCATCGAGCATCCCCGCGACCATGCGCGACGCGCTCTCGACGATGGACAGGTCGGGCTGGTTGTTCGCGTCCACCGGCGTCGGCACCGTGACGATGTAGACGTCGGCCGGGGCCACTGCCGCGGCATCGCCCGACAACGTCAGCGTCGATTGCGCCAGCCGTTCCGCGTCGATCTCGCCGGTGCGGTCATGGTGGCGGCGCAACTCCGCGATGCGCGAGGGATCGATGTCGAGGCCCGTCGTCTCGAACCGCGTCGCGAGGGCAACGGCCAGCGGCAGCCCGACATAGCCGAGCCCGACGACGACGATCCGCGGCTGGTCCATCGTCCGGGTCAGAGCTTGTGGTAGGCGCGGTACCAGTCGACGAAGGCGGGCACGCCCTTGTCGATCGGCGTCGTCGGCGCGAAACCGAGATCGCGCTGGATCGCCGAGATGTCGGCATAGGTGGCGCGCACGTCCCCCGGCTGCATCGGCAGATAGGTCTTCACCGCCTCGCGCCCGCACGCCTGCTCGATCAGGCCGATCATGCGGCTCAGCTGCTCGCTGTTGTTGTTGCCGATATTGTAGAGACGGTGGGGCGAGTGGCTGCCGCCCGCTTTCTCCTCGCCGTCGTCAGGCGGCGGATTGTCATGGCTGGCGACGACGCCCGTGACGATGTCGTCGATATAAGTGAAGTCCCGCTCCATCTGGCCCTCGCCATAGACGGGCAGCGTCTCGCCCGCGAGGATCGCCTTGGTGAAGATCCACATCGCCATGTCGGGCCGGCCCCACGGGCCGTAGACGGTGAAGAAGCGCAAGCCCGTCTGCGGCAGGCGGTAAAGGTGCGAATAGGTCTCGCTCATCAGCTCGTCCGCCTTCTTGGTGGCGGCATAGAGCGAGAGCGGATGATCGACGCGATCCTCGACCCGGAAGGGCAGGGTGGTGTTGCCGCCATAAACGGACGAGCTGGACGCGTAGACGAGGTGCTCGACCCGGCGGTGACGCGCCACCTCCAGCATGTTGAGATGCCCGACCAGGTTCGACTGGACGTAGGCGTGCGGATTCTCGATCGAGTAGCGCACGCCCGCCTGCGCCCCCAGGTGGATGATGCGCTCGAACGCGTGCGGCTTCAGCGCCTCGTCGAGCGCGGCCATGTCGGCGAAATCGACGCGCAGCAGGGTGAAGCGATCCCCGTGCCGCTGGAGGTGCGCGATGCGATCCTCCTTCAGCTGGGGCGAGTAATAATCGTTGACGACGTCGATGCCGATCACGGTGTCGCCGCGCGCCAGCATCCGCTCGGCGGTCTGCATGCCGATGAAGCCGGCAACCCCGGTGATAAGCGTCGTCATGGCTGTTGTGTCATCCGCTTTGCCCCGACGGCCGGTTAACCGGCCGGTGGGGGTGAGGGAAGCGCTTTCGCGCCCGGAACAGTCCCGGCTGGAGGCATCAGCCGGATGAGGAAGCCGTTCGCCCGTCCCGAGCGGCGGCCGAGCTGCGGCAGAAACGCGACGGTGCGCGGCGGGGCGAAGGATTGCACCACCACCTGATGGCCACGTGGCAGGCGCGGGCTGCGGCGCATCAAAGCGGCAATCTCCTCCACCTTGTCTCGCCGCAGCATGTGGACGGACCAGAGCAGCACCGGGCAGGCGCTCGCCCCATGGATGGCGAGCGCGCGGGCGGCGATCGTCTCCACCGGCGCGCGGCGGGAAAGCGGCACGAGCCGGTCGGTGCCCGGACTGTAATAGCCGTAGAACAAGGCGGCCTCGCTGCCGCGGACATAAGGCTGCTCCAGCCCGCCGACCGCGATCGGCGCGCTCGCGCAGGCCGGAATGGCGCGGATCGCCTGCGCACTCTCGCGGAACGGCTCGACCGCCTGCTGCCCCGCATCCACGACACGCAGCGCGCCGAGCAAGGCCGCCGCGAGCAAGGCGGCGGTGGCGAGCGGACGGGGCCGCGCCAGCGCGATCCGGAACACCTCCGCCGCCAGCAGCCAGAAGAAGGGGGCGAGCACGAGAAACAGCCGCCGGCTGAGGATCGGCAGGACGATCACCGAATAGGCGGCGGCGCCCGCGACGGTGAGCGCGATCGCGCAGCAGGCCAGCCCGGCCGGCGTGGCGAGTGCCGCACGCGGTATCGCGGCCTGCGCCGCCACCGCCCGCCACGGCACGCACAGTGCGGCGAGCAGCAGCACCACGAGGCCGAGCGGCGACAGCAGCGAGAGGATCAGCCCCTGCGCAACATAATCGGCAAGCGCCAGCGGCGAGGCGCTGAACCAGACGCCGTTCACGTCCACCACGACGTGCGGTGCCTGCCAGCGCGCCACCAGCTGCGCCGCCATGACGACCAGCAGCGCCACCACGCCCCAGCCGATCCGGCTACGCCATGTCGGCGCGATCACCGCCAGATAGAAAGCGAGCGCGAGCCCGAGCAGCGCAAGATAGCTGTGCACCAACCCACCGACGATCAGCAGCACCGCCAGCGGTGCGTGCGGGCGGGCGCGCCGTTTGAGCAAAGGCAGGATCAAAGCGATGTCGATCGTCACCAGCAAGGCGGCGAGCGCATAGGCGCGCGCCTCGGTGACGACCGACAGGAAGGGGCCGGACAGCGCCGCCGTCGCCAGCGTGGCGAGGAGCGCGAGCCCGCGCACCCGTCGCCGCACCGCATAGGCCAGCACGCCGAGCGTGGCGGCCGAGCAGGCGAGGGCGAGGCCCCGCGCCACGCTCGCCGCATCGCCGCCGGTCAGCAGGCGGAGCAGGCGGACCAGCATGGCATAGGTCGGCGGATGCACGTCCTCCGCGGCGCGCAGCAGCGCGGTGGTCCAGCTTCCGCGCGGATCGCTGAAATAGGCGGTGAACAGCTCGTCCGCCCACAGGCCGTTCGCGTGCAGGCGCAGCGCCGGGACGATCAGCGCCGCCGCGATGGCGAGGATGAGCAGCGGCGTCGCCACGCGCGTCACCAAGCTCGCGCCTCGGACATCGTTCATCGCCTGGCCTCCCGCGCCTGCCTGGCCGCAGCGAAAAGCGTCGCATAGATCGGTTCGATCGCCGCCACGCCCGCGGCAGTCAGGTGGTGCGTGTCCGAGTAGAGCGGACGGCCCGCCAGCGCGAAGCGGCAGCGCGCATCGGGGCAGAGCAGGGGTGTCGGATCAATGACGCGGATGCGCGGGTCGCGTGCCGCCCAGTCCGCCATCGCCGCAGTCACGTCCTGCGTGCGGCGCACATGTTCGGCCGTCGGATAGCGGCTGCGCTCGCCCCACGCGCCGGGCTGCGACAGATAGTGATCGGGCGCGAGGCGATCGGCGTGCGGGGTCGGTCGTTCAAGCGTCACCTGCGCACCGGTGGTCAGCAGGCGCACCACTGCGGCATCGAAGGCGGCGCGATCGAACGGCTCCGGCCACAATGCGATTGCCACGACATGCGCGATGCGGTGCCGGCGGATATCGCGTGCAACGCTTTTCCACACCGGCCAGCGGCAGTTCCGATCCACGCCGTAATCGACGATGCGGCAATTCTGCTTGGTGATGTAGACGGGCACGCCCGCCTGCCGGCCGAGCCGGGCGAGCGCGGCTTTCTGCATCTCGACATGCGAATCGCCGATGAACAGGATGCCACCCGGTCCGGTGACGTCGTTGACGAGGCAGGTCTGTCCGCGCCACTCACGCAGCCGGGAAGCGAAGGTGCAGCGCCCGTCCGGCCGGTCCATCTGCGCACGGAGCAGCGGCTGGACGTCGGCCGGGTAGCGCTGGAGCAACCCCTGGCTTGCCACGAGCGCAGAGCCGGCAAGGCCCGAGAAGAGCAGGAAGCCGAGCAGTAGCAGGGCCGCCCGCCGCCGGCGCGCAAGCCACGCCGCGTGCGATGCGCCGCGCTCGAACAGCCGCCACGACAACAGGCCAAGGCCGTAACCGAGCAGCGTCAGCGCCACCGCTTCCCACCCTGCCGCCGGCCGGCCGAACAGCAGGAAGGCGAAGGCGAGCGGCGGCCAGTGCCACAGATACCAGCTGTAGGAGATGCGTCCGAAATGCTGCGCCCCCGCATTGGTGAAGCAGGCCCGCACCGCGTCGGCCATTCGCTCCTGCACGAGGCACAAGATCGCGGTCGCAGTGACGGCGAGCAGGCCCTGCGTCAGGATGCTGGCAGTGTCGTCATCGAACAGCAGGGCGGCCGCGAACAGGCCGACGATCGCCAGCACGCCCCCGAGGCTCGCCACCGCTGCCGGCATCCGGGCTGCGACACCGCGGGTGTAGAGCTGTGCCACGGCGATCCCGGCGAGGAACTCCCACGTGCGGAACGGCAGCCAGTAGAAGCTGGTCTTGGGGCTGATCCGCTCGACATAGGCGCCAAGCCCAAGCGCCAGCAACCCGACGAGGATGCAGGCGAGCGCCGCCAGTCGCGGCCAACGCCGCAGCGCGATCACCAGCAGCGGGAAGCATAGGTAGAATTGCTCCTCCACGCCCAGCGACCAGGTGTGCAGCAGCGGCTTGCGGAGCGCAGCGTCGAAATAATCGCCCTGCACCCAGAAGACGATGTTCTGCGCATAGAGCGCCTGGCCGAGCAGGCTGGCGCCGTAATTGACCAGATCGCGCGGCGCCATCACCCATGCGGCGACCAGCGTGGCAGCCACCAGCATGGCGAAATAAGCCGGCACCAGCCGGCGGATGCGCCGCGCGAAGAAGGTGGCGAAGCCGATCTCCCCCGCCACCATCGGCTGGAGATAGCGGAGCGCGATGACGAAGCCGGAAATCACGAAGAAGACGTCGACGCCGATATAGCCACCGCGCACGATCCCCGGAAAGCCGTGGAACAGCACGACTGCGATCACCGCAAAGGCGCGCAGCCCGTCGATCACGGGCAGCCGCCGCGCCGCGCCCTCCATGCCCTTGTGCCCCCTCGAGCAGGCCCATCCGCCGGTCTGAGGCGCCTTGACCGCTCCCGCCGCCGCCTCGCTCAACGCGCCCGCTCCCACACCTGCCGGCCGAGATCGTTCGCGCGGCCTGCGAAGATCGAGCCCGGCACCGTCAGATGGCCGGCATCGCGATAGAGCGGGCGACCATCCAGCGTGCCGACGCAGGCGCCGCCGGGGCACATGCCACGTTCCAGGAACACGACCGGTGTGCCGGCGCGCTCGACCTGCGCCAGCATCGCGTTGGTGGGCGCTTCCAGCGGCGCGCGCAGGTCGGGGCGCAGGCGGCAATCCGCAAAGGGGCCAAGTGTCGGCTTGTTCTGGTGCCGCCGCTCCCAGCAGAGGCCCTGGTCGAAGCGCGACGTCGGCGGCGCGGCGATGACGATCACGCGCTTGCCGAGCGCGCGAAGCCGGGTGGCGGTGGTGAGGATCGCATCACGAACGGCGCTCGCCCGGCCATCCGCCGGCACGTCGAGCGCGCCCTTGGGAGACACGAGCGCCGCCTCCGGGTTGAGGAAGCGATCCCAGCGGGAGGCGAGCACCACCACCTGCACGCTCGGCCGCTGGCCGATCGCGGTCAGCGCCGCGTTGTTCCAGGTCAGGCAGCTGCGCGCCTTGCCGCGCTCCGCCAGGCCGCCCCGCTCGGTCACACCCGCCAGCGGCCCGCACATCGCGCGCGTCTGCTGCTCGATCGGGCGCGTCGTCGTCGCATCCAGCCCGGGGATGATGTGGCCGCCATAGGAATCGCCCCACACCAGGATTTCGGGCGCGGGAGACTGGGCGCAACCGGTGGCGAGGCCCGATCCGCGGCGCAGCAGGCACCCCTTGAACCCCTCCGTCTCGACCAGCAGCCGCGCATCGGCATTGCCGCGCACCGCGACAAGGCCGACCGGCACCGCCACCAGCACCGCCGCTGCCACGACAAGCCCGCCGGCCAGCCGCGGCGCGGCCGCGCGGGGCAGGGCGCGAAGCGGCGTCTCCACCAGCCGGAACAGCGCATAGCCGAGCCCGAGGGACGCCGCGACTGCCAGCGCGATCACGGGCGTCGGCAGCTCCCGCTCCATGAACATGATGCGGGCGAAGGCGAAGATCGGCCAATGGACGAGGTAGAGCGAGTAGGAGAAGTCGCCCACCTGAACCAACGGCTGCAGCAGCGGCGTGCGGTTCAGCGCGGCGGAATCGGCGAGGATGATGGCGAGCGTGGCGAGGCAGACGGCCAGCGCGGCGGGCCCCGGATGCGGCAGGCCCGAGCGGATGAGCGGCACCACCAGCAATGTCGCCAGCGCGGGCCACAGCAGCAGGCCCGCAAGCCGGCGCGCCTGCGGATGGCCCGCCGCGAACGCGCCGAGCGAGCCGATGCCCAGCTCCCACGCGCGGGTCGGCAGCAGGAAGAAGGTGGCGGCCGGATTGCGTTGCACCAGCAGCGCGCACAGCGCGAGCGATCCGAGTGTTGCCAGCGCGATGCCGATGATCCGCACGCGCCCGCGCAGCAGCGTCACGGCAAGCGGCAGCAGCAGATAATATTGCTCCTCGATCGCCAGCGACCAGAGGTGCAGCAGCGGCGTCTGCCACGCCTCGCGCGCGAAGTAGCCGGTCTGCTGCCACAGCGTCACGTTGGCGACGAACAGCACCGATCCGATCACCTGATCGCGGAACTCGACGAGCTGGCCGGTGGTGAGCAGGAAGGCCGCTGCGACGACGGTGAGCAGCAGCGTGGCGTAGGCGGCGGGCAGGATGCGCCGCGCACGGTGGAACCAGAAGCCGCGAAAGGTGAAGCGCCCGGCATCCACATCCCGGGCGACGATGCGGGTGATCAGGAAGCCCGAGACGACGAAGAACATGTCGACGCCGAGATAACCCTGCGGCGCCCAGCCCAGGCCGGTATGATAAAGAAGGACGAGCAGCACCGCGACGCCGCGCAGCGCCTGGATGTCCGCCCTGAACGCCGGTGTGGCCGCAGCCCCCGCAGCCATCGCCATCGTGCCTTCCCCCCGCCGGCAAAGCCTAGGATCGGCACGCCGCATCATCAACTCAGCGGGCCGCCGGCCGCGCGAACAGCTCGGGGCTGACGAACAGCGGATTGGCGCGGCGCAGATGCGGCTGGCGCGTCGGCCATTCGCTGGCCTGATCGTAGAAGCCGAACAGGCGATAGCCATGGCCCTCGAGATAGGCCTTCAGCGCCTCGAACGGCACGTGCAGCTTGTTCTCGGGGTTCATGCCCGCTTCCACCTGCACCGCGGCGATGCGGTGCGCGGCGAGCATCCCGGCCGCGCCCTTCAGCACCTCGAGATCATGGCCTTCCGTGTCGATCTTGACGAAATCGATCCGCTGGATGGATCGCGTGGCGCAGAAGGCATCGATCGTGTCGACGGCCACCGCCTCGTCGCCGCCGTCCGCGATGCGGAAAGTGGCCGGATCGGCGCCGAGCGTCAGCGTGGCGGTGCCCGCCTCGCTGCCCAGCGCCAGCGCGTGGACCTCGACCCCGCGCAGCTTCCGCTCGCGGATGCGCTGGGCGCTCGCCGCGGAGGGCTCGAAGCAGTGGATCGCGGCGGATGGAAAGCGGCGCGCGAACTTCTGTGAGGACTGGCCGATATTCGCGCCGACATCGAAGATCATCGCCGGCTTCACCAACCGCGACAGATCGACCAGCACGTCGTCGCCGCGCCGCGGCTCGGTCAACTTGCGCCAGCGCTTGCGCAGGGCATGGGCCAGCCGTTTGCGCGTGATCATCGCTCCACCTGTCCGGCGTGCCGCGCGCGCCATGCCGCCCCGTGCGCGCCGAACAGGTCGGCGCAGCGATCGAGCTCGTCGGCGAACCAGCCTGCGACCGCGCGCCGCACCTCGGGGGCGACGGTGAGGGGTGCTGCGTCCCGCTTGCGATTGTGCCCGGGGTCGAGGCCCGGCAGTCGCTTGCACCAGTCGGCCCCGATCTCCGCGACGATCCGGCGCAGCGATCCGGCGGGATCGGCGACGATGTCGTCGAAGAACAGGATGCCCAGCCGCTCGGCGCCGATGCCTTCGCGCCAGCGCGCGGTGATGTCGCTCAGCAGATGCTGGCGGCGGCGCGCCGGCTCATCGAAGAAGCTGCGCGCGACGGCGAGCGAGCCGTAATCCACCGCACCGAAGCTGCGCTTGCGCGCGTGCATCGCCAGTTCGGACCAGAAACGCTGCACCGGATCGCGCGCCAGCAGGAGCACGCGTGCCTGCGCCAGCACGGGGGCGGCGCGCTCGATCTCGGCCACCGTCATCGAGGCGTACATGGGCGAGATGTCGCCCGACAGGCGGCGACCGGCGGGCGCGAACAGCGCGGCATAGCCCTGCGCGTCGAAGCCCGGCGCCTCGACCAGTGCGCGGGCGGTGCGCAGGAAGGCGCGGTCGGCGCCTATGCCCGGCCCCTTGTTGCGGATGACGCGCTTGGCGATCTCCCACGGCGTCCACCGCATCGCCAGATACGCCTTGCCGCGGTGCTGCGCGAAGCCGCCGTCGAGGTAGCCGAGCTCCTGGATCGGCGGCAGCCAGATGTCGCGGTGCAGCTTCAGCTGGTCGGCCAGCCACGTCGTCGCCGAGCGTTTCGGGCCGATGCAGACGAAATCGGGGCCGAGCGCGCTCATGCTTCGACCCGCTCGCGCCCGGTCAGGCCGAGCAGGGCGAAGTGGCGCTCGATCACCGTGTCCTCGGCGAACCGGCGAACGCCCTCCTCCAGCAGCGCAGGATCGGTCGGGTGATCGAGCTGCGCCCCGATTGCATCGGCGATTGCCGGCACGTCGCCCACCGGCACCACCCGTCCATAGCGGCCGTGGCCCAGCGCCTCGGACGATCCGCTCGGGCAATCGGTGGCGACGAGGCTGCACCCGCACATCATCGCCTCGATCAGGACGTTGGGCAGCCCCTCGAAATGCGATGTCAGCGCGAACACATCGGCACGCGCGAAATAACGCAGCGGATTGGCCACCTTGCCGGGCATGGAGACGCGATCCCCGATGCCGAGCGCGGCGACCTGCGCCTCCAGCTCGGTGCGCGACGGGCCCTCGCCGAAGATGACGAGGCGGATGTCGCGCTTTTGCTCCACCAGCCGGGCGAAGGCGGCGATCAGGTCGCCATGTCCCTTGCGCGGCGACAGCGTGCCGGCGGTGACGACGATCGGCCGGTCCTTGGCGGTGAACCACGGATGCTCGACCGGCTCGCCGATCCGCGCGCGCGACGGTGCGTCGTCGATCAGATTGTGGACGGTGACGTGCGGCGGATCGCGGAAGAAGACGCGATATTCGTCGATCATCGCGGTCGACACGCAGGTCAGCGCGTCCGCCCGCCACATCACCGCGCGCATCGCCTGCCGGAACAGCCACTTCCGGGTGAACGGCCGGTTCGAATAGGTGTAGAAGGGGTTCACCCGGCAGGAGCCGCTGATCTTCGCCCTGGAGCGCGTCAGGATCGCGGCGAGCAGCATCGCGCCGTTCAGATGATCCTGCGAGGAGAAGACCACATCCGGCTGCGCCCGGCGCAGATAGGCGCACAGCGGCCCCACCATCTGCCGCACCGAAGCGCAGCCGAGGATCACCAGGCGGGCGCCGCCCATGTCGGGCAATCCGCTCTGCGGTGCCTCCCCGAACAGCAGCTCCACGTCGTGGCCGCGCGCCGCCAGCGCCCGGGCGAGACGGATCTGCGCCAGCGGCACGCCCGTGAACGAGAAGCGCGCGACCGCAACGCAGATCTTCAGCGGCGCGCTGCGATCTTCAGGATCGGGGGCTGTCATGGCAGGGCCGGGACCGTTACGGCCGCATCCGGCATTGTCAAGGATGCTGCCGGTTCACCGCCCGGGCCACCCGGTCGAGATAGATGTCGATCACGCGCTGCTCGGCATAGTCCCGCTCGGCCCGTGCGCGTGCGCGCCGGCCCATGGCGGTGCGCTCCGCCGCCGTCATGGCGATCATGCGGCGCATCGCTGCGGCCAGCCCGGCGGCATCCTTGGCCGGCACCAGCAGCCCCTCGACCCCGTCCGCCACCACGTCGCGGCACCCGGGCACGTCGGTGGTGATCATCGGCCGGGCGAGCGCGGAGGCCTCCAGCAGCACGCGCGACGTGCCCTCGCGGTACGATGGCAGCACGATCACGTCGGCCGCCGCCATCGGCGCGCGCACATCGTCGACCGGCGGATGATGTTCCACCACGCCCTCGCGCACCCAGGCGGCCACCGTCTCGGCAGGGATGGCGGTGCGGTTCTCCGCGCCGATGCCGCCGAGCAGCCCGAAGCGGACCTCCGGGTGATCCGCCTTCACCATGCGTGCGGCCTCGACATATTCGCCGACGCCCTTGTCCCACAGCATCCGCGCGACCAGCAGGAAGCGCAGCGGCGCGGCGGGATCGTTGGGCGGCGCGGCGGCGAAGCGGTCGAGATCGATGCCCGAGCCCGGCAGCAGCACCGTCCGCTCCGCCCGCACCAGCTTCAGCGCGGCGAACTGCGCGCGATCATCCTCGTTCTGGAAGAATACCGTGTGCGCACCGGCCAGCCCGACACGGTAGAGCCCGCGCACCACGCGGTTGAGCAGGCCCGGCCGCATGAAGCCGGTGCCGAGGCCTGAAATGTTGTTGAGCGTCGGAATGCCGAGCGCGCGCGCGGCAAGTGAGCCATAGACGTTCGGCTTGATCGTGTAGCCGAGCATCGCCGCCGGCCGCTCTCGCGCCAGAATGCGCATGTAGCCGGCAAGCAGCGCGAGATCGCGGCGCGGCGACACGCCCGCACTGTCCATCGCCAGCGGCACCAGCCGGATGCCGGCCCCCTCCAGGATCGCGCGGGAGGCGGTGTCCTCGGGCGTGATCGCCACGACTTCATAGCCGGCGTCGAGCAGTGCGCGCAGCACGCCCATGCGGAAGTTGACGAGGTTCCACGCCGCATTGACGGTGGCGACGATCTTCACGGTCGGGGCGACCCGAGCGCGCGCGCCAGCTCACCGCAGGCGGCGAGGAACTCGTCACGGTAAAGCGGGCGATCCGTCCACGTCCGCGCCGCCGCATCGCTGACCGCGCGGAACGCCGCCGGATCGGTCAGCAGCGCGTCGACCCGCGTGCAGGTGTCCGCCGGTGTGCTGAACCAGATGCCGTTCGCGCCATCCTCGACATAGCGGCCGATCTCGCCGACCGGCGTCACGATCGGCACGAGGCCGAATTGCATCGCCTCGATCACCGCCATGCCCATGCCTTCGGCCCGGCTGGTCTGGATGAAGAAGGCGGATCGCGCCGCATGGTCGGTGATCGCGCCCAGATCGGCCGGGCCGAGGAAGCGGACCGCGTCCTGCAGGTTCAAGGCCGCCACACGGCCTTCCAGCATGGCCTGCTCGCCCCGGTCGGGACCGATGATGTCGAAGCGCGCCTGCGGGTGGCGTGCGTGGATGCAGGCGAAGAACTCGATGGCGAGCTCGATCCGCTTGCGCGGGTGCAGGCGCCCCCAGGTGATGAAGGTCGGCGCTGGGGCGGGCTCCGCCACCCGCTCGATCCGCGTGGTGAGGAAGGAGATCGGGCGGGCACGGCCCTTGAAGGCCTCGCCGAGGCGCAGCGACGCGGTGGACGCGGAATCGGCCCAGATAGCCGCCGCCCGTCTCGCCGTCATCCGGGTCAGCGCGGCATCGATCCAATTGGAATTGTGGATGTTGTGCAGGAACAGCACCAGCCGCGTGCGCGGGCGAAGCACCTTCACGACGAGCCCGACGATGCAGGCACGCCACAGCGACAGGACCAGCACGTCCGGCCGCAGCCGCAGCAGGTGCCGGATCGTGCGCGCGAAGGCGATCGGATTGTTCTCCGGCCCGATGCCCGGCTCCCAGACATAGGCGCGCGGCGGGGCAGGGTGCTTGCTCGCCACATAGGCCTTGCGGAAGGTGAAACCGGCATGGGGTCCGGCAGACACGGTGGCGGCGGCGGTCTCCACGCCGCCGATCCCATCATAGGGAATGACGTGGACGATGCAGGGCGTCGTTTCTTCCGCTTTGTCGGTCATCGCCGGGCCGCCAGCAGGCGGTGGAGCGGCGTGGCGATGCCGAGCGTGCCCGCCAGCAGCAGCAGCAAGCTGCCCCACCGCTCACGCGCACTCGGCCGCTGTGCGAGCAAAGCGGCGCGGAAGCGGCGCGCGGCCGCCAGATCGTGCAGGCGCAGGCTGGTGCGCAGCCGGCCGAGCAGGAAGCGGCGGCGGTTCGCATCGGCGCGCAAGAGATCGCGCGCGAAGGCAAGGCTCGCCTCCACGTTGGAGCGCGCGCTCATCCGCGTGTCGCCGCCGGTCGAGATGACGACGCCGGGCACCGGATCGAAGCCGATCCGCTCGCCATTGCGCTGCGCGGCGAGCACGAAGCCCCAGTCCTGATGCTTGGCCAGTGTCTGGTCGAACGTCGTGCCCCGCAGCTTGTGAGGCGCGACGGACAGGGCGGAGGAGCGTGCATCGCCGCCCTGCGCGAAGATATAATCCTCGATCTCGCCACCGTCATAGCCTGCGATCGGCGGATCCCAGGTGCGGGCGCCGTCGTCCAGCCGGAACCGCCCGATCACCACGCTCGCGCCCGTCTCCGCGTGGAGCCTGCGGCGGCGGGCGGCGTGGCCGGAAAGGTGGTGATCGTCCGAATCGAGGAACAGGACGATCTCGCCGCGCGCCTCGGCAAGGCCGATGGCGCGGGAATGGGCGGCATTGGTGCGCGCCGGCTTCAGGATCAGCCGCGCGCGCGGATCGGCCGCGACGATCGCCGCGAGCGCCGCGGCATCGTCCGAGCGGTCGTCGACGATCAGCAGTTCCGCGTGCGGATCGTCAATCGAGGCAAGCGCGCGCGCGAGCGTCGCTTCGCTATTCCATGTCGGGATGACGACGCTGACGGCGGGCACGGTCATGCCATAGCTACCTGCGCACCGCCGGCAGTGTCGCCGATCACCGCTTCGTACGATCCCGTCGCGACGATCTGGCCGCCATCGAGGCGGATGATGGTGGAGCAGTGGCGCAGCGTGCTCAGCCGGTGCGCGACGATGATCACGGTGAGGTCGGCATCGAGCTGGCGGATCGACTCCATCACCGCCGCCTCCGTATCCGCATCCAGCGCGCTGGTCGCCTCGTCGAGCACCAGCACCGGGCGGCGGGCGTAGAGCGCGCGGGCGAGGCCGATGCGCTGCCGCTGGCCGCCCGACAGGCGCATGCCCTGTTCGCCGACGGTGCTGGCATAGCCATCGGGCAACGCCTCGATGAACTCGGCGGCATGCGCCGCCGCCGCCGCGGCGCGCACCCGCGTCATGTCGATCGCGGCCGCGTCATGCCCGATGGCGATGTTGGCGGCGAGCGTGTCGTCGGACAGGAACACCGCCTGCGGCACGTGATTGATGTTCGCCTGCCAGCGAAACCGGTCCTGCGCGGTGGCGAGCGGCGCGCCATCGACGAGCACGGCGCCCTGCTGCGGCTCGAGCAGGCCCATCAGCAGGTCGAGCACCGTGCTCTTGCCGCTGCCGGTACGGCCGACCAGCCCGACGCGCGCGCCCTTCGGGATGGTCAGCGAAACATCGCTCAGCACCGGCCCTGCCGCACCATAAGCGAAGGACACGCCGGACAGCCCGACCTCCTTGGCGAAGGGGAGCGGCGCCGCGGCACGATCCGGCCGCTCGACCGGCTGGTCGAGCACGTCGAGCACGTTGGTCAGGTTCACATAGTTGGTCATCATCTGCGACCAGCCGAAATAGACCTGCTGGAGGAGCGGCATCAGCCGCTGCGCCCCGACCGCCAGTGCGCCGAGCGCCGGCAGCGCCGCGACGAGCCCGCCCGGCTGGCGCGACATGAAGATGGCCAGCACCGCGATGAGCACGAGGCCCATGCCCTCGACGAGGTAGCGCGGTGCGTTGGCGAGCAGGGTGGTCAGCGACTGCGCGTCGCGAAACTGCCGGTCCAGCCGCGCGAACTTGGCGAGATAGAGCGGCTGTGCGCGTTCGATCAGCACGTCGCGAATGCCGCCCATGCCCTCCTGCACGGCCTGGATGCGCGTCGTTAGCAGCGACGAGAGCCGCCCGCTGTTGCGCTGGAGCACGCGCTTGATGGTCAGCGAGATGACCACGTACACGCCGCCGAACCCGCCCACCGCCAGCGCCGCCAGCAGCGGGTCCACCCAGGCGAGGGTGGCGACGATGAAGATCATCACGGTGAACGAGATCACGCCCTGCATCAGCGGCTGCAGGAACAGGTTGGTGATCGTGTTCACCTTCTGGATGCCGGCCTGCACCTCCGCGCTGTTGTGCAGCGTGTGGTAGATGTAGCTCTGGTGCAGCAGGTGATCGTAGAGCTGCACGCCGAGATCGTGGCCGACGCCGAACACGAATTTCTGCGTGCTGCGCAGCAGCAGCAGGCGGATGACGGTGCAGGCGATCGCAGCGACGACGAACAGCGCGGTGATCGCCGGCAGCAAGGTCGCCTCGGTCAGGCCGACCGCGCGGGTGATGCGCGTGAACAGGTCGAACCGCCGCATCTGCTCGGGTGCGGCGAGCAGGGTCAGCAGCGGCAGCGTCGCGCCGATGCTGACCATCTCGGCGAACGCGCCCAGCAGCATGAACAGCGACAGGCGCGTCGCCTGCCGCCGCCGGCGGTCGCTCAGGCGGGCGAACAGGCGCCGCACCGCCGCCATCATGTCGTTCGTGCTGGCGTCGTTGGGGTGAACCTTGGCGACGGGCGTCAGGGTCACCGGAGCCGCTTGCGGGGGTGGCATCGCACGCATCGTCAATAGGTCCGGTCGGAGCCGCTGCATTCGAGGCAGATCCCGTCCTCGAACAGGTAGAACCGGTAAGGAAACCACGAATAAGCGTGGTCGCCGTAGTTGATGAACGTGAAGAACACGACGAGGTAGAGAAGGATGCTGCCGACCGCGTAGAGCTGCCGCTGCTGCTGCGTCTTGGCAAAGGCGTCCGGCAGTCGCGCATAGACGAAGCATTGCACCGGCAGCAGATATAGGCCGAGCCGGTCCACCACGGTTGACGACTGGAACAGCAGCACCGCCGGGACGGCGGCGACCGCCGCCGCGCTCAACGCGGTCCAGGCGATCCGGTCGCTGCCCTGCAGGGCGAATTGCCTGCGGAAGATCAGATACAGTGCGCCGGGAACCGCACCCATGAACGCGCGGATCAGAGCGCCCGAGGATTCGGCCTCTGCCTCGACATAGGCGCTGACGAGCGTGTCCGTGCGGTCGGCGATCAGCGTGCGGAAGGCGAGGATGGTGACGCCTGCCACGATCGCCGCGACCACCAGCCGGTTTCGCCGGCTGGCGATGCCGCCGAGCGGGATCAGCGCCAGCGCCGTCGCGTGGAACAGCGCCCCGATGGCAACCCAGATCGTATAGCGCCCCACCTTCTCGCGGCTGAGCGCGAGCATCCCGATCATGATGAACGAGATGGCGATGCCCTGGCGGATATAGCCCATGCCGCAGACGACGACGAGGTAGGGGAAGGCCACCGTCATGCACAGCCACGGCCGCGGTTGCGACAGGCTGAACAGCATCAGCGCCACCGCCATGACGATGCCGCTGAACATGGTGATAACGACGATGCCGGTCGGGAACTGCGCGGCGAAAAGCGACAGCAGCGTATAGCCGATGTCCTTCGTCCCGCTGCTCGCCTGACCCACCGTCAGCCAGTAGAACGGCTGGAGGTTGGTGTAATAATTGCCCCAGTCGCCGCCGGTCTTCCAGCGGCCGCCGATGAACAGCGCCAGCGCGATGGTGAAGACGATCCAGAGGAAATTAATGCGCTGGTTGGCCTTCTCGTTGCCCTGTTCCAGCAGGGCCATCAGCGCCGCAAAGCCGAGGAAGATCCAGTAGATCAGCACCGGCCCTGCCACCCCATCAGCATCAGCACGGACCAGAGCGCGCCCGTCCAGTCGTGCGTGCCGCGCTGATGCTGTTCCCACCGGGTCCGCACCGCACGCGCGTCCAGCCCCTCGACCTGCGCGAGCGCGGCCGGCGCCAGCAGCGCTTCGGCCCAGGGCCGAAGAGGCCCGCGCAGCCAGCGGCCGAGCGGCACGCCGAAGCCCGCCTTGGGCCGCTCGATCAACGCGCGCGGTACATGGCGATAGAGCAACTGCCGCATCAGCCACTTGCTCTGCCCGTCGCGGATCTTGAGCGACAGCGGCGTCGCCCAGGCGCAGGCGATCACGTCGCGGTCGAGCATCGGCGCGCGCACTTCCAGGCTCACCGCCATCGATGCGCGATCCACCTTGGTCATGATGTCGTCCGGCAGGTAGGAGAGGATGTCCCAGTACATCATCTGCTCCTCCCGGCTCAGCCCATCGATCGGCTCTGCCGCCGGCAGCGCCAGCCGTGCAGGGTGCGCGATCGGCACGCCGGCGTGCCATTCCTCCGTGAACGCCGCGTAAATTTCGGCAAGCTCCCCGCCCGAGCGCATCGCACGCGCCACCTTGTGCACCTTGTTGCCGAGCATGGGCAATGCGGGCACGAAGGGCAGACCGCCCAGCCGGTCGAGCATATCGGCGGACACCGCGCCGAGCAACCGGCCGAGCCCGCGCCGCCCGCTTGCCGGCACCAGCGACAGGCGATCGAAGATCCGGCTCGTCATGGTGTAGCGGTTGTAGCCGCCGAACAGCTCGTCCCCGCCATCGCCGGACAGCGCGACGGTGACGTGGCGCCGCGTCACCCGGCTGAGGATGTGCGTCGCGATCTGCGAGGAATCGGCGAACGGCTCGTCATAGATGGACGGCATCGCCGCGATCACGTCGACGGACTCGTCGGCGGTTACGTAATGCTGGTGATGCTCGGTGCCGAGATGCCGGGCGATGGCGGCGGCGTGCGGCGCCTCGTCATGCTCGGGCTCGGCGAAGCCGATGGTGAAGGTGCGCACGCGCGAGCCGATGGCGCGCTGCATCAAGGCGACGATCAGCGACGAATCGACGCCGCCCGACAGGAAGGCGCCGATCGGCACGTCCGCCATGGTCTGCTGCGCGACGGCGGTGGAGAGCGTCCGCTCCAGCTCGGCCAGCGCGCGGTCGGGATCATGCTCGGGCGCGCGCTTCCCCGCGCGCACTACCTCGGCCAGCGACCAGTAGCGGCTGCACGCCAGCCCCGGCGCACGCGACGGAACGGCCGGGGGTAGTACCGGCGGTGCAGCGATGGTGCGCGCGTCCAGCGTCACGATCGTGCCCGGCATCACCTTGTAGATGCCGCGGTGGATGCTGAACGGCGCGGGCACGTAGTTGAACCGCAGGTAAAGCGCGGTGATGTCGGGATCGCTCTCCGCGACGAAGCCCGGCACCGCCCGGATCGACGCCAGGCTGGAGGCGAACAGCAATTTGTCGCCAGTCCAGCCGTAGAAGAGCGGCTTCTCGCCCACCCGATCGCGGGCGAGACTGAGCTGCCGCGTTTCGCGATCCCACAGGCCCAGCGCGAACATGCCGCTGCACCGCTGCAGGGCACCCTCAAGGCCCCAGCGCGCAATCGCCTCGATCAGCGTCTCCGTGTCCGAATGGCCGCGCCACTCGATCGCCTCCAGCGCCTCCAGCTCGCGGCGGAGCAGCGCGTGATTGTAGATCTCGCCGTTGAACGTCAGGACGTAGCGGCCGCAGCGCGAGTGAAAGGGCTGCTGCCCCGCCTCCGACAGATCGACGATCGACAGGCGGCGATGGCCGAAACCGATGCCGGCCGCCTCGTCGCGCCACACGCCGGAGCCGTCGGGTCCGCGGTGCGCCAGCGCGTCCGCCATGGCGCGGACGGTGGCTTCCTCGACGCGGCCCGTGGTCAGCAATCCCGCAATGCCGCACATCAGGCGTCGCCTTCCAGATCGGCCAGTGCGTTGAGCGAGATCAGTTCGCGAGGTGTCGCGATCGGCAGCGCCTCGATCCTGTGCCCGTCCTCCGCAAGGCGGCAGACGATCTGGAGGAAGCCATGCTCGCCCTGGGCGCGGTCATGCGCCGCGGCGGAGGCGCGCAGGGCCGCCAGCACGGGGGCCGCCTCGAACACGAACAGACCGATGTCGCGCTCGCCCGCGCCCGGTTCGACGCCGCGCCCGCGCGTCTCGTCCAGCGCCACGACCCGGCCGTCCGCATCGCGCGACACGACGGTATAGGCCCTGTCGACCCGAGCGGACGGAAAGGTCAGTGCGGCGCCGCTTTGCCGGTGGTGCGCCAGCGTCGCCGCGATCGTCTCCGCCGAGAGATAGGGGATGTCGCCCCACGCCAGCAGCACCGTCCGTGCACCTGCCGCTGCCGGCGAATCTTCGAAGCGCAGCACCGCATCGCCCATGCCCGTCGGCACCGCCTGCTCGACCAGCTGCCCGCTCATGCCCGCGCCGTTAAGGAAGGCGGCGATCGGATCGCGCCCGGCCGGCGAGACGATGATCGTCGGCGCAGGATCATAAGGTCCGAGCACGTCGAGCAACCGCCCGAGGATCGGGCGGCCTTCGGCGGGGTGGAGGGTCTTCGGATAGGGCAGGCCGGCGCGGGTGCCGGCACCGGCGGCGGCAATCAGCACACGCAGGTCAGCCATCAAAATCCGGCCCCACCTGCCCGCGCAGACCCCGCATCACCGCCAGCGGCACCAGCCGCCGCTGCCGCCCGAGGAGCACGCCCGCCAGCGTCCCCCAGCCGTTGCGCGTGCCATAGCGCGCCAGCCCAACGCCGAGCGTCAGCACGTTGCGCAGCGCAACCTTGTCGAAATAGCGCCGGTTCAGCACCAGCGTGTTCTTGAGGTAATAATAGAGCTTCGCCGGGGTCAGCCCGCGCTGCGCCACGTCCGGATGATAGTGCCGGGCGGCAAGCACGGAGCGGACCTCGCCCGCGCGGCGCAGGCGGAAGAAATAATCCACCTCGTCGCCGAACATGAAGAAGCGGGTATCCACCGTTCCCGCCGCCTCAATCGCGGCGCGGCTGACGAGCGCGCCGTTGAACAGGTGTGCGAACGGATAGCTGCCCTGCGGCGCCGCCTGCTCCAGCTCGGAGAGGGTCGGCAGCTTGCGCGGGCGTCCGGCGACGACCGGCAGGCCTGCACGGTCGAGCAGGGGAAAGGGGAAGACGAAGTGGCTCGGCTGGTCCTCGCGCAGCACGACGGACGACGCGCAGGCGATGCCCGGCCCGATCGCCGCCTCCAGCGCCGCGAGCGCGCGCGCGTCGGGATAGCCGTCATCGTCCATCAGCCACACCGCGTCGAACCCGCCGTCGCGGCACGCGGCGATGGCGCGGTTCCACCCGCCGGCCGAGCCGAGATTGGCCTGGTCGATATGCGCGACGCCGCGGGCGTCGAGCATCTCCACCGTGCCGTCGGTGCTGGCATTGTTGATGACGACGATGTCGTCCGGCACGCGCGTCTGCGCCCGGACGTGATCGACACAGCGCGCCAGGAGGTCGCGCCGATTGTGCGTCACGATCGCGGCGAGGATCTTCACGCGGCGACGCCCGCCAGTGCGGCGGAGAGCTGGCCCCATCCGGCATGCCCCGCACCGATGCGGATGGCGTCGATCCCCGCGGCCTGCGCGGCGGCGAGGCCGGCGGCGCTGTCCTCGAACACCAGCGCATCGCGCGCAGCGACGCCGGTCCGCGCCAAAGCGGCGAGGAAGCCGTCCGGCGCCGGCTTGGCGCGCGTCACGTCGTCGGCGGTGATGACGCACTCGAACCGGTCCGCCAGCCCGATCGAGGCCAGCGTCCGCTCCACCGTCTCGCGTGCGCCCGAGGTGCACAGCGCCAGCCGGTGCCCCGCCGCGGCCGCATGCGCGACGAACGCGCCTGCCCCCGCCACTTCGCGCACCGCCGCCAGCCCGTTTCGCGCCGCTGCGCGCTTGGCGGCGACCAGCGCCGCGACCGTCGCCGCCTCTGCCGGGCGCCCCGCGCCTGCCAGCAAGGTGCGCACCGCGGCATCGGTGGCAAAGCCCTCGATCGTCGCATAGTCCACCGCAATCCCATGCGGCGCGAAGGCGGCGGAGAAAGCGGCGGCGTGGATCGGCGACGTATCCGCCAGCGTGCCGTCGAGATCGAAGATGAACAGCCGGCGCCGCGCCAGCAACGCCTCAGGCGTGGCCATAGCGGCGCGCCCCAGGCAGACGCTCGAGCTGGGCGAGGATCAGCCGCACGATCGCCTCGCCGTCATGCTTGCCCGGCTCGGCCCGCGATTCGAGATCGGCGACGAGCCGCTCGATCGGCAAATCGGCAAATTGCTCGGCATCGTCGTCGACATAGGTCTCGTCGGGCTTGATGCGGCTGGAATTGATCAGCGCGACGTGGATCAGATCCTCCGTCGCCACGCGCCGCTCCTCGCCCATCCGCAGGAAGCGGAGCGCACCGACGACGAAGTCCGACGTGCGATAACGCGGCGTCTCGTAATCCGCGCCGATATTGGTCACGAACACCTTCAGCGCGCGCACATTGCCCGCAATCGCGCCCGCCAGCCCACGTGACATGTAGGTCGGGTAGAGCGAGCTGTGCTGCGTGCCGGCCGAATAGATGATCGCATCCGCCTGCTCGATCGCCAGCCGCGCCCCCGGCGACAGCCGCACCGGCGTGTGCCGCTGTGCGAGGAAGCGCGCGCGATCCGCCGGCTGCAGCCGCCCCAGCGCCGCCGGATCGACGGCATGTTCGAGCAGGAAGAGCCGGGCGATGCGATCGTTGGAGCGCAGCTCGACGATCTCCGCCTCGGTGCCGAGGATCGAACCGTCCTCGCGCTCCGCCGCCAGCCAGCGATCGTCGCAGCTGTTCGGCAGCACCAGCCCGCGCAGGCGGAACAGCCGGTCCACCGCCGCCACCGTCTCCTCCATGTCCCGCGCATGGGCGAGGAAGGCGCCGGCATAGAGGATGTTCATCAGCGCGCAGTCGTCAAAGGCGAAGGGCCGCCCCATCACCGCCTCCGCCAGCGGCAGCGCATCGAGGAACAGGTGGGTCCAGCCGCGCAGCACCTCGGCGATGCGCGGGGGCAGGGGGCCGATCCCCGCCAGATGCTCGTCCCCGTCGCGAAAGCGCGTCAGCGTGGCCAGCGCCTCGTCGCGGCCGGTCTGCGCGGGGAAGCGATGGTCGAATAGCGCGCGCGTCGCCGGCAGCGCCTCATCCTCGGGCAGCATCAGCGACTGCACCTTGCGCAGGTCGGATGGGCCCAGCATGCCGAAAAAGCGCCTGATTTCGCCGGTCGATTTGCCGTCGTCATACGCATTGACGATGGAGGTCAGCCGCAGGCCCGGCACGCCGAGCAATGCCGGCACCAGCGTCGCCGCACCGCGCCCGCCATTGAGAACGACGACATTCAGCATCGCCGCCCCCGCGCGCGCTTGATCCGAAGCATCTCGGCCCCTCCGAGTACCTCCTAAATGGAGGTAAGCTGCCTTACGTCGAAAACCGGCCTTAGAGCCAGCATTCCTTGTGCTATTTACGCAGTTTTCATGTCGGTCGGTGACGAAGCGGAAACCATGGGGCCACGATTTGGCAGCACGCCCAACGCGTTATATGCGGCGGCATAGGCGTCCACCCCAGGCTCAAGCTGGAAGCAGGCGGCAGCGTTCCGGATGGCATCGCGCGGCAAACGCGCGGTCAGCACTGTCTCCAGCGCGGCGCGCATCGTCGCAGGCGCGAAATCGGGGAGGGTCAGCGATCCGTTGATCTCCGGTGCGAGCAGACGATCCAGATCGCCGACGCCGCCATTGGCGATCACCGGCACGCCGCACGCCAGCATTTCGCCGATCTTGATGGGCGAGCAGCCGAGGTTCGACAGGTCCGCGCGCTTGAACGCGACGGCGACATCCGCCGCACCGATCAAGCCCGGCACCTCGTCCCGCGCGGCATGGACGATGCGCAGCGCCTCCCGCGGGATGCCGGCCGCGTCCGCCGCCGCTTCGATCTCCTCGACGCCGTTGTTGCAGACGAGCAGGAACACCGCGCCCGGTCGCAACCGCCGCAACTCGGCGAACAGGGCCATCATCTGCGGCACCAGATAGACCGCGCCGATGCTGCCGAGATACAGCATCACCGTCGCATCCGCCGCGATGCCCAGTTGCGCGCGGGCAGGCGTGCCGTCGACAGGACGGAAATGCGCGAAGTCGGCGCAGCACGGGATCACCGAATAGCGCGACTCGCCGCTCCCGTCGGGATTCGGATAGGTGGCGGCGAGATAATCCGCCGCCGCCTGCGTCAGCGTCACCATACGGTCGGACTGCTGCACCATCCCCCGCTCACGCCGCTTGATCCAGCGGAACAGCGGCTTGAACCGGCCGTGCGCAAGCCCCGAATCGGCCCAGAAATCACGGAAGTCGAACAGCACGCGCGCGCCCGTCAGCCGCTTCAGCAGCAACGCGACCGGCATGGGCGGGTGGCTGCGGCTATGCACCGCGACGATCTTCTCGCGCCGCGCGATCCTCCAGGCGGTCCACGTCATAACGATCAGGTCGAGCAGCTGGCCGAGCACCGGCGGCCGGTTGTGATAGCGGATCGTGGTCCAGCGCACGCCCGCCGCATCGAACCGCGCGCGATAATCGGCAGCGAGCGCCGAGCGATCGGCCTTCTCCGCCGTGAGCAGGTGGATGCGATAGCCTTGCGCCGCGAGACCGAGGACGTAGGGCGCGATCTGCGATTCGCCGATATGCTCGGTGATGCCGTTCTGGCTGAGATAGAGGATCGTCACGCCACCAGCTCCGCGATCAGCCCGTTCCACCGCGCGCCGACCGCCTCGGGGGTGTGCGCGGCGGCGAGCTGCCGTGCAGCCGCACCCATCCGCTCCAACCGGGCCCGATCGGTGAGCAGATCGTCGAGCGCGCCGGCCCAGACCCCGCAGCGCGCATCGTCGCGTGGGATCGGCAGGAGCAGGCCGGCGGGCACGGCCTCCCCCGCCATCCGCTCGGGATCGTGCGGCGTTCGTGCGCCGAGCGCGTGATGCACGCCCCCGCCGCCGGCATCTGCGGCGACCACCGGCGTCCCCAGCGCCAGCGCTTCCAGCAGCACCATCGGCAGGCCCTCGCTGTGCGACGGCAAGGCCAGAGCCGCCGCCTGCGCGATCAGCGGCAGCGGATCGGCGAGCATGCCATGGAAGCGGATGGCGCCCGGCTGAGCGGCGGCCGCGCGCTCGGCCGCGGCCCGGTCCGGCCCGTCACCGACCACGTCGAGCGAAATGGCGCGTCCGGCCGCGGCGAGCCGGGCAACGATGCCGACCAAAGCGGGCAGCGATTTCTCCGGCACCATCCGTCCGCACCAGACCAGTCGTCCCGCCTGCTTCGGCGCATAGGCGAGACCCGGCGGCACGCTGACGAAATTGGGGATGGCGCTCACCCGCTCGGGCCGGAGCCGGTAGAGCCGGGCCAGCTCCGCCGCCAGCGCCGCGCTGACGCCGACTACGCGGTCCAGCCGGCGATAGGCCGCAGCGACGATCGGTCGCAGGCGCAGCATCAGCCGGTTGGTCGGATTGCCGACGACATTGATGTGCGCCAGCGCGACACGCCGCACGTCACGCCCGGCCAACGCGCTGATCAGGTCCGCACGCCAAAGGTTGCTGATCGTCACATCGATGCGCAACCGCCGCTCGATCGCGCGCAGCCGCCGCACCTGGCCGGCATAGGTCAGGGCACGCAGCGGCAGCGGCCGGGCCGCGCCGCCGCCCAGCGCATGATAGGGCACCGACAGCGGCACGCCGGGCACCGTGCCGGGCGCGTCGAAGCTCGCGACATGCACCTCGTGCGTCACCGCCAGCAGGCGCGACAGGCCGGCCACCAGCCGCTCGACGCCACCGATGCCGTGCAGTTCCGGCGCGAGCAGGAGGATGCGGCTCATGCCGCCCCCAGCAGCAGCGCGCGATAGTCCGCGGCGATCCGCTCCGGCGCGAAGCGGGCGGCGCGCGCGCGCGCGGCGTCCGGCGCATCGGGCGAGGCGAGGGCCGCGCCCATCGCCGCGGCGAGCGCACCGGCATCCCCGACCGGCACCAGCCGGCCGTCGGCACCGAGGATTTCGGCGGGGCCGCTCGGGCAATCGGTCGAGACCGCAGTCAGGCCATGGCCCAGCGCTTCGATCAGCACGGTCGGCAGCCCCTCATAATCGGAGGAGAGGACGAACAGGTCGGCCGAGGCATACCAGCGGCCCGGATCGGGCGCGTTGCCCGGCAGCAGCACTTGCGCGGCAATGCCGAGCGCCGCGGCATGTCGCTCCAGCGCGCCACGCTCCTCGCCCTCTCCGACGATGGCGAGGCGATCCTCCGGCTGCGCCATCCGCGCAAAGGCGTCGAGCAGCAGGCGCTGGTTCTTCTGCGGCTTGAGCGTGCCCACCGTCAGGATCCGTCGCCCGCTGCCGCCCCAGTCCGGCGTGTCGTCGCGCGGTGCGGCGCTCGGCAAAGGGATCGGATTGCCGATCGCCTGCACCTGATCCTCCGGCAGGCCGCACAGGCGGGCCAGATCGGTGGCAGCGCCCTGCGACACGGCGATGCGGGCGGCCGCGCGGCGATGGCTCCAGCGCAGTGTCGGTCCCAGCAGCGCACGGGGAATGCTCCCCCACGTGCGGGCATAAGCCGACATGTTGTTGTGCTCGACGACGACCACGCGCGTGCTGCTCCGCCGCGCCGCCCAGACGGCGATGCTGCTGAGCGGCCACATCGCGGCAAGCAGCGCCGCCGGTCGCTCTTGTGCCAGATAGGCGGCCAGTGGCCGCGCGGCGGCGCGCAGCCGCGGCGCATCCAGCACGATCAGCCGCGCCCCCGCGGGCACGGCATCCAGCAAGCCGCCCTCGCGGCGCAGCAGCACGATGTCGACCCGGTCGCCCAGCTTCAGCAACTCGGCGGCGAGCGTGAGCGTGACGCGCTCGGCGCCGCCCACCACCAGGTTCGGCAGCAGCAAGGCGATGTGCGCCATCTAGGGACGGTCCTGCGTGCGGCTCACGACTGCGCGCGCCGGATCGGCCGCGCGGGAATGCCGACCGCGATCATGCCTTCGGGGATTTCGCCGGAGACGACCGCATTGGCACCGATCACCGCGCCATCGCCCAGCGTCGCGCCCTTCAGCACCGTCACCTTCGTTGCCAGCCACACGTTGCGGCCAATCCGCACCGGCGCCGTGACGAAGCCCTGCAGCCGGTAAGCGCGAGCGGGATCGGCCGTGGCATGATCGTGATCGCGGATCGCGACGTTGTCGGCGATCATCGTGTCGGCGCCGATGTCGATGCTCGCCTTGGCGTGGATGGTGCTCCCTGCCCCGACGAAGCAATCGCGCCCCAGTCGGATCGCACCGCCATCGCTGACGATGGTGGTGCGCGCGCCGATCTCGCAGCCTGCGCCGATCTCGATCGTGCCGCCGTCATGCGCCGCCAGCTTGGCGCTCGGATCGATGGAGACGCCGGGGCCGCAGCTTATCCCCGGATAGGACAACAGGATGACGCGCCGGCGCAGCCCCGCGCGCGCACGCCACCAGGCGAAGCGCGTCCGCCGCAGCCCTGCCGCGATCAGCCCCCGTGCGCTGCGCTTGTCCGCTTTGTCCCCCACCGGCACGCTTCTAGCGGGATTTATGATCGGCCCCAAGCAGCACCCCCGCGCCCAGCACGGATGGCTTGATGCCGAGCAGGGAGCGCGCACGCCGGTTCAGCATCAGGCCGCGCACAGCGGTCGCGACGAGGGTCGAGGCGGCGGCCCCCAGCGCGCCGAAAGCCGGCGTCAGCACCAGCGCCGCGGCGATCGCCGCCATGACCGACAGTGCGAAAGCGCGCGCCACCGCTCGCTCATGCCCGGTCATGCTGAGCAGCATCGCCCCCGGTCCGGTCGCGGCCGCCAGCAGCTGGTTGGCACTGAGCAGCAGCAACGGCCAGTAAGCGCCGGCAAAATCCGAGCCGAAGGCGAGCGGCAGCAGCCATCCGCCGAGCGCTGCCAGCGCCAGCGTCACCGCCGCCACCGATGTGGTCATGAACAGCGTCGATCCCGCGACGATGCGCGCCAGCTGCCGCCTGTCGCCCGCCTCGTGCGCGGCGGCCAGGAACGGGCCGACAACGATGTTCTGGATCGAGACCGGCAGCACCGCCACCACCACGCTCGCCAGCGCGACGCGCAGGATTCCCGCATCGGCGATGCTCGCGATGGCGCTGGTGACGAGCACCGCATAGGTTCCCTCCAGCGTCCGCATCGCCTCCATGAAGGTCATCGGCAGCGACGCGCCGATCCACGCGCGCACCCGCATGCGGTCGGTCGGAGCAGGGGAGGGCAGGCGGCGGAAGAACAGCACAAGGCCGACCAGCGCCGTCATCCCCGCTGCGATGCTCTGTGCGCCGATCGCGGAAGGGGCGTAGAGCGGAGCAGGCAGCGCGAGCAGCAGGGCGACGAACGCCAGTGGCCGGATCAGCACGTCGATCGTCTGGCTCGCGACGACCCGCCCGCGCCCGCGGAGCAGCCCCGCGACGAGCGCCGATAGCGTCAAAGCCGGCAGCAGCCCCGCCGAGGCGGCGAGTGCGGGGCGGAGCGTGGGCGAGACGGCGCGTGCGGCAAGCCACAGCAGCAACGAGAGGAGCAGCGACGCTACCAGCACCGCCGCGGTGAACCAGCGGCCGAGCGCCGCCACCTCATCCTGCCGCCCCCGCGCCGCCGCCGCGGAGACCTCCCGCGTCGCCAGCAGGGGCAGGCCAAGCTGCCCCGGCACGGCCAGCAAGGTCACCACGGCGACGGCGGTGCCATAAAGGCCGTAACCTGCCGGCCCCAGCCCGCGCGCCAGCACCAGCCCCACGGCAAAGGTGGCAAGCGTGCCCGCGACCCACACGGCACCGCTCGACAGCGTCGCCACCGCCAGTCGGCGGCCGAGCCCTGTCGCGGCAAGGCGATGCAGGCGCGTCAGCATCGCGCGGACGCCGGCCTGCCCGCGCGCGTCAGTTGGCGCGCACCAGCGCGACGCCCGTAACCTGCGCCTCGACTTCGCTGAACAGGTCGCCCGGCGTGCCGATCAGGCGCAGGCGGGCCATGTCGCAACCGGCCGGCACCGTCACCGGCAGGGTCAGCGTGCGCAGTTGCGGATCGAGCGGCTCGATCGGCAAGGTGGCGATCACGTCGCCGTTGACGCAGCGCAGTTCCATGCTCAGCCGCCCGCCTGTGGCGCCGGTCGTGCGGCGCCGTGCCGAGAGCTGGAGCTGGTAGGCGCCGGGCCGCACGGAGACATATTGCTCGGCCAGCGTCCCGCCGGTCGATCCGAAATAGCGCACGTCCAGCGCGGTGGATTGCGGCAGATCGGCGGCGCGCACCATGCGGGCCGTGCCGATGCTGCCGTCGCCCAGCGTCCAGTTGAACGGCTGCGCGCCCGGCCAGCCGCCGAAGCTGCCGTCATAGACGCCGTCGATCCGGTCCCGATATGCCGCGGGCAGCAGCCCACGCCACGTCGCATAGGCGCGCGCGCCCGCGCCGCTGTTGATCAGCGCGAAATAGACGGCGCGCTGTTCCTCGCCGGCATCGCGGCTCGCATCGGTCGGCAGGGCGGAGAGCAGCGCCAGCATCGTCTCCGGCTGCGTGTTGGTGCTCGCGGTCTTGAAGAAGCCGGCGCGCCAGAAGGGGTGCGTCGCCAGCTTCCGCGCCAGCGCGGTGCGCCCCTCCGGCGTATTGGCGATAAGCGACAGCACCGTCAGCAGCGCGGTGGAGGCGTCGGGCTGAAGCCGGATGGCGGGGCCGACCTCCGCCAGCGCGCGGGCATAATCGCTGCGGCGGACATAATGATCGAACAGGAAGAAGCGGGGCAGGGGGGCGCGCGGATCGCGGTTGCGGGCCGCCACCATCAGCCGCTCGGCCCGCGCGGGATCGCCCTTGGCGGCATCCAGCGCGGCGAGCGCCAGCGGATCGGACAGCAGCGGCTCGCGCGCCAGAGCCGCACGGAACAGCGCGCGCGACGGCTCGTCCACCTCGCCGCTCGCCAGCGCCACCCGCTGCCGCGCCTGCGCCGCAAGGCTGGGCCCGTCCGCCGGCCAGAATTGCGCCGCCAGCTGCGGCGCCGCGCCGCCGATGCCGTTCTGCGCCGCCGAGCGGATCGAGATCCAGCCGAGGATCGCCGCGCCGGCGAGCAGCGCGATCCGCACGCCCGACGACGGGATGTAGCGCCCGTTGTCGATCATCACGCCACCCGGTCGATGTCGAGCTGCCGCACCTCGGCATCTTCGCCGTAACGCTGCGGCCGGCGCATGCCGTAGCCATAGCCATAGCCATAGCCCGAACCATAGCCATAGCCGTAGCCGTAGCCGCCGTTCTTCGGGTTATACTTGGTCAGGATCGCGCCGGCGACATTCGCCTTGGCGGCAAGCAGGCGGCGCAGCGAGCTGAGCACCGCCGGGCGGCGCACCGACCCCGCCTCGACGACGAGGATCGTCGCTTCGCACAGCGCCGACAGCACGGGCACGTCGGCGAGGCCCAGCACCGGCGGCGAGTCGATCAGCACGATATCGAAATGGCTGCTCAGCTCGTTCAGGATGGCGCTGATCCGGTTGGTCGCCAGCAGCTCGGCCGGGTTGGGCGGGATCGGGCCGCTCGGCAGCAGCGACAGGTTGGGGATCGACGTGGAGGCGACATGCTCCATCGCGCTCCCGTTCGTCACCAGCAGGGTCGCGAGGCCGATCTCCTCCGGCTGGCTCGTCTTGAACGAGGGCTTGCGCATGTCGGCGTCGACGAGGACGATGTTGGCGCCCATGCGGGCGAGGTTCTGCGCCAGCGCCAGCGAACTGGAGGACTTGCCCTCGCTCGGCCGCGTGCTCGTCACCAGTGCGGTGCGCGGGAAGCTGCTGTTGGAGACGAACTGCACCGAGCTCATGATCGTGTAATAAGCTTCGCTGATCTCGGATCGCTGATCCTTCAGCTCGTCGACGAAGGACGTTCCCTTGACGCTCTTGGGCACCACGCCGAGCACGGGCACGCGCAGCTTGTTGGTGACGTCCTCGGGCGTCTTGATCGTGTCGTCGATGAACTCGATCGCGAAGGCGGCGCCCAGCCCCAGGATCAGGCCGATCAGCAGCCCGAACGCCAGATTCTTGTAGACGTTGGGCGTGAACGGCGCGTTCGGCACGGCACCGTTGTCGACGATCGAGGCCTGGCTCTCGCCGACGCCGCCGGCCGTGCCGATCTCCTTGTAGCGCTGCAGCAGCGCGTCGTAGATCGTGCGGTTGGTGTCGAGATCGCGTTGCAGGATGTTGTACTGGATGCCGCGATTGCGCAGGTCGAGCACGTTGGTGCGGTAATTGTTCACCTGCGCCAGCAGCTGCTGCTCGCGGCCGCGGGCGGCGGCATAGGCGGCGCGGAGCCCTTCGCGCTGCGACGTGCTGATGTTGCGCGTCTCGCTGGCGATGCTCTTGGAGATCGCATCCATCCGCTGCCGCAGCGCCACCATCTCGGGGAAGTCGGGACGATAGGTGCCGAGCTTCTGCTGGTAATCCGCCTGCAGCCCGGCCAGCTGGCTGCGCAGCTGCAGGATGGCGCCGTTGCTCTCGGCCGAGGCATCGGAGGAGAGCGGCGCCTGGCGATAGGCCTGTTCGGCGGCGATCCGGTCGCGCGTCGCGGCGGCCAGCGCCTCGTTATAGGAGACGAGCGACTGCGCCGAGAGCGAGTCCTGCGCCGAGCTGGACGCGCCGCCGGCATTGCCCGCCGTCACGCTGCCCGCGCCCAGCGACAGGATGTTCTGCGACCGCGCATAGGCGACCAGCGCCCGCTCGCTCGCCTCCAGCTTGGCGCGCGTCGCGTCCAGCCGGCTCTGGAGGAACTGCCGCGCGAAGGCGGTGGCGTTGTAGCGGCGCTCCAGCGTGGAATCGATGAAGCCCTGCGCATAGGCATTGATGATCCGCGCCGAGCGGGCGGGATCCGGATCGCGATAGCCGATGATGATGAGGTTGCTGCCACGCAGCGGCGTCACCTCGAAATTGGCGAGCAGCTTGCCCACCGCAGCCCCCTCGCGGTCGCGGCGGTTGCTGTAGCCTTTCACGAACGCCTCGTCGTCGGCCAGGCCGACTGCGCGCATCACCCGCTCGGCCAGCGTGCGGCTGCTCAACAGGCCGATCTGCGTCGCGAGGAACTGCGCCTCGTTGCGCGCGACGGGCGTC
Organism: Sphingomonas jatrophae; assembly: GCF_900113315.1. Classification (GTDB taxonomy): domain Bacteria; phylum Pseudomonadota; class Alphaproteobacteria; order Sphingomonadales; family Sphingomonadaceae; genus Sphingomonas_P; species Sphingomonas_P jatrophae. Next base: position 461,361 of record NZ_FOZG01000002.1, on the reverse strand, counting down.
AGGTCGGTCTGCTGCTGCATGACCTGCATCGGCTGGGTGTTGATCTCCAGCGTCGCGGTGGAGCGATAGACCGGCGTCGTCGAGATGGTGATGATGATCGACACGGCGACGGCCGCGATCAGCATGCCGACGATCAGCCAGCGCCACTTCATCAGGACGCGCCACACCTCGTTGACGTCGAGGTGGCTGGGCGCCTTCTCCGTCGCGATCGCCTCGGACAGCGCGGGGCTGCCGCGCGTCACCAGCTGGCCGCGGGGCGCTTCCGGCGGAAGGGTGGGGGTGATGTCGCTCATGATCTTGCGTCCGTCCGGCAGAAAGGCGCGCGGCCGGCCGGCCCTTCGCCGCGCGCATAAGGCGTGACGGCGGAGCCGCCCGCTGCAGTATATGGAGGCCGGGCGCCGCGCTCAGCCATCAGTCGGCCAGCGCGATCTCGATGGTGCGTGCGCTGCTGCCCGACCGCCGCTTGCGCTTGCGGGCGGACTGCCAGCTCGGCATCTCGGCGGTCTCGGGGGCGACCATCAACGCCGCGCCCAGCGCCGCCACCGCAGCGATGGCAGCGGTGCGCAGCGGATAATCGACCAGGCTGTGCGCGATGACCAGCCCGACGGCGACGAAGCTCGCCCAAGCCAGCGCATCGCCTTCGCCCTTGCGCCACAGCCGGCGACCCTGCGAGACCCAGAAGGCGATCGCCAGCACGATCAGCGCCATGCCCGGCAGGCCATGTTCCAGCGCCACCTCGACATAGTCGTTATGCGCATGGTTGAGATATTCCAGCGAGGCCGCCTCGACGTCCTCATAGTTCGGGAACACCAGCTGGAAGGTGCCGCCCCCCGAGCCGAACGGCAGATAGTCGAGCGACGCACGCGCGGTCGTGCGGATCGACTGGTTGCGCATGTGCGGGTCGATGCCGCTCAGCCGATCGCCGAGATCATTCACCTTCAGTGGCGCGACCACCGCCGCGATCAGGCAGACCACGCCGACGACAACGCCCACCTGCCACAACGCGCGCGGCACTGCGCCCTTCTCGCCACGGACGTACACCGCGGCAGCGGCGAACAGCGCGGCCGGCAGCAGCATCCAGCCGGCGGCGGACTTCACGATGATGAGGCCGACCGTCAGCAGCAACGCCAGACAACCGGTGATCATCAGCCGCCCGACCTTGGAGTCGACCTGCATCTTGTTGCGCTTCGGGCTGATCGCCAGCGCGCCGACGAAGGGCAGCGCAGTCAGCAGCAAGGTGGCAAGGTGGTTGCGGTTGGCGAACATGCCGACGACGCCGCCGCGATTGGTGATCTCGTAGATGTAGTAGGGCGAGTCCGGCCCCTGCATGCGCTGGAAGACGCCGAGGAAGATGGAGCCGCCGGCCACTGCAACGAGGACGTACACCGCATAGAGCCGGCCGTACCCGGATGAGGCGAAGACCAGCAGCACCATCGCGAGCGGCGGCACGAGTGTGGCGAGAATCGCGATCGTGCCATCGGGCGAAAGCGAGATGGGCAGCCAGGGCGTGGCCATGTCCAGCAGCGCATAGCCATCCGCAGCCACGCCGCGGCCGGGCAGCAGCGACCAGAGTGCCGGCGGCAGGGGGATCAGCTCGAACAGCAGCAGCAGCGCGAGCAAGCCGAACAGGGCGAGCAGGCGACGCGCGTGGCGCGGCAGGTCAGGCAGCGAACCTGACAGCACCACGATGAGAATGCAGATCAGCCCGAGGAGCTGAAGCAGGCCGTTGGCGATATATCCTGCCGCGCTGGCGCCACCCAGCAGCAGGCAGAGCAGCAGATACGTCGGGGCGAGATAGCGGCTGATGACGCGCGACAACTACTAGGCCCCGAAAAGATGCTGGTCCGTCATCGCCGCCAAAACATGCGCACGCAAGCCCGATCTTGGCGGGTTCCGTCACGTATCGGCACAGCTTCCCGCCAGCGTGGCTGGCGGCAGGGGCTTAGGGGCTGACGGGCTGCCCGCCGTTGCCGTTCCCGTTGCCGCGGCCCTTCACCGCGGCGATGAAGCCGAGGATGAAAGTGGTAAGCGCGGCGAGCGAGATCGCAATCAGGCGCGGGTCGCTCAGCGGCAGGCCGCGGGCGACGGGATCGCCCTGACGCGACTCGATCCGCTGGGACACAGGGGCGTTCTGAGCCGGCTGGGCAACCGCCACACCCGCCTGCGCGCTGAACAGCGCAAGCGCTGCCATCATCGTCGCGATCCTGCGCATTTTCACGACCCCTTGATAGCGGCGAGCATCGCCCCATGAATTACGTATCTCCCGTGTAACATCCCGTTAGGAGAGTCGCAACCCTGATGCGCAGCGCGCACGCGCGTCTTCGCGCGCCGCAACGCGCGTCGCCAATCAAGCGGAAAAGGTCAGTAAACCCGGGCGAAAAGGCCGATAACGGGAACTGCCTGGAGCAGCGCCATCCATGTGGCGTTCGTCTCACGCCCGTCCACGACGACGACGTCGTTCGCGTAAATTACGGGATCCGGATCGATGCCGTCACGGATCGTGGTCAGGTCGAAGGCGGCCGCATTGCGCTGGCCGTTGATCTGGCGGAACACGACGACCTTCTTCGGATTGGCGCCCTGCGACGTGCCCCGCGCCATGGCGATCGTCTTCAGCAGCGTCGTCTTGTCGGGCACCGGATACAGGCCGGGCGCGCCGACCGAGCCATCCACCGTCACCGTCCGGGCGACCGCAGTCTTAATCGTGACGGTGACCTGCGGCTGCTGCAGATACCGGGCGCCCAGCCGGCTCGCGAGCTCGGTGCCAAGTTCCTGCGTCGACTTGCCCGCCGCCGGCACCGCGCCGATCAGCGGCATGGTCAGATTGCCCGCCGGATCGACCGCGCGATCGCCAGAGAGCGAATCGACACCGAACACCGACACGGTGACAACGTCGCCGGGACCAACCCGGTAAGTCGCCAGCATGTCCTGCACCGGCAATTCGTCCGGCGCGCTGAAGTTGGTCGGATTGTAGGACATGCGCTTGTCACGCACCGAGCCGCAGCCCGAAAGCAACGTGGCGACGGCCGCCACTCCGAACAGCATCTGGCGAAAGCGCAACCCAACCTCCATCGCGCAGACGGCCGGCCCGAAACACGGCCCGATCCACGCGCCTTACATGCCCCACGCCCGCGGGCGCGACAAGGCCGCGGGCGTGGTCAGCCCGCGGTTGCGAGATACCAGCGGGCGGTGCCCTCCAGCCCGATCGCGGTCAGGATGCCGCTGCGATAGGCGCCGGTGTCGATGCCGATGCGGTTGTCCTGCTCGTCCACCCCGTCGGTGATCGTGTGGCCATGCACGATCACCGCGCCGTGCCCCTCGCGGCTGTGGAGGAACTCGCGGCGGATCCAGCGCAGGTCGCTGCCCGCCTGCTCAGCGATCGGCACGCCGGGGCGGATGCCGGCATGGACGAACAGATAGTCGCCGAGCGCGATCTTGTCCTCGCCCGCATCGAGGAAGGAAACGATGTCGCGCGGGATGCGCGCCTTCAGCAGTGCGGCCAGATCGCCATAGTCGCCACGCTCCACCTCCGCCTGCTCCAGCCCGAAACTAGCCAGCGTGGCGGCGCCGCCATTGACCATCAGCGCACGCACCGACGCCCGGTCGCCCCGCGCGGCCTTGACGAACAGCTCCTCGTGATTGCCCTTGAGCAGCCGGCCGGTGCCCGATGCGACCAGCGCGCGCGCCTGCTCGATCGCGCCCGCCGCGTCCGGCCCGCGGTTCATCAGGTCGCCCAGCAGAATGATCGTCAACGTGGCGGGCCCGCGCGCCTCATGGTCGGCAGCGATCATGTCGAGCAGGCGGCGCAGCTCCTCGGCGCAGCCATGGACGTCGCCAATCGCATAGATGCGCGTGCCCGGCGGCACGGCCGGAGCCGGCCGCTCGGCCGCAGCGCGCTTGGCGGACGAGAAGAAGGGCAGTCGCACGATCGCTCCCGATGCCGCTGCCGTCAGCGCGCGCCGAAGCCGTTGGATATGGTGCGCACCGTCTTGAGCGCGATCAGAACGTCCAGCCACGCCGAGAAGTTCTTGATGTAGTAGAAATCGTAATTGAGCTTGGCCGTCACCGCGGCGATGTCCGTCACGTGGCCCTGGTTCACCTGCGCCCAGCCCGAAATGCCCGGGCGAACGATGTGGCGATAGAGATAGAAGGGAATCTCCCCTTCATACCAGCGCGACAGCGGGATCGCTTCCGGCCGCGGGCCGATCCAGCTCATCTCTCCGCGCAGCACGTTCCAGATCTGCGGCAGCTCGTCCATCCGGCTGCGGCGCAGCACATGGCCGATGCGGGTGATGCGCGGGTCGCGGCTGCGCGTCATCGCCTCGATGCGGGCGGCCTCGGTGGCGGCATCGTCGCGGACATACATGGTGCGGAACTTGACCATGCGGAACGGGATGCCGCGATAGCCCATCCGCTCCTGCACGAAGAAGACGGGGCCGGGAGAGCTCAGCTTCACCATCAGCGCGATCGCCAGCAGCGCCGGCAGCAGCAGCGGCGCCAGCGCGATCACGCCGATCACGTCCAGCATCCGCTTGGCATGGACATAAGCAAGGTTCGGCACCAGCGAGCCGAAGCTGTTCTCCGACAGATGATCCATCGCCACCCGGCCGGTGAGCGACTCCATCAGCACCTTGGTATGATAGACTTCGTGTCCCCGCACCGCGGCGACCGCCAGCATGCGCGCCCATGCATCGTCATGATCATGCTGCAGATCGGCGACGATCACCGCCTTGGGGTCCTGCGGCACGGTCGGCTCGGTCAGCACGATCCATTCGACGCTCGCGGCCTCGCGCAGCCGCTCGGTCCGGCCGAACGGCACGACGTAGAAGCGCTGGCGGCCGTTGCGCGTGACGTGCAGCGCGATGGCCAGCGCGATCATCAGCGACAGCGCGAACGAGACCGACAGGAACAGCCGATTATAGTCGAGCCGCGCGAGGAACAGCCCCGCCAGGATCAGCGAATAGGCGCTGGCGTAGGACGGCACGATATAGGTGAAGGCGCGCGTGCCGGGGAAGGACGACACGCGCCGGGCGACCAGGGTGGCGACGATGATCGCGGCGGTCGCGCCGACGATGCTGTAGGTGACGCCGCGACCGGCCCGGCTTTCCTCGCCCCAATAAGGAATGAGCAGGAGCGAGGGCAGCAGCACGCCGCACAGCAGCGTGAGCGCGAGCTGCACCCGCAGCCGCTCCACCACGGTCCCCATGTGGCGGGACACTTGGTCACGCATCATCAGCACGGGAAATTACCGCTCACTCATGTCCCCCGGCTCACCCGAAACCCGGCCGGCGACTCCGGCCGTGGAAAGGTCCGATTGGGACCATACCGCATTTTGCGAATTATCGGGCGACAATCCTTTGCTGTCTACCGCACAAAGCCGGCACGAAAGCCCGCCCTCCGTGCCGCAGCGGGGCAGGGGGCCGCCGGACGCGCCCCGCTCAGTCCGGATCGGTGACGAGGAAGCGGCGCCGATCGTCCTCGATCACCAGCGCGGTCAGCCGGCCCGAGCGGAAGGCGCCCGTGTCGATGGCGATGCGGTTGGCATGCTCCTCCGCGGCATCGACGATGGTATGGCCATGCACCACCATCATGCCGTGCGCGTGGCGAGCGCTCAGGAAAGGCTCACGGATCCACAGCAGGTCCGCCGGGATCTGCGCGTCCAGCCGGATGCCCGGGCGGATGCCGGCGTGGACGAACAGATAGTCGCCGAACACCCAGCGATCCCGCAAATTCCGCAGGAAACGGTGATGCGCCTCCGGGATCGCCTCGCCCAGCATGCGCGCGCCGACCAGCTCGCCCGCCGCCACCAGCCGGTCCTCGTCCACGCCATAGCTGCGCGCGCAGGCATCGCCGCCGAAGCGCAGCCAGTTGCGCAGCATGCCGGGCGCGCCCTGCAGCACCTGCAACAACGCATCCTCATGATTGCCGGCGAGGAACAGCGCCTCGGCATCCGCCGGCACGTACTTTGCCAGGCGGTCGATCACGCCGGCTGAGTGCGGGCCCCGATCGATATAGTCGCCGAGAAAGGCGATCAGCGTGCGGCGTTCGGGCTGCTCGGCACGGTCCCGGTCGATCATCGCCAGCAGCGCGTCCAGCCGGTCGAGCCGCCCGTGAACGTCCCCGACGACATAGGCGCGCGCGTCGGGCGGCCCCGCGGGCGTCCAGGGGGCCGGCTCCGTGCGCTTGGCGCCGATGATCTTCTTCCAGAACCCCATGCCGTCGCCGTCCGCACCTCACACCACTTGCCCGCGCCGCCATTCCGCCGGCCGCACCCATGCAGCAAGCACGATCGGCCTGAACGCGCCGTGACGCACGGCATAACGCGGCACTTGCGCCGCCGGTCCGCCGCCCACATGAGCAGGATCAACAACATGTACCGATGCGGAGGCGAGATGGCGGTCAGGAACGGGCAGGGGAAGCGGATCCTCGTGACGGGCGGCGCGGGGTTCGTCGGATCGCATCTGATCGACCGGCTGCTGGAGCGTGGCCACGACGTGCTCTGCGCCGACAACCTGTTCACCGGCGACAAGCGCAACATCGAGCACCATTTCGGCAATCCGCGGTTCGAGTTCGTGCGCCACGACGTCTGCTTCCCGCTCTATGTGGAGGTGGACGAGATCTACAATCTCGCCTGCCCGGCCTCGCCGATCCACTATCAGCACGATCCGGTGCAGACGACCAAGACGTCCGTCCTCGGCGCGATCAACATGCTCGGCCTCGCCAAGCGCCTGCGCGCGCGCATCCTCCAGGCCTCGACCAGCGAGGTCTATGGCGATCCGGAGGTGCATCCACAGCAGGAAGGCTATTGGGGCAACGTCAACCCGATCGGCCTGCGCTCCTGCTATGACGAGGGCAAGCGCTGCGCCGAGACCTTGTTCTTCGATTATCACCGCCAGCACGGGCTCGACATCAAGGTCGCGCGCATCTTCAACACCTATGGGCCGCGCATGCACCCGGCGGACGGGCGGGTGGTTTCCAACTTCATCGTCCAGGCGCTCGCCGGCAAGCCGATCACCATGTACGGCGATGGCACGCAGACGCGCTCCTTCTGCTATGTCGACGATCTGGTCGAAGGGCTGATCCGGCTGATGGAAAGCCCGTCGGACGTGACCGGGCCGGTCAATCTCGGCAACCCGGCCGAATTCACCATGCGCCAGCTGGCCGAGAAGGTGATCCGCCTGACCGGCTCCGCTTCCGGCATCGCCTTCGCGCCGCTGCCATCGGACGATCCCAAGCAGCGCCGCCCACATACCGAGCGGGCCGAGGCGCTGCTCGATTGGCGCGCCGCGGTGCCGCTGGAGGAAGGGCTGCCGCCCACCATCGCGCATTTCGCCCGCCTCCAGGCCGCCGCCGAGACGCAACCCTGAGCGCGGAGCGGCGTTCCGTCGCCGTATCGATCCGCACCCGGGAGCTTCAAACATGCGCGCACTCGCCCTTCTTCTGCTTGCCGGCGGCCTCGCCGGCTGCGCCGCGAACGGCGGGTCGTCCGCAGGGGCGTCGACGGCCGAGCGGCCGGTCGCGATGGCGGACCTTGCGGATGCAAGCGGGGCGGCACGCGGCACCGCGCGCCTGTTCCAGGCAGATGGCGGCCTGCGCCTCGTTTATGACGGCACCGGTCTGCCGGCCAGCGTCCACGGCATCCACATCCACACCACCGGTCGCTGCGACGCGCCCGATTTCACCACCGCGGGCGGCCACTGGAATCCGACCCAGCGCAAGCACGGCACCGAATCGCCCGAGGGTCCGCATGGCGGCGACATGCCGAACCTGACCGCGGCGGCGGACGGCACCACCAGCTTCACGTCGATGCTGACCGGCGCGACCGTTCCCGGGATGCTCGATGCCGATGGCGCGGCGCTGCTCGTCCACGCGACGGCGGACGATTATCGCACCGATCCCTCGGGCAATAGCGGCGCGCGCATCGCCTGCGGGGTCATCCGGGCAAGCTGAGCCACGCCGCTCAGCCGAGCGGATAGGTCTCGACGATCTCATAGGCCGCGCCCGTGCTGGCGAGTCGGCTTTCGTAGAGGTGGAAGCGCACATAGTGCTCGGCCGGCGCCGTCAGCCCGGCATGGCGGCTGAGGAACGGCTCGATCGGCCCGGCGCCGCGCGGCAGCCGGGCGAGCGTGATGTGCGGCAGGAAGGCGCGGCCCTCCGGGGCCAGTCCCACCCGGACGAGCGCCTGATCCACCTTGCGGTGGAGCGCCGCCACTTCGTCGCGCGGGCTGATCCCGGCCCACAGCGCATCCGCCCGGCCGCGCTTCTCGAACCGGCCGACGCCGACCGGCGCGATGTCGAGGGCAGGGTGGCGCACGCCGCCCAGCGCCGCCGCTATGTCATCGGCGACATGTCCGTCCACCTCGCCGATGAAGCGCAAAGTCAGGTGCAGCTGGTCGTCATCCTGCCAGCGCGCGCCCGGCACGCCTTCCATCAGGTCGAGCAGCCCTTCGCGCGTGGCGCGTGGCGGGCGAAGTGCGACGAACAGGCGATGCATGGCGGCCCTTTCGCTGGTATGTGTCGAAGCATTGCTAGCAGGCGCGCGGCTTGAACCCGCACGGGGGAGCAACGATATTGCATGGCGGACGGTTGAGCTTTCCCGTCCGAGAGGAGCTTGTTCAAGATGGCAAACTGGTCTGACCCCCGCGCTTCAGCCGTCCCCAGGACGGCCGGCGCCGCCGCGGCCGCCCGCGACGCGGGGCTGCGGTCCTACATGCTTTCGGTCTATAACTACATGGCCTCGGGCGTGCTGCTGAGCGGCATCGTCGCGCTTGGTTTCTCCATGTCGCCCTGGGCCGTGCCCGTGCTGACGTCGCCGCTGCGCTGGGTGTTCGCGCTCGCGCCGCTCGGCTTCGTGTTCGCGCTGAGCTTCGGCGTGCAGAAGATGCAGACCTCGACGGTGCGTGCGCTCTACTGGGCGTTCACGGTCGCGATGGGCCTGTCCATGTCGTCGATCTTCCTAGTCTATACCGGCCCGTCGATCGCGACGACCTTCTTCGCCACGGCGGCGGCGTTCGTCTCGCTCAGCCTGTGGGGCTACACCACGAAGAAGGATCTGTCGGGCTTCGGCACGTTCCTGATCATGGGCGTGGTCGGCCTGCTGGTGGCGATGCTGCTCAACCTGTTCTTCCAGTCGCCGGCCATGGCCTTCGCGATCTCGGCGATCGGCGTGCTGCTGTTCGCGGGCCTGACCGCCTACGACACGCAGAAGATCAAGAGCATGTATTTCCACGTCGCGGGCACCGACTTCGCGGGCAAGTCGGTCGTGATGAGCGCGCTGACGCTCTACCTCGACTTCGTCAACATGTTCACCTTCCTGCTCTCGTTCCTGGGCGACCGCCGCTAAGGCGTTCGCAACGGACGACCCGGGAGGCCCGGCGGAGCGATCCGCCGGGCCTTTTCGTATGTTCTTGGTGCGACCTTCGTGACCTTTGGGGGTCAGGCCGCGCCGGGGTTCAGCTGCCCGAGCACCTCGTAGGCCATCACGGCCGTTGCTACCGCGGCGTTGAGGCTGTCCGCCTTGCCCAGCATCGGAATGCGGACGCGCACATCACACGCCGCGGCATATGCCGGCGGCAGCCCCTGCGCCTCGTTGCCGACGAGGATGAAGGTCGGCGCGGTGAAGCGCGGCGCCCGGAAATCCTCCGATCCGTCGAGCGCGAGGCCCGCAAGCAGGCCGGGCCCGGCGCGCAGCCACGGCAGGAACTCCTCCCACCGCGCCTGCGCCAGCCTCTGCGTGAACAGCGCGCCCATGCTCGCGCGCACCGCCTCCACCCCGAACGGGTCGGCGCAATCGTCGATAAGGATCAGCCCGCCGGCGCCCACCGCGTCACCCGTCCGGAGGATGGTGCCGAGATTGCCCGGATCGCGCAGCCGCTCCGCCACCAGCCAGATCGGCGCGGCGCTGCGGTCGATCGCCTCGAGCGCGGTGTCGAACTCGGCAAACACGCCGACCACCGCCTGCGGATTGTCCTTGCCCGACAGCTTGTGGAGGATGTCGCGATCCGTCTCGATCGCCTCGCCGCCGGCCGCCTCCACCGCATCGACCAGCGTGGTGACGAGCGGGTGGGCGGCGCTGTCGGCCGCGAAGAAGATCGTCTCGGGCAGCCGTCCCGCCTCGCGTGCCTCGGTCAGGATGCGCAGGCCCTCCGCGAGGAAGCGGCGCTCCAGCCGGCGCCCCTTCTTCTCGCGCAGCGAACGCGCGGATTTGACCAGCGGGTTGGAGAAAGCGGTGATCCTGCGCGGCATGGGTCCGCTGTAGAAGCGCCGCCCGCATAGGGAAAGCGGCGCCGAGGGGGAGCCTTCGCCCGCGTCGCGGCTTATGGCGGGTTCATGGACGGCGAACGCGCGATCACCGGATGGAGGCGGCGGCTGTGGCACGCAGGCGGCCTGCTCGCCTTCACGCTCGGCACGATCGGCATCTTCCTGCCGCTCATGCCGACGGTCGTCTTCTACATCATCGCCGCCTGGTGCTTCGGCCGGAGCAATCCCGAGTGGGAGGCACGGCTGGTGCGCCACCCCCGCTTCGGCCCGCACATCATTGCCTGGCGCGAACGCGGCGCGATCGCGCGGCTGGGCAAGTGGGCGGCGACGGTGGCATTGACGGTGAGCGGGGCGCTGGGCCTGTGGCTGCTGGCCGAACCATGGCGCTATGCGCCGGCCGGCATCGGCTTGCTGGTCGTGCTGTGGATCTGGTCGCGCCCGGACGCCTGAGGCTCAATCCTCGCCGAACTTCGCCTCGACCAGCCCGCACAAGGCCGAGAGCGTCTCCGCGGCGCCCGCGCCCGAGCAGCGGATGGTGACATGGTCGCCCATCGCCGCGCCCAGCATCATCAGCCCCATGATCGACGTGCCCGCCACGGCCGAGCCGTCCTTCTCCACCTCGATCTTCGCCGGCTGCGAGGAGGCGAGGGTGACGAACTTGGCGGAGGCGCGCGCATGCAGCCCCCGCTTGTTGGAGATCAGCACCGTCCGTTGCAGCACGTCGTCGCTCACGCGGCCTGCTCTCCCAACACTTCGGAGGCGACGGAGATATATTTCCGCCCCGCATCGCGCGCCGCGGCGACGGCTGCCGTCACCTTCATCATCCGCCGTGCGCCTTCCAGGCGAATCAGCATCGGCAGGTTGACGCCGGCAATCACCTCGTAGCGGCCCGGTTCCATCAGCGAGATGGCCAGGTTGGAGGGCGTGCCCCCGAACAGATCCGTCAGCAGGATCACGCCGTTGCCCCGGTCCGCCCGCGCGATGGCGCTGCGGATGTCGGCGCGGCGCACCTCCATATCGTCGTCAGGGCCGATGCAGATCGCCTCCACCGCTTCCTGCCGTCCCACGACATGCTCCATCGCGACGACAAACTCCGCCGCGAGCCGTCCATGGGTTACCAACACCAATCCGATCATCGGCCTACCGTCTTTCGGTTCACCGCCCTTCGGTCCTCTCCCGCGCCGGCCCTGGTGGCTGGCCCTCGAACGAGTCGTGGGTGGCCGCGGCGAGGTCGCGATGGAAGACCGTGGGCGAAAATCCAGTGCTGCGCAACCGCGCTGCCACCCGTTCGGCTATATGCACGGAGCGATGTCTGCCGCCTGTACAGCCGAAGGCGAGCGTGATGTACGACTTTCCCTCGACGGCGTAGCGCGGCAGCAACAGCTCGATCAGCGATTCGATGCGCTCGACCGCCTCGTAGGCGGGGTCCGCCGCGACATAGTCCGCCACCGCCTGATCCAGTCCCGTTTTGGGACGGAGGATGCGATCCCAATGCGGATTGCGCAGGAAGCGCATGTCGAAGACGAGATCGGCCGAACGCGGCAGGCCGCGAGAATAGCCGAACGACATGACCGTCAGCGTCGGCGCGCCCTCCGCTTCGCCGAAGCGGGTGCGCAGCTCCGCTTGAAGCGCGTTGGTCGACAGGTCGGTCGTGTCGATCAGGTGGGTCGCGGCGCGGCGCATGGGGCCGAGCAGCTCGCGCTCGCGTGCAATGCCGTCGGCGGCCGGCCGGTCGAGCGCCAGCGGATGCCGCCGCCGCGTGCCCGAGAAACGCCGCACCAGCTCCGCGCCCGAGCAATCGAGAAACAGGGTCGCCGCATCGGTGCCCGTCTCGCGCAGCCGGCCGAGCCGCTCCAGCAGCGCATCCGGATCGAAGCCACGCGTGCGGGCGTCGATACCGAGAGCCAATGGCCGTTCCCCCTCGCTGGCGGGGGCGGGGGCGGTGGCCAGCAGCCGGTCGAGCAGGGCGAGGGGCAGATTGTCGACCGTCTCCCAGCCGAGATCCTCCAGTGTCTTCAACGCGGTCGTCTTGCCCGCGCCCGACAGGCCGGTGACGAGTAGCAGGCGCGGCAGCGTCATGCGGGCAGGCCGAAGCGGGCAAGGGCGAGCTCGACCTTGATCGGCGCGGACGCCTCGAGCGGCGCCAGCGCCACTGCCGGCAGGTCGACGCCGGCGAACTGGCGCACCGCCCGCTCGGGCATCCGGACGACAGGCTCGTCAAGCAGCACGATCAGCCGCACCTCCGCCTCGGCGAGATGAGGCATGTCGACAATGCCCAGGCCCCTGACTTCGATCCGCCCGGCGATGGTCGCCGGCGCGCTGCCGACCAGCCGGCCGCCGACGCGCCGCAACAGCGTATAATCGTCGCTGACCAGCTGCGCCCCCCGGTCGATCAATCGCAGCGCCAGATCGGACTTGCCTGCGCCGGAGCGGCCGGCGAGCAGCACGGCGCCCCCCGCCAGAGCGACGCAGGACGCATGGATCGTCTCCGACGAGAGCGTCGGCTTCCTCATGCCAGGTCCGCGGCGGGCAGGCGGATGACGAAGCGCGCGCCCGTCGGCGCATTGTCTCGCTCGACCACGCGGATATTGCCCTGATGCGCCTCGACGATCGCCTTGGCGATGGCGAGGCCGAGGCCGCTATGCCGCCCGAACGCCTCGCCCTCAGGCCGGATCGAGTGGAAGCGGCGAAAGATGTCCTCGCGCACCTCGGGCGGCACGCCGGGGCCCTCGTCGTCGACGATCACCACCACCTCGTCCTCGTCGCGTGTCGCCGCGATCTCCACCAGCCCGCCGGGCGGCGAGAAGGACACCGCATTGTCGACGAGGTTCTCGACCACGCGCGCCAGCCGCGATCCGTCGCCCAGCACCACCGCGCTGGCCTTGCGCGGGCGGGCGAAGGCGACGCGAACGCCGCTGTTGCGCCCGCGCGCCTCGCGCTCGGCAACGAGGCCCTCGATCAGCAGCCCGAGGTCGATCGCCTCGAAGCGCGCGCGCGCCAGCTCCGCATCGACGCGGCTCGCCTCGGAGATGTCGGTGATCAGCCGATCGAGCCGGCGCACGTCGTCGCTGACCACCTCGATCAGCTGCGCCTGCAATTCGGGATCGCTCACCCGCCCCATCGCCTCGACGGCGGAGCGGAGCGAGGCGAGCGGGTTCTTGAGCTCATGCGTCACGTCGGCGGCGAAGGCTTCGGTCGCGTCGATCCGCTGGCGCAGCGCATGGCTCATGTCCGACAGCGCGCGCGCCAGCGTGCCGATCTCGTCCCGCCGCGAGGGGAGCCGCGGCACCTGAACCTCGCGCGATCGGCCGAGGCGGACGCGGTGCGCCGCAATGGCCAGGCGCCGCAGCGGCCGCACGATGGTGCGCGCGAGAAACAGGGACAGCAGCACGGAGATCAGCACGACGCCCGCCAGCACGATGCCGAGGCGCAGCCGCTCGGCCCGCACGATCCGCGTGATGTCGCGCGCATTGGCGGTGGTCAGCAGCACGCCGCGGCCCGGTTGCACCGTCGGCACCGCGGCGGAGATCATCATCGTCCGGTCGGGCGCGGTGCGCAGCCGCGTGACCACGCCGTCCCGCCGCAGCGCCTCGCGCGCTTCCGGCCACGCGGCCAGCCGGTCGGCGGCGGGCTCGACGAACCGATCGGGCCGGAATGCGCCCACGATCCGGTCGGTCACCCGGTCGAGGAAGCGCGCGACGTGGCGGCGCCATGGCTCATCCGCCGGATCGCGCAGCGTGTAGGCGGGCGGCCCTGCGGCGAAGCTGTCGAGCAGCCGCTCGCCCCCGGGCGCATAAAGCCGGATCCGCTGGCGGGTCGAGGCGCCGAGCCGGTGGGCGATGCGATCGCGATTGGCCGGCGGCGCCGCGTCGATGGCTTCGGCGATCAGCTGCGCTCGGATCGCCGCCTCGTTCAGCCGCTGGTCGACCAGCCGGTCACGATACGTGTCGAGATAGAAGAAGCCGCCCGCCAGCAGCGCCAGCGCGATGATGTTGACCGCGAGGATGCGGTTGCCGAGCGACCAGTGCGCCGTCCAACCGAGCCGCAGCGACTGCTCGTCCGATGGCAATGTGGGGGCGGGCGCAGCCGATCCCACCTATTCCTCCGCAAACCGGTAACCGACACCGTAGAGCGTCTCGATCGCCTTGAACTCCGGGTCCACCGCGCGGAACTTGCGGCGCAGGCGCTTGATGTGGCTGTCGATCGTGCGATCGTCGACATAGACGTCGTCCTGATAGGCCGTGTCCATCAGCTGATCGCGCGTCTTCACGAAGCCGGGCCGCTGCGCCAGCACCTCCAGCAGCAGGAATTCGGTGACGGTCAGCACCACATCCTGCCCATTCCAGCTCACCCGGTGACGGGCGGGATCCATCGACAGGCGGCCGCGGACGATCGGCTCGGCCGCGGGCTGCGCCTCGTCGGGCGCCTCGGGCTCCGCGCGGGCCTCGGTCCGGCGCAGGATGGCGCGGATGCGCGCGATCAGCAGCCGCTGGCTGAACGGCTTGGTGATGTAATCGTCCGCTCCCATGGCCAGGCCGAGCGCCTCGTCCAGTTCATCGTCCTTGGAGGTGAGGAAGATCACCGGCACCGCCGTGCGTTCGCGCAGGCGGCGCAGCAGCTCCATCCCATCCATGCGCGGCATCTTGATGTCGAGCACCGCCAGATCCGGCGGGTTCTCCGCCAGCGCCTTTAGCGCGGTTTCCCCATCCGAATAGACGCGAACGGTGAACCCCTCGGACTTGAGGGCGATCGAGACCGACGTCAGGATGTTGCGGTCGTCGTCGACGAGCGCGATCGAAGCCATGGCGACCCGGGGCTGAACTGGCGGGTTGCCGGGTTAGCGAAACCCGCCGGGCCGTGCAACAAAGCGTGCAGTCCGGATGCACCTGTCTCCGGCACACGCTTTGACCTTTCACGCTGTCGTCATTATACCCGCGGGTAAGTCGGCGGACGCCGGCACCTGTTTCCGGGAGACCTAGATTGTCCGACCGCACGCCTGCCCACGGCCTTGCCCAGATGGGGATCGAATCGGGGGCTGCGCTCCACTGGAATCTCGGTACCGCGCCGCTGGTCGAGCAGGCCGTGCGGCGGCATGAGGGCGTGCTGGCCAAGGATGGCCCGCTGGTCGTCAAGACGGGCAAGCACACCGGCCGCTCCGCGCAGGACAAGTTCATCGTCCGCGATGCCGAGACGGAAGAGACGGTGTGGTGGGGCAAGACGAACAAGGGCATGACGCCCGAGCAGTTCGCCGTGCTCAAGGCGGATTTCCTCGCCCATCTCGCCACCAAGGACACGCTGTTCGTCCAGGACCTGTTCGGCGGATCTCAGCCCGAGCACCGCGTGAACGTGCGCGTCGTCAACGAATATGCCTGGCACAGCCTGTTCATCCGCACGCTGCTGGTGCGCCCGGACGCGGCGGACCTGCCCGGCTTCGTGCCCGAATTCACGATCATCGACCTGCCGAGCTTCCGTGCCGATCCGTCCAAGCACGGCACGCGTTCGGAAACGGTGATCGCGGTCAACTTCACCGAGAAGCTGATCCTGATTGGTGGCACCGAATATGCCGGCGAGATGAAGAAGAGCGTCTTCGGCATCCTCAACTACCGCCTGCCGACGTCGCGCGTGATGCCGATGCACTGCTCGGCCAACATGGCGCATGACGGCAGTAACACCGCCGTCTTCTTCGGCCTGTCGGGCACGGGCAAGACGACGCTGTCGGCCGATGCCAGCCGCACGCTGATCGGCGATGACGAGCATGGCTGGTCCGATACCGCCATCTTCAACTTCGAGGGCGGCTGCTACGCCAAGATGATCCGCCTCTCGGCCGAGGCCGAGCCGGAGATCTACGCCGTCACCAAGCGCTTCGGCACGGTGCTGGAAAACGTCGTCATCGATCCCGACACGCGCGAGATCGACCTCGACGACAATTCGCTGGCCGAGAACAGCCGCGGTTCCTACCCGATCGACTTCATCCCGAACACGTCGGAGAAGAATCTCGGGCCCGTGCCGAACAACATCATCTTCCTGACCGCGGACGCCTACGGCGTGCTGCCGCCGATCGCGAAGCTGACGCCGGACCAGGCCATGTATCACTTCCTCTCGGGCTACACCGCGCGCGTCGCGGGCACCGAGATCGGCGTGACCGAGCCGGAGGCGACCTTTTCCACCTGCTTCGGCGCCCCGTTCATGCCGCGCCATCCATCGGTCTACGGCAACCTGCTGAAGGAGCGGATCGCCAAGGGCGGCGTCGATTGCTGGCTGGTCAACACCGGCTGGTCGGGCGGCATGGCGACGATGGACGGCATCAAGCGCATGCCGATCAAGGCGACGCGCGCGCTGCTCAACGCCGCGCTCGACGGCAGCTTGAACGATGCCGAGTTCCGCACCGATCCCAACTTCGGCTTCAAGGTGCCGGTGGCGGTGCCGGGTGTCGATGCCAAGCTGCTCGATCCGCGCGGCGCGTGGGCGGATGGCGCTGCTTATGACGAGACGGCGCGCAAGCTCGTCGGCCTGTTCATCGAGAACTTTGCCCAGTTCGAGGAGCATGTCGACACGGGCGTGCGCGAGGCCGCGCCGAAGGCCGCCTGAGCCTTGCCGGCGGGTGACGCAGCGGGCGCGATCTGCCTGCTGCGCGCCCGCCACAATGCCGCGCTGACCGCGCGTGACCTGGCCGGCGCGGTGGCGCTGACCGTACCCGATTCGGTGCTGGTCACGGGCGACGGCAGTCTCGTCCGTGGCGCCAAGGCGATCCGCGCAGCCTGGGCCGCCAGTTTCGCGCAGCCCGGCTATGCCGGCTATCGCCGCTCGCCCGACCTGATCCAGACTAGTGAAGACGGCACCCGCGCTGCCGAGAGCGGCCGGTGGGAGGGCCTGCTCGGCCCGGTGCGCAGCGCCGGCACCTATCTCGCCCACTGGGAAGCGCGGGCGGAGGGCTGGCGGGTCGTCGCCGAACTCTATGTCACGCTGGAGGAGGCGCCGCGCGCACCGGCATAAGCAGCTCGACCGATCGCTTGGCAGCAACCTTCCCCCGGTGCGGCCTCGCTCACCAAGCGAGACCTATGGAGCGGGGCGGCGCGGTCCGTAGTATATCACCCAGGCGGCAAAGCCCGGATCGAAATGGTCGAAGCGGTGGGCGACGTGCGCCGGCACCTGCAGCATGTCGCCCGGTCCAACCTCGCGAGTCTCGTCGCCGCAGGTGAAGCGGCCACGGCCCGCGGCGATCAGGTAGAATTCGTCGCGGTCATGCGTACCCTGGCCGTCATAGCCGCGCGGCTGGAACAGCTCGACGGTGGCGTCGCCGCCATCCTCGAACAGGGTGACCTGCCGTCGCTCGGGGGCGAGCTGGGCGAGTGCTGCGTCCAGCGTCAGATGCACGCCGCCGCTCATGCGCGCACCGGCTCGACCGAGAGGCAGGTGCCGACTGCGCCGACGATCCGCACCTCGGCACCGACCGCCGCATCCGGGCCGCGCGCCGTCCACTCACTATCGCCCACACGCACGCGCCCCTCGCCGCGATCGATCGCGGCAACGACGGTGACGGTGCGGCCGAGCAACCTGCTCGCCCGGTCGTTCAGCAATGGATCCTCCGTTTCGATCGGGTGCCGCGTCACCCAACGCCGCCCCGCATAGACAGCCGCGATCGCCGCCACGGCAAAGATGGCGAACTGCACCGCCACGCCGAAGCCGAGCGCCAGCGTCAGCAGCCCGACCAGCGCCGCCGCCATACCCAGCCAGATCAGAAACACGCCCGGCACCAGGATCTCGGCGATGGCGAGCAGCGCCGCGGCGATCAGCCACAGCCAGTAATCGGGCAGGCCGTCCAGGCTCATGGCTGCACCCCCTCGGCCGGCGGCGCGGCGCGGCGGGCGCGCGGGACAGGCGGGGCGGCAGCGGGTATGCCGTCCGTGCCCAGCGCTTCCTTGGCCAGCGCGCCGATGCCGCCCAGCGTGCCGATCAGCTGCGTCGCCTCGACCGGGAACAGGATCGTCTTGCTGTTCGGCGAGGTAGCGAAGCGCGACACCGCCTCAACATATTTCTGCGCGACGAAATAGTTGATCGCCTGCGCGCTGCCGCTCTCGATCGCCTCCGAGACGAGCTGCGTTGCCTTGGCTTCCGCCTCGGCCGCCCGCTCGCGCGCCTCGGCATCACGGAACGCGGCCTCGCGCCGCCCCTCGGCCTCCAGGATCTTGCTCTGCTTCTGCCCTTCGGCGCGGAGGATCTCGGAGGCGCGCGTGCCCTCCGCTTCAAGGATCTGCGCGCGCTTCTCGCGCTCCGCCTTCATCTGTCGTCCCATCGCGTTGACGATGTCGGCAGGCGGGCGCACGTCCTTAACCTCGACGCGCGTGATCTTCACGCCCCACGCCTCGGTCGCCTGATCGACGACCGCGAGCAGGCGGGCGTTGATCTCGTCGCGCTTCGACAGCGTCTCGTCGAGGTCCATCGATCCCATAACGGTGCGCAGGTTGGTCGTCGTCAGCTGCATGATCGCCACGTAGATCTCGCTCACCTCATAGGCGGCGCGCGCGGCGTCGAGCACCTGGAAGAAGACCACGCCATCGACCGACACCATGGCATTGTCCTTGGTGATGATCTCCTGCCCGGGAATGTCGAGCACCTGCTCCATCATGTTGATCTTGCGACCGACGCGATCGACGATCGGCATGATCAGCGTCAGGCCGGGCTTGGCGACATAGGTGAAGCGGCCGAACCGCTCGATCGTATATCGATAGCCCTGCCGCACCACCGTCACACCGGTGACGACATAGGCGACGGCCAGCGCGGCGAGCACGATGAAGAAGATTGCCATGTCGCGCTCCCCCGGAACCGGGCGGGAACATGCCGTCCCTCGTGCGCTCGGGCAAGCGCGACGCTGGACTTTCATCGTCGTGCTGCATAACGACGGCCATGGAAATCGCCCTCGGCCTCACCTTCGACGACGTCCTGCTCCGCCCTGCCGAGTCGGACGTCCTGCCCAGCCTCGCGGATACCCGCACCCGCGTGACGCGCGAGATCGCGCTCAACATCCCGATCCTGTCCGCCGCCATGGATACGGTGACCGAAGCCGACATGGCGATCGTCATGGCGCAGCTCGGCGGCATCGGCGTGCTCCACCGCAACCTTTCGCTGGAGGAGCAGGCGGACGCCGTGCGCGCGGTGAAGCGGTTCGAAAGCGGCATGGTGGTCAATCCCATCACCATCGCGCCCGATGCGACACTCGCGGACGCACAGAGCCTGATGCGCCGCCACCGCATCAGCGGCATCCCAGTGGTCGAGGCGTCGGGCAAGCTCGTCGGCATCCTCACCAACCGCGACGTGCGCTTCGCCGAAAACCCCGGTCAGCCGGTGGCCGAGCTGATGACGCACCAGAATCTCGCCACGGTCCGCACCGGCGTCAGCTCGGACGAGGCGCGGCGCCTGCTGCACCAGCGCCGGATCGAGAAGTTGCTGGTGGTGGACGACGATTATCGCTGCGTCGGCCTGATCACGGTCAAGGATATCGAGAAAGCCGTCACCTACCCGGATGCCACCAAGGACGCCTCGGGCCGCCTGCGCGTGGCCGCGGCGACGACGGTCGGCGACAAGGGCTATGCGCGGACCGAGGCGCTGATCGACGCAGAGTGCGACCTGATCGTCATCGACACCGCGCACGGCCACAATCGCGACGTCGCGCGCGCGGTGGAACGGGTGCGCAAGCTTTCCAACCGCGTCCAGATCGTCGCCGGCAACGTCGCGACGGCGGAGGCAACGCGCGCGCTGATCGACGCGGGCGCGGATGCGGTGAAGGTGGGCATCGGCCCCGGCTCTATCTGCACCACGCGTGTCGTCGCCGGCGTCGGCGTGCCGCAGCTGACCGCGGTGATGGAGAGCGCGGAGGAGGCCGCCAAGTCCGACGTGCCGGTGATCGCCGACGGGGGCCTGCGCACCTCTGGCGATGTCGCCAAGGCGCTGGCGGCGGGCGCGTCCTGCGTCATGGTCGGCTCGCTGCTCGCGGGCACTGAGGAAGCGCCGGGCGAGACGTTCCTCTACCAGGGGCGCGCCTACAAGTCGTATCGCGGCATGGGCTCGGTCGGCGCGATGGGGCGTGGCTCGGCCGATCGCTACTTCCAGGGCGACATCAAGGACCAGATGAAGCTCGTGCCCGAGGGGATCGAGGGGCAGGTGGCGTTCAAGGGCCCGGCCAAGGACGTGATCCACCAGCTCGTCGGCGGGGTGAAGGCGGCGATGGGCTACACCGGCAGCGCCACGATCCGCGATCTGAAGGACCGCGCTCGCTTCGTCCGCATCACCAATGCGGGGCTGCGCGAAAGCCACGTCCACGATGTGACGATCACGCGTGAGGCGCCCAATTATCCGACGCGGGGGTGATCGGATGAAGCCATCGCCCCAGCGAAGGCTGGGGCCTCGCACGGCGAAGCGCCCGGCGCGGCCTCCACAGGAGTCTGGCGCATGACCCCGCAGGCGCGCGTTCAGGCGGCGATCGACATCCTCGACGCGGTGATCGCCGCCGCCACGCGCGGCGGCGCGGCGGCGGACACGCTGATCGCCGGCTACTTCAAGGCGCGGCGCTACGCCGGATCGAAGGACCGTCGTGCGGTGCGCGATCTCGCTTACCGCGCCATCCGCCGCGCGGGCGAGCGGCCGGTGAGCGGGCGGGCGGCGATGATCGGGCTGGCGGCCGACGATCCTGCGCTCGCCGCCTTGTTCGACGGCGCGCCCCATGGCCCCGCGCCCATCGCGGAGGGAGAGCCGGTCGCCCGAGCCGGCATCGTCCCCACATGGATCGCCGCGCGTTTGTCGCTGCCTCCTGACGAGCTGCCGGGCCTGCTCACCCGCGCCACGCTCGACGTGCGGCTGCGCGCGCGCGATCCGCTGGAACGCCTGCTCGCCGAGGTGCCGGGGGCGGAGCCGCTGCCTTTCGGCCTGCACGGCGCGCGCCTACCCGCCGACACGCAGGTCGAGCAACTACGGCTGTGGCAAGCGGGTGCGTTCGAGGTTCAGGATGCGGGCAGCCAGCTCGTCACGCGTGCCTGCGGGGCGGCGCCGGGGATGACGGTTGTCGATCTGTGTGCGGGCGCCGGCGGCAAGACGCTGGCGCTGGCCGACACAATGGCGGGCGAGGGGAGGCTGATCGCCTGCGACGTCGATCGGCCACGCCTGTCGCGCCTGCCTCCGCGTGCCGCCCGCGCGGGCGTGGAGGCGGAGATCCGCCTGCTCGACGGCAATCGCGAGGCCGATGCGCTGACCGATTTGCGCGGCGCCGTCGACCTTGTCGTGATCGATGCACCCTGCTCCGGCACGGGCACGTGGCGCCGTAATCCCGAGGCGCGCTGGCGGCTGACGCCCGAGCGGCTGGCGCGGCTCGTCGAGACGCAAGGGCGCCTGCTCGATCTCGCCGCGCCGCTGGTGCGCCCGGGCGGGGCGATCGGCTACATCGTCTGCTCGCTGCTGGATGAGGAGGGCAGGGCGCAGGTCAATGCCTTTCTCGCCCGCACGCCCGGCTGGGCCGCCGCCACGCCGCCGCTGCCGGCGGGCCGGGCACACGGTGCAGGCGTGCGCCTCACCCCGGCAAGCGACGGAACCGACGGGTTTTTCGTCGCCCGGCTCAAACGCGCATGTTAGACGTTGCCCAAGAGTCTGTTTCGGAGATGCTGATGCGCCTGTCCCCGCTTGCCGCCGCCTTGTCGCTGGCGCTGGCCGCCACCTCGTCGGCGGGGCTGTCGCAGAAACCGGACGATCAGATCAATCCGCGCTCCGTCGCCATGGTCCAGGCGGGCGAGGCGGCGCGCCGTGCCGGCAATCTCGACGCGGCCAACGACGCGCTGGAAACCGCGCTGGCGATCGATGCGCGCAATCGCGGCGCCTATGTCGCGCTCGCCCGCGTGGCGCAGGCGCAGGGCCTGCCTGGCAAGGCGATCCGCTTCTACCGCGAGGCGCTGTCGATCGAGCCGAACGATCCGGCGGCACTCGGCGGGCAGGGCGAGGCGATGGTGCAGAAGGGCGCCGTCGAGCGGGCCAAGGCCAATCTCGCCAAGGTCCGCACGCTTTGCAAGACGGAGTGCGCGCCCGCGACGCAGCTCGCCGCCGCCATCGCCAAGGGTCCGCCGCCCGCCGTTCAGACCGCGCAGGCGGCGACCAAGGTGCCGCCCAAGGGCCAGGAGACGAGCACGGTCAAGCCGCAGTAAGGCGATCGTCCGGTTCGGCGCGCGCGGAGGCGACGCTTAGTCGGACAATGCCCGCGCCAGCGCGACGAAATCGTCGACCGTCAGCGTCTCCGCGCGCCGCGCCGGATCGATCCCGAGCGCGGCCAGCGCCTCCACTGCGCCGGGCACTGCCTTCAGGCTCTGTCGCAGCATCTTGCGGCGCTGCCCGAAGGCGGCGGCGGTCAGCCGCTCCAGCATTGCCGGGGAGACGCCCGCCGGCGCCTCGCGCGGCACGATGTGGACGACCGCACTCATCACCTTGGGCGGCGGCACAAAGGCCGAGCGATGGACGCCCATCGCGATCCGCGCGGCGCCGCGCCACTGCGCCAGCACCGCCAGCCGGCCGTAGGCGTCCGTATCGGGCGCAGCGACGATCCGCTCCGCCACCTCCTTCTGGAACATGAGCGTGAGCGAGCGCCACCACGGCGGCCACGCCTCCAGCCCCAGCCAGCGCACCAGCAAAGCGGTCCCGACATTGTAGGGCAGGTTGGCGACGACGTGCGCCGCCCCCGTCGCCGCCTCGTCGATCTCCAGCGCATCCCCCTCGATCACCGTCAGCCGACCGCCGGAGGCCGCATCCAGCTCCGCCAGCGCGGGCAGGCAGCGGCGATCGCGCTCCACCGCGACGACGGTGGCGCCGGCGCGCAGCAGCGCGCGCGTCAGCCCGCCGGGGCCGGGGCCGACCTCATACACCGTCTCGCCGGCAAGCGGGCCGGGCACGCGCGCGATCCGGTCGAGCAGCTGCTCGTCCAGCAGGAAATTCTGCCCCAACGCCTTCGACGCGGCGAGGCCGTGCGTCGCGATCACCTCGCGCAAGGGGGGGAGGGGGGGGAGGGTCATGCCAGCGTGGATGCCGGAACATGCCCGGCCTGACGAGAGGTTAAGTGGCGAGCGCTGATGCCGCGCGGTGGCCCGCACACTCCGCCGCCAGCGCGATGGCGGCGATCATCGCGCCCGGGTTGGCCATGCCCTTGCCCGCAATGTCGAAGGCGGTGCCGTGGTCGGGCGCAGTGCGGACGATCGGCAGGCCGAGCGTTGTATTCACGCCCTCGTCGAAATGCAGCGTCTTGAGCGGGATCAGCGCCTGATCGTGATAGAGGCAGATGGCCGCATCATAGCCGGCCCGCGCGCGCGCATGGAACATCGTGTCGGCGGCCAGCGGCCCCTGCACCTCGATCCCGTCGGCACGCAGTTGCTCGACAGCGGGCAGGATCAGCTCGATCTCCTCCCGGCCCAGGGCGCCATTCTCGCCGGCATGCGGGTTCAGCCCGGCGACCACGATCCGCGGCCGGGCGATGCCGAAATTGCGCACCAGCCCGCGCTCGGTGGCGCGCACCTTGGCGACGATCAGGTCGACCGACAGGCGCTGCGCCACGTCCTTCAGCGCGACATGGGTGGTGATCGGCACGGTGCGAAGCGTCGGCCCCGCCAGCATCATCACCGCATTCTCGGCCGCGATGCCGCAGCGCTCGGCGATGAATTCGGTCTGCCCCGGATGGCTGAAGCCGATGGCGTAGAGTTGCGCCTTGCTGACAGGGCCCGTCACCAGTGCATCCGCCGCGCCGGAGCGGACGATGCCGACCGCCAGCTCCAGCGCATCAAGCGAGCAGCGCGCGCCCGGCATGTTCGGCTGGCCCGGCACGATCTCGCCGGCATCCTCGACGGAGAGCAGCGGCAGGCCCTCGGCAAAGGCCGCGCGCGCCTCGTCCGGGGAGGCGATGCGCCGCACCGGGCCGCCCCACACGGCCGTGATCGAGCGCTGATCGCCCACCGCGAAGAAGGGCGGCAGCCCCGCCTCGTTCCGCCTGTCCCACGCGCGTGCGACGATCTCCGGCCCGATCCCGGCCGGATCGCCGAGCGACACCGCGAGCGTTCCCGCGGCCGGGGCGGCTGCGCTAGCGATAGTCGACCACCGCGTCGCGCCGCAGATCGCGCAGGTAACGCTGCGCGCGGCGGTTGACCTTCTCTTCCTCCAGCTGGGAGTAGACCTGATCGAACGTGGGGCCGCTCGCCTGCTGCGCCTCGTCCTTGCCGCACAGGACAAGGCCGCGCACGCCTTCCTGGAGCGAGCCGAAGGCGGGCGAGGCCTGGCCGATCTGCAGCCGCAGCATGACCTCCTGGAGCTGCGGCGGCAGATCGCGGATGCGCACCTGATCATTGTCGATCACGTCGGCGCCGACCGATTTCGCAACCTGATCCGCGGTGCCGCAGCCGCTGATCTTCTGCAGCGCGGCGCCGAACGCGGCGACCTTCGGCTCGGCCTGCTTCTGCGTCAGGCCGGGCGGGAAGCTGATCGTCAGCTGCTTCAGGCTCAGCACCGCATCGCGCGGATCGGCGGTGAGGATCTGGCGCTTGTCGACCAGCGCGACGATCGAATAGCCGCCGGGCAGCTGGATCGGCGCGCTGACGGCACCCGCCGGCATCTGCCGTACGGTGGCGGCCAGCGGTTCGGGCAACAGCTCGGCCCGCACCCAGCCGAGATCGCCGCCGACCGCCGCGGTCGATGCCTCGGAGAATTGCCGGGCATAAGCGACAAAGGAGGCGCCGCCGCGCACCTGCTCGACGATGCGATCGGCATTGGCGCGCACCTGCGCGTCATTCTCCGGCGTGGCGGCCAGGAAGATTTCGCCCACGCGATATTCCTGCGTGCCCTTGGCGGCTTCCAGCCGGTTCAGGATGGCGCGCACCTCGTCCTCGCCGACGGCGACGAACGGCTCCACCCGGCGGCCGAGCAGCCGGCGCCACGCCAGCTCGCCCTCGATCTGCCGCTTGATCGAGTTCTCCGACGATCCCACCGTCTTCAGATAAGCGGCGAACTCGGCCGGCTGGCGCTTGAAGTTGGTCGAAACGCGCGCATAGGCCTGCTCGATCTCACCCGAGGTGATCTCGATCTTGTTGGCCTTGGCTTCCTGGATCTGCAGCGTCTCGTCGATCAGGTTGCGCAGCACCTGCAGGCGCACGCGCTCCCGCTCCTCGTCGGAAATCTTGTTGCCGTTGGCGAGCAGGATGAGCGCCAGCCGCTGATCGACGTCCGTGTCGGTGATGATCGTGCCGTTGACGATCGCGGTGGCCTTGCGCACCAGCGGATCGACCTTGCCGAACACCTGCAGCTCGGCGGGCAGGTTGAGCCCCGCGGCGCTGTTGGTCGGACCATCATCGACGGTCTGCGCGGCCACCGCCGCTCCCAGCGCGACCGCGCTCAGCAGCGCCACCGCACGCGCCGGCCCCCGCCGACCAAACATCACCATCCCGAAATCGCTCCAAACCGCACGTCCGCGCCCCGCCTCTGCGCCGGACAAACTGAACCGCTGCTTAGCGCGGGCCGCGCGCGGTTGGAAGGGGAGGCCTGATGTGGCTGCCGGGCGGCGGATCAGCGGCCCAGATTCTTGAACGCCAGCTGGAACAGGAAGCTGTTGCCCCGCCGCGCATCGCCGATCCGCGCATAATCGCGCCGCCACGTGACCCCAAGCTCGAGGCACTCGTCGTCGTAGAGCACGCCCAGACGGTGGCGCACCGGCTCGTAGCCGTCCGCGATCGACAGCGGATCTTCCGCCGCGGAGGTCAGATCCAGCGTGGTCGAGCCGAAGGCGGACAGCGTGCGCGTGATCTGCACCCGGCCGCCCAGCCGCACCTCCTCACGGTCGCGCAGATCCTCGATCGCCGTATCGATGTCGCGGTTGAGGCGGAGATAGCCGACCATGACGTAGGTGCGGCGCCCGCCCAGCGTCACGTCCAGCTCGTTGCGGCGCAGCTGCCAGCCATCCTTGTCTGCGCGGAAGCGGTGGGTGAGGCTGACGAAATCGCCATAACGCAGCGTCGTCCGCCCGACGACGTCGGAGAAGCGCGAGCCGAGACCCGTGCCGTCCGGCAGGATCGTCTCGCGCCGCGTCAGGCGGTAGCTCTGCCCGACGATGCTGCGCACCGAGAAGCGCGGCCGGTCATATTGCCATTCCAGGCCGTAGGTGACGCGGCTGCCATCCTCCCACCGGTCATAGCCGGGGAAGCGGTTGAGCGCGAACAGGTTGCTGTCCTCCAGCTCGATCGCGCGGGCATCCTCGTTCGGGATCGCCAGGTTGCGCGTGTGCGGGCTGGCGACGAACTGCACGCGCGGCGCCACGATCTGCGTGCCCCCGGCCAGCGCACCCGCAAACGGCCAGCGCACGTCGGCGGCCAATGCGCCGATCGCCCGCGGCGTCCAGCCCGGATCGCCGCGATAGCTGGCGGTCAGCGTGCTGGAGACGTTGGCGGTGTGGTAGATGTCGCCGCGGCCATAGGCCGTCAGCGTCACTTCCTGCCCCATCGTCGTGTAGCGGCGCAGATCCCAGCGCAGCCCGGCAAAGGCGCGCTGCGTGTCCTGTCCGCTGGTTCGCGTGATGAACAGGCTGTTGACCTGCGCCTCGACCACGCCGCCGGCGAAATCGAGGCGGCGGCGATAATCGATCGCGGGCAGGGCGATCGGCTGGTTGCGCTGGCTGACCGTGGGGCGGAGGTTCTGCACCGCATAGCCGCCGATGACGAGATAGCTGTCCGCATCGATCCGCTCGGCGGTGGCGATGGTGCGCAGCCGATCGTCCCGCGAGATGTCGTAGCGCCGCAGGAAGGTCTTGTCGGTCGCCAGCCGGGTCGATCCGGTCAGCGTCCAGTAGGGCCCCAGCTGGAACCGCCCGCTCGCATCGAGATAGCCGCGCACATTGCTCTTGCCATCGGCGCTGGGATCGATGCTCAGCTCGGCCGGCAGGCGCGAGCCGTAGGTGATCATGCCGCCGACCTGATAGGCACCTGTCGAGCTGAGCGAGCGCCACTGGGCCTCCAGCGCGGGCGCCACATCCGAATAAACGTGCGGCGTGATCGTCAGGTCGCGGTTCGGCCCGAACGGCATGTAATAGGGCGTCGCCACCTCGACGCCGTTGGTGCGGCTGATGCGGAAGGTCGGCACCAGCAGGCCGCTGCCGCCCTCGCCCGACCCGTCCGGATGCGACAGCGCCGGCAGCCACAGGATCGGCAGCCCGAACAGCGACAGCCGCGCATCGCGGTAGGAGATGCGGTGCTTCTTCGGATCGTGCACCACGCGCACCGCGGTGATCTGCCACGACGGCGTCTTGGGGCAGCCGGCATCGTCCGTCACGCGGCAGGGCGTGTAGGCGGCGTGTTCCAGCGTGGAGACATTGTCCACCCTGGTCCCCCGCTGCGCCGCCAGGCGGCCGCCATCCTCCAGCACCAGCAGCAGGTTGTCGATCACGCCGTCGCGCAGCGTGTCCTTCAGCTGCACCGAATCGCCATAAGCGATGTCGCCCTGCGGATTGGCGACGGCGACGCTGCCCTCGGCGATCACGTCGCCGGTCTTGCGGTCCCACGTCACCTTGTCCGCGCGCAGGCGATTGCCCGCGCGGATCATGCGCACCTCGCCCGTGGCGACGACCCGCTCGGTCTGATCGTCATAGTCCAGCTGGTCGGCGCTGAAGGTCACTTCCTCGTCGTTCGCCGGCACCGGCACGTCGGGCGTTGCCAGGGGGGGCGGGGTCGGCGGGGTCTGCAGATCCTGCGCGCGCGCGGGCCACGCCGCGGCGAGCGCGAGGGTGGAGAGGCCGAAAGATAGATGACGATGCAGAACGGCCCCCAACGAAGCGACGCCATCTTCACAACGGCTTTTCCGCTGAGCCTATCGCACCGCCATGGCGTGCGGGCAATCGCTTGGCGAAGCCGGGGCGGCGTGCCTACATGGGGAGGACACTTCCGGTCCCGAGGAAAACCTGACCTTGCTCACCATCCGCTTTGCCGATCAGGCCCCGTCCGCTGCCGAAGCGGTCGCCTATCCGATCCTGGGCGGCCAGCTGCCGGGCCGGCTGCTGGCGCTCGACGGCACGCAGGCGCTGCGCCACGCGGCCGAGGCGCAGCGATTCGATGCCGAGGCGGCGGCCATCGTCGAGGCGTTCGTGGCCGACGGCGGCAGCGTGCGGCGGCTGTTCGCGGTCGGCCTCGGCACCGGCGGCGCGGGTGAGGGTGCGGCGGCGGAGAAGGTCGGTGCGGCGCTGGTCGCGCGGCTGGAGACATCCGGCCTGAAGCGACTGACGGTCGATCTGACCGACGCGGGCCTGAGCGATCCGGCCGAGGCGGCGGCCCGCATCGCCTTCGGCGCCACGCTGCGCGCCTGGCGCTACGACGTCCACCGCACCAAGCAGGCATCGACGCAGAAGCCGACCCTGGCCGAGCTGGTGATCGTCGGCGGCGGCGCCGGGGCGGACACCGCATGGGCGCGCCACAGCGCGGTCGCCGAGGGCATGGCGCTGACCCGCGAGCTGGTGACCGAACCCGCCAACATCATCTACCCCGAAAGCTTCGTCGAGCGCGTGCGCGCCGCCATGCCCGAGGGTGTCGTGGTCGAGGTGCTGGACGATGCGGCGATGCGCGAACTCGGCATGGGCGCGCTGCTCGGCGTGTCGCAGGGCTCGGCGCGCGAGGCGCGGCTGCTGGCGCTCCGCTGGAACGGCGGCGCAGAGGGCGAGGCGCCGGTCGCTTTCGTCGGCAAGGGCGTGACGTTCGATACGGGCGGCATCTCGATCAAGCCCGCCGGCGGCATGGAGGACATGAAGTGGGACATGGGCGGCGCCGGCGCGGTCGCCGGGGCCATGCTCACGCTCGCCAGGCGCGGGGCCAGGGCGAACATCATCGGCGTCTGCGGCCTCGTCGAGAACATGCCCGACGGCCTTGCCCAGCGCCCCGGTGACGTGGTCACCAGCATGTCCGGCCAGACAATCGAGGTGATCAACACCGACGCCGAAGGCCGCCTCGTGCTCTGCGACGCGATCACCTGGGTGCAGCGGACGCACAAGCCGAAAACCATCGTCGATCTCGCCACGCTGACCGGCGCGATGATCATCACGCTCGGCCATGAATATGGCGGCATCTTCGCCAATGACGATGCGCTGGCCGACGGACTGCTCGCCGCCGCGCGCGACGCGGGGGAGCCGCTGTGGCGGCTGCCGATGGGCGATCCCTACGACAAGCTGATCGACAGCGCGATCGCCGACATGAAGAATGTCGGCCCGCGCGAGGCCGGCTCGATCTCGGCGGCGCAGTTCATCAAGCGCTTCGTCGACGAGGGCGTCGCCTGGGCGCATCTCGACATCGCCGGCATGGTCTGGTCGAGCAAGGGCAGCTCGCTGATGGCCAAGGGTGCCACCGGCTTCGGCGTGCGCCTGATCGACCGCTACGTGGCGGATACGCTGGAGGCCTGAAGCTCGGGCGGAAGGGCGGATGCAGGTCGATTTCTACCATGTCGGCGCGGGCGGCGTTGAGGCGGTGCTGCCCCGCATTGCCGAGCGGGTGCTGGATGGCGGCGGCCGCCTGCTCGTCGTGGCGGAGGACGAGGCGCTCGCCGCGCGGCTGGACGAGCGGCTGTGGGACTGGTCGCCCGAAAGCTTCCTCGCCCACGGCCGCGCGGGCCAGGGCGATGAGGCGCGCCAGCCGATCCTGATCGCCGAGGCGTGCGAGCCCGCCAACGGTGCCCGCGCCGTCGCGCTGGCGGACGGCGTGTGGCGGGACGCCGCGCTCGCGTTCGACCGCGCCTTCCTGCTGTTCGGCGACGACCGGCTGGAGGCGAGCCGCGCCGCGTGGCGGACGCTGGCCGCGCAGGACAGTGTCGAGCGGCGCTTCTGGAAGCAGGACGAGCGGGGCCGCTGGACGCAGGCAGGCTGATCGGCCACGCGGGCGTAGGCCCTCCTGTTGCACCCCGCCGCCCGCCCCGCTAGAGGGCCGCCACCTTCCAGACACCAGAACCAACAGGAGCTTGGCTTCCGCCATGGCGACGACCCGCACCTTTTCGATCATCAAGCCCGACGCCACCCGCCGCAACCTCACCGGCGCGGTCACCGCGAAGCTGGAGGAAGCGGGCCTGCGCGTCGTCGCGTCCAAGCGCATCCGCATGACCAAGGAGCAGGCCGAGGGCTTCTACGCCGTCCATAAGGAGCGGCCCTTCTTCAACGATCTGGTCAGCTTCATGATCTCCGGCCCGGTGGTCGTGCAGGTGCTGGAAGGCGAGGACGCCGTCGCCGCCAACCGCAAGATCATGGGCGCGACCAACCCGGCGCAGGCCGATGAGGGCACGATCCGCAAGGCGTTCGCCGAATCGATCGAGGCGAATTCGGTCCACGGCTCGGACAGCGCTGAGAATGCCGAGATCGAGATCGCCTACTTCTTCAAGCCGGAAGAAATTGTCGGCTGATCCGGTGATCCGGCGCGCGGGCGTGGAGGACGCGCCCGCGCTCGCGCTGGTCGGCGCGGCGACCTTCCTCGAAGGGTTCGCCACGCTGATCCCCGGCGCGGACATCGTCGCGCACACCGCGCGCAATCACTCGGCCGACGCCTATCGCGCCTATCTGGCGCAGCCCGTCGGCCGCGCCTGGCTGGCCGAGACGGAGACGGGCGCGCCCGTTGGCTACGCCCTGATGTGCGAGCCCGAACTGCCGCAGGCAGAGCCGGGCGACATCGAGATGAAGCGTTTCTACCTCTTCTCTCGCTGGCACGGTTCAGGTGCGGCGCGCAGCATGTCGAATGCGATGCTGGCGGAAGCGCGCGCGCTCGGCCGCCGCCGCCTGCTGATCGGCACCCATCACGACAATATGCGCGCCATCGGCTTTTACCGGAAGATCGGTGCCGAGCGGATCGGCGGCCGACGCTTCGAGGTCGGCGGCAGCGTGTTCGACGATCACGTCTACGCGATCACGCTCTGACGCGCGTCGCGAACCGCCGCGTCAGATGATCCGGTAAGCCCCTAGCGCCGCGCCGCCCACAATTTGTCGAGCCGCTCCGGGTCCGCCTTCTCGGGTGCCGCGCCGATCAGCGACAGGCCCTTCAGCCGCAGCTTGCGCCCGCCCAGCAGGCCGCCTTCCTCCAGCGTGTAGCCGAGATCGTAATAGGCCCGCGCCGTCCGCACCGCGCCGTCGGACCAGTAGCGCGTGACGATCAGCAGCGGCAGGCGCGCATCGCCGCGATCCTTCTCGCCCGTGGTCGCATCGCGCAACGCGTCCTGGATCCAATCCGCCTCGATACGCGGATCGCCCGTCGTCTCGACCGCGGCGACCTTGAGCGCAGGCGGGAACAGGATCGTCTGCCCCTGCACATTCTGGTCGGCGCGGAGCGACGCGAGCTTCAGGCGCCGTCCCTCATCCTCGCCCGCCGCGCCCAGCACGATGGTGGCGGCGGCGCTCTCCGCCTTCTTCTCGGCGCGGACTTCCTTGGCCTGCTCGTCCGACCGTTGCTGCCAGCTGTTCCACAGCGTCAGGCCGGAGATCAGCGCAGCCACCACCGCCAGCACTTCGCCCAGCGTCAGCCAGCGGCGACGCACGCGCGCCTTTTCCGCCTTCTCGGCGGGCGTCTCGGCCCGTGTCTCGGGAGCTCCGCTCATCGTCCGCCCGCCTCCAGCAGGCGGCGCGGCGCGACGAGCTCCCAGCTCATCGCCACGCGGTCGGCGATATAATCCCAGTCGGTGTCGGGCAGGTCGACCCGGATGGCGATCCACTGGTCGGCCCGGAAATAAGCCGGGCGGTGGAAACGCTCGGGCTCGCGCTCGACCAGCATCTCATGCTCGTCGAGGCCGGAGACCTTGACGATCACCGCGGTCACGCCGTTGCCGTGATGATCGTGGCTGAACCACGCATAGGTCTTGCCCTTGTCGATGTAGAAGACGGGGGCACCGTGGCTGACCTTCTCTGCCGCCTCGGGCAGCGCCATCGCAATCTCGCGCAGGCGGGCGAGGTCCGCTTCCGGATCGGGGCTCATCGCGTCACCAGCTCCGTCAACGCCTTCGGATAGAGGCGATGTTCCTCCACCAGCACGCGCGCGGCAAGCGTCTCGGGCGTGTCGCCGGGCAGCACGGGCACGCGCGCCTGTGCGATCACCGGCCCGTCGTCCAGCTCCGCCGTGACGATATGGACCGAGCAGCCTGCCTCCACGTCGCCCGCTTCGATCGCGCGGGCATGCGTGTCCAGCCCCTTGTGCAGCGGCAGCAGAGACGGGTGAATGTTGACGATCCGCCCCGCCCACGCGCTGACGAAACCGGGCGAGAGCAGCCGCATATAGCCCGCAAGCGCGATCCACTCCGCACCCGCGGCGCGCACCGCCGCATCCACCAGCGCATCATAGTCGGCGCGGTTAAGCCCCTTGTGGCTGTGCGCCCAGGTCGGCACCCCCGCCGCGCGCGCGGTCTCCAGCCCCGCCGCGTCCGGGTCGTTCGCGCCCACCAGAACCACCCGCCACGGGCAATCGGGCGCCTCCGCCGCGCGGAGCAGCGCCGCCATGTTGGATCCGCGGCCGGAGATCAGGATGGCGACGGGCGCGCGTCCGCCCGCCTCAGCCATTATGCGTCGCGCTCCAGGCTGCGCGAGCGGACCAGGCGTCGGCGCTGCCCGCGACGGTGCAGCCCTTTGCGCCCGCCTCGATCCGGCCGATGCGGTGGACGGTCTCGCCCGCTGCTTCCAGCGCGCGCGCCACTGCATCCACCTCCGTCTCGGCGACGACCACCGCCATGCCGATGCCGCAGTTGAACGTTCGCGCCATCTCCGCCGGCTCGATCGCGCCCTGCGCCTGGAGGAAGGCCATCAGCCGCGGCTGCGGCCACAGATCCGCATCGACATGCGCGTGCAGGCCGTCGGGCAGCACGCGCGGAATATTCTCCAGCAGCCCGCCGCCGGTGATGTGCGCCAGTGCGCGGATCTGCCCGCCGCGCACCAGCGGCAGCAGCGAGCGGACATAGATTCGCGTCGGCGCCAGCAGCGCGTCGATCAGCAGCACGTCCGCATCGAACAGGGCCGGGCGATTAAGCTTCCAGCCCCGGTCCGCCGCCAGCCGGCGGACGAGCGAATAGCCGTTGGAATGAACGCCCGACGAGGCGAGACCGAGGATCGCGTCTCCCGCCGCCACCTTGTCGCCGGTCAGCGCCTGTCCACGCTCCACCGCGCCGACGCAGAAGCCGGCAAGGTCATAGTCGCCCGGCGCATACATGCCGGGCATCTCCGCCGTCTCACCGCCGATCAGCGCGCAGCCGGCGATGCGGCAACCCTCCGCAATCGACGCGACAACCGCTTCGGCGACGCCGGTATCCAGCTTGCCGGTCGCGAAATAGTCGAGGAAGAACAAGGGCTCGGCGCCCTGCACGACCAGATCGTTGGCGCACATGGCGACCAGGTCGATGCCGACGCCCTCGTGCCGCCCCGCCTCGATCGCCAGCTTCAGCTTGGTGCCGACGCCGTCGTTGGCCGCCACCAGCAGCGGATCGGTGTAGCCCGCCGCCTTCAGATCGAAGAAGCCACCGAAGCCGCCGAGTTCCGCGCCGGCGCCGGGCCTTGCGGTGGCGCGGGCGAGCGGCGCGATCGCCTTCACCAGCGCGTTGCCCGCCGCGATCGAAACGCCGGCATCAGCGTAGGTATAGGGTGTCGGATCCGTCATGATCGTGCGCCTACCGACATCGCGCTTGGTTTTCCACGACCAACTCGCCAAAAGGCGCGCCATCGTGCGCGTTCGCCCCCTGATCCTCTCCAGCCTCGGGCTCGGCTGTGCGCTTGCCGCAGGGGCGCTGCTCGCCCAGATCGAACCGGGCGATCGCGGCATCGCGCCCGTGAACAGCGCTTCCTCCTACGAGGTGACCGGCATTACCGTCGATGTCGCCGCCAGGGATGCCGATGCCGCGCGCACCGCCGGCTGGCGTGAGGCGCAGCGCAAGGGCTGGAAGGCGCTCTACGGCCGGCTGCACGGCGTTCCCGCGAGTGCGGCACCCGGTTTGCCCGATTCGACGCTGGACAGCCTGGTCGGCGGCATCGTCATCGAGAATGAGCAGATCGGCCCGCAACGCTACATCGCGCGGCTGGGCGTGCTGTTCGATCGCGCCCGCGCCGGCTCCTTCCTCGGCGTGCGGGGCGGCCAGGCGGTGCGGTCCGCGCCCATGCTGGTCATCCCCGTCCTCTGGTCCGGCGGCGCGCTCACCGCGCTGGAGCTGCGCAATCCGTGGCAGGCGGCGTGGGCGCGATTCCGCACCGGCAGCAGCGCGATCGATTATGTCCGCCCGCGCGGCACCGGCGCCGATCCGCTACTGCTCAACGCCGCGCAGACACGCCGGCCGGGCCGGCGCTGGTGGCGGATGCTGGTGGAGCAATATGGCGCCGCCGACGTGGTCGTGCCCGAGGCCTCGCTCCACCGCCTCTACCCCGGTGGTCCGGTGATCGGCACCTTCACCGCACGGCACGGCCCGGATGGCGAGCTGCTCGGCCAGGTGCAGCTGCGCGCCGCCGATGCAGCGGGGCTGCCGGCCATGCTGGACGAGGGTGTGCGCCGGCTAGACGAGATCTACACGCAGGCGCTGCGGCAGGGCGGCCTTTCCCCTGATCCGACCCTGGTCGAGGCGGAGGTCGCACCCGATCCGGCGGAAGAAGCGCCGGCGGAGGGCGAAGGCGAGATCGCCGAGGGCGCGGCCGCGGTGGCGCAGGTGCTGACCATCCAGGTCGACACGCCCGACGTGGCTGCCGTCGGCGGTGCCGAGTCGGCGCTGCGCGGCGTGCCCGGCGTCCGCTCCGCTACGGTGCAGAGCCTGGCGGTCGGCGGCGTCTCGATCATGCGGGTCGTGTTCGACGGGGACAGCGATGCGCTCCGCCTCGCGCTCGCCGCGCGTGGTTGGGCGGCGGAAGGCGGCGCCGGTTCGCTCCGCGTCCGCCGTGCGGGTGCGGCCCCGGCAGGCGCGCCGCCGCCTACGCCATGAGCCAGATCGCGCTCCCGCTCGATTGGCCGCCGGCCGACGAGGAGCGCGACTTCGTTCTGGGGGAGCCCAACCGCCTCGCCGTCCGCCAGCTCGAGCATCGCGGATTGTGGCCGGTCTGCGCCTGCCTGCTGGTCGGCCCGCGCAAGTCGGGCCGCAGCCTGCTCGGCCGCCTGTTCGCCGCGCGCGCTTCCGCCACTCTGATCGACGATGCCGAAGGCCGTCCGGAGGAGGCGCTGTTCCACGCCTGGAATCGCGCGCAGGCACAGCGGCGTCCGCTGCTGCTGATCGCCGATGCGCCGCCGCCGCTCTGGCCGGTGGCGCTGCCGGATCTCCGCTCGCGCCTCGCCGCCACGCCCGTCGCGCGGATCGAGCCGCCGGACGAGCCGCTCGCCGCCGAGCTGATCGAGCGGCTGATGGCGCGGCGCGGCCTGCCCGTGCCGCCCACCGTCGCGCTCTATCTCGCCCGCCGGATCGAGCGGAGCTATGTCGCCATCCACCGTGCGGTCGACGCGCTCGACGCCGCCGCGCACCGCCGCCGCCGCATGCCGACGATCGGCACCGCGCGCGAGGCGCTGGAAAGCCTCTAGTCCAGCGCGAACGCCACCGCCGCCCCGGCGTGGATCGCGGTGGTATCGAAGCCGGGCAGGGGCAGCGCGTCCGGATCGAGGATCAGCGCCAGCTCGGTGCAGCCGAGGATCACCGAATCAGCGCCCTCCGCCTTCGCCGTGGCGATCAGCCCGGTCAGCACCGCGCGCGACTCGTCGGTGACGCGGCCTTGGCACAGCTCGTCGAAGATGATGCCGTGCGTCGCGGCACGACCCTCCTCGTCCGGCAGCATGAGCGCGATTTCGTGCCGCGCCATTCGTTCGGCGTAGAAGCCCTGCTCCATCGTGTAGCGCGTGGCGAGCAGCAGCGGCCGCGTGGCGCCTGCCGCATGCAGCCGCCGGGCGGTCTCGTCGACGATATGGATCACCGGCACGCCCACCGCCGCCTGCACCGCATCGGCGACGAGGTGCATCGTGTTGGCGCAGATGAGCAGGCACTCGGCCCCCGCACGCTCCAGCCCGCGCCCGGCCTCTCCCAGCAGCACGCCCGCATCGTCCCACCGCCCCGCCTGCTGGAGCGTGACGACGCGCGCGAAATCGACCGAGTACATCAGCAGCTCGGCCGAATGCAGCCCGCCGAGGCGTGCCCGCACACCCTCGTTGATCAGCCGGTAATAGATAGCGGTCGCCTCGAAGCTCATGCCGCCGATGAGGCCGATGGTGCGCATAATCTCCTTTCATGCCGGACGGCATACTGCCGCGCTGTGCCGCCGGGCATAGCCTGCTGCTCCGCCCCGCGCGATGCTGGCGCGAACGGGTGGGGAGGTCCGATGCGTAAAGTGGGACAGGCTTGCGCGGTCGCCGTCGCGCTGGCGGGCGCGGCAAGGGCGGATGCGCAGGTGCTGGTCCTGTCCGCGAGCGGGGCGGGGGCGGGCGTCTATCCGGCGGGCACGCTGCTCGCGGCCGGCGCGCGCATCGCGCCGGGTGATGTCGTCAAGGCGATCGACTGGCAGGGTCGCCGCACGCTGCATGGCCCCGCCACCGTGCCCACAACCGCGCCGCTCACGCGCCAGTCCGCGGCCGAGCGCCGCGTGTGGCAGGTCGCCGAACAGCGTGCCGCCCCCTCCGCCGATGCGCTCGTCTGTGCCGCGACGGGCGGTTGCGCGATTGAAACCGCCGGCCCCGGGCCGCTCCGTCCTGACGAGGCGCATGACGAGGATCCGCACCGCGCGGCATACTGGCTGGCCCGTTCGGTTCGCGGCGATGCGACCGCCATCCGCGCCGCGCTGTTCCGCCGCAGCCTGTGGACCGCGCCGCTCCGCGATGCCCGCATCGTCTGCGCCCCGTCAGGCGCGCCCGTCTGGCTGAGCCGCCTCGGCGGACGCTACACGCCTGCTTTGTTCCAGCAGGACGGTGCCGGAGCGCCGCTCAGGTCAGACTGGACGCCCGCCGCGCCCGAGCAGATCTGGTCCGCCGCACCGGCGACGACCGGCGATCTCGCCTTCGCACCCGCAACCACCGGGCGCACCCCGTGGCGGATGCGCCTCGTCCGCATTGCCATGTCCGATAGCCTCGCCGCGCTCGCCGCCACGCTGGCCGATCAGGGCTGCATGACGCAGTTCGACCGGCTGACGGACGCATTGCCAGGCCTGCCCCGGCGCGGCGCGACGGCAGGGCTGGAGGATCGGCCGGACGAGGGCTGACGCCGTCTCCGCTCAGTCGTTGCCGCCGATGAAGTCGCCGAGGCCGCCCAGCACCGATCCCTCGCCGCGATTCTGTCCCCCCTTCGATCCGGCGGCGGCCAGCATCCGGCCGGCGAGGCGCGAGAAGGGGAGGGACTGGACCCACACCTTGCCCGGCCCGCGCAGCCGCGCGAAGAACAGGCCTTCGCCGCCGAACAGCATCGATCGCACGCCCGTCACCCGCACGATGTCGTAATCGACGCTGTCGGTCAGCGCGGCGAGGCAGCCGGTGTCGACGTGGATCTCCTCGCCCGGGCCCAGCGTCCGCTCGACCACGGTGCCGCCCATCTGGACGAACACCCAGCCGTCACCCTCCAGCTTCTGCATGATGAAGCCTTCGCCGCCGAACAGGCCGGTCAGGATGCGCTGCTGGAAGTGGACGCCGATCGACACGCCCTTGGCGGCGGCGAGGAAGCTGTCCTTCTGGCAGATCAGCCGCCCGCCGACGTCGCTCAGCTTGATCGGCAGGATCGCGCCGGGAGTCGGCGAGGCGAAGGCGACGCGGGCCTTGCCGTGGCCCTGATGCGTGAAGACGGTGGTGAACAGGCTCTCCCCCGTCACCAGCCGCCGCCCGGCGCCGAGCAGCTTGCCCATGAAGCCGTCGCCGGCACCGCCCGATCCGTCGCCGAACACGGTCGTCATGTCGATCGCCGCATCCTTCCAGACGAGCGCGCCTGCCTCCGCGACCGCGCTCTCGCCCGGATCCAGCTCGATCTCGACGAACTGGAGCTCCTGCCCCTTGATCTCGAAGTCGATATCGTCGGCGATGCCTGCGGCGCGGTGGTGCGACCAGGGGCTCTGCGGGGGCATGATGCTGCTTCCTGCGGTTGGATGGACCCGCCTGTCATCGACGATTCACCGGCTTTGCGCTAGGCGGGAGCGATGACCGACGCACGCGCTCCGACGAACATCCTCGAGACGGAGCCGCCGCACGCGCCGATCGCGCCGCGCAACCGCTATTTCAACCGCGAGCTGTCGTGGCTCGCCTTCAACCAGCGCGTGCTGGACGAGGCGTGCAATCCCGCGCATCCGCTGCTGGAGCGGCTGCGCTTCCTGTCTATCTCGGGCAACAATCTCGACGAATTCTTCATGGTTCGCGTCGCCGGCCTGCGCGGCCAGCTGCTGCAGGATGTCGACAATCGCTCGCCCGACGGGCTGACGGTCGGCCAGCAGCTCGTCGCCATCGATGCGCGTGCCGATGCGCTGATGGCATCGCAGCAGGCGGTATGGGTGACGCTCAGGCGTGAGCTGGCGGCAGCGGGCATCGTCGTGCTGGAGGAGGCGGAGCTGGATGCTGACGCCGTCGCCTGGCTGGAGCCGCAATTCCGCAACCAGATCTTCCCCGTCCTCACGCCCCAGGCGCTCGATCCGGCGCA
The DNA here is from genome assembly GCF_900113315.1 of Sphingomonas jatrophae. Lineage (GTDB taxonomy): Bacteria > Pseudomonadota > Alphaproteobacteria > Sphingomonadales > Sphingomonadaceae > Sphingomonas_P > Sphingomonas_P jatrophae. Next base: position 422,496 of record NZ_FOZG01000002.1, on the reverse strand, counting down.
TCCCTTCCCGTTCATCCCCAATAAGGGCTTCTCCATCCTGTTCGATCTGAAGCGCCTGTCGGATGGCGAGCCGATCCGCGAGCTGCTGATGATCCCGGCGACGCTGCCAGCTTTTCTCCGCCTGCCCGACGATGCCGGCGATCATCCCGCCGCCCGCTATGTCGCGATCGAGACGGTCGTGCGCCGCTTCACCGGCATTCTGTTCCCCGGCTATTCGGTGGAGCGCACCGGCGCCTTCCGCATCATCCGCGACAGCGACATCGAGCTGGAGGAGGAGGCGGAGGATCTCGTCCGCTACTTCCGCTCGGCGATCAAGCGGCGGCGCAAGGGGCGCGTCATCCGGCTGGAGATGGAAGGCGGCATGCCGGACGAGCTGGAAAAGCTCGTCAAGGACGAGATTGGCGGCGGCGGCACCATCGTCACCGACCGGGCCGACTATCTCGGCATTACCGAGCTTTCCGCGCTGGTCGAGGAGGAGCGACCGGACCTCAAATTCCCCGCTTTCTCCGCCCGCTTTCCCGAGCGGATCCGCGAGCATGGCGGCGATTGCTTCGCCGCGATCCGCGACAAGGACATCGTCGTCCACCACCCCTACGAATCGTTCGATGTCGTGCTCGCCTTCCTCAAGCAGGCGGCGCAGGATCCGGACGTCGTCGCGATCAAGCAGACTCTCTACCGCGCGGGCAAGCAATCGGCGGTGATCCGCGCGCTGGTCGATGCGGCGGAGGCGGGCAAGTCGGTGACCGCCGTCGTCGAGCTCAAGGCCCGCTTCGACGAGGAGCAGAACCTGATGTGGGCCGCGCAGCTGGAGCGCGCGGGCGTGCAGGTGGTCTATGGCTTCATCGATTGGAAGACGCACGCCAAGGTGTCGATGGTCGTCCGTCGTGAGGGCAACGGCTATCGCACCTACTGCCATTTCGGCACGGGCAATTATCACCCGGTCACCGCGCGCATCTATACCGACTTGAGCTTCTTCACCGCCGATCCGCGCGCGGGCCGCGATGCGGCGCAGCTGTTCAACTACATTACCGGCTATGTCGAGCCGGTGCAGCTGGAGATGCTGACCATCTCCCCCCACGGCCTGCGCGAGCAATTGTCCGCGCTGATCGATGCGGAGATCGACCATGCGCGCGAAGGGCGCCCGGCGCAGATCTGGGCGAAGATGAACAGCCTCGTCGATCCCGCGATCATCGAGAAATTGTACCGCGCGAGTGCGGCGGGCGTGGAGATCGACCTCATCATCCGCGGCATCTGCTGCCTGCGCCCCGGTATCGAAGGCTTGAGCGACAATATCCGCGTCAAGTCGATCGTCGGCCGCTTCCTCGAGCATAGCCGCATCATGTGCTTCGGCAACGGCGCGGCGCTGCCCAACCCGAATGCGCGCGTCTACATCTCCTCGGCCGACTGGATGCCGCGCAATTTCGACCGGCGGGTCGAATATATGCTGCCGGTCGAGAACCCGACCGTCCACGCGCAGGTGCTCGATCAGGTGATGGTCGCCAACCTCAACGATACCGAGCAGAGCTGGCTGCTGCTCCCGGACGGCGAATATGAGCGGATGAGCCCCGGTGCGCGCCCGTTCAATCTCCACCGCTATTTCATGACCAACCCGTCGCTGTCCGGGCGCGGCGCCGCGCTCGACCGGGCGGGCGCCGTGCCCAAGCTGAGTCTCCGTCGCGGGGCGTGACACCACAGGCAGGACCCTCTGACGCAGGAGAGGGTTACATCTATGTCAAGTCTCGCGCCTGTCGCATCGCCCCGCTAGGAGCGGCTCATGCCTGCCACGATGTTCCGCCGCCGAGAAACGGCCGCGCCACCGCAGGGCCGTATCGGCATCATCGACATCGGCTCCAACTCGATCCGCCTCGTCGTCTATGAAGGCCCGGCGCGCGTTCCCGCCATCCTGTTCAACGAAAAGGTGCTGGCGGGGCTCGGCAAGGGGCTGGCCAAGTCGGGCACGATCGAGCCCGAGGCGATGGAGCGCGCCGATGCCGCGCTCGCCCGCTTCGTCGGCCTTGCCCGCGCGATGGAGGTGGGGCGGCTGCGCACCGTCGCCACCGCCGCGGTCCGCGATGCTAGCAATGGTGCGCTGTTCCTCCAGCGGCTGAAGCGCCTGGGCATCGAGCCCGAGCTTCTCTCCGGGGACGAGGAGGCGGCGACCGCCGGCTATGGCGTGCTCGCCGGCATCCCCCATGCGGACGGCGTGGTGGGCGATCTCGGCGGCGGCAGCCTGGAGCTGATCCGCGTGGCCGGCGGCGCCATCCACGAGCGGCTGTCGCTGCCGCTCGGCGTGCTGCGGCTCGGCGCGATCCGCGAACAGGGGCGGGGCGCGCTCGACAAGGCGGTGGGCCACGCGCTCGAGGCGGCGGGCTGGTCGGCAGGGGAGGGCAAGCCCTTCTACCTCGTCGGCGGGTCGTGGCGCGCGCTCGCCCGGCTCGACATGCATTTGACCGAGTGGCCGCTGCCGATCATGCACCATTATCGCATGCCGGTGGACGAGGCGGCGCGGCTGGTGCGCGTGCTGGCGCACATGGACAAGAAGCGCCTGCGCGAGGTGCCCGGCCTGTCCGCCGGCCGCCTCTCGACCCTGCCCGAGGCGGCGGCCATGCTCAGCGTGGTCGTGCGCCGGCTGCGCTCCAGCGGCATGATCGTCTCCGCCTACGGCCTGCGCGAAGGATTGCTCCACCGCAGCCTGCCGCCTGCCGTGCAGGCGGAGGATCCGCTGCTCGCCGCCATGCGCGACGAGGGCGCGCGCGCCGGCCGCTTTCCCGAGCATGGCGACCTGCTGGCCGACTGGATCGCGCCCCTGTTCGGCGACGAGGGGGCGGAGGAGACGCGGCTGCGCCACGCCGCCTGCCTGCTGTCCGACGTCGCGTGGCGCGCGCATCCCGAGTTCCGCGCCATCCGCGGCATGGAAACCGCGCTCCACGGCAATTGGGTCGGCATCGATGCGCGTGGCCGCGCGATGGTGGCGCGCGCGCTCTGGACCCATTTCGGCAATGGCGGCTCGGTGCCCCTGCTCGACCGGCTGGCCACGCCCGAGGATCTCGCCCGCGCCGACCGCTGGGGCCTCGCCATGCGGCTGGGGCAACGCCTGTCCGGTGGCGTCGCCAGCGGGCTGGAGGCCTCCGCCATCGCGCTCACGCCCCAGGCGGTCACGCTGACGCTCGGCGGAGATGAGGGGCTGTGGGGCGAAGCGGTGGAACGCCGCCTGAAGGCTTTGGCGACGGCGTTCGGCCGGAAGGGCGAGGTGGCGGGAGGCCGTGGCTGACGCGCACCGTGCGTGTCACGGACGGTCGATCAGGGACGATCCTCGCAGATGGCGCGTGCCTGCGTCACCTTGGCGATCTCTGCGCGCATCGCCGCCACGAAGGATGCCTGACCGGCACAGCTGCCGCGAAAGCTGATGCTGTAGCGCGTCGCCGTCTCATGCCCTTCGGACAGCAAGGCCGTGCGCAGCGCAGGTTCGCGAGCGAGCCGGGCCAGGACGCGCTCGGAGATGCGGTCAACCGTCGCAGCGTCGGTGGCATCGACCAGGAGGGCAGCGCCAGGCGTCGGCCGGCTATATTCGTCAGTGGGCTGCGCCGACGAGCATCCCGCCAGCATCGCCATGACCAGGAACGCCACGCCCCTCATCGCCCCTGCACCCAGTTGACGAAGCGCCGGTAGAGCGTCGGGCTCTCGCCGATCATGTCCATCGTGCCGAAGCCGCCGGGCAGCAGTTCGGTCCGCTCGAAGTCGCGCGCGGGGATCCACAGCATCAGATAGTTGAAGCCGCTCTGCATGTTCTGCGCAGCGGCGGTGCGTGCAGCGGAGGCGGAGACGTTGGCGTTCGGACGCGCTATCGCCAGACCCATGCCGATCCGCCCCTGCGTGTTGAGATGATAGTGGCGGACGAAATTGACCGACCAGGCGACTCGCTCGCTATCGACACGCGAACGATAGAGCTGCGGCGCGACCTCACCATAGGTCATTTGCACCTCCGGCAGGCGATTGCCGTCCGAATCACCGATGCTCAGCGGGATCGGCATCCGCCCGATCGCGCGGCCCTCCATGAACTCGCGGGCAAGCGCATCCCGCGTCGTCGCGATCGCCTCCGGTCGGCCGTTGGCGCCGGTGCGCCGGGAGTTCACCTCATAGTCGAATTCGTGCTGGCCGACCTCGTAAGCCCAATGCTCGATCGCGATGTCACGCCCGCTGACGAAGAAGAGGCGGCTGCCGGGAAACACCGTGCGGAACTGGCGATAGGTGGTCCCGCGGATCGTGCGATAGGGGCTGGTCATCCACGTCTCCCGACGAAACGGTCACGATTTTGTTGGGGGCGCAACGATCGGCGTGACGCTCGGCTCCTTGGCGCGGGCGGCACGCCGACGCGGGCCGAGCCGCCGCGCGATCGCGCCAGCGGGCAGCACCGCCTCGCCGAACACCATGGCGGCCAGGAAGGCGGCCACCATGCCCAGGCGCCGCTTCAGCCGCATGCCGCCTTCACCAGCCGCCCGCTGCCGTCCACCGTCAGGTTCAGCCGGTCCTCGCGATAATCCTGCGTCACCATCTGGCCGGGCCGCACCACCCGCACCGTCGCCGCGCCCGAGCGCCGGCGTGCGCCCTCGATGCTGCCGGCGTCGACGACGCCGCCGATCAGACCGGCGAGCGGCTCAACCTTGCACGTCGCCGGCACTGGCGCCGTCTCCGGCCGGCTTGCGGCGGCGTCGGCGGGGCTTGGCGGCGGGCTCGGCCTCGGCGCGGGGCTGCACGCCCCCGTCAGCAGCGGCGTCAGTCCCGATGCCAGCATCGCCAGCATCAGCAGCATCCTCCGGCCCGACCGTGCTGCCTCGTTCATGTCCCGTCTCCTCAGCCGTCCGCGTCATGCGCAGCTTGCCGTTCTTCACCGCAAAGGCCAGCCGCCCCTCGACCAGGTCGAGCGCGTCGCGGCCGAACTGCTCGAACCGCCAGCCCTCCAGCATAGCCAGCCCCTCGCGCCGCCCGGCGGCGAGCAGCTCCAGCTCGTCCGATCGCGCGATCAGCTTGGCCGCGACGTCCGAGTCGCGCGCGCGGATCTTGAGCAGCAGCTTCAGCAGGTCGGCGACCAGCGCGCCTTCCTTGCCGAGGCCCGGCTTCTTGTCCTCACGCGCGGGCATTTCCGCGTCGCTCAGCGGCTTGGCTTCCGCCAGCGCGGTCATCATCCGCCCGCCGATATCGTTGCCCGCCCAGCTCGGCGAAAGGCCGCGCACCTTGGCGAGATCGGCCTGCACCTTGGGCGGGTGCGCGGCGATGTCGGCCAGCGTCTCGTCCTTGGCGATGCGCCCGCGCGGCAGGTTCTTGTGCTGCGCCTCGCGCTCGCGCCACGCCGCCAGCGCCTTCAGCCGGCCGAGCGTGTCGGGATTGCGCCCGGGGATGCGGATGCGCGTCCATGCCAGATCGGGGACATTCTCGTAGCTCGCCGGATTGCCCAGCCGCTCCATTTCATTGTCCAGCCACGCGCCGCGATCGCGCTTGCGCAGCCGCTCCAGCATCTTGGGGAAGATCTTGGCGAGGTGCGTCACGTCGCCGATCGCATAATCGATCTGCCGCTTGTCCAGCGGACGGCGCGACCAGTCGGTGAAGCGCGCGCCCTTGTCGAGGCTGATGCCCAGCCAGCTGTCGACGAGGTTGGAATAGCCGACCTGCTCGCCCATCCCCAGCGCCATTGCCGCCACCTGCGTGTCGAACAGCGGATAGGGGGTCTTGCCGGTCAGGTTGTAGACGATCTCCAGATCCTGCCCGCCCGCGTGGAAGACCTTCAGCACCTCCTCATTGTCGACCATCAGGTCGAGCAGGGGCTTCAGGTCCAGCCCCTTGGCCAGCGGATCGATCGCCGCGGCTTCCTGCGGGCTGGCGATCTGGATCAGGCACAGCTCCGGCCAATAGCTGTTCTCGCGCATGAACTCGGTATCGACCGTGACGAACGGCGCGTCCGCCAGCCGGGTGCACAGGTCGGCCAGCGCCTCGGTCGTCGTGATGAGCGGGTGTATCTTCATGGGACGGGCGCCATAGACCGGGAACGCCGGGTTGACAAAACAAGCCGTGCCGGGGAAGCGCCGCGCCTATCCCGCGGCCGTCATCCCAGCGAAAGCTGGGATCTCTCACGGCGCGCTTATGCCTAACGAGACCCCGGCTTGGCGCCGGAGTGACGGATGAGAGAAACCATGCACGCCTATCGCACGCACACCTGCGCCGCCCTCCGCGCCTCGGACGTGGGGTCGACCGTCCGCCTGTCGGGCTGGGTCCATCGCAAGCGCGATCATGGCGGCGTGCTGTTCATCGATCTGCGAGATCATTACGGCCTGACGCAGGTCGTCGCCGACACGGATTCGCCTGCCTTTGCCACCCTGGACGGCCTCCGCGCGGAAAGCGTCATCACCATCACCGGCGAGGTCAAGGCGCGCGCCGCCGGCACCACCAACGCCAATCTCGCGACGGGTGAGATCGAGCTGTTCGCGCGGAGCGTCGAGATCCAGTCGCCCGCGCAGGAGCTGCCGCTGCCCGTAGCCGGCGAGGCAGATTATCCCGAGGACATCCGCCTCCGCTACCGCTTCCTCGATCTGCGGCGAGAGCGGATCCACGCCAACATCCTGCTGCGCTCCAACGTCATCGCCTCGATCCGCCGCCGCATGATCGAGCAGGGTTTCACCGAGTATCAGACGCCGATCCTGACCGCCTCCAGCCCCGAGGGCGCGCGCGACTATCTTGTCCCCAGCCGCGTCCATCCGGGCAAGTTCTACGCGCTCCCGCAGGCGCCGCAGATGTTCAAGCAGCTGCTGATGGTGGCCGGCTTCGACCGCTATTTCCAGATCGCCCCCTGCTTCCGCGACGAGGATGCCCGCGCGGACCGCTCGCCCGGCGAATTCTACCAGCTCGATTTCGAGATGAGCTTCGTTACGCAGGAGGACGTGTTCGCCGCGATCGAGCCCGTCCTGCACGGCGTGTTCGAGGAGTTCGCCCGCGACAAGGCGGTGACGCCCGCACCCTTCCCGCGCATCGCCTATCGCGACGCCATGCTGCGCTACGGCTCGGACAAGCCCGATCTGCGCAACCCGCTCGAGATCACCGACGTGTCCGAACACTTCAAGGGCTCGGGCTTCGGCATCTTCGCGCGGATCGTCGAGGGTGGCGGCGTCGTCCGCGCGATCCCGGCGCCGGGTGCCGGCACCAGGAGCCGCAAGTTCTTCGACGACATGAACGATTGGGCGCGCGGCCAGGGCTATACCGGCCTCGGCTACATCAACATCAAGGGTGGCGAGGCAGGCGGCCCCATCGCCAAGAATCACGGTGCGGAAAAGACGGCGGAGCTGATCGCCGCGCTCGGCCTCGGCCCCGATGACGGCGTGTTCTTCGCCGCCGGCAAGGAGGGTGACGCCGCCAAGCTCGCCGGCCTCGCCCGCACCCGCGTCGGCGAGGATCTCGGCCTGATCGAGCAGGGCGTGTTCAAATTCTGCTGGGTCGTCGATTTCCCGATGTTCGAGTGGGACGAGGACAACAAGAAGGTCGATTTCAGCCACAACCCCTTCTCCATGCCGCAGGGCGAGCTGCACGCGCTGGAGACGATGAACCCGCTCGATATCCTCGCCTATCAGTATGACATCGTCTGCAACGGCGTTGAGCTGTCGTCCGGCGCGATCCGCAATCACAAGCTCGACGTCATGTTCAAGGCGTTCGAGATTGCCGGCTATTCCGAGGCCGAGGTCGAGGCGAACTTCCCCGGCATGGTCGGCGCGTTCAAATATGGCGCACCCCCGCACGGCGGCTCCGCGCCCGGCATCGACCGCATCGTCATGCTGCTGGCGGACGAGCCCAACATCCGCGAGGTCGTCGCCTTCCCGATGACGCAGAAGGCGGAGGATCTGATGATGAACGCCCCCGCGCCCGCGACGCCCAAGCAGCTGCGCGAACTGAACATCCGCGTGGTCGAGCAGGCGAAGGGTTAACGCACCCGCAAACCCCTTCGTCATGCCGGCGAAAGCTGGCATCTCTGGCGGTGGTGCCCGGCCGCCAGAGGCCCCAGCGTCCGCTGGGGCGACGGCGAAGGGGTGGAGGGATGCCGTGGCGATCAACCTTTCGGACTTCGAGACCGGCGGCAAATATCCCGGCGACTATTCCGCCGATCTGGCCGCGCTGCAGAAGCGGCTGGCGCGCATCCAGGTAGCGCACATCGTCCATGGCAGGCGCGCCGTCATCCTGTTCGAGGGGTGGGACGCGGCAGGGAAGGGCGGGGCGATCCAGCGGCTGACCGCCGAATGGGATCCTCGCCACTTCGAGGTGTGGCCGATCGCCGCGCCGACGCCGGAGGAAAACAGCCGCCACTTCCTCTGGCGCTTCTGGACGAAGCTGCCGGCGGGCGGCCAGATCGCCGTGTTCGATCGCAGCTGGTATGGCCGTGTGCTGGTCGAGCGGGTCGAGGGCTATGCCAAGCCGTCCGAATGGCAGCGCGGCTATGACGAGATCAACGAATTCGAGGCGCGCCAGAAGGATGACGGCACGATCATCCTCAAGCTCTTCCTCCACATCAGCCAGCAGGAGCAGGACGAGCGGCTGAAGGCGCGGATTGAGCATCCGTGGAAGCGCTGGAAGACGGGCGCCGACGATTTCCGCAACCGCGCCCGCCGCACCGACTATCTCGCCGCGATGCACGACATGTTCCAGCACACCGACACGCGCTGGGCACCTTGGAAGGTGATCGACGGCAACAACAAGAAGGCCGCCCGCATCGCCGCGCTGAAGTGGATCGCCGACCGCCTGGAAAAGCACGTCCCCATGCAGCCGCCCCCCGCCGATCCCGCGGTTCTCGCGCTGGCGAAACAGGCGTTCGGCGAAGGCTGACTTCTACACCCATTCCCCGTCATGCTGAACTTGTTTCAGCATCCACCGGGCGGTTGCGCCGGCAAGCCGAATTGCTTGACACCCCGGTGGACCCCGGACCGAGTCTGGGGTGACGACGTCCTCGCCGTGCCTCACCCCTGCTTCGGCATCAGCCCGTCGTCGATCTCCGCCGCGCGCACCGCCGCCGGCCGCGCCGCCATCCGCTCGCCATAGGCGACGAATGCCGGACGCTTCGGGATCAGCCCGAACTGCATGTAGAAGTTGAGATAGGCCGCGACGACGAGGTCCGCTGCGCTGAAGCGCTCGCCCGCCAGATAGCCTGCGCCCTCCACCGCGCGCTCAATCATGTAAAGCGTGCGGTCCATGTCGCCATAGCCGACGAAGCCTTCCTTGCCCGCCGTGCTCTCGATACCCAGCGCCTTGTCCGTGATCGCCGCCTCGAACGGGCCGGCGACGAAGAACAGCCAGCGATAATAAGCCGCGCGGTCGGTCAGCGCCGGTGCCAGCCCGGCGTCCGGAAAGGCGTCCGCCAGATAGGTGCAGATCGCCGCCACCTCGCTCACCACGCGGGTGCCGTGGCGGATCACCGGCACCTTGCCCATCGGGTTGATGTCGAGCAGCTCGGCCGGCTTGTTCGCCCAGTCGACCAGCACCGTGTCATAGGTGCAGCCGGTCTCCTCGAGCATCCAGCGCACGGTGCGCCCGCGCGACATCGGGTTGGTGAAGAAGGTGAGCGTGTCGGCCATCGGTTCCTCCCTGTCGATTCGGAACCGGAACGTAGCAGGAACGTGTGACGATGGCAGCCCCGTCAGCCGAGCGACTTGCTCGCCTGCTCGAAAACGTCCTTGCTCAGGACCGGCGTCGCCACGATCCGCTCCAGCTGCCCGCGCATCAGCGCGGCGCGGCCCTCGTCGAAGCGGCGCCAGCGGCCGAGCGGCGGCACCAGCTTGGCCGCGGTCTGCGGGTTCAGCCGGTCGACCTCGAGGATCATGTCGGCGAGGAAGCGATAGCCTGCGCCCGACGCCGCATGGAAGGGCCGCTGGTTGAGCGAGAAGGCGCCGACCACCGCGCGCAGCCGGTTCGGGTTGGACAGGGTGAAATCGGGGTGCCGCACCAGCGCCTTGGCCACGTCCAGCGTGTCCTCGCGCGTGGACAGCGCCTGCGTGGTGAACCACTTGTCCAGCACCAGCGGATTGTCGCGGTAGCGCGCGTAGAAGGCGGCGAGCGCCTCCTCCCGCTCGGGGGAGTAGCCGTTGGCGAGCACGCCGAGCGCGCCCTGCCGGTCGGTCATGTTGTCCGCCCGGGCGAACTGGTCGAGCGCGATCTGCGGCACGTCCTTGGCGCCGCTCGCCGCCATGAAGCCGAGCGCCACCGTGCGCAGCCGGCGCGCGCCCTTGGCGGTCGGGTTGTAGTCATAGCCGTTGGCCGCATGCCGTTCGTAGACGGTGCGCCAGTCATCCTCCAGCTCGCGGCCGAGCGCCGCGCGCAGCCCCTCGCGCACCAGCGCGATCCGCTCGGGATCGACCACGAGCATCTGGTCGCCGATGAACGCTTCGGACGGCAGCAGCACCGCCTCCGCGACAAAGGCGGCGTCCAGCGCGGGATCGGTCAGCGTGCGGCGCACCGCCTCGATCACCGGTGCGATGTCGGCATCGCCCGCGGCGATCCCCGTCACCAGCGTGTCGATCATCAGCTGCTGCATCGCCTCATAGCGGGCGAAGGGATCGTCATCATGCGCCGACAGGAAGGCGAGGTCGGCGGCCGAACGGTCGCTCTCGACGATCACGGGCGCGGAGAAGCCGCGGTTAATCGAGAGCGCTGGCTGCTCGGGCACCGCATCGAACAGGATCTCGGCATGGCTCTCGTCCAGCACGACAAGCTGCTCGGCGATCTTGGTGCCGCTCGCCTGCCCGAACAGAGCGATGCGCAGCGGGATCGGCATCGGCTGCTTGTCCGGCTGGCCCGGCGTCGCCGGCACCGCCTGATCGAGCCGCAGCCGTGCGCGGCCGCCCGGCGCATCCTGCGTCAGCGTGGCGCGCACGCGCGGCGTGCCGGCCTGCGAATACCACAGCCGGAACTTCGCCAGATCCTCGCCGGTCGCATCCTCCATCGCCTGGATGAACTGCTCGCACGTCGCCGCCTCGCCGTCGTGGCGGGTGAAGTAGAGGTCTGATCCCGCCCGGAAGCGCTCCGGCCCGAGCAGGACGAGCAGCATGCGGATCACCTCCGCACCCTTGTTGTAGACGGTCGGCGTGTAGAAGTTGCTGATCTCGATATACTGGTCCGGCCGGATCGGGTGGGCGAGCGGACCGCTATCCTCCGGGAACTGCGCCGCCCTCAGCGCGCGCACATCCTCGATCCGCTTCACTGCGGGCGATCCCTGGTCGGCGGAGAATTGCTGGTCGCGCAGCACGGTGAAGCCCTCTTTCAGCGAGAGCTGGAACCAGTCGCGGCAGGTGACGCGGTTGCCCGACCAGTTGTGGAAATATTCATGCGCGACGACCGCCGCGATGGCGTCGTAATCCGCATCCGTGGCGGTGTCCGGGTCCGCCAGGATATAGCGCGAATTGAAGATGTTGAGGCCCTTATTCTCCATCGCCCCAAAGTTGAAATCGGCCACCGCGACGATGTTGAAGATCGACAGGTCATATTCGCGGCCATAGGCCTGCTCGTCCCACGCCATCGATGTCTTGAGCGCGCGCATGGCGTGATGCGTCCGCTCGACGTCGCCCGCCGCCACCCAGATGCCGAGCTGCACCTCCCGCCCCGAGCGCGTCGTGAAGGTGTCGGCATTGCAGGCGAGGTCGCCCGCCACCAGCGCGAACAGGTAAGCGGGTTTCGGAAAGGGATCGCGCCACTCCGCCCAGTGCCGCCCGCCGGGCAGCTCGCCCCCGCCGACATGGTCGCCATTGGCCAGCAGCACGGGAAAGCGCCTGGCGTCCGCCTCCAGCCGGACGGTGTAGCGCGCCAGCACGTCGGGCCGGTCGGGGAAGAAGGTGATGCGGCGGAAGCCCTCCGGCTCGCACTGCGTGCACAGCAGCCCGGCCGAGGCGTAGAGGCCCATCAGCTGCGTGTTGGCCGCGGGCGCGATCTCCACCTCGGTCTCGACGACATGCGCGTCGCCGGTAAGGTCGAGCAGCAGCGCCGGCCCGTCCATCCGCCAGTCCGCGTCCGCGCCGTCCACCCGCACGGCGCGCGGCGTCAGCCCGTCGCCGTCCAGCCTCAGCACGCGCTCATGCGCGCCGTTCCGATGGACGGAGAGCCGCGCCTTCACACGCGTCGCCTCCGGATCGAGCGCGAAGTCGAGCGCCACCTCGTCCACCAGCCAGTCGGGCGGGCGATAATCGCCGCGGTGGATCACATGGGGCAGCGCGGGGGCGGTGACGGCATCCAGCATGAGGTCGGATGTAGCGGCTCGCTGCGGCGGGAACACCCCTTCTTCCGTCATGCTGAACTTGTTTCAGCATCCACCGCGCGGCACATGCCAGCGGCTGCATGACGGGGAGTGTTGATGCCGCACCTGCTGATCTTCGGCCTCGGCTTCTCCGCCACGCGCATCGCCGCCCGCGCCCGCGCCGCCGGCTGGAGCGTCACCGCCACGCGCCGCTCCGCCGATGCCGACACGCTCGCCTTCGACGACGAGGGCAGCGTCCGTCCCGCTATCGCCGCAGCGACGCACATCCTCTCCTCCGTGCCGCCGGAGGGCGACGCAGACCCGGTGCTCGCCCGCTACGGCGACGCGCTCGCCGGCCGCACGCTCGTCTATCTCTCCTCCACCGGCGTCTATGGCGATACGGGCGGCGCGTGGGTGGACGAGAGCGCACCCACCGGCTCCGGCCGCCGCTCCGCCCGTGCCGCCGCCGACGCGGCGTGGTTGGCGCTCGGAGCGCGCGTCTTCCGTCTGCCCGGCATCTACGGCGCCGGCCGCTCGCCGCTCGACCGGGTCCGCGCAGGCAGCGCCGTCCGCGTCGATGCGCCCGCCCAGATCTTCAGCCGCATCCATGTCGACGACCTCGCCGCCGGCGTGATGGCCGGCCTCGATGCGCCCCCCGGCGCCTACAACCTCGCCGACGATCTGCCCGCGCCCCAGAATGACGTGATCGCGGCGGCCGCCCGCCTGCTCGGGATGCCGCTGCCGCCGCTGGTCGCGGTGGAGACGCTCAGCCCCGCCGCACGCGGCTTCTATGCGGAAAATCGCCGCATCGCGAACGGCCGGGCGAAGCGCCTGCTCGGCTGGCGCCCACTCTATCCCGATTACCGCGCGGGTCTGCGCGCCTTGCTCTAGCTCACCCCCGCGCGCGCAGCGCCAGCGCCAGCCCCGCCAAGGTCAGCAGCCCGCCCGCCGCCGCCTCCACCGACCAGCGATAGCCCTCGAACAAAGTCGACAGCGCCATCGCGAGCACGGGGATCAGCACGCTCGAATAGGCCGCCCGCGCCGGCCCGATCGTGCGGATGACGTGCAGGTAGAGCGGAAACGTCACTGCCGATCCGATCACGCCGAGATAGAGGACGCCGCCGATATAGCCGGCCGACCAGTCGATCCGCGGCGGCCCGGCCACCATCCAGGCAAACGCCGCATCCGCCACCGCGCCATAGGTCATCGCCCAGAACAGCAGGCTCGCGCCGGCCACGCGCCGCGCCCGCTCCGTCGCCTGGAGGATGTTGGCCACCGACGCGCACAGCACCGCGATCAGCGTCAGCCCCACGCCCGCCAGCGTCGTCCCCGTGCCGCTCGGATCGCGCGCCGCCTCATGCGCGAACAGCAGGGCGATGCCCGCCATCGCCACGCCCGATCCGATCAGGAAGGGGCGCGACAGCCGCTGCCCCAGCACCAGCCGCCCCAACAGCGCATTGGGCACCAGCAGCAGCGCGAACAGCACCGCCACCAGCCCCGATGCGATCAGCCCCTCGGCGCGGTAGACGAACTGGAAGTTGGCGGCGAAGTGGAACAGCCCGACGCCGAGCGCCACGGCATGGCCGGCGGCAGGCAGCTGGAACGGCGCCCGCGTCGCCGCGACGATCGCCGCCATCGCCACCGCGCCCACGACGAAGCGCCACGCGACCGACCATTCCGCGGGCACGTCGCCCAGCTGGTGCCGGATGACGAGCCACGTCGAGCTCCAGATCAGCGTGACGATGGTGAAGGGCGCGGCGGCCCGCAGCCGCGCGCGCGCGCTCAGCGGCGGTGCGCCGGCCAGCCCGCTCATGGCCGGGTCACAGCGCGGCGAGCGCGCTGGCGAGCGCGGCGATCTCCGCCTCCGGCTGGTCCCACGATACGACCAGCCGGATCTCGCCCTCCGCCCAGTCGTAGAAGTCGAAGCCCTGCGCGCGCAAAGTCGCGGCCTCGTCGGGCGTCATCCGCAGGAACAGCTCGTTCGCTTCCACCGCGTGGATCAGCCGCCCCGTCGCCGCCTCCGCCAGCCGCCGCGCGCCATCATTCGCCGCGCGGCCATTGGCGATCCAGCGATCCTCCTCGATCAGCGCCAGGATCTGCGCCGCGGCGAAGCGGCCCTTGGACAGCAGATGCCCCGCGCGCTTGCGGCGGATGCGCGTCGCCTCGGCCAGCCCCTCGTGGAAGAAGATCAGCGCCTCGGCGGACATGCCGCCATTCTTGACGAAACCGAACGACAGCACGTCGACCCCCGCCTGCCAGGTCAGCTCGGCCGGCGTGCAGCCGAGATGCGCAATGGCGTTGGCGAAGCGTGCGCCATCCATGTGGACGCCAAAACCCCGCCCTTTGGCCCAGTCAGCCAGCGCCGCCACCTCGTCCGGCGCATAGACGCGGCCATATTCGGTGGCGTTGGTCAGCGACAGCGCATGCGGCTGCACGCGGTGGACGTCGCGCGCGATGGCGTCGGCGGTCGCCGTCACGCTATCCACCGTCAGCTTGGCGCCGTCGCCTTGCGCGAGCAGCAGCTTGGCGCCGTGCGTGTAGAATTCGGGTGCGCCCGCCTCGTCATTCTGGATGTGCGCGTCATGATGGCACAGCACGCCGCCATAAGGCGGGCACAGCGCGGCGAGCGCGAGGCTGTTCGCCGCGGTACCCGTCGCGATCCACAGCGACTCGACCGGGCGGCCGAACAGGTCGGAAAAGGCGCCGTCCAGCCGCTTGCTGATCGCATCGCCATCATAGGCGGTGTCCACCGCATTGGCGGCGACGATCGCGTCGAGCACGGCCGGGTGGGCGGAGGCGGCATTGTCGGAGAAGAAGCGCATGAAATCGCCCATGCGTCGCGTGCAGGCGCGAGGCAACGGGCTTTCAGCGCCCCCTTTCCGCCGCACGCTGATCGGCGTAAGGGCAGCGCCATGCCACAGCCCAGGATCAACGAACGTGCGCGCTCGCGCTCGGCGGCGCGCCTCGCCGCGGTGCAGGCGCTTTACCAGCAGGAAATGGAGGGCACCGCGCTGCCCCGCCTGCTGGACGAGTTCCACCGCCACCGCCTCGGTGCCACCATCGAGGATGTCGATTATGCCGATGCCGAGGTCGATTTCTTCGACGATCTGGTGAAGGGCGTCGATGCCCGCCGCGACGAGATCGACGCCGCGATCACCGCGCGCCTCGCCTCTGGCTGGAGCCTCGACCGGCTCGACCGGCCGATGCGCCAGATCCTGCGCGCCGGCTGCTACGAGCTGCTCGCCCGCCCCGACGTGCCGACCGGCACCGTCATCAGCGAATATGTCGACGTCGCCGACGCCTTCTACGACAAGCGCGAAAAGGGCTTCGCCAACGGCCTGCTCGATGCGGTGGCGAAAGCCGTGCGGGGGTGAAGCCGCCGACGGTCGGATCGTTGGCGGAGCGGGCCGAAGAGCTCGCCGCGATCACCGATCCGGCGGGTCGCCGCGCCGCGAGGATCGGCCTGAAGGACGAGGCGCTGGTGTTCCGCCGGTCCGCCCGGCGCTTCCAGACCAACGCCAAGCTGGCCGATGCCTTCGCCAAGTTCGGCGGCGGATCGCTGCTCACGGCAACTCTGCTGCTGATCGTCGGCGGTCAGGCGAGTGCGGCGATCCTCGGCATCGCGGCCCTGACCTTGCTGATGTTCGTCGCAGGGACTATGTATTGGATGCGCATGGATATGCGGGCGGCACAGCAGGAGTTCGAGGCCGAACGGCTCGAGGCGCTGCTGAAGGAAACGGAGCGTTGAGCATGGACCTGACCGAGGCCGTGATGATCTTCGCCGGTGTCGTCACCGTCATCTGCGTGAGCGGCTTCGCATGGCTCGAGGTCCAGCTGCGCCGTCCCACCAAGCGCGGCTATTGGGGCAGTCAGCTCGCCGACGACTGAGCTTGCCCTGAGCGAATCCTCGTTCATCGCCGCACTGCGCGGCCTTGCCACAGATCCCGCTGCACGCGGGCTGCTCGACGATGCCGCCGTCCTTCCTTTTTCCGGCGATCTCGTCCTGACCAAGGACCTGCTGGTCGAGGGCGTCCATTATCTGCCCGACGACCCGCCTGCCGACGTGGCGTGGAAGCTGGTCGCGACCAACCTGTCCGATCTCGCCGCCAAGGGCGCGACGCCGCTTGGGCTGCTGCTCGGCTATCCCTTGGGCGATCCCGCGTGGGATAGGGCGTTCATCGCAGGCTTGGGCGAGGTGCTGGCGCGCTTCGCCGTGCCGCTGCTCGGCGGCGACACGGTGCAGGGCAGGGGGCCGCGCACGCTGTCGCTGACCGCACTCGGCCGCGCACCGGCGGGCGGCGCTCCCGACCGGCGCGGCGCCCGCGCGGGAGACACGCTGTGGGTGACGGGGACCATCGGCGAGGCGGGGCTCGGCCTTGTCTCGGCGACGGCAGGGCTGAACGATGCCTATGCCCATCGCTACCGCCGTCCCGAGCCGCGGCTGGCGGCAGGCCGGGCGCTCGGCCCGCTCGTCACCGCCATGTGCGACGTGTCGGATGGATTGCTGATCGACGCCGCCCGCATCGCCGCCGCCAGCAACCTGGCTGTCACGATCGACCTCGACGCCGCACCGCTCGTCGGCGAAGGCCGCGCTGCCCGGCTCGCCGCGGCCACCGCGGGCGACGATTACGAACTGCTCTTCGCGCTGCCGCCCGGCACGGCGCTGCCCGTGCTGGATGTACCGGCGACGCGCATCGGCGCCTTCGCGCCCGGCACCGGCCTGACGCTCAGCGATGCCGCCGGCCCTGTCCCGCTGCCCGCTGCACTCGGGTGGCAGCATTGATCCATGTGATTGATCTCGCAGGCTAATAGGTTGCTGCCGGGCCTATTCCGCCGGTGTCGGAAAACGGTCTCTGAGTGTCAACTTCGTCAACTTAAGCCCCGCTGGACAGGCCGGTAAACCGCGCTCATACCTTGATGCCTGACGCGGATACGGACAGATCGCGTGAACAGCGACGGCCGCCCGCATAATCAGGGGAGACCGGATGCCAATCGTCACCTTCGCTATCCTGTGCGGCATCATCGCCGTGCTCTACGGATTGATCACCGCCCGCCAGGTCATCGCCGCACCCGCCGGCAATGAACGCATGCAGGACATCGCCGCCGCCATCCAGGAAGGCGCGCGCGCCTATCTCGGCCGGCAATATACCGCCATCGCCATCGTCGGCGCAGCCGTGGCCGTCGTCCTGTTCCTGACGCTGGGCACGCTCTCCACCGTCAGCTTCCTGATCGGTGCGATCCTGTCGGGCGTCGCCGGCTATGTCGGCATGACCATTTCGGTCCGCGCCAACGTGCGCACCGCCGAGGCGGCGCGCGGCTCGCTCCAGGGTGGTCTCACGCTCGCTTTCCGCTCGGGCGCGATCACCGGCATGCTGGTGGCAGGCCTCGGCCTCCTCTCCATCGCCGGCCTGTTCTGGTATCTGACCGGCCCTGCCGGCCATGCGCCCGCCGACCGCGCCATCATCGACGCGCTGACCGCGCTTGCCTTCGGCGCCTCGCTCATCTCCATCTTCGCGCGGCTGGGCGGCGGCATCTTCACCAAGGCGGCGGATGTCGGCGCCGACCTCGTCGGCAAGGTCGAGGCGGGCATTCCGGAGGACGATCCCCGCAACCCCGCGGTGATCGCCGACAATGTGGGCGACAATGTCGGCGACTGCGCCGGCATGGCCGCCGACCTGTTCGAGACCTATGTCGTGACGCTCGGCCTGACGATGGTCTCCATCGCGCTGCTCGTGCCCGATGCGCCGCAGCTCGCCGCGCTCATGGTCCTTCCGCTGCTGGTCGGCGGCGTGTGCATCATCACCTCGATAATCGGCACCTACTTCGTCCGGCTCGGCTCCAAGGGCTCGATCATGGGCGCGCTCTACAAGGGCTTCTGGACGACGGTGATCCTCGCGGTCCCCGCCATCCTCGGCGTCACCTGGTATGCGCTGGGCGGCGATCTCTCGACCGTGGTCAGCCGGGCGGGCGATGCGGCCGCCGCAGGTGTCACCCCGGCGCTCGGCGGGGAAACGGCGGCCGGCACCGTCGGGGGTCTCAGCTTCTCCGGCTGGGATCTGTTCTGGTGCATGATGATCGGGCTCGGCGTCACCGGCCTGCTCGTCTGGATCACCGAATATTATACCGGCACCAACTTCCGCCCGGTGAAGTCGATCGCCAAGGCCAGCGTGACCGGCCACGGCACCAACGTGATCCAGGGCCTTGCGATCAGCCTCGAATCGACCGCGCTGCCGACGCTCGTCATCGTCGTCGCGGTGGTCGCCACCTATCAGCTGGCGGGCATCATCGGCGTGGCCTTCGCCGCTACCTCGCTGCTGGCGCTCGCAGGCATGGTCGTCGCGCTCGACGCTTATGGCCCCGTCACCGACAATGCCGGCGGCATCGCCGAGATGGCGGGCCTTGAGGATGAGGTGCGGCACAAGACCGACGCGCTGGATGCGGTCGGCAACACCACCAAGGCGGTGACCAAGGGCTATGCCATCGGCTCCGCCGCGCTGGCCGCTTTGGTGCTGTTCGGCGCCTATACGACCGATCTCGACCGCTACCACGACGCTCTCGGGCTGACGGGCACGGTCAACTTCTCGCTCTCCAACCCGTACATCATCGTCGGCCTGCTGCTCGGCGCGCTGCTGCCCTATCTGTTCGGCGCCTTCGGCATGACCGCGGTCGGCCGGGCCGCGGGATCGGTGGTGGAGGATGTCCGCGCGCAGTTCCGCGACAATGCGGGCATCATGGCGGGCACCAGCCGACCAAACTACGCCCGCACGGTCGACATCGTCACGCGAGCGGCGATCAAGGAGATGATCGTCCCCTCGCTGCTGCCGGTGCTGTCGCCGGTCGCGGTCTACTTCATCGTCGCGGCGGTCGCGGGCAAAGAGCAGGGCTTCGCCGCGCTCGGCGCCATGCTGCTCGGCGTGATCGTCTCGGGCCTGTTCGTCGCCATCTCGATGACGAGCGGCGGCGGCGCGTGGGACAATGCCAAGAAGTATATCGAAGACGGCAATTACGGCGGCAAGGGGTCCGACGCGCACAAGGCGGCGGTGACCGGCGATACGGTCGGCGATCCCTACAAGGACACGGCCGGTCCGGCGGTGAACCCGATGATCAAGATCACCAACATCGTGGCGCTGCTGCTGTTGGCCGCGCTCGCTGCCTGATCTCGCGTTCGGGCCTGCTGCTGGGGCGGACTTCCGCCCCGGTGGTGGGTCCGCCGGGGCTCGAACCCGGGACCTCTCGATTAAAAGTCGCTTGCTCTACCGACTGAGCTACGGACCCTCACCAACCGCGCGCGCGGGCCGCTCCGTTAGGCTGCCCGCCGCGGCGGGTCAATTCAGAAGCCCGCTCAAGCGATGCCGGAGCGCACGGGGATGCATGCCGCCGAAGCGCTGCGGGAACAGGTCGCTCAAGGGATCCAGTACGAAGCTCCGCTCAGCCAGGGCCGCATGCGGCACGCTCAGCCGCCCCGGCGCGGCCCGCCCGCGCTGCGGCCAACGGCCGCCGGACCAGAGCGCGATATCGATGTCGAGCACCCGCGGCCCCCAGCGCCGACCGGGCCGTCGCCCGAAATCCCGCTCGATGCGCTTCAGCACCGCCAGCAGGGCAGGCGGATCGAGCGGCGTTTCCACCAGCAGGGCGGCATTGGCAAAGCCGCGGCCGGCAGGCCCGAGCGCAGGTGTGGCGCGGATGCGCGAGCGGGCGATCACGCGGACCCCGTGTGCCGCCAGCGCCTCCGTCGCCGCCGCCAGCACGCCCGCGGGGCCGCCATGGCGATGGTGGCGGCGATTGGAGCCGAGCGCGAGGGCGTAAAGCTGCATCGCCTCGCCGTAGTGCGGTGGAGCTGCAGACGCTATGCCGTGCGCCATGACGCTTGCTCCTCCCCTCGATTGTCCGCTCTGCCCACGCCTCGCCGCCTTCCGCGATGTGCAGCGTGCCGCCCATCCCGATTGGTATAACGCGCCCGTTCCCGTGTTCGGCGATTCCGACGCCTGGCTCGCCATCGTCGGCCTCGCCCCCGGCCTGCAAGGCGCGAACCGCACCGGGCGACCCTTCACCGGCGATTTCGCGGGCGTGCTGCTCTACGAGACGTTGCTGGAGTATGGCCTCGCCCGCGGCAGCTACGGCGCGACGCCCGACGACGGGCTGACGCTGGACGGCGCGGTCATCGTCAATGCGGTGCGTTGCGTGCCGCCGCAGAACAAGCCGACGCCGGAGGAGATCCGCACGTGCCGGCCCTTCCTCGCCTCGCCGCTGGAGGATCTGCCGAACCTGCGCGTCGTGGTGGCGCTCGGCCAGATCGCGCACCAGTCCGCGGTAAAGGCGCTGGGCGGGCGGCTGCCTAAGGCGCGCTTCGGCCATGGGGCGGAGCATGACATGCCCTCGGGCGTGCTGCTGCTCGATAGCTATCACTGCTCGCGCTACAACCAGAACACCCGCGTGCTCAGCCCCGACATGTTCCGCGCGATCTTTGCCCGCGCGGTCGAGATCCGTGCTATGGCTGGCTGATGCTGCAAGTGACGGTCGCCATCGCCGACTTCATGTGGATCCTCGCGTCCAGCGCGCTGACTGCCGGTGCCGGCGTGGCGGTCGGCGTCGGTGGCGCGGCGGCGGGCGGCTATGTCGTCTACCGCAAGGTGAAGCGGCGGCAGAAGGGCTGAGCCGCCGCCGCCTGCTGGTCAGATATCCTGCACCAGCCGCCCGTAAAGCTCCGGCCGGCGATCGCGGAAGAAGCCGAAGGCGGCGCGGTGCCGCTTCACCCGATCGAGATCGAGCGTGGCGGTGATGACGCCCTCTTCCTCGCGGTCGAGTTCGGCCAGGATGTCGCCGCGCTCGTCGGTGATGAAGCTGGTGCCGTAGAAGGTCTGCCCATGTTCAGTGCCGACGCGGTTTGCGGCGACGACGGGCACGACGTTCGACACGGCATGGCCGACCATCGCGCGGCGCCACAGGCGTGCGGTGTCGAGGCTGGTATCGTGCGGTTCGCTGCCGATGGCCGTCGGGTAGAACAGCACTTCCGCGCCCATCAGCATCATCGCGCGCGCGGTCTCGGGATACCATTGATCCCAGCAGACGCCGACGCCCAGCTTCGCACCGGGACCCGGCCACACCTTGAAGCCGGTGTTGCCGGGGCGAAAATAGAATTTCTCCTCATAGCCCGGCCCGTCGGGAATGTGGCTCTTGCGGTAGACGCCCTGAATGGCGCCGTCCGGGCCGATCATCGCAAGGCTGTTATAATGGTGCGGACCGTCCGCCTCGAAGAAGCTGGTGGGGATCGTCACCTTCAGCTCGGCCGCCAGCGCCTGCATCGCGAGGACGGACGGATGCTGGTCGGTCGGCCTGGCGGTGGCGAACAGGCCCTCATCCTCGATCCGGCAGAAATACGGGCCTTCGAACAGCTCGGGCGGCAGGATCACCTGCGCGCCGCGCCCCGCCGCCTCGCGCACCAGGGTCGAGACGTTGCGGATGTTGGCGGCGGTGTCCTCGCCGAAAGCGAGCTGGAGGGCGGCGACGGTGATCTCGGTCATGGGCAGCCAGATAGGGGGTGCGTGTGACGGATGCGAGTGTCAGCTGGCGGGCATCTGCTGGCTGATGCAGTGGAAGCTGCCGCCGCCGGTCAGCACATGGTCGGCGCGGAAGCCGGCGACGGTGCGATCCGGGAAGATGCGGCGCAGCGCCTCCAGCGCGGCATCGTCGTTCGGTGCGCCGTAGAGCGGTGCCACGACGGCCGAATTGCCGATGTAGAAGTTCATGTAGGAGGCGGGCACGATCTCGCCGTCGCGGAGCACCGCGCCGGGGGACGGCATCTCGACCACCTCCAGGCCGAAGGCGCGGGCGCGGGCGGCAGCGTCGCGGTAGACCGCCTCGTTCGGATCGTCGGTGGTGGGGACGGGGACGGCAATGCGGCCGGGCCCAACGAAGCGGGCGAGATTATCGACATGGCCATCGGTATGGTCGTTGAGCAGCCCGTTGCCGAGCCACAGCACCCGATCGATCCCGAGCGTCGCGCGCAGCCGCTCCTCGATCTGCTCACGCGAGAGGAATGGGTTGCGATTGGGGTTGAGCAGGCATTGCTCGGTCGTCACCAGCAGGCCGGCGCCGTCCATGTCGATCGCGCCGCCCTCCAGAATCCAGTCCTGCGCGCGGACGGGCAGGCGCCGCCGCTCGGCCAGATCGCGGCCGATCGTGTCATCGCCGGGCAGGTCATATTTGCCGCCCCAGCCATTGAAGCGGAAATCGAGCGCAATCGGACGCGCCTCGCCGGTGACGACCAGAGGCGCGGTATCGCGCAGCCAGATGTCACCGAAGCGGGCGAGTTCGACGGAGATGCCGGGGCCCGCCATCGCCTCTGCCGCAACCGCGGCTTCGGCGTCTGCGGCGACCAGCACGACTTCCTCGCCCTTGCCGCCGGCATGGACCGCGCGGGCGAAGTCGACCACCTCCGCGCGAGCTTCATCGAGGTCTTCCTGCCAGAGCTCGGCATGGCTGGGAAAGCCGATCCACACCCAGGCGTGCGGTTCCCATTCGGCGGGGAAGCGGATGGACATGGGGCTTGCTCCTCGGACGTGCGGCCGCGCCTATAGCGGCGGGAGGCGTGCGGGGGGAGGGGGCTGTGCCGTGCTTCACTGATCGGCCCGCCCATGCTTGGATAGGAACGGGGACGTACCGCCGGCCACCGAGTCGGCGGCTTCGATGGGGGTGGATGACGAGATGCCGAGCTGGACCCTGCTGAGCGACAACAGCTTCGATTGGCCGAGCGAACTGCGCGCCGCATCCTACAAGAAGGCGGAGAAAGCGGGCAAGATCGGGCCGGTGATCGATGCGCTGGAAAAGTCCGAGAAGCACTTCAAGGGCATCGACTTTCCCTATCAGTGGGTGACGAGCAACCCGACGACCCACCTGAACTGGCAGAAACATGCGCTCAGCTTCATGAACGGCGATGCTAAGAAGCTGGCCAGCAACCTCGCCGAGATCCGCACCCGCGCCAAGACGAAGGCGGGGGACAAGGACGTGGCCGCCTGCAAGGACAGCAAGGCCGCACTCGCCGCGATCATCAAGGCGGCCGACACGCACGTGAAGCTGGTGCAGGCAGCGGTGATCAAGAAGCAGGTGGACGAGTTGAACGAACTGTTCGGCGAACGGCGGGCCGAGGCGGTCGCCAAGAAGCTGGGCAGCCTGATCGACGAGGTGAAGGGCGTCGCCGGCAAGAAGCATCCGGAGCTACCCGCGGCGAAGAAGCTGTTGCTGGGGGCGGGCAAGGCCGAGACGCCCGAGGAGGCGAAGCCCGACCTGGAGGAAGCCGCCGAGCTCCTGACGGAGGCCAGCGCCGACATGACCGGCGCGCTGAGCGACCTGATCAAGGCCAAGAAGGAGGGGATGCCCGCCAACGGTCTGGCCGACGGCGACTATAACACGCTCGCCCGCATCGCCAGCACGCTGGCCCCCTTCGCGAAATCGGGCAATGCGTGGACCAAGAAGTTCGACCTGCGCACCATGCTGGATGCGTTCAAGACGATTTCGGTGCAGGCCGCCTCGTTCGACGCGGTGGCGAAGAAGATGAAGGGGTAAGCGCGCGATCCGGCCCGCTTGCCAGGAAAGCGGTCCACTTCGGATAGATCCTTCCGATCCCGCCATCACGCCCGCAAGCCGATGTGCTTGAGCTGCGCAGGACCGGCGCTAAGCTGGTGCGGGGATCAAGGGGGGCTTTGATGTTGCGTAAGTTTAAGGGCGTGGCGCTTGCGGGCGCCGCGCTGGCCGGCGTTGCGGCGGTGGCCGCGCCGCCGACGGATCTTGCGGAGGCGTTCGGCCAGCGCCCGTCGGCGAGCCACGTGCGCCTGTCACCCAGTGGTGGCAAGGTCGCCTATATCATTCCGGCGACGGGCCAGGGAACGGCATTGGTGACGGTGGATCTTGCGGGGGACAGGATTGCCCGCGTGGCTTTGTCGTCGAGCGGACGGCCTGAACGCCTGACCGGATGCGACTGGGTGACGGACGCGCGCCTCGTCTGCCGGATCTATGCCATCACCAACGTCGACGGCACGAAGGCCAGCATATCGCGTATGATCGCGGTGAATGCAGAGGGCGGCGACGTGAAGATGCTGTCCCTGCGGCAGAACGAGCGATCCTTAGGCGTCGCCTTCGGCGGCGGCGAGGTGCTCGATTACTTGCCGGGGGGCGACGGATCGGTGCTGATGGGGCGCATCTACGTTCCCGAGAATGAGACCGGTACTCACATCGTCAACCGGCGCAGAGGCTATGGCGTGGATCGTATCGACACGCTGACGCTGCGGTCGAACGCGGTGGAATCGCCGAGGGACAATGCGATCGAGTATCTCAGCGACGGGCGTGGTACCGTGCGCATGATGGGCATGAACAAGCCCTCTACTTATCGTGGCTATGCCACTCCGCTGATCGATTATCTCTACCGCGCCAAGGGCTCGCGCGACTGGAAGCCGTTCGGCACCTGGAATTTCGATGCGCAGGAGGGGTTCAACCCTTATGCCGTCGATGACAGCTGCAATTGCGTCTACGGCTTTGCCAAGCAGGATGGTCGCATGGCGCTGATGCGGGTGCGGCTGGACGACAGCAAGGCGCAGGAGCCGCTGGTCACGCGTGGTGACGTCGATGTCGACGACCTGATCCGGCTGGGCCGGGCGCAGCGCGTGATCGGCGCCTCTTATGCGACGGAGCGCCGCGAAGCGGTCTATTTCGATGCCGAGCTGGAAGGGATTGCGGCCAAGCTGTCCAAGGCGCTGCCGGGACTGCCGCTGATCAATTTCGAGGATGCCAGCCTCGATGAAAGCCGCCTGCTGATCTGGGCCGGCTCCGACACCGATCCCGGCCGCTACTTCATCTACGACAAGAAGAGCCGCAAGCTGGACGAGGTAATCCTAACGCGGCCCGAGCTGGAGGGCATTGCGCCTGCTCCGGTGAAGCCGGTCGGCTTCAAGGCGGCGGACGGGACGACCATCCCGGCCTATCTCACGCTGCCGCCGGGCAAGGCGGATGCCAAGGGGCTGCCCGCCATCGTCATGCCGCATGGCGGACCCAGCGCGCGGGACGAATGGGGTTTCGACTGGCTGGCGCAATATTATGCGCATCGCGGGTTCGCCGTGCTGCAGCCCAACTTCCGCGGCTCGTCCGGCTATGGCGACGCGTGGTTTCGCGACAAGGGCTTCAAGTCGTGGCGCATTGCCATCGGCGATGTGCTGGACGGCGGCCGCTGGCTGGTGGCGAGCGGTCTGGCCGATCCGGCGAAGCTGGCGATCGTCGGCTGGTCCTATGGCGGCTATGCGGCATTGCAGGCGGCGGTGACCGACCCGGCGCTGTTCAAGGCGGTGGTGGCGATCGCGCCGGTGACCGACCTTGCCGCGCTGAAGGAGTCGCGGCGCGAGTATAGCGATTTCAACCTGGTCAGCAGCTTCGTGGGCAGCGGCCCGCATGTCGTTCAGGGTTCACCCGCACAGCAGGCGGCGGCGCTGCGCGCGCCGGTGTTGCTGGTCCATGGCGATCAGGATCTGAACGTGCCGATCAGCCAATCGCGGCTGATGGAGGGCAAGCTGCGCGGTGCGGGCAAGCCAGGCGAGCTGATCGTGTTTCCCGGCCTCGACCACCAGCTCGACGATTCCGTCGCGCGTAAGACGCTGCTGGGGCGGAGCGACGCATTCCTGCGCAAGGCGCTCGCCATGTGACGACATGAGGCGCGCCTCGCTGGCGGGGCACGCCATCAGCGCGATGATGCTCAAACGAAAAGGACGCCCCCGTTGCCGGAGACGTCCTTTTCGTGACCCATAGGTCGAAGCGGGATCAGCGCGAGTAGAACTCGACGACCAGGTTCGGCTCCATCTTCACCGGATAGGGCACCTCGTCCAGCGTCGGCACGCGGACATAGGTCACCTTGGCGGCACCGTCGGTTGCGAGATAATCGGGGATGTCGCGCTCCGACAGACCCTGCGCCTCGAGCACCAGCGCCATCTCCTGCGCCTTGCTGCCCAGCGTGATCTCGTCACCCGGCGCGATGCGGCGCGAGGCGATGTTGCACTTCTCGCCGTTCACCAGGACGTGACCGTGGCTGACGAGCTGGCGCGCGGACCAGATGGTCGGCGTGAACTTGGCGCGATAGACGACCATGTCGAGGCGGCGCTCGAGCAGGCCGATCAGGTTCTGCGAGGTATCGCCCTTCATCGACACGGCGTCGGTGTAGGAGCGCTTGAACTGCTTCTCGGTGATCTCGCCGTAATAGCCCTTCAGCTTCTGCTTCGCCTTGAGCTGCAGGCCGTAGTCGGACACCTTGCCCTTGCGGCGCTGACCGTGCTGGCCGGGGCCATATTCACGCTTGTTCACCGGGGACTTCGGGCGACCCCAGATGTTCTCGCCCATCCGGCGATCGAGCTTGTGCTTGGCGCTATGGCGCTTCGACATGAAAACGTCCTTCAATTGCGTATGGCCCCGTCGAGACAGGGCCGGATGATCCCGGAACCGCGCCACCTTCCAGAGGGTAAGGCAGGGCCACCGCTTCACCGGGGTGCAGGGCCAATTGCGAAGCGCGGCGCTTGGCCGAAGCGTGCGCCAGAGTCAAGCCGGGGTCAGTTCTGCCGCAGCGAAGTCGCGCCGTTGAGGCCGCTCGCGCCAGCACCCGCCTGTGCGTCAATCGCCTTCCACTCCCCGACGCTGCGGCAGGTCCGTTTGCTCAGACGCGTGCCGGTGATCGCTTCGCGGCGGCAGATCTGCCGCTCCTCTGCGGCGGGCTGCGCGGCCACAGGCGGCGTAGGGCTGCTGGCGACTTGAGCGGCGGCGAGGATGATGAAAAAGCTCATGACGGATTTCCTTGGACGATCCCGCGCATCCAAGCGCGTTCCACCGAGCGGAATCAAGTCTCGTGAAGCGGTTGGCCGTTGCCGGTCCGGTTCGGCCGGGGCATGGCGCTGGCATGACCGAACCGCTCTCCCCAGACGACTGCACCACCATGGCGGAGGTCCGCGCCGGCGTGGATGCGACGGACCGGGCGCTGGTGGCGCTGCTCGCCCGCCGTTTCGGCTATATGCGCGCAGCCGCCCGCATCAAGCCGGAGCGCGGCGCGGTGCGCGACGAGGCGCGCAAGCGTCAGGTGATCGTGCAGGCGCATGACGAGGCCGCACGGCTGGGCGCACCGGCAGATGCGATCGCCGACCTGTGGGAGGCGCTGGTCGAGGCGTCGATCGCCTATGAGATGGTGGAGTGGGAGCGGTTGCGCGCCTGAACGCGGCTCAGCGCGCCCGCGGGCGGCCGAGCGTCGAGAGAACGCCGCGGAGCGTCCGCACCTCCTGCGAGGTCCAGGCGGGCTTCGTCAGCAGGGTGCGAAGTGTCCGTTTGGTCGCGGGGATGCGATCGGGCGGGTAATAATAGCCGGCGCCCTCGAGCAGATCGTTCAGCTGGTCGATCATGCCGTCCAGCTCGGCCTGCGGGGCGGGAGGATCGAGCTCGGTGTCAGTCGGTTGGACCAGGGCGACGCCCTTCGACCATTCATAGGCGCACAGGATCACCGCCTGGGCGAGGTTTAGGCTGCCGAACTCCGGATTGATCGGCACGGTGATGATCGCGCGCGCGATGGCGACGTCGTCTGTCTCCAACCCGGACCGCTCGGCGCCGAACAGGATCGCGCTCGCACCCGCCTGCACGCGGATCTCGCCCGCCGCCTGCTCGGGGGTGAGGACGGGCTTGGTGACGCCGCGCTTGCGTACGGTGGTGGCGTAGACATGCGCGCAATCGGCGACGGCGGACGCCACATCGGGGAAGACGCGGGCGCGCTCCAGCACGATGTCTGCACCCGATGCGGCCGGGCCGGCGGACGGATTGGGCCAGCCGTCGCGCGGACTGACGAGGCGGAGATCGGTGAGCCCGAAGTTCAGCATGGCGCGGGCAGCCTTGCCGATATTCTCGCCAAGCTGAGGGCGGACGAGGACGATGGCGGGTGCGTGCATGGGGGTGAGGGTCTCGGCAGGCTCGGACTGAACGGACGGGCGGCAACATCCAGCGCGGCAAGCGCCGGCCCGATGGGGGTTATTCCCCTACAACGCTCCGCGCGAAATCCTCGAAGTCGCGCGCTTCGGCGAAGTCGCGGTAGACGCTGGCGAAGCGGATATAGGCGACGGGATCGAGCGCCTGGAGCGCATCCATCGCGAGTTCCCCTACGCGGGCAGCCGGCACCTCATTCTCGCCGCTCGTCTCCAGCTGGCGCTGGATGCCCGTGACCAGCCGTTCGATCTTTGCCGGTTCGATCCCGCGCTTGCGGCAGGCGATGCTGATTGCGCGCTCCAGCTTGGCGCGCTCGAACGGCTGGCGCTCGCCATCCTTCTTGAGGACGGTCAATTCGCGCAGCTGGACGCGCTCGAACGTGGTGAAGCGCGCGCCGCAGCCTTCGCACTGGCGGCGGCGGCGGATGGAGGCGCCGTCCTCGGAAGGACGGCTATCCTTCACCTGGCTGTCCTCATGCGCACAGAACGGGCAGCGCATCAGACCTTCTTCTTGTACTTCCCGTAAGCCCAGGCCGCGCCGACGGCGGCCCCGATGATCGGGCCGACAAAGGGCACGGGGATGGCGACCACCGCGCCGATCGCGGCGGCCTTGGCCATCTTGTTGCCGAGTTTGGGATCCTGGTCAGCCATGGCTCAGAGCTCCGGATAGATGGGGAAGCGATCGCACAGCGCCTCGACGCGGGTGCGGACGGCGGCTTCGACCTGCGCATCGCCATGCTCGCCCTTTTCGCGCAGGCCGTCGAGCACGTCGGCGATCATGTCGGCGATGTCGCGGAACTCGGCGGGGCCGAAGCCCCGCGTGGTGCCCGCGGGCGAGCCGACGCGGATGCCGCTGGTCTTGACCGGGGGCAGCGGATCGAAGGGGATGCCGTTCTTGTTGCAGGTGATGCCCGCACGCTCCAGCGCCTCGTCCGCGTCGCGGCCGGTGACGCCGAGCGGGGTGAGGTCGACCAGTGCGAGATGCGTGTCAGTGCCGCCCGAGACGATCTCGGCGCCACGCTCCTTCAGCCGGGCGGCGAGCGCCTTGGCATTCTCGATCACCGCGGCGGCATAGGCCTTGAACTCGGGCTGGAGCGCCTCGCCGAACGCGACCGCCTTCGCCGCGATGACGTGCATCAGCGGACCGCCCTGCAGGCCGGGGAAGACGGCCGAGTTGATCTTCTTCGCGATCGCCTCGTCATCCGTCATCACCATGCCGCCGCGCGGGCCACGCAGTGTCTTGTGCGTCGTCGTGGTGACGACATGCGCATGGCCGAACGGCGTCGGATGAACGCCGCCCGCAACCAGGCCGGCGAAGTGCGCCATGTCGACCATGAACAGCGCACCGACCTTGTCCGCGATGGCGCGGAAGCGGGCGAAATCGATGTGGCGCGGATAGGCCGAGCCACCGGTGATGAGCAGCTTCGGCTTCGTCTCGATCGCCAGCCGTTCGACCTCGTCATAGTCGATCAGGTGGGTGTCACGGGTGACGCCATACTGGACGGCGTTGAACCACTTGCCGCTCATCGCCGCCTTGGCACCGTGGGTGAGATGGCCGCCGGCATCGAGGCTGAGGCCCATGATCGTGTCGCCGGGCTTGGTCAGCGCGAGCATCACGGCGCCGTTCGCCTGCGCGCCCGAATGCGGCTGAACGTTGGCGAAGCCGCAGCCGAACAGCTGCTTGGCACGATCAATGGCGAGCTGCTCGACCTCGTCGGACGGCGCGCAGCCCTGATAGTAGCGCTTGCCGGGATAGCCTTCGGCATATTTGTTGGTGAAGACCGAGCCTTGCGCCTCCAGCACCGCCTTGGAGACGATGTTCTCCGACGCGATCAGTTCGATCTGCTTCTGCTCGCGCGCCAGTTCGTGCCGGACACCGCCGAACACCGCGGGATCGGCATCCGCCAGGCCGCGCGTGAAGAAGCCGTCGGGCTGCACCTCGGAGACGGATTGCGGGTTGCTGCTCATGCGGGCTCCTTTGCGAATGCGGGCGCGCCGAGCTTGTCGACCCGGCCCTGATGGCGGCCGCCGGCGAACTCGCCAGCGAGGAAAGACTGGAGGCACGCCTCGGCCATGTCCGGCCCGATCAGCCGCGCACCCATGGCAATGACGTTCGCGTCGTTATGCTCGCGTGCGAGCGCGGCCGCATAAGGATCGGAGACGAGCGCGCAGCGACAGGCGGGGTGGCGATTGACCGCGATCGAGATGCCGATACCCGAGCCGCAGACAACAACGCCGCGTTCCGCCCGCCCGTCGGCGATCGCCTCGGCCAGGCGGTAGCCGAAATCCGGATAGTCGACGCGTGAATCATCGGCGGGGCCGAGGTCGAGCACGTCGTGCCCCCACCCGCGAAGCGTTTCGGCGAGCCGCTGCTTCAGATCGAAGGCGGCGTGATCGGAAGCGATGGCGATGCGTGTCATGAGGCGCGGCGATCTAGGCTGAGTCGGGATGCGCGCTATCTAGGGGCGAGCCCGGGCGAACGCCACCGGCGTTTGCCGTCGATAGTGAGGAGACGAGGATGCGACCGAACGCGATGCTGCCGCTGCTGGTCCTGGCTGCGTGTTCGGGACCGGCCCCGACGCCGAGCCAGACGGATCCGGCGGCGACGACGATGACGAGCCGCGGCTCAGCCGGCGGGCGCGCGCCAGCCGATGGCACCGCGCAGCCGCTGCCGACGGATGCGTGGATCGGCCGCTGGACCGGGCCCGAAGGCTTGTTCGTCGACATCGCCCAAGGTGGCGAGCGTGGCCGCTATCGCCTGACGATCAAGGGCGATCTCGACAGCAAGGGCGACGCGGTGACCGGCGTAGCGGAAGATGGCACCATCCGCTTCGAGCGGAACGGCGTGGCCGAAACGCTGCGCGCAGGTGAGGGCGCGGCGACCGGGCTGAAGTGGCTTGAGGGCAAGAAGCACTGTCTAGTGGTGAAGCCGGGCGAGGGCTTCTGTCGCGATTGAGCGCTGTGTTGAGTGACGAAGCGTTGCCGCGTCGTGAACGGGTGAGGAACGCTGTTGCCGCGATGCAACACACGCAGTTCGTTCTCCGTGATCATGGATCGGACAGCGTAACGACGTGTTAGGGGCGGGAACCCAATCTAACGAGGAACTGTGTCGATGCGTATCTCTTTCCTGCGCCTGAGCGCTGCCGCCCTGCTTGCTACGACCGTTGCAGCGCCCGCCTTCGCGCAGGATGCCGGCGTCGAGCCGTTCAGCGGGCTCTATGTCGCGGGCACGATCGGCAAGATCGCTCAGTCGAACGACGGCCCGTCCGCGATCAAGTTCGACCGCAATGGCGACGGCACGTTCGGTGATCCGGTGTTTACCGCGACCGGCGGCGACGCCTTCAACAA
Source organism: Sphingomonas jatrophae (assembly GCF_900113315.1). Classification (GTDB taxonomy): domain Bacteria; phylum Pseudomonadota; class Alphaproteobacteria; order Sphingomonadales; family Sphingomonadaceae; genus Sphingomonas_P; species Sphingomonas_P jatrophae. The sequence goes on along the minus strand of NZ_FOZG01000002.1, from coordinate 390,912 downwards.
CAGCACCGGCCAGGCCTATTGCGGCGGTCGTGCGCTCGGCGCGACGTTCGGCGCAGGTTGCGCCCGCGACAAGGATGGGTTCGACTATTCGGCGCGTGTCGGCTTCGACCGTCAAATGGGCCCGTTCGTCGTCGGCGTCGTGGGTGAGTTCGGCAAGGCCACGCTGAAGGATTACGTTACCGCTTACTCGACGACCCCCGCCAGCTACACGATGGAGCGTCGCATCGGTTGGGAAGCGTCGGCGCGTCTGCGTGCAGGCTATGCTGCGAACACGACGCTGTTCTACGCGACGGGCGGCGCGGGCTATGCCCAGATCAAGAACCGCTTCTTCACGACCAACACCGCCAACGCCTTCACCGACAACGGCAACAGCAAGGAATGGGGCTTCGTCGTCGGCGGCGGCATCGAGCAGAAGATCACGCAGAACATCTCGCTCGGCGTCGAATATGGCTATCACGACTATAAGGACGACGGTTACCGCGTGCTCGCGACGCGCGGCACCGCGGCTGCGACCAACCCCTTTGTGCTGGCCCCGAACACGGCGGGAACCACGTTCGCCCGCGCCGACGATAACTTCCGTTGGCACAGCGTGAAGGCGGTCGCAGCTTTCCGCTTCTGATCCTTCGACTGCCGGCGCCGCATGGCGCCGGTAGGTTCAGTTGCAAGGCGCCGGTGCCCTATAGGGTGCCGGCGTTTTCGTGTGCAGGCGGTCAGGGACCGAGCAAGGTTTCCAGTGCGGCGCGGATGTCGGCAGCACGATAGGGTTTTTCGAGCACCAGCGCGTTCCGGTCACGTAGCGCCGCGGCGCCATAGCCGGTGGCGAAGAGATGCGGGATGCGGCGCGCGTCGAGCGCCTCCGCGATCGGAAAACTCTCCCGCCCGTTGAGATTGACGTCGAGCACAGCCGCATCGAGTGCACAGGCCGCTGCCGCCGCCAACCCCTGTTCGAGCGTCCCAGCCACCTCGACCTCGCAGCCGAGATCGGCGAGCAGATCCTCGAGCGTCATGGCGACGATCGGCTCATCCTCCACTACCAGCACGCGCAGACCTGCGAGCGAGACGCTCATCAGGCGGGCTCCGGCAGCGGCGCGTCGATGCGGCATTCGACGCCGGCAGGTGCAAAGGTGAGCGTCACGCTGCCGCCCAGTTCGGCGGCGAGCGCGCGCTCGATCAGGCGGCTGCCGAAGCCGCGCCGATCGGGCAGGGCCACGGGCGGGCCGCCGCGCTCGATCCAGCTGAGCTGGAGGCGAGGAGCGGTATCGGCGGCGTCGGACGTGATCTGCCACGCCAGCCGGACGGTGCCGGCAGGCGTCCCGAGGGCACCATGCTTCAATGCGTTGGTCGCCAGTTCGTGCAAGGCGAGGGCAAGCGAGATGGCGGTCTTCGGGGCGATCCGCACTTCGGGGCCGTCGATCGTAATGCGGCTGCGGTCGGGATCGTGTGCGGCCAGCGCCTCCGCGGCCACCGCGTCGATGGTGGTCGCGCCCCAGACTTCGCGGGTGAGCAGATTGTGCGCATCGGACAGCGCCCGCAGGCGATCGGCGAAGGCGGCGCGGGCAGCGGCGGGATCGTCGCTCTTGAACGTCTGCACGGCAATGCCCTGAACGATTGCCAGCGTGTTCTTCACGCGGTGATTGAGTTCGTTGATCAGCAGCTGCTGCATCTCCTGCGCGCGCTGCGCATCGGTGACGTCGCGGGCGATGGCGTGCAGGCCCACAGGCTGGCCATCCGGGCCGGTGTTGAGGCGGGAGCTTACTTCCCACAGCCGGACCTCACCGCTCGATGTGCGGACCCGGATCGTGTGGCGCGTGGTGCCGCCATCCTTCAGCTTGCGGCGCAGCATCTCGTCCGCCTGACCCACGTCGCCGTCAGCAAGGAAATCGGAAAAGGGGCGGCCGACTGCCTCCTCCTCGGTGTAGCCGAGCGCGGCACAGACGGCGGGGTTGCAGGAGGTGACGACCTTGTCGAGGCCGGTCGTGAAGATGAAGTCGTTCGCCTGTTCGAAGATGGTGCGGAACTGCCACTCACTGCGGCGCACCTCATCCTCGATGGCACGGCGGCGGGTGACATCGAAGGAGACGCCGACAAAGCGCGGAGCGCGGCCATCGCTGCGCTCCACCCGGCGGCCATGGCTGTGCAGCCAGCGTTCGCTGCCATCGTCTGCGCGGAGGATGCGATATTCCAGCTCGACCGGCGTACCTTCCTTGAAGCAGCGGCGCATGGCGGCGGCGACCCAGGCGGCATCATCGGGATGGATCACCGCCAGCCAGTCCGCCAGCGTGCCGCGGCCGTTCGGGTCGCGCGGCAGGCCCAGCAGGTCGAAGCGATTATCCGACCACGGACCATCGAACGTGGCGAGATCGATCTCCCACGTCGCCATGCCCGCGCCCTCCGTGGCGAGGCGCAGCCGTTCCTCGCTGCGGCGGAGCGCTGAATCGGCGGCGCGCCGCTCACTCACGTCGAGGCAGGCGGCGAGCACGCCATAGGGCGTGCCATCGGCGCGGCGGATCACCGCGACGGAATTGTTCACCCAGACCGTGGTGCCGTCCGGGCGGACGAAGCGCTTCTCATGCGTGTAGGACGTGCCATCGCGCACTGCCCGTTCGAATTTCTCGACATTGCCCGCAAGATCCTGCGGGTGCGTGATCGCCTGCATCGTCAGGCCGAGCAGGTCCTCACGACTGCGACCCGCAATGGCGCAGAAGCGATCGTTGACAAGCGTGAACCGCCCAGTGAGATCGACCTGCGCGAAGCCGGCGGTGGTCTGGCCGATGAAGGCGGAGAGCTGCGCTTCCTTGTCCGCGATGGCCTGTGCGGCCTCGCGTGCTTCGGTCACGTCGTGGGCGACGCCGATGAAGCCGATATGAGTGCCCGTCACGTCCCAGATCGGCTGGGAGGTGGATTGCAGCCAGCGCCACGCGCCATCGCCGCGGCAGAAGCGCCCTTCCAGCACGAAGCGTTCCAGCCTGGCTTCACCCGCCTCGGATTCGGCCTGGAGGCGGGCACGATCGTCGGGGTGGATCAGCATCCGCCAGTCGAAGGCGAGCGCCTCCTCCCGGCGAAGGCCGACGAAATCGGCATAGAATTGATTGACGTAGAGGCGGGTGCGTGCGGGGCCGGTGACCCACATCGCGACGGGTGCGAAATCCGCGATCTGCGCGAAATCGGACAGCCCCTCCCACGCACGCACGCGTGCCGCCGGCGGCTGAGCCGCGGGGGCCGGCGGGGCAGGGGACAGAACAGGCTCCATGAACGCGACCTCGGCCTAGTGTTGGCAGATTAGGCCGCGTCCGGAAAGAGACGCTTGATCATGGCTCAGAAGGATCCCGGCACTTCGCGCTGCACCGTTGTGGGACGATCGGGCGTCAACAGCATGCGCGGCGCCGGACCCGCGGTGATCGCCGCCTCGGTGCCGGCGGCGGTCCGCGCACTCTGCGCGGTGCCGATCCGCGTGCAGCCGCGGCCGGCGAGGAAATCCAGCGCGCGGGCCAGCGAAGCCTCCTGCGGATCGCCGAGCGGACGGGTGATGTCGTCGTCGGCGGCGCAGGTCGCCTCCATGCGGGTGGCGAGCCCTTCGAAATAATCGCCCTGGCGCGCGCTGTTCTGCGTGGCGAAGGCGACGACGCGCAGGCGATCGTCGCAGCTGCTGCGATCGAGCGCGATCTGGCCCACCGGCTTGCCGAACGTGTTGCTGCCGACCAGCGCCGCGGCGCTGCGCAGATAGGGGATGAAGGTGTTGGCGACGAGCTCGCTGGCGGACGCGGTGCCGCCGGTGCCGATGAACGCCACCCGCGTCGTCGCGACGGATTGCGGCTGGGGCGAGAAGAACCGCGTCTCGTTCTGCGAGGATTTCTCCGGCCGGTAGGCGGTGTAGTCGAGCACGTCCGCGCTGGAGCGGCCGCCGCCGATCAGGTCAGCCAGCAACTCGGCCGTGTCGACCAGCCCGCCGCCATTGTAGCGCAGGTCGATCACCAGCTGGGTGACGCCGGCATCCTTGAACGCCTGGAAGGCGGTGCGCAGCGCCGGATCGGCGGTGGAGATGAAGGTGCGCAGGTTGAGATAGCCGACGCGCCGCCCGCCATCGTCGATGATGCGGTATCCATAGCGGCTGGATACGGGGGTGAGCGTGAAATCCGCCTTGGTCAGGCTGACATCGCGTGAGCCGCCCGTGCCGGCGACGCGAAGGACGCGCGTGGTGCCGACGGTGGAGGGGCCGAGTGCGTCGCTGATCCCGCCCGTACCTTGCGCGGCGATGATGTCCGACACCGAGCGCAGATTCGCCTGCGTTGTCCCGATGGCGAGGATCTCGGTGCCGCGATCGATACCGGCGGCGAGGCCGGGTGCACCCTCGAACGCTTCGCTGACGAACAGGCGGCGGGCGGCGCTGTCGGTGACGAAGCGCAGGCCGAAGCCGGCGCTGGAGCCCGAATTGAAGAAGGCCTCTTCCTCGCGGATCGAGGTGAGGTAGGTGAAGTAGCGATCCCGCCGCTGCGCTCGGGCGGTGGCGGTGAGCGCGTCGATATAGTCGTCGACCGTGGCATAGCCCGCAGGAGCGAGCGAGGCCGGCAGCGTTTCGGGGAACAGATACCATTCGCGGATCTGCGCCGCGGCCCAATTCTGCCGTTCGGTCAGCGAACAGGCGGTGCTGACCGGCGGGGTGGGCGTAGGGCCTCCGTTCAGCGAGGTGCCACCACCGCCGCCACCACCACCGCAGCCGGACAGCAGCAGCGCACTTCCCGAGAGCGCGCCGATGGCGGCACGCCGAACCGAATACAGCTTCATGGCAGCGATCCTCGGCAACGAAGCCACTGGGGGCAAGCGGAAAAACGTGCCGGCGGCGGATCAGCCGCGGCGCGCGGCGTCCGCGGCGGCGCTGGCGAGCCGATCCGCCCGCTCATTATCCGGATGGCCGGCATGGCCCTTGACCCATTGCCACTCGATCCGGTGCGGGGCCGAGGCGGCGAGGAGCGCCTGCCACAACTCCGCATTCTTGACCGGCTTCTTGTCGGCCGTCTTCCAGCCGTTCTTGCGCCAGCCATGGATCCACTTGGTCAGCCCATCCATGACGTAGCGGCTGTCCGTCATCAGCTTGACCCGGCACGGCTTCTTCAATGCCTCAAGCCCCTGGATGGCGGCCATCAGCTCCATGCGATTGTTGGTGGTGTTCGCCTCGCCGCCGGACAGTTCGCGTTCCTTGCCGCCGGAGCGCAGCACCGCGCCCCAGCCGCCGGGCCCGGGATTGCCCTTGCACGCGCCGTCGGTCGCGATCTCGACCAGCGGCAGCTCCGCGGCTTCCGCACTCATGCGAAGGGAGCGGCGCCGGCGGCGCGATAGAAAGCGAGGCGGCGGGTGTAGGCGAGCGGATCCTTGCGCGTGACCAGCGCATTGGCCGGCGTGTTCAGCCAATCCCACGCGCGGGTGAGCGCGAAGCGGAGGCAGGCGCCCATGCACAGGATCGGCAACAGCTGGCGCTCCGCCGGGGACAGGCCGTAGCTGGCGGCATAGCCCTCGAGCAGCGCGGACCCCACGGCGAGGTCGCAGGTGGTGCCGGTGGCATCGAAGCTCCAGCTCGTATGCGTGACGGCAAGGTCGTAGAGCCGGAGATCGGTGCAGGCAAAGTAGAAGTCGATCACGCCCGCCACCGCGTCGCCAAGCATCAGGACATTGTCGGGGAACAGATCGGCGTGGATGGTGCATCGGTCGCCATCCGTGGGCCAAGCGGGCAGCGTGGCGTCGAGCCCTTCGGCCAGCATGTCGTGCAGCGCGGGGTCGATCGCGTCGAGATCGCGGCCGCAGCGGGTGAACAGCGGCGCCCAGCTGTCCGCGCCCAGCGTGTTGGGGCGGGTGGGAGCGAAATCGGCGACCGCCTTGTGCATCTGGCCGAGCGCCAGGCCGGCCGAGCGCGCCTGTGCCGGCGTCGGATGGCTGAGCGAGACGCCCGGCAGATATTCGATCAGGCAGGCCGGGCGGCCCGCCACCTGCTGCACCTGCGTGCCATCCCGCGCGCGCAGAGCCCGTGGCACGGGCAGGCGGCGATCGGCGAGGTGATCGAGCAGGGCAAGGAAGAAGGGCAGATCGCCCGCATCGACGCGCTTTTCATAGAGCGTCAGGATGAAGCGGGCGCGATCCGTGTCGACGAGGTAGTTGGAATTCTCCACCCCCTCGGCAATGCCCTTGGACGAGACGAGATCGCCGACATCGTAGCGCGCGAGCAGTTGGCCGAGCGCCTCGGCCGAGACATGGGTGTAGACGGCCATAGTCAGGCGATCAGGCGGCGACGAGCGCGCGAGGCAGCTTGAAGATCATCCGCTCGACCACGCCGTCCTGCTGGCGCTCCTCGATGGTGAAGCGGGTGGCGAGGCGATCCACCACCTCGCGCACCAGCACCTCGGGTGCGGAAGCGCCGGCGGTGATGCCGAGCGTGTGCAGGCCGCCCGCATCGATCCCGGCAAGCCAGGCGAAATCGATCTCGTCGGCCCGCTGGATGAGGCGGGCCGGCACGCCCTCGCGCTCCGCCACCTCGACCAGCCGCAGCGAGTTGGACGAATTGGGCGCGCCGATCACCAGCATGGCCTGGCATTCGGCCGCGATCGCCTTCACCGCCGCCTGCCGGTTGGACGTGGCGTAGCAGATGTCCTCGCCGCGGGGCGCCTGGATCGCCGGGAAACGGCGCTGCAGCGTGGCGACGATGGCGGCGGTGTCGTCCACCGACAGGGTGGTCTGCGTCAGGAAGGCGAGCGAAGTCGGATCGGCGGGCATCAGCGCCTCGGCCTGCGCCACATCCTCGACCAGGGTCATCGCGCCCTCGGGCACCTGGCCGAACGTGCCGATCACCTCCGGATGGCCGCGGTGGCCGATGAACAGGATGTGCCGCCCGGCCTCGACCAGCCGTTCGGCCTGGCGGTGGACCTTGGAGACGAGCGGGCAGGTGGCGTCGAGATAGTCGAGCCCGCGCGACTCGGCATCGGCCGGCACCGACTTGGGCACGCCGTGCGCGGAGAAGACCACCGGCGCGCCGTCGGGCACCTGATCCAGCTCCTCGACGAACACGGCGCCCTGCGCACGCAGCGTATCCACGACATATTTGTTGTGAACGATCTCATGCCGGACATAGACCGGCGCGCCATGCTTCTGGATCGCCAGCTCGACGATCTGGATGGCGCGGTCGACCCCGGCACAGAAACCGCGCGGGGCGGCGACGAGCAGGGTCAACGGTGGCTTGGGGGCGGCGGCGTCCGGCATGGAGCCGCGCTTACGCGATTGCTTGCCTGACCGGAAGGCGGTTCCTAGAGAGGGGCATGGTCCGGAGGGAGTGCCCGTGCGTTCGATGATCCTGTTGGCCGCGGCGGCGGCGCTGCTCGGCGGCTGCGCACGCAATGGCGATTTCGACGAGACGGGGGGCATCCGCCTGACCCGCTCCGCCTGCCCGGCGGTGGCGATCCCCGCCTTCACCGGCGACGTGACGAGCTTCGATCCGCCGCAGAGCCGCGAGGCACGGGCGATCGACGTGGTCGCCACGATCACCAACCTGCGCAACACGTGCAACAGCGCGACCGACCCGATGACGGTCACCGCCACCTTCGAGGTGCAGGCAAGGCGCGCGGCGGCAGGCCCGGCGCGTGAGGTGGTGCTCCCGTATTTCGCGACGGTGATGCGCGGCGGCACGCAGATCGTCTCCAAGCAGGTCGGCCGCATCGCGGTGCGCTTCGCCGACGGACAGCTGCGCGCCTCGGCGCCCGGTCAGGCGAGCGCGACGGTCAGCCTGGCGGCCGCCACGCTGCCTGCCGACGTGCAGGCGACGCTGAGCCGCAAGCGCAAGGCCGGCGACGAGGATGCGGCGGTCGATCCGATGACCGATCCGGCGGTGCGTGCGGCGGTTCAGAAGGCGTCGTTCGAGCTGCTGGTCGGCTTCCAGCTGACGCAGGATCAGCTCGCCTATAATGCGACGCGCTGATCCGCGATTGACTCAAGGTCCGCGCCGGGCCAAGCCTGCCGTCGTCGCTCCCGGTCCTGCCGGGAGGCGGACGCGCGGGAGAAGGGGAGGTCAGCCTCCCTACCGAAGGAGCAACCGCCCCGGAATCTCTCAGGTGCCCCAGACAAGGGGTGTGGACCGCGCGGGCGCAGCGACGCTCTGGAAAGCGGGCAGCGCCTGTCATGGCACTGCCCCACCGAAGGGGTAATCCCGGGGTCAAGCCCCCGGGGGAAAGCTCTCAGGTTCCGTGACAGAGGGGGCAGCGGATGCGAACGGGGCGGGTGCCCCGGCCGCGTCGCTGTGGACCGACACGGGAGACCTTCGAGTGAGCGAGCAGGACGACGCGCCGATCGAACTGGAGCCGCTGCCGCTGGATGCGTGGCATCGCGCCCGCGGCGGCCGCATGGTGCCGTTCGCCGGATATCACATGCCGGTGCAATATGAGGGCGTGATGGCCGAGCATCTTTGGACGCGTTCGTCCGCAGGGCTGTTCGACGTCAGCCACATGGGCCAGCTTTCGTTGAGCGGGGAGGGCGTGGCGCAGGCGCTTGAGGCGCTGCTGCCGGGCGACATGGCCGGGCTGGCGCCGGGCCGAATGCGCTATTCGCTGCTGCTCGGCGAGGATGGCGGCATCCTCGACGATCTGATGGCGACCAACCGGGGCGAGGATTATTACGTCGTCGTCAACGGCGCGACCAAGTGGGACGACATCGCCCACATCCACGAGCATCTGCCCGAGAGCGTGACGCTCAACCACATGGACGACAAGGCATTGCTGGCGCTGCAGGGGCCGAAGGCGGTGGACGCGCTGGCACGGCTGGTGCCGGGCGTCGAGAGCCTTGTGTTCATGACGGCGGGCGCCTTCACCATCGACGGCGTCGAAGCGTGGATCAGCCGCTCGGGCTATACGGGCGAGGACGGGTTCGAGATCTCGATCCCCGCGGATGCGGCGGAGCGGGTGGCTGAGCTCCTGACGGCACAGCCCGAGGTCAAGCCGATCGGCCTTGGTGCCCGCGATTCGCTGCGGCTGGAGGCGGGCCTGCCGCTCTACGGGCACGATCTCGATCCCGCGACGACGCCGGTCATGGCGGACCTCGGCTTCGCTTTGTCGAAGCGGCGGCGCGAGGAGGGCGGCTTCCCCGGCCATGCGCGGATCATGGCGGAGCGGGCGGACGGCGCGCCGCTGAAGCGCGTCGGCTTGATGGTGGACGGGCGCCAGCCGGTGCGCGAGGGCGCGCGCGTGGTGGACAAGGCGGGGCGCGAGATTGGCCGGGTCACATCGGGCGGCTTTTCGCCGACGCTCGGGCGCAACATCGCGATGGCCTATCTGCCGCCTGCGCAAGGCGATCTCTACGCCGAGGTGAGGCTGGAACAGCGCGGCAAGCCGTTCCAGGCGACTGTCACCGCCATGCCGTTCGTCCCCCATCGCTATGTTCGCAAGGGAGTTTGAGATGCCGACCTACTTCACCAAGGAGCATGAGTGGATCGCGGTGGAGGGTGACACCGCCACCGTCGGCATCACCGATTATGCGCAGGCGCAGCTGGGCGATGTCGTGTTCGTCGAGGTGCCGCCCGCCGGCACGCAGGTGGAGAAAGGCAAGGAAGCCGCCGTCGTCGAGAGCGTGAAGGCGGCATCCGACGTCTATGCGCCCGTCTCCGGTGAGGTGACCGAGCCGAACGGCGCGCTGGAGGGGGATCCGAGCCTTGTCAACACCGCGCCCGAAGGCGAGGGCTGGTTCTTCAAGCTGACGCTGAGCGATCCGACGCAGGTCGACGGCCTGATGGATGCCGCCGCCTACAAGGACTTTGTGGCGGGGCTCTGATCGCCGCGTTCGCGTCCCCGAACGGGAGCATGACATGACGAACGCCTCATCGCTGTGGGACCCGGCGGATTATGCCGCCAATGCCGGCTTCGTGCCGGCGCTGGGCGCGCCGGTGCTGGCGCTGCTCGATCCGAAGGCGGGTGAGCGGGTGCTGGATCTCGGCTGCGGCGACGGGGTGCTGACCCGGCAGATCGCCGAGGCGGGCGCCGCCGTGGTGGGCGTCGATGCGTCGCTGGCGATGGTCGAGGCGGCGGTCGGCCGTGGGCTGGACGCGCGCGTGATCGACGGCGAGCGGCTGGCGTTCGATGCGGAGTTCGATGCCGTCTTCTCCAACGCTGCCCTGCACTGGATGCTCGATCCCGCGGCGGTGGCGGCGGGCGTGTCTCGCGCGCTGAAGCCCGGTGGCCGCTTCGTCGGGGAGATGGGGGGCGACGGCAACATCGCCCGGCTTCGCGCCGGTCTGCGCGAGGAGCTGGTCGCGCGTGGCTATCCGGTGCCGTCGGCCGACCCGCAATGGTATCCGAGCGTCGCGGATTTCACCGCCGTCTACGAGGCGGCCGGCTTCGACGGCATCGAGGCGCAGCTGATCCAGCGGCCGACGCCGCTGCCGACCGGTGTCACTGGCTGGCTGCGGACCTTCCGCTCCGGCTTCCTCGATGCGGCCGGGGTGCCTGCGGCGGAGCAGGAGGCGGTTGCCCGCGCGGTCGAGGAACGGCTGGTGCCGGTGCTGCGCCAGCCCGACGGCGCGTGGGTCGCGGATTATGTGCGGTTGCGCTTTACGATGAGGAAACCCGGCTAGATGCGCTATCTTCCCCTCACCCCCGACGACCGGCAGGCGATGCTCGCCGCGGTGGGCGCGGGCTCGATCGACGAGCTGTTCTGTGACGTGCCCGAAGCGGCGCGGCTGTCCGGCCCGATCGAAGGCCTGCCGAACCATGCCTCCGAACTGTCGGTGGAGCGGCAGCTCGGCCGGCTCGCCTCGCAGAACCTCGTCGCGGGCGAGGGGCCGTTCTTCCTCGGCTGCGGCGCCTATCGCCATCATGTGCCCGCCAGCGTCGATCACCTGATCCAGCGCGGCGAGTTCCTGACCAGCTACACGCCCTACCAGCCCGAGATCGCGCAGGGCACGGTGCAGGCGCTGTTCGAGTTCCAGACGCAGGTGGCGCGGCTCTATGGCTGCGATGTCGCCAATGCGTCGATGTATGACGGATCGACTGCCTGCTGGGAGGCGATCGGCATGGCGCGGCGGATCACGCGGCGCGGCAAGGCGGTGCTCTCCGCCGGGCTGCACCCGCATTATGTGAGCGTCTGCCGCACGATGGCGAAGTTCACGGGCGATGCGCTCGACATCGCCATGCCCGAGCTGACCGACGGGCGTCCCGGTGACGACATGGCGCGGCTGCTGGGTGCGATCGACAAGGACACGTCCTGCGTCGTCGTGCAGAATCCGAACATCCTCGGCCATGTCGCCGACCTCTCCGAACTGGCGGAGGCGTGCCACAAGGCGGGTGCGCTGCTGATCGTCGTCGTGACCGAGCCGGTCAGCCTCGGCCTCGTCCGCTCGCCGGGCGAGATGGGGGCGGACATCGTCGTCGGCGAGGGGCAGTCGCTGGGCGTCGGGCTCAATTTCGGCGGGCCCTATGTGGGCCTGTTCGCGACGCGCGACAAATATGTCCGCCAGATGCCGGGCCGCCTGGCGGGCGAGACGGTGGATGCGGACGGCAAGCGCGGCTTCGTGCTGACGCTCTCCACGCGCGAGCAGCATATCCGGCGCGAGAAGGCGACGAGCAATATCTGCACCAACAGCGGCCTCTGCGCGCTGGCCTTCTCGATCCACCTGACGCTGCTGGGCGAGACGGGGCTGAGGAAGCTGGCGGCGATCAACCATGCCGGTGCCGTCGCGGCGGCGGAGCGGCTGGCCAAGGTGCCGGGCGTCGAGCTGGTCAACGGTGCCTTCTTCAACGAATTCACGCTGCGCCTGCCCAAGGAAGCGCGGCCGGTGGTGCATGCGCTGGCGGAGGACGGGATCCTTGGCGGCGTGTCGCTCGGGCGGCTCTATCCAAGGGCGGCGGACCTCGCCAACGGGCTGGTCGTCGCGGTGACGGAGACGACCTCGACGGACGATGTCGAGGAACTTGCGGACGCGCTTGAGGAGGCGCTGGCATGAGCATCAATTCGAGCGGGTGGAAGCCCGAGATGAGCCAGGGCGGCGCGCCCACGGCAGAGACGTTCACCGGCAATCGCGCGCTGATGCTGGAAGAGCCGTTGCTGTTCGAGATCGGATCGATCGGCAAGACAGGCGTCGATTTCGCCGAGGTGCCCGAGGCGGCGTCGCGGCTGGGTGGACTGACGCGCGAGGCGCCGATCGGTCTGCCGGGCCTGTCCGAGCCGGAAACGGTGCGGCACTATACCCGGCTCAGCCGGCAGAATTATGCGATCGACCTCGGCCTATTCCCGCTGGGCAGCTGCACGATGAAGCATAATCCGCGGCTGAACGAGCGGATGGCGCGGCTGCCGGGCTTTGCCGACGTGCATCCGCTGCAGCCGCAGGAGACGGTGCAGGGCGCCTATGCGGTCATCAACCTTGTCGGCGAGTGGCTGTGCAAGCTGACCGGCATGCCGGCGGTGGCGATGAGCCCCAAGGCGGGCGCGCATGGTGAGCTGTGCGGCCTGCTGGCGATCCGTGCGGCGTTGGAAGCACGCGGCGACGCGCGCGAGGTGATCCTGGTGCCGGAGAGCGCGCACGGGACGAACCCGGCGACGGCGGCCTTCTGCGGCTACCGCGTCGAGGACATTCCGGCGACGAAAGATGGCCGCGTCAACCTGGAGGCGCTGAAGGCGCGGCTGGGGCCGGACGTGGCGGGCGTGATGATCACCAACCCGAACACCTGCGGCCTGTTCGAGCGCGACATGATTGCCATAGGCGAGGCGGTGCATGCGGCGGGCGGGCTCGTCTATTGCGACGGCGCGAACTTCAACGCCATCGTCGGCCGCGTGCGGCCGGGTGACCTCGGCATCGATGCGATGCACATCAACCTGCACAAGACCTTCTCGACCCCGCATGGCGGCGGCGGGCCGGGTGCCGGGCCGGTGGTGTTCTCCGATGCGCTGGCGCCGTTTGCGCCACTGCCCTTCGTCGAGAAGCGTGAGGATGGCAGCTTCCACCTCGTCGAGGAGGAGACGGCGGGCGAGCATCATGCCGACACGTTCGGCCGCATGGTCGCCTTTCACGGGCAGATGGGCATGTTCACGCGGGCGGCCGCCTACATGCTCAGCCACGGCGCGGATGGCTTGCGGCAGGTGTCCGAGGATGCGGTGCTGAACGCGAACTATGTGCTCCGTCAGCTGGAGGACGTGCTGGATGCGCCGTTCGCCGCCAGCGGTCCGTGCATGCACGAGGCCTTGTTCTCGGACGAGGGCTTCCCCGAGGGTTTCACCACGCTGGACGTGGCCAAGGGGCTGATCGACGAGGGCTTCCATCCGATGACGATGTACTTCCCGCTGGTCGTCCACGGCGCGATGCTGATCGAGCCGACCGAGACCGAGGGCAAGGCGGCGCTGGACCAGTTCATCGGCGCGCTGCGGCACGTGGCGGAACGCGCCAAGGCGGGCGATGCCGCGCTGAAGGCGGCGCCGGTGCATGCGCCGCGGCGGCGGCTGGACGAGACGGCGGCGGCGCGCAAGCCCGTGCTGACCTATCGCGAGCTGGTGACGGCGGCCGCGGCGGAGTAAACGGTTCCGTTCGACCACGCTCTGTCAGGTCCTGTCGAGGCGCGCTTCATCCAGCGATGGAACAGAAGTGTGCTTCGACAAGCTCTGTTCGAGTGGAAGCGGAGACGGGAGAGTGAACGTAAGGAAGTGTGAGCCGCGATCTCCTGAACCGCGCGGTAACGATTCCTACAGGCTTGGCTGGCAATCGGAGGCGAACCAATTACCGGGGCGCGGTGCCGATGACCGTTCATTTTCAGTGGAGCTCGGCGGCGGTGGATGCCGCACGCGTGCCGGTGCGTGACGTGCTGCCGCACATCGTCGTGGTGGGCGTCGGCTATGTCGGCCTGCCTGCGGCGGTGATGTGGGCCAAGGCGGGGCTGAGCGTGACGGGGGTCGATATCGACCCGTCGATCGTGGAGGGCATCAATAACGGCCGCCATCATGTGACGGGCGGCGAGCTCGACCGGATGCTGAGCGATCCGGCGGTGCGCGACCATCTCGTCGGATCGGCGACGCCGGTGGCCGGCGACGCCTTCATCGTCGCGGTGCCGACGCCGGTGGATTACCTGACCAAGCGCCCGGATCTCGGCGCGGTCGAGGCAGCGGTGCGATCGATCTGCCCGGTGCTGACGCGCGGCAACCTCGTCGTCATCGAGAGCACGATCCCGCCGCTGACCACCAGCGGGCTGGTGAAGGAGCTGATCGAGCGGGAGACGGGGCTGAAGGTGCCCGAGGACATCCTGCTGGCGCATTGCCCCGAGCGCATCCTGCCCGGCGCGATCGAGCATGAGATCGTGCACAATGATCGCCTGATCGGCGGCATCGACGACGCCAGCACGCAGGCCGCGACCGACCTGTATGCGACGTTCGTCAAGGGCGCGCTGATCCCGACCTCCGCCACCGCGGCGGAGACGGCGAAGATCATGGAGAATGCCTCGCGCGACGTGGGCATCGCCCTGGCCAACGAATGTGCGCTGATCTGCGAGAAGGTGGGCGTGGACGCCTCCGAGGTGATCGCGCTGGCCAATCGCCATCCGCGCGTGAACATCCTGTCGCCCGGCATCGGCGTGGGCGGGCACTGCATCCCGGTCGACCCCTGGTTCCTGGTCGATGTGGCGCCGGCGGAGACGCGGCTGCTGCGGGCGGCGCGGGTGGTGAATGACGAGATGCCGAAGCGTGCGGCGACGCGCGTCAGGACGGCGCTGAACGGCAAGCGCGGCGCGCGCGTGGTGGCGTTGGGTGCGGCCTACAAGCGCGAGTGCGACGATGTGCGGGAAGCCCCGGCGCGCGACGTGGTGCGGCTGTTGCAGGCGACGGGCATCACCGTCGAGCAATATGATCCGCTGGTGCCGGGCATGGGCTATGCCAGCCTGGCCGAGGTGGCGAAGGGCGCCGACCTCGTCATCATCCTGGTGCATCATGCCCGGATCGACGACGACATCGCTGCCGCGGGTGGCGACCTGCCACCGGTGCTGGACCTCGATCCGAGGTAACGATCCAAAGCCGTTCGGGCTGAGCCTGTCGAAGCCCTGTCCTTCTTCAGCGACGCGAGAAGAAGAACGGCGCTTCGACAGGCTCAGGGCGAACGGGGATTTCTGTGGCTGCGCAACGCAAGATCGCGATCATCGTCGGCACCCGGCCGGAGGCGATCAAGCTGGCACCCGTGGCGCTGGCGTTCCGCGGCAAGGCGGAGGCGCATGTCGTTGCCACGGGGCAGCATCGCGACATGGCGGGCGAGGCGCTGGCGACGTTCGGCGTGAGCGCGGACCGGACGCTCGACACGATGGTGGCGGGGCAATCGCTCGGCCAGCTGTTCGGGCGGCTGGTGGCGGCGCTGGACGTGCTGTTCGCCGACGAGGCCTATAGCGACGTGATCGTGCAGGGCGATACGACCAGCGCCATGGCGGCGGCGATCGTCGGCCATTACCGCGGGCTTCGCGTCTCCCACGTCGAGGCGGGCCTGCGATCGTTCAACAAGCAGGCGCCCTTCCCCGAGGAGGTGCATCGCCGCGTGATCGCGCCGGCGGCCGACCTGCATTTTCCGCCGACCGAGCGGGCGCGGGCGAATTTGCTGGCGGAGGGCATTGCCGAGGGACACGTGCTCGTCACCGGCAATACGGTGGTGGACGCAGTGCGGCTGATGCGTGCGCAACTGGCCGGGCGGAGCGAAGTGGCGGAGCGGCTGGGCGTGCCGGCGGAGGCGCGGCTGATCCTGCTGACCAGCCACCGGCGTGAGGCGTTCGGCGGAGGGCTGTCCAACATCTGCGCGGGCGTGCGGGCGGTGGTGGACGCGCATGCGGACGTGCATGTCGTCTATCCGGTGCATCCGAACCCGGTGGTGCGGGAGACCGTCGCGCACGCGCTGGCCGACCATCCGCGCATCCACCTGATCGACCCGCTCGGTTACGTCGAGCTGATGGGGCTGATCGGACGGGCGACGCTGGTGCTGTCCGACTCCGGCGGGCTGCAGGAGGAGGCGCCGAGTTTCGACAAGCCGATCCTGATCCTGCGGGACACGACCGAGCGGCCCGAAGTGCTGGAGGCGGGGTGCGGCGTGCTGGTCGGCACCGATGCGGCACGGATCGCGGCGGAGGCGGCACGGCTGCTGAGAGACGAGGCGGCCTATGCGGCAATGGCGGCGGCGCCGAACCCGTTCGGTGATGGCCATGCCAGCGAGCGGATCGTCGAGCGGCTTCTTCGTGAACCGGATCGGTAAAAAGAGTTTGACAGCGCCACGCTGTTGTGGCACATAACAGGAACGCTGAAGAAATGCGTCGAGGGGCCGGGCACCGGGGGGTGTTTCGGCCCCTCGGCACGTCCGGGGGAAATAGGATGGCGACGGTGAAGAAGCCGGCGGCGCGGTGGACGCTGGACCGGCAGGCGCGCTTCCTGGAAGCGCTGGCGGCCGGATGCAACGTGGCCAAGGCCTGCCGCACGGTGGGGGTGAGCGACACGAGCGTTTATCGCCTGCGGATGAAATCGCCCGCCTTTCGCGAGGCTTGGGCGATCGCGCTGCACGAAGGCTATGTCCGGCTGGAGATGATGATGCTGGAGCGCGCCATCGACGGCGTGGAGAAGCCCGTCTTTCACGGCGGCAAGGAAGTGGCGCGGGTGCGCGAGTTCGACGCGCGGCTGGCGGGGCAGCTGCTGGCGCAGCACCAGCGGGCGGCGGTGCCGCCCGTCGTGGCGGCGGCAGAGCCGGGGGATGCGATCCGCGCCCGGCTGGCGGCACGCTTCGAGGAGATGGCGGAGCGGATGACGGGGGACGATCCGTAACCGCCGAAGAGGGCGGCTGCACTCAGGTCTTCGGGGGATGAATGGGTGGGGAATCGATCGCGGAACGAATGGTTCGCGAGCAGAGCTGGCGCCCGCATATCGAGGCGCTGCGCGGGGCCGAGCTGGCGCGGATGGAGCATGACTGGAGCCTGTGGGCGCGGCCGGCGCAGCTGCCGCCGGAGGGTGACTGGGCGACGTGGCTGATCCTCGCGGGCCGCGGCTTCGGCAAGACGCGGGCTGGGGCGGAGTGGGTGCGCGCACAGGCGGAGGCGCATCCGAGCTTCCGCATCGCACTGGTCGGCGCGACCGCGGGTGAGGCGCGCAGCGTGATGGTGGAGGGGGCGAGCGGGCTGCTCTCGCTGGGGCCGCCGGCGATGCGGCCGCGCTGGGAGCCGAGTCTCGGCCGGCTGCGCTGGCCGAACGGCGCGGTGGCGGAGGTCTATTCGGCGGCCGAGCCGGACAGTTTGCGCGGGCCGCAGTTCAACGCGGCCTGGGCAGACGAGGTGGCCAAGTGGACGCAGCCGAACAAGGCGTGGACCAACTTGCAGCTGGGCCTGCGGATCGGCGCGCGTCCCCGGGCGGTGGCGACGACCACGCCGCGGCCGACGCCGTTTCTGCGCGACCTGGCGGCGAAGGCGGCGGTGACGCGGGGGACGACATGGGACGCCCGCTCCACCCTGCCGCGCGCCTTCCTGGCGGAGATGCGCGCGCAATATGACGGCACGCCGGTCGGCCGGCAGGAGCTGGACGGCCTGCTGGTCGAGGTGGCGGAGGATGCGCTGTGGACGCCCGCTGCGCTGGCCCGCTGCCGGATCGCGGCGGCGCCCGATCTGGTGCGGGTGGTGATCGGCGTCGATCCGCCGGCGGGGGAGCAGGGCGATGCGTGCGGCATCGTCGCGGCCGGGCTGGGGGCGGACGGCAACGGTTATGTGCTGGAAGATGCGAGCGTCTCGGCGGGCAGCCCCGACCGGTGGGCGCGGGCGGTGGCCGATGCCGCAGGCCGCCACGCCGCTGATCGGGTGGTGGCGGAGGCGAACAATGGCGGCGCGATGGTGCGCGCGGTGCTGCATGCGGCGGACGACCGGCTGCCGGTGACTTTGGTCCATGCCGCGCGCGGCAAGGCGGCGCGGGCGGAGCCGGTGGCCACGCTCTATGCGCGGGGCCGGGTGCGCCATGTCGGGCGCATGGCGGAGCTGGAGGAGGAGCTGTCGGGCTTCTCCGCGACCGGCTGGACGGGCGAGGGATCGCCCGACCGCGCGGACGCGCTGGTGTGGGCGCTGAGCGCGCTGATGCTGGAGCGGAGCGCGGCACCGGGGATGCGGCTGTTGTGAGGGGGTGAGGCGGAGCGGCGGTGCGCTTCGTCTCCTGCGAGCCCGACCTGGCGCCGGGATGAACGTGAACTCGAAAGGATGGGCGATGAAGCTGTTCGGCAGGCGGCCGGCGGGCGAGGGCGTGCGCCCGGCGCTCAGCGGCGGCATGAGGATGGGGACGGTCGGCGGCGACACGCCGATCAGCTATGAGACGGAGCTGCGCGAGGCCTATCTGCGCAATCCGGTGGCGCAGCGCGCGGTGCGGATCGTGGCGGAGGGCGTCGCCTCGCTGACGCTGAAGGGCGAGGCGCGGCTGATCGCGCTGGTGCGGACGACGAGCGCGGGCCAATCGCTGTTGGAGGCGGTGGCGGCGCAGCTGGTGCTGCACGGCAACGCTTACGTCCAGGTCGCGGCAGGCGCGGACGGCATGCCGTGCGAGCTCTATGCGCTGCGGCCGGAGCGGGTGACGCCCGAGCTGGACGCGCGGGGCTGGCCGGTCGCCTATCGCTACCGCGCCGGCGAGACGGTGCAGCGTTTCGCGACGGCAGGGCCGGACGGGCAGCCGCAGGCGATCCATATCCGGACGCAGCATCCGCTGGACGATCATCTCGGCATCGGGTGCCTGGGCGCGGCGATGGGGGCGGTGACGCTGCACAATCCGGCGACGCGCTGGAACCGCGCGCTGCTGGACAATGCGGCGCGGCCCTCGGGCGCGCTGGTCTATGATCCCGGCGAGCGCGGTGCGGCGCTGACCCGCGAGCAATATGAGCGCCTGCAGGCGGAGATGGAGCGGACCTTCGCGGGGGCCGCCAATGCCGGGCGGCCGATGCTGCTGGAAGGCGGGCTGAAGTGGCAGGCGCTGAGCCTGTCGCCCGCCGACATGGACTTCGTCGGGTTGAAGGCGGCGGCGGCGCGCGAGATCGCGCTGGCGTTCGGCGTGCCGCCGATGCTGCTCGGCCTGCCGGGCGACGCCACCTACGCCAATTATGCCGAGGCGAACCGCGCTTTGTGGCGCCTGACCATCCTGCCGCTCGCGACCAAGATTCTCGACGGGCTGGTGCAGGCCCTGCGCGGCTGGTGGCCGGAGGCGGCGCTGGCGCCGGACCTCGACGCGGTGCCCGCGCTGGCGGCGGACCGCGAGCTGCTTTGGCGGCAGGTGGCGGCGGCGGACTTCCTGTCGCCGGACGAGAAGCGGGCGATGCTGGGGATCGAGGCGGCAGGCTGAACCGGGTCCGGGAGGAGGATGCGATGTCCACGACGGAGACGATGATGCTGGCGCGGCTGATCGCGCAAGCGGAGGCGGAGGGCGCGGCGCTGGTGACGCTGCGCGCGCTGGTGGAGGAGGCGAGCGCGACGGGCGCGGAGGCGGCGTGCCGGCGGCTGGGGCTGGACGATGCGCGGGCGCGCGGCGACCTCGGCGAACTTCGCGAGCTGCTGGGCGCGTGGCGCGATGCCAAGAGCTCGGCCTGGAAGGCGGCGGCGGCCTGGGTAACGCGGCTGCTGCTGGCGCTGATCCTGGTCGGCGTGGCGGTGAAGACCGGGCTGCTGGGGAAGCTGGCGTGACGCTGCGCTTCGCCGGCTATGCCGCCCTGTTCGATCGGCGCGACCGGGGCGGCGACGTAGTGCGCGCGGGCGCCTTCGCGCGGACGCTGAAGGAGCGGGGGCAGGTGCCGCTCCTCTGGCAGCACGATCCCAAGCGGCCGATCGGCACGATCGAGGCGATGCGCGAGGACGCGCGGGGCCTGCGCGTGATCGGCCGGTTGAGTGCGGGGGCGGGGCCGGCGGCGGCGCTGCTGCGCGAGCGGGCGCTGGACGGCCTGAGCTTCGGATACCGGGTGCGCGGCAAGATCGACGGCGCGACCCGGCAGCTGACCGACCTAGACCTGGTGGAGATCAGCCTAGTGACATTCCCGATGCAGCCGGACGCCCGGGTGCACGCGGTGGTGGAGGAGTAACTCATGGAGACGGCGGGCATGGATTACGAGACGAAGGCGGATACGGGCACGGACGTGCTGGAGGCGAGCTTCGACGCGGTGGCGGCGGAGGCGGCGATCGGCGCGCTGAAGGCGGAGCTGGGGACGCTGCGCCAACAGGTGGAGGCGCGCGTGCGGGCCGACGGGCGGCCGGCGCTGACCGGCGCCAAGAGCGAGGACGGGACGGCGCGCGCATTCGTCGAACGCTATCTGCGGCAGGGCGCGATGGCGGGCGTGGAGCTGAAGAGCTTCGTCGGCACGAGCGACGGGGCGGGCGGCTATGCCGTGCCGGAGGAGATCGACGCGCGGATCGACGCGGTGCTGAAGTCGATCAGCCCGATCCGGTCGCTGGCCAATGTGGTGAAGGTCGGTTCGGCCGGCTACCGCAAGCTGATCACGACGGGTGGTGTCGCCTCGGGCTGGGCGGCGGAGGACGGTGTGCGTCCGCTGGGCGAGACGCCGACCTTCGTCGAGGTGGCGCCGCCCATGGGTGATCTCTACGCCAATCCGGCGGCGAGCCAGGCGATGCTGGACGATGCCGCGTTCGACGTGGAGGACTGGCTGGCGCGCGAGATTGCGGCCGAGTTCGCTCGGGCGGAGGGGGCAGCCTTCGTCAACGGATCGGGGATCAACCGGCCGAAGGGCTTCCTGAACTATCCGATGTCGACCGCGAGCGATGCGACGCGGCCGTTCGGCACGGTGCAGGTGCTGCCAACGGGCGTGGCTGGCGCCTTCCCGGTAGGAGCCGCGGACAAGCTGATCGACCTGGTGCAGGCGCTGCGCGCGCCCTATCGCCAGGGCGCCAGCTTCGTGATGAATGCCGCGACCAGCGCCACCATCCGCAAGTTCAAGACCGCGGACGGCGCCTTCCTGTGGCAGCCGGGCCTCGCCGCCGGCCAGCCGGACAGCCTGCTCGGCTATCCGGTGGTGGAGAGCGAGGACATGCCGGACATCGAGGCGGGCTCGCTGAGCATCGCATTCGGCAACTTCGCCGTCGGTTATCTGATCGCCGAGCGGCGCGAGACGGGGATCCTGCGCGATCCTTACAGCAACAAGCCGTTCGTCCACTTCTACGCCACCAAGCGGATCGGCGGCGGTGTGGCGAACAGCGAGGCGATCAAGCTGATGCGCTTCTCCGCCGCCTGAGCCGTGACCGGGCCCCTCCCCGATCGGGGAGGGGCAGTTGCAAGCGGATACGGGGGACGGCGATGCTTCGAAGCATGAGCCCGCCGGCGATCACGCCGGCGGAGGCGAAGGCCTATGCGCGCGTCGATGGGGCCGACGAGGATGCGCTGTTCGCACGGCTGGTGGATGTCGCGACGGCATTGGCGGAGCGCTTCACCGGACAGGCGCTGGTGGCGCGCGAGGTGACGGAAACGCTGCGTGGTGCAGCCGGCTGGCAGCGGCTGGGGCAGACGCCGGTGATTGCGATCACCGGCGTGGCGGGGGCGGACGGGGTGACACTGCCGGTGGATGCCTATGCGGTGGACATCGACGCAGCGGGCGACGGGTGGGTGCGCGGGGCCGCCGGGCTGCGCGTGACCTATCGCGCCGGGCTGGCGGAGACAGCGGAGGAGGTGCCCGCGCCACTGCGGCAGGGTGTCGCACGGCTGGTGGCGCATTGCCACGCGCACCGTGACGCTGCCGACGAGGGCGCGCCTCCTGCAGCCGTGGCGGCGCTGTGGCGGCCGTGGCGGCGGATCGGCTTCGGCCATGAGGTGCGGCGGTGAGCGGCGGGCTGGCGGGGACGCTGCGCGAGCGGGTGACGGTGCTGCGGCAGGGGGCGGAGCGCGACGCGCTGGGGGGCGCGGCCGGTGACTGGGTGGAGGTGGCGCGCGTCTGGGCGGCGCCGCGGCCGGAGCGGAGTGTCGCCAGCAAGGACGGCGCGGTGCGGGGGGCGCTGCGCTGGACGGTGGCGCTGCGGCCGTGCCCGGTGGCGGTGGGCGACCGGCTGGCGCGCGGCGACGGGCTGCTGGCGGTGACGGCGGTGGAGCGCGATCCGGCGACGCCGGACCGCATTCTCGTCCACGCGGAGGAGGTGGCATGACGCTGGAGCAAGAGGCGGCGCGGATCGGTGCGGTGCGGGCGGGGGCGGTGGCGGCGCGGATCGCGGCTGCGGCCGAGGCCCAGGCCGGCGTGTCGGCGGACGTGACCGGCGCGGAGGTGCGGCTGTCCGCCCGAGGCCTTCACCGGCGGCGGATCGACGAGCCGCTGCTGCGCGTGCCGGGGGCTTTGGCATGAGCGCGGTGGCGGCGGTGCAGGCGGCGATGGTGGCGGCACTGCGCGGTGATGCGACGGTGGCGGCGACGGCGAGCGGCGTGTTCGACGGCCCGCCGGCGCGTGCAGCCTTCCCCTATGTCGCCATCGGCGAGACGCTGGCGCGCGACTGGAGCGCCAAGGGGATGACCGGGCGCGAGCTGAACCTGGCGGTGATCGCGTGGGACGAGGGCGGGCGGGCGGCACGGCTGCATGCGCTGGCGGCAGCGGCGGAAGCCGCGATCGAGGGCATGGCGCGCGAGCTGGATGGCTGGCGGATCGTGAGCCTCGTCTTCGTCCGATCGCGCGTGGTGCGCGACCCGCGGGGACCGTGGGCGGCGATCATCGAATTCCGGGCGCGGGCGGTGGCGGGCTGAGCCCTCGCGCGGACCACAATCATGGAGGGACGGGACATGGCGATCGAGAAGGGTTCGGCCTTTCTGCTGAAGGTGGGGGATGGCGGCACGGTGCCCGTCTTCTCGACCGTGGCGGGGATGCGGACAACGCAGCTGTCGATCAACGGCGAAGCGGTGGTTGTCACCAACAAGGGTTCGGGCGGATGGCGCGAGCTGCTGTCGGGCGCGGGCGTGCGATCCGTGTCGGTGAGCGCGGCGGGCGTGTTCACGGGCTCCGCCGCCGAGGCGCGGGTGAAGGCCAATGCGCTGGCGGGCACGATCGACGATTATCGCCTGAGCTTCGAAAGCGGTGAGACGATGACAGGCCGGTTCCTCGTCACGCGGCTGGATTATGCCGGCGATTTCAATGGTGAGCGCAGCTACACGCTGGCGCTGGAAAGCTCCGGCGCGGTGGCCAATGGCTAACGCCGCACGCGGGGAGGCGAGCTTTCGCGCGGGCGGGCTGGAGCTGACGCTGCGGCCGAGCTTCGCCGCGCTGGTGGCGGCGGAGGCGGAGCTGGGGCCGCTGTTCGCGCTGGTGGAGCGGGCAGCGGCGGGGCAGCTGGCGCTCGGCGACGTGGTCGCGCTGTTCTGGTTCTGCCTGGTCGATCCGCCCGAGGGCTGGGACCGCGCACGGCTGGGCGAGGCGCTGCTGGCAGAGGGGCTGGCGGCGGCGACGCCGGTGCTGGCGGCGCTGATCCGCCAGATCCTGAAAGGGCGGTGACGTTCGCCGAAGGAGCCCGCCGGCTGAGCGGGCTGGCGGGGGCGCTGCTGGGCTGGTCGCCCGACGCCTTCTGGCAGGCAACGCCGGAGGAAGTGGCGGCGGTGCTGGAGGCGCTGGCCGGCGATGCGCCCGAGCGTGCGGACGGCGCGGACCTCGCGCGGCTGATGGAAAGGTTTCCCGATGGATGACGAGGTGGAGACGCTGCTGCTGCGCGTCCGTGCCGACACGCGCGGCTTCGATGGCGAAGTGGCGCGGCTGCGGGGCGGCCTGGCGGACGCAGGACGCGTCGGCGATGCGGCGGGTGAGCGGATCGAGCGCGCGCTGCTGCGCGGCGTGCGGAGCGGCAAGCTGGGCTTCGACGACCTGAAGCGGACGGCGATGTCCGTGTTGGGCGAGATTGCGGCGGCGGCGGTCTCCGCCGGGATCGGGGCGGTGGCGGGCGGCGGGGGCTTGGGCGGGCTGTTCGGCCGAGTGCTCGGCGGAGCGGCGGGGCTGCCCGGGCGGGCGACGGGCGGGCCGGTGGCGCCGGGCCGCGCCTACCTGGTTGGCGAGCGCGGCCCCGAGCTGTTCGTGCCGACCGCCAGCGGGCGGGTGGAGACGGGCGGCAGCGGCGCGGCGCGCGAGGTGCGGGTGAGCATCCGCATTGATGGCGCGGGCGCGAGCGAGCCGCAGGCGCTGGCGAAATCCGGCCGGCAGGTGGCGCGGGCGGTGCGCGCGGCGCTGGAGCGGGCGGGATAGCCGAACGGGTCTTCGTGAACCATGGAGGGGGAACAGCATGGGCTGGCGGCTGGCCACGCGCGACGACGCGTTGGAACAGGGCACGATCAAGCGGTTCGACGCGCGCTTCTGGACGGTGGATTTCCCGCGGCCGATGATGGCGGCGGCGACGACGATCGCGCCCGATGCGCTGCGCGTGGACCTGCAATTCCAGCAAACAGGCGATCTGGCGGGCCTGATCTGGGAGGCGGAGGATCGGTGGGATCATCCGCTGCTGGCCTATGCCACGGACCGCGATTTCTCCGGCTGCGTGCTGCGGTTTCGCTGGCGCTCGGGCGGGCTGATGCCGCTCGACGCGGTGAACGGGCCGACCCTGACTATCGAGGGGCGTGATGGGGGCGGAGCGCCGCGCATCTGGCACGTGCGGCTGTGGAACTATGCCGAGGGCGATCCGGACGACGCGGCGGTGACGCTCGACTTCGATGCGCTGGACGGCGGCTTCCTGCTGCCGGGCGAGGCGGAGCGGGTGTGGCCGGCGGACATCGACCGCCTGTTCATGTCGCTGGTGGCACTGGGACATGTGCCTGGCGGCGCCGAAGCGAGCCCGAGCGAAGCGTGGGTGAGCCTGAGCGAGATCGCCTGCGACGGCGCGAAATCCGTGCTGGCGATCGGCGAGGCGATGGTGCCGGAACATGGCCTGCGCATCGCGACGGGCTATGACGATTGCTACAATCTGACGCCCGCCCGGGTGCTGCGGCAGGTGCTGCAGCTCGGCTATCGCGGCCCGATCAACCATTATGTCGGCATGAGCCATTATCCGCGGCTGGACGCGGACGGACGGGCGACGCTTACGGGCGGCGCGCTGAGCGGGCCGTGTGCGGCATGGCACCGGGACTTTGCGACGCGCGCGAAGGCGCTGGATTACGGGCTGATCGTGTCGCTCTCCTACGAGCTGTTCGATGCCTATGCGCCGGATGCGTGGAAGCAGCGGGCGGCGGATGGCAGCCCGGCGCTGACCGGCTGGGTGCCGCCTTCGACCCTGCTGTCGCCCGCGAACGAGGCGGCGATGTCTTATCTGCAGGCTGTCGCGGTGGCGTTTGTCGGGATTGCGGTGGCGGCGGGGCATGCGCCGCGGTTCCAGATCGGTGAGCCGTGGTGGTGGGTTATGCCGGATGGGCGACCCTGCCTCTATGACGAAGCGGCGCGGGCGGCGTTCGGCGGGAGCCCGCCCGAGATTGCGAGCGTGCGCGCGCCACTGTCGCCCGGCGAGATCGCGTTGCTCGACCAGGCGGGGGAGATGCTGGCGGCGTCCACCGGCGCGCTGCGGGATGCGGTGCGCGCGGCGGCGCCCAGGGCCGAGGTGCTGTTGCTCGTCTATCTGCCGACCGTGCTCGATCGGGCGGCGCCGGAGCTGAGACGCGCGAACGTGCCGGTGGGCTGGGTGCGGCCGGCCTATGACGTGCTTCAGCTGGAGGACTACGACTGGACGGTGGCAGGCGATGCGGCCGGCACCGCGCGGGGCGTGGCCGCGATGGAGGCCCGCCTCGGCTATCCGGTGAGCGAGCAGCATTTGCTCAGCGGCTTCGTGCTGCGCGCCGAGGACCGGCGGCAATGGCGCGCCATCGCCGAGGCGGCGGAGGCGGCGCGTGCCCGCGGTGTGGCGGAAACCTTCGTCTGGGCGCTGCCCCAAGTGGCGCGCGACGGCTTCGTGGCATTCGATCTGAGGGAGGCGGCGGTGGACGCGTTCGATGAGGTGGATTTCCCGCTGGCGCTGGGGCGGGAGGCGAGTGCGGCGCCCGGCTTCTCCACTGCGATCGTGACGAGTGCGGGCGGGCACGAGCAGCGGAACACGGCATGGGCAGATGCGCGGATGCGCTATGACGCAGGCCCCGGCGTGCGGGCGCAGGCCGACATCGAGACGCTGCTGGCCTTCTTTCGCGCGCGGCGGGGTGCGGCCAAGGCTTTCCGTTTCCGCGATCCGTTCGACGACAGTTCGGCGGGCATGACAGGCGCGCCCGCCGCGACCGACCAAGCGATCGGCACGGGCGACGGCGTGGCGACGGGCTTTCCGCTGGTGAAGCGCTATGGTGCGGGGCCCGAGGCGGCCGTGCGCCGGATCACGCGCCCGGTGGCGGGCAGCGTCCGCGTGGCGCTGGATGGCGTGCAGGTGGGCGGCTGGACCTTGGGACCGCTCGGCGAGATTCGGTTCGATGTGCCGCCGGCCGCTGGCGTGGCGGTGACTGCGGGGTATCGCTTCGACGTGCCGGTGCGCTTCGAGGAGGACCGGCTGGAGGTGAACCGCGCCACCTTCCTCGCCGGCGAGGCGCCGAGCGTGCCGCTGGTGGAGGTGCGCGAATGAGCTGGCTGGACCCGGCGCTGACGACCATCGCCTTCCTGTGGCGGCTGGATCGGCGCGACGGCGTGGCGCTGGGCTTTACCGGCCATGACCATGACCTGGAGATAAGCGGGCTCGTCTATCGCGCGAGCCCGGGCATGATGCCGTCCGCGATCCGCCGCACCGATGGGATGGAAGCGGATACGCTGGATGTGGCGGGCGCGCTGACCGGAGAGGGGATGAACGAGGCGGATCTTGCCGCCGGGCGCTGGGATGGGGCGCGGGTGACCCTGTCCGCCTGCGACTGGAGCGATCCGGCCGCCCCGCCGCTGCTGCTGGCGCGAGGCGAACTCGGGGCAGTGGGGCTGGAGGATGCGCGCTTCACCGCCGAACTGATCGGCCCGAGCGCGATCCTGGACCGAGCGGTGGTGGAGCAGACGTCACCCGAATGCCGGGCCGTGCTGGGCGATGCGCGGTGCCGGGTCGACATGGCGGCGCGGGTGCGGATCGCGCGCGTGCTGGACGTGGACGGCACGACGGTGACGCTGGACACGGCCGAGCCTGTGCCGAACGGCTGGGCTTATGGCCGGCTGCGCTGGATCGGTGGGGAGAATAGCGGGCTTGCCGCAGCCATCCTCCGCTCAGACGGCGTGACGGTGACATTGCGCGAGCCGCCCGTCTTTGCGGTGTCGCCCGGAAAGATGGTGGAGCTGCGCGAAGGGTGTGACGGGCGGTTCGAGACGTGCGTGGCGCGCTTTGCCAATGCGGCGAACTTCCGCGGTGAGCCGCACCTGCCGGGCAATGACCTGCTGACCCGGTATCCCGGCGCATGACCGAGGATGCGGTGGCGCGGGCACGCGCGCTGGTGGGCGTGCGCTTTCGCGCGCAGGGGCGCGATCCGGCGCTTGGGCTGGATTGTGTCGGCGTGGCGCTGGCCGTGGCGGGAGTGTCGCGGCGGGGCGACTATCCACGCCGCTTGGGTGATATCGCGGGCGCGGTCGCCGCGCTGGACGCGGCCGGCCTTGAGAGGGTGGCAACGGGCCATGCAGGCGACGTGATGCTGATCGATGCGGGTGCGCGGCAGCTGCATCTGGCGGTGCTGGTGCCGGGTGGCCACGTCCATGCCTGTGCGCGGGCGGGCCGCGTCGTCGAAGTGCCGGGGCCGCCTGCGGGGCAGATCATCGGCTGCTGGAGAATCTGACATGGCGACGCTGGTGCTATCGACCGTCGGCACGCTGGTGGGTGGGCCGATCGGCGGTGCGGTGGGCGCACTGATCGGGCAATCGTTGGATCAGCGGATGCTGGCGCCGTCGCGCCGCGGGCCGCGGCTGGGCGATCTGAGCGTCCAGACATCCAGCTATGGCAGCGCAATCCCGCACATCTTCGGCATGCTGCGGGTGGCGGGCACGGTGATCTGGTCGACCGACCTGATCGAGGATCGATACAAGAGCGGCGGCGGCAAGGGCCAGCCGAAGGTGACGAACTACAGCTACTCCGCCTCGTTCGCAGTGGCGCTGTCGGGCCGGGCGATCCGAGGCGTTGGGCGGATCTGGGCGGACGGCAAGCTGCTGCGCGGAGCGGGCGGTGACTGGAAGAGCGGGATCGCTGCCTTTCGCCTGCATCATGGCGGCGAAGGGCAGCCGGCCGATCCGCTGATCGCATCGCTGGAGGGCGAAGCGCCGGCTTATCGCGGCATTGCTTATGCGGTGTTCGAAGGGCTGGAACTGGCCGACTTCGGCAACCGCATTCCGTCGCTCACCTTCGAGGTGAGGGCGGACGATGGGCCGGTGAGCCTTGGCGCGATCACCGCGGCGCTGAGCGGCGGTGGGCTGGAGGGGCCGGCGACGCCGCTGCTGGCGGGCTTCGCTGCGACCGGTGACAGTCTGCGCGGTGCGATCGAAGCGTTGGCGGATGCGTTGCCTCTGCCGCTGCGGGACACCGGCACCGCGCTGTCGCTCGGGACGGGAGCGCAGATCACGCTCTCTGCCGAGGAGGCGGGCACGGGTGGCGAGGCCCCGGCGGCGCGGTTGGCCCGCTCACGCGATGCTGCTGGGACGCTGCCGGACGAGGTGGCAATCAGCTATTACGAGCCTGCGCGTGACTGGCAGGCGAGCCTCCAGCGCGCGCGGGCGGGTGCCGGGCCGGGGCGCAGGGCGATGCGCGTCGAGCTGCCCGCGGCGCTCGCGGCGGGCGAGGCGAAGGCGATCGCGGAAGCGCGGCTGGCGCTGCACTGGACGGAGCGGCGGCGGGCGACGGTGCGGCTGCCGTTCCAGCGGATGAGCATTGCGCCGGGCGATCTGGTGACCGTGCCCGAACTGCCGGGCCGCTGGCGAGTGGAGAGCGCGGCACTGGACGGCATGATCGTCGAACTGGGGCTGGTGGCGCATGGCGCGGCATCAGCGCTGGTGCTGCCAGCAGCAGCCGGGCGTGTGACCGGAGATGCCGACCTGATTGCAGGTCAGACGGTGTTGGCATTGCTCGACCTGCCGCCGCTGGACGGCGTTCCCGCGGATCGACCGCAGCTGTGGGTGGCGGCAGCGGGAACCGGTGTCGGCTGGCGGCGGGCGGCGTTGCTCGTCAGCCTGGACGAGGGCGCCAGCTGGGCAGAGGCGGGCGGCACGGCGCCCGCCGCGACGATGGGGTGGGCCGATACGGTGCTGCCGGCGGGATCGTCGCTCCAATTTGACATGACTGGGGCGGTGGAGGTGACGCTCGCCAATGATGCGATGTGGCTGGAAAGCCGGGACGATGCCGCGCTCTCTCGCGGGGCCAACCTGGCGATGCTCGGCGGGGAGCTGATCCAGTTCGGCGTGGCGGAACCCTTGGGCGCACGCCGCTTCCGCCTGTCCAGACTGTTGCGTGGGCGGCGCGGGAGCGAGGGGGCTATGACGCATCATGCCGAGGGCGAGAGTTTCGTTCTCGTCGAACGCGAAACCTTGCTGCCCATCGATCTTCCGCTGGCGCAGATTGGCCGCTCGGTTCGCGTGCTGGCCGTCGGCCGTGGCGATACGCGCGACGGCGTGGAGGCGCAGGCGATAGTAGGCGCGCGCGCAGTGCGCCCGCCGGCCCCTGTGGCGCTGACGGCGGAGCGGCTGCCGGACGGGACCGTCGTGGTTCGCTGGACGCGCCGGAGCCGCACCGGCTGGGACTGGCTGGACGGGGCGGATGCGCCATTGGGCGAGGAGCGCGAAGCTTATCGGCTCACCATTGGCGGACGAACGGAAGAGACCGGTTCGCCGGTGTGGCGTTATTCGCCCGCAGCGCAGGCAGCCGACAGGCAGACAGGGCCGATCGCCATCGCCGTGCGCCAGCTGGGCACGATCGCGGTGTCCGATCCAGTCGAGATCGTCTTCGGGGAAGAGGAGGAATCATGATGCAGGATACGGCTCGGCTGGCGCTGCCGCTGATCGCGGCGGGGCAGGCGCAGAAGGACGTGTTCCACAATGAGGCGCTCGTGCGGCTCGATGCCCTCGTGCAGGGCGCTGTCGAGACGATGGGCGCCGAGATACCGCCCGCGAACCCCGCCGAAGGTAAGGCATGGATCTTGGGCGGCACGCCGGGCGGAGCGTGGGCAGACAGAGCGCACGACATCGCATGGTGGAGTACCGGCGGCTGGCGCTTCGCCGAACCGCGAGACGGGATGGTGCTTTGGGTGCGTGATGCGGAGTGCTGGGCGCTGCACACGGCCGCGGGGTGGCAGCTCGGCGCGATTCCGGCGAAATCCTTAACGGTGGGCGGGCAGGCTGTCGTGGGGGCGAGGCGGGGCGCAGTAGCGGACCCAAGTGGCGGTGAGTCGATTGACGTTCAGGCGCGTTCGGCCATCGCCGAGATCCTGGATGCCCTTCGCGGACATGGGTTGATCAGCCGCTAACTTTATTTTTTTCATTTGGGTCGAAACCAGAGCCGCGTCGCCGTGTTTAGGGGGCGTCTTGCCGTGGTGCACCGACGCCGCGCTTTGGCGCGGAGCGGGGCATTTCGGCAACACAACGGGGTGGGGCGAGCTTGCGCCAATTACCCGTTTTGCTTAGTTAGGCTCCGCGGTTCCATTTGGAACGCGAACGAAAGGGGACGAATATGCGTAAGCTCGCCATCATGGCAGCGCTCGCTACGTCGGCGCTGGCATCGCCGGCGCTCGCACGCGACAATGCCTGGTACGTCGGCGTCGAGGGCGGCGCTATGATCGTCGAGGACATGGATTACGATCTGGGCGCGACCAACAACGCGTTCACGGTCGACTCCAAGTACGGCTATGACGTCGACGGCATCATCGGCTACGACTTCGGCGCGTTCCGCCTCGAAGGTGAAGTTGGCTACAAGAGCGCCAACATCGACGAGATGAACGCGGCTGTGCCGATCGTTGGCCCGCCGGCGACCACAACGCTGGTCAGCGGTCCGCTGCCTGATGCGGACGGCCGCACCAGCGCGCTCAGCTTCATGGTCAACGGCCTGCTCGACTTCGGGTCGGATGACGGCCTGTCGGGCTACATCGGCGGTGGTGCGGGCGTCGCCCGCGTGTCGGCGGTGAACTATCAGCCGACCAACCAGACCACGCTGCTCAGCGACCGCGACACCAAGTTCGCTTGGCAGGCGATCGCCGGCATCCGTGCGCCGGTGACGGAGAACATCGATCTCGGCCTGAAGTATCGCTTCTTCAACGTCGACGATCTGAAGATGGTGGCGACGAACGGTGCGGTGACGAACTCGCGCTTCCGCTCGCACTCGCTGCTCGCCAGCCTGATCTTCAACTTCGGCGAGCCGGCTGCTCCGCCGCCTCCGCCGCCGCCCCCGCCGCCCCCGCCCCCGCCGCCGCCGCCGCCGCCGCCTCCGCCGGCTCCGACGCAGCCGGGTCCGTTCATCGTGTTCTTCGACTGGGATAAGTCGGACATCACGCCGGAAGCCGCTGGCATCCTCGACAACGCGGCGCAGGCTTATGCCACGACCGGTCAGGCGAGCGTTATGCTTGCGGGTCACGCCGACAAGTCGGGTTCCGACCAGTATAACGTCGGCCTGTCGCAGCGCCGTGCGGATGCGGTGAAGAGCTACCTTGCCGGCAAGGGCGTGCCTGACACGGCCGTGTCGACCGAAGCGTTCGGCGAGAGCCGCCCGCTGGTCGAGACTGCAGATGGCGTGCGCGAGCCGCAGAACCGCCGCGTGGAGATCACCTTCGGTCCGGGTTCGGGCATGTAAGGCGCCGTGCCGCCTGGCGACGGGCGGAACGGTTCTCCATTGGAGAGAAATGAAGGGGTCGGGGCAGCGATGCGCCGGCCCTTTCCTTGTGGCTGCCAGGCAAGGCGGCGATGAGCTCCAGCTGGCCGAAGTCGAAGCGTGAGCGACTTGGAACCCCGCCGCCTGTGTTTGCGAGCACGCTCAAGCAAGCAGCGAACCCGTGACAAAACCCTTCTGCGCGGCCCGATAGGCGCTTGCTGCAAGGCCGTGGGCTCGACCGAGCCAAGGTGATGATACGGCGAACTACGATGTCGGTTGATGCGGCTGCACGGCGCCTCGGCTGCCCGACTAGTGCATGTGCAGCTTTCGACTGCTACGCCTACAGCCGCGGCTGGAACTAATCCCTTTGCTTGCCTAAAAGACTTCGGCTTCGCATCGTCTAAGCCGCTGTCTGCTGGCGTGGCCGGTCGTGCTTCCGCTCTAAAGTGAAGGGGGCAGACGCGGTCGCCAGCGACTGATGCGGCACAGACTTCCGCCCGGGCTAGGGCGCTCCCATATGATGGGGCGACATAGCAAGGAGATGCGGCACATGGCCGATCAGGTGGCGACCCTCGCCGGTGGGTGTTTCTGGTGCACCGAGGCGGTGTTCAACGATGTAACCGGGGTGAACCGCGTCGAGAGCGGCTATATCGGAGGTGCGACGGTTGATCCCACCTACCGCCAGGTGTGTGGTGGCGATACCGGCCATGCCGAGGCGATCCGTGTGTGGTTCGATCCCGAGGTGATCGACTTCGCGACCCTGCTCGACATCTTCTTCCATACCCATGATCCGACGCAGCTGAACCGGCAGGGCAACGACGTTGGCACGCAATATCGCTCGGCTATTTTCCCCGCAAATGCGGAGCAGGAGCGTGTGGCACATGAGGCCAAGACGCGCGCTCAGGCGGATTTCAACCCGCCGATCGTGACCACCATCGAGCCTGACGCGCCTTGGTATCCTGCGGAGGATTACCATCAGAGTTACTGGGAGAGTGAAGGCCAGCGTAATCCCTATTGTCTCGCGACCATCCCACCCAAGCTTGCGAAGTTGCGCAAAAGCTATGCGGCACGGCTGAAGGCAGGCGCTGCGGCTTAGTTGAACGTCAGACTGCTACGGTGTTCAGGGCGTCGGGCTTCGGCTCGGCGCCTTTTTGCTGGTCTAAACCATAGAAAAACCCCGGCCACCAAACTGGTGACCGGGGCTGAGAAGCTTTCGACTGGCTCGCGTCAGGCGGGCTTCGGAGTGCCGAACCCGCCTGGACGGCGGCTCTTCGGAATGGAGGATCCGCCGGTGCCGAGCTGGGGTGTGCGCCGATCCTCAGGATCACCCCGGTCGAGCGTCTCACCTGCAATGACCTTCTTGATCTCGTCACCCGTCAGCGTCTCATATTCGAGAAGCGCGTTGGCAAGCGCATGCAGCTCCTCGACATGGTCACTGAGCAACTGCCGCGCACGGTCATGCGCGCCCTCGACGATGCGCTTGATCTCGGCATCAATCACCTGCGCGGTCTCGTTCGAGACATTGCGCGGCCGGTTCTGCGAATAGCCTAGGAACGTCTCGCCTTCCGGCTCCGCATATTCGAGCGGCCCGAGCCGATCCGACATGCCCCAGCGCGTCACCATGTCGCGCGCAAGGCCGGTCGCGTAGCTGATGTCCGACGAGGCACCCGAAGACACCTTGTCATAGCCGAAGATGACTTCCTCGGCGACGCGGCCGCCCATCGAGACCGACAGGTTCGCGTACATCTTGTCGCGGTGGTAGCTGTAGCTGTCCCGCTCGGGCAGGCGCATCACCATACCCAGCGCACGACCGCGCGGGATGATCGTCGCCTTGTGGATCGGGTCGGATGCGGGCTCGTGGAGCGCGATGACGGCATGTCCGGCCTCGTGATAGGCGGTCATCTTCTTCTCATCGTCCGTCATTACCATCGATCGGCGCTCGGCGCCCATCATCACCTTGTCCTTGGCAAGCTCGAACTCTGCCATCGCAACGAGGCGCTTGCCGAGCCGGGCTGCCATCAAGGCCGCTTCGTTGACGAGGTTGGCGAGATCGGCACCGGAGAACCCAGGCGTGCCGCGGGCGATGGTGCGTGCATTGACGTCAGGCGCCAAGGGCACCTTCTTCATGTGCACCTGAAGGATCTTCTCACGACCTTCGATGTCCGGACGCGGCACGACGACCTGGCGGTCGAAGCGGCCCGGACGCAGCAGCGCGGGATCGAGCACGTCGGGCCGGTTGGTGGCGGCGACGATGATGATGCCCTCGTTCGCGTCGAAGCCGTCCATCTCGACCAGCAACTGGTTGAGCGTCTGTTCACGCTCGTCATTGCCGTTGCCGAGGCCGGCGCCGCGATGACGCCCAACCGCGTCGATCTCGTCGATGAAGACGATGCACGGCGCATTCTTCTTCGCCTGCTCGAACATGTCGCGCACGCGGCTGGCACCGACGCCGACGAACATCTCGACGAAGTCGGAGCCCGAGATGGTGAAGAAGGGCACGTTCGCCTCACCCGCAATCGCGCGGGCAAGCAACGTCTTGCCGGTGCCGGGCGAGCCGACGAGCAGCGCGCCCTTCGGGATCTTGCCACCGAGGCGGGCGAACTTGGTCGGATCCTTGAGGAACTCGACGATCTCCTGCAGCTCCTCGCGTGCCTCGTCGATGCCGGCAACGTCATCAAACGTGACGCGGCCCTGCTTCTCGGTCAGCAGCTTGGCCCGCGACTTGCCGAAGCCCATCGCGCCGGAACCTGCATTCTTCTGCATCTGGCGGAAGACAAAAAAGCCGATGCCGATCATGAGGAGGAACGGCAGCGATTGATAAAGCAGCAGCATCCAGAAGCTGGGCTGCGCTTCGGGCTTTGCCGCGAAGGCGACATTCTTGTCGGCCAGCCGCTGCACCAGCGTGGGATCCTGCGGCGCATAGGTGCGGAAGCCGCTGCCGTTGGTCAGATGCCCCGATATGACGTTGCCGGCGATCTCGGCATCGCGGACCGCACCCTCGTCGACGCGAGCGAGGAACTCGGAATAGGCGATGCCGCCCGACGAGCTGCTGCGCGCACCCGAGTCGAACACCGAGACGAACAGGACCAGCGCCAGCAGGATGCCCGCCCAAATGGCTAAGCTCTTCATCCAGGGGTTGCCCTGTGGTTCCTTGTCGTCGCTCATGCCTGCTCCTCGGGATCCCACGCAAGATAGGAGCGCGGGTGTTAATGGCAATGGAACAGTGTCGATCAGTGTGAGCGGCGCGGCGGGGCAGCGGCGAAGATCCAGAGGTCGCCGCGGCGATGCACGCGTGTATGGCCGAGGGTTGCGGCCTGCCCGGAGGCGACAGTCTCGATCAGCCGCTGCAATTCGGGGCCGCGCGGGGGTGGGCGGTTTGGATCGAGCGTGGCGATGGCGTCCACATGCGCGATTGCCCGGGCTGCGATGCGGCGGAGCAGCTCGGCCGGCAGTCCCGACAGGTCGTAACCGAAGGCAGACTCGGTGTCGGCCCTGCGGCGCTCTTCCATCAAGCGATCGGCGGCCCACGCTAACGCGACTTCCGACTCAGCCAGATGGTGCGCGGCGGCGGCTAGGCGGAGAGGATCGAGCCATTGCGTCGAGCCCAGCAATATTCGGACGTGCGTTCGGTCGAAACGGGGGTCTTCATTAGACGGGTCGGCCACCGGGGTGATGCCGGCGGCGGCGCAGAAGCCGACCAGTTCGGCCTTCGTGAAACCGAGCAGCGGCCGAATGATCGCGGGGCTCCCCTCACGTCGGGCGCGGACACCGGACAGGCCCGCCAGTCCGGCCCCGCGCGCCAGACGCATGAGCAGCGTCTCCGCCTGATCGTCTGCGTGATGCGCAGTGGCGAGCCACGCAAGCCCGTTGTCGCGGCACCATGCACAGAGCAGGCGAAAGCGCCACGCCCGCGCAGTCGCCTGGAGATTGCCCCCCGCGCGCAGCCTGTCCGCGGCGGCTGCCGGGATGGTCAGCGTAGCATGTGGGACGCTCAGCCCTTCGCAGACCGAAGCGACGAAGCGCGCCTCCGCTTGAGCCTCCGCGCGCAATCCATGGTCGACCGTGGCGGCGTGGATCTGGCCCGGACAAGCGGCGTGCGCGAGAAACAGCAGGGCGAGGCTGTCCGCCCCTCCGGACACCGCGATGCCGATCGGGCCGTGATCGGAACCGACCAATCGCCGCATTGCCGCGCGGAAGCGCTCGACCAGCATAGGATCGGGTGCGGTCGTCACCTCCGCCTAGCCGCTCGCGATGGCCGGCCTGTGACCCGGAACATCAGCGCAGGTCGCAACTCCGCTGACGAACGGATGCCAGCGTCTACGCGCCCACCTTGCACTTGGCATCCGTCTGGCCCTTGGCGACCTTCGCCTTCAGGTCTGCCGAGATGGTGGTGCCATATTCACGCAGCAGCGCATCATAGGCCTCGCACGCCTTGGCCGCATTCGGCTTGTCCAGCTTCATCAGCGACTGACCGAGGAAGTAGAGACTGTCCGGCGCGCGCTCGCCACGCGGGTTGCCGGTGAAGTTCTTGTGGAACGCCACCGCTGCCGCCGCCGGCCGACCGCTGTCGAGGTAAGTCCGGCCGAGCAGGTTCTGCGCGAAGCTTGCACGCTTGTGGTTCGGATATTTGGCGACGAACGCCTTCAGCGCGGTCTCCGCCTCCGGATATTTCTTGTTCGACCAGAGGCGATAGCCCGCGAGATAGGCGTCCTCTCCCGCATCGCCGGACCCGGCCGGGGCCGCCGCCTGTTCGGGCTCGGCCTCGACCGGGGCTGTCGTGCCCGGGCGACCTGAGGCGGGGCGGGAGGGCTCCGCCGCGGGGCGGCTCGGCGTGGCCGCTGGTCCGATCGCCCCCGTGGTCGGCGCCGCCATGCTCGCATCCAGTCGCGCGTCGGAGTCAGCGCGCAGGCGTTGCACCTGCTCCTCGAGTTGGCGCAGCTTGAAGCTGTTCTGCTCCAGCTGCCCCGTCATGCGCGACATTTCCTGCTCCAGCGAGTTCACGCGCGCGGTCAGGTCGGTGATCGGAGCGGAGGCGGGGATGCCCCCGGTCGGTGCGGGAGCGGCTGGCGCGCTGATCTCAGGCTCGAGATAGCCGGGCGCCTTGCTCGATCCGGGGAACACCTTGCGTTGCACCGCGCGCATCTCGCGCTCCAGCCGATCGACACGCTGGGTCACCCCCGGCTGTGCTCCCGATTGCGCATAAGCCGGCGCCATCGCGCTCAGCATCAATGCGGCCACGATCCGCTTCATGCCCGAACTTCCTTTGACCATGACCATGCGCCCCTGCACCCGTCCGCCTGTCGCCAGCCTTTACGGCCTGGTGGAGGGCGGCACCAGCGGCGCGATGGGCTGTGCCGCCGGCGGCGGCAGCGCGGCCGCCTGGCTGAGCGCGTCGCGTTTCAGGCTCGCCTCTCGCACCAGCGTGTCGGGCGGGCCGAGAGACGCCATCACCGCCGTGCCCACCTTCACGTCCAGCGCCTGTGGACGACCCGTCCGCAGCACCGGATCAATCGCGTCGTCGGGCACGGTAAAGCTCTGCCCCGGCGTCATCGTGCCGAGGAACAGCGTCTTGCCCTCCCGTTCGGCGATGCGCAGCCACACCTCTTCGCGCGCCGTCACCGTCACCGGCCCGCCGACCGGACCGGCAGGGGAAGCGCCGGGCTGAACCAGCGGTGCCTGTGGCTGTCCACTTTCGGGCGGCGGATAGACTGCGGGGTCGGTACCGGCTGCCAACTGCTCGCGCTGCTCCGCGCCGCTGCCGAACAGCGCATCGCCGCGCCAGATCGCATATCCGCCGGCAACCAGCAGCGCCAGCACCAGCGCCACGATCACCAGCAGCCGGGTGGGGACGCGGGCGGGATCGGCGGGGGCATAAGGTTCCGGCACGTCGCGGCGGACCGGGCGGCCCATCTCGGCCCGGAATTGCTGCGCCATTGCCTGTCCGTCGAGCCCGAGCGCTGCCGCATAGGAGCGGACGAACCCGGCCGAGTAGGTGAGGGCGGGCAGGCCATCCTTGGCGCCCGCTTCGATCAGCTCCAGGCTTCGCATCGGGATGCGCGTACGCTCGGCGATCTCGTCCAGCGACAGGCCACGCTCCTCGCGTGCCGCCGCCAGTTGCGCGCCGACGCGACCGTCACCGCTCCGGACCGTTTCTTCCATTCCGCCTCCTGCCGCACGCGGGACGGCGCGGCCACCCGCACCTTGTCGCTTCGTGCGCGTCAAAAATCAAACCGGCGGGGCGGGGCGTCCGCCGCGCGTGCGGCTCAGCTGACCTGAACCCCCTCGGCTTCGGCCCATGCGGCGATCTGTGGCCGCAGCGATCGGGCGGTCGGCGCGGCGAGCCATTCCTTCATCGCGTTGCGCAGGCGTCCCGCATCGAGGCTGCGCACCATCGCCTTGACCGGCCCGACCGCGGCGGGCGTGATCGACAGGCGATCGATGCCGAGGCCGATCAGTGCCATCGCCTCCAACGGCCGCCCGCCCATCTCGCCGCAGACGCTGATCGGCACGTCCGCCGCGCGGCCCTGCGCCAGCACGCGCGCCAGGAAGCGGAGGATTGCGGGGGACAGCCAGTCGAACCGTTCCGCCAGCTTCGGGTGCGCGCGGTCTGCGGCAAACAGGAACTGCGTCAGATCGTTGGTGCCGATCGACAGGAAGTCGAGCTGCGGCAGCAGCATGTCGAGCATCTCGGCCAGCGCTGGCACCTCCAGCATCGCGCCGTAGCGGATGGAGAGGGGTAGCATGCGGTTGCGCTCCGCAATCCACGTGCGCTGTGCCTCGAACAGCGCGCGGGCCTCGTGATATTCCCACGGCTCTGACACCATCGGGAACATGACGGCCAGCGTCCGCCCGGCCGATGCCTCGATCAGCGCGCGCGCCTGCGCCTTCATTAGCGCGCTGCGTTCCAGCGCCAGTCGGATGGCGCGCCAGCCCATCGCCGGATTTTCCTCCAGCGCGTCCCCTTCCGTGTTCATGTACGGCAGCGCCTTGTCGCCGCCGATGTCGACGGTGCGGAACACCACCGGCCGATCGCCTGCTGCATCCAGCACGTCGCGGTAGAGGCGCTGCTGTCGCTCGCGCTGCGGCAGCGTGGCGGAGACGAGGAACTGGAACTCGGTGCGGAACAAGCCGATGCCGTCGGCGCCGGTCACGTCCAGCGCCGGGATGTCGTCGCGCAGGCCGGCGTTGATCATGACCGTGATCCGCTGCCCATCGAGGGTGACGGGCGGCAGTTCGCGGAGCGCCTGGAACTGCGCGCGACGCTTCTGACCCAGTGCCAGCTTGGCGTCGAACGCTTCTTCCAGCGGGCCGGAGGGACGGATGATCGCCTGTCCTTCGCCTGTATCCAGCAGCAGCAGGTCGCCTTCGCCGATCTGACGGCGCACGTCGCGGACACGCCCGAGCACCGGCACGCCCATCGCCCGCGCAACGATGGTGACGTGCGCGGTGAGCGAGCCTTCTTCCAGCACTACGCCCTTCAGGCGACGCCGGTCATATTCGAGCAGCTCGGCCGGTCCCAGATTGCGCGCGATCAGGATGGAATCCTGCCGCAGGCCGAGCTGCGCCGCCGTCCCGAGCTGGCCCGAGACGATGCGCAGCAGCCGGTTGGAGAGATCCTCCAGATCGTGCATCCGGTCCGCCAGCAATGGATCGCTGATCTCGCGCATGCGCATGCGGGTGCGCTGCTGTACCCGCTCGATCGCGGCCTCCGCGGTCAGGCCGCTGTCGATCGCCTCGTTGATCCGGCGTGCCCAGCCCTCGTCATAGGCGAACATCTTGTAGGTCGCGAGCACGTCCTGATGCTCGCCCGCCACGCCGAACTCGGCCTGGCTGGTCATCCGGTCGATCTGCTCGCGCATATGGCGGAAGGCGGAGAGAACCCGCTGGCGCTCGGCCTCCGTATCCTCGGCCACCGTCTGCTCGATCTGCACGCGCGGCTGGTGGAAGACGGCGCGGCCGCGGGCCATGCCGTCGACCAGCTTCAGCCCCGTCAGGCGCAGCGTGCCCGTGTCGCGCGCGCCTGTTGCACCTGCCGTTTCATCGACGAGGCCGGCGCCCGCGATCAGCTCCGCCAACACCATCGCGACGGTCTGCAGCGCCTCCACTTCGACATCGTCATATCTGCGGCTCGCCTCGTGCTGCACGCACAGCACACCGATCGAGCGTTCGCGACGCACGATGGGCACGCCGCAGAAGCTGTGGAACAGCTCCTCGCCCGTCTCCGGCCGATAGGCGAAATCGGGATGGCTGGTCGCCTCGTCGAGGTTCAGCGTCTCGACATCCTCGGCGATGGTGCCGACCAGGCCTTCACCCATCGCCAGCTTGGTGACGTGGACAGCGTCCGGCTTCAGTCCGCGCGTGGCGAACAGTTCCAGGCAGCCGTCCCGCAGCAGATAGAGCGAGACCACCTCGCTCGACAGCGCCTCACCGATGATCCGGACGACCTGATCGAGCTTGGCCTGCGCCGGGCTGCGCGCCGCCATCACGTCGTGCAGCCGCGTCAGGATCTCACGGGCGGAGGCGGCGGCGGAAGATAGACCCATGAGGCGACGCTAGCGGCCCGATCGCCGCAAGGCGAAGCATATTATGCTAGGTGGCGGCAGACTCATGCCATGCAGAGGAGATTGCGATGACCGGCCGGCCAACCAGCGGCGTCACGCCCTGCCTGACGATCAAGGATGGCCGCGGCGCGGAGGCGTGTCGCTTCTATGCCGCCGCTTTCGGTGCGGAGGTGGCGGAGCAGAACTTCGCCGAGGATGGCAAAAGGCTGATGTATGCCGGGCTCCTGCTGAACGGCGCGCACCTAATCCTGTTCGATGAGTTCCCCGAATGGCAGCCGCCGGCACCCCCTGCCTCGGGCGTGACGATCCACCTGCAGGTCGAGGATGCCGATGCGCTGTTCGAGCGTGCGGTGGCCGCCGGCGCCGAGGTCACGATGCCGCTGGCCGACGCCTTCTGGGGCGATCGCTATGGCCAGCTGCGCGATCCGTTCGGCCATAGCTGGTCTTTAGGGGCGACAATCCGGGCCTGATCGGCGGTGGATCATGGCACCGACTCGCCAGCCGGTCGTTAGGGGCGCGGTTCAATCAAACCCCAGGAGCACCATCATGGCGACCGACACCTTCTCCGGCACCACCGCGCACACCGCCAACGATTCCGCGAAGCCCGGCCTGCAGGCGCAGGTGCAGCCGCACCTCGACAAGGCCAAGTCGTTCGTGAAGGCGAACAAGTGGGCCAGCTACACCGCAGCGGGCGTGATCGGTCTCGCGCTACTGAACACGCTGCGCGGCCGCTGAGCCACGCTCCACCCGGCCTGAGCCTGCCTACAGGTTCAGGCCGGGTGGCACGGCGCTGTCAGGCCGCCCGCTTTTCCAGCGCGGCGGCGGCTTGCGTCATCAACTCGGCCAGGATCGCCGCCACCGGCTCCTCGCGGCTGACCATGCCCACCGACTGACCGGCCATGACCGACCCGTGCTCGACATCACCGTCGACTACGGCCCGGCGCAGCGCGCCCGCCCAATAATGTTCGATCTGAAGCTGTGCCTCGGCCATCGCGACACGGCCCTCGTCCAGCGATTGGGCCACTTCGCGCTGCTTGGCGGTGAACAGCTCACCCCCTGCATTTTTCAGCGCGCGCACCGGGATGACCGGCAGGCGCGGATCGATCTGCACGCTGGCCACCGCATCACGTGCTGATGCGCGGATGAAGGCGCGTTTGAAGTTCGCATGCGCGATGCTCTCGGTCGCGCAGACGAAGCGCGTGCCGAGCTGCACGCCGGCGGCGCCCATCTCCAGATAGCCCGCAATTGCCTCACCGCGGCCGATGCCGCCTGCCACGAAGACGGGCAGCTTGTCCGCGATCTCGGGCAGCATCTCCTGCGCCAGCACGCTGGTGGAGACGGGGCCGATATGGCCGCCAGCCTCCATGCCTTCGATCACCAGCGCGTCCACGCCCGAGCGGATCAGCTTCTTGGCCAGCGCAAGTGCCGGCGCGAAGCAGATCAGCTTGGCACCCGATCCCTTGATCCGCTCGAGCGACCCCGCCGGTGGCAGGCCGCCCGCCAGCACGACATGGCCGACGCCGTGACGCGCGCACACGTCGATCAGCTCGGACAAGTCCGGGTGCATGGTGATCAGGTTCACGCCGAACGGCTTGTCCGTCAGCGCCTTGGTGCCGGCAATCTCGGCATCGAGCAGTGCCGGCGTCATCGCGCCGCACGCGATCACACCGAAGCCGCCTGCATTGGAGATGGCGGCGACGAGATTGCGCTCGCTCACCCACGACATCGCACCGCCCAGCACCG
This sequence comes from Sphingomonas jatrophae, assembly GCF_900113315.1. Taxonomy (GTDB): domain Bacteria; phylum Pseudomonadota; class Alphaproteobacteria; order Sphingomonadales; family Sphingomonadaceae; genus Sphingomonas_P; species Sphingomonas_P jatrophae. The sequence goes on along the minus strand of NZ_FOZG01000002.1, from coordinate 348,911 downwards.
CCACCTCGCAGCCGAGGAAGGCGGTGCCGCGCGCCATCAGCGCATGAAGCCGATCCTGTCCCAAGCTCAGGCGTCCTGCTTCAGCGACTGCATGTCGATGGAGAAGCGATACTTCACGTCGCTCTTCACCATGCGCGCATAGGCATCCTCGATCTGCTGGATCGGGATCACCTCCACGTCTGCCGTCAGGCCGTGCTGCTGGCAGAAATCGAGCATCTCCTGCGTCTCGGCGATGCCGCCGATCAGCGATCCGGCGAGCGCGCGGCGGCGGAAGATCAGATTGCCGACGCTGGGCGAGGGGTGCGCCGAGTCCGGCACGCCCACCAGCACCATCGTGCCGTCGCGCTTAAGCGCGGCGAGCAGCGGATCGAGATCGTGCGGCGCGGCGACGGTGTTGAGGATGAAGTCGAACGTGCCGGCGGCCGCCGCCATCTGATCGGCATCGCGCGAGACGATCACGTCGGTGGCGCCAAGCCGCAGCGCATCCTCACGCTTGTTCGGCGAAGTGGTGAACACGGTCACCTCCGCACCCAGCGCGGCGGCGATCTTCACGCCCATATGGCCGAGCCCGCCGAGGCCCACCACGCCGACCTTCTGGCCAGGCCCGACCTTCCAGTGCTTCAGCGGCGAATAGGTGGTGATCCCGGCGCACAGCAACGGCGCCACAGCGGCGAGATCCTTCTCGTCATGGCCGATGCGAAGCACGAAGCCCTCGTCGACGACGATATGGTCGGAATAGCCGCCGAACGTGTGCCCGCCCAGCACCGTGTCCGCGCCATTGTAGGTGCCGACGAAGCCGGTGCCGGTGCAATATTGCTCCTCGCCCTCGTGGCAGGACGGGCAGGTGCCGCAGCTGTCCACCATGCAGCCGACGCCCGCAATGTCGCCCACCGCGAACTTCGTCACCTCAGGTCCGACCACGGTCACGCGGCCGACGATCTCGTGGCCGGGCACGCAGGGGTAGAGCGTGCCGTCCCACTCGCTGCGCGCCGTATGCAGATCCGAGTGGCAGATGCCGCAGAACAGGATGTCGATCGCGACATCACGCGGGCCGACATCGCGCCGTTCGAAGGAGAAGGGCGCGAAAGGGGTGTGCGCGTCCTGCACGGCATAGGAGCGGGCGGTGGTCGTCATGGTCGGAAACTCCGAAGAAATCAGGCCGCCTCGTCGGCGTCGAGCCCGTACGTGGTGTGCAGCACACGCACTGCAAGCTCGGTATAATCCTCGTGGATCAGCACCGAGACCTTGATCTCGCTCGTCGTGATGGCGAGGATGTTGATGCCGCGGTCCGCCAGCGCCTTGAACATGGCGGCTGCAACGCCCGCATGGCTGCGCATGCCGACGCCGACCACGCTGATCTTCGCGACCGACGTATCGTGCACTAGGCTTTCATAGCCGATGGTGGGACGCTGCTTTTCCAGCACGTCGAGCGCGCGGGCGAGCTCCGCCTGCGGCACGGTGAAGGTGACGTCCGTCGATCCGGTCGAATGCGCGACATTCTGCACGATCATGTCGACGTTGATCGACGCATCGGCCAGCGGCGAGAAGATCGTCGCCACCGCGCCCGGCCGGTCAGGCACGGCGGTGAGCGTCACCTTCGCCTCGTTCTTGTCGTGCGCGATGCCGGTAATCAGCTGTCGTTCCATCGTCTCGACCTCGTCCTCGCCCACGATCATCGTTCCGGGCAGCGTTGCCGCGTCGGGCGCGTCGTCGAACGACGACAGCACCTGCACGCGCACCTTCTCCTTCATCGCCAGCCCGACCGAGCGGGTCTGGAGCACCTTGGCACCGACGCTCGCCAGCTCCAGCATCTCCTCATAGGTGACGCGGGCGAGCTTGCGGGCCTTGGGAACGATGCGCGGATCGGTCGTGTAGACGCCGTCCACGTCGGTGTAGATGTCGCACCGATCGGCGCCCACCGCCGCTGCCACGGCCACGGCCGACGTATCCGAACCACCCCGGCCGAGCGTGGTGATCCGCTCCCCCGGCGCCACGCCCTGGAAGCCGGGGATCACCGCCACCTCGCCGTCGCGCATCGCGGCGAGCAGGCCGGCCGTCTCGATCTCGCCGATCCGGGCGGAGGCGTGCGCATCCGACGTGCGGATCGGCATCTGCCAGCCGAGCCAGCTGCGCGCGCGCACGCCCATCGCCTGGAGCGCGATGGCGAGCAGCCCGCTCGTCACCTGTTCGCCCGAGGAGACGACCACGTCATATTCGCGCGGATCGTAGAGCGAGGAGGCTTCGCGGCAGAACTGGACGAGCCGGTCCGTCTCGCCCGCCATGGCGGAGACGACGACGGCAACCTCGTTGCCCGCCTCCACCTCGCGGCGCACGCGTCGGGCGACGTTGCGGATGCGCTCGATCCCCGCCATCGAGGTGCCGCCGAACTTCATCACGATGCGCGCCATGGGCCGGGCCTGTATCCTCGGGAAAGGCGTTGAAAAGGGGTGCGGCGCGGCTGATAGGGAGCCGATATGGCGATGGCAACTGTGACGACCACCGTGGATCCGCGCGAAGCGGCGCATTTCGGCGCCATGGCGGCGGAATGGTGGGATCCGCGCGGCTCCTCCGCGATGCTGCACCGGCTCAATCCGGTGCGCCTCGGCTACATCCGCGAACAATGGGATGCGCACGTCCATGGCGACGCACGCGGGCTGAAGCCGCTGGCGGGCGCCCGCGTGCTCGACATGGGCTGCGGCGCGGGGCTGCTCAGTGAGCCGCTGGCACGGCTGGGCGGCGTGGTGACGGGGGTCGATGCCGCGTTCGAGGGCGTGGCGGTGGCGCGGGCGCATGCGGCGGGGCAGGGCCTCACCATCGATTACCGCGTCGGCGATGCGGATGCGGTGGCGGGCGAGACGTTCGACCTCGTCGTCAGCCTCGAGGTGATCGAGCATGCCGCCGATCCCGCCGCCTTCGTCGCGCGCCTGGCGCACCTGCTGGCGCCCGGCGGGCTGATGATCCTCTCCACCCCCAACCGCACGCCGCTCTCCCGTCTGCTGGTGGTGGAGCTGGCGGAGCGCTTCGGCGGCATTCCGCGCGGCACGCATGATTGGTCGCGCTTCGTCGCGCCGGGTGAGCTGGGCGACATGGTGCGCGCGGCCGGGCTGGAGGTGATCGACACGCGCGGCATCATGTTCGATCCGGCGCGTGGCTTCCGGCTGGGGAGCAATCTCGATCTCGACTATCTGATAACGGCGCGGAGGGCGTGATGCGGCGACTGGTCACTTTCGGCGTGGCGCTGGCGGCGCTGGCCAGCGGCGCGGCGGCGCAGCGGCCCCAGGCCAATCCGTTCAGCGCGCAGCTGGCGAAACTGTCGGATCTGCAGCGGCGCGCGGCGATGCGGCGCGCGGTGCTCGACTCCCGGCAATATTGCCGCAAGGTCGAGCTGGTCACGCATCGCGGCCCTTATCGCAATCTCGACATGTGGTCGGTGCGGTGCGATCGCGGAGCCGATTACGGCGCCTTTCTCGGGCTCGACGGCTCGGTGCAGGTGCGCCCCTGCCGCGATCTGGCGCAGCTGAAGCTGCCGCCCTGCAATCTCCCGCCGCGCCGCCGCTGAAACGATCGGAACCCCGGCGCGTCCCGCCCATTGCCGCTCCGTCCCCCAACAAGGAGCCGGCCATGAACGACGAGCGCATCTGGGCTTTCGAGGAAAGCCTGTGGACTGCGGATGCCGAACATTACGAGGAGTCGATCGACGACGAGTGCCTGATGGTGCTGCCGGAGCCGCCTTATGTCTTCACCGGCGAAGCAGCGATCAAGGCAGTCCAGCAGACGCCACGCTGGTCCTCGGTCGAGCTGAGCGAGCGGCAGGTCGCGCGGCCGCAGGAAGGCATGATCGTCGTCGCTTATCATGCGCGCGCGTCCAAGCAGGATGCGCAGCCCTATGAGGCGCATTGCACCTCAACCTATCGCCGCATCGAGCATGAGGTGTGGACGGTGGTGCAGCACCAGCAGACGCCGCCGCTGACGGGCGGAGCGGGCTGATCGCATCTCGTCGCCCCGGCACAGGCCGGGGCGGCGATCGGATCAGAAATCGACCTTGTCGTAATGCGGGGGCGGCGTGACGATCTCCATCCGCTCGGACAGGAGCGGCCGGAAGCTGGGGCGCGATTTCAGCGCCGCATACCATTCCTTGGTCCGCTCATGTCCGCGCCAGTCGATGCCGCCCAAATAATCGGCGACGGAGATCTGTGCCGCGGCGGCCAGATCGGCGAGGCTAAGCACCGCACCCGCCAGCCAGCGACGGTGATCCAGCAGCCAGTCGACATAATCGAGGTGCGTGTTGGCGATCTTCATCGCCTCGCGCAGCGCCTTGGCATCGGGGGAGGTGCGCAGCACGATGCGCTTCAGCATCCGCTCCGACATGAGCGGGGCGACGACCTCGTTATGCACCGTCTCGTCGAACAGCGCGACCAGCCGGCGGATCTCGGCGCGCTCGGTCGCGCTGCCGACGATCATCGGCGGGCGGGGGCAGGTCTCTTCGAAATATTCGCAGATCGCCTGGCTGTGGATCAGCGTGATGCCGCCTTCGCCGGCGACGACCGGTGTCTGGCCGGCCGGGTTCATGTCGAGAAACTCGTCACGTCGCAGCCACGGGGACTCGCGCACGAGATCATAGCCCACGCCCTTCTCACCCAGCAGCAGGCGGACCTTGCGGGAGAAGGGGCAGAGCGGGAACTGAAAAAGCTGCCACATGGCTGGTCTGTTAGGCGCGCCTGCGGTGCAGGGGAAGGGGCCGGCGACGCATCGCCGCCGGCCCCGATCGCAGGCTATTCAGCGGCGACGGCTTCCGCCTCGGCACGGTCGTCGAGCGGGTGGGGCAGGCGGCTCAGCATCTCCTTCGGCACCACCTGCCACAGCTTCAGCCGGGTGCGCTCCCAATCGTCCAGCAGGCTGTGCGCCCACTTGCTGTCGGTCGCCACCGCATGCTCCGCGATCAGCGACTTGGCGCGCGCCTCCCACCGGGCGGAGGCGAGCCGCTGCCAGACGATGCTGTCGGGATTGGCGAGATCGGGGAAGGCGCCGTCCTCGTCCAGCACGAAGGCCATGCCGCCCGTCATGCCCGCACCGAAATTCTCGCCGGTCCGGCCCAGGATCACGGCGACGCCGCCTGTCATATATTCGCAGCCGTTCGCGCCGCAGCCCTCGACGACCACGGTCGCGCCCGAATTACGCACCGCGAAGCGCTCGCCCGCCTGACCGGCCGCGTACAGCTTGCCGCTGGTCGCGCCGTAAAGGACGGTGTTGCCGATGATCGTATTGTCCCGCGTGACGAGCGGGGAGGAGACCATCGGCCGGATCGTGATGACGCCACCGGACAGGCCCTTGCCGACATAGTCGTTGGCGTCGCCGAACACCTCCAGCTTGATGCCCTTGCACAGGAACGCGCCGAGCGACTGGCCGGCCGAGCCGCGCAGGCGGACGGTGACATGCCCGTCCGACAGCGTGTCCTGCCCGTAGAGCTTGGTGATCTCGGCCGACAGGCGCGTCCCGACGGCGCGGTGCGTGTTCCTGACCGTGTAGGTCAGCTGCATCTTCTCCCGCCGCTCGAATACGGGCTTGGCATCCGCGATCATCTGCGCGTCGAGGCTGTCGGGCACTTCGTTGCGGAAGGTGTTGATGGCGAAGCGGCGGTGATGATCCGGCGCGTCCACCTTGGCGAGGATGGGGTTGAGATCGAGGTCGTCGAGGTGCTCGGCCCCGCGGCTGACCTGGCGGAGCAGCTCGGTGCGGCCGATGATCTCGTCGAGCGACTTGACGCCCAGCTTGGCGAGGATCTCGCGCACTTCCTCGGCGATGAAGGTCATCAGGTTGATGACCTTCTCCGGCGTGCCGACGAACTTCTTCCTGAGCGCATCGTCCTGCGTGCAGACGCCGACCGGGCAGGTGTTCGAATGACACTGGCGCACCATGATGCAGCCCATTGCAATGAGGCTGAGCGTGCCGATGCCGAATTCCTCGGCTCCCAGGATCGCGGCGATGACGATGTCACGCCCGGTCTTCAGGCCGCCGTCGGTGCGCAGCTTGATGCGGTGGCGCAGGCCGTTCAGCGTCAGCACCTGATTGGTTTCGCTTAAGCCCATCTCCCACGGCGTACCGGCATATTTGATGCTGGTCTGGGGGGACGCGCCGGTGCCGCCGACATGGCCGGCAACGAGGATCACGTCGGCATGCGCCTTGGCGACGCCCGCCGCGACGGTGCCGATGCCGGCGGAGGAGACGAGCTTCACGCAGACGCGGGCGCGCGGATTGATCTGCTTCAGGTCGTAGATGAGCTGCGCCAGATCCTCGATCGAGTAGATGTCGTGGTGCGGCGGCGGCGAGATGAGCGTGACGCCGGGCGTGGCGTGGCGCAGTCGCGCGATCATCTCCGTCACCTTGAAGCCGGGCAGCTGCCCGCCCTCGCCGGGCTTGGCCCCTTGCGCGACCTTGATCTCCAGCTCCTCCGCAGAGCCGAGATATTCGGCGGTGACGCCAAAGCGGCCGGAGGCGATCTGCTTGATCACCGAATTCGCGTTGTCGCCATTTGCATAGGGCTTGTAGCGCGACTTGTCCTCGCCGCCCTCGCCCGACACCGCCTTGGCGCCGATCCGGTTCATCGCGATCGCCAGCGTCTCATGTGCCTCCGGGCTGAGCGCGCCGAGCGACATGCCGGGCGTGACGAAGCGCTTGCGGATTTCGGTGATCGCCTCGACCGAGTCGATCGGGATGGCTTCGCGCGCCCAGTTGAACTCAAGCAGATCGCGCAGATAGACGGGGGGCAAATCCTTCACCCCGCGCGAGAATTGCAGATAGGTGGAGTAGCTGTCGGTCGCGACCGCGGTCTGCAGCAGGTGCATCAATTGCGCCGAATAGGCATGCGCCTCGCCGCCGCCACGCTGCCGGTAGAAGCCGCCGACGGGCAGGGCGACGACCACGTCGTCGAACGCCGCCTCATGCCGCTCGACCGCGTTGAGCTGGAGCGAGGCATAGCCCTCGCCCGAAATCTTGGCGGGCATGCCGGGGAACATGTCGTTCACCAGCGCGCGGCTGAGGCCGACCGCCTCGAAATTATAGCCGCCGCGATAGGAGGAGATCACCGCGATCCCCATCTTCGACATGATCTTCAGCAGGCCATCGTCGATCGCCTTGCGGTGACGCTTGAGGCATTCCTCGACGCTCAAGCGCCCGAACAGGCCGCGCGCCTGCCGATCGACGATCGCGGCCTCTGCCAGATAGGCGTTCACCGTGGTCGCGCCGACGCCGATCAGCACCGCGAAATAATGCGTGTCGAGGCACTCCGCCGCGCGCACATTGACCGACGCATAGGAACGCAGACCGCGGCGGACCAAGTGGGTGTGGACCGCGGCCGCAGCGAGCACCGCCGGGATGGCGATGCGATCGGGGCCGACATGCTCGTCCGTCAGGAACAGCTCGGTCCGCCCCTCGCGCACCGCCTGCTCGGCCTGTGCGCGCACCGCGGCGATCGCCTGGCGCAATGAATCCGGGCCGACGGGCGCGGCGAAGGTGCAGTCGATATCCGCGGCGCGGTCTCCGAAATGTGCCTTCAGCGTGGTCCACTCGGCACTGCCGAGAACGGGACTGTCGAGCACCAGCACATCCGACTGGACGGGCCCGATATCGAGGATGTTGGCGAGATTGCCGAAGCGCGTCTTCAGCGACATGACCCGCGTCTCGCGCAGCGAGTCGATCGGCGGGTTGGTCACCTGGCTGAAGTTCTGGCGGAAGAAGTGGCTGATCAGCCGCGGCCGGTCCGAGATGACGGCGAGCGGCGTATCGTCGCCCATCGAGCCGATGGCTTCCTTCGCCTCCTCCACCTGTGGGCTGAGGATCAGCTCCATGTCCTCCATCGTCTGCCCGGCCGCCACCTGACGGCGGAGCAGGTCCGCCCGCTCGAACCGGGTCGGCGCGGCATCATCGGGGATCGGCAGGTCGCCAAGCGTGCGGAAGCCCTGCACCCACTCGCCATAAGGATGCTCGCCCGCGATCCGCGCCTTCACCTCGGCGTCGCCGTAGAGGCGCCCCTCATCCAGATCGATCGCCACCATCTGCCCGGGCCCGAGCGCCCCCTTGGCCACGACGGTGGATTCGGGAACGACGACCATGCCGGTTTCCGATCCCACGATCAGCAGATTGTCCGCCGTCCGTGTCGTGCGCAGCGGGCGGAGCGCATTGCGATCGACGCCCGCCACCACCCAGCGCCCGTCCGTCATGGCGAGCGCGGCGGGTCCGTCCCACGGCTCCATCACCGATCCGAAATAGCGATACATGTCCGCGACCGGGGCCGGCAGCGAGGGATCGTTCTGCCACGCCTCCGGCACCAGCATCAGCTTGGCGGTGGGCGCGTCCCTGCCAGAGCGGCAGATCGCCTCGAACACCGCATCCAGCGCGGCGGTGTCGCTGGCACCCGCCGGAATGAGCGGCTTGATCTCCTCCGAATGCTCCCCGAAGGCGAGCGAGGCCATCTTGATCTCGTGGCTCTTCATCCAGTTCTTGTTGCCGCGGATCGTGTTGATCTCGCCGTTATGCGCGAGCGTCCGGAACGGCTGCGCCAGCCACCATTGCGGAAAGGTGTTGGTGGAATAACGCTGGTGGAACACGGCGACGCGGCTGACGAACCGCTCGTCCTGCAGGTCCGGGTAGAAGACGGACAGTTCGGCGGCGAGGAACAGGCCCTTGTAGATGATCGAGCGGGCGGACAGCGAGCAGACGTAGAAGCCCTGGATCTGCGCCTCGATCACCTTGCGCTCGATCCGGCGGCGGACGAGGTAGAGCTTCTTCTCGAACTCCTCGATGCTTTCCTGATCGGGCATGGGGCCGGCGATCATGATCTGCTCAATCTCGGGCCGCGTCATCATCGCCTTGTCGCCGATGACCGACACGTCGACCGGCACCTGCCGCCAGCCATAGATGGTGTAGCCGAAATCGATGATCTCGGATTCGACGATGGTGCGGCACATTTCCTGCGCGCCGAGATCGGTGCGCGGCAGGAAGATCATGCCGACCGCCAGCCGATTGGGCAGGGGGCGATGGCCGCTCAGTTCGATCGCGTCGTCGAAGAAGGCGGCGGGCAGGTCGACATGGATGCCCGCGCCGTCACCCGTCTTGCCGTCCGCATCGACCGCGCCGCGGTGCCACACCGCCTTCAACGCATCGATCGCCGCGGTGACGACACGGCGCGAGGCCTTGCCGTCCGTCGCGGCGACGAGGCCGACACCGCAGGCATCGCCTTCAAATTCGGGGCGATACATGCCTTCGCTGGCAAGGCGGATGCGTTCGGCTTCGGTGGTCATTGGCCGGATGCCTTCTGATCGGTCGTGCGGGTGGATGGGGTTGCGAGCGCGCGGGCGCGGGCAGCGGGAACGGCGGTCTCGAGCCGTTTGGTGACAGCGGTGATATGCCGGTCGCTCACCTCGGCGATGCGGGGCGCCATCGCCCGCGCACGCGCGCTGGCGGGCGTAGCGGCGAACGCCTTGAGAGCGGGCACGTCGGACGGCTCGAGGCTGGCGAGCGCCTTGCGTCGTCCATCGTCGGCAACGCCACGCACCGTCAGGCTGGCGGATTGCGCGACGCCGGCATGCATCTGCGCGACCAGCTTGGCGCCGGTCGGCGTGCGGAAGAAGGCGATCAGCGTGTCCGCATCGGCGGGCGTCAGCTCGGCATAGATTGGCCGCAGCTCGCGGGCCATTACCGGCAGCTCGCCGCCATAAGCGTCGCGCACCTCAGCCAATCCTGCTTCTATAACGCGGGCGCGCAGGCCCGGTGCCGCCTTCTCGCGCGCGACGAGGGCGGGATCGGCGTCGAACGTGGCCGCCAGCTCCTCCTGCCAAGCCGCCAGGTTCAGCTGGAGCAGCCGATCGATCGGGAAAAGGATGCCGAGCAGGGTATCGACCTGCGTCTGGCTCGCGGTCAGGGCAGGGGCAGCGGGCCGCGCGCTGGCGGGCACGGCAAGCAGCAGTGCGGCGGCTGCCACGGGTGCGAGGCGGTGCCGCATCACTTCCTCGCCTTCGGCAGCTTCGCCGTCTCGTTGATGAAATAATCGTAGATTTGCTGGTGGAAGGCGGTGATCAGCGGCTCGTTCGCGACTGCGGCCTCCGCATCCTGCGGCCCACGGCGATAGGCGAGCAGCGCATCGACGAACTTGCGCGCAGCAGGCGTGTCGATCGCGGCGCGAACCTGCTCGATCTCGGCCTCGGTCATGCGTGCCTTGAAACCGTTGGCCAGCCGCTCGGCATGGACCCGCGCCTGAAGCCGCAGGAACTCGGGCGCGGCTTCCTTGCCCAGCGCGTCCGCGGCGGCGATGCAGGCGGCGTTCGCCGGATCGCAGGCGCGCCTGGCCCCTTTCGGCCGGGGGCTGAGCAGATAGCGGGTCAGATAGGCGGCGGCATCCTCCTCGCGCACCAGCGCAGCGCCGACCAGCCGGTGCGGCTCCACCTCCAGCGCCAGCGTCGTCGCCGGGTCGTCGCCCTCGGGCTCGGGCAGCTGTGCCGGCGCGACACCGCCGATCAAAGCGAGCGTGAGGACGAGCGCACGGCGCATCCTACTTCGTCCCGGCGCTGCGCACGAAGTCGCGGGCGGCGGCCTGCGAGGCGGCGAGGATCTGCGGTTGCAGCCCTTCGATCATGGCGTTGGTGCGGGCGGTCACCAGCTCCATCAAGTCGGGCATCAGCGCGCCGAAGCGGCGCCCTGCGGGCGTTGCCATGAACGCGGCGACAGCGGCGCGATCGGCCGGCGTCGCGGCCGCCTCGGCCCCGCGCGCGGCATGATCCACGAGCTCGGCCGCGCTGAAGCTCGGCACCGGCTGCGCCTTGGCCTTGGCGATCATCGCGTCCACCGGCATGGACGTGCCCGCCGCGGCTTGCAGCCGCCGAACTGCGGGCTGCTGGTAGAAGCGCAGCACCGCCGCCAGATCGCCGGCGGAAAGACGCGCCTGCACCAGGTCGGCGATCTGCGACTGCAGCGCCGGCACCTCGCGCATCGCGCCATCCTCCAGCGCCTGCGTGCCGGCGGCAAGCGCGGCATTGCGGATGCCGGGGAAACGCGCTTCCGCCGCAAGGCTTTCGGCCGACGCGTCGAAGCTGGCTGTGAAGGTCCTCGCGAACATCGTGCGTGCCGAAGCGATGGTCACGTCCGTTGGCACGTGGAGCCTGCCGAACGCCTCCGCCTGCGCACGCGTCGATGATCCCGGCTGTGCCGTCGTCGCGGCGGGCGCAGCAGCAGGCGCACCGACCGCGGCGAGGGCGATCAGCAGCGTGATCACGCCGCCACCACCGCCTGCGTCCGCACCGGCGCGCGCGCCTTCAGCCAGGCGTGCATCCGCTCCGCCACGTCGCGGCCGTCGCGGATCGCCCAGACGACCAAGCTGGCGCCGCGCACGATATCGCCCGCGGCGAACACGCCCTCCATGTTCGTCTGCATCGTGCGGTGATCGATCCGCAGCGTGCCCCAGCGCGTCACCGACAGATCGGGCGCGTCGAACAGGCGCGGCAGCTCCTCCGCATCGAAGCCGAGCGCCTTGATGACGAGATCGGCAGGCAGGCTGTGCTCGGAGCCGGGATCCGCCTCCGGCGCGCGCCGACCGGAGGCGTCCGCCGCGCCCAGCCGCATCCGCGTGGCGCGGACGGCGCTGACGTGACCCTCGTCGGCCGCCTCGAACCCCTCAGGCGCAGAGAGCCAGGCGAACTCGACGCCTTCCTCCTCCGCATTGGCGACCTCGCGCTGCGAACCGGGCATGTTCGCCCGGTCGCGGCGGTAGAGGCACTTCACCGATGCCGCGCCCTGCCGGACCGCGGTACGGACGCAGTCCATCGCGGTGTCGCCGCCGCCGATAACGATCACGTTCTTGCCCGCGGCATTGAGGCTGCCATCGTCCCACGCAGGCACGTCGTCGCCAAAGCCCTTGCGGTTGGACGCGATCAGATAGTCGAGCGCCTCGACGACACCGGCGGAGCCGACGCCGGGCGCCTTGATCGCCCGCGGCTTGTAGACGCCCGTGGCGATCAGCAACGCGTCGTGCTTCTCGCGCAGATCCGCCATCGTCGCGTCACGGCCGACGTCGAAGCCGGTGTGGAAGATGATGCCGCCTTCCTCCAGCCGGCGGATGCGGCGCATGACCACTTCCTTCTCCAGCTTGAAGCCGGGGATGCCGTAGGTCAGCAGCCCACCCGCGCGGTCGTGCCGGTCATAGACGTGCACCTCATAGCCGCGCACGCGCAGCAGCTCCGCTGCGGTCAGCCCGGCCGGACCTGCACCGATCACGCCGATCGACTGGCCGCGATCCGCCAGCGGAGCGAGCGGCGCGACCCAGCCCTCGGCCCAAGCGGTATCGCTGATGAACTTCTCGACCGACCCGATCGTCACAGCGCCGTGGCCGGAGAATTCGATCACGCAATTGCCCTCGCACAACCGGTCCTGCGGGCAGATGCGGCCGCAGATTTCGGGCATGGTCGAGGTCGCGTTGGAGAGCTCATAGGCTTCGCGCAGACGGCCTTCGGCAGTCAGGCGGAGCCAATCGGGAATGTGATTGTGTAGCGGGCAGTGCGTCGAGCAATAGGGCACGCCACATTGCGAGCAGCGCGCCGATTGTTCCTCCGCCTTCTCCACTGCGAACCGATCCGCAATCTCGCGGAAATCCTCGCGCCGAACGTCGGCCTCCCGCTTGGACGGGTAGGACTGCTCCACGCGAACGAACTTGAGCATCGGGTTCTCGGCCATACGGCGGCTCCTTCCGCCGCTCGTCTGGCGGCGAAAACGTCCGCTGTCACGTGCAATCTGGCTAATGCATCAGCAATGCTGACCTAAAAACTTGCTGCAGCTTGCCCTCTAAGGACCGGCTCTAATCTCAGTCGAGTAGATGATGCCGATGCGGACCTACCGTCCAGCTAGCCACACCAGAGCGATACCGCCAACGACGATCCGGTAGATCGCGAATGGTGCGAACCCATGCCGCGTGACGATCGCCAGGAAGCCACGGATCACCGCCAGCGCCACCACGAACGAGACGACGAAGCCAAGCCCGATCTGGCCCCATGCGCTGTCGCCCAGCGTGTCGCGCACTTGCCACAATTCCTTGGCGGAGGCGGCCAGCATGACGGGCACCGCGAGGAAGAAGCTATATTCCGCCGCCACGCGCCGCTCGACGCCAAGGCTGAGCGCACCCATGATCGTCGCGCCCGAGCGGCTGACACCCGGAATCATCGACAGGCACTGGATCAGGCCGATCAGCACCGCCTTGGCCGGCGGGATCGTCTCGACCGAGTGGATCGTCAGTCGCTTCACCAGCCGTTCGATCACCAGGATCGCGACACCGCCGATGATCAGCGCCCACGCCACGATCGCCGGCGTCTCCAGCATCGCCTTGATCGCCGAATAAGCGAGCGCGCCCACGATCAGCGTCGGCACGAAGCCCAGCGCCACGTTGCGGCTGAACGCCCATGCCGCCGGATCGCGCCGCGCAAGGCCCGCCAGCACGCCCGTGAAGCGGCGATGGTAATAAACCAGCACCGCCAGGATCGCGCCCAGCTGGATCACGATGTCGAACGTCGCCGACGCGGCACTACGGAAACCGAGCAGCTCGCCGGCGAGAACGAGATGCCCGGTCGAGGAGACGGGGATGAACTCGGTCAGCCCCTCGACGATGCCGAGCAGGACGATGGTCAGCCAGGAGGCATCCATGGCGAGGGCCTTTGCGGGAGAGGGGGGAGGGGCGCCCGGCGGTTAGCGAGCGGCTTGGTTCAGCCCGAAACGGCCGTGGCGGCGGTACTGGACCAGCCAGCCGGGCGCGACCGCGCCGAGCGGCGTCGGCTCGATCCCGAAGGCGGCGAAGCCTTCCGCTCCCGCGGGCACGACATTGTCCTGGCCTAGCGTCTGGAACCGGTCCGCGGTGACCGGCGCACCCGGCAGCCACCCCGTCATCGAGACCAGCCCCTGCGACAGCGCATCGGGCACCTCCCAGACACGCGAATCGCGGCCGATCCAGCCGAGGATCATGCGGTTCAGCTCCGCCATGGTCAGCACCTGCGGGCCGCCGAGCGAATAGGTGTGCCCGCCATGGCGCGCGGGATCGAGCACCGCCTGCGCCGCCGCACGCGCCACATCCGCGACCCACGCCGGCTGCAACTTCGCTTGCGGGCGGATCACCGGCAGGAACGGCGCGACGCGCGCAAGCTTCGCAAACAGGTTCACGAAGCCGTCCTCGGGACCGAACAGCACCGACGGGCGCAGGATCGTGGCGGCGGGGAAGGCGGCGCGCACCGCCGCTTCACCTTCGCCCTTGCTGCGCTGGTATCGCGACGTGCCCGCCGGATCCGCGCCGAGCGCGGAGATCTGCACCAGCGCCTTGACGCCCAGCCGCGCCGCCGCCTCCGCCACGTTGCATGCGCCATCGACATGATAGGCGTCGAAATCGCCCTTCAGCACGCCGACCAGGTTCACCGCCGCATCGGCGCCGAGCAGCGCGCGCTCCACCGTCTCGGGGCGGCGCACGTCGGCCGCGACGAACTGGGTCTGGCCGAGGCCGCCCTGCGGCTTCAGGAACCAGGCCCGCTCCGGACGGCGCGCGGCGAAGCGCACGCGCGTGCCCGTCTTCATCAGTTCGCGCGCCAGATAGCGGCCGAGAAATCCGCCGCCGCCGAACAGCGTCACCAGTTGCGTCATGTCTCGCGATACCCTCGTCGTGCTGCGCCGCAGCCAATGCCGGGCGAAAGGGCCGTTGACAAGGCCGTGCCGCCACCCCTAAAGGCCGCCGCCTACCCCGTGCCCAGATGGCGGAATTGGTAGACGCACCAGCTTCAGGTGCTGGCGATCGCAAGGTCGTGGAGGTTCGAGTCCTCTTCTGGGCACCATTTTCCTACAGCTAAGTCGTTGAGAACGCCGCGAAAGCGGCGCGGCTTTGCTTCGGCGTTCCCTCACCGAAACCCACTTCGCCCTCCGATCGGCCGCGATCCGGGGCGAACGTACGCGGCCACGGCGCCGCAGCTTCAATCGTCGGTCGGCGGCAGAAGGTGCGCGCGGACCTGGCCGGATGTGACCGGGTCGGTCTTGTCGGCCTCGCCGTCGGCCCATGCTCGCCATTCCGCCAGCGCATTGGGCGGCAGATCCAGCGCACCGGCTTCGACTGCCTTGGCCACCTTGGCTATGAGGCTCCGCAGGTTCTCCGCCTCGGCAAGCAGGCGACCGCTCTCCACCAGCGCGGCGACGCGAGCCTCGTTGGCTTTACGCAATCGCTCCTGACGGCGCTTTTCGGCCTCGAGCCGCTGGCGCTCCTCCGCCTCCTCAAGGCGACGGAGTTCAGACCGATACTCGCGCTCGCCCTCGACGATGAGGCCGGCGCATATATCCGCAATCTTCGTCTCGAGCGTCCCATCTTCATCGTCGGCCCAGCGAGCTGTTTCGGCAGTCAGCTCCAGCTTTACCGAGGCTCCGCGCTTCGGGTCCGGGTGCGGCGCATTGTAGCGGTTGTAACTGCCGCTCTTTCTGCCGGTCTCGCCGAGATGCAGCGGAACTCGCGTGTCGCCGATGACCACCGCGAACTCGGTGTGCGTTCCGTCTACGTAGGCGGAGGCACCATGGCCGCGCCTGGCCAGCGTCAGGAATATGGCGTTGAGGATGCGCAGGCGACGCTTCTCATAAGGGCTGTCGAACAGCGGCGTCGGTCGGTGCCAAAGCGTTGTGGATGCCTTGGCCAGATCCTTCTCATCGCGGGCGAGGAGCGACCGAATGGCGGAGTGGGGGACTACGATCTTGCCGGCCGACACCGCTCGCCCGATCGCGCTTCGCTCCTGCACGCGCAGCTGCTCAAGGTCTTCCGGCACCTTCGCCGATGCGAATGGGCCGGCTGAGGAGGGCAGGGGTGCGGTCGGCAGACCGCTGAACCGATTGTCGACAAGGATGTACGGGCGTTCGCCGGGCCGTCGTGCGGGAGCCTTCGGTCGATCGGGCACTGGTCGCCCTGCGTGAACCCTGTTCCAATATCCCTGCGGTGGGCCTGCGACTCCGTGCGCCTTCAAAGCCTTCTTCAGCCCGACGTCGGAGAGGCCCACCTGCTTCGCGAGCTCGCGCATGGGCGCGGACCACGCGAATGCGATCAGGTCGTCTCGGGTGATGCGATGATTGGCCCAGCCGTACATGGCGGCGAGGCTGGCAGATCCAGAATTGCAGAGAAAGAGGCGGTGCAACGCCACTTTGGGGCAAACGGGTTCGTTCCCAGCTTGAGCCAGCACATGGGCTGATGTGACCTGTTGGTGCAGCTGCCGCACGCTGCGGACGCGGAGATCGAACGGCGGGCTGGAAGCGGATCTGCCAGCGCCGTCGTCTGAACACGCGGCATCGTGAAAGACGGGTTACGCGTGCGCTACGCGGCCTTCTTGCCGTCCCAGTAGCGCCGCTCCTCTACGTCGTCCCTGAAGTCGAACAGCATGGGGATCGGTTCGCCCTTCTTCATTCCATTATACGCTTCGACGTCGGTGGCGAGCTGGACGCAATCGCCAACGATCTGTTCGCGTCGCTGGATAAAAGCCTTCTGCATGTGCTCACGAGGCGCGTCCGACATCATCGCCCAAAAGGTGTACTGGACGCCACCACGAGTAACCCGAACCGCGTGGTTCACACGATAGCGTCGCCCCTCCCGATCGGTGGCGTATTCCTCGCGAAGAGCTCGAGACATGTCTTCGGCCAGCTTTGCCAACGGGTCGACAGGCGGCGTTTCGATCATCCGCCGCTCAACACCCCACTGGACCGCATCGCGGGCAGTTGCAGGCACGTGGCCGTGCTCCTTCTCAAAGGAGTGCCAAACCTTCTGAAGCTGCTCATTGTAGGTCATCCGCACGCTCCTTCAGAGTGACGCCGGGGCAACGCTGCCCCAGCCATCGACCACGCTCGCGCCGATCAAGAACTGCCTGATCTTCACCTTGTGGCGCGCGAGCCAGTCGTAGCGGTTCATCCGCCGCTGCAGCTGACCGACGACAATGCCGGGGTGCCGCCCCACACGCCCTGCAAAACCCACGACATCCTTCTCCGCAATGTAAGGGTATTTACGGATGTAGAATGACTCCATCTCATCCGCCGGGACGCACGCGTCTTGAGCTGCGTCGTTCGCCCTCTTCTCGGCTGGCGGCAGGTCATCCCGAGATCCGGATGCTTCGAGATCAACGTCCACCTGGCCGCCATCTAGCTCGCCGCGGCCGTCGCCATTCAGCACGTGCTCGAGCTCGTGCCGGAGAACGAACCAGAAGTTGTCGATGCGGTCATGCCTGACCGTCATCCCCACGACAGGCGACTTATTATCCAACCAAAAACAGGCGCCGTCGATGTTGGCCTTGGGCAGTGTCTCGACAATAACAAAGCGGACACCGCACTCGGACAGCAGCCGGGGAATGTGCCTGATCTCCTCAGGGTCTCGCATATACCGCGGCAGATCCGCAACCATGGCGCGCAGCTTAGAAGCGGAATAGCCAACGGTCGGCATTTCCGCAGCGATCTGACGAACCCTGAATAGCCATGCGAGCTGGACTGGCGATGTCTCTCTGTAATCCGCCTTCTTCGCCGCATGAGCGAGGTGGGGCACGGCGTCGAGGTCGTTCCGGCAGAAGAAGCGCATTACCTGCTGTTCGAGCAGTCCGATATTGGTGTCCGTCAACCAGCCGCGTTTGATCATTTCACGGATCGGGTAAGCGCTCTGCAACCTCGCACGCCGCTCTACCGCAGGGTCAGGTGCACGGGCATTCGACATCTCGAACGCCTGCTGCAAGTTGGCGAAGTAATCTGCGGATACGTCGAAAGCCTTTCCGAGCGCTTTCGCCATCTCGGGACTGATGCCACGCTTGCCCGACAGGATCAGACCCACCGCCTGCTCCGGAACGCCGAGGATGTAAGCCAAGTCGCGCTGCGACCACTCGCGCGCTTCGATCTCTTCACGCACGAACTCGCCGGGATGGGGAACATCATCAAGGCAAGCGGCAATGCTCATACTGTTTCCTTCAATGTGTATCACCAATCTCCAGAATGGTGATCACCGGGGGTTTTAAGCCTTCTGAAATTGTAAACTCGATGCGATATTGACCATTAACCCTCACCGAATGTCTTCCACTTCGGGCTCCTTGGAGCTTTTTAAAGTGCAAGCTCTTCAGGTTTCGGAGGTCGCGCTCGTCGACAGCCGCCTCAAGCTGCAATAGCTTCCGCTGCGCGGCTTTGATGACCGCGAACGGAAGCCCGAGCTTGTGAGCCTCGTCCGTGCATATTCGTTTGAGTGCTTCATCAGCGAACTCGATCCTCATGTGGAATCAGCCTAAAGCCGATCGTCAGGTACGTCAATCACCGACTGAACGCATGGCGTTCAGTCGGGTCCATCAGGCGACCACCATTGCGTCCACCAACGCCCACATCAGCACCGCTCGCGGCACTGGCACGCTGACCGACACGTAGCCGGAGTTCTGCGCGCGGCGCTGGCCATACTCCTTGATCCATGCCCGCCCGTTCATCCGCCATGCGCGCTGGAGCGCTGGGACGGGCAGCAGGTAGCAAACGCCGGTTGGCGCGTAGGCATAACAGATGAAGTCGCAGGCCAGCGGCTTCTGGACCCAGCCTGGCACGCGCCGCTGCTCGTCGCTCCACTGCTCCAGCAGGATGTCCGGCCACTCCTCCGCCCGCACCTTTTCGTCCACGGTGAAGGTCCGCCCGCACGCGAGCGTCAGCACCCGATCCACGCCGGCCCGCTGCGCCCATCCGTCTTGTCGCACCGCTACGGCCGACCGCAGCCGCGGGAAGGCGCGGCGATAGGTGTCCATCCACCAGTCGCTGTCCGCGTGCGCCTCGGACATGGCGAGGCTGTCGTGGAAGCGGTGAACGCGCGGCGAACGCGGCAAACCCGCCGCTCGCTTGTCGCGGGCGACGGGCTGCTGGTGCCGAGGCTGGTATGCTGGGGAGCTAGTCGTGGGCGATCTCCAGCTGTGCGAGAGTTGCGAGCGCCCTCATCGCTGTTTCACCCGGCGACGCCATCCACGGGGATCATCGTCCTCCTCGTCCTCATGGCGCAGGCCGTCACCATGCGCGAGGGAGGCGCCGGCCCAATCGGTCTGGTTGACGCCTTCGATGGCGGTGAAGCCCTCGCCTGTGTCATCCACGTCGCCGCCGGCTGGATCGTCATCCTCGTTGCTGATCCCGTCGTCCTCGGCAGGATCGTCTTCCTCGGCATCATCAAGTGCGGCGAGGCATGCGGCCACGTCGCGGTGTTCGGCGCTGCGGTGGTCGCGGACATAGCCTTCGTTGAAGCCGGCGAGCTCCATGTCCGGATCGCCGTCGAGCTCGTCCATGCGGTCGATCATGCGTTGGGTGAGCTGTGATAGGATCGAGCGCGGGAGCGATGGGATCGCCGACAGCATCGACTCGGGTGATGGAAGGCTGCTCGGCCGGGTCCAACGCCGGTAGCGGAAGCGTCGCCATGGCTGGGCGCGGTTGCGATCGGCGGACGCGACGAAGAAGGGCGTAGCGGCCATCACGCGGCCTCCCCCATGCGCTTGGCTTCGATCGCGGCCTTGATCGCGTCGCGACGCTCCGGCCGGCCGATGATGTGCCGCATAACAGTGGCGAGATCCGCGTCGGTGCAGTTCGACACGAACAGGTAGAGCGTCTGCCCGGCGCCAAGCGCGTAGCTGCCGCCGATCTGCTCGAAGGCGGTGAGCCAGGCGGAGGGGTGGAAGGGAGCGACGGGAGCGGTGTGCTGAGTGGCCATCGCTCATGCCTCCCCTATCAGCGAGTGGAGATCAGCCTTCAGCGCGTTCCAGTGCTCGTCCGGCGTGGTGAAGCCGTCGAAGCGCGATCGCAGCAGGTCGATCTTGAGGCAGGCCGCCGCCGCGTCGGGCGCGCGCGTCTCCACGAGCAGCACGTCCATCGCGTCATGGTAGGCGTCTACCGCCCGATCTACGCTGTCGTCGTCAGCGGTTGCATCGGCGATGCCTCGCAGGCGCTGGTACTCGGCAAGCGCTTTGTCCCAGGCGGCTCGGCTGCTGGTGTTCGGCCACTCCATCAGGCAGCCTCCCCGTTCAGTCGGCGCAGGTCGTCTTCGACGGTGCGGATCGCCTCGATGCTGTAGCTGCTGTTGTTGTTCTTATCCGAGCCAAACAGCCATTCGAGCTTCCACAGGATGGCGGACAGGTCTGGTGCCGGCGTCAGGATCGCCTCCCACGCCGCGTCGGTCCACGCGTCGCAGGCCTCGTCGCTCAGCTCGTGCAGCCGATCATAACCTGTGCGATCCCGGAGAGCGTCATCTGCTGCACGGTGATCACGGATGGCTTGCACATCGGCAATGCGCTTGGCGCGGCTCTCTGGCGTTCCGAAGCCGTCAGTGCGGATGCGCTGCTCGTGGTCATCCAGATCCAGCCCGCGGAGCACGTAATCCTGGTGCGCATAGCTCCAGAACTCGCGCTTGATCGCTTTCTCAGGCACGGGAACCGGGTTCGCCTGATAAGCGGCGGTCGCGTCAGCGGCAGGCTTGGTAGCCGCTTCATACGCGCGCTTGGCGGCGTCCTGGGCGGCCTTCGCCCGATCCCACTCGCTGCGATCGACCGCTGGCGCAGCGACTGGGATTGCGACGGCCGCCGTAGCGATGGGCGCCAGCAAGGCCGAGCCGAGCAGCGCGCGGCGGGTTGGGTTCAGCGCGTCCATCACTGCGCCTCCTGCACGGGGGCGCTAAACGCGTCGGCCACCGTGGCGCGGACTTCAGCCGACCAAGCCGTGGGGCTGCCAGAAAGGCGCCATGCTTCCTCCGCCATGTCCTCGATCATCGCCGGCAATCCGGAAAGCCGTTCGAGGTCGGGGAGCACGGCTTTCGCGCTATGCTCGACGCTGCTGTCAGAAGGGTTCGGTGCCTCGGCGCGCACCGGCCCCATGCAGGAGGCATCCGCAGCTTCGATGATCAGCAGGTAGAGCTTGAGGGCGAGGTCGTGGGAGTTGCCGGGGGCGAGGGTCGCGATCTCTTCGCTAACGACGCTCAACTCGCTGCATAGCTGGTTGCCTTCCTCGTCGGTCGTCATGCCGGACAGTGCCGCAGCGGTGACAGCCCAGCGCATGAACAGGCCAGCAAACGCCGACGACAGCAGGCGCTGCGCCGTGGATGCAATAGCGTCGGCGGAGGCGGTCAGGGATGCCAGCGCGTCCGTCTGGTCGCTATCGATGGCGCGTGTGGGGTTGGCCGGGCGCACGCCCAGCGGTAGAGTCGACATAGCCAATCACCTCTGATCAGGTGTTGCGGTTAGGAGCGGCGCGAGGTGTAGGAGCCTTGCGCCGTTCTGTTGTTCGGGGTATCCCGATTGTATGAGCGCGTCAATAGGGGATACCCCGAAAAAGCGAGGCAGGAAGCCACAGGGTGGCCGGCAGGTAGGCATCATGGTTCGCATGCCGGCTGATGAGCGAGCTGATCTCGACGCGTGGGTTGAGGAGCAACCGGACCCGAAGCCTTCACGCCCGGAAGCCATACGAACGTTGGTGAAGAAGGGGCTGAGCGGCTAACCTAGCCCCTGTCCTTCACTCAGCCAGCGAGGCCAGGAAGCTCTCCTCGATAGCGTCGTCGATCTGCGACCAGTCGATGTAGCGGTCGAACAGCGCGTCGGAGTAAGCTTCGTCACCGACCTTCCGCATGGCGGCCATGAACGCCTCCAGCGTGACGACACCAAACCCCGCTTTACCCTCGGCCGGCTCGGCTAGCTGCGCCGCATACCGCCGGCACGCCGACTGCATCGGCCGGTTCAGCTGGGGGGCAATCACGATGAAACGCCCCTCGGCATAGTCACCACGCGCGATCGTCGCCTGCAACAGCACATGCTCGCGCATCAGCTGCTGGATGGGTGCCCTCCGCAGCTCGGGCGCGGTCGGATCGAGGAACAGCCCGGTGGCCGGCATCAGCTCGGCATAACGGGACCGCAGCTCCTTGACCGGCTCCCAGCCGCTCTCGCTGTATTTGACCTCGATCGCGACGATGCCCCTGGCCCCACCCTCACGCGTATAGGTGATCGCCACGTCCCAGGCGGTGTGATCGCCGGTCAGCTCGGCGACACCGCGGCCGGGCGAGTGCTCGAACAGCACGGCGTCGGCCGTCGCGTCGGCCAGGTCCGGGCAGATCGCACGGAGCATCGCGGTTGCCAGCGTCGGATCGAGCCGCAGCGGGCCGAAGGCGTTGAACACCAGCGGCTGCGAGGACAGGAGGTTCGTCCATAGCCGCTGCTCGTCATAGTTCGACCACGGCTCGCGGTAGGTGTGCTCGCGATAGACCAGCCGCGCGATCTCGGCCGACATGAAGTTGCCGCCGGCACGCCCCGCGGTATTGCTGATGCGGGACCCGAGCAGGCGCTTGGTGCCGTCTGCGGCGGTGTGGCGGCCGATGCGCAGTTCGCGGCCGGTGCGCCAGAAAGCCTGAAGCAGCCGGACGTTGGTGCGGAAGCGGTTGTCGTGATTTTCCAGCACATGGTGCCGGCGAAGGATGGGTTCGGGGATGAGGGGCAGGTGCGTTCGTTCCAACGTCGATCTCCAATGATCCCGCCGAGATGACGGGCATGGAGGATTCACAGCAGGCTAGACGATCTTCACGACATCGCCGTACCTAACCGACATGGACGAGCCCGCCGACAGCGACCGCTTCCGCCACCTGGATGAACGGGAGCAGCGCATAGCCGCCCTGCGTCGCGATGGTCACGACGTGATTGACCGGCAGGGCCGCGCCCGCGCCGTGCTGGGCAAGGGCTCGCAATCGCGGGTGGTGGTGGGGAGCACGCCAATGCGGGCGCCTGCGCCACGCCATAGCTCCGACGTGATCACCGAGGCCGAGTTCCGCCGCATGTACGAAGCGGTGGCGACGGCCAACGTCCAGCGGATGATCCTAAACACCTTCGTGACGGTTTCGTGGTCAGTCGGCGGCGTGCGGCATGCTGGCTATGCCGGCCACCTACATGCCCGCTTTTTGGAGCTGATGCGGACCTGGGCGAACTACGAAGGCGGGCGACCCAAGCTGCCCTATGGCGGCATCTGGGTGAAGGAGGTCGGCAAGGTGCTTGGGTTGCACAGCCACTTCCTCATGCACGTCCCGGGCGAGCACTTTACATCTTTCCGCACCTGGGCACGTCGCGCAGCACACAAGCTTGCGGAAGTGCCAGCACCCGATCGGCGGCGCGTACAGCCTAAGGAGCGGCTGATCCTCTCCACGCCGCTGGGTGACAGCACGCGCGAGCAGTGGAAGGTGTTTAACTATCTGATGAAAGGCGTCGATCCGGAGGGCATCCTCAACCTTCACCAGTATGGCAACACGCATCTCTCGCTGCTTCTGGAAGAGTTCGACCGCCGGGTTGTGCCCCAAGGTGTGATCGAAGGCCCGCGGGTTGGACGAACCCGCTCGCTTGGCCCCCAAGCGCTTGCGGCTGCCGAACGGATCTGGGGCAAGGTCCATCTGTGGCCTGATGCCTACGACCTCGAAGATCTGCGCATGGGCGATCATTTTCTAACCCATGGGGAGCTCTACGCGCAGCTGAAGGTAATTAGGGAAACCGGAGGATTTTAGGCGAACTAGAGGGATCGGGTGCGGAACTGGAGGGTCGGGGCACCTAAGTTCCTCATTCTGAAGAGGGTCGGATGCTCAACTAGGCCCCAGCTGCACCACTGCCTCCGGCGGAATATAGCAGCCGCCAGCGGGGTCATCTTGGTCCGCCATCGGCCCAGCTAGGTCGAGCAGATCGTACCGGCTAACGTAGCACTCACCGCCGCGTACCTCGGCATCCAGCAAGCCAGCGCCGATGGCTTGGCGCACCGCGGCGGCGTAGGAGAACGAGAGCGCGCTCACGCGTACGCTAAAGGCAGACGTCGTAGCACCGGAAGTAAAAGGTTCCTTCTCAAACATTGGTTCTCTCGCAGCCGGAAGGGGTTGTTGCTGAAGGTGACACAGAAGCTGAAGCTCAAGGTGCAGCTGAAGGTGTTGATATAGATAGGCGGGAGGGCAGCCGGGCCGCAGGCGCATCGGCACGCGACTGCCTCAGCGTTCTAGTCGATGGGCGGGAGCGAACGCCCGGTCGCCTGTTCCAGCACGGTGCGAAGCCCAACCAGGCCGCGCTCTGGCAACCGCGCTTGGTTGTCGAAGTTCAGCGTGCCACTCTTGGGGTAGAAGGACAGCGGGCCGATCTTCAGCTGGATAGCGGACGGGCGCGCAAGCGGGATGCCGGCGCGCGTGAGCCAGTTAATCGCCTCCGTGATCCGGTCATCGTCGCCGGTCCAATGCAGATCGACCGGCAGCTGAAACCGGACATCGCGCAGGTCGATGCGTGGAGTCACGCCTCTCATACCGGCATTGCCCATTGAGGATGGTCCCACCAGTCGTAGTTCTTGGGCAGGAAGCGTTCCCATCGTAGAACGTCGATAGTGCTGACGAGAGTCGGCAGTTCTTTGGAGTAATGTTCCCTAAAGGCTTTGGCGCGAATAAGCCGACGGAGATCCATTCGCGTGATCCGCAAATAATTAGCCGCCTCAGCGAGGGTCATGTAGTTAGGGCCGTAAAGGCTGCGCTTGATTACGCGCTTTGGCCGGCTCATCAGGCGCGGCCCACCAAGCGCAGGGCGGGCCGGGCGCACTGGTAACGCGCAAGCCAGTCATGCGCGTCGGCGGTGGCGATCAACCGGCGGCGGCCGACAGTGAACGTCTTCAGCGCGCCGGATGCGATCTCTTCATAGATGCGGGTCTTACCGAGCCGCGCCCACGCGCTGAACTCGGCCACGGACATGACGGCAGGTAATAAGCGGTCGTGCATTGCTCGCCTCCTTTGTTGGCGGCGGCATATAAAGAGGGGCGGTTGCGTCGCTCAGGCGCGGCGACGGGCATGTGCCCCAGCGGTTCGGGGCGGGCACGCGGAGACGGCCCCTCAGGGGTCAGGAGGCTGCTGAGGTGTCGCGCGAGAACAGTAGCAATCACGCGATTCGCGGGATTAGTGACGGAGGGTGCGACGTTGACTCTCGACCGGTAGACTGGCCTTTTGTTCGGCATGACCGGGACCTTTGTCGCATACATCGATGAATCTGGCTGCGAGGGTGGGGATCATGGAAAGGGCGCCAGTGAGTGGTTCGGCCTTACCGCCGTAGTGACCACTCAAGCGCACGTGCCGACGCTTTCCGAGCGAATTACAGCCTTCAGAGCAGAGTATAGGAGGTCGCCCGATTGGTCTTTCAAGTTTACTTCTCTAGATCCAAAGAGGAAGATCCGGATCTGCCAAGCGCTCGCGGAAATGCCGGTTTTAATAACCAGCATCCTGGTTCACAAGCCGTCTCTTACGAATGAGAAGTTGCGCACAGATCACAAACGCCTCTATTTCTATTACGGGAAGTTCCTAGTCGAACGCATTTCTTGGATTTGCCGGGATTCTAAAAGTGCAACAAGTGAGGACAAGCGTTGTCAGCTTGTCTTCTCAAAAAGAAGCAAGTTCCCGTACGAAGAACTAGCGAAGTATATCGAAAGGCTGCCAGAAGCGGATCGCAGCTCACGTGCGGCATGGGAGCATATCGACCCTGCACTGCTGTCAGCTGTGCCTCACCATGAATCTGATGGGTGTCTGTTTGCGGATGCGGCGGCGAGTGCACTTACACTGGCAGTCGAGTCTACGGAGTTCGGCATCACCGATAACCGCCCACAGATAGAGCTCCTGAGCAGGTATTACGCGCCTGCAAAAGTTTACCGGGGAAACAGTCTGAAGCTTTTCCCCAGCGAGGCCGATAGCTTCCCGATGACAGACCCTCGCTTGGCGTGGATGCGATTCTACTTTGGTTTCTGAGTGTCCCGCCGCCCTAAGCTCTGCGCCGTCGGCAGATGCCATCACGGGGCGGCGGTGCCGGCTCTAGGTGTCTACCGACCCCTCTGGCCTGCGCGACGGTTGCAGATATGATTCGAGAAGGCTGGTCCGTCAAGCTTATCGACCATCAAGCCACCGCTATCAGCAGTGACGGGAAGCAAGTCGCCATCTCTGTCGCACGCGCTCTGCATCAGCCACGCAATGTGGTTGGCGTCTAGCGTTGCTTGGATGTAACTTGGGCCGACATGGACCTGAAGCCGATCATCGCCACCTCGGTGGGCATCGCGATCTATCGTGGCATCGTCTCGCCCTTGGTCGACCGCTATTTCCGCTGGCGGAACGGTCCGCGCGTGAGAACCGCTCGCCGAAACTGGCGAGGGATCTACGTGCCCGATCTCTCGGTAAAGCGAGGCGAGCGCATCTTCTGGCTCGCCTACCTCTCGATCATCGTGCTGGGACTCGCGATGGGCTGGACGTTGATGACGTCACCCGTGCCACTTCACCAGTAGTTGAGCAGCGCTGGCGCGGCTTGGCTGCCGGCGCCACGGCCGAACATGCCAAGCAAGCGACGCGGGGTAGTCGCCTCCAGGTAGGCCGAATATGCCTGCTGCCGGGCGAGCACGTCGCTGATCGTCGAAAGCCCGGCACCCGGATCGGGGTTGAGCATGAGGGGCGCCAGATCGTCGGCCTTCCTTACCGCCCGCTTGCCCAGGCCAAGCTTGGTAGCGTCGCGAAGGCCGCGGCCGGCAGCGATGCGCATCATGGTTGCTGCCGGCACGCCGCCGGTTAGCATGCTGGCGCCAACATCGGCCGCACCTTGGACGAGCGGGCTTTCAAGGAAGCTCTGGTCTGCGATCTGATTGCGCGCCGTGCGCGAGTTGCCGAGCACCGCGTGATCGGTCTGCTGGAGCGTGCCTTCCAACTCGCGCGTGCGGAGAAGCCGATCGGTGGCGGGGTTCTCGGGATACATCGCCCCGAGTCGATCGCGGGAGAGTGGCGAGCCGAGAGTGGCTTCCCATGGATTGCTGGCATCGCGAACCCGGCCGGCGTGGTCGACCATGGCCCCGCGGTAGCCGAGCTGCATCTGCGCTAGGTGCTCGGGCGTCTGCGCGCCGACCTGCATGCCGAGCTCGTCCGGGTGAAGCGAATAAGCATCCTGCCCACGGGCGAGCGCGTCGCGGGCCTGCATTGGTCCGGCATAGGCGGCCCGCGCAGCCGCGAAGTCAGGGTTCAGGCGATCCACCTCGTTGACGAGCTGGTTGCGCACGCCGTTCTGTGCTCGCCCTGCCTCGTCGAGCTGCAGGCGGCCGGTAAGCGGATTGCGCCGCTCCTCCAGCACGTCGTCCATGCCCCGCTTCACATAGTCGAGCGTCTGCGTCGTGTAGGCGGGGACATTGGCTGACAGGCTCGGGTCGGGTGCGGCATTGAGGCTTCGCTCGGCATCACGCAAGGCAGCGCGGGCCGCTTCTACTCGCGAGCGAGCCGCCTCCAGGCTCATGCCGGGGGAGTTGCGCGCCGCCCTATAAGCCGCCTGCGCGTCGTCCAGCGCGGCGCGCGCGTCGAGATGACGAGCGACAACCTCGTTGGGGCGCGGGTTCAGGACCGTGTTGCCGGCATCATCGAGAGCGAAGCCAAGCTCGGATGGCGACCGGCGCTCATTCGCTGCGATAGTCCGGGCACGGCCAAGCGCCTGTCGCCCGAAAGGCGTGCCGAGGACTGCGCCTAGCTCCGGCGTGTCGGGCACCGAAGCGGCATAGGCGCGGTCATAGAGCGGCGCGGAGGCGGCGCGAGCGTCGGCCATCAGATCCGCGCTGCGCTGGGGAATATTCGTGGTGGGGCCAAGGTCGCGCTCTACCGCGCCGACGAACCGGTCATATTGCCCGCGATTGCGGGGGATGAGCGAACCTTCAGCATAGGCCGACGCCGTAGGCGAGCGACGGACAGCCGCGCCGGCCAGCTCACGGAAGTTCGAGTTCGTGTCCGCCAGCGTCATGGGCACACCGAGCGCCTGCGCTTCGGTGAGGCTGGAGCGCACGTCCTGCACGCCTGCCCGGTTCAGGCTGGAGGTGAAGACCTGTTCTGCTGGGCTGAGTTGCGGGGCTGGGGAGATAGGCGCGCGACCCGCGAACATGCGGCGGGTGCCGTTCACGGCGGCAAGGCCCGGACGGGTTCGAGCGAGCGCACCGACGCCGCTGGCGACGCCCTGACCCACAAGGTTGCCAGCGCCGGCACCAGCGAGGCCGAGCCCAGCGCCTAAAAAGCGATTGTCGTTGCTCTGACCCGCACCCGACGCAGCCCCGAAAATCAGATCGCCCGTGAACGGAGCCGCCAAGCGACCGGTTAGGCCGATGCCGCGCGTAGCGGCGCCGAGGCCAGCCATGCCACCAATCGTGCCGACCGTTTGCCCGACAAGCGCAGATCCCGGGTTGGCCGCGAAAGCTGCCTGCTTGCGCGCGTTCAGATCGGCAAGGGTGCCGCCACCCAATAGGCTGGTGACTTCGTCGCTCATGCCAGCCATGCTGGCATCCACGCCCGCGATAATTCCGGTGCCCACGGGAGACGCAACAGCCCGGTTCCAGCTGGAGGTGGGAGCCTGCATGCTCTCCAGGTCGACCGAATAGCCGCCCTTGTAGCCGGGGTTCTTGCGGCGAAAGTTCAAAGCGCGATCGGCCACGCCCGGCGCGCCGATCGAGGACAGGAAGGCGCGCACGTCCTGATCGCTGGCGCCCTGCCGCATCATCGCGTTGACGCGAGCGTTCAAGCCCGCCTTCTCCGGGTTCGGAACGACCTTGAATCCACCGTCAGCGATGGTCATGCCAGCGCCGCCAGAACCGCCATCACCGTAGTAAGTCGTCGACCGCTCAACTCCACCCGGGGGGCGGCGGCCGGGGATGCCACCAACCACCGGAGGCGCATCGTTGCGACGCCGCTTGGACGGATCGAGATCGCCTTCTAGGTCGGTGCCGCCAGCGCCTTGATAAGCCCGCGTGTAGAGGTCGATGACGCGCTGGACGTTCGCCTGATATTGGGCGTCGCTCTGACTGGTGTTGAGGTTGGACAGGCTGCTGGCGAGCGCCTGGAAGTCGCTGTTGGAAAGCGGCGTCAGCGGGTTCTTGCCGCCGTTCTGCTTTGCCATGTCCATGATGCGGGTAAGCGCGCCGGCATTCTTCAGCGTCTCGGTGTCCTGGCTCACGTCAAAGGCAGGCGTGCCACCGATAGAGCTTGCGATGCCCGCGCCCACGCCCGTCGTAAACCAGCCGTCACGCGACCGTTGCTGAAGCGAGCGAGCCAGCCGGATCTTGTCCAGCGCCTCCGCGCGAACGCTGTCCATGTCCTGTTCGCCCGGCAGCTTGGCCTTCGCCGCCGCCTCAGCGAGAGCAAGCCGTCTGCGCTCTAGGTCCAAGCGCGCCTCATCATTTCGAGCCACCCGCTCAGCATTGCTGTTCGCTCGGTCCTCGCTGCGCTGCGCCCGAGCGTCGGCGCTATCCTCGCGCCTTACCTGCCGCGGATCGCGCGGGATCGTGATTGTGGAGTAGCCGGGTCCGCCCATCGAAGCCGGAGCCGACTGCTGGGACCAATCCTCTTCCCATGGCATAAGCTGACGCTGCATCATCGTGCTCCCACCGTCCCACGACGGCCGAAATAGGGGGTGCGACCGTAGCCGCGCTGCTCAACGTGGAGGTGGTCGCCTTCGTTGAGGATATAGGCCGCTGGCCCGAAGTATGAGCGAAGGGCGGCTTGGGTCGTACCGGTGTAGTCCGCCGCGTCCCCGTCCAGGTGCCGGCTGTTCGGCACGCCGCCCACAAGCCGGTTTCCCTCGACGGTGCGGCGTCCGCTGGTCATCGTGCCCGGCGCGCCCCGCGGGTCAACGAAAGCCCTGCTGGCCGGAGCCAGCACCTCCAGTCGGCGACCAGTTGTTCTGATCCTTCGGGTCGCCGCCCATGAAGCGATAGCCATTGCGCACAGTGCCGACAGGCGGCCCCACGGGCGCGGGCGGTGTCGGTGCCCCGAACCCCGTGCGCGGCATGAACGTCTTGGTCGGGTTGCCCGCCGCGTCGAAGCCATCGACCGCCATCAGCGGCGGTGCGGCCATGCTCTCCGCGCGCTGGCGGTAGAGTGCCTGGCCCTGTGGGGAGGTGGGATCAATCCCAGCAGCCCTCATATACTGCGTGAACTGGTCGTCCGGATGCTGGAGCTTCCAATTCTCGCGGGCGATCCAATCGCTGTTATCAAGGGTGCGCTTTCGTGCATCGAGATCCAGCAACGCTTTCTGGCGTCGATCCTCAGCCTGCTGTGCAAAACGGTTGCGGATGACAGCCATGGACGCGGGGTTGCCGGCGCTGGCTCCCCACTGGAGGCCGACTTCCGCCAGACCGCGCAGGAGCTTGGAGCCAAGCCCGCCCTTGTCGAAGAACTGCGGTTTGATCTGCGGGGCGGTGCCCACATCAGGGGCGCCGGACACAGGGTTCAGCGGCCCCATGCCTTCGATCGACAGAGGGGTGCGGCGCCCGAACATGCCTTCGGGCAGCCGAGGTGCGGACGGGTTGCCCCAGCGCGATCCAGGGTCGACCGGCGCGAATGTCATGCACCCATCTCCGCAGTGCAGACGACCTCGCTCAAGCCGCAATCCTGAATGTTGGCCGCCAACTCGAAAATCTCGTTAGGGACGCCGAGCAGCTTGGCGTTCGACAGGTGCTCAGTCGCGGGGCCGTGGCCCATATCGGCTGCGCGGTTCACCAGCTCGATGGCCTGCGCCATCAACAGCTCCTCCTCCCGCGGGGAAGTCGCCAGCTTGTTCGCCCGGTGCATCAGGATGCCCGCGAGATAGAGGAAGTCGCTGGGATCGCCGTGTGCGGCAGCCAGCCGGGCGGCAAACTCCGCAACGGCGAACACCTGCTCTTGGGGAAAGCTCGGATCGTTCGCCCAGCCCATCGCCAGCTGAGCAATCGCCCGCTGAGCATCTACGCGGCCAGTCGCCGCCAGCGCGACTAGCTTTGGGTCCAGCCCCTGATCGGCAGGATCTTCCTTCGCCAGCTCCGCTTCAACAGCTTGCCGGAGGAACTCGCTTGCCGCGACACCCCGTCGCCGCGCCTCTGCGTCCACTAAGGCATGCAGC
Organism: Sphingomonas jatrophae; assembly: GCF_900113315.1. Lineage (GTDB taxonomy): Bacteria > Pseudomonadota > Alphaproteobacteria > Sphingomonadales > Sphingomonadaceae > Sphingomonas_P > Sphingomonas_P jatrophae. The sequence continues at coordinate 317,985 of NZ_FOZG01000002.1, read as the reverse complement.
CGCTGATCGGCACGGAAGCCGAGATGAGCCTGTCGGTTGGACTTGCGGTTGTTCTGCTTGCGCATGGGGAGCCTGCCTGTTCCGAAGTGAGTTGGAACGGCTGCGGCGCTAGGGCACGCTGGGCTCGTGAGATTGTTCTACACCCTGTTGGCGTGGACGCAAGTCATTAGACTGCCAGCGCGCAAATAATTCGACGATCTCGATGGACGTTCAGACCTCACAAGCTCGGAGGTAGCGTGCCAGTTCCACCATTTCCGCCGAGCGCGCACCATGCTTTAGCGCGTTGCTATTGCCCTTCGGTGCGCCGCTTCCGCGTGCGCCGCCGTGCATCCGGCACCTCTTCTTTCCCCGCACGATGGGGGATTGGCAGGGGTGCCCCGACCGGGTCTGCGCAAGGCAGCGCGGTGCATTCCGGAGACTTGCCGGCTCCGGCTGCATGGGCTTGTCCGTCATCATTTTCGATCTGCCCCCCTGCGGCGTGATGGTGAAACTCGTCAGCGACAACGGCCTGCCCGCCCTCGTGCACATGGACATGCCGGACGGTTTGCTCGCGCGGCCGATGGATCGCGGCTAGGGCCTCGATCGTCGCCCGGCTCTGTGCCTGTGCCTTCATCGCTAGACGCAGATAGCGATCAACCGCGTCTGGGTGCTTGCCCATATTCACCGACGCCTGGTTCATCAGGTCGGTGAAGGCCGCATCAAGCGTCATCGCCTGCGTTACGAGCAGATCAATTTGCGGACCGAGATTGCCGGCTCGTCCAAGGCTGCACTGCTCGGTAACGATGTCGACGGACGCCTGTATTCCGGGCTGCCCTTCAGGGAACCCCTTACCGGCCCAGCGCCCCATGGCGTACGCGTGCCGAACGTGCGGCAGCAGCGTGGTGTAGGCCATCGTCTGCTCGTCGGTCTTGCCGGGCATCCGCTGCAGCTTCAGGTGCCCAGCGTCCTGCTTCTCGCTCATGGTCAGTGCTCCCATCCTGGCACCGGGTCGTCCTCGCTCTCGCCTGGCGCAAGGATCACTCCTCCGCGGCGTGTCGCTTCTTCCTGCTTGGTATCGGGCGCGGCGGACCCCTGAGGGGCCGCGCCCATATACGTAGTATAGGTATGTGTGTTGGGCACAGTCGGCGCTCTGAAGTCACCCGCAATCGGCTGCACGTCTCCCGCACAGTGTTGACCGCACGCATTGCCGCCATTTTCTGGCGTGTCCCGCACGTCTCCCGCAGTCTCCCGCAGGCCGTGAACAGGCTTGCGATCCTCACCGATCCACAGCGGCGCGCGCTCGATCGCGCCTACCCGGAACAGCCGTTCCATAGCCTGCTCCAGGCGCTGCTTACTGACGCCCCGCGCCTCCGCCATGCTGGAGAAAACCTTGGGCGCGTAGGTCGGAGAGACCTTCTCCGACACGGCTCGCCGCTGCTCGTTGCGCGCACGAAGGCAGTCCAGAAACAGCTGATTGTCGCTCGCTGCGGCGGCGGTGGCGGCCAGTTGCTGCCGCACGTCGGCGGGCAGCTCTGCGTCACGCACCAGCGCGAAGTCGTGCCAGCGGAAGGTGAGCATCGAGTCTTGCCGGGCATAGTTGGCCTTGCCGATCGTCAGCACACGCTTGTCCGCGTCAGGGTCACCTTCCGGCCGTCCAAGCACGATCTGCGAGCGCACCGCGTTCAGCCAGGCGGTTGACCCTGAGTAGCTGTCGCCGGCCTTATTCGGGTGGCCGATCAGCACGACGGTGACGTCGAGGTCACGGCAGAGCTGGTACAGCAGGTTGATGAAGGCGGTGACGTGCGTGCGGTCGTTCTCGTTGCCCGCGAACAGGTGCGCGATATTGTCGAGCACGACGAGCTTGGCGCCCGTCTTCTCGAGCGTCGTCCGGAGCAGCTTGAAGGTGGGCTGCACGAGCAAGCGCCCCTCGTTGTCGAAGGTCGCCAATTCGTTGTTCAGCCGGCCGCGCAGCGACACGATCGCAAGCCGCCCCACGAGACGATCCAGCGTCGTGCCAACACGCGCCGCGATCTTCTTCGCCATCCAGTGATTGCGCGGATCATCGTCCTCGGCGGTAATGTAGAGGGCAGCGCCGGGTTCGACGTCCACCCCGAGCAGCGGCAACCCGGCAGCACGGCTGATGCAGAGCTGGAGCCCAAGCGTCGACTTGTTGGTGCCGCCCGGGCCGGTGAGCAAGGTGACTTCACCATGAGGGATGTAGCCCGCCATCACGAAGGCCTTTGGCGTCGGTTCAGATGCAGCCCACGCGGCCAGGTCGGCAATCGGGAAGGTTTCGGGCGCGCTGGTGTCCGTCTCGCCGGCAAGCGCGGCTTCAGCCATGTTCATCAGGCTGGCGACCGTGCCACCGCTGGCGAGCCAATCTGACACGTCGCTCTTAAGCGACCCTGGCACGCGCACGACGGCGATGGCCGCGGCAACCCCCTCCAGCTTGGCCGCGACGTCAACGGCGTGCTCCTCGCCCGGCTTGTCGTTGTCGGGGATAATCACGACACGCCGGCCAGCGAAGTGCGACACCAGTTCCGCGCCGAACTTGCCTGCGCCGCCGCTGTTGGTAGTAGCCACGACGCCAGCGGCAGCGAGCCGATCGGCATCCTTCTCGCCCTCGACGACGAACACAGGCCGCGACGGATCTGCTGCAAGCAGCTCCGGCAGACGGTAAGGCAGGCGAGGCACGCCCTGCATGCAGCCGCGGGCAGCGTGGAAGCCGCCGCGACCATCGGGTCCATGCTGGAGGAACGGCGGCACGCAGCCTTTGCCCCGACGCTCGACGCGATATGCGACTACGCCGTCAGCATCCGCATAGTCGTAGAACTGAGGTTCGGTCCGGGTGGGCTTCTCGCTGCGCTCCTTCAATCCCTGATCCTCAAGCCAGGACAGGGCGCCATGCATCGAGCAGCCACGCTTGTGCTGGATCAGCTCCAGAACGCCGCCTCGTGCCTTTCCTTCATGATCGTCGAACCAGCCTTCGGCCGTGTCGATCTCGAGGGAGCCGTGCGTGCCGAAGCGCAGGCGCGTCCCCTTGGATAGGTGCTCGTTCGGCTTGCCCAGCAGAAGCGGCGCGACTTTCGGCATGAGCGCGCCGAAGTCGAGAGCGGCTGTCGCCATCAGCGCCTCCCCATCACAGGCTCAGCGTGCGCGAGCAGCAGCCGGTTATGATCGAGGTCGAGGCTTTCGACCCGCCAGCCGTAGAGCGATCCGGCGAGCAGTCCGTCCGTGACAGCCTGCACCCAATTGCCGACGCCGCTCCCCGAGCCATCGGGGCAGCAGGAATGCCACTGGCTGGCATTGAGCTGTTCGACGATTACGGCAGGCATCAGAGCGCCTCCCGCTTGCGGGGAACGATCGCAGGCCAGACGGGCGCCCCGCGATACTGGTAGCAATGCTCGATCGCCTCGCGGACCAGCGCGAGCGCACCGGTCTCGGTCCGCACTTCACTGCGCAGTCGAGAGCAAAGGATGCCGGTGAACGTGCCGTCGCCCTCGTCGACGATCTGCCAGCAGCGGAAGATCCGTGCGGGATGCTTCAGGATCACGGCGGCTCGCTTGCTAGGCGGGCGGGTCATTCGTCACCGCCTTCCAGCGGCGGCAGGCCCGCGTGTTCGAGAAGGCCGGCCAGCCACTTGCTTTGGGCAGCGGTGAGCGGGGCCGGATCGACTGCCGTCTGCCCGAGGAACGAGCCTGCCTTGCGGGTAAGCGTCGCGTCCGAATTGAGCAGCGCCAGTGCGGCATCGCTGGGTAGGGCAAAGGACTCACGCATCGCGCACCTCCTTCACAACCCAGACAATTGCCCTCTTCCGGTTTGGATTGAACCGACGCTGGCCGCTGTCGATGATGCGACCGAGCCGGCGCAGCTCGCTGGTGCGGGGCTGGATTGTCGTGCGCTCCAGGTGGAGCGTCGTCGCCAGCTCGTGCGCGGTAAGGCCACGGCGGCCCGCCCGGCGGATCGCACGAAGCGCCATGCGCTGGAGGCGTGCCGTCACACCCTCCAACGACGCTGCAGCATCGGCCGACGTGTCGGTCCAACCGGGTGCGGGGGCATGGGGGTAGTTGCCAGCATCAGCCATGCACGCCTCCGAAAGCCAGGGAGGCGATGACGCGGGCGCGAGGCTCAGGCAGCCCGAACATAAGGCTGAGCCGTTGCGCGCGGCGGGTGGTGAGAGTATCCTCGTCAGTGCCGTTGTTGACGAAAATCGTGGAGCCCCGTTTGGTCGCGGTGAGAGGCGACCGGCGGGGCTTTCGCGTCTTAGGAGGCGACGTCAGCCTTTTGCTGGAGCGCATGGCGGATCACGCGGCTTCCAACTGATCGACCAGCGCGCGGATGCTGTCGGTGCGGACAAGAGTGCGGCGGCCGAGCTTTACCGTGCGAAGCTTGCCGGCGCTGATCAGTTCGTAGATCTTGGTGGTGCCAATCCCGAGCGCCTTGCGGGCGCCTTCGACGGTGACGGTAACAGGTTCCATATCCGGTCTCCCGGTCTTGACCGCGACGCCGCGGCCTTTCGTGACCGCCCGCCAATGTTCACGGGTCGTCGTGCCGGAGGAGTGGCCGAAATTAAGGGAGATTTTGCCGGCTGGCGCGCTGATGGACGAGTGCTCTGAATTCAGCAAAAAATTCCTGTGCCGCGCGCTCATCGCGCTGACGCTTCCGGAGGCGCTTTAGAAAACGCGGGTCGTTCGCATCGGCCTGAGCGTCGATCGCGTTGGCCAGATCACGGCCGTGCCACCGTTTCACCCCTCGCTTCTTGCTCTTTGCAAGTGCGCAACGCTCACAAAAGGTGCGCACCGTCGCAGGCAAAAACCGGCGCGAACCACCACCGAACATCCCGCCACTTACCTTGGCGGCGAACCACTCTGCATCCTCTCGAAAAAGCACGATCTCCACAGGAGTGAACTGGCCGGTTTTTCGCTTGCGGTTAGCGATGGCCTCAAATTGTTCGACGAGCTCCAGCCGCACACCGTTTGGAAGGCTCGGCACGTTGGGCCGCTCTGCGGCCCAAATTGGCGCCGGCGCCACTCGGAGCCACGCAGCGATGCTACGGGCCTCCAGCGGGCTCGCCTGCACCAAGATTTTGCCAGCCGCGGGCATGCTTAGGCCACGCCAACGACGCTCGCGGAGCAGTGCCGGCCCCACCCCTCCAGCAGCGTCCGCCGCATCTCCAGGAATCCCGTCCGCTTGTACGCGCGCTCCACCTTGTCAGGCACGACGTGCGCCAGCGCGGCCTCCGCAACCGGATCTGGAATGTGCGGCATCTGCTCCGCCGCCCAGTCGCGAAACGACGATCGGAACCCATGCACGGTGAAAGGCAGCTTGGCGTCACGCATGATCTTGGAGAGCGTCATGTCGGACAGCGGCTTGCCCTTGGTGCTGGGGAACACCAGCGCGTCGTCGGCCGACTTCCGGAGCGTCTTGGCTCGATCCAGCACCGCCACAGCGGCGTCGGTCAATGTCACGCTGTGCGGCACCCGCGACTTCATCAGCTCGGCCGGGCGGTTCCACAGCTTGCGCTCGATGTCGATGTGCGACCACTGCGCATGGCGCACCTCGCCCGATCGTGCTGCGGTGTGAATCGTGAATAGAAGCGCCAGCCGGCCCACGGTTTCAGGCTTGCTGGCGAGATCCGCGACGAATGCCGGTACCTCCGCGTAAGGCATGGCCGCCAGATTGCCGCTGGCTGCTCGCCGCGCGAGGCCGACTGTAACCGAGCGGCCGGGCGCCTCTGCCGCGCGCCAGCCTTTTGAGTGCGCGTAGTTCAGGACAGTGCCGACGCGCTGCCGAACCTTGCGAGCCATGTCGGGGATCTCCGCCCAGATCGGCGCCAGAAGGTCGCGGATCTCGGGCGCGTGGATCTGGTCCACCTGGAGCTTGCCGAGGGCAGGGTAGGCGTGTCGCTGAAGCGAGGTCAGGAATGTCTCCTCGTGCCGCTTAGTCCACGAGCTTTTCAGGTCGGCGTGACAGGCGATCGCTGCCGCCTCAAAGGTGGGTACCTTCTGCCGCTCCTTGTCGCGCTCGACGACCGGATCGCGGCCCGCCATCGCCACTTTGCGGAGCAGGGTTGCCTTGTCGCGCGCCTCGGCAAGGCTCAGCACCTTGCGACTGAGCAGGGGTATATCGTCGATAGCCTTGTCGCGGTCAGGCTTGGGAGTAAGGTCGACAGAGCCAAGCCCTATGTCCCGGCGGCGCTTCTCGACCTGCACGCGCAGCAGCCATGAGCGGGCGCCGGTCGGCTTGACGAGCAGGTACAGGCCGTCGCCGTCGGCGTGACGGCCGGGCTTGGCGTTCCTTACTCCTGCAACCGTCAGCTTGCCCATTAACCCCTCGCCTGTTCCCTCACCAAAGCGCGGCTGCTGGCGAAAGTCAACGAATGCTAGCGGACTGGATCAGAAAGGGTACGTGATGCAGAAAACGGAACGAGCGGCGAACAGCGAACGCTAGCGTTCAATCGCGAACAACCAGTTCGAGTCCTCTTCTGGCACCATTTTCTACACGGCTGGGCTGTTGTGTCGCGCTCCAGCGACAGTGCATCACGTGGCTCGATGAACATGCCACAAGCCGCGCCGTCGTTACCTCCGATCGCTGACGAGCATCTTGACGTGCTGGTCGTCGGCGCCGGCCTGTCCGGCATCGATGCGGCCTATCGGATCCAGACGGGAAGCCCCGACCGGCGCTTCGCCGTCTTCGAGGCGCGCGAGGCGATCGGGGGTACGTGGGATCTGTTCCGCTATCCGGGCATCCGCTCGGATTCCGACATGACCACGCTCGGCTTCCCCTTTCATCCGTGGCGGGAGGATCGCGCGATCGCGGCGGGCGGCGACATCAGCAGCTATATCCGCCAGACCGCGCAGCACTACGGGCTGGATCGGCACGTCCGCTTCCGCCACCGCGTCGTTGCGGCCAACTGGTCGAGCGAGGATGCGGCGTGGACGGTCGATTACGAGGTGGAAGGGCGCCCCGGCCGGCTGACCTGCGGCTTTCTGTTCTTCTGCTCGGGCTATTATGATTATGCGGAGGGACATGCGCCCCGTTGGCCCGGCATGGACCGCTTCACCGGTCAGGTCGTCCATCCGCAGTTCTGGCCGGAGGGGCTCGACGTTGCCCGGCGGCGGATCGTGGTGATCGGATCGGGCGCCACCGCGGTTACACTGGTGCCCGCGCTGGTCGCGCAGGGCGCGGCGCATGTCACTATGCTCCAGCGGTCGCCCAGCTATATCGTCTCGGTGCCGGGCATGGACCGGCGGGGCAGGGCGCTGCGCAAGTGGTTGCCGAGGCGGGTGGCCGATGCGGCGATCCGCTGGAAGAATATCGCGACCAGCATCGCTGCCTACACGATCGCGCGGCGGTTCCCCGCACAGTTCAAGCGGATGATCGCGCGCGATCAGCAGCGACTCCTCGGCCCCGATTTCGACATGGCGCACCTGACGCCCCGCTACCAGCCATGGGACCAACGCCTCTGCCTCGTGCCCGACAACGATCTGTTCGAGGCGCTGAAATCGGGCGCGGCCGCCATCGTCACCGATACGGTCGAGCGGTTCACGCCCGACGGGCTTCGCCTCGTCTCCGGTGCGACTCTGCCTGCCGACCTCGTTGTCACCGCGACGGGGCTGAAGCTGCGGATGCTGGGCGGGGCTACGCTGTCCGTCGACGGCGTCGCGGTGCAGCCGGGCGATCGGATGCTCTACAAGGGAGCGCTGCTGGAGGGCGTGCCCAATTTCGCCTTTGCGGTCGGCTACACCAATGCCTCGTGGACGCTGAAATGCGATCTGACTGCGCGGTTCGTCAGCCGCCTGCTCAATCGCATGCGGCGGCGCGGCTATGTGTCGGTGCGCGCGGAGGCAGGGCAGGGGGTGCGCGGTGACGAGCCGATGCTCGACCTGCAATCAGGCTATATCGAGCGTGCCGCCGAGATGCTGCCGCGGCAGGGCCGCAAGGCGCCGTGGCGCGTGCACCAGAATTATGCGCGCGATCTGCTCGCCTTCCGCACCGCGCGGTTGCAGGATGGCGTGCTGCGGTTCGAAACCGCGAGGCAGAAGGGGCGAGCGGCATGAGCAGGCGCTTTGATCTGGCAGGCAAGGTGGCCGTCATCACCGGTGCCGCGAGCGGCATCGGCCGTGCCATCGCTCTCTCGCTGGCTGCACGCGGCTGCCATCTCGCGCTCGCCGACGTGAACGAGGCCGGGCTGGACGAGACCGCCCGGCTGATCGGCAACAGCGTGCGCGTCACGCGCCACCGGCTCGACGTGGCCGATGCCGCCGCCATCGCCGCATTCCCGGCCGAGATCGTGGCGGCGCATGGCGGCATCGATGTGCTGGTCAACAATGCCGGTGTCGCGCTCGGCGGCACGTTCGAGCTGATCAGCGAAGAGGATTTCGACTGGCTGGTGCGGATCAACTTCGAGGGCGTGGTGCGGATGACCCGCGCCTTTCTGCCGCTGCTGAAAGGCCGGCCGCAGGCGCAGCTGGTGAATCTCTCCAGCCTGTTCGGGCTTGTCGCGCCGCCGGGGCAGACGGCTTACTCCGCCGCCAAGTTCGCCGTTCGCGGCTTTTCCGAGGCGCTGCGCAACGAGCTGATCGCCGCGGGATCGACCGTGGGCGTGACATTGGTCCATCCCGGCGGCGTCAAAACCAGCATCGCCACATCCGCCCGCATGGCGGAGGGCATACCGGAGCGGTTGCGGGCGCGGCATCAGGCGCGGTTCGAGAAGGCGCTGAAAATGCCGCCCGAGCGCGCCGGCGAGATCATCGTCCAGGGCATTGAGCGCCGTGCCGCGCGCGTCCTCGTCGGCACGGACGCCAAGCTTGTCTCCCTGATCGAGCGGCTGATGCCCGTCTCCTACTGGCGCCTGCTCGGGCGGCGGCTCTAGCGGCCCCTTACTCGTAGCGCAGCGCGTGGATCGGGTTGGCCCGCGCGACGCGCAGCGCATGGCCGCCGATCGTCGCCACCGCGATCAGCAGCGCCAGCAGCCCCGCCGCGACGAACGGCGCCGGCCCCAGCGCGATCCGCGCGTCGAAGCCGTTCAGCCAGTCGCGCATCAGCCACCAGGCGATCGGCCAGGCGAGCAGGTTGGCCACCAGCACCGGCCGGCTGAACTGCCAGACGAGCAGGCGCACGATATCCTGCGTTCTGGCGCCCAGCACCTTGCGGATGCCGATCTCCTTGGTGCGCCGCTCGGCGGTAAAGGTGGCGAGACCGAACAGGCCGAGGCAGCCGACGATCACCGCCAGCAGCGCGAAGCCGGCGAAGATGCGCGCGCGGGCGTCCTCGGCAGCATAGAGCTCGCCCATGATCTCGTCGGAGAAGCGCGCTTCGAACGGCACATCCGGCGCGATGCGGCGCCACGCCGCCTCCACGTCGGCGCGCACCGCGGCGGGATTGCGGCCGGCGAAGCGCACGATCATCCAGTTCGACCCCACCGTGCGGTTGGTGAACAAGGTGGGCTCCAGCGGCGTGCGAACCGAGCGGAAACGCGCATCGCGGACCACGCCGACGATGGTGACCGGCACGAGGCCATAGGCCTGATCGGCTAGGCTAGCGCGGATCTGCTTGCCGACCGCATCGGCGGGCCGCGTGAAGCCGAGCCGGCGGGCGGCCAGCTCGTTCACCACCGCATTGACGCCGCGCGCGGCAAAGGCGCGCTCCGCCTCCGGCTGGGGCGGGAAGGCGCGCTCGGCGCTGTCCAGCGGACGATTGCGGTCGAGCAGCCGCCCGGCGACCAGATCGACGCCCATCGCCGGGAAGAAGTCGTAATCGACCGTGTAATTGCCCAGCTGCGCCGGCTCGGCCACGTTCGGCAGCTGCACCAGCATGTTGGACGTATTGTCGGTCGCGAGACCGATCGAGGTGATGCCGACCGCGCTGACGCCGGCGACCTTGCCGACCTCCCGGATGATCGTTTCGACCTGCGGGTAGAGCTGGCGGCGGCCGATGCCGTCGATCTGGAGAATGCCCTCACGGCGGAACCCCGGATCGACGCTGCGCGCATAGACGGTCTGCGCGTAGATCACGACGGTGCAGATGATCAGGCCGATCGACACGGCGAACTGGCCGATCACCAGCGCATTGCGCAGCGTGCCCGATCCGTGCGCGTCCGCGGCCGACTTGTTGGCCTTGAGCACGCTGGCCGGCTGGAAGCGCGACAGGACGAGCGCGGGATAGAGCCCGCCGGCGATGCCGACCACCAGCACCAGCACCAGCGCCGGCAGCGCGATGCCGCCAATGCCGAACCAGGCGACGCGCATGTCCGCCTCGAGAAAGGCGGCGACGGGCGGCAGCAGCAGCTCGACCAATGCGAGGGCGAGCAGCATCGCGACCGCGGCGACGAGCGTGGATTCGGCGAGGAACTGGACGATCAGCTGCCGCCGGTCCGCACCCAGAACCTTGCGCAGCGCCACCTCTCTTGCGCGCTGGCTGGCGCGGGCGGTGGAGAGGTTGACGAAATTGACGCAGGCCATGCCGAGGATCAGCAGGCCGACCACCGCAAAGGTGAGGATCGAGCGGCGATCATTGCCCGGCGTGATCTGCCCCTGCTGCGCAGCGCCCAGATGCACGTCGCGCACGTTGACCAGCGCGAAGTCAGAGATGTCGCCCTGGTTGGTCCGCGTGCCGCCGAAATCCTCATCGGGGATGTTGCGCTTCTCGAACGCGGCGAAGCCGGCGCGGATCGCATCCGCATCGGCACCGGGCCGCAGCCTGGCATAGACCCAGCCCGACTGGTTGCCCCAATGCGTCAGGAAGTCCGGCTGCTCCGCGAAATAACTGTGCAGGTTCAGCCGCGCGATCACCGCGATGCGCAGGTGCGAGTTGCGGGGGATGTCGCGGAATACGCCCGTCACCTTGAAGTCCATCGAGGTGCCGCGCGCGACGACGGTCAGCGTCTTGCCGATCGGATCCTCGCCCGGGAAGAGCCGGGCCGCCTCCCGCTCGGAGAGGACGAGGCTGTTCTGCTGGGACAGCGCGCCTGCGCGACTGCCCTTGGCCATCGGCAGGCGTAGCACGTCGAGCAGGTTGGCGTCGGTCAGGAAGAAATCCTTGACCGGCTCGGGCTGGCCGTTCCGCAGCAGGATCGGGGCGGAGCGGGTGGCGTAGGCCCAGCTCTCGACCTGGGGGAACTCCTTCTTGAAGGCGGGGCCTGAGGCATAGCTGCTCATCTGCAGCAGCACGGGCGGGCCTTCGGTGGGCTTGGTATAATGCTGCTGAAGCTGGAAGGTGCGCTCCGCATCCGGCATCCACGCATCGTAGCTCAGCTCGTAGCGGACGAAGATCAGCAGCAGCAGGCACGCCGCCATGCCGATGGCGAGGCCGAGGATGTTGATCAGCGCGAAGGTGCGGTTCTTGGCCAGCGAGCGGATGCCGACGATCAGGTAGTTGCGCCACATCGTCCGTCTCCCGTCAGGCGGCCTGCCGCCGCTCGATCAGCACGCGGCCGTCGAGCATGTCGACGACGCGCGAGGCGTAATCGGCATGCGCGGGCGAGTGGGTGACCATGATGATCGTCGCACCCTCGCCGTTCAGCGCCTGGAGCATCCGCATCACCTCCTCGCCATGTGCGGTGTCGAGGTTGCCGGTCGGCTCGTCCGCCAGGATCAGCTTCGGCTCGCCGACCACCGCGCGGGCGACGGCGACGCGCTGCTGCTGCCCGCCCGACAGCTGCGAGGGGCGGTGCGCGGCGCGGTGGGCGATGCCGACCTTGTCCATGACCCGGTCCACCCGCGCACGCCGCTCGGCCGCGGGGATGCCGTGATAGAGCAGCGCCAGCTCGACATTCTCGCGCACGCTGAGTTCGTCGACGAGGTTGAAGCTCTGGAAGATGAAGCCGATGTGCCGCTTGCGGATGGCGGACAGCTTCGCCTCGGGCAGGCCCGCCACCTCGGTGCCGGCGAAATCGTAGGACCCGCTGGTCGGGCTGTCGAGCAGGCCGAGGATGTTGAGCAGGGTCGATTTGCCGCAGCCCGACGGCCCCATGATCGCGACGAACTCGCCATCTGCGATATCGAGATCGATCGCGTCGAGCGCGGTCGTCTCCACCGTGTCGGTGCGATAGGCCCGGCTGAGATTGCGCAGGGAAAGCATCGGGTCAGGCTCCTTGATCGGCGGAGAGGTCGAGCCGGTCCTTGTCGGTCAGGCCGGTATAGGGAGAGGTGATCACGCGCTCGCCGGGATCGAGCCCGTCGAGCACCTCGATCGCATCGGCATTGCGGCGGCCGAGGCGCACCGCGCGCTTCACTGCGCTCCGCCCATCCGGCGCCACGACGAACACCCAGGCGCCGCCCGTATCGGTGTAGAAGGCGCCATTGGGGATCAGCCGCGCGCGGCTGGGATCGGACAAAGTGAGCTTGGCCGCCAGCGTCTGCCCGCGCTGGATGCCGGCGGGCTCGCCATCCGTGAAGAACAGGTCCACCTCGAACTCGCCGTTGCGCACCTGTGGGTAGATCTTCGCGATCTTCAGCCGGTAGCGCTTGCCGCCATGCTCCAGCGTCGCAGCCTGGCCGGGGCGGACGCGGCCGAGGTAGAATTCGTCCACCCCGGCGACCAGCTTGTTGCGGCCGGGGCTGTCGATCTGGCCGAGCCGCTCGCCGCGGTTCATCGACTGGCCGACCTGGATGGAGAAAGCGGTGAGCTGGCCCGCGACGGGCGCGCGCAGGTTGAGCGAATCGAGATTGGCGCGGGCGAGCGCGAGGCTGGAATCGAGCGAGGCGGCGGAGGCGCGCAGCTGGGCCAGCTGGCTCGACTGCAAGCGCTCCTCAGTGCCCTGGCCGTTCCGCAGCACCGCGACGCGGCGGCGCTGATAGGCGAGATCGTCGCGCGTGTCGGAGAAGGTCTTGCCCGCGACGAAGCCGCGCGCGGCGAGCGGCGCTTCGCGTTCATATTGCCGCTGCGCCTTGGTGAGCGCGAGATCCGCCTCGATCACCGCGCGCTCATTGGCAAGGCGGCTCTGCGCCAGCGCCAGTTCCTGGCTGCGCATCGAGTTGACCTGCTGCGTCACCTCCGTCTGCCGGGCAAGCACGGAGAGCTGAAGCTCGGCATTGGAGAGGCGCGCGAGGAGCTGACCCTTGGCGACGGTCGCGCCGTCCTCGACCAGCACCTCCTCGACGCGGCCGCCCTCCACCGCATCGAGGAAGACGGTGACGAGCGGAGTGACGCGTGCGCGGAGCGGCAGGAAGTCCTCGAACACGCCCTGGCGGACCGGCGCGATGGTCAGCTGCGTCGCGGCGACCGTCTGGCTCGAGCCGCTCGGCATCGCCCACCAGCCGAGCGGCAGCGCCAGCGCGAGGGCGCCGCCGGCGATCGCCAGCTTGGCGCGCTGGCCAAGCCCCCTGCGCACGACGACCCGGTCCATGCCGCCGCCGCTGGCCGGCCGGTCGGCCGCGGGCGCATCCGGCTTGAGCGTGACGACGCTCATCGCCTGCTCCTCAGGTGTCCGGTTCCGGACATCCACTGTCCGCACATGGACATTCACGACGGCCGGAAGCCGGCAGCGCGGAGCGTCGCGCCCTGGCACAGCGCGCCCGTGGCGAGCTGGACGCGGCGCTTCAGCATGGCGCGCCCGGCGGGCGTCGAGAGGTCGAGATCGGCGTAGGAGACGATCACGGGGGGCGGCGGATCGGAGCGGGCCGGTGCTGCGGGCACGGCGATCGTCGGGATCAGCGCCGCCAGCACAGCAAGACGGAGAAAGGGAGACATGACGTGACCTCCTGGTTCGACAGGAGGCTTTGCAGGGACCGTGCCAAGGCGCGTCCTCAGCCTCGCCGCGCCTTGCGGCCGCAGCGCCGTCCGCATCCGGACAGCGGCGTTCGCCCGCGGACAGTCTGGCACGCGACTTGATTGGCGGGGCCGGGGCGGCCATTCCGGCGGCGGGGAGGAGTGCGGGTGGCGGGCAAACCCTTTCAGCGCTGCGTGGTGATCGACGACGATCCCGACATCCTGCTCGCCGCGCGGCTGCTGCTGCGGCAGCTGTTCGACGAGGTGCTGACCTTCGCGGCGCCGTCCGAGGCGCTCACCGCCATTGCCGCCGATCCGCCCGACGTCGTCCTGCTCGACGCCAATTTCGAGCGAGGCGCCACCGACGGGCATGAGGGCTTTCAGTGGCTGACGCGCATCCTGGAGGTGGACGGCGATGCGGTGATCGTGCTGATCACCGCCCATAGCGGCGTGAAGCTGGCGGTGGAGGCGATGAAGCTCGGCGCGACCGACTTCGTCTCCAAGCCGTGGGCTAACGAGCGGCTGCTCGCCACCGTCCGCACCGCCGCTGCGCTGCGCGCGTCGCGGCGCGAGGCGGGAACCGAGCGCCGTCGGGCGGCTGCGGTGGCGAGCCCGAGCGAGACGCCCTTGCTCGGCCGCAGCCCGGCCATGGCGCACGTCCACCGCCTGATCGAGCGCGCCGCGCCGACCGACGCCAACGTCCTGATCCTCGGCGAGAACGGCACGGGTAAGGAACTGGTCGCGCGCGAGATCCACCGCCGCTCACGCCGGAGCGGCGGCGTGCTCGTTTCGGTCGATCTCGGCGCGGTGGCGGAAAATCTGTTCGACAGCGAGCTGTTCGGCCACGTCCGCGGCGCCTTCACCGACGCGCGCAGCGACCGCATCGGCCGGCTGCAGGCGGCAGACGGCGGGACGTTGTTCCTCGACGAGGTGGGCAATCTCCCGCTCCATCTCCAGCCCAAGCTGCTGACCGCGCTGGAGCAGCGCTGTGTGACGCCGGTCGGCGCGAACAAGCCCGTCGCCATCGACGTGCGGATCGTCTCTGCCACCAATCTCGCGCCCGAGCGGCTGGGTGACGAGGCATCGTTCCGGCAGGATCTGCTGTTCCGGCTGAACACGGTCGAGATCGCGCTGCCCCCCTTGCGTGAGCGGCGCGAGGATGTGCCGCTGCTGCTCGACCATTTTCTCGGCCTGTACGGCCGCAAATATGGCAAGCCCGCGCGCGAGATGCCGGCGGCGGTGCTGGAGGCGCTGGTCGGCTATGACTGGCCGGGCAACGTCCGCGCGCTGCGCCACGCGGCCGAGCGCGCGGTGATCCTGGCGGAGGGCGATGCCTTCCGCATCGACGACTTCCCGCTGCCGCGCGCCGCCCGCCCCGCGGCGACCGTCGCCGAGCCGCCGCCTGTCGACTTCAATCTCGAGCGGGCGGAGAAGCAGATGATCACGCGCGCGCTGCAGAAGCACGCCTGGAACATCTCCGCCGCCGCGGGCGAACTGGGGCTGACGCGCGGATCGCTTTACCGGCGCATGGAAAAACATGGTCTTTGACCGCAGCTTCCTCGCCGGGCTGGTGCTGCGCGTGGTCGCGGTCGGGCTGGCGGCGGCGGCGCTGGTGTGGAGCGTCGCCACGCCGGGGCTTGCGGCGACGCGGCTGCTGGCGGCTGCCGCGCTGGTCGCGGCGATGGCGTGGCTGTGGAGCCATGTCGGCCGCACCAATCGAGAGGTCGCCCGTTTCGTCGAGGCGATCGGCCATGGCGATCTTTCACAGGGCTTCAGCGCGCGCGGCGGCAGCGGATTCGACGCGCTGGGCGGGGCACTGGACGGCGCGATGCGGCGGCTGCGCGCCGAACGGGCGGCGCTGACTGCGGAATCGGGCTTTGCCCGCGCGGTGCTGGAGGAGGTGCCGACCGCGCTGCTGCTGGTCGACGGCGACGGCGTTGTCGAACTCGCCAACAAGGCGGCGCGGCGGCTGTTCGCGCGCGTCGGCGGCGTGCGCATCGACGATTTCGCCGCCGCCGATACAGGGCTGGGGGAGGCGCTGCGGCTGCCGGCCCGCGCGGCGCCGCGGGTGATCGACGTCATTATCGCCGGCCTGCCGCGCCGCTCGCTCGTCCGCGTGGCCGAGGCGGTGCGGCAGGGGCGGGTGACGAAGGTCGTCACCGTGGAGCCGATCCAGAGCGAGATCGACGCCGCGACCCTCGCCGCGCAGAGCGATCTGGTGCGCGTCCTGACGCACGAGATCATGAATTCGATGACGCCGGTCACCTCGCTCGCGCAGACCGCCGCGGGCCTGATGGCGGAGGTGGCGGAAGATGGCGATCCGCTGCTCGACGAGGCGCGGCTGGCGGTGGAGACGCTCGCCCGGCGGGCGCAGGGCATCATGTATTTCGTCGACAGCTACCGCGAGATCAGCCGTGTGCCGGAGCCGCGCCTGCGATCGTTCGAGGTGCAGCCCTGGGCGGAGGAGATCGTCCGCGTGGCGGCGACGAACAGCGCGGTGCCGATCCGGCTGGAAAGCGCGCAGCCGCGGCTGATGCTCTCCGCCGATCCCGACCTGCTGGCGCAGGTGATCATCAACCTCGTCAAGAATGGCGGCGAGGCGGCGCAGGGCAGTGCCGCAGCGCCGCAGGTGACAATCACCGTCGAGGCGGCGGGCGGCGGGCGCATCCGTATTCAGGTGGAGGATAATGGCCCGGGCGTGCCCGAGGCGTTGCGCGGCGACGTCTTCCTGCCCTTCTTCACCACCAAGCCGGCGGGCACGGGCGTCGGGCTCAGCCTCGCGCGGCAGGTGGTCGTGGCGCATGGCGGCACGCTGACGCTGGCCAGCGGGGCCTCAGGCGGCGCCCGCTTCGACGTGGTGATCTGAGGCTTTACTCCTCGTCGTCCTCGGCCATTTCGGCGTCGGCCATGTCCATGAAGTCGCGCGCCGCCTCGCGATCTTCCTCATCCTCGAACGCCTCGTCCACGTCGGGTGCGGCGCCCAGCATGTACATCAGGCACCAGAGGGCGAAACGGCGATCCTCGTCCTTTTCCAGGCCGAACTGGAGGCGGATCGCCTCCAGCCCGTCGACGATGCGCTGCGGTGGCAGGGTGGAGATGTCGTCCGTGCCGAAGAAGCGGACGAGGAGCTGGTCGAAATCCATGCGCGATCCTAGCCCTTGCCGGCAGCGCCGCCAAGCGGCCGAGGGTGAAGCGGCCGATCCCGCTCGCCCAGCAGGCGGACGATGGTGTCGATCCGGCCGTGTGCGATCCGGATCTCGTTGAACGAGGGCGGGCTGCGGCGGACGCGTTCCGAGAGCGTGCCGGCGCCGATCAGCCGGATGGTGCGGCCCTCCACCGGGTGCGCGATGTCGAACGGATCGTGGACATGGCCCGTCAGCACCGCGGCCACGCCCGCCCGGGCCAGCGCGGCCAGCGCCTCGACGCCGCCGTGCGTGTGCGCGCTCGACTTCGTTCCCGCCTCGATCAGCGGATGGTGCGCGGCGACCAACACCATATCCCCCGCCGGAACCGCGCCGACCAGCTTCAGCGAGCGGGCGAGCGCGCCGCCGCTGACGCGGCCCTTGGACCAGTTGAGGCGCCACTGGAACCGCGCCGTCGTGCGCAGCGGCACCACGGCCACGCCCTCGATCTCCAGCGGCGTCTCAATCGCGCGCTCCACCGCTTCGTAGCGGCGATAGGGTGCGGCGAAGCGGGCGAGCGGATTGAAATAGGGCAGATCGTGATTGCCGACCTCCACCGTCACCGGCCGCTCCAGCGTGCGCAGCCATTCCCCCGCCGCGGCGAATTCGCGCGACCGGGCGCGCATCGTCAGATCGCCCGTGACGATCACCGCATCGGGCCGCTCCGCGCGCGTCTGGCGGGCGAACCAGTCGAGCGCCTCACGATCCTCCGCGCCGAAATGGATGTCGCTGACGTGGAATAGGCGGATCATGCCCGCACCTCCGGGCAGAAGGCCAAGGCTTGCCCGGGCACAGCCGTAACGATCTTGCCCGCGGCCATATTGCTGACGGCGCTGAGACGCTGCATGCTGCTGTAACGCACGAGGCGTAACGCGGCCCCATCCGGCTGCGGCGGCGCCGATCCGTGCCCCGGCCGAGAAGGAGGCTCCATGCGATTCATCGTCAATGGCGCGAGCATGGAGGCGCAGGTGGATCTGCGCACCTCGCTGCTCGATCTGCTGCGCGACCATCTCGGCCTGACCGGCAGCAAGAAGGGGTGCAATCAGGGCGCGTGCGGCGCCTGCACCGTGCTGGTCGATGGCACGCGGATCAATTCCTGCCTCGCGCTGGCGGTGCAATATCAGAATCGCGAGATCGTGACGGTGGAGGGGCTGGCGGAGGGCGCCGCGCTGCACCCGCTGCAGGCGGCCTTCGTCGAGCATGACGGTTTCCAGTGCGGCTATTGCACGCCGGGTCAGCTCTGTTCGGCCATCGGCATGGCGGACGAGATCGCGCGCGGCGTGCCGAGCATCGTCACCGCCGATCTTTCGGCCGAGACGATCCCGCTCGACCATGACGAGCTGCGCGAGCGGATGAGCGGCAATCTGTGCCGCTGCGGCGCCTATAACGGCATCGTCGCCGCGATTGCGGAAACCTTCGCGAAGGAGCCGGCATGACCCCCTTCACCTATGCCCGCGCGACCGGGCCTGCCGATGCGATCCGCATGGGGCAGGGAGACGGCGCCAAATATCTGGGCGGCGGCACCAATCTGGTCGACCTGATGCGCGAGACGATCGAGCATCCCGCGACGCTGGTGGACGTGACCGGCCTGTCGACCGCGATCGAGCCGCTGGACGGCGGCGGCCTGCGCATCGGGGCTGCGGCCAGCAACACCTCGCTTGCGGCGCACCCGCAGGTGCGCGAGGCCTATCCGGTGCTGGCGCGCGCAATCCTGGCGGGCGCCAGCGGCCAGATCCGCAACATGGCGACAGTGGGCGGCAACATCCTTCAGCGCACCCGCTGCACCTATTTCTATGACGATGCCGCGCGCTGCAACAAGCGCGCGCCCGGCGCTGGCTGCGACGCGATCGACGGGTTCAACCGCATCCACGCCATCCTCGGCGCCTCGCCCGCCTGCGTCGCGACGCACCCGTCGGACATGTGCGTGGCCCTTGCCGCGCTGGATGCGACGGTGCGGCTGGACGGGCCGGAGGGGGCGCGCGAGCTGCCGCTGGCTGCGCTGCACCGGCTGCCGGGCGCGCGACCGGACGTGGAGACGGAGCTGCGCCCGGGCGAGCTGATCGTCGCGGTCGATCTGCCGGCGCTGCCCTTCGCCGCCCGCTCCACCTACCGCAAGGTGCGTGACCGGGCGAGCTACGCCTTCGCGCTCGTTTCCGTCGCGGCGGCTCTCGACCTCGAGGGGAACATCGTGCGCGACGTGCGGCTGGCGCTCGGCGGCGTCGCGCACAAGCCGTGGCGTGCGGAGGCGGCCGAGGCGGCGTTGCGCGGCAAGCCCGCCACCGCGGAGAATTTCCGTGCAGCCGCGGAGGCGGAGCTGAGCGCCGCCGTCGGCCTGCGGGACAATGCGTTCAAGATCGAGCTTGCCCGCCGCACGATCGTCGCGGTGCTGGGCGAACTGGCGGAGGTGCAGGCATGAGCGTGATCCAGGATGCCGCGCAGAGCGTTATGCGCACCGCCATCGCCTATGTGCCCGACCGTTGGGTCGGCACGGCGGGCGGCGATCCGCTGCGCACCAAGCATGGGCTGCTCGGCGCACCGGTCTCCCGCCTCGACGGGCCGGACAAGGTGCGCGGCGCGGCGCGCTTCGCCGCCGAAGTGACGCTGCCCGGCATGGTCTATGCCGCGCTTCATTACAGCCGCATCGCCCGCGGGCGGATCGCCAGCATCGACACCGCCGCGGCGGAGGCGGCACCCGGCGTGACGCTGGTGATGACGCACCTCAACGCGCCGCGCATGAACAAGCCGCCGATCATGATGACCGCGCCCAAGGCCGCCGCGCCCAGCGACCTGCCGGTGATGCAGGACGCCGAGATCCACTGGAACGGCCAGCCGGTCGCGCTGGTGCTGGCGGACACGCAGGAGCAGGCGGACCATGCCGCCGCGCTGATCGAGGTGACGTATGAAGGCGCGCCGGCCGTCACCTCCTTCGAGGTGGCGAAGGCGCATGCGCACCATCCGCCGACCATCCTCGGCGAGCCGCCCGAGCTGAAGATCGGCGATGCCGAGGCCGCGCTGAAAGGCGCCGCCGTGTCGGTCGATCACGTCTATCGCACGCCGCGGCACAACCATAATGCGATCGAGCTGCACGCCTGCACCGTCGCCTGGGACGGCGACGCGCTGACCGTCCACGACGCGTCGCAGCTGGTCAATGCGACCGCCTGGACGCTGGCGCAGATCTTCGGCGTCGACGAGAAGCAGGTCCGCGTCACTTCGCCCTATGTCGGCGGTGGCTTCGGCGGGAAATGTCTGTGGTGGCACCAGATCCTTGCCGCGGCGGCATCGCGGCTGGCGGGGCGTCCCGTGCGCATCGTGCTGTCGCGCGAAGGCGTGTTCCGCATGATCGGCGGGCGCACGGTGACCGAGCAGCGCGTCGCGCTCGGCGCGAAGGCGGACGGCACGCTGGCGGCGCTGATCCACACCGGCGTGGTCGCGATGACGACGCACAATAACTGCCCGGAACAGTTCACCTTCCCGGCGCGCCACCTCTATGCCGCGGACGCCATCCATCTCGAGCAGGAGGTGGCGGACATGGACATGCTGGCCAACACCTTCATGCGCGCGCCCGGCGAAGCCGTGGGCACCTTCGCGCTGGAGTCCGCGCTTGATGAGCTAGCCGAGGCGATGCAGCTCGACCCGATCGAGCTCAGGCGCCGGATCGAGCCCGCCAAGGATCCCACCAGCGGGCATGACTTCTCCTCGCGCCACCTGCTCGACGCCTATGCCAAGGGGGCGGAGAAGTTCGGCTGGGACAAGCGCGCGGCGCAGCCCGGCGCACGGCGCGAGGGCGAGTGGCTGATCGGCATGGGCGTCGCCACCGCCACATATCCCTATATGCGCTTCCCCGGCTGCGCCGCGCGCATCCGGCTGGGGGCGGACGGGCAGGCGGTGGTCTCCATCGCCACGCACGAAATGGGCATGGGCACCGCCACCGTGCAGACGCAGCATGCCGCCGCCAGGCTCGGCCTGCCGCTCGACCGCGTGCGCTTCGACTATGGCGATACCACGTTGCCCGAAGGCACGCTGGCCGGCGGATCGAACCAGACCGCATCCAATGCCGGCGCGATCATCGCCGCACACGAGGCGCTCGTCACCGAGCTGCTGAAGCTTGCCGGCAACGATTCGCCGCTCGCCGGCCTTAAGGTGGACGAGGTGGAGGGGTTTGACGGCGGGCTGGCCAGCATCGCCGACCCGACACGCCACGAAAGCTACGCCTCGATCCTTGCGCGCGCGCAGCGGGACGAGGTGGTCGTCGAGGCGGAAGGGGCGATGCCGCTCGAGGGCCAGAAATATTCGATGCACTCGACCGGCGCGCAATTCGCCGAGGTGCGGGTGAATGCGGTGACGGGCGAGGTGCGCGTCAGCCGGTTCCTCGGCTCGTTCGACTGCGGGCGCATCCTGAATGCCAAGACGGCGACCAGCCAGTTCCGCGGCGGGATCATCATGGGCCTCGGCCTCGCGCTGACCGAGGAGACGTTGTTCGACGAGCGGAGCGGGCGGATCATGAACCCCAGCCTCGCCGAATATCATGTTCCCGTGCACATGGACGTGCCCGAGATCGACGTGATCTGGACGGACGCGCCCGATCCGCACAGCCCCCTGGGCGCGCGCGGCATCGGCGAGATCGGCATCACCGGCGTCGCCGCGGCGGTGGCGAACGCCATCTACAATGCGACGGGCAAGCGCATCCGCGATCTGCCGATCACGCTCGACAAGCTGATGTGAGAGCGGCCTAGCTTTTCTACGCGGGGGGCAAGCCGGGTGGCGGCGGCCGGCGCGGCTCCCTAGCTTGGGGACAAGCCATCGGAGTGCCGCTCATGCCTGCCTTGTCCCTGCTCGATCTCGCCCGCATCCGCGAAGGCAGCGGCGCGAAACAGGCGCTGGACGAGGCGCGGGCGCTGGCCGGCCATGCCGAGGCGCTCGGCTACAGCCGCTACTGGCTGGCCGAGCATCACAACATGGCGGGGATCGCCAGCGCGGCGACCTCGCTCGCCATCCAGCATGTCGCCGCGGGCACGCGCACCATCCGCATCGGCGCGGGCGGCGTGATGCTGCCGAACCATGCGCCGATCGTCATCGCCGAACAGTTCGGCACGCTGGCGGCGCTGTTCCCCGGCCGCATCGATCTCGGCCTGGGCCGCGCGCCGGGGACGGACGGCTACACGATGCGCGCGCTGCGGCGCTCGCTCCAGTCGGACGACGATTTCCCGCGCGACGTGCAGGAGCTGCAATATTTCTTCTCCGCGGAGGCTGCCGAGGGGCGCGTCCAGGCAGTGCCGGCCGCGGGGACGAACGTGCCGATCTGGATTCTCGGCTCGTCCACCTATGGCGCGCGGCTGGCAGCGGAGCTGGGCCTGCCCTACGGCTTTGCCTCGCATTTCGCGCCCGATCTGCTGCTGCCCGCGCTCGACACCTATCGCCGCAACTTCAAGCCCTCGGCGACGCTGGCGAAGCCCTATGCGCTGATCGGCGTGAACGTGATCGCGGCGGAGAGCGATGCGGAGGCGCGCCGGTTGGCCACGTCGCAGCAGATGAGCTTCGTCAATCTCGTCCGCGGCACGCGCGGGCTGACGCAGCCGCCGATCGACGACATCGAGACCTACTGGACGCCGGCGGAAAAGGCGCAGGCGGGCCGCTTCCTCGAACGTGCCATCTACGGCTCGGTCGCGACGGTGCGCGAGCGGCTGGACGCGCTGGTGGCGGAGACGGGCGTGGACGAGTTGATGATCGTCAGCGACACCTATGATTTCGAGGCGCGCAAGCGTTCGGTGGCGCTGATCGCGGAGGCGGCGGGGCTGGTCGGCGAGGCGCGCGCGGCCGCCTGAACCTCACCTTCGTCATGCCGGACCAAGTCCGGCATGACGAAGAAGCTTATTGCGACAGCCGCATGTCCAGATAGCGGTCCACGCTGCCCATCAGCTGCGGCATCTCGTGCTCGAAGAAGTGGTTCGCGCCCGGGATCGTATCGTGGTGGATCGTGATGTGGCGCTGGGTCCGCAGCTTGTCGACCAGCTTCTGCACCGCGCCCGGCGTGACCACTTCATCCGCCTCGCCCTGGATGATGATGCCCGAGGAGGGGCAGGGCGCGAGGAAGGTGAAGTCGTACATGTTCGCGGGCGGGGCGATCGAGATGAAGCCCTTGATCTCCGGCCGGCGCATCAGGAGCTGCATCCCGATCCACGCGCCGAAGGAGAAGCCGGCGATCCACGTCGTCTGCGCCTCGGGGTGGATCGACTGGACCCAGTCGAGCGCGGACGCCGCATCGGACAGCTCGCCGACGCCATTGTCGAACACGCCCTGCGATTTGCCGACGCCGCGGAAGTTGAAGCGGAGCGTGGCGAAACCGCGCTTGGCAAAGGTCTGGTAAAGCGCCTGCACGATGCGGTTGTTCATCGTGCCCCCGCCCTGCGGGTGCGGGTGGAGGATCATCGCGACGGGCGCGCGGGGGCGGGGGCCGGGCTGGAAGCGCCCTTCGAGGCGGCCTTCCGGCCCGGGAAAGATGACTTCGGGCATTGTCGCTGCCTCTGGGGTTCGTTGGTGTTGCAGCCTCCTATATGGGGGGGCGTTGATTATCCACCACCATGACGAGGAACGGCTTGGCCGCACGCATCTATCTCGATCACGCCGCCGCGACGCCCGTCCGGCCTGAGGCGGCGGCCGCGATGGCGGATGGGATGCGGCGGTGGGCCAACCCGTCGAGCCCGCACGCCGAGGGGCGGGCGGCGCGGGCTGCGCTGGAGGAGGCGCGTGCGCGGATCAAGGGGGCGCTCGGGTGGGACGGGCACCTGATCTTCACCTCCGGGGCGAGCGAGGCGGCGGCGCTGGCGCTGGCGGGGCGCGGTGACGTGGCGGCGAGCGCGGTGGAGCATGATGCGATCCTGCGCCACGCCGCCGGACGCTTGCCGGTCGATGCCGCGGGGCAAGTGATGTGGCCGGAGGCGGCAGGGCCGCTGGCAGTGCAGCAGGTGAATAGCGAGACGGGCGTGGTGCAGGCGCTGGACGGGCGCGGCGTGCTGCTGGCCGACTGCGCGCAAGGCGCGGGGCGACTGGCGCTGCCCGAGGCGGACATGCTAATCGTCTCCGCGCACAAGCTGGGCGGGCCGCCCGGCATCGGCGCGCTGCTGGTGCGCGATCTGGAGCTGCTGCGGCCGACGGGCGGGCAGGAGCGAGGATACCGGCCGGGTACCGAGAATCTGCCGGCCGCACTCGGCTTCGCTGCGGCGCTGGAGGCGCCGCGCGACTGGTTCGAGGCGGTGGCGCCGCTGCGGGCGCAGCTCGACGCGGCGGTCGAGGCGGCGGGGGGCGAGGTGATCGGCCGCGATGCGCCGCGCATCGCCACCATCGCCAGCTATCGCATGCCGGGGACGGCGGCGGCCGCGCAGCTGATCCGCTTCGATCTGGCGGGCTTTGCCGTGTCGGCGGGCAGCGCCTGCTCGTCGGGCACGCTCAAGGCCAGCCATGTGCTGACCGCGATGGGCTATGACGAGCAGGCGGCAGGCGAGGTGATCCGCGTCAGCTTCGGCTGGACGACGGCGCCCGAGGATGTGGAGTGCTTCGCCGAGGCGTGGACGCGAATGGCGCGGGGGCGCGCGGCGGCATGATCTACCTCGACTATCAGGCGACGACGCCGCTCGCGCCCGAGGCGAAGGCGGCGATGCTGCCGTGGCTCGACAAGCCGGGCAACCCGCACTCGCCCCACCGGGCCGGCCGCGAGGCGAAGGCGGCGGTGGAGGCGGCGCGGGAGCGGGTGACGACGCTGCTGCCGCCGGGCGGGCGCGTGGTTTTCACGAGCGGCGCGACCGAGTCGCTCAACTGGGCGATCAAGGGCGCGCCGCCGGGCGACATCGTCACGGTCGCGACCGAACATGCCGCGGTGCTCGACACGGTGGAGGCGCTGGCATGGGGCGGGCGGCGCGTCACCGTGCTGCCGGTGGGGCCGGACGGGCTGGTGGATCGCGGCGCGGCGCTGGGTGCGATCGTGCCGGGGGTGGCGCTGGTCGCGGTGATGCTGGTCAATAACGAGATCGGTGTGATCCAGCCAGTCGAGTGGCTGGCTGAGCTGGCGCATGCCGCGGGCGCGCTGCTGCTGTGCGATGCGGTGCAGGGCTATGGCCGCGTGCCGATCCCGAAAGCGTGCGATCTGGTCGCCATCTCGGCGCACAAGATCCATGGGCCGAAGGGCATCGGCGCGCTGTGGCTGTGCGACGGCGCACTACCGGCACCTTTGCTGCATGGCGGCGGGCAGGAGGGCGGGCGTTCGGGCACGCTCTCGCCGATGCTGTGCGCGGGATTCGGCGCGGCGGCGGCGGCGGTGCGGATCGACGCGGACCGCGCGCATGTCGAGCGGCTGGCCGGCATTGCGCGCGCGGCCGTGGCGGCGGGCGGCTGGGTGCTGAACGGCGCCGCCGATCCGCGCTGGCCGGGCAATCTCAACATTCGCCGCGAGGGGGTGGACGCCGCACGCCTGATCTCGGAGGTGCGAGAGGTGGCCTTTTCCGCCGGCTCCGCCTGTGCCAGCGGGTCCGGGCGGCCGAGCCATGTGCTGAAGGCGATCGGCCTGAGCGATGCGGAGGCCCGATCCAGCATCCGCCTCGGCTTCGGCCGCTATACCACGGAGGACGACCTGACCGCGCGATCACGCTCATCACCGAGGCGGCGGACCGCCAGCGGGCACGGCCATGAAGGTCCGCTTCGTCTCGCCCGACGGGCAGGAGGTGCGCGAGGTGGACGCGCCCGCGGGCGAGCGCCTGCTGGATGTCGCGCAAGCGGCGGGTGAGCCGCTGGAGGGCACGTGCGAGGGGCAGATGGCCTGTTCCACCTGCCACGTCATCGTCGCGGCGGAGGATTTCGCGCGCCTGCCGCCTGCCAGCGAGGAGGAGGAGGACCTGCTCGACCTTGCCGCGCATGCGACGCGCACCTCGCGCCTGGCCTGCCAGATCTGGCTGACGGATGCGCTGGACGGGCTGACGGTGCGGTTGCCGACGGATGCGCACGATATGCAGGGGCGGTAGGGGGGCGATCCCGTCGTCACTCCCCGTTCGTGCTGAGCTTGTCGAAGCATCGTTTTGCGTTTCTCGGCGCGCGGAGAAAAGCAGCCGTTCGACAGGCTCAGGGCGAACGGGATGAGGTTCGGAGCGATGCTGCCTGCGAGCGATCCCGTCGCCTGCTCTCGCAGGCTCGGCCACCGGAAAGGCGCAGCCGCAGCGCGGCTGCGACTCATTCCGGTGGGAGCCGGAACGACCCGGCGCGAAATCGTTGTGGCTGCTTCCTTCCGGACCTGACCAGGTTGGCGACGACGCCGTCCGCCCGACTCCCGCGGCGCATATGGGGCAAGCCGCGGTCGGCCGCAAGCCGGTGACGAAGCGCGCGCGAGCCATTAGCTAGGGGCCCGATCATGGCCGATTCCCAGCCCTACCGCGTCCTCGCGCGCAAATATCGCCCGCAGACCTTTGCCGAGCTGATCGGCCAGGATGCGATGGTGCAGACGCTGGGCAATGCCATCCGCCGTGGCCGGCTGGCGCATGCCTTCCTGCTGACGGGCGTTCGCGGTGTCGGCAAGACATCCACCGCGCGGCTGATCGCCAAGGCGCTGAACTGCGTCGGCCCGGACGGCACGGGCGGCCCGACGATCGATCCGTGCGGTGTGTGCGAGCCGTGCAAGGCGATCGCGGAAGGCCGCCACATCGACGTGGTGGAGATGGACGCCGCCAGCCACACCGGCATCGACGACATTCGCGAGATCATCGAGGCGGTGCGCTACGCCGCCGTCTCCGCGCGCTTCAAGATCTACATCGTGGACGAGGTCCACATGCTGTCCAAGGCTGCGTTCAACGGCCTGTTGAAGACGCTGGAGGAGCCGCCGGCGCACGTGAAGTTCCTGTTCGCCACGACCGAGGTGAACAAGGTGCCGGTGACGGTGCTGTCGCGTTGCCAGCGATTCGACCTACGGCGCATTCCGGCAGAGACGCTCAGCCAGCATTTCGCCCGCGTGATCAACGCCGAGGATGTCGAGGCGGAGCCGGAGGCACTGGCGCTGATCGCGCGCGCGGCGGAGGGCTCGGCGCGTGACGGGCTGTCGATCCTCGACCAGGCGATCGCGCACGGATCGGGCGCGGTCACCGCCGCTCAGGTGCGCGACATGCTCGGCCTGTCGGATCGCGGCGCGGTGCGCGGGCTGTTCGGCCGGCTGCTGGGCGGCGATGCGCCCGGCGTGCTGGCGGCGGTGGCCGAGCAGCATGCGCTCGGCGTCGACCCGGCGGGGCTGCTGCGCGGCCTGCTGGAGGTGGCGCACGGTGTCACCCGCACCAAGGTGGGCGGCGGCAACGATCCAGCCTTGTCGGAGGAGGAGCGCGCGGCCTATGCCGAATGGGCCAGCCGGCTCGGCTTCGCGCAGCTCCACCGCATCTGGCAGCTGCTGCTGAAGGGCCATGCCGAGGTGCAGACCGCGGCGCTGCCGAACGAGGCGGCGGAAATGGCGCTGCTCCGCATCGTCCACGCCTCCACCTTGCCCGATCCGAGCGAACTGGCGCGTCGCATCATCGAAGGCGGCCCGCCCGCGCCCGCGGCGGCGCCCGGCCTGCCTTCTCCCCCGCCGCCGCCGCCCGCGCCCGAGCAGCGTTTGCCTGCTGATTTCGCCGCTCTGGTGGAGGCGGTGAACGGTCAGCGCGCGCACCTGGCGCAGCGGCTGCACGATTATACCGGGCTGATCCGCTACGCGCCGCCGCTGCTCGAGCTGAAGCCGCTCAAGCCGATCGAGCCGGAGTTCGTCCGCGATGTCGGCGCGGTGCTGAAGACGCTGACCGGCACCGCCTGGACGGTGAGCTTAGGCGACGGCGCGGCGGAGCCGAGCCTGCTGGAGCAGGAACGCGCGGCGGAGGCGGCA
Source organism: Sphingomonas jatrophae (assembly GCF_900113315.1). Lineage (GTDB taxonomy): Bacteria > Pseudomonadota > Alphaproteobacteria > Sphingomonadales > Sphingomonadaceae > Sphingomonas_P > Sphingomonas_P jatrophae. The sequence goes on along the minus strand of NZ_FOZG01000002.1, from coordinate 290,235 downwards.
GAGCGCGAGGCGGTGCTCGCCTCCCCGGTCGTCCGCGCCGCGTTCGAGAATTTTCCCGACGCCGAACTGACCGGCTACACGCTGAAGAAGGCTTGAACGCATGGACCTCGAGAAGATGATGAAGGCGGCGCAGGAAGCCGCCGAGACGATCCAGCGCCAGATGGGCGATGCGCAGGCCGCGCTCGACAAGATCGAGGTGGAGGGCGCATCCGGCGGCGGGCTGGTGAAGATCAAGGCGACCGCCAAGGGCCGCATCCTGGGCGTGCAGATCGACGATTCGCTGCTGAACGTCGCGGAGAAGCAGATGCTCGAGGATCTCGTCGCCGCGGCGATCAACGACGCGCGCACCAAGGCGGATGCCGCGGGCAATGCCGAGATGAGCAAGATGAGCGCGGGCCTGCCGCTGCCGCCGGGCTTCAAGATGCCGTTCTGAGGGCCAGCGCATCTCACCTTTTGGCCCTGAGCCTGTCGAAAGGCTGTCCTGTTCCGAGGTGAGAAGGACAGTGCTTCGACAAGCTCAGCACGAACGGAGGGGTGAAGCTCAGCACGAACGGGTTGGCCGTCGGGTGACCGCGTGATCGATCTTGCCGCGTTCGTAGCGCGATACGGCGTCGCCGCCGTCGCACTCGGTGCCGGGCTGGAGGGCGAGGCGGCGGTGCTGACGGGCGGCGTGTTGGCCGCGACGGGGCTGTTCCAGCCGCTTGCCGTGGGCATCGCCGCCTTCGCCGGTTCGGCCACCGCCGATCAGCTGCTGTTTCTCGGCGGGCGTCGCGGGCGTTCCACCCGGTTCGTCGAGGCCGTCCGGGCCAAGCCTGCTTTCGCGCGCGTGCTCGGCTGGATCGAGGCGCGGCCGCTCGCCTTCGTCATCGCCTTCCGCTTTATCTATGGCTGCCGCGTCGCCGGCCCCGTCGCGCTCGGCGTCAGTGCGGTGCCGGCGCGGCTGTTCGTGCCGCTCAACCTGCTGTCGGCGGCGCTCTGGGCGGCGCTGTTCACCTTTCTCGGCTGGCGCTTCGGCCCGCTGGTCGAGCCGTTCCTCAAGCGGCTGTTCGGCCATGCGCCGCTGGCGCTGGCGGTCCTCGCCGGCGCGGTGCTGATCGGTGGCGGCGCGCTGCTGCTACGCCGTCACTTCAAGCAGTCATAATAGCCGGCCCGCTGCATCTTCGGCACGCGCCGGGCGATGGCATTGCCGTAGCGGCGGGTGGCGCCCGAGGGTGAGATCGCCTCGCGCTTCTTGGGCAGCGGCAGCACCACGGCGATGCGCGCCGCCTCCTGGATCGACAGGCGCGAGGCATCGTGCCGGAAGTAACGCTGCGCCCCCGCATTGGCGCCGTAGGTGCCGAGCCCCGTCTCCGCGATGTTGAGATAGACCTCGACGATCCGCCGCTTCGGCCACAGTCCTTCGATCAGCAGGGTGAACCACGCCTCCAGCCCCTTGCGGAAGAAACCGCCGCCCTGCCACAGGAAGGCGTTCTTCGCGGTTTGCTGGCTGATCGTCGAGCCGCCGCGGATGCGCCCGCCGCGCGCGTTGAAGCGGATCGCCTTGGCGATCGCCTCCCGATCGAAGCCGTGGTGGCGGCAGAAATTGCCGTCCTCCGCCGCGATCGCCGCGCGCGGCATGTCCGGATCCATGACGCTGAGACTCATCCAGTCCTTGGACAAGCGGCTGCCCGCTTCGGGATCGAGCAGCATCGTCGCGGTGATGGGCGGCGGCACGAAGCGATAGGCCAGCACCCACAGCACGGAGGCCGCGACGAACCAGACGATCGCGCGGCCGATCCACCAGCCGATGCGATAGGTGCGGCTGCGCTCGGCGCGCGGTTTGCGTGGGGCCTTCGCCTTTGCCATGACGTGTGCGTGTGCCGCAGGGGGAAGGCGGCGAAAAGGGGGAAGCGATGGGAATTGCGTTGCTGGCGCTCGCCGCCCAGATCTCGCTGCGCGATTATTGCCCCGAGCGGCCGGGCCTCGATACGCCGGCCTGCATCGTCGATCGCGGCCATGTCTCGGTCGAGACGGGGCTGGTCGACTGGACGCGCGATGGCGGCACGAACAGCTGGACGCTGGGCGACACGCTGGTGCGCGTCGGCGTGACCGACGGGAGCGAGGTGCAGCTCGGCTGGACGCCGCTGGGCATCGAGGAGGGGCAGGCGCGCGTCGGCGACGTGTTCGTCGGCCTGAAAACCAGCCTGGTTCATGCGGATGGCGAGGGGTTCGCCGTCGCGCTCAATCCGTTCGCGACATTGCCGGTCGGCCGCCAGCCGGCGGGGGCGGGCGATTGGGGCGGGGGCGTGCGCGTCGCCGCGAGCTTCGCATTGTCGGAGGGGATCAAGCTCGACCTCACGCCCGAGATCGACGCCGCGGTGGACGAGGATGGCGACGGCCGGCACCTAGCCTATGGCAGCGCCGGCGGCATCGAGTTCGCGCTTTCCGATGCGGTGACGCTGGCAGTGGAGGCGGCGGTGCTGCGGGATCGCGATCCGGGCGGCCATGTCACGCAGACGTTCGGCTCGGGCGCGCTCGCCTGGGGGGTGTCGGACGATCTCCAGCTCGATGCCGGCGCCGTCGCCGGGCTTAATCACAACAGCCCCGATATCGAGCTCTACATGGGCATTTCCCGCCGCTTCTGAACCTCCTAGCCGCTCGCCGGTTCTGCCCATCGAGCGGGCGGGATCGCGAGGAGCGTGACGGATGAACGACGAACAGGGCACTTCGAGGCGCGGCGTGCTGGGCGGCGCGGCGCTGGGCTTGGCCGCCGCCGCCGCCCCCGGCATGGCGCAGCAAGGCGGCGCGGCTGCCGCCCCCGCGGCGACGCTGCGCGATCCCCGCACCAAATATACCACGACGCCGTTCCCTGAGCAGCGCCAGCCCTGGCCCGCGCTCCAATTCAAGATGACGCCGCGGCCCGACTGCGGCGAGACGAGCTACAAGGGATCGGGCAAGCTGGCCGGGCGCAAGGCGCTGCTGACCGGCGGCGACAGCGGCATCGGCCGGGCCGCGGCCATCGCTTTTGCGCGCGAGGGCGCGGACGTGGCGATCAACTATTATCCGAGCGAGGAGCCGGATGCGCAGGAGGTGAAGGCGCTGATCCAGCAGGCGGGCCGCAAGGCCGTGCTGCTGCCCGCCGACATCCGCAGCGAGCGCGCCTGCCAGAAGCTGGTGACGGACGCGCACAAGGCGCTGGGCGGGCTCGACATCCTGGTCAACAACGCCGCCTATCAGCAGAGCAAGGAAGACATTTCGCAGATCACCGACGAGCAGTTCGTCCGCACGTTCGAGACGAACATCTTCGCCACGTTCCGCATCAGCAAGGCGGCGATCCCGCTGATGCCGGCAGGCTCGGTCATCATCAACACCGGCTCGGTCAACAGCTACGATCCGGGCGAGGAGCTGCTCGATTACGCCTCCACCAAGGGCGCGATCCTGATCTTCACCAAGGGGCTGGCCAAGCAGCTGGTGAAGAAGGGCATCCGCGTGAACATGGTGGCGCCGGGGCCGTTCTGGACGCCGCTCCAGGTTGCGGGCGGGCAGCTGCCCGGCAAGCTCGGCGAGTTCGGCCAGGAGACCCCGCTCGGCCGCGCGGGTCAGCCGGCGGAACTGGCGGCGCATTATGTGCTGCTGGCGTCGGAGGATTCGAGCTTCACGACAGGCGGCGTCGTCGGCGCGCATGGCGGGAAGGGCAATCCGTAAGCGTGTAGGACGCGCAGGCACGCCGCTGCGCCCTGTACGGGGATGAGAGGCCGACCGGCGCGATCTGGTCGCGCGCATCCGGGAGGGGGTCGCCCGGACGGAAGTCCGGGCCGCCCGCCTCGGCGGTTGTGCCGCGCCTGCCATGAGGCGCCGGCGTTCGGATGCGGGATGGCGGCGGGGAAGGGCGACCATGCCCCGCGACTGCCCGCACCCCGGACCGCGGATCGCTCCGCCGTCCGTGTCGAGGTTGGTCTGCGAAGCTTCGGCTGAGCCGGATGACTTCGCGCCGGTCGGTGCCCGAAGGCTGCCCCTTGCCCGCCGCCGCGATCACTGGTGGCAGGCGGGCGAGGCGATAACCGATATGGTTCTATTTGTCAAGTCGCGGCACGTCGGGTGAGCGGCGGATCAATAGCCCGCCTGCCGGCACATGGCGGTGAGTTTGCGCATCTTCTCGGGCGTGGCGCGCGGCCGTTTGGCGTACCAGCCGAGATTGGTGCAGATGGAGCGCACCTGCCGGCGATCGGCGGCCGAGACGCCGGCGCGCGACGATCCGCCGGAGCGCTGCCTGGCATATTCGCCCGCCGCGACCACGCCGGCATGGCCGACCATCGTCGTCGGATCGAGCGCCATGACCGGATCCTGTGCGGAGGCGGCGGCAGGCCAGAGCGACAAAGCGGCAGCAGCGGCGACGATACGGATCATGGCGGGCTCCTCACGGTCGAGGAGCAGAACGGATGTGGGAGCGTGCCGGTTGCGTGCGCGGCGCCGGGGAGGGCGGCGCCGCGCCGCGTGCGTCAGGTCAGCGAGGGCAGCAGCCTTTTCTCGCCGGCGATGCGCATCATCGCCTTCTGCAGCTTGTCGAAGGCGCGGACCTCGATCTGGCGGACCCGCTCGCGGCTGACGCCATAGACCTGGCTGAGTTCCTCAAGCGTCTTGGGGTCCTCGGCCAGCCGCCGCTCGGCCAGGATGTGCTTCTCCCGGTCGTTGAGCGCATCCATCGCCTCGACGAGCATGTTGTGGCGCACGTCCTTTTCCTCGGACTCGGCCAGCCGCTCATCCTGCAGGGGATCGGTGTCGACCAGCCAATCCTGCCACTGGCCCTCGCCATCCTCGCGCATGGAGACGTTGAGCGAAGTATCCCCGCCCATCGCCATGCGGCGGTTCATGGAGGTGACCTCATCCTCGGTGACGCCGAGATCGGTGGCGATCTTGGTCAGATCCTCGGGCTTAAGGTCGCCATCCTCGAACGCGTCGAGCTGGCTCTTCATCCGGCGAAGGTTGAAGAACAGCTTCTTCTGCGCCGCGGTGGTGCCCATCTTCACGAGGCTCCACGACCGCAGGATATATTCCTGGATCGAGGCGCGGATCCACCACATCGCATAGGTGGCGAGGCGGAAGCCGCGATCCGGCTCGAACTTCTTCACGCCCTGCATCAGGCCGATATTGCCCTCCGAGATCAGCTCGGACGTGGGCAGGCCATAGCCGCGATAGCCCATCGCGATCTTCGCGACGAGCCGCAGGTGCGAGGTGACGAGGCGCGCCGCCGCGTCCGGATCGCCATGCTCCTGAAAGCGCTTGGCGAGCATATACTCCTCCTCCGGCGCGAGGAGCGGAAACTTGCGGATTTCCGACAGATAGCGGTTGAGGCTGGCCTCGCCGCCGAGTGCCGGGATGGTGGCGGGCGTGTTGCTGCCGCTGGCCATGATGGTGAAACTCCCTTCCTCCGCGAGCGCCCGAGTCGTGTCGTCCCTCGCACTTGAATTCAGTCTATATCGCAAGCGCGCTGAACAGGTCCTGCATGTCCGGCGGCATTTCGCTATCGAATGCCAAAGCCTCGCTTGTCACAGGGTGGACGAAGCCAAGCCGCGCCGCATGCAGCGCCTGCCGCCTGAACCCCAAACGCGCGAGGATCGCGCTATGCTCCGCGCGCGTGCGGCCATAGGCCGGATCGCCGAGCAGCGGATGCCCGCGGGACGCCATGTGCACGCGCACCTGATGCGTCCGCCCCGTCTCCAGCCGGCACTCCACGAGCGTGGCGCCCAACAGCGGCTGGAGCGTCGCATAATGCGTCACCGCGCGCTTGCCCCGACCCTCGGGCACGATGCCCATCTTCTGCCGGTTTGCGGTGGACCGTGCGAGGGCTGCGTCCACCGTGCCGGCCGGCGGCAGCGGCCGCCCGCCGACGATCGCCTTGTAGCGCCGGTCGATGCTGTGCTTCGCGAACTGCGCCGCCAGCCCCTCATGCGCGCGGTCGGTCTTGGCGGCCACGATCAGCCCCGACGTATCCTTGTCGATGCGGTGGACGATGCCCGGCCGCTCGACCCCGCCGATGCCCGACAGGCTGCCCGCGCAGTGATGCAGCAGCGCATTCACCAGCGTGCCGTCGGCATTGCCGGCGGCGGGGTGGACGACCAGCCCGGCGGGCTTGTCCACCACGATCAGATGCTCGTCCTCATAGGCGATGACGAGCGGGATCTCCTGCGCCACATTGTGTGCGGGCGCGGGGGCGGGCACCGCCACGTCGAAATCGCGCGCACCGTCCAGCTTCCAGGCGGGATCACGATACGGCCTGCCGTTGCTGGAGACGTGGCCGGCGGAGATCAGCGCCTTCAGCCGCTCGCGCGACAAGGTCGGCAGCGCGGCCGCCAGCGCCCGGTCCAGCCGCCATCCCGCCGCATCCGGCGAGACAAAGGCTTTCGTGATCGACACCCCCGCGTCCATGTGTTGGGAAGATGGGAATGGTCCGACAAATTTCAAGAACGCTGGCGGAACGAATCCGCGTTCTCGCCGCAGCAGATCCGGGCCGCGAGGTGTGCGGGCTGCTGCTGGGCGCGGGGGAGGTGGTGACGGCGATCCTGCCGGCGGCGAACGTCGCGGCCAATCCGGCGCGGGCGTTCGAGGTCGACCCGGCCGTCCTGTTGGCGGCGCATCGCGCAGCGCGAGACGGTGGGCCGGCGGTGCTCGGCTGCTATCATTCGCACCCGAACGGCGTGGCCAGACCCTCCGCCCGCGATGCCGCGGCGGCGCAGCCGGGCCAGTTGTGGCTGATCGTCGCGGCCCGGGAGGTGCGGCTGTTTCGCTTCGATCCCGGCGGGTTCGTCGAACTGCCGGCCCCAAGTGGTTGCCACGCCGACGATCCGCGGCCATGACGCACCGCCGAACACGCGAGGAAACCCCATGACCGACGACGCGGTGGATTATGCGAGCCTGCTCTGCTCGCGCCTCTGCCACGATCTCCTGTCGCCCGTGGGGGCGATCAACAACGGGGTCGAGCTGCTCGCCGACGAGCATGATCCCGAGTTGCGCGCGCGCGTGCTGGAGCTGCTGGCCGAAAGCGCGCGGGCATCCGCTGCCAAGCTGAAATTCTTCCGGCTCGCCTTCGGCGCGGCGGGCGGCTTCGGCGATGCGGTCGACACGCGCGAGGCGCGCGCTGCGATCGAGGGGCTGTTCGGGCAGGACAAGCGCGTGGCGCTCGGCTGGATGGTCAGCGATCCGTCGATGGGCAAGGGCGCGATCAAGATCCTGCTGAACCTCGCGCTGATCGGCGCCGACGCGCTGGTGCGCGGCGGGCGGCTGGACGTCGGCGCGGAAGGCGGCGAGATCGTCGTCCGCGCGGAGGGGCCGCGGCTGGTGCTCGATCCGGAACTGCGCACCGCTTTGCTCGGCCAGACGGCCCCGCAGGCGCTCACCCCGCGGGCGGCGGCGGCGTGGCTGGTCCATCGCCTCGCGACCGGGCAGGGCGGCAAGGTGATGGTCTCCGACGCGGACGAGGGCGTGCTGCTGCTCGGCGCGCACCTGCCGGACGGGCGCAACCGGCTGTAAAAGACTTTTGCGTGAGCGGTGACGTCCGTCACTGGCGCGCCGGGCGCGGCCGAGCATAATCTCCGTCATCGACTCGCCGGACATAGTGTCGCGGTGAAGGGGGGAGACGAGCCATGGCGCTGCCGATCAAGTATCCGGACGAGCTGAAGAACTCCAACTGGCAGAAGAAGAAAGGGCTCGTCGCCAAGATCGCCACGTCGGGTGATGCCGGCACTGGCATCGGCAAGCTGCTGATTGCGCTCGAAGCGGCGTGGGGCAAGATCAAGTGGGATCAGCTCGGCTTCGACCAGGTGATGAAGGGCGTGGGGCGGACGAGCGTCGGCGAGGATCACATCAAGGAGTATGTGAAGGTCGTCAACGGCGAGATCAGCAAGGCGCTGCCCGCACGCAAGCTGGCCGCGGCGGTCGAGACGGAGGCCAAGAAGGTGGCCGAGGGCTGGGCGAAGGACAAGCTGATCCCGAAGAGCGCCACCGCTGCGGCTGCCGGCGTCAGCCTCGCCGCGCGCGATCTCGCTTATGCCATGGCGCCCGGCAATTTCGCCGAGTTCATGAAGGAAGAGGTCAACGCGATCCGCGTCGCGATCAAGAAGAACGAGGCGTTCAAGCAGCAGGCGCTGCAGAAGGTGAAGCCGCTGGTCGCCAAGATGCTGAGCGAGGCGGCGAAGGTGAAGCAGCCGGAGGATTGGGCGGACTTCTGGAAGGAGTATGTCCGCGGCGTGGGCACGCAGATGCCGCTCGCGGCAAAGGCCGAGCCGGCGCTCGACCCGCTCTACCGCAAGTTCAAGGCGCCTGCGGCGAACCAGACGAACCCGAAGGACGACAAGGAGATGAAGAAGCGCCTCAACGAGGTGATCACGCTGGGCAAGGAGATCCAGGCGGAGCTGCGCTGAGGCCCGATGGTCGGGGAGACAGGATGAGAATCAATTGTAAGCCTTGACAAGGAGTCCGCAGGAGTCGCGGCTTTCTCCGGTTTTTCACTCCACATGCTACAGCAGCGGTGCTATCAGTTGCTACAGCATCTGCACGGAGAAGCCGTCCATGTCCCTCGCGACCTACCTCGTTAAGCGCGGTAAGCGCGGCATCTGGCAGCTTCGCGTGCCCATTCCGCGTGCCCTCCACGCCCCCGGCAAGCCCAAGGAGCGAACCATGTCCATGGGCACGACCGATCGTTGCATCGCATCGGATCGTGCATTGGCTGTGCTGGACGAGTGGAAGCGGGATTGGGCCACAGCGCGAGGTCAGACGTTCGCCGCGCTGCCTCTGGTCTCGAGAGAACGTCGGACACCATCCCGAGCGGAGCTGGAGGGGCTGGCCGTAGAGTTTGCGCACGACGAGGCGCTGGCGCAAAGCGACATGCGCCGACAGCAACCCGGCGGGTGGCGCCGGCACATGCATCGCACGGAGGCGGCGCTTAACGCGTTCACACCGTTGGCAACGACCGGCGACCACTCGCTTGTTGAGGGGATGGCAAGGGACATTATCGCCGGCATGGGGCTGGACCTTGAACCCGGCACCTCGGCTTATCGCCAGTTCCTTACCGACCTGAGTGCCGCGCGCATGGCAGCGCTGAAAACAAGCTATGCGCGCGCGCGTGGCGACCTTGAAGCGTCCGCCGAAAGCCCGCTGGTTGCCCGCGTGCGCCAGCGTGAGCAGGACAAGGCTAAGCCGGGCGAGGCGTTGCTAGACCTGTTCGATCGCTATGCCGAACAGCGCCTCGCCGAGGGTCGCAAGCGCGAGGACACGCTCAAGCAAGATCGTAAGGTTATTGAGCAGTTCGTCGAGTTTGTCGGGGCCGATCGTGCTCTAGCGTCGATCAAGGCGGAGCACATCCGGGAGTACCGCGACACCTTGCGCCAGCTACCGCCAAAATGGCGCGACAGGGCCGATATGCGGGGCTTGTCGATGCGGGAAGCGGCAGCGAAGGCCCGCGCCGCTGATATGCCCCGCACGGCGCTCACAACGGTGAACAAGCACCTATCCACCATATCGCCGCTGTTCGCTTGGCTCATCAAGGAACGGTGGGACTTGTCGAACCCGTGCACCGGCCTGTTTCACGATAAGGTGCGCGGCAAGAACCCGCGCCCGCCGCTTGGCACGGAAAGGCTGAACAAGGTGCTGGCATCGCCTCTGTTCACCGGGTTCGAGGCCGACGGCAAGGAGCACAGCCCCGGCGAAGTCCGCGCGAACGATTGGCGATACTGGATACCCTTGCTTTGCCTCTTCACCGGCATGCGCGTCGGCGAGGCGGCGCAGCTTCGCACCGAAGACGTGTCGCAGCACGATAGCGGCGCGTGGATCATAGACATCCAGCACGCGCCGGAGAAAGGGCAGACGACGAAGGCAGGGCAGTCTCGCGCTTCGATGGCGCATGCGAAGCTCGTGGAAGCTGGATTCATCGAGTTCGTGAAGGACCGGCGTGCGGCTGACGGCGATTGCCGCTTGTTCCCGGAGCTTGTCGCGAACAATCGCCACCAGATCGGCGCCGAGCCCTCAGCGTTCTGGCGCGACTATCTCACGCGCATTGGCGTCAAGGCCGGCGCAGATGGTTTAGGCGCACATAGCTTCAGACATGAACTGGCAGACCGGCTCCGGGTGGAGGTCGGGCTGGTTGATGACCAGATCGCGGTTGCGCTGGGGCACGATCAGAAAAGCACAACGGCGGGCTACGGTGCGGTGCGCCAGGGCACTGTCCGGTTTCTAGCGCCCGTTATGGAGCAGGTTCATTTTAAAGGGGTCAATTTTGAGCATCTCCTTAGTCGTCGGTGACTTGTAGTCAAGCGGCGCGCTAGCGACAGTGATCGCTTGCGCGTTGCGGATGGCGCTCTCGTCCGCCATAATCGCCTTAGCTTGCGAGACGTTCGCGAACGGCCTAGACGCCGCGCCCCATCAGCGAAATGGCTTGTGAATCAACGAGGAAAAAGTGGAATCCGCGCTCGACGCGGCCGTGAGGCGCGTCGGGTTCATCGCGACCGTAAAATCCTCAGACTTCTGCGGCTGCACATCCATCTCTCGGAGCGTCAACACGGGCTCCACCGTGAACCGCTCGAGCCGTTATCAGTATACGCTGGGAAGCTGGACCACCCCAAGGGCACGAAGCTCACAACCTTTCCGGTCAGGAAACAGGCCGACGGCAACCCCATGCCGCACTGGGACGACCTGTCGCAGTGGATGAAGGCCCAACTGGCTGTGTTCACTTTGGAGATCTGGTCGTTCCAAACCTTCACGATGCATGTCCATCCCGACCTGGAACGTAGATGGGTGGCTGAGGGCAAGGACCCACGGGTCATGATGCGGGATCGACTGCGGCGAGAGTTCGATCGGCATGTCCGTCCTAGGCTCGATTGGTTCTTCGTCATTGAGGGCTGGAGCACAAGGACGAGAGACGCGACCATCTTGCACATACATGGGGGTGCTGCGACGTTCGAGGCGGGAGATGAAGAGAAGGTCATGTTGGCCGCTGCTCGCGCCGCTGGACACGGGCTGAAGGGCTACAGCACCGTGCCTCGGGCGATACATGGTCGGAAGTTCAGAAAGCTCCAGGCCGCCTACATCGACTACCTTTTCAAGTTCACCCGGCGGTCAGACCCAAGGCTACGTGAAAAGCGGTTTACCATGTCCCGCACCATGACCGGCGGCGCAAGAGCCTTTTGGGGCTTGGTCACTGAGGGATAATCTTGAAGCGGTAGAAGCCGCCCGCACTCTTCGATCGCACCCTGCATGATCATCTCGTCAGCAACAACGACGAGGCTCTTACGATCATGCTCATGTTCGACGTCACCGACACTGAAGGCACTCACCTGGCGACGATCTTCGCTATCGGCATTCCCCATGCTGCAAGCCTGTTCATGGCCTGGTGCTTGTGCCATGACGGTCGGACACCGGCCCGCATCAGCGTCGTCGAGCGCACCTGGGGCGAAGACAACCAGCACGCCCGCCATCATCGTGAGGCTGTCCTCGCCGAGCTCGCGGGCATTGGGACGTTCGATCCCCAGTCGGGATGGCTAATCGCACCCGCCGACTGGTCACTCGGTGGGGATGATCGGGCGTGAGCGATCAGCACAACACGCCCAAGTTAACGAAGTTTTGGGCGACGTGGGAGCGTGGGAACGATGTCACCGTCATGTTCGCCTGGACCATGGAGACAGCGCAGCGCCTCTATGATGAGGACTGCCGCGGGCGCGGCGTTCGATCTCGCGGCCTTCTCATCCAGGAGGTGCGTTGCTCGAAGCTCGATGGCCATCTACGCCTAGTTGTCCGCGAGGCATGCGACCGCGGTATCGAGGGCATCGGCCGCTACATCATGGGGGTTGGCTATCGAATATGCCGCCCCGGCGAAGACGAGGACATCGAGGGCCAACATCCAACGCGTTGATCTGATCGAACCGGCAGCTGGACACCGCACGATGAAGGTCGATGGTGTCCGGCCTGCGGACGCGCCTCCCACCGCACTTTACCCAGTGCCAATCATCAAGCCTCAGCCGACGGCGCGAGCGCTTCGATCATCCGACACTCCGCCACCGTGCCGCCGTCGCACGAGTCGATCACGGCTTTCAGCTCGCGGCGCAGCGCTACAAGGTCGGCGAGCTTCTGGTCGACGGCCCGGAGGTGCTCGCCAGCGATCTGATCGATCGCCGCACAGTCTTGCCCGCGATCATCCGACAGACTGAGCAGCGCCCGCACCTGATCCAGCGAGAAGCCGAGATCGCGGGCGCGGCGGATGAAGGAGAGCCGGGCTAGCTCAGGCTCGCCATAGGAGCGATAGTTGCCCGTGGTGCGTGCCGGGCGGGGCAACAGCCCGATCCGTTCATAGTAGCGGATCGTCTCGACCTTGGTGGCGGTCGCCTTCGCCAGATCGCCAATCGTCAGCATGTGCCTCCTACTCAGCGCCGAACCGCAGCCGCAAACCGCCGTTCACGGTGAAGCCGTCCAGCGGCGCCCAGGCGTCTACCGTCCAAGCGCCGTCGGGAGCCCGGCGAGGGCGCAGCAGCGGGGCGTAGCGGGTTTGGCGCACGTTCAGCAGGTTCTCCGCGTTGAGGAACAGGCTGGCACGGCCCAGCATGATCTCGCCCATCGCGCCAAGCTGGAAGTAAGGTCGACTCCGAGAACGGTAGGGATCGTCCTCAAGCGACTGGCGGCCGGTGTAATAGGCTTCGAGGCCGAAGCGGCTGCGGCCGTGCCGCTCCCACACCGCGGTTAATCCGGCCGTATCACGCGGGGTCAGCGGCACCGCGCGGCGCCCACCGCTGTCCGGGTCCGGCTCGCGTGCGTCGGTATGCACATAGCTGCCGGTCAGCGTCACTGCCTGCCAGCGATAGCGCAGCAAAAGCTCGGCCCCGCGGGTGCGGGTGACGCCCGCGGCGTTGACCAGCCCGACGCGGTCGCTGCTCACGTCCTGCACCTGAACGGCATGATCGATGTCCGATCCGAACAGCGTTACGTTCCCTTCGACCGGGCCGCGTGCATAGCCGACATCGATGCTGGCGCTGTCAGCGGTCTCGGCCCGCAGATCGCGTAGGGGCTCCAGCCGCGAAAGGCCGGCCGCCTCGATCTCTTCCACGAACGGAGTCGGCGCATGAAAGCCGCGGCCGAGAGATGCGCGCAAGGTCCAAGGACCGGGTCTGAACAGTGCGGAAAGGCGAGGGCTGAACCGCGTGCCATAATCGCTATGGTCGTCGACGCGCCCGCTCGCTGCGAGCGTGAGGCGCGACGCCAGGGTGTGCTCGGCCTGTGCGAAGAGGGCCGGCACATGGTAGCTATAGTCGAACACCGGAAACGTGCGCGAGCGATAGGCGTCATTCTGGTAAGCGGCGCCTGCCAGCCAGCGCGTGGCGCCTTGTCCGCCACCAAGTGATACCTCGGTAAGCAGCGTCCGGTGACGATCGTGCTCGACGACGTCGCCGAAGCGGCGCCGGTGCGATTGGGTGACGCCAGACATGCGCAGGTGGAGCGTCGCCCAGCCGGCGACGGGAAGCTGGGCGTTCACCCCCGCGTCGTAGCGCCGGCTGCGCTGCTGTTCGGGAAAGGCGCTGCCATCTGCGACCGTGCGTCCCGGCAGCGTGCCGCCGGCACGATGCTCCCCTAGAGCCCCGACGGTCAGCAGCGCTTCGGCCCCGCTCGCCCCTTCCCAGAATAGACGCGGACGCAGTGTCCAGCGACGATAGCCCGGCAGGCTGGCCCAGCCGTCGGCGTCGATGTCGCGGCGATCCTGCCGGTTGAGGCCCGCGGTCAATGATGCGCCGAGGGCACTCGTGACGGGAGCCGCGGCATAGCCGGTCACGTCCTGGCCGTCGCGGCTGGTCGCGTTCAACAGCAGCTCGCCCTGCGGCTCGGCCGTCGGTCGGCGCGACACTAGGTTCACGACGCCGCCCAACGCCGAGGGACCGTAGAGCGCAGACGCGGCCCCCTTGATGATCTCCACCTGTCGTAGGTCGGTCGGGGCGATCTGGAGCAGGCCGAGCGCCGGCGTCTGACCGCCATAAAGCGGCAGGCCATCCGCAAGGATCTGGGTGTAGCGCCCCTTCAACCCCTGCACGCGGACGTTCGCGGCGCCCAGACCCGGCGAGGTCGTCTGCACGCGAAGGCCAGGCGTCTCGCTCACCAGCATCGCGATGTTGCCGGGGCGCATCAGGAGTTTCTCCTCGATCTCCTCGCGGTTCAGCACCTCAACGCGGATCGGCTCATCCTGAACGCGGCGGCCGCTGCGCGTCGCCTGAACGACAATCTCCTCGGGCTCCTCGGCTTCAACTTCGGGAGGTCTGTTCTGCGCCTCTGCCGCAGGCCCGAGCACCACGACGACGGGCGCGATGGCCACGGCAGCTGATAGACGATTTTGCCAGCGAGCTTGCAAGCCACACCCCTATGCCAAGCCACATCATCTGCCGTTGGCGCTGTCGATAAGGCCTGTAGTAGCTACAGGGTCAAGCCACTGGATCACTTCACACCCAGCTGACGCCTGATCCCGACCAGCGCTGTGTCGGCATGGCCACCATGCAATCGTCCGAGCTTCGCCAGCTCGGCCACGAAGGCGTCGACATCCTCCTGACGATAGCAATGCGGCCGCAGCACATCGAGTGCTGCCTTGACCGACGTGAGAGCGACCTGCTCACCACCGTAGCGACCGTTAAGATTGCGTGCTCCAGCGTTGCGAGAGCTGTGTCGACTGCCCTTTGTTCGGGAGATGCCGTTGAGCCACGTCGCCGAAGGCTGCGCGCGTCTTCTCGGTAGATCGGTCGCAGGGGCTCCGGTCCCGAGGGGATTGGCTTGGGCCGCATGCCGATTGCAATGGGATGGAAGCGCACGTCATGGCTCCCGCAGCTACATCGGAAACGCTTGATGGCGTCGTCAGCTGCTACCGACCATCCGCGCTCGCGAAAGCCGGCGAAAACCTCGAAGTCACAATAGACGGAGATCAAGCCCCAGCGAAGGCACTCCACGCCAACGTCTGCGTCGCGCCAGGCGAAGTGGCCAATCGCCTTTGGTCGGCTGTTCGCTCCCATGCACCGCTGTGAACATATCACGAACAACCTAGCAAGGCTGGATGGCTGTGGAAGGCGGGGACAACCGCTTTGATCGTCGATGCCGCTCGGCGACTCCACTGGCCAACGTGGCGAGCCGCAACAAGCCGCCAGAGATGTTCTTAGGACCGCAGGGCTATCCTGACCCTGCGCCCGCTGCGATGCCCTAGCCCCTGTTTGCGGGCTATCTGGGCGACTTGCTGGCGAACGCCGCAGCGGCGCGAACCTGAGCGCCGGCCGGAGCTTTAGCGTCAAGATACGGGTCGAAAGGGCACGCGAGATCATCTCGCACGCTCCGCGACATTTCTGCCCTACACGGAAGAGTCTGGAAAACTCAGGAGTTCTGCGGCTTTGAGCCAGGTGTCAAAAACGGGGCAAGGTTGACGGAAGTTGGTGCTAAGTTGATGGACTTTCAGCTTTTTATGGTTGAAAACGGCAAGCGCGGCTATGTCGCTGCTGATCGCGCATCCGCCCCGCTCAGCATACCTGAAGGCGACCGAGCAGCCAGTGGATACGTCCACGCCGGCATGTAGGGCCTTCCTCCAGATGCTGGGCGTGTTCGCCGAGTTCGAGACAGCCCTACGCCGCGAACGGCAGATGAAGGGAATCGCAAAAGCCAAGGCCGCTGGTGTCTACAAGGGTCGCAAACCTTCGGTCGAGATCGATGCGGCTCGGGCGCTCCGGAAGCAGGGCTTGGGTGCCACTGAGATAGTCAAGCATCTCGGGATCGGACGTGCGAGCGTCTATCGTGCGCTGGGAACGTGATCGCCATCCACGCCGCTTCGACCTGCCGTCAAGCGAAGTCTTCGAATACGGGCGACCACATCACCCGGATGGTGCCGATGAGCCATATTTCCCCCGCTGCCCGCCATCCACAGGCGTGTGGAACGAAACATGGCGGCATCATGGGTGGGTAGCGTGCGAGACTCACCAGCGCTGGTGGGAAGACGGCGGCTCCATACCTTTTTCAGCTAAGGCCTTCGCGAAGACGCGCCGCAATCTCAGGTCCGACCCGGCGGAATCCAAGCAGACGTGCGGCGCTTCTGACGAGGTCTTCGCTGTCGCCTCCAGGATTGTCCTCGCGCGCCAAGGTTAGGGCCGCCCGTATCTCGATCAATGACAGCATATCCGCCTTACAGGTCGCGCCGGTTTCGGCTGAGCGATCGCGCACGGGCGGGGCGGCTGCTTGCCCAGCTGTGAACCAGAAGTCGTCATCAAGCCGTAGCACGGGATCTGTCCGGCGCGCGGCGCTTAGCGCATTGCGCGTCGCCGCAAGAACCCTGCGGCCCGCATTCTTCTTGCCGAACGCGCCAGCGATGCGTCGTGCGACCTCTTCCAGATGGACAGGGCCTTCGATCTCTACGACTTGCCGCACCAGCGGGATCAAAGTCGCAAGTGGAGCCTCATGCGGTTCAGCAGCGCTTGTAGCCCTCGGCTGCGCGCGGACGTAAGGTGGCATGGCCCGAGCCGCGGGCTCGGGCAGGACATACGACTCTACCTCCGCCACACTCTCAACAACGATCGGTCTGTCGTTCGAGCCCGCGATAGCCACCGGCTTGCCGGCGGCGTCGCGCGCCGTCTCCAGTGCTGAGCGCAGCCGCTCAATCTGGCTGCGGCGATCGTAGAACCAGTCTGTGCTCCATATTCGGTGGAACTGCCATCCGAGGTGTTCCAGCACATCCTGGCGAAGCCGATCGCGTTCCCGTGCCCATAGCGCGGAGTGGTAGGCGGCACCGTCGCATTCCACGGCAAGCAGGTAAGTGCCCGGCTGATCGGGGTGGCGCACGCCGATGTCGATGCGGAAGCCGGCCGACCCCACCTGTGGATCAGCGAGGTAGCCGAGGCTGCGAATCACCTCCGCGACGTCTTCCTCGAAGGGCGAGTCCGCGGCCATCCCCGTGACTGTCGCTTCGTCCATCTGCCCGGATTTGGCGTAGTCGAGAAAGCGCTTCAGGATGCGCGGTCCTTCACGCGATGCTCGGCTTACATCGAGGGCCGACGGATCGAACGAAGCGAACACCTCACAGCGGAGCCGCGCACGGGTGAAAAGCACGTTGAGGCGGCGCTCGCCGCCTTCGCCGTTGACCGGACCGAAGCTCGCACCGATCATGCGACCGCCCGGTTCGGTCGGGCCATAGCCGACGCTGATCAGGATCACGTCCCGCTCATCGCCCTGCACGTTTTCGATGTTCTTGACGAATACGTCCTCCTGCCTGCCCTCACGTAGCAGTCGGTCAAGCGCTGTGTCCGAGCGGCGGGCAAGTTCGAGGAGCTCGGCAATCGTGTTCTTCTGCGCATGGCTGAAGGTGACGATCCCGAGCGAGAGATCCGGCGTCAATCGCGCATGTTCGGCGACGCGCCGGACCAGCGCCTCGCCTTCCCGCCGATTGTCGCGGCGCCCGCCCTTGTCATACGCACCGTTCACCTGCGTGAAGATGAGGCCATAGCCGGGATCTTTCTCTAATGGCGATGGCGGCAGGACGAGGCCGTGCTCGTAGAACTCGGCGTTGGACACGCGCATGAGCGACGGATCGCGAGACCGATAGTGCCACTTCAGCATGCGGGAGGGCAGGCCACGCGCCTCACACAGCGTCAGGATGCTCTCCAGCTCACCGAGCGAGGCTGCACCGCCGAGCAGATCCTCGGCGTCTTCCTCCGGCTCGTCCGTCGCCCCCTCGCCGCTGTCGTCCGCGAGCAGCCGATCGAAAAAGGACGATGGCGGAAGCTGTTTCTGGTCGCCGACGACCACGATCTGGCGCGCGCGTGCGATGGCACCCAGCGCATCCTCCGGGCGAACCTGGCTCGCCTCGTCGATCACGAGAAGGTCGAAGGAGAGGGTGCCGGGCGTGAGATATTGCGCCACCGAGATCGGGCTCATCAGAAGGACGGGCTTGATCCGCTGGATCGCTGCCGGCGCTTCCCTGAACAGGCGCCGCAATGCCATGTGCGCACGCTTCTTGCCGATCTCGCCACGCAGCGTCTTCATCTCCCCCTGCGCGCCCTGTGGCAGCTGCTCCAGGTGGCCGGCGAGAATAGTGGTGACGTTCTCCTTGAGACGGCGGCGCTCCAGCCAGGTGAAGTCGGCCGCTAGCGCGTGACGATCCAGCCCACGCAACGACGCCAGCACAGGGTTGTGGGCCAACGCCTCGTCCCACAACCGCTCCGCACGGGCGAACCGCAGCTCGTCTGCGGCTGCCGAGGCGGCCAAGGTGCCATCGGCAAGCCGGGCGGCCAAGTCCTCAAGGCCGATCCGCTCGATAGCCTCGCGAGCACGGCATAGAGCGGTCCACTCGCCATAACGATCGATCGAGTCCGCCATGGCAGAAAAGCGAGCGGCTCGGATAGCAAGGTCGGCTTCGGCCGAAGCCGCAGCGTGATCTGTCGCGAGGGCCAGCGTGCGGCAAACTGCTTCGAGCAGAGTGATCTCCGCCGCGCCACGTCGTAACGCCTCAACCATCTGCGAGAGGCGTGCCGTTTCGGACGCCAGCGCGATGAGCCGGTCGCCCGCGACAGACATCGCACCGCCACGCGCCCGGGCGCACCAGCGTGCGACGGTGGCGACACGGGCGAAGTCGGTTCTCTCGCCGCGCCAGCTGTCCCCAAGCGACGAGGCCAGGAATGCCTCGTCATCTGCCCAGGAGCGCCGCTGCGACTGAACGTCGCAAAGCTGGTCAACAAGGCCCAGCCGTTCCTCGGGCAGCTTGGGCAGCGCTGCGTGCAGCAGCCCACCCAACGTCCGCGAGGCCCCGCGATAGGCGGACCCCCAGCGCGCGAACCACGAGCTTGCCCCAGCAACCAGCGGCGCACGCAAAGGGCCGACTTCGGTCGAGAACGCCGCGTCGACGAAGGCGGGCCGCGCTGCCTCGCGGGCTTTCTGCCAGGCCGCCGACGCGTCCAGTGCGTCGGTCAGGCGGGCAAGATCGCGATTGTCGATCAGGCGCTCCGCAAGGGGGCGGTCGTCAGGCGCAAGCCCTCCCAACCGACTAAGCAGATCGGCAACCGCTTCCACTTGGTCAGCGGCTCGCGGTCCTGCCACATTGGACGCGGTCATCGGCGTGTCGAGCGCGGCGCGGAGCTCATCAGCAGCTTGCCCGGCACGCCGCAGCTCGTCCACCAATCGGGTCAGCGCCACTGGCTGTAGATCGAGCGCGCCCACGCCTGCAAAAGGGTGGTGCTCGGGTGCGCCCGCCGTTTCGATCAGGGCCGCAAACCGGGCGAGCGCCGCAACCGCAACGTCCTCTTCGGCGCGCGTCATGGTTACGAGGGTGGACGCATCAAGTGTCGGCGGGGGCGTTCCTGCACCGACGAGCCGAGCCTGGCGGCCGAGCACAGTATATGCTGTTTCGCCGGACTTGCCGATCGGCTGATGCAACGCCGCGGCTATGTCATTCAGCCGATCACGGGCCTCGCGGAGCTCCGTGGGGGCGCTCGGAACACCCGGAACGGCTTGCCCCGCCAGCAGCGTCCGCGCGAGCTCACCCAACACGGCCTTCTTGTTCGCGGTCCGGCTGTGCAGCTCCAGGATCAGGTCGCGCAAGCCGACCTTTACCAGCCGGTCGTGGACTACTGATAGCGCGGCCATCTTCTCCGCCACGAACAGGACGGTGCGCCCTTCCTTCGCTGCCGCCGCAACGATGTTGGTGATGGTCTGGCTCTTGCCAGTGCCGGGCGGCCCCTGAACCACCAGGTTGCGGCCGGCACGAACCTCCTCGATCACCTTGGCCTGGCTGGCATCCGCGTCCACGACGTGAAAAATCTTTTCGGGCGGGAGAACAACGTCGAGTCGGTCGTCAGGCCCGAACAGCGGGCGCTCGGGCTCAAAACCCTCGTAAAGAAGTCCCCGCGTCAGTTCGTGTGCACCAAGCTCGTCTTCCGGCCACGCATCAAGCGCGAGGTCTCGATACATGAGGAGCTTGGAAAAGGAGAAGAAGCCGAGCTGGATGGCGTCCCGATCGATACGCCAGTCCGGCCGACTGGCAACGATGGTTTCTACCTCACGGTGGTAGTCCGATGGTCGCCAGCTCTCTTCCGCCACGTCGATCTCGGGCAGCTTGATGCCGAAGTCGTCTGCCCAACGCTGCTGAAGGGGCAGGTTGGTCATCACCTCCTCGTCACGAACGCGGAGCTCGTAGGTGGAGCTGCGTTCGTTGCGTTTGAGCTCGACCGGGAGCAGGACCAGGGGGGCTTCGCGAGGGACATCGGAGGTCTTGTCCTCGAACCATGTTGCGAAGCCGAGCGCCAGGTAGAGGATGTTGACGCCTTGCTCCTCCTCGGCGGTCTTCGCCTCGCGCGCGATCTTCAGCAGCTTTTTGGCAAGCGCGTCGGGTCCCAGCCGCGTCTCAAGCTGGTTGTCGGTGTAGCGCCCTTCACCAATCGCGTCGTCGTGATCATCGGCCAAGACAACTTCGCCAGCCGCATGCCGATCGTGGCCAAGCGCACGGAAACGCATGGCGCGACCGCCGGACAGGATCGCATAGACGTCGTCCGATCGCTCGTTGATGACGTTGACCACGTTGCCGCGCGTGTTTGCCCGATTGACGTGCACCAGCCGGTTGCGCGTGCCCGTCTCGACCAGCCGTCGACGGGTTTCGTCAAAAAGGCGTTGGACGGCGCGACGGGTGGGATCAGCAGATGAAGTAGAAGGAGCGGTAGCGGTCGTCGTCATCGTGTTGCGTTCTCGAGCGTGCTAACCATATCAATCAAATGCTCGAACCGTTCGCTCACGGCACCACCACCATCGCTCATGCAGCCTCCCCCAGCGAACGCAATCGACTTGATGATCGCCGCCCCACGTCAGCATGGCTCGGTCTTTGTAGAAGGAAAAGACCGAAACAGCCCTTTGGCAGCGGCCGATGCACCCCAGCCGGACGCTTGGGATGCTCACAGGGACGCGCTCAAGCTTCGTCAAACAGGCCAAGCGGCTCGGAATCGGACGTGCAAGCGTCTACCGTTCGCTAGGGACATGATCGCCATCCACGCCGCTTCAACCTACCGTCAAGAGAAGTCCTAGAAAACGGGTGAGTAGGCCACCCGGGTGCTGCCGATCAGGCGTGGGCTTTCGGCTGCCTGCCATCCATAGGCGCGCCGATGGCATGACCGCCAGCGTTCCAAATCTTTCCTACCCACTTCAGAGGCCATTAGAAAAGAGGAAGCTGTGAGTCTGGCTCATCCTCCGCGCGCTGAGGGCCGCTGGCTACCAACCGCAAGCCAGCTCCTTTAAGAGCAACCGCTAGGCTAATGGGGCGGCCCTCGACCGTGAGCTCAACCTCGAGACCGCTGCTGGATAAAAGCTTGGAGAAGGAGATTGAAGCGTTGCCTCCTTCGACATGCACAGCTCCGAGGTCTCGCAACTGAATCAACGGCTGGCTCTCTTGGTTGACCACGCTATCGGCGCGCACCGGGCTCGGCATCGGTCGCGCCGTTTCGAGCAGGACGGTTTGGTGCTCGAACCCGCCGCGTCTCAGACGCTTCTCGGTAGCTGCGGAGACCAAATCTTCCCATTCGATGCCGCTGGTAGAGGCAAGCCCTCGCACCACCTCGAGAACGTCGGAAAGCTCCTCCAGCTGTTCCGGGAGTGTTGCGGCAGCGCTGAGTTCAAGACCTTCCTCAAATAGCTTACCGATCAGGGCAGCTCTGTTTTCGCCTCGAGAGAGTCGAGCAGCGCTCACACGCTCACCTTTGGCGGCGATACTCTGAGGAATCGCGTCGCGAACAACTTTGTAATGTCGATGCCTCCCTCGCACACGCGGATACTTAGGGTGAGGCACGAGAACTAAGATGCCCGCCGCACGTAGGCGGTAATATGCGTGGCCCAGCACCGAGCCAGCTACTTCAACTGGTAAGCTGCGAGTTTGAGCGAGAAGTATAACCCTATCAAGGAATCGGTCATCATCTCGTACTAGCTCAACTTCAGGTGCAACCCATATGATAAATCTGTCTTGGCGCAAGGATGCGGTGTTGAGATCTGTCTCGTTGCGAACTCTGCATGTAGGGAGAGGCGGGCGCTTGGCGGCTTCAAAGCCGACAAACTCTCGCGAGCGATACCAAGGTAAGTGCTGCCCGAGGCCGAGCGTGGCTGGTAGATCGCAAAACCACATGACTTGCGCTCGGTCCTTGATCTTCCGAGCTATTGATACTGTCTCAAGAGCTATAAAGCGTAGCGCTTCCCTCGACAGCGTTCGATCCCGACCGTATTGCCTTGCAACCTGAACGTAGCGCCAACTGCCGTCGTTTTGCTCCTGAAGGAAGTCTGGTTTGAAGCGAACGTCGGCTGCAAGCTCCTCCCCGGTGCGTGCATCAAGCTGGAATGAGTCATGGCTAAGAAACTGGAGGCCATCAGGCAGGCCCCAGAGACAATCAACCCGCACGATGTCGTCCCCTGGGGAGTAATACGACCAAGCTGCGGCGCGGGCAGGAATGTATCGGTGCACGATGATCGCAATGTCGTCTTGCGCCACACCACCTGAGCTTAGATCGGAAAGGGTCTGGCTGACCCATCTTGCAGCTGTCTCGCCATTGACCGTGTGGGTGCGAGGTAGATTAAAGGACTTCACCTTCGGGTCTTTGCAGTCGGTTCGTAAGACGGCGCGACCGCCTGTCAGCCGATCAATCTCGCTTGCGAGTGCGGCCGCACCGTCTTCTCGCACGAGCAATGCCGCAAGCTCATCGCCGCCCGCGAAGAACAACTGATGTCGGGGCGGCTCTGAGCCCGTCCAGAAGTCTCTAATGTTCCGCAGCTTTCGCCAAGGTGGGTCATCTTGAACTCTATAAAGTGTAAAAATGTCTCCATGAGCGGAACGTGACGTGCTTTCCTCTGCGTGGCGCAGCGACGGCATCACATGGGGGTTTGCCCCAGCGGACGTAGGACTCTCCTGATCAAGCTGAACTATCCAAACTTTGCCGTTGGACGCGCACCATTCTAGGTGGGATCGTCCACCCACTCGAACATTAATCCAATGGCAAACCCTGCGAAGCACTCCTCCAACCTTAAGCGGAGACGCAAGATTTAGATTAATCTGCTCGTCTGGCGCCTGCGCAAACTTCGAGTTCAATCCACGCTCTGGAGAGAAGAGTGGCTCTTCTATGAAGTATTTCCACTGATTGCGAGTGGCGCTTAGATGCACCTCGTTTGAAACATGGCCGGAAAGATCAGGCGCAGTGTAGCGGTGGATGCATATGCCCATGCCGCTATGCCGCGCTCGATCCGAGAAGTGCCTGAAGATTGTCTCCATGGCCGCTGTGAGATCGGCCACCGACGCCCCTACTTCTAGGCGCAGTGACTTGTAGAGGCCGCGATCTTCAAGTCCTTCACCGACCGCGCTGGACCGCACGATAACTGCAATGCTTCCGTTGTCAGAAACGAGTCGCAGTGCCTCGCCGAGGCTTATCTTTTTACGATCTAGACGTGATTTCCACGCTGCCGGGTCATTCGCCCACTCCTGAGAAAGCCATGCGGGGAGAGCGACATATGGCGGCACCCACGCCGGCGGAAGGATCTGAAGTCCGGCTACCTTGGTGCCGTAATGTAAGATAGTCGTGAAGTAGTCAAACTGGGTGCTCGCTGGCGCGTGGGCCAGTCCTGGATGTAGCAGCAGGCCGGGCAGCCGCGGCTTGTTGTGGACTAGAGCTTCTGTCGGCCCGATTCTCACGCGGTTTCACGGCTGGTCACTGTTGTGCCGCTGCTCCCTTTTGGCTCATCAACCGTCCCGAACCACTTGTGAGCGAGTTTCTGCAAAGAGGCGAGGACATTGTCTGAAAAGTAGCCGATGAGCCATCCCGTGCCTACTGCGCCATAGAAGCTCGAGAAAAACTTGGTGTCGATGAGCGAGAGGAGGCCTGACGCGACGAGCATGGAGGCGAATACCGCGACGGTCCCGGAAAGCACGGGCACGATTAGACGCCAAAGGAGGCGATCTTGGTTCCACAAGCCTTTCGCGACCGAGTGGTAGAGCCACTTCAGGGCGAAACACGAGCCGCCCACGGTTCCGCTAAGTCCGACAGACATCCACAGGAGGAAGTTGCGATCCCGAGGATATACAAAGTCGACGCCCAGTAGATGGATCGGCCGATTGTCGAGAGGTGCGGGTGGGCCTACGTGGTAGGCCACCCAGATTAGGCCTCCGGCGCATACGAGGAGTGAGGCAACAAGGTAGACGAACTCGGCACTAATCTGGCACCAAGCTCGCGCGCCGTAACGGCTGGTCCAGCCGCCAAGCGGACGATGGTCTAGCTTGTTGTCCTCGCGCTCGCGCGGCGACTGATTGCCCGACGCTATCGAGTCGTGTTGAAGCGCAGCTCCCCGAGCATTGTTAGCGTCTCTCGCACGTTGTGCCTCTGAGGATGCGTCCGGTAGTTCCATTCAGGTCCGATCCCCAGCTCGCTCGCGATGATGCGACGGACCCACTGCGACTCTGGTCGACGCATTTTTCCCACCATGGTCTGGTGATCGGTCATCCGCCATAGGAGTATGTAGTCTCCCTCAACTGGCGGCTGATCAAACGGCGTAGTGGAGGCTACTGGAGCCTCCCACTCGATCCCTGAGTCGGCGGCACTTGTGACAGCTTCGATCAGGTCAAATGGCAGTGGAACGATATGCAGGTGCGCTTGGTCAACGCCGCACCCGACGAGCCCTCCTGGCTTCCGACTACCATGCTCGAAACAAAACACCTCCTTGCCCGTCTTCGAGAGGGTGTCCGCCACCTTGATGGCAATGGCGGCGAGTTCCACGCGCTCGGCAAGGTTCGTCTCAGAGAGGTTCAAAAGAGGCCGACGCGGCACGA
Source organism: Sphingomonas jatrophae (assembly GCF_900113315.1). GTDB lineage: Bacteria > Pseudomonadota > Alphaproteobacteria > Sphingomonadales > Sphingomonadaceae > Sphingomonas_P > Sphingomonas_P jatrophae. The sequence goes on along the minus strand of NZ_FOZG01000002.1, from coordinate 265,436 downwards.
CAAGCGTCCAGCCCGGCGCGAGTGCGCCGGCTGATGGCACGGCCACAAATCGCTCGCTACGTAGGATCTCGCGATCCCACTCCGCACTCGAGCGGGGCAGCGAGTCGTTCGTGATCCACGCGAACCTCGTGCCTTCTACCATCGTCCATCTGCTCCGTGCGCCACCGTCTGCAAGACCGTTATATGATGTTCAGCGGGCCGCGAACAGAAACTACCATGGCCTAGGTAAGAGATCCCTTTCCACAGCGCCGCTGCACGCAAGGCACTGGAGTTTGCTCACACGCTACAACGCTCGCTACAGAACCTGCTACAGCAGGTCCGTGGAAGACCGCAGAAAACCGCGGTTTCCGGATGATGGTCGGGGAGACAGGATTCGAACCTGCGACCCTCTGGTCCCAAACCAGATGCGCTACCAGACTGCGCCACTCCCCGACGCGGACGCTGTTAGCCGCGATCTTGTCCGCCGCCAAGCGGTTGCGGCAGATCGCGGCTGGCGCGCGACAATCGTAGCAACCGGTCGCATGAGGCGACGTTTCCCGGCCGGCACGCGCCGTTTGCGTGTGCCCAGGTCAGGAGGAACCCAGTCCATGCGCAAGCTTCTTCTCGCGCTCAGCACGATCGCCGTCGCGCTGCCCGTCGCCGCCCTCGATGCCCAGCCGGGCTATGGCAATCGCCGCCGCGAGGTGCGCCAGGAACAGCGCGAATGCCGGCGCGAGCTGCGCCGCTCCGAAACGCGCCGCGAGTTCGATCGCGAGCTGCGCGAGTGCCGCCGCGAACTGGCGCAGGCGCGCCGATCCGGCCGGTGGCAGAACTGGGATCGTCGCTGGCGCGGCTGGTAAGCCCGGGGGCGGGGGGCGGCGCGGCCGTCCTCCGCCGCAGGTCAGCGGGCGACGGCGCGATCCAGCGCGGCGACGTCGATCCGGGTCATGCCCATCATCGCCTCCATCGCGCGGCGGGCGGTCTCCGGGTCGGGATGCGCCATCAGTTCCGCCAATCTCTGCGGGACGATCTGCCACTGATAGCCCCACGGATCCTTGATCCAGCCGCAGGCGATCTCCGCACCGCCCTGTGCGAGGAAGCCGTCCCAGATGCGGTCCACCTCCGCCTGATCGTCGCAATTGACCGACAGGGACAGCGCCTGCGTCGGCTCGGGCGGTGAGAAGCCGTTCAGCGCCTGGAAGCTCTGCCCCGCCAGCGTGAACTCGATCAGCTGCACCGCGCCCGCCTTGCCGCCGGGGAAGTCGGCCGGCGCGCGCTGCACCCGATCGATCCGCGCATCGGGGAAGAGCGAGACGTAGAGCTTCGCCGCCGCTTCGCCATCATCGACGAACCACAGGCACGGGCTGATCTTCGACATCGACTCGGCTCCCTCGACAGGTGGCGCGAGTTTGCCGTGATCGGTTACTAAAAACAACCAGCTGTGGATCAGACCTGCGGCAGCGCCTGATCGGCCACGCCCCAGCCGCGCAACGCCGGGCTGCCGGCGCGCGCGATCAGCTCCGCTGCATCGGCGATGGTGTAGCGGCCGGCAGCGTCCATGCCGGCCAGCTCGTCCCACGTGATCGGCGCGGCGACGGGGGCGTTCGGCCGGGCGCGCGCGGCATAAGGCAGGATGGCGGTGGCGCCGCGCTGGTTGCGCAGCCAGTCGAGAAAGATGCGGCCGGTGCGCTGCACCTTCTTCATGTTGGCGGTGAAGCGATCGGGATGCGCCGCCTCCATCGCGCGGGCGAAGCGGCTGGCGAAATCCTTGACCTCGGGCCACGCGACGCTGGCATCGAGGGGAGCGACGACATGGACGCCCTTGCCCCCGGTCACCATCGGGAAGGTGACGAGGCCCATGCCGGCCAGCGCATCGCGCAGCATCACCGCGGCGTTCCGCACTGCGGCGAAATCCAGCCCCTCGTCGGGATCGAGATCGAAGACGAGCCGGTCGGGCCGCTCGACATCGCCCGCCGAGGCGCCCCAGCCGTGAAATTCGATGGCGCCCATCTGCACGCAGGCGATCAGTCCGGCTGCGTCCTCGACATAGAGATAGGGCTGCTCGGACCCGTCCTTTTCACGCACCGGCACGTGGTGGACATGCTCGCCGAAGCTGCCGGCGTCATGCTTCTGGAAGAAGCAATGCTTGGCCCGCCCCTGCGGGCAGCGAACGAGGCTGACCGGGCGGTTGGCCGCCCATTGCAGCATCGGCTCCGCGACCGCGGCATAATAAGCGGCGAGCTGCCCCTTGGTGATCCGCGCCTCGGGATAGATGACGCGATCGGGGTTGGTGATGCGGATGCCGGCGAAGCTGTCGGCCGGCTCGGTCGGCGCTGGCGGTGCCTTGGCCTTCGCCTTGCCCTTCGCGGGCGGCGTGACGGCAACGGGCGTTTCCACCGTCACGTCCGCCGCGGGCTTGTCCTCACGCAGGCCCAGGAAGCTCGGGTGGCGCAGCACGCCGTCGCCGGTCGTCTCGGTGAAGGCGATTTCGGCGACGAGCGCGGGCTTGACCCAATGCGCGCCGCGAACGGCCGCGCGCGGCGCCTCGACCGTCGGCGTCTTGCGCTCGATCCGCTTCAGGCGTGCCGACAGCTCGGCCAGCGTGGCCGCGTCGAAGCCCGTGCCGACCTTGCCCGCATAACGCAGGCGCCCGTCCTCGTGCACGCCGAGCAGCAGCGAGCGGAAACCGCGCGCGCCCTTGTCGCTCGGCGTCCAGCCGACGATGACGAATTCCTGCCGGCGCAGGCATTTGACCTTGAGCCATGCCTGACTGCGCCGCCCGCGATAAGGCGCGTCCGCGCGCTTGGCGATGATGCCTTCATAGCCCTCTCCGCAGAGCGAGGCGAAGAGCTTCTCGCCGCCGCCCTCGATATGCTCGGCATAATGAAGCGGCGGCTGCACGCCTTCCAGTAGCGCGGCGAGCCGTCCCTTGCGCTCGATATTGGGGAGGGCGGTCAGATCCTCGCCATCCTGCTCCAGCAGGTCGAAGGCGAAATAATGCAGATCGCCGCCCTCCTTGAGCGCCGCCTGGAGCGCCTGGAAGGAAGGGCGGCCATTGGCGTCGAGCACGACCATCTCGCCGTCGATCAGCGCCGTGCCGGGGATCTGCGCCGCGGCCGCCTCGACGACGCTGCCGAACCGGTCCGACCAGTCGAGCCCGGTGCGGGTGAACGCCCGCGCCTTGCCGCCGCCGACCGCGACGAGCGCGCGATAGCCGTCATACTTGACCTCGTTCAGCCAGCCGGCGCCCGCCGGCACCGCATCGACGAGGGTGGCGAGCTGGACATCGCGGAAGGCGGGCGGCGCCGCGTTGGAGGCCTTGCCCCGGGGCCTCGGCGTCTTCGCCGCGGTTGCGGACTTCCGCGCGCGCGGGGCAGCGGATGCTTTCGCCTTGGCCGCGGGCTTCGCCTCGACGCCCGCCGCAATCTCCTCCATCGTGCGGCCCGTTGCGACGCTGGTCACCGCGCGGGCCACCAGATCGTCGCCGCCGCCGGCATGGTCGTCCGCCACCTTGCGGAGCAGCCAGTTCTCGTTCTTCTCGCGGCCGCGCGGCTTCAGGCGGATCATGATCCACTCGCCCTTCATCCGCTCGCCCTCAAGCGTGAAGTGGAGGTGGCCTTCCTCAAGCGTCTTTCGCGGATCCTTGCCGGGATGCGGCGTCCACGTGCCACGATCCCACAGCATCACCGTGCCACCGCCATAATCGCCCTTGGGGATCGTCCCCTCGAACGTGGCATAGCCGAGCGGGTGATCCTCGGTGCGGACCGCCAGCCGCTTGTCGTCGGGGTCGAGGCTGGGCCCACGCGTCACCGCCCAGCTTTTCAGCACGCCGTCCAGCTCCAGCCGGAAATCCCAGTGGAGGCGGGTGGCGGCATGCTTCTGCACCATGAAGATGTTGCCCGCGCTGTCGGCCAGCTCACCCTTCGGCTCGGCGGTGCGGGTGAAATCGCGCTTGGCATTGTAGAGCGCCAGCGGATCGTCCGGCCTGGCGGAGGGTGGGGTCGTGGCCTTGCGCGCCACCGCGTCAGGCCCGCTTGCGCGCGGGCGCCTTGGCCGGCGCCTTTGCCGCCGGCTTGGCGGCGGCCGGCTTCTTGGCCGCAGGCTTGGCCGGCGCCTTCTTCGCCGCGGGCTTCTTGGCGGGCGCCTCGTCCTTCGCGGCCGTATCACCCTTGTCGAGCGAGCGTTTCAGCGCCGCCATCAGGTCGATCACGTTGGAGCCGCGCGGCGCCTTAGTGTCGTCCGCCTCCACCGCCACCGTCTTGCCCTTGCGCTTGCGCTCAATCAGGCCCTTCAGCGCATCGACATAGCGATCGTGAAACTGGCTGGCGTCGAACTTGCCGGCTTTCTTGTCGATCAGCGTCGTCGCCAGATCGAGCAGGTCGGCGTCGGGCTTCTCGTCACCGATCTCGCGGAAATAGCTGGACGCCTTGTTCACCTCGTCGGCGTAGCGCAGCGTTTCCAGCACCAGCCCGCGCCCACACGGCTTCAGGCTGACGACATATTCGCGGCCACGGAGCGCCAGCTGGCCGAGGCCGATCTTGCGCGCCTTGCGGAGCGCCTCGCGCAGCACGATGAACGCCTCCTCGGCGAGGTCGTCCGCCGGCACGACATAATAGGGCTTCTCGTAGTAGATCGGATCGATCTCGTCATAATCGACGAACTGGGTCAGCTCGAGCGTCTTCCTGCTCTCCAGCTTGACGCTTTCGATCTCCTTCTCGTCGAGCAGGACGTAATCGCCTTTCGACACCTCATAGCCCTTGAGGATCTCGTCAGGGTCGACCGGGCCGATGCCGGGCACGACCTTCTCATATTTGATCCGCTTGCCCGATGGCTCGTGGATCTGGTGGAACGCCACCTGCGCGCCGCTTTTCGTCGCGGAGTAGATTTCCACCGGGATGGAAACCAGCGCCAGCCGGATCTGCCCCTGCCAATATGCCCGCGCCGCCATGGCCTTGCCGTCCTTCGTTGCGAGGGCGATTCAAAGCCGGGAGGCGTTTGCGGTTCCCTTGTTTTCTCGATGCATCGCCGGTCGTTACTCTGCCTTAACCATCCCTATGCGAGCGCCGGTTCCATGGACGAGTTGATGGGCGACTTCATCGCGGAGACCCGCGAGACGATGGAGGCGATCGCCGGGGAGATCGTCGCGTGGGAGGCCGATCCGGCGGACCGCGCGCGGCTCGATGCGATCTTCCGCTTCGTCCATACGGTGAAGGGCAGTTGCGGCTTCCTGAACCTGACGCGGCTCGGCCGGCTGGCGCATGCGGCGGAGGATGCGCTGGCCGACGTGCGCGACGGGCGGCGACCGGCGGATGCGGCGCTCGTCACTGCGGTGCTCGGCATCGTCGACCGGATCGGCGCGCTGGTGGATGCGATCGACCGGGGCGAGGGGCTGCCCGATGCCGAGGATCACCGCCTCGTCGCCGCGCTGGACCGGCGCGCGCCCGCGCCCGCGCCCGTCGCCGCACCGCCGCCGGCCGCGCGCGCGCCGGCGCGGTCGATCCGCGTGTCGGTCGACCTGCTCGACCGCATGATGGCGGGCGTGTCCGACCTGGTGCTCGCCCGCAACGAACTCGCTCGTCGCTTCCGCGACGAGGACGAGGCTGCGCTCGAGCGCCTGACCTGCACCATCGGCGAGCTGCGCGAGATGATCACGCGCACGCGCATGGCGCGCGTCGACAGCCTGTTCGCCGCGCTGCCGCGGCTGGTGCGCGATCTGTCCGCCGAGCTTGGCCGCCAGGTGACGCTCTCGATCGACGGCGGCGAGGTGGAGCTGGATCGCGAGATGATCGAGATGATCCGCGATCCGCTGACCCATATCGTCCGCAACGCCATCGATCACGGCATCGAGCCTGCGGCGGAGCGCATCGCCCGGGGCAAGCCCGCCGCGGGCACGCTGGCGCTCGCGGCGCGCCAGTCGGGCAACCAGATCCTGATCGAGGTGAGCGACGATGGTGCGGGCATCGACACCGCGCGGCTGGTGGCCAAAGCGGTCGCGGCCGGGCTGGTCGATGCGGGCGAGGCGGCGCGGCTGACGCCCGCCTGCGCCGCCGGGCTGATCTTCCGGCCCGGCCTTTCCACCGCGGAGGCGGTGACCGAAGTCTCCGGCCGGGGTGTCGGCATGGATGTCGTCCGCGCCAATGTGGAGCGGATCGGCGGCAGCGTCGCGCTCGACAACCGGCCGGGCGAGGGGGTGCGCCTGACGCTCCGCATGCCGATGACGCTGACGATCATTCCCGCGCTCACCGTCTCGGCCGGTGGGCAATGTTTCGCGCTGCCCCGCTCCGCCATCGAGGAGATTGTCCGCGCCGATGGCCCGGCCGTGTCGGTCGAGCAGGTCGGCGGTGCCACCATCGCGACGGTGCGCGGCGTGCGGCAGGCGGTGGTCGATCTCGCCGGGCTGCTTGCGCTCGAGGCCGGGCCTGCGCCCCTGCTGGTGCTGGTGCGGCCCGCAGGCGGGGCGCGCTTTGCCCTCGCCGTCGCCACGGTGCTCGATCATGAGGATCTGGTGGTGAAGCCCGCTGCGCCGGCGGTGATGGCGACCGGCCTGTATGCCGGCGTCACGCTGCCAGACGACAATCGCCCGATGCTGCTACTCGACCCACCCGGCCTCGCCATCGCCGCGGGCATCGCCACCGTGGACCTGGCCGGGCCTGCCGCCGATCCCGCGCCCGAGCCGGTCGCGACCATGCCGGCCCTGCTGTTCGTCGCGCTCGACGGGGCGGAGCGCGCGGTGCCGCTGCCGCTGGTCGAGCGGATCGAGGATGTCGCGGCGGATGCCGTCCGCACGATCCGCGGCCGGCTGCGGCTGGCGCATGGCGGGCGCGTCATCCCGCTGGTCGCCGATGCGGCGCTGCCGGGCGAGGGCAGCCTGCGCGTCCTGCACCTGAGCGACGGCACCGCGCATCTTGCGCTCGCCGTCGCCCACGTCGCCGACATCGTCGCGCTGCCACTGCCCTGCGGTGACGGGATCGCCGTGCTGGATGGCCGCCCGGTCGAGCTGGTCGATGTGCCGGCGCTGATCGCCGCCGCCGCGCTGCCGCCGCCCCAGCAGCGCCCGCTGGTGCTACTGGCCGATGCGGGGGACGGCTGGATGGAGATGATGCTGCGGCCGATGCTGGAGGCGGCGGGCTATTGCCTTGCGCCGCCTGGTGCTTCGCCCGGCGATGCCGACGTGGTGATCGCCGCCGAGGGGCAGTTGCAGCAGGCGGCGCCCGGCGCGCTCGTTCGCCTGCGCGCCGCCAACGAAGCGACCGAGGGGCACGAGGACAGCGTCTGGCGCTATGACGGTGCCGGCCTGCTTGCCGCACTCGCCGCGCGGACGGGCGGGCGCTGACATGCTGCACCTGATCGTCGCCATCGACGGCCAGCGCATCGCCTTGCCGGCGGCTGCGGTGGAGTCGGTGATCGAGCTGGACGCGCTCACCCCCGTGCCGCGCGGCCCTGCGCACCTGCTCGGCCTGATGGCGCTGCGCAGCCGCGTGCTGACGGTGATCGACAGCCGCGCCGCGATCGGCCTGCCGCCGGCACCGCCGAGCGAGCGGCGCGAGGCGGTGGTGGTCGAGGTGGAGGGGGCGGCCTATGCCCTCACCGTGGATGCGCTGGACGACGTGGCGGAGGCGGATGGGCCGCCGGAGCCGGTGCGGGGCACGCTCGCGGCCGCGTGGGCAGGCGTGGCCGATGCGGTGGTGCCCGTCGGCGGCGCGCTCGCGCTCCGTATCAATCCGGCGGCGCTGATCGCCGGGCGTTAACCGCTTGGCGACGCGGGCGGCCTAGGTCGTTGGCTCCGGATCAAGCTGGGGCGCCACGATGAAGACCTGTCTGGTCGTCGATGATTCCAAGGTGATCCGCAAGGTCGCCCGCCACATCCTCGAATCGCTCGCCTTCCGGGTGGAGGAGGCCGCCGATGGCCGCGAGGCGCTGGATGCGTGCGCGGCGCAGGCGCCCGATCTCGTCCTGCTCGACTGGAACATGCCGGTGATGAGCGGGATGGATTTCCTCCGCGCGCTCGGGCTCAGCAGCGTCTCGCCACGTCCCAAGATCGTGTTCTGCACGACGGAGAATGGTCACGCCCATATCCGCGCCGCGCTGGATGCCGGGGCGGACGAATATGTCATGAAGCCGTTCGATCGCGAGACGCTGGCGGGCAAGCTCCAGATCGTCGGTCTCGGCTGAGGCGGGCAGTGGCCGCATCTCCCCTGCGTGCGCCGCTCGGCGCACCGCTTCGCCTGCTGATCGTCGACGACTCGCTGGTCGCGCGGACCATGCTGGCGCGGATGCTGGAGGCGCGGCCGGGCTTTTCCGTGGTCGGGCTGGCGGCGGGGGTCGCGCAGGCGCTGGCGCTGCTCGATGGCGGGACGGCGGTGGACGTCATCCTGCTCGATCTCGACATGCCCGGCACCGACGGGCTCAGCGCCTTGCCCGCGCTGATCGAGCGGAGCGGCGGCGCGCGCGTGCTGGTCGTCTCCGCGACCTGCGGGGAGGGCGCCGCGGCCAGCGTCCGTGCGCTGGCGCTGGGGGCGGCGGATACGCTGCTGAAGCCCGTCGCCACCGATCTGGCCGGCGCCTTCGCCGATCGGCTGGAGGAGCGGCTGCGGCGCATGACCGGACAAAGCGGGGCGCCGTCACCCGCCCGCGCGTGCGGCCCGATCCGGCGCGATCCGGTGCGCTGCCTGTGTATCGGTGCATCGACCGGTGGCCCGCACGCGGTCGCCACCTTCCTCGCCGCGCTCGATCCCAGCTTTGCGGCACCGATCCTTGTCACGCAGCATCTGCCCGCGCCCTTCATGCCCGCCTTCGCCGCGCAGTTGCGCGATCTTGCCGCGCGGCAGGTGGAAGTTGCGCAGGATGGCGCGGCGCTTGCTCCCGGCGCGGTGTTGGTCGCGCCCGGCGACGCGCACCTGGGGCTCCAGAGGGGCGGCGGTGCGGTGCGCGTGAAGCTCGACCGGCGGCGTGGGGCTGGCGGCTACCTGCCCTCCGTCGATCCGATGCTGGAGGCCGCCGCCGCGATCTTCGGCGCGGGCACCGTCGCGGTGATCCTGACCGGCATGGGGCGTGACGGGCAGAGTGGGGCTAACGCCGTGGCCGCGGCCGGCGGCGAGGTGCTGGCGCAGGATGCCGCCTCCGCCGTCGTCTGGGGCATGCCGGGCGCGGTCGCGCATCTCGCCGCGGCGATCGCACCGCCGCCGACGCTTGCCGCCCGCATCGCCGCGCGCGGGAGCGGGGCGGCATGAGCGATCTCAGCCCGGCCAGCACGCGCGTCTTTTCCGCCATTCTGGAGGCGCGGACCGGCCAGCAGATCTCGCCCGGCCGCCGCTGGCGCATCGACGTCGCGCTCGCGCCGCTGCTCCGCGCGCGCGGCTGGCGCTCGCTGGAGCAGCTTGCCGCGCAGGTCGGCAGCGGGCGCGATCCGGCGCTGGCGGAGACGGTGGTCGAGGCGCTGCTCAACAACGAGACCAGCTTCTTCCGCGATCCGGCTGCGTGGACATTGTTCGCCACCCGCGCGCTGCCCGGCCTGATCGAGGCACGCACGGCCGAGCGGCGGCTGCGGCTGTGGAGCGCGGGCTGCGCGACGGGGCAGGAGGCCTTTTCGCTCGCCATGCTGCTGGCGGACGAGCCGCGCCTCGCCGGCTGGTCGGTCGATATCGTCGCCACCGACGTGTCGCGTGCCGCGATCGATCGGGCGCGGGAGGGGCTCTTCAGCCAGTTCGAGATCCAGCGCGGCCTGCCGGCACCGCTGATGCTCCGCTGGTTCGAGCAGGAGGGGGAGGGCTGGCGCGCCGTGCCGGCGCTCCGCCGCCGCATCCGCTTCCACCATCACTCGCTGCTGGAACCCGCCCCTGCGCCGGCGCGGTTCGATGCGATCTTCTGCCGCAACGTGCTGTTCTATTTCGCCGACGCCGTCCGCACTCGGGCCTTCGATCGCCTCGCCGGCGCGCTTGCGGGCGAGGGCGTGCTGATGCTGGGCGCGGGCGAGACGGTGATCGGCCAGACGACGCACTTCGCCTCCGATGCGGCGGCGAGGGGGCTCTACCGGCGCACGCAGCCTTGACGTAGGGCAAGTCTGCGGGAACATGGCTCGCGATCGAGCATGAGGGTGTGGCCGACGGATGATCGACTTCATCGAAACGCCGTCCCCCAACCATGACGAGCGCAAGCTGCCCGTCTCGATCCTCGTCCTCCATTATACCGGCATGCAGGATGCCGCCGCCGCCATCCGCCGGCTGACCGATGCCGAGGCGAAGGTCTCCTCTCATTATCTCATCTCGGAGGACGGGCAGATCCTGCGCCTCGTCGATGAGGGGCGGCGCGCCTGGCATGCGGGCAAGAGCTACTGGCGCGGCGTCGAGGACGTGAACTCCGCCAGCATCGGGATCGAACTGGTCAATCCCGGTCACGATATCGGCTACCGGCCCTTTCCCGAGGCGCAGATGGCGGCGCTGATCCCGCTCATGGCGGACATCGTCGGCCGGCACCGCATCACCCGCGGCAACATCGTCGGCCACTCGGACATCGCACCGGCGCGCAAGGTGGATCCGGGCGAGCTGTTCGACTGGGAGCGGCTGGCCCGCCTCCGCCTCGCGCTGCCGCGCCCGCGCAAATATCTGACCGACCCGCACTGGTCCGACGGCGGCTTCCTGCTCGCGCTGGAACGCTTCGGCTATGACGTGGCGGACAAGGATGCGGCGGTGAAGGCGTTCCAGCGCCGCTACCGGCCCGAGAGGATCGACGGCGTTATCTGCGGCGAGACCCGCGCCATCCTTCTCTCGCTGCTGACCGGCGGTGACAAGGGGGCGGAGGCGCGCGGCGGCACGTCGGGGCCGCGCACTTATTAGGGCATCGTCCCTCGACACGCCTGCACCGCCCGCCTATCGCATTCCCCGCCAGAGGGCCGGGCGGCCGCCGGTGCGGTGACGCACGGGAGGAAAGTCCGGGCTCCGCAGAGCAACGGTGCCGGGTAACACCCGGCGGCTCCGGGTTCGCTTGGGGTCAGGGACAGTGCCACAGAAAGCAGACCGCCGGTCTTCGGTCCGGCAAGGGCGAAAGGGTGCGGCAAGAGCGCACCGCGGGGCTGGCAACAGCACCGGCACGGCAAACCCCACCGGGAGCAAGACCGAATAGGGACGGCGCATGGCGTGGCTCGCGCCGGTCGTCCGGGTTGGTCGCTTGAGGCGGCGCGCAAGCGTCGTCTTAGAGGAATGGTCGCCCATCCGCGGGCTCCCGAAAATGGGGCGGGCGGTGGACAGAACCCGGCTTACAGGCCCTCTGGCGCTTTCACTCCGGCGGCCCGTGCGGGCTGCCATTCAGACTGATCGAACAATTATGCGGGCCTGCCATTCTCCGGCGGGGCGGCTGCGCCTAGATGGGAGGCGATGGCACGATCGACACGATCCAACGACTGGGGTTTTCCCCGCTGGCGCGGCTATGGCAGCGAACGCGGCGCCGCGCGCGTGCGGCTGTGCGACCGGGACGGCTGCGAGGCACCGGGGGACCGGCGCGCGCCGAAATCGCCCAACAGCCCGGAAAGCTGGTGGTTCTGCGTCGATCACGCGGCCGAATATAACCGCAACTGGAACTACTTCGAAGGCCTCTCCGCCGAGGAGGCGGCCGCGCGCGAGGCGGGTGAGCGCAGCACCGCCAACGGCTATTCCAGCGCATCGCATTATGCCTGGGGCGGCCCCGGCGACGGCACCCGTTCGCGCGACGAACTGCGCGCGCTGGACGTGCTGGGGCTCGATCCCGATGCGGCGTTCGAGGAGGCGAAGCAGGCGTGGCGCCGGCTGGCCAAGGCCAACCATCCCGATGTCGCGCCCGGCGACGCCAAGGCGGCGGAGCGCTTCCAGGCGGTGCAGGCCGCCTATGAGGTGCTGCGCCGCGCGGAGGAGCGGCGCCAGGCCGCGCCCGGCCCACGATGAAGGATCATGTCCGCGCCGACTGGCGCTCGACCGTGCTGGTCTGCCGCAAATGCTCCAAGAAGCAGTCGGGCGGCTTCGGCCCGGACGGTGACGAGCGGCTGGCCAAGGCGCTCGCCCGCGCGGTCGGCGGCGGGCGCAAGCGCAAGGCGCAGGTCGGCGTGGTCGAGGTCGATTGTCTCGGCATCTGCCCCAAGCACGCCGTCGTCGCCGTCGATGCCGCCCACCCCGGCCGGTGGCAGCTGATCCGCCCCGGCACGCCGATGGACGAGGTGGCGGAGCGGCTGGGGCTGATCGAGGGCGTCGTCAAAGCCTGAGCGGGCCCTGCGCGCCCTTCTTCGTCATGCTGGCCCCGGTTCAGCATCGACCGGTCCTCGCGTAGTCACTTCGTCCATTCAGGCGTTCAGCGCCGCATGGCTTACCTAACGCTTGCGGTTGCGATCCTCTGCGAAGTCATCGCCACGTCGTGCCTGCGCGCATCGGCCGGCTTCACCCGCCCGTTGCCGATCATCGTCGCGCTCGCCGGCTATGGCATCGCTTTCTGGTGCCTGTCGCTGACGCTGCGCACCGTGCCGACGGGCATCGCCTATGCCATCTGGTCGGGCGTCGGCATCGTCCTGATCGCCGCCGCCGGCTGGCTGTTCGCCGGCCAGCGGCTCGATCCGCCTGCGCTCCTCGGCATGGCGCTGGTCGTCGCGGGCGTGCTGGTGATGACGACGCTGTCAAAGGCCAGCGTCTAGGCCTTGATGCCCCACCGCTCGCGCACCACCCGCTCCAAGACGGCCAGCGGCATCGCCCCGCTGGTCAGCACGGCGTGGAAGGCCTTGAGGTCATAGCCCGGCTGCTTCGCCGCGGCGTCGCGCAGTTCGACCCACTTGGTGTGGCCGATCTTGTAGCTGCACGCCTGACCCGGCCAGACGGTGTAGCGGTCGATCTCGCCCTGGCTGCGGCCGCGGGCGATCCCCGTCGTCGCGATCAGATAATCGGTCGCCTTCTCGCGGCTCCAGCGCTTGGCGTGCATGCCTGAATCCACCACCAGCCGGGTCGCGCGGAACAGCAGCGACTGGAGGTAGCCGGCCTGGCCGAGCGGATCGCCCTCATACATCCCCATCTCGTCGGCCAGCTGCTCCGAATAGAGCGCCCAGCCTTCGGAATAGCCGCTGAAGAAGCCGCGGCGGCGGATCAGCGGAATCTCCTTGCTCTCCAGCGCCAGCGTGACCTGGAGGTGATGGCCGGGCACCGCCTCATGATGCGTCAGCGTGGCAAGGCCGAACTTCGGCCGGTCGAACGTGTCGCGCAGGTTGATGAAGTAGATGCCCGGGCGCGATCCATCCAGCGAGGCATTCTGGTAATAGCCGCCGGGCGCGCCGGCCTGGATCGTCGGCGGCACGCGCCGCACCTCGACAGGGGCGGCCGGCAGGGTGGCAAAGGCTTCGGGCAGGCGCTTGCTCATCGCCTCAATCTGGCGGTTGAGCTGGGCGAGCAGCGCGGCGCGGCCCTCGTCGGTGTTCGGGTAGAGCTGATCCGGCCGCTCGTTCAGCGCGACGAGGCGCTGGCCGACGCTGCCCTGGCTCATGCCCTGGCCCTTCAGGATCGTGTCGATGCGGGCGGAGATCGCCGCCACCTGCTCAAGGCCGATGCGGTGGATCTCGTCGCCGCTCAGCGCCACCGTCGTCGCCGCCTCTGCCGCGGCGGCATAATAAGCGTCACCGTCGGGCAGGCGCCAGCAGCCGGCATCGTGCACCGCCTTGGCGCGCAGCTCCGTCACCAGCGCGCGCTGGCGGTCGAGTGCGGGGAACACCGCCTGCTCGACGATGGCCTTGGCACGCGCGGCATGATCGCCCGCGACGCCCGCCGCCTGGAGCTTGGCGGCGAAGCCGGCCACCATCACCGTCTGCTCCGCCGGCTTCTCCCGTGCGGCGGCCAGCTGTTTCAGCGTCGTATCGAGGATGTAATCGGGCGCGAACACGCCTTTGGCCGCATCCTCCCGCTGGCGCGCGCTGCTCGCGTCGATGGCGGCGGGGAAGGCGGCCAGGCGGGCGAGATAGGCGTCCGCATCCGCCGCATCCTTCACGCGCACCTGCGAATCGAGGAAATCGGGGATGTCGCGATAAGGCCCGGTCAGCTGGCTGAGCACATAGGGCGCGAACCGGCCCATGCTGCTGCCGTAGCGGAAGCGCTCGGCCCCCGCGACCTGCCGCTCCAGCTGCCACAGCACCACCTCGCGATCGATCCGCGCGGGCGGGGACAGGGTGGCGGGATAGACGCGGCGCAGCTCCGCCAACTCCGCCTTGGCCCGCGCGAGATCGCGCGCCTCGGCCGATGCGGAGACATCGTCCAGCCGCCGCTTAAGCGTCGCGCGCGGCCCCTGATCGAGGCCGAGCCGGGTCGCCTGTTCGGGGCTCGCCTCCAACCGGGCATAGAAGAAGCGGTCGAGCATCGCGCGGAACGCGGCGTCACCCTGCGGCTGGGCGGTGGCGCGCGCAGGCAAGGCGCCCGCCACAGCCGCCGCGGCGGCGCTGGCGACGAACTCACGACGGTGCATGGGGTAACTCCGGCTGACTGACGATCTGCCAGCCGGATTAACGACTTGCGCGCGGCTTGTCGAAGCGCCTAGCCGCCGGCCGCCGGCAGCTCCGCCAGCATCTCGGACACGCGGGCGCGCAACTCGGGCTCCCGCGTCATCTCGAGCAGCGCGATCAGGCTGGCGCGGGCCGCCGCGGTGTCGCCGCCCTCCAACTGGAGCCGCGCGCGCTGCCACCACGCATGCGCATTATCGGGCGCGAACACGGTCATCCGCTCGAACAACTCGCGCGCGCGATCGCCATCGCCCGCCGCCTCCGCGCGCGAGGCCTGGTTGAGCAGCAGCCGGCTCAGCACCATGCGGTTCGACATGGGGGCGACATGCGCCGCATCGATCGCGCCGTTCGAATCGGCCACGGAGGCGAGCAGCGCCGCCAGCCGTTCCCGGCCGACCGGGCGGCCATCATGGAAGGGATCGATCAGCACCGGCGCCGTATCCGCCCCGACGCGGACGAGGACGTGGCCCGGCGTGTTCAGCGCATCTGCCGACCAGCCGACGCGCCGCGCCGCCGCGACGTAGAGGATGGCGAGGCTGACCGGCAGGCCGCAGCGCCGATCGATCACGCGCATAAGGTCGGCATTGGCGGGATCGTCATAGCTGTCGATGTCGCCGGTGAAGCCATATTCCGCGGCCAGTACGCTGGCGAGCAAGCGGGCCTGTTCGGCGCTGGTGTGCGCATCGTCGCCCACCTCGGCCACGCGCTCGGCAATCTCGCCGAGGATGCGGGCATAAGGCGCGATGTCGACGTCGGGATGGTCGAGCGCCGCCAGCTCGAGCGCGGCGGCGTCAAGCAGCAGCGTCTCCTCATCGAGGAGGCCGAGATGAAGGATGCTGTCGGTCATCGCACGAAGATGGGGATGGCGCGGCTGCCGCGCCAGTTGCCCATGTCAGCGCATCCCCGACGGTGTCGGCGGCTTCTTCACGACCGCACCCGCCCATTCGATCTCCGCACCGTCAGGCGCGGGTTCATCCGGAACGGTGCCGGGAGCGGCGGACTGTGCGACCTGGTCCGCTGCCTGATCAGACTCGTCGCCATCCTCGCTGCCCTGGACGCCGCCGATATCCTCTTCGACGATCTCGGGATCGATACCGGATGTGCCCTCGGCCATGGTCGTCTCCTTCAAACCTGCGGGACCAACGTGCGGTCGGGCGCTTGGCTCCGCGCGGTCAGGCCGCGCCGCGTGCGAGGCCCTTCACCCGTGGCGAAGCGCGGCCGAGCCGTTGCGCGCGGCCGAGCAGCAGGGCGGTGGTTGCCTGCCGATCGACCGGCTTCGAGAATAGGTATCCTTGGCCGAGCACGCTGCCCGCCGCCTGCAGCAGGCGTGCCTGCTCCTCCGTCTCGATCCCCTCGGGCACGACCTTGATATCCAGCTTGCGCGCGATCTGGATGAGGCCGTCGACGATCGCCTTGCTGGCGTTCGACGTGGCGAGGCGATCGATGAAGCTCTTGTCGATCTTGATGATGTCGACCGGCACCGTCAGCAGGTGGGTGAGCGAGGCGAAACCCGTGCCGAAATCGTCGAGCGCCACGCGCATGCCGCGCGCGCGCAACGCCTCGATCGCCCGCTGCACGATGGGATCGCCATCGCCCATGTAGACCGCCTCGGTCACCTCGACGATGACGTGATCGAGCGGCACCTGCTCCCGCTCGAACGCGGCCGCCAGCACACGATCCAGCGCGCCGCCATGCATGTCGGCGGACGAGACGTTGACGCCGACATGCTGGAAGGGAATGCCCATCTCCAGCCAGCGCCGCACGTCGGCCGCGACGAGCGCCAGCATGCGTGCGGTGAGCGCCGTCGCGACGTGGACGTCCTTGGTCGCCTCGTGGAAGCGGGCGGCGGAGACGATCTCGTCGCCCAGCCGCATCCGGCAGAGCGCCTCCAGCCCGACGATCTCGCGCGTATCGAGGCGGACGATCGGCTGGTAATAGGCTTCGATCCGGTCTTCCCGCAGCGCCGCATCGACGTCGCGAATGTCGCCCAGCCGGCGCGTGATGTTGGTGCCGAGCCCCGGCCAGTAGCGGACGAACCCGCCGCGGCCCGTCTCCTTGGCGTGATACAAGGCGAAATCTGCATTCTGGCGGACCCGCTCCGCCACCCGATCGCCATGCGACAGAACCGCGCCGCCGATCGTCGCCCGCGGGACGATGATCTGCCCGCCGCAATCCGCGGTGCTGCCGAGCGCGGAGAAGAGTTTCTCCGCCGTTCGATCAAGATCGTGCAGAGAATCCGCAGATTGCAGGATGATCGCGAACTCGTCGCCGCCAATGCGGAAGGCGCGCTCACAGCCGATCGCGTCCGCGATGCGCCGCGCGACGATGCGCAGCAGGCAATCGCCGGTGGGATGGCCGAACGTGTCGTTGACGACCTTGAGGTTGTCGAGATCGAGCACCAGCAGCGCCCAGTCACCCGGCGTCGTGCAGTCCAGCGCTTCGAGCGCCTTGTTGAACGCGGCCCTGTTCGGCATGCCGGTCATGGCGTCGGTATAGGCC
Source organism: Sphingomonas jatrophae (assembly GCF_900113315.1). Classification (GTDB taxonomy): domain Bacteria; phylum Pseudomonadota; class Alphaproteobacteria; order Sphingomonadales; family Sphingomonadaceae; genus Sphingomonas_P; species Sphingomonas_P jatrophae. Next base: position 248,470 of record NZ_FOZG01000002.1, on the reverse strand, counting down.
CGCCGTTCATGCTCGATCACCCGCTGGTGACGCTCCAGCGCGATCATGAAGAGATGGACGCAGTGCTCCACGATCTCCCGCTCGCGCGCGGTCGGCCCGCGCTGTTCGCGATAGTAGAAGGCGAAGGTGCCCGCCGGCTCGCCGCGCGCGTCGAGGATCGGGCTCGACCAGCAGGCGACGAGACCGAGCGGAAGCGCGAGATGCCTGAACGCGGCCCAGCTGGGATCGGCCGCGATGTCGGTCGCGACGACGTCGGTGCGCAGGAAAGCGGCGCTGCCGCACGATCCGGCACGCGGGCCGATCGCCACGCCATCGAGCGCGGCCGAATAGGCAGCAGGCAGGCCGGGCCCGGCAAGCGGATGGATGAGCCCCGCTGTATCGACGGTGAGAATGGAGCAAATAACGCCGGGTGCGAGCTTCTCCGCCTCAAGGCACATGCGCTCGGCCGTGGTGACAAGCGAGTCACCCTTCGCGATCATCTTCAGGATCGTGTTCTGCAGCTCCAGCAAGGCTCTCTCGCCTTCACTTCGACACGACATGGCCAGCCTCTTCCGTGACGCTCCTTGATGCAGGATAGGATTAAAGATCTCCTGCTTGGTCGAGGCGACGCGAATTGGGCAATCTGCAGGGCTCGCCGTCCGAGCCGCGGGGCGGCAGGGCGCGCTCAGGCGAGGTCGATCGCTCCGTAGAAGGGGCGGATCTCGATCTCGCTGGGCACCGGCATTGGATTGGGGCAGCGTCTTGCCCAGGCCACCGCCTCGTCCATGTCGCGAACCTCCCAGATCCAGAAGCCGGCTACCAATTCGCTTGTCGCCGGAAACGGGCCGTCGATCACGCGACGCTCGAGGCCGTCGAACGCGATCCGCTTGCCGTGCGAGGACGGCTTGAGCCCATCGGCGCAGATGAGGATGCCGGCCTCTTCCAGCGCCCGGTTGAAGCGGCCCATTGCTGCCATGTCGGCTGCGTTGGGCGGCAGGCCGCGCTCGCTCTCCTCGGTGGCCTTGACCAGCACCATCACGCGCATTGCCTGCCTCCCTGGCCCGGATCGCTCAGGTGCAGGTTATAGCGGCTTCGGGCGGGGCGGAAGAAGCTGCGGCGACCGCCTCAGAGTGGACGGCCGGCGGCGGCGCGTTCGAACTCGACGGGATCGTGCGCGCAGAGGACGGTCAGCTCGCCCCGATGCTCGACCGAGAGGCGGCGCAGCCTCTCCTGATTGGTCATGCGCAACGTGCGGCTGACCTCCATCATCGTCTGGTAGCCGCGCAGCCCCGGCGTGCAGTGCCGCTTCGCCCCCCGCATCTCGCCGCGGTAGAAGTAAGCGTCGCCCGCGTGCAGCAGCCAATCCTCGCGCCGCCGGATCGCCACGCCCGCATGGCCCCAGGTGTGGCCCGGGAGGGGAACCAGCAGGATCTCGGGCGGCAGGCCCTCCAGATCGCGCACCGCATCGAAGCCGAACCAGCGCTCGCCCTGCGCCCCGTAGCGCCGCCAGCTGGACACGTCGTTGAACTGGGCTGGGCGGTAGCGATTGCGATGGACGAAGCTGCCGGTCGTCCTGGTGGCGCTGGTCCATTCGGCGTCGAGCAAGTGGACCCTGGCCTGGGGGAAATCCTCGAGCCCGCCGGCATGATCGAAATCGAGGTGCGTCAGCACGATGTGGCGCACATCTGACGCGGCAAAGCCGAGCGCCTCGATCTGGCGGACCGCTGTCTCTTCCTCGCGCAGCTTGATGTTGAGCAATGTGCGCATGAAGCGGGTGATGCGAGGATGCGGCGGGCGATGCGGGTGATCGACATCGCGCAGACCATAGCCCGTATCGACGAGGACGAGGCCGTGCGCATCCGTCTCGATCAGCAGGCAGTGACACACCAGCCGCCCCGTCGGGCTCAGGCTCCGGCCGTCGAACAAGGCGCCGCCGAACGGGCAGTCGGTGCCGCAATTGAGATGGTGGATGCGCATCGCGGCCGCGCTCAGATGTCGGCCGAGGGCGGCGTAATGGGGGTTGGCCGCGTGTCGCTGAGCGCCACCGCGACCAGGGTCAGCAGCAGCGAGGTGAACACGACCGCGGCCAGCGCGATCCGCGTGTCGCCGGTGCCTCGACGACGACCAAACCACAGCGTCGCGCCGCCGGCCAAAGCCGCGATTACTGCGATGCCGGCGAAGATGGCACCGGAGATGCCGAGTTGCTGGTTGTCAGCCCCGCTGACCGACATGGACTGCGTGACAAGATAGCAGGGGACGGCGAGCAAAGCTGCGAGCAGTGCGACCAGCCCGAATCCTGCGAGCCCGTTTTTTCCGCGATCGCTCATCCGATCTCCCGTCGCAAAGCGAAGCGGGCGGGGCCCGGAGGCACCCGCCCGCACGAGGGTGTTACATCTTGTGACCGCCATGCGCGCCGCCGCCGGCCTGCATCTTGGTTGCCTGATCGAGATGCTTCTTGACGATGGGAACGGCCGACTTGGCCGAGGTGCGCAGAGGTGCCTGGTCGCCGCCCTGGGCATAGCTCTGGTGCAGATTGAGCGCGGCCTGGTGCGCGGGCACCTGCTGGGCGAGATAGATGCGGTCGAAATCCGCCGGCGACGCGCTCTGCAACTCGTTGATCGACGCGGTGGCGCCGGGATCGAGAGCGGGCGGCGGCGGGGTCAGGCCGGCCTTGCTCGCTGCCTTCATCGTCGCGGCGGTGGTCTTCTGGTGATGCTGGATCAGCATCCTGGCAAAGGCCTGCACTTTCGGATCCTGCGACTTCTGGAGCGCGATCTGGCTGGAATTTATCTCGTACAGATCGCTGCGGCCGGCGGCATCGACATAGGGAGCGGCCGTCGTCATCGCCTCGGGCGGCGGCGGAGGCGGCGGGGTCTGCGCCATGAGCGGCGCGCCCAGCAGGAACGAGGCGGCGAGCGCAACGTGCTTGGCAACGGTCATGCATTTTCTCCTTGGGATGACACCGGCCGTCCGGCCTTTGTTCAGGCTCAGCCCCGCATTGTCTCGATCATGCGCAGATGGCGTTGGACCATCGGTGCTCCGCCACGCGCATAGGAGGCGAGCTGCGGATTGTCGCCGTGCCGGCCATAACCATCGAGAAGCGTTAGCGTTTCCTGATGCGCCAGCTTTTGCTGATCCAGATAGGTATCGTCGAAGGCATCGGCGGGAGCCTCCGCCAGATGATCGAGCAAGGTCTGGCGGCGCGTGTCCGGGGTGGTCGGCACGGAGAGGCCTGGGCTGGCCGACGTCACCTCCGTGGACCGCAGTGCCGAGCGGAGCTGGTGCGCGGAGGTGGTGTGATGTTCGATCATCATCTCCGCATGGGTCCGCACATCCGCGCGCTGTGCCTTTTGCAGGGCGATGCGGGCAGCGGCGATCTCGTAGAGGTCACCCGCGCCGGCGCTGGCGACGAAGGTCTCGGCATTCGTCGCACCCATGGTGGCGGCCGATGCGGTGCCCATCATGCCGCCGACCGCGTCGCCCACCTTGTTGACGAACTGCTTGAGCCCGCCGGCATCCTGATTGCTGTTGGTATAACTCATCATGGCAGCCTCCTCAGATGGCGAGCGCGGGCGTGGGCTCGGCATCGATGGTCTGCGCGGCGCCCTGCGGATGCTTGGCGCGCATGTTCCGCTCGTAGCCGAGCTTGGCGCCGCCATCCTCCTCGCGCAGCGACACGACGGGGTGGGGACCGTCCGTCTCCAGCCGATACTCCTCGCCGAAGCGTTCGCGATGCTGGCGGATCACCTCCTCGGACGGTGCGCCGCCGCGATTGACCGTCGCCTGATAGTCGAAATAGCGGTGACCCTCGGGCAGCTGGTCGACCGGCAGGAACTCGGAGTCCCACGCGGTCAGATCGACCTGCCATTCAACCAGCTGGCGCAGGTAGGTCTTGTTCTCCTCGAACGTCATGGCTCGATCATACGGGGCGATCAGGCTGGCGGGATCGACACCCTCGCTCTCCTCGACGAAGCGCGCGGCGATCTGGAGATGCTCGATCTCCATGTTGAGATGCAGCTCCCAGATCGCGCGGATGCGCGGATCGACCTCGGTCTGCATGAAGGACCAGTAGAGCCAGCATTCGTGATTCTCGTGCTGCAGCCAATTGGTCGCCCAACCCTGTTCGGGATCGAGCAGACTTTCGTAGTGGGTGACGTGCTGCTCCTCGATCTCGGCAATCTCGAGATAAAGCGCGCGGGCCAGCGGCTCCGTCGGGCGATTGCCGAAGTTCATATAGTAATTCATCGTCTGCTGCTCTGAGCTGACGAGCGTCATCGCATTCAGGATCGACTGGCGATGCGCGGCCACCTTCGTCATGGGGCGGCGCAGATCGTCGCGCGGATCGCGATGTTCGAAGATAGTCGGGCGGCCGGGCGTGATCTCGGTATAGTCGCCGGTAATCTCGCGCGCGCGGCGACCATTGCCCATCAGATCCATCAGATTGGCATAGCGATAGAGGTGGTCGAAATCCTCCAGCAGGCCGAATTCATAGCATTGCCGCAGATACGGATCAGGCTCGTTCCGCGCGAGCCATGCGGTGAGATCGACGGCGACCTGCTCATAGCCGATCGTGATCTCGACGGCATTTTCCTGCTTTTCGCCGGGGAGCAGCCAGTTCACCGCTTTCTGCTGCTGCTGTTCGATGCGGCGAACCAAAGCGAGCCGCTGCTTCAATTCGACGTCCGGCGTGTTGCGGGCGAATTGGTGCGAGAACATGATGGACTCGACTTCGATGCCGTTCATCACGATCACGCGACAGCGCGTATAGGGATGCACGTCTTCCGTGCGATAGGGCTCGACGTTCAGCTCGGACCAGCTGCGCAGCTGTTTGGCAAGCGGGATGCCCCGTTCGGCGAGTGGATTGAACGACATGGCGAAGTCTCCACTGGAGTCTCGGCCATAACCGCAGCCACACCGCGAAGTTCACGTCATAAGCCTAATAATTTCATACACTTAGATTAGGATCGGCTGGTTGCGGTGACATGGTCCGCCTTGAGGAAGCGCGGCGGACCATGCCGCGTGGCGAGCGTCAGGCGTGCGCCGTGACGAGATCCTTCAGTTCCTCCACCTCCAGCCGGCCGAGTTGCCGCATCATCCGGCCGGCGACGGGCACGGGCTCCGCGCACTTCAGGCAGTCGATCGCGTGCCGCTCACGATAAGGCAGCGCCCGATAATAGCCGATCACCTCCGTCAGGCTGCCCTGCGCCAGCATCCGGCCGGACCAGGCCTGCACCAGCCTGGAATGCGCCTGCCACGGAATTTCCTTTGCCATAAGCACCTTCTTTTTATGGTTCTTGGTGTTGAACGCGCGGGGCGAAGCCCACGATCCCCGGAAACTGATTGATATATGTTGCGCGGAAAAACACCGCCGGGCGGTGCATCAACTGAGCGGAACTGCGTGTGCAATCAGCGAGTTAACCGATCCTCATACAATGGAGGCGACGATGGCTCAGAAGGGCGCAGGCGGCAATCCGGGTGCGGTGACCAAGAAGGGCGGCGACGACGCGAGCGGCAGCACAGGCACCGGCCGCGGCGGCGGTAAATCCGGAAACAGCGGCAAGAAGGGCTAAGCTCCTTCTGCCACCCTGACCGTGACTGGGCGGGCGCCTGACTTGCGCATGACCTAGCATGATTGTCAGGCCGGATGGATGCCTTCTCGCTTTGTCTCGCTTATGCGCGCGGGCGGGAGGACGATCCGGCATGACGTTGCACGGCAAAACCGCTTTAGTCACAGGCGCGCGCGGCGGGCTTGGGCGCGAGATCGCGCTGGGTCTGGGTGGCGCCGGGGCGCATGTGCTCGTTCATGCGCGCACGCTGGCTGCGGCGGAGACGGTGGTCGCCGAGATAGCGCGCTGCGGCGGCACGGCAGAGGCGGTCGCGTTCGATCTTGCCGACGAGGGGGCCGTCGCGTCTCACGTCGCGGGGTTGGTGCCGCTCGACATTCTCGTGAACAATGCGGGTTTGCGCGACCGGCGGCTGGCGAAGGCGCTCGATCGCAGCGCCGTTCGCGGCCTGCTGGAGGTCAATCTCGTCGCTCCGTTCGAGATTGCCCGGATCGTCGCCGCGCGGATGCCGCCGGGCGGGCGGATCATCAACATCACGTCGATCGCGGGCCAGATCGCACGCTCGGGCGATGCGGGTTACACGATGGCGAAGGGCGGGCTGGATGCGCTCACCCGCGCGCTCGCGGCCGAATATGGGCCGCGCCAGATCACCGTCAACGCGGTAGCGCCGGGCTTCTTCGCCACCGACGCCAATGCCGCCATGGCCGCCGATCCGGCAATTGCCGAGCATCTCGCCCGGCGTACGTCGCTCGGCCGGTGGGGGCGGCCGGAGGAGATCGTCGGCGCCGTGCTGTTCTTCGCCTCGGACGCGGCCTCCTACGTGACCGGGCAGGTTCTTGCGGTGGACGGTGGTTATCTGTCGCATTTCTAATGTGTTAGCCCGCTCGTGCGTCCAAGCCTGAAAGTGACAGGATCGAGCAACACATTGGAAAAAATGCCTTCCGATTAGGCAGTGTGCCTAAACAATCAGCAGAGACGCCCACAGTTTAGGCATGTAGGGTGTCCGGAGAGGAGCTTCCGATGATCGCACTCGCCCTTGCTGCCACCGCGCTCGCCGCCCCGTTGGCCAGCCACGATGTCGTGCTCACGCACGGCGCGACGCCGGTCCGCGCCAGCTATCAGGCCCATGCCGACATGCGGATGAAGACGATCGGCATGAGCGCTGGGACGCGCATGTCCACCGAGCGGTGCCGCTGGATCGCAACCGTCCGTGTCGAGCGCCAGCTCGCACCGGCGCATGGCAACCACCATCCGCTCAGCCGCACGCTTGCGGGCGCGCGCAAGATCGAGGGCAGCCGCCCCGGCCATTGCATGACCGCGCGTGCCGGCGTGCAGCGGGATCTTGCCGCACGGACGGGCGACCTTCACGATCATGTCCGCGCTGTCGCGGCCGCCGACCAGCCGACCTTGCTGGCCGAGTTGAAGACGGTGCGCGCGCTGGCGCTGGATTGAGGATGAACCGCGTCGCGCCCCTCATGGCGCTGCTGCTGGCGGCGTTGCCGTCCGCCATGGCAGCGGCGCAGGGGATCGAGCCTTCGCTCGATCTCACCACGGATGAGCGGCGCCGCGGGCTCAGCTGGTCGCGCGGCCGTCCTGCTCTCGTCGCGGGTGTCGTCGTGCCGGTCGGCTCCACGCTGTCGCTCGGCGCACGTGGCACCACGCTGCGCCGCAGCGCCCGCCATGGCGGGGCCGCGCTCGGCTTCGATCTCGACGCGATGATCGCGCGCGATCTCGGCCCGTGGCGGCTGAGCGGCGGCGTGATCGGGCATGTGTTCACGGGCCGCAGCGAGCTCGGCTATGCGGAGGTGGAGGCAGGCGTCGGCCATCTGATCGGCCCGCTTCAGATCGACCTGACCGCCACCTATGCGCCGCGGCAGCGCGCCATCGGCGGCGACAATCTGTATGTGCGCCTGGCCGGCTCCGCCGCGCTGCCGGGCACGCCGCTCGCGTTGCGCGCGCATCTTGGCCACAGCAGCGGCGATACGCGCGACATCGAGCGTGCAGCGCGCCTGCGGCCCGATGGCGATTACTGGGATTATCGGATCGGGCTGGATCTCACCCGCACGCCGGTCACCTTCGGCGTCGCCCTTTCGGGCACCAGCGCCGACCGGCCGGCACCCGGCCGCTTTGTCGATCGCCATGTCGGCACGCGGCTGGTCGCCTTTGCGCGGCTGGCGCCCTGACCGGGGCTGACGGACTCACGTCAGGCCGTGTCGCCCCAGAAACCGGCGGCTGCGGGGATGATCAGGCCGCCATCGTTGCGCACGCCGCCCGCCCGGTCATTGCTCAGCCAGAAGGGGCCATCGAGATCGACGAAGGCGCAGCGCTGCGCGAGGATCAGGGCGGGCGCGATGGAAAGCGATGAGCAGATCATGCAGCCGACCATCAGCTGAAGCCCAGCCGCCGCCGCCGCATCCGCCAGCATGAGCGCGCCGGTGAGGCCGCCGGTCTTGTCCAGCTTGATGTTGACCACCTGGTAGCGCCGCGCGAGCCCGGCGACATCCTCCGCAACATGGACCGATTCATCCGCCGCGATCGGCACCAGCGGGCGGAAACCGTCGAGTCCATCGTCCTGACCGGCCGGCAGGGGCTGTTCCAGCAGATCGATCCGCTGTTCGGCGAGGAGCGGCTGAAGGCGCGCGACGTCCTCCAACGTCCAGCTCTCGTTCGGGTCGACGATGATCCGGGGTCCGGGCGCGGCGGCACGGACGGCGCGGATCTGGTCCGCGGGGGCGACGCCGTCCACCTTCACCTTGAGCAGGGGGACATGGGCCAGAAGCCGTGCTGCCGCCGCCATCTCCTCGACGGGGCCGAGGCCGACCGTCATCGCGGTCGGCATCCGCCCGGGCGTGGAGCAGCCGAGCAGCGCGGGCACGCTCGTGCCGGCGGACTTCGCCTCCAGATCCCACAGCGCGCAATCGACCGCGTTGCGCGCCGCACCTGCCCGCATGATCGTCAGCAGCGCGTGCCGGTCCGCGCCCGCCTCGATCGCGGCCCGCGCAGCCTCGATCTCGGCCAGCGCGTCCGCCACGGACTCGCCGTAGCGCGGATAGGGGACGCCTTCGCCGCGGCCCACGCGCTCGCCATCCCCGATCTCCACCGTGACGACGTCCGCCACCGTCTTGACCCCGCGCGAGATGCGGAAGGGGGTGGCGAGGGGGAAGGCGTCGCCTTGCGCGGTCAGGGTGCGGAGCATGGGCCGCCTGCTTAATGCGGAACCGCGCCGAGTTCGACGCCTGTCTTGTCATGCAGTGCGAAGCGATCGACGAGGTCGGCGCTCGCTTGGTTATATCCGATCACCTCGACCGCCGAGCCGTCGCGCCGCAAGCGCGCGACGATCTTGTCGAGCGCGCCGACGCCGGAAATGTCCCAGAAGTGGGCGGCGCTGACGTCGATCGTCACCGGCCGGCCCTCCTCCGGCAGGAACGCCCTGGTGAACCGCGTGACCGAGGCGAAGAAAATCTCGCCACCGACCCTGTAGCGCACAGCTTCCCCCTCCTCGCGCCGTTCGACCGTGAACATGCGCTGCACCTTGCCGGCGAAGAAGATGGCGGAGAGCAGCACGCCCGCCAGCACGCCCTGCGCCAGATCCCGGGTGACGACGACCACGGCCACCGTCACCAGCATCACCACCGAGGATGTGGGCGGATGCCGCCGCAGGTTCGGGATCGAGTTCCAGCTGAACGTGCCGATCGAGACCATGATCATGACGGCGACCAGCGCCGGCATCGGGATGCGGCCGACGACAGGGCCGAGCGCGACGAGCAGGAACAGGAGGAACGCGCCGGCGACGAAGGTGGACAGCCGCGTGCGCCCGCCCGACGTGACGTTGATCACCGACTGGCCGATCATGGCGCAGCCGCCCATGCCGCCGAGCAAGGCCGCGGCGATGTTCGCGCCGCCCTGCCCCAGGCACTCGCGGCGCTTGTCGCTGTCCGTGTCGGTCATGTCATCGACGATCTGGGCGGTCAGCATCGATTCCAGCAGCCCGACCGCGGCCATGGTGAGCGAATAAGGCAGGATGATGCGCAGCGTTTCCAGCGTCAGCGGCACCGCGGGCAGGGCGAAGGATGGCAGCCCGTCAGGCAAGCGGCCCATGTCGCCGACGGTGCGGACGGGCAGGCCGAGCGCGATGCTGACCACCGCCAGCAGAAGGATGGCGACCAGCGCGGACGGCACCGCCCTGGTCAGCCGCGGCAAGAGGTAGATGATCGCCAGCCCCGCGGCGACCATCGCATAGCTGTGCCACGTGACGCCGGTGAGCTGTGGCAGTTGCGCCATGAAGATCAGGATGGCGAGCGCATTGACGAAGCCCGTGATCACCGACCGTGAGACGAACTGCATCAGCAGATCGAGGCGCAGCAGCCCCGCGGCGATCTGGATCAGCCCCATCAGGATCGTCGCGGCGAACAGATAGGCCACGCCGTGATCGCGGACGAGCGGGGTCACAACGACGGCGACCGCGGCTGTCGCGGCGGAGATCATGGCGGGCCGCCCGCCCAGCAGCGAGATGATGATGGCGATCGCGACCGAGGCGTAGAGCCCGACGCTGGGATCGACGCCGGCGATGATCGAAAAGCCGATCGCCTCGGGGATCAGCGCCAGCGCGACGACGATGCCGGCGAGGACATCGCGGCGCATCTGCGCGGCGCCGACGAACCATGAGGTTCGGAAACTAGCGTGCATGTCTGTCATGTATCCGGGAAAGGAGCGGCACACGCGATCCGGTCGATCGACGAACCGGAAAGGCGGATCAGCGTGTGCGTTGCCCGGCGGATCGGCGGCCGGGATAGCCACCCGGGATTGCACCGGGTCCTTGCGCGTGACCGCTCCTAAACACGCAGGATCGATATTGGCAAGCAGAGCGCGCCTTGCGGCCTCAGCGGACCTCCATGCTCGCCGCCTCGCCGGTGGCTGTGGGTGCCTTCACTTCCGGGGACAGGCGAGCGGGACCGGCGGGAGCAACGGGTGCGGTGCCTGGCAGGCACTGTGCCGGGCTGGGGCGTGGCGTGTGGCGGCAGTTCCACAGGACCTGCTCGCGATCGGAGCCTGCCACCTTGCGGTAGAGGAAGCTCACCGTCTGGAGCGACTGACGCGGGATCGGCAGCTTAGCCGGGATCAGCCGCGGCTCGGCCCAGCCTGCGACCAGGCAGGCCGGCCGCCGCGCGCAGAGTGCCAGAGCGGTCAGCGCAAAATCGCCGGAGAAGGCGGCGGGATCGAGCTGGAGCCCGAACTCGCCCGCCTGCTCGTCCGCCAGCCGGACGATGCTGCCCCGCAAGGCGCGCGGCTCGACGCCCGCGACCTGGAGGGCGGCCCGCGCCGGGACGGGCTCTGCCGGCACCGGTTCGCCGTCCACCAGAGGCTCGCTTTCCACCTCATCGAGCGTGCCGGGCGTGGCGAACTCGCGCAGGCGCCGGTCGAGCACCTCGCCACCGGCGTAGCGGCCGGTGAAGGCGCCGTTCAGGCCCCAGCCGCCCCGCCACCGGAAGAACAGGTGGGTGTGAACGGCGGCGATCTTGTCGAGCGATGCGCTCCAGTAGGGCACCACCCAGTCGGTATGATAATGGGTGGCGGTGCCGACGACCTTCGCGACGGCGCCGTCCAGCGCCGCTTCGGCGATTTTGCGCGCGCGATCCCACATCGGCATCAGCGGCCGCCGGGCGAGCGCCCCGTCGCAGGTGAAGGTGAACTGGCAGCCCGTCTTCCGCTCCGACCCCTGGAAGACGACGCCGCAGATGGTCTTCGGATAAGCGGGGTGGCGCAGGCGGTTGAGCACGACCTGGACGACGGCGCGCTGGCCGACGGGATCGTCGCCCGCTTCGTACAGCGCAGCGCTGGTGAGGCAGAGTGCGGCCCGCTCGCGATCCGCATCGCTGCCGGCGAAGCGGAAGGGGCGGGCGGGAGAGATGGGTCCCGGAATGAAGGGCACGGCGGCGTTGATCTCGCGCGCCCGCTCCGGCGTCATCTCCAGCAGCTCAAGCGGCTCGACCATGGGCGGCGGCTCGGCCAGCCGGACGCGCGGGCTTGCCCGTGTCGCGGCATGTGTGCGCACGATCGGCGTTCCGGGCGGCGTCTCGCGCAGGCCAGACAGCACATAGGTGGCGGCAAGAAGGCCGAGCGCGCTGCCGAGCAAGATGGCCGGCGCGCTGCGCGGAGACGAAAGCGGCTGCGACAGGTGGCAATCCCCCGAAATCCAGCGCGACTTGCCTCCGCGCGTCAAGCGTGCAGACGAATCAGGTTCCGATCGGCTCCGGCATCATCGCTGCGCGGCGCGATATTAACGCGGCGCTGACCTTGCAATTGGGATCAGGCGCGCGGAGCCCTCGGCTCACAAGTTTTCGGCAGACGCCGCGCTCAGCGCTCGAGCAGATCGCCGATCTTGGCGGCCAGATCGCTCATCACGAATGGCTTGGTGATCACCTCCATGCCAGGCTCGAGATGGCCGTTGCCCACCGCCGCATTCTCGGCATAGCCGGTCACGAACAGCACCTTCAGCCCCGGTCGCGTCTCCCGCGCCGCATCCGCGACCTGACGGCCGTTCATGCCGCCGGGCAGGCCGACATCGGTGATGAGCAGATCGATACGCGCATCGGAGCCGAGGATCTTCAGCGCCGACGGGCCGTCATCCGCCTCGATCGAGCGATAGCCCGCCTCCGTCAGGATCTCGACGATCAGCATGCGGACGGTCGTCTCGTCATCCACGACGAGGACGGTTTCACCGGCGCCCGTCTCGGCGATCTTGGCGTCGAGCTCCTCGCGATCCTCCACCAGTTCGCCGATCAGGCGCGGAAGATAGAGACACATCGTGGTGCCCTGGCCCGGCTCGGTATAGACGCGCACCTGCCCGCCCGACTGGCGGACGAAGCCGTGGATCATCGACAGGCCGAGACCCGTACCCTGGCCGATCGGCTTGGTGGTGAAGAAGGGATCGAAGATCCGGTCGACGATGTCCGCGGCGATGCCGGTGCCCGTATCGGTGACGCAGATCGACAGATACTGGCCGGGCGGCAGATCGCGATCCCGCGCGGCGCGGTCGTCCAGCCACTTGTTCGCCGTCTCGATGGTGAGGCGACCGCCGTCCGGCATGGCGTCGCGCGCGTTGATCGCGAGGTTCAGCAGCGCACTTTCCAGCTGGGCCGGATCGACCTTCGCGATCCAGAGGCCGCCCGCACCGACCACCTCGACCTTGATCGCGGGCCCGACGGTGCGCCGGATCAGATCCTCCATGCCGAAGACGAGGCGGTTCACGTCGGTGGGCTTCGGATCGAGCGTCTGCCGGCGCGAGAAGGCGAGTAGCCGCTGGGTGAGCGCCGCGGCGCGCTGCGCCGAGGTCTGCGCGCCTTGGAGAAAGCGGTCGATGCCGTCCGCCCGGCCTTGCGCCAGCCGCCGCTCGATAATCTCCAGGCTGCCGCTGATGCCCGCGAGCAGATTGTTGAAATCATGTGCGATCCCGCCGGTGAGCTGGCCGACGGCTTCCATCTTCTGCGCCTGCCGCAGCGTCTCATGCGCCTGCGTCAGCTCCGCCGTGCGATCGGCCACGCGCTGTTCCAGGTCTTCGTTGGCTTCCTGCACGCGGCGGATCAGGCGGGCATTGTCAATCGCGATCGCCGCCTGCGCCGCCAGGCCGAGGATCAGCTCCTCATGGCGCGCAGTGAAGCGCGCGGCCTCGGCATGGCCGAAGAACAGCCCGCCGATGACGCCGCCCTCGCGCGAGGCGACCGGGACGGCGAGGTAGCTGGTCACGGGCAGATGCCCCTCCGGCATGCCCGCCCATGGCGCGTTGCGGCCGTAGCGCGGATCGCGGGTGATGTCGTCCGACCGCACCACGCCTGCGCCGGTGAAGGTGGGTCCGAAGACCTCGGTATTGCGCGGCATCGGGAAGCCGGCAAACGCCTCCCGCGGGACGCCGGACAGGCTGTAGAGCATGTAGCTCTCCCCGGCCGCATCCACGACGTTGTAGAAGAATGCGCCATATTCAGCGCCGGTCAGCTCGCGACCCGCATCGGTGACGAGCTGGACGATCCGCTCCAGATCCTGCTCGACGATGGTCGCCGCCGCGATGCGGTTGAGCGTCTGCAACCCGGCGCTCTGTTCGCGCAGCGCCTGCTCGGCGACATAGGCGTTGGTGACGTCGAAGCCTTCGCAGAAGATGCCGGTCACGCGGCCGGTGTCGTCGCGCACGGGCTCGTAGATGAAGTCGAGGAAGCGTTGGCCGGCGGACGCGCCGGGATAGTCGAGCTGAATGGGGCTCCGCTCCGCCACGAAACGCTCGCCGGACGTGTAGGCCCGGTCGAGCCACTCGAAAAAGCGCTGTCCGACAAGTTCGGGGAACACGTCGCGCGCGCTGCGGCCGATGAAGTCGCGATCGCCGAACAGCCGCCGATAGGCGTCGTTGACGAATTCGAAGACGTGATCGGGGCCGCGCAGCACGGTGATGAAGCCGGGCGCCTGCTCGAACAAGCGCCGCTGCCGCGTCGCCTCCGCCTCGCGGTTGCGTTCGCGCAGGATGCGCTCGGTGGTTTCATTCCCCTGATTGAGCACGCCGGCAACGCCGCCATCCTCTCCGCGAATCGGCGTGAAGCTGTAATTCCAATAGGTCTCCTGCACGCGCCCGTCGCGCATCATCGGCAGGAGCTGATCGAAGGTTGAGAAGCCCTCGCCCGTGGCGAGCACGGTTTCCAGCTGCGGGCCGACCACCGACCAGATGTCGCTCCACACCTCGCCGCCGGGTTGCCCCAGCGCGGCGGGATGCCGGTCGGCCGCCACCGGCACCCAGGCGTCATTGTAGAGCAGGCGCAGCTCCGGGCCCCAGTAGATGGCGGTCGGAAAGCTCGAATGCAGGCAGATGCTGATCGCCGAGCGGAGCGACTGCGGCCACGTCTCGGGCGCGCCGAGTGGCGTCTGCGTCCAGGGAAAGGCGCGGATGCGCTCGCCCATGCCGCCGCCACCGGAGAGGAAATCAAGCATATCGTGTGCAGCAATCGCGCTATGTCAGCCGGGGCGAGGCGTGGCGCATAGCGGAGTTGTCGCGAGGAGCCATCCTTGCTTCGTCGCCCTGTCCGCACCGGTGGCCGGGCGACATGCCCGCCTCATGGGCCGTCCAAACGCTCCGAGCGGCGATCCGGTCCGCGGCCTAGCCCATCGGCCGGTCGAGCGAGGCTGGCGGCCGGGAAAACCAGCGGGGGCCCTGCGCCGTGATGTAGATGCAATCCTCCAGCCGCACGCCGAACGATCCCGGCAGGTACAAGCCCGGCTCGTTCGAGAAGCACATGCCCAGCGCAAGCGGCGTCCGCTCGCCGCGCACGAAGTTGACCGGCTCGTGCCCTTCCATGCCGATGCCGTGGCCGGTGCGGTGCGACAGGCCGGGCAGCGCATAGCCGGGGCCATAGCCGAGGCCGTCGTAGAAATGGCGCACCGCATCATCGACCGCGCCCGCCGCCACGCCGACCTGCGCCGTCTCGAACGCGATCTGCTGACCGCGCCGCACCTGATCCCACACGCGGCGCTGCTGCGCACCCGGGCTGCCGACCACGAAGGTGCGCGAGATGTCGGATTCATATCCGTGGACGTTGCAGCCGCAGTCCATCAGCACGACGTCGCCCTCCCGCACCACCTGCGGCTTGCCGGAGCCGTGCGGATAGGCGCTCGCCTCGCCGATGAGGACGAGGTTGAAACCGACGCTGGCGCCCTCCGCCGTGGTGAAGCGGCTCATCATCGCGCCGATGTCCGCCGGCGTCATGCCCGCACGCACCTGTGGCCATGTCGCACGGTAGGCGGCGACGGTTATGTCGGCGGCAACCTGCATCAGCGCGATCTCGGCCGGCGTCTTGATCATGCGGCAGCCGCGGAAGATGGCGGTGCCGGGCTCGATCGTGGCGGAGGGGAGGGCGCCCGTCAGGCCCTGGACGATGAAGGTACGGAGCGTTTCCTCCGTCCCGATCCGGCCGGATGCCAGCTTGCGATCGGCGATCAGCCCGGCGGCGATGGCATAAGGGCTCTGATCCTCCTCCCACGCGCGCACCTCCGCCGGCACGAGGAGCGTTTCGCGGATCGAGCCTTCCTCAAACTTGGGGACGATCAGCGCGGCATTGCCCTCGCGCGGAATGATGGCGAGCGCCGGCCGCTCGCTGCGCCGCCAGCGGACGCCGGTGAAATATTCCATCGAGGCGCCCGGCTCGGTCACGATGGCCGAGACGCCCTGCTGCTGCATCAGGCGCTGCGCCTGGCGGATGCGCGCCTGCCGCTCCGCCGGGGTGATCGGGCGGGCGCGATCCGCCATGCGGCCGGCAGGCGCCGCCGCGGCAGGCAAGCTGACACTCGCGCCAAGCCCCAAGGCACCGGCGCCGGCAAGGAAGGCGCGGCGGCCCAACGACGTGTCCCTGCCGTGCGTATCCATGCCTGCCCCTTCCCGAATGAAGTGGCTGCACCCTTCCCAGATTTCGCGAGCCCGATCCACTCGCGATCCCGGGAGGCGGTCAGGCAACCCCGCTTCGGCTATTCCGCCGCCTGTGCCAGCGCGACCTGCGACGTCGGCTCGATGAAGCGGCCGGGGAAGGCACCCGTGTAATTGCCGTTCACATAGGTCGGCATGCCGTTGACCATCGTCATCCGCATGGGCGCCGCGCCGCGGGTGAAGCGCCACGTGCGCCCGCCCTTGCCGTTCGGCACGTCGTAGATCTTCTCCAAGGGGCGCTGCTCGATCTCGTCGAGGTTGAACACGGCGATGTCTGCGGCCTTGCCGACCTTCAGCTCGCCGCGGTCCGTCAGGCCGAAGAAGTTGGCGAGCTTGCCGGTCAGATTGTAGACGACGAGCTCGATCGGGCAGAGCTTCAGGTCGCGCACCAGCCGCGTCATCACCATGACGTTGTTGCCGATGCCGCAGAGCATCTGTCCGTGCGCGCCCGCGTCGGTGATGTTGGTGATGGCATTGGCGTCCGCCATCATCTCCGCCGCTTCCTCCGGCGTACGGGTCGGCGGCATGTCGATCATGATCGAGGAATCGAGGCCGTTCGCCAGCACCCACGCGGCGAGCGCGTCGGACGGGTGGTCGATGCCGGCCTCAACCATGTACTCCGACAGCGTGATGCCGAGCGGGCCGAGGCCCGTTTCGCTGGTCGCAAGGATCAGTCGATCCGGATCGCGCGCCTGCGCGCCGGGATAGCCGCCGTCGAACGAGGCGCGGGCGCGCGCCAGCCACTCCGGATCGCGCAGCAGCGCCAGCTTCTCCTCGTCCGAGCCCGCATCGATGAACTCATGCCAGACGAGCACGCCCGTCTGCCCGAAGACGAGCGTCTTGCGGAAGGTGAGCGAGGAGGCGAGCGGCTGGAGATTGAAGGTGGTGGTGAAATCCTTGCCCTCGGCCTTCAATCGCTTATGATGATCGTAGAGCGGCTGCAGCTTGGACTGCGACCGCTTCGGCGGCAGGCCGGCCCATTGCACGCGAAGATTGCGGTTGCCGACCAGCCGCTCCAGCCGCTCAAGATCCTCCACCCCGGTCTGCCGGATGGCGACACCGATGATGATCTCGACGGTGCGGCCCGGATAGCGCTCGACCACGTCGAACAGCGCTTCCCACTCGGCATCGCTGGCGGTGATCGTCGGGATGGGGCGGCCTTGCTGGTCCCAGTCGAGCAGGTTGCTCGACAGACCGAGCGCGCCGGCGGCCAGCGCATCGTCGAGCAGCTCGCACATCTTGGCAATCTCGGCCGGGGTAGACTGGCGCTCCCACGCCTCCTTGCCGAGCACCGCGACACGCAGCGCGACATGGCCGCAGAAGGTGGCGAAGTTCACCGGCAGCTGAAGGTTCTTCTCTAGCGAGGCGCGATATTCGGACCATTTGGTCCAGTCCCACGGCAGGATGTCGAGGAAGGGTTCGAGCGGGATATCCTCGAAGAAGGAGAAGATCTTGACCATCTCCAGCCGCGCCTCCGCCTCCGACGAGCAGGGCGCGGCGGAGAAGCCGCAATTGCCGTTGATCGACGTGGTGACGCCGTAGGCCGCCATCGGCTCCAGCATCGGCATCCACCACATGGGCGCGTCGAAATGGTTGTGCGTCTCGACGAAGCCGGGGGTGACGTAGCAGCCCTCGGCGTTGAACACGCGCTCGGTGCCGCTGGTCGACACGGACGGCCCGATCTCCGCGATCAGCCCGTTCGCGACGCGAATGTCCGCGCGGAAGGGTACGGCGCCGGTGCCGTCCACCACGGTGCCGCCCTTGATGATGTAGCTGTGGAGCATCTGCCTGTCCTCACCCTTTCATGGTCCCGGGCAGGCGGATGTGTCCGCTTCCGCCCCGCGAAAGACGGCGGCCGGGCTGCGCGCTGCGAGCCCGGCCGCTCCCCCGCTCAGTCGATCATTCCGCCGCGGCGGCGTATTGGAACTCGGCGACAGGCGAGAGGAATTCGCCCGGCCGCTCGCCCGTCGGACCGTTGCGGTCGAACGTCGGCGTACCGTTGACGAGCGTCAGCCGCATCGGCGCGGGATCGCGCGTATAGCGCCAGGTGATGCCGCCCATGCCATCCGGCGTGTCGTAGATCTTGCGCTCGGGGCGGCGTTCGATCTCGTCGATGTTGAAGACGGTGATGTCCGCCGGATTGCCGACCGCGAGCACGCCGCGGCCCTGCAGGTTGAAATGCTCCGCGATCTTGCCCGTCTGGACATGGACCGCCTCCTCGATGGTGATCTTGCCCTGGCGAACATAGTAGGTGAAGTAGAGCATGTTCTCGCCCGGGCCGCAGAACATCTGGGCGTGGGCACCCGCATCGGATACGTTGCCGAGCGACTTGGGATCGCGGATCAGCTCAAGGATCACTTCCTCGTTCATCGGGAAGGGAGACATGTGGACGGTGGATTTCACGCCGTTGCGCAGAATCCAGTCCGCCATCGCGTCCGAGCGGTGCTCGATCCCGGTCATGCGCATATAGTCGCTGAGCGTCAGGTTCATCGGCCCGACGCCATTGTCTGAATTGCGCAGCTCCAGCCGGTCCGGATTGTTCATCGGCGAGTGCGGCCACGCCTTGGTGTCCCAGCTCTCCCGCGCCCGGGCGCGCCACTCGGGATCGGCCAGCAGCCGCTCCTTCTCTTCGAAGCTGTCGGCGGCGACCACTTCGTGCCACACGAAATCGCCCGATTGCGCGAAGATCAGCGACTTGGTGAGCGACAGCGTGTTGGTCGGCGAGACGTGCGTGTAGGCGGTCCAGAAATCGCGCCCCTCCGCCTTCAACTGCTCGTGCTGGCGCTTCAGATCGGCGAGGATCGGCTTCTGGAAGTCGAGCGTCGGCAGGCCGCCCCACTGGATGCGGATCGGCAGGCCTTCGGACAGGCGCGCGAACTTCTCGAGCGTGGCGGGGCAGGTCAGGCGGATGAACGTGTCCATCACCACCTGGCAGATCGTGCCGGGATGGCGTGCCAGCACCTCGAACAGCGCGCGGAATTCCTTGTCCTCGGCCGCGAAGGTCGGCACCGGCCGCTCGTCCCCGTCAAAGTCGAGCTGGTTGGTCGACAGGCCGAGCGCGCCCGCCTGGCAGGCATCGTCGAGCAGCTCGCACATGCGCGCAATCTCGTCATCGGTGGCGGCGCGATCCCACGCGTCGAGGCCCATGACGGCGAGGCGGATGGCAATGTGGCCGACGAACGCCGCATAGTTGAGCGGCATGCGCACCTTGGACACCATCGATGCCTTGTATTCCGACCATTTGCGCCAGTCCCACGGCAGCTCGCTGACGAAGGCCTGCTTGTCGATATCCTCGAAGAAGGCGAAGATGCCGACCACTTCGTCGCGCGCCCGCACGTCATCCGAGATCGGTGCGGCGGAGAAGCCGCAATTGCCCATCACGATCGTCGTCGCGCCATAGCCGGGCAGGGGATTGAGATCGTTCTGCCACCACATGGTGGCGTCGAAATGCGTGTGCGGCTCGATGAAGCCAGGCGTGACGTAGCAGCCGGTCGCATCCACCTGCGTCTCGGTGTCGCCCCGCGGTGCCAGATCGCTGCCGATCTCGGCAATCACGCCACCGGCGACGCGGACGTCGGCGCGGTAGGCAGGGGTCAGCTTGCCATCGACGACGGTGCCGCCCTTGATCAGATAATCGCCCATATCCTCTCCCCTCGGTAATCAGATGTGCTGCCGGAGCCGCCCCGCGCACCCCGGCTGGCGTGAAAAAGGCCGGTCCTTGCCGGACCGGCCCTGATATTGCTTACTCCGCGGCCTGAGCGGTCTGGCCGTGATCGTCGTTGGCGGGGCGTGGGTCCTCGCTGACCGCGGTGGTCCAGGTCCATTCGCCGGCGGGCGGCGGGTTGGTGATGCCGAATTCCTCACGAATGTCGCTGACCTGATGGTCGAGATAGTCGCGGAAGGGGATCAGGAAGAGCGGGTGCTTCCACGCGCGGCCTTGCGCCGCGCCGATATCCTCGGCGTCCAGCTCGACCTTGTAGGCCTCGGGGTAGAACAGGCCGCTCTTCATCGTCGTCTTGGCCTTGAGATAGGCCGACACGCGGTTGAAGAAGGCGGCGAGCTCGGGCTTGAAGTAGGCGTAGAGCGCACGGGCATTGGCAGCGAGCAAAGCGACCTCACCGGCGTGGTTCGTCTCGAACCCGGTGATCATGTGCTCGATGTCGTGCGTGTGCGTCCGCTCCTTCATGTAGAAGTCGAAGTCGGTCTTGATCTCCATTCCCTGGTAGAAATGGTCCATGTTGTAGCCGCTGTTGACGACGAAATCATGGATGACGGCGCGGAGCGTGCCGGGCTTGGGGTCCTTCAGCTCGTCGAGCGTGAAGAGCGAGATCTTGCGGCCGTCCAGCCAGTTCTTGAAGAGCGGCAGGCGCGCTTTTTCTTCCTCGAACAGCTGGAAGATGCGCGGCCAGTCCTCCAGCTCCATCAGGATCTTGACGACGTTGGGGATGAAGGCGGTGTTGGGCAGGTCGGCCCCGTTCCGGCGCAGCATCTCCTGCGCGATCAGCGTGCGGAGTTCCGCATGGTTGAGATAGGGCGACGAGCTGATCAGCGTCGAGCTCTCGGTCGTGAAGCCGGGCCCTGAGCCGTTATAATAAGCGAAGTCGGCCTCGCTCACCTTCGATGCGATGTCGTTGTCCATGCTCGCTCTCCTGTAGCCCTCATGCGGGGGGATGCGCCCGACCGCATCGCGGCGCGCCGGTGCCGCTGTGTTTCGGAACGTAACTCCGAATTCTTGCACAGGCAAGGAAGCGCGTGATCCGGCGGACACGGCCAGGCCACGGGCTGCCGCGGCGTTTCACTCGACAAGTCGCAAGACAAGGCCGCCTCGACTGAATAGACCTGCCGAAAACCAAGGGGGAGTGGAGCATGACTGAGCAGTCCGACCGGGTCGTGATCGTCACGGGCGCCGGCCAGGGGATCGGCGCGGCGATCGCCTCGCAGTTCGCGGCAGAGGGCGCGCGCGTCGTCCTGGCGGGCCGGACCGAGAGCAGCCTTGCTGCACAGAAGGAGCGGATGGGCGGCGGCGACCGCATCGCCTGCCAGCGTGCGGACGTCGGCGTGCAGGACGATGTGGAGGCGCTGATCGACTTCACCCTCGCCCGGTTCGGCCGCATCGACGTGGTGGTGAACAATGCGGGCAGCGGGCGGCTCGGCCGCGTCACGCAGCTGCCGCCATCGGAGTGGCATTCGCTGTTCGCCTCCGACGTGGACTCGATCTTCTACAGCTCGCGCTTCGCCATTCCGCATCTCGCCAAGACCGGCGGGTCCATCGTCAACATCGCCTCGATCTGCGGGCTGGCGGGCGATTATGGCTTCAACGCCTACAATGCCGCCAAGGCCGCGGTGATCAACCTGACGCGCGCGATCGCGCTGGATCATGCGCGGGACGGCGTGCGGGTGAACTGCGTCAGCCCCGGCCTGATCGCAACGCCCGCCACCGACCAGATGGGGGAGGAGGGCCTTAAGCACTGGACCGCGCGCATTCCGATGCGCCGCGCGGGCACGTCGGATGAGGTCGCGGCGCTGGTGCTGTTCCTCGCCTCGCCGGCCGCCTCGTACATCACCGGGCAGAATTTCGTCGTCGATGGCGGCATGATGGCGCATACCGGCCAGCCGGACTTCCTTGCCGCTGTCGGCATGTAGGCAGGCAGCGAGCGTCCGCCTAAATGCGGATCGGATGGCCAAGAAGAAGCGCTACCTGACCGCGATGATGGCGGACGGCTATGTGAAGACGATCGGCCCGACCGCATCGCCTTTCACGCATTACTGGCGGATCGTGGCCCATCTGGAGGATGGCCGGACCGAGGTGTTCTGGGGCCACGCCAAGTCGCTGAAGGAGGCGACGGGCAAGAAGGCCGCCACCGCCGATGCGGCGCGGCAGCGCGGCTGGCGACGCTATGACTTCGAGGTGGTGGAACTGGTGGAGACGTCGGAACCGCCGTCCGATTGATGGAGCGATGCGCTCGCGCACCCGCGCGCCGTTCCACTAGCGGGCTGCGCATGCCGTTGGAAGAATGTCACTTCTCTCCGCCAGGGCCATCGCTACACAGGCGGCAAAGGGAAGAGGGTTTCACATGTTCAAGGCGTCCATCCGTTCCACGCTCGCCATCGCGCTGATGACGCCGCTGCTCACCGGCGCGCAGGCGCAGGTTCCGACGGTAGCCGCACCGGCGGAGGATGCGCGGCTCTATGCGTTTCTCGACCGGGAGTTCGCCGAGGATCTCCGCCAGCGGCCGCAGCTTGCCACGCAGCTGGGTGAGAAAGAGGGGCAGGACCGGCTGGACGACATCAGCGACGCGGCGATGCTGAAGCGCCTGGAATGGCGCCGCGCCAGCGTCGCGCGGATGAAGGCGCAGTTCGACCGTGCCAAGCTGTCGCCCGAAGCGCAGACCAATTACGACATCTGGGCGCTCGAGCTCGACCGGGCGGAGCTCGGCTATCGCTTCCGCCGCTGGGCGCCGCCGCTCTACTCCTTCCTCTACTCGGCCCACGCGCAACTGCCGAACTTCCTGATCAACACGCACACGGTGCAGGATGCCGCCGACATGCGTGCCTTCGCCGCCCGCGTGCGGGGGATCCCGACGGTGCTGGACGAAGCCATCGCACAGAGCCGCATGTCGGATGCCGCGGGCGTGCGCGCGCCGCGCTTTCAGATCGAGCGGGTGATCGAGGGCAGCCGCGCGATCATCACCGGCGCGCCGTTCGACAACGGCCCTGCCTCACCGCTCTGGGCGGATGCGCAGACGAAGGTCGAGCGCCTGCGCGCGCAAGGCAAGATCGCCCCGGCGGACGCGCAGGCGCTGCTGGGGGAGACCCGCACGGCCCTGCTGTCGATCAAGCCGGCTTACGAACGCGTCATCGCCTGGGCGCAAGGGAACCTCGCGACCGCGCCGAGCGGGCGGGTAGGTGCGATCTCGCTGCCGGGCGGCGCGGACTGGTATGCGGCGGCCCTCCGCCTCAACACCACGACGGACCTCACCGCCGATCAGATCCACCGCATCGGCCTGGACGAAGTGAAGCGGATCGAGGGCGAGCAGGATGCGCTCGCGCGGCAGGCCGGGTTCAAGGACCGTATCGCTTTCTATGCCGATCGCGCCCGTCGCAATCCGCCCAAGCCGTGGACCGACGCGCTCCGCGCCGATTACCTGCGCGATGCCAATGCCGCGATCGCGCGCAACCGCACGCTGCTGCCCCGCTTTTTCAACCAGCTGCCTGCCTACAAGATGGAGGTGGTGCGCGAGCCATCATTCAGTGAGGTGGCGGGCGGCGCCGCTCACGCCGCTGCGCCAAGCCGCGACGGCGTGCGGCCGGGGCGCGTCTACGTCCACCTGCTCGGGACGACGGACGATCCGTCGCCGGACGCGCTCGTCGACCTGATGTGCCATGAGGGCGTGCCCGGGCATGTCATGCAGGGCGACATCCAGGTCCGCCAGAGGGGCGGCCCACGCTTCCGCCAGGCGGCGCGCTACGTCGCGTTCGGCGAAGGCTGGGCGCTCTATGCGGAGGCGCTATGCAAGGAGATGGGCGCCTTCCCGGACGTAACGGCCGACTTCATGCGGCTGGAGGCGGAACTGTTCCGCGCCGCCCGGCTGGTGGTGGATACCGGCATCCATGCCAAGGGTTGGACCGAGCAGCAGGCGATCGACTATATGGTCGCCACCGGCCGCGCCTCGCCGGACCAGGGGCGCTCCGAGGTGCGGCGCTACATCACGCTGCCGGGGCAGGCGACCGGATACAAGATCGGCATGCTCAAGATCATGGAGCTGCGCCGCAGCGCCGAGCGGACGCTTGGCGATAAGTTCGACATCAAGGCGTTCAACGATCTGCTGATCGGCTCCGGCTCGCTGCCGCTCTCCATCCTGGAGCGCCGCGTGAACGACTGGGTGGCGCGGCAGCGTTAGTCCGTCGATCGGACGAGCGGGGCTGCCGCTCGTCCGATCCGGCCTGGATCAAACCTGATCCGGCGTCCGAATTACCGCCGCTCCGCGGTGTTATTCGGCTGCTGCCTTGTTGGTGCCATCTGCCGCGGCGCCGGCGACCAGCGCGTCGAGCGTTCCGCCGTCGAAGCCCAGCTCCTTCATCAATCCGTCGATCACCGGGGCCTGCGCGCGGTAACGCAGCGCCGCTGACACCGCCGAGCTTGCAAGATTGCCGTCGTTCGCGACGACCTGCGAGCCGCCGGCCCCGCCACCGCCACCCAGCCCGTCGACCTGCACGATGCGGATGCTGTCGATCGCCTCCATCGGCTTGGCCGCCTCGCGGATCAGGTCCGGCATGACCTTCAGGAGCGCGAGCTTGGTCTGGAGGGACACCTGATCGGAGGAGAGCAGGTTCGCCGCCTCGTTCACGGCGCGCTGGCCGGCGGCTTCCACCTCGAAGCGGACGCGTGCCGCCTCGGCGCGCAGCTTCTCCGCCTCGGCTTCGCCCTCGGCGGCGGCGCGCAGCGCGGCGGCACGGTCGGCCGCAGCCTGCTTTTCGGCCTCCGCCTGCACCCGCACACCGATAGCGGCACGCTCCGCTTCACGCGCGGCGTCGATCAGTTCGATGCGCTTCAGACGCTCGGCCACCTCGGTCTCGCGCGCAGTGCCGACGCGCTCCTCGGCTGCGACCGCTTCGGCGCGGGCCTGATCCGCTTCCGCCTTGGCCTGGCTTTCCTCGCGGCTCTTGTTCTGCACCGCGATCTGCTGCTCCTGACGGGCGATCTCGATCGCCTGTGCCTGGGCGATGCGCGCCTGCTGGATCGCGCGGTCGGCCTCGATCTGGGCGGAATCGGTCTGCTGCTTGGCCACGATGCGCGCCTGATCTGCCTCACGCTGCCGCTCGGACTGCTGGCGGGCGACCTCGGACGCCTGCTCGGCACGGCGAACTTCCAGCTCGCGCTCCTGCTCCAGCCGTGCGAACTCGGTATCGCGGGAGATCAGGAAGGACTGCCGCGCCGCCTCCAGGTTCTTGGTCTCGATCTGGACACGGGTATCCTGCTCGATGTCGTTGCGCGCCTTCTTCCGCAGCTCGATCTGCTCGGTCAGCTTGGTCAGGCCTTCGGCGTCGAAAGCATTGTTGGCGTTGAAATGCTCGATCGAGGTCTGGTCGAGGCCGGTGAGCGAGACGCTTTCCAGCTCCAGCCCGTTCATCGCGAGATCGGCGGACGAGACCTGCTGCACCTTCTGGACGAAGTCGCTGCGCTGCTCGTGCAGCTGGTTCATGGTCATGCCGGCCGCGACCGAGCGGAGCGCATCGACGAACTTGCCTTCGACCAGTTCCTTCAGCGCCTCGGGATGCATCGTGCGCTGGCCGAGCGTCTGCGCCGCCGTCGCCAGCGCCTCGCGATCAGGCCGCACGCGGACGTAGAATTCGGCGCGCACGTCGATGCGCAGCCGGTCGAGCGTGATCAGCGCATCGCCGTTGCGCCGCTCGACCGCCAGCCGCACCGTGTTCATGTTCACCGGCATCGTTTCGTGCAGCACCGGCAGCACCAGCGCGCCGCCGTTCATCACCACCTTTTCGCCGCCGAAGCCCGTGCGGACGAAGGCGATCTCCTTGGATGCGCGCTTGTACAGCCGCGCCATCAGGATGCCGATGATGACCAGCGCGAGCAGCGGCACGCCCGCATAGAGCACAACGCTCGTCAGGCCGGCAGGAATGATGTCGTTCATCGGTCGATCCAGTTGGAGAAGGGGGCGGGATTGTGGGGGATCGCACGAAAGATCCCGTTTTCACGGCGGACGAGGAGCACGATTTCGCCTTCGTTGAGCACGGTGGCGGGTGCATCGGGCTCCACCATCACGTTGTGCGCCTGGCCATGCGGATCGATGACGCGGGCGCGAGCGGGGGAGCCGCGCTCGGCCCGACCGACCAGAATGGTGCCGGATAGCCCGGCTAAGGCCTCGACGGGAAAAGCCGTGGTCTCGTCATGCGGCAGGATGCGGGCAAGTCCGCGCGCGGACAGGGCGGTTGCGGGCAGCGCGAGCATTAAAGCCGCAGGAATGCCGAATGAGGCAGGCAGCATCATCCCGTACATCGCCGCGATCGTCTGCTGGCCGGCGAGGCCGATGACGCCGAAGCAGGCGAGAAAGGCGATCAGCAGAACGATGAAGGGCACGCGACCCACGCCCAGCCAGCCGAGCGGGCCATCATGATCGACATGCAGGCCGAGATCCACGTCGAGCCCGCTCGCACCGAGCCCGACGGCCTCGACGATGCCGATCAGCAGCATCAGCATGAGTGCCGCCGTGAAGGCGATCACCTCCGGCGCGAACAAGACCCCCAGCACGCGACTCTGTCTCCCCCGCACCGGAGCCTAGAGGGAGACGGCCGCTGGTCAACTGCTGCTGACCCGCTCGCGTCCTGCCGGCCTATTCGGGCCGAAGCGAAGCGCGTCAGTCGATCGCCACCACGGCCGACATCTCGACCAGCAGGCCGCTGAGCGCCAGCCGCTCGACGCCGATCACCGCGGAGGCGCAGCTCGGGAATGGCTGGCCGCCCAGCGATGTCGCCCATGCCTGGGCGAACTGCTGAAAGCGCTCGTCCGACAGGCCGACGATGTAGAAGGTCATGTGGACGACATCATCGGGGGTCGCGTTCAGCGCGTCGAGCGCGTGGATGACGTTGTCGACGGCATGCTGGACCTGCTCGGCAAAACCTTCGGCCTGGATCTGGAAGCCGGCGTCGAGCGCGGTCTGCCCGGCGACGAAGGCGAGGCGCTTGCCTGCGGGCGGAATGGAGATCTGGCCGAAGCCCGGCAGCTTGAACAGGGTATCCGGATTGACATGCTCTACGCTCATCGACCCCTCCGTCAGATGATCATTGTTATGCCGCAAGGCGGCCGAGGATCGACAATATCGACCGCCCGGTCCAGCGGGTGAGGCAAGTGCGGGATCTACGAGCAGGTGGAACGCAGCCGATCTTGAGTGGCGCGTCGCGAGGCATGATCGCGCAGCTTGCGACAGCGGCCCGTTCGCGACAGAAATGCCCTGAAGGGATGCAGTGATACGCTCCCGCTCAGGAGGATTGTCGTGACTGTGCATCTCGATCGCTTCGCCGGCCGCCGCATCATCGTCACGGGCGGGGGCTCGGGCATCGGTCAGGCGACCGTTGCACGCCTGCTGGCGGAAGGCGGCATCGTCGTGGCGGCGGACGTCAACGAGGCAGGGCTGGCGGCGACGCGCGAGCAGGCGGAGGCCGCGGGCACGAGCGAGCGGTTGAGCCTGGTGGCGGTGGATATCGCCAGCGAAGCTTCGGTGCAGGAGGCTATCGGCGGCGCGATCGAGCGGCTCGGCGGGCTGGAGGTGCTGGTCAATGCGGCGGGCATCCTGCGCTCGGCCCACACCCACGAGACGACGCTGGAATTCTGGAACCGCATCGTCGGCATCAACCTGACGGGCACCTTCCTCGTCACCCGCCAGGCGCTGCCCGCGCTGCTGGCGTGCGGGAAGGGCGTGGTCGTCAACTTCAGCTCGACCTCAGCCGCCTTCGCCCATCCCTATATGGCGGCCTATGCGGCCAGCAAGGGCGGCATCCAGGCGTTCACGCACACGATCGCGCTCGAATATGCCAAGCAGGGGCTGCGCGCGGTGGCGGTGGCGCCGGGCAGCATCCAGTCCGGCATGACGAGCGATCCGGGCATCCCGGCGGATGCGGACCGATCGCTGTTCATGAAGATGTCGCCGGCGCTGGGCGAAGGGTTCGCGCCCGCTGCGGCTGTGGCCGGCATGATCGCCGCGCTGGCGTCGGACGATGGCTTCTTCGTCACGGGGACGGAACTGCGCATCGACGGCGGCACGCATATGTGACGCCGGTCAGGGCTTCGGGAAGAACACCGCCGGCGCACCGGGAGACCATGGCATCTCCCGCTGCATGATGCTGGCGAACAGATCCGAGGCGAGATGACCGGACAGCCAGCGGTGGAGATGCGGCAGCGGCTGCGCCTTGAACCAGGTGGCGTCTACCGCGGCGAACTGCCGCACGAACGGCATGATCGCCGCGTCCGCCAGCCCGCGCCGCGCCCCGCACAGCTGGGCGGAGCCGCTTAGGCGCTCATCCAGCCGGCGCAGGAAGGCCAGCCCGCGGGCGCGATGCTCCAGCGGATCGCCGCCATGCCGCTCGGGATATTTGTACCGGTCCAGATCCGACTTGAACCCGGCATCGTTCGCGCTGATCAGCGCCGCGTCGTCGCGTTCCAGCCAACCTTCGGGATCGTGGCGCATCAGTGCGTAGCGCATGATGTCGAGGCTCTCGTCGATCACCGCTCCAGTCGGTAGCAGCAGCACAGGCACCGTGCCCTTGGGCGATGCCGCCAGCATTGCTGCGGGCTTGGCACGCAGCACCACCTCGCGCAGCTCACATCGCAAGCCGGCCACCGCCACTGCCAGCCGCGCCCGCATGGCGTAGGGACAGCGGCGAAAGCTGTAGAGGATCGGATCAGACGTCCGTATCATCCGGCCGTCCCGGCAACACCGCTCCGACATGCACGCGCCCTTCGGCTGCGGCGAGCGCTTCCTGGCGGTGACGCTCGCGATAGGAGGCGCGCTGATCGTCCGACCGCTCGGCATGGCACGCGGCGCAGCTGACCCCGGCCTCGTAGAGCGGGTGGAGCGTGTCCGCCGCGCCGACCGGGCGGCGGCAGGCGCGGCAGAGCGTGTAGCTGCCGGGCGTCAGCCCGTGTCCGATCGCCACGCGTTCATCGAACACGAAGCACTCCGCCTGCCACAGGCTCTCCTCCGCCGGCACCTGTGCCAGATAATTAAGGATGCCGCCCTTGAGGTGGAAGACCTGCTCGATGCCCTCCTGCTTGAGGAAGGCGGTCGATTTCTCGCAGCGTATTCCACCGGTGCAGAACATCGCCACCTTCGGCGGGCGACCCCGCCCGAGCAGATCCTCTCGCCTGCGGCGGAACCAGGCGGGAAAATCGCGGAAGCTGTCCGTCTGCGGATCGATCGCACCGGCAAAGCTGCCCACCGCCACTTCGTAGCGGTTGCGCGTGTCGATCACGATCGTGTCCGGATCGGCGATCAGCGCATTCCAGTCCTGCGCCTCGACATAGGTGCCGACGCTGGCGCGCGGATCGATGCCGGGCTGGCCCATGGTGACGATCTCGCGCTTGAGGCGCACCTTCAGCCGATGGAACGGCATGGCCGTGGCCGAGGAGAGCTTGACGTCGAGATCGGCACAGTCGGGCAGCGCGCGGATATGGTCGAGCACCGCGGCGATGCCGTCGTGCGGACCGGCGATCGTGCCGTTGATCCCCTCCGCCGCCAGCAACAGCGTGCCACGTATGCCCTGCGCGCGGCAGATCCGCTCCAGCGGCGCCTGGATGGCGGCGGGATCGGCGAAGCGGGCAAAGCGATAGAGCGCAGCCACGCTCAGCGCGGGCTGCGATGAAGCCGGATCGTTCATCGCCCGTGCCATAGCGCCAACGGGCGGAGGGGTCAGCAGCCGATTAGTCGTCGGGATGGGTGGTGCTCCACGCAGTCTCGGGTGGCGTGAGGCACGCCGCCAGACCCGCCGCAGCGGCCTTCTGCCAAACTGATCGGAAAAGGCTTGCGAGCGATTTGCATTAGCAGGGAGGTGGGCATAAGCGGCTCCCGTCGATGATCGGGGGCAGCATTGAAGGCGATTTGGAAAGCAGGCAGAACGGCAGGATGGATGGCGTTCGCCACGTTGGCGACGCCGGCAGTCGCTCAGGCATCCCAAGACAAGGCTTCTGACGAGATCGTCGTCACTGCGCAGCAGCGGCAGAAACAGGTCGTGAGCGACGGCAGCGTCGGCGTGCTTGGCGATAAGAGTGCGCTTGAGACGCCGTTCAACGTCACCAGCTACACCGCCCAGCTCGTGCTGGATCAGCAGGCTGAAACGCTGGGCGATGTGCTTGAGAACGAGCCCTCGGTGCGCACAACCCAAGGCTTCGGCAATCAGGCCGAGTTGTTCGTGATCCGCGGCTTCGCGCTTAACGGCGACGATGTTGCGATGGACGGACTGTTCGGCATCACCCCGCGCCAGCTCGTCTCACCGGAGCTTTACGAACGGGTCCAGGTGCTGAACGGTGCCAATGCCTTCCTGTTCGGTGCGGCGCCGGGTGGCTCGGGCGTAGGCGGCAGCATAAACCTGATCCCAAAGCGTGCGACGAAGACGCTGCTCCGCGCTACCGCCAGTTACAGCCAGGAGAGCGTGTTCGGTGGGAATGTCGATCTCGGCACCCGCTTCGGCGACGAAGACACGTTCGGCATCCGCGTGAACGGAGTCTATCGCAGCGGTGATTCCCCGATCGACCGCGAGCGTCGCCGTGTCGGTGTGGCGGGTGCCGGCTTCGATGTTCGCCGTGGCCCGGTCCGCTTCACGCTGGATTTCGGCTATGAGGATCAGCGCGTCCATGTGCCGCGTCCGCAGGTCCGGCTGGCGAACAGCGGCGTCGCTGTGCCTCGGGTGCCGGGTTCGACCGCGAACTATGCGCAGAACTGGGCCTTTACGAAGCTTCGCGACGTCTATGCGCTGGCGCGAGTTGAGGCGGATCTCGCCCCGGGCTTGCTGGCCTACGCGTCGGGCGGCTTTCGCGACGGCCGGGAGGAGGGCGATTACGCGACCATCACGCTGACCAATGGCGCCACCGGTGCAGGTACTCAGTCGCGCCTCTATGTTCCCCGTGAGGATAATAATGAGGCGGGGCAAGCGGGCGTTCGCGGCAGCTTCGAAGCGTTCGGCGTTTCGCATGAGGTGAACGCCGGCGGCTCGGCGAACTGGCAGGAAAACCGCAACGCTTTCGCATCCGGCAGCTTCCCCGCTGCTTCGCGAACGCCGTGCGGTGCGGCCGCGACGGCCTTCTGCACCAACCTCTACAATCCGGTGCTCGTGCCGCGTCCTGCCGACTCCGGGGCGCAAGGAAACTTCAGGGATCCGCCGCGGGTCTCGCGGACCGTGTTCAAGAGCCTGTTCCTTTCGGATACGCTCGGCTTTGCGCAAGATCGGGTGCTGCTCACGGTCGGCGCGCGACGCCAGTGGTTGGATATAGACAGCTACGCACGGCTAACAGGCCTGCGAACTGCCCGCTACGAAAAGGCGGCCACCACGCCAGTGATCGGCATCGCGGTTCGTCCGACTGAAACCTTCACGGTCTACGCGAACCGTATCGAGGCGTTGGTGCAGGGACCGACCGCGCCCAACAACGCCAACACGCTGAACGCCGGCGAGATCTTCGCGCCGTTCCGCTCGAAGCAGTATGAGGTGGGCGGCAAGCTTGCGGTCCGCGGCCTTACCGCAACCCTGGCCTTCTTTCAGACCCGGCAGCCGAACAGCTTCAATCAGCCCACGCCAACGGCGACCAACCCGGCCGCGCTGACTTTCGTGGTTGAAGGACAGCAGCGCAATCGGGGTATCGAACTCAGCCTCAATGGCGAGCCCGCCGAGGGCGTGCGCATCATCGGCGGCCTCGCGATCAACGATGCGAAGCAGGTTCGCACCCTGAACGGCACGAATGACGGCAACAAGGCGATCGGCGTGCCTGATTATCAGGCGAATGTCGGCGTCGAGGTCGTTCCGCCGTTCCTCAAGGCTGCAACGCTGACCGCCCGCATGGTGAAGACGGGGGAACAGTTCGTCGACGTTGGCAACCTTCAGCGGCTCCGGGGTTGGACCCGCTTCGATCTCGGCGCGCGCTACGTGGTGGTGGCAAACGGCCATCCGGTGACGCTGCGGCTCTCCGCCGAGAATATCGACAATCGCCGGTTCTGGTATTCAGCGTTCGGCGGCTATCTGGTCCAGGGCGGCCCGCGGACGATCAAGGCCTCTGCGACCTTCGAGTATTGATCATGAGAGCCGGGACGATCAAGGCTTGGTATCTCGTCCACAAGTGGACGAGCCTGGTCTGCACGGTTTTCCTGCTCATGCTGTGCGTGACAGGCCTGCCGCTGATCTTCAGCGACGAGATCGATCGACTGAGTGGTGAGACGCGGCAGTTCGGCATGCCGGGGGTTGGCTCGTCCAGCAACGCACCCGGCCTGCTGCCCCTCGATACAATGATGGCGAGGGCACTTGCAGCCCGGCCGGGCGAGGTGCCGCTGTTCATGGCGTTCGACAACGACCAGCCGTCAATGACGATCACGACGGGTCCAAAGCCGGACTCTCCCGGGTCCGAGATGACCATCCAGCTGTTCGACCGGTCGACGGGCAAGAGCCTCGGTAAGGAAGAGGAGGGCGGGGTGATGCACTTCCTTCTCGACCTCCATACCGACATGTTCCTGGGTCTGCCCGGCATGCTCTTCTTGGGGGCGATAGGCCTGCTGTTCACCGCCGCGCTGGTGTCTGGCGTGGTGCTCTACGCACCGTTCATGCGGAAGCTCGCCTTCGGCACTCTGCGGACGTCGCGAAGTTCGCGGCTGAAATGGCTCGATTATCACAACCTGCTCGGCATCGTCGCGCTGGCCTGGATGACGGTCGTCGGCGTCAGCGGCGTCATCAACACGTTGGAAAATCCGATCAACAAACTTTGGCAGCGCAACGAGCTCGCCGCGATGACGCGGGCCTATACAGGCAGGAAGGCGCTGGATCCGTCACGCTACGGCTCACTCGACAAGGCGATGGCAGAGGCGCGCAAGGCCTTGCCCGGCTACAATCCGCAGTTCATCGGCTTTCCAGGCGGCCGCTTCAGCTCGAAGCAGCACTATGCGGTGTTTTTCCAGGGGGACACGCCGTTGACCGAACGGTTGCTCACGCCGGCGCTGATCGATGCCGAAACCGGTGCCTTCACCACCGCGCGGGCGATGCCGTGGTACAACAAGTCGCTCTCGCTCTCCCGACCCCTGCACTTCGGGGACTATGGTGGGTTGCCGCTGAAAATCCTCTGGCCGTGCTTGATGTCTTCGCGATCGTGATCCTGGGAAGCGGGATCTATCTGTGGCTCGGGAAGCGCCGGGCCTCCACCGCAGCCCACGTACGTGAGGTGGAAACGGGCGGGACCGTGGTCCCGAGCGTATGAGGCAACTACCCGCTGGGCGCAGCTTGGGCGCGATCTTCGCCGTGCCTCTGGCGATCACAGCACTGAGCGCGGTGGCTCTGGTCGCCGCGCTCACGGGAGACGGATGGCGTGACGCCCTGGCTTGGGTGGGACTCGCCGCGCCCGTGGCTGCCGTCGCATGGGCGATGGCGGTCCGCCGCTCTTGAACGAACAGCCAGCTGTGACTTCACCGGTCCGGATTGAGCGAGCGCACGGTCGAGGCAGTTGCGCGCCGAGGCAAGCTATATCCACAGCCACCGAGACCTAATTCAGCAGGCATCCCGACAGGATCGTTGTGCCACCAAGGCTGCGCACCGACTGACAAGAGACGGTGATGAACTGGCCCTTCGAGAGCAGCGCGAGCTGCTCGCGATAGCCCGCAGGGAAGTTCACGACCATGTAGTTGAAGCGCGTACGTCCCTCCATCGACAAAGCGGGCGTCGGACCGGGTTGGACCATGGTGGCAATCGTGCCCGCTACCCGGATCGGCCCGGCATAGCGCATCGCTGCTCCGTCGGGATTGCTGAAAAATGCCGAGTCGAGGACCGGTGCCGAGACCGTTCTCGACGCCGCGCGCGCTTCCGCCGCAGCGGCATCTGCAGCCTCGCGCGCGATAGCGGCGCTGCTGGCTGCGTCGGACTTCGTGCGATCACCGCCATCCGCATCGGATGCCTCGGGAACCGCCTTGTCCTCGGATATGGCACCACTCGAAACATTATTGCGCAACGGCCTCGGCGCGAGAAGAAGATAGGCGATTGCCAGCGCTGCGATGCCAATCAGAACCGGCAAGATCCAGCCAAGCCCTCCTCGGGTGCCGCTTGCGATCGCCTGCTCGCCGGGGTGCTGAACCGACGGGGAAGGGGGTGGCGCGGGACGGGCCTGCGTTGCGCTTGCGGTCGAAGCGCCGGCACCAACCTGGGCGCCACATGCGGCGCAGAATTTGGCGCCTGAGGGAAGCTCGGTACCGCACTGGTCGCAGAAGGCCATCGCTGTCTCTCCTTTGTCGCAAAGACGACGCGCGTCATCCGCGCTCGTTCCTCTGCTGTATCGATTTTCGCGGCTGCACAATAATGATCACTGTTCAGATACCGTTAATTGAGCGGCGCATATTTAATCTGTGTGGCCGGTCGCAGGCCGCAGGGCGGCCCTTCTCGAGATCGTCAAACCAGGAGAATGATCATGAAGCGGATGACCCTGATCGCCGCCGCACTCGTCGCCTCCATCGGCGTCGCCGTTGAACCGGCCGCAGCCTACGAGATTGCGACGACCGGACGGACCCTCGCCACGCCGCGGCTCGCCGTCGATGTCCTTCGGGACATTTCGGCATACTCGAAAGCGACCGGCGGTTGCTCGTTCATCTATTCGGCCGCGATGCGGATCGAGCCGCAAAGCTTCACGCCGAACGGCGGCCATGCGGAAATCTGGACGTTGAACGTCTGCGCCGCCAAGCAACGGTTCCGCATCACCATGCGGCCGTCGCCGCGCGGCGGAAGCGACTACACCATCCAGCCGATGACCGGCCGCATGCCGCTCTACGTCCAGTGAGCGCAAAGCCCTTCCAGAACGTTCCTCATTAGCACTGTGGGAGACTTGTCATGTTGAAGTCGATCATCAGCACCGCCGCGCTCGCCTCGGCATTCCTCGCGCTGATCGCTGCCAGCCCCGCCGCCGCGCAGGGCATTGCCACCTGGCGCGGCACCTATGTGTGGGAGGAGCCGCTCGGCCGAATCGGCGGCGAAGGCGCGGACGGCGTGGCGATCTTCGTCACCCATACGCTGACGCTCGGGCCCGGTGCGGGGAGCACCGGCTGCCGCCTGGATGCAGAGGGCTACCAAACCAACATGCACGTGAAGTGCACCGCGACGCCCGAGCCCGGACGGGTCATCATCAAGCTCTACAAGTTCCGTCCGACCGACCCCGGTCAGGGCCCTTCGGGCACCCGCATGTTCCGCATGGTTCGCACCAATTCCGGGCTCACCACGGCGCTTGAGGCGTATGGCCCGACTGGCGACCTGACCCCGCGCGTCGGCAGGCTCTTCCGCCAGGTCGGCTAATCCGCCATCCAGGTGCGGTCGCTTCCGATCGGGAGCGGCCGCCCAATCGACGTCGGGCGGCCCATGATGAGCAGACGATCAGCCCTGAGGCGCGATCAGTTCACCGCGAGGGTCTCTCTGGGCGTTGCCGCTAGGTCGAACGCAAGCCGGCACGACCCGGACACTGCCGCGCTCACCTGTGTCCGCCAAGCCTTCACCGTCACCCGCGAGCACGGCCGATAGGAGCCCCATCATGGCGACCACTGCTCAGTTCCGCCGCCTTCACCGCCGCGTCGGCATCGACCGCGTCGCCGGCCTGCCGCCGCAGTTCGAGCGATCCGGCGACACCTGGCTGTTTCGCCGTCACGGGCACGGCCCGGCCGTGCGGATCAGCGACGACGAGTTTCAAGCGTCAATGCGTGCAGGGCTGCGGGCCGTTCTCGTCCACGCGCTTGTGCTGCCGTTATTCGCTTGGCTTGGCTGGCTGGTGCTTGAGCGGCTGCTGCCCGACGGGAGCGTCAACGCGCTGGCCGCGCTGTTCGGCGTGGTCCTCTCGGTCATCGGGCTCGCACTGTTCGGCTCGCTGCGCCACTATGCCGACGCGCCAGGACGCGCGTTTGCCGGCAGGCCGCAGGTTGCGCCCGCCCGTGATCCTAGCGACGCCACGCAGCCCGGCTGGACGACCATCGTCGCTCTGACCTTCATTCTCCTGACCGCGGCGGCACTCGGCACGCGCCAGCCGGCCGCTTTCTACATCGCCTTCGCTACAGCGTCGGTGATGCTGGGGCTGATCCTCGCCGTTCGCCGGCTTCGGTTCGATGCTGCGCTGACCGTTGTCCAACGGGAGCGCCTGCGCGAGCAGCGCGCCGTCGAGCGGCAGCGGGAGGTGGCCCGCCTCGGCAGGCAGCCCGACGTCCACTGGTGGCAGTTGCCGCTGCTGGTGCTTTTCATCCTGCTTCAGCTCGCTTTCCTCGCGCTGGGCGTGATCGTCTGTGTCGGCGTCGTCCTCGGGATCACCGGCGAAACGTCGACCGGAATGTCCTTCGGCCAGTTCATCGCGGGGTTCCTGCCGGGCCTTGCTCTCGGCTACGTCCTGTTCATCCCGCTCGAGCGGCTGTGCAAGCGCTGGACCGGCGTCTCCGCCGTGCATGCGTTGGACTGGCTTCCGCCAAGTTGGTAATCCGCAAGGATCAGCAGCCGTCTCCCGCGGTGATCGAGCGGATCAGTGCGCGATCGCCAACCCTGGTGGTGCGCACGGTGGCACGTCCGTTGCAGCGGATGCCGGTGCCTGCGTAGCGATACGTGACCCGGTACGTGTCATCTTCAAGCTGGCGGATCCCGGTCAACTGCAGGGGATCGGACAAGCGGCCGTAGAAGCGGGAGATCGCGTCCGCGGAATAGGTACGGCTGGATCGCTTGGCCGGGATGATCTGCGCCGAGGCGAGCGCACCATCACCCGCGCCGAGGGCCTCGTAGAAGGTGCGGACCGTCTGCTCCCCCGCATGCTCGGTGTCTGCATGGTCAAGCGTTCCTCCACGCGTCCCATCCCGGTTTGAGCGCGGCGTCGGTAGCGTCGCATCGTGTGGTTGAGTGGCGGGGATGTCAGGCGGAGCCGCCAGCGGATCGTCTTCGGCGCTCGCGAGCAGGGTGGCCGAGGGTTCGGCGTCGAGTGCGGGCAGGGGGCGGTAGGTTGCATCAGGAAGATCGAACGCCGCCAGCTTGCTGACGATCGGCTCGGCCCCGGTGAGGACATAAACCAAACCGCTACCATCCGCGGCAGCCTGTGCGGTGTAGGTGATCTCGGCGATCAGGCGGCGCTCGCCGCCGAGCGCCCGTTCGGAACCGGGTGGAACGTCGAGAACCAGGCGGCCCTTGCAGCGCGTTATGTCGAGCGCCGGATCTCGGCCGATGACGACGGGATCCTCCATCCTGATGAATGAGAAGGACTCGAGCGTGTCGAGATTTGTGCGGTGGCTGCTCCGGTCGCTGCGGGCTTCGTTGAAAAGAACCCGCTTCAACCGGTCATACGCGCTGCTCGACGCACATGCATCCTTGTAACGTCTGGCCTCCGCACGAGTTTGCGCCGTTTCTTCGGGCTTGTTCTGCTTGATCTTACCGCAACCACTGAGTGTGAGCGCGACCATAATAAAAGCCGTGGGGCCGTATCTGGTCGGTCGACGCATGATCACTCCCGAAGCTGCATGGCAATCGCTCAACTGCCTTCAACGGGTTCTGGTTCACCCGAGGGGTTCAGCGCCGAGCCTCGTCCGCGCTGCTGCTGAAAGAGCCAGCCTTCCTTATCGCGCCTGAGGAACGAGGAGCGTTAGCCTTGTTGGGGCGCGACGGTAACGACGTCGGCAGGTCCGGATGCAGCGAATAGGCCGCTTTGAACGGCGGTCTGTAGCCCATGAAAAGCAGCGCGACCTTGAAGCTGGGGTTGATTGGCAGAAGCGATCAACCTCATTGCGTCACTTCGTTTCGGTACGCCTGCCACTCCCGCTAGGCTTCGTTGGAAGTTCGGCGATGGCCGATTATCTGCGTGAGCACCGACGAGAGGAGAGACAATCATGGCTGACCGCGATCCCACAGGCTGCCCGATGCACGCGGGCGCTCCCGGTGTCACCGAGGCTCGCTCGCTGCTCGGGCGAACCAACAGGGATTGGTGGCCTGAGGCGCTGCCCGTCGATGTGCTGCACCAGCATGGCGTCTCCCCCGACCCGATGGGTCCGGACTTCGATTATGCCGAAGCGTTCAGCCAGCTCGATTATCAGGCGATCAAGGCCGATCTCACCGCGCTGATGACCGACAGCAAGCCGTGGTGGCCGGCCGACTTCGGCCACTATGGCCCGTTCATGATCCGCATGGCGTGGCATGCCGCAGGCACGTACCGCGTCACCGACGGCCGCGGAGGCGCCAACTCCGGACAGCAGCGGTTCGAACCGCTCAACTCCTGGCCGGACAACGGCAATCTCGACAAGGCACGCCGGCTGCTCTGGCCGATCAAGCAGAAATATGGCCGCAACATCAGCTGGGCGGACCTGTTCATTCTGGCCGGCAACGTCGCGATCGAGAGCATGGGTGGGCCGGTGTTCGGCTTCGGCGGCGGGCGCAAGGATGTCTACCAGTCGGAAGGCGACACCTTCTGGGGTGCCGAGGAGATCTGGGTCGACGAGGGCGCCCAGACCCGGATCACCGACGATCTGCCCGAACTCGAGGGCCCGCTCGCCGCGATCCAGATGGGTCTCATCTACGTCAACCCGGAGGGGCCCGGCGGCGATCCCAATCCGCTGCTCTCCGCACGCGACATGAAGGCGACCTTCTCGCGCATGGCGATGAACTCGGAGGAGACGGTTGCGCTCACCGCCGGCGGGCACGCCTTCGGCAAGGCTCACGGGGCGAAGCCGGCCGAAAATTTCGGTAAGAACCCCGCCGCCGAGGCGGTGCACATGCAGGGGCTCGGCTGGCTGACCGATCAGGAGGAGATCGGCCGAGGCCACATCACCACCTCGGGGATCGAGGGTGCATGGACGAACAATCCCACACGCTGGGGCGGCGACTATTTCCGCCTGCTGTTCAAATATGATTACGAGCTGACGACGAGCCCGGCAGGCGCCAAGCAGTGGACGCCGGTCAACCCCGATCCGGAGGATATGGCGCCCGACGCGCGCGATCCGAACAAGCGCGTGCCGACGATGATGACGACGGCGGACATGGCGCTGAAGATGGACCCCGAGTTCCGCGAGATTTCGCTGCGCTTCAAGGACGATCAGGCCGCCCTCGACGATGCCTTTTCGCGGGCGTGGTTCAAGCTCACCCACCGCGATCTCGGGCCGAAGATCCGCTACCTCGGCAACGACGTCCCGGCCGAGGACCTGATCTGGCAGGATCCCATCCCAGCCGGCGTCGCCCCGTCCGACGCGGAGGTCGCTTCGTTCAAGGGGCGGGTGCTGGCGAGCGGCCTGAGCGTGTCCGAGCTGGTCAGGACGGCGTGGGCCTCCGCCTCGACCTATCGCAAGTCGGACCATCGCGGCGGGGCGAATGGCGCGCGGATCGCGCTGGAGCCGCAGCGCAGCTGGGCGGTGAACGAGCCCGACCGGCTGGCGACGGTGCTGGCCAAGCTGAACGAGCTGCGCGGCTCGATCAGCCTTGCCGATGCGATCGTGCTGGCCGGCTCGGCCGCAATCGAGCAGGCAGCGGCAGCGGCCGGCTTCACGGTGGAGGTGCCGTTCACCGGCGGTCGCGGGGATGCGACGCAGGAGATGACCGATGTCGACAGCTTCGTCTGGATGGAGCCGCAGGCCGATGGCTTCCGCAACTATCTGAAGTCACGCCAGCGGGTGAAGACCGAGGAGCTGCTGCTCGACAAGGCGTCGCTGCTCGGTCTCTCGGGGCCGGAGATGACCGTGCTGGTGGGCGGTCTGCGCGTGCTGGGCGCCAACCACGGCGACCGTCCGGAAGGCGTTCTGACGACCCGTCCGGGTCAGCTCACGAACGACTTCTTCGTCAACCTGCTCGACAACGAGACCTTCTGGGATCTGGTCGATGCATCCAGCGACGAGGAGTTTATCGGCTATGATCGGGGTGGCCGGCACGAGAAGTGGCGGGCGACGCGGACGGATCTCATCTTCGGCTCGAACAGCCAGCTTCGCGCGACTGCGGAGGTCTATGCCGAGCGGGGTCACGAGGAAAAGTTCGTCCGGGACTTCGTCAAGGCCTGGGTCAAGGTGATGAACGCGGACCGGTTCGATCTGACGGCCCGCCGGTCGGAGGACGTGATCGACGACGTCGCCTGATCCGCTGCGAGGGACTGAGCCAGGCGGCTCAGTCCCTCGTGGACTGTCTGCAAAGCGGAGCAGGGCGGGGCTGAGAAGGTCCTCGGGCGGCTTGGCTTCATTTGGATGTAGCTCTTTACCGGCGGTCGGCTACGGTGGTGCCAGAAGGCGCCCATTCGTCGCGGAGGGGCCGGTAAAGGGGGATGTGATGAGCGAGACGCCGGCTGCTGCAAAGGCGAGGAGCCTGCATCGCACCATC
Source organism: Sphingomonas jatrophae (assembly GCF_900113315.1). Taxonomy (GTDB): domain Bacteria; phylum Pseudomonadota; class Alphaproteobacteria; order Sphingomonadales; family Sphingomonadaceae; genus Sphingomonas_P; species Sphingomonas_P jatrophae. Next base: position 208,429 of record NZ_FOZG01000002.1, on the reverse strand, counting down.
TGTGCTCTATTGGCGATCGGTCTGGCCTCGCCGGCTCTGGCCCAACCCGCGGCGGTATCGGTCGATCCCGTGCGCGTGCTGGTCAAGCGCCTCGATCTCGAGCGCTACAAGGCCACCATCAAGGCTCTCACCAAGTTCGGCGATCGCCGTCAGGGCACCGCGCGCAACCGCGCAGCGACCGACTGGATCGAGGCGCAGCTGAAAAGCTACGGCTGCACGAACACGGAGCGGTTGAAGTACACGTTCGGCGAGGAGCCCGTGCACCGGGTCGCGCCGGCGAAGGCGGTGGTCGCCGCCGGCTCAGAGGAGCCGGGCTTGTCCGTCGGCGGCGGGCGTTCGCGCGGTTTCACGCGCCCGACCGGCGTGAACAGCGATCCCGCCGCTCAGCCCGATGCCCGGCTGAGGGCGCTGAATGCTCCGCCTGCGGTGCCGGGGATGCGTGAGCAGGTTTATTGCACCAAGATCGGGACGGCCCATCCGGAGGAGATGTACATCGTCAGCGCCCATATGGACGGGATCGGCTTTGGCGAGGCGGCCAATGACGACGGCTCCGGTACGGCGCTGGTGATGGAACTGGCGCGCGTGTTCAGCAGCCCCGACGTGCAGACGGACCGGTCGATCCGCTTCATCTTGTGGAACAACGAGGAGACGGGGCTGAACGGCGCCAAGGCTTATGTCGAGCAGCGCGCCGCGTTGCAGGGCCGGGAGTCGCCCGCCGGATCCGGCCGCTATCCAGAGCCCAAGTGGCTTGGCGTCATGCAGCACGACATGATGCTGTTCGATCACGGCATGCCGGGGGCCGACGGCAGCCTCAGCCCGGTGCAGCGTCCGGAAGCGGACGTGAACATCGAGTACCAGGCCTCATCGAAGCTCGCGGCTAGGTCGCAGGAGCTGGCCTGGGCTCTGCAAGCGGCGAACGAGCGCTATGCCAGCGACTATCCGGCGGCCGTTGGGCGGCACATGACCAACACCGATTCCACGCCGTTCATGGATCTGGTGCCGGCCGTGAGCCTGCGCGAGAATGAGCGTGGCGCGCAGGTGGGAAGCGGCTGGGATCCGCAGTGGCACCAGCCGACTGATCTCTACGCCACCTACAGCGACAAGGATTTCCTGCTCGGCCTGAACGCGGCGCAGACCACACTTGCCGCGACTGCGAGGCTGGCGGGCGCGACCCTTCGGTAATTGCGCCCGGCTACCCCGCGTATCACAGCGCGCGGGGGGACGCCCCAGGCTCGATGATCGTCCATGGCCTGGGCTGGCCGCATAGCGCGTCCGGAGGTCATTCTCGTATCTGCCGCCGGGCAGCATCCGATCGTCGCGCTACCCGTTCTGTGGCTTCCTATCGCTCGATCAAGGCACATCATGAAGCGCAGTGCGGCCGCCTCCGAGATGCATCGGCATGAGTTCGTCGCGTTCGTCGCGGCGGTGATGGCCGTGAACGCGCTCGGCGTGGATCTGATGCTGCCGGCGCTTGCGGACATCGGCCGCGATCTCAGCGTGACGACCCCCAACCATCGCCAGTGGATCGTCACCATGTACCTGGTCGGCTTCGGTGCCGGCCAGTTGATCTACGGTCCGCTGGCGGACCGATTTGGCCGACGCCCGATCCTGATCGCGACGCTCGCCGGCTTCGTTGCATCGAGCATCTTCGCTGCCGGCTCGACGACCTTTGCTGCCCTGCTGGGTGCGCGTGGGCTGCAAGGCCTCATGTCGGCATCCACGCGCGTGCTGGCGGTGGCGATCGTCCGTGATCGCTTCTCGGGTCGGCAGATGGCGCGGACGCTGTCTGTCGCGCAGATGATCTTCTTCCTCGTGCCGATCCTCGCGCCTACGATCGGGCAGGGTCTGCTGGTAATCGGTCCCTGGCGGTTCATCTTCTACGCACTGGGCGCTTTTGCAGCGCTTGTGCTTGCATGGACGTTCGTGCGCGTGCCGGAAACGCTACCGCCTGAACGGCGCGTGCCGCTCTCGCTCACCGAGCTGAAGCGATCCTATCGGCAGACGCTCACCAATCGCTTCTCGGCGGGCTACGCACTGGCGGCGTCGCTCACGTTCGGCGGCATCGTCGCGTTCGTCGCCTCCGCCCAGCAGATCTTCGTCGACGAGTTCGGCGCCGGCAGCCGCTTCACTTTGTTGTTCGGCGCATGCGCCTTTGCCATGGCATGCGCATCCTTCGCCAACAGCCGGCTTGTCGAGCGCCTGGGCACGCGCCTCATCTCGCAAAGTGCGGTTATCGCCCTGATCGGCTTGTCGGTGGCGCATCTCGGCGTGATCGCCGCCGGCGCGGAGTCGCTGTGGACCTATGTCCTGTTCCAGGCCCTGAGCATGACGTGCATCAGCCTATGCGGCTCCAACTTCGGTGCCATGGCCATGGAGCCGGTCGGCCATATCGCCGGCACGGCCTCCTCGGTTCAGGGCTTCATCACCAGCGCCGGGGCGGTGGCGGTCGCCTCCGTGATCGGGCAATCCTACAACGGCACGACCTATCCTCTTGCCATCGGCTATCTTTGTATCGGGATTGCCGTCGCGGTGATCGTCGCCTTCGTCGAGGGTGGGCGGCTGTTCCGGCCTCGCCTGATCGACGGGTGATCGGCGAGTTCTCAGTCCGCAGCGCACCTCGCTGAGGGCTGTGTGACACGCCAGCTCAGTTCGTATGTGACCAGAAAGCCGTCATGATCGGATAGGGCCGGGCCGCTCGGCCCGCCGTCGAACAGGGCTTCGACCTTGATGGGGCGGATCGTCACGCCTCGCCCGCTCTGGAAGAACTGCAAGTCTTGCGTGTCCTTCCACGGCTCATCGCCGTCCCATGACATCCGCACGTCGCACTGCCCAGCAGGCGTGGCGCAGATGCGGTGAACGAGCTTGAGCTGGAGGCTTCGCGAAAAGTGCTCCCAGCGGCTGTCGGAATGCTTCATATTGAAGTCCCCCGCCAGGATCGCTGCACCTGCATGATCGCGCGTCCGCCCGACGAATGCGGCGATGGCGCTGGTCTGTCGCTCATGTGCTGCGATCCGCCGGGCCTCTGGCGCACGCGATGCCGCCTGCGAATTCATATGCGTGTTGTAGATGTCGAGAGGCGCAGGCAGGCCGGGCACGTAGACTCGCGCCAGAACGACTCCCTTGTTGCTGAGGCAGTCAATGCCGGCACACGCCCGTGGGCCGAAGGCGCGTCGCGTGGTAAAGGTGATCGGGTAGCGCGAGGCGGTGACCAGACCGCTGCCAACAAGGTGCAGGCCCAGCTCTCCCCGCTTGAGCTTCGGTTTTCCGGGCAGCGGAGCCGCAGGAGCGTCAGCGGAGGCGCGCGTCGTCCGGCCCGGCCCGGGGATCATAGCCGGATAGCCGGAACGATGGACAGCGCGCTGCGCGGCGCCGCTGAACACCTCTTGGAACAGGACGATATCTGGAGCGGCGCCTGCCTCCCGAAGCGCTGCGAGACGCGTGCCGATCTCGCGCAGCTTGGCGGCCCTGCCCGTGCGCGCAGGCCAGCCAAGCCCTTCGACGTTGTAGGTGAGGACCGACAGGCGTGTTCGCGCTGTCCCATGATCCGCCGTGATCGCCACGGAGGGGGAGGGCGCTGCGCTGCACGACAGCGCCCGATGCGGAGGTGCTGTGGTGCAGGCAGAGGCCAGTAGCACAGCGATCGACATTGGCGCGCCCGCTCGTCTCACTCCGAACCCCTTCACCTCCGCTTCCCGCGCCAACGCGGCACCGCTTGCGATGATTCTCTCAGCGTCGTTGTGTGGCACTCTGCGTTCTTACGGCCTTGAACTCCGACCCGTCGCGCCACTCCGGCCATGTGGTGCCATTGGCGAGATCGAAGCCGATCCGACGAAGAAGCTCCACATCCGCAGCCGCACCTCGCAGGTCCCAGTCCGCCGACCAGGTGTCGCAGGTCTGGTGATAGCAGCGCATGTACCCGTCCAGCCACGCCTGCCCCGCGGCACGTCTCCCGGTGACGAGGTCCGGAGCGCCGCTGATCGCCATCAGCAACAAGGTCGGGACACCCCGTCGTGCGAGCGAAAAGTGGTCGGCACGGTAGAACAGGCCGCGCTCCGGCAGCGCCTCCGGCGTAACCACGCGCCCTTGCGACTGCGCAGCGGCGGCGAGCGCATCTTCCAGCGCATTCTGCCCGGCGCCGACCAGCAGCACGTCTCGCGCGGGTCCGGCGGTCTGGAGAATGTCGAGCGTGAGGTTGGCGACGGTTTTCGCGGCCGGATAGATCGGGTTCGCCGCATAGGTTTCGGACCCCAGCAGCCCACGCTCCTCGCCGGTCCAAAGCGCGAAAACCTGGGTGCGGGCCGCCGGCGGCGCCTTTGCGGCGGCGCGCGCAATGGCAAGGACACCGGCCGTGCCCAGCGCGTCGTCATTCGCACCCGGCCGCGTGCGCCGCCCCTGTGCGTCGGGTGCGCCCTCGCCGTAGGCATCCCAGTGCGCCCCGTACATCACGACTTCGTCGGGGCGGGTCATGCCCGGCAGTTTTGCCAGCACGTTGCGGCTCTCCGCGCGCTCGACGGTGACCGGCAGGTCGGCGGAGAAGCCGTCGCCCTTAAGCGGGACGGGGCGGAAGTCGGCCCGGCGCGCCGCGACCCGTTGCTGCGCCAGATCGAGGCCGGCGTCTGCGAAAAGGCGTGTCGCGGCCTCGACCGCGATCCAGCCCTGCAGCATGACCCGCGGGGCAGGCGGCTTGGCCACGTCGTAATTCTCGCCGGCGGGCGCAGTGACGGTCGCCCAGCCATAGCCGGCACCCGGCGTATCATGGACGATCAGCGCGGCCACTGCGCCGCGGCGCGCCGCCTCTTCAAATTTGTACGTCCAGCGGCCGTAATAGGTCATGCGGCGGTCGCCGAACTTGCCCTTCGCATCGTCGCCGGCTTCCGCCTCGAAGTCGGGATCGTTGACAAGGAAGACGGCGACCTTGCCCTTCAGGTCCACGCCCTTGAAGTCGTCCCATCCGCGCTCGGGTGCGGTGACGCCGTAGCCGACGAAGACCATCGGCGCGTTCGTTATGCTCGCGCGATTCACCGGGCGGACGGTGGAGAGATAGACCTCCTTCCCCTGCGTCCAGTCGCCTCCGTTCGCACGGATCTGCCCCGACCCGAGCTGCGTGCGGACGAGCGGCACGGCCTGCGTCCAGCTGCCGTTCGCACCGCCCGGTTGAAGGCCTGCCGCCTTGAACTGCGCGACGAGCCAGTCGACCGTCTTCTGCTCGCCCGGCGTACCGGGCGCGCGACCGCCGAAAGCGTCGCTCGCGAGGATCTTCACGTCTGCCGACAAGGCCTGCGGCAACAGCGGGTCCGGCGCGGCCGCTGCTGCGACAAAAGGGAGAGCCACGAGGGCGAGAAGGGGTTTCATGGATTCGGGCTCCTCAGTGGCAGGCGTCTGCAACTCCTAGCGTCGAGGCGGCTCGTTGACGATGTCGCTTCGGAACCGGCCCGGTGAGGAGCGCCGGCCTGTTATCTGCCCCGCCTATGTCTCGCTCGGACCTGAGGCTGAGTGGATCGCTGCGCCTATCGCTTCGGGACGAATGGCTGCCATCATGCGGCGAACCGCCCCACCTGCTCTGGCCGCAGCGCGTCGGCGCGTGCACGGCAGCGGGCAGAAAAAAGGGGAAATGCGTGTTGCGTTCAGCCGTGTTGCGTTCGGCCGTCATCATCGCCGCCAGTGGAGCGGTAACCGCCTGCGTCCCATCTGCGCGCCCCCCGGTCGAGCGCCCGCGCGTGGCGCCGCCAGCCGTCGTGCGTCCCGCGCCTCCTCCGCCACCGCGGGTGAGGGCCCAGCCGACGACCGAGTTCCTCAACAGCATCCAGGCGCTGGGCAGCGGCTTCGCAGGCGATGTCGGGATCGCGATCCGCGATGTCGATGAGGGCTGGACCGTGGCGTTCAACGCCGACACCCCGATGCCGCAGCAGAGCGTGAGCAAGCTGTGGGTCGCGATCACGGTCATGGACGCGGTGGATCGCGGTACGCTGTCGCTGAACGAGACGGTGACGGTGCGCCGGTCCGATCTCACCGTCTTTCACCAGCCGATCCGCGCGCTGATCGGCCCCGACGGCTATACCACGACGCTGCACGAAATCCTCGAGATGGCGATGACGCGGAGCGACAATACCGCGAACGACGTGCTGCTGCGCCGCGTCGGCGGGCCGGCGGCGATCCGGCGGATGCTGGCGGACAAGGGGATTGCCCGCGTGCGCTTCGGCCCTGGCGAGCCGCGCCTGCAGGCGAACACGGCGGGGCTCGAGTGGCGGGACTCGTGGGCAGGTGGGGCGGGCTTCCTCCAGGCACGCGCCGCGCTCAGCTACGAGGCGCGGGCCAAGGCGTTGAAGCGCTATCTCGCCGATCCGGAGGATGGCGCGACCGCCAGCGGCATTGCCGACGGGCTAGCGCTGCTGGCGCAGGGCCGGCTGCTCTCGCCGATGTCGACCGCCAACCTGCTGGGTCTGATGCGACGCAGCAAGACAGGGCCGCTGCGGCTACGCTCAGGGCTACCCGCGGGCTGGTCGCTCGCGCATAAGACGGGCACGGGGCAGGATCTCAACTCTTGGTCGACCGGCTATAACGACGTCGGGCTGGTCGCCGCACCCAACGGACATCGCTACGCGGTGGCGGTGCTGATCGCGAGCACGCGCCAGCCGATCCCTGCCCGCATGCGCCTGATGGGCAACGTGATGCGCGCACTTGTTCGTGCAGTGGGGTAGTGGCCGCGAACCGACGGAGGGGCGCTCGGCGGTGCGCTTCGCGGCTGATAGTTGCTCCAAAGACGGTGCGCCCGCTCGACGTGACATATGACCCGACAAGAGCCGATCTTGATCTACGCTAACAAACTTGGCGCCTAGTCCGAATGGGTGATGGCGGCGCTGCCGCCCCGCGGTAGGCGCATGAGGCCTCCTGATGACCTCGGGGCAAACCCGCGCGATCAACAGGGAGCCGGCATGAGTGGTGTAGAACAGGTCGACATCCTGATCATCGGCGCAGGCTTTTCCGGCCTGTATGCGACCTACCGTTTCCGTCAGAGCCACAATGTGATCTGCCTTGAGGCTGGCGATGGTGTAGGCGGCACCTGGTATTGGAACCGCTATCCGGGTGCCCGGGTCGACATCGAGAGCGTCGAATATTCCTATGGCTTCGATGAGGAGCTGCAGCAGGAATGGAGCTGGCCTGAATATTTCTCGGCCCAGCCCGATCTCGAACGCTATGCTAACCACGTCGCTGACCGGTTCGACCTGCGGCGCCACATCCGCCTGTCCACCCGTGTCGAGCGGATGACCTTCGACGAGGCGGCGGATCGTTGGCACGTTCACACCTCGCGCGGCGATCATATCGTCTGCCGCTATGTCGTGGCCGCGACCGGCAGCCTGTCGGCTGCCAATACGCCGCCCTGGCCCGGTCGCGAGACGTTCCGCGGCGAGATCTACCACACCACGGAATGGCCGCGGGACGGCATCGACTTCACCGGCAAGCGCGTGGGCCAGATCGGCACAGGATCGACCGGTATCCAAGCCGCCCCGATCATCGCGCGAGAGGCCGAACATCTCACGATCTTCCAGCGTACTCCGGCGTTCAGCATGCCTTCCGGCAATCGGCCGATGGATCCGGAGCATGAGCGCGATTGGAAGGCCAATTACGCTGGCCGCCGCAAGCAGATGCTCGAAAATTACGGCGCATCGCTGATGGTGCGGCCGGAACAGTCGATCCACGACTGTTCACCCGAAGAACAGCGCGCGGTGCTGGAGAAGGCGTGGAATTCCAAAAGCGCGTTCCAGCTGATGCTGTCCTTCAACGACATCATGTCGGACAAGTCCGCCAACGACATCGTGGCGGATTTCGCCCGCGAGAAGATCCGCTCGATCGTCAAGGATCCGGTGACCGCGGAGAAGCTCTGCCCCAAGACCTACCCGATCGGCGGCAAGCGGCTGTGCATCGATGCCGGCTATTTCGAGATGTACAATCGCGACAACGTCTCGCTCGTCGATGTCGCGGCAGCGCCGATCGTCGCCTTCACCGAGAAGGGGCTGCGCACCACCGACGCGGAGTATGAGCTGGACATCATCATCACCGCAACCGGCTTCGATGCGGTGACCGGCGCGATGTCCCGCATCGCGATCGAGGGGCGGGATGGCGTCATCCTTGCTGATAAGTGGGCGGACGGGCCTTCCGCCCATCTCGGCCTGATGGTGGCGGGCTTCCCGAACCTGTTCATGGTCCACGGCCCGCTGACACCTGCCGCGCAGGCGCAGATGATCACGACGGGCGAGTGGCAGGTGAACTTCATCGGCCGGATTATCGATGAGCTGGATCGCGACGGCCTCACCCGCATCGATGCTACGCCCGAGGGGGAGCAGAGCTGGGCAGACGAGGTGGAGGCGGTCTCGCGCTTCACCGTTCACCGCCTTGCCGACAGCTGGTACAATGCCAAGAACATCGAGGGGAAGAAGGGGGGCTTCATGATCTACGTCGGCGGCTTTCCTCGCTTCGCACAACTCTCGATCGAGGCGCTCGACCAGAATTACAGGGGTTTTGTCCGCAGCTGAGCCGCTACGGTGCGCCTTAGCGAACGGCTCAGCTGGCCAGCACAGCGTCGGCCGCGCGCTCGGGATCCGGGCTGCGGCCTGCGTAGCGTTGAGCGATTGCGGCGCAGGCGAGCAACTGGAGTTGGTGGAAGATCATCAACGGCAGGATGATCGCGCCAACCTGTGCGGCGGGGAACAGGACACCGGCCATCGGCACCCCCGATGCCAGGCTCTTCTTCGATCCGCAGAACACGATCGCGATCTCGTCAGGCTTGGAGAAGCCTGAGCGCCGCGCGATCATCGTTGCACCCACCATCACGACTGTCAGCAGCATCGCACACAGCAGGATGATCGCGGCCAATTGCCAGCCCGGCACCGCGCTCCATAAGCCTTCGACCACCGCCGCGCTGAAGGCAGTGTAGACGACCAGCAGGATCGATCCACGATCAACCAGCGACAGCACCGCCTTGTGGCGCTCAACGGTGCAGGCGGTGACCGGGCGGGAAAGGTGGCCGAGCAGGAATGGCAGCAACAATTGCAGCGCGATCATGCGCACCTCGGCGCCGCTGACGCCGCCGCTCCCGCCTCCGTCCATCAGAAGCGCTACCAGCAGGGGCGTGAGCGCGATCCCGATCAAGTTGGAAGCGGATGCGCTGCACACGGCGGCGGGCACGTTGCCGCGGGCGATTGCGGTGAACGCGATGGAAGATTGAACCGTCGACGGCAGGAGCGTGAGGAACAGCATCCCCGCAGCGAGGGACGGCGCCACCACCCACGTCGCCAGGCTGTGGAACGCGAGGCCAAGGACCGGGAAAGCCGCGAACGTCAGCGCCAGCACCACGAGGTGCAGCCGCCAATTGCCCATACCCGCCAGGATTGCGGCGCGTGACAGTTTCGCACCATGCAGGAAGAAGAGCAGGGCGATGGCCGCCATGGTCGTCAGATGAAAGGCGTCGGCTACGCTGCCCCTGCATGGCAGCACCGTGGCGACCAGCACGGTGCCGAGGAGCATAAGGCTGTAGCGATCGATCCGCCGGACGATGTTCAGCATGCGGTTCCTTTCGTGCGCCCTGTCCCTCTCCAGTGAGGATGGTCGCAGGCGTGCGCAACTCCGATGGAGCGAGGCTCCGCTCCGTCGGCTGATCGCCCGACACGGTGAGCTTCAGCGCTTCACCGGTGCCCAGCTGCCCGTGGCAGTTTTGCTCCCGGCAGCCGACCTCCGGAAAAACCTTCAGGGCTCCGGGGAATAATCGTCGCGGCGCAGCGTACACCCCTTGTGAAATCGAGACGCCCCCTTGATGTAGCCAGGCACCTGCCGGCGCTGTTGCGGTACGCGCGGTCGCTGACGCGGGACGATGCGGCGGCGGAGGACCTCGTCCAGCAGACGTTGGTCCGCGCGATCGAGCGAAGCGACAGCTTCCGCCGCGACGCGGCGCTGGAGCCATGGCTGATGGCTCTACTGCACAACCTGTTCGTAGACGGCACCCGTCGCGTCGCACGTGAACGCCGCGCTATGGACGGGTTGGAGGGTGCGACGCCAGCAGGCGCCTCCCTGCTGCCGCAGGAACAGCAGCTTTACCTCGACCAGATCGCGTCACGGTTCGACGCATTGCCTGAGGAGCAGCGTGCGGTGCTGCACCTCGTCGCCATCGAGGGTCGAACTTATGCCGAGGTGGCGGGCACGCTGAACCTGCCCATCGGCACCGTCATGTCGCGGCTGAGCCGCGCACGCGCCGCCTTGCGCGACGCTGCGCTGGATCGTGCCGCCGATCCGAAGCTGCGGATCATCGGAGGAACGGATGCAGGGTGAACCCGTCAGCGCTTTCGAGCTGGACGCCTATGTCGATGGCGAGCTGGATCTGGAGCGGCGGCTTGTCGTCGAGGATCATCTCGCCCGCAATGCTGACGCCTCCATGCGGGTGATGGCCGACCTGCGCGCGAGGACGGCGCTCCGGCTCATCGATGCCCAAAGGTCCGAGCCTTCGGCAGAGGCGCAGGCTCTGGCCGCACGGCTGACTGCGCACCTTGCCGGACGTGGCCGGATGGGTTGGTTCGGGCGCGGCGGCCTCATCGCGGCGACCTTCGCGGCGAGCATCGGGCTGGCCACGCTGCTGCCGACGCGCGAGGTGCAGGCAAGCCCTCCCTCCTACATTGCCGACGCCGTCATGTCTTACCGCACCAGCCTGCTGCGGATGGCGATGGCTTCGCAAGCCGAGAGCCGCGTCCTCGATGCGAGGGATGTGCGGCGCTTCACCCGCATCCGCGTCCCGACCTTGCCGGACGGCTGGCAGATCCAGGACGTGCAGATCTTTCCCTCGGACGAAGGGCCTGCGCTCCAGTTGCTGGTGCGCACGGCAGACGCGCAGACCGTATCCATCTTCGCCGTGCGCTCGAACGAGGCCGCGCCTGTGCGTCCGACCACGATCCGGCGCGGCAACACGTCCGTCGCCTACTGGCGACACGGCCCCGTCGCATACGCGCTGACCGGCCTCGAAGCGCCGGAAGCGCTCGACGTCGCGGCCGAAGATCTCGCGGACAATCGGCTGCACTGAAATCATGCACATCGACCTGAATGAGATTGCACCCGTGCGGCTGCGCGCAGACGTGGCGGTGATCGGCGCAGGCGCCGCCGGCATCACGGCGACGCGTCGGCTGCTGTCGCATGGCCTTAGCGTCATCCTGCTGGAGAGCGGGGGGCTTGACTATGAACGCGATACGGCCGCGCTGAACGACGGCGACGTGGTGGGCGAGCCCTATTACGACCTGGAGGATGCGCGCCTGCGCTTCTTCGGCGGTACGACGGCGATCTGGGGTGGCCGCTGTGCCGAGTTGGACCCGATCGATTTCGAGCGCCGTTCCTGGATACCGCATTCCGGCTGGCCAATCGCCTATGACGAAGTGCGGCCCTACTATGCCGAAGCGAGCCAGGCGCTCGGCCTTGCGCCTGGGCTGCGCACGCCCCCGCCACTCGCCTTCGACGACAGCGAAATCGCGACGCCGCGCTGGCTGTTCGACGAACAGTTCGATCGTTTTGCCTTCACCCGCTGCCGCGACGTGGTGGAGCATCCACGCTGCACCATTCTGACCCACGCGACAGTGCGCGAGATCGTTGCCGCGCCGTCCGGCCGTGGGATCACACGATTGGCGGTCGTGAACCACAATGGGCGGTCGGTCGACGTGCAGGCGGCGGATTATGTCCTGGCGGCGGGCGGGATCGAAAATCCTCGGCTGTTGCTCGCCTCGCGGTCTCTGATGCAGGCCGGGCTCGGCAACGACCGGGATCTGGTCGGCCGGTTCTTCATGGAGCATCCCCATGCGCGCGGCGGGCGGATCGTCGGAAAGGCGGCGTGGCAGTGGCTCTCCGCCTTCGGCTTCAAGCGCGCGGCGGACGGCAGCAGCTACGCGCACCTGATCGCGCCTTCCCCCGCACTGCAGCGGCGCGAGGGGCTGCTCAACACGTCGCTGACCATCGCCGGCCGGCGCCCGGCCATGGGCAAGGAGGCGCTGCTCATGCGCGCCTATCTGCACGCCAAGCACAGCGCCGCGCCGACACGGTCGGGCAGGGCCTTGTGGAAAGCGACCAAGAAAACGGTACGCCGGGTCCAGAGTTTAAGCGAACCGCTCCGCCCTTGGCTGCTGCACAAGACGGGGCAGCTGGACGTGGCGCTGGTGGTCCGTGCGGAGCAATCGCCAAATCCCGACAGCCGCATCCGCCTCTCCAACGACAAAGACGCTTTGGGCATGCCGCGCGTGCAGCTCGACTGGAGGTTGAACGAGCTGGATGTACGCAGTGTCGCGGGGCTCGTCGGGGCACTCGGCCGTGAGGCGGAGCGGCTTGCGCTCGGCACTGTCGAGGCTGCCGAGTGGCTGAGCCGACCGGAGGCGGGATGGCAGACCGATCCATTGATCAGCGCGCATCCGATCGGCGGCTTCCACCATCTCGGCACCACGCGGATGGCGGACGATCCGGCGCAAGGCGTCGTGGATCGCGACGGGCGCGTTCACGGGATCGGCAACCTTCATGTCGTCGGCAGCTCGACATTCCCGACCGGCGGTTGGGCGAACCCGACACTGACCATCGTCGCACTCGCGATGCGGACCGCGGATCGGCTGGCGGCCTGCCGCAGCAGCGCTGCGACCATCCGGGCTCAGGCAGCTAATGCGAGTGCGAAGGGTGCGATGGACGAAGCCGAGCACGTCAAGCTGCGACGGGTGAGCCGGGGCTAGGTTTGTCGTTCACCCCGCTTCGCGCGCCTGATCGTACGCGACAACAGCCGCCGCGAACGCCGCCTCGTGATCCAGTGCCCACGAGCAGAGAGCTTCGAACGGTCCGCGGAGTGAGTGACCCAGCGGCGTAATCGCATATTCAACGCCGATCGGGCTCGTCGGCAGCACCGTGCGCGTGATGAGCCCATGGCGCTCAAGGCGCTTCAGCGCGTCGGCGAGCGACTTGTGGGTGATGCCATCCAACCGCCGCTTGATGTCGTTGAAGCGCGCGGGTCGAGGGCACAGCACCGTCAGGATCATGATCGTCCACTTGTCCGCGATCTTATCGAGCACGGGCCGGATGCGAGGCACGTCCATCATCGCCTTGCATGACAGCGCCTCGAGGTCGGTATCGGTCGCCATATCTACTCACTTCCAGGTGCGTTCTTGATAGCAGATATGCTTCATATATCTGAAGCGCCATCTTGAACGAGAGGACGGATAATGGCTCGGATGGCAGGCAAGGTCGCACTGGTGGTCGGCGGCGCGAAGGGTATCGGTCTCGCGACGGCCCGTGCGCTCGCCGAGGATGGGGCGACCGTGCTCCTGACCGGGCGGAGGGCGCAGGAGGTTGCCGCTGCGGCTGAAGGCATCGGTCCCCTGGCGCAGGGCATCGAAGCCGATGCGGCCTTGCAGGCCGATCTGGAGCGTGTCGTCGCCGAGGCGAGGCGCCTGCACGGCCGTGTCGATGCGCTCGTGCTGAACGCCGGATTGTCGGAGCCGGCGACAATCGCCGAGGAGTCCGCCGAGCATTTCGACCGGCATTTCGCCGTCAACGTGCGCAGTGCGCTGTTCGGGATCCAGGCGGCCTTGCCCGTGCTGAGCGATGGCGCGTCGGTGGTGCTGGTCGGGTCGATCGCCGACGTCATGGGAGTGACGCCCTTCAGCACCTACGCCGCAACTAAGGCGGCGCTGCGCTCCTATGCGCGCAGCTGGGCGGCGGAACTCGCGCCCCGCAATATCCGCGTCAACGTCGTCGCGCCGGGCCCGACGGACACGGACATGATGGCTGCCGTCTCGGACGAGATGCGGCAGACGCTGATCGCGCCCATTCCGCTCGGCCGCATGGCGCGAGCTGACGAGGTCGCAGCCGCTGCCCTGTTCCTGCTCAGCGACGCCGCCAGCTTCGTCACGGGTGCCGAGCTCTGTGTTGACGGCGGTATGCGGCAGGTTTGACGAGCTCCGACGCTCGGGACAACAACGACGCGCCAGACATCCTCTGGAGCACGCGAGTTAAACTCAAGCGATCTGCACTTCGAAGGCGAACCATGCCCCGTGCGCGTGATCGTACAGCTGCACCAGCCGCTCGGTCACGTTGGCGGTGAAGTGCCCGGCCGAGCCCCTGTCGAAGCCGTTCGCCGTTGCGCCTTCGATCTGCATGTGGACGGACGCGTCGGCGGCACGGAGCTCGGGAAGCGTGCCGCCGAATCTCACGTCATGATCGCCGTCATAGCCCTGCAGATGCTCACCGCGGGCCTCGGCCGCGATCCGAAGGTGCCGACCTGCCGTGTGATCGTACAGGCCGGCGACCTTCTTGCCCGTGACGAACGCGTGGGCGGAAGCGGCGATGATGGCGCGGACTTGTGGCTGCATGGCTCCGCGTGACATCTGCTCGACCGCGGATCAACCCTCTCCCGCATCGCCGCGTGCAGGCCGGTCGGGCCGGTGTGTGGCTCAGCTTACCGTCACGCCTTTCCAGAAAGCGATGCGGCCGCGGATGGTCTCCGCTTCCGGCTTGGGCTCCGGATAATACCACGCAGAGTCGATGTTGTCGGCGCCGTCGACATGCAGGCTGTGATAAAGAGCGACACCCTTCCACGGGCAGATTGTGGTCGTGTCGCTCGGCCGAAGGAGTGCGGCGTCCACGGCATCAGCTGGGAAGTAGTGGTTGCCCTCGACGAGGACGGTATCGTCACTGCGCGCGACCAGCTGGCCGTTCCATCGTGCCTCAACCATCCTTGTATCTCCTGAGCAGGTTCGTCTCACCGCGGCTCGGCATACGTGCCGACGATCTCCCCGGTCGCGAGCACATGGCCGGACGTGGCCGCCAGCAACTGGTCGCGCGTCGCGCCGAGCGGCAGGGTCAGCATGCGATCGAGCGCCAGCACCTGGAAATGATAGCGGTGCGGCCGATCGCCCTTCGGCGGCCGCGGACCGTACCAACCGACCGAGCCGCGTCCGGTCACACCCTGCATGATGCCGTCCAGTTGGGTGCCACTCAGCCGGTCGCGCTCCTGCAGGCCCGCGGGCAGGCGCGTTGTGCCGGCGGGGATGTTCCAGGCGACCCAGTGGATGACCGGCTTGGCGGCGCCGTCAGGATCCTCGACGACGATCGCGTAGGATGCCGCGCCCGGCACCGCCGACCAGCTCAGGCCGGGCGAGATGCCGAGGCCATACTCGCTCTGCTCGCGTGGGATCGTGCCACCGGCCCTGAAGCCGTCAGCAGTCACCGTCAGCCGCGTAGCGCCGGTGGCGAGTGCCTCCGGCCTGGTGAGCGCCAGCGGCACGTTGTTGCCGCGTGCCGCCTGCTCAAGCATCGGGCCGGCGGGTGGCGCCAGTGGCTCAGCCTGACCGGCCGCGCCGTCATAGGTGATACGGTAGATGATGCCGTTGGCGTCGTCCGACAGCAGGATCGACCCGTCGCGCATCACCGCGACGCCGCAGGGGCGGCCATAGTGGCCGCTGCCGTCCCGGTTCATGAAGCCGCTGACGAACGGCTCGATGCGGGTCGGCTGCCCGCTCGCGTCGAAGCGAATCCGCGCGAGCTCGTAACCGGATGCGGGCTTGCGGTTCCAGCTGCCGCGCAGTGCGATGAAGGCGTCACCACCCGCATCGGGGCCGAAGCCACCGCCCGGATGGAACGCCATCTGCATGCCGGCGGAATGCGCGACATGCATCAGCACCGGGTTCGTAGATGCGGCTGCCCATTGCGCGCCGGTGATGCCGCCGGGCGGTTCATCCTGCGGATTGAGCTTCCCGTCCTCGAACACGTATGGCCAGCCATAACGCTTGCCGCGCTCGATCTTGTTGACTTCCTCGCGCTGCAGGTCGTTGCCGAGCCAGTCGATGCCCTGATCCCAGCCCCACAGTTCTCCCGTGCGTGGGTGCCAGCCGAAGCCGATCGTGTTGCGCAGACCGGAGGCCCAGATGCGCCGGCTCTTGCCGTCCAGGCTGGCCCGGATCAGCGTCGCATTCTCCTGGCTCGATTCGTCGCAGGCGTTACAGGTCGAGCCTGCGCTGATGTAGAGCATCTTGTCCGGCCCGACCGCGAGCGTACGGTTGAGGTGCTGGCCAGCATCCGGCAGGTCATCCATAAGCGTCTCGACCGCACCGATGCCGCCATCGGGGCGAAGCGGTGCGCGAAACACCTCCCGCGCGGTCATGAAATAGAGCATGCCCTCGTGGATCGTCAGACCATGCAGGCCCGGCCGGTTGACGATCACGGTCGGCGGTCCATCCGCGCGCCCGTCGCGATTGGCGTCGACCAGACGGATGATGTCCGCCTCCGAGCGCCGGCTGACATAGACGGCGCCGTCGGGCGCAACCGCCATGACGCGCGTATTGCCAAGATCGCCCGCCCACACGGCCGCACGGTAACCGCGTGACAGCTTCAGCGAAGCGGCGAAGCTCGGCCCCGGCTTGAGCGGCGTCAGCTCATTGAAGTAAGCCTCGACCTTGCGCTTGTCATTGTCCTCGGGACTGCTCTGCGCAGCGACGCCAGTGGCTGATAGAAGCAGCGTCGATGCGAGCAGGGCTGCCTTCACGTATGTTCTCCCGGTTCTTGCGGGAGGTGAAATGCGCGACCTTCCTTCACGGGCCCAAGGGGCGGAAACCAGCAATCATCGTGCTTCCGCAGGCTGCATCACGGGGTGCTCAGCGGCGGCCCGTTCACGACGAACGCGATCTCGCTCGAACGCAAGGATGGGAATGCCGCCACGCTCCATCATGCCGGCGATCGCCCGTGTCGAGACGCGTCAGTGCCGGCTGGCGCCTACCGCACCAATGCCCGTTTCCGCCCGCACCCGCTGCGCGGCGTAACGTTGCCGGTCCACGATCGCCCTCCCGCTTCGATCGAGGCGGGACACGATCCAGATCACCAGGAGCGCCGCGGGCATCGAGAACAAGGCTGGCGAGCTAAAGGGGAACACCGCCTCCGCGTGGCCGAGGACGGTGACCCAGATGGCTGGCGACAGAAATGTCAGGACGAGCGCGAGGGTGAGGCCGACGGCGCCACCGGCAACCACGCCGCGGGTCGTGCAGCCCGGCCAAAGCAGTGAGAGGAGAAGCACCGGGAAATTGGCCGAGGCTGCAAGCGCGAAGGCCAGGCTGACCATGAAGGCCACATTCTGCCGCTCGAACAGGATGCCGAGGCCGATCGCGATACCCGCCAGCACGACCACGGTGACGCGCGAAACGAACAGCTCCGCGCTCTCGTCGGCGCGTCCGCGGCGCCAGACGCTCGCATAGAGATCGTGGCTCACCGCCGATGCGCCCGACAAGGTCAGGCCGGCGACGACCGCCAGGATGGTGGCGAAGGCGACAGCCGACACGAAGCCCAGGAACAGGTCTCCCCCGATCGCATGCGCCAGGTGCACCGCCGCCATGTTGCCGCCGCCGCGCAGCGCCCCGGCAGGGTCGAGATAGGCTGGCTCGGTGCCCACCAGCACGATTGCGCCGAAGCCGATGACGAAGGTCAGCAAGTAGAAATAGCCGATCCATCCTGTCGCCCAGAGCACGGATGTTCGCGCAGCCTTCGCATCGGGCACGGTGAAGAAGCGCATCAGGATGTGCGGCAGCCCCGCCGTACCGAACATCAGCGCGAGCCCGAGCGAGATCGCGGAGACGGGATCCTTGATGAACCCACCGGGTGCCATGATCGCGCGTCCTGCCGAGGCGGCGGCAGCAGGGGGCGCGCCGGCCTTAGTTGCGGCAGCGCTCTTCACGTCAACCGCGCTGGCGAACAGCGCCTCCGGGGAGAAGCCCAAGCGCCACAGCACCGCGCCGGCCATGAAGCTGGCCGCACCCAGCAGCAGCACCGCCTTGACGATCTGCACCCATGTGGTGGCGAGCATGCCGCCGAACAGGACGTAGAACGTCATCATCACGCCGACGATCGCGACGGCATAGGGGTAGGGCAGGCCGAACAGCAGCCGGATCAACTGGCCGGCGCCGACCATCTGCGCGATCAGGTAGAACAGGACCACCATCAACGTCGACACCGCAGCCAGCGTGCGGACCGGTGTGGGTGCGAAGCGGAAGGAGGCGACATCGGCAAAGGTGTAGCGGCCGAGATTGCGCAGCCGTTCCGCCATCAGGAACAGCAGGATCGGCCAGCCGACGAAGAACCCGATCGAGTAGATCAGCCCGTCGTAACCGTCGGCGAAGATCTGCGCTGAGATGCCGAGAAAGGATGCGGCGGACATGAAGTCTCCCGCGATCGCCAGGCCGTTCTGGAACCCGGATATGCCTCCCCCGGCAGCGTAGAAGTCGTCTGCGGTGCGCGTGCGCCGCGCGGCCCAGCGCGTGATGCCGAGCGTCAGCAGCACGAACGCTGCGAACATCGCCAGCGCGGGCCATCCGGTCCCCGCCGTCATGCGCTCGCCTCCGCCACGATCGCGGCGATCTCCCCATCGAACTCGCGGTTCGCCCGCCACACGTAGAAGCCGGTGAGCGCAATCGCGAGCAGGATGACGCCGAAGCCCACCACGATGCCGACCGAGGTCGCTCCGCCGTCAAGCGAGCGGCCGAGCCAATCCTTCGCGAAGGCGACCAGCAGGATGTAGCCGAGATAGACCACCAGCATGATCGTCGTCAGCACCGCTGCCAATCGCCCGCGTCGCTTCACCAGGCGCCGATATCTCGGGCTCTGCGCGACAGCCTCGAGCTGATCGTCCCCCATGGTCGTGGCTCCTCCCCGCACGGACCATAGGAGATGGCGCAACATTGGCCACCCCGGTTGACGCGATGGCCAACGGGTGGCGTCAGGTTCGCCCGCCGCACCTCTCACTTGTGGAGCAAGGCCGGCGTCATCGCCCAGGTATCAGGAGGCAGACAGGCCGATGTTCGGGCGAACGCCGCAGGTCAGCGGCGTGCGGCGAGAAGGTCGCGCTGCTGCTGACCCTGCCGCTCCTGCATCCAGCCAGGATACTCGCTCGCCAATTTGCTCGCTGTGTCGAGCGAGGCGAGCTCTTCCCCGGTCAGGTCGATCTCGGTCGCGGCCAGATTGTCGGCCAGCTGGTCCGGCCGCTTCGCGCCCACGATCACGCTTGTCACCGCCCGCTGGTGCAGCAGCCAAGCGAGCGCAATGCGTGCGACCGAAACGCCGTGCGCCTCGGCGATTGGGCGCATCGCTGCAATTACGCGGTCGCCACGCTCCTGATCGACCGGCGGAAAGTCGAACCCCGCGCGGCGACCATCCGCTGCCCCGCCGTCACTATATTTCCCGGACAGGAACCCGCCTGCCAACGGGCTCCACACCATCAAACCGACATCTTCCGACAGGAGCATGGGCGCGATCTCGCGCTCCAGTTCGCGTCCCACCAACGTGTAATAGGCTTGCAGCGAGGCGAAGCGGTGCAGCCCGAGACGCTCGGCGATGCCGAGCGCCTTGGCGATCTGCCACGCCGCCCAGTTGGATACACCGACGTAGCGGACGTGGCCGTGCTGGACGAGCGTATCGAGCGCGCGCAACGTCTCCTCGATCGGCGTCGCCGGATCGAAACCGTGAATCTGGTAGAGATCGACGTGGTCGAGCTGCAGCCGCTTCAGGCTCGCCTTGCAGGCATCCAGCAAATGGTAGCGCGAGGCGCCGCGCCCGTTCGGACCCGCGCCGGTTGCGCCAAAGCCCTTGGTCGCCACCACGATTTCGTCGCGCTTGACGCCCAGGTTGCGGATAGCCTGACCGGTAATCTCCTCCGATCGGCCCTCGGCATAGACATCGGCCGTGTCGATGAAATTGACTCCCTTCTCCATGGCAAGGCCGAGCAGCTTGTCCGCCTCATCTTGGCCGAGCTGTCCGATCTTGCTCCACATGTCTTCATCGCTGCCGCCGAACGTCATCGTCCCCAGGCAGAGTTCGGAGACGAACAGGCCAGTGCGGCCGAGCTTGTTGTAGCGCATGAGCGGAGAACTTTCTGTCGATGGGCAGGCAGCGGTAGAACGCGCTTGAGCGGCTTATGGCGCAATGCTCTCGGAGGTGGGCTTGGCGTGGCCGGGCGCATGGGTGCAGATGGCCCGGTCAGCCGGAGAGGGATGCGAACATGCTGCGCGAGATGATCTTGGCCCTCCTGGTTCTGGCCGCGGCCACTCCCGCGCAGTCCGGCACGGCGGCGGACGTCGATCCGTTCATCGGCACGGGCGGGGAGGGGCATACCTTCCCCGGCGCTGTGGCCCCGTTCGGAATGGTGCAGCTGTCGCCCGACACCGACACGCGCTGCGTGCTTCGCGACTGCTACAGCCATGCCGCAGGGTATCGGCACGAGGACCGGACGATCGAGGGGTTCAGTCACACGCACTTCTCGGGTGCGGGCCACTCGGATCTTGGCGACCTCCTCATCATGCCAGTGGCCGGCGACGAGGTGCCGTTGAACCCCGGCACCCCCGACAAGCCCGGCTATCGCTCTGCTTTCCGCCACGCGACGGAGCAGGCGCGTCCCGGCTACTATGCGGTGACCCTTGACGGGCCGGGCGTGCGGGCAGAGCTCACCGCCGGCACGCGCGTGGGCGTACATCGCTACGCCTTTCCGGCCGGCAAGGCGGCGCACCTCGTCGTCGATCTGCGATCGTCGCTCTACAATTATCCGGGCAAGATCCTCTGGTCCGGGCTCCGGCTCCGCCCCGGCGGGATCCTGACCGGGTTCCGCGAGACACGCGGCTGGGCGCCGGGGCGCAAATTCTACTTCGCCATGCGCTTCTCCGCGCCCCTCGTCGGCCACGCGCTGCTGAACCGCGAAGGCGAGGTCCCGTACAAGGGATTTCAGGCGCCCGGGCGCGGGAGCGACGCGGTCGCGCAGCTTCTAGGGCGGGCGCTGGTCGCGCGGCTGGACTTCGGCAGGATCGACCGGCCGCTGGAGGTGAAGGTCGCGATCTCGGGCGTGGACGAGGAGGGCGCGATTGCCAACCTCGCGAGCGAGCCGGGAGACTTCGGTGCGATCCGCCAACGGACCGGCGAGGCGTGGGACAAGGCGCTGGGCGCAGTCGAGATCGAGGCCGCGCTGCCGATGCGCCGGATGGTCGCGACCGCCCTCTATCACTCGCTGCTCGCGCCAAGCGTCTGGAGCGACAGCGATGGCCGCTATCGCGGTCCGGACGATCAGGTGCATCACGCAGACGGCTTCACCTTCCGCTCCACCTTTTCCCTGTGGGACACATTCCGCGCGCAGCATCCGCTGCTGACGCTGATCCAGCCCGAAGCGGTCAATGCGGAGATCGTCCGCTCTTTGTTGGCGAGCCGCGCCGAAAGCCCCGACGGCATCTTGCCGGTGTGGCAATTCCATGGCCGCGAGACGTGGACGATGATCGGCTATCACGCGGTTCCGGTCATCGCCGACGCTTATCTGAAAGGCATCAAGGGGTTCGACGCGGATGCAGCGCTCGACGCTATGATCGCGAGCGCCAGCTATGCGCCTTACGGCGGTCTCGGCGACTATATGCGTCTCGGCTACGTTCCGATCGATCGCGAGCCCGAGGCCGCATCGAAGACCGTCGAATATGCCTATGACGACTGGACGATCGCCCGCATGGCATCGGCGTTGGGGCGGCGGGATGTGGCTGCGACGTTCGCGAAGCGAGCGGGCAACTGGCGCAACAGCTTCGACGCGGGCACCGGCTTCCTGCGGGCGCGCAAGGTCGACGGCAGCTGGCGCACACCGTTTGATCCGACCGCGATCAACTATGGCTCTGACTATACGGAAGGCAATGCCTGGCAATATAGCTGGTTCGTGCCGCATGATCAGGCCGGTCTGTTCCGGATCATGGGTGGCGATGCCGCGGCCGTGGCCAAGCTGGACCGGATGTTCGATTACGATAATTCAAAGATCGACTACAGTCACGCGGAGGACATTGCAGGGCTGATCGGGCAGTACATTCACGGCAATGAGCCGAGCCACCATGTCGCCTATCTCTACAGCTATGCCGGCCAGCCATGGCGGACGCAGGAGCGGCTGAAGCAGATCGTCGACAGCCAGTACAAGGCGGTGCCCGACGGCCTCTCCGGCAATGACGATCTGGGTCAGATGTCCGCTTGGCTGAGCTTCACCGCGCTGGGCTTCTACCCCGTCGCGCCTGGAACGAACGAATATGTCATCGGTCGGCCGTTCGTGAACCGGGCCGCGCTGAATCTGCCGAACGGAAAGCGCTTCATCATCACCGCGTCCGGGATGAGCGACACCAACCGCTATGTCGGATCTGTGCGCCTGAACGGACAACCGCTGACGCGCGGTTATATCCGCCACAAAGAGATCATGGCCGGCGGCACGCTCGAGTTCCGCATGACCGCGCAGCCCAATCGCACGTGGGCGACGGCAGAGCGTGATCGGCCTTTTTCAGAGACGCGATGATGCGGGGCTGCCTGCGAAGGGACGCAGGCAGGGATCACCGTGCCTGATCATCGATGCAGAGCGCTCCCACGCGGCCGATGGCGGACATGGCGACGGGATAGAGCCGCGATATCGTTGATGCCTGCAAGCATCAGGGTGCGCTCGAACTCCTGCCTCATTAGCGTCAGCAGGTGATCGACGCCCGTTTCGCCGGCCGCTGCCAAGCCGTAAAGATAGGGGCGGCCGATCGAGCAGGCCGTCGCCCCGAGTGCAAGCGCCTTGACCACGTCCGAACCCCGCCTGATCCCGCCATCGCAGATCACGTCGGGAGCGTCGCCCACGGTGTCGCGCACGGCTGCGATCTGATCTATCGGCGCGGGCGCGCCGTCCAGCTGACGTCCGCCATGATTTGAGATCATGACACCGGTCGCCCCGGATGCGATCGAACGGTGAGCGTCCTCCGGCGTCATCACGCCTTTTATCGCGAGTGGCCCGTTCCATTCGCGTGCGAGCCATTCCACATCGCGCCAGCTGACCGACCGGTCGAACTGGCCTCCGATATAATCGAACAGGCTCATCGGCCCCGCCGCCAGCGCATCGACCTTGTGGCTGACATTGGCAAGATCGAACTTGGATCCGGTCAGTGCCGGAATCGACCAGGAGGGATGGAGCGCGAAGCTGAACATCGATCGAAGCGTCAGCTTCGGCGGCAGCGAAAGGCCGCTGACCCGATCACGTTCCCGGTTGCCGGCGACGGGGGTGTCGACGGTCAGGGCAAGGCCGTGGAAGCCGGCCTCTCGACAGCGCGCTACGAACTCGGCGGTCAGACCGCGATCCTTGAAGATGTAGATCTGGAAAACTTTCGGTCTGGCGAACGCCTGCGCGAGATCTTCCAGCCGTGTCGTGCCCATGGTCGACAGGCTGTAGAGCAGGCCATGTCGTGCTGCCGCGCGGGCAACGGCGAGCTCGGCATGCCCGTGGAACATGCGGGTGAGCCCGGTCGGCGACAGCATTAATGGCCAACGCGACGGCTGCCCGAAGATCGTCGTTTCGGTGCGCACGTCGGAAACATCGTTCAGGACGTCAGGAACGAGCTCATAGTCCTTGAACGCAGTCACGTTGCGACGCAATGACACTTCATCATCAGCGCCGCCATCGATATAGTCGAAGATGGGCCGCGGCAGCCGGCTACGCGCCAGCAGGCGCAGGTCGGCGACATTGTGCGCCCGTTCAACTCGCTTCATCGAATTTGTGTAACTTGGCGGTCGGAGACCGTCAAAGCTGTCTTCTCCAAGATTCTGCGGTGAAGACCTGGTGCAAAGCCAAATTGCTGCAGGGCACATGCGGCACCCTGGTCGCCAAATGGCTTACAGATGACGGCGTGCGCTCTCGAAGCACATCGAACAAGCGGCTCAACGCTCGAAGCCGAAGCGATGCATCAGCTCCGCCCGGGTCGCCCGCTCGGCTTGCGCGGCTGGGGCGCCGCGACCGCGAACCTGTTCGAACAGGTCCGGTCCGATCTGGCGCCACCAGGGCAGATCGATCGGCCCGGCGCGCTGCTTCAGATGGGCAAGATAGGCGTCGAGCGTCGCGAAGCGCTGGCCGAAAGCGTAGGGCAGGGGCGCATCGTTCATGGGGGCTTGCACCTCCGCCTTGTCCGACCGACCGGGCTGCGTGCGCGGCACGTACGGCTCCGCCGGAAGCGGTCGAAACGGCGACAGTGCGGCAGCCGCCGCAATAGTGAGCAGGCCGGCTATCATGCGGTGAATGATGCCGAATTCGCGTCCGGCTGTCTAGCCAATGCCGGAGCCCTATGATCTTCTGACCTCAATAGATAAGGATTGGAGGATCCTCATGGCATCGCCGCTCGTGCGCTTCGATTCATACGGCTCCATCCTCGATGAAGGCGCGCAGAAGGGGCGCCCGGTCGAGGGTTTCAACCTGACGGCACCGCCCAAATCCGCGGCGCCGCGCAACGTCATCGCCGCCGATGCGGACGCCGTCGTCCCGGGCAGCCTGTCCGGCACGGAGGGATATGACCTGATCGCGGTCGAGCTGGTCGCGGGGCAGACGTACAGCTTCGCCTATCGTGGCACGCCGACCGGCGGGATCGAGGACCCCTATCTCGCGCTGTTCGACACGACGCTGAGCACGGTGCTGGCGGAGGATGATGACGGCGGCGCGGGGCGCAGCTCGCTGATCACGTTCACCGCGGCGACCACCGGCACCCACTATCTCTATGCAACGTCCTTCTACACGCTGGACACGGGCGATCCCTCGATCGACACGGGCAACTATACGATCGACGTCTGGTCGGCCGATCCTGCGAAAGACGCGCCGGCCACCTTCGCGGGTGCCGAACTCATCGGTGCAGGCACCACCTTCGGCTTTCTCGACTCGGCGGCGGACGTCGATACCTACCGGATCGACGCGAAAGCGGGGCAGCTCTACACCTTCACCTATGCCGGCGGGATCGCCGGATCGGCCGAACTTGCCGATCCGATCCCGGGCGACAATATCGGCGTGATCGACATCTTCGACGCGCGCGGCACGCTGGTCGCCTCCGCGGTCGATTACGAGACGGGTGCCAGCTTCTTTGCGGAGCAGGCGGGGACCTACTACGTCCAGGTCTCGCCCTACGATCCCTCGCTGCTGGGTGGCTACACACTCGACGTGAGCGAGATCGATCCGGCCGACTATGATCCGCTGGATTCGATCGATTGGCGCGACGCGGACAACGTGCCGTTCGTCGACGTCAACGGCGTGCCGACCGCCTATGTCTATTTCGCGCCGGCAGGCGAGAATTTCGGTGAGACAGGCGATGACGGCGTGACGCCGATGGAGACGTTCGGTTGGCAGCAGTTCCAGATCGACGGCGTGATGAACGCGCTGAACGAATATGAGAAGATCCTCGGCGCCAATTACGAAATCACCACGGACCCGAGCAAGGCGACCTTCCGCCTGCTGACCACCGAGTCCGAGCAATATGGCGCCTTCTTCTACCCGCGGGATCCTGCCTACGGGACGCAGCAGGGGATCGGCGCATTTAACCTGCTGAGCGGTGGCTTCACTTTGCCCGAGAGCCTGCAGCCGGGTGGCTATTCCTATGGCGTGATCCTGCACGAATTCGGCCACGCCCACGGCCTTGCCCACCCGCACGATACGGGCGGCGGATCGGACCTGATGCTGGGCGTCTCGGGGCCGGACTCGCTTGGCGTCTACGATCTCAACCAGGGTGTCTACACCGTCATGTCCTATAATGACGGGTGGGAGACGCATCCGGACGGCGCCTTGCCGTTCACCCGCGCGACCGTCGGCTATGGCTGGTCCGGCTCGCTGAGCGCATTCGACATCGCTCAATTGCAGGAACGCTATGGCGTGCACGAGGCGGCCACGGGCAACACCACCTACACGCTGGACGATGTCGATGCCGCCGGTACCTTCTATCAGACGATCTGGGATACGGGCGGCACCGATACGATCCGTTATGACGGCGCCCGTGATGCGCGGATCGACCTGCTCGCCGCGACGCTCGACTATACGCCGACCGGTGGTGGTGTCGTTTCCTACGTTGACGATATCCACGGTGGTTACACCATCGCCAACGATGTCGTCATCGAGAACGCCACGGGGGGCGCGGGCAATGACGCGCTACTCGGCAACAGCGCCAAGAATGTGCTGACCGGCAATGCCGGCAACGATGCGCTCCTCGGACGTGAGGGCAATGACCGGCTGTACGGCGGCGCAGGCGAGGACACGCTGACCGGCGGCACCGGGCTCGACCTGTTGTTCGGCGGCGCCGGCAACGATGTGTTCCTGATGGAACTCGACGAGCCGGCGAACAAGCGCAAGTTCACGCTGGATGTGATTGGCGATTTTGCCAAGGGCGACCGCATCGATCTGAGCGGGATCGATGCGAACCTGAACCGCGACGGCGACCAGGCCTTCACCATGGCCGGCAAGTTCCAGCTGCTGCCGCAGATCGGCCAGATCAAGACGGTGTCGTTCGGCAGCGTCAGTGCGGCGGAACGCTCGCTCGGCTTCGATCTGGGCGATCAGAAGGCCGCAGCGGGGCACGGCGCCGTCACCGTGCTGCTGGGCGAGGTGGATGGCGACATCCTGCCGGACTTTGCCGTGCTGATGTTCGGCTCCAGCACGGTCGGCGTGTCGGACCTGATCCTCTAGGAAGGCGCCGGCAGCGATGCCGGCCGATGATCAGAAGCGCAGCATCGTCTCCGCCCCGACCATGTGAATGGGACGGGCGGGGCCGGTCTCGCGCAGGAATTGCCCGGCGGTGAACAGCGAGGCGCTGAGGGAGAAGGACAGGATCGTGTTCGCCTGCCAGCCGACCAGCAACTCGATCTGGTTGCCGATGTGGCGCGCGTTGCTGTCTCCCGGAGCCCGGATCAACTGTCCGGGCACATCGTAGAGGCCGTCCCTCCGGCTTGCTCGCCAATAGGCGATGCCGGCCAGTTCGGCGGTGAAGCCGCGGCCGAGGTCCACGTCCACGCTTGGATGCAGATTGACGATGTTGCGCGGGCCGATCGGCGACAGCTCTCCAAAATATTTGCCCTTTGGAAAAAGCGCGTTGAACGTGCCGAGCCGATCGTCATTCCGGTCGCGGTCGCCGCTGGCCATGTTGGCGCGAAGCCGGAAGCGCGGGGCGAGCGGCGCGGAGAAGGCGTAACTCGTCTCGCTGGCGATGGACCATGCGCGGATGGTCGCCGAGCCGAAGCGTCCGCCCTGCAGCATGGCTTCCCAGTTCCAGCCAAGGGCACCGCGCCGTCCGAACAGGCGCAGGCCGTAGGTATCGCGCCGCTCATGCGCTGGCGCAGCGCCAAACCGGGCGCGGTCGTCACGATAGCCCAGCCAGTAGAGATCTGCGGCGGCGCCGTCGGCGAGCGGCACCGTCGCGTAAACGCCGTTCAGGCGCTTGGTCGGGGAGGTTCGATCATCGAAGTCGCCCGGGCGCACCGAAACGGGGCGCGTGTGCAGCGCCTCCACGCGCACACCGCGTTGCTCAAGCGAGAGGCGCACGCCGTCGAACGGCTGCGGGATGTTCGGGCCATAGCGCAGCCCGACCAGCCGCTCCGAGCCGAGGCCGATCAACTCGCGCCCACCGCGTAGAGTCAGCGCTGCATCGTCGCCGAGGGGCAGGCGGACATCCGCGAAAGCCTGCAGCACATCCAAGCCTGTCGCATCCGCGGGCCCAGCGCCGGGCCGGACGCCGCGTGCATAGCCGGCAATCCCCTGCACGAAGGCGCGCACCGGCCCGGCATGCAGGTCGGCCAGCGGCATGAAGCGCAGCCAGAGATAGCCATCGTCGGGTGCAGGCGGTTGCCCCCAATTATTGTTGTCGAACCCCTCGTACCGAGCCCGCGCTTCGGCGCCGAGCGTCACATAGACACTGCGGTCGGCGGAGAGCGGTCGATCCTTAAGCCGCTCCCACCAGTGGGCGTCCCGGTTCGGCAGGCCGCGAGCGGCTGACCAGTCCTCGTCATAGCGCAGGTTGGTCTGTGCGACCTGCGCCCCCGCGGGCAGCGGCAGCGCCAGCAGCAGCGCGCCGGTCAGCCGGGCGATCACCGCGCGACCATGTGTCGCACCAGCGGCGGGGCGGCGTCCTGCTGGAAGGCGCGCAACGCCTCCTGCTGCACCCGATCCGCGTTGGTGACGCGATCGTGCTGGCGCAGATGCTCAAGCCAGCTTTCGACGGTGAACGTCTCGGTGACGCGGCCGGGCTCGGCGACATCCTCGTACAGCCCCCAGTGGATCGCGCCGTCGCGGCGGCGGATGCGGCGCATTCCCTGCATTGCGTCGAAGAAGGCGGGCACGCGTGCCGGATCGACGTGATATTCGATGGTTACGAGCACCGGGCCGCGATCATGCTCGATCTCGGTTTCGAATACAGGCGCCGGCCAGTGCAGCGACGGCGCGAGATCAAGTTTGGCCATGCCGTCCAGCGGGCGAGCCCATCCGAGCAGCAGCGTGGCGGCGGCCAGCAGCGCGGCTGCGAGCACCAGCGTGGCGGGTACGCCGATCGCGCCGGCGACACCGCCCCACAGGGTCGAGCCCGCCGTCATCGATCCCTGGAAGACGAGCAGATAGATGGCGAGCGCGCGCGCCTTCACCCAGGCGGGGGAACTCGCCTGCGCACCGCCGTTAAGAGATGCCATCATTGCAATCCATGCGAAGCCGCCAGCCGCCAGTGATGCCGCCGCCGCGGCAAAGCTATGCGACGCTGCGAGTGCGACCATCGCGCCCGCCAGCAGCAACGAGGCCACCACCGTCGTGCGATTGGCCCCGAGGCGAGCGCGCAATCGCGGCATCAGCATCGCCCCCGCAATGGCACCCAGCCCCATGAAGGTCAGCAGCCCGCCATAGCCGGCGGGCCCCAGCCCGAGGTCACGGCGTGCGACGATCGGCAGCAGCGCCCACAGCGCACTAGCGAACAGGAAAAAGCCGATCGAGCGAACGAGCACGGCCTTCAGCTCGGGGGCACGCAGGGCGAAGCGGACGCCCGCGCGCATCGCACCGACGAAGTGCTCCGCCGGCAGGTGGCGTTGCGGCACATCCCGTCGCCAGCGCGCGATCACGGCGATCACGCCGACTACCGACACCGCATTGAGCGCGAACACCGCACCCGTTCCCGCGGCCGCGATGATCACGCCGCCCAGTGCCGGGCCGATCGCCCGCGCGATGTTCACCCCCAGGCTGTTGAGCGCCACCGCCTGCTGCAAAGCGGGGGCAGGCACCAGCTCCGGCACGATCGCCTGGAAGGTCGGCGCCGAAAGCGCCGCACCGATCGCGATCGCGGCGGTGAGCGCCAGTAGCAGAGGTGCGGTGGTGATCCCGCCGAATGTAGCCAGCGCGAGCAGCGCGGTCGCGACAAGTCCGAACAGCTGTGCGCCGATCAGCATCCGGCGGCGATCGACGATGTCGGCCAGCGCCCCGGCGGGCAGCGCCAGCGCGAACATCGGCAGCGTCGTCGCCGCCTGCACCAGCGCGACCATCAGAGGATTTGTCGAGAGCGATGTCATCAGCCAGCCCGCCCCGACATCGTGCATCCAGGTGCCGATGTTCGACACGATGGTGGCGATCCACAGCGCGCGGAACACGGGGCTGGAAAGCGGCTTGGCGGTGTCGGTCATCGTCTTGCCTCCCGCACGATCGCCGCGAGCATCAGCCCGCCGACCAGACCGGCATGTTCAAGGAAGGTGTTGCGCTCGTGAAAGCGCGCGATCGGATCGAGCACGCGCCAGAACGGGTGTGCGATCAGCGTAGCGAGAGCGGTGAAGACACCCAGCGCGCCGGCACCGAGCCACGCCCAGCGTCCGGCAATCAGCAACAGCGAGCCGCCGATCTGGACGAGGATCGTCAGGCCGACGACCGCCGCGGCTGGCTGGAGACCGAAATGCCCCGCCTCTGCCAAAGCGCCATCAAGATCGAAGAGTTTGCCCAGCCCGCTCGACCAGTAGGGCAGCGTCAGCAGGAGGGTTGCGGTGATCGCGAACCGCTCATCGCGAAGCAGCGTGTGGACGGGGTTCCGCATCGCTCAGACTGCCCAGCAGCCGCAGCCGAACGCACCCCAGAAGCTCTGGACGTCGGCCGCGGGAACGGCGGCGCCCAGTGCGGCCGCATGATCGTGGCCATGCACGCCGCAGGCGGAGACGCAGCCGCAGGCGGACGCCATCTTCCGCGCCGTCTCGGGTTTGCGGTGATAGCCGCCGAAGGTTGCGACCGGCGACCAATCGGGCATGGGCCGGGGCAGGGCAGGGGCGATCCCGGCGAAGTCGCCCTCGCCATGAACCACCCGGCCGCCGAGCAGCGTCAGGACGGAGCGCAACTGGGCGATCTCTCGCTCAGGCACCGCGAAATAGTCATCGGAGAGCAGCGCCAGATCGGCGAGCTGCCCCGCCTTGATCTGCCCCTTCTTTCCTGCCTCGTTGGAGAACCAGGTGTTCCGCTCGGTCCAGAGCCGGAGCGCCGTCTCCCGATCCATGCGGTTGCGCACCGGGTAGAGCGCCAGGCCGCCGAGCGTCCGTCCCGTGACGAGCCACGACAGCGACACCCACGGATTGTAGCTCGCCACCCGCGTCGCATCGGTGCCCGCACCGACCGGCACGCCCGCCTCCATCATGCGGCGGATCGGCGGGGTCGCCTCCGCTGCCTTGACGCCGTAGCGCTCGACGAAATACTCGCCCTGGAACGCCATGCGGTGCTGCACCGCGATCCCGCCACCCAGCGCGGCGATGCGGTCTATGTTGCGCGCGCTGATCGTCTCGGCATGGTCGAAGAACCAGTTGAGCCCTTGCAGAGGCACGTCGCGGTTGACCTTCTCGAACACGTCGAGCGCGCGGCCGATCGTCTGATCGTAGGTCGCATGCAGGCGCCACGGCCAGCGCCGCTCCGCGAGCAGGCGAATGACCGGCTCCAGATCGCCTTCCATGGACGGCGGCATGTCCGGCCGCTCGACGCGGAAATCCTCGAAGTCCGCCGCCGAATAGACCAGCATCTCGCCCGCGCCATTGTGACGGTAGGTGTCGTCACCATCGCCGGGTTTCACCTTGGTCGACCAGGTGGCGAAATCCTTCAGCTCTTCCTTCGGCTTCTGCGTGAAGAGGTTGTAGGCGATGCGCAATGTCAGCTGATCGTCGGCGTGCAGCTTTTCGATGATCGCATAATCGTCGGGGTAATTCTGATAGCCGCCACCGGCATCGATCACGCTGGTGACGCCGAGCGAGTTGAGCTCGCGCATGAAGTGGCGGGTCGAGTTGAGCTGATACTCCTCTGGCAGCTTCGGCCCCTTGGCGAGTGTCGCGTAGAGGATCGTCGCGTTGGGTTGGGCCAGCAGCAGCCCGGTCGGGTTACCGGCCGCGTCGCGCACGATCTCGCCGCCCGGTGGATTGGGCGTGTTCCTGGTATAGCCGACCGCCCGCAGCGCCGCGGCGTTCAGCAACGCCCGATCATAGAGGTGCAGGATGAAGACCGGCGTCTCCGGCGCGGCCGCGTTGATCTCGTCGATCGTCGGCAGGCGCTTTTCGGCGAACTGATGTTCGATGAAGCCACCGACGACGCGCACCCACTGCGGTGGCGGCGTGTTCCGGGCCTGACGCTTCAGCATGGCCATCGCATCGGCAAGGCTCGGCACGCCTTCCCAGCGCAATTCCATGTTGTAGTTCAGCCCACCGCGAATGACATGGATGTGGCTGTCGATCAGGCCCGGGATCAGGCGCCGGCCCTTGGCGTCGATCACCTGCGCGTCAGGGCGGGCGGCGGCCCGCGCCTCCGCTTCGCTGCCGACGGCGAGGAACTTGCCGTCGCGGATCGCGACGGCGGCGGCGACCGGATTGGCGCGGTCCAGCGTCGTGACCTTGGCATTGGTGATGACGAGGTCGGGTTGCGTCTGCATGGCGAGGCCTTCGCTGGCGACGGCGAGTGCAGTGCCAGCGGCACCGGCGAGCATGCCGCGGCGGGTTAGATCGATCATAAGCGGGTCTCCGGTCGCGCGATCGCGGTGCGATCGGCGAACCGCTTGGCGAGCGGGACGATCTGCTCACCAGCCAAAATGCCGGTGAGCCCGATCAGCGCGACGATCGGCGGGGCGGGGGAACGGACGCCGAGGAGGCTATAGACCATGCCGATCAGCAGCCCGGCCCCGAGCGAGAGGATGTAGGGCTTCACGGTGCCGTTCCCTTCGCGCTCAGCCGCGGATGAACGCGAGCAGATCCGCGTTCAGCACGTCCGCATTGGTGGTGAGCATGCCGTGCGGGTAGCCCTTGTAGAGCTTCAGCGTGGCATTCGGCGCGATGTCGGCCGAGAGGACGCCGGCATTCTGATACGGCACGATCTGGTCATCATCGCCGTGCAGGACGAGCAGCGGGACGGTGATCGCCTTCAGATCATCGGTCTGGTCGGTTTCGGAAAACGCCTTGATGCCTTGATAGTGCGCCAGCGCGCCGCCCATCATGCCCTGGCGCCACCAATTGTCGATCACCGCCGATTTGACGTCGGCGCCGTCGCGGTTGAAGCCATAGAAGGGACCGGCGGCGAGATCGCGGTAGAATTGCGCGCGATTGTCGGCGAGCGATTTGCGCAGGCCGTCGAATACCTCGATCGGCAGGCCGCCGGGATAGCGCTCGGTCCTGGCCATGATCGGCGGCACCGCACTGACCAGCACGGCCTTCGCGACCCGGTCCGCCGGGATGCCGTGCCGTGCCACATAGGCCGCCACTTCGCCGCCGCCGGTCGAGTGGCCGATGTGGATGGCGTTGCGCAGGTCGAGATGCTCGACCACCGCAGCCGCATCGGCGGCGTAATGCGCCATGTCGTGCCCGAAATCGACCTGGGCCGAGCGGCCATGCCCGCGGCGATCATGGGCGATCACGCGGAAGCCGTTGGCCAGGAAGAACAGCATCTGCGCATCCCAGTCGTCCGCGGACAGCGGCCATCCGTGATGGAACATGATCGGCTGGGCGTTCTTCGGCC
Organism: Sphingomonas jatrophae; assembly: GCF_900113315.1. Lineage (GTDB taxonomy): Bacteria > Pseudomonadota > Alphaproteobacteria > Sphingomonadales > Sphingomonadaceae > Sphingomonas_P > Sphingomonas_P jatrophae. Next base: position 175,632 of record NZ_FOZG01000002.1, on the reverse strand, counting down.
CCCAATCCTTGAAGAAGATCTCGGTGCCGTCCTGCGTGGTGATCGTGCTCATCGGTCGTTCCTTCGCTCTTGAGTATTTGGCCGGGCGGTTGCACCCGGCCGGTGCGTGGACGAAATCAGTGGCCGCCCTCGGAAGCGCCGAACATCGTCTTGGCGTAAGTGATGCCGAGGCCGTATGCGCCGCCCCACTTGCGGGCGATGCCGGTGGTCATGTCGTAGGTCTCGCCGCGCGCCCAATCGCGCTGCAGCTCGAGCAGATATTGAAGCGCGGTGATCGGCCGCGCTCCGGCCTGCACCATCCGCTCGACGGCACGCTCATGCGCCTCGGGCGAGATGTCGCCGCTCGCGTCGGTGATGACGTAGACCTCGAAACCCTGATCGAGCGCCGAAAGCGCCGGGCCGACGATGCACACCGACGTCCACAGCCCGGCGAGCACGATGCGTCCCTTGCCGATGCGATTGACCTCGGCGATCACGCCTTCGTCTTCCCAGGTGTTCATCGACGTGCGGTCGAGCAGCTGTTGTCCGGCGAAGGGCGCGGTGATCTCGTCGAACATCGGGCCGGAGAAGCTCTTCTCCGCCACGGTCGTCAGGATCGTCGACACGCCGAAACCCGCGGCGGCGTTGGCGACCAAGGCGGCATTGTTGCGCAGCAACTCGGGCGCGATCGACTTGGTGGCGAACGCCATCTGCGACTGGAAGTCGATCAGCACCAGCGTGTGATCGGTCGGCGTCAGCAGCAGCTTGCCGGGAGTGGCGGTAGCATTGGGCATGGTCAATTCCTTCATGAGGGGGCGCGTTGTCGTTGGTGCGAGTGGATTAGCGGAGGCCGATCGTTCGACGTATCCCGATAAGATCGTCGGGATTGTTCGACGGAGTAGAAAAGTCGGGATCAGCCGGCGCGAGCAGCAGTCTGAGCACCACCGCCAGCCAGCCGAGATAGAGGACGATCCCGCCCGTGATCGCTCCTGCGGTTCCCAGCGAAATGCAGAGTGAGGCGGCGAGGAGGACGCCGCCGGCAGCGCCCCGCAGCCGCGGAACACGGCCCGGCCGGCGGCTGGGCCGTGGCATGATGTCGAACGGTGTGAGCATGCGGCGAACTCCCTTTCGATCGGGCGGACCGCGTCTCCGCGATCGGCAGGGAGGATGATTAGGCAGGCCCACCGTGAGACGGCACACTAGGCCGGGGGGCGGTGCGATCCCTCATTCGGGTGAGCCAAGCGCCGCCCGATCCGCTACGCTCACGCAGATGGGGGCAAGCACGTTGCAGCATCGGTGGCGCAGGATGAGGGCGCTTGCGTCATTCGTGTGCGTGCTGGCGCCGACCGGTGTCCGGGCGACCGGGATCGAGGGGTTCAAGCATAACAGCTGGACGTCCGAGCAGGGCGCGCCCGGCAACGTCGTCGGTCTGACGCAGACACCGGACGGCTATCTCTGGCTTGCGTCGGCGGAGGGCGTGTTCCGCTTCGACGGACTGAGCTTCGAGCATATCGCCCCGCCGCCTGATCCGCGCTTTGCCAGCGCGATCCCGACAGCGGTGTTCGCCGACCGGCAAGGGCGGCTATGGGTAGGCTTCAATCAGGCCGCTGGAGCCGCGATCTACCGCGACGGTGCCTTGCACGCCGTGCCGATGACGAAGGCGCCGCCATCGCTCCTGAAGTTCGCGCAGCGCCGGGACGGGGCGGTGTGGGCATCCTGGGGCGGCGGCGGCGACCGCCTGTTCCGCTATGCGCAGGGACGCTGGCAAGTGATGGATCGCGCGCTCCGTCTGCCCGCCGGCGAGATCGCGTCGCTCGCGGTGACCCCCGATGACAGCCTCTGGGTCTCACTCGGGCGGAGCCGCGAGGCGGGGATGCTCGCCCGGCTCTCGCCCGGTGCCGCACGCTTCCAGATCGCGCCTGACCAGGTCGGCTTCACCATGCTCGCACGTGCGCCGGACGGCGGGCTCTGGGTGTCGGATCAATATGCGACCCGGCAGGTGAGGGACGCGGGGGGCCGACTGCCGGAAGTGCCGAGCCGTTTTGCGCCCGTATCCGGGGCCGCCGTACCAACGCTCGCCTTCGACCGGCGCGGTGGCATCTGGGGCACGACCCGCGGCGTCGGCCTGTTCCGCGCCGTTCGGCACGCTGGAACGGCGAATGTCCAGCGATTGGGGGAGGGGCGGCTCCTCTCCTCGGATGCCACGATCGAGACGTTCACGGATCGTGAAGGCAGCATCTGGGTCGCGACCGATGCCGGCCTCGATCGCTATCGCCCCGCCCCGGTCGCGCGCCTGTCCTCGGTGCCGCCGGACGTGCAGGATGGCCTCAAGCTGGCGCGCGCGCCGGGCGGCGCCGTCTTCGTCGCGTCGGCGCACCAGCTGTTCCAGACACGGCCGGAGGGTGCGCGTCGCATCGGCAGCGGGCTCGGCCGTGTCGGCGCATTGTGCAGCGCGTCGACCGGTGTCTGGGCGGTTCATGGCGGCCGGATCACGCGCCATGGCCACGGAAGCGCAAGCCTGCCGCTCCCGCCGGATTCCGTCACGCCGACCGCCTGCGTGGAGGATCGCGCCGGCCGCCTGTGGCTGAACGGCGCGGATGCGGTCTGGCTGCGTGATGCGGGCAAGTGGCGCCGTCACCCCGCCAACCTCGACGGCAGCGCGCTGGACCTCGTGCGCGATCCCACGGGTGAGGGCATCTTGGTCAACACGGGCCGCGACGCCCTTCTCCGCCTCACCCCCGCGGGCTCGCAGCGCGTCGGCGCATCGCAGCTTGGATTGGGAACGCTGACCGCGCTCTGGACGGTCGGCGATGCGGCTTTTGTCAGTGGCGCCACGGGCGTGGCTCGGGTCACTGCCACCGGCATCCGCCGCCTGTCATCGGTGCGCAATCCCTGGCTCGTCGGGGTGCGCGGGATGGCGCTCGATCGCCGCGGCGATGCCTGGTTCCTCGTCCGGCTCGGCATCGCACGGGTAAGCGCGCGCGAACTCGCCCGCGGCTTCGCGACGCCCCATGCCACTCTGCGCCACCGGCTGTTCGGCGCGCCCGACGGTTACGACACGCGCGGCCAGGCCGTCAGCTTTCGCGGCGCGCAGGTCGCGTCCTCCGCCGATGGCCGCATCTTCTTTGCGACCCGTGCCGGGACGCTGATGGTGGATCCGGCGCTGATCGCCCGCAACCTCGTGCCCCCGCCCGTCACCATCCGCATGGTGACGGCAGGCGAGCAGAGCCGGCGCGATCCCCCGGCAATGCTTCGCTTGCGCGAAGGGCTGCACGACATTCGCATTGCCTTCGCCGTCAACAGCCTCGCCGTCCCATCCCGCAACCGGACTTTCTTTCGCCTCGAAGGGCAGGATTCCGGATGGACTGCCGCGGGATTGCGTCGCGAGGCGAGCTACACCAACCTCAAACCCGGCCGGTACTTGTTCCGCGTCATCGCTGCCAATCCGGACGGCGTGTGGAACCGTACCGGCGCCTCGCTCGCAATCGAAGTGCCGCCGACCTTTGTCGAGCGCTGGCCGTTTCGCCTGCTCTGCGCCGCTGCCGCTGCGGTGCTGCTCTGGCTGGCCTATCGCATCAGGCTCCGCTTCGTCGCGCGGCGGATCAGGAGCCGGCTGCTCGATCGCCTCCGCGAGCGTGAGCGCGTCGCCCGCGACATCCACGATACCCTTCTTCAGTCCATCCAGGCGCTGATGCTGCGCTTCCAGCTGGCCAGCGACGCACTGCCGCCCGACCACGCGGCGCGCCGCGACCTGGAGGCGGCGATGGACCGTGCGGACGAGGTCGTCGCCGAGGGGCGTGACCGCCTGCGCGACCTGCGCCGCAGCGACGGTCTCGAGGATCCGGAAGCGGCGCTGCGCGAGATTGCCGGTCGGCAACTCGTGGGAAGCGCAGTCGCCGCGACGATCCGGTCCAGCGGCACACGCCGGCCCTTGGACGCGGGCGCGTGGGACGAACTGGCCAGCATCGCAGCGGAAGTGTTGTTCAACGTGGCTCGCCACGCCCATGCATCCGAAGTCCTTGTGGAACTCGACTATCGGGGCAGCGGCCTGACTTTGCGGGTCGAGGACGATGGCGTCGGGATTCCGGCCGATGTCGCGCGGGACGGGCGGCGGGGGCATTTCGGAATACCGGGCATGCGCGAGCGGGCAGGGAGGATCGGCGGCACCTTCCGCATTGGCGCGCGCCGTGAAGGTGGCACCTCCGTCATCGTGACAGCGCCGGCTGCAATGATATACCGGGGGGGCGGCGGCACGCGCTGACAGGGGGTTGGCGTGGCCGCGCTGCCAGCCGGTGACAGATGGAGCCCACCCGCCAACCGATCCGCGTGCTCGTCGTCGACGATCACCCGATGATGCGCGACGGCATCTGCGCGTCGATCGAGCGACAGGACGACCTTGTGGTCGTGGGCGAGGCGAGCGACGGGCAGGAAGGTCTGGCGCTGTTCCGCGAGCTACGGCCCGACGTGACGTTGATGGACATCCAGATGCCGGTTCTGGGCGGGATCGAGGCGCTGGAGACGATCCGTGCCGAGCGCCCCGACGCGGTCGTGCTGATCCTGACGACCTATCCCGGCGACGCGCAGGCTCATCGTGCGCTGCAGGCGGGGGCGGCGGGCTATCTGCTCAAATCCTGCCTGCGCAAGGATCTGATCGACACGATCCGCGCGGTCCATGCCCGCCGTCGGGTAATCTCGCCTGACGTCGCGCAGGAGCTTGCACTCCATGCACCGCAGGAGCGGCTGAGCGACCGTGAAGTCGCCGTCCTGCGCCTTGTCGCGGACGGCCAGTCCAACAAGCAGATTGCCTGGGCGCTCCAGCTTTCGCTGGAGACGGTGAAGTCGCACCTCAAGACGATCTTCGAAAAGCTCGCCGTGGACGATCGCACCCACGCCGTCACCGTCGCAACCCGGCGGGGTTATCTCAGCTAGCGCTGCAGGGGGGAACTCGCGCCGATCAGGTGCGCTCCGATGTGCAGGTTTCAAGGGGAGGGCCATGGACGATTTCGCACGCATGATGAGCATGGAGGGTGTGCGTCCGCTCGAACGAGCCAAGGTGAAGCAGCGACAGCCGGGCCGGGAGGCGCAGCCCACGTCTGGCCAGCATGCCGCTCCGGCGCCGCAGATGGTTGCCGGTGGACATGCGTGGGTCGAGGGCCCTCGCGCACGCACCGCGCTTGAGACGGCGCTTGAGCGGCTCGCTGCCGACAGCCGCAATGGACGGCGGGGCTGGGCGACCGGCATCCGGCAGGATGGCACAACGGTGTCGTTGCCGTCCTCCTCAGGAGCGGCAGCGATCCTCGGCGCCGCGGATCGCCAGTCCTTGCGGCTGATGATCCTCGGGGGTGACGGCTGGACCTTCGTCATGCATCCGCTGATGGGGGTGGCAACGCTCGATGAGGATCCTGACGGCGCGGAATGAGCGGACTGAGAGCAGGGGTTGAATAAGGCGCCCCTTGAGCCGATCCTGGAAGCGGCGTTTGGCAGTCGCCAAACTCCCGCGCAGCGATCGGCTCGCCTTCCGGCTGGCGACACCGACGTAGCTCGCCGACAGTAGGTCCGGCACGTGCGCGAGCGGCGGAACGTCGCCGCAGTGTCCCGCTTCGGCAGGTCAGGGAGATCGGCAGCAGGCGGACCAGCCTTGCGCCGACCGTCCGAAGTAAATGGAGTGCTAGTATTGGAAGTCGTGTCGATCAGCCTGTTTCTGCTGCTGGCGGTGGTCGTCAGCGGCGCGATCGCACGCATGCTGCCCGTGTCGGTGCCCACCCCGCTCGTGCAGATCCTGTTGGGCGGGCTCATCGGCCTGTCGACCTCCTACCGGGTCGAGCTCGATCCCGAGCTGTTCCTGTTCCTCTTCCTGCCGCCTTTGCTGTTTCTGGACGGCTGGCGCATCCCGAAGGACGAGCTGTTCATGGATCTGCCCACCGTGGTCGAGCTGGCGCTGGGGCTGGTGCTGCTGACCGTCATCGGCATGGGCCTGTTCATCCACTGGCTGCTGCCTGCCATGCCGCTGGCGGTCGCGTTCGCGCTTGCGGCCGTCGTTTCGCCGACCGATCCGATCGCCGTGTCCGCCATTGCGGCGCGCGTGCCCATTCCGCGCCGGATGATGCACATCCTGGAGGGCGAGTCGCTGCTCAACGATGCATCCGGCCTCGTCTGCCTGCGCTTCGCCATCGCGGCGGCGCTAACCGGCAGCTTCTCGGCCGGTAATGCCGCGTTGAACTTCCTGTGGGTTGCCGGCGCGGGCCTGGCGGTGGGCGTGCTCTTCACCCTCGCCGTCACGCGGGCAAAGGCCTGGGTGACGCGGGGCTGGGGCGAGGATTCGGGCTCGCAGGTTCTGGTCAGCCTGCTGATCCCGTTCGGCTCCTACCTGCTGGCCGAGCATCTCCATGCCTCGGGCATCCTCGCCGCGGTGGGAGCGGGCGTCACGATGAGCTTCGCCGAAATCTCCCGGCAGGCGCTTGCGGCTACGCGGATGCGCCGCAACTCTGTGTGGGACACGATCCAGTTCGCCCTGAACGGCATCATCTTCGTGCTGCTCGGCGAACAGCTGCCCGCGATCCTCGCCTGCGCGCGGCAGACCGTGGCGGTGACCGGGCATGCATCGCCCCTGTGGCTCGGGCTCTACGTGCTGGCGCTCGTGTCCGGGCTCCTGGCACTGCGCTTCGCCTGGGTGTGGGTGTCGCTGCGCCTGACCATCCTGCGCAAGCGCCTGCCGGGCGCTGCCGGCAGCCCCGACTGGCGCCTCGTTGCCGCGACCTCGTTTGCGGGGGTGCGCGGGGCGATAACGCTGGCCGGCGTGCTGACCCTGCCGCTCGCCATGAAGGACGGTTCGCCATTTCCCGCGCGCGATCTGGCGATCTTCCTTGCCGCGGGCGTGATCATCGTCTCGCTCATCCTTGCGACCGTTGCGTTGCCGATCCTCCTGAAAGGGCTGACGCTGCCGGCCGAGCCGTCGCGACAGGCCGAAGAGGATGCGGTGCGGATCGCCACGGCCAAGGCGGCGATGCGGGCGATCGAGCGCCATCAGCACGCGCTGGCCGAGCAGCATGACGATCCGGATCTCTATGCCGCCGCAGGGGCACGAGTGATGGATTTCTATCGTGAGCGGATCGACGGCCTGTCGGGCGAAGGCTCCGACATGATGCGGGCGCAGGATCGGCTGGTGTCCGAGTTCAGGCTGGTTGGCGTCAAGGCCGAGCGTGAGCGGCTGCGGGCGCTGCTGCGGGAGCGGGCAGCCGGCAGCGAGACGGCGCGCAAACTCACGCGCGAGCTCGACCTGGCGGAAACGCGGCACCGCGCCTGAGGACCGCCTCTCAGCCGGCGACCGTCTCGACGAAGCGCCGGTTCACCCATCCGTGTCGACACGGCCCCGCATAGCGGAGCGGCTTCCCCGTGGGCACGGGAATGGCGCAATCGCCGCCGCCGCCCGGCTGTATGATGACGGCGATCCAGTCCGCCTTTTCGCTGCAGGCGATCATGGACGTTGCCGGTCGCAGGCGGGCAATTTCGGGCCATGCGGTGCCCGGTCCGGCACGCAGCGACAGAAAGCCTTCGCGGCCACCCTCGGGCAGCTTGACGCGCAGGAAGGATGGGCAGGCGTCCACGTTCGGATCGGCCCGCAGCAGCACGGGCACCGGCTTCGGCGTGGCGGCCGCAGCGGCAGCCGCGCTGACGGGGATCATGCAGCACACCAGCAGCGCAAAACGTCGCATCTTCCATCTCCTGCAAGCTGAGCGGGCATAGCCGCCCATCGGGGACAGATCGACGCCCAAGGCTTTCGCGTCGCCTTCGCAGCCGCTAGCTTCTGCGGAAAAGGGGAGCTTGCGATGCGGCGGTCGTGGATCTTGGGCGCGGCGGTGTGGCCGGCGACAGCGCTGGCGCAACCCGCGCAGGGCGATGTCCAGATCACCATCTACAATAGCGGCGTCGCGCTCGTGCAGGACGCGCGGACGCTGACGCTGCCGCAAGGTCGCAGCCGGCAGGAATTCCCGGACGTGTCCGCGCAGATCCGCCCCGAAACGGTGACGCTGAGCGGCCCCGGCATCGGCATCGTCGAACAGAATTTCGACTTCGATCTGCTGTCACCCGACAAGCTGATGGAGAAGGCTGTCGGCCAGACCATCACCATCGTCCGCACCAACCCTGCAACGGGTGCGGAAACACGCGAACAGGCGCGCGTGCTGGCGGCGAATGGCGGCATCGTGCTGCAGATCGGCAACCGCATCGAGGTGCTGCGCGACGACGGCCTGCCCGTGCGCGTGGTGTTCGACAAGGTGCCCGACAATCTGCGCGCACGGCCGACGCTGTCGGTCACGGTCGATGCGGCACGCGGCGGGGCGGTGCCGATGCGACTATCCTACCTGACGCCGGGGCTCGGCTGGACGAGCGATTATGTCGCGCTGTTCGACGAAAAAGCGGGGTCGATCGACGTTCAGGGATGGGTGACGCTGAACAACAATACCGGCACCACCTTCACGAACGCGGGCACGCTGCTGGTGGCCGGCACCATCGGCGGTGCGGCCAACCGCTTCGCCTCGCTGGATGACAATGCGGCGATCGAGCAGGCCGGCACCGAGACGGGCACGCGCCAGCGGCTGGGCGATTTCTACCTCTATCCGCTGGCCGAGCGGACGACGATCGCCAATGCGCAGCAGAAGCAGGTCAGCTTCCTTGATGTAAAGGCGGCGGCGGCCCGCAAGGCCTATGAATTCAGCAATGGCTGGCTGGGCGGCAACGATGTCCCGCGCAGTGCCGCGACCGCGATCAAGTTCTCGACCTCGCGTGCGGGGGGATTGGGCGATCAGCTGCCGGCCGGAACGGTGCGCGTCTACATGCGCGACGCACGCGGCGATCCGCAGTTCATCGGCGAGAACCGCATCCCGCACACGCCGATGGGCTCGTCCATGTCGATCCGCACGGGCGAGGCCTTCGACGTCAAGGTGAAGGTCGTCGTCGCCGAGCGGACGCGCTTGTCGAACCGGCGCTGGCGCACCCGCATGGCCTACACAGTCAGCAATGCGCGCGACGTGCCGGTCACGGTGGATCTCGCGCAGGACGGGCTATGGGGCGATGTCAGGATCACCGAGCAGAGCGTGGCGGGCGAGCGCGTGTCGGCTGATCGGGTGGAATGGAAGGTGCCCGTCGCCGCGAACGGTACGACGGATCTGACGGCGACGTTCGACTCGCGGTATTGATCGTCGTGCGCTGGATCCGGCTGGTCATGGCGCTGGCGACGCCCGCGCTCGCGTCCGCGGCGCCGCAGGTCGTCGTCTCGCGGGGCGTCGCCGACGTCACTGTGACGGTGTACCGCGATCCTTACCGCATGGGTGCGATGAACCCCAATTGGCCGGGCGGCTATGCGCTGATCACCGAAACGCGGACGATCAGCGTGCCGAAGGGGGAGAGCCAGATCCGCTTCGAGGATGTGGCCGAGGGCCTGCTCCCCGAAACCGCCATCGTCACCGGCCTGCCGAGTGGCGTGCGCGAGAAGAACCGCGATGCCCGGCTGATTTCGCCGGCCGGGCTGGTCGATGCCTATCTCAAGCGCCGCGTGCTGCTGCGGCGGACCGATCCCGCCACGGGCAAGGTGCGGGAGCAGACCGCCATCGTTCAGGCGGGCCCGGATGGCGGTGTCATCCTCCAGACCGCGGACGGCGTGGAGGCGCTGCGCTGTTCGGGATTGCCCGAGCGGATCCTCTACGATGGTGTGCCCGGCGAGTTGACGGCGCGGCCGACGCTCTCGATCCTGACCCGTGCGGAGCGCGCGACGACGGCGACCGTCCAGCTCACCTACATGGCGCAGGGGTTCGACTGGTCGGCAAACTATGTCGGGCACGTGAAGGGCGACGGCAGCAAGATCGGGCTGTTCGCCTGGCTGACCGTGGCCAATGGCGGTCAGCAGAGTTTCCGCGACGCGCGGCTCCAGGTGATCGCCGGCAAGCCCAGTAAACGCGAGAACGTGCTGCCGCCACCGCCGCCGGCCGCGTGGCTCGACCTGCAATGCTGGCCGGCCGACGTGACGAGCACGCATCCCAGCCGCGTGTTCGCGCCCCTGCCGCTGCCGAAGGGGCCTGACCTGAGTGCGTTCAACGCCGTAGGCACCAATGCGCCGGGCAGTTTCGAGACGCGCAAGCAGCGTCGCGCGCGCGAAAAGGCCGAGCGAGAGGCTGCGCTCTATGCGGGGGATGCAGGCTCGGAGATCATCGTGACTGGTGCCTCGGTGCGTGCATCGTCACGCCGGCGGGAGCGCCTGCAATTCGCAGCGCTGCCGGCTCCGCCGCCCCCGCCACCGCCGCCGCCCCCTCCGCCGCCGGCACCGGTGATGGCGCCGGTGAGCGCCGCGGAAGGCACGCAGGCGAAGGTCGAGGCTCTCGGCGACCTGAAACTCTACCGCGTGCCGATGCGCGTGACCGTTGCGGCCCATGCACAGAAGCAGGTGGCGATGCTCGTGCAGCCTGCCGCCACGTTCGAGCGGATCTACGAGATCGACCTGACCGCACGCTATCTGCCCGTGCCCGCGGCACAGGCGACGCCGTTCGAACTGCGGGCGCGGAACGCGGCTGGGGCGGGGCTGGGCGTGCCCTTGCCGGCGGGAATGGTGGCCCTGTTCGCCCGCGGTGCGGGGCGCGACCTCTATGCAGGCGAGGCGCCGATCGACGATCTGGCGGTAGGGGAGGATGTCACGCTGCGGTTCGGCGACAGTCCGGACGTGACGTGGACGCTGGTACGCACCATCGACACCGAGAGGCGCGAGCAATGGCGCGTGGACGTCAGCAACGCGCAGGCAGCGGCGGTGCAGGCCGAGGTGACGCTGCCGCCCGGGCTGGACGACAAGCCGGCCAATGCCAGACAGGGAGCGCGAGGCTGGATCGTGCCCGTCAAGATCGCGCCGAACGCGACGGCCAGCCTCACGTACACGATCAAGCGCTAGGTGGTGGAGCCGCGCTCGTCAGGCCCGCTTGCGGCACCGCACGAGGCGTTCAGGTTGCGCGGTCGCCCATCTTTTCGCCAAGGCGCACGGCGCCTTCCGGCGCCCAGTCCTGGTTGAAGACGATCGTTCCCTGCTGGAACAGCATGACGATGGTCGACCCGAGCAGGAAGCGACCCATTTCCTCACCCTGTCGCAGCACGATGTCCCGATCAGTGTAGGTCCATTCGGACAGCCGCCCGGTGCGCCGTGCATTGACCACGCCGTGCCAGACCGTCGCCATGCTCCCGACGATGGTGGCGCCGACCAGCACCATGACGAATGGGCCATGCACGGGGGACTCGAAGACGCACACGACGCGTTCGTTGCGCGCGAACAGGTTGGGCACGCCTCGCGCGGTGACGGGGTTCACCGAAAAGAGCGCGCCCGGCACGTAGATCATGCGGGTGAGCCTGCCGTCGCAGGGCATGTGCAGGCGGTGATAATCCTTGGGCGACAGATAAAGGTTGGCGAAGCTGCCGTGGCGGAACCGAGCCGCGAGCGTTGCGTCGCCGCCGACCAGTTCGGTGGTGGTGAAGCGATGCCCCTTTGCCTGCAGCATGTGGTGATCGTCGATCGCGCCGAACTGGCTGATCGCACCATCCACCGGGCACACGAAGTCAGCGGTGGCCAGCGGACGGGCGCCGGCCCTTAGGGGACGGCTGAAAAAGTCGTTGAAGCTCGTGTAGCTGGAGATATCCGGATCTGCGGCTTCGCTCATGTCGACCGCATATCTGCCGACGAACCAGCGGATCAGCCGCGTCGTGAGCCGCCCGCCCCGCGCGCCGGCAACGCGACCGGCCAGCATCGTCAGGCGCTGCTTCGGCAGTATGTACTGGAGCGCGACCTTCAGGCGATCTGACATCGGACTTGGAACCTCGACAGCGCTTTCCTGGGGATCGGGGACCTTCCGGCCGATCCCGAAACATGCGTTCGATGACGAGGCACGTTGATGCGCTGGAGTTCTACGGTCGCTTCCGGGCGGCTGCAACAGGCCTGGAACTGGCGAGCTTCCGGTCAAGGTGCGCAGAGCAACCGGTTCGGGCGGAACGCTGCCCCGCTTCAATCCCCGAGGAGGTGCAGGACGATCTCACGGCGATGTGGTCGCCTACGATGCTCGAACAGGTAGATGCCCTGCCATGTCCCCAGCGCCAGCCGGCCACGCAGCACGGGTATCGACAGGTGCACCTGCGTCAGTGCGGTGCGCAGGTGGGCGGGCATGTCGTCGGGGCCTTCATCGTCATGCGCATAACCCGCCCCCTCCGGGGCGATCTGCGCGAAATAGCGCTCGATGTCGTGGCGCACCTCGCGCGCCGCATTCTCCTGGATCAGCAGCGAAGCGGAGGTGTGGCGACAGAAGATCGTGAGCAGCCCGGTTCCGACGCCCTGCGCCGAAATCCAGGCTGCGATTTCCGTGGTGACCTCCACCAACCCCTGGCGGCTTGTATCGATCGTCAGTGTCTCGGTCGCCTGTCTCATGCCTGCTTCTAGCCCATGTTGCGGCAGACCAAGAAGGGGCATCCCACACACGTCCGACAGGCTGCGGCGTGGCGGATCGGCTAACCGCGTGGGGAACTGGCTCACCGGCGGCGCGTCCCGTGGCAGATGGCTGCCGAGGGATGATGCGCCGATGGATGACACGCACAAGCCGGCGAAAGGTGGATGGCGGGACAATATCGTCCTGTTCGGTGCGCTCGCGGCCAACCTCGGCATCGCGGTTGCCAAGTTCATCGCGGCTGCGATCACCGGTTCCTCGTCGATGCTGACAGAGGGCGTGCATTCGGTCGTCGACAGCGGCAACCAGGTGCTGCTGCTCTACGGCCAGAAACGGGCAAAGCGTCCGCCCGATGCAGCGCGGCCGTTCGGCTATGAGCGGGAATTGTACTTCTGGTCGTTCGTCGTGGCGATCCTGATCTTTGCGGTCGGTGCCGGCGTCTCGATCTACGAGGGCTATCTGCACATCATCGATCCCGAGCCGCTGAGCGACCCGTTCATCAACTATGTCGTTCTCGGGATCGCCACGCTGCTGGAGGGCTCCTCCTGGCTCATCGCAGTGCGGGAATTCGGCAGGACACGGGGCGATACGGGCTGGTGGCAGGCGATCCACGAGTCCAAGGATCCGCCAGGCTTCATCGTGCTGTTCGAGGACAGTGCGGCGCTGATCGGCCTGATCGTGGCGGCGGTGGGCGTGTGGGCAAGCCACTGGTTCGCCGACCCGCGGCTGGATGGCTATGCCTCGATTGTCATCGGCCTGATCCTGGCGGCGGTGGCAATCGTGCTGGCGCGAGAGTCGAAAGGCCTGCTGATCGGCGAGCGCGCGGATCCGGCCGTGATCGAGTGCGTGCGCGCGCTCGTGGCGGCAAGGCCGGAGATCAGCTCGGTCAATCACGTCCGCACGATCCATACCGGACCGCAAAGCATCTTCGTGGCGATCAGCGCCGACTTCGCTGACAGCCTGACGATGGGGGAGGGCGAAGTCCTGATCGGGCAGATCGAGGATGAACTGAGGGCCGCCGTGCCGCAGCTCAGCTCGATCTATATCCGTCCAGAGAGGAAGGAGGATGCGGTCCTGTCTGCATCATGACGCGCAGCAATCGATTGAAAGGCTGCCTTCAGCTGCCCACCCGGACGAGCACCTGTCGAAGCCGGCCCTTCGCCTTCACTCTGCGGCCGCAGCAAGACCTTGCGCCGCCAGCGCCGCCGCAGGATCGTGCCCGATCAGGCGATCGTAATTATGGTGCATCCGCAGCACGTTCTGCTCGCGTCGGCCGAGAATGATCGACGGCACCGCGCCGGCTTCCATCATCACCTGCGAGTTGGATTGGACGCGCATATCCTCTTCCATCGCCACCTTGATCAGCATGTCGGCGACATAATTGTCCTTCGCCAACTGCTCCTCGCTCGGGTTCTTGCCCCAGCCATAGAGGCGGAAGATGTAATTGCACTTGCCCGGCTCGTCGGCGGGGTCGCTCCGCTGGAAGATGCCCATCGCCTCGCCCGCAATGACGATCGAGTTGGGGAAGATCGCGTTGGAGCAGGAGAATTCGCAATATTCCGGCCATTCCTCCTCGGGAATGTCCTTGAGCTTCAGGATGTCGGGGCCGACCGTCACCAGCGTGTGATGCAGCCCCCAGTCGAGATGCAGGAATTGCGGCAGCGTCATCGGGCCGACCGTCTGGGGATGCAGGAAAGGCACGTGATAGCCCTCCACGCCGCCATCCACCGCGTGTTTCCAGTTGATCCGCGCGATCGTCTTGAACTCGCGCACCAACCTCAGATTCTCGTAACGATAGCCGGCGAGGTGATCCTTGATCGGGCCGAAGAACTCGTCGACATCGACGTGCCCGTTCGGCTGTGGGTGGACGAGGATGAAGCCAATCGCTTCCGCGCACGGCAACTCGATCAGCCCGCGATCCTTGAGCAGCCCGTCGAATGCGGCGCGGCCCGGCACGCCGATCAGGTCGCCGTTCAGCCCGAACGTCCATGCGTGATAGGGGCAGACGAACGCCTTGGCATGGCCGCAGCCTTCCGCAATCTGGACGCCGCGGTGGCGGCACGCATTGAGGAAGGCACGCGCCACGCCATCCTTGCCGCGAACGATCAGGATCGGCCGACCCGCCACTTCCGTCGCGTAATAGTCGCCCGGCTCGGGCAGGTCGGCGGTGAAGGCGAGCAGCTGGGTGCGGTTGAGGAAGAAGGCCTGTCGCTCCTTCTCGAACCGCTCGGGATCGATGAAGCGACCGACGTCCAGCTCGACCGCGGGCTCCTCTGCCGTCTGGATTTCGTTACGGTCGATCATGTCGAGAATCTGCTTCGCGATTCTCACCCGCGCGTCCCGCTGCATCGTGACACTCCCTCTCCGGTACGCACTCTGTAGGCCTGATCCATGCCGGCCTATCGCTTGCGTATTGGGTACGACTATTCGTCATGCCGGGCGGGTCGTCAACACAGGCGGGCCGAAGATGCGAGGTAGCGCCTCTTTGGCGCTAGGCGCGGGCTATAGGTCAGGGTGATCTGCACACTTCGCTGATGCTGGCCCTGAACATGGCGGAAATCACATGTTTCAGCCATTTGGCCACAAGCCGCAGAAGGCATGAGGCACCCTCCAACAGAGGAGCCTTTCCATGCCAAGTCGCCGCGCCAACCTGCGCATGCTCGTTCCCGGTGCCGCCCTCGCTTTGTCCGCCTGCGGCGGCGGCGGGGACGGCATCAACTCGGTCGGGACTAATCCCGCGGCGCCGCCGGCCGCCGCCGGCAACGAGACGCTGACGAACCTCGTCGCTTCGCAGACCTTCGACACGGCGTCCACGACGCTGACCGGCACCTTCACCGATCCGCGCGACGTGCCAAGCGGCGTGACGACGAGCCAGAGCGCCGGCTTCGGCAAAGGCGTGTCGCTCAGTTACGACGCCGCCGCGAAGAGCTACACCATCTCCATCAACCAGGGCGGGATCGCCGACAGCGTCTCCTACACCGAGGCACAGCTCGACAAGGATCCCGCCCGCGGCTTCACCGAATATGAGCGGCATGCCGCAAACGGCGACGATACCGAACTGACGCTCCGCACCGCGGGCAGCGCCGGATCGAACCTCAGCTATGTCAGCTACGGCCTGTGGGAGCGCGACGTCGATCAGCCGGGGGATGCGGATGTCGAGCGTTGGGCAACCTTCGTCTACGGTCTGCGCACGCCGGGTACCGCGCTGCCGACCACCGGCTCGGCCAGCTATACGGGCAGCGTCGATGGCCTGTGGACCTCAGCGACTGCGAGCTACCGCCTGAGCGGCACGGCGGCGATCACCGCCAATTTCGCCGGCAATCAGGTCAATGGCACGCTCGACATCAGCGGGCGCGATCGCGAGACGAACGCTGTCGTCGCGATGGATCGGCTGACCGGCGCGGCTGCGCTCAACCGCACCGATGCGAGCTTCGCGGGCACGGTGGCGGGGGCGAATGGCTTTGCCGGCAACTGGCAGGGCGGCCTGTTCGGGCCGGGCGCACAGGAGGTCGGCGGGACGTTCAGCGTGTCCCGCGGCGCCGATGAGGCGGTCGGCGTGTTCGTCGGCGGCCGATGAGGGGGAGGGGTCAGCGAGCAGGTGCCGTCCTGCTCGCCCTCTTCGGCACGGTCGCTGCAGCTGCACCGGCGGCGGAGGTCCGGCAGGTCCGCACCGATGCCGCAGGCGTGGTGCAGGTCGCCGGGCGATTGGCGCAGGCCGGCAAGGTCGCGGAGGCGCTCGCCCTGCTCGACGCGCTGGACCCGGTCGATGCGCGTCGCCGCGACGTGCGGTTCGCCCGTGCGGTCCTGCTCATCGATCTCGGCCGTGCCGCGATGGCCGAGCCGATCCTGGCCAGGCTGGTGACCGAGGAGCCGCACGCGACGCGCATCCGTCTGGAACATGGCCGTGCACTGGCAGCCACCGGCGACTTCGGCGCGGCGGAGCGAGAGCTGCGCCGCGCGCTGGCGGACGATCCGCCGCGTGCGGTGGTGGCCAGCGTCGATGTCGCGCTGCGCGGCATCCGCGCGCAGCGTCGCTTCTTCGGCAGCTTGGGCTTCGGCCTTGCGCCAGACAGCAACATCAATGCCGCGACCGGGGCCGACAGCGTGGACCTGTTCGGTCTGCCCTTCACGCTCGATCGGGAGGCACGCCGCCGGTCCGGCATTGGGGCGGTCGTCAATGCCGAGGTGGGCTGGCGCCAGCCATTGTCGCCGCGTGTCGCCGGCGTCGTGAGGCTGAACGGGTGGGGGCGGTTTTACCCTTGGGCAGACATGAACGTCGATGACGTCGTCGCCGATGTCCGCGGCGGGCTGGAGCTTGCCCTGCCGCAGGGGCGGCTGACGCCGGAGGTCACCTATCTGCGCCGCTGGTTCGGCGGGCACGGCTATGCGCAGGGTGCCGGCGTCGGCCTGCGGGCGGATCACCGGCTCGGCAAGACCTGGTTCGGCAGCGTCATCATCGATGCCCGCCGTCTCGACTATGATCGGGTGCGGAGCCTCGACGGCTGGGTGTCATCGGCGCGCGTGCAGGCCGATCACCAGCTGGGGGCGGCGACGACGCTCTCCATCGCAGGAACACTCAGCAGGACGGACGCGCGCGACAAGGGCTACGCCTCCTGGCTCGGCGAGGGGGACGTGTCGCTCTATTGCGACTGGAAGGGGGGGTGGACGACGGGCATCTCCGCAGGCGGCGGGCGGCTGCGCGGCGACGAGCGCATCGATGCCTTTGCGGATCGCCGCCGCGACTGGCGGTGGCGCGCCGGGCTGTCGCTGGCGAACAGGCGTGTGTCCGTCGCCGGCCTGATGCCGACGATCCGGATCAGCTATGATCGGATCGACAGCTCGATCCGGCTCTACGATCTGGAACGCCGCCGCGTCGACCTGCTGCTGACCCGCACCTTCTGAGGCCGGATGCCCGCAATCTCACGCACTTGGAGCGTCTTTCGTGGCCAAAATCAAACGTGTGGTCGGCCGCTGCTTCGGGCAGAAGGCAGTCGATAGACCCATTTCGGATCCCGGAACCGTGCGCTTCTTCCTCCCCGTGCTCACCCTGCTCGCGTCGCTCGGCGTCGCTGCGCCTGCAAGCGCATCGGACCAACTGGTCGGACTGGCGCGTGCCGTCGAGGTGGCGGAGCACCAGCTCGCCGCCAACGCCATCGATGCCTCGCTCGACACCCGCAAGGGGCGCCTCGTCTACGAGGTCGAGCTGGTGCGGGCGGATACGCTCCATTCGGCGCAGATCGATGCCCGCACCGGTCGTCTGGTTTCGGTCAGCAAGCCCCGTCTCGTCGGCCTGTACCGCCGCTACCTTGAGGCCGGCCGCGTGCATCATGGCAAGCGCGTGCGGCCCATGTCTTCGGTGCTGAACGAGATCGAGGCGACCCCCGGCCGCACCGTGCACGAAGCCACGCTGAAGGCGGACAACGAACGGCTCGTCTATGAGATCGAGGTTGCCACCGCTGCAGGCGTGGCGAAGGTGCGGCATGATGCGGTGACCGGGCGACGGCTGTCGGTCGCCATCGGTCAAGACTGACGAGGGCATCGACGTGCAACTGCTGCTGATCGAAGACGATGCGCGGGTGGCGGATCACGTCGCCAAGGGGCTGCGTGAGGCGGGTCATCTTGTCGATCATCAGGCGGATGGACGCGCCGGCCTCTACCGCGCGGCGGCGGAGCAATTCGACGTCATCATCCTCGATCGCATGCTGCCGCACGTCGACGGACTGACCATCCTCACCGCGATCCGTGCGGCGGGGGATCAGACGCCCGTGCTGATCCTCAGCGCGTTGTCCGAGGTGGACGAGCGGGTGCGCGGCCTGCGCGCCGGCGGCGACGATTACCTTGCCAAGCCCTTCGCCTTGTCCGAGCTCATCGCGCGGGTGGAAACGCTCGGCAGGCGCGCACCAGCCACAACGGAGCCCGCCGGCCTCGACCTCGGCGACCTGCGCCTCGATCTGATCGCCCGGCAGGTGACGCGTGGTGGTCGGCGGATCGACCTGACCACGCGCGAATTCCGCATCCTCGAATATCTGATGCGCAATTCAGGGCGGGTGGTCACCCGCTCGATGCTGCTGGAAAGCGTGTGGGATTATCATTTCGATCCGCAGACCAACATCATCGACCAGCATGTCAGCCGGTTGCGGCAGAAGATCGACCGGGGCTTTGATCGTTCGCTGATCCATACCGTGCGGGGTGTCGGCTACGTCATACGGCTCGATCCTTGAAGCTGGTCTGGCCGGTTCCGCTCCGCAGTCTATCGCTGCGGCTGACGCTGCTTTTCGCCCTGTTCTTCTCGCTCACGGTCGGGCTGCTCTACGCCATCGCCCACTGGATCGCGGTCGATCGGCCGATCGCGGCGGTGGAGCGGCAGATCGAGCAGGACGAGGCGGAGGCGGCCGGCATCTACGTGCTCGACGGGCAGGCCGCTCTGCTCAAGCGGCTCGAGCAGCGAGCGCATTTGAGGACGACGCGCAAGAACTTCCACTTCTTCGCCGATGCGAGCGGCCGGGTGCTTTCGACCAACCTCTCGACGTGGCCGCGCGCGCCGGTGACCGGCTGGCGCCGCATCGAAGCCGATATCCACCGGGACGGCGAGGAAGACGATTACATGGCTCTGGTCCTCGGCCGCGTCTTCCCCGATGGCGCGCGGCTGATGATCGGCCGCGACGTGGAGGAACTCGATCTCATCCACGAGACCAGCCAGCAGGCTGCATGGTCCGTGCTCGGGCTGACCGTGCTGCTCGGCCTGACGGGCGGGCTGCTGATGAGCCGCGCGATCGGCAGCCGGCTGGATGCGATCACGCGCACGGCGAACACCGTGCTCGCCGGCGACCTGGCCGGCCGGGTTCCCCTGCGCGGCACCGGCGACGATTTCGACCGGTTGAGCGAGACGCTGAACGCGATGCTCGCCCGGATCGAGACGCTGTTCGAGGCCGTGCGCCGCGTGTCCGACAGCATCGCGCATGAGCTGCGCACGCCCTTGGCGCGGCTGCGCGCCAGCATGGAGCAGATCCCCTCGGCGCCGCAGACCGAACGGGTCGATCTGCTGACCGAGGCGATCGGTGAGGTGGATCGCCTGCAGGCGACCTTCGACGCGCTTCTTCGTATCGCCCGCATCGAGAGCGGGCGGCATGGCTTTGCGCCGGAGAAGGTGGATCTCTCGGCGCTGCTGCACGACGCCGTCGATTTCTATACGCCCGAGGCGGAAGATAGCGGCCTTTCGATCCAGACGCACATCGACGATGGCATCGCCGTCCTCGGTGATCGGGACATGCTGTTCCAGGCGATCCTCAATCTCCTGGACAATGCGATCAAGTTTTCGAGGGAGGGTGGCGAGATCGTCATCCGTGCCAAGGCCGACGGCCAGGCGCAGATCGAGATCGCCGATCGCGGACCCGGCATCGCCGAGGCGGAGCGCGAGCGCGTGTTCGAGCGCTTCTATCGCGGGCAGGAGACGTCTGCTGTGCGGGGGACGGGATTGGGCCTGTCGCTGGTTGCGGCGGTCGCCGCGCTG
The DNA here is from genome assembly GCF_900113315.1 of Sphingomonas jatrophae. Lineage (GTDB taxonomy): Bacteria > Pseudomonadota > Alphaproteobacteria > Sphingomonadales > Sphingomonadaceae > Sphingomonas_P > Sphingomonas_P jatrophae. Next base: position 155,682 of record NZ_FOZG01000002.1, on the reverse strand, counting down.
CATGGCGGACGATTGCAGCTCCTGTCGAACGAGCCCGGCCTGCTCGTGCGGTGGGCGCTGACAAAGGCCTGACGGCCATCGTAACGCATCTTTGCTCCAACGTGGGCGAAATGACATGATGCCGTGATCGTGGCGTCACGCACGTGCGGTAGCCGGTCACCATGATGACTGGCCCGTTCGACGAAGCAGCTCGCGCGACGCCAATGCCGCGCCTCTGCATCCTTGTGCATGACCTCTCCGCGACGGGCGTGGTGCGCAACGCGCTCGCCTTGTCAAAACATCTCGCTCGAACGATGGATGTGGAGCTGGTGACGATCCGCGGCGGAGGCGTGTTGGCCGGCGAGGTCGATCCGGCGGTCGCCACCGTCTCGCTCTCCGGCAATATGATCGGCCGCGTGCTGCGCTTGCGTCGCCGGTTGCGGAATGCAGACGTGCTGCTTTCCGCCGGCAATCGGGGGCATCTGTTCGCGTGGCTGGCAAGCGCCCGCCTGGCGCGATTGCGCCGCGTCTACCGGCTGAGCAACAGCTTCGCCCACGAACGGGCTGGTAACGCCTTGCGGCAGCGTCTTCGCTCCGTCGGTCGCTGGTTGACGCTGTCGCTGATCGGCCGGCAGGCGGACCAGCTCATCGCAAACTCTCCCTCGCTGGCGCGCGAGCTCCGGCAGCGCCTGGCCGGGCCGGCGCGCCTTGCGGTCATCCCGAACGGGGTGGATGTGGCGACGGTGCGGCGCCGCGCCGGGGAGCCCTGTGCGGCGATCAACCGGAAGGCGCCCGGTGTGCCGTTGGTCCTGGCAGTCGGACGCCTTGTCGAGCAGAAGAATCATGAGACGCTGGTCGATGCGCTGGCCGTTGCCAACCGCACGCGCCCGGTCGATCTCGCCATTCTTGGCGCAGGCACTGCCGAGGCCCGCCGCCGGCTCGAGCGGCGTGCGGCGGCGGTTGGGATCGCTGATCGGCTCTACCTGTTGCCGCCGACCAGCAATCCCTTCGCGATCATGCGGCAGGCGAGCTTGTTCGCAATGCCGTCCTGGTGGGAGGGATCGTCCAACGCCCTGCTCGAAGCCATCGCCTGCGGGCTGCCCGTCGTGGCATCCGACCGGGCCGGCAGCGCGCATGAGGTGCTTGGCTTCGGCCGCCACGGATTGCTCGTCGATCCGCGCGATGCGGAAGGGATGGGCGCGGCGATGCTGGTGCAGCTGAGCGACGAGGCAGTCCTGCCGGGCGAGCAGGCCTCGCGCTATGACAGCGCCGTCATGCTGGCGCGTTACGAGGCGCTGATCCGGCGTGTGATCGCGGATCCTGTCGCCGTCCAGCCCCGCCCGCGTATCCGCCTGCCCGAGGCTGCGCTTACGCCGCCGGTCTGAACGACATGCTGGCACAGCGCCGCTCGGCGATTGCCGTCGTCGTGCTGGCAGCCGCGTGGATCCTGCTGCAATCGCTTGCGCAGAAGCCCGATCATGACGAGAGCCAGTATGTCGCGGGCGCCGTGCTGGCACTGCAAGGCATGCCGTTCCGCGATTTCATGCTGCTGCAACCGCCGCTCCACGCATGGCTGCTCGCGCCGCTCGCCTGGGCTTGGCCGACCGACATGTTCATCGCGATGCGGCTGGCGACCGGACTGCTGGCGCTTGCCACACTGGCCATCGTTTATCGTACGCAGAGGGCAATCGCTGTCCAAGGCGAGGCGGCGTTCGCCTCGACGCTGCTGATGGGCTGCTGCGCGAGCTTCCAATTCTGTGCAGGCGTGGTGCGCAACGACATGGCGGCCGTGCTGCTGATGAGCCTCGGCATCTGGGCGATGGTCTTGAAGACGCAGGACTGGGACGGGCGGAGCCTTGTCGCAGGATTGGCATTCGGTCTTGCCGTCGCCACCAAGCTCTCGATCGCTCCCGTCGCCGCAGCCGCAGGGCTGCATCTGCTGCTCGACCGGCGCGAGCGTCCGCGCGCCTTGCCGATGTTCGCGGTCGGGAGCGCCATCGGCCTTGCGCCCGCTGCGTTCGCATTCGTGCTGGCGCCGGAGGCGTTCCGCTGGGGTGTCTTCACCTTCGCGGCTACCGCTCCTTTCGACTGGTATGGCCGAATCGGTGCAGCCGACGAACTGACCATGGCCGAGAAGGCGTCGGACCTTGTCGGCTACATGCTGGTCGGCCCCGCACTGATCGTGTTGCTGCTGGTAGCCTGCTGGGCGCATCGGACCGGTGCGGTGCGGGCGGGGCAGGGGCGGCTCCTCATTCTCCTGATCCTTGGCGGCATTGCCGGGGCCGCATTGCCGACGCCGACCCACAAGCAATATCTCCTGCCGATCCTGCCCCCGCTCTTCATGGCACTGGGTCTGGTGCTGGCAGACGGCAGACGCGCAGCCGTCTGGCAACCTTTGATGCTCGTCTCGGCGCTGATCGGACTGGCACCCGCGGCAGTCGGCTTCGCGCTTGCCGGTGCGGCCGGGCTGCCCGCCCTTGCGGTGGACGATACGGGCGATTGGGTCGGCAGCGTGATGCGGGCGCGCGGCAGTGCGGGCGTGGTCGCCTCATTGTCGCCCGAGCGGGCGGCGGATAGCGGCTTCCCGCTCGATCCGCGCTTCGCCACCGGCCCCTTCGTCTTCAGGAGCGGCGCGCTCCTGTCGCACCAGCGCGCCAGACGCCTGGCGCTGCCGACGCCACGCTCGCTCGAGGCGATCCTTCGCGCACACCCGCCCGCCGCCATCCTCGTCGGCTATGAGCGTGTGCAGCGCCGTGAAGAGCGCGCCCTCGATCTGCAGATGGCGGCTGTGGCTAGGCGCATGGCGTGGCGGCCGGTGCGCCTGCCCGACGGCCAGGGAACGCTGTGGCTGCGGCCCAAAGCGGCCTCCTGATGTGTCCATGCCTGGCAGATTGATCGCGACTTAGGCTTATTCACACGCCGTCGGGCGATAAGCTATGGCGGTGGCGGGTTCGCCGTGCCGGTGGATCGACAGGCCGGATGCGGAAAGCCGTTCGCCTGATTGGGAGAGAGACATGTCGCAGGGTGTGACCATCACGTTGGTGTTGCCGCTGAAGCCGGAGGCGGTGGACGGCTTCTGTTCCGGCATGGCGGAAGCGATCAAGGAAACCGCCAAGCGGCCGGGCTTCGGCAGTATCCGTGTCGTGCGCGAGGGAGCGAAGGTCGCGCTGATCGAGACGTGGGAGAGCGAGGCTGCCTACGACGCCTATATTGCCTGGCGCACCGAGAGCGGATCGATGGACACGCTGGCGCAGGCGCTGGCCGGTCCGCCCGAAAAGACCGTGTGGCCGACGCTGGTGGCCTCGATCTGAACGGGATGCGGGTGTCGCGCGCAAGCGCGGCGCCCCAACCCAATCTTGTCAAAAGCATCGATGCGACATCGCGCGCCTCCGTGTGAAAGGATGGCGTCGCGATGGTTGAGCGTCCAATGCTAGGCGGCAGCTATCCCTCGACCGAGGCGTTGCTGGCTGCGGCGGCGCAGCGCACCGGATTGTCCGATTTCGGTCCCGGCGATTTCGTCGAAGGTCTGGACGTCCTCCTCGACAGTCTCGCCCGCGGCGTGCCTTACGCTGCGCCGGATCGCGAGAAGGCGGTCGCGCTGATCGGCCGTCGTCTCGACAATCGGCTGAAGATCGAGGCGTGGTTCAAGGCCAACCCGGCGGCCGAGCAGGCCACGATCGACGCGCCCATCTCCGTCGTGGGCCTGCCGCGGACGGGCACGTCGGCGCTCGGCAACATGCTGTCGCGCGATCCCCAGTTCCGTTGCCTGCGGCCCTGGGAGCAGGAGCAGCCCTGTCCGCCGCCCCGCATCGGGGAGGAGGCGGCTGACCCTCGCCGCATCGCCTACGCCGCCTTTGTCGAACGGTTGCTGCGCGAGCAGCCCGATCAGGCAGCGATGCACCTGTGGGATCCCGACGCCACGATGGAGGATACCGAGGTGCTCGGCCTTCAATTCCGTGCGCAGCAGATGACGATGCCGGTCTTCTCCTACCACGCCTGGTGGCGCGCACAGGACATGCGCCCGACCTTCGCCTATCACGCCCGAATCGCCCGGCTGCTCCAGTCCAGCCGTCCGCCGAACCGCTGGCTGTTCAAGGCACCGCACCACAAATTCCATCTCGACCACATGGTGGATGCCTATCCCGACATCCGCTTCATCTTCACCCACCGCGATCCGGCCAAGTCGGTGCCATCCTATGCCAGCTTCGTCGCCTCGCTCTACCCGCGCGACGTGGTGGAGCGGATCGGGCGGGTGACGATCGGCCGGCACATCCACAATCATCTGCTGACCGGCATGCACGCCGCGATGGCAGCGCGCACGAAGCTCGGGCCGGGGCGCTTGCTCGACGTTCACCACGCCGATTTTCTCGCGGACCCGATGGCGGTGATCGAGCGCATCTACGCCTGGCTGGGTCTGCCGCTCGGCGACGACGTGCGAGCGTCGTTTGCAGCATGGCATTCGGAGAATGCGTCGGGCGCTCACGGCACCCATCGCTACGCCGCGGCGGACTACGGCCTGACGGACGAGGCCATCCGCGACGATTACCGCTTCTACACCGAGGCTTTCGGCATCGATCCGGAGCGCAAGAGGATCGCTGCATGAGCGAGCACAAGCTCAGCCTGCCCGAGTGGGATGCCGTGCTGGAGACGCTGAAGCCGGTCGGCGATCAGCTGGTCGCTCGCTGGGGCCGGGCTGATCCATCCAGCGACGATCGGCGCGATCTGCTCCGCCTTGCCTTGTCAGCGGTCGCCAACGGCTATCTCGGTCACGTCGCGCTCGATCCCCGGGCGCCGACGTGGACGCCGTGCTGGAACATCGCGATGAACATGGGCGGGCCGTGCCCTGATTATACCTACCGCACGACCGACGTTGATCCACGCGGCATCTACCGCATCTCGGGCTTTCGCGGCACCAACCGCTTCGTCGAGGTAGGCCAGCACAGCTACGAACTTCTCGGGCATGAAGGTCCGACATCGGTTGCGCCGCTCCAGAACAGCCTGGACGACCTGACCCTGGGCGCGGACGGAGCGTTCAGCGTCATCCTGAGCCCGGAACGGCCGCTCGGATATGACGGTGACTGGTGGCCGCTCGCCCCTACGACCGTTCGCCTGCTGCTGCGCCAGTGCGCCGTCGACTGGATCGGCGAGGTGGATGCGCGTATTGCGATCGAGCGGCTGGACGAGGGGCCGCCGACATCGAGGGAGGAGATTGATCGGCGCATCGCCAATCTCGGCCGCTGGGCGGAGGGGATGGTGCGCTTCGACATCGATCTGGCGCGGTGGTACCGCGACCATCACGGGATCAACGTGCTCACGCGATCGAAGAAGATTGAGAGCATCGGCGGCATGCCGAACCAGGTCTATTATGACGGCGCCTACGAGATTGCGGACGATGAGGCGCTGGTGGTCGAAACGGCGCTGCCGCAAACCTGCCTGTATTGGTCCATCCTCGTTGCCGACGATCGCTTCAGCACGATCGACTGGGCCAACCATCAGTCGAGCCTGAACGAGGCGCAGGCGCGGCTGGACAGCGACGGCAAGCTGCGCGCGGTGATCTCACGGCAGGATCCGGGCGTGCAGAACTGGCTCGACAAGGCCGCCAATCCGTGGGGCATCATCCAGCTGCGCTGGAAGGTGCCGAGCGACGCGCCCGATCCCGTCGTCGTCAGATGCAAGGTCGCTGACGTGCGACGGCACCTGCCTGCGGACACGCCCGCCTACAGCGCGGATGAGCGCGAGGAGGCCATTCGCAAGCGGCGGGTGGGATACCAGATGCGCACGCATTGGTGACCCGCCGCTAGCAAGCCAAAGCATGGCGCTGCCTACAGCAGATCAGTCCGGCGATGGCGTTCCCGACAGCTCATAGCCCCGCTTGAAGGCGGCGGCGGCGGCGCCGCCGCGAAGCTGCTGATGCCGCGACGTGTGCAGCTCGATCTGCACGGCCGCCTTGCCGCGCAGGGTGAAGCCCTGCTTCACCGCCTCTGCCGCCAGCGCCTGCGGCTCCAGCATGTCCAGCGTGGCGGCGATCGCGGCGTTGGCGCCGGCGGCGATCCCCGCCAGATGCTCCGCCAGTTCGACGAAGGAGGCGCGGACGGCATCCTCACCCACAAGAAAGCCGCCTTGCTTCACGCGCAGCAGATCCTGCGCCAGCCGCCGGGGCGCGGTCCATTTCACCGGGTTGTTTCCCTCGGCCGAGACACTGGTGCGGTCGAGATCCTGCGCCTGCTTCATCGCGGTGCGCTGCGCCATCAGCGAGGTGAGGCCGAGAACGGTCTGTTGATAGATGGCGCCCAGGCGGCGCATCAGCGCCACCGGATCCTCGTCGGAGAAGGTGGAAGCATCGAAGCCGGCACCCTCGCAGAACGCCTCCAGCAAGGAGGCATCGGGATGCGGCGCGGCGACGGGTGCAGCGGCCTCGGCCCACCTGGCGGGTGGCGTCGCAGGCGGCAGGTGGATGGTCGTCGCCTCCAGGTTCCTCGTCTCCGCCGGACGATCGACCATCAGCAAGAGCGCGCCCATGCGGATCGTCTGGTGCACATCCAGGGGCACCGCCACACCGCGTGGCGCGCGCGTGTCTCCGTCGATGAATGTGCCGTTGCTGCTGCTGTCGCACAGCTCGAGTTTGCCGTCGGCCAGCGACAGGGTGCAGTGGACGCGTGACAACAGTCCTTCGGGGTCGTCGAGCGGCCAGTCGGTGGTGGGATCGCGACCAAGGGTCAGCGCTCCGCCCGCGATCAACCTGGCGTCGATCTGTTCGGAGGGCCGATCCCGGTGAAACAGGCGACAGACGTACATCTTCTACCCCCTCGCCCCGACGACCAGCCGTGGCGTGGTGATGGGGGCGGCCGCACCGGTCGGCGGGCCCGTCTCGACGATCGTCTCGGCCAGGGCGCGCGGGCGGCCGCTCGGCCGCTCGGTTGCGGCAAGGCGTTCCTGCATCGCCGTCGCGAACAGGTTGAAGCTGTCGAACAGCTCGCCGAACTCGCCCCTGTGGCGGTGCGAGATGCGGAAATCGAGGTCGCCCATCGCCCCGTCGCGGAGCGCGCCCTTGAGGCGCCCCAGCGGCTGCGCGACCAGCCGCGCGACGGTGAAGCTGACCACCGCGACCACCGCCAGCACCAGGGCGGCCAGCGCGATGAGCAGGTTGCGCGACGTGGCAGCGGCGGTCAGCAGCTCGGTCTTGCTGATGCTCACCTCGATCGTGCCGAACTTGCGCCCGGCATAAAGGATCGGATGAACGAAGCGGAAGCCCGGCCGCCCATCGTCGAGCTTCAGATCGGTGACGGTGACATCCGCCTGGCGGTGCACCACCGTCTCCCCCTGGGGCACGCGATAGCGCGTGCCGAGCAGCTTCGGATCGCTTGCGCCGCGGATGATGCCGTCGCCGTCGACCATCGTCATCCACCGGACGGAATCGTCCTTGGCGGCGGCGGCGATGAAGGCTTGCACGGGCAGCCAGTCGCGCTCCTCAGGCGGCAGCGTGGCATTGTCGACCGACGGCATCGCGGCATTGCTGGCGACGAAGGACGCGATGGACGAGCCGGAGGCAAGCGCCATACGCTCCATTGCGCGATATTGCCGGTTCAGCACGGCACCCAGGCTCAGTGTCAAAGCGATCGCCGTCACCGCGACCATCGCGAGCGTGATGCGGACGGGCAGCGGCAGATAGCGGTTGCGCGTCGACGCATCCGCTTTCACCGCCTCATAGGCACGCCCCTCACGAGAGAGCGCCCGGGAAAGCTCGGTCCCATCGGCAAACCGCTTCTCGGGTCGCTTGGCGAGCAGCTTCTCGATGATGAAGCGCAACCCACCGGGGCAGGCCGGGGCGATGCTGCCGATCGCGGCGGGATCGGCCTGCGTGATCTGGAGCGCCAGCACTGCGGCGCTGGCGCCATCGAAGGCGTGACGGCCGGTGACGATCTCGTACAGCACGGCGCCGACGGAGAAGAGGTCGGACCGGCCGTCAAGCGGTCGGCCGATCGCCTGTTCGGGGCTCATATACCGGGGGGTGCCCAGGATCTGGCCATATTGCGTCTTGAGCTGCTCGTCCGCCTCGCGTCCGTCGGCGACGCGGGCGATGCCGAAATCGAGGATCTTGATCGACTCGCGGTCGCGCCCGAGCATGATGTTCGATGGCTTGATGTCGCGGTGCACGACGCCCGACAGATGCGCATAGCTGAGCGCTGACGCCAGCTGCGCGCCGATTGCCAGCGCCTGCTCGATGCTGAGGCTGCCTTCCTCCTTCAGCACGGCATCCAGCGGCCGGCCTTCGAGCAGTTCCATCGCGATATAGGGGAAGCCGTCCGCCTCGCCGACGTCGTAGATCGTCACGATGGCCGGGTGGGACAGCGCGCCCGCGGCCTTTGCCTCGCGCAGGAAGCGCGCCGCGCTTTCCGGCTGCGCCCGCAATTCGGGCTTCAGCAGCTTGATCGCGAGCACGCGGTCGATGCTGGGGTCGTGGGCGCGCCACACCTCGGCCATCGCACCCTCGCCGATGCGCTCGCGCAGTTCGTAGCGGCCAATCTGTCGCATGCGATCCCAAACCGTCAGTATCGACGGCAAGGATCCTAGCGCACGACCGGTTAAGGGGAGGTTCCGTGTTTTACGTCAAGGCTTGAGCGTGCGCTGGATGCGTTCGGCACGCTCGAGGTCGCGTCGCACCAGCGGATTGCCGGGGCTCGCCTGATCCGCCTGCCGCAGCAGCGAGACGGCGCGGTTCACCTGGCCGCGGTTCAGCTGCTCCAGCGCCGCGGCGCGCAGCCTGGTCGCACGCGCAGGGTCTGCAGTCGGCGGCGCGGCGGCGGGGCGAGCGGGCTCCGCATTGATCGTCGGCTTGGCGGGGCGGGCGGCACGCGGCTTGTCGGCCGCCGGGCGCGGCCGCGCGACCTTCGCCTCTCCCGGGATCCGCAGCACCTGTCCGGGGGAAAGCGAAACGGGGAAAGACAGGCCGTTGTAGCGGCCGAGCGCGTAGAAGGACGTCGGATTGCCGAGGAACCGCCCGGCCAGATCGGCCAGCGTCTCGTTCGGCTTGACCGCATAAGCGAAGCTCTCGCGGCCGAGCAGCGCCACCGGATCGCGGTCGATCTGCGCGAGCAGGCCCGTGGCGATCGGATCGTTCGGCTGACGCTTCAGCACCTTGGTCAGCACGCTGCGGGCGCGGTCCGTCTCGCCCTTGTTGAGCAGCTCGATCGCGCGACCGACATCCTCGCGCCCCTTCCAGCTGTCCTTGGCCGGAGGAGCCTTGTCGCCGACGCTCAGCGGCCCGCCGCCACAGGCGCTGAGCGCAAGCAGCAGCGCGACGGCGGCCGCGTTCCGGCGGCGATAAAGGTGACGGATCATGCGGAGAGACGCCCTTCGAGATGGTCGAGCTGCGCCAGCACGGGCGGCCCGAGCGCGGGGATACGGGTGGGATCGCCGGCAAAGGCGACAAAGGCCTGCCCTGTCAGCGGCCGGGAGAAGTAATAACCCTGGAACAATGTGCAGCCGAGCCGGGCCAGCATGTCGACCTCCGCGCGGCACTCGACCCCTTCGGCGAGAACGCGAAGGCCAAGCCCGCGTGCGAGATCGATCAACGCCTTGCAGATCGCCTGGCTGTCACTCCGCTCATGCACGGCGGTGACGAACTCACGGTCGATCTTGAGTTTGTCGAACGGCAGATTCTTCAGGTAGATCAGGCTGGAATGGCCGCTGCCGAAATCGTCGAGCGCGAGGGACACGCCGAGGTCGTGAATCTCGCGGAACAGGCGCAGCGTGCGGCCCGCATCCGCCATCGCCGCCGTCTCGGTCAGCTCGAGTTCCAGCACCTGCGGCTCCAGATGATGCCGCGCCAGCGTCCGCTCGATCTTTTCCTGCAGCTTCGGATCGGCCAGCTGGCAGGCAGACAGGTTCACCGCCACGCGAAGGCCATGCAGCCCCGCCTCGCGCCAGCGCCGCATCTCGCGGCAGGCGGCATTCAGCACCCACGCGCCGAACTGGTCACTCAGGCCGATCGCCTCGACGATCGGGATGAAGCGGGCAGGGGAGATGTCGCCCATGGTCGGGTGCTGCCAGCGCAGCAACGCCTCGGCTCCGACCACGCAGTGTTTGTCGAGATCCACCAGCGGCTGGAACAGCATGGTCAACTGCTCGCCATGGATGGCCTGCGCGAGATCCTGCTCGATCACGAACGTCTCGCGGGCAAGATCGAGCGAGGCGGGCTGCGCCAGCAACAGCGACCCGTCAGGCGCCTGCTGCGGCCGCGTCCGCGTCGTGAAGGCCAGAGTCAGGAGCGGGGCCATCGCGCGTCCATCCGTCGGATAGGTCGCCAGACCGACCTCGATCGTCGGGCTGAGCGTGGCGGACGGGCTCGGCAGCTCCTGCATCATCAGATAGGCGAGCGCGCGCAATTCCCCGAGCGCGGCGTCGAGATCGGCTTGGCCCGCAAACCAGATGGCGAAGCAATCGCGATCGACTTGTGCCAGCAGGTGGTTGCGCCCGGTCGCATCTCGGATGCGTTTCGCCAGCCCGCCCAGCGCGTGGTGCGCCAGCCCCTGATCGAAGGCGGCGATGCGGTCGAAATCGGCATAGCGCAGCACCGCCAGCAGCCGTGCTTCGTCGGCTTCTGCATCATGCGCCTCGATCGCGGCGACCAAAGCCTCACGCGTCGGCAATCGGGTGACCGGATGGAGCGAGCTGCTGCGATGGGCCTGCGCGCCCGTGCGGGCAGCCATCAGGTCGATGGCGGCCGTCAGGGTCTGCGGACGGCGATCCGGTGACGCCAGACCTTGTGCCCGCACCATGGCGCGACGCGCCTCATCAAGCGCGAGAAGCGGCACGAGCGCCAGCACGGCCAGCCCGAGCGCCAGCGCCCAGCTGCCGCCCGCCCACAGGCACCAGCCGATCGCGAGCACGGGGCCGAGCACCGCCGCGAGCAGCGCCGTCTTGTGGTCGCGAAGCACAGCCTTTCCCTTCGCGAGCAGCAGACCCTCCATGGCGAAGCCTCGTCAGCCCGCCATGCCGCAGACGTCTTAACTTTCCTTGCTCATGCGGGTCGCACAGGCTGCGGTCAGGATGCCGGCAACGATGGCGGGGCGGGCTGCGCCGCTGACTTGCTGACGACACCATCCTTCATGACGAACTCGACCCGCTCCAGCCGGCGCACATCGTCCAGAGGCGATCCCGTGACGGCGATCAGGTCGGCTGCCTTGCCCACCTCGATCGAGCCGACGCGCTCGCTCTGTCCGATCAGTTCGGCGGCATCGACCGTGGCAGCGCGGATCGCGCGTGCGGGGGTCATGCCGGCCTCGACCAGCAGCGCGAACTCCCGCGCATTGCCGCCATGGACCGAAACGCCCGAATCCGTGCCGAACGCGATCTTCACGCCGCTGGCGATCGCACGCTTGTGATTGGCCATCGCCACCGCGGCGGCCGCTTCCGCCTTGGGCAGCACGGCAGGCGGCAGCTGGCCGGCGCGGGCCTGTTCCAGCGCGGCGCGGAAGGCCAGCATCGTCGGAACCAGCCAGACGCCCTTCGCCTTGAACATCGCGATGGTGTCGTCGTCGAGGTAGGATCCATGCTCGATCGAATCGACGCCCGCGGTCAGCGACGCCCGGGTGCCCTCCAGGGCATGGCTGTGGGACGCGACCTTGCGGCCGAACCCGTGCGCCGTCTCCACGATCGCGTCGAGCTCGGCCGGCGTCATCATCCGGCCGAGTCCGCCGGCGATGTTGTTCAGCACGCCGCCTGTCGCGGTGATCTTGATGACGAGCGCGCCCAGCTTCACCTGCTCGCGCACCGCACGCCGGCAATCGTCGGGTCCGTTGCAGACGCTGCTGGCATGATCGTGCATCGCCTCGGCAAACTGCTCGGCCATGCCCGTGCTCAGATCACCCGACCCGCCGGTCGTCGAGACGTGCAGGCCGGCATTGACGATGGTCGGGCCGGCGACGTCGCCGCGCGCAACGGCATCCCGCAGCGCCCGCATGCCGCGCGGATCGCCGCCCAGATCGCGGACGGTGGTGAAGCCCGCGGCCAGGGTCGTGCGGGCATTGACGACGGCGGTCATCAGATTGTCGCCCGTGTCGCGCGTCAGCATCTCCAGACGCTTGCGCATCGGATCGCCACCAATGCCCCAGAGATGGACGTGCGTGTCGATCAGGCCTGGCAGAACGAAGCGGTTCTTAAGGTCCACCAGCTGCGCACCCGCTTCTGGCGCCACGAAGCCGTCGCGCACCGCGTCGATCCTGCCGCTGCGGACTATGATGGTGCTGGCGCCGCGCGGGGCCTGGCCCGGTCGGTCGAGCAGGGCGCCCGCGTGGATATAAGTCGCTGGCCCCTGCGCGCCCGCAGCGCTCGCCAACATCGCCAGACCCACGGCAGCGATCGTCTTCATGTGCGTTCCCCCTCGCTCAACGAACCGGACGAGAACCGACCTTGGCCGCGTCGGGCGCAAGACGATCGATCAGCGCGCGGCTCGGCGTCAAGCGGTAGGGTTCGGCCGTCGGAGCGGCGGCTACTCGGCGTCCGCCCGATTATCCTCTGGCGGATTGGCCGGGGGTGCGACAGGCGTCCGCTCGGACCGGTCGGCAAGGCGCTGTTCCGTTAGGATCTGCCACGCCGTGATGAACAGCGCACCCGCCAGTGGCCCGACGACGATGCCGCTGAGACCCACCAGATCGATGCCGCCCAACGTCGTCACCAGGACGAGCCAGTCCGGGATACCGGTGTCCCGCCCGACGAGGATCGGGCGCAGGATGTTGTCGGCAAGACCGATCAGCAGCACGCCCGAGGCAACGACGACGACGGCCTGCCAGATCGATCCCGTTGCCAGCAGATAGACCGCGACCGGGCCCCAGATGATCGCCGGGCCGATGGCCGGCAGCAGGGCAGCGATTGCCATCAGCATGCCCCACAGCAAGGCGGCGGGCAGCCCGACGATCCAGAAGGTGATCGCGCCGAGGGCACCCTGAACCAGTGCGACCACGCCCGATCCCTTGATCGTCGCCCGGACGACCGCCAGAAACTTCGTGCTCAGCCGCTCGGCAACGGAAGGCTCCAGCGGCATCGCCCGCACGATGGCGGGACCGATCTGGTCGCCGTCGCGCAGCAGGAAGAAGGTGGCGTAAAGGCCGACCCCGAAGGCGAGCAGGAAGGCGGCGGCATTCGCGCCGATCGAGAAGGCGCGCTGTGCAAGCACGCTGGTGCTGCTTGCCACGGCCCGCGTGACGCGCGCCTGCACCCGATCCAGCGTGCTCAGTCCGGAGGAGTCGAGCAGCCGTTGCAGGCGGCCGGGCAGCGCATCGTGCACCTGCTGGAAATAGGCGGCGAAGTTGATCTGGCCCGTGCGGATCTGCGTGTAGACGCCGGCCGCCTGATCGACGATCAGACTGGTCAGCACCATGGCGGGGATCACCACGGCCACGGTGATGACCAGCATGGTCATTGCCGCGGCCAGATTGCGCCGCCCCGGCCAGCGCGCGACGAAGCGCTGGAACAGCGGCTGGAACAGCAGCGCGGCAAGGGCGGCCCACAACAAAGCGCCGATGAAGCCCGACACGATCAGCGTGAGCGCGACCGTGATGAGGAAGAGGAAGAGGATCAGCCCGCCGGTTTCTACACGGTGGCGGGCAATGGTCATCGCGATGATCCTCGAAGAAAGCTGCGCAGGGGCTCGTTGAGGGGAAGAAACAAGTCTGGCGCCGCTTTGCTCCACCCGCCGACATGGCGGCTCGCGCTGGCCGACCAGAGACCGTGCCACTGCCCCGCCCGCCGCATTGTTGTGGGGGAGGAACGAGCTGAGCGGACCATTGTTGTGGCGCCATGGTCGACTCAGCAACACTTGCGGCACGGGCAACGCTGCTCGCACGGCTCGGCTTTGCGGCGCGGGGGCTGGTTTACGTCCTTGTCGGTTGGTTCGCCATCGATGCCGCGCGTGGAGGCGGGCGCCCCTCCGACAATCAGGGAGCGATTGCCAGCCTCGCCGCGCAGCCGCTCGGCCATGTGCTGCTCGCTTTAATTGCGCTCGGGCTCGCCGGCTACGCCGTGTGGCGCTTTGCCGAGGCAGCGTGGGATCCCGAAGGGATTGGCCGCACGGCCAAGGGCGCGTTCGAGCGCGCAGGGCACGCCGTAAGCGGCGTCGCGCACGTGGTGCTCGCCATCTTCGCCGCCCGGCTGGCGCTGCGGGACGGGCCATCGTCGCAGGCGACATCGGGCGACGAAAGTGCGCGCGACTGGTCGCAGTGGATCATGGAGCAGCCGGCCGGTCCGTTCCTCGTTGCCCTGGTCGGCATCTGCCTCTTTGTCGTGGCTGCGGTTCAGGCGCGCAAGGCGGCGACGGCAAGCTTCGTCAAGGAGCTGAGCGGCAATGTGCCCGCGCCCGATTATGTCCGGACGGCGGGGCGCATCGGATATACGGCGCGCGCCATCGTCTTCGCCATCGTCGGCTGGTTCTTCGTCTCCGCAGGCTGGGCATCGGACGCGGACCGTGCGGGCGGGGTGGCGCAGGCGCTGCGCCGCTTGCAGGCGCAGGATCATGGCAGCCTGCTGCTTGGTGCGGTTGCCGCCGGGCTGTTCCTTTTCGGGCTCTACAGCTTCGTCGAGGCGCGCTTCCGGACGTTGCGGGTCAAGCTGCCGCACTGACGCGACGGGCCCGGGGCGCCGCTCAGGCGATCCGCTGCCGCAGATCCCGCTTCAGGATCTTGCCGCTGGCATTCTTCGGCAGGCTGTCGACGAAATGATATGCTTTCGGGCGCTTATAGCCGGCCAGTCGTGTCCGGCAGAAGTCCGTCAGCTCGTCCGCACACACCGAAGCGCCGTCACGTAGGACGACGATCGCGGTGACGGCCTCGATCCAGCGTTCGTCGGGCACGCCGAACACCGTGACCTCGGCTATGGCGGGATGGCCGAACAGCACCTCCTCCACCTCGCGGCTGGCGACATTCTCGCCGCCCGACTTGATCATGTCCTTTTTGCGATCGACGACATAGAGGTAGCCATCCGCATCGAAGCGGCCGAGATCGCCGCTGTGGAACCAGCCGCCGCGGAATGCCTCCGCGGTCCTTGCGGGATCCTCATAGTAACCGAGCATCGCCTGCGGGCTGCGATGCACGATCTCGCCGACCGTGCCCGCGGGCACCGGCCGATCCTCTTCATCGACCACGATGGTCTCGACATTGAGCGCAGGGCGGCCGGCGGACCCGAGCCGGCTCAGCTGATCCTCGGGCTTCAGGATGGTCGCGATCGGTGCCATCTCCGTCTGGCCGTAGAAGTTCCACAAGCGAAGGTTCGGCAATCGCCCAAGAAGCTCCTCGATGATGGCGGTCGGCATGATCGAAGCGCCGTAATAGCCCTTGGTCAGCGTTGAGAGATCGCGCGTCGCGAAATCCGGATGGCGCAGAAGGGCGATCCACACGGTGGGCGGGCAGAACAGCTTGGTGATGCCTTCCCGCTCGATCGCCGCCAGCATCGCCGCCGGGTCGGGAGCCCGCAGCAGGATGCTGCGCGCGCCGAGATAAAGGTCGACCGAGAGAAAGCAGTCGAGCTGCGCGCAATGGTAGAGCGGCAGGCAATGCAGCTCGACATCGTCCGCCGCCATGCCGCCATCGACGATGCAGCTGACATATTGCGACAGCAGCCCGCGCGAGCTGAGCAGCACACCCTTGGGCCGAGCCTCGGTGCCGCTGGTGTACATCATCTGCACGGGCTCGTCCTCGCCGCGGAAGACGGGCGGCGGCGACGCGTCCGGATGTGCGAACCAGTCCTCCGCATTGCGCCAGCCATCGGGAGCAAGGCTGCCGGCATGCGGCAGATAGGCCTTGAGCATCGGCGGCACAGCGAGATGCGCGATGGCGGCGTCTGCGGTGGCGCACAGCGCATCCTCCACGATCACCATGCGCGCACCGCAATGATCGAGGATGTAGGCGATCTCCTCGGCGTTCAGCATGAAGTTGAGCGGCGTGAAGATCGCCCCTGCGCGGATGATCGCGAACCGCAGGATCACAAAGGCGCGGTTGTTGTGGGACAGGATGGTCACGCGGTCACCCTCGCCAATCCCGTCTGCCCGCAATGCGTTGGCGGTACGCGACACCAGCTCGTCCAGCGCGGCGAAGCTGTCGTGCCGCCCTTCGTAGGAGAGCGCGATCTTCGCCGGAGCGCGCTGCGCCTGCAGCCGTAGGATGTCCGCAACGGTACGCGTCCGCGCCCGCGTCACGTCGTCAGGGATGGCTGTCACCGTCCTTCTCCTCGGCCGCGAGCCATGGTTCGGCGGGTTCGGCGCCTAAGCTGTCAGAAGCGCTCACCGACCAGCTCTTCGCTCCTCGCCCAGAGTGCCGCTGCCCGCTCCGGATCGAGCGCCGTGGGGCGGACACCGTCGCGCAAGCCCTCCGCATTCTGTAATGCGGCAACGTGGCAATCCTCGCAGTAACGGCCACCAACTTCGGCCGCGTCAGCGACGATGCCCGCCCAGATCGACGTTGCCGCGCCCTGGGGTACAGTTTTGTACTCGAACAGGAGCTGGCCAGCCGCGGCGTTGGCGGCATCGATGTTGGCGATCAGGGCCTTCTCGGTCTCCTCGCTCATGTATCGCCCGAGCTCGGTCTGGATCGCGCCCGGGTGGACTGCGGTCGCCCGAACGCCGCGCCCGCGATGGCGGCGATCGAATTCGACCGCGAAGAGGATGTTCGCTGTCTTGGACCGGCCATAGGCGATCCATGGATCATAAGCGGTCCGCTCGAACTTCGGATCGTCGAGGTCGACGTCGGCGAAGCGGTGACCGGCGGACGACAGGCTCACCACACGGCCGCCGTCGGGCAGCAGCACGGCGATGCGGTTGATCAGCACGAAATGACCGAGATGGTTGGTGCCGAACTGCGTTTCGAAGCCATCCGCCGTCCGGCCGAAAGGCGGCGCCATCACGCCCGCATTGGCGATGATCAGATCGATCTTCCGCCCGTCCTCCAGCAGCCGGTCGGCGCACCTGCGCACGCTGGCAAGCGAGGCGAGATCCAGCTCGATCAGCGTGAAGCTGGCGCCTGCGCGCTCCGCCGCGGCCCGCACGCTCGCCGTGGCGGCCTCCGCCTTTTCCAGGTCGCGAGCGGCGCCCACCACATCGGCGCCGTGTGCTACAAGCGCCCGCGCGGTCTCGACGCCCAGGCCTGCCGACGTGCCGGTCACGAGCACGCGCCGTCCGCGCAGATCGATGCCGGCCAGCACCTCGTCGGTCGTCGATGTCGCTCCGAATTGCTTGCTCATGGATGCGGCTCCCTCCCCCGTGCAGGGCCATCTGCGCCCGCTGACCTGATCTTTTTTGCTGCCTTACCATTCCCACCGGCAGGGCACGAAATGGAAGCGTCAGCTGAGCTTGGCGATCACCTCGTCGGCATAGCGGTACGTATCGTCCACCATCACCTGCGGATCCTGCGTGCCGGGGTGATAGACCATCCACGGCTGCATCAGGATGTGGGTGACGCCCTGATCCTCCAGCCGCCGGTAGCCATCGACATCGAACACGTCCATCGGCGAGGCGAGCACGGCCAACGGCTCGTTCTCGCGGCCATATTCGCGGCGAAAGGCGCGAATCTTGTCGATGGAAGCGACGATCTCGGCGGCAGGCTGGAGATCGGACAGCCAGCCATCGCCGATCCGCCCGACCCGTTTCAGGGCCGCGTCCGAAATCCCGCCGAACCAGAACGGAATGGGCGCGACAGGCCGGGGATTCATCTCCAGCGGCGGAAAATCATAATATCGGCCATGATATTCGACATAGTCGCCGCTCCACAGCAGCTTCATGATCTCGACCATCTCATCGGTGCGCTTGCCGCGGGTGGAGAAATCCTGACCGACAATCTCGAACTCGTCGCGTGACCAGCCGACGCCCGTCGTCAGCACCACCCGACCACCCGACAGGACCGAGATGGTCGCGAGCGCCTTGGCGACCATGTAGGGGCTGCGCATCGGCAGCACGAAGGCGTTGGTTGTGAACTGGATCTTTTCCGTGATGGTCGAGAATGCGCCCATCGTCACCAGCTGGTCGGGCCAGTCCGTCTTCTCCGGCCAGCGACGTGATCCGTCGGGCGTGTAGGGATAGGGCGTCTTCAGCTCTTTCGGGTTCACGACATGATCGGACATGGTGATCATCGCCCAGCCGGCCTTGTCGGCGGCGACAGCGATCTGCGGCAAGGCGGTGACGGGTGTGAACGCCGTCGAAAGCGCGAACTTCATGTCGTCTCCACCCCAAGCTTCAAGTCTGCACATTTCTGGCCGCAGATGACGAGTGCCGCAAGGTCCGGCGCTGGCGCGGCTGACAGGTCTCGCTTAGCGTCGTTGGCAACGAAAACCGGTGAGGAGAGCGGAGCCGATGCCGAGCAAGCAGCAGATCGAGCATGCCATGCAGACGCATTTCGATGCCTGGAACGCCAGGGATCGCGCCCGCTGGGAGGCGAACTTCGCCGCCGGCATCGTCTTCGAGGATCCGGTCGGCGGGCCGACCAAGACCGGGGCGGAGGCCGTCCGGCTGAGTTGGGACAATTCGTTCAAGGATGGCCAGATCTGGCATATCGAACCGGTGCTGATGCAGATCTGCTCGGATCAGGCGGCGTGCCACGTCCGCAGCACAGGCGTGGTGTCGGGCGAAACGATCGTGATCGACGGGATCGAGTTGTACACGATCGATGACGAGGGCAAGGTCGCCTACATCCGCACATGGTTCACGCCGCCACCGGGCATGACGCTCGACCCCTATTTCATGGAAGCGCATGGCGGATAGCGGCCGGGCGGGTGCGCGGAGCGTCGGGTGCGACTAGGAGCAGGCCGAACCTTCTAATGGAAGTGCGCCGATGACCCTGCTTTTCGACCTGCCCGTTCAGCCCGTCGTTCCCGTCGCGGGCTCCGAAGCGCTCTATCCGGTGCGCCGCATCTTCTGCGTCGGCCGCAACTATGCCGCGCACGCGCTCGAACTGGGCAATGCGGTCGACCGGGAGGCGCCGATCTGGTTCACCAAGGCCCCGGCCGCGCTCTGTCGCTCGGGTGGGACGATCCCCTATCCGCCGGGCACGTCGAACTGCCATTACGAGATGGAACTGGTGGTGGCGATCGGCGCACCCGCTTTCCGCATCGACGCCGCAACGGCTTTCGACGTGGTCTTCGGCTACGCCTGCGGCTTGGACATGACGCGGCGCGATCTCCAGAATGCGGCCAAGGCGAAGGGCTATCCGTGGGACACGGGCAAGGACTTCGAGCACGGCGCCGTGATCGGCGAACTCACGCCGGCGGCCGCCTTCACTCCGCGGGACCAGCCGATCCGCATGTCTCAGAACGATGCGCTGAAGCAGGACGCCATGGTGTCCGACATGATCTGGACGATCCCGGAGCTGATCGCCGATCTCTCGCGCCTCTACCATCTGGCACCGGGCGATCTGATCTACACGGCGACGCCCGCGGGCGTAGGCGCCATCACCGCCGGCGACCGGCTCGAAGGCACGATCGACGGCCTGTCTCCCGTCACGCTGACGATCGGTCCGGCCGAGTGACCGGCTAGCCGTTTTCGCCCATCGCAAACGTCCGTTCGATGCCGATTGCCTCAAGGAAGCGGGTGTCGTGGCTGACGACGAGCAGGGCGCCGTCGAACGTCCGCAGCGCGCGCTCCAGCACCTCGATCGATTCCACATCGAGATGGTTGGTCGGCTCGTCGAGGATCAGCAACCAGGGCGGTTGCGGTCCGGACAAGGCGGCGGCGAGCCCGGCGCGAAGGCGTTCGCCGCCGGACAGGCTGCCGACCATCCGCTCGGCATCCCGGTTGCGAAACGCGAAGCGCGCGCAGGCGGCGTAGGCGTCCTGAACGCCGAGCATCGGGTGGCGGCGGCGCAGATTGCCGAGGATCGTGTCATCAGGGTCGAGCAGGCCGACATGCTGGTCCAGCATGGCGATCTGCCCGCTGCGCCGCCGGATGGTGCCGGCGGCCGGCAGGAGATCGTCGTTGGCGAGGTGGAGCAGCGTCGATTTGCCCGCGCCGTTCGGGCCGGTGATCGCGACGCGCTCGGGGCCGCGGATCGCGAAGGTCCATGGGCCCAGCCGGCGATCGCCGCGACGCGCCGTCACCTCGTTGAGCGCCAGCACCTCGGCATCCGACGGCAGGCCGACCCGCGGCAGGTCGATCGTCAAGGGGGTGAGCACTTCGATGCGGGCATGCGCTTGGTCGCGCGCGCTGGCGGCGTCGCCAATCTGGCGCTCGGCGAGGCGTCTTGCGTGTCCGCCGCTATTCTCCGCACGCTCAGCCCGCGCGCCGAGCAGGATCTTCGGCTCGGACCCTTTGGCCGCGAACATGCGGCCCGCCTTGTCGCGACGGTCCTTCGCCTCGCGCGCGGCCTGCGCTGCGATGCGGGTGCTGCGCAACGCGGCATCGGCCCGGTCCCGCTCGGCCTCGGCACGGGCCCGCTCTGCGTCGCGAACATCGGCAAAGGCGGACCAGCCGCCGCCGACGATGCGGATCTCCACCGGGCTCAGCTCGACGATCCGGTCCATCTGCTCGAGCAGCGCGCGATCGTGGCTGGCGACCAGCAGGCCGCCTCGCCATCCCGCCACCAGCGCCTCGATCGCCGCGCGGCCTGCGCGGTCGAGATTGTTGGTCGGCTCGTCCAGTAGCAGCAGGTCAGGCTGCTCGATCGCGAGTCGGGCGATGCCGATGCGCGTCCGCTCGCCACCCGATAGTGAGGCGATGCGGCGGTCGACATCCATGCCGTCCAAGCCGACCTCGGCGAGGGCGGCGGCAAGCGTGCCGGGCAGCGCCCAGTCGGCGTCGTCGAAGTCGTCGGTCGTGCCATCGCCGGCTTCGATCCGCTCAAGGATCGCCAGCCGCTCCGCCACGCCGAGCGCCTCAGCGACGCTGTCGGCGTCGTGCCAGTGCTGGACGAGCATGCCGACCGAGCCGGTGTGGCGCACACTGCCACCTGCCGGCGCAGCGATCCCGGCGGCGATATGCAGCAGCGTCGATTTGCCCGATCCGTTGCGCCCGACAAGGCCGATGCGCTCGACCCCGACCGACAGGGTCAGATCGTGGAAGAGCGTTCGCCCATCAGGCGTGGCGGCGGAGACACCGGAAAAGGTAAGGAAGCTGGACATGGGCACCGTGGCAGTCGGGGAGGGCAAAGCGGGTTGCGCTGGTCGTCCGGATGTCCACGGCGAAAAGTCCTTCGTTGGTGTGGCGGATCATAGGGGCAGATCGTGCGATCGCCAAATGCTGACGCGGAGCAATCCCGCGCTCGATCCGATCCGCTCAGGCCGCGGGAGATGGGCGCAGATAGGCGAACATGTGCGCGGCATAGTCGGCCTTGCCCAGCTCGATCCCCTGCGCCCGCAGGATCGCGTAGGCGGCCATGATGTGAAAGTAGAACTGCGGCAGCGCCCAATCGCGGGCGTATCGCTCCGCGGTGAGGTCGAGGATCATGCCGTTGGGCAGTGCGTGCGCGATCGGCGTCGCCGGATCGATCGCGATCCCCGCCGCAGCGGCATCCTGCACCACCGCCAGCGTTTCCGCGATCCTGGCTTGTGCCTCTGCCAGCGTGCCCGGCCGCTCGCCGCCATCCCGTCCCTCGGCAAGCAGCGTGTCCAGCGCCGGCGGGAAATCCTGCTGCATCAGCCGGAACACGCCCTCCTGCGCCTGCCGGCAGGCGAAGCGGACCTGTGTCGCCAGCGGGAACATGTCCGGTGCCAGCCGCGCCGACAGCAATGCATCCGCCTCGCCGCCGGGCCGCTGCCCCTCCGCCTTGGCGAGCCACTTCGACAGCGCCTCCAGCATCTGGACGTATGTCGGCACGAGGATGTCGGGCAGCAGCATCGGGCTCACTTTCGATGAGGGATCGAAGGGCGTTTCAAGCCGGTGCGCGCACCAGCGTCAAGCGATGGCGACGCCCCCTTGTCACGCCGCCCAGATCGCGGGATCGGGCTCCCCGCCGATCAGCGCGAGGCCGTGCGCGATCGAGGTCAGCTCGCCGCCCGTCGCGATCCGCTCGTCGCCGAAGCGGCGGTCGAACAAGGCACGGATTGCGGGGATGAGCGACGAGCCGCCCGTCAGGAACACGCGGTCGATCGCTTGCGGCTCCATCCGCGCGACCGCGAGCGCGCTCTCCAGCGCCGCCTCGATCCGGCGCAGGTCGTCCGCGATCCAGCCCTCGAAGTCGCTGCGGCGGACCTCGGCGGTGATCTCGATGTCGCCACCCTCGAAGTGGAATTCCGCCTGATCCTCGGCCGACAAGGCACGCTTCAGCCGCCCGACCGCATGATAGAGCGGAAAGCCCTGCTCATGCTCGATCAGCGCGATCATGCGCCCGATCGGCTCGGGATCGAGCGCGCTCCGCTGCAATTTTCCGAGTTCGTTCAGCGTCCGCGGATTGCGCATCTGCGCGAGGCGCGACCAGTCGGAAAACTCCGCGAACCAGCCGCCCGGAATGTCGAGCGTCTTGCCCATCGACCGATATTGCCCGCCTTTGCCCAGCATCGGCAGCACGAGGCGATCGACGATGTGCCGGTCGAACCGATCCCCGGCGATGCCGACGCCCGAGGAGGCGAGGGGCACGCAGCGGCGCTCGGCCCCGGGCTCGGCGACGCGTACGATGGAGAAGTCGGTCGTGCCGCCGCCGAAATCCGCCACCAGCACCGTCGCCGGCTCCGTCAGCCGCGAGGCATAGCTGAACGCCGCCCCCAGCGGTTCGTAGACGTAATGCAGCTCGGCCCCGAACTCCTTCAACATCAGGTCGTAGCGCTCGCGCGCGAGCGCCGGATCGGGCCTTGCGCCGGCATATTCGACGGGCCGCCCGACGATCACCCGGCCGGGCCGCGCGTCCAGCCGTCCGCCCGCATGCGCGACGACCCGCTGCAGGAACAGCCGGCCGAAATCCTCGAAGCGGAACGGCTTGCCGAAGATCAGCGCCCGCTCGAACGTCGGCGATGCGGCAACCGACTTGAACGACTGGACGAAACGGCTGTCGAGCGGCGACTGGAGATATTCGGCGATCGCCCACGGACCGCCTTCGCAGGCGATTCCGTTCCAGGCACGCTCCTCCTCCCAGAAGCTCAGCGCCGAGCGGAACACCGCACCCGTCGCTTCCGCACCGGCAAACTCGACGAGCTCCGAGCCGCCCGCCCCGTCGGCGAGCGCGACCACCGTGTTGGTGGTGCCGAAATCGAGGCCTATCGCGCCCTCAGCCGATCTGCCGTTCACGAATTACGCTCCCATCGAGAAGCCCGCCGCGCGCGGGGCGGGCCCTATGGCAGCTGTCCACAGGCCGGACAACGCGTGTGGCCGACGAGCGCGCTTGCTCCGAACGACCTTTGGCGGGTCGGGACCGCCCCGGTCGCCCCGCCGAGTTGCTTTGACATCGCCGTGCCCCACGGCACGAGGCGCGCGCTCCGCCTCCTCGGCAAGCCTGCCACCGCTGCCTCGCGCAGCCCGGGCGACCCCGATCCGCTTAGCTTCGCGTGAACGTAGGAGCGCGGAAGTCGACCATGGCGCGCAGCTTGTCCACGTTGAGGAAAGTCACCCAACCGCCACGTATCTCCACCAGGCCTTCGCGGCGCATGGTCTGGATCGTGCGGTTCACATGGACGCTGGTAAGGCCTAGCGTGTCGGCGATCAGTTCCTGCGTGACCGGCAGATGGATGGCATTGCCCGACACGAGCCCGACGGCCAACAGTCGCTCGCGCACCTCCAGCAACCAATCGGCAATACGCTCCAGCGCGCTCATCCGGCCCAGACGTACGATCTGTTGCAGCAGGTAATGCTCGTTCAGCGCGGCACTCACCGCGTAAGCCTCCTCAAGGCCGGCAGTGTTGCCGGTCCGGTCCGCGGCCGGAGCGGCCGACAGGACCACGTCGGTCAGAGCCACGGCAGACGAGAGCGCGACCGGGCCTCTATGCTGCTGGTGGCAGAGCAGTTCTCCCGGCAGCACAACACCAAGGATCTGCCGCCGCCCATCCATGAGGAGGCGGTAGCGAGCGGCCCAGCCAGACAGCAGAAGCATCGGCGCCTCGACCACCGCGCCTTCCGACAGAATCTCCCGCCGAGCCCGCACCACTTGCTGCGGCTGCACGTCTCGCAACAACTGGATCTCGGCAGCCGAAACCGGCGCGAGGGACATTATGCGGAGAAGCACGGGCTCCACGTCATCGGCAAGTCTTGGCTTTGGCCTCATTCGGAAACGCCCTGGCTGGCCGCGTTTACGGCATTTCCATGATGATCCGCGCTGGGGCGCAGCAGCTCAATGATGCAGATTAGGGTGCCTGCACTAAGCTTAATTAAAGTATGCGCATTTTGTCGAGAAGGCGGGGAATGCTGGATGAATTCACGGACGGAGCTTCACTTCGCCGGAACGGGCGCCGAGCTTGGCCAACTGGCTGTCGAACCCCTAGAAATCGACCTTGCCGAGGCTGCATCGGTCCGGACGTGAAGGCGACGAAATTGGAAGTTCGGATGGGTGTCTCGCACCACGCCGGATGGATGCGCTGCGGCACCATGCGGCGAAAGCTGCGATCGTGAGTTGATCGGGAGTGCGTTTCCACTTGTTGTGTGCGCGACGCATCTGCTGCGTTGCCGCCGATGCGGTCTGCTGCACTGTCGGACGCATAGTGGCGCAGGCTTGAGAGAATGTTCGGACGATGAACGAGAACAGCTTGAGCGGCCGTTATATCCTCATCGTCAAGGATGAGTATCTCCTTGCCGACGATCTGCGTGCGGCGATGCACCGCGCCGGTGCCGAGGTGCTGGGACCTTTTCCGACGCTTGCCGACGCGGCCGCGTGCATCGACACCGGCTCTGCGCTCGACGCGGCGGTGCTTGACGTGAACCTGCAGGGAGAGATGGTCTTCTCGCTTGCCGATATGCTGGTCGCGCGCGGCGTGCCGTTCATCTTCTCGACCGGCTATGATCAATCGGCTCTGCCCGCCCGGTTCGCCTCTGCGCCACGGCTTGAGAAGCCGATCAAGATGCAGGCGGTCGCGACCTTGCTGATGCCGCTGTTCGACGCTGCGTGACGATCCTGCCCGGTGCCGGCGTTGCCGATGACCGCGACAACGCATCGGACGGGTGAGCATCAGACTTCCACAAATTTGTCTCTCTGGCATGCTCCTGCTTGCGGCCACATGACACGACGTGCTCATGCGCGTGCCACTTGCCGCCGCCTCGCGGATCATGGCTCTGAAGACCGCGGCCCGCAGGATGTGGTGACGCTCGCACGAACAATTTGACACCGCTCAGAAAAGGCGACATTGGGACGTAACACCTCCGGACAGGTGGTGAACCCGTGACGGCGCGGGACGGAGGATCCAGGCCGGCGTGCATGCCGGAAGGCGGCACCGCCGGGCGCAGGTGAGATCGGAAGGGGAGGACGGATGACGCAGCACCGTGGCCCGATCGAGGCGCTCCGCCACGATCTTCAGGCGCCGATGGCGGTGCGCGGCTTCGGCAGCGGCTGGTTCGCCGGCTTCTTCGCGCTGGTGCTGGCGATCGCCGGCTGCGCGATGGTGATCGCGCTCCGCTGGCCGGGCTGGTTCGCCATGCCCGAGCTGGCGATGGTCCGCGAGTGGCGGAGCTTTCGCATCGTTGTCCACGGCGTGCTGCTCGCCAGCTATGCGCTGGCGCTGCTCAGCCTGCTGCTGCGTCCACGCAAGGTGCTCGGCTTCACCGCGCTTGGCATCGGCATATTTGCTGCTCTGCTGGGCGGCGCGAACGTGCAGCCGTCGGAAGCAAAGAGCTGGGGCATTTTCTTCGGGCTCGACTTCTTCGTCGTGAACCTCGCCGTCACCGGGCTGATGTTCGCGCCTGTCGAGCGGCTCTGGCCGCGCCGGCCGGACCAGCGCCTGTTCCGCGTCGAGTGGCGTGAGGACCTGTTCTATTATCTCGTCAGCTCGATGATGGTGCAGGCGATCACCTTCCTGTCCATGGCGCCGTCCCGCGCGATCAATGCGCATAGCGGCGGCTTCGATGCGGTCCGCGCCGCGATCGGTGGGCAGCCGTGGCTGCTCCAGCTGATCGAGATCATGCTGGTCACCGACTTCGTGCAATATTGGTTCCACCGCGCTTTCCACCGCGTGCCTTTCCTGTGGGGCTTCCACGCGGTGCACCACTCCGCCAAGTCGATGGACTGGCTGGCGGGTTCGCGGATGCACTTCTTCGAAATCGTGGCGCTGCGCGGCATCACCGGGCTGCCGCTGCTGACGCTCGGCTTCGCGCCGTCGGTGATGCAGGCCTATGTCGCCTTGGTCTACGTCTATGCCTCGCTGGTCCATGCGAACCTGGGCGGCGATCTGCCGCGGCTGGGGCGCTGGCTGGTCACGCCGCGCTTCCACCACTGGCATCATGGTCTCGAGGCGGAGGCGGTGGACGTCAACTTCGCCATTCATTTCCCGTGGCTGGATCGGATGTTCGGCACCTTCCACCTGCCCGATCGCCGCTGGCCAGAGGCCTATGGCGTGCCGGAGGCGGTGCCCCAGGGCTATCGCCGCCAGTTCCTCTACCCCTTCCGGCGGCACCGCATCGTCAACCAGCCCCCTGCCTGAGCGCCAGCTGACCGTCTGAGCGGACTCCGCCTGCCGGCGATATCGAGGAAGTGCGTGCCATGCGGATGTGGACTGCGATCGCCGGTGCGCTGGCGGGCTGGGTGCTGGACGATTTCGACGTCGGCGGCTTCATGCTGGGCGGCCTGCTGGGCCTGCTGCTCGGCTGGGCGGCGCGGCGGACGATCCGTGCGGAAGTGGCGGCGGCGGTCGCGCCCCTCGCCGAGCAGATCGAGCTGCTGCGCGCCGGCGCTCCTGCGGTCCAGACATACGCCGTGCCCGAGCCGGCGACCGTCCCGCAGCCCGCCAGCGAACCGCATCCCGTCGCCGTCCTCCCGCCTGAGCCGGTGGAAATGCCGGCACCGCCGGCCAGCGCGAGCGAGCGGCCGGGCCCGCCCGCACCCCGCACACCGGGCATCGTCGAGAGCGCCATCGCCGCGGCCCGCCACTGGTTGCTTGGCGGCAACACGATCGTGCGTGCGGGTCTGGTCATCCTCTTCGTCGGCCTGTCCTTTCTCGCAAGCTGGGCCGCATCGGCAGGCCTGTTCCCGATCGAGTTGCGGCTGGCGCTGGTCGGGGCGGTCGGCATTGCTTTGCTGGCGGCAGGGTTCCGCACGCGGCACGCGCGGCCGGGCTTCGGCCTGGCGCTGCAGGGCGGCGGCATCGCGACGATCTACCTGACGCTGTTCGCCGCCGGGTGGCTGTTCGGCGTGGTGCCGATCCTTGCCGCCTTGCCGCTGATGATCCTGGTGTGCGCCTTCGGTTGCGCACTGGCGCTGCTGCAACGCTCGCAGGCTCTGGCGGTGACGGCCTTCGCCGGCGGCTTCGCGGTGCCGATGCTGTTGTCCGGCGGGGGAAGCGCGGCGCCTGTCTTCGCCTATTTCACCATCCTCAACCTCGCCATCCTGTTCATCGCCCGGCACCGCGGCTGGCGTCTGCTGAACCTGACGGGCTTCGTCGCGACGTTCGGCTTGGCCGGCATCTGGGGCGCGACCGCTTACGCGCCGGGCGATTACCCGGCCGCGCAGATCTTCCTCATCGCCAATGTGCTGATCTACGTCGCCACCGCCGTCCTCTACACACGGGTGACGCCGGGGCGGACGGGCCTGGCGATCGATACAACGTTGCTGTTCGGCCCGGCCCTTGCCGGCTTCGGCTTGCAGGCGGGGCTGGTCCACGATCGGCCGTTCGCCACGGCCTTCTCGGCACTCTGCTTTGCCGCCATTTACGTCGGCACGGCCTTTGCCGCGTCGCGCAGCCGGCGCGAGAGTCCGCGCGTGATGATCGAGACGATGCTGGCCATCGGCATCGGCTTCGTCACGCTCGCTGTCCCGCTGGCGCTGGGCGCGCGCTGGACGTCGGCTGCGTGGGCGCTGGAAGGCGCAGGCGCCCTGTGGGTGGGCATGCGGCAGGCGCGGTGGATGCCGCGGCTGTTCGGCCTGGCGTTGCAGGGAGTGGCGACACTGGTCTTCCTCACCACGCTGGAACCGGTCGTCTCGTCGCTCCCGCTCGTCCATGGCGGCTTCGTCGGTGCGCTGCTGATCGCGCTGGCCTGGGGGGCAAGCGCATGGTGGCTGCGCGGGGGCGCGCTGGCGCATTCGGGCTCTCGCGCGGCCACCGCTTGGGCCAAGGTCGAGGCGGAACTGGGCCGGCCGCTCTTCCTGCTCGGCTTCGGCTTCTGGTGGCTGGCCTGGACGCTGGAGGCGGTGCGGGCGTTGCCGACCGCGATTGCCGGCAATCTGCCGGTCCCCGTCGTGTCTGATGCGACGCGGGTGCTGCTGTCGATGCTCGCCTACCTGCTGAGCGCCGCCGCCGCGCAATGGCTTGCCCGGAGTCGCCAGTGGGATGTCGCCGCATGGCCGAGCCGCGTCAGCCTGGTGGCGTTGGTCCTGGGCTTCGTCGGGCAGATCGGCTTCGCGCCGATGCTCAGCTTCCCCAGCTGGCTGCTCTGGATCGCCGCGATCGGCCTGCACCTCACCATGCTCTACCGCAACGATCGTGATGCGGCAGGCGACGTCGCTGCGCGGGGGCTCCGGCGTATCGCCCATGTCGGCGGCGTGTGGCTGGCAACCGCGATGCTGGCCGACATGCTATGGTTTGCGATCCTCCGTGCGGACCTGTGGGGCACGTCCTGGGCGGGCGTCGCCTTCCTGGTCAGCGCCACGGCGATGCTGGTCGGCCTCACGCTGTGGGCAGCGCCGGCGCTGCGAGGCGGCCCCGCGCGGTGGCCGCTGGATCGCCATGCGGCGGATTATGGCTGGATTGCCGGCGCGCTGATCGCGGCACTGGTGTTCGTCGCGGCGGTGGGAGCGGCGCTGTTCGCCTCCGGCCGCGTCGATCCGCTGCCCTATCTGCCGCTGCTCAACCCGGTTGATCTCGCGCTCCTGCTCGCACTCGGCGCGCTGCTGCTGTGGCGGCGGACCATGCTGGCGGTCCGACCGGCGCTGCCTGCCTCGGCGCTGCTTGAGAGTGCGGGGGCGCTGGGAGCTCTTGCGGGCCTGACCTTCCTGATCGTCAACATGATGTGGCTGCGCGCGGCGCACCAGCTGCTCGGCGTCGGCTGGAGCGGCGATGCGCTGTTGGGCAGCGCCGTCGTTCAGACGGGGCTGGCCATCCTGTGGACGGTGATCGCGCTCGGCCTGATGGTGCTCGCCACCAATCGCGGCTGGCGGCGGCCGTGGCTGGTCGGCGCGGCGCTGCTGGCGCTGACTGTCATCAAGCTGCTCCTGATCGACATGGATGCGGCCGGCGGGGGCGCGCGGATCGTCACCTTCATCGGGGTCGGCGTGCTGATGCTGGTGGTGGGCTATGCCGCGCCGCTGCCGCCCAGGGCCCGACACGAGGAGGTGCCGGCATGATCCTGATCCGACGCATCGCCGCTTCCCTCGCTGCCTTCGCCGCGCTGGTCGGGGCCGCGCCGCCCTTTGGCGACGATCCCGCCAGATACGCGCTTCGCCTGCCGGTCGAGCTGTCGCCCGGCGGCGGCGTGCAGCGGCTCGATTTGCCTGGCGCCGTGCTTGCCGCCGCCAAGACGACGGACCTGTCCGACGTGCGCATTTTCGATGCGGACGGCCGCGCCATGCCGACCGCGCGGGCGGATGTGGCGGCAGCGCTGCGGCGTGACACGCTGCGCCCCATGCCGATCCTCGCCCCCGCCGACACGCTGCGCGTCACGGGCATGGCGCTGCGGCTGGACGCGTCCGGCCGCCCCCGCTTGGCAGCGCTGGCCGGGACGCCCGGTGAAGCCGGCGCGCCGACGGTCGCGGCCTATCTGTTCGACGCGCGCGCCGTGGCGGGGGATGCGGTGCGCCTCGTGCTGGATGCGGACCTGCCGGCGGGGCAGGCCATCACCTTTACCGTCGAGGCCAGCGCCGATCTCGCCCGGTGGCGTGAGGTCGGCCAGACGGTGATCTACCGCGCACCTGGCGACACACCGGCAGAGGCGGTGCTGCCGCTTGCCGGCGCGGCGATCGAGCGCGACTATCTGCGCGTGAGCTGGCAGGCCGGCACACGCCTGCTCGCCCCGGTGGCGATCCGCAGCGCCAGCTTGCTCAGCCGGGCCAGTGGCGGCGTGCAGGCGACCGTCGTCGATGCTGCGCTCCCTGCGTTGGCCGCGAATGGCTCGATTGACGTGGCGGTGCCGTTCGCCACGCCCATCGCTTGGGTGGATGTCAGGCCCACTGCCGGCGAGGCGCTGGTGCCCGTCCGCATCCTTGCCCGCGACGATGGCGAGCAGCCGTGGCGCGTGCTGGGCGCGGGGGTGAGCGGCGCGTCCGCACCGATCATGCTGAACGGTGCCGCCACCACGATGCTGCGGATCGAGGCGACCAGCGCCGCGTTCCGCGCCGCGCCCGCGCTCCGGATCGGCTTCACGCCCCGCGCCTTGCTGTTCCTCGCGGCCGGGCGCCCGCCCTACACGCTCGCGGTCGGCCAGCCGAACGCCGCCGACACCTATCTGCCTGCTGCCACGCTGGCCGGGCAGGGCGTCGCGCCGCGTGAGGCACGGCTGTCCGCTCCGCCCGCACGGCTCAGCCTCTCGCCACCCGCTTCGAGCGGCAATGGTCGCAAGCTGCTGCTCTGGGCGGTCCTGCTCGCAGCCACGGCGGCGCTCGGCGCCATGGCCTGGGCGGTGTGGCGGAAGCAACCGGCCGCGCCGCCGCAAGACTGATACGCCGCGCGCGACCCGCTGGTCCTTCAGAATCAGGCCCGCGTCACCGCACCCCCAATGCCGCTTCGCACGTTGCAGGCATGGCCTCGTGAGTTGGGACGGATGCTGGAATTCGACACCGTCACGCACACTTATCCCGATGGCACGCATGCGCTCGATCGCGTGAGCCTGTCGATCGGGCGGGGGCTGTTCGGCTTGCTCGGGCCGAATGGCGCGGGCAAGTCCTCGCTGATGCGGGTTGCGGCGACGTTGCAGCGGCCGAGTGCGGGTGGCGTGCGCTTCGACGGGATCGACGCGCTGGCACAGCCGCGATCCCTGCGCGCGCGACTGGGCTATCTGCCTCAGGATTTCGGCGTCTATCCCGGCGTGTCCGCACAGCTGCTGCTCGAACAGATCGCCGTCCTCAAAGGCTTCACAGATCGGGGCGACCGCCGCGCGACTGCCGAGCGCCTGTTGCGGCTGGTCAACTTGTGGGACGTGCGGGATCGCGCCGTCTCCACCTTCTCCGGCGGCATGCGCCAGCGCTGGGGCCTCGCCCAGGCGCTGATCGGTGAACCCGATCTGCTGATCCTCGACGAGCCCACCGCCGGCCTCGATCCGGCCGAGCGCAACCGGCTCCACGATCTGCTGTTCGGCCTTGGCGAGCGGGCGACGGTGATCGTGTCGACGCACATCGTCGAGGATGTGGCGGATCTCTGCACGCAGCTGGCGGTGCTCGCCCGCGGGCGGATCGTGGCGCAGGGCAGCCCGGCAGAGCTTGCCCGCGCGCTCGACGGACGCGTGTGGCAGGGCCCGGCGGAGGCGGCGGGTGCCGGCGCGGTCCTGCTGTCGCGGCGCCTGTCGGTCGGACGGCGCGTTTCGCGGGTGCTGGCGGATGATCGCCCCGCTCCCGGCTTCGTCGGCGTGCCGGCAACGCAGGAGGATGCCTATTTCGCCGCGATCCAAGCAGCGGGGGGAACGCCGGGGTGATCGCGCGTCTTGCCTGGCTCGAACTGCGCCAGCAGCTCGGCGGCCGCGTCTTCTGGATCGTCTTCGCCGTATCGGTGCTGATGGTGACGGGCGCCATGGCGATCGACGAGCTGCGCGTCGGCTTGCCCCGATCGGGTGCCCTTACCGGTGCCGCGGCAATCGTGCGGACGCATCAGGTGTGGAGCCTGTTCTTCCTGTTCACCGCCGCGGCCATGGTCGGCGAGGCGGTGCTGCGCGATCGGACGAGCGGTTTCGCCGAGCTGGTCGGCGCAACACCGGTGAACCCGCGCGCATACGCACTTGGCCGTTTCGCGGGGGCAACCGGCGCGCTGCTGCTCTGCTTCCTGTCCGTGCCCGCCGCGCTGGCCGCCGGCGGCGTGCTGCTGGGCGCAGGACCGGGCTCCGCCGCTGCGTACGTGCTCGGCTGGGGTGCGTTGGCGATGCCCAACCTGCTCCTGTCCGCGGCCCTGTTCTTCGCGCTGGCGCTGGCGACGCGGTCGATGGCCGGTTGCCTGATCGGTGCGGCGGCGGTGCTGACCCTCTACGGGCTGGCGGGAGAGAGCGGGCCCGAGTGGGCCGCGCTGGCCGATCCGTTCGGCTTCGCGGCAGTCGCGCAGGTGACGTCCGGATGGAGCGCCGCCCGGCTGGACGCCGCGGCGCCGCCCTTCGTCGGCGTGGTACTGGCGAACCGGGTGTTCTGGCTGGGCGTAGCCATCGCCCTGCTGGGCTTGGCGGTGTGGCTGGCGGGGAGGGGCGGGCGTCCGACGCGGCGCCCGGCGCCCGCCGCCATCCTGGTGAATCGTAGCGACGCCGCCTCTGAACAGCCCCGTCTGCTGCGGTCAGCGGCACCATGGCGCGTCACGCTTAGGCAAATCCTGTGGCAAGCCCGGTTCGAGAGCGCGCGGATCATCCGCACGCCGGTCTTCGCCGTGCTGCTGCTGCTCGGGCTGGCGAATGCCGTCGCTGCCGCGGCGCGCGTGACGGGAACGCCGGCGACTGTCGAGGCGCTCACGCGATCGTTCCAGCTCGTGCCGGTCGTGGTCGTCCTGTTCTTCGCCGGCGAGCTGTTCTGGGCGGAAAGCGAGCACCGGGTGGCGCCCCTGATCGCGGCGACGCCGGCGCGGGCGTCGGTGCCCGTTCTGGCCAAGCTGGCGGCGCTCGCCCTCATCCTGGTATCGCTGGCGGTGGCGAGCGGTGCGGCGGGTGCAGCGACGGAGGTGATTCAGGGCGGCACGCCTTCAGCTGTGGCCTATCTCTCCTGGTACGTCCTGCCGCGATGGTATGACTGGCTGCTGCTGGGCGTGCTGGCGCTGTTCCTGCAATCGCTGGCGGCGAACAAGATCGCCGGCTGGGGCTATATGGTCTTCTACCTGATCGGCTCGCTCGCGCTGAACAGGCTCGGCTGGCAGGATCCGCACTATCGCTATGGGAGCTATCCCGGCGCCCCGCTGCCGCCGGCGCTGAGTGGTGCTCCGGGTGTCGGATGGTATCGGCTCGGCTGGGGCCTGGTGGCGCTGGCCATGGTCGTGTTGGCCTGCCGCCGCCCGCGTCGCCCGGTCTAAGTCCCCCCCGCGCGGTCTGCTTGCTTCAGCTTTCGCCGGCGTCACGCTTGGGCAGGTCGAAGACGAGCAGGGTGGAGGTGGCGGATGCGCACAAGCGCCCTTGGCCGTCGTGCAGCGTCGCCTCCGCAAACGCCACGCGCCGCCCCATGGAGACGACCCGTCCCTCCGCGCGCACCCGGCCGCTCCGGTCGGACAGGCCGCGGTGATAGGCGACCTTCAGCTCCAGCGTCGTATAGCCCTGACCAACGCCGAGTTGTGAATGCACCGCGACTCCGCACGCACTGTCCAGCAGCGTGGCGGCGTATCCGCCATGCACGGAGCCGATCGGATTATAAACGCTGCGATCAGGCTCGCCTTCGAAGACGGCATGGCCACGATCGAGTGCAACCAGCTGGAAGTTCAGCGTTTCGCCGATCGGCGGCTGCCGCCCCTCGGCACGCATGGCGTTGAGCTGGGCCAGGCCATCCAGCCCCTCCGGTGCGTCCGTCATCGTCGTCCTTCCTTGAAGTTCAGCCCCGTTACGAGGGCCGCGACCATCGCTGACCGACGCGGATGGGCGCGGCAACGAACCATTATAACGGTTCCGAAAACAGGTTTGATGCGGTAGCGCTATGCTATGGCCAATGCGCTGACTCCGACTGGCCCGACCGGCCGTGACAGCGCGACGATCCTCGAAGTGATCGACACGACGGCGAGCAATCGAGGCTCGGGCGCTCCGTCCTTCCTCAGCAATGGCGGGCATTGCGGAGCGCTGATCGGGACGAAGGACTGGGCGGGGACGACGCTCGGGCCGTGCGACGGTTGGCCGCAGAGCCTGAAGATCGCCACCGCCATCCTGCTCCGCTCCCACGTGCCGATGGTGGTGTTGTGGAGCGAGGACGGCATCGTCCTCTACAACGACGCTTACTCCACCTTCGTCGGCGCGCGGCATCCCGCGCTGCTCGGATCGAACATTCGTGAGGGCTGGCCGGATGCGGCCGCCTTCAACGATCAGGTGATGCGCTCCGGTCTCGCGGGCGAGGCGACGAGCTACCGCGATCAGGAGCTCCTGCTGCACCGGGATGGCCGGCCCGAGCAGGTCTGGGTCGATCTCGATTATTCGCCCGTGCTGGGCGAGGCGGGCGCGCCGGCGGGCGTCATCTGCATCCTGTCGGAGACGACCGAGCGCGTCGTGGCGGAGCGGCGCACCGCCTTCCTGCTGTCGCTCTCCGATGCCATGCGATCGCTCACCACACCGGCCGAGATCATGGCGCTCGCCGCTGCCCGACTGGGCGAATTGCTCGGCGCCAGTCGCGTCTTCTACGCCGAGATTGTCGGATCGCTGATGACGGTGGAGGCGGATCACGCGCGCGGCGTCGCCTCCATCGTCGGGCGCCACTCGCTGGAAGCGTTCGGACCCGATCTGCTGAAGGCGTATCGCACCGGCATGCCCGTCGTGGTGCACGACGTGCCGGGAGACGACAGGCTCAGCCGGGCGGCGCGCGACGGCCTCGGCTCGCGCGAGGTGGGCGCCTTCGTCGACGTCGTGCTGTTCGAGGAGGAGGCGTGGGTCGGCCTGCTGGCGGTGCAGAATGCGAGCCCGCGTGTCTGGACGGAAGCCGAGCAGAAGCTCGTCCAGGAAGTCGGCGTGCGCATCAAGCCGGCGATCGAGCGGGCCTATGCCGACGTCCGGCTGCGCGAGGCGAACGGATCGCTTGAGGCTCAGGTCGCCGAGCGGACGGAGGAGCTGCGCCGCTTTCACGACATCGTCGAGGCGACGGCTGCGCCGATCTGCGCCTTCGACTGCGACTATCGGCTGATCGCCTTCAATCGGGCGCACAATGACGAGTTTCGCCGCGTCAACGGCTTCGACACGCGCATCGGCGACATCTTCCCCGATCTGTTCGTGCCGGACCAGGCCGAGCGAATGCGCAGCCTGATGGGCCGGGCACTCGCCGGGGAAAGCTTCACCGTCGTCGAGGCGTTCGGCCGGCCGGAATATGGCACGCCCTGCTGGAAGATCAGCTACACGCCGCTCCGCGACGCGGCGGGCCGGGTCGTCGGCGCTTTCCATTATGCGACGGACATCTCCGCCCACCTGCTGGCCCAGTCGGAACTGGAGGCGGCGCAGGATGCCTTGCGCCAGAGCCAGAAGATGGAGGCGATGGGTAGCCTGACCGGCGGCGTCGCGCATGATTTCAACAATCTGCTCACCCCCATTATCGGCTCGCTTGACATGCTGATGCGCAAAGGCGTCGGCACCGATCGCGAGCAGCGGCTGATCGGCGGGGCGCTGCAATCGGCGGAGCGGGCCAGGACGCTCGTTCAGCGCCTGCTCGCCTTTGCGCGGCGCCAGCCGCTCCAGCCCGTTGCCGTGGACCTCGGGCAGATCGTCGGCAGCATGGTCGACCTGATCGGATCGACGCTGGGGCCCACCATCGCCATGCACGTCACCGTCGCGCCGGATCTGCCGCCGGCAAGGGCCGATGCCAACCAGCTCGAAATGGCGCTGCTCAACCTGGCGGTGAATGCCCGTGACGCGATGCCCGCCGGCGGCACGCTGACGATCGTGGCGGAGCGGTGCACTGTGTCCGCGGACGAGGCCCCGGGCATCGCCGCAGGCGATTATGTCTGCCTCGAGGTGAGCGACAGCGGCACGGGCATGGACGAGGCGACCCTGGCGCGCGCGATCGAGCCGTTCTTCTCCACCAAGGGTGTCGGGCAGGGCACCGGCCTCGGCCTCTCCATGGTGCACGGCCTGCTCGCGCAGCTTGGCGGCGGGCTGACGATCGACAGCGCCGTCGGGCGGGGGACGAGCATCAAGCTGTGGTTCCCGATCAGCGCCGACGATCTCCCCCGTGTCGAACAGGTGCGTCGGCAGCCGCGCGCAGGCGAGGCGAAGGGCGTGGTCCTGCTCGTCGAGGATGAGGAGCTTGTCCGCATCAGCACGGCCGACATGCTGACGGATCTCGGGTTCGAGGTGGTTGAGGCCCGCTCCGCCGAGGAAGCGTTGCGGTTGATGCAGGAAGGCTTGCGGCCCGACCTGCTCGTCACCGATCACCTGATGCCCGGCCAATCGGGCGCGGCGCTGGCCCGTCGCGTCATGGCGGACCGGCCCGACATGCCCGTGCTGATCGTCTCCGGCTATGCCGAGGCGGAGAGCATCGATCCCGCCATCCCGCGGCTGACCAAGCCGTTCCGCAGCGATGAACTGGCGGCCAGCCTGGCCGATCTTCCCCGCGCTGCCACCGCGCGCAAGGGCAGCGGCGGCGAGTAGACGCTATAGCGACGCGGTCCCGGCGGTCAGCGCGTGCACGCGCAGGCGCGGAAAGACCTCTTCGAGCGGCTTGGTGTCGGGCAGGACGTAGACGTAGCCGCCCTTCTTCTGGAATACCGGACGCAGCTTCGCACCATAGAAGGCGTGGGGCACGTTGATGCAGCCGAAGGTGATGCGGTTGTCGTCGGCGGCCGGGGACAGCATGCGTTCGCGGCGCTGCTCCGTCTTGGCGGCATCCGCCGGGATCGCGTGGATCGCGACACTGTTCGTGTAATCGACCCACAGCACCCGCTGGCGCCCTGCCGCATAGCCGAACTTGGCCAGGAAGCGGCCCGCCGGGGTCGTCTTCTCGGCCGGGCCGATCTCGCCCAATTTCTTGCTACCGACGCCGGGCGTGGCGTCGTCGCCGGGTGCGATGCCGATCAGCACGGGCACCTGCTCCAGCGGCTTGCCCTTGGCATCGTAGAGGATCAGCGAGGCGGCCTGCTTGTCGATGACGGCATAAGGCAGCGCGCGATTGTCGCCCGACGCGGCGATCCAGTCGGCGACGAGCTGCGCCTGCGCCGACGCGATGACGGGCGCCGCGACGACCGGTGCCGGGGCAGGGCGCGGGGCCGACTTGGCAGCCCGCGCCTTGGCGCTGGCCCGCGGCTTGGCGGGGGCGGCATGGACTGCGCCGGCGGCGATCAGCGCGAGACCGGCCAAGGGTGTAAGGATCTTGATCATCGGGTCCGATAGCGAAGGCGGCCGCCCCCTGCCGGGAACGGCCGCTACGGTCACTTACAAAGAGACGGGCACTTATGTGCCTGCCGCATCAATGACGCGGCCGCTTGCCCCGCCGCTCCTGCTCCTGCAGGCGCTGCTCGACGCCGTCCATCCGGCCGCTCACCTGCTCTAGCCGCTGGCCGTTCTGCTGCGCCTGCGCGGATGCGGCCTGCGCCTCCGCCAGCGCCTGCTTGGCGGTGCCGTCGGTGGCCTGCAGCCGCGTCTCGATCGCGTCGACGCGCTGGCTCACCGGCGCGATCTGCTCGCGCACATAGGATTTCGTCGCACAGCCACCGAGGGCCGTGGCGGCAACCAGCACCACAAACGCAGGTGCAAGGTTCGTCAGAGATGGGCGCATCGCTCTCTTCCAGTTGTTACTCAGCCGCGCGAAGGAGCCTGCGGGCTGTGGTTCCGGCAATAGGTGTAACGGCAAAGCGTGCCTGTTGCGCGTTCAACCGGTGCGCCAGTCCACTTCGGCTACCCTGCTGTTATTGCTACGGTTCTTCTTAAAGCTGCCTTGTCGAACAGGCTGAACAACTGCTGAACCGGTGCGCTGCGACTCGCTACTTTCGGGATTTGCGCGATGTATCGCTGGCGAACGGGTCGAGCGGGATCCTGCTCTTGCCGGCCTTGGACGGCGCGGCCGGCGCAGGCGCGCCGCGATAGACGTCGACGCATTTGCGCAGCTCCGCCACCGCTGCGCCGCTTCCCTCTAGGCTGAGCTCCTCCACCGGCACGCTGCCCCGCGTGATGTGCAGGAATCTGGACGCGGCGAAGGTGCTCGGAAACGCCGCGCCGAAGCTGGTGACGAAGCCCTTCTTGCCATCCGCCGCAATGCCGACCGCCAGATGCCGCGGGAAAGAGGCGTTGGAGAGCCGGTAGGTCAGCTTAATCTGCTCCTTCGCACGGATCGACCAGTTCGGGTTGAGGATCGTCAGCCGGTTGCTGCCATCGACATCGAGGCCGAGCAGCAGCGTCGTCTCTCGCGGTCCATCGAAGCTGCGCGTGAGGAAGCAGCCCTGCCGGTCGCTGCTGGCGGACACGGTCCACTCGCCGACATCGCGCGTGGCATAGTCCTTGGCGAAAGACGGCGTGGCGAGGAGGAGGCTGGCAGCTGACGCGGCAATGGGTAGAAAACGACCCACCGGACGCCGCGATCTCCGCCCAATCGCCTGTTCCACTGCCGGTTCGAGACGCTCGGCAGCGTGGAGGCTCGTCGGCCAGCCCCGGTGGCCGGACGCAGGATCGAACAGTCTGAAGCTCATCCGCGATGCTGTAGCGAATGTGGCGCGGCATGTCGTGGCTCTGCGATCGCCGGGCCTGACGGGTGGCGCGACGAAGCGACTCCCGCATGCGGCGGAGGGAAGAAGCTGCATCTTTGCTCGCTCGGGGGCCTCGCCTATGCCGCTGCCGATGAACGAGGAACCGGCCGTGCGCGGGGGCGCGGACCGAACGCTGCTGGACATGCTCGACGCCGAAAGCGCGCCGAAGGGCCGCATCTGGACGCCGGCCGTCTCGCTCGTCGCGCTGGGCATGATCGTGCTCGTTCTGCTGGTGTTCGCCACCATCGGGCGGTCCTACACTGTTCGTGCAGCGCCCCAGGTGACGGAGCCGGCGCCGGCCCAGGCCGCCATCGTCGAGGTCGCCTCGCAGGGGCCGTCGCGCAACGGCGTCGATTATCGTCGCATCGACTCGCGCCTGACCCAGTTGATGGACCGCAAGGACATGGTGGGGCTCGGCGTCGCCATCATCGAGGATGGCCGGCTCAGCTTCGTCAAGGGCTATGGTCGCACCACCGAGGGCGGCGAGGCGGTGACGCCGAACACCGTCTTCCGCTGGGCCTCCGTGTCGAAGGGTGTGGCCGGCACGCTGATGGCGGCACTCGCCGACCAGAAGCGCCTGTCGCTGTCCGATCCGATCGCCAAGTTCGGCACGTCGCTCCGCCTGCCGAATGGCGGCGAGCGGATCGCGACCGTCGCCGATCTGCTGTCGCACCGGACCGGCGTGGTGAAGAACGCCTATGACGACAAGCTGGAGGAGGGGATCGACCCGCGCGAGATCCGCCGCCTGCTCGGCGATCTGCCGCCTTATTGCCCGCCCGGCAAATGCTTCGCCTACCAGAACATCGCCTATGATGCGGCGAGCGAGATCGTTCAGCACGTGACCGGCAAGAGCTATGCCGAGGTTGCGCGCTTCCGCCTGTTCCTGCCGCTCGGCATGACCAGCGCCAGCCTGACGCGCGCCGGCCTGCTGTCGAGCGCCAGCTGGGCCCGCCCGCACCGCGGCCAGCGCGAGCTGCCCGTGCAGGAGGCCTATTACCGCGTGCCGGCGGCCGGCGGCATGAACTCGTCCACCTTCGATCTGGGCCTGTGGATGCGCGCGCAGATGGGGCTGGCGCCGGGCGTGCTGTCGCAGGCCGTGCTGGACGTCGCGCACAATCCGCTGACCCTGTCGGTGCAGACCCGCCGCAAGAGCGAGGCGGACCAGCAGCTCAAGGAAGCGAGCTATGCACTCGGCTGGCGCGATTATCGCTACAACGGCCATCGCCTGATCGGTCATCGTGGCGCGGTGTCGGGCTATCGCTCGCTCATCCTGTTCGATCCCGATCGCAAGGCGGGCATTGCCATGTTATGGAATTCGGAAAGCCCGAAGCCCGTGGGTATGCAGCTCGAATTCTTCGACATGCTCGATCGCGCCGCGCCGCGCGACTGGATGAAGCTCGATACGAAATAGCGGCCCAAAGCGTCCGCTACGTCACTAAATTGCTGGCGAGTGACTTCAACCAGGGTTAATGCGCGCCATCGTGACCGAGCCCCGCACCCTCTACCAGAAGATCTGGGACGCGCATGTCGTCGAGCGCCGCGACGATGGCACGTGCCTGCTCTATATCGACCGCCATCTCGTCCATGAAGTGACGAGCCCGCAGGCGTTTGAAGGGCTGCGCGTCGCTGGCCGCCGCGTCCGCCGGCCGGACCTGACGCTGGCGGTGCCCGACCACAATCTGCCGACCACGCCGCGCGTCGATGCGGCGGGGCGCCGCCTGCCCATTGCGGACGCCGAGAGCGCGCAGCAGCTCGCCGCGCTGGAGGCGAATGCGCCCGAATTCGGCATCCGCCTGATCGATGCGACCGCGCCCGAACAGGGCATCGTCCACGTCGTCGGGCCGGAGCAGGGTTTCACGCTGCCGGGCACCACGCTCGTCTGCGGCGACAGCCATACCGCCGCGCACGGCGCGCTGGGGGCGCTGGCCTTCGGCATCGGCACCAGCGAGGTCGAGCATGTCCTCGCCACGCAGACTCTGCTGCTCAAGCAGTCGAAATCCATGGAGATCCGCGTCGATGGCGCGCTCGGCTTCGGCGTCGATGCCAAGGACGTCATTCTCGCCATCATCGGCCGCATCGGCGCGTCGGGCGGCACCGGCTATGTCGTCGAATATACCGGCTCCACCATCCGCGGCCTGTCGGTCGAGGGGCGGCTGACCGTCGCCAACATGGCGATCGAGCATGGCGCCCGCTCCGGCCTGATCGCCCCGGACGAGACGACCTTCGCTTACCTGAAGGGTCGCCCGATGGCACCCGCCGGTGAGGCGTGGGGCCGCGCCGTCGCATGGTGGCGGACTCTGCCGTCCGATCCTGGCGCGCGCTACGATCGCACCGTTACGCTCGATGCGGGCCAGATCGCGCCGAGCCTGACATGGGGCACCAGCCCCGAGGATGTCGTGCCGATCACCGGCGCGGTGCCCGATCCCGACAGCTTCGCCGATGCCTCCAAACGGGCCGCCGCGCGCAAGTCGCTCGATTATATGGGTCTCGCGCCCGGCATGCGGATGCAGGATGTCGGCGTGGACAACATCTTCATCGGCAGCTGCACCAACAGCCGGATCGAGGATCTGCGCGCGGCCGCTGCGGTCGCCAAGGGACGGCGCGTCGCCTCGGGCGTGCGGCAGGCTTTGGTCGTGCCCGGCTCGGGCCTCGTCAAGCGCCAGGCCGAGGCCGAGGGGCTGGACCGCATCTTCATCGAGGCCGGTTTCGAAT
This sequence comes from Sphingomonas jatrophae, assembly GCF_900113315.1. Taxonomy (GTDB): domain Bacteria; phylum Pseudomonadota; class Alphaproteobacteria; order Sphingomonadales; family Sphingomonadaceae; genus Sphingomonas_P; species Sphingomonas_P jatrophae. The sequence continues at coordinate 114,432 of NZ_FOZG01000002.1, read as the reverse complement.
GGCGGGAGCCCGGCTGCTCGATGTGCCTCGCGATGAACCCGGACAAGGTGCCGCCGGGCGAACGCTGCGCCTCCACCTCCAACCGCAATTTCGTCGGGCGGCAGGGGCCGGGGGCGCGCACGCACCTCGTCTCCCCCGCGATGGCCGCCGCCGCGGCCGTTACCGGGCGGCTGACCGACGTGCGCGAATTGATGCACCAACAAACAGGGTCGCTTTAACCATGAAGAAGGTCATGCTCCTCCTCGTCCTCGGGGCCGTCGGTGCCGGTGTCGCCGCCTGGGCGGCGCCCGCGCCCAAGAAGCCCGGCGTCACGACGACGCGGTCGAACTGATGGAGCCGGTGCGCGCCGTCGAGGGGCGCGCCTATCCGTGGGGCGCGAAGAACGTCGACACCGACGTCATCATCCCCGCCCACTGGCTGAAGACGATCACGCGCGCAGGCCTCGGGCGCGGCGCGTTCGAGACTGTGCGCGCCGAGCCCGGCAACATCTTCGACGATCCGGCCTATGCCGGTGCGCCGATCCTGATCGCGGGCGACAATTTCGGCTGCGGCTCCAGCCGCGAACATGCCGCCTGGGCGCTGGCCGACATGGGCGTGCGCGCGGTGATCGCGCCATCCTTTTCCGACATCTTTTCGGGCAATGCGTTCAAGAACGGCATCGTGACGGTCGTGCTGTCGCAAGAGGCGGTCGACCGCCTGATCGTGGTCGCGCGCGACCATCCGATCGCCGTCGATCTGGAGACCCAGACGGTGACGACGCCGTTCCAGGATCGCTTCGCCTTCACGCTCGATCCCTTCCGCCGCGATTGCCTGATGCAGGGCCTCGACGAGGTCGGGCTGACGCTGGCGCGCGACGCGGCGATTTCCGATTATGAGACACGCGTCGCAGCGGAGCGGCCCTGGCTGTAGCGCGCCGCCCGTTGCGCCCCGGGCACGGCCTGCCTATCTGGACGCATTGACGGCAGCCGGGGACGCCACATGACCATGTTCGACGATCGCGAGCGCGCATTCGAGACCAAGTTCGCGCACGACGAGGAAATGGCGTTCCGCATCAACGCCCGGCGCAACCGCCTGGTCGGCACGTGGGCGGCCGAGCTGATGGGCCTCAACGCCGCCGAGACCGACGCTTATGCCAAGGCCGTCGTCCAGGCCGACTTCGAGGAAGCGGGCGACGAGGACGTGATCCGCAAGCTGCTCGGCGATCTCACCTCCGCGCAGGTGACGGTGGACGAGAGCGCGATCCGCGCCCGGCTGGAGGAGTGCACCATCGAGGCACGCCGCCAGCTGCTGGAGCTGAAGTAACGTCATGCCGATGGCGGCCGAAGAGATCGAGGCGCTGATCCGCGCCGCCATCCCCGACGCGGCGGTGGAGATCACCGACCTGGCGGGCGACGGCGATCATTATGCCGCGCGCGTCGTCGCCGAGAGTTTCCGCCCGCTCACCCGCGTGGAGCGCCAGCGCCGTGTCTACGACGCGCTCGGCGGCCGTATGGGCGGCGTGCTCCACGCGCTCCAGCTCACCACCGGGCTCCCCAGCCAAGGATGACGATCATGACCGACGACACGCAGGCCCGCATCGCCGAGGTGGTCAATTCCGCCGACGTTCTGCTGTTCATGAAGGGCACGCCGCTCTTTCCGCAGTGCGGCTTCTCCAGCCGCGCCATCGCCATCCTCGACCGCCTCGGCGTCGAATATGCGACGGTGGACGTGCTGCAGGATCAGGGCATCCGCCAGGGCATCAAGCAGTTTTCGGATTGGCCGACCATCCCGCAGCTCTACGTCAAGGGCGAGTTCATCGGCGGCTCGGACATCATGATGGAGATGTACGAGGAGGGCGAGCTCGCCCAGCTGCTCGAGGACAAGGGCGTCGCCAAGGCGGCGTGACCCGTTTCTTCGTCATGCTGAACGCGTTTCAGCATGACGATGGCCCTTGAAGGTCCGTGACCTTCGTCGCCCGCTCCATGTCGTTCGTCGAACCACTCTCGCGATTACAGCCGTAATCACTCACGACTACACCCGTAATCGGGAGAGGAGTCGCGCGTGGCCGAGCGGATCAGCGATGCCGAACATGCGGTGATGGAGGTGCTGTGGCGCGAGGCGCCGCTCGCCGCCGCGGACGTGGCGCAACGGATCGATCCCGCGCGCGGCTGGAGCGAGCGGACGGTCAAGACCCTGCTCGGCCGCCTGCTCGCCAAGGGCGCGCTCGTCCATGAGGAGGAGGGGCGCCGCTATCTCTACCGCCCCGCCGTCGCGCGGGACGATCATGCCGCCACCGAATCCCGCCGCCTGATCGACCGGCTGTTCGGCGGCCGCGCCGCGCCGCTCGTCGCGCATCTCGCCGCCAGTGACGGGCTCAGCGACGAGGATCTCGCCGAGCTCGAATCCTTGGTGCGGGAGCTGCGCAAATGATCGGCTGGCTCGTCTCCACGCTCGCCGCATCGACGGCGCTGATGCTGCTCGTGCTGGCGATCCGCCGGCCGGTCGCGCGCCGCTTCGGCCCGCGCGCCGCTTATGCGCTCTGGCTGCTGCCCGCGCTCCGCATGGTGCTGCCGCCGCTGCCTGCGTCGGTGACGCCGGTCGCGCCGCAGCTGCCGGCGAACCTCGATCTCGCCGCATTGCTCGCCGCCGTGCCGGCCTCGCCCTCGCCGACGGCCGCCCCGGCGACGAGCTGGCTCGCCTCGCTCGACTGGCTCGCCATCGCGGCGGGCGTGTGGCTCGGCATCGCCGCGATCCGCTTCGCGCTGCCCTTCGTTGCCTATCGCCGCTTCATGCGCGGGGCGCTGGCCGGCGGCCGCCTGCTGGCGCGCGAGCGGGGTGTGGCGGTGCATCTCAGCAGCCGCCTGGCCGGGCCGCTCGCGGCAGGCGTGATCGCGCGCCGCATCGTCCTGCCCCGCGATTTCCACAACCGCTTCACCGCGCAGGAGCAGCAGCTCGCATTGGCGCACGAGACGGCGCACCATGCCCGCGGCGATACCGTCGCCAACATGGTCGGGCTGGCGGTGCTCGCGCTCCACTGGTGGAACCCGGTCGCGCACATGGCATGGCGCGCCTTCCGCGCCGATCAGGAGCTGGCGTGCGACGCGATCGTGCTGAACGGCGCCGATGCCGATGCGCGCCACGCCTACGGCTCGGCGCTGGTCAAGGCGGCGTTTGGCGGCACCCCGGTCGCTGCCTGCGGCCTCGGCCGGGTGGCGGAGCTGAAGACGCGGCTGCGCGCACTGGCGCAGGAGAAGCAGGCGTCGCGCGCCGGCACGTGGCTGGCTGCCGCGCTGGTGGTCGGCGGGCTGGCCGGCACGGCCTCGGGCGGCGCTGCGGCGGAAAAGGTGCGCGCTTTCGGCGAGCAGGTCCGTCACGCTCTGCCCGAGGTGCCCGCGCCGCCGACGCCGCCCGCCGCGCCCGCCATCCCCGCGACGCATGCGGCTCCCATGCCGCCGGTGCCGCCGCAGGTCACCGTCGACGGCATGCCCTATGTCCCCGCGCCGCATGCCGGTCAGCTGGCCCCTCTGGCGCCGCTCGCCCCGGCCGCTCCGCTCGACATGCTGGCGCCGCCGATCCCGCCCGTACCGCCGCTACCTCCGATCGCAATCGACGGTCGCGCGCTGAACGAGGCGCTCGCCGCCTCGCAGGTCACCCGGTCCGAAGCGCTGCGCGAGGCGGCCCTTGCGCGCGGCGAGGCGCTGCGTGAGGCCGCCGAGGCCCGCCGCGAGGCGATGCAGGAGGCGAAGGCGGCTCGCCGGGAGGCGCTGCAGGCCGCCGTCGAGGCCCGCGCGGAGGCGCAGCAGCAGCTTCGCGAGGCGATGCGGCAGGCGCGCGCGCAGGCGGATGAGTGCCGCGACAGCGGTGCGGCCGCGCGTGAGGAATGCGACCGCGAGGTTCAGGCCGAGGTCCGCCGCGCCATGGCCGAGGCACAGCGCGACATTGCGCGGGCACATGCGGAGATGGAGCGGGATATGGCGCGGGCCATGGCGGAGATGGGCCGCCGCTGATCCGGTTCCGGGTGGGCGGGCCGCCGAGGAGACGACCCGCCCGGAACTTCGGAACGGGAACACTCCATCACACGCACGCATCGTGCCAGCTGCCCCGGCTCATAGTTTCTCGCCGGTTACAATGATTGATGCGGTCTTTACCAAGGACGCGGGTGTAAAGTCCGCCGACACCGCCTTCACAAGCTGGGGGCGCGATGCCACATCCCGGCCATGACGCCTGAACCCGCCGGCACCGTCCAGACGCTCGGGCCCCTGGTCCGCCGGCTGCTCGCGCCCAACCCGTCCGCCTTCACCTATTGGGGCACGCAGACCTACATCGTCGGCCATGGCGACGTGGCGGTGATCGATCCCGGCCCCGATCTGCCCGAGCATGTCGATGCGCTGGCTGCGGCGCTGGCGGGCGAGCGGGTGATCGCCATCGTCTGCACGCACACGCACCGCGATCACAGCCCGGCCAGCCGCGCGCTCAAGGCGATCACCGGTGCGCCGATCGTCGGCTGCGCACCGCTTGCGCTCAGCGACGATGGGCCCCGCGCCGATGCCGCCTTCGATACCGACTACGTGCCCGATCGCGTGCTGGCGGATGGCGAGCGGATCGAGGGCTCCGGCTGGACGCTGGAGGCGGTGGCCACGCCCGGCCACACCTCCAACCACCTCTGCCTTGCCTTGCCGCAGGCGAATGCCTTGTTCACCGGCGATCACGTCATGGGCTGGTCCACCACTGTCGTCTCGCCGCCGGATGGCGATATGGCCGCCTATATGGCGAGTCTCGAGCGGCTGATGGGCCGCGACGATGCGGTCTATTATCCCGCCCACGGCGATCCGGTGACGAACCCGCAGCGCTTCGTCCGCGGCCTGGCCGGGCACCGCAAGCAGCGCGAGGGCCAGATCCTGCGGCTGCTCGGCGAAGGCGAGGGCGCGATCCCGGCGATGGTCGGCCGCATGTATGTCGGCGTCGATCCGGGCTTGCATCCCGCCGCCGGCCGCTCGGTGCTGGCGCACCTGATCGATCTGGAGGCGCGCGGCCTTGTCACGCGCGCGGGCGAGGACTGGCGGTTGGCCGCCTGAAAGTCTGGCTTGCTGGACAAGTCGCCCGATCCGCGTAGGACGCGCGGCGACCAAGGAGCAGAAGTGATGGGTTATCGGGTGGTGGTCGCGGGTGCGACGGGCAATGTCGGCCGCGAGATGCTGAACATCCTGGCGGAGCGTGAATTCCCGATCGACGAGATTGCCGTCGTTGCCTCGTCGCGATCGACCGGCGACGAGATTGAATATGGCGAGACCGGGCGCATGCTCAAGGTCAAGAATATCGAGCATTTCGACCCCGCCGGGTGGGACATGGCGCTGTTCGCCATCGGCTCCGAGGCGACCAAGATCCACGCGCCCCGCTTCGCCGCGGCCGGCTGCACCGTGATCGACAATTCGTCGCTCTACCGCATGGATCCGGATGTGCCGCTGATCGTGCCCGAGGTGAATGCCGACGCCATTGACGGCTTTCGCGCGAAGAACATCATCGCCAATCCGAACTGCTCCACCGCGCAGATGGTCGTCGCCTTGAAGCCGTTGCACGATCGCGCGCGGATCAAGCGCGTCGTCGTCTCCACCTACCAGTCCGTCTCCGGCGCGGGGAAGGCGGGGATGGACGAGCTGTTCGAGCAGAGCCGCAACATCTTCGTCGGCGATCCGGCCGAGCCGAGCAAGTTCACCAAGCAGATCGCGTTCAACGTGATCCCGCACATCGACACCTTCCTGGATGACGGCTTCACCAAGGAAGAATGGAAGATGGTGGTCGAGACCAAGAAGATCCTCGATCCCAAGGTGAAGGTCGTCGCCACCTGCGTGCGCGTGCCCGTCTTCGTCGGCCACTCCGAGGCGATCAACATCGAGTTCGAGGAGGAGCTGTCGGCCGAGGAGGCGCAGTCGATCCTGCGCGAGGCGCCCGGCATCATGCTCGTCGACAAGCGTGAGGACGGCGGATACGTGACCCCCGTCGAGTGCGTCGGCGAATTTGCGACCTATGTCAGCCGTGTGCGCGACGATCCCACGGTCGACAACGGCCTCGTCCTGTGGTGCGTCAGCGACAATCTGCGCAAGGGTGCGGCGCTGAACGCGGTGCAGATCGCCGAATTGCTCGGCCGCCGGCATCTGAAGAAGGCCGCCTGAACCTGCGAGGGAGCCGCCGGACATGACGATGATGACCGGCGGCTGCCAATGCGGGCGCGTCCGTTACGAGGCGGAGATCGCGTCCGACGACGCCTATCTCTGCCACTGCAAGATGTGCCGCCGCGCGACCGGCGGTGCCTCCATCGCCTTCGTCAACGTGCCCGTCGGCGATGTGCGCTGGTTGAGCGAGCCGGACTGGTATCGCTCCTCCGCCATCGCGCAGCGTCCGTTCTGCTCGGCCTGCGGCACGCCGCTCGGCTTCGCGTTCGTCGAGGCGGGCGAGAATATCGACCTGACGCTCGGCTCGTTCGACGATCCGTCGCGCTTCAGGCCGGTCCATAACTACGCGTCCGAGAGCATCCTGCCCGCATGGCTCGACGCATCGCACCTGCCGGGCGAGCGTTCGGACGAGAACAAGAATGTCGTCGATCGCTGGATGAAGACTGTTGGCAAACTCCCCGACTGACCTGAAGTCGCACCGTTTCACCGCGCCCGACGGCGTCGGCCTCGCCTGGCATGAGCTGGGGGAGGGGTGGCCGGTGATGCTGATCCACGGCCTCTTCTCGAACGCCTTAACCAACTGGGTGCGCTACGGCCATGCCGCCGCCATCGCCGCGCGCGGCTTCCGCGTCATCATGCCCGATCTGCGTGCGCACGGGGCAAGCGACAAGCCGCACGATCCTGCGCTCTATCCGGCAGACGTGCTGACCGCCGATCAGGAGGCGCTGATCGCGCATCTCGGCCTCACCGACTTCGATCTCGGCGGCTATTCGCTGGGCGGCCGCACGACGACGCGGCTGCTGGTGCGGGGGAGCCGGCCCCGCCGCGCGATCCTTGCAGGCATGGGGCTGGAAGGGCTGCTCGATCTCGGCAGCCGCGTCGACCATTTCCGCCACGTCCTGCGCAATCCCGGCACGTTCGAGCGCGGCTCGCCCGAATGGATGACGGAGGCGTTCCTCAAGACGACCAAGGGTGATCCGAAAGCGCTGCTGCCGCTGCTCGACAGCTTCGCGCCGACGCCGATGGCCGCGCTCGAGGCGCTCGACACGCCGATGCTGGTGGTGACGGGCGTCGACGATCAGGACAATGGCTCTGCCGCCGCGCTCGCCGACGTGCTGCGCAACGCCCGCTTCGCCGAGGTGCCGGGCGGGCATATGAGCGCGGTGACGCGGCCCGAACTCGGTCAGGAAATGGCCAACTTCCTGGGCGGCTGAGCGGGGGCGCCGTTCGCGATCAGCGGAACGGCGGCTCGTTGAACGCGCGCAGCTTGCGGCTGTGCAGCCGTTCTCCCGTCGCGCGCAGCGCGTCGATCGCGGCGATGCCGATCTTGAGATGCTCGGCGATCGCCCGCTCATAAAAGCGGTTGGCCTGCCCCGGCAGCTTGATCTCGCCATGGATCGGCTTGTCCGACACGCAGAGCAACGTTCCATAGGGCACGCGGAAGCGATAGCCCTGCGCCGCCAGCGTCGCCGACTCCATGTCGATGGCGACGGCGCGCGACTGGTTGAAGCGCAGCGCCGAGCGCGTGTAGCGCAGCTCCCAGTTGCGGTCGTCGGTGGTGACGACGGTGCCCGTCCGCAGCCGCGCCTTCAACTCCTCCACCGACTGGCCCGACACCGCCTCCGCGCCGGCGTAGAGCGCCTGCTGCACCTCGGCGATGGGCGGGATCGGGATTTCCGGCGGCAGCACGTCATCCAGCACATGGTCGTCGCGCAGATAAGCGTGCGCCAGCACATAGTCGCCGATCCGCTGCGAGGGGCGGAGACCTCCGCAATGGCCGATCATCAGCCACGCCTCCGGCCGCATCACGGCCAGGTGATCGGTGATCGTCTTGGCGTTGGAGGGGCCGACGCCGATGTTCACCAGCGTGATGCCGCTGCGATCCGGACCGATCAGGTGATAGGCCGGCATCTGGTGCCGCCGCCACGCGCTGTCGGTGATCGCCTCGTCCGGATCCGCGCCCGCGCCGTGCAGCTCCAGCCCGCCCGCGCAGGAGAGCGTGCGATACGGCCCGTCATCGCTCAGCTGCGCCGCGCCCCAGCGGACGAACTCGTCGACATAGCGATGGTAGTTGGTGAACAGGATATAGTTCTGGATGTGGGACGGCGGCGTGCCCGTATAGTGGCGCAGCCGCGCAAGGCTGAAATCGGTGCGCTGCGCATCGAACAGCGCCAGCGGCCGCGGCTGGTCCACCCCCATCCAGAAGCCGTCGGCCACCTCGTCGCCGATCTGCGCCAGCTCGGTCGCGGGGAACAGGCGGGCGATCTCCGCCGCCGCCGTGCCCGTCAGGTCGAGATTGTGGCCCGCATCGAGGACGTAAGGGTAAGGGATTTCCTTGCGCCCGCGGCCAATCTCGATCTCCGCGCCATAATCCTCGACCAGCAGGTCGATCTGCTCGGCCAGGTAATCGCGGAACAACGCCGGCTGCGTCACGTCGATGGCATAGTCGCCGGGCGCAGTGAGGCGACCATAGGCGCGTGGGGAATGCGCGCGGGCCACGCCGCCCCCATAACGCAGCCGCATCTCGGGGTAGCAGAAGGCGCCCGCCGCCCGCGCTGCATCGTCCGGCCGCTCGCCATGGTCGATATAGCGGCCGAGCGCCGCCCGCAGCGACGCGACGGAGGCGCGGTAGAGCTTGTCCAGCTCGTCGATGATGGCATAGCTGCGGGCGCTTGGCATTGGTTTCGATCCTGTTCCGGTCGCGGTCGGCCTCAGAGCTGACCGAGCATATGCTCGGCTGAACTCACGCGATACTCGCCGGGTGCCTCGACGTTCAGCTGCGTCACGACACCGTCCTCCACCACCATGGAGAAGCGCTGCCCACGCCGGCCGAGGCCGAAGCCCGAGCCGTCCATCGTCAGCCCGAGCGCATCGGCGAAATCGCCATTGCCGTCCGCCAGCAGGGTCACGCGGTCACCCACGTTGCCGCTCTTGCCCCACGCACCCATGACGAAGGCGTCGTTCACCGCGGTGCCGACGATCTCGTCGATGCCCTTGGCCTTCAGCTCGTCCGCCCGCTCGACGAAGCTCGGCAGGTGCCGCGCCGAGCAGGTCGGCGTGAAGGCGCCGGGGACGGAGAAGAGGGCGATGCGCCGGCCCTTGAAATAGTCACCCGTCTGCACCGCCTCCGGGCCGCTGTCGGTCATCCTGACCAGCTTCACGTCGGGCAGGCTGTCGCCGACCTGGATCGCCATGGCATATCTCCTTAGGGGCGCCGGTTATTCGGGGCAAAGGCCCCCGCCGGCTCCGGGCCGCGGGATCTAGCCCAGCATCGTTGCCTGCGAAAGGCACCGCGCGGCGCGGGCGATCCGCCAGCGCATCGTCGCAGGCGCCAGCCATGGGGCAAGCTGCATCCCCAGGAGCAAGGCGCGCCAGGAGGGCGACCGCGTGCGCGGCCCCGCCTCGCGCAGCCGCCGCACGCCTTCTCCCACGCGTCCTGCCAGCACCAGCGCCTCGCCCTCTTCGAACGCGATGGCATGTTCCGCGCGGCACAGGCCCGCATGCGCGGCCGCCTGCTCGGGCCGCCCGGTCAGCCGCCGCTCGGCCGCGGCATAGAGGCGCTGCTCGGCGCGCAGCATCGGCAGCGTGGCGGCGGACAGGGAATCCGGCCGGCGGCGGTATCGCAGCAGGGGCTCGGGCACGAGCACGGCGCGCCACCCCGCCTCCAGCAGGCGCACCCACAAGTCCAGATCCTCGGCCGAGCGCATCGCCTCGTCATAATAGCCGACCTGCGCCAGCGCGCTTCGCCGGATGGTGCAGGATCCGAACACGTTGAACGTGCGGCTCAATACCCGCTCCAGCGTGATCGGCTCGGCCTGCGCGGCGAATTCGGAGAAACGGCGCCCGTCGCGTGCGGGCAGGCCGAACAGGATCGCGTCGCACGTGACGAAGCCGATCTCGGGATCGGCCGCCAGCGCCGCCAGCATCCGCTCCAGATAATCGGGCATGTACAGGTCGTCGCCGTCCAGCAGCGAGATCGTGTCCGCCGTGGCCGCGGCGATACCGCGATTGCGCGCCGCGGCCAGCCCGCCGTTGGAGGTGGCCAGCAGCCGCATCCTCGGATCGTCTGCGAAGGGCGCGAAGGCGGCGGCGACGGCGGCGGTATCGCCATCGTCGATTACGATGGCCTCCCAATCGCGGTGGCCTTGCGCCTGCAAGGATTGCAGCGCCTCGCCCAGGTAGGGCGCGACGCCATAAGCAGGGATGATTACGGAAACGGCCGGCATCCCCTTCGCCTTGCACGGTAATCGCTGAAGATATGGTGACTGTCGCGGCTGGACCGGATCGGTCAAGCTCCCCATAATCGGGAGATGGAGACACCGCCCTTTCTCAGCGGCCAGCTGCTGCTGGCGCTCCCCGGCATCGGCGATCCGCGGTTCGAACGCGCGGTGATCGCGGTATGCGCGCATGATGAGGAAGGCGCGCTCGGCATCGGGGTCGGCCGCGTCGTGCCGGGCCTGACGCTGCACGAATTGCTGCGCCAGCTCGACATCGAGCCGGGTGCCGCACCCGACGTGCCGGTGCATCTCGGCGGCCCGGTCGAGCCACAGCGCGGCTTCGTGCTGCACGGGCAGGACTGGTCGGGCGAGGAAACGGTCCATGTCGGCAAGCGCTGGGGGCTGACCGGCACGCTCGACGTGCTGCGCGCGCTGGCGGCCGGGAAGGGGCCGTCGCGCTGGCTGGTCGCACTCGGCTATGCCGGGTGGGGCGAGGGCCAGCTGGACGAGGAACTGACGCGCCACGGCTGGTTCGCGACGCCGGGCAGCGATGACGTGCTGTTCGACACTTTGGTCGATGAACGCTGGTCTTCCACCTTCGCCGGCGTAGGCATCGATGCCAGGCTGCTCGCGCCGACGACCGGGCACGCCTGACGGGTTCAACGGGGAGGTCGAGAGTGCGTATTGCGGGGATCGGAATCGTGGCGTCGATGCTGCTGGCGACGACGGCGATGGCGGGGCAGGAGCCGAAGGGCAACGACGCGCCCGAGCGTGCGGCGGATCCCGGCAGCCGCATGATCTGCAAGCGCTTCATCGAGACCGGTTCGCTGGTGAAGGGCTATCGCACCTGCAAGACCAAGCGCGAATGGCAGAACGAGCGCGACGATCGCCGCACGCCGGCGGTGACGGGCGGCGCGTGCAATTCCGGCGGCACGGGCCTCTGCGTCCCGAATTGAGCGCGGGCGGCAAACGGCTCGCTTTGTCGGAAATCGCCTGATACGAACCCATCTGGCTCGCACCCGGGGCTGTCCTACAGCTACCGGGGCGCGTGTCGGAAAAGGGCGTCTGAGTGTCACCTTTGTCAACTTAACGGTCCGCGCGCGGCCGGCCTGCCGTCGCTGCGTCACATATAAAGACATCTTTATATTTGCATCTGTCACATGCGGCGGCTAGGAGAGGCGCCTGTTCGCGCCGCTCGTCCGCGGCATCCGGGAGCTTGAATCGTGGCCACCGCCGCAATCGAAGACACGTTCACCGACTATCTCGTCCGCGACATCTCGCTCGCCGGCTTCGGCCGCGCCGAGATCAAGATCGCCGAGACCGAGATGCCCGGCCTGATGGCGCTCCGTCAGGAGTTCGGCGCCTCCAAGCCGCTGAAGGGCGCGCGCATCACCGGCTCGCTGCACATGACGATCCAGACCGCCGTGCTGATCGAGACGCTGGCCGATCTGGGCGCCGACATCCGCTGGGCGACCTGCAACATCTACTCGACGCAGGATCACGCCGCCGCCGCGATCGCCGCGCGCGGCATCCCGGTGTTCGCCGTCAAGGGCGAGACGCTGGCCGAATATTGGGACTATGTCGGCAAGATCTTCGACTGGGGTGACGAGCCCTGCAACATGATCCTCGACGACGGCGGCGATGCGACCATGTTCGCGCTGCTCGGCGCCAAGCTCGAGGCCGGCGGCACGCTGTCCGAGCCGGAGAATGACGAAGAGGTCGAGTTCCAGCGCGCGCTGAAGGCGTTCATCGCCGCCAAGCCGGGCTATCTCACCCGCACGGTGCAGGCGATCAAGGGCGTCTCCGAGGAGACGACCACGGGCGTCCACCGCCTGTACGAGATCGCCAAGAAGGGCGAGCTGCCTTTCCCCGCGATCAACGTGAACGACAGCGTGACCAAGTCGAAGTTCGACAATCTCTACGGCTGCAAGGAATCGCTGGTCGACGCGATCCGTCGCGCGACGGACGTGATGCTGGCCGGCAAGGTCGCCTGCGTCGCCGGCTTCGGCGATGTCGGCAAGGGTTCGGCCGCGTCGCTGCGCAACGGCGGCGCGCGCGTCATGGTCACCGAGATCGATCCGATCTGCGCGCTGCAGGCCGCGATGGAGGGCTATGAGGTCGTGACGATGGAAGAGGCGGTCGAGCGGGCCGACATCTTCTGCACCGCGACGGGCAATGCCGACGTCATCACCGCCGAGCACATGGCGAAGATGAAGCCGATGAGCATCGTCTGCAACATCGGCCACTTCGACAGCGAGATCCAGATCGCCGCGCTGTCCAACTACAAGTGGACCGAGGTGAAGCCGGGCACCGACCTCGTCGAGTTCCCCGACGGCAAGCAGATCATCGTACTCGCCAAGGGCCGGCTCGTGAACCTCGGCTGCGCGACCGGCCACCCGTCCTTCGTGATGAGCTCGTCCTTCACCAACCAGGTGCTGGCGCAGATCGAGCTGTTCACCAAGGCCGACCAGTATCAGAACCAGGTCTACGTCCTGCCCAAGCATCTCGACGAGAAGGTGGCCGCGCTCCACCTCGAGAAGCTGGGCGTGAAGCTGACCAAGCTGACGCCGAAGCAGGCCGGCTATATTGGCGTCTCCACCGAGGGGCCGTTCAAGCCGGATCACTACCGCTACTGATCGATCCTTGCCGGATCGGCACGGGCGGGCGCGGAGGGCAACAGCCTTCCGCGCCCGTTCGCGTCAGGCGGCCTCCGCCAGCGGCACGGCGAGGTCGTCATTCGCCCCGCTGAGCGGCGCCGCCACCACGCTCTCGCGCACCGAAGCCGGCCAGACGAACCGGGTCAGCGCGATCACGCCGGCGAGCAGGACATAGCCGACCAGCGCAGCGACCGGCGTCAGCGCCAAGGCCACGCCGAACGCGATCCGCAGCAGGTTCGCCGGCACCCGCAGATCCTCACCCAGCGTCTCGCAGACGCCGAGAAAGGTGTCGCTGCGGGCGACGAGGCCGGGGTTGGTAGCGGTCATGATCTCACATCCTTCTGCATGGCGAGCGCATGGCGGTGACTTTGCAGGAGGCGTGCCAGGCGGATTGAAGCGCGGGACCGCAAGAAATTGGCGGCTTGCACGACCATCGCTGCGACGAAGGTGCGGCGAAACCTGCCAACAGGTGGTGTCGTGCGCCAAAGGTGCGCGACGCCATGGGGCGAGCCAGCATCACGCGGGCGCTGCTGAGCCGAAATCTTGGCCATCCTTGCACCTGTGGCTTGAAGCGGCATCTTTCCCCTGCCGCAGTCGCAAACCTCGCGCTAAGACCCCCTTCATGGCCACCCCGCGCTGCCTCGCGTGACCCTTTCGCCGCTTGTCCTTGCGCTGCTCGGCGTCGTTGCCGCGCTGTGGCTGATCGCAGGCGTCTGGGCGGTTGCGTGGGGGCTGCGCCGCGGCCTCGCCGCGCGCGCGGCGGAAAGTGAGGCGGCGCGGCTTGCGGCTTTGCTGCGAACCGGTCCGGCGCTCCTGCTCGAGCTGGCGTCGGATGGCCGCTGTACGGCCGATCTGCGGCTGTACGATCGGCTTGGCATCGAACGCTTCCCCCGCTTTCTCACCGATCTGCCGCCGGATACCTTCGAAGAAGGCGAGGCATCCGCCTTGCTGGCGCTGGCGCAGGCGGCGCTGCGGGGCGCACCACCGGAGGCGCGCACCATGCATGTCGCCGGATCGTCCCGCGTGCTGCTGGTGGAAGCGCGCGCCGCCCCGAATGGCGGGGCGAGCCTGTGGTGGTTCGATCTGACCGAGCGCGCGCGCGCCGAGGAGCGGCTGGCCCGCGAGGTTGAGCGCCTGTCGCAGACACTCGACGCCGTCGCCGCGCTGATCGAGGCGGCACCCTTCCCGATGTGGTATCGCGGGCCGGATCTGAAGCTCGCGCTGGTCAACCAGGCCTATGTCCGCGCCGTCGAAGCGGCGGACGCGGAGGATGCCATCGCGCGGGGGCTGGAATTGGTCGAAGGGAGCGCGGGCAAGGGGCCGCTGTCCGCAGCGGCGGCCGCGCGCGAGAGCGGCCAGATCGCCGAGCGCACCGCGCCCGCCACTATCGCCGGGCAGCGTCGCACTGTCCGCATCGTCGATGTGCCGCTCGGGCCGACCGGCGTCGCCGGTTATGCCGTCGATGTCGGCGATCTGGAGGAGGCGCGCGGCGACCTCGTCCGCTTCGCGCGGGCGCAGCGCGATGCCTATGATCGGCTGTCCGCGGGTGTCGCTCTGTTCGGTGCCGACCGGGGCCTCGCCTTCTACAACCAGCCTTTCCTGCGCCTGTTCGCGCTCCAGCCCGACTGGCTGGCGGACCGGCCCGAGTTCGATCGCGTGCTGGACCGTTTGCGCGAGACCGGCCGCGCGCCCGAAAGCCGCGACTTCCCGCGCTGGAAGGCCGAGCGGCGGCAATGGTTCACGGCCGAGGCGGTGGCGGAGGAAGCATGGCTGCTGCCCGGCGGGCGGCACATCCGCGTCGTGCCCCAGCCGACGCCTGATGGCGGGCTGCTGCTGATCTTCGAGGATCGGACCGAGCAGGTCCAGCTTGCGTCGGCGCGCGATACGCTGTTGCAGGTGCGCAATGCCACGTTCGACAGCCTGTTCGAGGCGGTCGGCGTGTTCGCGGCAGATGGCCGGCTCAACCTGTGGAACCGCCGCTTTCGCGACGTCTGGGGCTTGAGCGAGGCGGAGCTTGCCACGCATCCCCGCGTCGATGCACTGGTCGACGCGATCGGCGCGCGGCTGGCGACGCCGTCGCGCGCCGGGCTGCTGCGCGAGCTGGTCCGCATCGCCACGGTGGAGCGGCAGGCGCGGTCGGGGCGGGTGTCGCTCGCCGACGGACGCCATTTCGAGTTCGCCGCGGTGCCGCTGCCCGATGGCAATGCGCTGTTCACGATGCTCGACATCACCGCCGGACGGCAGATCGAGGAGGCGCTGCGCGGTCGCACCGAGGCGCTGGAGCAGGCGGACCGGCTGAAGACCGCGTTCGTCGCCAACATGAGCTACGAACTGCGCGTGCCGCTCACCTCGATCGGCGGCTTCGCCGAGATGCTGGCGGGCGGCTATGCCGGGGACTTGAGCGAGACGGCGGGCGATTACGTCCAGGCGATCCTGCTCTCGGTCACGCGTCTGTCCGGCCTGATCGACGACGTGCTGGATTTGACGCAGAGCGACGCGGGCACGCTGGCGCTGGCGGAGGAGGCGGTGGATCTCGCCGCCGTTGCCCGCGCCGCTGCTGATGAAGCGGCGGCACGCGCGAAGGAGCGGCGGCTGGATTTCGTGGTGGACGTTGATGGCTCGGTCGGGGTTTCGCGCGGGGACGAGCGGCGGCTGAAGCAGGCGATTGACCATCTTCTGCGCAACGCCGTCGGCTATACCCAGCCGGGCGGCCGTGTGCTGTTCCGTGCGCGCGGAGACGAGCGCGAAATCGAGATTGTCGTATCGGACAACGGCCCCGGCATCCCGGAGGCGGAGCGCGCGCGCGTGTTCGATCGCTTCCACCGCGGCAGCAGCGCGCCGGGCGAGGGCCGCGCCGCCGCCGGGCTCGGCCTGCCGCTCGCCCGCCGCTTCGCCGAGGCGCATGGCGGCACGGTGGAGCTGATCAGCGAAGTGGGGGAGGGGACGGCAGTGATCCTGCGCCTGCCGCGCCGGGCGTGAGCCTCTATCTCGCCGATGCGGAGGCGACCGAAGCCGCGGGCCGCGCGCTTGGCGCGGTGCTGCATGCGGGCGATGTGGTGACGCTCTCCGGGCCGGTTGGCGCGGGCAAGACCAGCTTCGCACGCGGCGCACTGGCCGCGCTCGGGCTCGATGGCGAGGCAGCGAGCCCCAGCTTCCCCATCGTCATCCCTTACGCAACGCCCGAGACACGGCTGCCGGTGGCGCATGTCGATCTCTACCGCATCGACGATCCAAGCGCGCTGGAGGAGCTGGGCCTCGACGATTACCTGTTCGATGGCGCGCTGCTCGTCGAGTGGCCAGAACATGGCGGCCGCGCGCTGCCCGGCCCCGCGCTCCGCCTGACGCTCTCGCCCGATCCGGGTGGTGGCCGCCGCTTGACTTGGCAGGCGCCGGCGGCTTGGGGAGCGCGATGGCCGCTCCGATGATTCCGCCCGTGGCGGCGCCCGCTTTCCTCGCGTCGGCGGGTTGGGGCGGCGCCGCGATCCTGCCGCTTGCGGGCGATGCCAGCTTCCGCCGCTATTTCCGCGTGGTGGGCGAGCGTGGCCGCGCCGTCCTGATGGATGCACCGCCCGAACATGAGGATTGCGGGCCGTTCCTGCGCGTGGCGGATCACCTCCGCATGCTCGGCTTCCGCGCACCCGCGGTGCTGGCGCAGGATCTCGCGGCGGGCCTCGTGCTGCTGGAGGATTTCGGCGACGCGCGGATGAAGGAAGTGGTGGAGGCAGATCCGGCGCGCGAGCGGCCGGTCTACGCGCAGGCGATCGACCTGCTGTGGCAGTTGCACGCGCATCCCGCCGCGCCGGTGCCGGCCTATGACATGGCGGTGCTGCTGCGCGAGGTAGGCCTGTTCCCCGAATGGTATGCCCCGGCGCTCGGCATTGAGGTGGACGCAGATGGCTATACCGATGCCTGGGGCAGCGTGCTGGGCGATGTCGCGCAGAGCCGTGCCGTGACGGTGCTGCGCGACTATCATGCCGAGAACGTCATGCTGCTGGCCGACGGCAGTCTCGGCCTGCTCGACTTCCAGGATGCGCTTGCCGGCCACCCGGCCTACGATCTCGTCTCCCTGCTGCAGGATGCGCGGCGGGACGTGTCGTCCGATCTGGAGGCCGAGATGCTCGATCATTATGGCGAGCTCGACCGGACCGCTTATGCGCTGCTCGGCGCACAGCGGAATGCCAAGATCCTCGGTATCTTCACGCGGCTCTGGAAGCGCGACGGCAAGCCGGCTTACCTCGGCTATCAGCCGCGGGTGTGGCGCTATCTGGAGCGTGATCTGGCGCATCCGGCGCTCGCGCCTGTGCGCGCCTGGTTCGATGCGAACGTGCCGGTGGCGGCGCGTGCCGATGCGTGGAGTGCCTTTGCATGAACCGCTTTTCCGCGCCCCTCTCGCTTCGCCCGGCCAGCCATGCCGCGCCCTTCCGCACCGCGATGGTGCTGGCGGCGGGCCTCGGCAAGCGGATGCGCCCGCTCACCGCGACCCGGCCAAAGCCGCTGGTCGAGGTGGCCGGGCAGCCGTTGATCGACCATGTGCTCGATCGCCTGCGCGCCGCCGGCATCCACCGCGTGGTGGTCAACGTCCACCACTTCGCCGACGCGATGGAGGCGCATCTCCGCTACAAGGCCGCCGATCTGGATGTCCTCATCTCCGACGAGCGGCGCATGCTGATGGAGACGGGCGGCGGCATGGTGCAGGCCGAGGCGCTGATCGGCGACGACACCTTCCTCGTCGCCAACAGCGACAATCTCTGGATCGACGGGCCCGTCGATGCGATCGGCCTGCTGAGCGAGCGGTGGGACGAGGAGCGCATGGATGCGCTGATGCTGGTCGTGCCTCTCGCTCGGGCGAATTGCCACGGTGGGCCGGGCGACTTCCACATGGATGCGCTCGGGCGGCTGACCCGGCGGCGCAGCGGCCGCGTGGCACCGTTCGTGTTCAGCGGCGTGCAGGTCGTCTCGCGCCGGTTGCTCGCCGATGCGCCTGCCGGCCCCTTCTCGACCAACATCCTGTGGGACCGTGCGATCGCCGCGGGACGGGCCTATGGCGTGGTCCATCAGGGGCTGTGGTTCGACGTCGGAACGCCCCCTGCGATCGGGCGGACCGAGGCGCTGCTGGCCGAGGCATAAGGCCGCGCCACTGGCACCCGTTCCACCCTTGTTCTAAAGGCAGGGCGTGTCCGGTCCCGCCATCTTCTCCGTTCCCCCGCACCGCGCCTTTGCCGACTCGCTCGCGGCGGGGCTGATCGATCGCTATGGCGGCGATCCGCTGGGGTTGGCCCGCGGGCTCGTGCTGCTGCCGAACAATCGTGCGGTGCGGGCAATGCAGGATGCGTTCGTTCGACGGGCGGAAGGCGGGCTGCTGCTGCCGCGTCTCGCCGCCATCGGGGACGAGGCGTTGGACGAGCGGCTGGGCCCGATGCTCGATCCGCTTGATGATGCGGCGCCGATCCCGCCGGCAATGGAGCCGCTGGCCCGGCGGCTGATCCTTGCGCGGCTGGTGCAGGAAGCACGCGAGATTGCCGGCGAGCCGGTGGATGCGGGGGAGGCGGCACGGCTTGCCGCGGATCTCGCCCGCACGCTCGATCAGCTGCATGGCGAGGAGATCGATCCCGCCCGCCTGCGCGATGCCGTGGCGGAGGCGGATGGCGGTGGGGTGCTGGCGCTCCACTGGGAGCGTTCGCTGGCGGTGCTGGAGCTGATCCTCGCCCGTTGGCCTGCCGAGCTGGAGAAGGCCGGCCGGATCGATCTGGCGGAGCGGCGTAACCGATTGCTCGCGCGCGCGGCGGAGCGGTGGACGGTGACGCCGCCCGCGGGCTTCGTCGTCGCCGCGGGCATCACCGGTTCGGCACCGGCCGTCGCGCGGCTGCTCCGCACCATCGCCCGCCTGCCCCAGGGGATGGTCGTGCTGCCCGGGCTCGACCGGCTGATGCCGGAGCAGGAGTGGCGCGCGCTCGGGCCGCACGCGCCCGATCCCGTAACAGGCATCGCAGCGCCATCGCTGGAGACGCACCCGCAATATCATCTCAAGCTGCTGCTCGACCGCATGGATGCGACGCGGGAGGATGTGCGCGGCTGGCGGCGGGGCAGCGGACGCGATGCTCCGGCAGCGCGGGCACGGGCGATCAACAATGCGATGACGCCTGCCGCCTTCACCGCCAAGTGGCGGACGCTGAAGCCTGCGGAGCGGCGGCTGACGGGCGTGCGTGCGGCAGACTTCGCGCATCCGGCGGAGGAGGCGCAGGGCATCGCCGTCGCCATCCGCGAGGCATTGGAGGTGCCTGCACGCACCGTCGCGCTGGTGACGCCCGATCGCACGCTGGCTCGCCGTGTCGTCGCGCATCTCGCGCGCTGGAATATCGAGGCGGACGATTCGGCGGGCGTGCCGCTCACGGCGACGCCGCCCGGCACCTTGCTGCTCGCGCTGGCGGAGGCGGTGGCGGAGCGGTTCGCGCCGGTGGCGTTGCTCGCGCTGGTCAAGCATCCGCTGGTCCGTGCGGGCGAGGGCAGGCTGGCGTGGCTGGAGGGTGCGCGCGCGCTCGATCGGGCGCTGCGCGGGCCGCGGCCCGGGCCGGGCTTGGCCGGGGTGACGACGCATCTCGCTGCGGCCCGCTGGCACGTCGCCGCGCGCTGGTGGGACGGGGCGGTGCCGCTGCTCGCACCGCTGGAGAGTGTGGCACCGGGGGCGCTCGGTCCTGCGTTGGCGCTGCTGCGCGAGGCGATCGAGGTGCTGGCCGGGGATGCGGCGTGGGCAGGGCCGGCGGGACGCGCCATGGCGGAGCTGTTCGAGGGGCTGGAACGCTGCGCCGCGGCAGGGCCGCGGACGGTGCGCGCGGATGCGTTGCCATCGCTGCTCAAGGTGCTGATGGACGATGTCGCGGTGCGGCCGCCGCAGGGCGGGCACCCACGCGTCGCCATCTACGGCCTGATCGAGGCACGGTTGCAGCAGGCCGATCTCACCATCCTCGGCGGCCTGAACGAGGGCGTGTGGCCATCCGTGCCGCAGCCCGATCCCTGGCTGGCGCCCGCCATCCGCCGCCTGCTCGGCCTGCCGGGGCTGGAGCGGCGGGTGGGGCTCGCCGCGCATGATTTCGCACTCGGCCTGGGTGGCCCGCGTGTGCTCGTCACCCGCGCGCGGCGGGATGCACGCGCGCCCACCGTCGCATCGCGGCTGTGGCTGCGGCTGGAGGCGATGACCGGCGGCATCACGCGCGCGCCGCTCGTCTGCCGGTGGGCCCGCGCGCTCGATCCAGCGCCCGAGCGGCCGGCCTACGCGCCCCGCCCGGCGCCGCGCCCGCCCGTCGCAGATCGCCCGCACCGGATCGCCGTCACGCGGCTTGACCGGCTGAATGCCGATCCCTTCGCCTTCTACGCGCAATCGATGCTGCGCCTCGGTGCGCTGGAAGCGGTGGACGCGGACCTTGCCGCAGCGTGGCGCGGCAGCGCGGTTCACAAGATCTTCGAGCAGTGGATCCAGGAGGATGATGGCGACCCCGCCGCTCTGCTCGGTCGGGCGGAGGCCTTGCTGGAGGGCATCGCCGCGCACCCGGTGCAGCGCGCGCTGTGGACGCCGCGTCTGATGGAGGCGGTCGCCTGGGTGGCGGAGCGGATGGGCGCGGATGCGGCGGCCGGCCGGCGCCCGCTGGTGGCGGAGCTGAAGGGCAAGGCGCAGGTGGGCGAGATCCTGCTGGAAGGCACGGTCGACCGGATCGATCGGCTCGAGGACGGCAAGCTCGCCATCGTCGACTACAAGACCGGCCAGCCGCCCTCGAAACGCGCCGTTGCGGAGGGCTTTGCCATGCAGCTTGGCCTTCTCGGACTGATCGCGGAGCGCGGCGGGTTCGAGGGGGTGGAAGGTCGGGCGGCGGCGTTCGAATATTGGTCGCTGGCGCAAAAGGATGGGCAGCTCGGCCATGTCGCGCGGATCGAGCCCGGCAGGGATGGGCAGGGGCCGGACCCCGCCGAGATGACCGCGCGTGCCGCGCGCCAGATTGAGGCGGCGGCGGCACGCTGGCTGACGGGCGACGCGCCTTTCACCGCTTTGCTCCATCCCGAATATGCGCCTTATGGCGATTACGATCAACTCGCCCGCAAGGACGAATGGTATGGGCGCGAAAGCTGATGGCGCGGCTGAAACCCCTCATCCGCCTGCAGGGCGCGCAGCTCGCCGCATCGCATCCGGGCTCGCTCGTCTGGCTGTCCGCCAGCGCGGGTACTGGCAAGACGCACGTGCTCACCGCGCGCGTGCTGCGGCTCCTGCTCGCGGGTACCGATCCGGGCGCGATCCTGTGCCTCACTTTCACCAAGGCGGGCGCTGCCGAAATGGCGCAGCGGCTGAACGAGCGCCTGGCTTACTGGGTGCGGCTGGAGGATAGCCGGCTGCGCGAGGAGTTGTGGGCGCTGGGCGAGGACCCCAACGACCCGCGCCTGCTCGCCCGCGCGCGCACGCTGTTCGCGCGCGTGCTGGAGGCGGGTGGCGGGGGTCTGCGCATCCAGACCATCCACGCTTTCTGCCAGACCCTGCTCGCCGGCTTTCCAGCGGAGGCGGGGCTGGCACCCGGCTTCCGCCCGCTGGAGGGGCGGGAAGAGGCGGCGCTGGCCCGATCCGTGCTGGCGGAGATGCTGGTTGCGGCGGAGGCCGGTGGCGATCTGGGGCTCGGCGACGATGTCGCGCGCCTCTCCCGCCGCTTGGGTGAGCAGGGGGCGGAAGCCTATCTCGTCACCTGCGCCCGCGATCCGGAGGCCATGGCCGCGCTCGGCAGCCGTGAGGGGATCGGCGCGCGGTTGCGGCATGCGCTCGGCCTGCCACTCGGCGATATCGACGCCACGATCCACGCTCGCTGTGGCGCGTTCGACGAGGATTTGCTGCGCAGCATCGCCGCTGCGAATGCCGCCTGGGCGACGAAGCAGGGGCTGGCCCATGCCGATGTGATCGCCGCCTTCCTGGCCGCCGACGCGGCGGGGCGGGCGCTGCTGCTAAGCGATCTGCTCAGTGTCGCCTGCGTCAAGACGGGCGAGCCGCGCAAGCATTCGCCCAAGCTGGTGGCGCACACCGCCGACTATGGGGACCTGTGCAGCCGGCTCGGCGATGCCTGCCGTGAGATGCTCGACATGGCGGCGCAGGCGGCGCTGGCCGATCTGCTCGGCGCGGGGCTGCGCGCGGGGCAGGCCTATGCCGCGGCCTATGATGCGGCGAAGCGGGCGGCCGGGCTGGTCGATTTCGACGATCTGATCCGCACCGCGGTTCGTCTGCTCGGGCAGGACGGCATCGGCGACTGGATCCGCTACAAGCTCGATCAGGCGACCGATCACATTCTTGTCGATGAGGCGCAGGACACCAATGCGCGGCAATGGGCGATCGTCGCGGCGCTCGCCTCCGATTATTTCGCCGGGGAGGGCGCGCGCGGCGACCCGGAAACCGGAACTCGTCGTACGATCCGCACCATCTTCACCGTTGGTGATTTCAAGCAGGCGATCTTCGGCTTCCAGGGCACCGATCCGCAGGCGTTCCGCGCCGCCCGCCAGCATTTCGAGCGGCTGGCCGAACAGGCGGACCGCCCCTTCCAGCGGCTCGGCCTCAGCCAATCCTTCCGCTCGACCCCTCCGGTACTGGAACTGGTGGACCGTCTGCTAGACGATCTCGGCGCGGATACGCTCGGCATCGCCGACGAACTTGAGGCGCATCGCAGCGCCAAGGGCGGGCCCGGCACGGTGACTTTGTGGCGGCCGTTCATCGGCGCGGCCGAGCCGACCGAGGAGGGCGAAGAGGGCTGGGTTGACGATGCCGCCCGCCTCTATGCCGCGACGCTCGCCCGCCAGATCGCCGAATGGTTGAAGGAAGGGCTGATGCTGGAGAGCCAGGGTCGACCGCTCCGCCCGGAAGACGTGCTGGTGCTGGTGCGCAAGCGCGGCGATCTCGCCTCGCTGCTCGTTGCGCGGCTGCATGCGGAGGGCGTGCCCGTCGCGGGTGTCGACCGGCTGCGGCTGGATGCGCCGCTGGCGGTGCAGGATCTGCTCGCGGCGATGCGCTTCGCGGTGCAGCCGGAGGACGATCTGACGCTGGCGGCGTTGCTCGTGTCGCCGCTGTTCGGCTGGGACCAGGACCGGCTCTACCGCGTGGCATTCGGACGACCCGACACGCTGTGGCGGGCGGTGCGCGAGGCAGCACACGAAGCGGAGACGGCGGGACAGCTGCGCGATCTGCTCGCCCGCGCCGATCTGCTCACGCCGCACCGCTTCCTCGAACATATCCTGTCGGGCCCGCTGGAGGGACGCCGCCGCATCCTTGCGCGGCTGGGGGAGGAAGCGCGCGATCCGGTCGAGGAACTGGTCAGCGCCGCTGTCGGCTTCGAGGCGCAGCAGGCGCCGTCGCTCCAGCGCTTCCTGCAATGGTTCGACGGCGGCGAGGTGGAGATCAAGCGCGATCCCGCCGCGCCGCTCGATGCCGTTCGCGTCATGACGGTGCATGGCGCCAAGGGATTGCAGGCGCCGCTCGTCATCCTCGCGGATGCCACCTCCGATCCCGATGCGGCACGCGCCAAGCCGATCCGCTGGCCGGTGGGCGACGCCGCCGTCCCCGTCTTCGCGCCGCGCAAGGAGGAGCGGGCCGGCAGCCTTGCCGATGCGCATGGCGCGCAGGCCCGGCTGGAGCGCGAGGAGCATTGGCGGCTGCTCTACGTCGCGGCAACGCGGGCGGAGGAGCGGTTGGTGGTCGCAGGCGCGCTCGGCGCAAGGGCGCGGGCAAAGGGCGAGGCACCGGCGGACAGCTGGTGGGCGGCGGTGGACCGCGCGCTCGCCGCACTTGGCAGCGAGTGGGAGGAGGACGCGCGCTGGTCGGGAGCGCGCCATCATCGCGGCGGCACCGCCAAGGTGCCTGCGCGCGCACGCACGCGGCCGGTGGTCCGGATTGCCGCCGATGCGCCCGAATGGCTGCGGCGTCCCGCTCCGGTCGAGGCGCGGCCGCCGCGTCCGCTCGCCCCATCCGCCATTGGTCCTGACGATGTGGCGGCACCGCCGCCGGGGCCCGCCGCACGTGCAGCCGCCCGCCGCGGCACGCTGCTTCACGCCCTGTTCGAGAGGTTGCCCGCTTTGCCGCCCCAGCGGCGCAGCGAGGCGGCACAGCGCTGGCTTGAGACGAGCGGCGGTGTCGACGATGCGGCGGAGCGCGCTGCGCTCGCCGCGGATGCCTGTGCGATCCTTGGCGATCCGGCCTTCGCCGCGTTGTTCGCACCGAACGCGCTGGCGGAGGCGCCGATCGCGGCGGTGCTGGCGAACGGGCATGTCGTCTCGGGCACCGTCGATCGCCTGCTGGTCGAGCCCGACCGCGTCCGCGTGGTGGATTTCAAGACCGGGCGGCGCGTGCCTGCGGATGCGGCGGCTGCGCCGGCGCACCACCTGCGGCAGATGGCCGCCTATGCCGCCGCCCTCGCCGTGATCTTTCCCGACCGCCGGATCGAGGCGGCCTTGGTCTACACCGCTGCACCCGTGCTGCTGCCGCTGCCGCCGGAACTACTCGACGCGCACAAGCCCAGCTTCGTGGCCGAGGAGCAAAAGCCCGTTCGAGTCGGTTGAGGGCAGGCCGCCGCCTGCCTACATCGGCCGGCAACCGCTATCCGCAGGAGTTCCCATCCATGGCGACCAAGAAAGTCACCGATTCCAGCTTCCACGCCGACGTCATCGCCGCCGACAAGCCTGTCGTCGTCGATTTCTGGGCCGAGTGGTGCGGGCCCTGCAAGATGATCGGGCCGAGCCTCGAGGAGCTGTCGGACGAGCTTGGCGAAAAGGTGACGATCGCCAAGATCAACATCGACGAGAATCCCGACGCGCCGGCCAAGTATGGCGTCCGCGGCATCCCGACGATGATCCTGTTCAAGGATGGCGCGCCCGCTTCGACCAAGGTTGGCGCGGCCCCGAAGAGCCAGCTGAAGGGCTGGATCGAAGGCGCGCTGTAAGACTTCCGTGCCCCGGCCTGCAGAAGGCCGGGGTGCTTCTCAGTCATAGCGCGCCGTGACGAAATAGAGCCCGTCCGGTGGCGCATTCAGGCCAAGTGCCTGCCGGTCGCGCGCCTCCAGCGCCTCAAGAAGATCTGCGCGGCTCCAGCGCCCCTGACCCACCAGCGCCAGGCACCCCACCATCGAGCGGACCTGATGGTGCAGGAAGGACCGCGCCGCCGCCTCGACCAGCACCGCATCCCCGTCCCGCCGCACCGCAAGCCGGTCGAGTGTCTTGACCGGGCTGGCCGACTGACAGGCAACCGAGCGGAAGGTCGTGAAATCGTGCAGGCCGACCAGCGCCTGTGCTGCATCGTGCATCGCGTCTGCGTCGAGCGGGGCGGCAATGCGCCACGCGCGCCCGGCCTCCAGCGTCAGCGGTGCGCGGCGGTTGACGATGCGGTAAAGATAGGCACGGCCGATGCACGAAAAGCGTGCGTGCCAGTCGTCCGCCACCGTCTCGCACGCAATCACCGCGATCGGGTCTGGGCGCAGGTGCCAGTTCAGCGCCTCCATCAGCTTGAACGGCGTGATGTCGCGGGCGAGTTCGACGTGCGCGACCATGCCGAGCGCGTGAACGCCCGCGTCCGTGCGCCCAGCGGCGTGGACCGGCGCGGTCTCGCCGGTGATGCGCGTCGCCGCCCGCTCGATCGCCTGCTGCACCGAGGGACCGTGCGACTGACGCTGCCAGCCCATGAACGGGCGGCCGTCAAACTCGATCGTCAGGCGGAAGCGCGGCATCGCTCGATCAGAGCCGCGTCCCTGCGGGGATCGGCAGCCCACGCAGCAGTTCCGCTGTAGCCACGGGGCCGCGGCCGGCGCGCTGGACCTGCGTCGGCCGGATCGCGCCCTCGCCACAGGCGATGATCAGCCCCCCGTCGAGCACCTCGCCCGGCAGGCCTCGGCCGTCCGCCAGCTCGGCGGCGAGCACGCGGATCCGGTCCTCGCCGAACGCGAACCATGCGCCGGGCGCCGGATTGAAGGCGCGGACGCTCCGCTCCAGCGCTTCGGCCGGCTGGGTGAAGTCGAGCTGTGCTTCAGCCTTGTCGATCTTGGCGGCGTAGGTCACGCCGTCCTCCGGCTGCGGCGTGGATGGAAAAGCGGTGAGATCGCCCAGCACCTGCGCCATCAGGGCGGCGCCCGCTGCTGCAAGCTCGGCGGTCAGCAAGCCTGCATCCTTGTCCGCCACGGGCACGCGCACGGTCGCGCGCATCGGCCCGGTATCGAGCCCTTTCTCCATGTCCATGATCGTCACGCCGGTTTCCACGTCTCCCGCCAGGATCGCGCGCTGGATCGGCGCCGCCCCCCGCCAACGCGGCAGGAGCGACGCATGCACGTTGAGGCAGCCATGGCGCGGAGCTGCCAGGATCGGCACCGGCAGGATCAGCCCGTAAGCCGCGACCACCGCGGCATCGAGATCGAGCGCGGCGAAGGCGGCCTGCGCGGCGGGATCGCGCAGCGACACAGGGCTGCGCACCTCCAACCCAAGCGCCTCCGCCCGCGCCTGGACCGGCGAGGGGGTGAGCACACGGCCGCGGCGACCGGCGGGGCGGGGCGGCTGCGTGTAGACGGCGGCGATGTCGTGCCCCGCGGCGGCGAGTGCATCGAGCGTTGGCACGGCGAAGTCCGGCGTGCCCATGAAGGCGATCCTCATGGGGCACGCTTTAGGGCAGGCTTCACTCCGCCGCTACCGGCTCCGTCGGGCGCTGCTCGCCGGGGCCCGCGCCGAGCAGGCGGCCGAGGCGCGGACCGATCCACTGTTCGAACCCGACCGCCAGGCTGAAGGTCGCGGGCACGATGACCAGCGTGAGCAGGGTGGACATGATAAGCCCACCCATCACGGTGATGCCCATGGGCGCGCGCCACGATCCGTCTCCGCCGAGCGAGAGCGAAACGGGGACCATGCCCGCCACCATCGCGACGGTGGTCATCACGATCGGCTGCGCGCGCTTGCGGCCCGCGTCGATGATCGCAACCGTCTTGTCGATGCCCTTGCCCATCTCCTCCAGCGCGAAATCGACGAGCAGGATCGAGTTCTTGGCGACGATGCCGAGCAGCATCAGCAGGCCGATATAGACGGGCATCGAGATGGGCTCGCCCGCAATGTGCAGCGCCAGCGCTCCGCCCAGCGGCGCCAGCAGCAGCGATCCCATGTTCACGAATGGCGGCAGCACGCGCTTGTAGAGCAGCACGAGCACGGCGAAGACCAGCAGCACGCCCGAGACGACGGCGACGACGAAGTTCGTCATCATTTCCTGCTCGAACTTCTTGTTGCCGGCATTCACCTCGGCGACGCCCTTGGGCAGCGCCTTCATCGTCGGCAGCCCGCGGATCTTGGCGTTGGCGGTGCCCGAGACGACACCGGGGGCGAGATCCGCACCGATCACCATGCGACGCTCCTGGTTGAAGCGGCGCAGCTGCGAGGGGCCCGCGCCGAAGCCGATATCGGCGACGACCTTCAGCGGCACCGAACCACCGCTGGCTGTCGGCACGGGCAGGTTCTCGATCGTCGACAGGTTGCGCCGCGCGCCCTCGTCCAGTGCGACGCGAATCGGGATCTGGCGATCGCTGAGCGAGAATTTGGCGGCATTCTGGTCGATCTCGCCCAAGGTCGCGATGCGGATCGTCTGGCTGAGCGCGGCCGTGGTGACGCCGAGATTTGCCGCGAGATCCAGCCGCGGGCGGATGGTGATCTCCGGCCGGGGCAGATCGCCCTCGACGCGGGCGGCGCGAAGCTCGGGAATCTGGCTCATCTCGCCGACCAGCTTCTGTGCGGTCTGCTGCAGCAGCGCCGGATCCGAGCTGGCGAGCATGACGATGATGTCGCGGCCGAAGCCGCCGCCCTGCTGCGACTGGAAATTCACCCGTGCATCCGCGATGTCGCGCAACTTGCCGGCATAGGCGCGCTCGAACTCGGTGCGCGTGCGCTCACGCTGGTCGCCATCTTTCAGCGTCAGGAACAGGTTGGCGCTGCCCACCTCGACATCCTCGAACACCTGCGACACTTCGGGGGCGGCAGCGAGGATGCGCGCCGCCTGATCCGATACCGCTTGCGTCTGCGCCAGCGTGGTGCCGGGCACCATCGTGACCGTCACCTGGCTGTCGTTCGAATCGACGTCGGGCATGAAGGTGCTCGGCAGCGTCATGAACGCGACCACGGTGGCCGCCAAGGCCAGCGCGCCGACGCCCACCGTCTTCCAGCGATGCCGCAGGGAGACCTGAAGGAGCGAGAGGTAGAGCCGCATCAGCCAGTGATTCTCGACATGGTGGCCGAGCTTGCCTTCATCGCGGAGGAAATAGGCCGCGATCATCGGCGTGATCAGGCGCGCGACCGCGAGGCTGAGCAGCACCGCGACGACGACGGTGAGGCCGAACTGCTTGAACATCTGCCCGGTCATGCCCGGCATGAGGCCGACGGGCAGGAAGACGGCAACGATCGCCATCGTCGTCGCGAGCACTGCCAGCCCGATCTCGTCCGCCGCATCGATCGACGCCTGGTAGGGCGTCTTGCCCATGCGCATGTGGCGGACGATGTTCTCGATCTCGACGATGGCATCGTCGACCAGCACGCCCGCAACCAGGCTGAGCGCCAGCAGCGACAGGTTGTTCAGGGTGAAGCCCATCAGGTCCATGAACCAGAAGGCCGGAATTGCGGAGAGCGGGATGGCAACCGCCGAGATGACGGTCGCGCGCCAATCGCGCAGGAAGAGGAAGACGACGAGAACCGCCAGCACCGCGCCTTCCCACATGGCGGAGATGGCGCTGTGATATTGCGACTTGGTGTATTTGACGCTGGTATAGAGCAGGTCGAACTTCAGGCCGGGATGCTCCTCCTGAAGCTTCTTCAGCACCTTCTCGGATTCGTCGTAGACGGTAACGTCGGACGCGCCCTTGGCCTTGTTGAGCGCGATCGACAGCACCTGCCGCCCGCCCATCAGCGAAACGTTGCGCTGCTCGGCATAAGCATCCTTGACGGTCGCGATGTCGGCGAGCTTCACCGCCCGGCCGCCGGGAAGCTGGATCTGCTTCTCGCTCAGCATCAATGCGTTGTCGGCATTGCCAAGCACGCGCACTGCCTGCTCGGCGCCCGCAATCTCGGCGCGGCCGCCCGCGGCATTGACGTTGGTCTGGCGCAGCTGCGCATTCACCTGCGCCGCGGTGACGCCCATCGCCTGCATGCGCGCGGGGTCGAGAATGACGCGGATCTCGCGATCGACGCCGCCCCCGCGCCTCACCTGCGCCATGCCGGGGATGGACAGGAGCCGCTTGGCGACAGTGTCATCGACGAACCAGCTGAGCTGTTCGAGCGTCATGTCGACGGCGCTGACCGAGAAATAGGCGATCGGCCCACCTTCCACGTCGACGCGGTTGACCTGCGGCTCGAGGATGCCCTCGGGCAGCTCGCCACGAATGCGGCTGACCGCATCGCGGACGTCGTTCGCCGCGCGGTCCACCGGCGTGCCGATCATGAACTGGACCGCGACGCGGGTCGTCCCCTCGCTGATCCACGAGGTGATCTCATCCACGCCTGAAACGCCGCGGACCGCCGCCTCAACGCGTTGCGTGATCTGCGTCTCGAGTTCGGTCGGCGCCGCGCCGGGCTGATTGACGATCACCTCGATCAGCGGAAAGCTGACGTCGGGCTGTTGGTTCACGTCCATCTTCATGAAGCTGACGATCCCCGCCAGCGACAGCGCGATGAACAGGACGATCGGGGCAACCGGATTGCGGATCGCCCAGGACGAAATGTTGCGGAAGTTCACGGCCGCGCGCTCACGACCGCGCGGCGGGGAGGGCGACCCGCTCAGGCTTGATCTGGTCACCGGGGTTGAGGAAGGCGCCAGCGGAGAGCACGACCTGCTCGTCGCCCATCAGCCCGCCGACGATGGCGATGCCGTCGTTCGAGACCTGGCCGGTTCGCACGTCGCGCCGGGTGACGCGGCCGTTGCTGCCGACAACATAGACGAAGTTGCCCTTCGTATCGCTCAGCACGGCGCTCTCCGGCAGCACGGGCGCCTGCACCGCACCGCTGGTGATGCGTGCCGCGGCGAAGCCGCCGGGCCGCAGCGCCGGATCATAGGCGATCTGGATGCGCGCGGTGCCCTGACGCGTCGCGGCGTCGATCACGGGGGAGAGCTGCCAGATGCGGCCGGTGAAGCTGCGGGTCGAGCCGACCGGCGTCACCGCGGCGGGGCGGCCGATGCCGAGGCCGGCGAGATCCTGTTCCGCCACCTGTGCGCGCAGTTCCATCTCACCGCCGCGCGCCAGGCGGAACAGCGCGCCCGAGCCCGAGCTGACGATCTGCCCCGGCTCCACCGCGCGTTGCAGCACCAGTGCCTCGGCCGGCGCACGGATGACCAGCCGGCCCATGCGCGCCCGCATCTCGTTCGCCTGCGCGCGCGCCAGCGCCACGCGCGCATTGGCGGCATCGCGCGTCGCGGTGCGGCGCTGGATGTCGGCCTGGCTGATGAAACCGCGGTCCACCAGCTTGCGTGCGCGCTCCAGTTCCGACTGGGCCAAAGCGGCGTCGGCCTGCGCGACGCCGATCGAGGCAACGCTCTGGTTCGTCTGCTGTGCTGCCACTTGGCGGTCGATGATGGCGAGCGGCTGGCCGGCCCGCACCCAATCGCCCGGCTCTACCAGCACCTCGGCCACCATGCCGCCTTCGCCCGCGACGCCGACGGGCATTTCGCGCTTGGCTGCGAGCGTGCCGGTGGCGGTGACGACGTTGGTCACCGCGCGCATGCCCGGTACGACGACGCTCACCTTCGGTATCGTCTTGGTCGGTGCGGCGGCGGGGGCCGGATCCTTGCCGCCGCGCATCACCATCCAGGCGCCGGCGAGCACCGCCAGCACCGCGACGATGGCGGCGATACGCAGCCAGCGCCGCCGCCCGGCCCCCGCCGCATCGTCGTCGCCACGCAGCGCCGCGATCTTGCCGGCGAAGCCCGATTCCATATTCATCACGCGCCTTGGTCTTTCCGCCCCCGCACGGCCTCGCTGAGCCGCCACCGGACTGTATTACAGTTATAGAGCACCTGTCTCAAGGTCCGTTCGGCCCGCAACGGGCTTTCTGCGAACGTGGCAATCCGTCCGACAAACGGGTTGCGGCCGGTGACCCGTCGCGGGCAGACACGCGATCCTCGGGATTGTGGGAGATTGGCACTATGGACCGCGGCTTCATCGGCTGGATCGTGATCGGGCTCGTCGCCGGGCTGCTGGCGAAGCTGATCACGCCTGGGCGCGATCCGGGCGGTTGCCTGCTGACGATCCTGCTCGGCATCGGCGGCGCGCTGGTCGCGGGCTTCATCGGGCAGGCGACGGGCTTCTACCGGCCCGGCCAGCCGGCCGGGTGGATCGCGGCGACGCTGGGTGCCGTCCTCATCCTCCTTGTCTGGCGGTCGATCAGCGGACGCCGTCGTTCCTGAACGGATTGCACCGCCAGCGTTCAGCGCGCGTGCAGCACGCGGCGGCCAATCCGCCGGGGTGCGACAGCAGGAGGAATTTGCACGATGAAACGTTTGTTCGCGCTGGCTCTCGCGGCGGCGCCGCTTGCCCTGCAGGCGCAGGTTCCGGTGGCACCCCAGCCTGCTGCGGTCACCGGCACCCTGCTCGCCATCACCGCAGATGGGGAAGTGGTGCGGACGCCGGACCTTGCCGTCATCGGCGCGGGCGTGGTGACGCAGGCGGCGACGGCGGAGGCCGCGATGCGCGACAATGCCACCCGCATGGCAGCGACCTTCGCGGCGCTCCGTCGAGCCGGAATTGCCGAGCGGGACGTGCAGACGGCCGGCATCGGGCTCCAGCCGCAGTATCGCTACGCAGAGAATCAGCCGCCGGCGATCACCGGCTACCAGGCGACCAACCGCGTCACCGTCCGCTTTCGCGATGTGAAGAAGGCCGGATCGGTGTTGGATGCGCTGGTCGCGGCGGGTGCCAACCAGATTGACGGTCCGAACCTGACGGTCGACCGGCTCGACGAGGCGCTCGATGAGGCTCGCGCGCAAGCGGTGGCGAAAGCGCGCGCCCGGGCCGAGCTCTACGCCAAGGCATCCGGCCTGCGCGTCGGACGCATCGTGACGATCAGCGAAGAGAGCGGCGGCCCGAATATGCCAATGCCGATGGTGCGCATGAGCGCGGCCAAGATGGAGGCCGACACGGCGATCGCGCCCGGTGAGCAACGGCTGACGGTGACGCTGCGGCTGACCTTCGAGCTGCAGTAGATTCGAATGAAAAGGGCCGCTCCGGCTTCCCGGAGCGGCCCATTCAAACCGTAGAGGTGAGTGCGATTAGCGCACGCGACCACGACGGAACAGGTTGACGATCCCGAGCAGGATCACCGCGCCCAGCAGCGACGCCAGGAACGAGTAGAGGTTGAGCGGCGCGTTGTTGATGCTGCCGCCGCCGACGATCAGGCCGCCGATGAATGCGCCGACGATGCCGACGACGATGTTCAGGAAGATGCCCTGCTGCGCATCGGTGCGCATGATGATGCTCGCCAGCCAGCCGATAACACCGCCGACGATCAGCCAAAGAATAAGGCCCATATCACTTCCTCCGTTGGCGCCGCGGACGACCCGTGTGTCCGATGCGGCAGACGGAGCAATTACGCGCGGGCGGCGCACCGGTTCCTGTTGATTTGCCGAAACGAAAAAGAGCCGCGCACCCGATGGTGCGCGGCCCCGCCTGCGACCGCCAAAGAAATCTGTGTTCAGTATTTCTGCTGGCGCTCGTACAGCGATTTATAGTGCTGGATGCGGGTCACGCGGAGGCCCGGCATGCCCGAACGATCGATCGCGCGCTGCCAGCTGGCGAATTCCTCCGCCGACAGGCTGTAGCGGTTGCACACCTCGTCCACCGTGAGCAGCCCACCGTTCACGGCCGCGACCACTTCCGCCTTGCGGCGAACCACCCACCGCGTGGTGGATGGTGGGGGCAGCGTCTCCAGGGTCAGCGGCTCTCCCAGGGGACCGATCACCTGGGCGGGCCGGATCTTCTGATTTTCGATCATTTCTAACCTCAAGGTCGGCGGTACATTGCCGGGCTTGCTCTCGATGTCCCCACCTAATCGAGTGGCGTTGAAGGAAGGTTGAAGTGCCACGGTAAAGCCGACGGTTACGATTGGGGCCCGCGCCCGAGCGGCGGTTCCGCACGGAACCGCCCCCCCAGCGAAGCTGCCGCGGCGGTCCATCCGCGGCGCCCCTCAACGATATCGGCAAGCGCGCCGGCAGCGGCATCGGCCGGGCGATCAAGCCCGGCAACCCGCATCGCAACCTGCGCGGTGCGCGTCGATGCCTGATAGGCGGTGAGCGCGGCAAGCAGCCGGGGCCAGTCGAGCGATGCGGGGGCGGGCGAGGCCCTTTCCCGCACGAAACTCTGTGGATCCTGCTGCATTCACGCTCCTCGCCCCACCAGATTTCGGCGGCACGAGAGAGCTTTAGACCTCTCCGGATGAAAGCGGCGTAAAATGGCGGGTAAGAAGCTCTTCACCTTGTTTGCCGGCCCTCGCCCCCGCGCGCAGACGGGTTTATGAAGCCACCATGCTCCCCGATTTCCAGCTTTCCCGGCCGCTCGCCGGTGCGCGCATCGTTGTCGCAATGTCGGGCGGGGTCGACTCCTCCGTCGTCGCGGCACTCGCCAGCCGGACGGGCGCCGAGACAATCGGTGTGACGCTCCAGCTCTACGATCATGGCGAGGCGGTCGGCCGTGCGGGCAGCTGCTGCGCTGGGCAGGACATTCGCGATGCGCGCGCGGTGGCCGACCGGCTCGGCATTGCTCACTACGTGTTCGACTATGCGAGCGCGTTCCGCTCTTCGGTGATCGACACCTTTGCCGATGATTATGCCCGCGGGCGCACGCCCATTCCCTGCGTGCGCTGCAATCAGAGCGTGAAATTCTCCGACCTGCTCGGCCTGGCGCGCGATCTCGGCGCGGATTGCCTGGCGACCGGGCATTATGTCCGCCGCATGATCGGGAGCGAGGGGCCGGAGCTGCACCGCGGCGCCGATCCCGCGCGCGACCAGAGCTATTTCCTGTTCGCCACCACGCGCGAGCAGCTGGATTACCTGCGCTTCCCCCTTGGCGACCTGCCGAAGCCGCGCGTGCGCGAGATTGCCGCGGAGCTCGGCCTGGGTGTGGCGGCAAAGCCCGACAGCCAGGATATCTGCTTCGTGCCCAATGGCGATTATGCCTCCGTCGTCCGCAAGCTGCGCCCGGAGACCGCGACCGAGGGCGAGATCGTCGATGAGGGCGGTCGCGTGCTCGGCCGGCACAAGGGGCTGATCAATTTCACCGTCGGCCAGCGCCGGGGACTGGAAGTGGGGGGATCGCCTTACCCGCTCTACGTCCTGCGGCTGGAGCCCGGGCAGGGCCGCGTCGTCGTCGGTCCGCGCGAGGCGCTCGCCGTATCTGCGGCGCGGCTGTCCGACGTGAACATTCTCGGACCGCTGGATGGGGCGCTCTCCGCCAAGGTCCGCTCGATGGCAAAGCCCGTGCTCGCGCGGTTCGACGGGGACATGCTGCGCTTCGACGCACCGGAATATGGTGTCGCGCCGGGGCAGGCGGCCGTCTTCTACGCAGGCGATCGCGTGCTGGGCGGCGGCTGGATCGAGGAGACGGTGAGCGCGATGGCGCTCGCCTGACACGGCGCCTGCCGTCACGTCCCGGTTGACACCCGCTCATGCGTCATTAAACGCGCCGGCGGGCCACGCCGTCCCAACGCGGCGCGTGCTCTCTGTGAGGAGAGTCTGACATGGTTGGTACACCAAAGCCGACGCGCAAGCCTGCGCGTCCGCATTTCTCGTCCGGTCCCTGCGCCAAGCCGCCGGGCTGGTCCGCCGCATCGCTGGCTACCGAAAGCCTCGGCCGCTCGCACCGTTCGAAGCTGGGCAAGGCGCGGCTGCAACGCTGCATCGACCTGATGCGCGAGCTGCTCAAGCTGCCTGACACGCACCGCATCGGCATCGTGCCGGGCTCCGACACGGGCGCGTTCGAGATGGCGATGTGGACGATGCTTGGGGCTCGCCCGGTCACCACGCTGGCGTGGGAGAGCTTCGGCGAGGGTTGGGTGACCGACGCGGTCAAGCAGCTGAAACTCGATCCGACCGTGCTGCGTGCCGATTACGGCCAGCTTCCCGATCTCTCCGCCGTCGACTGGTCGAACGACGTGCTGTTCACCTGGAACGGCACCACCAGCGGCGTGCGCGTGCCGAATGGCGACTGGATCGCCGAGGATCGCGAAGGCCTCTCCTTCGCGGATGCCACCTCCGCGGTGTTCGCCTACGATATCCCGTGGGACAAGATCGATGTCGCCACCTTCTCCTGGCAGAAGGTGCTGGGTGGGGAAGGCGCGCACGGCGTGCTGATCCTGGGGCCTCGCGCGGTCGAGCGGCTCGAAAGCTATACGCCCGCCTGGCCGCTGCCGAAGGTGTTCCGCCTCGTCTCAAAGGGCAAGCTCGCCGAGGGCGTGTTCAAGGGCGAGACGATCAACACGCCGTCGATGCTCGCGGTCGAGGATTGCATCGCCGCGCTGGAATGGGCGCAGAAGATCGGCGGCGCCGATGCACTGATCGGCCGTTCCGATGCGAATGCCGCCGCGCTCGACGCCATCGTCGAGGCGCGCGACTGGCTGAACCATCTCGCCGCCGATCCCGCCTCGCGGTCGAAGACCAGCGTCTGCCTGACGGTCGAGGGTGCGGACGAGGGCGTCATCAAGAAGATGGCGGCGCTGCTGGAGGCGGAAGGCGCAGCCTTCGACGTTGCCGGCTACCGCGACGCTCCAGCGGGCCTGCGCATCTGGTGCGGGGCGACAGTGGACGCCGCCGACATCGAGGCGCTCGGCCCCTGGCTCGATTGGGCCTATGCCGAGGCGACCTCGAAGGGCGCCTGATCCCTCACCCGTTCGCCCTGAGCTTGTCGAAGGGCTGTTCTTCTCATCACCGACTCAAGAATGGCAGGGCTTCGACAAGCTCAGCCCGGACGGTGTTCCGCATAGGACCAGACACATGCCTAAAGTCCTGATTTCCGACAAGATGGACCCCAAGGCCGCGCAGATCTTCCGCGAGCGCGGCTGCCAGGTCGACGAGATTACCGGCAAGACCAGGGACGAGCTGATCGCGATGATCGGCGACTATGACGGCCTGGCCATCCGCTCCTCCACCAAGGTGACCAAGGAGGTGCTTGCCGCCGCCACCAACCTGAAGGTGGTCGGCCGCGCCGGGATCGGCGTCGACAATGTCGATATCCCTGCCGCCTCCGCCCGCGGCGTGGTGGTGATGAACACGCCCTTCGGCAACTCGATCACCACCGCCGAACATGCCATTGCGCTCATGTTTGCCGTCGCTCGCCAGCTGCCCGAGGCGGATGCCTCCACTCAGGCGGGCAAGTGGGAGAAGAACCGCTTTATGGGGGTCGAGCTGACCGCCAAGACGTTGGGCCTGATCGGCGCTGGCAATATCGGCGGCATCGTCGCGGATCGCGCACTCGGTCTGAAGATGAAGGTGGTCGCCTACGATCCCTTCCTCACCCCCGAGCGCGCGGTGGAGATGGGCGTCGAGAAGGTCACGCTCGACGAGCTGCTCGCCCGTGCCGACTTCATCACGCTGCACACGCCGCTGACCGACGCCACGCGCAACATCCTCAGCCGCGAGGCGCTGGCCAAGACCAAGAAGGGTGTGCGCATCGTCAACTGCGCGCGCGGCGGCCTGATCGACGAGGCGGCGCTGAAGGATGCGCTCGACAGCGGCCATGTCGCGGGTGCCGCGCTCGACGTGTTCGCAGAGGAGCCGGCGACGGCCAGCCCGCTGTTCGGCACGCCGAACTTCGTCTCCACGCCGCATCTCGGCGCCTCCACCAGCGAGGCGCAGGTCAACGTTGCCATTCAGGTGGCGGAGCAGATGGCCGACTTCCTGATGTCGGGCGGCGTTACCAACGCGCTTAACATGCCCTCGCTCTCTGCCGAGGAAGCGCCTCGGGTGAAGCCCTATATGGCGCTGGCGGAGCGGCTGGGCGCGCTGATCGGCCAGCTCGAGGGGGCCGAGATCAGCGCCGTCGCCGTCGAGGTCGAGGGTGCCGCGGCCGAGCTCAACATGAAGCCGATCACCGGCGCTGTGCTCGCCGGGCTGATGGGCGTCTATTCCGACACGGTGAACATGGTGAACGCCCCGTTCCTCGCGCGCGAGCGCGGGTTGGACGTGCGCGAGGTGCGGCATGACCGGGAGGGCGACTACCATACGCTGCTCCGCGTCACCGTGACGACGAGCGAGGGTACGCGCTCGGTCGCCGGCACCCTGTTCGGCAATGCCGCGCCGCGGCTGGTCGAGATCTTCGGCGTCAAGGTGGAGGCCGATCTGGTCGGCCGCATGCTCTACATCGTCAACGAGGATGCCCCCGGCTTCATTGGCCGTCTGGGGTCCACCTTGGGCGGCGCCGGCATCAACATCGGCACCTTCCATCTCGGCCGTCGCGAGGCGGGCGGTGAGGCGGTGCTGCTGCTGTCGGTCGACCAGCCGGTTGAGGAGCCGCTGCTGTCCGAGGTTTGCAGCCTTCCCGGCGTCAAGCGGGTGAAGGCGCTCAAGTTCTGAGGATGCTTGCTCTCCCTTGCTGTCTGCAGCGAGGGGGAGCGTTCCTTGCGACATGATCGACGTTGGGGATGGCCACCAACCGCCACTCGGCTATGAGGCGCGCCATAAGACCGTTCCGGAACGACAAGGCTTCAGCGTGACCTCTACCGGCTTGCTCCCCGAGGGCCTGCGCGATCGGCTGCCGCCACAGGCGGAGGCCGCCTCGCGGCTGCTTCACCGCGTGATCGTCGCGATCGGGCGCAATGGCTATGCCCGCGTCGCGCCGCCGATCGCCGAATATGAGGACGAATTGGTCGGCCGGCTGAAGCGCACCCGCGCGCGCGATCTGTTCCGCCTGATCGATCCGGTCAGCCAGCGCACGCTCGCCTTCCGGCCGGACATCACCGCGCAGCTCGGCCGCATCGCCGCCACGCGCATGGCGCACCGCCCGCGCCCGCTTCGGCTCGGCTATGGCGGGCCGGTGCTGAAGCTGCGCGCCAGCCAGCTCCGCCCCCAGCGCGAGCTGATCCAGGCCGGCGCCGAGCTGATCGGCAGCGATAGCGTCGCTGCCGCAAGCGAGGTGCTTGGCGTCGCCATCGAGGCGCTCGAGGTGGCGGGCGTGACCGGGCTGACGATCGACCTGACCTTGCCCGATCTGGTCGAGGCGCTGGCTGCGGGTCCGCTGCCGCTGCCGCCCGGGCGGATCGAGGCTGTGCAGGCTGCGCTCGATGCCAAGGATGCGGGAGGCCTCGGGCCGCTCGGTGCTGAGGCCTATCTGCCGCTGATCGAGGCGGCAGGTCCGCTGGAGGCCGCACTGGCCCGTCTGCGCGCGCTGCCCTTTGCCGACGTGCTCGCCTCGCGGCTGGACGGGGTGGAGGCGATTGGCCGCGCCTTTGCCGGCCGCGCGGCGCTGACGCTCGACCCGACGGAGCGGCACGGCTTCGAATATCAGAGCTGGCTCGGCTTCTCGCTGTTCGCCGAAGGATTGGCGGGTGAGGTGGGCCGCGGCGGCACCTACGCTATTCACCGCGCGGACGGGCAGGAGGAGCCGGCGGTCGGCTTCTCGCTTTACCTCGATCCGCTGGTGGATGCGGGGCTCGGGCAGGAGGCGCGCCGCCATGTCTTCGTGCCGCACGGCAGCGATCCCGTCGCGGCCGCCGCGCTGCGGACGGCGGGCTGGACGACGCTGGCGGCGCTCTCCCCCGACGACGCCGCGCCCAAGGGCTGCACCCACATCCTGCGCGACGGCGCACCGTTCCCCATCGAAGGTTGAAGCAAGCATGGCCAACGTCACCGTGATCGGCGCGCAGTGGGGCGACGAGGGGAAGGGCAAGATCGTCGACTGGCTGGCGAGCCGCGCCGACGTCGTCGTCCGCTTCCAGGGCGGGCACAATGCCGGTCACACGCTCGTCGTCGGCGATCAGACCTACAAGCTGAGCCTGCTGCCGTCCGGGATCGTCCGCGGCACGCTGTCGATCATCGGCAACGGCGTGGTGCTCGATCCCTGGCACCTGCAGGGCGAGATCGCCAAGCTTGAGGCGCAGGGCGTGCGGATCACGCCCGAGACGCTGCAGATCGCCGAGACCTGCCCGCTGATCCTGCCCTTCCACCGCGATCTCGACGGCCTGCGCGAGGATGCGAGCGGTGCGGGCAAGATCGGCACCACCCGCCGCGGCATCGGCCCGGCCTATGAGGACAAGGTGGGCCGCCGCGCGATCCGCGTGTGCGATCTGGCGCATCTTGACGATCTGGAGCCGCAGCTCGACCGTTTGTGCGCGCACCATGATGCGCTGCGTGCCGGCTTCGGCGAGGCGCCGGTGGACCGGGCGGCGCTGATGGCGGCGCTGCGGGAGATCTCGCCGGTCGTGCTGCCCTTCGCCACGCCCGTGTGGCGGACGCTGGACGACCTGCGCGCACGCGGCCGCCGCATCCTGTTCGAGGGCGCGCAGGGCGTGCTGCTGGACGTGGATCACGGCACCTATCCGTTCGTCACCTCGTCCAACACTGTCGCGGGCACCGCGGCGTCGGGATCGGGCCTGGGGCCAGGCGCACCCGGCTTCGTGCTCGGCATCACCAAGGCCTATACGACGCGCGTCGGATCGGGGCCTTTCCCGACCGAGCAGGACAATGAGACGGGCGAGCGGCTGGGCACGCGCGGGCATGAGTTCGGCACCGTCACCGGGCGCAAGCGGCGCTGCGGCTGGTTCGATGCGGTGCTGGTGCGGCAGGCGGCGGCGGTGTCGGGCGTGACCGGCATCGCGCTGACCAAGCTCGACGTGCTGGACGGCTTCGACGAGATCGCCATCTGCGTCGGCTATGAGCTGGACGGGCAGCGGACCGACTATCTGCCGCCGCATCCGCAGGATCAGATGCGGGTGACGCCGGTCTATGAGACGATCGAGGGTTGGCCCGGCTCCACCGCAGGCGCGCGCAGCTGGGCCGATCTGCCGGCGCAGGCGATCAAATATATCCGGCGCGTGGAGGAGCTGATCCGCTGCCCGGTCGCGCTCGTCTCGACCAGCCCGGAGCGTGAGGACACGATCCTGGTCCGCGATCCTTTCGCCGACTGATGATCGCGCTGGCGCTGCTGCTGGCGGCAGCGGCGGTGCTGCACTGGGGCGGGAGCGACACGGCGGCGCTGCTTGGCGCGGTGGCGCTAGCGGCGGCGGCGGGCACGACGCTGCCGGACATCGATCAGGTGCTGCCGCTCGGTGGGCATCGCAGCGCGCTCAGCCATTCGGTGCTGCCCGCCTGCCTCTGCCTCAGGCGGCGCTGGTGGCCGGTTGCGGCAGGGCTGGCGCTGGGCCTGGGGCTCCATCTGGCGGCGGACGTGTTTCCCCGCTCGATGCGCGGCTTTGCCACGGTCAAGCTGCCGTTCGCCGGCGGCATGGGCGCGGGGGCGAGCCGGGCGTGGCTGGCGCTCAACATGGCGGCCGCACTGGTGCTCGCGGTGGCGCTCGGGCGGGCGCTGATGCCCGGCGGCCCTGCGCGGTGGGCGGCGGCAGCGCTCGCCGGTCTGGCTGGGCTGCTCTACCTCATGCGCGTGCCGGGCGGGGTTCAGGCGATGCTGCTGCTAGGCGCCTGTGGCTGGCTGGCGCTCAGCGCCCGTCGTCACTTGGGCGGCTGATCGTCGCTGCTGTTCATCGTATTGACGGCTGCCGCGGCGGGTGTCTCCGCGTCGACCGAGTTGGCTGCTTCCGCTGCGACATTGCCTTCGCCCGCGGGCATGGTGTGCGTGCCCTGATGGTTGGTCGTCGCCTGATTGGCGGGCTGGGCAAAAGCGAGCTGACCTGCGCCGACGATCGGGGCGACGCCGAGCAGCAGGGCGATCATGTGCCGGTTGCGCATATTGTCCTCCTATCCATGTGCCGGCAGAACGCGCGGCGCGGCGGTTAAGTTGACAAAGTTGACACTCAAAGGCCCTTTTCCGACACGGCCCGGGTAGGACATAGGACGTTCGCGATGAGAATGAACCGATCAGGTTCGTAGCACGCGATTTCCGACAAGGCCAGTGGGGCGTCTCAGCGCCCCGTCTGTGCGCGGTGGAGCAGTTTCTGGTCCGCCAGCACCAATGCGACCATCGCCTCGACGACCGGCGCGGCGCGGATGCCGACGCACGGATCGTGGCGGCCCTTGGTCGCGATCTCGGCCGATGCGCCGTCGCGACCGATCGTCTCGACCGGGGTCAGGATCGAGGAGGTAGGCTTGAGCGCCACGCGGACGACGACTGGCTGGCCGGTCGAGATGCCGCCCGCGACGCCCCCGGCATGGTTGGCGAGGAAGGCCGGCGCGCCGTCCCCCGGGCGCATCGGATCGGCATTCTGCTCACCCGTCAGCCGCGCCGCGGCGAAACCGTCGCCGATCTCGACGCCCTTTACCGCATTGATCGACATGAGCGCGGCGGCAAGTTCGCTGTCCAGCTTGGCATAGAGCGGCGCGCCCCAGCCTGCGGGCACGCCCGTCGAAACGCATTCCACCACCGCGCCGACCGACGAGCCGGCCTTGCGCGCGCCGTCCACGATCGCCTCCCACCGCGCGGCGGCAGCGGCATCGGGGCAGAAGAATGGATTGCGGTCGATCTCCGCATCGTCGAACGCCGCCGGGTCGATGGCATCGCCGCCGAGTTCGACGAGATAGGCGCGTATGGCGACCTCCGGGATCACCACGCGGGCGACGGCGCCGGCGGCGACGCGGGCCGCCGTCTCGCGGGCGGAGGAGCGGCCGCCGCCGCGATAGTCGCGGAAACCGTATTTCGCGTCATAGGCGTAATCGGCATGGCCGGGCCGATAGGCGACGGCGACCTCGGAATAGTCCTTGGAGCGCTGGTCGACATTCTCGATCATCAGGCTGATCGGCGTGCCCGTGGTGCGGCCCTCGAACGTGCCGGAGAGGATGCGCACCGCGTCCGGCTCACGCCGCTGCGTGGTGAAGCGCGACGTGCCGGGGCGGCGCTTGTCGAGGAAAGGCTGGATGTCCGTCTCGGTGAG
The DNA here is from genome assembly GCF_900113315.1 of Sphingomonas jatrophae. Classification (GTDB taxonomy): domain Bacteria; phylum Pseudomonadota; class Alphaproteobacteria; order Sphingomonadales; family Sphingomonadaceae; genus Sphingomonas_P; species Sphingomonas_P jatrophae. Next base: position 72,375 of record NZ_FOZG01000002.1, on the reverse strand, counting down.
CGCCAGTCCGGGCGGGCAGCCATCCACTACCGCGCCGAGCGCAGGCCCGTGCGATTCCCCCCAGGTGGTGAAGCGGAAGACGCGACCGAAGCTGTTGTGGCTCATGGGGCCTCCCTCTCCCGTGCCGGGAGAGGGGTCAAGGGTCAGGCCAGCGCGATGTCCGGTGCGTCCTCGGCCTTCATGCCGATGACGTTGTAGCCCGCATCGACGTGGTGGATTTCGCCCGTCACGCCGCTGGCGAGATCGGACAGCAGGTAGAGCGCGGCGCCGCCGACCTCGTCGATGGTGACGTTACGGCGGAGCGGGCTGTTGAGCTCGTTCCATTTCAGAATGTAACGGAAATCGCCGATGCCGCTCGCTGCCAGCGTCTTGATCGGCCCGGCCGAGATGGCGTTGACGCGGATTTTCTCCGGCCCGAGATCCATGGCGAGATACTTGACGCTCGTCTCCAGCGCCGCCTTGGCGACACCCATGACGTTGTAGTGCGGCACGACCTTCTCTGCGCCGTAATAGGTGAGCGTCAGCACGCTGCCGCCCTCCGGCATCATCGCCCGCGCGCGCTTCGTCACCGCGACGAAGGAGTAGGCCGAGATGTTCATCGTCTGGAGGAAGTTGTCGAGGCTGGTATCGACGAACTTGCCGCGCAGCTCGTTCTTGTCGGAAAAGCCGATCGCGTGGACGACGAAGTCGATCGTCGGCCAGCGCTCGCCCAGCTTGGCGAATGCGGCGTCGAGCGCCGCCATGTCGCTGACGTCGCAATCGATCAGCAGGTCGGAGCCGAGCTGCTCCGCCAACGGGCGGACGCGCCGCTCCAGCGCCTCGCCCTGATAGGAGAAGGCCAGCTCCGCGCCATGTGCGGCCAGCGCCTGCGCAATCCCCCAGGCAAGCGAACGATCATTGGCGAGGCCCATGATCAGACCCCGCTTGCCCGCCATCAGTTGCGACATCCAATCTTCTCCCTCAACCGGCCGCTTGCGGCTCCTTTAGGCCGTGCTCGGGGGTTTCCGCCAGCGCGGCGTTGAGGTGCGCCGCGATCACGATCCCGAGGCCGATCAGCCAGAAGAAGAACAGCGCTACGATAACGCCGGCAAGGCTGCCATAAGTCAGATCATAACCGCCGAGTTTCGACAGCGCCCAAGGCAGCAGCGCGGTGATCGACGTCCACCAGAGCGTGGTGAAGGCGGCGCCCGGCCATTTGCGGCAGCCCGCCACGCGATATTTCTTCGGCGTGACCGAGATGAACAGCAGGTAGAGCGCGCCGAACATGACGAGGCCGGGGATCAGGCGCGACAGGCCGATCCAGCCGGCAATGTCCTGCGCCCAAGGCACCAGCCGGTAGAGGAATTGCTCCGCCGCGGTGAGCACGCCCTGCGCGAGGAAGGACAGCAAAGCGAGGATGACGGAGCAGACGATGACGAAGACCGAGCCGAGCCGGTAGCGCCAGAAGGGGGCGGAGAAGGTGGTGCCGTAGGCGCGGCGGAAGATGTCGCGGATCGTTTCGATGAACGAGCCCACCGTCCACAGACCGACCAGCCCGCCCAGCCACAGGAGCGAGCCGGTGCGCGCCAGCAGCACATCGGCGATGGGCTTGCGCAGCAGATCGGCGACGTCGGCCGGCAGCGTTTGGAGGAAGGAGGCGACGGCGCGCTGCGTCTCGGCATTCTGGCCGAACAGCGAGGCGATGGCGGCGGCGACGATGAAGAAGGGGAACAGCGTGAGCAGCGCGAGATAGGCGAGGTTGCCCGCGTGGATGAAGCCGTCGCTGTAGACGCCGACGGCGACACGCTTGACCACTTCGAACGGGTAGGTGCCGGGCTTTACCCGATCGATCTGGCGATGAAGGTGGCGGCGGCGGGCGCGGGCCTCCGGGCTTTCCGGCGAGATGCCGGCCGGCTCGCCGCTGGCGCTTGCTTCCTCCTCGTCCGCATCGGCGGCGCCGGGGGCGAGCGCAGCGGGAAGGGGATCGTCGGACAAGCAGGCCTCCGTCTCGCGGTCGGGCCGCGGACGCGTCCCCGCGGCGCTATACGCCCAGTGCCGCGCGGGGGTTGCGTGAGGATGGCGCGCGAGCCTCGGCAAAGGCGCGCAGATCGGCATCGTCGGCCGGCAGATCGACCAGCAGGCGGACATATTGATCGCCTCGGCCGCCCGTCCGCTTGTGGAAGCCGCGCTCCTTCAGGCGGAGCGTGCGGCCGGAGGTGGAGCCGGCAGGAACGGTGAGCATCACCGCGCCATCCACCGTCGGCACCTTGACCGGGCCGCCCAGCACCGCCTCCTCCAAGGTCACCGGCAGATCGAGACGGATATCGTCGCCGTCGCGGGTGAAGAAACGGTGCGGCCGGACGTCGGGCGTGACGATCGCATCGCCGCGGCCGCCGGGGCCTTCCTCACCCTTGCCGGCGAGGCGCATCGGCTTGGCATCGGGCGCGACCGTATCGGCGGTGAGCTTGAGATCGATCGCCTTGCCGTCTGCCAGCGTGATGCGCTGGGCCTTGAGCAGGGCTGCATCCTCGAAGCTGATGGCGAGGCGATAGGCGACGTCCGCGCCCTTGGGCGGCGGGCCACGGCGCTGCTGGAAGGGGCCGCCCGCGCGCGATCGGCCGCCGAACAGGCCTTCGAAGATGTCGCCGATGTCGGGGTTGGCGCCGCTCGGCTCGAACTCGAAGTTCATGCCGCCAGGGCCGGTGCCGGGATGAAAGCCGCCGCCGCGGGCGCCGCCGCCGAACGGGCCGCCGCCCGAGAAGCCGGCGAACTTCGGCTGGCCGTTCTCATCGATCTCGCCGCGGTCATATTGCGCGCGCTTGTCCTTGTCGGACAGCAGATCATAAGCCTGCGTCACCTCGGCGAAGCGATCCGCCGCCTTGGGATTGTCCTTGTTGCGATCCGGATGAAGCTGCTTGGCGAGCGTGCGATAGGCCTTCTTGATCGCCGCATCGTCCGCGCCGCGCGCCACGCCCAGTCGAGAATAAAGGTCCGCCATTCACTCCCTCTCGCGCAATGCGGCCGCCTGGCCAACTGTTGCCCGAATGCAACAGTGCAGATGAGGGCTGATGGCGGATTCGGCAAGGGCACTTTTGCGCGATCGGGCCGTTTGGCGACCGAAATCCTTGATCAGCATCAACCTGTTTCCAGCGAGGCTCCCTTGGCTCCCTTCGCATGCCCCAACTGCACCCGGCTCCTTCACTTCGAGGCGCGGGTCTGCCCGAATTGCACCTTCACGCTGGGCTATGATCCGGCGAGCGACCGCTTCCTGTTCCTCGCCGACAATGCGACCAAGTGGCGCGACGGCGACGGCGTGGAGCATGAGCTGGTCGTCTGCGGGAACAACAACCAGTATGAGATCTGCAACTGGCTGATCCCGGAGGAAGCGCAGGGCGGCCTGTGCCTTGCCTGCCGCCACAATCGCACCATCCCCGATCTGACCGGCCCGCAGGTGCCCGAGCGCTGGGCCAAGATCGAGGCGGCCAAGCGGCGCATGTTCCACACGCTGCTGAAGCTCCGTCTGCCGATCGAGACGCAGGCCGAGGCGGCGGAGCTGGGCACGGAGCCGGGCCTCGCCTTCGACTTCCTCTACGATCCGGTGGGGGAGGAGACGGGCACCGTCCAGATCACGACGGGGCACGAGGCGGGGCTGATCACGCTCAACCTGCTGGAGGCGGACGACGCACAGCGCGAGAAGATGCGCAACGCGCTGAACGAGCCGTATCGCACCCTGCTCGGCCACTTCCGCCACGAGATCGGGCATTATTACTGGGCTCGGCTGGTGGAGCATTCGGACGACCTGCAGCGCTTCCGCGACCTCTTCGGCGACGAGCGGATCAGCTATGAGGAGGCGATGCAGAAGCATTATGGGTCGGGCGGCGGCTGGACGACGGACTTCGTCTCGTCCTACGCGACGATGCATCCGTGGGAGGATTTTGCCGAGACGTTCGCCCATTATCTCCACATCGTCGATGCGATGGCGACGATGCGCGGCCTTGGCATGAGCATGGACAACTTCCCCGGCCGCGACGAGGTGTCGGTCGATTTCAACCCGTACAAGGTCGGCACGCGGCAGCTGGTAAGCGAGTGGCTGCCGTTTGCCTTCTCGGAGAATGCGGTGAACCGCTCGATGGGGTTGCCGGACCTCTATCCCTTCACCCTGTCGCCCGCGATCGAGGCGAAGATGGATTTCATCAACCGCATGCTCCACGCCAATCAGGAGCGGCTCAACGCGGCCGCGCTGCGGCGCGAGGACGGGGCGGAGGAGGCGTTGACCGCCGCCTGACCGGTCAGGCCAGCGGCTCGACGTCCACCGAGACCTCGATCCGCTGGCCGTCCTGCCCCATGAAGATGCCGTCGATCGGCGCAACATCGCCATAATCGCGTCCGATCGCAGTCACGATATGGTCGGCGCCGACGGTGCAGCCGTTGGTCGGATCGAAGCCGAGCCAGCCGAGCCTGTTGCCGCACCACACGTCCACCCAGGCGTGCGTCGCATCAACACCCACCAGCCGCGGCTTGCCCGGCGGCGGGATGGTGCGGAGATAGCCGGAGACATAGGCCGCCGGCAGGCCGAGGCCGCGCAGGCCCGAGATCATCACCTGCGCGAAATCCTGGCAGACGCCGTGCCGCTTGGCAAAGGCATCCGCAGGCGGCGTATCGAAGGCGGTGGCATTGCCGTCGTAGCGGAATTCGGTCCGGATCCGGCGGGTGAGCGCCAGCACCGCATCGACGACGCCGCGCGCCTCGCCCACATCCTGCGCGGCATAAGCGGCAATGGCGGGGTCGAGCGGGATCAGCGGCGAGGGGTAGAGATAATTGGCCGGCGCGTGCGCATCGAGGGTGCGGCACGCCAGCGCCTCCGCCGCGACGGTGGCGACGCTCGCATCGTCTTCCGCCGGTGCAGGCGCGACGCGGCCGACCGACAGCGTGGCGCGGCTCTCGATCACCAGATCGCGCGCGGGCGTGTCGATGACGACGCGGCGCACCTCGACCGGATAGCCCGGATCGATGGCGGGGCGGCTGTCGGCCGCGGGCGTGATCGTCAGCGCGTGGCTTTCGAGCGTCTGGCCCGCGGCCGCGACGGGCTTCAGCCGCAGGTTGCAGCGGGCGAAGCGCACGGGATGCTCATAGCGGAAGCGGGTGCGGTGGGTGACGGCGTAGCGCACCGGCGGGCGATCCTCAGGCAAGCGTCATGCCCCCGGCCCGCAGCGTCTCTGCACCCTGGAGGAAGAAGCGCGCGCCGATCGCATCGGACAGTGCGTAGAGCCGGTTCTCCAGCGCCAGCACCGCCTTCGGCCCGAGCGACTCCGCCCGCGCCGTGGCGATGGCGGCGGCAAGCTCGGTCGCCTGCGCCTGCTGCGCCTCGGCCATACCGTCATCGCGCAGGACGGGCAAAGCGGCGAGATGCTCACCGATGCGGGCGACCTGATAGGCCAGGCTGCGCGGATTGAATGGATCGAGGCCGACGAGATCGCGCACCGGCACCAGCGCCAAGCCGGCGAGATAGCGCGCGCGGTAGCTGATCTGGCTGTCGGTCAGATCGAGGAGGGTAGCAAGATCGTCGGCATCGGCCGCCTCGCTGGCGAACAGGCGGAGCAGCCGGCAGGTGACGACCGCGCGTTCCAGCCGCCGGCCGAGATCGTGGAAGCGCCATCCCGCGGTGCGGCCCATATTCTCGGCCGCGAGGCCGGCGAGCGCGGAGAAGCGCGCCTGCACCGCCTGCGCGCAATCGAGCGTGCCGGCGGGATCGTAACGCTGGGCGAGCGCGGGGGCGGGCATGTCGATGATGCGCCAGACGTCCGCCGACAGGCGATCGCGCGTGCCCTCGCCAATGGCGCGGACGATGGCGAGCAGCGACACGACGCTGGCGCCGCCCGGCCCGACCAGCGCGGCCTCGGCCAGCTCCGCAAGGTCGTGGATCGCACCACCTTCCTCCTCATCCTCCTCGTCCTCGAGCACGGCGGCGCCCGACGAGCGGAGCAGCCCGGCGATGCGATCGAGCGTTTCCGCGCTCAGCCCCGCGCCGCCCGCATCGAGCGTTCCGCCAAGCGCCGCGCGGACGAGCCGCAGCGTCGCCTCGCCCCGCTCCAGATAGCGGCCGAGCCAGAAGAGATTGTCCGCGGCGCGGCTGGGCAGGGTGCCCGGATTGCGGCGGACGGCGAGATTGGCGGGCAGCAGCGTGACGGGCTTCGGCGTCGGCTTGTGCGCGACGACGCACGCGTCGGCGGAAAAGACGCCCTCGCCGATGGCGGCGGCGCGAACGTCCGCCTCCACCCCCAGCCGGACGAAGCCGCCCGGCATCACCGTCCACTCGCCCGCCGCATCGCGCGCGGCGAAGACACGCAGCGTGAAGGGCCGGGGCACCAGCGCTCCGCCGGTGGCGGACGGCATGGTGGAGAGCTGCACCACCTCCTGCCCGACATAATCCTGCGGCCGGCGCGCCATGCCCGCCAGCACCGCCGCGCGCGCCGTGCCCGACAGGCTGGCGCCGAGCTGCGGCTGGAGATCGGCGAAGCCCGCAGGCGGCGCGGTGAAGGCCGGGCCGATCAGCAGATCGTCGAAATCCGCCGCGACGTAGCCGCGCTCGGCCGCGCCGCCGCACCACCATGTCGCGATGTTGGGCAGCTTCAGATCCTCGCCGAGCAGGCGGCGGGCGAGGCGCGGCAGGAAGGCGGCCATGGCCGGGCTTTCCGCCACGCCCGCACCCGGTGCATTGGCGAGCACCGCCGATCCGCTGGCGAACGCATCCATCAGCCCCGGCACGCCGATGGCGGAGCGGCTGTCGAACGTCAGCGGATCGAGGAAACGCGAATCCATCCGCCGCCACAGCGCATCGACGCGCTTCAGCCCCTCGATCGTGCGGACGTAGAGCTGGCCGTCGCGCACCGCCAGATCGCCGCCCTCAACCAGCAGCAGCCCGAGATAGCGGGCGAGATGCGCCTGTTCGGGATAGCTCTGATTGTAGCGGCCGGGGGTGAGCAGGCCGATGCGCGGATCGTCGCGCCGGCAGGCGGCCGCGAGCCCGCCGCGCAGCGCCGAGAAGAAGGGGGCCAGCCGCTCGACATTGAGGCGCGTGTGCAGCGCGCCCATGACGCGGCCGGCGGCGATGCGGTTCTCCAGCGCATAGCCGGCGCCCGCGGGGGTGCGCGCATGATCCGCCAGCACGCGCCATTCGCCGTCAGGCCCGCGGCCGAGATCGGCGGCATAGACGTGCAGCCGGCGCCCGCCGGGCACCGGCCGGCCGATCATCGCGCGGACGAAATGGCGGCTGCCCGCGACGACTGCGGCGGGCAAGGCTCCCGCGGCGATCAGCGCCTGATCGCCATAGATGTCGTCCAGCACCCGCTCGATCAGGGCGGCGCGCTGGGTGATGCCCGCGGCGATATCGCGCCACTCATCCTCGCCGATCAGCAGCGGCAGGCCGGATTGCGGCCACGCCCGTTCCTTGGCCTCGCCCGGCAGGCGGAAGGCGGTGCCGATTTCGCGCACCTGGCGGCCGACGCGTTCCTCGACGCGTGCAAGGCGGCCGTCGGAGAGGTTGGCGACGCCATCGAACAGGGTCCGCCACCAGCGCGCGCCGCGGCCGAGATCATCGCGCAGCACATCGCCCGGGCGCGCCTGCGACAGGTAGGATTCGACCCAGCCCTGGCCCCAGCTTGGCAGGCCGGGGAGCTGGGGCATGGCGGTGGCAGACGGCGTCAGTGGCACAAGCTTGCGGTTCCGTTCGCCCTGAGCCTGTCGAAGGGCCGTCCTGCCCCAATGGAAGAAGAACGATGCTTCGACAAGCTCGGGACGAGCGGGGAGGGCGGTGTCACCTCATCGCATCGGGGCCCTGAGGTCCAGCGTCATCGGATATTCGCGCGCACGCTCCTCGGGCGGCATCTCGACCCGGCCGGGGCTGTGGCCGTGCGGCTGGAAGCGCGCCTTGCGCCGTGCCTCCGCCTCATAGTCGTTGACCGGCACGCTGTCGTAATTGCGGCCGCCGGGGTGTGCGACGTGGTACATGCCGCCGCCGAGCGAGCGGCCGTTCCAGCGATCGAGCAGGTCGATCGTCAGCGGCGCGTTGGCGGGCAGCAGCGGGTGGAGGCTGTTGGCCGGCTGCCACGCCTTGTAGCGCACCCCGCCGACCGCCTCGCCCGGCGTGCCGGTCGGTGTCATCGGCACGCGGCGGCCGTTGACCGCGACGATGTGGCGATCCGCGACCAGCCCCGTCGCGCGGATCTGGAGGCGTTCGGTGGAGCTGTCGACATAGCGGACGGTGCCGCCGATCGCGCCCGTCTCACCCAGCACGTGCCATGGCTCCAGCGCATGCGCGATCTCCAGCCGCACGCCGCCCGCCGCGATCTCGCCATGGACGGGAAAGCGGAACTGGCGCTGTGCCTCGAACCACGAGGGGTCGAAAGCGTAGCCGGCGCTGCGCAGATCGCCCAGCACGTCGAGGAAATCGCCCCAGACGAAGTGCGGCAGCAGAAAGCGATCGTGGAGCTGCGTGCCCCAGCGGACGAAATCGCCCTCCTGCGGCGTCTTCCAGAACCAGGCGGTGAGCGCGCGGATGAGCAGTTGCTGCGCGAGGCTCATCTTCGCCTCGGGCGGCATTTCGAACCCGCGAAACTCGACGAGGCCGAGGCGGCCGGTGGGGCCATCCGGCGAGAACAATTTGTCGATGCAGATTTCGGTGCGGTGCGTATTGCCCGTCACGTCGACCAGCAGATTGCGGAACAGCCGATCGACCACCCACGGCGCGGGCGCCTCGCCCTCACCGGGCCGCGGTACCTGCGCCAGCGCGATCTCCAGCTCGTAGAGGCCCTCGTGGCGCGCCTCGTCGATGCGCGGCGCCTGGCTGGTCGGGCCGATGAACAGGCCGGAGAAGAGATAGCTGAGCGACGGGTGGCGCTGCCAGTAGAGGACGAAGCTTTTCAGCATGTCCGGCCGGCGGATGAAGGGCGAATCGTTTACCGAACGGCCGCCGAGGACGAGGTGATTGCCGCCGCCCGTGCCGATGGCACGGCCGTCGATCATGAACTTGTCCGCCGTCAGCCCTTCCTCGCGGGCGAGGCGGTACAGCTCCTCGGTCAGCTCGCGCGTCTCGGCCCAGGTGGAGACGGGGTGGATGTTGACCTCGATCACGCCGGGATCGGGCGTGACCTTGAGCACCTGCAGTCGCGGATCGGGCGGCGGCGCATAGCCTTCGATGCGAACGGGCACGCGCAGCGTCTCCGCCGCTGCCTCGGCTGCGGCAAGGAGACCGAGATAGTCCTCCAGCCGCTCGGTCGGCGGCAGGAAGACGGAGACGAAGCCCTCGCGCGGCTCGACCGTGACGGCAGTGCGGACCGCACCCTCGATCGCGACCTGCTCCTCACGGCCCTGCTGGGGGGCGGCGGCGGCTTCGACCGCGACGGTCTGCTGCTCGCGGATGTCGGGCAGGGGCTCGACCGGCTCCGTCGTGTCGCGGACGTTGAGATAGGGGTAATCGGACGGGGGCACGTAAGGCAGCGACGAGAGCGGCAGGCGATAGCCGAGCGCCGAATCGCCCGGCACCGCGAACAGCCGCTTGCGCCGCAGCCGCCACCGCTCCGAGCGCCAGCGGCGCGGCTCCGCCGCCTGCGTCGCCTGCCATGCCTGGATTGGCAGAACGAAGCCGACCGGCTGGGTCAGCCCCCGCTCGAACGCGCGGACCATGCGCTGCCGCTCCTCCGGATCCTCGATCTTGGGATCGAGCGGATCGGTGTTGGCGGGCAGCTCCGATTCCTTGATCGACCAGGCGATCGGATCCTCGAAGGCGGGCTCGATATAATCCTCGGGCACGGCGAGGCGCGCGGCCATGGTGGCGAGGAAGCGCTCGGCCAGATCGGCGTCCAGCCGCGCGGGCGCCTCGCCCTCGCGGGGCGAGGGGGCGATCAGATCGGCGTCGCGCCACACGGGCACGCCGTCAGCACGCCAATAAACCGAATAGCCCCAGCGCGGCAGGCTTTCGCCAGGATACCATTTCCCCTGGCCGTGATGGATCAGCCCGCCAGGCGCGAAGCGTTCGCGCAGGCGGCGGATCAGCCGGTCGGCATAGGCCGCCTTGGTGGGGCCGACGGCGTCGCCATTCCATTCGGGCGCCTCGGGATCGTCCGCGGCGACGAAGGTCGGCTCGCCCCCCGTGGTCAGGCGCACGTCCATGGCGGTGAGATCGCGATCGACCTGCTCGCCCAGCGCATCGAGCGCGGACCAGCGCGCCTCGGTGAACGGCTTGGTGATGCGCACCGCCTCGGCGATGCGCTGCACATCCATGGAGAAGTCGAAATCGACCTTCGCCGGCTCGAGCAGCGAGCCCGAGATCGGCGTGGCGGAGCGGTAATGCGGCGTCGCGGCGAGCGGAATGTGCCCTTCGCCCGCAAACAGGCCCGAGGTCGCGTCCATGCCGATCCAGCCGGCGCCGGGCACGAACACCTCGCACCAGGCGTGCAGATCGCACACGTCCTGCGCGACGCCCTTCGGCCCTTCCACCGGGATCACGTCGGGCACGAGCTGGATCGAATAGCCCGAGACGAAGCGCGCGGCGAAGCCGAGCCGGCGGGCGAGATTGACCATCAGCCACGCCGAATCGCGGCACGATCCGGTGCCGATCTCCAGCGTCTCCTCCGCCGTCTGGACGCCCGGCTCCATCCGGATGACATAGCCGACGCGCTCGTTCAAGCGGCGGTTGAGCTCGACCAGAAAGTCGATCGTGCGGCCCTGATAGGCGTCCAGTTCGGCGAACAGAGCGTCGAACAGCGGACCCTGCGGCTCCCACTCGAAATAAGCGGACAGATCCGTGGCGAGATCGGGCGCGTAGGTGAAGGGCCGGCTCTCGGCATAATCCTCGACGAAGAAGTCGAACGGATTGATGACGACGAGGTCGGCGATCAGGTCCACCTCGATCGTCAGGTGATCCGCCGGCTCCGGAAAGACGATGCGCGCCAGCCAGTTGCCGTGCGGATCCTGCTGCCAGTTGATGAAGTGGTTGGCGGGTGAGATCTTTAGCGAATAATTGGGCACCGCGGTGCGGCTGTGCGGGGCGGGGCGAAGCCGGATCGTCTGCGGCCCGAGCATGACGGGCCGGTCGTAGCGGTAGCTGGTGATATGGTGGAGAGCAGCCTGGATCACGGTTGCGCTTTCATCATGTTCGCTGCCGCACCGCAATATCGCGGCAGAGCGGCAGAGGGTTGCGTGCCGAGCGTTCGGGCGTTCGACGAAGCAGGCGGCCAAGCGTTCCTCTGATCCGCGCAGCCCGCTAAGGAGAGCCCATGACCGACGACCCTTATGCCCTGTTCGACGCCTGGCTGGCCGAGGCCGAGAAGGGCGAACCCAATGATCCCAATGCGATGGCGGTCGCGACGGTGGATGCAGGTGGGCGCCCGTCGGTGCGGATGGTGCTGCTGAAGGGGCATGACCGCCGCGGCTTCGTCTTCTACACCAACCGGCAGAGCCGCAAGGCGGACGACGTTGCCGGCAACAGCCAGGCAGCCTTGCTGTTTCACTGGAAGTCGCTGCGTCGGCAGGTGCGCGTCGAGGGCGCGGTGGAGCAGGCGAGCGACGCCGAATCGGACGCCTATTTCGCCAGCCGCAGCCGCGTGTCGCAGCTGGGCGCGTGGGCATCGGACCAGTCGCGCCCGCTCGACAGCCGCGAGACGTTCGAGCGGAGCTTCGCTGTGGTGGAAGCGCGGTTCGAGGGCGGCGCCGTGCCGCGGCCGCCGCACTGGGGCGGCTACCGCGTGATCCCGCGCGCGATCGAGTTCTGGGAGGACCGGCCCGGCCGGCTGCATCACCGCCGCCTGTTCCTGGCGCAGGATGGCGGCGGCTGGATCGACGGCCTGCTCTACCCGTGAGTGCGCTGCCGCTCCGCGCGGCGCTGGCGAGCGTCGGCACCGCCGCCTTCCTGCTCGGCCTGAAGGGCGTGGCGGCGATCGCCACCGGATCGGTCGCCATGCTGGGCAGCCTTGCCGACACCGCGCTCGATCTGGTCGCCAGCCTGGTGACGCTGGCGGGGGTGCGCTATGCCGCGCGGCCGGCGGACTGGGATCACCGCTTCGGCCACGGCAAGGCGGAGGCGCTGACCGCGCTGTTCCAGGTGGTGCTGATCGCCGCCTCCGCCGTCGCGATTGCGTGGCAGGCGGTGAGCCGGCTCGGCACGGGCGCGGTGAGCGTGAATGCGGAATTTGGCGTCGCCGTATCCGCGCTGTCGATCACCGTCACGCTGGTGCTGCTGCGCGTGCAGCGCCGTGCGATCAAGCGGACCGGCTCGGTGGCGATCACCGCCGACCACCTCCACTATAAGGGCGATGTCGCGCTGAACGGCGGCGTGATCGCGGCGCTGCTGCTGGAGCAGATGGCGGGGCTGCACGGCGCCGATCCGCTGTTCGGCATCGCCATCGCGGCATGGCTGCTGTGGGGCGCGTTCCGCTCCGCAACGCTCGCGATCGACCAGCTGATGGACCGTGAATGGCCGGCGGAACGGCGCGAGGCCTTCCTCCGCGCCGCGGCCCGCCACCCGCAGCTGCGCGGCGTCCACGATCTGCGCACGCGCAGCGCCGGCACGCACGATTTCGTCCAGTTCCACGTCGCGGTCGATCCGGACATGACGGTGGCCGAGGCGCACCGCGTGATGGACGAGGTGGAGGCGCAGCTGGCACAGCAATTTCCCGGTGTGGAAATCCTCATCCACCCCGACCCCGAACCCAAGCAGGAGAGTGCGACGTGACCCGCTTCGTCCAGGTCGATGCCTTCACCGATCGTCCGTTCGGCGGCAATCCCGCGGCCGTGATGCCGCTGACCGCGTGGCTGGACGATGCGGTGCTGCAGGCGATCGCGGCGGAGAACAATCTTTCGGAAACCGCCTTCCTCATCCCCGATGCGAGCGGCGCGGCCGATTACGAACTGCGCTGGTTCACGCCCGCGGTGGAGGTGGCGTTGTGCGGACATGCGACGCTGGCGAGCGGACATGTCATCCTGTCCGACTTCCCCGAGCGGGCGCGGGTGACGTTCCGCACGCGGCAGGCGGGCATCCTCGAGGTGGCGCGGGCGGGTGACGGCTATGCCATGTCGCTGCCGGCCTGGGCCACCCAGCCCAAGCCGCTGCCGGAGACGGTCGCGGCGCTGGGCGTCGCGGCGGTGGAGACCGAGTGGCGCGACAGCGGCTATGCGATCATCCTGCTGGAGGATGCGGCGGCGGTGCGCGGGCTTGAGCCCGATTTCGCAGCGCTGCGGACGCTCGGCCGCACGCTCGTGATCGCGACCGCGCCGGGGGACGAAACGGACGTGATCAGCCGCGTGTTCGCCGCAGGAGCCGGCATCGACGAGGATCCGGTGACGGGATCGGCGCATGCGCTGCTGACGCCGTTCTGGGCGGCGCGGCTCGGGCGGGCGGAGTTCACCGCCTTCCAGGCGTCGCGCCGGGGTGGGCGGATCGGCTGCCGGCTGGAGGGGGACCGCGCGGTGCTGACCGGGCAGTGCGTGACGGTGATCGAGGGGGCGTTCCGGTTCTGAACGTCTTCTCCCTTCGTCACCCCGGACCTGTTCCGGGGTCCACGGCGACGCCTGACCGGCGGCTGCTGGATGTGCCGCCCGGTGGATGCCGGACCAAGTCCGGCATGACGAAGAAAGGGGTGGCTGCCCTCATCCTTCCCGCCCTGCTCTCCGCCTGCATCCCCGGCGGGCGCGGGCGGCCTGTCGTGCGCGATCTCTCGTCGCGCGATTTCGGGCGCTGCCTGAGCGAGTTGCGCGCGATGGGGGTCGAGGTGACACCCCTCAAGGATCGCACCTTCCCGAATGGTTGCGCGGCGCGGCAGAGCCTGAAGCTGGTCTCCTTCGGCATCCCGACGACGAACCTGACGGCGATGCGCTGCCCGCTGGTGCGCGCCTTCGTGCTGTGGTCCCGCGATGCGCAGGCATTGGCGACGGCGGAGCTGGGCAGCCCGATCCGCAAGCTCGAAAGCTATGGCAGCTTCGCCTGCCGCCCCGTCAACAACAAGGCGGGCAACCGCCTGTCGGAGCACGGTTTTGCCAACGCCGTGGACATCGCCGCCTTCCAGCTGACGGATGGGCGGCGGATCACCGTGCGGGGCGGCTGGGGCGGGCCGGACAGCCAAGTGCGGGGTTTTCTGCGCGCGGCGCACCGGGCGGGCTGCCGGCGCTTCGGCGTGGTGCTGGGGCCGGATGCGAACGCGCTCCACGCCGATCACTTCCACTTCGATATGGGCAAGGGGCCTTATTGTCGCTAATCTGGTTCGTTTCCGGCTCGGCGGCATGGGTGCATGTCACGAACCGAGAACAGAGAAAGCGCATACGACCCCGATGAACGAGAAGGACATTCCCAAGCGCGTCTTCGCCAAAGCCAAGGAAGACGCCGCCGTCGCCCGCACGCAGACCGGCACGCCGCAGACGCAGGATCCCGCCTACAAGCTCGCCTTCCAGGACAATGACTTCCTGCTGCGCGACGATCTGCGTCCGGTGCGCTTCCAGCTCGAGCTGATGAAGCCCGAATTGCTGCTGGACGAGGCGAAGATCGGCTCCACCTTCGTCTTCTACGGGTCCGCGCGCATCCCCGAGCCGGAGCGGGCGGAGGCGGTGGTCTCAGCGGCGCGCACGCCCGAGCAGAAGCTGGTGGCGGAGCGGCTGGCGGCAAAGTCCCGCTATTATGACGAGGCGCGCAAGCTCGCCGCGCTGGCCAGCGCGACGCCGCTGGACGAAGAGGGCAAGCGCCATTTCGTCGTCTGCTCCGGCGGCGGGCCTTCGATCATGGAGGCGGCCAATCGCGGCGCGGCGGATGTCGGCGCGGAATCGATCGGGCTGAACATCGTGCTGCCGTTCGAGCAGGCGCCCAATCCCTATGTCACGCCGTCGCTCAGCTTCCAGTTCCACTATTTCGCGCTCAGGAAGATGCACTTCCTGCTGCGGGCGCGGGCGGTGGCGGTGTTCCCGGGCGGGTTCGGCACGTTCGACGAGACGTTCGAGCTGCTGACGCTGGTCCAGACCGGCAAGATGGCGATGCTGCCGATCCTGTTCTACGGGCGGGAATTCTGGGAGCGCGTCGTCAACTTCGAGGCGCTGGTGGAAGAGGGCGTGATCGGCCCGAACGACCTCGACCTGATCCGCTTCGTCGAGACGGCGGAAGAGGGCTGGGAGAAGGTGCAGGATTATTACGCCCGGAAGCAGCGGGTGCTGCGCCACGCTTAAATCTCCCCGTTCGCCCTGAGCCTGTCGAAGGGCTGCCTTTCTTCTAAGAAGGACGGTGCTTCGACAAGCTCAGCACGAACGAGCGGGTAGTATTCCTCAGCGCACCACTTCGCCGTCGATCGTCGCCGTGGCGGGGTGGTGGCGATCGAGGTGGCGGCGGATAATGCGCAGGTTGCGCGTATTCGAACGGAAGGCGAAGTCGAACACGTCGCCCACCAGCGGCACCGCGCCGAGCAGCGTATCCACGCCGACATTGCCCGCCATGCGCGCGAGCTGGAACTTGGACATGCCGAGATTCCGCGCTTCCCACACCAGCCACGCGCCCATCGCCGCGGTGATCACGTCGCCGATCACCGGCACGAGGCCGACGATCGAATCGAGCCCGACCGGACGATTGAGGCCGGGGACGACGAACATCCGCTCCAGCAGCGCTTCCGCCGCCTCGATCCGGCGGCGCACGGCGGCCGGATCCCGGCCGAGGCCGGGGATCGCCTCGGCATAGCGATCGAACTGGTTCGGAGACACGGCCATGCCGGCACATCGCGCGGGCAGTGGCTTGGTTCCCTCACTCCGCCCGGCGGAGCGTATAGAGCGGGTGGACGGCGCGCGGATTGTCATGCCAGCGGCGCAGCGCCGGGGCGACGAGCGACCAGCGGAGCGGCGTCGCCAGCGGGATGAAGGGCGCCGCGGTGGCGAGCGCGGCATCGGCCTGCGCGATGAGACGCAGCCGCTCGGGGATGGAGGGCGTGATACGCGCGGCTTCCAGCGCCTGATCGGCGGTCTCGCTGCAGATGGCGGCGCGGCCGCAGGCGAACCGGCGCAGATACCAGGTCGCGAGATCACCGGGCGCAACCTGATCGACAAGGCGGAGGTCCGCAGGTGCATCCAGCGGCACCGCCTCCGCCTCGACCCCGATGTGGCGCCAGTCGATCGCGAGCAGCGTGAACAGCAGGCGCGATCCGGGGCCGGGCGGCAGCGCGACCCGGAGCCGGGGCGCAGGCCCATCCGCGCGCCACGCGCGGACGGTGGCGGCGGCCTGGGCGGCGCGCTCGGGCAAGGACAACGGCTCCCATCCCGCCACCGCCGGGACGGCGATCTCCGTGCCGGTCGGCAGCAAAGTCGTCGTCGCGCGCCAGCCGTCGCGGGCGAATGCGGTGACGATCCGCTCCCGATCGATCGCCATGGCCAGTGCGCGGCGATTCTCGACCGGGCGGAGGAAGGGCACGTCGCGCGCCACCTGCAGCCCGAACAGGCCGGGTGCGGGATCGAAGCGCAGCACGCGGTCCTCCGGTGCGGCAGCGCGGGCGAGCGCCAGATCGGCGAAGGTGCCGCCGGTCACCACCGCCGCCGCACCCGCGCGAAAGCGGGCGAGGGCCAGCGCGGCGGGTTCTCCGCGCAGAAGGATCTCGTCTCCGGCGGAAGGTGGCGGCACATCCACCGTGTCGGCATCGGGCACCGGCAGCAGGCGCATGACATCGGCCGCGCCCGCGACGATCCGCATCGGCCCACCGGTGGCGCCGCGGGGCGGGCGGATGGCAAGATCGGGCTGGGCGAGCAGTTGCAGCAGGTTCGGCCGGGGTGCGGCGAGGCGGATCTCGAGCACCTCGGGCGTCACCGCCACCACCTCGTCGACGGCGAGCAGGACGGGGCGCAGCGGATTGCGGCTGCGTGCGGCGACTGCGGCGCGCAGGCGGCGCGCGGCATGCTCCGCATCGATGCCGCTGCCGTCGCGCAGGCGGAAGGTGTAGTAGAGCCCGTCGTCGGACACGTCCCAGCGGATCGCCAGGCCCGGTTCGATCTGGCCATTGCCGTCGAAGCGGACGAGCCCCTGCGCGGTTGCCGAGAGGAGGGAGGCGGTGGGCGCGGTGAGCGCCTGCCGATCCGGATCGATGCCGGTCTGCGGCGCGGGGCCGACGATGCTCACCGCAAGCGGACGCTCGTCACGCACGGCTTCGCTGCCGCAGGCGGAAAGCAAGGCGGCAAGCAGGGGGGCGAGGGGGCGCCATCGCATCGCTCGCCCCGCCTACCGTGTGATAGGCCGTGGGGAAAGCGCCATGGCCTCCGCTCAGACGTCGAGAATGTGCATCAGCAGCGGCTTGCCGGCGAGGCTCTGCGATCCCTCCAGCCGGGCGAGCGCGTCGGTGACGCAGCGCTCGGCACATTCATGCGTCACCATCGCGACGAGCACGCTGCCATCGGCTGCCGCGCCGCGCTGGATCAGGCTGGCGATGGAGACGCCCGCATCGCGCATCGCGGCGGCCAGCTCCGCCAGCACGCCTGGACGGTCGGCGACGGTGAAGCGCAGATAGGCGCGGCCGCGGCGCTCGCCCCGCGGCGCGGGGGCGCGCTCGTCGAGGCTGTCGACCGGCATGGCGAAGGGGGCGCCATATTCGCGCCGCGCAATGTCGATCAGGTCGGCGACGACGGCGCTGGCGGTCGGCCCTTCGCCGGCCCCGCGGCCCTCGAAGAACAGGCGGCCGACGAAATTGCCCTCCGCCACCACCGCGTTCATCGATCCTTGCACATGCGCCAGCGGATGATCCTGCGGCACGAGGCAGGGGTGGACGCGCTGGAGCAGGCCCTTCGGCCCCGCCTCCGCCAGCCCGACGAGGCGGACGCGGTAGCCGAGCGCGGCGGCCTCGGCGATGTCGGCGGCGAGGATCGGGCGGATGCCGGCGATGGCGACGGACGCGAAATCGAGCGTGGTGCCGAAGGCCAAGCTGGCGAGGATCGCCAGCTTGTGCGCGGCATCGACCCCGTCGATGTCGAAGGAGGGGTCCGCCTCCGCATAGCCGAGTGCCTGCGCCTCGGCGAGCACGCCGGCGAAGTCGCGGCCGGCGGCTTCCATCGTCGTCAGGATGTAATTGCAGGTGCCGTTCAGAATGCCATAGACGCGGCCGATCTCGTTCGCCGCGGCGCCCTCGCGCAGGCCCTTGATGACAGGGATGCCGCCCGCCACCGCCGCCTCATATTTGAACGCGGCGCCCGCGGCCTCGGCGGCGCGGGCCAGTTCGATCCCGTGATGCGCGACCATCGCCTTGTTGGCGGTGACGAAGGCCTTGCCCCGCGCGAGCGTTGCGCGCGCCAGCGTCAGCGCCGGGCCGTCCGCCCCGCCGACGAGTTCGACCACCACGTCGACATCGTCCCGCGCGGCGAGGCTGCCGGCATCGTCCGCCCAGTCGAAACGGGAGAGATCCACGCCGCGATCGCGGTGCCGATCGCGGGCGGAGACGGCGACGATCTCGATCGGTCGCCCGGCGCGCCGCTCGATAAGCGCGCGATTGGCGTCGAGCAGCTTGACGACGCCGCCGCCGACGACGCCGAGCCCCGCCAGCGCGACCCTGAGCGGCTGCACCATATTTCGTCTCCCTCCGGCCCGATCCGGCTGAGCCCTTAAGTGGCGTCACCCGGAGCGACAAGCCCGAGGGAACGGAGCGGCCGCCCGGACGCTGGACAGGGATCATAGCGAGGAGACGATCATGGCCGAGCAGCAAAAGCCCGACACGCAGGCGCCGACGACCCCGGCAAACCCCGCCGGCGGCGCGGGCGACAGCCAGCCCGGCACGGACACGGGTCAGGCCGATTACGGCTCGGCCGGGCAGCAGGCGGCGGACGGCCAGCAGGAAGCGGAAGCGCATCCTTCCTGAACCAGCCATCCGGCAGGAGAGTGCGGCGGCGATCCGTGCTCCCCTGCTGACAATCCTCTCCGCGGCGCCTATCTGCTGCTCGCGCCTGAGAGGAGCCACGCATTGAACGCCACCGTCGAGAGCCTGAAGGGTGTGGACCTGCGCGCCGAGATCGACCGGCTGCGCAAGGAGCGGAACGCCGTCATCCTGGCGCATTACTACCAGGCACCAGAAATCCAGGATCTGGCCGATTTCGTCGGCGACAGTCTCGATCTCAGCCGCAAGGCGGCGGAGACGGATGCGGACGTGATCGCCTTTTGCGGCGTGCGCTTCATGGCGGAGGTGGCGAAGATCCTATCGCCTGAGAAGATCGTCGTGCTGCCCGATCTCGACGCCGGATGCAGTCTGGAGGACAGCTGCCCGCCGGAGCAGTTCGCCGCCTTCCGCGCGGCGCATCCGGATCATATCGCGCTGACCTACATCAACTGTTCGGCGGCGGTGAAGGCGCACTCGGACATCATCGTCACGTCCAGCTCGGCCGAGAAGATCCTCAGCCAGCTGCCGATGGATCAGAAGATCATCTTCGCGCCCGACAAGAATCTCGGCGGCTATTTCAACCGCAAGACCGGCCGCGACATGCTGCTGTGGCCGGGTGCGTGCATCGTCCACGAGGCGTTCAGCGAAACCGAGCTGCTCAAGCTGAAGGCGCTGCACCCCGAGGCGCCGGTCGCCGCGCATCCGGAATGCCCGGCCTATATCCTCGACCATGCCGATCAGGTCGGCTCGACCCGCGCGATCCTTGATTTCGCGCTGGCCAGCCCGGCCGAGACGATCATCGTCGCGACCGAGCCGCACATCATCCACCAGATGGAGAAGGCGGCGCCGCACAAGAGGTTCATTGGCGCGCCGGGTGCGGACGGGAACTGCAATTGCAACATGTGCCCGTACATGGCGCTGAACACGATGGAGAAGCTCTACATCGCCCTGCGCGACCTGGCGCCGCAGATCGAGGTGGACGAGCCGACGCGCGTGAAGGCCAAGACCGCGCTCGACCGCATGCTGGCGATGGCGAGCGCGACGGTCGGCGCGGGCGATCTCGGCGCGCCGAAGGTGACGGGGGACTGAGCGGTCGACGGCGGTCGCCGGTCGTTCCCGGGCGTAGACTGGCTTCGATTTACCCGGACGTGTCACCTTGTTAGCAGCGGTAGATGCTTGGTGCGGAGCCAGAGATCGACAGCGCCGGCAAGACAAGGATTAGCCGCTTCGGTGTGAGATGGCTGATCGGTCTGGCGAGCATGACCGGGCTGGGCCTGCTGCTGAGCTTCTTCGACACCGCGACCGACGACTTCACTGCACCCTTCGCACGATCCGAGCCGCCGATCGCGCTCGTCGCTATGATTGGCGCCACCGCGACGGCAGCGATCATGTGGCGAGCCGTACGCGACTGGCCTGATGAGCCGGCGAGATGGCACAACGATGGCCCTTGGACTGTCGTGATCGTCGCCACAATCTGGAGCGCGATTGCTGCCGCGCTGGTCGTGGCGCACGCGACCAGCTTAATCGAGGGTCAGCGCAATTTCCCGCCGTCGCGGACGATCACCTACAGAAACGTGCTGTTCGGCATTGCGCGGGCGAGCAACGTCGCGCGAGGTGGCGCGCGTGCCGAGCTCCAGTCGATCGGGGTGAGCGTCGGCATTGCGCAAAAGGATTATGACTTCATGCTCGGCAAACGGTCCCGCGGGCCGTCCGTCGTTCGCAGCGCGGGCCGCTTCTGTCTGCGCGCCGACCTTCAGCGATCAGGACCGCATTTCCGTCTGACACGCCGAAGCCTGCCGCGGGGGCATGTCGTGCGGTGTCCGCGGGTTCAGGGCCGCATCCTGTCGGTGCCCGCCAGATAGCGACCGGACTTCACCGCACGATCGCGATGCCCACGCGTAGCCGTGTCTGGCGGCGATTGTAGTCGAGCAGGTTCTCGCCCCAGCCGGTGAAGGCCTGGCCCATGAGGTAGAGGTTCGGCCCGCCGCCGATCAACGCGTCGAGCGGGTAGGAGAGTTCGGTGTCGATCGCGGCGCGGCCGGTCTGCGCGCTGATCCGGGTTTCCGCACTCAGGCGGAAGCCGCTGGCATGGTCGATATCGGCACGCAGGCCGAAATTGCCGCGGTACCGCTCGATATCCGGATTGTCGGACGTGCTGCCGAGATAGGCCCAGGCGCGCGGCCCCGCGAGGATGCGCCAGTCGCCCGAGGTGACGGTCGCCGTAGGTTGGAGATAAGCGAGGTTGAAGCTGCGCGAGGCATCGCCGCTGCGGCCGTTCGACATGTGCTGGAAGCCGGCCTGGCCACCCAGCAGCACGCCGCGGCCGACCGCGCGCTCCGGCACGAGATAGAAGATCTCCGGCATGTAATCGACGGTGCGGAAGGGGGAGGAGTTGCGCCCCAGATCCCAGAACATGCGCTGCGTATAGGCGAAGCGCAGGCCGTCGAGCAGGCCGCGCTCGGCGGGCGGCGTCGCCGGATCGCCGAACAGTTGATACTGAAAGCTGATCTGGAGGCGGGCGTCGGTGGACGTGCCCGGACCATAGACGGCGTAGATCGGGCGATAGGCCGAGAGGCGGCCGAGAAAGTCGTTGCCGCGCGCAACCTGCGGCGGCGTGGCGGCCGCGGGCTGCGCTGCCGCCAGGGCGATGGGTGGCGCAGCGGCGGGCTCGGCGGCCATCTGCGTCGGCTCCGGCGCCGCGAGCGCCGCCTGCGCGATGCCGAGTTCGGGCAGGGAGAGCATGGCGGTCACGCCGGTCGGCAGCGTCTCCGCGGCACGATAGCGCAGCCGGGCGAAGCCGCCCGGTGCGATCTCTCCCGCGGCGGGCCCGATCCGCTCCAGCACGATCGCGCGTGCCGGTGCGCCCGCGGGCGTCAGTCGACCGATCAGCCGGGCGGGCGGGGCGGCTGAGGCTGATGCGCCTTCGTTGAGCGCGACGATCTCCACCTCCCGCCCATCGGCGGCGACCGCGCCGACGAGATAATGGAGCGGTGCCGCAGGGGCGGGCAAGGCGGCGGGCGGGGGTGCGAACATGGGGCAGGGGACGCGCGCGGGCGCCCGCGGGTTCCGACAAGGCTTGCATGGCGGCGCGCGTGCGATCAACGCGGGCGCCATGACCTCGCTCGACATAGATGGATTCGATCTCGACGCGTTCGTCCGCGCAACGCTGGCGGAAGACCTGGGGGAGGGGGGCGACATCACCTCCGCCGCCGTCATCCCCGCCGACGCGATGTTCGACGGCGTGATGGACAGCCGCGATGCGATCACCGTCGCCGGGCTGCCGATTGCCGCCGCCTTCTTCCGCGCGCTCGACCCGGAGGCGGTGCTGGAGCCGCTGGTCGAGGAGGGCGCGCGCGTGACGCCCGGCACCGAGCTGATGCGCCTGCGCGGCCGCGCGCGTGCGCTGCTGACGGCGGAGCGGAGTGCGCTCAACACGGTGCAGCACCTCTCCGGCGTGGCGACGCTGGCGCGGACCTATGCCGATGCGATCCTCGGCACCGGCGCGATCCTGCTCGACACGCGCAAGACCATCCCGGGCCTCAGGCGGCTGGAGAAATATGCGACCCGCATGGGCGGCGCGCAGAACCACCGCATGGGCCTGTGGGATGCGGCGATGATCAAGGACAATCATGTCGCGGTGGCGGGCGACGTCGGCGAGGCGGTGCGCCGCGCAGTCGCCGCGGGGATCGCGCGGATCATCGTCGAGGTCGACCGGGTCGACCAGATCGAGCCGGCGCTGGCCGCGGGCGCGACGCACCTGCTGCTCGACAATATGGACCCGGCGACGCTGCGCGGGGCGGTGACCCTCGTCGGCGGGCGCGTGCCGACGGAGGCGTCGGGCGGCGTGCGGCTCGACACGATCCGGGCGATCGCCGAGGCGGGGGTGACCTATATCTCGGTCGGCCGGCTCACCCAGTCGGCGCCTGCCGCGGACATCGGACTGGATTTCGCCGCGGCCTGACTGCCGGGGCTTCATGGTCTGCAATGGGGAGGATGGGATGAGCGGGCTGCTGCGGGTTGTGGGCGTGATCGGCCTTGCGCTGCCGGGCGTGGCGACGGCGCAGGCGCTGCAATGCGACGTGCCCGCCCGTATCGCGGCCCCGCGGCCCGATCTGCCCGATGCGCGCCAGCCGAAGCGCGTGCTGCCGATCGGCAGCTATACGCTGGCGATCAGCTGGTCGCCCGAGTTCTGCCGCTCACGCCGCGGGGACGAGCGCGCAGCCTTCCAGTGCGGCGGCGGCAACCGCTTCGGCTTCGTGCTGCATGGCCTGTGGCCGGACGGCGAGGGCAAGGACTGGCCGCAATATTGCGCCCCCGCCTCGATCCTGCCCGAGCGGCTGATCCGCGCAAACCTGTGCGCGACGCCATCGCCGCAGCTGCTCCAGCACGAATGGGCCAAGCACGGCACCTGCATGACCCCGCGCGATCCTGCCCGCTATTTCGCGCAGAGCCGGCGCCTCTACGATCGCCTGCGCTTCCCCGACATGGATCGCCTGTCGCGCCGCCGCCTGACGGTGCGCGCGCTCTCCACCGCCATCGCCCGCGCGAACCCCGGCTGGCGGGCGGACATGATGCGGATCACCACGACGCGCGGCAACTGGCTGGACGAGGTGTGGATGTGCCTCGACAAGGGCCTCCGCCCGGCGCGGTGCCCGGCGCATCAGGGCGGGGCGAAGCCGGGGCAGGCGGTGCGAATCTGGCGCGGGCGGGCTTGAGGAGCGCTTCAGAGGGTAGGATCCAACCATGAGCGACCGTCTTCTTCGCCATGCTAAACTTAGTCCGGCATCTACCGTGCGGCGCATCATGCGGCCGCTATCCTCGGCACGACGGTGGACCCCGGACCAAGTCCGGGGTGACGAAGAAGGTATGTCCGCTTTCGACCAAGAGCGGACGCTCAGAGATTGAGCTTAATTGGCCTGATGCGCTGCTATTACGTCTTTGTTCACGGCAAGCTGGAGTGGCTTGTTCCCGCGACGAACCCGGAAGAGACCTCACAGCCTCGCGGTTTCTACTGCCACCGACATGTGCTTGCCGCCGATGAAGAAGCCGCCGTTCGCAAGGCATTTAAGCGTGTCAGGAGCAATCTTGACCGAGGTTGCACGTGGGTAACGAGTGGCCGTGCAATCCTGTCACTTGAGGCCGATGAGGTCTCCGAAGATGCCTTCCACAAGCTGCTGAAACCCGACATGCGTGGTCACGTCTTTTACGACGTAGAGGATTGAACGTCCGCTAACCACCATCACCGAACATTCCGGCGCGGGACACCTCGGACACTTGCGTTCGCCCGATTACCCGCGCCGACCTGCAGCCTTACCAACCCCAAGTGCGAGGAGGATATCGTGCCGCAGGCGATCACCGATGTTGCGGAGTTTCGCGCCGACCGCGCTTGGGGAGCGCGAGACCTGGTCGAAATAGACGGGGCCAGTGTGCGGCTCCACTGGACCGATCAGCCCTACCGCTGGCACGTCAACGACGGCGCTGAAGCCTTCGTTGTCCTTGCCGGAGAGGTGGATATGCACTTCAGGCGCGACGGCCGAGAAGAATGTGTCCGTCCCAAACCATCGGATATCTTCATCGCGGAGGTGGGCGATGAACACGTCGCGCACCCGATCGGAGAGGCCCGCATCCTCGTTGTCGAACGGAGCGGATCGGTCTAGCTCCGCCAACCATCAAGACCTGGCGGTCGCCCCTCGCCTGCACGACTGCGCACCGTGGCTGCCGCTCCACGGTTGCGATCCGGGAAGCGGTGCTGCCCTGACGCCGCAAGCATGCTCGGGGCCAAACAGCAAAGGGGCGCCGCGGTCCTCCCGCAGCGCCCCGATGCGTGGCTCAGCCGAGCGGGTCGCCCCGCCCCGAAGCTCAGTGCTTTTCCTGCGCGCTCGTGCCGGAGGTGGCGGGGGCGGCTTCGCCCTTGATGTTGCCGACCGGCTGCTTGGCGGCCTGCGCCTCCGTCTGCGCGGGAACGGCGCCGGCGACCGGTGCGCCCACCGCGCCTGCGGGCTGCGTCGGGGCGGCGGCGCCTTCGGCCGGGGCGGCCGGCATCGGCAGCGGGCTGTCGCTGGTCGAGTTGAGATACGCGATCACGTTGGCGCGATCTTCGGGCTTGGACAGGCCGGCGAAGGTCATCTTGGTGCCGGGCGCATACTTCTTGGGGCTGGTCAGCCAGCTGTTCAGCGCGGTCCAGTCCCAATTGCCGGGGACGGACTTCAGCGCATCCGAATATGGGAAGCCGGCGACGTGGCCGTGCGGCTTGCCCACGGTGCCCCACAGGTTCGGGCCGACGCCGTTCGCGCCGCCCTTCGTGTCGGTGTGGCAGGCCGCGCACTTCTTGAACACCTCGGCGCCCTTGGCGACATCGGCCGAGGCGAGATAGAATTCGATCGGCTTCTCGGCCTCGCCGCCGCCTTCGCCGCCCTCGGCCTCGACGCCCTCGACGACGTAGCCCATCTTCTCGGGCCGCTCGCCGTGGAAATATTCGCCCGTGACGAGCGTGAGTCCGAGCGCGGCGATGCCGCCCATCAGCACCCAGCCGGCAATCGTGTTCGCGCGATCGTCCATGTCGTCTTTCCGAGGCTCCCTGCTTCCCCTTGACGGGCAAGTCCCCCCTTGGGGCGGCCACCTCTTAGGGTCGGTGTCCGCGCTCCGCAAGCCGCTTGCCCGCGCTTCATGGCGGCCCTAAGCGCCGCGTGTCCGATGGAAAACTATCCTGTCCCCGCCCGCGCACGCGTCGCCGCGATGGATGCCGCCGCCGCCGCCGAGCCTGCGCGCGCCATCGCCTTCCAGGGTGCGCCCGGCTGCAATTCGCACATCGCGGTGACGGAGGCCTTTCCCGATGCGCTGCCGCTCGCCTGCTTCTCGTTCGAGGACGCGATCGACGCGGTGAAGGACGGACGGGCCGATCGTGCGCTGATTCCGATCGAAAATTCGCTGCACGGCCGCGTGGCGGACATCCACTTTCTGCTGCCCGAATCCGGCCTGGCCATCACGGGCGAGCATTTCATGCCGATCCGCTACTGCCTGATGGGGCTGGATGCCGGCGCGACGATCACCGAGGCGCTGAGCCATCCACAGGCGCTGGGCCAGTGCCGCCGCTGGCTGCGCGCGCGCGGGATCAAGCCGGTCAGCTATCCCGACACGGCGGGCGCCGCCGCGCGCATCGCCGAGATCGGCGAGCCCTCCTTCGCCGCGCTGGCCCCCCGGCTGGCGGCCGAGATGTACGACCTCGCCATCCTCGAGGAGGGGCTGGAGGATGCGGACCATAACATGACCCGCTTCGTCCTGCTCGCGCGCGACGCGCCGGCGGTGGCGGGGCCGGGTCCGTTCGTCACCACCTTCACCTTCGAGGTGAACAACGTGCCCGCCGCGCTCTACAAGGCGCTGGGCGGGTTCGCCACGAACGGCGTCAACATGACCAAGCTGGAAAGCTATCAGAGCGGCGGCAGCTTCGCCGCGACCGGCTTCTTCTGCGACATCGAGGGCCATCCCGACGAGGCGCCGGTGCGGCGCGCGCTGGAGGAACTGGCCTTCCATACCAAGTGGGTGCGCCGGCTGGGCACCTATCCGCAGGCCCGCGCGCGCGGCGTCTAAAGGTTCGATCCGATCAGGGCGGGGGTGGCAGCCACTCCGGATCGAGGGTGAGCGGGTAATCGGCGTAGAAGACGGGCAACGCATCCGCGCCGCCAAGCTCGGCCCGGCCGAGCACGTCGGTCAACCAGCCCGCATAGGCCCAGTCACAGCCATCGCCCTTCTCGACGAGGGCAGGGAAGCGCTGGATGAAGCGCACCGCCAGTTCGCGGGCGGACCGGCCCGGCGCATCGTCCCACCCGAAATAGCGATCGCCCGCACCGGACGAGTAGCTGGCCACCTCGCCCTCCAGCCCCGGCGTGCGGAGCGACCAGCCATTCTCCGCGATGTTCCCCGCGTGGGTGATGGAGCAGCGCCAGTACATGCCGCTCGGCGCCAGCCCGGGTGAGACGCGGAGGCGCTGATAGCCCGCCTTGTGCAGCTCGTGCACCATCGCCAGCAGCCGGGTGCTGCTGCGCACGTGCGGCGTGGTCGATGGCTTGAGCGAGATCAGGCGGGCCATGCGGACTGCCTCAGGCGCCCGCCAGCCACCGCTCGAACAAGGTATGCGCGATGGCGTAGGGCGGCGGCGCGAGGAAGGGGGCACCCTCGCTCTCCGCCAGCGCGCCGGCGATGCCGGCGCGATCGACCCACAGGGCCGATTCGATCTCGTTCGCGTCGAGCGTCAGCCGTGCATCGTCCACCGTTGCGATGCAGGCGATCATCAGCTGCGACGGGAAGGGCCAGGGCTGGCTGGCGACGAAGCGCACGTCGCCCGCGCGCACGCCGGCTTCCTCGAACAGCTCGCGAGCGACCGCTTCCTCGATCGATTCGCCGACCTCGACGAAGCCGGCCAGCGCCGAATAGCGGTTCGGCGGCCAGCTCGCCTGACGGCCGACCAGCACGCGGGCATCGTCGCCGGTGCCATGTTCGGCCAGCATGATGACGACCGGGTCGGTGCGCGGATAATGTTCGGCGCCGCAATCGGGGCAGCTGCGCGCCCAGCCGGCCCGGATCGCCGCGGTCACGGCCGAGCAGTTGGCGCAGAAGCCATGGCGGGCATGCCAATCGATAAGACTGCGCGCGGCGGCATAGGTGGCGGCCTCGGCCGGCGGCATCAGCGCCAGCGCCGCCTCCAGCCCGCGTGTGCGGCGCGTCG
Organism: Sphingomonas jatrophae; assembly: GCF_900113315.1. Taxonomy (GTDB): domain Bacteria; phylum Pseudomonadota; class Alphaproteobacteria; order Sphingomonadales; family Sphingomonadaceae; genus Sphingomonas_P; species Sphingomonas_P jatrophae. Next base: position 44,811 of record NZ_FOZG01000002.1, on the reverse strand, counting down.
CGGGCGGCACGGCCCCGAGTGCGGCGAAGCGCGGCGCACCGTCCAGCATGCCCAGGAAGGCGAGCGGCGTCGGATCGGCGGGGAGCGGCGCCCAGCCGAGCGTCCCATCCGCTTCCAGCAGCGGATCGAGCCCGTCCAGCCTGAGCAGGCGCGCGGCAGGATCGGCGAGGAGGGCGGCAAAGCGCTCGGGATCGCCGCGCCATGCGTCCGCGCGGTCGAGTCGCGATCCCGTGAAGCCGGCAGGCGTCATGTATCCTCCCTGAAACGCGCTGCGGCGCGGGCGAACAAGGTCGGCAGGCCCGCCTCGTCGATGCGATCCGCCTGCCACCAGATCGCGTCGGGCGCCAGCCCGTCCGATGGAGCCGCCGCGGTGGCGAGCGCGAGCGTCAGGCGGAAATGCGTGAAGACATGCTGGACCGTGCCGTCCAGCAGCCGCCAGCGCGCGGCGGCGGGGGCGCCGTCCAGCCCGGGCGCCGCATCGCTCCACGGGCCGGTCGGCAGCGCGAGCAGGCCGCCGAGCAAGCCCTTGGCGGGGCGGCGGACCAGCAGCACCTTGTCTCCGCGGGTCAACCAGAAGGCGGTGCCGAGACGTTGCGGCTTGGCCGCACGCGGCGGCTTCACCGGATACGCCTCCGGCCGGCCGGAGGCGAAGCCGGCGCAACCCTCGCGCAAGGGGCAGAGCGCGCAGGCCGGGGCGCGGGGCGTGCAGATGGTGGCGCCCAAGTCCATCATGCCCTGCGCGAAATCGCCCGCGCGCAGATCCGGCGTGATTGTATCCGTGAGGCGACGGATCGTCGGCCTGGCGCCCGGCAGCGGCTGTTCGAGCGCGAACAGGCGGGCGACGACACGCTCGACATTGCCGTCGACCACCACCGCGCGCCGGCCGAACGCGATCGAGGCGATGGCCGCCGCCGTGTAGTCGCCGACGCCCGGCAGCGCGCGCAGGCCCGCCTCGGTGTCGGGGAAGCCGCCTGCGGCCGCGACAGCCTGGGCGCAGGCGTGGAGATTGCGCGCGCGGGCATAATAGCCGAGCCCCGCCCATTCGTGCAGCACATCGTCGAGCGGGGCTGCCGCCAGGGCCGCGACCGAGGGCCAGCGTGCCAGCAAGCGGGCGAACCGCGGCGCGACCGCCGCCACCGTCGTCTGCTGCAGCATCACCTCGGACAGCCAGACGCGATAGGGATCGGCGGGCGGGGTGCCGGGCGGGCTGCGCCACGGCAGGCGGCGCGCGTGGCGATCATACCAGGCGAGCAGGCGCTGGGGCACGGTGGCGGTTGCCGCGCGCATGGCGGCTTCGGCGCTGCCGGCGCCATCGACGAGCATGGGTCGGCTATGGCATGAGCGCGAACGATGAGCAAAGCCCGCGCCCCCAAGGTCGAGCCGCAAGCCGTGCGCAGCAACCGTGCGCGCGCCGTCGGTGACATGCTGCCGAGCGTCGGCGGCACCTGTTTCCGCCGGTTCGGCTTCGTCCAGCACACGGTCGTCAGCCGCTGGCCCGAGATTGTCGGCGATCGATTCGCCCGCGTCTCCACCCCCGAATCGATCCGCTTTCCGGCCGGCAAGAAGGCGGAGGGCACGCTGTGCGTCGCGGTGGAAGGCGCGCACGCGCCGATGTTCCAGCATGTCGCGCCGGCGATTGTCGAGCGGGTGAATCGCTTCTTCGGCTATTCCGCGGTCGCCAAGGTGGCGATCCGCCAGGGCGCCGCGGCACCGCGGCCGGCACCGCCGTCGCTGCGGCCGGTGCAGCTGGCGCTGTCGGACGAGGTCGGCGGATCGGTGCGCGACGTGGCGGATCCGGAGCTGCGCGCCTGTCTGGCCGCGCTCGGGGCCGCGGTGGAGGCGTCCGCCGCCCCCGCCCGCGCGGCGGCGATCCCCGTGCTCGGTCGGGTGCGCTGATGCGGGCCGTTCTTCTCTCGCTCGCGCTGCTTGGTCTGGCCGCGCCGGCCGTGGCGGCACCGCGCAAGCCCGCCGCGCCTGCCGCGCGGGACTGGACGCGCATGCTCGTCCAGCTGCCCGACGGCGCCTATCGCCTCGGCAACCCGGCCGCGAAGGTGAAGCTGACCGAGTATCTCTCGCTCAGTTGCTCCCACTGCGCGCATTTCAGCCAGACGGGCCTGCCCGTGCTGATGCGCGATTATGTCCGCCCGGGCCGCGTCTCTATCGAGTTCCGCCATGCGGTGCGCGACGGCTTCGATCTGGCGGCCAGCCTGCTCGCGCGGTGCGGCGGGCCGGCGCGCTATATCGGCGACATGGACGCGCTGTTCCGCGCGCAGCCGCAGTGGATCGCCAAGGCGGAAGGCTTCACCCCGCCGTCGCTGCCGCAGGCGGAACTGCTCGCGGCCTTTGCCGACGCGACGGGCATGACCGCGCTGATGGCGCAGCGGGGCCTGCCGCCCGCCAAGGCGCGTGCGTGCCTGCGCGATCCGGCGGGGCAGAAGCCGCTCCTGGCCATGGCGGAAGACGCCTTCGGCGCGCGGCAGCTGAAGGGCACGCCCGGCTTTGCGATCAACGGCCAGATGACGCCCGTCTTCGCGTGGGAGCCGCTGAAGCCGCTGATCGACGCGGCGCTGCGCTGAACAACCTTTTTCGTGCTGGAGTGATTCGATGCGTTCTGCCGCCCTGTTGACCCTGTTGGCCACCGCCGCGCTCGTCTCCGCCTGTGGCGACAAAGGCGGCGAAAGCGGCACCGGCGCCACCGCGCCGACCGCGGCTGCGGTCAAGGCCCCAGCGGGCAAGGACTGGACCGAGGTGGTCAATGTCTCGCCCACCGGCGGCTTCGTCATGGGCAATCCGGATGCGCCGGTGAAGCTGGTCGAATATGCCTCCTTCACCTGCCCGCACTGCGCCGAGTTCGAGGAGAAGGGCGTACCGACGCTGCGCGACACCTACATCAAGTCCGGCCGCGTCAGCTGGGAATTCCGCAGCTTCCTGCTGAACGGCATCGACGCGCCGGTCTCGATCCTCGCACGCTGCCAAGGGCCGGAGCCGTTCTTCAAGATCGCCGAGCAGCTTTATGCGACGCAGAATGACTGGGTCGGCAATTTCCAGAAGCTGACCGAGGCCGATCAGGCACGGCTCCAGTCGCTGCCGCCGCAGCAGCAGATGGTGGAGCTGGTGAAGCTTGGCAAGCTCGACGCCTTTTTCCGCCAGCGCGGTCTGCCCGAGGCGAAGATCAACCAGTGCCTCGCCGACAAGGGCCAGCTGGATACGCTGCAGAAGATCATGAGCGCCGGCCAGGCGGACAATATCACGGGCACGCCCAGCTTCGTCATGAACGGCGCGCTGCTCGACAACGTCTTCAGCTGGGAAGCGCTGGAGCCGAAGCTGAAGGCGGCCGTCGGCGACTGACCGCGCACGGGAGGGGCAGGATGAGGACGATGATGGTGCTGGCCCTGCTGGTGGCCGGGGCTGGGGCGACGGCGCAGGTTCCGACAAGCGGTGCGGCAGCCGATGCGCTGGCGCCGTTCGACGGCGAATGGCGCGGCCCCGCCACGCTGACCATGCCCGGCGGCACCACGCGCACGCTGATCCAGACGGAGCGGGTCGGCCCCGCCCTCGGCGGCGACGTGCGGCTGATCGAGGGGCACAGCTATAATCCGGACGGCAGCGAGGGCGGGTTCAACGCGCTCGCCGTCATCTCCGCCGGGGCGGACGGCGCCTATGAGTTCCGCTCCTATGCCAAGGGGCGCGCGGGCACCTTCCCGCTGAAGGTCACGCCCGGCGGGTTCGAATGGGCGATGCCGGCAGGGCCGGACGCGGTCGTCCGCTATACCGCCGCGGTGACGGGCGGCCGCTGGCACGAGGAAGGCTGGTATGAGCGCGGAGGCAAGCGCCTTGCCCGCGTGTTCGACATGACGCTGAACCGGGTGGGCGACAGCGCGTGGCCGGCAGGGCGGGCCGTCGCGCCGAAATAGGCACGCACCCCGGCCTGTCGAGGCAGGCAGCGCCGTCCAGCCACCTGGAGGCCCATCGCGCTCAAGGCCATTCCGCTCTAGTCTCATCCTGCCATGCGCATCCGCCGCCTTCGCCTTGCCGGCTTCAAGTCGTTCGTCGAGCCGGCCGAGCTGCGCATCGAGAGCGGCCTGACCGGCGTGGTCGGCCCGAACGGCTGCGGCAAATCCAACCTGCTCGAGGCGATCCGCTGGGCGATGGGGGAGGGCAGCCCCAAGTCGCTGCGCGGCGGCGGCATGGAGGACGTGATCTTCGCCGGCACCTCCGCGCGCCCGCCGCGGGATTTCGCCGAGGTGACGATCGTCGTCGATGGCGAGGACGGCGAGACCGAGGTCGTCCGCCGGATCGAGCGGGGGGCCGGCTCCGCCTACCGGATCAACGGCCGCGACGTGCGCGCGCGGGACGTGGCCTTGCTGTTCGCCGACGCCGCGACGGGCGCGCATTCGCCGGCGCTCGTCAGCCAGAACCGGATCGGGGCGATCATTACCGCCCGCCCGGCCGAGCGCCGCGCGATGCTGGAGGAAGCGGCGGGGATTGCCGGCCTGCACGTCCGCCGCAAGGAGGCGGAGATGCGGCTGCGCGCGGCGGAGGCCAATCTCGCGCGAGTGGACGAGCTGCTGGCGGAGAGCGGCACGCGCGCGGCGGCGCTGCGGCGGCAGGCGCGCGTGGCGGCGCGCTACGAGGATCTGAGCGCGCGCATCCGCGTGGCCGAGGCGCAGCTGATCTGGGCGCGCTGGCGCGATGCCGCCGCCGCCGCCACCGCTGCGCAACAGGAGGCGGAAGGGGCCGGCGCAGCGGTGACGGCCGCGGAGTCGGCTGCGGCGGACGCTCTCTCGGCACAGGCGGCGGCACGCACCGCGCTCGCTCCGGCACGTGCCGCCGCGGAGGCGGCGCGCGAGGCGGCGCGCACGGCCGAGGGGATGCTGGCCGGGCTGAAGCAGGAGGCCGAACGCGTCGAGCGGCGGCTGGCCGCGCTGGAGCGGGCACGCGAATCGCTTGCCGGCGACCGGGCGCGCGAGGATCAGCTGGCGCTGGATGCGGCGCAGGCGCTCGAACGTCTGGCGGCGGAGGACAAGGCGCTCGGCCTGACGCTGGCGGAGACGGAGGCAGCGCGGGCGCCTGCCGCCGCTGCGGTCGGAGCGGCGGAGGCGGTGGCGCGCGATGCGGAGCTGGCGCTGGCGCAGGCGCTCGGGCGGCTGGCGGCGGAGCAGGCGGAATTGCGCGTTGCCGACGCCGCACTCGCCACCGCGCGGCAGCGGCGCGCGCGGGCGGAGGCGGAGATTGCGCGACTGGAGGCCGAGGCGGCAGGCCTCGGCGATCCCGCGCCGCTGGAGGCACGGCGCGAGGCGGCAACGCTGCGCGGCGAGACGGCGGCGCAGGGGGCCCGCAATGCCGCGGCCGCGCTCGACCGCGAAGAGGCGGCCCGCGATGCCGCCGCGGCCGCCCGCGCCACCGCCGAGGAGCAGGCGGCGCGCGCGCGGGCGGACCTGTCTGCACTGGACGGCGAGCGGTCGGCACTGGCGCGGGCGGAGCCGGCCAAGGCGACAACGCGGCTGCTCGATCGGATCACCTGCGCCCCCGGCTGGGAACGTGCGCTCGCCGCAGCGCTCGGCGACGAGCTGGAGGCGGAGGTGGGGCCCACCCGCGGCTGGACGGGCGCCGCGCCGCAGGCGGGCGACCCTGCGCTGCCCGCCGGCGCGATCCCGCTCGCTGACATGGTAGAGGCGCCGGCCGAACTCGCGCGGCGGCTGGCGCAGGTCGGGCTGGTCGAGGTGGATGACGGTGCCGCGCTGGCGCCCGGCCAGCGGATCGTCACGCGCGACGGTCGGCTGCGGCGGTGGGACGGCTATCGCAGCGAAGGTGAGGGCGCCGGGGCTGCGGCCCGGCTGGTCCGGCGGAACCGGCTGGCCGAGCTGGATCGCCTGCTGCCACCCGCGCGCGAGGCTGCGGCACAGGCGCGCGCGGCCGTCGATGTGGCGGCAGCGACGCTCACCCAGGCGGGACGCGCGATCGAGGCGGCACGGCGTGCCCGACAGGAGGCGGAGGCGGACGGCCGCGCAGCGATGCGCGAGGCGGAGGCGGCGGCAACCGCGCTCGCCCGGCTGGAGCTTCAGCGCAGCGCCGTCGAGGATCGTCGCGTGCGGCTGGCGGGGGACGTGGCCGAGGCGCGCATGGCCGAGGTGCAGTCGGCGGAGGCACGCGCAGCCCTGCCCGACGGCAGCGAGGCGCAGGCCGCCGTGGCCCGGCTGCGCGGCGAAGGTGCGGCGGCAGCGGCGGCGCTGGCGGCGGCGCGCGCGGAGGCGGCGGCGATCGGCACCCGCATCGCCACGACGCGCGAACGGCAGGAGGCGGCCCGTGCGGAGGCGCGCGGCTGGCGGGCGCGGGCGGGCGATGCGGCGAAGCGCGTGGCCGAGATGGGGCGGCGCCAGGCGGAGGCGGAGGCGGAGACGGCGTCGCTGGCCGATCGGCCGGCCGCGCTGGCGGCTGCGGCGGCGGAGGCTGCGGGCAAACTGACCGAGCGGCGCGAGCAGGCGGCCGCGCAGACCGCCCAGGAGCGCGCCGCCGAGGCCGCCGCCACCGCCGCCGACGCGCAGGCGCAGGCGGCGCAGGAACGCCTCGCCGCCGCGCGTGAGGTGCGCGCGGGCGCCGCGGCGCGGGCGGAGGCGCAGGGCCTCAGGCGCGTGGAGCTGGGCCGTGTCTCGGGCGAGCGGTTCGGCTGCCCTGCGGTGCTGCTGCCCGAGCGGCTCGGCTTCGATCCCGAGCAGGTCGGCGCGGCGGAGGCGCAGTCGGGCGGGCTCGACCGGTTGACGAACGAGCGCGAACGGCTCGGCCCCGTCAATCTCGTCGCCGCGGCCGAACTGGCGGAGCTGGAGAGCGCGCAGGCCGCCTCCGCCGCGGAGCGGGAGGAGATTGGCGAGGCGGTGAACCGGCTGCGCGGCTCGATTGGATCGCTCAACCGCGAGGGGCGGGCGCGGCTGCGTGCCGCGTTCGAGGCGGTGGACGGCCATTTCCGCCGCCTGTTCGCCACCTTGTTCGGCGGCGGCGAGGCGCATCTCGCGCTGATCGATTCGGACGATCCGCTGGAGGCCGGGCTGGAGATCATGGCGCAGCCGCCGGGCAAGCGCCTGTCCGCCTTGACCCTGCTGTCGGGCGGCGAGCAGGCGCTGACCGCGGTGGCGCTGATCTTCGGCCTGTTCCTGACCAATCCCGCCCCCTTGTGCGTGCTGGACGAGGTGGATGCGCCGCTGGACGACGCCAATATCGAGCGCTTCTGCGACCTGCTCGACCGGATGGCGGCGGAGACGGACACGCGCTACCTGATCGTCACGCACAATCCGGTGACAATGGCGCGGATGCATCGCCTGTTCGGCGTGACGATGGTGGAGCGCGGGGTCAGCCGGCTCGCCTCGGTCGATCTGCGGGCGGCGGAGGATCTGCTCGCGGCGGAGTGAAGCTTGCTGTCACCACCGCGTCATCCATAGCCGCCAGCATGGTGGAACGAGGCGGCGGATGTCGCATTGTCCACCGCTTGTTCAGGGTGACCGAGAGACCATCGCCGCGCCATGCTGACCACCATCGACTTCGAGGCGTCGTGCCTGCCCGTGCACGGCCGCTCCTACCCGATCGAAGTCGGCATCTGCGACGAACGGGGTGCGCGCGCGTGGCTGATCCGGCCGGCGCCCGACTGGGCCGGGTGGGACTGGACGGCCGAGGCGGAGGCGCTGCACGGCATCACGCGCGAGCGGCTGGCGGCGGAGGGGCTGCCTGTGGCGCGCGTGCTGGGTGAACTGGCGGCGGCCGTGCACGGGCGGCGGCTGGTGGCGGATTCCTATCTCGACGCGCGCTGGCTCGACACGCTCGCCGCGGCGGCGGGCGAGCCTGCGCCGGCGCGAATCGAGCATGTCGAGGCGATCCTGTCGCGCGGCGGCCATGGCGACGCGGCCTTGATCGAGGCGTGCCGGATCGCCGACATGGCCGTGCCCCGCCGCCATGCCGCAGCGGCGGACGCAACCTGGCTGTTCACCCTGCTGGAGTCGCTCGGCGCGACGACGGAGGCGCCCCTGTTCGCCTGGGCCCCGGCCGCGATGCCCGCCGCGTCCGCCCTGTCCTGAGCTTCAGCTCCCCGCGCGCGCCTTGCGGGCGAAGTCGTTCAGCTGCGTCAGCGTCTCGTCGAAACGGCCCTCGGCCTCGGCATTGCGGAAAGGGCGCACGCGCTCGACGAGGATCTCCGGCGGCGTCGGCACCTGGGCGAACAGCGTCATCACCTCGTCGGCAAATTCGTCGAGCGGCTGATAGGCGGTGCGATTCGCCTGTCCCGGGGTGAGATCGGTCTGCACGCCGGGCGGGGCCAGCTCGATCACCTCGACGCGGCCCTTCAGCGCCTCGCGCAGCGATGCGGTGTAGCTGTGGATCGCGGCCTTGGTCGCGCTGTAGGCAGCGGCATCGATCAGCGGCACGAAGGCGAGGCCCGACGTCACGTTGACGATCGCCGCATCGGGCTGGCCGGAGAGATGATCGACCAGCGCGTTGATCAGGCGGATCGGCCCCAGCAGGTTGGTGACGATCGTCGCTTCCGTCGCGGCCAGATCGCGGCGCGTGTCGGCGGGCTCCAGCCGCATGATGCCGGCATTGTTGAACAGCACGTTAAAGCCCGGCTCCTGCGTCAGCAGGCGCTGCGCGAAGGCTTCGACCGCGGCGGCATCGTCGATGTCGAGCTGCATCGCCGCCATGTTGTCGCGCCCGGCGCACGTCTCCTCCAGCGCCTCCAGCCGCCGCCCGGCGACGATCACGCGATTGCCGAGATCGTGAAAACGCTGCGCCAGCGCGGCGCCGATGCCCGATCCGCCGCCGGTGATGAGGATCGTGTTACCCGTCTGCTTCATGGTGTCTCCTGCCTTTCGTCGGCGATCGCTCAACCCGTGAGCGCGGCCAGACGCTGCTTCACCGCGGTCAGATCCTCGACGAAGCGGCCATATTCGTCGTCCGCCTGCGCCTTGTCCTGGATGCGCAGCAGGAAGCTCGGGTGCACCGTCACCCAGCATTCGCCACCGTCCGCCAGCGTCTGCGCGCGCCCGCGCGTGGCGGAGATGGTGACGACCTTGCCGAGCAGCGAACGCGCGGCGGTGGCGCCGAGCGCGACGGTGAGGGGCGGGCGGATCAGCACGCGCTCCTGCTCGATCCACCAGCGGCATGCGTCGATCTCGGGCCCGCCGGGCTTGGCGTGGATGCGCCGCTTACCGCGGGGCTCGAACTTGAAATGCTTCACCGCATTGGTGACGTAGGTGGTGCCGCGATCGATGCCCGCCGCCGCCAGCGCGCGGTCGAACAGCTGGCCCGCGGGGCCGATGAAGGGGCGGCCCGCCAGATCCTCCTGATCGCCCGGCTGCTCGCCGACGAACATCAGCGATGCATCGACCGGGCCTTCGCCGAACACGGTCTGCGTCGCGGGCTTGTAGAGAGGACAGCGGGTGCAGCCGGCCGCCTCCTCGCGCAGCGCCTCCCACGCGATGCGGGCATTGCCGCCGATTTCCGCGTGCGATGCCTCGACCATGCCGCTCTCCCGTGCCTGTGCGCCTGCGATCAGGCCGGCCACCAACGCGGTCTCGGGCATGTTTTTCCAGTATTTCTTCGGCATCTCCTTCGTCATCGCGCCCACCTTCAGGCGGGCGGGATTGAAGATGGAGGCGTAATAGGTCTTCCACGTCTCCTCCAGCGGATCGCCGGCGGGGGCGTCCGCCCTGGTGGCGGCGGGGCCGAAGGACAGAGCCTCGCCGTCCCAGTGCACCGACAGGTCCGGGGTCAGGATCGACCACGCCATGCCGGCGAAGCGGCGCGCGAAGAAATCGGCATTGGCGCGAACGATATGATGCTCGGGCTCGAACCACGCGACATAGCGCGGCGCGGCGCCGGCTTCGTCCAGCTCGCGGAAGCGGACAAAGGCGCGCATCTTGTGCATGTCGCGCCGCACCGCCTTGGCCATCTCCTCCAGCCGGCGGACGAGCGGATCGGCATGGTCGTCGATCAGCCGCGGCTCGGTGAGCAGGCGGACGAGCAGGGTATAAAGCAGGGCGAACCGCTCGGGATCGCGGTGCAGGATGGCGGTGCGGGCGAGATCGACGAAGGCGCGCGGCACGTTGAAGCGGGCGCCCGGCTGCGCATCGGGTTCCGCCTCGTCACCGAACAGGTCGGCCGGCGTCTCGCCCACCTGCCAGACGATGTCGGCCGGGGCGATGCGGGCGAGCGCCAGCGACCGCGCCGCATCGCGCCAGCCGTCGAAATCGTCCTCCGTGGCCAACGTCGCGACGCGCAACCGCTCAGCCCGCCGCGCCGAGGTAGAGGAGCAGCAGCGAGAACAGGGTCGCCGCGATGGTGACGAAGACGAGCAGCAGCATCATCCGCACCGCGGCGCCGATCCGGCCGAGCGCATAGCCGTAGCGCAGCTGCTTATACATGTGGATCGGCGGGATGATGGCGAGCGCCGCCCATGACAGCGGCACCGCGATGCCCGAGCCATAGCTGGCGAACGGGCTGACCACCACCGTCAGCAGCGACATGAACGCCAGCGAGTAGGTCGCGAAGATGGCGTGATCGTAAAGGCCGAAGCGCCGCTTCCAGAAGAACATCAGCCAGATGAAGGGCAGGGTGATCGGGATCAGCGCCCAGCTATATTTATAGCCCGCGCTCTTCATCTTGTAGAGGAACAGCTTGGGGTTCTCGCGGACGTGCTCGATCCTCTCCTGGAACCAGCTGTTGACGTCCGCGGGTGCGGGTCGTCCGCCCATCTGCACCTTGGTCGTCAGCCTGGGGCTGGCCTCGCCGCGGCCGGGCAGGACAGCCTCCGCGCTCTCGATGCCCTTCAGGTCGGTGCGCGCCTTGGCCAGCCGGCGATCCACCGCATCGGTTGGCGCGCCGGTGGAGGCGAGCGCGGCGCGCGTCTGCTCGAGCCGCGCGATCAGCCGGCGCTGGTTGGCGGCACCTGTCGCCATCTGCTCGCGCGCCTGACCGAAGCCGGTGGAGAGGCCCTCGGCCATGCCCTCCGCCCCCTTGATCGCGGGCAGGCTGGCAACCACCGCGAACAGCAGGAAGACGGAGAAGAGGAACAGCGCCATCGGCCCGACGAACTTGGTCCGCTCACCATCGATGTAGCGGCGGGTGAGCTGGCCGGGGTGGAAGGCGAGCATCGGCAGCGTCCGCCAGATCTTGCCCTCGAAATGGAAGACGCCGTGCAGCAGCTCATGCGCGAAGCCGCCCATCGTGCTGTGCAGATGCCCTGCCTGCCCGCAGACGTGGCAATGCGGACCGATCAGCTGCGTGCCGCAATCCAGGCAGGCGCCGTGCGCGTGATGATCAGACTCATGCGCAGTCGCCTTGGCCCGGGTCGGACGCCACCATGGCTTCCTCTCCACCGCGCCTGCGACGAGCCCGCCCGTCACCGCATCGCCCGCCGCCTCGAGATCCATGCCCATGCACGCCACGCTATCAGCGCCTTGCCGTTTGCGGTAGCGGGAAGCGCATGGCCGACCGTGACCCCATCGATCCCGCCGCGCTGATCGCCACCATGGGCAAGCGCGCCCGTGCCGCCGCCAGCATCCTCGCCACCGCACCAACCGAGGCGAAGGCGGCCGCGCTGACCGCCGCCGCCGCGGCGCTGCGCGCGCAGGCGGATGCGGTGCTTGCCGCCAATGCCGAGGATGTGGCGCGCGCGGAAGCGGGCGGCCTGTCGGGCGCGATGCTCGACCGCCTGCGGCTGACGCCTGCGCGGCTGGACGGCGTCGCGGCGGCGCTGGAGACGGTGGCCGGTCTGCCCGATCCGGTGGGGCAGGTGATCGACCGCTCGGTGCGGCCGAACGGCCTCGCCTTGTCGCGCGTGCGCGTGCCGGTCGGCGTGATCGCGATCATCTACGAAAGCCGCCCGAACGTGACGGCGGATGCGGGCGCGCTGGCGCTGATGGCGGGCAATGCCGCGATCCTGCGCGGCGGCAGCGAGGCGGGGGCCTCCAACCGCGCGATCCACGCCTGCCTGGCTGCCGGGCTGGCGGCGGCCGGCCTGCCCGAGGATGCGGTGCAGCTGGTGCCGATCGCGGACCGTGCCGCGGTTGGCGCGCTGCTCACCGCGGCGGACACGATTGACATGGTGGTGCCGCGCGGCGGCAAGAGCCTCGTCGCGCGCGTGCAGGCCGAGGCGCGCGTGCCGGTGCTGGCGCATCTCGACGGGATCAACCACAGCTTCGTCCATGCCGCCGCCGATCCGGCGAAGGCCGAGGCGCTGGTGGTCAATGCCAAGATGCGCCGCACGGGCGTCTGCGGCGCGACGGAGACCGTGCTGATCGACCGGGCTTATCCCGCACCCGCGCCGCTGGTGGCGGCGCTGCTCGACGCTGGCTGCGCGCTGCACGGCGCGGACGAGGTGCGTTCGCTCGACAGGCGGGTCGCGCCGCTCGGGGATGAGGATTACGACACCGAATGGCTCGATGCGGTGGCAAGCGTCGCCTTCGTCGATGGGCTGGACGGCGCGCTGGCGCATATCGAAGCCCACGCCTCGCACCACACCGACGCCATCATCACCGAGGATGCGGCCGCGGCCGAACGCTTCCTCGCAGAGGTCGACAGCGCCATCGTCATGTGGAACGCCTCCACCCAGTTCGCCGATGGCGGCGAGTTCGGCCTGGGCGCCGAAATCGGCATCGCCACCGGCCGCCTGCACGCGCGCGGGCCCGTCGCGCTGGAAGGACTGACCACCTACAAGTGGCAGGTGCGCGGCGACGGCCAGCTGCGGCCTTGATGCGTGGCAGGGCAGGGCATAGCTTGGCGGGCATGACGAAGATGGTTTCCATCGCTGCCCAGGTTGATGACGGCGTCGCCGGCAGGTTGGACCGTCTCGCTGCGCGCAGCGGCCGCGCTGCCGGCGAGATTGCGGGCGACATCCTGCGGCAATATGTCGAGGAACAGGAAGCGTTCTGGCGTGACCTGGACGAGGCGGACGCCGCCGTCGCGCGCGGCGATTACGTGACGCATGAGGAGATGATCGCGGAGTTGCGGGCGATCGTCGCGGGCCGGCCAGCCGATTGAGCGACATTCTCTGGGCTGCGCCGGCGCGCAGGGCTCTGCGGGAAATCGTGACCTATTATAGCCGCGTCGATCCGGGTTTGGCTGAACGGATCATTGCGGACATCTTCCAGGCGCCGTCCGGGCTGCTCGACTTTCCTGAAATGGGATCACCGACTCCTGCGCCGTCTGTCCGCCGGTGGCGTATTCCCAAGCTGCCGTTCCGCCTCACCTATCGCGTCACCCGTGATGGCATCACCATTCTCCAGGTGCACCACACCGCGCAGGACCGCGCATGACCCGCCGTGTCGGCCTGCTCGGCGGATCGTTCAACCCGGCGCATGGCGGGCATCGCGGGATCAGCCGGTTCGCGCTCGAGGCGCTCGATCTCGACGAGGTGTGGTGGCTGGTGTCGCCGGGCAACCCGCTGAAGCCCAGGGCCGGCATGGCGCCGCTGGCGGCACGCTATGCCTCGGCGGTCAGGGCGGCGCGGGGATTGCCGATCCGGCCGACCACGATCGAGGCGCGGCTGGGCACGCGCTATACGGTGGAAACGCTGACGCAGCTCGTCCGCCGCTATCCCCACGTCCAGTTCATCTGGCTGATGGGGGCGGACAATCTCGCCCAGTTCCACCGCTGGCGGGACTGGCGCGGCATCGCGCGGCGGCTGGCGGTTGCGGTGATTGCGCGTCCGGGTTATGATGCCGCCGCTCGTCGTGCGCCCGCGATGGGCTGGCTGCGGCGCTATGTCCGGCCCGCCGCCCGTGCGGATCAATGGGCGAGATGGAGTCTTCCGGCGCTCGTGCTGCTGCACTTCCAGCCCGACCCCCGATCCGCCACGTCCTTCCGCGCGCGCCATCCAGACTGGCACGAACAAGCAACCCCCAAGGCCCTGCGCGATCGGGTGACGCGCCGGACCATCATCTAGGAGAGTCCTTCTGCCCGTTTCCCCTTCCGCCGCTCCCGACGCCTCCCAGGCGGCCGAGCCGGATTCCGTCGAGGCGCTGCACCGGCTGGTGCTCTCCTCGCTCGACGACGATCAGGCGATGGAGGTTGTCTCGATCCCGCTCGCCGGCAAGTCGACCATTGCCGATCACATGGTGATCGCCTCCGGCCGCTCCACCCGGCAGGTCGCCTCCATGGCGACCAAGCTGGTCGAGCGGATCAAGCAGGAGTGCCGCCGCACCGCGCGGATCGAGGGCCTGCCCGCGGCCGACTGGGTGCTGATCGATGCGGGCGACGTGATCGTCCACCTGTTCCGGCCCGAGGTGCGCTCCTTCTACAATCTGGAGCGGATGTGGGCGTTCGGCGAGGCGCCGACCCCGACATCGACGGCGCACTGATCCCCTGACGCTGCCCGCGTGCTGCTCCACATCGTTGCGCGCGGGCGCCTGCGGGGCGGGCCCGAGGCGGAGCTGGTCGATCGCTATCTGAAGCGCATCGCCTGGCCGACGCGGCTGACCGAGCTGCCCGACACCGGCGGGCGGATGCCGCCGCTAGACCGCGATGCGCGCATCGTCGCGCTGGATGAGGCGGGCGAGCAGCTCGGCTCCGCCGCCTTTGCCGAGCGGCTGGGCCGCTGGCGCGATGCGGGCGCACGCGAAACGCGCTTCCTGATCGGCGCCGCCGACGGGCATGATGCCGAGACGCGGGCGGGTGCGGACATGCTGCTGGCGTTCGGCCGCGCGACCTGGCCGCACATGCTGGCGCGGGCGATGCTGGCCGAGCAGTTGTTCCGCGCCACCGCCATCCTCGCCGGCCATCCCTATCACCGCGAAGGCTGATGCGCCGCGCCGCCGCCCTGTTGCTGCTGGTCGCGGCGCCCGCGCTCGGCCAGACCATCGCGGAGCAGGCGCGCGCGTTGATCGCGGCCAAGCGCGCGGCGGCAGCGGCGCAGCAGCGCTCGGCCGAGCTTGAGCGGGAGGCCCGTGCGGCCAAGGGCAAGGCCGCACGGCTCGCCGCGCAGGTCCGGGCCGTCGGCGCGCGGATTCGTTCGGCCGAGGCGGAGATCGATGCGGCGCGTGCACGCGTCGCCATCGTCGAGGCACGGCGGGCGGCGCAGCGGGCGCGGCTGGCGCAAGGGCGTGCGCCGCTCGCCAGGCTTGCCGCGGCGTTGCAGACGCTGGCGCGGCGGCCGCCCGGCTTTGCGCTGGTGCAGCCGGGCTCGGTCGACGACGTGATCCACGTCCGCGCTTTGCTGTCCGCCAGCCTGCCGGTGGTGGAGGCGCGCACTGCGGCACTGCGGGCGGAGGTGGCGGAGGCGGACCGCCTCGCCATGCAGGCGGCCGCCGCCGCGGCGACCTTGGGTGCAGGGCAGGCGCGCCTGGGCGAAGAACGCGCCGCGCTCGCCAGGCTGGAGGCCGGCGCGCGGGCGCGGGCGGTGCAGTTGGCCGATGGTGCGTTGTTCCAGATCGATCGTGCCACCGCGCTCGGCGAAAAGGCGCGCGACATCGTCGATCTGATGGAGGAACTGGGCGTGCAGGCGGAGGTGCGCGCGCGCCTGCGCTCGTTGCCCGGCCCCGCGCTGCGGCCGCCTCTGCCGGGTCTGGTGGCGCTCGCACCCGCGCCGGCCGGCCCGCCCGGGGGCTATCGCCTGCCGGTCGCGGGCCGGGTGGTGACGGGCTTGGGCGAGACGGCGCGCTCCGGCGTGCGCGCCAAGGGCATCACCATCGCCACCGCACCCTCCGCCCGCATCGTCGCGCCCGCCGCCGGGCGCGTCGCCTTTGCCGGGCCGTTCCGCGGCTACGGCGCCATCGTCATCCTCGATCATGGCGGCGGCTGGACCACGCTTGTCGCCGGACTCGCCTCCGCCAGCGTGCGGGCGGGCGGCCGGATCGCCGCGGGTGCCCCGCTCGGCCGCGCGCCGGCGGAGGAGCCGCGGATCACGCTGGAGCTTCGCCGCCATGATCGCCCGGTGGACGCGCTGGCGCTGGCAGCGGGGTGAGTTGCCCGCCGTTCAGCCGCCGCTCAGGCGCGATATGCTTGCCCTGCCACGGCAAACTCCGATAGCCTCGCCCGATACCCCTCTCCCGAAAGCCGTTCGTCCCATGGCCAAGCCGCTCAAGCCGTACTTCCGGTCGCTCATCAAGCCGGCGATGCTCGTCACCGCGGTCGCCCTCGTGCCCGCCGCCACCGCCTCGTTCGGCGCGATCGAGGATACGACGCGCGAGCTCGATCAGTTCATGAACGTGTTCATGAAGGTGCGGGCCGATTACGTCGACAAGGTGGACGACAAGACGCTGATCAAGGGCGCGATCGAGGGCATGCTCTCCAGCCTCGATCCGCACAGCTCGTATCTCGACGCCAAGGATTTCACCAACCTGCGCACGCAGACGGACGGCGAATATGGCGGCCTGGGCCTCACCGTCGGCATGGAGGATGGCGCGGTGAAGGTGGTGACGCCGACCGAGGATACGCCCGCATTCAGGGCAGGGATCAAGGCGGGCGACTATATCACCCATCTCGACGGGCAGCTCATCTACGGCGGTACGCTGGACGAGGCGGTCGAGAAGATGCGCGGCCGCCCCGGCACGAAGCTGCGCATGACCATCGTCCGCCCCGGCCGCGACAAGCCGTTCGATGTCGAGCTGACGCGCGAGATCATCACGCTGAAGCCGGTCAAGTGGGAGATCAAGGACAAGGTCGGCATCATCAACATCAACACGTTCAACAAGCAGACGGGCGAGGCGGTGCGCTCGGCGCTGACCGCGATCGACAAGGCGAATGGCGGCCAGCCGCTCGGCTATGTCGTCGATCTGCGCTCCAACCCCGGCGGCCTGCTGGATCAGGCGATCGAGGTGGGCGATGCCTTCCTCGATCATGGCGAGATCGTCTCGCAGCGCGGGCGCGAGAAGGGCGACATCGAGCGTTATTATGCCAAGCCCGGCGACATGGCGCACGGCCTGCCGATGGTGGTGCTGGTCGATGCCGGCTCCGCCTCGGCCGCCGAGATCGTCGCCGGTGCGCTTCAGGATCATCGCCGCGCGATCGTGATGGGCGAGCGGAGCTTCGGCAAGGGATCGGTGCAGACGCTGCTGCCGCTCAGCGAGGAGACGGCGCTGCGGCTGACCACGGCGCGCTACTACACGCCGTCGGGCCGCTCGGTGCAGGAGGGCGGGATCGATCCGGACATCATCGTGCCGCAGCTGTCCGATGCCGACTACAAGTCGCGTCCGCGCCTGCGCGAGGCGGACCTCCGCCGCCACTTGATCAACGAGGCGAAGGTCGACGACAAGGTGCTGGAGGATGACGCCAAGCCCGATCCCCGCTTCGCCGGCACGCCGGAGACGCTGAAGAAGGCGGGCGTGGAGGATTTCCAGCTCAACTATGCGATCAGGACGATCGCCCGCCTCGGCCAGCCCGCGGCGCAGGCGGCGCTGGCGAAGGTGAGCCGCGGCGGCGCGCGTTGACCCCTCATCTCGTCATGCCGGACTTGGTCCGGCATCCACCGGTCGGTTGCGCCCGGTGGTTGCGGGTGCGCGAAGCGAGCGACGCGCTCGCCCTCAGAGGCTGAGGCGGGCAGAGGGGTGGATGCTGAAACAAGTTCAGCATGACGAGGATCTCACGGCCGCATGAACCCCTCTCTCCGCACCGCCCGCGCGCTGGCGCTGATCCTCCCTGCCGCCCTGCTGGTCGGCGCGTGGGGATCGCAGCTGATCGGCGGGCTATATCCGTGCGAGATGTGCCACTGGCAGCGCTGGCCCCATTATGCCGCGGTGGTGCTGGCGCTGGCCGCCTTCGCCCGCCCGCGTGCCGCCCGGCCGCTGGTGCTGCTCGCCGCCGTCGCCATCCTCGTCTCGGGCGCGATCGGCGTCTTCCATGCGGGTGTCGAATATCGCTGGTGGGAGGGGATCACCCGCTGCGCCCGGCCGGCCGCCGCCGGGGGCGACCTGCTGCGCGAGATTCTGGCGACGCCGCTCGTCCGCTGCGATACCGCGCAGTGGACTTTGTTCGGCATCAGCCTTGCCGGCTTCAACGCCCTCTTCTCGTTGGGCGGCGGGATCGCCATAGTGGTGGCATGGATCCGAAGCTTCCGCTGAGCCCCGCCGCCCGCGCGCGGATGCTGCGCGTCGATCAGGCGGGCGAATATGGCGCGACGCGCATCTATGCGGGCCAGCTGGCCATCATGGGCGATCGCACGCCGGCCGCGCGTGCCATCGCCCGCATGGCCGCGCAGGAGGAGCGCCACCGCCGCCATTTTGACGCGCTGCTGGCCGAGCGGCGCGTGCGGCCGACCCTGTTGCAGCCCTTGTGGAACGTCGCGGGCGTGGCGCTGGGCGCTGCCACCGCGCTGATGGGGCCGGAGGCGGCGATGGCCTGCACCGCGGCAGTGGAGACGGAGATCGACCGGCATTACGCCGCGCAGCGCGAGGAGCTGGGCGACGAGGATCCTGATTTCGGCGCCACCATCGCCGAGTTCCAGGCCGAGGAGCTGGAGCATCGCGACACCGCCATCGCCGCAGGGGCGGAGCGGGCGCCCGCCTACGCGCTGCTGTCCGGCATCATCCGGCTCGGCTGCCGCGCGGCAATCGCCGTGTCGCAGCGGATTTGACGCCGGCGGCGGATAGGATCGGGGTTCCCAAGCGTTTGCGCGGTCGAGGAGAGATTGAGATGACGTTCGTTCGTGCCTTCGCCATGCTGGGCCTCGTCGCCGCGCTGCCCGTGCTGCCTGCCGCCCCGGCGCTGGCGCAGAACCAGCGCATCGTCGAGGTCTATGGCAACGATCCCTGCCCCAGCTCGGCCGGCGAGGAGATCGTCGTCTGCCGCCGCCTGCCGGCGCGCGAGCAGTTCCGCATTCCCGAGCAGCTCCGCCGCGCCGAGGTGACTCCACGCGAGCGGAACAGCGGCGTTGCCCTGGCGGAGACGGCGCGTGCCGCCTCCAGCGCAACGCTGCCGAACAATTGCTCGCCCGTCGGCGGCATGGGGATGACCGGCTGCCACAAGCGCGACATGGATGCCGCCCGCGCCGAACGCCGCGCGCAGGGCGAGGCCGCGACCGTGATCGAATCCGCCATCGACGACTGAGAAGGCACGGGCGCACGGTCCGTTCAGGTGGGCGCAAGCGGGACGCGCGCCTGATCGGGCCGCCGCCGCGCGAAAGGTCCACCATGCTGCTGCCCGTCCTGCTCCTTCTCGCCGCTGCCGAGCCGGAGGTGCCCGTCGATCCGCCGCAGCGCATCTCCACCCTCGTCGTTTTCGGCGACGATCCCTGCCCGACCGGCAGCAATGGCGAGATCGTCGTCTGTGCGCGCCGGCCCGAGGGCGAGCGCTATCGCCTGCCCAAGCGGTTCCGCGAGAGCAAGCCGGCGGCGGGGGCGCTGAGCTGGTCCGGCACCGCCGCCTCGCTGGATCAGGTCGGGCGCACGGCCGCCGGCACGCCCGACAGCTGCTCGCCGGTCGGCTCGGGCGGGCAGACGGGCTGTCAGCGCGCCTTCCTCCGCCAGGCGCGCGAGGAGCGGCGGATGGCCGAGGAGGAAGCGGGCCGCGTGCCCGGACGCTAGGCCGCCTTGCGGCCGAAGCTGCGCACCCGCGCGGCGGCGCGCGCCTCGGGCGGTGGCGCGGCGGCGTCGGTCTGCAATTCCACCAGTCGCTGGGCAACGCGAGCCTCGAAATTGCCATGACCGGCCGCCACCGTGTCGGGATCGTCGCGGCCGGGGGCGAACAGCGGTGCAATCACCTTCGCCGCGCCGCGCACGTGCCGGCGGATGCCGAGCACGACCAGCCCGGCGATGACCATGAAGGCGAGGAACAGCGCGCCAATCGCGCTGCTGCCGCTCTTGCGGGTCTGGCCCGCGGTCGGATCGCCGGGAATGTTGCTCGACGCGTTGGAGCCGTCCCAGCTTGCTGCCGCGCGCGCCGCATCCCGCCGCGCCTCGCGCGCCTCGGCCGACAGCGGCGCGCGTGAGCGGGCGCCGGGCAGCTGCGTCACGCCGGCGGGGGCGAAGCGATCATGGCCGGCGATCGGATCGTAGCCGAGTTCCGAGACGAGCAGGCTGCGCATCCGCGAGTCGAGCGCGACATAGCTGTCGCCATGATAGAGGACGTAGGTGCCGCCCCCGCGATCCTCACTCTCGACGCGGCCGCTGCTCAGCGTCTGCGAATATTTGAAGCCGACGTCGAGATATTCGCCGTCCTTCTGGAAGGCGGGCGTATCCGGCAGATCCTTGACCCGGTCGATCACCTCGCGCGTGCCGCTGGCGCCACTCGAGCCGTGGCCGCCGACGAAGATCGGTATGCGGAAGCGGCGCGCATCCGCCGGTGCGGTCAGCGCGAACGCGACGGTGACGATCAGCGCCACGCGGCGCAGCAGAGTGCGAATTCCAGCCGACATGACGTGCCCCTCGCCTGTGGTCGGGGCGACGCCATAGCGACGCGATGTTTCAGTCGCTTGAAGCGTCTTGCTTAACGCGCGCGATCCACGCGTCCACCTGCGCCGCCACCCGGCCGAGCGGCACGGAGCCCTGACCCAGCACCGCCTGGTGGAAGCCCGGCAGGTCGAACCGATCGCCCAGCGCCGCTTCCGCCTTCTGGCGCAGGCGCACGATCTCCAGCTCACCCAGCTTGTAGCCGAGCGCCTGGCCCGGCCAGCTGATGTAGCGGTTCACCTCCGCCTCGATGTTGGCGTCCGACAAGGCGGTGTGTTCGCGCATGTAGGCGATGGCTTGCGCCTTGCTCCATCCCTTGTGGTGGATGCCCGTATCCACCACCAGCCGGCAGGCGCGCCACATTTCGTAGGAGAGGCGCCCCATCGCCTTGGCGGGCGTATCATACAGGCCCATCTCCTCGCCCAGCCGCTCCGAATAGAGCGCCCAGCCCTCGACGAAGGCGTTGAAGCCGTCGCCGAAGCGGCGGAACGGCTTGAGATCCAGCTCCTGTTGTAGCGCAATCTGAAGGTGATGGCCGGGCACCGCCTCATGCGCGGTCAGCGCCGGCAGTTCGTAGAGCGGCCGCTGATCGAGGCGCGAGGTGTTGACCCAATAGGTGCCGGCCTTGCCCGCCTGCGGGTTGCCGGGGCCGTAATAGGCGGTCGTGGTGCCCTCCGCCGTCTCCGCCGGGATCGGCTTGATGCCATAGGGCAGGCGGGGGAGGGTCGAGAACCAGCGCGGCAGCATGCCGTCAATCGTCTTGGCCTGCAGCGCCGCGGCGGCGAGCAGGTCGCGCTGCGTGGCGACAATCTGGCTGCGATCGCTGCGCAGCGCCGCCTTGAACGCCGCCGCTTGCGGATAGCCGGCGCGCTTCGCCGCCACCGCCATCGCCGCATCGATCCGGGCGACTTCACCCAGGCCGATGGCGTGGATCCGCTCGGCGTCCAGCGTGGTCGTGGTCTGGCGGCGGATGGCAAAGGCATAAGCGGCGCGGCCATCGGGGGTCGCTTCCGCGGCCAGCGTCTTGCGACAGTGCGGCAGATAATCGTCGCGATAATAAGCGGCGAGGCGACGATTGGCCGCGGTGACGGGTCCCGCAATCAGGCTTTTCGCACGCGCCTGCATGGCTTCCCATGGGCCGGCCGGGATGGTGGCCGGCCGCGCTGCTGCAAACGGCGCATAATAGCGGGAGGTCTCGGGCGTCGGCGTGATCAGCCCGGTGATCGTGTTCTCCATGTTGCCGAAGGCGGCGCAGGGCTGGGCATAGCCCGCCGCGACACCGGCCCTGGTTGTGGCGATCCCTTGCGCGACATAGTCCGGATAAGCGGCCAGCCGCTTCAGCCAGCTTTGATGGTCGGCCGCGGTGCGGAAGGGCAGCTGCCCGGCATATTCGGTGAAATCCTGGTGGAAGGACGCATAGCTCGTCCACAGGATCATCCGCTCGCCATAGCGGTTGGCCTCGACCTGCTCGTCGAGGAGGTGAAGCAGGATCGCCTTGTCCGCCTGTTCGGCCGGCGACAGCCCGGCATCGGGCACCGCCCGCAGATCACGCGCGAGGCCTGAAGCGGTGGCAGCGGCGCGGTCCATGCCGGCCAGCGACAGATCGGGCAGGCGATCGTCCCACCGCCGCTCACCCAGCGATGTGGCGAGGATCGGATGCTGTTCGAGATACCAGGCCCAGTGTCGCTCGATCAGCGAAGCGAGGTCGGTGGAGGGCGTCGCGGCGGCAGGCGCGGCGAGCAAAGCCAGGGGTAGGATCAGGCGCATCGGCTCTTCTCGCCGCTCGTGTGACGGCTTGCAATCGCATGGCTGGCGGATCGATGCCGTGGCTGGTAGGTGCGCCGCCATCGCCGGCATCGTGCAGCAGAAGCGCCCGCGGCTGGGAGACGGACGTGCTCCCGCTTGCAATGCGGAGCCGGTGCTTGATCCTCGATCCTACTCCCGCGCCGGCGGGGCTGATGCGCGCGAATGCGACCATGATCCGCGGCGTCGATTCTCTCTCCGGCCGCCTCGCGGGGGCACGGGAGGCTGACAACCTCATCTCCGGCTATGCGCAGGCGCGCCTGTTCGGCAACAATCTGCGGGAGCTGGATGCCTTTCTCGCCGTGCTGCTGGACCAGGCGGCATCGTGCCTCGGGGCAGGCGTGGTCGACCGGCGGCGCATGGCGCAGCGACGCAACACGCATGGCCGCCTGTCCGCCATGATGGACCTGCTCGGTGCCGACTCGCCGTTCGATCCCAGGCTCTGTGCGGTGGGCGCGGTGCGCGATTGCCTGCACGCGCGGGGCGGGCGCGTCTCTGGAGGCGGCCACCCGGCGCCTGCGCTCGCCCTGCACCGGCTGGGGGCGGGCATGCAGGATGGCGCCATCCTGCTGTCGGCTGGTTCGCTGCTGTCCATCTACGCCATGTACCGCGCCGTATCTGAGCAGTTGGTCGACGCGGTCGGTGCATGGCGCGGTGGCGACATTGACTTCTCGCGCCGCAACGCCCATCTCTCCTGTGCGATCGTCGCCTGCGACGGATTCTGACGCGTATCTGCGCGACGTTTTCCCTTTCACGCTGCCAGCCTGCATCGGCCCTTCGCCGCTGCGTCATTCGTCTGTCGGCATGCGTCTTTCCGGCGTGCGCCGCGTTCATGTCACGTGGGAAGGGTCGGTGCCGGCCCGGCTGGATGGCCGTCCGATCGGCATGACGCCTTAATCGGGCTGTCCGCCGACGATCGTGCGAGCCCGCTGGGCCCGTGTCGCTCGTTGCGACGTTGGTACTCAATAAGAACACCCATGCCCCCAAGATGGCGGCCGAAGGATCAAATGCACCTGAATATCGTCTCGACGCCTCGTAGCGTTTCCAAGTTCGTCCCCTCCAACCCGCCACGACCCCGCCGTGCGGCATCGCCGCTTTCCCCCGGCGAAATGCGGCGCATCGTCGCGGAAATGCTCGGCTGAGCCGGGCACCCGCCTGATCCCTGATTTACGGAGCGTAGCCATGTCGACCACCAGCGACTTCTATACCGCCCAGGCCGATGCCTGCGCCCGTGACGCCGCCGCCGCCACGCTCGGCAACGTGCGCGATCGCTGCCTCCGCTCCGAAGCCGCCTGGCGGACGATGGCGGAGCGGCTGCAACGCGGCCAGACATTGGCGGCTGCCCGCGCCTCCGCGCAGGTCTGACGGGCGGCGCCCTCGACAGGGCGCGCACCCGAACATATATCGAACGCATGGCCCAGCTCGATACCCGCGCCAAGCTGGCGATCCTGGCGGACGCCGCCAAATATGATGCGTCCTGCGCCTCGTCGGGAACGGTGAAGCGCAGTTCCGAGGGCAGCAAGGCCATCGGATCGACCGAGGGCATGGGCATCTGCCACGCTTACGCGCCGGATGGCCGCTGCATCTCGCTGCTCAAGATCCTGCTGACCAACAGCTGCATCTTCGACTGCCATTATTGCATCAACCGCAAGAGCAGCAATGTGCGCCGCGCGCGCTTCTCCGCGCAGGAAGTGGTGCAACTGACGCTCGCTTTCTATCGGCGCAACTATATCGAGGGCCTGTTCCTCTCCTCGGGCATCATCCGCTCGCCCAATTACACGATGGAGCAGCTGGTCGAGGTCGCGCGGTCGCTGCGCGAGGATCACGATTTCCGCGGCTACATCCACCTAAAGACCATCCCCGATGCCGATCCCGAACTGGTCGCGCAGGCGGGCCTGTTCGCCGACCGTGTGTCGATCAACGTCGAGCTGCCGACCGATCGCGGTCTCCAGCGCCTCGCGCCCGAGAAATCGTCAGAGC
Source organism: Sphingomonas jatrophae (assembly GCF_900113315.1). Lineage (GTDB taxonomy): Bacteria > Pseudomonadota > Alphaproteobacteria > Sphingomonadales > Sphingomonadaceae > Sphingomonas_P > Sphingomonas_P jatrophae. The sequence goes on along the minus strand of NZ_FOZG01000002.1, from coordinate 20,668 downwards.
GCATTGCCGGCGCGATGGGCGAGTTGAAGGGCGCGATCGAAGAGGGGCATGATGCGCGCAAGCGGTTCAAGTCCGCGCCGCGCTTTGCGCCCGCCGGCCAGTCGACCCAGATGATCGTCGGCGCGGACAGCGCGTCGGATGGCGAGATCGTCACGCGCGCCGCGGGGCTCTACGATCGCTTCGCGCTTCGCCGCGTCTATTATTCCGCGTTCAGCCCGATCCCGGATGCGTCGGCGGTGCTGCCGCTGCAGCGCCCGCCGTTGATGCGAGAGCACCGGCTCTACCAGTCCGACTGGCTCATGCGCTTCTACGGCTTCAAGCCCGCCGAGGTGGTGGAGGCGGCCGACGCCTCGGGGATGCTGCCGCTCGATATCGATCCCAAGCTCGCCTGGGCCTTGAAGGCGCGCGATCAGTTCCCGGTCGATGTCAACCGCGCGCCCAAGGAGGCGCTGCTGCGCGTGCCGGGGCTCGGCACCAAGGCGGTCAAGGCAATCCTCGCCAGCCGTCGCTGGCGCGCGCTCAGGCTCGACGATATCGGCCGGCTGACCGTGTCCGTCGCCAAGGTGCGCCCCTTCATCGTCACGGTCGACTGGCGCCCTACCGCGCTGACCGACACGATCGACCTCAAGACCCGCGTCGCGCCCAAGGTGGAGCAGATGGAGCTGTTCTGATCGGAACGGCTCCGTTTGTGTCGGAGCCTTGCCGGCGCCGCCTCGTTCCTGCGCTGCCGCTCACGATGCGGCACCCCCACGCAGAGGATGATCCATGGCTCTCAAATTCGCCGCGACGATGAACGCGATCAATCGCGGGCTCGAATCGACCAAGCCCGCCCGCGGCGCCACCATGATCGAGGATTGGGAAAGCGCGCTTGCCGATCTCGACCTGCCGGGCACCAAGGGCATCCTTCGCGACCTCGCTTCGCTGCGCAAACAGCTCGAAAAGGACGAGCCGGATGCCGACCGGGTGCACGCTCTGCTCCACCGCCTCGGCGAGGCGACCGTCAAGATCAGCGAGCGCGCCGACAAGAACCAGGAGAAGATCAAGTCGCTCGGTGAGGCTCTGACCGAAGCCGGTGAAGAGGAAGGCGACGAGGAAGAGGACAAGGAAGCCGCCGCAGCGCCGAAGCGTGCCCGCAAGAAGAGCTGAGAAGGCAAGGCCGGTTCGCGAGGAAAGCGGGCCGGCCTTTCCGCCGGGCGCGTGCGGCTATCGAAGGATCTGCCAAGCGCTGCCGATATAGCCGACACGTGCGGTGAACTTCGCCACGTCCCCGTCCGCATCCGGACGTCGCAGCCATGGGTCGCCGTCCGCGGCAGACAGGTCGATCAGCCGACCCTGGCCGCATGGCCGGACGACCAGCGGCGGAAGTCGGCGTGCCGCAGGCGGCAGCGGCCCCATGCCGGTGATCCACGCATCCAACTGCGTCGCCATGGCGGAGGCAGGACGGGTGCGGAAAGCCTGTTCGGAATCGGTGAACCGCATCGCGGATGCCGACAGGAACGGCGCCGGATCCCCGTCGAACCATGCTTGCGCCAGGCGCTGCACGAAAGGCTGGAAGCCCTTTTCGACCAGCATCTCGGGCGAGGTCGGCTCGGCCGCCTGCCACGGCCAGCTGGCGGGCCCCTCCTGGCTGTCGAACGTCGTTCGAACAGGCTCCGTGCCAGGCAGATCGAGGGACGCGATCGTGTCGCCGCCACCGTCGAACGCGCGCTCGCCATCGGCGAAGCGGGCCAGCCGGGCGGTTGCGAACGGACGCGCCGGATCGATCGGCCGGGTGGGCGCCGCCCAGAACCGCAGCTCCAGCATGTTCCGGCCGCGCACCAGATCGAGCGGCACCGGGATGAAGCCGCTGAACTTGGCATGGCCGCCGAAGCGCGCCTGCGGCACGTCGTTCAGCAGCAGCTCGGTCGCGGCCTCGTCGCTGACATATTCGACGTAGAAGAGGGGGCGGCTGGTGCTGCTCATCACTAGGCGCCCTTGAACCATTTGCCGGAGACGCTCTCCGCCTTGTAGATCACCGCCGTCTTCTCCACCCCGGCATCCTGTGCCCGGTAATTTGCGGTCAGGGTGAATGGATCGATCTTCCAGTCGATCGGCTGCGGTCGGAACTCGCTGTCGAGGATCAGGTCGCTCTGGACGGTGAACTTGATCTTCGCTTCCATGCTGACGGACGCGATCTCGTAATAGGCCGCCGTCGCGCGCGCCTCGGCAGCGGCGGTGATCGCCAGCTCTCCCTTCAATCGCGTGGTCAGCGCGGGATCATCGACGAAGACCTTCTCCACCTCCACCATCAGCTTGCCGCCGAAGGTCAGCGTGAAGGTGGCCTCGATCCCCGTGCCGAGCACCATCTTGCCCGCGACTGCCGAAAATTGCCCTTCGGCCGAGAAGAAGGTGCCGACGAAGCGGAGATACCACTCACGATCCACCGCTTGATAGCGTTCGCCCCGCGGCCGGACGAAGGCCGCGCGCGCAAAGGTCAGCTCTCCGATGAACGCCTTCAGTGTGACGGTCATCTTCGGCTGGATGGGGGCGGGGTTAAGCGACGTCAGGAACGCCAGCGCGCCGCTGAGATCGTCGGAGACGGACTGGGCCTTCTTCAACAGATCATAGATCGCCTTCAGCTCTTTCCAGCCGATCTCGCGATCGTCCCGGATCAGGCGGGCATCGACTTCGGGCAGCTCGAACTTCCACGGCCCCTTCGGCAGGCCCGATTTTCCAAGGAAGGATTTGTTCTGGAATGTCTTGAGGTCGGCATTCGCCTGGCCGCGCTGCCTGTCCACGGCAGCGCGCCGATCCTTCCACGCTTTCAGTTCGGCGGCATAGGCAGGGGATGATTTCGGCTTGTTCGATGCGCCCTTGGGTTTGGCTTCGTCGAAGGTTGCGTCGGCGATCGCCTTTTCCAGCCCCTTGCGCTGCTTGTCCGCCTCGCTCGACGAATCCCACTTCGACTCGCCGGCGAGCGAATTATAGGGGCTGGCACCGACCAGCATGATCCCGTTCACGCCCTTGGGGTGGACGCGGATCAGCGCCTTCAGCTCGTGATTGCCGGCGCCCTTGGGCGGCGCGGCGCAAGAGTGCGCGACCCACTCGTAGGTGGCGACCCGCGGCTCCTCATCGGCGAGCAGGTTCCTGAAGAGGTTCCAGATGCTGTCATTCTTGGTCGGGGCGAGCGAGAATAAAGGATGCTCGTCGGCGGCGCCCGGCCAAGTCGTATGCTGGGTGTCGATGCCGCGCAGCAGCGTTCCCTCACGCACGCGAAGCGACTGATGCTCGGGCTTTGCGCACTGCGGTCCCCACGCTGCCTTCACCTTCGCGAATTCGGTCTGCACGGGTGAGGAGCGGCTGAGCGATCCCTTGTCCTGGCGGTTCGTCAGGTCGTTGAACTTGCGCACCTGCGCCGAGCCCATGCCGCGGCCATGCTCGGTTGAGATCGTCTCGATGACGAGGTCATAGTCGCGTAGCGGCCCGCGCAGCCGATCCGGCACGTTTTCCGCCAGCGGATCGCCACGCATGTTGCGGGCGGCCGTGAAGGTGGTCTTGCGCCCGTTATGATCCTTGATGTCTACCGTCAGCGGTGTGACGTTGCAGTAGACCGCCTGCTCGCGCGCCAGCCGTGCCTTCTTGGCCTCGGCGCATTCGACCACCGGCTTCGTGAGCGAGACGCCGGCTTGCGGCGGGGCAGGCTCGGGCAGAGCGAGGGGCGGGGGCGTGGTGCCCGGTCCGGGGGGGAGCAGCGGCCACTGCCCAGGCGGCGGCGCGGGGTTGCGCGCCAAGGGGCCGCGATAATCGCTCATGCCGACCTCGCCGGGCCGTGCTGCCACTCCATGCGGATCTGGAAGACCTTGAGGCGGCCCTCCGCGCCCGCCTCGGCCAGCCGTTCGGCGACGAAGGGCGGTCGTCCTCCCGCCCAATGCATCTCGGCAAACAGGGTGCACAGGTCCGACACGTCGAGCGAATCGTCCACGCCGAAATGCATCGCCTCGTTCACCCAGGCCCGCACCTGATCGACCGGGATCGGCGCCCGGCGCTCGGCTTGCGCGCGCGCGTTCAGCCGGCCGGCAATCTCCTCGATCGCCGCCTCGCGCGGCACGACCGCGACCGCGTCAAACTGCCGGTCCGTAATCCGAAGCACGCTGCCTCCCCCGAGATGACGATCATTCCCGACCGACGATTATCCCCTGAACGCAGCGTACCACAGGCGCGACCGTCCTCCGACGAGCAGCGCGCTTCGCTAGACGGCGCGATGGAAGTGCGTGCTCGAACGACGAAGCCGCTTACTCCTCGCCCATCCTGAGTGCCGCGATGAACGCCTCCTGCGGGATGCTCACCGAACCATATTCGCGCATCCGCTTCTTGCCCTCCTTCTGCTTGTCGAGGAGCTTGCGTTTGCGGGAGGCGTCGCCGCCATAGCATTTGGCGGTCACGTCCTTGCGCATCGCCGCGATCGTCTCGCGCGCGATCACCTTGCCGCCGATCGCCGCCTGGATCGGGATCTTGAACAGGTGGCGCGGGATCAGGTCCTTCAGCCGCTCGCACATGCCGCGGCCGCGCGTCTCGGCGGTGCCGCGGTGGACGATCATGCTGAGCGCGTCGACCGGCTCCTCGTTGACGAGGATGCTCATCTTGACGAGGTCGCCCTCGCGGTAGCCGATCTGATGATAGTCGAAGCTGGCATAGCCGCGGCTGATGCTCTTCAGCCGATCGTAGAAATCGAACACCACCTCGTTGAGCGGCAGTTCATAGGTCAGCTGCGCACGGCCGGAGACATAGGTCAGGTTCTTCTGGATGCCGCGGCGATCCTGGCACAGCTTCAGGATCGAGCCGAGATACTCGTCGGGCACGTAGATGGTGGCCTCGATCCACGGTTCCTCGATCATCTCGATGCGATTGGCATCCGGCATGTCGGCTGGATTGTGCAGCTCGATGACCTTGGCTTCCTCGGTCTTCGAGTGACTGAGCGCAATGCGGTAGACCACCGACGGCGCGGTGGTGATCAGGTCGAGATCATATTCGCGCGTCAGCCGCTCCTGGATGATCTCCAGGTGCAGCAGGCCGAGGAAGCCGCAGCGGAAGCCGAAACCGAGTGCGGCGGAGGTCTCCATCTCGAACGAGAAGCTGGCGTCGTTCAGGCGGAGCTTGGCGAGACTGTCGCGCAGTTTCTCGAAGTCCGCGGCGTCCGTCGGGAACAGGCCGCAGAACACCACCGGCTGGACTTCCTTGAAGCCGGGCAGCGCCTGCGCCGCGGGCTTCTTCGCGTCCGTGATGGTGTCGCCGACGCGCGTCTCGGTGATCTCCTTGATCTGCGCGGTGATGAAGCCGATCTCGCCGGGGCCGAGATCGTTCAGCTGCTCGATTTTGGGGCGGAAGCAGCCGACGCGGTCGACGAGGTGCGTCGTGCCCGCATTCATGAAGCGGATCTGCTGCCCCTTCTTCAGCACGCCATCCACCACGCGGACGAGGATGACGACGCCGAGATACGGATCGTACCAGCTGTCCACCAGCATCGCGGTCAGCGGCTTGTCGACATCACCCTTGGGCGGCGGGATGCGCGTGACGATCGCGTCGAGGATCTCGTCGATGCCGATGCCCGACTTGGCGGAGGCGAGCACCGCATCGTCGGCGGGCAGGCCGATAATGTCCTCGATCTCGGCCTTGACCTTGTCGGGCTCGGCGGCGGGCAGGTCGATCTTGTTGATGACGGGCACGATCTCGTGATCATGCTCGATCGACTGGTAGACATTGGCCAGCGTCTGCGCCTCGACGCCCTGCGCCGCATCGACGACCAGCAGCGCGCCTTCGCACGCGGCCAGGCTGCGCGACACCTCATAGGCGAAGTCGACATGGCCCGGCGTGTCCATCAGGTTGAGGACATAGCCCTTATAGTCGAGGCGCACGGTTTGCGCCTTGATCGTGATGCCGCGCTCCTTCTCGATATCCATGTTGTCGAGCACCTGGGCCGACATTTCGCGCTCGGTCAGGCCGCCGGTGCGCTGGATCAGCCGATCCGCCAGCGTCGATTTGCCATGGTCGATGTGCGCGATGATGGAAAAGTTGCGGATCTTGTCGAGCGGGGTCATGGCCGCGGGCCCTAGCAGGCGGGGCGCCGAATGGGGAAGGGGGCGTCAGCGGCCTTGGGGCACCAGCTTCGCCGTCGCCACCACCTTGCGGGCGCCCTCGATCCCGGCATCGAAGAAATGCAGCGCGGGTGCCTCGAAGCTGGCCATGTAGAGCCTGCGGTCGATCACCGCGGCCCATGCCTCGCCGCGGCGGCGCACGTCGTCGGCCGGGTTGGTGAAGCTGTAGGTGAAGTGCACGCCGCTCGCGCCGGCAAAGGTCGTCGGTTCGACGGTGCCGATCTCGACCAGCGGGGTGTCGAGCGAGATGCGGTAGCTCGCCTCCAGCAGCGCCGGCAGGTCGGTTGGCAGCATGGTGGAGGAGAAGTGCGGCAGCGGCTTCGATTTGCGCGAAACCTCGCGGACGATCGGCTGGCCCGTCTCGATCCCGCCATAGAAGGTGAGATCGTTCAGCGTGTCGCCGTCCAGCGTCCACGTCTCCGCCGCCCGCCCCGGCCGCGCGCCGAGGCGGTTCCATTCGGCAGCGGGCGTAACGGTCAACGTCGACTTGGCGACGGCGGCGGGCACGCCTGCGGGGACAAGCGTGTTGCCGGCGATTGCGGGCGTGGCGAGCGCGATCAGCGCGGCGGCGGTCACGGTGCGGATCATGGCGGGCCTCATTGTGCGGCGGCGAGGCTGCGGAGCATGGCCGCATCCTCGCAATCGGGGCGGAGCGTGAGATAGTCGGTCAGCGCCTGCCGCCCGGCAGCGGCGTCGCCCGAGCGGAGCAACGCAAGGCCCAGCCCGCGCTGCGCCAGCGGATCGGCATCGCCCTTGGCGATCGCCTCGCGGTAGAAGCCGGCGGCACTGACCAGATCGCGCGGATTGCCACGCTGGCGGTAAAGCTCCCCGCGGGCGAACAGCAGGTCCGGGGTCCAGCCATCCTTCGCCAACTGGGCGAGCAGATATTCGGTGCCGCCAAAATCGTTCAGCTTGATCTGGTCGGTCAGGAATTGCGGCCGCCACGTCGCCAGCGCCGCCGCATAGGTGTCGGTGGCGTCCTCCCCGTCGTCGCCATCCTTGCGCGCCAGTTCGCGCAGCGTGACGGTCCGCTCAAGCGGGGCGGGGTGGGAGGCGAAGAAAGCCACCTTGTCGTAGCGCTGGCTGCGCTGATGGCGACCGAGCGAGGTTGCGTCATTCTCGTCCATCACGCGCGTCCACACGTCCGCCGCTGCGCCCGGGCGATAGCGCGATGCGGCGGTGTAGCTGAAGGCGAGACGGTCGGCCGCACGCTCCTGATCGCGACCATAAGCATAGAAGTTGCCTGCGATGGTGTGGCTGGTCGCTGCCGTGCTGACCGCGGCATAGCCGCCCGCGAGCGTCAGCCACGTTGTCAGGTCGGTCGCGGTGCGCGCCGCCCGGAACCCGGCGAGAACGTGGCGCTCCTCGAAATGACCGAATTCGTGTCCCAGCACCGCCGCCAGTTCCGCCTCGCTGCGAACGCGCAGCAGCAGGCCGGTATAGACGCGCATCGTCCCGTTGGCCGACATGCTCGCGTTGAAGACGGGCACGCGCAGGATGTAGATGCGGACGGATGCGCAGCGATCGTCGCCGACGGCGTTGCACAGCACGCGGCGCACATAGGCGTTCAGCGCCGGATCGGTCACCACGGCTGCCGAGTCGCGCAGCTGCCGCTCATCCTCGTCCGCCTCGGCCCACTGGCCTCGCTCATCCACCGTCTGTGGCTGGTACGCGCCGGCATAGGGGGGTAGGGCGGCCAGCTTTGCCTTGGGTGCGGCGAGCGCGGGCGCGGCCAGGGCCAGCATGGCCGCCAGCGCCGCGCGCGCGATCACTTGGCCGCTCCCGCCGCGGCGACCTTCACCGCCGGCACGCTTCCCGGGAAGTCCTCAAGCAGCTGCGCCATCCGCTTCGCCGCACCGGCCGCCTCGCGCACGTCGCCGCCCATCTGGCGGTCGGCGTTGAGCCACAGCAGATCGCCGGTGCGCGCATCGACGAGGCCGGCAAAGCCGCTATGCACGCCGGAGGTGATCCCGACGCCGAGACCCGCGGCGAAGAGCTGCGCCACCTTGCGGCCGGTCGATCCGAACTGGTCCTCCGTATCGAGGAACAGGATATAATCCGCATCCGCCGCGCCCGGCACGTCGCGCACGCCGGGGCCGAGCGTCCAGGCAAAGGCCGCGCCCTTCCGCTTCTTCGTCGGTAGACGGTTGCCAGGGAAGAATTGATAGGTGATCACCGCATCCGCGACGGTGGCGAACAGCGCGCGATAGGCGGCGAGCGTGGCCGCTGCGGGGCCGACCGGCTCATCCGCGGTGACGATCGTGTGGCCGAGCTTGTTCTGCGCCGCGCCGAGCGCCGTCACGAGGTTGCGCTTCGACTGCTCCGTCCAGTCGGCATTCGGCTCGAACATGCCGCCGGTCGATTGCGAACCGACGCGCACGCGCGGGCGGAACAGCAGGATGCGTGCCTTGGCCGATGCGGGCAGGGTGAAGCCCTCGCGCGTCGCCGATTTCTCCTGCGCCATGGCCGGTGCAGCGAAGCCGAGCGCGCACACCCACAGCGCGGCCGCAACCGGCCGCTTCAACCGCCTTGTCATGAACATCCCCCCGATGCCCGCCGGATCCCCATCCGGGCAGGCCATCGAGGGGAAGGTTAGGTGGCGTGAGCGGCGGCCGTCAAGCCGCCGCTTCTGCGCAGTTTATCGGCAACGGACGTTGTTGCGGTCGATCTGCCGACCGAGCAGGCCGCCGCCCGCCGCACCCAGCACGGTGCCCAGCAGGTCGCTGTTGCCCGGCGCGATGACGTTGCCCAGCACGCCGCCGCCCAGTGCGCCGATCAGCAGGCCGGTGGTGCCGTCATTGCGGCGGCAATAATATTGCCCGTTCCGCCCACGGTAGATCCGGTCGTTGGCCGACAGGCGGCGCGGCTGGTAGTAGCGGCCATCGCGGTAGTAATTGTCGGCATAATAGCGCCCGCCATTGCCGGGGCGGTTCCAGTCATAGTTGCGATAGTTGCGCCAGTTCTCGCGACGATCCTGGCGGGCATCGCGCACGTTGTCGCGATAATCGCGTCGCGCCTCGCGCACGTCGCGGCGGCTGTCGGCATTGCGCAGGTCGCGGCGATACTCCTGACGGGCCTCGCGCATGTCCTGGCGATATTCACGGCCGGGCTGCGCTTCCACCGCGATCGCGGGGGTCACCGTGGCGAGGGCGGCGGCGGCGAGAATGAGCTTTCGCATGATGTCCTTCTCCTGTCCGTGATGGACGACGGCGACAGAACGGGGCGGTGCCCGACCGGTTGCGTGAACGGGAAACTACGTCCCGTTCACGTTGCCGCCATGTCGGCGGCCTTTCGCATGTGGTTCCCCCTTGCTATGCGCCCCCGCGACAACGCATTTGCAGCATGAGGCCCAGCCATGACCGCCGTCGGACAGGACACGCTCTCCACCCGTTCAACGATGGAGGTCGGCGGCAAGTCGGTCGCCTATTATTCGCTGGCGAAGGCCGCCGAGCAGCTGGGTGACATCTCCCGCCTGCCCTTCTCGATGAAGGTGCTGCTGGAGAACATGCTCCGCTTCGAGGATGGCAAGACCGTCTCGGTCGCCGACGTGCAGGCGATCATCGACTGGGTGAAGGATCGCACCAGCGAGCGGGAGATTCAGTATCGCCCGGCCCGCGTGCTGATGCAGGATTTCACCGGTGTTCCCTGCGTCGTCGATCTGGCGGCGATGCGCGATGCGATGAACAAGCTGGGCGGCGACGCGCAGAAGATCAATCCGCAGGTGCCCGTCCACCTCGTCATCGATCACTCGGTGATGGTCGACGCCTTCGGCACGCCGCAGGCGGCGCAGGAGAATGTTGACCTCGAATATGAGCGCAACATGGAGCGCTACGAGTTCCTGCGCTGGGGCTCCAAGGCGCTCGACAATTTCAAGGTGGTGCCGCCGGGCACGGGCATCTGCCACCAGGTGAATCTCGAGAATCTCGCCAAGACGGTGTGGACCTCGAACGATGCCGATGGCGCCATTGTCGCCTATCCCGACACGCTGGTCGGCACGGACAGCCACACCACGATGGTCAACGGCCTCGGCGTGCTCGGCTGGGGCGTCGGCGGCATCGAGGCGGAAGCGGCGATGCTCGGCCAGCCCGTCTCCATGCTCATCCCCGAGGTGGTCGGCTTCCAGCTGACCGGCACGCTGGCCGAGGGCATCACCGCCACCGACCTCGTGCTCACCGTCACGCAGATGCTGCGCGCCAAGGGCGTCGTCGGCCGCTTCGTCGAATTCTACGGTCCCGGCCTCGATTCGCTCAGCCTCGCGGACCGCGCGACGATCGCCAACATGGCCCCCGAATATGGCGCCACCTGCGGCTTCTTCCCGGTCGATCAGGCGACGATCAACTATCTGCGCCTCACCGGCCGTGACGAGTGGCAGATCGATCTGGTCGAGGCCTATGCCAAGGCGCAGGGCTTCTGGCGCGACACGTCGCTGCCCGATCCGGTGTTCACCGACGTGCTCCAGCTCGACATGAGCACGGTGCAGCCGTCGCTCGCCGGCCCCAAGCGCCCGCAGGACCGCGTGCTGCTCGCCCACGTCGACGACAATTTCAATTCGGAGCTGGCCAAGGGCTACAAGAAGTCGGGCGAGAGCGACCAGCGCGTCGACGTCGACGGGCTCGGCCATGACATCGGCCATGGCGACGTCGTCATCGCCGCGATCACCAGCTGCACCAACACGTCCAACCCGAACGTGCTGGTTGCCGCCGGCCTCGTCGCGCGCAAGGCCAATGCGCTGGGCCTGAAGCCCAAGCCCTGGGTCAAGACCTCGCTCGCGCCCGGGTCGCAGGTCGTCACCGATTATCTCAACAAGTCGAAGCTCTCGGACGATCTCGACGCGGTCGGCTTCAACCTCGTCGGCTATGGCTGCACCACCTGCATCGGCAATTCGGGCCCGCTCGCCACGCCGATCAGCAAGGCGATCAACGAGAACGACATCGTCGCCGCCTCCGTCCTGTCCGGCAACCGCAACTTCGAGGGCCGCGTCTCGCCCGACGTGCGCGCCAACTTCCTCGCCTCGCCGCCGCTCGTCGTCGCCTATGCGCTGAAGGGCACCGTGCGCGACGACATCACCACGGCCCCGATCGGCGAGGGTAAGGACGGCAAGCCCGTTTTCCTCAAGGACATCTGGCCGACCAACCAGGAGGTGACCGACATCATCACCTCGGTGATCGACAGCGAGATGTATCGCACGCGCTACGCCAACGTCTTCGAGGGCGATCGCAAGTGGCGCGCCATCGCGGTCGAGGGATCCGACACCTACAACTGGTCGTCGGGCTCCACCTACGTGCAGAACCCGCCCTACTTCGTCGGCATGGAGATGACGCCGAAGCCCGTGTTCGACATCACCGATGCTCGCCCGCTCGCCGTCTTCGCCGACTCGATCACGACGGACCACATCTCGCCGGCCGGCTCGATCAAGGCGGACAGCCCCGCCGGCCGCTACCTGAACGAGCATCAGGTCAGCCGAGCGGACTTCAACAGCTACGGCGCGCGCCGCGGCAACCATGAAGTGATGATGCGCGGCACCTTCGCCAACATCCGCATCAAGAACGAGATGATCCCCGGCATCGAAGGCGGCATGACCAAGCACATTCCGTCGGGCGAGGTGATGGCGATCTACGACGCGGCGATGAAGTATAAGGACGAGGGCACCGCGCTCGTCGTCGTCGCGGGCAAGGAATATGGCACCGGCTCGTCGCGCGACTGGGCGGCCAAGGGCACGATGCTGCTCGGCGTCCGCGCCGTCATCGCCGAGAGCTTCGAGCGCATCCACCGCTCGAACCTCGTCGGCATGGGCATCCTGCCGCTCCAGTTCGCCGAGGGCATCGATCGCAAGACGCTGAACCTTGACGGCACGGAGACCTTTTCCATCTCCGGCGTGGCAGGCCTGCGCCCGCGTCAGGAAGTGCAGGTCACGCTCACCCGCGCCGACGGCACGAGCGAGACCTTCGCCACCCGCTGCCGCATCGATACGGTGAACGAGCTGGAATATTTCCTCAACGGCGGCATCCTGCCCTACGTGCTGCGCAAGCTGGCGGCCTGATCGGGCAAGGGGAGGGCGGCGATGAGCTTGTCTCTCCCCTTCGCCACCTGTGTCGCCGTCGTCGGCTGGGCGGCGGCGGGCATGATCCTGCTCAGCTACGTGCTGCTGACGCTCGGCCGCGTGACGGCGCGGTCGGCCAGTTATCAGTGGCTCAACCTCGTCGGTGCGGCCGGGTTCGTCCTCAACTCCGGCTATAATGGCGCGATGCCGTCCGCCGCGCTCAACGTCCTCTGGGCTGGTTTCGCGCTGTTCGGCCTGTGGCGTATCGCTGTTGATCGGCGCACGCCGTCGCAAGAACTACAGCCACGCTGGGCCCCGGAACGGGGTCCAAGGCTCGCTGGTTCTCCCGATGAAGGAGAATCGAAATGACGGACAAGGTGAAGATGCCGGTCGATGGCGGCGGCAATCAGTCGGGCGACGGCAAGGACGTCGACAGCCAGATGGCGAGCGGCGGCCAGTCGCAGGGCAAGGCCTATCCGAACGACGCGGGCGGCGAAGGCTTTGACGGCGGCCAGAGCGGCAAGGCCTATCACGGCGCCAACCAGCTCGGCGACGAGACGGCCGACGAGGCGCGCGACCGGAAGGACTGATCGCCTGCCGACGCTCCCCGCCGGGTCAGGCCGGCTCGGCGGAGAGCGCGGCGTCCAGCCAGTCGGGCCGCACCAGCGCCGCCTCGGCCCTCAGCGCCTCGACGCGGCGGTGGACGACCGCCAGCCCGAGATCCGGATACCAGGCGCGCGCATCCTCGGGCGCGGCGTCCACCCGCAGCACGGCGATGCGGCGATTGACCTTCTGCCGCCAGTTCATCCGCGCCGTATTTTCCTGGCCGACATAGCAGCCCTTGCCGAAGCTGACGCCGCCCAGCTCCGCGGCATTCGCCTCCAGCCATAAGGTCTTGTCGGAGCCGAGCTCGGCGACGCCCTCGGCCACGCCCAGCGCCAGCCTGTGCGCGTCCCAGCCCTCCGCCGCCGCGCCGCCGGGCGCCAGCCAGCGCCGGCCAAGCGCGGGCAGCCGCGGATCCGCGCTGCCGACATTGCCGTCGGCCGACCAATGCACCGCCAGCGTCTCGTCCCGTGCGATCGCGATGGCGCGGCGCAGGCGATAGAGCGTCAGCCGCCGCGCAAGCGCATCGGCCTGCGGGGCCTCGCAGTCGATCAGCACGTCCTCGCCGCCCTCGGGATCGCTCCACACGAGGAAATCGAACAGCGCCTTGCCCTGCGCCGTCAGCAACCCCGCCCAGACGGGCAGCGGCCCGGCCACATCGTTAGTGACGAGGCCCTGGAGGAAGCCGCGCACATCCTCTCCCGAGAGACGGAGAAGGGCGCGGTCGGGGAGGGTGGTGCCGGTCATGCCGCGGAGGTAGGGAGCGGGGCCACCGAAAGGAAGCGTCGATGCCGACCTATGATCTCCTCCTGAAGAACGGCACCGTGTGGACGCCGGGTGGCCCGGTCGAAACCAGCGTCGGCGTGCGAGGCGGGCGGATCGCTGCGATCGGCGTTGCCGGCGATGCGGGCGAGACGATCGACTGCGCCGGCCTGATGGTGCTGCCGGGCCTGATCGACAGCCAGGTCCATTTCCGCGAGCCGGGGCTGGAGGCGAAGGAGGATCTGGAAAGCGGCAGCCGTGCCGCGGTGCTGGGCGGCGTTACTGCCGTGTTCGAGATGCCGAACACCAAGCCCAACACCGACAGCGCGGACGCCGTGAACGACAAGCTCACCCGCGCGCGCGACCGCATGTGGTGCGATCACGCTTTCTACGTCGGCGCCACCGCCGCCAATGCCGAGCAGCTGGCCGAGCTGGAGCGGCTGCCCGGCACTGCGGGCGTCAAGATCTTCATGGGCGCGTCCACCGGCGATCTGCTCGTGTCCGAGGATGCCGCGCTGGAACGCGTGCTGCGCTCGGGCCAGCGCCGCGTTGCCATCCATGCCGAGGACGAGGCGCGGATGCAGGCGCGGAGCGGCGAGCGCGTCGCGGGCGATCCCTCCAGTCATCCCGTCTGGCGCGACGATGAGAGCGCGATGCTCGCCACCCGCCGCATCCTCGCGCTCGCGCGGAAGACGGGGCGCCGCATCCACGTTCTCCACGTCACCACACCGGCCGAGCTGGAGCTGCTGGCGCAGAACAAGGACATCGCCACCTGCGAGCTGACTCCGCAGCACCTGACGCTGGCCGCGGAGGACGCTTATCCACGCCTCGGCAGCTTCGCGCAGATGAACCCACCGATCCGCTCCGCCGCACACCGGGACGGGCTGTGGCACTGGTTGGGGCAGGGCGCCGCCGACGTGCTCGGCTCCGATCACGCACCGCACACGCGCGAGGAGAAGGCAAAGCCCTATCCTGAGTCGCCGTCCGGCATGCCGGGCGTGCAGACCATCGTGCCGCTCATGCTCAACCATGTCGCCGAAGGCCGCCTCACCCTCGCCCGGCTTGTCGACCTGATGGCGAGCGGGCCGCAACGCATTTTCGGCCTCGTCGGCAAGGGCCGGATCGCGGTCGGCTATGACGCCGACTTCACCGTCGTCGACCTGAAGGCTCGCTGGACCGTAACGGGTGACTGGCTCGCCTCGCGCTGCGGCTGGTCCCCGTTCGAGGGCATGCCGCTCACCGGCCGCCCGATCGGCACCATCCTGCGCGGCCACCGTGTCATGTGGGACGGCACGCTGGCTACGGCCGCCACCGGACGGCCGATCCGCTTCGAATCGACCTACCGGCCTGCCTGACGCTTGCTGCCCGCTGCGGGCACATCGCTCGGCGCACTTGCGGGATATCGGCAGTGGCGCCTACCATCCGCCATGGCCGTACAGGGAAGCTGCCACTGCGGAAACGTGCGGATCGAGCTTCCGCACAGGCCCGAATGGGTGGCCGACTGCAATTGTTCGCTCTGCCGGCGACTTGCCTGGCGCGTCGCCTATTTCCCGCCAGATGATGTAAGCATCACGGGCGAGACGGTCGCTTATGTCTGGGGCGATCGCATGATCGGCATCCATCATTGCCCGACATGCGGCTGCGGCACGCACTGGGCCACGCTTGGCGAAGACTTCGGCAGGATGGGCGTCAACGCACGCCTGCTCGACGGCTTCGACGAAGCGTCCGTCGAAATCCGGCGCTTCGACAATGCGGACTGAGGAAGTGCGGGTAACCCGTTGTAGACAAAAGAGATAGGGGCCGCCCACCAACTAGTCGGAAAAGGGCCTCTAAGTGTCAACTTTGTCAACCTAAGCGTCGCCGGCCCGGCTCAGAACGGCGACACCTTCGCCTTCCGGCTGAACCGCATGTAGCCGACATTCGCGCCGAGCCGCCATCCGACGCCGAGCCGGATCGGGATCAGCACGATATCGCCGCGGCGCAGATAGCTCGCGGTGAAGCCGCCGACGATATAGGCGGCGCCCTCCGCCTGCGGGAAGCGGTTGAAGAGGTCCGCCGTGTCATAAAGGTTGTAGACCAGCACGAACGACTTGGCGCCATTACCGCCAAAGTCGAAGCCGAGCGACGGCCCCGTCCAGTAGACCGGCATGTCGCCTTCCACCTTATGGTGCAGCGTGCCCGATCCATAGCGCAGCCCGGCGACGAACGCGCCGCCCACTTCGCGCCCGCCGATGTAGGCGGAGGGCTGCCCCTGCTTCTTCAGGATGTCTTCCAGAATGCGAGCAAGCCCCTCTGCGCCCTTCCCGAACACGCCCTCCGCCGCGGAGAGGAGGTCGTCGCGCTGATAGGTGCGCGTGGGATCGTCCGCCGCGGCGGAGGCCAGCGCCTCCTGCGTGGTCATCCGCTCGCTCTCGGCGGACGCGCTGCCGGCGACCGTCGCGGCGGGCGGCTCGCTAGAGAAAGCGGGCTCGGGCGCAGTCTGTCGGGTCGGCTCGGCGGAAACCCCTTTGGTGCCATAGGCAGCCTCACCAGCCGGCACCGGCGCCAGATCGCCGCGCATCGCTGCGTTCGGATCCACCGTGCGAACCTGCGCTAGCGCCGGCGCTGCGATCAGCAGCGCGGCAGCGGCTGCGGCACGGACGAACTTGGCAGTCGGCATCGCTTCCCCCCGGAAGACCCTGGAACAAGAGCGGATAGCGCGCCCTTGCCTTGCCCGTCCATGAATGCGCGCCGGCTTGAGTCCTTTTCACGTCCGTCCGCCCGTTGATCCCGCCGCCCGGCGCTGCTAGGGCGCTGCGACGCCGACCCGGAGACGTGGGTGAGTGGCTGAAACCAGCGGTTTGCTAAACCGCCGTACGGGGTTAACCCGTACCGAGGGTTCGAATCCCTCCGTCTCCGCCAGCCGATCGGCACCCCTCACAGCTGCGCTCTTATCTAGGCCGGACGGCTGGCAAATCTTCGCGCCCGATCGTGGCTCAAGCAACACCGCCGTGCTTGCGAAGGCAAGCTATGCGTTTGGCGTAATGCGAGTTGCTGAACGGTGGTCAGCAAACCACTGAACTCGGCCGTGGCACCGATCACAGTCTGGTTTGTAGAGGCGGAAGCAGCGGCTGCCGTCTTGGTGCGTGCCTGCTCCGGAGCTTTGCCCGCTAATGTGAAGGTTGTGGCACGCTCCTCGGCACTCGCCGACAAGGCGCAGAGTTATACTCTCAATGCAAACCGCCGCCCGTACCATGACGGCCCGGGCGGCGGCTGTTTGCGGGTCAGCGGAGGATCCCGCTTCAGGGCTGCCGGCTCAGAACTTGAGCCGGATCCCCGCGCGGCCGCCGCCGCCCTTGTAGTTGCCGCCCGCGTTGCCGAAGCCCTCGACGAAACCGCTGACGCCGCCTGCACCGCCGATGCTCACGCCCAGCTTGCCCTGCCCGTAATCACCGATCGGGCGATTGCGGAAGCTGAGCGGGGCGCCACCGGTCGAGAAGGCAATGCCGTCCTTGCCCTTGAACTCGTGGACGTAATTGCCCTGGGCGTAGACGATCGCGGTCGCTCCGTTGCCGAAGTCGATCCTGCTGCCCACGCGCAGACCAGCCTTACCGCGGAGGCCATCGAACCGATCGAAGTCGATCGTCGCGCCCGGGACACGGAAGTCGTTCAGGTCGGTGCGCACGTAGGCGAGCGTGGCAACCGGTTCGGCGTAGAAGCGATCTCCGCCGATCCGGAACCCGGCCTCTCCCTGCACGCCGTAGCTCTCGCCGCGGAACTTGTCGCCTATGCCGGCAGTGATGCTGTTCGCTTCGATCCAGTAGTAGTCATACTTGCCGAGCACGTTGGCGAACAGGCCACCCGACTGGAAGCTGGCATAGGCGCCGACGTTCACCGCATCGAAGCGCGCCCGATCCGAGGAGAAGGCGAACTTCACGTCGGAGCTCTGGTAACCGCCGGTGACACCGAAGGCGATCGCGCCATCGCCGCCCGCACCGATACCGAGCCCGATCTGCCCGCCGAACGTATCCTGTTTGTAGCTCAGATCGACCGTGCGGGTGAGGCCGAAGGCGGTGACCGACTGGCCGCCGTCGCGATAATGGGACTGGCCATACATCTGGAGCCAGAGGCGCCCACCATTCTCGCTATACCCGCCGAACTTGGCATCGCGCAGCTCCGCCAGCTGGGCGCCGACCGCATCGGCGGAACGATGCCACAGCTGTTGCGCTGCTTCGCCGATCCGGAGCGTGCGATACACCGTGTCACCCGGCGTACCGACCAGCGCGAAGCTGTTATCCGCCGCGTTGAAGCGGATGTCGTAGCGCACCAACCCGATGTTGAACGTCGACTGCGGCGCGTTGAAGGCTGTCGCCGAGGTGCCGGCACCACCCTGCGCGAAGATCAGCCCGGAGGTGAGCGCCGGCGTCGATCCGTTGAGGTTGAGCTGCAGCTGGGTGACGCCGGTCAGCGCGCCGCCCACGTTGAAGCGATCGGCGGCAGAAGAAGCACCGTTGATCGTGATGTCGATCCCCAGCGTGCTGTTGCCCGTGCCGGTGAACGTACCCGAGGTGGAGAGCACGTCGCCCGCGCGGCCGTTCCGCAGATCGATCAGACCGGAGTTGTTGAACGTTTCCAGCCCGGTCAGCGCCACCGTGCCTGGCGCGGTCGCGCCTGGCAGCACTAGGAAGGTGCCGGTGTTGGTGAAGCGATCGGTGCCGGCGCCGAAATCCTGATTGAACAGAGCGCGGTAGGTGCCCGAGTTCACCAGGACATCGTTGCCACCGGTGAAGCCGATCGTACCGGTGAAGTTGCCGCTATTGTTGAAGGTCAGCGGGCCGCCCACTGCGGTCACGATCGGGCCGGTGGCATTGCCGGTGATGGTGCCGCCATTGTTGACGGTCGAACCCGTCGCCGAGGTCAGGCGAGCGCCGCCCGTGCCGCTCGCCAGCGAACCGCCGCTGCCGAGCGTCAGGTTGGCGGTAGTGCCGCCGCTGACGAGCACTGCATTGCCCGTTCCGGTCGTCGCCGCGCCGTTCAGCGTCACCGACGCCGCCCCGCCGCTGCTCGTCGCCTCAATGGCCGGCACGTTGACCGCGGACGCCGCACCGGAGGTGACGTTCACCGCCTGTACGCCCGTGGCCACGATGCCGCGCGAGCCGGCGCCGGTCGCCCGTACGCTCTGTGCCGTCACCGTTACCGGGCCGGCGCTGCTCGTGGCGCTGATCGCCGGCGTATCGACGCCAGCGGTGGTGACCGCACCGGCAGTCACTGTGACTGCCTGCGGGCCGGCTGCAAGGATGCCGGTAGATCCGGCACCGTTGGTCGTAACGGCCCCGGTCGTCACCGTAACCGGTCCGCGAGCGGAAGTGGCACGAACAGCAGCTGAATTGTTGCCGGTGGTGGAGATCGTGCCGTTCGCCGCAACGCTCACCGCATCGCCGCCCTGCGCCAGGATCGCGCCGGCATCGGTGCCGGCCGTCATCACCGCGCCGGTGGTCACCTGCACCGTCTGACTGCCGGTCGCCGAGACACCGATCGAGCCTGCACCGCGGGTCGAGACAGTGCCCGTCCTGATGGCGAGGGGCCCGGTGGCAATAGCCTGCACGCCTAGGCTGTTCGCCCCCGTGGTCGCGATCGCGCCGTTTGCCGCGATCGTCACCGGGCCGCCTTCGGCGACGATACCGGACGCAGTTGCACCGGCGGTGGTGATTGCGCCGCTGGTCACGCTGACCGCCTGGGGGCCACTCGCGAAGATGCCGGTGCCGCCATCGCCGGCGGTCGTGATCGCTGCCGTCGTCACCGCGACAGGGCCGCCCGTGGAGAAGGCACGCACGCCGCTGGCATTCAGGCCTGCCGTCGTGATCGGGGCGGACGCGTTGACGGTGACATTGCCCGTGCCGCTGGCGAGGATGCCGTTACCGGTCTCACCGCGCGTGCTGATCGGGCCTGTGGCGACGACCTGAACCGGGCCACCAGTCGAGGTCGCACGGATGCCGACGCCGTTGAAGCCGGCGGTCGAGATCGCACCGTTGGCGGTGACCGAAACAGCGGTCCCGCCGTCCGCAAGGATGCCGGACGAGCTCGCGCCGCTGGTGGTGACCGCGCCGCTGGTGACGGTCACTGCCTGCGGACCGGTTGCGATGATGCCGGAGGAGACATCGCCGGTGGTGGTGATCGCGCCGGTCGCAACGGTCACGTTGCCCGCGGTCGAGACCGCGTTGACGCCCTGCGACTCTGCGCCGGCGGTGGTGATCGGACCATTGGCCGTGATGGCGACGTCGCCGGCGCCAAGCGCCAGGACGCCCGTGGAGGTCGCACCGCGCGTCGTGATCGCGCCGCTGCGCACCGTCGTCGATCCGCCGGTCGAGGCCGCACGGATGCCGTTGCTCGCGACGCCCGTGGTGGAGATCTCGCCCGTGGTCACCGCCACAGCGTCGCCGCCGCTCGCGACGACACCCTGCGCGTTGGCCCCACCTGTGGTGATCGCACCGCCGGTGACGGTGACCGCCTGCGGCCCAGCCGCGAGGATCCCGGTCGCGCCGTCACCCCGCGTGGTGACCGCGGCGGCCGATACCGTCACGTTGCCGCCCGACGAAGCTGCATCCACGCCGAGTGCATTCGCGCCGGTGGTCGAGACCGGCCCCGTGATCGCGACCGCCACATCGCCGGTGCCGCGGGCGAGCACCCCCGTCGCGCCCAGTCCCGTGGTCGTGACCGGGCCGCCGATGGTCGTGGTGGTGGCGCCGGTCGCGCTGGTGGCACGGATGCCGACGCTTCCTTGGCCCGACGTGGACACGCCACCCGTGGTGATCGAAAGCGGACCTGCAGCTGCATTGGCATTGATGCCGTCTGCCATCATCCCGGTTGTCGCGACGGTGCCATTGCCAGTGATGGTGACAGTGTCGCCGATCGCCAGGATGCCGGTTGCACCTTCACCGCTGGTGGCGACGCTGCCGCTGTTCGCGACAGTGACGTTCGCGCCCGCCGGCGCCGTCGCGCGGATCGCTTCTGCGTTGAGGCCGGCAGTCGTGATCCGACCCGAGTTGGTGACGGTGGCGCCCTGCGTGCCCGTCACGTCGATGCCGCGTGCGCCTTCGCCCGTCGTGCTGATCGTGCCCGAGTTGGTGACGCTGCCGGTGCCGTTGGTGCCGGT
>NZ_FOZG01000003.1 GCF_900113315.1 Sphingomonas jatrophae | reverse complement strand
TTCAAAGCTCAAGCATCAGGTGCATCGGTTTCTAGAACATCCTCGACACGCGCCGGCCTCATAGCTTGGTGGCCATAGCGTCCGTGACCCACCCGATCCCATCTCGAACTCGGCCGTGAAACCGGACAGCGCCGATGGTACTATCGCCTAAGCGATGGAAGAGTAGGTCGTCGCCAGGCTTTGACGCCGGCGCGTGGCACAAGGATAGCCCATTCACACGTCTCCTCCCCCAAAAGGGAGGATCCAGCCGCCCGACAAAGGCGGCTGTTCCAGTTGGCGCGGGGTGGAGCAGCCCGGTAGCTCGTCAGGCTCATAACCTGAAGGTCACAGGTTCAAATCCTGTCCCCGCAACCATCGCACACAACGGCCCGGCCTCCAAGAGGCCGGGCCGTTCGCGCGTCCAGTCCAGACGATCCGACGACGGAAGCGGGGGGCGGGAGCGCCGCACCGCCGAGCGGCTGCCCGGCCCACCGAATGGCTCGACCCGCGCGACGCGCTAATGTGCGCTGTCGGCTAGTCGCTCGTTCCGGACGGCTCCCGATCACGCAATTAGCTACGAAGCTCTGCCAAAGCTCCGGTGGCCGAGCCGCCGATGTAGCGCTTCAAGCATCTGGCTGATGGAGTGCGGATGGGCATCGAAGGCTCTGCATGATCAGATCGTCCGACGAGCATTAGGTATGGTGTAACCCGCACCTATCGGCTTGCGATGTCTCGTAGCGGTCAGATCCGTCCGGAAACGCTATGGCCGCAGCGTCCAATCCCGAGGCTAGGTGGAAGTGCGGCGCGGGATTTGTGAAAAGCGAGTCTAGCGTTCTGCGGTCGGCTCGTGGCTGGGCCGGCGAGCTTAGGGATCAGCCGCTGGGCGACGCTCGAAGGCGTTCGGACCGTCGAACGTGTAGGACCACTTGCCGTAAGCACCTCTCGCGCCGTCCATATGATCTCCATTGGTCGACCTCATCAAGGTGGCACTGGCGATATGCGGCCATGCTCGGCTAACAATCTTGTCTGTGAGGCGGACATCGCTCAACGCGATGATTTCGGCGAAACCCGCTTCTCAACCAGCAGACGCTCGCCTCGACCGATAGAGGATCAGCAGGCTGACGCCATGCCGCAGGGCAAAGTGGCCCGGC
This sequence comes from Sphingomonas jatrophae, assembly GCF_900113315.1. Lineage (GTDB taxonomy): Bacteria > Pseudomonadota > Alphaproteobacteria > Sphingomonadales > Sphingomonadaceae > Sphingomonas_P > Sphingomonas_P jatrophae. The sequence continues at coordinate 748,667 of NZ_FOZG01000003.1, read as the reverse complement.
AGAGCCAGCAACGCCACGCTCTCGGGCAACAGCGCAGCGATCAGGAACAGGCCGTAGCAGGCCAGGCCCGACCCCGCATTGGCCCAGAACACCCGCCGCAACCTGCCGCCGTGATGCAACGCCTCGGACTGCAGCTCGCCCGTGTTGACGAGGGCGAGGCCGTAGCCGGCGAAGATGATCGCCGACATGGCCGCGGCGGGGCGGAAGAAGTCGAGCGCGGGGATGAAGCTGTAGGCCGCCCATATCGCGACCATGCACCCCATGCCTATGCCGCTGCCGATAAGGAACAGCCGCAGCGCGGTGTGCCGTTCGATGCGGTGATCGACCAGCCAGCGATAGTAGATCGTCGTCACCGGCTTCATTGCGTTGTAGATGATCCGCCCCGTCGAGAAAGCGAGCGCGTAGATGCCCAGCACGTGCAGCCCGAACAGCGTGCCGACGATGAACTTGTCGACATGCTCCAGCGCGTTGGGCAGCGCATTCGCGGCCGAGAGGCCGGCGGCGCTGCGTACGTCCGACGCGGCCACCTCCTGCCACGAAAAGCGGCGCAGGCCTGCCAGGGCGGGCCGGCCGTACCGCCACGTATACCCAAGCCCGAAGCCCGCGAGCACGAGCGTATAGGCGAGGAAGGCGTGCAGCGCGGAGCCATGCTGGACCAGAACACCGATCAGCGCACCCGTCGCGAACACATAGCGGATCGCATTCAGTCGGGTCAGCAGGGCGAACCGGGTCTGCGCCGTCAGCAGGGTCAGGAAGAAATCCGCCGGATAGAAGACGGCCGAGATCGCGATCGTCGCGGCCATGGCGGCGACGTCAGGGTAGCCCGCGACCAGTGCGACGCAGATCGCAATCCCTGCGCCGCCCCCCACCAGAACGGCGAGGACGAGCCGGAAGTAGAATAACTTCGCCACTTCACCCATGTCGCCCGCCACGACATGGCGGACGAAGAACTTTCCCATCTCGTTCAGGAACAGGATGCCGACCAGCCCGAACACGGAGGCGTAAAGGCGAAGCTCGCCCGCTGTCGCGAAATCCCCGCGCGAGCCGAGCAACAGCGTCGCCGCGTAGAGGCTCAAGCCGGGTAGGACGGAGGACAGGATGGCGAGCGGCGCGTTGAGCGCGAAATAGCGCCGGCCCTGCGCTGCGCGCGACCGTCTCACCCGATCGTGCATCGAGCCTGCCGCACTGCCGGCCTGCGCATATTGCTGCTCGGGAAGGTCATGGTGCGTCTTAACAACATGCGGGCGGGCACCGTCCATGCATCCGTCCGAAATGGCGTGACTTGCTCGTGCAGCAGACGCGATTTCGGGGCATCATCCTTCGAGCGATACCCGGTGAGCGGCACGATCCGGATGGGTAGCGTGCCGGATCTTGCGTTTGCGCTCTTGCAGCGGAGGGACCGCCATTAGGCAGTCCTATAAGCGAGCAGGCTGCCGCCTGTTCTTGACCCGTTACGAACAGATCCTATCCGATAAGATCACACGCAATATACACAAAGAGGCCGTGCGAAGGCCCGCCCGAGAGCCGCTGTTATGAGTGGGGCGGACCAAATAATCCACAAGGTGGTAAATCGAGGTCCATTACGGATGTACTGTGCCATTCGGGTTGCTGGCGAGGTTAAGCCTCCTGTAAGCATGGCTCGACCGCGAAAGAAGCGGTGGGCGGACTGGCCCGAGACGTTCGACAAACGGGGGGCGGGGATCGGCGCGGAGGCGCGATCCGCGCCAGGGAGACGATTATGCCGACCATCCTTGTCGTGGGCGCGCGCGGTATTCCCGATTGCGAGGGCGGAGCCGAGAAGAATGCGGAGCGGCTGTTCCCGCTGATCGCAGCGCAGGGGCTGCGCGTCGTGCTGATGGGGCTGCGGCGCAACATCCACCAAGCGGAGTATCGCGGTGTCGAGCTGGTCGGCGCGCCGGAATCGCGCATCTTCAAGACGGACAAGCTGCTCTACTACTTCTCCGCCGTCCTCGCCGCGGTGCGGCTGCGCCCCGATATCGTCCACCTCCAGGGGCTCGGCTCCGCGATCATGCTGTGGGCCTACAAGCTGCTCGGGATCAGGACGGTCGTGCGCTACGGCTCGGCGGATTACATCCTCGATAAATGGGGCTTCCTCGGAAAGCTCGGCTTCCTCGCGGCGGAATATCAGCTGCGCTTCGCCGATGCGGTGATCGCCGTCGCGCCCAGCCTGGCGGACCGGCTGCGGGAGCGCGGGATCGTCGGCAACGTCCACGTCATCGCCAATGCACTGGACGACCGGGCCGACTTCACCGAGGATGATGCGGTGAGGCTCCCCAGCGAGCCCTTCATCCTCGCGGTCGGCCGGCTGACCGTGCAGAAGAATGTCGACCGGCTGATCCGCGGGTTCAACCTGATGGCGGAGCGGGTGCCGGGCGTTCGTCTGCTGATCGCCGGCGGCGTCGACGACGAGGCCTATGTCGATCAGCTGAAGCCGCTGCTGGGGGACCGGGTGGTCCTGCTCGGCAAGCTGCCGCGCAGCAGCCTCGGCGCGCTCTACAAGGCGGCGACGCTCTATGTGAACGCCTCGGTGCACGAGGGCAGCTCCAACGCGGTGCTGGAGGCGATCAGCTGGGGCTGCCCGCTGCAACTGAGCGGCATCCGCGAAAATCGGGATTTCGGCCTGCCGGATCATTTCTACTTCGACCAGGATGATCCTGCGGCCATCGCAAAGGCGCTGGAGGCGGCGCTCCGCCGGCCAGAGCACCACGTCGCCGATCTCTCGCGCTTCATGACGTGGACCGCCGTCGCCGAGCAGACGCGCGCCATCTATGACGAGGCCATGAAGCACAGCCGGCCGCGCCGTGCCCCGGCGATGCGCCATGCCTGACGGGAGGGGGGCGCTGCCCCCCGGCAAGCGGGTGCTCGCCCTCTTCCTGTCGAACGGGGGCTCGCTCACACGCTGGCGGGCGGAGGCGATCCTCAGCCGCGAGATGCTGCTCTACCTGCAATATCTGCGGGATGGGGTGTTCGATCGCATCCTCGTCTTCTCCTACGATCCGGCGGATCACCTGCTGGTACGCGAACTCGCCGCTGCCGAGCCGCTCTACAACCGGGTGGAGCCGCTGACGCCCGCGCGCCGGTTGACCGGGCTGGGGGCCGCGGCGTGGGGCCTGCGGGGTGTTCGCGTCCACCGGCGCGCGCTTGGCGCTGCCGCCTGGATCAAGACCAATCAGGTGTCGGGCGCCTGGGCGGCGGTCTATGCGCACCGACTGACCGGCGCGAAGCTGCTGTTCCGCATGGGCTATCTGCTGTCGCGCCGCTTCCGGCTGAACGGCTCGACCCGGCGGGCGGCGCTCGCCCGGCGGATGGAGGATCTCGGCCTTGCCGCCGCGACGCACGTCGTCGTCACCGCCGAGGATACGGCGCGTGAGCTTGAGCAGCGACCGGCGGGGCGGGGCAAGGTCATGCTCGCGCCGACCTATGTCGATGTCGCGCAATTCCGCCCGGCGGACGTGCCGGATTTCACCGCGCCAGCGCTCTGGGTCGGCCGGTTCGAGCCGCAGAAGAACGTGCTCAACATGGTGCGCGCCTGCCAGCACCTCGACCTGGCGCTCGACGTGGCTGGACGTGGATCGCTGGAAGACGCCATGCGCGCCATCGCTGCGGAGGAGGGGCGCGCGCCGCTCACCTTCCGCGGCCTCGTGCCGAACGAGGCGCTGCCCGGGCTGATGCGCGCGCACAGCCTGTTCCTGCTGCCCAGCCTGCACGAAGGCCTGCCCAAGGTGCTGATCGAGGCGATGGCCTGCGGGATGACGTGCGTCGCCTCCGACATCCCCGGCGTCACCGACCTGATCGAGGATGGCGTGTCCGGCTATCTGATCGACGGGTTCGAGCCGGAGGCGATCGCGCGGGCGATCCGCCGCGCGCTCGCCGCTGCCGATCCCGCCATCGGCCGCAATGCCCGCGCGGTGGTGCAGGATCGTTTCAGCCTCCAGCGCTATGCCGCGCGTGAGGCCGAACTGTTCCTGGCCTGACATGGGCGTGGCACGCGGGCTTTCGGAGGAGCGATCCGAACTGCGCGCCGCCTTGTCGCGCTGCCGGACCGCGCTGATCGGCGTCGGCGTGCTCAGCACCGCGCTCAACGTGCTGCTGCTCGGCGGCTCGATCTACATGATGCTGGTCTACGACATGGTGCTGCCCAGCCGCAGCGTGCCGACCCTGCTCGGCCTGCTGCTGATGGTCGCCATCGTCTACGTCTTCCAGAGCGTGCTGGAGGTGATCCGCAGCCGCATGCTGGCAGGCATCGCCGCCTCGCTCGATGCGCAGATGCGCGGGCGGGTCTATGATCTCGTCCACCGGCTCAGCCTGCGGCGCGCGTCCGACGGCGACGGCACGCAGCCGATCAGCGATCTCGACCAGATCCGCAACTTCCTCGTCGGCAGCGGCCCCGCCGCGCTGATCGACCTGCCGTGGCTGTTCTTCTTCATCGGCGTGCTGTTCCTGTTCCATCCCTGGCTGGGCGTGACGGCGCTTGCGGGCGGGTTGATCCTCATCGGGCTGACCTTCGCCACCGACCGGCTGAGCCGCCGGCCGACCGCCGCCGCCACGATGCTGGGCGCCACCCGCGCCACGCTCGCGCAGACGGTGCGGCGCGATGCCGAGACGGTCCACGCGCTCGGCATGCGGCGGCGCGCGGCGGCGGGGTGGGACGAGATCAGCCGCCACTTCCTCGCCGCGCAGCAACGGCTGACGGAGGTGAGCGGTACACTGGGCAGCGCCAGCAAGATCTTCCGCCAGTTCCTGCAATCGGGCGTGCTGACGGTCGGGGCGCTGCTGGTGATCGAGGGCAAGGCGAGCGGCGGCGTGATCTTCGCCGGCTCCTTCCTCACCGCGCGGGCGCTGGCGCCGGTGGATCTCGCCATCGCCAATTGGCGCAGCTTCATCACCGCGCGGCAGGGCTGGGCGCGGCTGTCCGACATGCTCCGCGCGCTCCCGGCCGAGCCGGCGCGGATCGCGCTGCCGCCGCCCCGGCTTCGGCTGGCGGTGGAGCATCTGACGCTGATCCCGCCGGGAGCGGAGGCGCCCAGCGTGGTGGACGCCAGCTTCGTGCTGGAGGCGGGGCAGGCGGTCGGCGTGATCGGGCCGAGTGCGTCGGGCAAGTCGTCGCTGGTGCGCGGGCTGGTCGGCGTGTGGGCGCCTGCGCGCGGCGCGGTGCGGATCGACGGCGCAACGCTGGATCAATGGGCGTCCGACGATCTCGGCCGGCATATCGGCTATCTGCCGCAATCCGTGTCGCTGATGGACGGCAGCGTCGCGCAGAATATCGCCCGCTTCGATCCCGCCGCCTCGCCCGATGCGATCATCGCAGCGGCACATCAGGCGCGCCTGCACGAGCTGATCCTGCGCCTGCCGCACGGTTATGAGACGCAGGTCGGCCGCGGCGGCGAGGCGCTGTCCGCCGGGCAGCGGCAGCGCGTCGCGCTTGCCCGCGCGCTCTACGGCGATCCCTTCCTCGTCGTGCTGGACGAGCCCAATTCCAACCTCGACACCGAGGGGGAGGCTGCGCTCGCCGCCGCGATCCTGCAGGTGCGCGCGCGGGGCGGCATCGTCGTGCTGGTGGCCCATCGCCCGTCGGCGCTCCGCTCGGTCGATCTGGTGCTGCTGATGCAGGATGCGCGCGTGCAGGCCTTTGCGCCGCGGGACGAAGTGCTGAAGCGTGTGTCGGGCCGGGCCGGGGCGCTGCCGGCCGCCGGCCATCCGCCGCTCGAGGACGCCTGAACATGGTCTATCAGCTGCCGGGCGGCATCCACGCGGCGGCCGCGCTCCCGCACGACATTCCCGATCCCGACAGCGCGCTGCGGCGGAACATGCGCATCGGCATGATCGTCGTCGGCGCGCTGGTGCTCGTGCTGGTCGCGCTCGCCACGCTCGTCCAGATCAGCGGTGCGGTGATCGGCCATGGCGACGTGACGGTCGCGAGCAAGGTCAAGAAGATCGCCCACCCGACCGGCGGCGTGATCGCCGAGGTCTATGTGCGCGATGGCGACCGGGTCCGCGCCGGCCAGCCGCTGATGCGGCTGGATTCGACGGTCAGCAGCGTCAGCGCCGAGGTGACGGGCGAAAGCTTCGACCAGCTGCTCGCCGACAAGGCCCGGCTGACGGCGGAGCGCGACGGGACGGCAGGCATCGCCTTTCCGCGCGAGCTGCTTGCCCGGCACGACGTATCCGCCCGCGCCGCCATTGCGGAGGCGCAGCGTCTCCTGCGGCTCAAGCGCGCGTCGGTTGCCGGGCAGCGTGCGCAGCTGAGCGAGCGCATCCGCCAGCAGGAACAGCTGATCGAGAGCTATCGCCGCCAGATCGCCGCCAACCGCCAGCAGGTCGCGCTGATCGGGCCCGAGCGGGACAGCGTGCGCGGCCTCTACGAAAAGCAGCTCGTCACCACCGCGCGGCTCAATCAGCTGGAGCGCGCGGCCGTCGATCTGGAGGGCAATGCCGCCTCGCTGGAGGCGAACATCGCGCAGACCCGCGCGCGCATCACCGAGACGCGCCAGCAGATCCTCCTGCTCGATCAGGACAGCCGCACCGCCGCGGGAGCCGAGCTGGCGGAGGTCACGCGCAAGCTGTCCGAGCAGCAGGTCAACAAGACAAACGCCGGCGACACATTCCGCCGCTCGATCATCCGTGCGCCGGGCGCGGGCGTGGTCGACAAGCTCGCCTTCACCACGGTCGGCGGGGTGGTGCCGCAGGGGCAGACGATCCTCGAGATCGTGCCCGACAGCGAGGATCTGACGGTGGAGGCGCGCGTCAGCCCCAGCGACATCGACGCCATCGCCGTCGGGCAGCCGGCTGTCGTCCGCTTCTCCGCCTTCAGCGCGGCGACCACGCCTGAAGTTGCCGGCCGGCTGACGCGCATCTCGGCGGAGCGCGCGGAGGACCAGCGGACCGGCTCCGTCTTCTACACGATCGAGGTCGAGGTGGACGAGGCGGAGACGGCACGGCTCGGTGGGCTGAAGCTGGTGCCGGGCATGCCGGTGGAGGTGTTCGTCCGCACGGCGGATCGCTCGCTCCTGTCCTACATCGTCAAGCCGCTGCGCGATCAGCTCAGCCGATCCTTCCGGCAGGATTGAGCCGGATGCGGGGGGTGGCGGCACGGATAGCGATGGGCGGGTTGCTTCTGGCTGTGGGGCAGGGCGCCTCTGCCGAGACGCTCGCCGATGCGATCCGCAGCGCCTACGCCTCCAATCCGCTGCTGGAGGCGCAACGCGCCGATGCCCGCGCGACCGACGAGCGGCTGGTGCAGGCGCGTGCGGCTTACGGGCCGACCGTCTCCGCCACCGCCAGCCGCGCCTATAACTGGCAGAGCGTCCGCTCGGGCGATCTGTCGGCGCGGGCGAGTGCGTGGAGCGATTCGGTCGCCGGCGTGGCGGACCAGCCCCTGTTCACCTCCGGGCGGCTGAGCGGCGCTGCCCGGCAGGCGCGCGCCGCCGTTGATGCCTCGCGCGGCACGCTGCGCGAGGTGGAGGCGGAGGTGCTGCTCGACGTGATCGGCGCCTATGTCCTCGTCCGCCGCGATCAGCAGCTGCTGGCGATCACCGCGGAAAATGTCGACCTGCTCGCCCGGCAGCTGAGCGACACCGAGGCCCGCCGCCGTGCGCGCGAGGCGACCGCGACGGACGCGGACCAGGCCGCCGTCCGCTATGCCTTCGCACAGGCACGGCTGAAGGAAACCGCCGCCTCGCTGGAGAGCAGCCGCAGCCTCTATCTCGCCAGCGTCGGCCATCTGCCCGGCACGCTCGATCCCGAACCCTCGCTGCCCGGCATCCCGCCGAGCGTCGAGCAGGCCTATGCCACCGCCGACACCGCCAATCCGCGGTTGGAGGCAGCCGCTGCGCGCGAGCGGATCTCGCGCGCCGCGATCGGCACCGCCCGTGCGGAGTTCGGCCCCTATGTCGCCGCGCAGGCGAGCGGCGGGCGCGGCACCTCCTCGCCCTATCTCGACGATCGCCGCACCTTCTTTCAGGCAAACGTCACCGCCACCTTGCCCCTCTACAATTCGGGGATCACCTCATCCCGCATCCGCGAGGCGCAGGCGCGCAACGAGCAGGATGTGCACCTGCTCGATCAGATCCGCCGCGAAGTGCGTCAGACGATCGCACAGAATTGGGAGCAGCTGATCGGCTTTCGCGGCACCATCGGCGATTATCGCGAGGCGGTGCTGCACGCCGAGACCGCCTTCTCCGGTGCGCGCGAGCAGGAGAGGGCGGGCCTGCGCACCACGCTCGACGTGCTGGATCAGGCGCGCGACCTGCTCGATGCACGAACCGGGCTGACCAACGCGCAGGCGAACGAATATCTCGCGCGCGCCCGGCTGCTTGCGGCGCTCGGCGCGCTGGAAGCGCCTTTGCTGACGGGGGCCGAACGCTACGATCCCGAGCGATACGCCCGCAAGGTGCGTGGCGATCTGTGGGCGCCCCACGCCCCCGTTCTCAGGGCGGTCGATGGCATCGTGCAGGGGCCGGTCACGCCGCGCGTGCCGGTCGATCCCGCGGCGTCGCTGGCCAAGCCCGCCAGCGCGCCGCTGCCGCCCGAGCCTGCGCCGGATCGCTGACCGGCGCGGGCGCGGGCTCAGATGCGATAATAGTTGCGATACCAGTCGGCGAAGCGCTTCAGCCCCTCTTCCAGCATCACCTGCGGATGATAGCCGGTCAGCGCCTCCAGCTTCGACACGTCGGCATAGGTTGCGGTGACGTCGCCTGGCTGCATGGGCCGCATCACCTTCTCCGCCGTTACGCCGAGCGCCGCCTCCAGCGCCTCGATCATCGCCATCAGGCCGACCGGACGGCTGTCACCGATGTTGAGCACGCGGTTTTCCCCCGCGGTCGGCGGATGATCCAGCGCGCCGATCACGCCTTCGACGATATCGTCAATATAGGTGAAATCGCGCGCCATCTCGCCGCCGCCGAACACCTCGATCGGCTCGCCGGCGAGGATCTTCCGGGTGAAGCTGAAATAGGCCATGTCCGGCCGGCCCCACGGACCATAGACGGTGAAGAAGCGCAGCCCCGTCTGCGGGAAGCGATAGAGCTTGGCATAAGCCTCGCTCATCAGCTCGCAGGCACGCTTGGTTGCGGCATAGAGCGAGACGGGGCTGGTCGCCGGTTCCTCCTCGCTGAACCCCGCGCCACCCATTGGCTTGTCGCCATAAACCGAGCTGGACGAGGCATAGACGAGATGCTCGAACCCCTCGGCATGGCGGCTCGCCTCCAGCAAAGCGAGGTGGCCGGCGAGGTTCGACTTCTCATAAGCGAACGGATTGTCGATGCTGTAGCGGACCCCCGCCTGGGCGGCGAGGTGGACGATCCGCACCACCTTGTTGTCCCGCACCAGCGCCTGCATGGCGGCCGCATCCGAGATGTCGAGCCGGTGGAAGGCGAAGCCCTCGCGCGCGGTCAGCGTGGCGAGCCGTGCGTCCTTCAGCGACGTCTCGTAATAATCGTTGACGATATCGACGCCGATCACCCGCTCGCCGCGGTCGAGCAGGCGGTGCGACACGGCATGGCCGACGAAGCCGGCGGCGCCGGTGACGAGAACGGGATCGCCGCGGCTCATCGACCGACACTCACGTAGCGGAAGCCCTTCGCCGCAACCTCTTCCGGCGGGTAGATGTTGCGCAGATCGACCAGCACCGGCGATTTCAGCAGCGTCCGCACGCGATCGAGGTCGAGCGCGCGAAACGCATCCCACTCGGTCAGGATGGCCACCGCATCGGCCCCGTCGATCGCCTCATAGGCGCCGGTCGCGTAGGTGACGTCGCTCAGCAGCGGCCGGGCCTGCTCCATGCCTTCCGGATCGAAAGCGACGACGGTCGCACCCGCATCCTGCAGCGTCTGGATCACGGCGAGCGCGGGGGAATCGCGCATGTCGTCGGTGTTCGGCTTGAAGGTGAGGCCCAGCACCGCGACGGTCTTGCCGCGCACGTCGCCATCCATCGCCTGCACGATCTTGCGGCCCATGGCCCGCTTGCGATTGTCGTTCACCGCGACGACCGCCTCGACGATGCGCTGCGGCGCCTCATGATCCTGCGCCGTCTTCAGCAGCGCCAGCGTGTCCTTGGGAAAGCAGGATCCACCATAGCCCGGCCCGGCATGGAGGAATTTGGATCCGATGCGATTGTCCAGCCCGATGCCGCGCGCGACATCCTGCACGTTGGCGCCGACTTTCTCGCACAGGTCGGCAATCTCGTTGATGAAGGTGATCTTGGTCGCGAGGAAGGCGTTGCCGGCATATTTGATCAGCTCGGCCGTGCGCCGCCGCGTCACCAGCAAAGGCGCGGCATTGAGATAGAGCGGGCGATAGACTTGCCGCATCACCTCGGTCGCGCGCTCATCCTCCGCACCGATGACGATGCGGTCGGGCCGCTTGAAGTCGTCGATCGCCGCACCTTCGCGAAGGAATTCGGGGTTGGAGACGACGCCGAACTCGGCGGCCGGATTGGCCGCGCGGATGATCCGCTCCACCTCGTCGCCGGTGCCGACGGGCACGGTCGATTTGGTGACGACGACGGTATAGCCGTCAATCTGCTCGCCAATCTCCTTCGCGGCGGCATGGACGTAGCTGAGGTCGGCATGGCCGTCGCCCCGGCGCGAGGGGGTGCCGACGGCGATGAACACCGCATCCGCGCCCTTGATCGATGCGGCCAGATCCTGCGTGAAGGTCAGGCGCCCCGCCGCGACGTTGCGCGCGACCAGATCGTCCAGCCCGGGCTCATAGATCGGCATCTCGCCCCGGTTGAGGCGGGCGATCTTGTCCTCCGCCTTGTCGACGCAGGTCACGTCATGCCCGAAATCGGCGAAGCACGCGCCGGATACCAGCCCGACATAGCCGGACCCCACAATCGTCAACCGCACGTCTTTCTCCGTCCCTGAAAGGCTGAGACAAGCGGGTGACGATAATCAACGGGCCCCGCGACTGATGTCGGGGCAACACGATCGATGGAGCCAAGTAAATGCCGCGGCGGCGGCAATCGCCGCAAGCGCGTCCGTTACGGATTTGTCAGCGCGTGCGCCGGCCGAACCGCTTGCGCATCTCGCCCGCGACAAGGGCATAGCTGCCATAGACGAGGAACATCGCGCCGCCCGCGACGCACAAAGCGGCGGTCAGCACGACCTCACCCACGCTCGGCGATCCGAGCCCCTTGGGCGACGGGCGGTCATAGGTCGAGTCCGGCTGGTGCCCGCGGGCGAAGTCGATCGGCGTCGCGATCGCGTCACCGGCCCAGCCGCCCGGCTGGGCGACGGCATCGATCGGGGAGGTGTGCACGTGCGGCTTCATCATGAGCAACCTTTCTCCGACCGGGCGATACACTGGCCGGGTTAAGAAAACTCATAAAGATGTTTCACTTGACAGCAGCGCTGTCACTACGGCCGCACCTCACGCAGAAACGGGCGCCCGCATGGCGGACGCCCGTTCCCTCAGCACCGCAATGCTGCCGGCTGGATCAGACCAGGACGATGTCCGTCGTCGGATCGATGCCGCTGCCCGGTAGGAATTCGGCCAAGGCCGCGCCCTGATAGGACAGGATGTGCGTCGCGCTGTCATAGCTGAAGCCGGCCAAGTCGTAGGCCGCGTCGCTGAACTGGAGCTTGTCGCTCCCGCTCTGGAAGCCGCGGATGATGTCGACGCCGTTCGCCGCCGCCGAATCCTCGAACACGAACGTGTCGGCACCGGCGCCGGCGGTCAGGTCGTCATTGCCGCCGCCACCGCGGATGGTGTCGTCACCGGCAAGCGCGCTGATCTTGTCGGCGGCGCTGCTGCCCGTCAGCACGTCGTTGAACTGGCTGCCCTCGAGCGATTCGAAGCCGGCGAGCTTGTCGATGCCCGCGCCGCCGGTGTTCTGGTTGGCCGTATTGGCGAGGCTGACCGTGACACCGGACGTGGCCGACTTGTAGCTGACGATGTCGAAGCCGTCGCCGCCATTGAGGATGTCATTGCCCTCGCCGCCGTCGATGATGTCGTCACCGCCATAGCCGTAGATGCTGTCGTTGCCGGCCAGGCCCTTCAGGTTGTTGCCGCCGGCATTGCCCGACAGCGTGTTGTTCAGCGCATTGCCCGTGCCGTTGATGTTGTCGGACCCGCCGAGCCGCAGCGTCTCGAAATTGTCGCGCAGCGTGTAGCCGGAGAGCGTCGAGACGACGGTGTCGATGCCGCCATCCGTATCCTCGATCACCACGTCAGCCGTATTGTCGACATAATAGGTGTCGTTGCCGGCGCCGCCGACCATATAGTCGGCGCCCTCGCCGCCGGTCAGCTGATCATTGCCCTCGCCGCCGAACAGCCGGTCATTGCCGCTGCCGCCGTAAAGCACGTCGTTGCCGTCGCCACCCGACAGAACGTCGTTGCCGCCTTGGCCGTAGATCATGTCAGCGCCGGACGTTCCGGTCAGCGTATTGTTGTCGTCGTCACCTGGAACAGTTGCCATATCTGCCTCCACCGCATTTCGCGCGAACATCATTGTTCACGCGCTTCCATCCGAAATCCGGAGTCTTCGCCTGTTGGCGAACGGTTCGAGTGCATGCGGTAGCGACGACTGGCGCGGACTTTCATCCGACTTGTCCCGGTCGCAGCCTGCCTCCCCCGCCCCCTGATGCTTAAGGATGTCCTAGCAACCGGGTGGAGTCAAGTGATCGACCAGGCAGGTCGCTTGATGAACAAGGATAGACCAAGTCGCTGCCCTTTTTATGATCTATGTGCTGAATATCCACGCAATCAAGCCTGCTGTCTCTGGGCAATCATCCACTCTGGAGGATTTATGCTCGCTTGACGCTTGCGGCTTGGCAGGTGGGATAACCACTGTCTTGGTTAGTCAAGGCACATATCGATCCGGAACAGATGCAATCTTGTTAGAGCGCCGCCGTGCCAGCAGTCAGGGTGCGCCGCGGGGCGGAGGAGAGGCGGAATGCAGGGTCTGAGCGGGCTGTGGGCGCGGCTACGCGGAGGGCAGGCACAGTCGCCGGCCGCAGCCGCCCCCTCGCCGGAGCGGCGCATGGTCGATGTCGGCTGGCTGCTCGATACCGACAAGGCGCAGTTCATCTGGGCGGAGCCCCGCCGCGTCCGGCGTGACGATCCGCCGCCAACCCATGCCAAGTCGGTCAATCATTGTCCGTCCGTGCTCGACCATGAGGCGCGCTTGTTCGAGGTGACCTGCCCGATCGACCTCAACCTCGTCTTCCGCCGCGACGACAAGGGTGCGCCCGTGCTGGTCAATGCCGACGGCGACCGCTCGACCATCCGCACCAAGCATCTCAACGCCATGCTCAGCATGATCTCGGAGCGGGAGTGGCGCCATCCGGAGCGGCCGGTGCTTCAGATCATCACGCCCTATACGTTCCTCGCGGACGAGCCGGTCTACATGACGCAATTGCCGCCGATCACGCATCATTTCCGTGATCCGTGGCCGGGCATCCTGATCGGCGGGCGCCTGCCCATCCACATCTGGCCGCGCCGCATGATGTGGGCGTTCGAATGGTGGGATGTCGCCCGGCCGCTGGTCCTCCGCCGCGGTGAGCCATGGTTCTCCCTGCGCTTCGAGACGCACGATCCGGGCCGTCCCTTGCGCATGTTCGAGGCGGAGCGCACGCCGGAGCTGAACGAATATCTTCAGGGGCTGAGCGCGGTGGCCAATTACGTCAACCGCACGCAGCAGCTCTACAAGGTGGCGGAGGAGCGGCGGCCGCCGCGGCTCCTTGTTCGCAAGCATCGCGGGCAGGCCGCGACCGCGTCGGCCTAGCGGCCGCGGCCCCCCAGCGAGAAGAGCCGCCGCCGCGCCGCACGCGCCCACATCGGCGTCATCGCCAGCGCGGCATAATGGCGCAAGGTGCGCAGGAAGGCGCGCCGATCGCCGCTGGCGGCGACGTGGACGCAGCGCGCGGCGCAGCTGTACATCAGCTGGTTCATCCGCCGCTTCACCGAGATGTTGCCTGCATGGTAATGCCGCGTCACCAGCGGCTCGCCGGCCGCGGCGAAGCGACAGCCTGCGCGGATCGCGGCGAGATACAGCGCATAATCCTGCGCGTTGCGGAACGTCTCGTCATATCCGCCGAGCGCGACGATGCTCGCGCGGCGGAAGGCGAGGGTGGGGTGGACCAGCACGTTGCGCTCGGCCAGCGCGGCGACGATGGCGTCATGCTCCGTCGGGCAGCGTATCGCATAGGTCGCGCCCGTCTCGATTGTGCCCGTCGCCCAGGCGGCGACCAGATCGGCGCCCGTCGCCTCGAAACAGGCGATCTGCCGCTCGAACCGCGTCGGGGCGGACACGTCGTCGTCGTCGGCGCGGAAGCAGATGTCGGCGCCGTCCGCCGCCGCCAGCGCGCGGTTGAGCGAGGCGGTGATGCCGATATTCGCCGCGTTGAACAGGAAGGTGACGCCCGGCCACGCCGCCGTCATCGCCGCCTGCTCGGCACCGTCGCTCGCCCGGTCGATCACCACGATGATCCGGTCGGCGGGGCGGGTCTGCGCGAGCAGGCTGGGCAGCGAGCGATCCCAGCCCGCCTCCCCCAGCGTCGTCATCAGGACGGCGGTGCGCATCAGGCGAAGGCCCGCCGCCAGCGCGGCGTCGGCACCGCCCGCTCGCGCTGCCTCGCTCCGGCGACGAGGATGCCGCCCGCTGCGATCAGATAGCCGATCAGGATGTCGGTCGGCGGCCCGTCATTATGGTAGAAGGCGTGGATCAGATACGGCAGGAAGGGCAGCCACGCCATCGCTGCCGCCCGGCTCGTCGGCAGCAGGAACGGCACCAGCAACAGGATCAGCACGCCATATTTGGTGAGCATGTTGTTGTAGTAATTGTGCAGGCCCCATTGAACCAATGCCATCGAGTTGGGCATATATTTGACCTTGTCGAGATAGGCGTAGCCAAGGTCGCGCGAGTCGAAGTCCAGCCCGTGGCCGATCGGCTGGTCCTTGATCAGGTGATAGGCGTAGGTGCGCAGGGTCGGCCGGTTGTTCGACGAACCATCGTCGCGCCGCGCCACCCGCACGCCCGCATCGCCCAGCTGATCCAGCGCCGTCCACGCCCCCACGCCCGCCACGAAGACCAAAGGCAGCGCCAGCGCCAGCAGCCGCGGCGCGGTGACGATCAGGTAGATGGCGAGGAACAGGGTCACGCCGATCAGCGGCGAGCGGTTGCCCGAGAGCACGCAGCCGATCGCCGCCACCACTGCGGTCGCCGGCACCGCGGGATCGAAGGCGGGCGCCGCCTCGCTCCGGCGCGCCATGCGCAGATAGGCGACCGCCACAATGGCGAGGCAGGATTGCAGCGCATAGTGGATGGCGGAGAAGGACAGGCCGAACGGCCGCTCCCGCCGCTCATAGCCGATCCGGACGAGCGCCGAATCGTGCATCAGATCGCCGATCCGCGCGCGCGCCTGCCACGCGGCATCGATGTTCAGCGCCTGCGCGAGGACGAACAGGCTGCTGATGCCCCAGCCGATCAGCAGCGCCACCATCACCGGCACCACCCCCACCCGCCGGATGAGCCCCGCGGCGATGGCGATGGTGAGGAGGAACTGGACATTCTCCTCCAGCACGGCGCGAAAGGCGCCCGCCACGTCGGTGGATACGGCCAGGCTGACGGCAATCCCAAGCAGCGTCATCGCGACGACGAGCACGATCGGCCGGGCGACCACCCGC
Source organism: Sphingomonas jatrophae (assembly GCF_900113315.1). Lineage (GTDB taxonomy): Bacteria > Pseudomonadota > Alphaproteobacteria > Sphingomonadales > Sphingomonadaceae > Sphingomonas_P > Sphingomonas_P jatrophae. The sequence goes on along the minus strand of NZ_FOZG01000003.1, from coordinate 733,019 downwards.
AGCGCCGCCAGCAACCCGCGCAGGTCCGATAGCACCAGCACGGCGCCGCAGGCGAGCAGCGCCAGGCTGCGCAGCGGCAGCGGCCCGGGCCCGAGCTTCACCGCCACGACCGAAAGGAGGATCGACGCCGACGCCAGCCCCAGCGCCAGCCTGTCCGACGCGCTCAGCCGCGCGCCCGGCATCCCGCCCACCTGAACCGCCCGGCTGGCCGCCGCAGGCCGCACAGGCGCGCGGCGCGGCGCCGCGACCGGTCCGCCCCCGGGTGCCGCGCTCAACATCTGTCGGGATCCTGCAGGGCGATGGTCATGGCGTCTCGGAGCAGCACCATATTCGACCAAGCCGGGGCTGACGACTTCGAGCAGGTCCGAACTGGTCCATGTCCCCGATCAGACGGTGCTTCGCCTCTGCTAACGGCAGCACAGGGCACGGCCTGCCGAGTGGCGGTGTCGTCGGACGTGTGGGGGTTGCGATGCGGGCAGATCTGGGCTGGCTGGTCTTGGCGGCGGCGGGCATGCTCGCATCCTGCGCTCCGTCGCTTGGCCCGGCGCTCTCCGCCGGCGAGTTCCAGGCGCGCTATCCGGTGGCGGCCACCGCCCTCTCTCCCGGCAGCCGCATCCGCCTCGTCCTCTACGGGGATGAGGCGATGACCGGCGAATATCAGGTCGCGCCGGATGGAACGGTGTCGCTGCCGCTGCTCGGCCCGATCAAGGCCGCGGGGCTGACGGTGGAGGAGTTTCGCCGCGCGGCGGAGGCGCAGCTGGCCAACGGCTTCTACGCCGATGCCAGCAAGCGCCTGTCGGTGCAGCTGGTCGATGTGCTGCCCATCTACGTCTATGGCGAGGTCGGCCGCCCCGGCGCCTTCCCCTATGCGCCCGATCTGACGCTGGGCAAGGCGGCGGCCCTGGCCGGCGGCTACACCTACCGCGCCAATCCCAAGGCGGTCCTCATCCGTCGCGCGAACGGCGGGCAGGAGGTCACCGTCGTCGCCGATCAGGCGCTGCCGCTCGCGCCTGGCGACACCGTGCGCATCCCCGAACGCAGCTTCTGAGCAGGCGGCGCGTGGGCGTGAGGGCGCGATGACCTTTCGTCGTCTGGCAGGCGGGCGGCTCGGCGGCGTGCTGGTCGCCGCGCTGTCCATGCCCGTCGCCGCGCAGGAGGCGCCCGTCACCGTCTTCGCAGCGGACGACCGGCTCGATCGCCCGGAGGAGGGCGACATCTTCCGGCTCGCGCCGCCGCCCGGGCTTGCCGAGCGCGGCGTGCGCGTCGGCAGCTTCGTCGTGCGGCCGACCGTCGCGCTCGGCGCGCGGGGTGTGAGCGATCTGCTCGCCCCCGATTATCGCGGTGCGGCGGACGTTGCCGGCGTGATCGCGCCCGAGGTGACGATCGACGGCGACCGGCCAGGGCTCGACCTCCAGGCCTATCTGCGCGGGAATCTCGTCGGCTTTGCCGGGCACAAGCGGGAGAATCTGGCGGAAGGATCGGGCGGCGTCTCGCTCGCGCGCATCTTCAGCCCGGCGCTCACCGTGCGCGCCAGCGCCGAGGCGGGCCGCTTCATCGAGGATCGCGCCGCCGCCTTCACCCCCGCCGACGTGCGCAAGCCCGTGCGGTTCGAGCGGATGCTCGGGTCGCTCGGCGCGACCTACACGGCCGGGCGGCTGGTGGTGTCGCCCACGTTGAACGTCACCCGCTACGCCTATCACGATGCGCGGCGCGCCTCCGATCCGACGCAGATCCTCGTCCAGCGCAACCGCAGCTTCGTTCGGCTCAATCCGTCGCTCACCATCGGCTATGTGCCCGTGGCAGGCACCGTTTTCTATGCCGCCGCGGACTACGATCGGCGCGATTACGATCTGAAGCCGGACGGGCAGATCCTCCGTTTCGATCGCGACTCCAAGGGCTATGCCGTCTATGGCGGGGTGCGCTTCCAGCCGACGCCGCTGACCCGGCTGGACATCGCCGCCGGCTATCAGCGCCAGCGCTACAAGGCGCCGCTGAACGGCCCCTCCGGCCTCTACGCCCGCGTGACGGCGGAGTGGAGCCCGTCGCGCGCCAGCAGCGTCCGCCTGACGGCGCTGCGCGACATCTCCGAAACGGGGGCATTCCAGCTCGGCGGTGCGCGCCGCACGCGGGTGGAGGCCCGTTACGATCGGGAGATCCGGCGCGATCTGCGCGCCAGCCTGCGCGCCGAATACCGCCTGAGCGAGGTCCAGGACGTCCAGTTCAAGACCCGGCAGATGCTCGGAGGCGCGGCGCTGACCTATTATCACACCCCTGCGCTCGAACTGTTCGGCACCGTCGATCTGCTGCGCAGCCGCGGCACCGCGGCGGGCACGAACGGGCGCGAGCGGCTGAAGCGCGCGATGCTCCAGCTCGGCCTGCGGCTGGGGATGTGAGCCATGATGACCCTGCGGAAGGATGACCGGTGACGTTTGAGCAGATTTTCGCGATCTTCCGCCGGGCGCTGCCGATCGTCGCCATCGGCATGATCGGTCTCGGGCTGATCGGCCTGATCGTCAGCCTCGCCTCACCGCGCATCTATCAATCCACCGCCCGCGTGATCGTCGAGGCGCAGGTGCGCCCGATCACCTCCGATCCCGACGTGGTCGAGCGGCAGGGCCAGCGCGATCCCTCCGCGGTCGACACCGAGGTGCAGGTCCTCGAATCCAGCGCCGTCGCCGCGCGCGTGGTGCGCGATGCCAGGCTCCAGTCCGATCCGGAATTCGGCGGCGACAGCTTCGACCAGTCGGTCCGCCGCTTCGCCGAGGCGCTGTCGATCAGCCGCGTGGGGGAAACCGAGCTCATCGACATCAAGGTCGAGTCCCGCTCGCCCCAGCGCGCCGCCCAACTCGCCAACCGCACCGCCGAGGCATACATGACGCTGGAGCGCGAGCGGAAGCGCCGCACCACGCTGGACGCGAACCGACTGCTGCGCGCACGCGTGGCGGACATGGCCGGGCAGGTCCGCCGGGCGGAGGCTGCGGTGCAGCAGTTCCGTGTCGGCAACAACCTCCTCAGCGTCAACGGCACCACGCTGGCCGAGCAGACCTCCGCCAACATCAGCGATCGTCTCGCCGCCGGCCGCGCGGCGGAGCGGGCCGCGCTGGCGGAGCTGGCCGCCGCCCGCAGCGCCGGCGTGCCGCTCGATCTGGCGAACGCGCAGGCGTCGCTCGGCACGCTCCGCGCGCAGCAGGCGGGCGCGATGCAGGAGATGAGTGCGGCGCAGGGGCAGTTCGGCCCCAGCCATCCCCGCTACATCGCCGCCGCGCGCCGCCTCGCCGAGATCAACCAGGCGGTCGAGGCGGAGACGCAGCGTGCCCGCGCCGGCATCGCCGCCACGCAGGGGCAGCGCATCGACGAGCTGGAGGCGCGCGCCGCGGCCGCCACGAACCTGCGCCGCTCGCTGGAGACGAGCGCGGGGGCGAATGCGGCCGGGCTGGCGAGCAACAGCCGCGCCGCCACCCGGCTGGCCGACCTCGAGCGGCAGGCCGCGGCGCTCCGCTCCACCTACGAGACCTATCTCCAGCGCTACCAGCAGACGCTGACGCAGCTCGGCACTGAGCAGTCCAAGGCGGAGCTGATCGCCGCGGGCACGGTGCCCGAGCGGCCGTACAAGCCGTCCACCCTGCGCAACGTGCTGTTCGGGCTGCTCGCCGGCCTTGCCGCCGGCATCGCCATCTCGACCAGCGTGATCCTGTTCGAATCGCACTTTAGCACCGCCGCGCAGGTGGAGGAGGAGCTGGATGTGGAGGGCCTGCCGTCGCTCCCCACCGCCGGCTCCGCCGGCCTGTCGGTCGGGCGGGCCGACACCGCGGCCATCCTCGCCGCGATGATCGCCGATCCCACCAGCGCCTTTGCCGAGATGCACAAGAGCCTGGTGGGCGCGCTCGACCGGCCGGTGGACGGGCGGCCGAACCGCGTCGTGGCGGTCACCTCCGCGCTGCCGAAGGAAGGCAAGACCACGGCCGTGCTCTGCCTCGCCACCGCCGCCGCCTTCGGCGGGCGCCGCGTGCTGCTGATCGATTGCGACCAGCGCCGCCGCGGCGTGACGCGGGCGGCCGCCAGCGGTGCGGAACAGGGATTGCACGAGGTGCTCGTCGGCGGCGCGGCCTGGCGCGGCGTGCTGGCCGCGGGGCCGGTGCCCGGCGTCGATCTGCTGCCCGCATCGCCGGTGCAGGCCGATCAGGTCGATCTGTTCGGCCTGCCCGCCTTCGCCACGCTGCTGGCGGCGGTGCGCGACAGCTACGATCTCGTCCTGCTCGATTGCGCGCCGGTGCTGCCGATCGTCGATACCCGCCTGATCGTCGGCTATGCTGATTCCGTGCTGCTCGTCTGCCGCTGGCGCAGCACCGCGCGGCGGGCCGTGGCGGCGGCGCTCGGCATGATCGGGCGCACGGGCGCGCCGATCGCCGGTGTCACGCTGACCCGTGTCGACCTGAAGGCACTCGCCCGCTTCGGCTATGGCGACCCGACTTTCTATTACCGCAGCTACAAGGACTATTACGGTGCGCCGGCTTGAGCGCCGGCTTGCACTGGCCTGCGCTGCGTTATTCCTCCATTTCGGACTAATTATCGGACTTCAAACGGATTTTTACCTAAACGCGTTACCCGCCATTACCGCTGCTCCCACCATCCGGCCGCCGCAATTTGGAGGCAGGGTCGTGACGGGTCAGTTGGCGTTCGTTGGTGCGGTTGGGTATGGTGCGGAAACGGTCGGTGGGCGCGGCGGTCAGGTCGTCCACGTCACGACCCTGGCGGATTCCGGTGCAGGCTCGCTGCGCTGGGCGCTTGAGGGGGTGCAGGGGCCGCGCACCGTCGTGTTCGACGTCGGCGGCACGATCACGCTGAAGACGCAGATCCTGGTCGAGCAGGGCAATGTCACCATCGCCGGCCAGACCGCGCCGGGCGAGGGCATCACGCTGGAAGGCTCGCGCATCCGCGTGAAGGCGGACGAGGTGATCGTCCGCGGCATCCATTTCCGCCCCGGCGACGGCGCCGTCGGCATGGACCCGAGCGACCGCGACGGCCTGATGATCGGCACCACCGATTTCGAGGTCAACAACGTCATCGTCGATCACAACAGCTTTTCGTGGGCGACCGACACCAATCTCGACATCAACGGCCGGGTGAACGGCATCACCGTGTCGTCCAACATCATCGCCGAAGGGCTGCAGAACAGCCTTCACGCCAAAGGCGCGCACAGCAAGGGGATGACCGTTTCCAACTGGGGCGGCGCGGCGGGCGACGACAGGAACATCACCATCGTCGGCAACCTCTTCTCCGACAATGCCCAGCGCAATCCCGAGATCCGCGCCGGCCAGAATGTCGAGGTGGTCAACAACTACATCTACAATTACGGCCTCGGCCATGCCGCGATCAGCGTCGGCGGCGGCAACAACGGCACGCTGCTGACCGACATCGCCATCGTCAACAACGTCATCACCGCCGGCCCCTCCACGTCGGCCGCGAACAAGGCGGGCATCCGCAGCAACCCGGTCAATGTCGAGAACATGGCCGTCGACAGCCGCATCGCCATCGCCGGCAACGTGCTGACCGCGGAGAGCGGCGGCAGCTTCGCCCAGGATCAGGCGACCGTCTGGAGCTATTACAGCGCCAGCGGCCCGCAGGCGAAGGTCACCGGCTCGGCCGCGCTGAACAGCCTGACCAGCATCCTCGCGACGCGCGATGTCGCCGCCAGCGTGCTCGCCAATGCGGGCGCGGTGAACGGGGCCGGCCGCGACGCGATCGACCGTCGCATCGTCGATGAGGCGGCGAGGGGCACGGGCGGCATCATCGATTCCCCCGCGCAGCTCGCCACCAAGGTGGCCCGCACGCTCACCGTCGGCGCGACGGACAGCGACCGCGACGGCATGCCCGACTGGTTCGAGGATCTCTACGGCTTCGCCAAGCTGACCGCCGACGACAAGGGCGATCGGGACCGCGACGGCTTCACCAACCTCGAGGAATATATCAACGGCCTGATCACCGGCTTCGATCTCGGCAGTCCGAAGCTCGGCCCTGTCGTCAACGGTGCCAAGGGCCTCGTCATCCAGATGCCGGGTGGTGCCGGTCCGGTCGACGTGACCGGCTTCGTCCCCGGCGGCACCGCCAAGCTCGACCTGACCGCCGCGCTCGCCACGTTCAAGGGCGACACCCGTCCGCTCGCCGACCGGGTGGAGATCGCCTATGCGAATGGCAGCAGCTACATCTCGATCGATGCAGATGGTGCGGGCGCCGGCACGGCCAAGGCGCTGATCGCGGTGATCGAATCCGCGCACGTCACGCTGGCCGACCTGAAGGGGCCGGGCGCCACCGTCGCGAGCGCTCCGGCGATCGTCGCGGCGCCTGCGCCGGCCGCGGCGGTGAAGGTGGCGGCGCCAGCGCCTCTGCCGTCCGCCTTCGCCGACACGCTCGTCGCCGCCACGCCCACCGCGGCGCTGCCCGCGCTCAAGGCAAGTGCCGCGGCCGACACCTACACGATCCGCTCTTCCGCGCAGGCGACCGCCGAGACCGCGACGGGTGGTGTCGATCAGGTCGTCGCCTATGCCGATTACCGGCTGGGCGCCTTTGTCGAGAATGGCTCGCTGAAGGGTAACGCCACGCAGCTTTCCGGCAACGATCTCGACAATAAGCTGACCGGCAACGAGCTGGCCAACCGCCTGTTCGGCCATGACGGCGCCGATCAGCTCCGCGGCATGGCGGGCAACGACCTCGTCGTCGGCGGCGCCGGCAACGATCGGCTGGAAGGCAATGAGGGCGACGACACGCTGGTCGGCGGCACGGGCGCGGACTCGCTGTTCGGCGGGGCGGGGCGCGACCACTTCGTCTTCTTCAGCGGCGACAGCGGCTTCACCGGCACCGCCACCAACGACGTGATCAACGATTTCGAGCTTGGCGACACCCTCTCGCTCGACGGCCTCACGCTCGACTTCAGCGCCATCCCCTTCTTCGACCAAGGCTTCAAGACGTTCGCGCCCGCGCTCGACTTCGCCAAGGGTTTGATCGCGGCGGGGGAGGACATGGTCGCCGTCGGCGGCGCGCGGGACGTGTGGCTGTTCACCGACAGCAATGCCGATCACGTCATCGATGGCGCGATCACGCTGATGTATGCCGGGCTGAACGACGCCCTGTTCCACGGCGGCATGCTCGGCTGACGGGGGCAGCGCGCTCTGCTAGCGGGCGCGCATGACCAGCCTCCGCTTCTCCTCCCGTGCCGCCTTCGATGCCGCGCTCGCCGCGCTGCCCGGCCCCGACCTCGCCGCGCGCGAGGCGGCGGCGGCGCGGCAGGCGCAACTCACCAAGCCAGCGGGTTCGCTCGGCCGGCTGGAGGAGATCGCCCTGTTCCTCGCCGGCTGGCACGGCGCCGAGCGACCGCGGATCGCGCGCGGCCGCGCCGTCGTCTTCGCGGGCAATCACGGCGTCGCCGCCCGCGGCGTCAGCGCCTTTCCCGTCGAGGTGACCGCGCAGATGGTCGCCAACTTCGCAGGCGGCGGTGCCGCGATCAACGCGCTCGCCCGCGCCGCCGGGCTCGCGCTGTCGGTCGTCCCGCTCGAGCTCGATCGGCCGACCGCGGATTTCACCCAAGGTCCGGCGATGGACGAGGCGGACTGCCTCGCCGCGCTCGATGCCGGTGCGCAGGCGGTGGGCGATGCCGATCTGCTCGTGCTGGGCGAAATGGGCATCGGCAACACCACCGCCGCCGCCGCGCTCGCCGCCGCCAGCTTCGGCGGCAGTGCGGCCGACTGGGTCGGCCCCGGCACTGGCGTCGATCCCGCCGGCATCGCGCGCAAGGTCGGGGCGGTGGACGCGGCGCTCGCCGCCCATGCCGGTGCGCTGGACACGCCGTTCGAGATCCTGCGCCGGCTCGGCGGGCGCGAAATCGCCGCGATGGCGGGCGCGCTGCTGGCGGCGCGTCACGCCCGCGTGCCCGTGGTGATCGACGGCTTCATCGGCACCGCCGCGGTTGCGCCGCTCGCTCGGGCGGTGCCGGGCATCGTCGATCACCTGCTCGCCGGCCATGTCTCGGCCGAGCCCGGCCACCGCCGCCTGCTCGATCGCCTCGGCCTCAGGCCGCTCCTCGCGCTCGACATGCGGCTGGGCGAGGGCAGCGGCGCGGCGCTGGCGGTGGGCGTGATCCGCGCCGCGCTCGCCACGCATGACGAGATGGCGACCTTTGCCGAAGCGGGCGTCGCCGCCGCCTAATCCGCGAGCATGGCGGTGAGCAGGGGGGACAGGTGCTCCGTGCCGTCCGCCATCACGACCCGCGCCGCCAGCCGCTCGCGCACCGCCAGCGCCATGCCCTCCTCCGCGCCCAGCACGGCGATCGCGGTCGCCCACGCATCCGCATCCAGCGCCTGCGCGTGGAGGACGCTGACCGAGACGACCCCGTTCAGCGCCGGCCGTCCGGTCCGCGGATCCAGCGTATGCGCGCCGCGGCGATAATCGCCGGAGGTCGCGACGGCGAGCTCGTGCAGCGCGATCCGGATCGGCGCCAGCGTCAGGCCTGGCGGTGTTTCCAGATCGACCCACCACGGCTCGCCGTCCGGCCGCACGCCGCGGCCGACCAGTTCGCCGCCAATCTCGACCAGCGCATGGCCGATGCCGCGCTCGGTCAGCAGCGCGGCGACCGCGTCCACCGCGAAGCCTTTGGCGATCCCCGACAGATCGAGCGCGACGCCGCCTGCCTGGCGCAGTCGCCGCGCCGCCCCGTCCCAGGCGAGCTGTTGCCAGCCCGAGAGCGTGCGCGCCGCCGCCACTTCCGCCCCGAGCGGCGTCGGCCGCGCCCCGTGCGGGCCGAAGCCCCATAGGTCGGTCAATTGGCCGATGGCGGGATCGAACGCACCGCCGCTCGCCGCCGCAATGGCGAGCCCGCGCGCCATCACCCAGGCGAAATCCGCAGGCAGTGCCATCCACATGCCCGCGGGCGCACGGTTGAAGCGCGACAGCAGCGACTCCGCCGCCCAGTGGCTCATCTCCGCGACGATGCCGTCCAGCCGCGCCTCGATCGCCCGGCCCAGCGCCGCCGCATCGCCGCCGCGCGGGAGGGCGAAGCGGACGGACCAGCTCGTCCCCATCGTCACGCCCGCCAGTCGCTCCACCCGCGCCGCCGCGTCGCGCGCGGCGACGGCGGCGGCGTCGATGTGCGGCGGCAGCGCGATGCGGACGTCGCCCGCCGTGTCGCTCACCCGCTCGGGGCTCAGGGCGTCATCACCTCGACCGTGGTGGTGTAGCTCAGCCGCCGCTGGGTGACGCGCGGCATCGAGGAATTGGCGTCCGTCGTCGTCGCGTTCAGCCAGTACATGCCCGCATTCGGCCAGGTGACGCTCAGCACGCCGTCGGCGCCGGTGGTCAGCTCCATCGCGCCCTCGGCATCGCGGTAGCGCTTGCCGCCGGGCACCACCGTCACCTTCAGGTTCGCCGCGGGCTTGCCGTCGACGAGGAAGCGGAAGCGCGTCGCCTCGCCCGCGACCAGCTCGTCCGGATGCGTGATGGGGCTGAGCTCCAGGCCCTTGCCGGTCGGCTTGAACACGGTCTGCGTCGGCTCGCCCGTCGTGACGAAGATCTCGTTTCGGCCGATCACCTCGGTCAGCTTCACGTCGGTGGCGTTGGCCGGGATGTCCGCCACCGTCAGCGGCGGCGCGGGCGGCGTGGCGGGCGCATCGGCGGGTGCGCCCGGGCCACCCGGCCGCGCCATGCCGCCCGGCGGCGGCCCGCGCCGGCCGATGCGCTTCTCGACGCCATCCACCTTGAAGCTGCCCATCACGTTCGACATCTCGCTGCCGATCTTCCACGTGCCGGGCTTGTCCAGCTTCACGTCGAAGACGGAGCGGTAGCGGCCGGTGCTGCCATTCTGGATCTGGCCGGGCGTGCCGTCGGGCTGCCACACCTTGATGCCTTCGAGCCGGCCGGGCTGGTGATCGGCATAGAACAGGTCGTTGGACACGGCGCTGTCCACCGTCACCCAGCTGTCGGTGCCGGAGAAGACGGTGCCGGATGGCAGCAGCCACTGGCGGTGCGCGGGCGCGGCGGTGGCAAGGGCGGCCAGCGCGGCGGCGGCAAGCAGGCGGGGCAGGCGGGTCATTGCGGAAGCTCCCTTCAGCGGGCGGACAGGGTGATAGCGCCCAGCTCGCCCTTGCCCGTGGCGCGGGCGGCGGCGGCAGGCACGGAAACGGGCACGGAGACGAGCTCGCGCCCGCCGGTCTCGCGCGCTGCCTCGACGTTCAGCACATATTGGCCGGGCGCGATGCCGGCGGGCATCGGGATCTGGTGCGTGCCGGGCGCACGGGTCGCGCCGCTCACCCCGTCCGCCGGCAGCTTCAGGCTGCGGCCGCCCTTGCGCCACCAGGTGCGCAGGTCCGCCAGCCACTTGGTGCCCGGCTCGTTGCCGCCCTTCTTGACGTCATACCACACCGCCAGCGTCCGCGCCGCGCCGCCGCCGGCGGGCTCCAGCCAAACCGCCACATAGGGCCGGTGATATTCCGCGACGCTGAGCCGCGGGATGGTGACGCTGATCGTGCCGGCCGCCGCGGCAGGCGTGGCCAGCGCGCCCGCCCCGGTCAGGACGGCGGGCAGCAGGAGGGAGGTCGAGCGCATTGGATCTCCTCAGTGGATGAACAGGATGGCGATCAGCGCCGGCACCACCAGCCCGAGCGCGACGAGCGGCCAGGTGGACGGCCGGTGGCGCGCATGGAGCTGGAGCAGCAGCAGGCCGGTCAGCGTGAAGATCACGCATGCCGCGGCAAAGATGTCGATGAACCAGAACCAGGCGTCGCCCGCATTCCGGCCCTTGTGGAGGTCGTTCAGGTAGGAGATCCAGCCGCGGTCGGTCGTCTCCGAGGTGATCCTGCCGCTCGCCCGGTCGATGCTGACCCAGCCGTCGCCGCCCGGCCGCGGCAGCGCGACATAGACCTCGCCGTCCGACCATTCCGCCGCGCGCCCGCCCGGATCGAGGCCCACCGCCTGTGCGACGGCGCGCGCCACCGCAGGCGGCAGCGGCGCGGCGGCCGAGGGCGTCTGCGCGATCTGCCCCAAAAGCGGTGCGGGCAGCTGCCCCGCTTTCTCGGCGACCACCGGCGTGGCGCTGATCGAGGCGGCATGGTTCAGCGTGATGCCCGTCAGCGCGAACAGCATCATGCCGACCAGCGACGCGGCGGCGCTCACCCAATGCCAGGTGTGCAGCTGCTTCAGATAGGCGCTCCGCCATGCCTTGCGCTTGTTTGCCGGGCGGCGCTGGGGGGAGGAGGCCTGAGTCACGGTACGCCCCCTAAGCCAGCGTTTCGCCTCCGACAAGATAATGCGAGGCATTCGCAGGTTGGGGAAGGCGAATAATCGTCAAAGGCGCGCGCCGGAGGTGCCGTCCCGTGGCTTCCACTTGGCTGGAGAGGTGAAACTAAGGCGGCTGATCGGAAAGACGATGCGGGCGGCCGCGAATTACTTCCTGCTTGGGTTTCAGTCAGTTGGGAATAATTGAACGAGGGCGTCGGCCGGTTGTTGTGGGGCGATGCCGAACCTCGCCTCGCCCGAGCCTTACATTCTCGCCATGACGGGCTTCGGCGTGCTGGTCGCGCTGGTTGCATGGTTGCCGCTGGCGCTGCGGCGGCTGCCCTTGTCGCTGCCCATCTGCTGCATCGGCCTGGGTCTCGGCCTGTTCGCGCTGCCCGGCATCCCTTTCACGCCCTCGCCGATGATCTTCCCCAAATTCACCGAGCACATGACCGAGGTGGTGGTCATCATCGCCTTGATGGGGGCCGGGCTGAAGCTCGATCGCTCGTTCGACTGGCGCGAGTGGCGGGTAACGTGGCGCTTGCTGGCGGTCACCATGCCGCTGTCCATCTTCGCCATCGCCTGGGTCGGCGGCGCGCTGCTGGCGCTGCCCGCCGCCACCGCGCTGCTGCTTGGTGCGGCGCTGGCACCGACCGATCCGGTGCTAGCCTCCGACGTGCAGGTCGGCCCGCCCAAGACGGGGGAGGAGGATGAGGTTCGCTTCGGCCTTACCTCGGAGGCCGGACTGAACGACGGGCTCGCCTTCCCCTTCGTCTATTTCGCCATCGCGCTCGCCGCTGCCTCCGGGTCGTTCGAAACCGAGTGGGTCACGCATTGGTTCGCGCTCGACATATTGTGGAAGGGCATCGGCGGCGTCGCGGTCGGCTGGCTGATCGGCCGCGCCACCGGCTGGCTCACCTTCCACATGCCCGCCGAAACGCGCATCGCGCAGACCGGCGATGGTCTCATCGCGCTGGCCGCCACCTTCTTCACCTATGGCGTGGGCGAGCTGCTCCACGTCTATGGCTTCGTTGCGGTGTTCATCTGCGCACTGACGCTGCGGGCGGCCCACCGCAATCACGATTTCCAGCGCGACATGCACGATTTCACCGAGCAGGTGGAACGGCTGGTGATGATGTGCCTGCTGCTGCTGTTCGGCGGTGCGCTTCTCACCGGGCTGCTTGCGCCGGTCGGCTGGCGCGAATGGGCGGCGGCGTTGCTGATCCTCCTGGTGGTGCGCCCCGCTACCGGCCTGCTCGGCATGATCGGGTTGAAGGCGACCCGCAGCGAGAAGCTGACGCTCGCCTTCTTCGGCATTCGCGGCGTCGGCTCCTTCTATTACATGGCTTTCGCCGCGACGCGGATGGAGATTGCCGACGAGGCGCGCGTCTGGGCGATCGTCGGGCTGGTCGTGCTCCTGTCGATCCTGCTGCACGGGCTGACGGTCACGCCCATCATGCGCACCGTGGATCGCCTGCATGGGCGCGATCCCGACGCCGATCACGCCATCGTCCACCCGGAGGATGAGGGGCAGACGGACGACGAGGACAAGGCGCGGGACGACCCCGCCACAACGCCCGCCCGCGCCGGCGCTTAGTGCGCCGCGCTCGGCCCCGCGCGCTTGGGCTTTGGCGCCAGCCAGACCAGCGTCGCGGTGCACAGGAACAGCACCGCGCAGACCGACACGACATGGTTGGTCGCCAGCGTCACCGCCTCCGACTGGACCAGCCGGTCGAGCACGCCCGTCGCCTGCGCGGGTGACAGGCCGCCCGCCTCCGCGCCCCGCGTCAGCGAGCCGGGATCGTTGAGCGTGCCGACCAGCGATTCCCGCGCGGAGCTGGCGTCGCGGTCCCAAAAGGTCGTCGCCAGCGAGGTGCCGATCGCGGCGCAGAGCGTCCGCAGGAAGTTCATCAGCCCCGCCGCCGACGCCGTCTCCTGCGGCAGCACCGCGCCGAGCGCGAGCGAGGTGGAGGCGACAAAGAAGAACGGCATCCCCATTCCTTGCGCGAACTGCGGCAGCGCGGCCCAGAAGAAGCTGATGTCGCTCGTCCAGCCGGTGCGCATCCACGTCACGAAGCTGAGCCACAGCAGCCCGCCCGAGATCATCAGCCGCGCATCCAGCTTGCTCAGCAGCGCCGCCGCGACCGGGGACAGGATCAGCGCGAAGAAACCCGTCACCGCCGTCGCATAGCCGGCATAGGTCGCGGTGTAGCCGAGGTTCAGCTGGAGGAAGAGCGGCACCAGCACCACCGTCGCGAAATAGGCGCCGAAGCTGATCGCGGCGACGAACATGCCGACGGTGAAGCCGCGGTGGCGCATCACGCTCAGATCCACCACCGGATGCTCGTCGGTCAGCTCCCAGATCAGGAAGGCGACGAAGCCGATCGCGGCGACGATCGCCAGCTGCCAGATCAGCGTGCTGGCGAACCAGTCCTCCTCGCGCCCCTTGTCGATCATGATCTGGAACGCGCCGACCCATACGACCAGCAGGATCAGGCCGACATAGTCGATCGGGTTCTTGACGGTCGGCGTCTCATAGGGGCGCAGCATACGCCACGCGACGGTCAGGCTCAGCGCCACCACCGGCAGGTTGATGAAGAAGATCCATGGCCACGACCAGTTGTCGGAGATCAGGCCGCCCAGGATCGGTCCGGCGATCGGCCCCAGCACGATCGTCATGCTCCACATGCCGAGCGCCTGCGCCGCTTTCTCGCGCGGGAAGATGCGCAGCATCATCGTCTGCGCCATCGGCATGATCGGCCCGCCGCACAGGCCCTGGCAGATCCGGCAGAGCAGCAGCGTCTGGAGGTTCGGCGCGAAGCCGCACAGGAAGGAGAAGCAGCCGAAGCCGAACAAAGCCGCCATGAACAGCCGCACCGCGCCGAAGCGGCCCGCCAGCCAGCCCGTCAGCGGCACGCTGATCGCCTCGGCGACCGCATAGGAGGTGATCACCCACGTGCCCTGGCTGGGCGCGACGGCGAGGCTGCCGGAGATGTGCGGCACCGATACGTTGGCGATCGTGATGTCCAGCACCACGACGAAGTTGGCGAGCCCGATGGCGAAGCCGGCCAGCGCCAGCTTAAGCCCTTTCAGCGGCGGGGGGCCGGGGATTGCGGGGGCGGAAGGGCCGGCCATGGTTCGGCTCAGCGCGGCTTGGTGTCGATGGTCGCTTCCATCGACAGGCCGAGGCGGAGCGGATGCGCCGCCAGCTCGCGCGGGTCGAGCGTCACGCGCACCGGCAGCCGCTGCACCACCTTGATCCAGTTGCCGCTGGCATTCTGCGCCGGGATGACGGCAAAGGCCGCGCCGGTGCCGCCTGAGAAGCCGGCGACCCGGCCGTGGAACATCACGTCATCGCCGTAGAGGTCGGAGGTCAGCTCCACCGGCTGGCCGGGGCGAACGTCCGCCAGCTGCACTTCCTTGTAATTCGCATCGACATAGACCTGCGTCACCGGCACGACGCTCATCAGCGCCGCGCCGGGCGCGACGCGCTGGCCCACCTGCACCTGCCGCCGCGCGACCACGCCGTCGAACGGCGCGCGGATCACCGTACGGGCAAGGTCCAGCCGCGCCTGATCCAGCCGCGCGCGGGCCGCCAGCACGTCGGGATTGGTCGCGACGGTGGTGCCGCGCACCAGCGCGTCGTTCGCCGCCCGCTCGCCCTCGGCTGCCCCCCGCGTCGCATTGGCCTGCGCCAGATCGGCCCGCGCGACGCCCAGCCCCGCCTGCGCCGCGGCAAAGGCGTTGCGCGCCTGCGTCAGCTCCTCGCCCGACACCGCGCCGCCGCTCGCCAGCGCCTGCCGCCGCCTGAGGTCGATCTGCGCCCGCTCGAAATCGGCCTGTGCGGTGATGATCCGCGCGCGGGCGCGTGCAATGTCCGCCTGCCGCCCCGTCACCTGCGCGCCGAGCGCGCTGCCGGTGGCGAGCGTCTGCCGCACGCGCCGCTCGGCCTGGGCCAGCTGCGCCTCCGCCTGCGCGACCGCGATGCGCGCGTCCGCCGGGTCGATCTCGACCAGCACCTGCCCGCGGCGGACCGCCTGCGTATCGCTCACCCGCACCGCGGTCACCGCGCCGGCCACCAGCGGCGTGATCTGCGCCACCTCGGCATTCACATAGGCATTGTCCGTCGACACCCAGCGGTCGCCCACGATCAGCCGGTGCAGGCCATAGGCCAGCGCCGCCACCGCGATCACCGCGGCGAAGATCAGGAACAGCCGCTTGCGCTTGTTCGGCTGGACGGGTGGGGGCGTGTCGTCGCTCACGGTTGGGCCTGCGGGGGCATGGGGTTCGGCATCGGGCATATCGGGCTTCCGTATCGGCGCATCAGGCAGCGAAGCCGCCGCCCAGCGCGCGGATGAGCTGGACGTCGAGGGCGAGGGCGCGCGCATCCAGCTCGGCCAGCAGGCGGCGATTCTGGGTCAGCGCATCTTCCGCCGACAGCACGTTGAGGAAGGTGGAGAGGCCGCCTTCGTAACGCTGCCGGGCGATGCGATAGGCGTCCTCGGATGCGGCCACCGCCGCCCGCGTCTCCGCCAGCCGCGTCGCTAGCGCGCGGCGGCTGGCGGCGGCATCCGCCACCTCGTTCAGCGCGCGCGTCAGCGTCTGGTCGTAGAGGGCCACCGCCGCGTCATAGTCGCCGCGCGCCTCGCGATACTGGCCGGACAGCCGCCCGCCCTGGAAGATGGGCAGGCTGATCGCCGGCGCGACGCTGCCGATGGTCGATCCGGAGCGCACGATATTGTCGAGCCCGAGCGACTGGACGCCGATCAGCGCCGCGAGGTTGACGTTCGGATAAAAGTTCGCCCGCGCCACCTTGATCCGCTGCGCCGCCGCCTCCGCCCGCAGCCGCGCGGCGACGATGTCCGCCCGCCGGCCGACCAGATCGAGCGCCAGCGACGGCGGCAGCCCGTCCGCCCGCGGCGCGATGCGCGGCGGGCGCGCGATTGCGAGGCCGCGGTCAGGGCCCGCTCCCAGCAGCGCGGCCAGGCGGTTGCGGGTCAGCGCGATCGCCTCGTCGCCTGCGGCCAGCTGCGCGCGCGCCGCGCGGACGCCCGCCTCCGCCTGGCTCTGCTCGCCGCGCGTATCCAGCCCGTTCTCGACGCGGCGGCGCACCAAGGACGCCGTCTCACCGCGCACGCGCAGCGTTGCCTCGGCGGCGTCGCGCTCGGCGAACAGGCGGGCGAGGTCGGCATAGGCCTCCGCCACCGATGCGGCGACGGCCAGCCGCGCGGCGCGCGCCTCCACCTCGGCCGCCTGCCGCTCGGACGTGGCGGCGCGGAAGGCGGCACGGTTGCGCCCGAAGAAGTCGAGTTCGTAGCGCAGATCGATCGTGGCGCGGCCATAATCGTTCCAGCCCTTGGGCACGAACTGCGCCGGAATGCCGTTATTGTAGCTCTGCTTGGCCAGCTCCGGCGTGGCGGTGGCGGAAAGCGTCGGCAGCCGTGCCGCGCCCGCCTGTTCGGCCAGACCCTGCGCCCGCCGCAGCCGCGCGTCGGCGGAGGCGAGATCGGGCGACGCGACCAGCGCCTCCTCGACCAGCTGCGCCAGCTGCGGATCGCCGAGCGACTGCCACCAGCGATCCTCCGGCCACGCGGCCACCGGGCCGGCAAGGCTCTGCGTCGTGGCGAACCGCGCGGGGGTCGCGGGGGTGGGCGTCGGGCCGAGATCGGGCACCGCCGCGCAGCCGCCCATCAGCGCGGCGACGGCAAGGGGCAGCACCCGAGTCGATTTACTGTACGGGAAGGTCACTATTCGCCCCTGCACCGCTTGCCGTCGGGCCGTCAAGCGCTATGTGTACGGGATGGTCACTAGCACGCGCCTCGCCCGATCCGCACCCGAGTGCCGGCGTGAGCACATCCTCGATGTGGCCCGCGACCTGTTCGTGGCGGAAGGCTTCGCCGCGGCGTCGATGTCGTCCATCGCGGCGCGGCTCGGCGGCTCCAAGGCGACGCTCTACAAATACTTTCCCTCCAAGGAGGCCCTGTTCGAGGCGGTGATGGAGCGGAAATGCGCGACCATCCTCGCCACGCTCTACGATCCCGATCCGCCGACGGGCGACGTGCGCGATCTGCTGCGCACCATCGGGCGGCGGATGCTGGAGGTGATCTTCCAGCCCGATGCCCTGGCGCTCCACCGCGTCGTCATGGCGGAAAGCGTGCGCTTTCCCGAAATCGCGCGCATCTTCTTCGCGCAGGGGCCGGAGCGGGTGCAGCGCCAGCTGGCCGCCCGGCTCGCGGCGCTCGACGCCCGCGGCGTGATCGCTTGTTCCGATCCGCTGCTCACCGCGCAGCAGTTCCTCGCCATGACCAAGGGCGAGCTGCACATGCGCGTCATCTGCGGCCTCGCGCCGTCGCTGACGCCCGAGGAGATCGAGCGGCAGATCGATCATGCCGTCGCCCTGATCGCGCCGGGGTTGGAGCGGCAGGCCCCCGCCGTCGCCTGAACCGTGCGCTGGCGGGCGATCGTGCGGCAACCCCGTTCCCGCGTCGCCCGCCGCCTGCTAGGCAGCGGCGGGCATGGCCAACCACCTCTATCTCGTCGACGGCTCGGGCTACATCTTCCGCGCCTATCACCGGCTGCCGCCGCTGACCAACCGCCATGGCCAGCCGGCCGGCGCCGTCTACGGCTTCACCACCATGTTGTGGAAGCTGCTCGACGATCTCGGCCGGGCCGACGGGCCGAGCCACCTCGCGGTGATCTTCGACGCCTCGTCCAAGACGTTCCGCAACACGATGTACGATCAGTACAAGGCGCACCGCCCGCCGCCGCCGCCTGATCTCACGCCGCAATTCCCGGTGATTCGCGATGCCGTCCGCGCCTTCTCGGTGCCGTGCATCGAGGAGGAGGGGCTGGAGGCGGACGACATCATCGCCTGCTACGCCAAGGCCGCGCTGGCCGAGGGCTGGCAGGTGACGATCGTCTCGTCCGACAAGGATCTGATGCAGCTGATCGAGCCGGGGCTCGACCTGCTCGACACGATGAACAACCGCCGCATCGGTGCTGCCGAAGTGGTCGAGAAGTTCGGCGTGCCCCCCGAACAGCTCGGCGACGTGCTCGCGCTGATGGGCGACAGCGTCGACAATGTGCCCGGCGTCCCCGGCGTCGGCGCCAAGACCGCGGCGCAGCTCATCCAGGAGCATGGCAACCTCGAGAACGTGCTGGCCGCGGCCGATGGGATCAAGAAGCCGAAGCTCCGCCAGTCGCTGATCGATCATGCCGATGCCGCGCGGATGAGCCGCGAACTCGTCCGGCTGGTGTGCGATCGCCCGCTCGCCCAGCCGCTCGACCAGCTGGCGATGCAGGGCGTGCCCCCCGAGCCCTTGCGCGCCTTCCTTGAGGATCAGGGCTTCCGCTCGCTGCTCACCAAGCTCGGCGGCGCCACCGCCGATGCCGCCCCGCCGCCGCCCCGGCCCGCGGACGAGCCCGCCTTCGTGCACAAGGATTACGAGACGGTCACCGACGAGGCCGCGCTCGACCGCTGGATCGCCGACGCCTTTGCGGCGGGCGCCGTCGCGGTCGATACCGAGACGAACGACCTCGACTGCATCCGCGCGACGCTCGTCGGCATCAGCCTCGCTACCGCGCCCGGCAAGGCCTGCTACATCCCCATCGCACATGGCGGCGACGGCCTGCTGGCGGAAGCGCCCGCGCAGCTCTCGCGCGAGACGGTGCTGGGCAAGCTCAAGCCGCTGATGGAGGATCCATCGATCCTCAAGATCGGCCAGAACCTCAAATATGACCTCATCATGTTCCGCCGCCACGGCGTGGACGTGACGCCCTATGACGACACGATGCTGCTGTCCTACGATCTCGACGCGGGTCTCGGGGCCCACGGGATGGACGATCTCGCCAAGCGCCACCTCAGCCACGCCTGCATCGAGTTCAAGACGGTCTGCGGCACGGGCAAGAGCGCGATCACCTTCGACAAGGTGCCGCTCGACAAGGCGACCGAATATGCCGCCGAGGATGCGGACGTCACGCTCCGCCTGTGGCGCAAGCTGAAGCCGCGGCTGGGCCTCGAAGCCGCCACCCGCGTCTACGAGCTGGTCGATCGCCCGCTCGTGCCCGTCATTGCCGAGATGGAGCGCGCCGGCATCCTCGTCGACCGCGCCGAGCTTGCCCGCCTGTCCGCCGAGTTCGGGCAGGAGATCCTGCGGCTGGAAGGCGAGGTGCACGAGATTGCCGGCACGAAGTTCGCCATCGGCTCGCCGCAGCAGCTCGGCAAGGTGCTGTTCGAGGGGATGGGCCTGAAGGGCGGCAAGAAGGGCAAGTCGGGCGCCTGGTCTACCGACGTGACCGAGCTTGAGCGGCTGGCCGGCGAAGGGGCGGAGATCGCCCGCAAGGTGCTCGACTGGCGCCAGATGACCAAGCTCAAGTCGACCTACACCGATGCGCTTCAGCAGGAGATCAACCCGGAGACGGGGCGCGTCCACACCAGCTATTCGCTCGCCGTCGCGCAGACCGGGCGGCTGTCGTCGAACGAGCCGAACCTCCAGAACATCCCGATCCGCACCGAGGTCGGCCGCCGCATCCGCCACGCCTTCGTCGCGGGGCCGGGCAATGTCCTGATCTCCGCCGACTATTCCCAGATCGAGCTCCGCCTCGCCGCGCACATGGCCGACGTGCCGCAGTTGAAGCAGGCCTTCGCCGAGGGCACCGACATCCACAGCCTGACGGCCACAGAGCTGTTCGGCGAGGTCAATCGCGACACGCGCGGGCGGGCCAAGACGATCAACTTCGCCATCCTCTACGGCATCTCGTCCTGGGGCCTCGCCGCCCGCCTCGGCACCGACCGGGCGGACGCGCAGGCGATGATCGACCGCTATTTCGAGCGGTTCCCCGGCATCAACCGCTACATCGCCGAGACGATCGCGCAGGTGCGCGAGCACGGCTTCGTCACCACCCTGTTCGGCCGCAAGCTGCATCTGCCCGCGATCAAGGGCAAGACGGTGGGCGAGCGGCAGGGCGCCGAGCGGCAGGCGATTAACGCGCCGATCCAGGGCACCAGTGCGGACATCATCAAGCGCGCGATGGTGCGCATGGGGCCGAACCTCGCCGCCGCGGGCTTGGGCGACGTGCGCATGCTCCTCCAGGTCCATGACGAACTCGTCTTCGAGCTGCCGGAGGCGCAGGTCGACGCCGCCACCGCGGTGATCCGCGAGACCATGGAGCGCGCGGCCGAACCCGCCATCCGCCTCGACGTGCCCCTGGGCGTCGAGATCGGCGTCGCGGCGAACTGGGGCGACGCGCATTGAGCAAGCCTGCCGCCGAGGGGCTCGACCTTCACGCCCCCGGCGCCGACATGGCCGCGCTCGCCAAGGGCGGGCGCACCAACGTGTTCGGCTTCCTCATCCGCCTGGCCGCGCGGCTGCCCTTCCTGTTCATCGCCGGACGCGTCTACGGCGCCGACGCGCTCGGCCGGTTCGCGCTGGCGACGATCACGGTGGAGTTCGCCGCACAGCTCGCCACGCTCGGGCTGAAGCGCGGGCTGGCGCGCCAGCTGTCGGAGGAGAAGCGCCCGCACGTCCATATCGTCTGGGATGCGCTGCTGCTCACCATGTTCGGCTCGGTCGTGGCGGCGGGCGTGCTGATCGCCATGCCGCAGCTCATGTTCCCCAATTCGCCGATCTACGGGCTCGACTGGCTGCTGCCGCTCACCATCTTCGGCTGGGCGCTCAGCGACATCGCGCTCGCCGCGCTCGCCTATCGCGGCGACGTGGCGGCGACCGTCAAGGCGCGCGCCATCGTCGAGCCGTGGACGATCAGCATCGCCGCCGCCGCCCTCGCTTTCTACTCGCGCCGCGACGGGCTGATCCTGGCCTATGTCCTCTCCACCATCGCCGCGCTGACCGCCTCGATCGTGCCGCTGCTGCGCAGCTACGGGCACCCGCGCGGCTGGGCGCCGAAGCCGGCGGTGCTGGCCAAGCTCGCGCTGCGCAACGTGCCGCTGGCCGGCGCCGACGCGATCGAGTGGGGTTCGCGCCGGCTCGACATCTACATCCTCGGCCGCTTCTTCCTGCCCGATATCGTCGGCATCTATTATGTCGCGCAGCAGGTCGCCTCGCTGCCGCAAAAGCTGAAGACCAGCTTCGATCCGATCCTCGGCCCCGTCATCACGCAGAAGCTGGGGGAGGGGGACAAGCCCGCCGTCGCCAAGCAGGTGCGCCAGGTCGGCTTCTGGATCATCGCCGCACAGCTCGGCATCGCGCTCGCGCTCGGCATCCCGGGCGAGGCGGTGATGGGGCTGGTCGGCCCGACCTTCGTCGGCGGCACCGCCGCGCTCGCCTTCCTGCTCGGCGCGGAGGCGATTGCGGCGACGGCGGCGGTGAGCGAGGCGGCGCTGATCTACGTCGCCCGCTGGCGCAATCTTGTCATCTCGCTGGCGATGGTGATCGTGCAGGTGCTCGTCTCGGTCGGGCTGATCTATGCGCTGCGCGAAGCGGTGCCGCTGCTGCGGGATTGGGGCTGGTCGACCCGGCCGGAGGTCGATCCGCGCGCCGATCCGATCTCGGCGGCGGGCGTCGCCATCGGCCTCATGGTCGCGCTCGCCTTCGCCTCGATCGCCAAGTCGCGGCTGGCGGCGCGGCTGCTGGGCGCGCGCGTGTCCGGCTGGCGCTGGGCGCTGCTCCCCGCCACGCTGGCGGCGGCGGCGGCAGGCGCGCTGGTGCTGCTCACCCCCGAATGGACGCAGCTCAGCCTCGGCGTCGCGCTGATCCTTGGCGCCTACGGCTGGGTGATCTGGCGCCGCGGCTTCAGCCACGAGGATCGCGAGCTGTTCCGCCTCAAGCCCAAGGACGTGGCGGCGGAGCCCGCCGCCGCCTGATGGCGGCGGGCGTCTCAGCCCGTCAGTGGCGGAAGTGGCGCATGCCCGTGAACATCATCGCCAGCCCGGCCTCGTCGGCCGCGGCGATCACGTCCGCATCGCGGATCGAGCCGCCCGGCTGGATCACCGCCGTCGCCCCCGCCTCGGCCGCCGCCAGCAGCCCGTCGGGGAAGGGGAAGAAGGCGTCCGACGCTACCGCCGAGCCGACCGCGCGTGACGTGCCCCAGCCATGCGTCTCCGCCGCCTCGACCGCCTTGGCGGCGGCGATGCGGCTCGAATCGCGACGGTTCATCTGGCCCGCACCGATGCCGGCGGTGATGCCGTCCCTGGCATAGACGATCGCGTTCGACTTGACGTGCTTGGCCACGGTCCACGCGAACAGGCAGTCGGCAATTTCCTGCTCGGTCGGGTGCCGCTTGGTCACGACCTTCAGCATGTCGCGCGTGACGCGGCCATTGTCGCGATCCTGCACCAGGATGCCGCCGGCGATCGGCACCGCCGTCTGGCCGGCGCGCGCGGGATCGGGCAGGTCGCCCGTCAGCAGCAGGCGCAAATTCTTCTTGCGCGCGAACACCGCCTTCGCCGCCTCGTCCGCATCAGGGGCGGCGACCACCTCGGTGAAGATCGCGCTGATCGCCTCCGCCGTCGCCCCGTCGAGCGGGCGATTGACCGCGACGATGCCGCCGAAGGCCGACACGCTGTCGCACTCCAGCGCCGCCTTGAACGCCTCGGCCAGCGTGTCGCCCGTCGCCACGCCGCACGGATTGGCATGTTTGACGATCACCACCGTCGGCGGCCCGTCGCGGAACTCGGCGACCAGCTCCAGCGCGGCATTGGCGTCGTTCAGGTTGTTGTAGCTCAGCTCCTTGCCCTGCACCTGCCGTGCCTGCGCGATGCCGGCCGCGTGCGCGCCTGCCGGGAAATAGAGCGCCGCCGCCTGATGCGGATTCTCGCCATAGCGCAGCGGCATGGCGAGCCGCCGCGCCTCCGCCTGCACCGGCGGGAAGGCCTCGCTTTGATCGACCCGGCCGAACCACGTCGCGATCGCCGCATCGTAAGCGGCCGTCGCCGCATAGGCCTTGGCGGCGAAGCGGCGGCGATCCTCCAGCGTCGTGGTGCCGCTGCCGACCAGCGCGTAATCCGCCGGATCGGTCACGATCGCGACCGACGCATGGTTCTTCGCCGCCGAGCGCACCATCGACGGGCCACCGATGTCGATATTCTCGATGATCTCGTCGCGCGCGGCGCCCTTCGCCACCGTCGCCTCGAACGGGTAGAGGTTGACCACCACCAGATCGATCGCGCCGATCCCGTGCGCCTCCATCGATGCGACATGCTCGGCATTGTCGCGCACCGCCAGCAGGCCGCCATGCACGATCGGGTGCAGCGTCTTTACGCGCCCGTCCATCATCTCGGGAAAGCCGGTCAGGTCGGACACGTCCCGCACCGCCAGCCCCGCCTCGCGCAGCGCCTTCGCCGTCCCGCCGGTCGAGACCAGCTCCACCCCCTTGTCCGCCAGCGCACGGCCCAGGTCGACAAGCCCGCTCTTGTCCGAGACGGAAAGCAGCGCGCGGCGGATGGCGATATCGGTCATGGCGCGAGCCTGTAGTCGGCCAAGCCGCCAAGCGAAAGCGGGAAGGGGCGGCGTTCTGTCATCCGCCGTGACGGTCGACGCCGCAGGCTTGGCCCGATGTCCGGAGTTGGTGGAAAGCGGACATACCGGGTAGAAGCAGGCAGGCAGCGCAAGAGGCGGAGAGCTGCGGGTTGGCGATAGGGTCAAGGTAGACGGCTGTGCGGGCACCCTCGTAGCGCTCATCGAGGAGCAAGCCTTCGCTTCGGATTATCCGGCTTCGGAGTGGGACTACCTAGAGACGGGCATCCTTGTTGTGGATGATCAGGCCGGCTTGATACATTACCCGGATCTCGGCGACATCCGGATAGAGCGTTTTGACGTCTGAAATGGTGATTACCGGACGTTCGTCTCCGACAGCCGAGCGGCGGATTTCCGACCGACACGGCCCTCTCGCTTCTCTGATGTGCGATCGAGCGCCTCAGAAAGCGGCGCGTCCGGAGACTTCTTCCACCCACCAGTCTTCGTCGAGTTCTGCCTGGCTGAGCTTTCGATAAGATCGGAAGAAGCCTCATCTAGACGCTCAAGCCCAGCCAGAGCTTGATTGTTCTCGTGACGTATGCGGCGATTCTCTTTCGCCTTCCTCAACGGGATTGCTTTGCGTGCTCCATGCGGGCTTTCACCGTAAGTGTTCCGGCGATCGAGTCGGAGGCTCAAAGCTTTCTTTTGCTGCGGAGTTTTTGGCGGCTTGCTGCTCATAGCCCTGACTGTGCCCTCAACCGCAAATGTCCGCAATCGCGCGTCAGCGGACGTCGCCTTATCGCTCGTCGCCTCGGACTTGTTCCGGGGTCCACCAGGCAGCCGACCCGCGCCACCGCTGGATCAACCCGCCCACGCCAACCCTCCCCATCTTGACAAAACGAACCAGATCGGCTACCAGCCCACCCGCTCGCCACCAGTGATCGCGGCAGCGGGCAAGAGGCAGCCTTTCGGGCACCGACCGGCGCGAAGACATCCGGCTCCCAGCCGAAGCTTCGCGAAATAGACTGAACGGCGCGGGCGATACCCCGGGCCGGGATGCGGGCAGTCGCGGGGCATGGTCGCTTGTCCCCGTCACCATCCCGCATCCGAACCGGCAGCGTCTCGAAGGCAGACGCGCCATAACCTTGAGGCGGGCGGCCCTTCCAAGGGCGACCCCCTCCCGGATGCGCGCACCAGGACGCGCCGGTCGGCCTCTACTCCTTGTCATTACGGGCAAAATCCGCGGCAGCGTCCTACGCGCCTCCCGTCACCCCAGCGCAAGCTGGGGTCTCCCAAGGGCCTGGCACTCCGACAGCCTGGGCCAAGCCTCACAAGATGCCAGCTTTCGCTGGCATGACGCAGGAGAGCGGCGGTTCTACCCCGCCCGCTTCAGCACCCAGCCGACGCTCGCCCCGCCCGCGGGGCTCATTCCCGTCACCACCAGCTGGCTCGTCCCCCGTGGCCGCCCCGTCGGGTCCACCCACAGGCTTTCCTCGACGCTGAGCGTGCCGCCGCGGCAGCGGAACTGCCACAGCGCGCCTTCCGTGATGCGCAGCAGCGCGCCGAGCCCGTCGGCGGTCGCGCTCGCCTCGACGCCGGGCGCCAGGTGGAAGCGGATGGCGAAGGGCAGGTCGGTCGCGCGGCGGCGGCCCGAGGGGAGGAGGATGTCCTCGCCCTTCAGCTCGCGGCCATCGGCGGCCAGCAGCAGGTTGCGCCGGTGGATCAGGCCGTGGCGGCGGACATAGCCGTCATGGCTCACCTCAAGCCGCGATCCCGCCTCCAGCTCCTGCCGGTCCAGCTCCACCTCGCTCACCCCCCGGCCGAGCGAGCCGTCGGCGTGGATCGCGGTCGAGTTGGCGTCCGCCAGCACCAGGGTGGAGTGCGCCGCCGTCGCGCGCAGCGCCTGCGCCAGCTCCGCCGGCAGCGCCATGCCGCCGCCTGCGCCGCCGCAATTGACGATCAGCCGGTGCGGCCCGTCCGACAGCTCGAAGGCGAGCGTCGAGGCGCAGCCGCCTGCGCCGCGCGCGATCGGCGGCGGCGCGGCGTCGAGCACCAGTAAAGTCTGCACCGCGGACAGCCGCTGATAGCCCCAGTCGCGCGCCTGCCGGAGCGGCCGTCCCCGCACGCCCGAGGCCGTCACCGCCGCCGCCACGCGTGCCGCCCGCAGAGGCGCGCCGCCCTGCCAGCTCGACAGCCCGCCATCGCCCAGCGTCACGCCGAGCAGCGCCGGCACCGCCCGCGCCAGCGCCTGCGCGATCGCCGCGGCCGGCTCGCGCCGTCGCACCGCATAGACCTGCGCCAGCATCGCCAGCAGCTCGATCGCCTCGATCTGGTCGAGCGGCGAGCGGCTGGTCAGCCCGCCATCGGCGTAGAGCGCCAGTCCCAGCGTGCGGCCGAGCCCCGCCTCGCCATGCGCCACGCGCCCGTCGCCGCCGGGGATCAGCAGCCCCGCCGCGATCACGCCCGCCCAGGCGGCGATCCGCGGCAGGCCGAGCGGCGCCTTGTCGGCACTCCGGTCGAGGTGCCGCGCGCCCCGCGCCAGCCCGTTCAGCACGGCGGAGCGATAGACGATGTCGGTCGACGACAGGATGTAGGGGGCATAGGCGCCCCAGAACAGGATGCGCCGCCCCCACAGGTCCGGCCGCCACGCCGCATCGGCGACGGTCGAGCCATGCGCCGCCAGCCAGCGCCGCATCAGCAGTTCGGCGATGGGCGCGCCCTTCACGCGGTCCGTCGCCGCGGCGAGGTCGCGCAGCCAGGCGAAGCTCTGGAGATGATCGGCGAAGGCGGCCGATCCGGGCATCCGGGCGAAGTCGAGCGGCTCGATCTCGGTCGTCTCGCCGCGATGGGCGATGCTGCCCGCCAGCATCTCGCGCCCTGCCGCCGCCGATCCCGGCAGCGGGTCCTCCGGCACGCCGAGCAACTTGAGCGGATAGCGTCCGCGCAGGCGCACCGCATGCAACGGCGTGCGCCAGCTCAACCGCGCCAGCTGGTTGGTCAGCCGCTCGGCCAGCGACAGGCCGCGCTCCGATTCGACGCGGATCAGCCGTCGGCCCGGCTCGATCCCGTCGACCGGGCGCTCCGCCGTCATGCCCCGCGCAGCGCCCGGATGTTGGCAGCATAGGCGTCCGGCCCGCCCTTGAACGTCGCGGTGCCGGCGACCAGCGCATCGGCGCCCGCGGCGATCACGCGCGCGGCATTGGCCTGATCGACGCCGCCGTCCACCTCGAGATCGATGGGCTTGCCCAGCTTGTCGATCGACTTGCGGATCGCCTCGATCTTGCGGAACTGCGATTCGATGAAGCTCTGCCCGCCGAAGCCCGGATTGACGCTCATCACCAGCACCAGATCCACTTCCTCCAGCACATAGTCGAGCATCTTGGCCGGCGTCGCGGGATTGAGCGCCACGCCCGCGCGCTTGCCGAGCGCCTTGATCCGCTGGATCGTGCGGTGAAGGTGCGGCCCCGCCTCGGGATGCACGGTCAGCTGGTCGGCCCCCGCCTCGGCGAAGGCGTCGAGATATTCGTCCACCGGCGAGATCATCAGGTGCACGTCGAAGCGCTTGGCCGTGTGCGGGCGCAGCGCCTTCACCACCGCCGGTCCGATCGTCAGGTTGGGCACGAAATGCCCGTCCATCACGTCGACATGGATCCAGTCGGCCCCCGCCGCATCGATGGCGCGCACCTCCTCGCCCAGTCGGGCGAAATCGGCGGACAGGATGGACGGGGCGATGCGGACAGGCTGTTGCATGGGGGCAGGGGTCTATTGCGCGAAGGCAGGCGGGGCAACTGCCGAGCGCGTCATGCGCTTATACGCCCGAAGACAGGAGACGAGCATGACCGATCCGACCCCGCGCGACGCCGCCTTCTCCGACCATGACGGCGAGGGCGAAGCCAACCCCGTCCGCCCCGCCGGCGCCGAATCGATGCGCGACCCGCAGAAAAACTGGGACGAGCAGGACGAGGCGGTCGACGAGACCTTCCCGGCGAGCGACCCCGTGGACATGACCCCGCACAAGGATTGAGCCGGGCCGGACGGCAGGAGTCTACTCCCGCCGCCCATCCTCGTCGAACCGCGCATCCGGCGGCACTGTCACGTCGGGCTGGCGCGACTCGGCATCGAGGGAGCGGTCGAGGTTGAACACGAACGCCAGCACCGTCGCCACCGCCAGATACAGATCCTCGCGCACCGTCTGCCCCGTGCGCGCGGTGAAATAGAGCGCACGCGCCAGCTGCGGATAGCGCAGCACCGGCACCGCATGTTCGTCCGCCAGCGCGCGGATGGCGAGCGCCGTGTCCCCGCGCCCGCGCGCCACCACCATCGGCGCGGCGTCCTGCCCGGGGCGGTAGCGGAGCGCGACCGCGAAGTGCGTCGGGTTGGCCAGCACCACCGTCGCCTCGGCGATCGCGCCGCGGGCGGAGGCGCGCAGCGTCTCGTGCTGGCGGCGGCGGATCTGCGCCTTCAGTTCGGGCGAGCCCTCGCTCTGCTTGTGCTCCTCCTTCACCTCCTCCTTGGTCATGCGCAGGCGCGACATGCGCTGGAAGATCTGCGTCGGCACGTCGATCATCGCGATCGCCGCCAGCGCCACCGCCATGACGAGGATCGCCAGCACGAACACGGAGCCGACCTCCGCCAGCGCGCCCGCCGCATCGCGCGTGCCCATGTGCACGATCTCGCGCGCCCGACCCATCAGCAGCCACACGCCGACCGCGCCCAGCACGCCGACCTTGGCGAGCGACTTGACCAGCTCCGCCAGTCCCTGCTTGCCGAACATGCGGGAAAGGCCCGCCATCGGGTTCATCTTGTTCGGCTTGAAGCCCAGCGCATCGGTGCGAAAGCCGAGCGAGCCGAGCAGGGCGGGCGCGGCCACCGCCGCGATCAGCGTGATCCCCAGCAGCGCCGCCAGCGGCAGCGCGACGACCAGCAGCAGCCGGACGACCGCGCGGCCCGGATCGAAGCCCTCCACCGCGCCTGCATCGAACGACAGGGCCGAGGCGAGCATGTCCTTCAGCGCACCCAGCATCCACGGCCCCGCCAGCGCCAGCCACGCCGCGCCGCCGACGATCACCAAAGCGGTCGCGAGATCCCTGGATTGCAGGACGTCGCCCTGCTTGGCGGCGTCGGCGCGCTTCTTGGGCGTCGGCGCTTCGGTCTTGTCCTGTTCGCTCTCCGCCATGTCAGCCGCCCGCGATCCGCTCGGCGGTGGCGAGCCCCGCCTGGAGCGACAGGACGATGCCGTCGGCGATCACCGGCGCCGCAATCGCGAGCAGGACGATGCCCGCCATCAGTGCCGCCGGCAGGCCCACCGCAAACAGGTTGAGCGCAGGGGCCGAGCGGGCGAGCATCGCCATGACCAGCTGGACGAGGATCAGCGCGAAGCCGACCGGCAGCGCGATCATCAGCCCCGCCGCGAACAGCTGCCCGCCGAACAGGACGAGATCGTGCAGCGGCTCCGCGCCCATCAGCGGCCCGCCGATCGGCAGCGTGCGGTAACTCGCCAGCAGGATCGCGGCGAGCATCAGGTGCCCGCCGAGGCTGAGGAACAGCAAGGTCCCCAGCACCGACAGGAAGCTGCCGAGCGCCGGCGTGCCCTGATCCGTCGAGGGATCGATCATCGACGAGAAGCCGAGCCCCATCGCGTTGGAGATCGTCTCGCCCGCCACCAGAGCCGCCGAAAAGCCGATCTGCACGGCAAAGCCGATGGCAAGGCCGATCAGCACCTCACCGAGGATCATCAGCACGCCTTCCGGCGAGACGACGCCCGCTGCCGGCAGGTCGAAGCCGCCCGCCGCCAGCCCCGGCATGCCGACCGCCAGCGCGATCACCAGCCGCACCTGCAAGGGCACCTGCGGCGCGCCGAACACCGGCGCGGCGACGAATGCCGCGCCCGGCCGGATCATCGCCACCAGCCACAGCCACAGCTGCGCCTCCAGCCCGGCGAACCCGCCGGGGATGAGCGCGTTCACGGGCGCACCCTCACCGCACCAGATCCGGGATGCGCGCGAAGATGTCGCGCGTGAAGTCCGCCAGCAGCACCAGGATCGCGCCGCCGAAGATGGCCAGCGCAATGCCGACGACGATCAGCTTGGGGACGAAGCTCAGCGTCTGCTCGTTGATCGAGGTCGCCGCCTGCACCATGCCGAGGATCAGCCCGGCAACCAGCGCCGGCAGCAGGATCGGCGTCGTCGCCAGCGCCAGGATCCACAGCGCCTGCTGCGCCACGCCGATGAAATAATCCTGATCCATCAGCGCGAAGGACCGTCACCCCAGCGAGAGCTGGGGTCTCGTGCGGCCACGCGATCCGGTGAGAGATGCCAGCCTGCGCTGGCATGACGGGCGTGCCTCATCACCCTGTCCCGAAACTGGCGGCGAGCGATCCCATTGTCAGCGCCCAGCCGTCGACCAGAACGAACAGCAGCAGCTTGAACGGCATCGAGATGATCGACGGGCTCAGCATCACCATGCCGAGCGCCATCAGGGTCGTCGCGACGACGAGGTCGATGATCAGGAAGGGCAGGAAGATCAGGAAGCCGATCTGGAAGGCGGTCTTCAGCTCGCTCGTCACGAAGGCGGGCAGCAGGATGGAGAAGGGCACGTCCGCCGGCCGGGCGAAGCCGCGCGCGCCCGCCATGTCGCTGAACAGCTTGAGGTCGGTCTGGCGCGTCTGCCGCACCATGAAGCCGTGCAGCACATTGCCGCCGTTCCGCACCGCCGTCTCGATCGGGACGCGTCCTTCGCCATAGGGTGTGTAAGCGGTGGCGTTGATCTCGCTGATCACCGGCCGCATCACGAAGATCGACAGGAACAGCGCGAGGCCGACCAGCACCTGGTTGGGCGGCGTCTGCTGCAGGCCCAGCGCCTGCCGCAGGATCGACAGCACGATGATGATGCGGGTGAAGCTCGTCATCATGAGCAGGAGCGACGGCAGCACCGTCAGCAGGCTCATCAGCAGCAGGATCTGCAAGGACAGCGACAGCGGCCGTCCATCGCCGCCGATGGTCGTGAGCGCCCGGTCGAGCGCGCCCGGCGCGGCCGCGGCGGCCGGCGGCGGCGCGGCGGCCTGCGCGAAGGCTGGGCCGGCGAGCAGGAGCGCGAGCGCGAAGATCAGCGCGAGCGCCAGCCAGCCGGGGAACCGCCCGTGGCGCAGCTTCAGCGCCGTCTCACCCATTGGCGTCG
The DNA here is from genome assembly GCF_900113315.1 of Sphingomonas jatrophae. GTDB lineage: Bacteria > Pseudomonadota > Alphaproteobacteria > Sphingomonadales > Sphingomonadaceae > Sphingomonas_P > Sphingomonas_P jatrophae. The sequence continues at coordinate 702,171 of NZ_FOZG01000003.1, read as the reverse complement.
GGCAGCGTCACCGTCCCCGGCTCGCCCTCCGCGATCAGCGTGATCCCGCCCCGGCTCACCGCCAGCAGCAAATGCCTGCCGCCGAATTCGACGACCGCCAGCCGCGATGTCGCGCCCATCGGCACCGCATCGACGACGCGCACGGCGCGCGGGCGATTGCCGCCCAGCGCCATGCCCGGCTGCACCTTGCGCCACAGCCACAGGCTGCCCACCGCCATCCCCGCCACCAGCAGCAGCAGCGGGATCAGCCGCAGCAGATATTCGCCCATCATGCCCGTCAGGACCGCCGCTCGAGGCCTGCCAGCCGGTTCTCCGCGGCGACCACCTCGACCACGCGGATGCCGAAGCGGCCGTTCACCGTCACCACCTCGCCCTTGGCCACCAACGTCCCGTTGACGAGGATGTCGAGCAGCTCGTTCGCCTGCCGGTCCAGCTCGACCACCGATCCTTCGGCCAGATCGAGCAGCTCGGACAGCCGCAGCGAGGTGGAGCCGACCTCGACCGAGAGCCGCAAGGGTATATCCGCAAGCAGCCGGAAATTGCGCGCGGCGGCCGCGCCGTCCTCCGCCATCGGCAGGTCGTCCGTCATGTCAGCCTTGCCCCTCGATCTGCTCGATCATCAGCGCCGCGCGCCCCTCGCGCTCGCCGATGGTGCCGGAGGCGAGCCTGCGGCCCGCTACGGTCAGCGGCACGGTGCTGGCAAGCGTGATCGGTATGACGTCGCCCGGTTTCAGCGCCATCAGCTCGGCAACCGACAGTTCCGGCCGCGCCAGCACCGAGCGGACGGGCAGCCGCACCGCCATCACCGCCTCGGTCAGCTGCGCGCGCCACTCGCCGTCGCCTGGCCCGCTCTCCTCATGCGTCTTGGCGGCGAGCAGCGGCTCAAGCGGGCGGAGCGCGGTGAAGGGGTAGACGATCGAGATGCGCGTCGGCGCCATCGTGCCGGGCGTCACCGTCAGCGTCTGGACGACCACCGTCTCGTCGCCGCGGACGAGGCCGGCATAATCGATATTGGTCTCGCGCGCGGCCAGCTGGGGCTCCAGCGGCGTCACCTCGCTCCAAGTCTCGGCCAGCCGCTCGACCAAAGTGTCGGCGATGCGGCCGAGCAGCCGTTCCTCGGCAGGCGTGAACTCGCGCGCCTGCGTCGCGGCCGGCCCCGTGCCGCTGCCGCCGTAGAAGGCGTCCACCATGCGCGTCACGAAATCCGCCTCGATCGCCAGCAGCATCGAGCCTTTCAGCGGCCGCAGCCGGTAGAGGCTGAGCGACATGAAGGGCGGCAGCGTCGCGGTCCACGCCTCGAAGCGCTGGGTGACGACGGGTTCGGCGACGACCTGCGTCTTGGTCCGCGCGATCGGCTCGATCGCCAGCCGCACGCGCCGCGCCAGTCGGTCGCCCAGCCGGTCGAGCCCGGCCAGCCGCACCGTGGTGCGCACCGGCGCCTCGCCGAAGCGGAACGGGGCGGGCTCGGCGCTCAAATGCTGGCCTTATTGGACGATGAAGCTGGAAAAATAGACGTCATCGATGCCGCCAAAGCCTTCCTTCTGCCGAAGCACGTCGTTGATCGACTTGGTCAAGGCGGTCTGCAAGGCCTTCTTGCCGGGCGGCGTGCCGATGACGTTCGGATCCTGATCCGCCAGCACCATCAGGATGGCCGAGCGGACGGGCATTTCGTGGCGCTTGAGGTTGTCGATCACGCGCCCGTCATAATAGGTCGAAACACCCAGCGAAACCTGGATCAGCCCGTCCGAATCCTGGAGGTTCGACGTGAACGGCTGCTCCATGGCGAAATAGGTCGCCTCATATTTGCTGGGATCGGGATGTGCGTCGGTCAGCGGTGCGCCATGCGCGCCCGCGGTCGCCTCGCCGCCTTCGCCGCCGCTCTCGTGGCCGCCGCCGCCCTCGCCGCTCTCGGCCTTGTGCTCGCCCTCGCCCTTGGGGACGAGCTTGGGCACGTCCTTCTCCTCCGCATGCGCGCCGCCGCCGCCCGCACCCGCGGCATAGAGGCCCGCGCCGACCCCGCCGCCGAGCAGCAGCGCGCCGCCGACGCCGAACAGCAGCAGCGGCTTCAGCTTGCCTTTCTTCTTGGGGGCAGGGGCGCCATCGGCGGGGGCTTCGGTCTTGCTCATGCGTAACGGTCCTGGGCTTGGTGGCGCTTCACCGGCGCCGGGGAGGTTGGGGCTGCCGCCGCGGCGGTGCGGAGGATCGGGGCAGGCGCGGGCGCGCGCTGGTCGCCGCCTTGGCCGCTCCGTCCGCCGGACAGGTCGATCTGCGTCTCGGCAATGCGCACGCCGCTCGCCCGCGCTTCGGCTTGAAGCGTCGGCGCGGCATCGGCGAGCAGCGCATGCGCCCGCTCGTCCGCGGTGGCGAGGCGGACGGAGGCGCCCTCGTCCCCACGCGCAATCTCGACGCGCACCTCGCCCAGCCGCTCAGGCGCGACCGCGAAGCGGGCGGTGCCGTCCGGCGCGGCGGCCGAGGCGATGTCACGCGCCAGCCCGTCCAGCCACGCCGCATCCCGGGCGGCGGCAAGCTGGTGGTGGCCGGGGTCGGGTGCGGGCTGCGTTGCCGCGGGTGGTGCCGGCGCGGGGCTTCGGACGGGTTCGGCCGGGCCGTGCGCCGCATGCGGCACCGATGCGGCTGCGGCATCGGCCAGGGTGGCTTGCGGCCCCGCCGGATCGGCGGGCGAAAGCGTCTCGGCCGCCTGTGCGACATCGGGCTCGGCGGGCGCACGATCCGTCCCGGAGGGTGTGGCGGCCTCCTGTCGCGCACCATCGCGGGTGGGAGCGACCGGCTGTCGCGCGATCGTCTTCACCGTCTTGTCGACGAGCGCCGCCGTGCTCCGCATCGCATTTGATGGCTCGTTTGCGGGAGCGTTGGAATCAAGGACGACGACGGCCGCAGGCGCGGTTGCGGGCGCCGCCATCGCGGGAAGCTCAGCGTCGGCGGCGGGCGCAACAGCACCATCGGAAAGCGCGGCCGTCAGCGCGGCCGCGGTGCGTTCCAGCGCGGGATCGGCCGCCGCCACCGCCTGCGGGCTCGTCGCCGTGAGCTGTGCCGTCAGCATCCGACGCGGCGCGGTGGAGCCGTCGGTGGCCGTCGCGCGCACCTCGGGAGCGGTGCGCGGCGCCGCCGCCGGGGCGAGCAGCGCCAGCAGCGCGAGGATCTCGGGTGAGAGCGCGGGCCTGGCATCCGCCGGGGGCGCGGGGCTCTCCGGATCGGCGGTCCCATCCGCCACAACCTCAGGCGTCTCCGCCGCGGCGGTCCCGTCCGTCCCCACCGGCGTCTCCGCCATGGCGGCGAGCAGAGCGGCGAACTGGTCGCCATGCGCCGGCACCGCGCGGGCCAAAGCGAGCGGCTCGATCGTCAGTGGGGGCAGGGTCGCGATCATGCCCACTCCTCCTCGGGCCGGCGCAGGCGCGGGATCGGCATGCGCTTCTCCGCTGCCTTGGCCGCCGCCGCGCGCGCGCGCTGCTCCAGCCGCTCGGCGCTTTCCTGCTGGATGCGCGCGGCCAGCCTGAGCGCCGCCTCGCGCTCCGCCGCGGCACGCGCGCCGACGATGGCGTCCGCCAGCCCGTCGCGCATCGCGTTCAGCCGCTCGGCCATGCCGCTCGCCGTCCGCAGCGTCGCGCCGCTCGTCGCGCCGGGCGCGGGCGCCATCGATCCGGCCAGCGCCGCCAGCCGCTCGGCGGTGGAGACGAGGCTCTCCGCCTTCGCTTCCGCCTTCGCCGCGGCCGCCGCCGCCTGAAGGTGCTGGATACGGCGCACGCGCACGATCCGCTCGCGCCTGTGGGCGAGGCCGCTCATCCGCCGAACCGCTCGACCAGATCGGCGATGGATTGCGCCATGTCGATCTGCGCCTTGGCCGGTTGCGAGATGAAGTCGAGGATGACCGGCTGGTGCGCGATCGCCGCGTCGATCATCGGGTCGGAGCCCTGGGCGTAGGCGCCCATCAGCACCAGATCGCGATTCTCCTCGTAGATCGACCAGAGCCGCTTGCACATCGCCGCCGCTGCCGCATGCTCGGGCGCGACGATGTCGGACATGACGCGGCTCAAGGACTTGCCGACGTCGATCGCCGGAAACACGCCCCGCTCCGCCAGCGCGCGCGACAGCACGATATGCCCGTCCACGATCGAGCGGGCGGCATCGACGATGGGGTCGTCCGTATCGTCGCCGTCCGCCAGCACGGTGTAGAGCGCAGTGATCGATCCGCCCGAGCGGCTGTCCGCCCCCGCGCGCTCGACGAGCCTTGGGATCAGGCCGAGCGCGGAGGGCGGATAGCCCTTCATCGTCGGCGGCTCGCCCAGCGAAAGGCCGATCTCGCGTTGCGCATGGGCGACGCGAGTCAAACTGTCGATCAGCAGCAGCACCTTGAGGCCCTGGTCGCGGAAATATTCGGCGATGGCGGTCGCGCGCATCGCCGCGCGCAGGCGCAGCACCGGCGGGTGATCCGCGGGCACCGCGACGACGACCGACTTGTCGCGGACAGGGCCCGATAGCTTGGTCGCGAGAAAGTCGCTCACCTCGCGCGATCGTTCGCCGACGAGGCCGACGACCACCACGTCGCAATCCGCGCCCTGGATCATCTGCCCCATCAGCACCGACTTGCCGACGCCCGAGCCCGCGCAGATCGCGATCCGCTGCCCGACGCCGGCGGTGAACAGCGCGTTGACCGCGCGCACGCCCATGTCGAACGCCTCGGTCACGCGCGCGCGGTCGAGCGGGTTGCTGCGGCGACCCGCCAATGGCGCGCGGTGATGCGCGCCGATCGGCCCCAGTCCGTCGAGCGGATTGCCCAGCGCATCGACGACGCGGCCGAGCAGCGCCTCGCCCACCTCCGCCGATCCGCCGCGCGCGTCGGGCTCCACCCGCGCGCCCGCCCGGTGCGGCGCATCGCCGTCCAGCGCCATCAGCAGCGTCCGGCCATTCTTGAAGCCGACCACCTCGGCGCGGGCCGGCCGCCCTTCGTCGTCGATCACGCGCACCGCCGCACCCACCGGCTGCGACAGCCCCGTCGCCTCCAGCATCAGCCCGTCATAAGCGGCCAGCCGCCCGACCCGCCGCGGGGTCACGGCTCCGAGATCGATCCGGTCGAGCAGCCCCGCCGCGTCGCTGGCCAGCGTCATCGTGCCACCCCCAGGCCGTCCAGCACGGCATCCAGCCGGTCCAGCGCCACATCGACGCCATGTTCGATCCAGCCGTCGCGCGTTTCCAGCAGCACGCTGCCGGGCGACAGCGTCGCATCCGCCACCAGCTCGACCGGCAGGTCGGCCTCGGCCAGCCGCGCCGCGTCTTGCGGGTGCAGCCGCATGCGCCCGGGCACAGCCTCGTCCGCGATCAGCGCCGCGGCCGCCTTGGCGCGGGCGAGCAGGGTCAGCCCGTCGATCGCGACTTCGCCCACCACCTGCCGCACCAGCCGCTCCACCGTCGCGGCGAGCAGCAGCGCAAGGTCGCCCGACGGCTGCGGGGAAAGCGCGACCAGCGTCTGCGCCAGCCGCCGCAGCGCCTCGCGCTCCTCGACCAGGGCGGCGCGCTCGTCCGCCAGCAGGTCGCCGCTCTGGCGCAGGCCCTCCGCCACGCCGCGCTCCCACGCCGCGGCCTCGGCCATGGCGAGATCCACTTCGGTCGGCGCCGCCGGCTCGCGCATCGGCGACACTGCGGCCGGCGTTTCGCTGCGCAGCAGGCGTGCAGCGAGCGGCACGAACGCAATGTCCGCCCCGCGCACCGGCGCCGCGGACGATGCCGCCGCCAGCCCCGCCCTGTCTAGCCGCCACACCTCAGACAAAGTCGTCCCCCTGTCCGCCCAGCATGATCGTGCCCGCATCCGCCAGCCGCTTGGCGACGGACAGCACTTCGCGCTGCGCATCCTGCACCTCGGCCAGCCGCATCGGGCCGCGGCCGACGATCTCGTCCTGGATCGACTGCGCCGCGCGGCTGGACATGCAGCCGAACATGCGCGTCTTGATCCGCTCGTCCGCACCCTTCAGCGCGACGATCAACACCTCGTTGTCCACCGTCCGCAGCAGCGTGCCGAGGCCCTTCTCGTCGATGTCGAGCAGGTTCTCGAACACGAACATCTCGTCCTCGATCGTCTTGGCCAGCGTCTTGTCGAGCTTGCCGAGCGCACGGACGATGCGCTGCTCCGCGCTTTTGCGCGTATTGTTGACGATCTTCGCCGCCTCCGACGCGCCGCCGCGCTTGGAGGTGGTGCCCGAATTGCTGCGCGCCACCTGGCGCAGCAGGATGCGCTCGAGGTCGTCCAGCGCCTCCGCCGTCACCGGCCCCAGCGTCGCGACGCGGTAGACGATATCGGGCTGCTGCTCGGGATCGAGCAGTTGCAGCACGTCGGCGGCGACCGGCGCTTCCAGATGCGCCAGCACCAGCGCCACGACCTGCGGATGCTCATGCTCCACCAGCGAGGCGATCGTGCGCGGGTCCATCCACTTCAGCGTGTCCAACGTCGAGGCGCGCGTCTGCGGCGTGATGCGCGCCAGCACGTTCTCGGCGCGGTCGGCGCCCAGCGCGCGGCTCATCATGCCGCGGATCTGCGCATCGCTCTCGAAGCCCAGGGTGGTGCGCTGCCTGGCCCGCTCGACGAACATGTCGAGCACGCCGTTCACCTGCCCCTCGGACACGTCGGCCACGCCGAACATCGCGCCGCCCAGATGCTGCACCTCCTCCGGATCGAGCCGGGAGAGCACCTCCGCCGCTTCCTCCTCGGGCAGCAGCATCAGCAGGATCGCCGCGGCCTCGCCGCCCTGCGGCACCGCGTTCAACGGATCAGCCATTGGCCGCCTCCGCAGGCGCCATGTCGGCGCGGATCAGGTCGCGCACCACCAAAGCGGCGCGGGCCGGATCCTGCTTGACGAAGTTGCGGATCAGCGCGGCGCGGTGCTGGTAGGAGGGGGCCGCCTCGATCATGTCGAGCGTCACGGGCTTCTCCGGATCGACTGCGGGCGCCTGCGCCAGCGCCGTCCCGATCTCGTTGCCGAGCTTCGAGCGCTCCTCCTTCGCCGCTTCCGCCTTCTTCGCCGCTGCCGCCTTGCGCCCGGCGAGCAGCGGCCGGCCGATGCCGAACACCAGCAGCGCGGCGACGAGCAGCGCGGACAGGTTGCGCGCCAGCAGCGCCACCCACGACGCCTCGTACCAGGGCGCCGCCTCGATCGTGTCGGGCGCGAAATCGCGGGCGGAGACGGCGATCAGGTCGCCGCGCTGCGCATCATAGCCGACGGCACCGCGGATCAGCTGCTCCAGCGCGGCGATCTCCGCCTTGCTGCGCGGCTTGCCGCCTTCCGGCTGCTTCAGCGCGACCGCGACCGACAGGCGCTTCACCGTGCCCGAGGGCGATTTGATGACAGCGACCTCGCGGCCGAGCTCGAACGTGCGGTTGAACGTCTCGGAGGTGCGGTCGGACGGCACCATGCCGGGCGTCACCGCGACACCCTGCGCCTGCTGCGTGCCGGGCGTCGCCGCGCCGGGGGTGCCGGGCGCACCGGGCGTGCCGGGTGCTGCCGGGGTCGCGGCGGCAGGCTGCGCCGGCGCTTCGCCCGACACTTGCGCGCCGCCGGGCGCCTGGTTGGAGAGATAACCCGGGATGCCCGACGGATTGGCGCCCTGCGCCCCTTCCTTGGACCATTGCCCCTGTTCGGAGCGGACCACCGCATCCGCCTTGGGGAAGCTTTCGCGCGTCGCCTGCGTCTCGGTGAAGTCGAGATCGGCATGCACCTCCGCGGTGAAGTTGCCCGCGCCGACCAGCGGCGTCAGCAGCTTGGTCAGCGCGTCGGCATAGCGGCCCTCGATCCCGTTCTGGATCTCGATCTGCCGCATCGTCGCCTGCGCCGCAGGGTCGCTCGCGCCGCCCGACAGCAGCCGGCCCGACTGGTCGACGATCGACACGCCGTCCGCCGACATGCCGGGGATGGAGGCGGCGACCAGCTGCGCAATGGCGCGCGTCTGCGTGTCGGAGAGCTGCCGGCCCGAGCGGAGCTTCAGCATCACCGACGCGGCCGGGGCGGAACGCTCGCGCAGGAACACGCTCGGCGCCTCGACCGCGAGGTGGACGCGCGCCTTCTCGACCGAGTCGATCGCCTCGATCGTACGGGCGAGGTCCGCTTCCTGCGCCGCGCGCACCCGCTCGCCCTCGACGGCGCGGCTGGCGCCCATCGGCAGGGAGGTCAGCACGCTGTCCGCCTCCGGCGCGGCCTTGGGCAGGCCCTGCTGCGCCAGCAGCATCTTGGCCTGGTAATAATCGCTTTCGGAGACCGTGATCGCGCCGGTCGAGCGATCCACCGCATAGTCGATGGCGGAGGCCTTGAGCGCGTCCGCCACGGCCGCCTTGTCCGCGTCGCCCAGCCCTGCGAACAGGTCCTTCTGCGGCGGCGCCGACAGCGTCGACCAGACCAGCGCCCCGGCGCCGAGCAGGCCGACGAGGCCTGCCATCGGCAGGCTCTTCGCCACCGCCGGCTGCGCGGTGAAGGCGCGGACCTTCTCGAGAATGGGGCCGGCCGGGCCCTGGCCGCCGATGCGGACCAAGGGCGGGGTGGCGGCGTTGGAGGGGATCACTTGGGCCCCGGAGGCGACGAGATCTGCCATGGCTTAGACCGGCATGCTCATGATGTCCTTGTATGCGGCAAGGAGCTTGTTGCGGACCTGCAACGTGGCCTGGAAGCCGACCGACGCCTGCTCGCGGGCGAGCATGACGGCGGCGATGTCGGTGGTCTCGCCGCGCTCATAGCTGCTCGACACCGCCTCGGCCTTGGATTGCAGGCCGTTCACCTGCTCCAGCGCGCCCTTCAGCGTGGTCGAGAAATCAGTCGGCGCGGCCTGCGCGGGGGCGGGCGCGGCGGCGGCGCCCGCCACCTTCTGCAGCGCGCTGTTCTGCTGCAGGATTTGCGTCCGCATCGCCAGCAGCGAGGAGGGGGTGATCGTGTTCATCTCGGGCTATCCGCTCACGCCGCGGCGCGCATGTCGGCGAGGCGGTAGCGGAGCGTGCGCTCGCTGATGCCCAGCCGCTCGGCGGCGCGCAGGCGATGCCCGCCGGTCGCCGCCAGCGCCTCGGCGATGGCGCGCGCCTGTGCCGCCTTGGCGGTCTCGGCCAGCCGCGCCGGCGCGGTCGGCGCTGCGGGCTCGACCAGCGCATGGGTCGGGTCGATGGCAAGGTCGTCCGCGTCGATGCGCGGGCCGGCGCGCAGCAGCAGCGCGCGCTGGATCACATTCTCCAGCTCGCGCACGTTGCCGGGCCAGCTGTGCGCCATCAGCGTGTCGAGCGCGTCCGTGGTCGGCCACGGGAAAGGCAAACCGGGGCGGAGGTGGCGCAGCATGAGCGCAGCGGCGATGGCGCGCACGTCCTGGCGCCGCGCCGAGAGCGGCTGGAGCGTCAGCGGCATCACGTTCAGCCGCCAGTAGAGGTCCGCGCGGAAGCGGCCGGCGGCGACCTCCGCGGCAAGGTCGCGGTTCGCCGCGGCGACGATGCGCACGTCCACCGCCACTGCCTGCGTCGCGCCGACGGGCAGCACCTCGCGCTCCTGGATGGCGCGCAGCAGCTTGGCCTGGAGCGGCAGCGGCAGTTCCGCCACCTCGTCGAGGAACAGCGTGCCACCCTCCGCCGCGCGGAACAGCCCCTCCGAGGCGGCACCGGCGCCGGTGAAACTGCCCTTCTGGTGGCCGAACAGCATCGCCTCCAGCATCGTCTCGGGCAGCGCCGCGCAGTTGACCGCGACGAACGCGCCGGCCGCCCGGGGGCTCGCGGCATGGACGAAGCGGGCGAAGCCCTCCTTGCCCGTGCCCGTCTCGCCCAGGATCAGCACGGTCGCGTCGCTGTCCGCCACCCGCTCGGCCAGCCGCAGCAGCGCAGCGGACGCCGGCTCGCCGCAGGCGGGGCGGTGCGCGGGGCGGATCAGCTCGGCCACGAGCGCGTGGGCGAAGGCGATGTCGGCGAAGCCGTAGCGGATCGTGGCAGGAAATCCGTTGGCGCGGGGCGTGAAGTCGGGCGCGCCGTCGGCGGCTTCCAGCAGGATGTCGCGGTGCGTGGCGATGGCGCGCTCGGAGGCGTCGAGGATGCGGATCGCGTCGCGACCCGTCACCCCCTTGGGATCGACCAGCGACACGGCCAGCCCCGCACCCGCCAGCCACGCCAGCAAGGTGGGATGGCGGCCATGCGCCGTCTCGCTGAGACCGATGATCGCCATCCCGTTTCCCCCCGAAAGCGCGGTCTGGTCAGGACCGCGGGTTCAATCGCCCCCGCGCGTCGTGCGGGTGCCTTTATGGATATGGGGGCAATTGGTTAACGACCCGTTAGCTTTGCCGCCGTCCGGCAGCCTTCCGGCAGGATCGTGCCGGTCTGCGTATTTTCGGGCTTAATCGCGGCGAAACCCTGCCGTTACCCGCTTCGAGCCGCCGCAGGGGAGTTCCAGTTCGCGCCGGCTACCCATGAGAGCGGAAGGGAACATCAGTGACCGTCATCAACAGCAACATCTCGGCGATGCGCGCCAACAACAATTCGCGGATCGCGGCGCAGGGCCTGCAGAGCGCGATGGAGCGCCTCTCGTCCGGCAAGCGGATCAACTCCGCCAAGGACGACGCCGCCGGCCTCGCCATCTCATCCTCGATGAACTCGCAGATCCGCGGCATGAACCAGGGCATCCGCAACGCCAATGACGGCATCGCGCTGGCGCAGACCGCCGAAGGCGCGCTGTCCGAGGTGACCAACATGCTCCAGCGCGTCCGCGAGCTGACCATTCAGTCGAAGTCGGGCACCTATTCGGCCGACGACCGCTCGAACATCCAGGCGGAAGTCACGGCGCTGACCAGCCAGATCAACGACGTGCTCGACAAGACCGCGTTCAACGGCGTCAAGCTGTTCGACAAGACGGGTTCGTCGGCGAACGACAAGACGATTGCGATCCAGACCGGCTCGGCCTCCAGCGACAACGTGTCGATCAAGCTCAAGTCTTTCGACGGCACCAAGATCAACGCGACCGGCCTGAACGTGCAGGGCAGCGCGACGACGCAGGCCGCCTATGAGGCGACCAAGACCGCAGCGGCGGGCGCCCAGGCAACGAACGACGCAAATGTGAAGGCGCTCGCCGAGGCGCAGGCGACGCTCGCGCAGAAGACCGCGGCCGGCACCAACGTCACCGCCGACGCCGACGCGGTGACCGCTGCGCAGGCCGCGATCGACGGCAAGGGCACCAAGACCAGCAACGATCCTGCGGACGCCAACTACAAGGGCTCCAAGCTGGCGCTGTCCGAGAAGATCGCCGCGCAGACCAGCGCCGAGGCGGCGGTGAACACGAGCGCCGCGACCAACAACAGCACCACGCTCGACAATATCGACGCTGCGCTGAAGGCGGTGAACACCGTCCGCGCCGATCTCGGCGCTTCGCAGAGCCGCCTGGAATCGGTCGTCAACTCGCAGACCAACAACGTCACCAACATGACGGACGCGAAGAGCCGCATCGAAGATGCCGACTTCTCCGTCGAGAGCACGAACCTCGCCAAGTCGCAGATCCTGTCGCAGGCCGCGACGGCGATGCTGGCCCAGGCGAACCAGAGCCAGCAGGGCGTGCTCAGCCTGCTCCGCTAAAGGATTGGTCCCCTTCTAGCGGCTTCATGGGCCCCCGGCGCGCAGTCCCCCCGCGCGCCGGGGGTTTCCTTTTGGGAAGCGACCTTCCGCCCTTCTCATCGTCATGCTGGACTTGTTTCAGCATCCACCACGCGGCGTGAGCCCCAGTTCGACGGAGAGATCCCGCCAACCCGGGTTGTCACGCTCGATCAGGTTCATCTTCCAATCGCGGCGCCACGCCTTCAGCTGCTTCTCGCGCGCGATCGCCGCCTCCATTGTGTCGGCCATCTCGAACCAGACCAGATGGTGCACACCATAGCGGCAGGTGAAGCCCGGCACCGTACCGGCCCTATGCTGATGCAGGCGGCAGGGCAGGTCGCTGGTCACACCGATACAGAGCGTGCCATTGAAGCCGCTCGCGAGCATGTAGACACACGGCTGGCGCTCTTGTCGCATGGAGCGAGCATGCCGCCCGGTGGATGCTGAAACAAGTTCAGCATGACGGCTGGGCCGTAGGCTAAACCCGCCCCTTCAACCCGGCCCGCAGCTTGTCCAGCGCGCTCTTCTTGATCTGGCACACGCGGGCGTTGGTCACGCCCAGCACCTGGCCGATCTCCTCGAGGTTCAGCTCCTCGACGAAATAAAGCTGCAGCACCATCGCCTCGCGCTCGGGCAGCTTGCCGATGCCGTCCGCCAGCAATCTGGACAGAGCGCGGCGGTCGATCGCCTCATCGGCGCGTTCCTCCACGTCGGCGAACCACATCGACTGATCAGAATAGACCTCGTCGAGCGATTCCTGCCGCACCGCCTCCGCGCTGTCGGCGAGCGCGCGGTAGGCCGCGGCGTCCAGCCCCATCGCCTCGGCCATCTCCGCCTCGGTCGGCGCCCGCCCCAGCCGTGTTTCCAGGCCGGAACGTGCCCGGGCGAGATCGCGCCGCCGGCTCATCGCGCCGCGCGCCAGCGTGGCGTGGCGCCTCAGCTCATCGATCATGGCGCCGCGGATGCGCATCGATGCATAGGTGGCAAAGGCGTGGCCGCGATCCTCGAAGCCCTGCGCCGCCTCGACCAGCGCGACCATGCCGACCTGGATCAGATCCTCGACATCCACCGCGTTCGAGACGCGGCCATGGACGTGCCACGCGATCCGCCGGACCAGCGCCATATGCGCCTGCGCCAGCTGCGTCGCGTCCGGGCGGGCCGGGCGGCGGCCGTAGGTGGCGGGCGGGTCGATCGTCTGAAGCAGCATCACAGCACTCCTTCCGCGATGCGCGGCGCGGCCTGCGCACCGCCGACCACCGCGACCACCTCGACCCCCTTGCCGTCGGGAATTTCGAGAAAGGACAGCACCGGCGCATCGGCCAGATGCGGCCTGAGCAGCCGGGCGAGCGGCCGCCTGGCGGCGGGCGAGGTGACGACGGCGAAGCGCCGCGCCTCGGCCATCAGCGGCGCCGCCGCGCTGCCCACCGCCTGCACGATGCGCGCCGCCAGCGCCGGCTCGAACGGGTGGCTGGCGCCCGGCTGCGTGCGGATCGCCTGTGCCAGCATCTGTTCCAGCTGCGCATCCAGCGTGACGACGGGCAGCGGCATCCGCGCTGGCACCACGCCCTGCACGATCAGCGCGCCGATCCGCGAGCGCACCGCCTCCACCAGCCGCGTCGGATCGGCCTCCTCGCGCGCGGCGTCGATCACTGCCTCGGCGATGCGGCGGAATTCCTTGAGGCTGACGCCTTCCGCCAGCAGCGCGCGGCACAGAGCGGCGAGCGAGGCGAGCGGCAGCGGATTGGGGGTCAGCCCCGCGACCAGCTGTGGCGCATTGTCCTTCAGCGCGTCGAGCAGCTTCTGCGTCTCGTCCAGCCCGAACAGGTCGGCCGCGCCCTCCGTCACCAGGCGGTTGAGGTGCGTCGCGATCACCGTCGCGGGATCGACCACGGTATAGCCGGCGATCACCGCCTCGGAGCGCTGGTCCGCGCCGATCCACAGCGCGTCCAGCCCGAAGGACGGATCCTTCACCGGCCGGCCGTCGACCGGCATGATGATGTCGCCGCTGTCGAGCGCCAGCAGATCCTCCGGCCACACCTCGTCCTCGCCGACGACGACGCCCGCCAGCGTGACGCGATAGGCATTGGGGCCGAGCGACAGATTGTCGCGCACGCGCACCATCGGCACGACGAAGCCGAGTTCGCGGCTGAGCTGGCGGCGGATGCCGGTGATCCGCGCCATCAGCGGCGCACCCTTGCGCTCGTCCACCAGGCCGAGCAGCCCGTAGCCGAGCTCGAGGCTGAGGCTCGCACCCTCCGACACCTCGTCCCAGCCGATCATGCCGGGCGCCGCGGTCGGATCGATCTCGGGCTCGGCGGTCGGCACCGCGGCGGCGGCCTGCGCGGCCTTGCGCAGCTTCCACGCGACATAGCCGCACAGCGCGGCGGCCGGCAGGATGATCAGGTGCGGCATGCCCGGCACGCAGCCGAGAATGAACAGGATCGCCGCCACCGGCGTCCACGCGCGCGCGCTGGCGAATTGCTGCGTGATCTGGCCCGACAGGTCGAGCGGCGAGGAGACGCGCGTGACGATGGCGGCCGCCGCGATCGACAGCAGCAACGCCGGCACCTGCGCGACCAGCGCGTCGCCGATCGCCAGGATGATATAGTTGGACGCCGCCTCCGAGATGCTCAGCCCATGGCTGACGACACCGAGCACAAGGCCGCCGAGGATGTTGACGACGAGGATCAGCACGCCGGCGACCGCATCGCCCTTCACGAACTTGGACGCGCCGTCCATCGATCCGTAGAAATCCGCCTCGGTCGCGACCTCCTGCCGCTTCACCTTGGCCTCGTCCGGCGTCATCAGCCCGGCGTTCAGATCCGCGTCGATCGCCATCTGCTTGCCGGGCAGCGCGTCGAGGGTGAAGCGCGCCGACACTTCGGAGACGCGCCCCGCGCCCTTGGTGATGACGACGAGGTTGATGATCATCAGGATCGCGAAGACGAACAGGCCGACGGCATAGTCGCCGCCGATCAGGAAGCTGCCGAACGCCTCGATCACATGCCCCGCCGCCGCCGGCCCGGTATGCCCATCGACCAGCACCACGCGCGTGGACGCGACGTTGAGCGACAGGCGCAGCAGGGTCGCGAACAGCAGCACGGTCGGAAAGGCGGAGAAATCGAGCGGCTTGGCCGCGTTCAGCGCCACCATCAGCACCGCCAGCGAGATGACGATGTTGAGGATGAAGCCGAGGTCCAGCACCGTCGACGGCACCGGCACGACCATCAGGCCGACCAGCATCAGCGTGGCGAAGGGCAGGATCGCGGACTTGGCCGATCCGGCCCAGACCGATTTGGTCAGCGCGGGCGTCGCCATCGTCTCAGGCTCCCGTAGCCGCAGTCGCGGCGGGGAGGGGAGAGCAGATCATGCCGGAAGTCCTCGTCGATTGCACGAGGACGTATGAAGCAAGGGGTGTGCCAGACCTTCGAAGGGCCGTCATGCTGAACTCGTTTCAGCATCCACCGGCCGGCAAGGTCATCGGCCGCTCGGCCAGGTTTAGGCGCTGTGCTGCGCCGCCCGCGTATAGCCGATCCGCGGCGGCGCACCGCGCGCCCGCATCAGCGCGTCCAAGCGGCGGCGGGCCTGTTCGGCCAGGAAGTTGGTCCGGATCGCCGCGGCATCCACCAGCCCCAGCGCGCCTGCCACGGCATCGCGGGCCTCGGGCGTCGTCTCCAGCCCCCCCTGCCGCTTTACTTGCGCCAGCGCTTCGCCCAGCGCCCGTGTCGCCGTCTCGATCGGCTCCACCCGGCCGCTGTCGAGCGCGAAGACGAGCTGTTCCTGCGCGCGGGCCAGGCCGGCAAGGGCGGCAATCATTTGCCGCCCGCCTTGCCGTCCGTCTTGCCGGGGCTTGCCGGGGCAGGGGCGGGCAGATCGAGTTCGATCATCTTGTCGGCAATGGCGCTCGGGTCCGCCGCATAGCTTCCCGCGGCGATCGCCTTCTTCAGCTGGGCCACCTTGGTCGCATCCACCGGCGGACCGAAGGCGGCAAGGTCGGCCGCGGGATTGGGCACCGTGCCGCTGGCTGCGGCGCGGCTGATCAGCCCCGTGCGCGATACCTTCGCCACCGGCGCCACGCTCTGGGTGGCGCCTATCCTGCCTGCACCGGTCGGTCCGATCCCGTCGACCATCGCTCGTCACCTTCGTTCGCCGGCCTCGTCGCCGGCCTCCACGCCTGTGATTACGGCGGGATTGCCGAAAGATTAAATCATGGAATCCGCGCCCGCCCAAGCTCCACCACCTCGGCGATGACGACGGGCGCCTTGGCGTCGGCGCGCAGGCGGATGCGGCCGCCGGCCACGCCATCTTCCTGCGCGACCGTCTGGGTCGAAACGACGAAGCCGTCCCGCTCCGCCACCAGCTCGACCGGATCGCCGCGCTTGATCACGGGCGCGGCGCGCATCGCGGGCGATCCCGCGGCGGAGGTCATGGCGAGGCGCTTCAGCGGCACGCGCAGCTTCCAGCCGATCGCCGGGCAGGCGAGCGTCACCGCGCCCAGCGCGGGCGGCTCGATGCTGACGGGTTGCGGGCAGGCGGCCAGCTTCAGCCGCCGGTCGATCGGCGCGGCCGGCCCGCCGACCTCGCCGATGCCGGCGCCCAGCGCGCCAGTCAGCCGCGTCTCGAGCGCGGCAAGATTCTGGAACGGCGCGGCGGCGGCCGGGGCGGCGAGCAGCAGGACAGGCAGGAACAGGCGCATGAAGGGCACTCCGATGGACGTGCCGCGCGCGTTGCAAGGGACGGGCCAACCCGCCCCCGCGTCATCCCGGACTTGGTCCGGGATCCACCGTGCGGCGCATCCGTCGGCCGCTTGTCCGGGCAGATGGGTGGATGCCGGAACAAGTCCGGCATGACGGAGGACTAGCCCGCGAACGCCACCCTTAACCGCTGCGGCCCCGTGCCGCCCCCCGGCAGCGCCACCTCGATCCGCGCCTCGCCCAGACCACCGCTCCGCAGCGCCCGCGCCACCGCCGCCGCCCGCGCCGCGGCCAGCTCCCACCGGTCCAGCCGCGCGCCACCCGCATCGCCGCCGGTGCCTGTGACAAACGCCCGCTCGCCCCGCTGCACGGCCGCCGCGCCCGCCGCACGCAGCCGCGCCGCCGCGTCAGGCCGCAGCACCGCCTCGCCCGGCTCGAACAGGTCCGACGCCGCAAGTTCCAGCGGCAGCGTCCCCGCCGCCGCCTCCGCGCCGAAGCCCGCGCGCATCCCCGCCGCCAGCTGCCGCGGGTCGAGGCTCCGCGCGTGCAGCAGCACGAAGAAGGCGATCAGCAGCAGGCACAGGTCGACGAAGCTCATCAGCCAGCGCGTCTGCGCGGCCGCCGCCCTCATGCCGCGGCCCTGAGGTCGAACGCGTCATGCGCCAGCCGCGCCAGCCGGGCGACGGCGCGGCGCTGCCACGCCGCCTCCGCCTCGGACAGGCGCTCCAGCCGCGCCGCGATCGGGCCGGCGATCGCGCCGGACAGGACGACACCGTAGAGCGTCGTCAGCATCGCCAGCGCCATGGCCGGGCCGATCGCCGCGGCATCCTCCATCCGCGCGAACATGGCGACCAGCGCCACCACCGTGCCGATCATCCCCATGGCCGGGGCCGCATCCGCGACCGCCCGCCAGAAGCCGATCGCGCCGGCATGCCGCTCCGAACGGACGGTCAGCGCCTCCTCGCCCCACGCCACGAACGCCGCCGCGCTCGGCGCATCGGCCAGCCGCCGCGCGGCACGGCGCAGGAATCCTTCCGCCGCCACCCGGTCCACCTGCGCCAGCGTGCGCAGCTGCACGCGCGCCTCGATCCGGCTGAGCGCCCGCAGCGCTGCCAGCCCGTCGCGCGCCGGGTCCGCGCGGAACAGGGGGCCGAGCGCGGCAAAGGCGCGCGCGCGATCTTCTCCGGTCGAGCGGAAGCAGGCGATGGCGAACGCACCGCCGATCACCAGCAGGAGCGCCAGCGGATCGAGATAGCGGCCGATCTCGGCCCAGAATTGCGTCATCCCCCGATCCCCCGCCGGCACCCGGCAACACGCTGCCGCCCACCGGCAAATTCCTGCCGCCCCTGCCGCCTCGCCTCCGCTTTGCCGGTTTGCATGTGGTCCAGCGGCATTTGGCACGGCCATTGCTTATCGGTGGTCGTGATCAAGCAAGGTCGGCCCGCTCGCCCCTCAAAACGGCAGCGGCTGGCGAAGATTAAGGAGGCGGCCTCATGGGCCAGGGCTCGAACCTGTTCGGTATCCACGGCGATGCGCTGGCGATCCGCAGCCAGCGGCTGGCGCTGCTGGCGTCGAACATCGCGAACGCCGCGACGCCCGGATACAAGGCGCGCGATCTCGATTTCGGCAAGGCGCTCGACGCCGCCACCAAGGATCAGGGCATCGACAGCCGTTCAGTGGATCGGGCGGTGTCCGGCGCCACCGGCTACCGCGTGCCGCTGCAGATGGCGCTCGACGGCAATACGGTGGAGCTCAACACCGAGCAGACCAAGTTCGCCGAGAACGCCGTGCAATATCGCACCACGCTCTCCTTCCTCGAAGGCCGCATCTCGACCGTGATGACGGCCCTGCGCGGGGAGTGAGGGCGATGGCGAATCCCATGAGCGTGTTCGACATCGCCGGCCGGGCGATGTCGGCCCAGATGGTGCGGCTCAACACCACCGCGTCCAACCTCGCCAATGCGAACTCGGTCGCCGGCACCAAGGCGCAGGCTTTCCGCGCGATGAAGCCCGTCTTCGAGACCGTGAGCGAGCGGCCCGGCGTCGCCACGGTGCGCGTCAGGGAAGTCGTCACCACCGCCGCCGATCCGACCAGGCGCCACGATCCCGAAAGCCCGCTCGCCGACCGCAATGGCGACGTGTGGGAGGCCGCCGTCGATAGCGCGGCCGAGATGGTCGAGATGCTGGAGACGGCGCGCCAGTATCAGAACAACGTCCAGGTCTTGCAGACCGCCAAGACCCTCACCCTCGATACGCTGAGGCTCGGCAAATGACGACCGTGAACCCCACCGACACGCTCTCCATCGCGTCGGCGACGACCAAGAAGTCGTCGCTCGGCCAGGAGGATTTCCTCAAGCTGATGACGACACAGCTGAAGACGCAGGATCCGTTCGATCCGGTCGACAACAGCCAGATGGTCGCGCAAATGGCGCAATTCTCGTCCGTCGCCGGCATTGCCGAGATGAACCAGAGCCTGAAGTCGATCGTCGACACGATCGGCGGCAGTCGCATCGGCGATGCCGCGGGCTGGATCGGCAAGGGCGCGCTCGTGCCCTCCGACACCGCCGGCGCGCTTGGCGACGGCAGCTATCGCGGCGAGGTGACGCTCGACAAGGCGGCGACCGGCGTCACGCTCAGCCTCGTCGATGCGAACGGCGCGGTGCAGCACAGCGAAAATCTGGGGGCCCAGCCCTCTGGCACCGTCCAGTTCCAGTGGGACGGCAAGGACGCGCAGGGCAAGGCCGTTGCCGGTCCGCTCAAGGTCGTCGTCAACGCGACCGCCACCGAGGGCAAGGTCACGCCCGCCATCGCCACCTGGACGGGCGTCACCGGCGTCCAGTCCCCCGCCAGCGGCGCGACGAAGCTCGTCACGCCGATCGGCACCTTCGATCCCGCCGACGTCCAGCGTCTCGGCTAAGCCCTTCCGTCAGGAGCAGTTCCATGTCCTTCTACACCTCGCTCTCCGGCCTCAAGGGCGCGCAGACCGATCTGTCCACCATCTCCAACAACGTCGCGAACGTCGGCACGATCGGTTTCAAGAAGAGCCGGACCGAGTTCGGCGATATCTTCTCCGCCTCGCCCTTCCAGTCGGGCTCGATCCCCGGGCAGGGCACGCGGCTGAAGGGGATCACGCAGGAATTCGGCCAAGGCGGCTTCCAGACGTCGGATCGCAGCCTCGATCTCGCCATCTCCGGCCAGGGCTTCTTCGTCACCCGCTCCGATGCGACGGGCGGCAACGTCGCCTTCACCCGCAATGGCGCGTTCGGCCTCGATGCGCAGCGTTACGTGACGGATGGCGACGGCAATTACCTGCAGGTGCTGCCGGTCGACGACACCGGGAACGTGACGGCGACGGGCCTTGCCGCCACGCGCAATCTCCAGGTGCCGGCCACCTCGGGCGAGGCGCAGGCGACGGGTAAGGTCAATCTGTCGGTCACCTTCCCGGCGGATGCGGACCTGCCGTCCAAGCGCGCAGCCTACGCCTCCACGCCCTACGCCTTCGACCGCTTCGATCCGAACAGCTACAATTATTCGACCGCGACGACCGTCTATGACGCGACCGGCAATGCCTTGCCGGCGACGCTCTATTACACCCGCACCGCCGCACCCGATGCGGGCAATGCCGGCTCGACGTGGGAAGCGCGGCTGTTCGTCGGGTCGAGCGAGGTCGGCACGCCGACGCTGCTCAGCTTCGATGCGAACGGCAAGCTGACGCAGCCGAACGGTCCCGTCACCTTTCCTGCGACGCAGCCCGCGGGCGCCACCGCGCCGCTGACGCTCAACCTCGATTTCGGCACGGCCACGTCGCAGGCGGCGTCGCCCTTTACGCTGAAGGCGTTCACGCAGGACGGTTTCGCCGCAGGCCAGCTCGACAACGTCTCGGTCGGCGGCGACGGCCTCGTCACCGCCACCTTCTCCAACGGCACGACGCAGAAGCTGGGCAAGCTCGCCATGGCCACCTTCGCCAACCCCTCGGGCCTGCGCCAGCTGGGCGATGCGCGCTGGGGCATCACCGGCAATTCGGGCGAGCCGCTCGTCGGCGAGGCCGGCTCGGACGGGCTCGGCGTGATCCAGTCGGGCGCGCTCGAGCAGGCGAATGTCGACATCACCGAGGAACTCGTCGCGCTCATCCAGGCGCAGCGCAATTTCCAGGCGAACGCCAAGGCGATCGATACCGCCAACCAGATGACCCAAATCGCGGTCAACCTGCGCGGCAGCTGATTCCGGCAGATCGGACGGAGGCTGATCCATGGATCGCGTGATGTATTCCTCGCTGTCCGCCATGCGCTCGCTCATGGCGCGGCAGACGGCGGTGGCGAACAACCTGGCCAATGCCGCGACGCCCGGCTTCCGCGCCGACATGGAGGCGCAGCAGGCCTTGTGGGTCCGCGGCGGCGCCTCGGGCATGGATTCGCGCGCTTATGCGGGCGAACAGGTGCACGGCGCCGACATGACCGAGGGCGCGATGAACGCCACCGGCCGCCCGCTCGACGTGGCGTTCGGCGAAGGCCAGCTGCTCGCGGTCCAGGGGCCGGACGGGCAGGAGGCCTATACGCGCCGCGGCGACCTGCAGCAGACCGACAGCGGCCTGCTGACCACGGGCGACGGCAAGCCGGTGCTGGGCGAGGGCGGCCCGATCATGCTGCCGCCGGCCGACAAGATCATGATCGCCAAGGATGGTACGATCAACATCGTGCCGGCCGGGCAGGATCCGTCGCTGCCGCCGGTCATGGTCGATCGTCTCAAGGTGGTGGGCACCGCGGGCGTCAAGATCGCCAAGGGCGAGGACGGCCTGTTCCATGCCGCCGAAGGTGGCACGCTTCCTGCTTCTCCCGAGCCCAAGGTGACCGCGGAGACGCTGGAAGCCTCCAACGTCAACACTGCGCAGGCGCTTGTCCAGATGATCGACGCCGCGCGCTCCTGGGAAGCCCAGGTGAAGATGATGCAGGAGGCCAAGCAGATCGACGTCTCCGCCGCCGAACTGATGAAGCTGGATTGAGGATCTAGGATATGACCAGCGCCGCCCTCCACGTCGCCCGCACCGGCCTCGACGCGCAGTCCGCCCGGATGCGCGTGATCGCCAACAACCTCGCCAACGTGAACACGACGGGGTTCAAGCGCGATCGCGCCAATTTCGAGACGCTCGCCTATCAGGCGATGACCGCGCCGGGCTCGCCATCGGCCGGCGACAATCGTTATGCCACCGGCACGCAGCTCGGCTCCGGCGTCCAGCTACAGGGCACCGCGCGGATCGACACGCAGGGCTCGCTCCAGACCACTGGCAACAGCTACGACCTCGCCATCGAGGGCGCCGGCTATTTCCAGGTGCAGATGCCCGACGGCAAGACGGCCTATACCCGCGCGGGCAATTTCAACCTGACGGCGGAAGGCCGCATCGTCACCTCGGACGGCATGCCGCTCATCCCCGAGATGACCGTACCCGAAGGCGCCGAGAGCGTCACCATCGGCACCGATGGCACCGTGTCGGTCAAGGTCGCCGGGCAGACCGAGGCGACCGAGCTCGGCAAGATCCAGACGGCGCGCTTCACCAATCCGGCGGGGCTTGAATCGCTCGGCAACAACCTGCTCGGCGAGACGGCGGCATCGGGCGCGCCGCAGGTCGGAGATGCCGGCACCGAGGGGCGCGGCGCGATCCGCCAGGGCAGCCTCGAAGGCTCCAACGTCAACGTCGTCGAGGAACTCGTCGACATGATCGAGACGCAGCGCGCCTACGAGGTCAACTCCAAGATGATCAAGTCGACCGACGAGATGCTGCAATATGTCAACCAGCAGCTCTGAGATGACCCCGCACCCCACTCCGTTCGGGCTGAGCCTGTCGAAGCCCTGCTCTTCTTCGGCGAAGGGAGGCCGGCCCTTCGACAAGCTCAGGGCGAACGGTGTCCTTGCGTTGGCGGTGCTTGCCGTCGTCACCGCCACTCCCGCCGACGCGCGCAAGAAGCCGAAGCCGCGCGATCCCGAATGGATGCCGACCTACGCTCCCATGCCAGCGCCTGTGCCGGAGCCCGGCAACGGCGCCATCTTCCAGGTCGCCCAAGGCTACGCTCCTGTCTATCAGGGCAATCGCGCCGCCCGCGTCGGCGACGTGCTGACCATCGCGCTGGTCGAGCGCACGCTCGCCACCAAGAGCTCGACGCAGACCTCCGACCGGCAGGGCAATATCGGCCTGACCCCGCCGACCACCGGTCCGCTCGACTTCATCAAGAAGTCGGACGTGTCGCTGGGCGGCGGCGGCAGCTTCAACGGCAAGGGCCAGGCGACCCAGTCCAACGCGCTTTCGGGCGAGATCAGCGTCACCGTGGCGGAGGTCTATCCCAACGGCACGATGCTGGTGCGCGGCGAGAAGATGGTCACGCTCAACCGCGGCGACGAGCATGTCCGGCTCGCCGGCCTCGTCCGCACGTCGGACATCGGCCCGGACAATCGCGTCCTCTCCACCCGCGTCGCCGATGCGCGGATCACCTATACCGGCACCGGCGAAGTCGCGCGGTCCAGCCGTCAGGGCTGGCTCCAGCGCTTCTTCTCGGTCGTCTCGCCTTTCTAGAGGATGACGATGCGTCGCCTGCTTCTCACACTTGCCTTGCTGGTCGGCCTTGCCGCACCCGCCGCGGCGGAGCGGATCAAGGATCTCGGCACCTGGTCGGGTCTGCGTGCCAACCAGCTGACCGGCTACGGCATCGTCGTCGGCCTCGCCGGCACGGGCGACGACAGCCTCGAATATGCCACGCAGGCGATGAAGGGCACGGCGCAGCGCTTCGGCTTCGATCTGCCGCCCGGCATCAACCCGGCGCTGAAGAATGCCGCGGCGGTGATGATCACCGCCGATCTGCCTGCCTTCGCCAAGCCCGGGCAGAAGCTCGACATCACCGTCTCCGCCATCGGCAAGGCCAAGTCGCTGCGTGGCGGCACTCTGCTCATCTCGCCGCTCCGCGGTGCCGACGGCCAGATCTACGCGATGAGCCAGGGCAGCCTTGCGGTCGGCGGGCTCGGCGTCGACGGCAAGGATGGCAGCTCGGTCATCGTCAACGTGCCGACCGCGGGCCGCATCCCCGGCGGCGCCACGGTGGAACGCGCGGTGGACGCCGGCTTCGCCACCGCCCCCACGCTCGTCTTCAACCTGTCGGAGGCGGACCTGACCACCGCGCAGCGCGTCGCCGCGGCGATCAACGCGGGCGGCGCGCAGGCCCGCGCGACCGATGCGGTGTCCATCAGCGTCACCGCCCCGCCGGGGGCCGAGGCGCGCGCGATGCTGATGAGCATGATCGAAAACCTCTCGGTCGATCCCGCCGAAGCGCCCGCGCGCGTCATCGTCAATGCGCGCACCGGCACCGTCGTGATCAACGGCGCGGTGCGGATCAAGGCCGCCGCCGTCACGCACGGCAAGCTCACCGTTGCGGTGCAGGAGCAGACGCGCGTCAGCCAGCCGCAGCCGTTCAGCCAGGGCCGCACGCGCGACGAGAATCAGTCCGCCGTCTCCGTCTCGGAGGAGCATCGCCCGATGTTCGAGGTGAAGCGCACCGCCAATCTCGCCGACATCGTGAAAGCGGTGAACGCGATCGGCGCCTCGCCTGCCGATCTCGTCGCCATCCTCGAGGCACTGAAGCAGGCCGGCGCGATGACCGCCGATCTGGTGGTCCTGTGAGTAGTTCGGCTTCTGGCCCGTCGATCATCGGCGGCAGCGTCGCCACGCCGCAGGCGGGCCAGCCCGCCGACAAGCTGAAGGCCACCGCGCAGGCGTTCGAGGCGGTGTTCATCCGCCAGATCATGGCATCGATGCGCTCGGCGAGCCTCGGCGACGACATGTTCGGCTCGTCGGCCGGCGATCAGTTCCGCGACCTCGCCGACGCGCGCACCGCCGATGGCATGGCCGCCAAGGGCACGTTCGGCATCGCCGAGCTGCTGATGGCGCAGCTCGGCAAGACGGTGCCGGGCGGCAAGACGCTGCCGGCAACGGGTGAGGAGCTGCCCAAGTGACAGACCTGCTCGGCATCGGCGCGTCGGGCCTGTCCTCCTACCGGACGGGCCTGTCGACCATCGGTGACAATGTCGCCAACGCCAACACCGCCGGCTACGTCCGTCGTGACGTGACCCTCGGCGCTGCGGCCACGATCGGCGGCGCCAACCCGCTCTATCGCGATGGCTCGGCGGTCGGCGGCGTGCGCGTGCTCGGCGTCGCGCGCGCGGCGGATGCCTACAAGATCGCCGACGCGCGCCTGACGGCCGCTGATGCCGCGCGTGCCGATGCGCGCGCGCGCTGGCTGGCCACCGCCGAGACGCAACTGCCGGACGGTAGCAAGGGCGTGGCGATGAAGCTTACCGCCGTCTACACCGCTGCCGACGCGCTCGCCGCCGATTCCGAAGGCAATCTGCCGCGCCAGGCCATGCTGACCGCGCTGGACGATGCCGCCAGCGGCCTGCGCACCAGCGCCGACGGTCTTGCGCGTGTCTCCGCCGGCATCGGCACCGAGGCGAAGGACCTGACCGACCGGCTGAACGCCAGCCTGTCCGCGCTGTCGCAGCTCAATTCCACGCTCCGCCGCCTGCCCGAGGGCAGCAGTGCCAAGGCCGCAGCGCTCGATGAGCGGGACCGGCTGCTCGACGGCATTGCGGGCGCGGTCGGCATCGATGTCTCGTTCGACGCGGCGGGTGCCGTCGGCATCACCGCGGCGGGCGCGAGCGGAACCACCCTGCTCGACGGCCGCGGCCCCGCGCTCGTCAGCCTCGCCGCGGCAGAGGATGGCCGCCTGTCGCTCTCCGTCGAGCGGGACGGCGCCGTCTCAGCGCTGGCGCCGTCGGGCGGCAGCCTGTCGGGGCTGGTCGATGCGGCGGCCAGCATCGCCGGCCGGCGGCGTCAGCTCGACGCAGTGGCGGTTGATTTCGCCGCGCAGATCAACGCGTGGAATGCAGGCGGCACCACCCGGGCCGGCACTGCCGGCGCGGCCCTGCTCGCCGCGACCGGGGCGGGCGACATCGCGCTCGCCACCGACAATCCCGCCGCACTCGCCGCTGCCAAAGGCGGCAGCGCCAACGGCAATGCCCTCGCGCTCGCCGCCACGCGGGGGGCCGGCGGCATCGAAGCGCGTGCCGCAGCACTCGTCTCGGGCCTCTCGCAGAGCGTCGCCGCCGCCAAGGTGGAGAGCGCCTCCGCCGCCACCCGCGCCGACAGCTCGGCCGCGGCGCGCGATGCCGGCAGCGGCGTCGATCTCGACCGCGAGGCGGCGGAGCTGATCCGCTTCCAGCAAGCCTATGATGCGTCCGCGAAGATCGTCCAGGTCGCGCGCGAGACGCTGCAATCCATCCTCCAGCTGTTCTGAGGGCTTCCATGATCGGCGCCACCTCCACCCGCATCTCCGCCGAGATCGCCCGTCAGGGAAAGCTCGCCCAGTCCATCGCGCGGCTGCAGACCGACATCTCGTCGACCAAGCGGCTCCAGGCCGGATCGGACGATCCCGCGGCCGCCGCCCGCGTCGCCGACATCCGCCGCTCGGAGGCGAACCAGGCCGTCTATGCCGCCAACGTCCAGGCAGGCGCCGCCACGGCGACCCGCGTCGACGGCGCGCTGGAGTCGACCGCAACCGGGCTCGACCGCGCACGCGAGCTGTTGATGAGCGCGCGCAACGGCACCCAGTCGGCCGAAAGCCGCGCCGCGATCGCGACCGAGCTTGCCGCCATCGCCGACGATGTCGCCGCCGCGCGCACCGCCACCGATTCGCGCGGCCGCCCGCTGTTCCCGGAGGGCACGCCGCTCCAGCTCCCGATCGGCGAGGGCGTGACCACGGCCGCCACCGTCTCCCGCGACGATGCGTTCGGCGGCATGGAGGAGATGCTGCGCGCTGCCGCGAAGGCAGTGAGCGATGGCGACCCCGCCGCGATGCAGACCGGCCTCGACGCGCTGGTCACGCAGAGCGACAGCCTCACCCGCGTCCGCGCCGAACATGGCGTCCGTGCCGACCGGCTCGACGATGCGCGCGAGGCGCTCAAATCCTCCGCACTCGATCTGGAGGAGGAGCGGGTCGCGCTCGAAGGCACCGATCTGCCCGCCGCCATCGCCCAGCTGCAATCGCAGATGCTGACGCTGGAGGCCGCCCAGTCCGTCTTCGCCAAGCTCAACGCCAAGACGCTGTTCGACCTGCTGTAATCTTTTCCGTCATGCTGAACTCGTTTCAGCATGACGAAGGGTGGCTCTAACTCTGTTCGAGCTGAGCCTGTCGAAGCGCCGTCCTTCTCTTCGGCTCCAGCCGCTAGGCCTTGCTTAACGCCTCCACGCTAAAGCCGGTCTCCAGTCAGTTAACCCAAGGCGTTCCCGTCCCATGTTCGCAGCAATCGGCCTCGTCGTCCTTCTCGCGATGGTGTTCGGCGGCTTCGCCTTCACCGGCGGCGATCTCGCGCCGGTGCTGCACGCCATCCCGCACGAAATGCTCATCATCGGCGGTGCCGCGGTCGGCGCGGTGCTGGCGGGCAATTCGATGAAGGAGCTGAAGCAGCTCGGCGGCGGCCTCGCCAAGGTGTTCAAGGGTCCGCGCTACAAGCGGCAGGATTTCCTCGACACGATCTTCCTCGTCTCGCGCCTGATGAAGATGCTGCGCACCGACGGCCCCGTCGCGCTGGAGCCGCATATCGAGGATCCGAAGAACTCGACCATCTTCCAGGAATATCCCAAGCTCCTGAAGGACGACACGCTGATCCACATGATCGCGGATACGCTGCGACTGGTCGTCGTCTCCAGCGGAACGCTCGATCCGATGGCGGTCGAGGATGTGATGAACAACAGCCTCAAGACGCATCATCACGATGCGGTGCGCCCCGCTGACATGCTCCAGAACCTGGCGGATGCGCTGCCCGCGCTCGGCATCGTCGCGGCGGTGCTCGGCGTCGTGAAGACGATGGGCTCGATCGACAAGCCGCCGTCGATCCTCGGCGGCATGATCGGCTCGGCGCTGGTCGGCACCTTTCTCGGCGTGCTGCTCGCCTATGGCATCGTCGCGCCGTTTGCCAATCGCTGCCGCCAGGTGATCGAGGCGGATGCCGCCATCTATGAGGTGGTCAAGCAGATCATCGTCGCCTCGCTCCAGGGCCATCCGCTGCCGCTGGTGATCGAGGCCGCGCGCTCGGGCATCACCCACTCGAACCAGCCGGCCTTCGCCGAGGTGTTCGACGGTATGCGGGGGCGGTAAGCCGTGGCCAGTGCAGCGCGCAAGCGGGCGCCCGAGCCGGAGCCCGTTCGCCCGATCATCGTCAAGAAGATCATCGTCGAGGGTCATGGCGGCCATCACGGCGGCGCGTGGAAGGTCGCCTATGCCGATTTCGTGACGGCGATGATGGCCTTCTTCCTGCTGCTGTGGATCCTCGGCGCCACGACCGAGAAGCAGCGCAAGGGCATCGCCGACTACTTCTCGCCGACCCTTGTCGAGACGCGGCAGAAATCCGGCGGCGGCAACGGCCCGCTCGGCGGCGATTCGCTGACCGCGAAGGACAAATATCCCAAGTCCGGCGGCACCGGCACCAAGTCCATCACCATCCCGCGCGATGCGACCGGCGGCAAGATGGAGGGCGCCATGGCGGCCAAGCAGCGCGATCGCGCCCGCTTCGCCGCGCTCCGCCGCCAGATCGTCGAGAAGATGCAGAAGGATGCGCGGCTTCGGCGGCTGGTGAAATCGGTCCGTTTCGTCGAGACACGCGAGGGCTTGCGCATCGATCTCGTCGATCAGTCCGATTTCGCCATGTTCGCGCTCGGCACCGATCGGCTGCTGCCGGATGCGCAGGCGCTGGTGCGGACGGTGGCGGGCGTCATCTCCGCCTCGCCCAACGACGTGATCGTGCGCGGCCACACCGATGCGCTGCCTTATGCCGCGGGCCGTGCGGTCAACAACTGGACGCTCTCCTCCGCCCGCGCCGAGGCGACCCGTCGCGCGCTCGACGTGGCGGGCGTCGCGCCCCGCCGCTTCGCCCGGATCGAGGGCGTGTCCGATCGCGAGCCCTATGTGCCCGCCGACCGCTACGATCCGCGCAACCGCCGCATGTCGGTGACCTTGGCATGGGAGAAGGGTGGGGCGGACGTGCCTGCCGTCGAGCCTGCGGGCGTGACAGAAGAGAAGGCTTCCGCGCACTGAGAAGCCTGTCGTCACCCCGGACTTGGTCCGGGGTCCACTCCTCCGCCAGGCCAATCGGCCGCAAGAAGTGCGTCACTGTGGATGCCGGAACAAGCCCGGCATGACGAAGAAGGGCAGGCGGTCCTAAACCGTGCCCAGCTGGTTCAGCACCATCAGATAGGCCAGCCGCGCCTGCCCCGGCTGCGGCTTGAGCAGGTCGATCCCCGCGCTTGCCTGCGCCTGTTGCCCCAGCATCGCCTCCAGCGGCGAGGGCGCGCTCGCCCCCTCGGTGGTCAGCGCCGCAAGCTGCACGGTCGCGACCTCGGGCGGGGTCGGGCTGAGCGCCTGGTCCTCCGCCATCAGCGTCGGGCCAGGATCGTCGGCGACGGGCGGCGCCTCTGCGGGTCCGCCGATCTTCCTGCCCATCAGGGCATAGACCTGCCCCAGCGACCGCGCCTCGCCGCTCTTGGTATAGAAGATGGTGCGATTGGCGGCCGCCTCGCGCGGGAACAATGCCGCGGCGGTGGCGCCCGGGGCATGGTCCGCCGCCTTCAGGAACTTCTTGGCGCCGTGCAGCCCGAGGAAGTGCGCGAAATAGAGATCGGTCGAGCCGACGTCGCGACCGAGGCTCTGCTTCAGCCCTGCCGCATTGTCGCTGGCATAGGCCGCCGCCATCAAGGACGACGCCTCCGGATCCTTGCGCAAGGCAAACACCGCCTCGCGATACTCGCTCTTCACCGTCCAGCGGCCGCCCTGGCGGTGGATCGCATCCGCCGCCCAGCCATAGCCATGCTCTGCTCCGTGCTGCTTCATCACGCCGAGCCAGCTCTGGTCGATGAACTGGTAGAGGCCGGTGGCCGAGCTGTTGCCCGCCTTGGCTGTCGGGTTCAGCCCGCTTTCGGATTTGGCCTGGTTGAGCAGATAAGTGAAATCCACGCCCGTGCGGTTCGCCGCACGGCCGATCGCGCGGCGGATCGCCTGCGCGTCACCGGTCTGATCCAGCGTTGGGCGGATCGTCTGCCTGCTCATGCCACAGCCATGAACGGACAAGGTTAACCAAAGGTAAGCCAAGCCGATTCGCGCGCCGCTCGACAGCGCCCGCCGCGCGGCTTAACGCCCGCGGTTCAGCCGGGCGACAGGCGCCGCGGCCGAACATTTCGACAGCGGCGACGGGCGGACGACAGCAAGATGAAGCCATGGTTGGCGGTGGTGGATCGGACCGCCGTGCTGTTCCTCGGGATCGCCGCGGGCGTGCTGATCGGTCTCTCCTTCAAGGATGAGGCGCCTGCGCCGCTGCCCGGCCTGCCCGCGCCGCAGGGGGTGGAGCCCGGCACGCTGCCACCACCGCCCAATGGCCCCGCCGCACCCGGCCAGACACCCGCTGAGACGCCGACCGCGCCTGCCGCCCCGCAGGCCGCGCCAGAGGTGGCGGCGGTGCTGGGTGCGCGGACTGCCGCCGGCCAGCAGCTGTTCGAGACGGTCAGGACCGACCGGCCGGTCCGCGTCGGCGTGTTCGGCGACAGCTTCGGCGACGGCGTGTGGTCGGGCCTCAACCGGCTGCTGCCGGCCAAGGACGGCTACCGCGTCATCAAGTACAGCCAGCAGGCGACCGGCTTCACCCGCTACAAGAGCCTCAACCTCGAAAGCCACGCCGCCGCGCAGCTGGGGCAGGGGCCGCTCGACATCGCGGTCATCTCCTACGGGGCGAACGACACGCAGGGCGTCTACACGGGCAATGGCCGCGCCGCCGCGCTGCTGACACCGGCCTGGCAGGCGGAGATCGGTGCGCGCGTCGAGCGCTTCGTCGCGCTGCTGCGCGCCCATGGGGCGCAGGTCTATTGGGTTGGCCTGCCGCGGATGCGCAAGACCGCGTTCGACAGCGACATCCAGCGGATGAACGCCTTCTACACGGCGAAGATGGCGCAGCTGGGCGTGCCGTTCATCGATACGCGGCCCTTCTCGTCCGACGCGAGCGGCGCTTACGCGGCCTATCTGCCCGATCCCAAGGACGGCCACCGCGTGCTGATCCGCGCGGACGACGGCATCCACATGTCGATGAACGGCTATGTCTGGATCACGCGCAGCCTGGCGCAGCGCATCCGCGCGCTGGTCGATGCGGCGCGTCAGGTGGCGAGCGGCCAGCCCATGGCGGCACCCGTGGCCCCCGCGCCTGCCCCGGTTGCGATCGTGCCCCCGGCGCCGCCCCGGCCGGAGCGCCCCCGTCCCGAGCCCGCGCGCGTCGAACCCGTCCGCAGCGAGCCTGTGCGACCGGCGCCTGCGCGCGCCGAACCGTCACGACCCGAGCCGAGCCGGACGGAGCCGCCCCGCGCCGAGCGTGTCCGTGAGCCGAGCCGCACCGAGCCGGCCCGCACCGAACGGCCGCGCGACCCGGCCCGCGCCGAGCCCGCCCGCACCCCACCGAGCCCGACCCGGCGCCTGCCGGAGCCATCCTTCGATCTGACGCCCGCCGATCTCGGCCAGGCACCCGGCAATGGGAGCGACAGGTGAAACGCGCGATCCCGCTCCTCGCCGCCGCCGCTCTCGCCGCCCCTGCCGCGGCAGCGCCCTGCACCGGGCCGGCCTGCAATCTCGATCTGCTGCGCCCGGTGCTCGCCCGCGTCGCCGCCGCGCGGGGGGCGCGGGGCAGCCGCCCGGTCCACATCCTCCAGATCGGTGACAGCCATACCGCCGGCGACGCGGTAACCGGCGGCTGGCGTGAGCTGTTGCAGGCGCGCGGTGGCAGCGGCGGACGCGGCGTGCTGGCGGCGGGGCGGCCCTATGACGGCTATCTGACCCGCGGCGTCACCGCCAGCATGTCGCCCGGCTGGTCGATCGCCGCAGGCTTCGGCCGTGGCTCGGCCAGCCCGCGGCCGGCCATCGGCGTGTCGGGGTTCAGCCTCACCTCCACCCGGCCGGGCGCGACCCTGGGCCTCGTCGCCGAGCCGAACATGATGTTCAACCGCGTGACGATCTGCGCGCTGGCGAACCCGCAGGCGGGCGCGCTGATCCTGCGCGTCGGCAACGAGCCCGAGCAGCGTCTCGACTTCGATTCGCCCACTGCCCGCCCCGAATGCCGCACCGTCGAGACCTCCGCCCCGCAATCGCAATTGCAGGTGACGGCGGAGGACGATCCGGTGACGATCACCAGCTGGGCCACGTTCCGCGACGATGGCGGCGCGGTGCTCTCCAACGTCGGCATCGTCGGCTCGCAACTCGTCCATTTCGGCCGTGCCGACGATGCGGTGGTGGCGGAGGAGCTGCGCGCCTACCGGCCGGACATGATCGTCCTCGCCTTCGGCACCAATGAGGGCTTCACGCCGACGTTCAACGCCTTCTCCTACGAGGTGACGCTCCGCACGCAGATCGGCCGGCTGCGGCGGCTGGCCGGTAACGTGCCGATCCTGCTACTGGGCGCGCCCGACGCGCTGACGCGCAACACCGCGCTTCAGGCCAATGCGCCGGGCGCGCCGCTCGATTGTCGCGTCAGCTATCGCCCGGCAGTGGCGGCAGCCCCGCCGCCGGCTGCCGACCCCTTTGCCGACGCGATCGCCGGCTTCGCCATGCAGGCGCGCGCGGAAGGGGAGGCGCCCGCAGCGCCGCCACCTGCGCAGCCGGCCCCCACGCCGCCGTCCTCCCGCCCGCTCTTCGCGCCCCCTGCGCTGGCGCAGGTGCGCGCGATCCAGCGCAAGATCGCGGGCGAACTGCGCGTCGCCTACTGGGACTGGCAGGCGCGCATGGGCGGCGGCTGCGCGGCGGCGAAGTGGGTGGCGGACGGGCGGATGCGCGGCGACTTCATCCACTTCAAGTCGCAGGGCGGGCGCGACATCGCGCGGCTGCTCCAGGCCGATCTGGACGCGGCGGCGCGCTAGATGCTGTTTCCCACGCTCACCTTCGGGCTGTTCTTCCTTGTCGTCTTCACCGCCGCCTGGGCCGCGCGGGACAATGAGTGGCGCAAGATCATCCTGCTGCTCGCCAGCTGGGTGTTCTACGGCGCCTGGGACGGCCGCTTCGTCGCGCTGCTGATCGGCTCGGCGGTGCTCAACTGGGGCACGGCCGCGCTGATCGCGCGGACCGATCCGGAGGCGCTCGGGCGGCGGAAGGCGCTGCTCACCTGGGGCGTGATCGCCAATCTCGCGATCCTCGGCTTCTTCAAATATTACGGCTTCTTCCTCGAGCAGCTGGGCGATCTGCTGCGCGCCGGGGGCGTGGAGCGCGATCTGCCGCTGATGCAGGTGATCCTGCCCGTCGGCGTCTCCTTCTTCACCTTTCAGGGCATCAGCTACGTCGTCGACGTCTACAAGGGCCGCGTGCCGCCCGCCGGGCTGCTCGACATCACCCTGCTCATGTCCTTCTTTCCGCATCTCGTCGCCGGGCCGATCGTGCGTGCGGCGGACCTGGTGCCGCAATTCCAGGCACGCCCGCGGCTGGAGCGGGGCATGGTCGCGATGGCTCTGTGCCTGATCGTCTGGGGCCTGTTCAAGAAAGCGGTGATCGCCTCCGAGCTGGCAACCGGCTTCGTCGATCCCGTGTTCAACGATCCGGGCGCGCACGGCGCGGCAGACCTGATCGTCGCGGCCTATGGCTATGCGGTGCAGATCTACTGCGACTTCTCGGCCTATTCCGACATGGCGATCGGCTTGGCCGCTTTGCTCGGCTACCGCTTCCCGCGCAATTTCGACCAGCCCTATCGTTCCGCCTCGCTCCAGGAGTTCTGGCGGCGCTGGCACATCAGCCTGTCGAGCTGGCTGCGCGACTATCTCTATATCGACGCGCTCGGGGGGAACCGCGGCGGCGTGGCCTATATCTGCCGCAATCTCGCGATCACGATGCTGCTCGGCGGGCTGTGGCACGGCGCCAAGTGGACCTTCGTCATCTGGGGCGGCCTGCACGGGCTGGTGCTGGGCGCGGAGCGGCTTTGGCGCGAATATCGTCCGCAGGGCTGGCCGGGTCTGCCGCGCTGGCTGACGATCCTGTTCACCTTCCACATCGTCGTGCTCGGCTGGATCTTCTTCCGCGCGCCGACCTTTGCCGATGCTGCCGCCTACCTGGCGGGTTTCGGTCGCGGCTGGGGAGCGCTTACCGCCACGCCGCTGGCGCTGGTGCTGATCGCCTTCGGGCTGGCGATGCACTTCGCGCCGCCCCGGCTGATGCCGGCCATCGCGCTCCAGCTCCGCCGCCTGCCGGCAGCGGCCGCCGGGCTGGCCGTCGGCGTCGCCATCCTGATCATCGATGCCATGCGCTTCGAGGGCGTGGCCCCGTTCATCTATTATCAGTTCTGAGGGCAGCGGCATGGCGCGACGCGATGAGGAGTTCCCAGTCGACCTGCCCGGCCACACCGTGCTCGGCGGCCATCCGCTGCGTTGGGCGAGCGGCGCGATCGCCACCGCGACCCTGTTCCTGGCGGCGACCAACGCCGTTGCGATCGATGGCTGGGCGGCGGAGCTGGAGCCAACCCCCGCCGTCGCCCGGCTGAACGCGGCGACGGCCTGGTGGCGCGCGGCGACCGACCGCGTGGGGCTGGGTGCCCCACGCGCTGCGCTGCATACCGAATGGAAGAAGGCCGAGGCCGCGCACCTGCCGGGCCAGGCCGCGGCGGAGGAGTGACGTCCGCCCGCTGACCCGCCTTAGGGCGGTGCAGCAGCCTCAGCGGTAGAAGATGTGATCCCCGAGTGTCGCGACGCGCTGGCGGCCGCGGAAGAAGCTCGTCGGCGCTTGATAGGCGGCGTGGTAGAACAAGGCACCGGGGGCGACCGGATCGGCCGCGCCCTCCAGCGCCTCACGCGACACAGCGACCGCGGTCGCCCAGGCGGCGCCTTCGCGGGCCGGCTCATAGGCGGCGGTGTTGAAGAACTGGCCGGGCTGGTTGACGACGCCGCAGACGCTGTCGGCGAAGCGGCCGGTGCGGACGCGCGCCATGATCAGCTGGGCAACGGCAAGCTGGCCGGCGCGCGGCTGGTTGCGCGCCTCGTGCACGATCACCTTGGCCATGCAGACGAGATCGGCGTCGGACGCGCTGGCACGCTGTTCGGCATCGCCCAGATCGACGCCCGTGACGACGCTGTCGCCCGCCAGCAGCGCGGGCAGGGCATCGTCGGCGAGGCGGAGGGTGGCGCGGGTTGCGGCGGCATCTGCGGTGGGCAGGGCGGCGGCGGGGAGCAGGCCGGCGGCGAGCGACTGGGCATCAGCGGCTTCGGCCATGAAACTGAGGGTCGCCGGGATCGCCACGAAGGCGGCAAGGGCCGCGAGGCTGGCGAGCGGCTTGGCATTCTGTCGACGCGCGGTGCGCATCCTTCACTCCGGATATGCGCCAACGCTGCCCCGCGCGCGTACGCAACCAATGCGCGCGGATGACGTTCACGTCTTGTCGTGTAAGGGCTGGAGTTGGTCTAGTCGTGCCCCAACGACCGGATGCCGTCCGTTACGGGCGCGCATCGCAGCGATGCAAATGCCCCGCGATGAACGGAGGCGGTGCCGCGCCCGCTTGAGCAACATTCGCGCAACGAAGACGATGAACAGGGCATTTCTTAGCCCGACTCGCCTGCCGAAGCCGCGACGCCGTGCTAGATCGGGTGCACCTCGAACGAATCGCGCCCGTCATGACCTTGCCTGCCGATCCACAGCCCGATCTTGCCCACCTCTCGCCCCTGATCGCGGACTCGCACGAGAGTGCCTTCCGCCGTGACCGTCTGCTGGCGGCGCTGACGCTCATCGCCGGGCTCGGCCTTGCGCTTGCGGTGCCGTTCGCACTCCGCTCTGGCGCGGAGTTCTTCCTGCCGGTCACCGCCGCTCTGGTGATCGCGGTGGCGCTGGTGCCGGCGCTGGAGTGGCTTGAGCGGCGGCGCGTGCCGTCCGGCATTTCGGCGCTCCTCTGCGTGCTGCTGTTCATCGCCGTGGCCGTCTTCGCGATCGGCTCGATCGTGGTGCCGGCGAGTGACTGGTTCCGCCGCCTGCCGACGCGCATCGGCCTGATCCGCGACAATCTCTCGCCCGTGCTGGAGCTTTATTCCAGCCTCGAGCGGTTCATCGACGATACGGTGAAGATGGTCGCCCGCACGCCGGCGGCCGCGCGGCGGACGGTGGTGGCGGAGACGCCGACCTCCCTGATCGATATCCTGACCACCGCCGCGCCTTACGCGATCGTGCAGACCTTCTTCGCCATCCTCGTCATCTTCTTCTTCCTGTCGGGCTGGACGCGGATGCGGCGGCGGACGATCACCAGCCGCGGCAGCTTCTCCTCCGCCATGGCGACGGCGCGGGTGATTCAGGAGGTGGTGGACCGCACCTCGGCCTATCTGGCGACGATCACCGTCATCAACATTTCGCTGGGCGCCGTGCTCGCCTTCGCGCTGTGGATGCTGGGCATGCCGTCGCCGCTCATGTGGGGCGGCATCGTCGCGCTGGCCAATTACATCCCCTATTTCGGGCCGATCGCCTCGGCGCTGCTGCTGGCGCTGGGCGGGCTGATGACCTTTCCCGATCCCTGGTATGCGCTGGTGCCCGCCGCCGTGTTCGTCGCGCTGCACCTCGTCGAGGCGAACGTCCTGACGCCGACCCTGGTCGGACGGCGGCTGACGATCAGCCCGCTGCTGATCCTCGTCGCCTTGAGCTTCTGGGGCTGGGTGTGGGGGACGACGGGCGCGCTGCTGGCGGTGCCGCTCCTGATCATCCTGAAAACGGTGCTGGATGCGGCGGGAAAGCCCGATATCGCCGGCTTCCTGTTCGAGGACGGCACGCTGACCAAGACGATGCACGAGGATGCCGCCGCCGATCCGCGCGGGCGCCGATCGACAGATTGATCGCCCTCCCACGCGAAGGCTGTTGACACCACCTCGCGGCTCGCATAGTCGGCGCGCCTCGCACAGCCGGGACGGCGAATGCGGGTGTAGCTCAGTTGGTTAGAGCGCCGGCCTGTCACGCCGGAGGTCGCGGGTTCGAGCCCCGTCACTCGCGCCACCCCCCAGAGGGTCGGCGGCTGTAGGCAGAGATTTCGACAGCTCCGGATCAAGTAATTGGCGAGCCTTTGCGGCCCGCTGCTGGGTCTCTTCGAGCGCGCCTCGCCGAATTCGGCTCCGTTCGCTTTGGGCCTGCCGGTCTGAGCAGGGCAATGGGGGCGCTGCTGCGAAAAGCTCAGCACGAATGGGCACAGCCGCGCTTAAGAGGACAAAGTGGACACCTAGAGGCCCTTGTCCGGTAAGGCTGTAGGACGGACAGGCGCTGCCCTAGGGTATTGCATGAAAATCGATGTGGGGGCGGCGCGCGCGGGCTGAGAAGGAACCGGCCCGGTTCCTAATCGCGCATTTCCGACATCACCAGCGGCGCCATGGCCGGGGCTGGAAAAATGGTGCTGCCGGTGAGGATTGAACTCACGACCTCAGCCTTACCAAGGATGCGCTCTACCACTGAGCTACGGCAGCACGACGGACTTGTCCGCGAAGGTCCGCGCCTATGGAGAAAGCGGTGGGCGAGGTCAACCCACCGCGATATTCGGTGACGATGAGCAAGGACGATCCGGAACGGGAGCGCCGGCTGGCCGAGGCGCTGCGGGCGAATCTGCGGCGCAGGAAGGCGCAGGCACGGGAGGCTGACGCGGCGGGGGAGCAGGCGGCAGCAGAGCGGTCAGCGGAGAGCTGAGTCGCCGCCGCGGCATGGGTGGGGTGCTGAAGGCGAGGCGGGGTGCTCTGCCGACCGAGGCCCTGCGCCGGGGCGACGGGGAAAGGCGAGCAGGTGATCCAGCCGCCCCCATCAATCGCGGGACGGCTGGATCACGCTGTTCAGGCGCGCTGTTTCAGCGCGGCTTCGATCGCTTCGTGCAGCTTGGGATCGGACGGGTCGGTCATCGTGCCGAACGGGGTCACGCGACGGCCGTCGCGGCCGATCAGATATTTGTGGAAGTTCCAGCGCGGCGTGTTGTCTCCGCCGACCTTGGCCGCCGCCCAGCGATAGATGGGCAAGGCGCCCGGGCCGACCACCGGCGCCTTCTCCGCCATGGGGAAGCGGATGCCGGTGGTGTTGCAGTGATCGGCGATTTCCTTGTTGGACCCGTATTCCTGGTCCTTGAAGCTGCCCGATGGCACGCCGATCAGCACGAAGCCGCGCTTCGCATAGGTGTCCTGCAGCTGCTGGAGGCCGGCAAACTGCTTCTTGAAGCCGCAGAAGCTGGCGGTGTTGACCAGCAGCACCACCTTGCCGCGATACTGGCTGAGCGGCATCGGCGCGCCGTCGATCGCGGTCAGGCGGAAATCCCATGCGGTCAGCCGCGCGGCCTGCGCCGTCGGCAGCGGCGGGGTGGGCGGCGTCTTCGGGAACTGGGCGTAGCCAACGGCGGCGCCGGCCAGCACGAACCCTGCAATCCCCAGTGCGATACTGCGCTTCATCGACCCTGTTCCCCCTCGATCGGCGCGCACGCCGCGTTCAACCAGACGCGCACATCCTTCGGCACCAGCGGACCGATCAGGCGCAGCACGTCGGCATGATACCCATCGAGCCACGCGCGTTCCTGCGAGTCGAGCAGGCCGAGATCGACAAGCGTGCGGTCGATCGGCGCGAAGGTCAACGTCTCGAAGCCGAGGCAGGCCTTCTCCGCGCCTGCGATGTCGCGCGGGGCGACCAGCACGAGGTTCTCGATGCGGATGCCATAGGCGCCCGTCTTGTAATAGCCGGGCTCGTTGGAGAGGATCATGCCCGCGGCCAGCGGCTCGTCCCCGCCGGCGAAGCCGGAACCGCCGGGCGCGATGCGTTGCGGCCCTTCGTGCACCGACAGATAGCTGCCGACGCCGTGACCGGTCCCGTGCGCATAATCGAGGCCCGCCGCCCAGAGATATTGGCGTGCGAGCGTATCGAGCTGGCTGCCGCGCGTGCCCGCCGGGAAGATGGCGCGGGCGAGCGCGATATGGCCTTTCAGCACACGGGTGAAGCGATCCTGCATCTCCGCCGTCGGCGCGCCGACCGCGATGGTGCGCGTCACGTCGGTGGTGCCGTCCTGATACTGGCCGCCCGAATCGACGAGATAGAGGCTGTTCGGCTCGATCCGGCGATTCGTCTCCTCCGACACGCGGTAGTGGACCACCGCGCCATTGGGGCCGGCGCCGGAGATCGTATCGAAGGAAAGGTCGCGCAGCTCGCCCGTCTCCGCCCGGAAGGCGCGCAGCTTCTCCTGTGCGGACAGCTCGTCCAGCTCGCCCTTGGGCGCCTCGACCGACAGCCAGTGGAGGAAGCGGGTGAGGGCGGCGCCGTCGCGCAGGTGTGCGGCCCTGGTGCCGGCAATCTCGGCCTCGTTCTTGATCGCCTTGGGCAGCACCGCGGGGTCGCGCAGCTCCAGCACGGTCGCGCCAGCCGATTTCAGCGCGGCGAAGATGGCGGAGACGGCGCGGTCCGGGTCGGCGGCGACACGCTTTCCCGCGAAGCCGGCGAGGTGGCCGGCAAAGGCGGCACGATCATGGACGCGCACGGCATTGCCGAGGTGCTGCGCCACCGTCTCGTCGATCTTCTCGGGCGCCGCGAACAGGTCGGCGGTGCCGTCCGCATTGACCAGCGCATAGGCCAGCGCAACGGGCGTGCGCTCCACATCCTGACCGCGGACGTTGAACGTCCAGGCGATTGAGTCGAGCGCGGAGAGGACGGCGGCGTCGGCTCGCTTTTCGCCCAGCCAATCGGCGATGGCGGCGCGCTTCTCGGCCGACGAGCGGCCGGCCAGCGCATCGGGCTGGACGACGAGGCGCGCGTCGGACGGCAGCGGGCGATCGGGCCACACCGCGTCGATCGGATTGGTATCGACGGCGATCAGTTCCGCGCCCTTTTCCGCCAGCGCGCGCGTCGCACTCTCGACCCAGCCCTTGGTGTGGAGCCACGGATCGTAGCCGATGCGCGCGCCGCCGGTGACGTTGCCCGCCAGCCAGTCGGCGATGCTGGTCTGCGGCACCGACTGGTAGGACCAGTGATCGGCCGACACCTGCTCGCGCACCTGGAGCGTGTAGCGGCCATCGACGAAGATGGCCGCCTGCTCGGGCAGCACCACCGCGGAGCCGGCGGAGCCTTGGAAGCCTGTCAGCCAGGCAAGGCGCTGAGCGTAGGCGCCGACATATTCGCTCATATGTTCATCGGTCAGCGGCACGACGAAGCCGTCGAGGCGGCGGCGGGCCAGCTCGGCACGCAGCGCCGCCAGCCGGTCGGCATAGGTGGACATGGGGTCCCTTCCCTCTATCTATCTGCTCCCAAGGATAGGCGCGCGGGGCCCCGGGCGCCAGCCGCGGGGAAACTCCTTGGATGCGCCTGCCGTTTGCTCTCCTGCTTGCCCTGTTTTCCAGCGAGGCCCTTTTGTCCCAGACCCTGCCGCCGCCGCCGGTTGCCGCCTTTAAACCGCACAGCTCGACCCGCCACGGCATCACCATCGAGGATCCCTATTTCTGGCTGAAGGATCAGGGCTATCCCAAGGTCGATGACCCGGAGGTGCTGGCCTATCTCAAGGCGGAGAACGCCTATTTCGACGCGGCGATGAAGCCGCACGAGCAGCTCGTCGAGACGCTGTTCGAGGAGATGAAGGGCCGCCTCAAGCAGGACGATTCGTCCGTGCCGCAGAAGGATGGCGACTGGCTCTACTGGTGGGCGTTCAAGCCGGGGGCGCAATATCGGCAGTGGTTCCGCAAGCCTGTTGGCGGCGGCGAGGCGCAGCTGTTCCTCGACGAGCCGGCAGAGGCGGCGGGCAAGGATTATTTCCGCCTGTCGGTCGCCTCCGTTTCGCCCGACGGCCGGCTGCTGGCCTGGGCGGCGGATACGAGCGGGGCAGAACGCTTCACGCTGAAGATCCGCGATCTGGCGACGGGGCGCGACATCGAGACGGTCACCGCGATCCTGAACGGCGGGGTGGCGTGGAGTTCGGATTCGCAGGCGCTCGTCTATGGCGAGGTCAACGACAATTGGCGCGTGGACCGGGCCAAGCTGCACCGGCTCGGCACCGATCCCAAGACGGACCGGCTGCTCTATTCGGAGCCGGACGACGGCTTCCAGGTGCATGTCGGCCGCACGCAGGATCGCCAGTGGATCACCATATCGGCGGGCGACAACCAGACCACCGAGGTGCGGCTGGTGCCCGCCGCCGACCCTGCGGCGGCGGCCATCCTGGTCAGCCCGCGCAAGGTGGAGCGGCAATATTCGGTCGATTCCGCCAACGGCAAATTGTGGATCCTGACCAACGACGATCACGTCAATTTCCGCGTCGCGACAGCCGACCCCAAGGCGGCCGACCGGTGGACGACGGTGATCCCCGGATCGGACCGCGTCTACCTGCGCGGCATCACCGCCTTCGCCCGGCACCTCGTCGTGCAGGAGCGGGTGGACGGGCTCGATCAGATCCGGCTGCGTGACTATTCGGGCGCCGAGCGTCGCGTGCCCTTCCCCGAGGCGAGCTATACCGCGTCGTTGGGCGGCAATCCCGAATATGATCCCGCGACCTACCGGCTCGGCTATTCGTCGATGGTGACGCCATCCACGGTGTTCGATTACGATCCGGCGACCGCGCAGCTGACCGCGCTGAAGGTGCAGGAGATCCCCTCCGGCTACGATCCGAGCCGCTATGCGACCGAGCGGCTGATGGTGCCGGCGCGCGACGGCAAGACGATCCCGGTGTCGATCGTTTACCCAAAGGGCTTCCCGAAGGACGGATCGGGCAAGGTCTTCCTCTACGCCTACGGCGCCTACGGCCATGCCATTCCGCCGAGCTTCTCGACGATCCGCCTCTCGCTGCTGGATCGCGGCTGGGCCTATGCCATCGCGCATATCCGCGGCGGCGACGATCTCGGCTATGACTGGTATCTCCAGGGCAAGGCCAAGCAGCGCTGGAACACGTTCCACGACTTCTCCGATGCGGCCAAGGGGCTGATCGCGGCGGGCTTCACCAAGGCCGGCGGGATCGCGATCAACGGCGGCTCCGCGGGCGGCGAGCTGATGGGCGTCGTCGCCAATACCGATCCCGATCTGTGGGGAGCGGTGGTGGCGGACGTGCCGTTCGTCGACGTGCTCAACACCATGCAGGACGAGAGCCTGCCGCTCACCCCCGGCGAGTGGCCGGAATGGGGCAATCCGATCACCGACAAGGCGGCGTTCGAGCTGCTGCGGTCCTACAGCCCCTATGACAACGTGACCGCCAAGGCCTATCCGCCCATGCTGATCACGGGCGGCCTCAATGATCCGCGCGTGACCTATTGGGAGCCGGCCAAGTGGGCCGCGCGGCTGCGCGCGACCAAGACGGACGACAATCTGCTGCTGCTGAAGATCAACATGGGGGCGGGCCATGGCGGCAAGTCCGGCCGGTTCGACAATCTGCGCGAGGATGCGGAAGCCTATGCCTTCGTGCTGACGCAGATGGGCGGGGCGGGGCCCGCGAGCGCCCAGTGACTCCGTTCGAGCTGACCCTCACCGCAGGCCCGGCAGACATCGACATCCTCGGCCACGTCAACAATGCGGTGTGGGTGCGCTGGATGGAGGAGGTCGCCACCGCGCACTGGCATGCGCTGGCCTATCCGGCGCATGTCGAGGCCTATGTCTGGGTCGTGACGCGGCACGAGATCGACTATCTCCGCGCGCTCGGCCCCGGCGGCACGGTGACCGCGCGGACCTGGGTGCCCGATCCGCCGCAGGGCGCGCGGATGGACCGCCTGATGGAGTTCGTCGGCGAGGGCGGCCGCATCCACGTCAAGGCGCGGACCACATGGGCGATCGTCGACAAGGCGAGCGGCCGGCCGCTGCGTGTGCCGCCGCACGTGGTGGCGCCGTTCAGCGCCGGCTGATCACGCCGCGCGGCGGGCGGGGGCGTTCAGCAGTTCGAGGTTGATCAGCTCGGCGAATTCGAGGCCGGCCTGCCCGCCCCGGCACCAGCGCAGGGTCGCCGCGATCATCTTGTCGTCGCTCAGCTCGATCAGCAGCTGCGTGCCGGGCTCCGGCACGGCGAAGTCGATTCCGTCGATCATCGCGCCGGTGGCGGAGAGATTGCGGATGCGGACCTCGCTGGTGCGATTTCCGATCTGCACGCGCGCGCGGCGCAGCACCTTCAGGCGCGGCCGGCGGCTGATCTTGTGGCCGGAGGGGGCCGGTGCCTCGCTCTGGCCGAGCTGCGCGCGCACCTCCGC
Source organism: Sphingomonas jatrophae (assembly GCF_900113315.1). Classification (GTDB taxonomy): domain Bacteria; phylum Pseudomonadota; class Alphaproteobacteria; order Sphingomonadales; family Sphingomonadaceae; genus Sphingomonas_P; species Sphingomonas_P jatrophae. The sequence continues at coordinate 659,652 of NZ_FOZG01000003.1, read as the reverse complement.
GGCGGGCACGGCACGGCCATAGACATAGCCCTGGATGTGCGAGCAGCCGAGCTTCCGAATCAGCTCGATCTCGTCCTGCAGCTCGACGCCTTCCGCGGTCGTCTCCATGCCGAGCGTGTCGGCGAGCGTGACGATCGCCTGGATGATGGCGGCATTGCGGCTGCCGGGCTCCGCCGCCCCGCGTACGAAGCTCTGGTCGATCTTGATCTTGTCGAAGGGCGCGGTGCGCAGATAGCCGAGCGACGAGTAGCCGGTGCCGAAATCGTCGAGCGCGAGCCGCACGCCGAGCGACTTCAGGCGCCGGAACATCTCCTCCGACGCGGCGCCGTCGTTGAGGAAGACGCTCTCGGTGATCTCTAGCTCCAGCCGGTCGGACGGCAGGCCGGCGGCGGCGAGCGCGCTGGTGACGAGCGCGGGAAGCGCCGGATTGGCGAACTGGATGGGCGAGACGTTAACGGCGACGCGCACGCCGGCCGGCCAGTTGGCGGCCTCCGCTACCGCGGTGCGCAGCACCCATTCGCCCAACGCCTCGATCAGCCCGCAATCCTCGGCGACGGGGATGAACTCGGCCGGCGAGACGAGCCCGCGCTCTGGATGGTTCCAGCGCAGCAGCGCCTCATAGCCGGCGATCCGCCCCTGCTTCAGGCTGACGACGGGCTGGTAGGCGACGTAGAGCTGATCCTCGCGCAGCGCGACACGCAGATCGTCTTCCAGCTGGCGGCGGCTCTGCGCACCGGCGAGCATTTCGGGCCGGTAGAAACGGTGTACGCCGCGCCCGTCGGCCTTGGCGGCATAGAGGGCGAGATCGGCATTGCGGATCAGCACGTCCGAATCGTCGCCGTCGTGCGGTGCCACCGCAATGCCGATGGAACAGCCGATCGAGATGGACGAGCCCGACAGCAGATAGGCCTGCGACAGCGCCTCGATGATGGTGCCGGCAAGCGCGGTCAGCCGGTCGCGGCCGACATCGCCCGAGAGCAGCACCTGGAATTCGTCGCCGCCGAGCCGCCCGACCAGCCCCGCCTCGCCGACGCAGCGCTGGAGCCGTGTCGCCACCTGCTGCAGCAGCGCGTCGCCCGTCTGGTGGCCGAGCGTGTCGTTGACCGCCTTGAACCGGTCGAGATCGAGCAGCATCAGTGCGGTGGCACGGTAGGACAGGCGGCTGTGCGCCAGCGCCTGATCGAGCGTGGAGCGCATGCGCTGGCGATTGGCGAGGCCGGTCAGCCCGTCGAACAGCGCCAGGCGGGTGATCTCCGCCTGCGCGCGGCGTTTCTCGGTCAGGTCGCTGCCGGAGCCGACGAAACCTTGGAAGTTGCCGAGATCGTCGAACATCGGCCGGCCCGACATGGACCACCAGCGCTCCTCGGGCTGCGCCGCAGTGCGGACGGACAGATCGGTGAAGGAGGTGCGCGAGGAGAGATGGAAGTTGAGCGTGCGCTCGCTCTGCGCCGCACCGCTTTGCGACTGGAACAGGCGGGCGAGCGTCAGGCCGATGGCCGGCCCGTCGGCGACGATCCGCGCGACCTTGGCGGACAGATAGGTGATGCTGCCATCGCGGTCGGTCTGCCAGAACCAGCCGCTGCCCTGATCCTCGAACTCGCGGACCAGCACCTGCGCGAGGCGGCCCTGCTCCCGCTCCGGATCCTCCGCCAGCTGGGGTGGAAGATCGCCGCCACCGCCGAGAAGGCGGCGGAGGCCGGTGGGCAAAGCGGGGCGGGCGGATGCCATGGTGCAGCCTGTGCCCCATGGCGCGTTTCGCCCCCGTCAGGAAATCTGGTTAATGCGTGGACTCAATTCGCGCATCGAGCGCCGCCAGCACAGCGCGGATCGCCGCGGGGCTGACGATGAATCCCATATGGAGGCAATCCACCTCGATCCGGCGATCCGATTCGGCCTCGTCGCCGCGCGCGCAGGCCGGCGCGACGATGCCGTCGCGGCGCGACCAGAGGGCGATGGTCGGCACGGGCGGCTTGGGTGCGCCGTGCCGCGGGATGGGCGGTGCATCGACGGGGTGGCCGGCGACGCTTTCATACAGGCGCCACGCATTGTTGCCGCGCGGATCGCCCGAGAAGGGCGAGCCCATCGTCACCACGCGCTCGACCAGATCGGGCGTGCGGGCGGCAAGCTCGCGCGCATAAAGGCCGCCGAGGCTCCAGCCGACCAGCGCGACGGGGCGGCCGTCGCCGGCCGTGCGGATGCGATCCTCCAACGCGTCGAGCAGATGCGGGGTGACGCCGAGATTGCGGCCGAGGCCCCAGCCATGCGCATCATAGCCGGCCGCGGTGAGCGCACGGCGCAGCGCCGCGGTGCGCACGTCGCTGGTGAGGAAGCCGGGGATCACCATGACGGGGCGGCCATTGCCCGCCACCATCTCCGGCAGCGGCGTGCGCCGGACGCGCAGCCAATCCGCCAGCACGCCCGCCTCCGCCAGCATCAGGCGGAAGGAGGGCGGTCGCGAATCGGCAGACAAGGGAGCGAGCGAAGCCATCGGGCAGTATGTGACAAGCGCGTGACAGGCTTTCAAGCGCAGCCGGAGATTTCAGATCGGCGACAGGCCGGCTCAGTGGAAATCGTGGCTCGGCTGGCGGATCAGGTCCTCGGGATCGGCGCCGGTGCGGAAGGGCTTGTGATAGCTGTCGCGCACGCGGCGCTCCCACGCCTCGCGCTCGCCCGCTTTCTCGCCGCGGTCGGGTGCGCCGCCATGCGTGGCGCCGTCGCCGGGGCCGGGGCGATGGGGAAAGTCCATCTCGCCGACGCGGCGGAGCAGGTCGGTATGGTCGACCACGCGGTCGGCGATGACGTGGATCACCTGATCCTGCTTCTGCACGCGGCCGACGATGCCGATCATCGCCGCGGACAGCACGGTGCGGCGCTGCGCCTCGAATCGGTCGGGCCAGAGGATGCCGTTGGCGATCCCCGTCTCGTCCTCGATGGTGATGAACAGCACGCCCTTGGCGCTGCCCGGCTTCTGCCGGACGAGGATGATGCCGGCGACCTCGACACGTGACCCATCCTTGATGCCCAGCAGATCGGCGCAGGTGCGGATGCCGCGACGCCTCAGTTCGGGTCGGAGGAAAGCGAGCGGATGGGCGCGCAGGCTCATCTGGGTGGCGCGGTAATCCTCCACCACCTCGCGCCCCTCCGTCATGGGGGCGAGCGCGACGGCAGGCTCGCGCTCCTGCTCGCGCAGGGCGGCGGCGGCGAACAGCGGCAGCTCGGCCGCGGCGGCAAGGCCGCGCACGCGCCAGATCGCCTGCCGCCGGTCATGCCCGAAACAGGCGAAGGCATCCGCATCGGCCAGCCGTTCCAGCGTGCCCCGCGACACGCGCGCGCGCCGCCAGACATCCTCGACCGAGGTGAACGGGCCGTTCGCCTCGCGCTCGACGACGATCTTCACCGCCTCGTCCTCGGCGAGCCCCAGCGTCACGCGCAGGCCCAGGCGCAGCGGCAGGTAGCGGCCTTGGTCCCCGTCCAGCAGCCGCGTATCCCAGCCGCTGTCGTTGATGCAGGGCGGCCGCACCTCGACACCGTGTGCGCGCGCATCGCGGACGATCTGTGCCGGCGCGTAGAAGCCCATCGGCTGCGCGTTGAGCAAGGCGGCGCAGAAGATGTCGGGATGGTGGCACTTCACCCACGACGAGGCGTAGGCGATCTTGGCGAAGGATGCGGCGTGGCTCTCGGGGAAGCCGTAGCTGCCGAAGCCTTCGATCTGCTTGAACGTGCGCTCGGCGAAGTCGCGCCTGTAGCCGTTGGCCACCATGCCCTCGACCATCTTGTCGTGATAATGGGCGACGCCGCCGGTCATCTTGAACGTCGCCATCGCGCGCCTCAGCCCATCCGCCTCGGCCGGCGTGAAGCCTGCGCCGACGATCGCCACCTTCATCGCCTGTTCCTGGAACAGCGGCACGCCGAACGTCTTCTCCAGCACCGCCTTCAGCTCGGGCTTGGGATATTCCGCCGCCTCCCGCCCCTCGCGGCGGCGGAGATAGGGATGGACCATGTCGCCCTGGATCGGCCCTGGCCGCACGATCGCGACTTGGATGACGATGTCGTAGAAGGTGACGGGCCTCATCCGCGGCAGCATCGACATTTGCGCACGGCTCTCGATCTGGAAGGTGCCGAGCGTGTCGGCCTTCTGGATCATCCTGTAGGTGGCCGGGTCGTCGCTCTGCAGCGCGTCGCTTGAGAGGGTCATGTCCAGCCCGCGATGGGCGCGCAGCAGATCGAAGGCGCGGCGCATGCAGCCGAGCATGCCGAGGCCGAGCACGTCGACCTTCATGAACTTAAGCTCCTCGATATCGTCCTTTTCCCATTCGATCACCTGCCGGTCGATCATGGCGGCCGGCTCGATCGGCACGAGATCGTCCAGCCGGTCGCGCGTCAGCACGAAGCCGCCCGGATGCTGCGACAGATGGCGCGGCGTGCCGATCAGCTGGCGGGCGAGATCAAGCGTCAGCGCGATGCGCGGATCGCCGGCATCCATGTTGAGCGCCTCGACATGTTTCTCGCCGACGCCCTCGACCGACCAGCCCCACACCTGGCCGGCGAGCGCGCCGGTCAGGTCTTCCGACAGGCCGAGCGCCTTGCCGACTTCACGCACCGACCCGCGCGCACGGAAGCGGCTGACCACGGCGGTGAGCGCGGCGTGATTGCGGCCATAGGTGTTGTAGATCCACTGGATCACGTCCTCGCGCCGCTCATGCTCGAAATCGACATCGATGTCGGGCGGCTCGTCGCGGTTTGTGGAGATGAACCGCTCGAACAGCAGCTGGTGCTGCACCGGATCGATCGAGGTGATGCCGAGCACGAAGCAGATCATCGAATTGGCCGCCGAGCCGCGGCCCTGGCAGAGGATGCCCTGGCTGCGCGCATAAGCGACGATCGAATTCACCGTCAGGAAATAGGGGGCGTAGCGCATCTGCCGGACGAGCCGCAGCTCGTGCCGGATCAGCCGGACATAGTCGGGCGGGGGGCGGCCGCCGAACCGCGTGCGCAGCGCGGCGCAGGCCAGTTTCTCCAGCGCGCGCTGCGGCGTCTGGCCGGTCATCACCAGCTCGTCGGGATATTGATAGCTGAGGTCGGTCAGGCGGAAGGTGCAGCGCTCGACGATGGCGCGGGTGGCGCGGATGGCGTCGGGCACGCGGGCGAAGCGGCGCTCCATCTCCTCGACCGATTGCAGATGGCGGTCGGCGAAGCGCGTGCGGCGGAAGCCGAGATCGTCGATGGTGCATTTGTGGCGGATGGCGGTGACGACATCGTGCAGCAGCCGCCGGTCGGGCGTGTGATAGAGGATGTCGCCGGTGGCGAGCGGCGTCGCGCCGAAGCGCTCCGCCATCGCCGCCAGCGCGGCGAGCCGGGCCGCCTCGCCCGGACGGCGGCGGTGGGTGAGGCAGAGGTGTGCGCCCTTGCCGAAGATGTCGGCCATCTGCGCGAGGCCGGCCTGCGTCGCGGCATCGGCCTCCCCCGGCACCAGCGCGGCGACGAGGCCGCGATCGAGCGTGGCGACATCCTCCCAGTGGAGGAAGCATTGGCCCTTCTCGCCCGCTTTCGGGTCCGCGCGCCCCTTGCCCGTCGTCAGCAGGCGGACGAGGCGGCGCCAGCCCTCGCGATCCTCCGGCCAGACGAGCAGCGAGGCGCCGTCCATCAGGTCGAGCCGGCAGCCCGGCAGGGCGCGGATGCCCGTCGCGCGCGCCGCCACCATCGCGCGGACGAGGCCGGCGACCGAGTTGCGATCGGTGATGCCCAGCACGTCATGGCCGAGCAAAGCGGCGGCGGCGAACAGCTCGTCGCAGGACGAGACGCCGCGCAGGAAGGAGAAGTGCGTCGTTACCTGGAGTTCGGCGTAGGTCATGGCAGAGAGCGGCGATCCGCTACTGGCCGAACAGGCCGTGGAGGTGCCAGCTCATGTCGCCGGTGCGCAGGTCGGTGCCGTCGCCGCGGCGGAACAGCCAGAAGCGGCGGCCAACCTCGTCCTCCACGGCGAAATAGTCGCGCACCGCATCGGCCTCCGCGGTCGAGCGCCACCATTCGCCGTGGATGCGCTCGGGTCCGTCGGCGTGGACGACGCGGTGCAGCTGCCCCCGCCAGCCGAAGCGGACGGGCGGCTGATCGGGCAATTCGGCGATGACCTGCGTCAGGGGTTCGGGCCGGGTGAGGAGCAGCAGCGGCCGCGGCCATGAGGCAGGCAGCGGGGCGGGGCGGGCGAGCGGGCCGGCGCGGCGGGCACCGCGCTCGGGCACGTCGCTCTCGCGGCCCGTCGCGCGGTAGAGCCGGCCGGGGCCGAGCCGCGTCACCAGCATGTCGACCAAGGCGGCGAGATCGGGCGGCGCCGGCTCCAGCCCGCCGATCGCATAAGGATCGAGCCGGTCGCAGCGGGGCGCCACCAGCCGCATCGCCTCGATGCCGAAGCCGGGATCGATCGTCTCGATCCGCGCCTCCATGAGGCGGCGGAGGTGCGCCGGATCGCGCGTGCCGCGCGCGGTGCCGATCGTCGCCACCTCGTCTCGCCCGTCGACGCGGCGGCACAGCATGGCGATGCGGCGCGCACCCAGGCCGCGCGCGGTGAGCAGGTCGCACAGCTCGCCGGCGAGCTTGGCCAGCGCGGTGGCGATGGCCTCGGCGGTGAGGATCGGTTCGAGGAAGCGGCACGACGCCAGGGGCGTCTCGGGCGGCAGCACGCCCTCGATCGGCTCGCCGCGTGCGCCCAGCGCCTGCGCGATCCGGTCCGCGGTCAGGCGGCCGAAGCGGCGGACGAGCGGGGCGGACGGGATGGCGGCGAGCGCGCCGACCTGCGTCACGCCCAGCCGCCGCAGCCGCGCCTCGGCCGCCTCGTCCAGCCGCAGCGCGGTGATGGGCAGCGGGGCGAGCGCCTCGGCCTGCGCACCCGGCGGGCAGAGCGTGATCGCGGCGCCGCCGTGGCGGGCGAGCGCATGCGCCGCGCCGGGCGTGTCGGCAATGGCGATGCGCGCGTCATGGCCGTGACGGCGGAGCGTGCGCAGGATGCGCGTGGCAAAGGCCGCCTCGCCGCCCATCAGGTGCGCGGCACTCGCCTCGATCCAGAGGCCCGTGGGATCGCTGACCGCGGCGAGCGGGGTCCAGTGGCGCACGGCATGGACGGCGAGGCGGTGGAGAAAGGCCATGTCGCCCGCCGGATCGGCGTCGCGCACGTCGAGCCCCGGCACCAGCGCGCGCGCGCTGGCGAGCGGCTGGCCGGCAGCCAGGCCAAGCGCCTGCGCGGCAGGGCAGGCGGCGGCGATGGTCAGCCGCGCGCCGTCACGGATGCGGGTGACGAGCGGGGCGGGGCCGGCGGGGGCGGGTGAAGGCGCGGGCGCGGCAGCGGGGCGCGGCGGCGGCCGGTCAGGCCCGGCGAAGCGCGCGGGATCGTCCCAGCGGTGGCGCACCTCGCCGGCAATGGCGTGCGGGCTCTGCCAGAAGGCGCCTTCCAGATCGTAGCCGCACAATTCCAGCGTGGATTTGCTGGAGGGGGTGCGGCGCGTGCTGCCCGCGTCGCGATCCCAGCGCCCGCGCTCGGGCATGGTCGGGAATTCGCGCACCATCTGGCGGAGCGGCAGGCCCTTGGCCTCGCCCGCATCGCAGCTGTTCGAGCCGGAGCGCCTGAGCTTGGTCGTGTCGGCAAAGGCATGGCGCAACGCGGCGCCGCTGTCCGGCTGGAGCGGCGGATCGGACGGGCGATGGCGGGGACGGGGCTCCACGAACGGGGGATTGGCGCGCGAAGGCACCCCCTCATCCGGCGGCATGGCGCGGAACGGCATCGGCGCGGCTTCGCTGCGGCGGCCGAGCTCGCGCATCTGCGGGCGCTGGTGGAGCGGCAAGGCGGCGATCTCCGCCTCGACGCGTGCCACATCCTCCTGCCGCGTCAGCGGGGCCGCAGGGTCGGTCCGCGCCCAGCGCGCGCCGGGGCGCCAGCCGGTGACGGCATCGCCGTCCGCTGCCAGAGCCGGGGCGGGCGCGATCTCAGGCCGCTGCCGCCGTTCGGCGCGCACGATTCGCTCGGTGGCGAGGAACGGCAGGTAGAGCGAGGCGACCCGCGCCATCATTGGCCTCCACGGTCAGATCGAAGGGGTCGCCGCCGCGCTGGCGGACGAGGCGGAGGTGCCAGTGCGCGCGGCCGAGGCCGGGCACGCCGGCGGCGAGCGGCGGCGAGGGCGCGGGGGCGAGCGTCCAGCGGGTGGCAGCGGCGGAAGGTTCGACGAAGGGCTCGGGCTGGCTGCGGCGGCGGCGGCGGAGCAGCAGGGCGGGCACGCCCTTCTCCTCCGCGGCAAGCTGAAGCCGGCGGCTGGCGGTGAGGCCGGCGCGCGTCACCTCGCCGATCACCGCGCCCAGGCTCCCGTGGCGGAGCCCCTCCTCCATCACCGCCAGCACGTCGGCATCGGTGCGCGCCTCGGCATAGAGAACGCGTTCGGGCGGCAGGCCCGCCTGCTGGAGCGCGGGGGCGAACAGATCGCGCCGGGCGAGCGCCCACAGCACGGTGCCGTCGAAGCGCGCGGCGATGCCGGCCAGGAACAGGGTGGCCGCCGCCTCGTCCGCCAGATGATCCTCCGCCCCCGCCGCCTCGTGCAGCGCGCCCGCGGCGATGCCGCCATCGGCCATCCGGCCATCGATCTCGGGCAGGCCGAACGGCAGCGCCGGCACCTCCGCCAGCGTGCCGACGCGTTCGATCGCGCGAACCTCCGCACGGATGGCGGCAAGCCTTTCGGAGCGGGCGGCGGATGGGCTAGGCATAAGGGACTCGACTCACTTGTTCTTCTTATGTTCCGGTTTGCGCGGCCTCGAGTCAAGCCGCGCCGGAACGCTCGCCCTCGCCAAGCCGTTGGTTCTCCACAGTCAGATGGAGAGCGCCATGGCCAAGGGCACGATGGACGAGAGCTGGGACAAGGGCGCCGCCAACCGCGGCAAGCCCGCGCCGGCCGAGGGCAGCGGCCCGGTGACGGGCAGCGGTGCCGGGGCCGGCGGCGACGGCGCGCCGGAAGATTTCGACGGCAACGAGGACAACAAGCTCAACAATGATGGAGGCCGGTAATGGCTGAATCCCCGCAAGGCACCGCCGAGCCCGAAAAGGCGCGCAAGCAGGACGGCGCTGGCGTCAACCACCCCACGCGCGGCAGCGAGAGCAGCCGCGGCAATGCCGAGCCGCAGGCAGCCGAGGATAGCGGCCATGTCGAGCATGTCCGTCGCACCATCCAGGGCACGGCCGGGCCGATCGAGATCGAGGAGGTTTCGGGCACCGCGGCGCCGGACGGCGCGCGCTAGGCAGGTTCCAGTGCAAGAGCGGCTTGTCGCTGCCGGGCCGCACTTGCACTTCCTTCGTCACCCCGGACTTGTTCCGGGGTCCACGCCTCCGCCAGGTTGATCGGCCGCTGGCTGCGCCGCGCGGTGGATGCCGGAACAAGTCCGGCATGTCGGAAGAATGACCTAAGTCGCTCTGCTCCGCACGATCCGCTCGAAACAGGCACTCAGCGCTTCCGGATCATGCGTCCGCTCCAGCGCGCGCAGGCGGAAATGGACGTGTGCCATCGCCTGATAGTAAGCGGTGAACAGCGGGTTGATCGCCGCCCCGATGGCCGCGCCGATCAGCGGTGTCGCCTGCGCCAGCAGCTTCTCGCTGACCATCACGCCGAAGCGCGGCAGCACCGCCGCGACCGCTTGCGCGCCCACCTTGCCGCCGAGCGCGAGGCGCGCCGCCCACAGGCCGGTGTCCGCATCGTCATCGTCGCGGAGCGGCCCGCCGAGCCCGAACACGGCGATGCAGGCGCTGCGCACCGCAGGATCGGCCGGATCCTCGCCATGCTCGCGCGCAATCTCCTGGATCGAGCGGAGGATGAGCGTGGTCGTCACCGGCAGATCGACCAGGGTCGTGGCGATGCCGCCCGCGCCACCGAGCGCACCCGACACGGCAGCGGTGACGCGATGCCACTGCTCGCCCGCCGCCCAGGCGCGGGCGCGGTGTAGCCAGCCGGCGCCGTCCGCCTGCGGCTGGCTGACCGCGGCGAGGCGCCACGCCTGTTCGAGCGCGGCGGCACTCGCCGTCTCGATCGTGCCGCGCCAGCTCTCGGGCAGTCGCTCGATCACTGACCCGGCTGCGCCCGATGCCTGCGCCACCAGCCGCATCAGCGGCCCGCGCGCGCCCTCGTGCAGCGCGGCGATGGCGCGGAGTTCGGCCAGAACCTCGCCGGGCAGGCCCGCGCAGGCATTGCCCGAATCCGCTCCGCTCATAGCTGCGGGCCGTTGCGGTCCAGCTCGTCCAGCCACGCCGTCGCGGTCGAATCGGACGGGGCGCGCCAGTCCCCACGCGGGGATAGCGAGCCGCCGGCGGAAACCTTCGGCCCGTTGGGGATGGCGGAGCGCTTGAACTGCGCGGTGCGGAAGAAGCGGTCAAGGAAGGCGCGCAGCCACTTCACGATGGTGGCGATGTCGTAGGCGTGGCGCCCGTCATCGGGGAAGCCCGCCGGCCAGCGCCCGGCCTCCGCATCCTTCCACGCATGCCAGGCGAGGAACGCCACCTTGGACGGCGGCAGGCCGAAGCGGAGGATGTGGAACAGGAAGAAATCGTGGAGCTCGTAGGGGCCGATCTTGTCCTCGGTCGATTGCATCTGGCCATGCTCGTCCGCGGGCACCAGCTCGGGCGAGATTTCGGTGCCGAGAATGTCGGTGAGCAGCTCGCCCGTCGCCGCGTCGAACTGGCCGGAGGTGACCGTCCAGCGGATCAGATACTGGATCAGCGTCTTCGGCACGCCCGCATTGACCGCATAATGGCTCATCTGGTCGCCGACGCCATAGGTACACCAGCCGAGCGCCAGCTCGGAGAGGTCACCCGTGCCGATGACGAAGCCGCCATTTTGATTGGCGAGGCGGAACAGATAATCGGTGCGCAGGCCCGCCTGCACATTCTCGAAGGTGACGTCATAGACCTTCTCGCCGCGCGCGACGGGGTGGCCCATGTCGGCGAGCATCTGGTTGGCGGCGGGGCGGATGTCGATCTCAGCGCCGGTGATGCCGAGCGCGCGCATCAGCTTCCACGCATTGCTCTTGGTCGCGTCGCCGGTCGCGAAGCCCGGCATCGTGTAGCCGAGGATCGAGGTGCGCGGGATGCCGAGCCGGTCGCATGCCTTGGCCGCGACGATCAGCGCGTGCGTGGAATCGAGCCCGCCCGACACGCCGATCACCATCTTGCTGCCCCCGGTCGAGCGGAAGCGGCGGACGAGGCCGTGGACCTGGATGTTGAACGCCTCGTAGCAGTCCTGATCCAGCCGTTCGGCATTGGTCGGCACATAGGGGAAGCGGCGTTGCGCGCGCTTCAGCCCGACGTCGCGGCGGTGCGGCCGGTGATCAAAGGCGATGCGGCGATAACGGCGCTCAGGGTTATTCGCGACCACCGCATTGTCGTTGAACGTCGGCGTCCGCATCCGCTCCAGCCGCACGCGCTGGAGATCGACGTCCGCCATCAACAGCACCGGCTCCTCCGAGAAGCGCGACGACTGGGCGAGCAGCTCACCCAATTCGTGGATCGTGCCCTGGCCGTCCCAGCTGAGATCGGTCGTGCTCTCGCCCGTGCCCGCCGCCGAATAGACATAGGCGCAGATGGCGCGCGCCGACTGGGCGGAGGAGAGGAGCGAGCGTTCCGCCGACTTGCCGACGGTGACGTTGGAGGCGGACAGGTTGGCGATCAGCGTCGCGCCGGCGAGTGCGGCATAGGAGGAGGGCGGGATCGGCGCCCAGTAATCCTCGCAGATGTCGATGCCGACGACGAGATCGGGCAGGTCGCTGGCGGCGAACAGCAGGTCGGTGCCGAACGGCACGGTGTCGCCCGCGACGATTATGTCCTCGCCCTCATGCCCCGCGCCGGACGCGAACCAGCGTTTCTCATAATATTCGCGGTAATTGGGCAGGTAGGTCTTGGGCTGGACGCCGAGGATGCGGCCGCGGCTGATCGCGATCGCCGTGTTGTGCAGCCGCCCGTTGCGGCGGAGCGGCGCGCCGAGCAGCAGGAGCGGCGACAGATCGCGGCTGGCATCGCGCACCGCCGCCACCGCCTGCTCCACCGCATCCAGCAGCGCATCCTGCAGGTGCAGATCGTCATTGGCATAAGCCGAGAGGTTGAGCTCGGGATAGACGATCACGTCGACGCCGTCCGCATCGCCTTGAGCGGCGAGTTCGATCGCCGCGGCGGCATTCTTCGCCGGATCGGCGGTGGCGACCAGCGGCGTCGCCGCGGCGACGCGGACGAGGCCGTGATTGTGGATCGCCCCGAAGCTGCGCGTCTCGCTCATTTCCCGTTCTTCTCCTTACTCTTCTCGAGCGCCTTGTGCTTGGAATCGGCCCAGGTCTTGCCCGCATCGCCGCCCCACAGCAGCCAGGCGATGTAGCCGGCGGACGGATCCTTGTCGTTCCCCCACTCGTGCGTGTGCGTGTCCTTGTCGACGGCGTGACGGGCGAAATAGCTGTGCATCGACTTCACGTCGTCCGCGCCCAGCGGCTCGCGCGCGGCAAGCTGGTTGGCGCGGTTCACGCCGACATCGGTGCCGCCGCGATTGAATGCCTCACGCAGCTTCAGGCCCTTCTTCGCGGCGGCGGCCATCTTGACGGTGGGGGTGAACGTGTCGGCCAAGGCATGCTCCTGTCGCCATTTTGCGGAAGAACGTGCCGTTGCCGCTTTGGGTGCCTATGACGGTGCGATGGACCATGTGCCCGCCTGTTTCACCCGGATCGCCGCATCGGGGGAGCGCACCAAGATCGAGCGCCCGGTTGCCGCCGAAGTACCCGTCGCGATCGAATATGACGGGATCGGCTATGCCGTGCTGATGGCCACGCCTTCGGACCTGCCCGATCTGGCGCGCGGCTTCGCCATCGCCGAGCGGCTGGTGGACGGGATGGACGAGCCGGTGCCCGCCGAGGCGCACGAGACGGCGCGCGGCATCGTGCTGCGCGCGAGCCTGCCTGTTGGCCGGCGCGACCGGCTGCTCGACCGCGTGCGCCACCGCGCGACGGAAAGCGGGTGCGGGCTGTGCGGCGTGGAGTCGCTCGATCAGGCGCTGCGCCCCTTGCCGCGCATTGCCGCCGTCTCGCAGGCCGGCGACGCGGCCTTGTTCGCCGCGCTGGCGGCGTTGCGCGATCACCAGCCCTTGGCCCAGGCGACCGGCGCCGTCCATGCCGCGGCCCTGTGCGGCGCCGATGGAGCGATCCGGCTGGTGCGCGAGGATGTCGGGCGGCACAATGCGCTGGACAAGCTGATCGGCGCGATGGCCGCGGGTGGGCTCGGCTGGGATGGCGGCTTTGCCCTCCTGTCGTCGCGCTGCTCGTTCGAGCTGGTCGAGAAGGCGGCGCTGGCGGGCTGCCCGCTGCTCGTCACGGTTTCCGCCGCGACCGGGCTGGCGCTGGCGCGGGCGCGTGAAGCGGGCCTGCGGCTGGTGACGCTGGCGCGTGCCGATGCGGTGCTCGAATCGTGACGCGCATTCTCGGTGCGGTGCTGGCGGGCGGGGCCTCGCGCCGGTTCGGGCAGGACAAGGCGCTGGCGCTGCTGGGCGGACGGCCGCTGATCGCGCATGCGCTGGCGGCACTCGACGCACAGGTGGATGCAATGGTGGTGTGCGGGCGCGACTGGCCGGGCGGGATCGGCCTGCCCGACCGGCCGGGGCCGGGGCTGGGGCCGCTCGGCGGGCTGGCGGCGGCGCTGCACCATGCCGCCGGCCACGGTTTCGACGCAGTGGTCAGCCTGCCATGCGACGTGGCGCGGGTGCCGCCCGATCTGGTTCTCCGCCTGGGCGAGGCGGGGGCGGCTTATGTCGAGGGTCAGCCGGTGGTCGGGCGTTGGCCGGCGGCGCTCAGTGCCGTGCTTGACGCGCATATCGCGCGCGATCCGCGGCGATCGCTGCGAGGCTGGGTGGCGGTGGCGGGGGCACGGCCGGTCACGATCGAATTGCCCAACGTCAACACGCCGGAGGATCTCGCCCGGCTGACGGGGGAGGCTTAGGCGGCGGGCAGCCAGGCAGGCTGGCGATCCAACTCACGCTGGGGCAGCCCGGCGAAGCGACGCAGCCCCTCGAGATCGAGGATCGCGATCGAGCCGCGCATCCAGCGCACCAGATTGCTGGCGCGCAACTGCAGCAGCACCCGGCTAACATGGACCAGGGTTGCGCCGATCATGTCGGCGACGTGGCTTTGCGTGATCGGGGTCGCAAAGGTGAGGCCGACCGAGGGATCGTTGCGCCGCAGCCGTTCGTGCAACTGCACGATCAGCGCGGCCACGCGCCGGGCCGTATCCGCCCGGCCCATCACCGCCATCCGATCGATCAGCATGCCCCGCTCCTCCTGCGAGACGACGAACAGCAACGCCGCCAAGCGCGGTTGCTTGGCGAACATCGCGCCGATCGCCTCCCGCGGCACGGGAACCACCCGCGCGGGGGTGAGCGCGGTGAGCGTATCCACCGCATTCTTGTAGGCGAGGCTCGGCAAACCCATCATGTCGCCGGGCAGATGCGCCTTGATCATCTGGCGCGCGCCATCGTGCAAAGTGACATGGCTGGCGACCCATCCGTCGATGAGGAGGTGCGGGATCGTATCGGCCTCGCCCTCCGTCTGGAGCACCTCGCCGCGCTCCAGCAGCAGCGGTTTGCCGGCCATGGATTCCAGCAGGCTCGTCTCCTCGGCCTTCAGGCGGCTGAAGGCAGCGAGGCGGACGATCGGCGAGGGGAGGTCGGAAATGTGGGCTATCCCGGATAGTTAAGCGCGCATTGCGGAAGCGGAATGACGGCCAAGCGGAAGATTAGTTCCCGAAGCGGCCATTTCTGACGTAGTCGGCCGCTATCAGCCGGAAAAGACGGACGATGGTTGTCGAAATCGCCAGCATCGATATGGCGAGCGCGCTGTGCGGGGCCATATGTCGCCGCGCTGCAGCATTGCCCGCGCCGGTCTAAGAGCCCGGCACCAAGGGCCTGACGACCGAGGAGATTGAGCATGAGTGACCCCGTCGCCGCCGGACAGACGCTGGCGCCCACCGCCGCGCTGACGGTCGAGACGGTGCTGTCCGTCCGTCACTGGAACGAGCATCTGTTCAGCTTCACCATCACGCGCCCCGCCAGCTTCCGCTTCCGCTCGGGCGAGTTCGTGATGCTCGGTCTGCCGGGCGACAATGGCAAGCCGCTGCTGCGCGCTTATTCGATCGCCAGCCCGTCCTGGGCCGAGGAGATCGAGATCTTCTCCATCAAGGTGCCGGACGGCCCGCTCACCTCCAAGCTGCAGCTTATCCAGCCGGGCGACCAGCTGTTCCTCGGCCGCAAGCCCACCGGCACGCTCGTCACCGATGCGCTGAAGCCCGGCAAGAGGCTGTTCCTCTTCTCCACCGGTACCGGTCTTGCGCCCTTTCTCAGCCTGGTGCGCGACCCGGACGTCTACGAGCTGTTCGACCGCGTGGTGCTGGTCCATTCGGTGCGCCGCGTGTCCGATTTCGCCTATCGCGAGATGCTGGAAAGCCAGCTGGCGGGCGATCCGCTGGTCGAGGATCAGGCCAAGGCGCAGTTCGACTATCTGCCGACCTGCACGCGCGAGGAATTTCCGCGCATGGGCCGGATCGATGCGCTGATCGACAGCGGCACGCTGTTCGGCCCCGCGCTGACCGGCCCGGCGAAGCTCGATCCCGAGCAGGACCGGGTGATGCTGTGCGGCAGCACCGCGATGATCAAGACGCTGGCGGAGAGGCTGGACGGCATGGGCTTCACCGAAGGCTCGAACGCGTCGCCCGGCGATTATGTGATCGAGCGCGCCTTCGTCGGCTGACTTGCGGCCGGTGCGCGGGGGAACTCTCGCGCGCGCCGGCCGCTCAGAGGCCATGCGCCCCCTGATCCTTCCGTGCCTGCTCGCGGCCGCCGCCTGCACCACCACGCCGCGGCCGGCCGCGTCGCCCGGCGCCGCGGCGGAGGCCCGCAGCGCGCGCTACCTTTGTTCGGACGGACGCGCGGTGGAGATCCTCTACGGCGGTGACGGATCGGCGGTGCTGACGGTCGGCAGCGAGACGGTCGAGCTGACACCCACGGCGGGCGGCGGCTGGACCGGCGGCGGCTGGCGCTGGCGGGCGGACGGCCCGGCCGGCGGCATGCTCGCCCACGGCACGGCTGCGCCGACCGCCTGCCGGGCAGGCGGCTGACCTCGTCGGGCTAGGTCTCGTTCGATCCGTCGAAGGCGGACAGGATCGGGCAGGCGCCCCCTTCCCCCTTGCCGCACGCATCGGCCAGCCGGGCGAGCGCGGCGCGCGCGGCGCTGAGTTCGGCGATGCGGCGGTCCAGCTCCGCCACGCGGTTGCGGGCGAGCGCGCGGGCACGGGCGCGATCGTCGACTGCGTCGAGCTGGAGCAGCTCGCCCACCTCGTCCAGCGTGAAGCCTGCTGCCTGCGCCGAGCGGATGAAGCGGAGGCGACGGACATCCTCGCCGTCGTAGCGCCGCACGCCGCCGCTGGTGCCGTCGCCCGCCGGCCGCGCCGGCTGCGGCATGAGGCCACGGCGCTGATAGTAACGCACCGTCTCCACGCCGACCGCGCCGGCGCGGGCGAGGCGGGCGATCGTCATCTCTGCCATGCTTGACTCCGGACCATGGTACGGAGGCTATGGATCGCCGCCTGATGCACAGCAAGCCCGCCTCCGCTCTTGCCATCCCCACGCGCCGGATCGCGCTCGCGCTGGCCTGCGCCGTACAGGGCGGTGCGGCGCTGGCGCAGACCGGCCATGAGGGGCACGCAATGCCGCCGGCTGCAGCAGCCGCGACCGCGGGCGACGCAGCGCCGGGGCAGGGCATGACGGCGCACGACATGGCAGGGCACGACATGGCGGGGCACGCCATGGCCGGTCACGACATGGGCGGCCACACCATGCCCGCTCTGCTCGGCCCTTATGCGATGAACCGCGAGGCATCGGGCACGTCGTGGCAGCCGGAAAGCTCGCCCATGTACGCGACCATGTTTCACAGCGGCGGCTGGTCGGGCATGGCGCAGGCCAATGCCACGCTGGCCTATACCGATCAGGGCGGGCGGCGCGGCGCAGCCAAGACGTTCGTGCCGTCGATGGCGATGGTGATGGGCAGCCGGGCGGTCGGCGAGCATGGCCGGTTGGGCTTGCGCGCGATGCTGTCGCTCGATCCCTTAATGGGGCGGCGCGGCTATCCCAATCTGTTCGCCACCGGCGAGACGGCGGACGGCGTCACCAAGCTGGTCGACCGCCAGCACCCGCACGATTTCGTCATGGAGCTGGCCGCCAGCTATTCGCACGACCTGGGCGGCGGCCGCGCGGCCTACCTGTATGCCGGCCTGCCGGGCGAGCCGGCGCTGGGGCCGCCCGCCTTCATGCACCGCATCTCCGGCCTCGATAATCCCGAGGCGCCGATCGGCCATCACTGGTTCGACAGCACGCACATCACGTGGGGTGTGGTAACGGCGGGCTTTTCCACCAACCTCTGGAAGGTGGAGGCGAGCGCGTTCAAGGGGCGCGAGCCGGACGAGAAGCGCTGGGATTTCGAGATGCCGCGGCTGGACAGCTGGTCCGTCCGTGCCTTCTGGAACCCGACCGCCAACCTGTCGCTCCAGGCGTCGACCGGGCACATCGAGTCGCCCGAGCAGTTGCACCCGGACGAGGACGAACAGCGCACCACGCTGTCCGCGACGTGGAACCGCCCGCTTGGCCCCGGCGCCAATTGGGCGACAACGGTGGCGTGGAGCCTGAAGGACATCCGCCCGGGCGGGTCCTACAATGGCTGGCTGGCGGAAACGGCGGTTCGCTGGGCGGACCGGCACACCGTTTATGCCCGCGCCGAGCGGGTGGAGGAGAGCGAGCTGTTCGGCGAGGACGAGCCGCTGCACCACGACGTGTTCACGGTAAACAAGCTGTCGCTCGGCTATCAGTACGAATTGCCGGTGACGAGCGACCTGCGCCTGGCGGTGGGCGGGCTGGCAAGCGCCTATGGCTATGCCTCCGCGCTCGAGCCGGCTTACGGGCGCGACGGGATCAAGAGCTTCCTCGTCTATCTGCGCGCCAGCTTCGGCGACCGGCGCATCCGCTAGAGCGGTTTCGAGGCAGGTGGATCACCTGCCGGCTCGGAACCCGCGGAAAACAAACAAAGGACTCGAGCGGCGATCCGGTGCAACCGGATCGAACCGCTCTAGAGCCGGCCGCCCTTCGCCCTTTTCGCCCGGCGGACGAGGAAGGGCAGGACGAAAAGATAGACGCCGGTGCCGCCCATGACGAGCAAAGCGAGCCCCGACCCGAACGACAGGACATATTTCGCCCAGCCGCCCAGCACGCTGAAATCGTGGATCGTCTCCAGCAGGTCCGACGTGCGATAGCCGGTTTCCACCGCCTCGCCGGTGAAGATGTCGACCTGCACCTCGGTGCGTGAGTTCAGGATCACCTTGGCGATGCCGTCCTTGGGGCGGATGTCGATCCGGTCGATGTCCTGCCAGCGCGTGCGCTCATGCCCCGGCACGCGGGTGACGGAAGCGAGGATCGAGTCGATCGGTCGATCGGACAGGCCTTGAGCCGAACCGTCACGGGTCGGCGGCTGGAGCGTGGCGAAGTCCTTCTTGAGCGCGAGCAGGCAGCCGCTGATCGCGATGGTGAACACGCTGACCAGCAGGAATAGCGACGCCCAATAATGGACCTTGCGGAGCGTGCGGGCGGCAGACATGGCCGTCAGGGCGCGCCGACCGACAGGCCGATGCGGAAGGCCCGGCCGGGCGCGGGCAGCCCCAACTGCGGCACGATGTCCGTGTCGGTCACATTGTCGACGCGGGCGAACAGCTCGAAGCGGGTAGCGCCTGCGGCGATGCGCTGGCTGGCGCGCAGGTTGAGCGCGGTGGAGCGCGGCAGCGGCACCAGCACGCCGTTCACGTCGGCCGAATAAGCCCGGCCGATATGCTGCACCTCGGCCAGCGCGCCGAAGCCGCTCTGCCCCGCATAGTCGACATAGGCGCGGGCGAGCGCCGACGGCTTTTCCGCCAGCCGGTTGATCTGACCGGCAGGGTTCTCCTTGCGGCGGACGCGGCTGAGCGTGGCGCTGCCGCCGATGGAGATTTCCGGCGCCACCCGCCAGTCGCCGCCTGCCTCGACCCCATGCACCTTGGAGCCTGCAAGGTTGATCCGCTGGCGCAGGCGGCCGACGTTGCGCTGATCGATCGTGCCGTCCAGATCCTGGATGAAGCCGACGAGGAACAGCCCGCCTGCATCGCCGCGCCATTCCGCGCCCGCCTCGGCGCTGATGATGCGCTCCGGCTTCAAATCGGGGTTGATGAGGAAGCGATTGAGCGCCTGGCCGAACAGTTCGCGCATGGTTGGCGCGCGGATCTTGCGGCCGGCGGCACCGCGCAGGCGGACGCCGCTCCCGACATCCCAGGCAAGGCCGACGCGGCCGGTCCAGCCATCGGCGTCGGCGATGGCGGGCTTGTCGCCCGTGTCGAGATAATCGACCTTGTCGTAGCCCGCGCCGAGCTGAGCGGTGAGGCCACCGCCGAGCGGCAAGTCGAGATCCGCTCCCACGCTGAGGTTTCGCTGGTGATAGCGAATGAAGCCGGGCAGCGCCGCGGGCGGGCGCCCCGCGGTGAAGGTGATGTCCTGCTGCTTGTGGACCGAGTCGAGCAGGTTGATGGAGCCCGTCAGTCGCGCGCCGCCCAGCTGCTGCGTCAGCAGCGCGCGGGTGCCGAAGGTGAGATCGTGATCCACCTCGCGCGTGTCCCGGCGGTCGTAGGTGACGTCGGTATAGCTGTCGATCGTCTGGCGGAAGCGCTGCACCCAGCCGACTAGATCGAGCGCGGTCGCATCGCCGAGTGCCAGCCCGCCATTGGCGGAGATTAGCGTGTGCTGGATGTCGGGATAGCGCCAGAAGCGGGCGCCCGACGGGCGGTCGCTCTCGGGCGCGATGCCCTTTTCGCCCCAGACGTGGAAGGCGGTGAGCGACAGGCGATGGCCGCCCGCTTCGCTGCCGAGCCGGGCGAAGACGCTGGCCAGCTCGCGGTCAGTGTTGGTGCGGCGGTCGTCACCGATCTGCGAAAAGGGCAAAGCGGCATCGTCGGACAGCGGTTCGCCGCGGCGATCGGCATAGCTGCCGCCGATGTCGAGCCGGGTGGTGCCGGTGAGGAGCGGCGCGATGCCCTGCGCCTCGCGGGCACGCCCGCTGCCGACCAGCGCGCGCGCAGCGATGCCGTCTGGCGCGCGCGGCGAGAAGCTGACGGCGCCCAGCGCATTGACGCCGTAGAGCGGCGCGAGCGGCGCGGCGGCGGTGCGGGCCGAGCCGATCAGGGCGGCGGGCAGCAGGCTCAGATCCAGCCGATTGTCCCACGGCACGTTGATCGCCGCGCCGTCGTAGAAGATTGCCACTTGCCGCTCGGCAGCGGAGCGGAC
Organism: Sphingomonas jatrophae; assembly: GCF_900113315.1. Taxonomy (GTDB): domain Bacteria; phylum Pseudomonadota; class Alphaproteobacteria; order Sphingomonadales; family Sphingomonadaceae; genus Sphingomonas_P; species Sphingomonas_P jatrophae. The sequence goes on along the minus strand of NZ_FOZG01000003.1, from coordinate 639,262 downwards.
GAAGGCGATCGCCTCGCCGCGCGAGTTGACCGGCACGTGGACGGAGGGGAGGCGACGGACGATCTCGTCCGCGCTGCCCGCCGCGATCAGGTCGATCTGGCGGGGGTCAAGCGCGTGGCGCGTCTCATCCGGCGGGAGGCCGGGGCCGCTGCGGCCATAAACGGTGATCGGTGCGGTGGGATCGCCCGGCAAGGCCTGCTGCGTGCGCAGGCTCGCCGTCGTGGCTTCGCCCGAGCTATCGACCGCCTGCGCGGCGAGCGGCACCGAGACGGTGCCGAGCGGCAGCATGAGCACGCGGATCAGCCGCACGCGATTAAGCAGGCGCATCCGCGTCGCTCCGAAATCAGAAAAGAAGGTCCGGGCGGCCGTAAGGCGACCGCCCGGGAAGGATCAGCTTATTCGGTGCCGCTGCCGACTTCCTCGTCCTCGATCTTCATCGAGGCGAGCTGCTCGGCGCGGTCCGCCGCCAGCTGATTGGCGGCGACCAGCGTCACAGGCTTCAGCTGCTGCTGTTGCAGCATCGCGTTCAGCGCGGCGACATCCTGGGACTTGATCTGCCCCCAGGTGCCGAGCTGCTGATCCGCCACCTGCTTCAGCTTGGCATATTCCTCATGATGCTGCTTGGCGGGCGCCGTGTCGCCCTGCGCCACCGTGGTGGCGAGCGAGGCGAGCATGTTGTTGAGCCGCACCGGATGATTGAGCGGATCCTGCGAGGAGATATTCTTCACCTGGATCAGCACAGCCTCGACCGCGCCGGCCTTGGCCTCCACCGCATCGGCCGCCGCGACGATCTGCGCCGCATTCGCCTTGCCTGCCGCCGCAGCCTTTGCTGCCGCGACCTGCGTGTGCAGCGCGCGCAGTTCCAGCACCGCATCATTGACGAGCCGCAGCTCGCGATTGATCGCGGCGACCAGATCATATTGCTGCTGCAACTCGGCCTGCGTGGTCTGCAGGTTCGGGTTGGGCAGGATCCGGACGGTCTGCGTCTCGCTCTTGCCGTCCACCGTCAGGCGGACCTTGTAGGTGCCGGGCACGACGGTGGCGCCGCCGTTCATCGCATGCCAGACCGCCGCCTTCGGCACGGTGACGGCGGCTTCCTCGCGGAAATCCCAGACGAAGCGGTTGACGCCCGCATTGCGGGTGAGCTTCGCCGGCTTGCGGTTGCGTGGGCCGTCCTCTTCCTCGTCGTCGCCACCGGCCGGCGGATTGGGCGAGGGATAGGTGCGGATCACCCGGTCGGAGGCATCGAGGATCTCGAGCTTGAGGCCGTTATCCTTCTCCTCCGGCTTTGCCGCAGAGGCGGTCTGCACCGTGCCAGCGGACGGCGCCTGCTCGGACTTGTCCTTGCCGGCCTGCGCGCCCATCGGCCCAGGCTTGGGCTCGGCCTTCGGCTCCGCCTGACCTTCCTTCAGGTTGTAATAGATGATCACGCCCTGCGGCGGGTTGGCCGCGGTCGGCCCGCCCATCGAATTGCCGCGGCCCGCATAGAGGATGCGGGTCGTGTCGCGCGGCGCGAACAGGTGGAAGCTCTTGCGCGCCACCTCGGGCGACCATTGCCGCACCGCGCTCAGATCATCGAGCACCCAGAAGGAGCGTCCATGCGTGGCCACGGCGAGATCGCCGGCCCCGGCGACCGCCAAGTCGTGCACCGGGCTGCGCGGCAGCGCCATCTGGAAGGGCTGCCATGCCTTGCCGCTGTCGAACGAGACGAACACACCGTTCTCCGTGCCGGCATAAAGCAGGCCCGGCCGCGCCGGATCGGCGCGGATGACGTGCAGATAGGCGTCGGCAGGCAGGCCGGCGGTGATCGGCGTCCACGTCTTGCCATAATCGTCGGTGCGGAAGCCGTAGGGCGTGAAGTCGTCCAGCCGGTGACGATCGGCGACCGCATACATGGTGCCGGCCTTGCGCGGATCGGGCTCGACCATGTTGACGGTCGCCCATTCCGGCATGCCCTTCGGCGTGACGTTCTGCCAGTTGGCGCCGCCGTCGCGCGTGATGTGGATCAGGCCGTCATCGGTGCCGACCCAGATCAGATCCTTCTGCACCGGCGACTCGTTCACCGAGAAGATCGTGTTGTAATATTCGACGCCGGTATTGTCCTTCGTCAGCGGACCGCCGGAGGCGACCTGCTTGGACTTGTCGTTGCGCGTCAGATCTGGCGAGATCTGCGTCCAGCTCTTGCCCTCGTCCGTGGTCTTCCACAGCACTTCGGTGGCGTTGTAGAGCACGTTCGGATTGTGCGGCGAATAGAGCAACGGCTCCGTCCACTGCGGGCGATGCTCGAGATCCTTCGCCGCCCAGCCCATCGCCTCGCGCGGGAACGGCCCGATGGCGTAGAGCTGGCCCGTCTTGTGATCGTAGCGGGTGACCTGGTTGCCATAGCTGTTGGCGATGGTCACGTCCGGGTTCTTCGGGTCCGCGATCACATAGCCGCTCTCGCCGCCGCCGGCCGCCCAGAAGCTCTCCTGCCCGATCGGCCCGCGCACGTTGCCGCTGGCGATCGAGACGGTCGTGTTGTCCTGCTGCGCGCCGTAGATGCGGTAGGGCACCTGCTTGTCGACCGAGATGTGGTAGAATTGCGAGGTCGCCTGATTGGCGCCCGTCGTCCACGTCTCGCCGCCATTGACCGACACGTTGGCCGCGCCGTCATTGCCCTCCACCATGCGATCGGTGTCGTTGGGGTTGATCCACAGCGCGTGATTGTCGCCGTGGAAGGTCGGCATCGTCTTGAACGTCTTGCCGGCGTCGGTCGACTTGTAGGCGCCGGTGTTCAGCACGTAGACCTTATCGGGATCCTTCGGATCCGCGATGACGTGCGAATAATACCAGGCGCGCTGGCGGAAATCGCCGCGATCGCTGATCCGCTGCCAGTTTGCGCCGCCATCGTCGGTGCGATAAAGGCCGCCCTCCTGCGCCTCGATCAGCGCGTAGATGCGCTGCGGGTTGGAGGTCGGCGCCACGCCGATCTTGCCGAGGATGCCGGCGGGCAGGCCGTTGCCCGTCTGCTTCTGCCAGGTATTGCCGCCGTCGGTGGACTTGTAGAGGCCGCTGCCCGGGCCGCCGCTCTCCAGGATCCACGGCTTGCGATGCGCCTGCCACATGCCGGCCCACAGCACGTTGGGGTTGCTCGGATCCATGGCGACGTCGATCGCGCCGGTCTTGTTGTCGACGAACAGCACCTTCTGCCACGTCTTGCCGCCGTCGCGCGTGCGGAACACGCCGCGTTCGGGATTGTCGCCGAAGGCATGGCCCAGCGCCGCGGCGAACACGGTGTTCGGATCGGTGGGGTGCACCACCACCTTGCCGATCACCTGCGTGTCGCGCAGGCCGGCATAGCTCCAAGTCTTGCCCTCGTCGGTCGACTTGTAGAGGCCGTTGCCCATGATGACATTGCCGCGGATGTTGCCCTCACCCGTGCCGACGTAGATCGTCTTCGGGTCGGACGGCGCCACCGCCATCCCGCCGATCGAGGGCGATGCCTCGGGGAACTTGTCCCACAGCGGCTTCCAGCTGTTGCCGCCATCGTTGGTGCGCCAGACGCCGCCGCCGGCTGCGCCCATGTAATAGGTATCCGGTTCCTGCACGACACCGGCGACCGCGCTGACACGGCCGCCGCGGAACGGGCCGATCAGGCGATATTGCATGCCCGCGAAGGGCGATGCCGCAGGTGCGGCGGTACGGGTCGGCGTTGCGGCAGCGGCGATGGCCGGTGCGGTCAGCAGGCTGGTCGCGATCAACGCGACGGCAAATGCACGTGGCATGTCTGTCCCCCTTTGGACGCTGGCGGCACGAGCTGTTCGCTTGGCTTCCCGCCCCGCCCCCGAAAGGGAAGCTACATGCAGGTGACTGGCATGTCCTGCCAAATCGACCGGCCGATCCGTGCGAAAATTGGATCGATCACGCCGCTTCTGCCCCGCTCCGTAGAATGAATGAACCTATAGCAACATAGAGCAACGCAGCTTGGCGTATTTGCGGGGTTGACGGCCCTCCTGCTCCGTTCACCGCCGCACGCGCAAGGTGGCACCGATCAGGCGCGGATCACCTGGAGTCGCGAGGATCAGCCCCGAGTTGCCCGCCTGCACGGTGACGTTCTGGATATAGGTCCGGTCGAACAGGTTGCGCGCGAACAGCGCCACCTCCCACCCCTTGTTCGAGCGGTAGCCGAGGCTTGCATTGACGAGGCTGTAGCCGCCGATCCGCGTGAAGCGGGACAAGGCGGCTTCACCGTTATAGCCGCTTCGCCAGCCGGCATCGGCGTGCAGCACGAGATCGCCGTCAAGCGGCGCCAGCGGGACGGCGTGATCGACGCCCAGCGTCTCCGACCAGCGGGGCAGGCCCGACAGGCGGCCGCCGGTCAGGTCGCAGGCGCTGGTGGCGCTGCCTTGCCGCTCCAGCGGGCAGGGCCCTCTCGGATAATCGCTGTAGGTGCCGTGCGCATAGGCGAAGGAGGCGCGCAGGCTGAGGCCGGGAGCGATGCGCGCGACCGCATCGCCCTCGACGCCCTTCACCGTTACCTCGGGAATGTTGGACAGATAGCCGCGCAGCGCCACCGTCTGGCTGCTGTCGACGATGGTGGCCTGAAAATCCTTTACCCGCGTGTGGAAGGCGGCGAGATTAAGCAGCAGCCGGTCGCCCAGCAGGCGCGTCTTGACGCCCGCCTCCCACGTCGTGTTCCGCTCGGGCGCCACCACCGCGGTCGCCAGCACCGGGCGGTTGGACGCGTCGAGCGGCAGGCCGGACATGTTGATCCCGCCCGACTTGAAGCCGCGCGCGGCACCGGCATAGGCAAGGATGCGGTCGCTCACCTGCCAGGCGATGTTGGCGCGGCCGGAGACGCTGCCGTCCCGGTCGCGCGCGGAATAGCTTTGCGGGCGCAGCACCGACAGCTTGGCGGCGGTCAGCGCCGGATCGCTGGTCACCAGCCCGCCCGAGACGGTGGTGGCATAGTCGCCCCGCTTCTGCTCGTAGGTGTAGCGCAGGCCGCCGGTCAGCGTCACGCGGTCGAACACGCGCCAGTTCAGCTCGGCAAAGGCGGCATAGCTGTTGCTGGCGAAGCGGGTGCGGCCGTCCTGGCCATAGCCGTCGAGCAGGTTGGCGGTGACGGCCGTGCCGTTCGCGCCCGTGGTGGCGCCGATCAGCCAGTAGGCCGCGGCCGGGCCGTAGATCGACACCGGCCGGCCGACGATCGTCTGGCGAAAGAAATAGAGCCCGGCGACATAGCCGAGGCGCCGCTCGCCCTGGGAGGCGAGGCGCACTTCCTGACTATACTGATCCTGCCGCGAGGGGATGCCCTGAACCAGCTGGATCGGCACGCCGGTATAATCCCGGTCATTCTGCGCCGACCAGTTCCAGAATCGCCAAGCCGAGACCGAGGTGAGCGTGGCCGTGCCGAGATCCATCTCGACGATGGCGGACACGCCGCCTTCGTTGGTGTCCGATCCGACGGGCGCGTCGATGTCGGTCAGCCGGTCATAAGGGTCGGTGCTGGCGGGGCGGTAGCCGATCCCCGCCGCCAGCGCCGGATATTGCCGGGCGGCCGGGCGGAGCGAGGTGCCGACCCGGTAGAAAACCTGCGTGCAGCATTCGCTGTCGAACCTCGTGTAATCGGCGATGAGGCGCGCGGTGAGCGTCTCGGTCGGCGTCCAGAGCAGCTGGCCACGGATCGCCTGATTGTCGATCCCGTTGTGACGGCGGTTCAGCCTGACGTTGCGGATCACCCCGTCCCGCATGGTGCTGAGCGCGGACAGGCGGATGGCGAGGCGATCGTCGACGAGCGGACCGGAGACCGCGCCTTTCACCTGCAGGAAATCGTAGCTGCCGACGCTGATCTCGGCCTGCGATTCCGGCTGGAACGTGGGCAGGCGGCTCGTGATGCTGACCGCGCCGGCGGTGCTGTTCTTGCCGAACAGGGTGCCTTGCGGGCCGCGCAGCACCTCGATCCGCTCGATGTCTGTGAAGTCGAACGCCGCGGTGGCGGGGCGGGCGTGATAGACCTGATCGACGTAGAAGCCGACACCCGGCTCCAGCCCGTCATTCGACTGGCTGACCGCGACGACGCTGGAGCCGAGGCCGCGGAGCGTGATCGCGGTGTTGCGCGGATTGGCGGATGAGTAGTTCAGCGCGGGCACCAGCTGCGCCAGCGCTTGCGGGTTCACCGTATAGCTGCGGTCGAGCAGCTCACCGCCGACGACCGACAGGGCCGCGGGCACGCGCTGCGCATCCTCCGCCCGCTGGCGCGCGGTGACGATCACCTCGGACGCGCCATCCGGAACGGCCTCTGCGGCCTGGGCTGAGCCGCCGGCAAGCAGCGCGAGCGTGGCGATCATCGTCGATCCGAACCGCATGCCTGGAGCCCCGCTTGGCGAGCCTGCAGAGGCGCCGACTCGTTATATACAGCCGTATATAGAGGTTGCTGCGCTGCCAAGCTGGCGGTTTTGCGGTTTCCAGGGCGTCAGTCGGTGACGATGGCGTGGAGTTGGGGAAGATTGATCGTCAGCTGCACGCTGAGCGCATGATCCATCTGCGCGGAGGCGCCGCTCCGGGGTGGACGATATTGGTTGAGGTAGCCCATGTCGGCGGACATGCGCCGGCCGATCGGTACGGCGAGGCCGATGATGTTGCGCATCCGCTCATAACCGCTGCGCTGGCCCCAGCTGGTGGCGTTCGGCAGCAGGAAGCTTTCGTGGCTGATGAACGCCGCGAGACCCTTCGGTCCGAGCGGATGATTGTACCGGATCAGCGGCCGGATGCGGAAGCCGATCTCGCTGCCTTCCGGATGGAAGCGTTCGTCTACGCGGAAGCGCGTGGTGATCCGTCCGAAGGTGGCGACGACCTGCTGGCGCAGGCGGTCCTCGTCGCGCGCCGAGCTGTTGTACAAGCCAACGCGCCGATAGCCGAAACCAAGCTCGACCTGCTTGCTGATGCGGTAACCCAGCAGCGCGCCGAATTCTGTCTGATAGAGGCCGCCCGGCCGGTCGCCGAAGCGGGCGATCTGCTCCAGCGTCACGCGGAGCTTCGCTGCCAAGGGCAGGTTGGTGTTGGCCTGCAGCCAGAGCTGCTCGTCCTGCTGCGCCGCATGCACCGGGCCAGCGATCAGCAGCGCCGCGATCGCGGTGAGGAATGTCGGCGAAGGAATCGGAGGTCGCATCGGTGCGCCAGATGCGCGGTTTCGGTGCCGCAGGTAAGCGATTTTCGTCAGTCCGGGCCAGTGGCAGCGCTGCCGCCCGCAGCGCTGCCAGGTCGCCTGCGCGCCGGCAATCCTCAGGTCAGCCAGGCGAAGTCGTTCAGGCTGATCGCGCTTGCGGAGGCGGACATCAGGTCTGCGATCAGCGTCACGCTGCCATCGGCACCGCTGCCGTTCGCCGCATGGAACAGCATCGTGTGCCCCGCGGCGCTCTGGCCGACGACGAACAGGCCCGCCGGGCCACCCGTACCGTTGGCGGCGAGATAGGTCTCCACATCATCGACATCGTCGAGGCTGGTCGCGAGATAGCGGACGATGTCGGCGCCGATCAGCCCGCTCTGGCCGGTCGTGTCGTCGATCAGCCGGTCGATCTGCCCGTCCGTCCCATAGGCGTCCTGATCGAACAGGAAGCCGTCGGCGGCGTCGAAGTCGAGGATCGTGTCGCCCTCGGCATAGCGGGCGCGGAAGACGAACGTGTCGCCGCCTTCGCCGCCGGTCAGGCTATCGGCGCCACCTGCGCCTTCGATGACGTCACCATAACGGCCACCGTGGATGACGTTGGCAGCAGAGGAGCCAACGATCTCGACGTCTACGCCATTGGTCCAGTCGACATTCTCGAAACCGCGGACGTCGGCCTCGTCGCCGGCAGTCTGGTCTGCCGCGCCAAGCTCGATCCGCAGGCCGAGCGGCGGGAGATAGTCGTTGTGCGTGCCGAAGACGAGCGTGTCTGTACCGGCCCCACCGTCGAGCGTCACGCCGGCGCCCGCGGTGTAGCCGATGCGATCATTGCCCGCATCGCCATTGATCACGCTGCCGGACAGCCAACTGCCGTGAGTACTGTTCTGGATGACATCATCGCCGTCCCCGGCATTGACGATTGTCACGGCCAGATCGGTTCCGACGATCTGGGTCGCGCCCGATCCGCCATTGATCACGAAGCGGTCGTTCGCCTCGAAGCCGACCAGGTGGAAGTTGTGGAACTCTCCCCCCTGAATGCCCGCCATCTGCACCACGAAGGTCTCGACCGTATCGGACGTCACCTGATTGGCGGTGATCTGCCCTCCGGGGGTGAAGGCGTAGATGTCCTCCATGCGGAGCGTCAGGCTGACATCCGCATAAGCGCCATCGCGGAAGCCGGTTAGCACCGTGTTGGTGATCTGGCGATAGCTGCCGGTGCTGAAATCGGCGTCGGCGTAGAAATAGGCCTCGTTGGCCGCACCGCTGCCGCCCGACACCGTTTCGCCCGCGACGACATCGCCCGCATCGAACAGGAACGTGTCCTCACCCTGGCCGCCGATCAGCGTGTCCGCACCCGCGCCACCGCTGATCAAGGCGCCCGATGCGCCGGCGGTGATCGTGTCCTGCCCGTGCCCGCCGGTCAGCCGGCTGAAGAAGCCGTCCGAACCGCGCATCGTGACGCCGGCGGTGGCATGATAGGCGTCGACATGCTCGAACCCGGTCGTGGTGCCGGCATCGCCGCTGACCTGATCGGCAAGGCGCAGGTCGATCGTCGCTGCGGTCCGCACCATCAGCGTGTCGCCCTCGACATGCGTGCCGCCCGAAGCGCTGGTGTCGGCCGCGTCGTACCAGACCCGGTCGTCGCCCGTGCCGCCGTCCAGCGTATCGCTGCCGGCGCCGCCCTCCAGCACATCGTCGCCCACACCTGCGGAGACGATGACGCGCCGGCCAGAGGCGACAGCGGACGCGTCGATCACGTCGTCGCCGCCCGCGCCGACGATGGTCAGCGTCGCGTTCGTCGCGGAGGCGACTGTGGCATCGCCGATGGCCAGGCTGTTGCCGCCGGCATTGAGCTGGAAGCGCTCCACCCCGGTGACGCCGGACGTTGCGCCGACCGCACCCGCCGTGGTGAACTCCACCACGTCCACGGCACTGCCTCCGCCACCGGTGAAGCTGTCCCCGGCGGTCAGCTCGGCCGCGGCGATCTTGAGCACGTCGATTCCCGCACCGCCGATGTAGCTGTCATTGCCCGCACCGGCGCCGAATTCGATCCGGTTGGACGCGCTGCTGACCCCGGTGGTCGACAGCGTGTCGTTGCCGCTGCCGCCCGCCACCGTCATACGCCCGCCATAAGCGCTGCCCAGCTGATTGTTGGTCAGCGCCAGATTGTTGGTGCCATCGGCGAGGATGATCGCCTCGAACGAGGCCATGCCGGTCAGCACGATCGTGCCCGCCGTGGTCATGCGCAGCGTGTCGATCGCACTGCCCTCGCCACCGCGGATCGTGTCGGCGCCGTTGAGTTCGGTAGCGGCGAAGTTGAAGATGTCGGCACCGTCGCCACCCAGGATGCGATCGTTCCCGAACCCTGCATTGATCGTGTAGGAGGTGGCGGAGGAGACCGCCGCCAGATCGATCTGGTCGCTGCCGCCCGAGGCGTTGATCGTGAAGCTGGCGGCATTGGCGGCGGCGAACGCGCTGCTCACCGTCAATTGCAGGCCGCTCGCCAGCGTCAGCGCCTCCATGCCGCTGACATTGCCGCCAAGCGAGATCATGCCGGTGCCGTTGAGGACCAGCGTGTCACGCCCGCCACCGCCGGACAGCGTATCGCCGGCCGTCAGGTTCGCGGCGGCGACGCGGATGGTGTCGTCGCCGGCGCCGCCGATGACGGTGTCGTCGCCTGTGGTCAGCGCCACGTCGATGCGGTTGCCGACGGTGGTGACAGCGGCGGCGTTGACATAGTCGGCGCCGGCAGAGGTGTAGATCGTCACCGCGCGATTGCTTGCCGAGCCGACGAAGGCGTCGGACAGCGACAGGCGGATGTCGGCCACGTTCAGTGACACCGCCTCGATGCCGCTGACGCGCGCCAGAGCGGCCGCGGCAACGGTACCGGCGGTGGTGATCTGCAGCGCGTCGACGGCGCTGCCACCGCCGCCCGAAACGATATCGGCGGCGGTGAGATCGCCGGCTGCGAAGCGGAACGTGTCAGCTCCCAGCCCCCCTCGGAAGCTGTCATTGCCTGCGCCGGCCACGGCGTTGATCCCGCGCGTCGTGTCGGTGACGGCGCTGGCATCGACGCTGTCATTGCCGGCCGAACCGAACATGGTCAGCGTCGCGCCGTTCGCCGCAGCCACGGCATTGTCGAGCGTGACGGACAAACCGCCGGTGGCGAAGGTGATCTGGTCGATCCCTGATACGTTCGCCAGCTGCGCCGCACTCAGCTGCCCGCCGGTGGAGATCGAAAGCTCGTCGTAACCAGCACCGCCCGCCACAAGGTCGCTCCCGTCGAGACCCGCGGCAGCAAAGCGGAACAGGTCGTTGGCTGCGCCACCGCGGAGGACGTCGTTGCCCAGACCGGCGTAGATCTCGATCCGGTTGGCGCCGGTCAGCCCCGCGCCATCCACCGTGTCGCTACCGTTGTTGCCGTAAACGACGACGCGCTGCCCGGTCGCACTGCCGACGAAGGCGTCGCCGAGCGTGACGGCGTTGGCACCCGCGACGAAGGTCAGTCGCTCGATGCCCGACACATTTGCCAGCGCCCCCGCAGCCAGCGTGCCTGCCGTCATGAAGTTGATCGCATCGACGCCTGCGCCACTACCGCCCGCGACCGTGTCGCCGCTGGTCAGCTCCGCCATGTTGAAGCGGAACACGTCATAGCCGACACCGCCGCGGAACACGTCGTTGCCGCCGAGCGCAGTGATCGCCAGGCTGCGCGTCGCCAGCGTCACGCTGCTGCCGTCGACGATGTCGTTGCCGCTCGATCCGTAGACGGCCAGCACACCGGCATTGGCGCCCGCGATCGCATTGTTGATCGTCACGGACGTGCCCGCCGCGTTCAGCGTGATCTGGTCGACATTGGCGAGCCCGGCGAGATCGGCGACGCTCAGCGTGTCGGCGCTGGTCACGACGATATTGTCGTAGCCGCTGAAACCGTTGATCGTGTCGCCCGCAAGATCGCTGCCGCCGATCCGCACCGTATCGCCGCCACTGGTCCCGTAGATGGTGTCGAGGCCGCCGCTGGCGCTGATTTCAAGGACAGCATCAGTCAGTGCCGTGCCGTTGACGCTGTCATTGCCGACGCTGGTGATCACCTGGATCACGCCACCCGCAACCCCCGCTGCATTGGCTGCATTGAAGGTCAGAGCGTTACCGCCAGCGGCGAGCACATAGCGCTCGATCCCGGACACGCCGGCCATGCTCGCGGCACTAACCGCCCCCGCCGTCTCGAAGACGAGCTGGTCGATCGTCCCGCCCCCGCCCACCACCGTGTCCGCCGCCGTCAGCTCGGCCGCGGCGAAGCGGAACACGTCATTGCCCCCACCACCGCGGAACACGTCATTGCCGCCGCCGGAGCGGACCGCGAGGGTGCGTGTCGCCAGCGTTACCGCGGAGAAATCCACCGCGTCATTGCCGGCGGAGCCGTTGACCGTCAGCGTCGGGCCATTGGCGGCTGCCACGGCATCGTTGAACGCCAGCGACATGCCGCCGTTGAGCAGCGTCAGCACCTCGATCGAATTCATCCCCGCCAGCGCCGAGGCGGGGAGGGCGCCCGTCCCGGACAGCGCCAGCGTATCGTTGCCGGCCCCGCCGCTTACGGTGTCCTGCGAGGAGAGGGTGGCGATGTTGATGCTGAACGTGTCGGCGCCGGCCGTGCCGACATAGGTCTCGGTCGTCTGGTCGACGCCGGTGATCGTCACCGTCACCGTCGCGCTGCCGCCGCTGGCCAGCGTATAGCTGAAGCTGTCCGTCGCCGTGCTGGCGCCGGCGCCGCCGGGCGCGACCAGCGCGTCGAACTTCTGATTGGGATCATAGTCGAGCGTGCCGTCGGCATTGAGGCGGACGAGTGCGCCTGATGCCAGCGTTACCGTCTGGCCGCGGGCGATCGCGGTGCCGTTCACCGCCGCGACCGCCAGCTCGGAATCGGGATCCGCGTCGTTCGCCAGCACCGCGATGGTCGCGCTGCGGTTTTCGGCGACGGTCGCCACGTCATTGCCGGCGACGGCGGGGTCGTCGACTGCGGCCACCGAGATCATCACGGCCACCGGCGCGCCGTAGAGGGCACCATCGAACGGACGATAGGTGAAGCTGTCGTTGCCGGCGTAATTGGACACGGGCGCGTAGGTGAACCCGCCCGAGGGGGCGAGCGACAGCACGCCGTGCGCCGGGCCGGAGACGAGCACCGCTGTCAACGGGCCATCGCCGCCACCATCATTGGCCAGCACGCCGGAGGCGGCGGGGACGACGAGGCTGCCATCCTCGTCCACCACATAGGCGTCGGCCGATGCGACCGGCGGGGTAGGCGCCGCAACGGCCAGAATCTGCGCCTTGATGGCAAGATAGCTGTCGTCGCCGCCGGTTTGCCCGTCATCCTGCCAGACGACGACGAAGCGACCGTCGGCCAGCGCCACGACGTCCGAGGTGCTCTGATCGCCCGCGCTCTGCGTGTTGACGAGGAACTCGCCACCCACCTTGTTGCCGGTGGCGGTAAAGGCCTGACCACGAACCTCCGACGCATTGCTGTTGAAACCGTTGTCGGAGCCGCGATTGTCCCACGTCACGACGAACCCGCCGTCGGATAGGACGGCGACACTCGGCGCTGTCTGGTCATGGGCGGTTGTGGCGTTGACGAGGAACTCGCCGCCAAGCTTCTCGCCCGATGCGCCGAACAGCTGCGCCTTGATCGACGTGCCGTCGGCATCGCCGAGCGTGTAGCTTGTGTCGCGCCAGACGACGACGAAGCCGCCGCCGGGCAGCGCGGTGACATCGGCTTCGGCCTGTACCGACCTGGTCGTCGTATTGACGAGGAATTCGCTGCCGACAGGCGCGCCCGCGGCATCGTATCGCTGCCCCTTGACGCTGTAGCCGGCGGTATCGCCGAGCGTCATGCTCCCGTCCGTCCAGGTCACGACGAAGCCGCCATCGGCGAGGCCGGTCACCTTGGCATCGAACTGGCTGTTCAGCGAGTAAGTGTTAACGTTGAACTCCCCGCCCACGCGATTGCCGCCTGCGTCGAAGATCTGGGCATGGACACCTTCGCCGCTGCCGTCTGCGGGCTCATGCGGCTGCGTCCAATCGTACCAGGTGACCACGAAGCCACCCCCGGCAAGCCCGGCGATGGCAACGTCGGACTGTCCGCCTGCCGTCAGGCTGTTGACGAGGAACTCGCCCCCCACCTTCGCGCCGGTCGCGTCGAAGCGCTGCGCCTTGATGCTGGTCCCGTCATTGTCACCGAGCGTGCCGCTGCCATCCTGCCAGCTGACGACGAAACCGCCCCCTGCAAGGGCGGCGACGGCCGCACCATCCTGTGTATTCGCGGTCTGCGTGTTGACGGAAAGCTCGCCGCCCACCTTGCCGCCGGCATTGTCGAACAGCTGCGCGCGGACATTGTCGTAATTGTCCGTCCAGGTGACGACGAAGCCACCACCCGCGAGGCGGGTGACGGTGGGATCGCTCTGCGCGCCGAACGTGCCGGTGTTGACGAGGACCTCGCCGCCGACCTTCTCGACGCGCCGCGTCTCGTCCCCGTCGCGTACCGTGATGGTGAAGGTGCGATCGATCACGTTGCCGGCGGCATCGGTGCCGCGCACGGTGATGGCGGGTGCGGCGTTCGTCTCGTAATCGAGCCTGGCCGGATCGGCGACGACGAGCTGGTCGCCCGCGATGGCGAAGCCGCCGCCCGTCGCGTCGCTCAGGATCGTGTAGGTGAACCTGTCGTTCACGTCCGGATCGGTGATGCCGAACCGGCCGATGGCAAAGCCTGCGACGGTGCCGCGGCCCTCGTCTACTACCGTGGACGACAGGGACATGTCGGTCGGTGCCCCGGCCGTCTCGAACCGAAAGGCCTGCGCCTTGAGGCCGTTATACGATCCGTCGCCATTGCCGGGGCTCGCATCCTCCCAGGTGACGACGAAGCCGCCGGCGGGCAGGCGGCTGACCGCGGGGTTGCCCTGATGCCCGGCGGCCGAGGCGCTGACCACGAACGTGCCGCCGAGCCGGGCGCCGCTTCCATCGAACACCTGCGCGACCACATCGTTGCCGGTGGCGTTCCCGCCTTCGCCATTGACCTGCGTCCACGTGGCGACGAACCATCCGCCCGTAGCAGCGGAAAGCGTCAGCTGCTGGCCGCTGCCGATGGCGAACTCGCCGCCGAGCTTCGCGCCCGTGGCACTGAAGAGCTGCGCTTGCTGGCCATCGGGACCGGACCAGCCGATCACGAAGCTGCCATCGGCAAGCTCGGCGACAGTCGGGTTGGACTGATTGCCTTCCGTCACCGTGTTGACGAGGAACTCGCCGCCGATCTTGGCACCCGACGCACCGAACAGCTGGGCCTTGATGCTCGATTCGCTGCTGTCGCCCAGCGTCTTGCTGCGATCCTCCCACGTGACGACGAAGCCGCCGTTGGTCAGCCCTTGGACGACCGCCCTTTCCTGCTGCTGCGCGGTCTGCGTGTTGACGCGGAACTCGCTGCCGATCCTGCCGCCTGTGGCGTTGTAGATCTGGCCCTTGATGCTCGTGTAGCTGGTATCGCCGAGCGTGCCGCTCGGATCGGACCAGGTGATGACGAAGCCGCCGCCGGCCAGATCGGTAACGACCGGCGCTTCCTGGTTGCCGGGAAGTTGCGTGTTGACGAGCAGCTCGCTGCCGACCTTCGCTCCTGCCGCGTCGAACAGCTGCGCCTTGATGCCGCTGCCGTCGTAATCCGCCGGATTACCGGCCCGCGAGAAATCCTGCCATGTGGTGACGAACCCGCCATTCGGCAGGCCGGTTACAGAGGGCGTGGACTGCGCACTGGCGGTCGCCGTGTTGACCAGCGTCTCCGCGCCCACCTTGTTGCCGGCGGCGTCGAAGCGCTGCATCTTGATGCTGGCGCCGTCCGCATCTCCCAGCGTGCCGCTAAGGTCCTGCCAGGTGACGACATAGCCGCCATCGGCCAGCCAGCTGATGCTCGGCTCGGTCTGATAGGACCAGGTCTCCGTATTGACGAGGACTTCGTCCCCGTGGCGGCGGACGAGCCCGCCGGTGCCGTCGTCCGCAACGCCGACGCCGGTGATGCCGACCGACACGGTCGCGCTGCCGCCGCCTGCCAGCGTGTAGGTGAAGCTGTCGGTCGCGGCCGTCGTGCCGGGGCCGGTGCCGGGCGAGATCAGCGTGTCGAATGCGCCATGCGGATCATAGCCGATCGTACCATCGGCATTGAGCGTGACGATCGCGCCGGAGGCGAGCGTCACGCTCGCGCCGGCCACGATGGCCGTGCCGTCGATCCTGGCGATCGCGAGCGGGGAATCGGGATCTCGATCGTTCGCCAGCACCGCGATCGTCGCAGTCTGGTTCTCGAGGATCGCAGCATTGTCCGCGACGGCGACGGCCGCATCGTCCACCGCGGTGACCGTGATGGTGACGGTGGCGGCATTTCCCAGGGAGGTGCCGTCATGCGCCATATAGGTGAAGCTGTCGGTGCCGGTGAAATCCGCAAACGGCGTGTAGACGAAGCCGCCACTCTGATCGAGCGTCAGCGTGCCGTGCGCCGGGCCGGAAAAGGGCTGCGCGGTCAGCACATCGCCGTTCGCATCCGTATCGTTGGCGAGCACACCGGGGCCCGCAATGGTGAGCACGGTGTCTTCGGTGGTCGTGAAGCTGTCGGCCGCGGCGACGGGGGCGGCGGGACCGACCAGCGCGACGATCTGTGCCTTGATGCTGGTGCCGCTCGTATCGCCCAGTGTGCCGCTGCCATCCTGCCATGCCACGACGATCTTGCCGTTCGTCAGTGTGGCGATTGCGGGCGCTCCCTGCGCATTCGCGGTGTTGGTGTTGACGAGGAACTCGCGGCCGATGCGGCTGCCGCTGGCGGTGAAGGCCTGCGCCTTGATGCTGGTGGCGCTGGCATCGCCCAATGTGCCGCTGCCGTCCTGCCAAGAGATGACGAAGCCGCCATCCGGCAATGCGCTGATCGTCGGCGCCAGCTGGCTGCTGGCGGTCATGGTGTTGACGAGGAACTCACCCCCCAGCCGGTTGCCGGCGGCGTCGAACAGCTGCGCCTTGACGCTGTCCTCGCTCGTATCGCCCAGCGTGCCGCTATAATCGGTCCAGCTGACGACAAAGCCGCCCCCGGCCAGCGCACCGACCACGGGCATACCCTGGAAGTTGGCACCCTGCGTGTTGACGGGCAGCTCGCCGCCGACACGGTTGCCCGCCGCATCGAACAGCTGCGCCTTGATGTTCGATTCGAGCGAACTGCCCGGCGCGGGCCGGCCGGCAGTGGCGCCGTAATACCAGGTGACGACGAAGCCGCCCCCGGCCAGCGCCGCGACACTGGGCATATTCTCCCAACCGTCCGTCTTCGTGTTGACGAGGGTCTCGGAGCCGACCTTCGCACCGCCCGACGTGAAGATCTGCGCCTTGATGCTGGTCCCTTCGGCATCGCCAAGAGTGGCGCTGCCATCCTGCCACGTGACCACGAAGTTACCGTCGGCCATTCCGACGATGCTCGGCGCGAGCTGGTCGCCCGCTGTCTGCGTGGCGGCGACGAACGGCCCGTCCACCTTGGTGCCAGACGCGCCGAACACCTGCACGCGGACGGACGTGCCGCTCGTGTCGGCACCCAGCGGGGTGAAGTCCTCCCAACCGATGACGAAGCCACCGCCGCTCAGCGCGCCGACTGTGGGCGCCGCCTGATAGCCATGCGTGCTGGTATTGGCGACGAACTCGCCGCCGAGCTTCGCGCCCGCCGCGTCGAAACGCTGCGCCAGCACGTCATTGCCATTGGCCCAGGTGACGACGAAGCCACCGTCGGCCAGACGGGCGATCGCCGGATCGCTCTGGCTGCCGGCGGTCACCGTGTTGACCAGGAACTCGCCGCCCACCTTCGTCGCCGGGCGCGTCTCGTCCACGTCGCGCAGCGTGATCGTGAAAGTGCGGTCGATCGTGTGGCCGCCCGCATCGGTCGCACGGACGGTGACGGTCGGCGTGCTGTTGGTCTCGTAATCGAGCTTGGCGGCGTCCGCGACGACGAGCTTGCCGCCCAAAATGGCGAAGCCGCCCTCGCTGGAGTCGGCGAGCAACGTGTAGGTGAGCACGTCGTTGAAATCCGCGTCCGTCACGCTGAGCGTGCCGACGGTCGCGCCCGTGAGAGTGCCGGCGCCTTCGTCCACACTCGTCGAGGACAAGGCGAGTGCCGTTGGAGCGGCTGCGGCGGCCATGCCGAACACCTGCGCCTTGATGCTGAGGCTGCTGGCATCGCCGAGCGTGCCGCTCTGATCCTGCCAGCTGACGACGAAGCCGCCTCCGGCGATGCCGGCGATGGTCGGCAGGTCCTGGCTGCTCAGCGTCTCCGAGTTCACCATGAAGGTGCTGCCGACGCGAGCGCCGGTCGCATCGAACGTCTGTGCGTGGATGTTCTGACCGGTGGGCTCGCCGGCACCGGCCTGCGCCTGAACCCACGTCACTGCAAAGCCGCCATCTGCTGTGCCGGTCACCGCGGGGCCGATATTGAGCTGGATGCCCGTGCGGATGCCCGGCGTGACGAGCGTCTCCCCACCGACCTTTACGCCCGACGCGTCGAACACCTGCGCCTTGACGCCCTCGAGCGCCAGCCAAGTGGCGACAAAGCCGCCATTTTCCAGGCGAGCGAGCTGGGGAACGCCGTAATTGCCGCGGGAGGCGGTGGCGTCGATCAGGAACTCGGCGCCGGTCTTGGCGCCGGTCGCGCTGAACAGCTGCGCCTTGATGGTGTAATCCCCACCATAAAGCGACGTGCTCTCGTCCCGCCAGCTGACGACGAAGCCGCCACCCGCCAGGCTGGTGATCGAGGGCTGGAACTGGGCGGAGGCGGTCTGCGTGTTGACGAGGAACTCGCCGCCCACCTTCGTGCCCGCGGCGTTGTAGATCTGCGCCTTTACGCTGCTGCTGCTCGTGTCGCCCAGCGTTCCGCTGCTGTCCTGCCACGATATGACGAAGCCGCCACCCGCGAGATTGGTGATCGTCGCCATCGACTGATCGGCGTTCACCTGCGTGTTGACGCGGAACTCGCTGCCGACCTTCGCCCCGCTCGCGCTGAAGATCTGTGCCTTGATGCTGGTGCCCGATGCGTCGCCCAGCGTGTTGCTGCCATCGTGCCACGTGACGACGAAGCCGCCATTTGCGAGCCCGGTGGTGGTCGGCTCATATTTGAAGCCGGTGCCCGCAGTGTTGACCAGCAGCTCGGCGCCCACCCTGGTGCCGGCCGCGTCGAACATCTGCGCCTTGATGCTGGCGGTGCTGTCCGCACCGCTTAGCGAGTTGGTGTCCTGCCACGTCACGACGAACCCGCCGCCGGCCAGCCACGTCACCGTCGGGGCCTGCTGCGCGCCGTTGACCTGCGTGTTGACGAGAAGCTCACCGCCAACGCGACGTACCAGATTCACCATGCTGCCCCCCGGCGAGACCATGGCCAGCCCTTCCCCGCACCCCGCGCAGGGCCATCCCGCACGCGATTGCAGCTGATCTGTTTAGGCTGGCTCCCGCAGCCTGCTCTTACCGAAATGGATCAGATTCTCAAGGAAGTTCTTGGACGTGAAGAAAAGACGCGCGCGCTCCAAGAACACTTGATATCTTTTGTTGAAAACAGATTGCGCACCGTGTCGAAGGGGCAGGCGGCTTCAGCGCAGCGGAAGCGTGATGATCGCGGTCAGCCCGTGCGGCTCGGTCCCGGTCAGCTCGAGCCGCCCGCCATGGCTTTCGGCAACGCTTTGCGCGATGGCGAGGCCAAGTCCGCCGCCGCCCGTCTCCCGGTTTCGCGATCCCTCGATCCGGTAGAAGGGCTGCCGGACGAGCGCCCGCTCCGCCGCCGGAATGCCGGGGCCGTGATCCACCACCCGCACCTCGAGCCAATCTCCCGATGCGACCACCGAGACGGTGGCCTGCCCGGCATAGCAGATGGCATTGTCGACCAGATTGGACAGCGCGCGGCGGACGAGGTTGGGCTGTACCCGCGCGATGACGGGCGCGCCGGGCGCGAAGGCGACATCGTGCCCGAGGCGGGCAAAATCCTCGACCACAGCCTCGGCTAGCGCGGCGACATCGATCGGGCGCGCCTCCTCCCGCGACCGGCCGGTGCGGGCGAGCACGAGAATGTCCTCCAGCATCGCCGTCATCTCGGCGATCTTGGCGATGGCGGCGTCGCGATCCTCGTCATCGTCGATCGATTCGACGCGGATGCGCAGCGCAGCGAGCGGCGTGCGCAGATCGTGGCCGATCGCGCCGAGCATTCGGTCCTTTTCGTCGAGCAGTGCCAGCACGCGCAGGTTCATCGCATTGAACGCATCGATCGCCAGCCGCAGGTCGGTCGGGCCGCTCGGCGCGACAGGCATGGGCGCCTGGCGCCCGCCAAAGGCCTCCGCCGCGCGCGTCAGTTCGCGGAGCGGCCGCGCAAGGCGCATCGCGATCCAGACGGTCACACCCAGCACGATCAGGTAGAGGAGCAGGGTGGCGACAGCGAGCCGCGCGCCCAGCCAGGGATCGCGCCGAGGGGTGATCAGCCGCGCGGTCAGCCATCCCCCGTCCACCCCGTATATGGCGATGCGCAGCACCTGCATGTCCCGGCGGGGCGGGGGCGTGCGGCCGCGCTCGGCGCTGCGCCGCGCAGGCAGCGCAGTCGCCTGGATGGTGCGAGGGCTGACGCCCGCCTCTGCTAGCGCGCGGCGCACCGCCGTCTCCAGCGCGGCGTCGCGTTCCGCCGGTGCGATGCCGCTGTCGGCCGCGCGGTCGAAGCGGGCGCCACGGTGAGACGCATCGGCGACGATGGCGGCATGGAAATCGGGCGAGGCCCGCGCCAGATCGGCGGCGACACCGGCAAAGCGCGTGATCGCCGGCCCCTGGTTCTGCGCCAGCGTTAGCTTCTGCCGCTCGTTGAGGATCAGCGCGAAGTTGATGAGCTGCGCGACGAACAGCGCCAGCCCGAGCAGCAGCGCCATCTGGCCGCCGAGGCTGCGGGGCAGCAGGCGCTTCATATCCTGCGCACGTCGCTGGCGAGCATGTAGCCGCCGCCCCAGACAGTCTTCACCAGTTGCGGGCTGGCGGGATCGGCCTCGATCTTGCGGCGCAGCCGGCTAATGTGGTTGTCGATGCTCCGCTCGAACGCGGCAAGCTCGCGGCCCTGGCTCAGATCGAGCAGCTGATCGCGGGTCAGCACTCGGCGAGGGTGCGTGACCAGCGCGTGAAGGAGATTATACTCGCCGGTGGACAGGGGCGTCGCCACGCCGTGCGCATCGACCAGCTCACGATCCCCGGTGCGCAGGATCCATGGCCCGAAGGCGAAACCCTGCGCGTCGGGCGCGTGGACGGCCGTGCCCCCCGCCGAGCGGCGCAGCACCGCTTTCATCCGGGCGAGCAGCTCACGCGGGGAGAATGGCTTGGTGACATAATCGTCGCTGCCGATCTCCAGCCCGATGATCCGGTCCATCTCCTCCGCCTTGGCGGTGAGCAGGATGACCGGGATCTCTGTGGTCGCACGGAGGAAGCGCGCCAGCGACAGGCCGTCTTCGCCCGGCATCATGATGTCGAGCAGGACAAGATCGATGGCGTGGACGGCCAGGATCTCACGCGCGGCGGCGGCATGCGCGGCCTGCGTCACCTTCATCCCGTTCTTGCCGAGATAGGCGGCCAGCGGCTCGCGAATGTCGCGTTCGTCGTCGACCAGAAGGATGCGGGGTTCGTCGGCCATAGGGGAGCCTAGCGGTGAACAGCGGGACGGCGGAAGCCCCGGAGATGCGATCTCCGGGGCTCCGACCGGTCAGCGGATGGTGTTCGCCAGGACCGAGGCGATGATGCCGCTGGCGATGCCGACCAGCACCGCATCATTGCCCGACTGGACCCAGCGATAGCCGCGCGGCGCATCATGCAGGCGATACTGACGCGGGTTCGAGATCACCCGGTAGTTGCGGGCATAGCGGCTCTCGAACCGCTGGCCGCGCTGCCAGGTGCGATACTGGACCTGCGGACGGCGCACGTCCTTGCGGACGATCACGGTCTTCTTGACGACGCGGCGATTGTCGACGCGGTGGTTCTGTTCGGTCCGGCCCCAACCATCGTTGCGGCCGTGCTGCGGGGCGGCCATCACCGGTGCGGTCAGGACGGAGGCGGCGAGGGCGGCGGCGATCAACTTCTTCATGGTGTCTCTCCTCGTGGGACGCCGTGGCTGGCGTTGAGGAGAAACTGGACCCCGGCTGTCGCGAGCTTATCCCGGCGAGCGCACGAAATTGTCGCAAATTGTATCGGCCGTCAGCCCGGCTGCGCGACAAGTCTACCAGGGTAGGGGAACGTCCCGGACCGCTGCGCTTCGTTCAGCCACCTTCCGACCCGGCACGATGGAACGCCATTTCGTGGGCGCCCGGCTCACGGTAGAGCGGGTAGAGCGCGCCGACGCGGGCATCCACCTTTTCAATGTCGAGCAGCAGCGGCCCGCCGAGGCGATCCTCCGCCGCGGGCGATAGGCGGATGGGGCGGCGCGTGTCGCTCGCCTCGCCGCGGCGAACCAGATCGCTGCCGGCAGCGAGCAGCTTGGCGGCGTTGCGCTCGCCGATGCGATAATAGCTCATCGTTTCCACCTCGAGGCCCGGCACGACCACGCGGACCGCGTGCATGGCAGCGTTAGGCGGCGTGAAATCGAGGATGAGCGGATCGAGGCCGGCCGCGCGCAGCCGACCGGCGGCGTCGGCGCCCGTCGCCTCGGGTGTCGAGACAGCCGCCGTCGGCAGATCGGCGAACGGCTTTTCCGCCGCTACGGTGAACACCGGATCGGCGAGCAGGACGCGCAACTGCCCGCCGTCGAGATCCAGCCAGTGGCGGAAAGCCTCCACCTGCCGCGGCTCGGTATGGCGCGCAGCGCGGCGGGCACGCGGCTCGACGCGCTCCCAATAGCCCGGCGGTACGACCCGGCGCACCGTGTCGATCGGGCCGAAGGCGAATGCCTTGCGCGCGCGGGCGTGGGCATATTCCAGCATCGCCTTGCGCAGCGCCTTCACCCGGTCCGGATCCGCCGCCTCGCCGCAACCGGACAGAGCGATCGGCACCGCCAGGCGGGAGGGATCGCGGTCCGCACCGACGACAAAGACATTGGCGATGCCGAACTCGTCGGTGGCGAACTTGGGCAGGAGATCGATGCCCGCATCCGCGATCCGGCGCGCACTCGCGGCGACTTCGGACGGCAGCGCATCGTCGAAGGTGAGGGCAATGCGGGAATCGAGCGCCCGCAGGCGCAGGCCGTTGCCATCGCGCTGAAGGCATTCGAACAAACCGTGCGAGGCGGCCCATTCGAGCGTCGGGCCGGCGCCGAGGCCGTTGGTGATCAGCGTCGTGAACGGCGTGTAGCCTTTGGGCAGATGGTCGCCAGACAGCGCGGCAACGTCGACCGGCACCAGCACCGGCTCGCCCCCGAACCAGCGGCGTGCCTCCACCCAGCTGAGCGGCGTGTCACGGCCGACCGGCGAACCGGCGGGCAGGCACAGAAGCAGCGGATCCACCACGCCGGCGGAGCCCCGCGCCGCCACCAGCGCGTCGTAGCTGCCCTGGACCTGTTGCATGCGGGCGAAGCCCAGCCGGGCGTGAACCTCCTCATGGCATTCGGCGACGGCCGCGATCATCGCCTGCTCGGGCGTCTGGCCATAGCCGGTGCCCTGCTGCACCTCGCAGCCCACCGCCGCGGGATCTTCCGGGAAGAAGGCGGCCTTCCATGCCGGAATGCCGGTCACGTCGAGCGGGCTCATGTCGAACAGGAACCAGTCGCCGGGGGGTGCCGCATCGATATAGGCGCGGGCGATCGCGGGAACGGGCAACGCGGACGTGATCACGGATAGTCTCCTGGCAGGCGACGCTTACGCCACCACATGACGTTCGAACGATGCGCTACAGGGCGGGCAGGCGCCGTCCCTCCGCATCGAAGTAATGGTGGTGCTCTTGCGGCAGCTGCACGTGGACGTGCGCGCCGGGCGCCACATCGATCCGCTCGCGCCGCACGACGGTGACTTCCGCCGCGCCGAGCCGGGCCATGATCATCGTGTCCGCGCCGGTCTGCTCCACCGCCTCGACCCGGAGGGCGACGCCGTCCGCCGCAAGAAGGACGTGCTCGGGCCGGATGCCGAGCGTCAGCGGCTCGCCCTCCTTGCCGAGGCAGTCGGTCCGGATCGGCAGGGCGACACCATCCGGCGTCACCAGCGTATCGCCGGTGCGGATGCCAGACAGCAGGTTCATTGCCGGCGAGCCGATGAAGGTGGCGACGAAGATGCTGGCGGGCCGGTCATAGAGGTCGAGCGGCGCACCGATCTGCTCGATCCGGCCGCCCCGCAGGACGACGATGCGATCCGCCATCGTCATCGCCTCGACCTGATCGTGCGTGACGTAGATCGACGCGACGCCCACCTTCCGGTGCAGCGCGCGCAGTTCGGCGCGGACGTGGACGCGCAGCGCGGCATCCAGGTTCGACAAAGGTTCGTCGAACAGGAAGACCTGCGGCTGCCGCACGATCGCGCGGCCAGTGGCGACGCGTTGCCGCTCGCCCCCCGAGAGCTGGCGCGGATAACGATCCAGCAGCTCTTCGAGATTGAGCGACCTCGCCACTTCGCCCACGCGCCGCCCGATCTCGGCCCGAGGCAGGCGCCGCATCCGCAGCGCGAAGCCGAGATTCTGCGCGACGGTCATATGCGGGTAGAGCGCATAATTCTGGAACACCATCGCTACGTCGCGGGCCTTGGCCGGCACGTCGTTGACGACGCGCCCGTCGATGCGGATCTCGCCCGACGTCACCTCCTCCAGCCCTGCGATCATTCGCAGCAGCGTCGATTTGCCGCTGCCCGACGGGCCGACCAGCGCGACGAACTCGCCATGCGCGACTTCGATCGACACGTCGTGCAGGATCGTAGCGGGGCCGAACGCCTTTCCGACCCCGCTGAGGCTGACCGTCGCCACGCTCAATAAGCGAAGCGGAAACCGCTTCGGAAGGTGCGCCCGATCCGATCGTAATAATAGCCGTACTGGCCCGAGTAGAAGCCGATATCGACGCGGCCCGGCACGAACGGCGGCACGGCATTGAACACATTGTCCACCGCCAGGAAGAACTCCGCACGCGGCTTGCTTGCCACGGGGCGGAAGCGCAGCGACAGGTCGAACAGCGAGCTCGATCGGATCGAATTGTCGCTGATCGTCAGCGCGTTGCCCGCCGGACAAGCCGACGTGCACTCCGTCAGCAGCTTGTTCAGCTTGGCCGGCGCGATGTAGCGCCAGGTGACGCCTGCGGTGAAGCGCGCATCGTCATAGGCGAGCGTCACGTTGGAGCGGAACTTGGGCGCATAGGGGCCGGAGGCGACGATGCCGCCGAAATCCCCCGTCACGCCGGCGCCCTGCGACGTCGCGATATTGTCGACATTCTTCAGCGAGATGAGATAGCTGCCGAGCGCCCGCAGCGTGATGGCCGGGCCGTCCGCCGCGCCGGCGAGTGGCAGGCGGTAGGCGATCTCGCCATCGATGCCGCGCGCATCCTGCGACAGATAATTGGCCGGCGGCGTGGCGATGATCGTGATCTGACCCGCGGCATTGCGGGTGATGAACGCGCAGGCGGCCTGATCCCCGGCGGCGCACAGATCGATTACCGTCTGCTCGTTGGGGATCTTCACCGCATCGTCGATATCGATATCGAAATAGTCGATCGACGCCTGCAAGCCGGGCAGGAAGCTGGGCGTCAGCACGACGCCGAGGCCGAGCGTATCGGCGACCTCGGGCTGGAGTAGGGGATTGCCACGCCGCAGCGCGATGAAGGTAGAGTTGGTCTGGTTGCCGTTCAGCCGGTCGATCACGTTGGCGCCCGAGGCCGACTGGCCGGCGGAGAACAACTCGCCAAGATTCGGCGCACGGATGTCGCGCGAGCGGGTGGCGCGGAAACGTATGTCGGCGATCGGCGCATAGACCACGCCCAGCTTCCACGTCGTGACGCCGCCCGACGTGCTGTAGTCCGTCCGCCGCACCGCGCCGCTGACGTCGAGCGACTTGCCGAGCGCGGAGTCGCGCAGCAGCGGCACGTCCGCCTCCACATAGCCTTCGGTCACCTTGTAGCTGCCGAAGCTCGCATGATAATTGCCCGCCGCGAAGCCGTTGGCCTCGTCCGTCGGGGAGGCGAGGCCGCTGACGCTCTCAAATCGGTGCTCGATGCCCAGAGCGATCGAGACGGGGCCGGCCCAGGTCGATACGGGCGAGCCGGTGAGGTTGGCGGCAGCGACGTTCTGCTTCAGCACGTCGTTGCGAATGGCGGTGCCGGTGACGTAGTTCACCGCGGCGGCGCTGTTCACGCCCTGGCCGAAGACGTTGAACGGCACGCAGCCGTCTGCCGGGCTGGTCAGGGTGGAGCGGCAGACGATCGTGCCTGCGGGTGAGCGCACCGCATCCGTCGCCTGGAGGAAGCGCGCAACGATCACGTTGTTGCCCGCAGTGGATTCGATCTCGTTGCGGCTGCGCTGGTAATAAGCGTCCCACCGCCACGTGCCCTCGCCGATGTCGAAGCGGCCGTCGCCGCCGACCGCCCAGCGCGTCAGCTCACGCGTGTTGCGGACGCGGATCTGGCCGATGTCGCCGGTGGTGGTGCCGAGCGTCAGGCTGGTCAGGCCCGCCGCCGCGAGGCGCTGCTGGACGGAGGCCGGGATGAACGCATTGTCGCCCCGGATGGTGAGATTGCCCTGGCGCCGGTAAGGCAGGGTCAGCGTGGAATCGACCGAGCGGGACCATTGCCCCTCGACATAGAGGTTGAGCGCCTCGGCCAGCTCATAGCTCGCGCGGCCGAACAGTACGTGCCGCCGGTCGCGCGCGACGAGATTGAAGACGTTATCCAACCGCGAGATCTGGTAATCGCCGCCCTGCATCGCATTGTTGGTGCTGACGGTGCCGAAGTTGAACGTGCCGACGGCGCCGCCCTGGCCGAAATATGTGCCGCGCAACGGGCCTGCGGTGACGATCCCGCCCGGCGTCGCATTGCTGGAGCCGATGCGGTCGCCGATCAGGTAGAAGGGCTGACCGTTCGCCGCAGTATAGGCGGGGTTGACGTAGACCGCGCCGCCCCCCGGGTTCCACGGCCGATCATTGCCGCCGACGCCTCGATTGCCGGCATATTGCCCTGACAGAAGGACATGGCCGCGCCCTTCGGGGCCGAACTTCGCGCCGGCGGCCAGCGACACGTCCCAGCCGCCATTGTCGCCATAGGTGGTGACGCCGCCGGTGGCCTCGCCCTTCACGCCGGTGAAATCGCGGTCGAGGACGAAATTGACGACACCGGCCAGCGCGTCCGATCCGTACACCGCCGAGGCACCGCCGGTCACCACGTCGACCCGCTGGATCAGGTTCTGCGGAATGTGGTTGATGTCGGGCGCGGCCGCAGCGGTGTTGAACGACGTGTTGATGACGCGCTTGCCGTCCTGGAGCACCAGAGTCCGCGTCGGGCCGAGACCGCGCAGGCTGAGCAGATTGACGCCGATCGCGCCGCCGCTGATCGCGGTCGGCTGGCTGGACGGGGTTACCGACGTGTTGATCTGCGGCAGCAGGTTGAGGCCATCGGCGACGTTGATGTCGGAGCGGGCGGCGAGATCCGCCGCGCTCAGCACCGTCACCGGTGTCGGCGCGTCGAAGCCGTCGCGGACGATGCGACTGCCGGTGACGACGACTTCGCCCTGCGCAGCGGGCGGGTCCTCCTGCGCGATGGTCTGCGCGGCTGCTCCGCCGCTCATGACCAGAGCGGCGAGCGCCGCCGACGACATCAAAGCCACACCGCGTCCACCGCGGCAGCCTGTTCCCGCAAACATCCCCGTTCCCCCTTTGGCCACTATCCGGGCCTGCTCCTCCGTAGCAGGCGGCGGGCTCAGCGCCAGTGGACCGGTGCAAAAATACTGATTTAGATTATTTTTTCGTTGGCGGAGCTGCGGGCGTGCGGAAGCCGCTGGAGTTTGAAGTCGGAGAAGAGGAACTCGTATCCGGCCCGCTCCAGGCAGGCGTCGGTCGGCGCCGAATGGCCCCAGGTGCCGCTCAGCAGCCAGGCGAACGAACGGACGGGATGCCCCAGATGCTCGCGGAAATCGTCCTGCGCGCCGACGATCTCCGCCTGCTGGCCGTCGGCATCGTCGGCGGCAATGCGGGCGTGGTTGCGGGTATGGCTGGCGACGACGTGACCCTGATCGAGGCTCTTCAGCTCATCCCAGCTGAGCGCGTGGCGACCATCGGCATATTCGCCGGGCACCAGCGCAAGCGTGCGTCTGGCGGCGAAGGCGCGCTGATCGTCGGGCGGGCAGCTCGTCCAGCCGGTTACGGCGAAGAACCAGCCGACCAGCCCGTGCCGCTCGAGCAGCGGGCGCATGACGTCGTGATTGTTGCGATAGCCGTTGTAGAGCGCGACGATCACGCCCGGCCGCCCCCCTGCCCAGTGACCGGAGGCAAAGAAAGCGGCGAGATCATCCTCGGTGACCGGCGCATAACGCTCGGCCAGCGCGGCGAGCTCGCGATCATAGTCGTCGGCGCGGTAAGCGGGCGTGTTGTGGTAATTGACGACGCGGATCGGCGGCGCGGCGGCAAAGCTGTCGGCGATCTGGGAAGCGAGGCTCAACGCCGCACCTCCTCGTCGGACAGGCGGGTGAAGGCGGGCCCGTCCGCGCCGAGGATGTGGCGATCGGCGAGAACCTCGATCAGGCGTGCGGTGTCGGCCGGCTCGGGCCGCTCCACTGCCATGTCGCGCAGCGCGGCGGCCAGCTTGGGCTCGCCCTCATCCTTGACCGCCAGGTCGCCGCGCAGATCCTCCGCGACGAGAAACATCGGCACGCCCACTTCCGAATAGGGCCGGGCGCCCAGCCGGGCCATGTCCGCCGCCAGCGCCGCCGCATCGTGCCGGTCCATCGTCATCCCTTCACGCTGCCCGCGGTCAGCCCGCGGACATAGAAGCGTTGCAGCCCCAGGAACACCAGCATGACCGGCAGCACCGAGATGCAGATGGCCGCCCGCTGCAAAGCCTCGGTCGACTGATCGGCAAAGGCGCCGCGCAGGAGATAGATGCCGACGGGCAAAGTCTGCAGCCCCGACGCGCCGCGCGTCACCGTGATCGTCCAGATCACTTCGTTCCAGTGATAGACGAACACGAAGATGCCGAGCGTCGCGAGCCCCGGCCGGATCAGTGGAAGGACGATGGTGAGGAAGATGCGGAACTCGCCCGCGCCGTCCAGCCGGGCTGCGTCGATCACCTCGTCGGGTACGCCGAGGCAGAATTGCCGCATCAGGAAGATGCCGTACCAGCTGACCGCAAAGGGCAGGACCAGCGCGGCATAGGAGCCGAGCAGGCCCGATCCGCCCTGGCCCCACAGATCGTTGCCGCCGAGCAGCGGCACGAAGCGCAGCAGGAAGAAGATCGGGATGATCAGCAGGAAGAAGGGGAACATCTGCGCCCCGAGCACGAGCCTGAGCATCAGGGTCGTGCCCGGCACGCGGAACTTGGCCAGCGCGTAACCGGCCATCGCGCTGGTGATGAGCTGGAGCAGGGTGATTGCGGAGGTGACGAACACGCTGTTGGCGAGCCATGTCGCCATCGGCAGCTCATCGAACACGCGGGCGAAATTGCGCCATTGCGGATCGCGCGGCCAGTAGACCTGCGGCACGGCCAACAGCTCCTGCGGCGTGCGGAGCGCCCCCAGGAACATGTCGGCGAAAGGCAGCGCCATCGCCAGCGCGCCGAGCGTCAGCGCCGCATATCTCAAGAGGGCGAGGGGATGAGGCGGGCGCATCAATGCCGTTCCACCCCGCCGCGGCGCAGCAGGCGGAACTGCGCCAGGCTGAAGGCGAGGATGATCGCCGCGAGGACAAAGGCCGCCGCGGACGCGCGGCCGAGCCGCAGATCGGTGAAGGCCATGTCGTAGAGATAGAGCCCGGCCACCGTGGTCGCGCGGGCGGGGCCGCCCTCTGTCATCACCAGCATGAGCGCGAACGAACTCAGCGCGGTGATCAGGCTGGTGACGGTCACGAACAGGAGGGTGGGGCGCAGCAGCGGCAGCGTCACATGCCAGAACAGGCGGAGCGGACCCGCCCCGTCGAGCTCGGCCGCCTCGTGATAGCTGTGGTCGATCTCGTTCAGCCCGGCGAGGAACAGGAGGACGTTGTGCCCGAGCGTCATCCATGCCGACACCATGATCAGCGACGGCATCGCCCAGTTGATCCCGGTCAGCCAGTCAGGCCCCGGCAGGCCGAGCAGGTCCAGCGCACGGTTGAGCAGGCCGTTTGTGTCGTTCAGCAGGAAGCGCCAGATGTAGGCGATCGCGACGATGTTGGTGATCATCGGCAGCCAGAACAGCATGCGCCACATCGACTGGAGCCGGCTGCGCGCGATCAGGACCGCAATGCCGAGCGCCAGCGGCACGCCGACGATCAGCGATCCGGCGGCGAACAGGAAGGTGTTGAGCAGCGACCGCATGAAGAACGGGTCCTGCTCGAACAAATAACGGTAATTGCCCCAGCCGACCGGCCTGGCGGCACCGATGCCGTTCCAGTCGGTGGTGCTGACCCACAGCGCAAAGCCGAGCGGCCCGACCAGGAAGACGAGCGCGAACAGGGCCGCGGGGGCGAGAAACAGGTAAGGCGCGAGCCCCCGCGCGGCGAAGGCGGACGACGATCCCGCGCTCATCGCGGCTGCTCGGCAAGGATCGCGCGGATCTCGCGATCGGCGGTGGCGAGCGCGGCAGGCGGGCTCATACGGCCATACCAGGCAAGCTCGATATAATAGCGGAGCAAGCGGTCGATCTCCTCGGCATGCCACACATTGGCCTGCGGTCGCGCGCCCGGTGCCTCAAGCGCCGCGACGAAGCCGCGGCTGAACGGGTCGGCGAGCTGGCCCCGCATGGCGGCGAGATCCGCGCGGTTGCCGGTCAGGTCCCCCATGCCGCCCAGCATCCGCCCCGTGCAGGTCAGCCCGTCACGCCCGCGCGCCTCGTTGAGCCAGCGGATCAGCGCCCAAGCCTGCGGCCTTGACGGGCTGGCGCGTTCCACGCCCCAAAAGAAGGAATAGATCATGGTTCCGCCCGGTCCGTCCGTCGGAATAGGCGCGACGCCGACTTCGCTCGAGAAGCGGTCTCCGAACGCCTCGGCGAGCGCGCTCTTCTGCCAGTTGGCGAGCACCGTCATCGCCGCCGCGCGACCCGCGAAATTGCCGACCGTCATGGCGTGGCTGGTGATCCCCCGCCGGAACAGCATCGCCCCTTCCCGGACGATACGGGCGGCGGCGGGCGAGCGGAGGTTGGTGCCGCGCCCGTCCGCGGTGAACGGCGGGACGCCTGCCGCGTACATCTGTGCGTAGAAGGTGTGGGCGATGTTCGCGGTGGTCGTGCCGAAGGCGTAGCCGCCGCGCACGACATTGCCCTGCCGGTTTCGCCGCACCGTGGCCGCACCGATCGTCGCCAGCTCGGCCCAGGTCCTGGGCGGCGCGCGGTAGCCTGCGGCTGCGAGCATGCGGCGATTATAGACGAGCTGATAGACGCTGACGGCCGACGGCATGCCCCACAAGCGCCCGCCGATCGTCGCCGCCTGCACCGTCGCGGGCGTGTAGGCGGCGCGCACCAGGCGCTCCAGCGATGGCGGAGGCCGATCGAGCGCACCCACCCCGATCAGCTGCGGCGCCCAGATCGAATACAGGTTGTAGATGTCTGCCGGTGACCGCCCGACCCGCGAGATGAGCACGGTCTGGAGGTAATCGCGGTAGGAGACCTGTTGGTAGTCGATCCGGAGGCCGGGATGCGCCGCCTCATAGCGCTTGAAACAGGCGAGCAGCGGCGCGGCCTGCTTGGCGGTGTAATGCGCCGCCACGCGCAGCGTCGTCGGTGGGCTCGCCGCCGATGCGGGCGCGACTGCCCCGGCAAGCGTCAGGCATGTGGCGAGGACGAAGCGCAGCGTGCGAAGCGTTTGGATCAACGGGATGTGCGATTCATGACGATCCCGGCCAAAACAGCGCCGCCCCCCTTTGGTTCACCCCGCACCATTCGATCTCCGTCGGCGCGCAAGCGGGTTTGAGGCGCTTGTCGACGGGAAGGCAAGCCCCGCATCGTCGCGCCGCCAGAAGCCATGCCGCAATGTGCGGAATCGTTCGGAGGCAGCGGCCGGGAGGATCGAACTTAACCGACGTCAGTTTGGCGACGATGCAGATCAAGATCCACGCGCACCTGGACTATCAGCTCAGCCAGCCAACCGACATCCTGCTTCAGGTCGAAGCGGCGATGATCCCGGAGCAGACGATCGACGACGCCCATATCGATCTGCCCAAGCTGGAGCATTTCGCGCGGGTGACGGGGCACGATGGGATCGGCGACAGGATCTGGCTGCGCGCGGAAGGGCGGCTGATCGTCGATTATACCTCGACGGTTACGATCAATCGCATCCTTGCCGATGTCAGCACCCTGCCAAGGATCGAGCCGCATCTGCTGCCCGGCGAGACCGTGCAGTACATGATGCCGTCGCGCTTCTGCCAGTCCGACCAATTTCAGACGTTCGTCGCATCGCAGTTTGGCGGGCTCGAAGGCGGGCAGCGCGTTGCCGCGATCCGCGACTGGGTGAGCAGCCATTTCGACTATGTTCCGGGCGTCAGCACGGGCAGCACGACGGCGCTCGACACCTTCGTCAAGCGGCAAGGCGTGTGCCGCGATTATGCGCACGTCATGGTCACGCTGGTGCGGGCGTGCGGCATTCCGGCACGCGTTGCGGCAGTCTACGCGCTCGGCGTCGAGCCGCAGGATTTCCACGCCGTGGCAGAGGTGTTCCTCGGTGGCGAATGGCATCTGGTCGATGCGACCGGAATGGCGCGCGAGGGCGGCATGGCCAAGATCGGGGTCGGCCGAGACGCGGCGGACGTTGCCTTCCTGACAGCCTACGGCGCGGTCAAGATGAACAACCAGTCCGTCGAAGTCGAGCCGGCCTGACCGCTCATGTCCTTCACGCAGCTCAATCCGCCCATCCCGGTCACCGTGCTCGACAAGGGCAAGGGCTATGCCGTCGGGATCATCGATTATGGCCAGGAGCACAACCTGATCTGGGTGACGGCCCTGAACGACAGCGGAGAGATCTGGTGCGCGCCGAACCCGCAGGTGCGGATGCAGGGCAATTGGACCATGGGCCGCACCGGCACGCCGCGGGGTGCGGTGTGCGGTTCTTCGCAAGCCGGACCGATGGCCGCGCGGACCTGAGCCGGACAGCGAGGCTGCGTGCGTTGCGTGTGATTTGTAGGCGTGTCGATCCTGCCTCCCCATGGTGAGGCGTGGCTGGCCTGCTTAAGGGTGGAGGTTCGATGCGGCAGAAGGACGATTGGCACCTCACCGACGCGCTGGCCTACGAGCATGGCCGGGGCGATCCGTTCGCCGCCGCCGTGCGTGCGACGCGGATGCCGATGGTCATCACCGATCCCGCCCAGCCCGACAATCCGATCGTCTTCTGCAACGAGGCGTTCCAGACGCTGACCGGCTATGATCGCGAGGAGATTGTCGGCCGCAACTGCCGCTTTCTGCAAGGGCCTGACACCGATCGGGCGTCGGTGGCCAAAGTCCGGGCCGCGATCGAGGAGGAGACCGACGTTTCGGTCGATCTCCTCAACTACAAGAAGGACGGCACGACCTTCTGGAACGCGCTCTATCTTAGCCCAGTGCGCGACGATGCGGGCACGGTGGTGTTCTTCTTCGCATCGCAGCTCGACGTGACCGACCGGGTGGAGGCGCAGCGCATCATCGCCGGGCAGAAGGAAGCGATCGAGCGCGAGGTGGAGGCGCGCACGGCGGACCTTGAGGCTGCCCTCGCCGCCAAGACGCTGCTGCTCCACGAGGTGGATCACCGCGTCAAGAACAACCTGACGATGATCGGGTCGCTCCTGCGGCTACAGGCGCGCAACATTCCCGATCCGGCGATCGCATCGAAGCTGGAGGCGATGCTGGAGCGGGTGGACGCGCTCGCAACGGTCCACCGCAGGCTCTATCAATCGGAGGACATCACCCGGTTCGACGTCGGCGCGTTTGCGGAGAACCTCGTCACCGACGTGGTCGGGGCAAGCGGGCGCAGCGACATCGTCATCGACGCGGATGTCGCCTGCATCGAGGTGCCCTCCAGCCAGGCGGCGGCCTTGGGCCTGATCCTCAACGAAGTCGTCACCAACGCGATCAAGCACGGTTTCGCGGGTGGAAGGAGCGGAACCATCATGTTGCGCGCCAGCGTGGCGGAAGGCTGCGCCTCCATCGAGATCGGCGATGACGGACCGGGCTTCGAGAGATCGGGCGCAGAGTCGAGCGGGCTTGGCACCGTGCTGATCGCGCGCCTGTCCAAACAGGTGGGGGCAACCCCGATCTGGTCCGATGCGGCTCCGGGCGCGCGCTTCACGCTCACCTTCCCGGTGGACAAGTGATGATCAACCGTCCCTGCGCGCCGCTCAACGTGCTGATCGTCGAGGATGAGGCGCTCCTCGCCATGGATATCGAAGCGATGGTGGAGGATGCCGGCCACAAGGTGGTGGCCGAGGCGGCATCCTTGTTCGACGTCGAGGACCTCGACAGCACGCTGGTTCCGGACCTCGCCTTTGTCGACGTCCAGCTCGCCCAGGGCACCAACGGCATCGACGTCTGCCACCTGATCCGCGAGCGTTGGTCGGATGCGTTCGTGGTGTTCGTCACCGCCAATCCGCTGAAGATCCCGGAGGATTATGCCGGCGGGCACGGCGTGATCCCCAAACCCTTCTCGCGCAATGGCCTGCTCTCGGCGATGCGCTACATCGAGGAGGGGGTGTGCGATCCGCCGCCCACGTCGCCGCAGCCAGCCAGCTTCATCGCGGCCCCCGCCTTTGCCGCGAGCTGGAAGTAAGGTCGCGTAGCCCGATAGCTGAGCATCGACGCGGCGGGATGGCGCCTGTCTCTATGAAGCCACTGCCCCGGCCGGTAGCATCAGCGTCGCACGCAGGCCACGCCCCGATAGGGCGGGGTGAAGGGCAAGGCTGCCACCGTTCAGTTCGGCCAGTTCCTGCGTGATCGGCAGGCCGAAGCCGTGCCCATCGCCCCGTTCGTCGAGCCGACGCCCCGGCACCAGCGCCTCGGCGATCGCCTGCCCGGTCAGTCCCGCGCCATCGTCGTCCACAGTGATCGCGATCAAAGGGCCTTGCCGCTCGGCATGCACGCTCACCTGCATGGTGGCGTGGCGGAAGGCGTTGTCGAGGAGATTGCCGAGCATTTCGTCGAGATCCTGGCGGTCGGCCGCAACCGCGAGATCCGGCGCCACTGCGGCGTGCCATGCTATGTTCCGGTCCGCATGCACCCGCTCCATCACCTTCAGCAGATCGGTGACGGCGGGCGCGAGCATCGCGCCTTCGCGGCGGCCACCTCCAGGCGATACGATACGGGCACGGCCGAGATGGTGGCGAACGCGCGCGTCGAGATCGGCGATAAGCGCGCGCAGGCTCCCATCCGCATCGGCACCGCTCTCCGCCAGCTTCAGCGACAAGGCGGCAAGCGGCGTCTTCAGCCCATGCGCGAGATTGGCGACGTGCCGCCGCGCCTGATCGAGCTGCGCCGCATTCTGCTCGACCAGCGCATTCAGTTCCGTCGCAAGAGGCCGAAGCTCATCCGGCTGGTCGACCGGCACCGTGCGCGCACGGCCGGACCGGACGTCGGCGATCGAGGCGCCGAGCCGACGCAGCGGGCGAAGGCCCAGGCGGACCTGCAGCACGATGGCCAGAGCGAGCACGGCCCCGAGGATCGCGAGCGAGCCGAGCAGCGGCACCATTGCCTCTCGCAGCGGCGCACGCAGCATGCGGCGCGGTACGCTCGCGACGATCCGGACGGGACCGGCCGCCGTCTCCACCGACAGCATGCGCAGGTGCACGCGCTCCCCCGACCGCGTCATCCCCTCCACGGGCCTGGTGCCGCCGGGCTCGGGATGGGAATGCGGCGGCGCGATGAGGCGGCGGTCCTCGGCCCGAATGCCGTCGCCGCTTTGCCAGCGGCCGCGCGGGCCATCGACACGCCAGCCCCACCCCGGCTCGGCCCGTGCAAAGCTCGGCAGGTCGACCACACGGGCGGCGTCCAGCGTGCCGTCCGGCCGCACCGCACGCGCGAGCATGCCGATCTGCGTGTCCAGTTGCTGGTCGAGCCCGCGCATGACGAACCGCTCCAGCACGTGGCCGATGCCGATCGCGGCCAGCGCCAGCGCCAGCGCCATGGCGAGCGTGGAGATGGCGAGCAGGCGCCCGGCGAGCGAGCGCGGCAGCAGCCTCACGTCGCGCCCGCCGTGACGCGGTAGCCGCGGCCGCGCACGGTCTCGATCCGCTCCGCCCCGATCTTCTTGCGCAGGCGGCCGATGATCACCTCGACCGAGTTCGAGTCCACATCGGCATCGCCTTCATAGACCCGCTCGATCAGGTCGGCACGATCGACGACGATCTCCTTGCGCAGCATCAGCGTGGTGAGCACGCGCCACTCCATGGCGGTGAGTTTCAGCGGCAATCCGTCGCACTCGACCGTGCCGAGCTGCGCATCGAAGCTGAGGCCGCCGCAGGTGATGGTCGCGCCGGCATGCCCCGCCGCGCGGCGCACCAGCGCTCTCAAGCGCATGATCACCTCCTCCACGCGGAACGGCTTGGTCAGGTAATCGTCGGCGCCCGCCTTGAACCCGGCGACCTTTTCCGACCAGCCATCGCGCGCGGTCAGGATCAGCACCGGCATGTCGCGGCCCTCCGCCCGCCATTCGCGCAGGATGGTCACGCCATCCTTCTTCGGCAGGCCGAGATCGAGCACCACCGCGTCATACAGTTCGGTCGAGCCGAGATGGCCGCCATCCTCGCCATCGCCGGCGACATCGACTGCGAAATTCTCCGCCCGCAACGCCCGTGCGATGCCGCCTGCCAGGGTCGTGTCGTCCTCTACGAGCAGGATGCGCATGCGGTCTTCCTCCAACCTCCGCCTAGAGGCCGCAGCCAAACCGAAACTGAACGATCCGGTTCAGCGGGGCGGTGGCACCGCTGCGTAGAAGGACGCCATCAACAGCGATGGAGTGTCCCCATGACTGATCGTGTCCTGCCTCTTTTCCGCCCCGCGCCAAATGGCAAGCTGAAGCTGACGATGATCGCCGCGGCGCTGCTGGCGGTTGGTGGCGTTGGTGGTGCCGTTGCCATGGCCGAGACGCGGCCGAGCGTGACGATGGCCCCGGTGCGGCCGGTCGCGATCCGCTCGCTCGCCTCCGACTCCGACGTCGTCAGCATCCGTGGGCGCGTGGCCGAAATCTACGGCAACAAGTTCATCGTAGATGACGGCACCGGACGCGTCCTGGTCGAGACCGGCCCGCAGGGTGACAGCCGCCCGCTGGTCACCGTCAACGCGCCTGTCACGGTGCAGGGCCGGTTCGGGCGCGGCTTCATGCACGCCGCCTTCCTGGTCGGCGCCGACGACAAGGTGATCGTGCTCGGCCCGCCGGCCCCGCCGCCGCACAAGTCGCATCCGCCGCGCCCTGCCGCCGGGCCGCGGCAGCCGGGCGCGCCCATGCCGGCGCCGACCGGCGATACGCCGCCACCTGCACCGGTCGATGCGGAGCCGGCTGCGCCCGCCAGCGGCCAGTGAATGGCAGCGGAGCGAAGCCGGGCTTCGCTCCGTCCCGCCGTGCCCTGTCCTTTGGGCCGGCTAGCTTCCCGCACAGCGGCTTTGTACATGTCGAGGGACATGCGCCTCCTTCTCTACACCAGCACGAACCTCATCGCGGAGGACCAGCGGGCGCTGGACGCGCTGATGGTCCAGTGCCGTACGAACAATGCGGTGGACGGCATCACCGGACTGCTGTGGACCGACAATGTCCGCTTCGCCCAGGCGCTGGAGGGTGGCGAGGAGGCGATCGCGTCGCTGCTCGATCGCTTGCGTACGGACGATCGCCATGCCGACATGCACGTTATCTGGGACGAGGTCTCGACCGAGCGGCATTTCGGTGCATGGTCCATGGTGATGCCCGCCGAGGACGTGCTGGCGCAGCTCTACGAACAACGCCTGATCCAATTCCTGCAGCGCCTGCCGCCGGCACTCGGCGATGCGTTCGCCGGCATCGTCAGGCGAGGCAGTGCGCACGCCGGCAGGAGCGGGTAGGCCGCCGCCGTCCAGCTCATGCGGCGTCGGGGTCGCCTTCAAGGTCGTTGCTCGTCTATGTGGCCGCTCCAGCCATCATGAAGGAGCAACGCCGGGTGTCAGTGGCGTTCGATGGCGATCGCGGCGGCAGCTTGCATCGCTGGAAAGCCTGGTTCGCGAACGATGTCGATCATGACGCCGTCCTCCGCCAGATCGCAGACGAAGCCGGCTGGTCGGGCCGTTATGCCTTCTTGATCGTCATATCGGCTGCGATCTCGCTGCTCGGCCTGCTCATGCCGTCCGTCGCCGTGCTGATCGGTGCGATGCTGCTCTCCCCCCTCATGATGCCGATCATCGGCATGGGTTTCGGCATCGCCACCTTCGATTTTCAGGAGATACGCCGCTCCGCCAGCGCGCTGGCGGCGGGCGCGCTGATCGCGGTGCTCCTGTCGATCGTGCTGGTGTCCGTGTCGCCGATCCAGACGATCACCAGCGAGATTGCCGGGCGCACCCGACCCACCCTGTTCGATCTGCTCGTCGCCCTGCTGTCCGCCGTCGCGGGCGCCTATGCGCTGATTCGCGGGCGTGGCGGCACTGTGGTCGGCGTGGCCATCGCGATCGCGTTGATGCCGCCACTCGTCGTCGTCGGCTTCGGCATCGCGACCGGCAACATGACCGTGTTCATGGGCTCGCTGCTGCTGTTCCTCACCAATGCCGTGACGATCGCGCTGACGGTCGCGCTGGTCGCGCGCGCCTATGGCTTTGGCAGCCACCTGTCGCCGCATCATACCGGCTGGCAGGTCACGCTGTTCATCGTCGCCGTGGGTCTCCTCGCTCTGCCGCTCGTCGCCGGCCTGCGGCAGATCGCCTTCGAATCCGTCGCCCAGCGGCAGGTGCGCGATACGGTGCGCGCACGGTTCGCGCCGGAGGCCCGGCTGAGCCAGCTGGATATCGACTATTCCGCCCAGCCCATGCGGGTGCGCGCGGTGATGGTGACGCCGCGCCTCGTGCCGCAGGCCGATCGGCTGCTGACGGCGGACTTGCAAGAGCGGCTGGCCCGCCCGGTCAACATCCACATCGACCAGCTTCGCGTTTCCCTGGACAGCGGAGCGGCCGAAGCTGCCCAGATCGCCCGCGCGGGCGAGGGGCCGGAACTGGCGGATTCTCGGCAGCAGAGCCGCGCGGTTGCGGATCTGGCGCTGATCGCCGGGGTCGAACCTGCAGCGGTGCGGGTGGATGGCAGTGCCCACAGCCTCTCAGCTGTCGTCGCGCCGCTGCCCGGGCTCGGGCTGGACGGCTACCGCGCCCTCGAAGATCGCGCCCGGCGCCAGCTGCCCGACTGGACGGTCGCGCTCGCTCCTCCGACTGACACGCCCTTGCCCGCCATGACGATCCGCCAGGGCGTCCTCGACGACGCGGCGCTAGGGCTTGCCGCATGGGGCTCGGCCCGCCTGTCCCGAGCCGTATTGGTGGACGGCGGCACAAGTGGACAACGCGCCGCCGTGGCAGAGGGCATCGTCGCCCGCGGCGGCACCGCCGAGCCGGGGCGAGCCGGTGGCCGGCTGTCGCTGCGCTGGTCGCAGGAAGCGGGTGAGACGATCTCGAACCGGTGATCGGCTTGGCAATCTGGTTTGAGAAGAATGATCGTCTGCAAAGCTCACGTGCTCCCGGTGCTGTGCAGTCACCCTGCGGCACAGACTGGCGATGAATCACGTTAGGGTGGTTCCGCGGGCGCAGTTGCAGATGTGTGACTCCCACGCCCAGTTGCAGGTCGCGGAAAAGTACATGCGGCTCCATCAGGAGGGAATTGGGGGATCCGACAATGACGCTCTTCGGTGCTGAGCTGTTTACCCCGCTCGCGGCGTATAGCGTGGAGACGCACGACATTGCCCTTCGTCTTGCTACGGTCCTCTTCTCGAGGACGGGCTTCAGCTGCTTCACGACAACCTTCCTGCGGCCTTCCAGGCGGAGGCTGAGGCAATCGCCATAACCGAAGCCGCTGCTGATGGCGGGAGTGAGCAGGCCGCTGAGATGATGGCGGTGGGTACAACGATCTTCACCGCGGACGGGCTCGCTGGTGCCGCCCGGCTGCTAGCGGCTGCTCGGCAGCTCTCACACTAGTCGCGGATGCCCTTCCAGGCAGTTTGCCGCCACACTCAGCCCGCAAGCTCGCGATCACCTCGTCTAGGCGGGGACGAAACAGTCATTGGCTGGGCTCTCCTTCTCGCGTGCGAGTTCCTCCAGCACGTTGCCTGCTGGCGAGGAGTGAGCGCGCGGAAGATCGCACGCACCGCGAGACCGGCGGCCGGGTCCATCGCAGTCCTTTCGATTTCCGGCCGACAGTGTGGGGCAGGCTGTGAGAGCCTGCATCGGGGTGATGCTCGATAAGCCGGCGGGAGATCGCTCGGGATCTGTCCTGCGCTAGCGTTACGTTCGAGAGGGTGGCGCTGGCTGCAGGGCCAGCGCCACCAGTCAGGTCGCGGCTCTCAGATGGACCGATCCGGAACGGCTTGCATCACCCGATCGGGTGATGCGAATTAACACTGATGCGGGCAACCACGAGACACTCAAAGATGGATCAAGAGCGCGATCGTGATGCAGTCTGAGGCGATGGGCATAGCGGTCCAGAATCGGATCTGTCGCCATCGAGGCGGTGATCAAGCTGGAAACCACGCACCCCTGTAGAAGCCGGAACTATGCTGCTCATATCGCAACGCACGGTAGACCAGATGGGGGAGGGGCGTGCCGATCTCCTTGGGTCGCGTATCTCCATATGGCTAGAGACCGAACTGGTTGGGTGGCGTCAGCGCGATCGCGTTGAGCGAGAGCAGCATCTGCGGCGTATTATTGCTTACGGCCGCCGAATCGGTATGCGCGTCGAGACAGATTATGCGCTGCTAGCGCTGCTCCTGCTGATGACGCCGAATGGTCTACACCGTGCGACGACCGAGCCCGACATCATTCGGGTACTTGAAGCGCCTGAACCGTCGGCTCCGTCAAAACTTATGACGCTAGAGAAGCTTCTAGCACACCCTTCGACTAAGGGGGCTTAGTGGATAGCAAGCTTCCCGCTGCGGCGCACCGTGCGGAACAATCTGGGCTCAGCAGCAGCGGCGGTCCCGACATGATCACCTTGCCCTGTGGAGCCAAGGTGCCGCGCGAGCGATACGAGGATTGCGTTCTAAAGGAACTGATCCTCGAGATTAGTGATGGCGGCAACTACAAGAAATTTGATCTCACCGCACAGCGCCGCCACGAGGCGGTCGATGCTAAAGTGTTCGATGATTACGTCGAGCCGTTGAAGCGGCACGACCTTGTAATCGAAGCGCTGAGCTCGGTTGATCTGGGTAGGAGAGGAACCCACCTTCGCACGCGGGCGATGGCCATCAATTCTAGCGTACACCACACGTTTCAGCCGCCACATCCGGAAACGCGGATCGGGTCGGCAGCCACCACTAACGGTGGCAAGCCCGCGTCCGCTGATCTGCGCGTGCCGGAGCGAAGCGGCCTGCAGAGCTGGCTCTCTATCTGGCCATTCCGCGCAGAGCGACAGCGCGAGCATGTCGTGAGCGGCCAAGCGTGCGGCCACACGGTGATTGGCAGCAACGTGGCACCTGCGCCGGCGCTTGGGCAGCTTGACATGCTGCTGATTGTCATGCCCGAGGAAGAATGGTCTTTTCAAATCAAGGGGATCAAGGGCAAGGGCAGCACCTTTCCGAAGCTCGACAGCAAGAGTGGATCAAAGAGCACGGAACGTCTTCAGATAAAGCGAGCCGGTGATCGGGAGTCCGGAGGGTGGGGTGCGAAAAGCGTCACCACGACGATCGAGCGTGCTGGTGCCTCGATCAGCACCAAAACCAGCACCGGACGCGATTTCAAATCCGAAAACCGCACGGAGACGGACAAGGACGGCGCTTCTCACTCCACTACCGTGACCACGGGACGCGACTATCATCAGGAGTCCATCAACTACACCGACAAGGACGGTGCGGGCACGACATATAGCGAGACGACTAACAAGGGCGATTACAGCGAGACGACCACGCTGACCCAGGCCGATGAAGGGCCGATCGGATCGCGCACTTTTTCTGTTTCGCAAACTGAGTCTACCAAGGACGGCGTCAAACCCATTTCTGCCAAGACGCGCTACAAGGCTAGCGAGATGTTCTCGCTGCAGGTAAAATCGGCAGGCGAGACGGCCACCTTTCAGCCGAGCGTCTGGGTAGACCGCTTCTACGAAGCTGGCGAAATCCTGAAGGACATGGCCAAGTTGCTGTCCTCCTTCAAGGCAGGCGTCAGCTACGGCTATGACTACAAGATGTTCGAAGGCGATCTAAGCGCTAGCTGGGGGTATCGCTGGCCCGCCGACTATAAGGAGGAAAGCCGCGTCTACTACGTGGAGCGGTTCGTCACGCTCGCGGGCGATATCACGCTGATCGAAGGATCGCTGTCGCTGTTCGTGGGGCTCGATTTTGATAAGGGCTGGTTGCCGGCGGGCGTCCGCGCCATCGTCGAGCTTTCGATTACGATGGGGCTGCACCTCGCGCCGCAATGCAAACTAACCTACACCAACTACAAAACGGCGCAGCCGACCGACGTATCCTACCAGACCGACCTCGATCTCTCGATCACCCCAAAGGCCAAGGGCAACGGCACCGCTCGTGTATTCGGATATCGGCGGGAGCTAAATTTCGAGCTGGCCGGCATCTTCAAGGCGGCAGCGAGCCTCACCGTGTCGATGGCAGCTCCCCCTTCGCTCAAGGCAAGCGTGGGGCTGGACAAGGGTATTTGCATCACTGGCTATTTCTATAATTCGAGCAAGGTGCCTCCGCGCGAGGATATCGAGCCGATCGAACTGGTGAAGCCCTGCATGATCCTCAAGGAGCGCGAGTTTTGGAGCTGAACCCGGATCCGTTCCGCGGCCCCGTGCTCTACGGGCTGGAGATCGAAAGCGGCGATGCTCTGGTCGCGGAAACGTGGCTGAACCGCGTCATGCTAGGGCGCACGCAGCCCGGAAAGGCGGCTGCGCAGTCCATTCCAATCCACCACGACTTGGTGGTCGGTGAGAATCTAGTGGAGGTAGTGCTAGGCCCGCCGGGCCGCGATCTCTCCGCTTTGCCTGTCGCCTTCCCCGGGGCTCCTCCGTCCGGTGCGCATGGCATGGTGGAGCTACAGGGTGACGAGACGCGGATCGATGGCGATCAATTGACGGTGACATCGCACCCGTTAGCTCGGGACCGCTGGGACGCCAGGGAAGCGGAGCCGCCGATTGTGCTGCCGCACCGGCTACGTATCGCCTTCAAGCCCGATCATCTCACCGCGTCCGCGCCGTGGGCGGCGGGGCAGCGCGCTGATCCGCGGGAGGCAGCGGATGCCACCTATGCTGAACTGCGTCGCGTCGCCGGGCTGCTGCAATCGGGCAACCTCGATGGATTCGCATGGGCGACGGCACGACGGCGCGAGCATATGGCTCGCTGCTACCCGCTTGGCCCTGACGCTGCGCAACAGCAGCAGGACGACGTGGCTGCAATCGTGAGTATGCGTGCCAAGCCGGGCTTCTCTGCCGAACTGCTGCCAAGCACGCGAGCCCATTTCCGGGTGCAGGCGGACGGGCGGTTGTTCGACTGGGTGGATGGGCAAGGCGAACCGATCCTCACCATTGGCACCTCCGACCGGCGTCACGCGCTAAACCTGCAATTTAGCCTCTTGGACGGTCGGTGGACCATAGTGCGCTGATAGGCCGAGCCTCGGCCGCCGACTAAGGTTCGTCTGCGATCCTGGTACGCGCAGATAAGCAGTGCGTGCTTGATGACGTGGCGTCCGCGGGGAGGGCGTCGGGCTTCCCGTCGCAGCTGATGGTGGTCGCGTCACGGCGTTTCAACGGGCGCGTCAGACCATGAAGTCGGACGCGGCGAGCTGATGCAGCGACACGTCGTAGAGCAGGATGGTGTCGTGCGCACCGAAGGTGAGCAGTACGTCGGTGCTGCCGTCTAGCGCGAGCACCTCGCGGGCATGGTCCATGTCGAGCGGGTTCACGCCGTCATAACCTGCCCGGTCGAGATCAAGCTTGTCGATGCCGGGCTGGAAGCCGGCAACGGTGGCGTGGCCCGGATCGGTGCCGAAATCGAACGTGTCGGCCTGGGCGGTGCCGGTGAGGCGATCGACGATGGCGGCGCTGCCTGCGTCTCTCATCAGCGCATCGATGGCGCTGCCGTAATCGGCGCCGTGGCGCAGCAGATCCTGCCAGACGGCGACTTCGCCGTTGGCAGGCGCGCGGCCGAAATATTCCTGGTAGAGCGTGCCCAGCGTCGCCCCGCTGTGATCGAGGCC
Organism: Sphingomonas jatrophae; assembly: GCF_900113315.1. Taxonomy (GTDB): domain Bacteria; phylum Pseudomonadota; class Alphaproteobacteria; order Sphingomonadales; family Sphingomonadaceae; genus Sphingomonas_P; species Sphingomonas_P jatrophae. The sequence goes on along the minus strand of NZ_FOZG01000003.1, from coordinate 595,696 downwards.
GAGCGGATCGTTCATGATCGCGACGCGCACATCGGCATAGGTCGCGCCGCCACGGACGTTGGTCTGCCACACCTGGAGCTCGGCGGCGTTCGGATCGCGGCCGCCATATTCGTTGTAGAGCGCGGTCACCACCTCGGTGGTGTGGTCGCGGCCGAGCGGATCGTCGATGATCGCGGCGCGGACGTTGGCGTAGCTCGACCCGTCGCGGATCTGGCCGGACCAGAAATCGAGTTCGGCCGCGCTGGGGCTGCGGCCGCCAAAATCCTGGTAGAGCGTGGTGATCGTAGCGACGCCATGATCGCGGCCGAGCGGATCGTCGAGGATGGCGATCCGCACTTCGTTGAGCGGACGGCCGCTGTCGAGCCGCTGCGACCAGAACATCAACTCGCCAAGGTTCGCCGGGCGGCCGCCCAGCTCCACGTACAGGCCGTTGATTGCCTGGATGTTGGCAAGCGAGAGCCAGCCGTCGACGAACTGAATCCGCTCAATCCCGCGCAGCGTATCGACTCCGTCGCCGGTGGTGACGATCAAGCTGCCGCCTTCGCCATAGGTCAGCGTGCCCGATCCGGACGTAGCGTTGATGATCGCCACGTCGAAGCCATCGCCGCCATCGAGCAGATCATTGCCCGAACTGCCTGTGAGGTAATCATTGCCCGCATTGCCGAACAGGCGATCATTGCCGCCGCCTCCGATGAGCGAGTCATCCCGGCCCGCGCCGTTCAACACGTCGTCGCCGTTAGCGCCGATCAGCACGCCCTCCCGCTCCCCGGTATTGAGCGTCCCGCTCGCCCCCTGCACGAAGGCGAGCACTTCGACGCCCGCCATCAGCGTAGCGCCGGACTGGCTGACATAGGCGGTGTCGCGATCGTTCGCGCCGCCGTCGCTCTCATCGATTACGGTGCCGGCGTTCGTGAGATAATATGTGTCGTCGCCCAGGCCGCCGTGCAGCCTGGCGGCGATCTCGCCATCGCGCATGATATCGTTGCCAGTAAGGCCGAAGACGTTGGGCGTGGCCGCCGTGGCGGTAAGGTCGTTGTTGCCGGCATCGCCGTAGAGATTGGCTATCGGTGCCGGCGCGTCGGTGAGATCGACCAGCACCAGCCGATCGTCGGCGATGATGCTCAGATGCTGTCCGTCCGCACTGATCGTCAGACGATCGCCGAACGCGCGCTGCGAACCATCGTTGGAGGACGTGATCGGCGCGCCCACCGCGAACTCCGACACGATGCTCCAATCGGCGGTGGACAGCGCCACCACCGTGTCGTCGCTGGCATCGAGCAGGTAGAGCGTCCGCCCATCGGGTGAGAAAGCCGCACCCGGGATAGACGCGCGCCACTCGCTATGCGCTGCCGACAGATCGATGACCGCGTTGAGCGACAGATCGTAGACGGTAAGCGAGTCATAAGCGGCCACCAGCGCCTTGCCGGCGGTCCCGGAAACCGCTGCGGCCTGACCGCCGTATAGGGTCAGCGATGCGGTGATCGTGCCAGCCGCATCAAGGACGGACAGCGCGGTGCCGCCCGAGCGATTCGACGCGCTGATGAAGGAGACCGCACCGTCGACGGACGACACGACGATGTTGACCCCGGACAGCATGTTCGTCGTCACCAGCGTGTTGGTCGCGAAATCGAGATTGAGGATCTTCTGGCCGAAGCCCGGGCCGGCATTGGAGCCGGTGACCAGCGCCCGATCGCCGGTCAGCACGAGACTGTCGTCGAAATTGCGGACGTAGCCGGCGCGGGTCGCCTCCCGGAAGGATTCGTAGGAAGCGGTGGCGACGCTGCCCGCCGTCAGATCGAAGGTGTGCGCGCGGACGGTGTAATAAGAATCGCTGAACGGATTATCGAGATCGACCGCGACAACGTAGCGGCCCTCGGCAGAGGCGCTGAGGCCGCCGAGCGACGTGCCTGCCGAGTAGCTGGCAGTGACCGTGCCGCTCGCCACATCATAACGGCTGATCGTGTTGCCTTGAGCGACGAATAGGCTTTGACCGTCCGCGCTGAAGATGGCGTCCGAGGGGCGCCCGCTGACAAGGCTGCTGATCGCCTGGGCCACTCTTATTCTCCCTGATTCTACGGGAGTTTAGTTCTAGCGCCGACTTAAGGCAAATTGACTGACTTGGCGGAGCGGGAGGATCGGTGTCGCTCCATGCTTCATCTCCGACTCAGCCGCGTCAAACCTTCGGAAGAACGCTCAGAGCGCATCAACATGGCGACAGGTTGAGTGCAGGTACCCGCTTCCGCTTGGGCAAGAGAACAGCTTGATCGCATTGTCAGCGGCGAGCAACCCGCGCTCGATGAAGCACCTCGCAGCCGCGAAGTCGCAATAGACCGTCACCAGCCCGCAGCGCAGGCATTCCACGCCCACGCCCACGCCCACGCCCACGCCCACGCCCACGTCTGCGTCGCGCCAAGCGAACTGCCCTATCGCCTTCGGTCTGAGGTTCGCACCCCTGGCGGGATGAGAACACAGTGGGAACGTGTAGGAAAGCGGGTGTGCAGAGCGCAGATGGTCATCGCACGTGCCGATCCGACAATCAGGAACGATGCCCGGTGCGGCCATTTGGGTTGCGGCATACGGGGCGCTCTGCCACTAACACGTTGTGAAGGAACTTCTTGCGATATGACACACGCACAGGCTGGGCGCGTTCTGCTTCTGTGCTGGTGTGATAATGAGACGTGTCTCTAAGCGTGCAGAGACTTAGTAATCCTGGTAACTATCCTTTTATAGACACTGAAGTCGTATTTCCGGCATCCCGAATCAGCGCTGAGGACGCCGTCTGCGCATTTGATAACTGTATTGCACGAGGGGCAGGTCTTAGCATTAGCGATGGAGCGCTCAACGACGCGCACATCGTATCTACGCGCAACCTCAATCGATTTGTCTCCTTCGACGCTGCAACCGGCATCCTCGTTGCTGAGGCTGGAGTTATTCTCGCCGATATAGCGGCCGCGTTCGTACCGCGTGGCTGGTCTCTTTCGACTGTGCCAGGTACAAACCAGATCACGCTGGGCGGAGCGATCGCTTCGGACGTTCATGGTAAGAATCATCACACGTCTGGTTCGTTTGATCGCCATGTTCTATGGCTGGATGTCCTCACCGCAGCGCAGGGAATAGTCCGCTGCTCCCCAACTCAAGAGGCCGAACTGTTCCACGCCACGTGCGGCGGGATGGGATTAACCGGGTTGATACTGGCAGGTGCCGTCCAGCTGGTTCGGGTGTGCGGCGCTTGGATCAAAGAAACTGGGTTCAAAACTCGATGTCTGTCACAAACCTTGGACTTGTGCGCAGAGCTATACTCCTACCCCTATCTGGTTGCTTGGATTGACCCACATGCTGACGGTAGCTCAATGGGGCGAGGTTATGTTATGTGTGGCGAGCCGGTAGATGCGCACGCTTTCGAGGGAGCCGCGAGTCGAAGCCGGGCTTCGAAGCAAGGAAGCAAAAGCTTCCGAGTGCCTGCGTTCGTGCCTGTTGCTACAATAGACTCTCGCGTTTTGACGCAATCAATCAATATGCTGTACACATTGAAAGGTTTGCGAGGATCGTCCGGAAGGCTGATATGCGCTGAAGCCTTTCATTCACCGATCCAATCCCTAGATCTTCGTCTGTTCGGTGGAAGTCACGTTACGTATCAGTTTACGGTGCCCTTTTTAGCACATGAAGCGTTCCGCTCTATTTTTCGCCGTATAGTTGATAGTGGATTGGGCTCTCTGATTTCCGTTTTGAAACTGTTCGGGCCCCAACCGCAGCATCCAGAAAATATCTCCTTCCCACAGCGGGGCTATAATCTTGGAATAGACTTTCGGGTCAGCCGAAAGATGTTCACTCTTTTTCGAGAGCTAGACTCAATAGTTCTTGACTACGGCGGCCGGCATTATCTCTCCAAAGACGTTTGCCTTGAACCGAAGAGTGTCCGTCGCGGTTACGGTGACAAAGTTGAGAACTTTCTCGCCGTAAAACGAAAGTGGGACCCAGATAATCGATTTCGATCGTTGCAGTCCATGCGCCTGCAGCTCTATTGATACTTCGGAAGAGAGGCTTGTAGATGCCTGTTATGCTCATACTAGGGGCGACTTCGGATATTGCACGAGCCGTTGCCGCGAAGTTCTGTCAGCAAGGTTGGGAGTTGCTGCTCGCTGGGAGGGACTTAGACGCAACCGAGTCGATCGCACGAGATTTGGCGCTAAGGGCAGGCCGAGATCAGAATGCTTTCGCCTCGTTTGTTTTTGACGCGGCTCAGACACAGAATCATGGCGAGTTTTGGGACAAGCTACCATGCTGCCCGGACGCTGTTCTCTGTGCTATCGGCGGCGGGGGTGATCCGGCTGCTGCGCAGTACGACTTTTCTCTCGCTGAAACGATTATGCGGGTAAACTTCACTGGCTTGGTACCGGTTTTGTTGATGGCCGCCGAGGCGTTCGAGAAACGCGGTCGCGGCACGATCATTGGAATAGGCTCGGTTGCCGGTGATCGGGGGCGCGCCGCAAACTATGTTTATGGAAGCGCTAAGGCAGGCTTCGCAACCTTCTTGGCCGGACTTTCGGATCGGCTCATAGGTAAAGGAATAAACGTAATTACAGTGAAGCCTGGACCCGTAATTACCAGAATGTCAGAGGGACTTTCGCTTAACCCCTGGCTTACAGCTCAACCCAAGCAAGTTGCTGATGCCGTATACCGAGCACACCGCTCTGCGAAGCAGACCATATACGTCAAGCCACTGTGGCGACTGATTATGTTGATACTAGTACATGTGCCGAGCCCCATCTTCCGGAGGATGAACTTAGCTGTGAGGCGCAAAGGCTAACGCTGTGATCAAGGCGCAGCCGGCTTTGTTGAAGTCACGCATGATCTAAGCAAACAATAGACGCTCGCCCGCGAGATGCCGAGCCGTTCAGCGATTGCGGTTACGCCAAGCCCATCAGCTTGCAGGGCGGTGATGGTGGTTATGTCGATCGTCAGCGGTTCCTCCTGACGAGTCGCGACGTTCTCGCCGACGCGCTGTTCGACCGCTATCTCGATTGGTCGCAGATCGACGACGCGATCGAGGAGAGCTTTCCGGCGTCGCTGGCCGGGTGAAATGTCAGGCGTCTAGCCCGAGAGCTTTCCGGGTTAGGCGCCTGATCGCCTCGGGCCGCGACGGCTTGGGCTCGGGCTGATCCTCAATCCATTCGTCGAGCGGCTGGAGGGTGTCCGGCAGGAGGCGAACACCGATCTGCTGGCCCTTTCCAGTCGTCACCGGACGGCCTCTCTTCTTTGTGCCAGCACTAATTGACGGCTTCATCGTTTAGGGATACCACAAATGCGAACCGGAGCAAAGCGCCAACCTTAACCCCGGCTCTGACCGCAACACCTGTGATGAGGTGATAGGCTATAACGACTGTACCGCTGGCATGCGCCCGGCCAACCCCACGCGTGCGATCTCGCTGACCAAGTCCTGCCAGTCGGGCGTGGACAATGCCCGCGTGCACCTGCGCACCGGCAACCCGGGCGCCTACGCCCGCAGCCTCGCCGGCCTGCATCGCAGCAGCAGCGAGCGCCAGCAGCGCGCAATCGAGGCGGTGATCGCGTCGGACGCGACGACGCACCTGTTCACGCGGCACGTCGGCAACGGCTGCCTGCTGGCGCGGCAGGGCTGAGCAATGGCGGACACGAACGCACCCGCGAACAGCCGGGGGCAACTGGATGACGTCTCCTGCCTGTTGGAGCAGATCGAAGCCGTCCTGCTGATGGTCTCCGACTACATCGACCATCGCAACGACCAACTCGGCACCGCGCCCTCATCCGCGCTCTACGGCGCGATGGAGCTCGCCAACAAAGCAAAGCGGCTGGTCGATGATGCAAACGAGATCGTCGCTGCGCAACGCGTTCGGGAGGCGGCGTGATGGCCGTCCTCCTCTCCGCTCCTGTTGCGGTCGATCCGCACCGCGACTTCCTAGTCCCGCGCCATGAGGCTGTGACCACCGTCAACCACGACTCCTCGCTAACGGACGGACAGGCCGACGATCTGGTTGGCTGGGCGGCCGCTGCCGAGAACCTCGTCGTGCGCACGCCTGCCGCCACCGCCGAGGGCGCCGCGATCAAGATGCTGGTGCTGCTCCAGATGACGGCAGTAGGTCACGAAGTTTCGGAAGAAATGGCGTGGCCCGTCGTCGAGGAGGCCGCTGGCCTGCTGGGCATGCCGAAGCTTGTCGACATGGGCTATCTGGCACCCGAGGACCAGCGGGCAAGGGAGGCAGCCGCCGATGCCGTCCGCATGGAGGCGCAGGCATGAACGCCGCAACCAGCCGCCGCGCCCTGCTCGGCTCCGCGCTGCTCGCGCCGATCGCTGCCGCCGCGGCGAGCCTTCCCGCTGCCCGCCCCAACTCTGACGAGTGGGAAGCGGCACTGCACGACTTCGATGCGGCACGTGCGCGTTACAATGCCGCACTGGACCTCCAGAATGCTGTCGACTTGAGGCTTCCGACTGCCCATCCTGAGGCTGAGGTGCAGGCGGCAGTGCCCGAAACTATGAACGCTGACGACGACGCCTTGCAGCGGATTTACAGGACCGCTGCGCCGAACATCGCCGCCGTCTCGCGCAAGCTGGAGATCATTCTGGCGAACGGCGGTGTGGGCGAGGTGAGCTGGGTTCTCGCCGACTTGCGCCGGTCGAATGGGGAGGCGCAATCATGAGCGGTCGTCTCAACGCACCTCAGGTGACGGACCATTGCCAGCGCTGCCGCTTCTGGTCGGTCGATCCCGCGACAGCGGACCCGAACGATGACAGCTGGGCGTTCGGCGACTGCCGGCGTGAGCCGCCCCGCCTGATCGACAGCGTAGCGCGAGCGGTCATGCCACGCCCCGACTACAACGAGCAGGTCGAGATGCACATGGGCACGATCCCGCTCGCGCAGGCGTCCTGCTGGCCGGTCACCCATACGGCCGACTGGTGTGGCCGGTTCGAGTTCCAGCGTGGGGGAGGGCTGAGCCATGGCGACCCTGATCAGCCACGACGCTGGCGCCGCGTTCGACCCCTCGCTTTGGCTTGACGCCTTCGCCCCCGTTGGTGGCAGCTACGTCCTGATGTCCGGCCGAAAGCTGTGCTTCCTCGTCAGCGAGTGCAGCGCCGACGACCTCGCCCTGACCATGCGGCAGATCGTCGGCCATCCGGAGCGGCAGGAAGCCCTCAAGAGCGCGATAGAAGCACGGCAGGCTGGGGAGCTGGTGCAATGACGCCCGGCTCTCCGATGGAAACACCGATCGGGTGGGCGGATGCGCTTGCCGATTACCAGCGACTCCGCGCCCTCTCCGATGCGCTCGGCAGCGGGCACGAAGAGATGGATGCCTCTGTGGACGCGTATTGCGAAGCCGCCGACAGCCTCATCATGCTGACGGCGGCGCCGGACCTGCATGCGGTCATCTACAAGCTGCGGCTAGCCGAGGAGCGCGCCGAAGGGTTCGAGATGAGCGGCGACTATATCGACGCCCCTGCGCGCGATCTGGACGCCTTAGCGGCCATGGGGGCCTGACGTGGCTAGCCTGGCCTATACAGCGCCGCCGCTGCGTGCACCGCATTGGGGGTGGAGACGGCTTCGAAGACGCCGATGGGTGCGCCCCGCTCACCTGCCCTCACCCGAGTCTATGTTGTCGGCGATCCCGTCGCTGCCGCGGTCCACGCTCGCACAGCTCACCCAGCGGATGATCGACCGCATGGACGAGATCGACGGCGATCCGGACCTCGAACAATTCGACGAGGACAACGAGGACGGCCACGATCGGGAGAGCGTCTACGACTAGCCACCCAGCGCCACCAATCCCGGCACCAGCAGCCCGTCGCCCGCGACAAGCGAGCGGCGGGTTTACCGCGTTCGCCGCGCGTGCACCGCTTTCGTGACAGCCTCGCCATGTCCGAGGCGCATGCAGACAGCGACTGGTGGATGGATACCTATCGCCGCGCCTTCCCGCGGCTCCGATCAGCCGTGGCGGTGCGGCAGGATGGTTGGGCGCAGCGGGCCGGCGTGGACCGGGTGCTGACGCTAGCGTGCGGGCGGACCTTCACGGTCGACGAGAAGGTGAGGGCCGAGGAGTGGCCGGACATCCTCTTGGAGCAGTGGAGTGACGAGTCACGGCGGGTCCCTGGCTGGGTGCAGAAGCCGCTCGCCTGCGACTTCATTGCCTATGCCTATGCGCCGAGTGGTGTCTGCTACCTGCTACCCGTGGTACCGCTCCAGCGCGCTTGGCGTCTAAACGGGCGAGACTGGATCAAGCGATATGGCACACGCCGCGCGCAGAACGTTGGCTATGTCACGGCGAATGTCCCTGTGCCTCGGTCCGTGCTGCTGGTGGCGATCGCCGAGGCTATGATCCTGTCAGCGCCGGTGCCGGCCTATTGACACCCACGTCCTCCCTGAGTTGCGTCGGCGCATGAACCGATTGCTCTTGATCGCCGTGGCTGCCGAAGTGGCCTTTCAGCCTTGTGTCGCCGTCGTAGCTGCCGTGCCGGCGCCCACCGGGAAGCGCATGGAGCAGCTAAAACCTGGCGAATCGTTCTGGGCGCCGCAGGTGGCGCCAGCCGGGCCGGTGATCGTCATCGTCAGCCTCGCGGCCCAGCGAGCATACGTTTACCGGAACGGTATACCGATCGGCGTCACCACTGTCTCAACCGGCAAACCGGGGCATGAGACGCCGACGGGCGTCTTTACGATCCTCCAGAAGGCGAAGGACCACAAATCCAACCTTTATTCCAGCGCGCCGATGCCGTTCATGCAGCGGCTGACATGGGACGGAATCGCGCTGCACGCGGGCAACCTTCCGGGCTACCCGGCAAGTCATGGCTGCGTTCGGCTGCCGCTCGCCTTCGCGAGGGCCCTGTTCGGCGTCACTCAGCTTGGCCTGACGGTCGTCATCACTGATCAGCCGAACGTACCTGAGATTGCACCCACGGGCCCGTTGCTTGCGCCACTGGAGGATCGGCACGCCAGCCCGACCGCATATCATTGGCGGCCTGAGCGTGCGCCAAATGGGCCGATCTCCGTCCTGATCAGCGCGAAGGACAAGCGGATTATCGTCCTGCGCGATGGAGTGGAGATCGGTTCCAGTGAAGTCCGGATCGACGAGCCGGTGGATCAGACTTCCGCTTACACGCTTGGCAGCATCGATGAGGCTGGCGTGCACTGGCTTCGGCTTGCGCTTCCTGGGCAGCCGTTCACCGACGGGGAGGTGTCAGAAGCGGAGCGCGGGCGAGTTCATCTGCCGGAGGGCTTTCGCTCTCGTCTCGCCGAAGCGCTGCAGCCCGGCGCGACCCTGCTTGTTTTGCGCGAGTCGATTGCGAGCAGCGGGACGGGCGCGAAGCTGCGAGTGCTGGAATCGGACGATAGTCGCTGACCGCCAGCGCCGGGCACAGAACCCCGGCTATGTATTGGTCCGCGTACCGGTGCCGCGGACGGTGCTGATGTGGGCGCTGGTGGATGCGATGGTGGATGCGTGAGGCGGGCCCATCATCACGAAAGTGTCGATCGGACTAAGCACACTACTATTCCATAGCATCCTGGTCGAACGCGAACTCTGGCTCCTCATCTGCTTGGCCGTCGCTTTCCTCTGCGTAGGAAAAGAACTCTGCTGGCCGTAGAAGTTTAGCGTTAGCTGGGTCAGTAACGAAAGATGTAATATTTCGCCCTACCATATAGCAGTACAACGCAGTTGGAACGAAATTTAGCGCAACATTGTTGACAAGCTCTGATCGTCGAACCGTTTTTGTTGTGCAGCTTGCATTGCTAAGTCCGTGCAAGCGGCAAAACGAGAGCAGTCCCTTTATCTCAGACGATTTCCCTGCAGCCCGGTCAGACCACTTTATCTCAACTGCCCATTGCGGCCGCTGTTGGCCGGGCATGAGATTGACAATATCCACCTCTCCTTCGTTCTTCCATCGCGCGTACCGGAGAGTTGTGGTTCCAGGGGAATGCTGCCACTGTGAGAAGATAGCACTTTCTGCCAAATGCCCGAGCAAGTTGCTGTTTTCAGCTGAAACAGGGCTAAACAAAGCTGCGCGCATAGACGGATTATTTAAATAGATCTTGAAATTACGCTCACGCGTCATGCTTCTGCAGTTCTGATCGACATTTGAAACCTTAATTATCAAAAATGCCAACTCAAGATATTCTATATACTTTTTAATTGTGGGCTTAGCTAAACCAGACTCTTTAGAGATGTTTTCTAGGCTCGCCTCATTTCCGGTGTTGTATGCTAGAAAAGTAAAAAGCTTATTGAGTTCTTGAATCTCGCTAATCCCGTACAAGGCGGGGAGATCCTTAAGTAGAACCTTATCAATGATATCTGACCGAACGAACTGATCGGGGTTGGCGCGAACGGTCTTGTTAAGGACCGCTTCTGGGTACCCGCCGTAATTAAGTTAATCGATAATGGATGAGTTTAGGGCGCCTAGATCACGAATGGAATACTCGTGACCATCGTAGCCAACTAGTTCTTCGTCCTTGCCTATAAACTGTAGGAATTCGTGGAACGTTAGCGGAGGGAGCATGAAGTCGGAGAACCGACCCGCCCCTGATTCTTGGCTTTTGAGGCGAAGCGCCGCTGCCGCTGAGCCCGTAGCAACGAACTTGACGGTCGGATATGTGTCGACCAGATCCTTAAGGTGCGACTCCCAGCCTTTAAGATATTGGATTTCATCGAAAACGATCAGTGCCGGCCCTGGCTCACTGTTCGGCAGCAGAGAGAGAAACTCCTCCAGAGACGTTCCGGAGTAAACCGGAGTGTCGATGCTCGCATAGAGAATGCGCTTCGGGCTCCAGCCTCCTTGACGAGCCTCATGCACCAGTTGCTTGATCATCACGGTTTTGCCAACCCGGCGCGGCCCAAGAAGGATCGTAGCCCGTCTGACGCTTCGATCGAGAGCGAGCTCTGCGAAAGGCGCGAAGTAGGTGCGCCGAGGGTACTCGGCCTCCGGGGGTTCTTAGGCTGGATCGGACCACCATGGGTTATCCCGGCTGATCCGAGCTTGGATGTCGTTGGTAGAGATGGCGCGCATGCCGTTAAAGATACGACCGTATCTCTAAAGGGTAAAACTTGCATAACCCCTTGAAACAAAGGCAAGAAATGCCGTCCGTTAAACAGGGTCGGGTTCTAACAAGCCCGCGTCATCTAGGCCCCGCTTAGGTTGGCTGCGACTACCACCTTGGTTGAGGGCCCTATCAAATGGGACGCGGCTTCGCGCCGCGAGCGCTCATGATGGAGAAGGCTGTGTCGCGACTTGAAGCCCGGCGCATGTTTGTCGATCTCGCCCGCCTCGCCGCCAGCTACAGCCATTCCGATCAGAAGGGTGGGTTCCGGTGAGGGAACGCGATCTCAAGCGGGAGGGAACTCCGCCAAGAAATCAAGAGCTTAGCTGCCGTCGAATGGTGCCGCCTACAGGACTCGAACCTGTGACCCCCGCATTACGAATGCGATGCTCTACCAGCTGAGCTAAGGCGGCCGACCGGAGCGCGGGCCTTTATCAGCGGGTTGGGAGGGGCGCAAGCCTCCTGGCGCTTTACGGTTCGTCAACCATGGGTGGCGCATCGTCGATCCTGATCGACAGACCCGAGGGGCGAGAGGCGCGTGCGCACACAGGATAGTCAGCAGGGCGGCGCGGCCGACGAGGCGCTTGCCGATCCGCCGCCCGCAATCGGGACCGATGAGCGGCGGATGCATGTCCGCGCCTACAACTTCTGGGTTTCGCTGCTGGGAGGGCGGGCATTTCCGTCGATCGACGATCTCGATCCCGCCAGCATCGGCGATTTCGGGCCAAACAGCGTGCTGCTCGATTTCACGGCGGACGAATCAAATCCGCGCATTGCGTGGCTTGGCCGGGCGCTTCGTGAAGAGGGTGAGCTTGGCGCGGATGTGCGGACGCTTGCCGACGTGCCCGGCCGCTCGCTCGTCTCGCGGCTGACCGACCACTTCCTGCAGATCATCGCCAACCGCGCGCCGATCGGGTTCGAGGCGGAATTCGTCAACGTTCGCGGCAACAGCGCGCTCTATCGCGGCATCCTGATGCCCTTCTCGTCGGACGGCGAGACGATCGATTACATCTACGGCGTCATCAACTGGAAGGAGCTGGCCGACGCCGCTCTGACCGCCGATATCGTCGCCGCTGCCGATCGGGCGATGGCGGCGCTGCGCGCGGAGGCTCTGGTGCCTGCGCCCACGCCCGCCGTGGCGCCCTCGTGGGCGGATGGTCCCAGCCGCTCTTTCGCCAGCCCGTCCTCGCCGGCCGTGGAGGTGGGGGACGAAAGCGATCTCGCAGATGCACTCGCGCTCGCCCGTGAAAGCGCGTCGACGGCGGCGAGTTCGGATCTCCGCTCCCGCGCCGCGCTCTACCGCGCCATCTGCCATGCCTATGCCTTCGCCTGCGCCACCGAGGATGCACCGGAGGCCTATGCCGAACTGCTCGAGGATGCCGGCCTCAAGGCGCAGGCACGCGCGCCGATGACGCCGATCGCGAAACTGGTTTTCGGTGCCGCCTGCGACAAGACGCGGCTGGCCGAATATGCCGCGGTGCTGGCGCATGCGCGCCGCCATGCCGTGCAGCCGGATGGCATGACGCGGTTCCTCGACCGGTTCTCCGGCGGGCTGAAGGCGATTGTCGCCGCGGAGCGTGCCGCACGACGCCCGGCCGCGGCGCGGCCCGACCCGCGCGAGCGGCTGCGCGAGACGCCGGCTGCGGCCACGCTCGCCTTCTCGGTCGAGCCGGAGTTCGTGCTGCTGCTCGGCCGCCGTGCCGGGCCGGGGGAGGTCGCCATCCTCGGCGTCACCGACGATTCCGGGCTGGTCGAGCGCGCGCTGCGCTACGCCGCGCGGGACTGAACGACAGGCTCCCCCGGCACCGCTTGCCCCGTTGCCATGGCGGGCGCATAGGCCCGCCCCATCGGCTGACGGGCGGCAGCAGACCGCCCTCGCCTCAGGAGCGGACGGAGCAGTACGAGAGTCATGGCCAATCCCCTTTCGCAGTCCGAACTTGAATCCGCCTTTGCCGCGGCGCTGACCGCGGGCGCCCTGCCCGGTGAGGTTGCCGGCTTCGACCCGGCCGAGCGCGATGCCGCCGCAGCGTTCGTCGCGGAGGCGGCGTCGGTGCGCCAGCCCGGCACCCCGGCGATCCGCGTGGGCGGCACCGAAGGCGAGGGCGGCCGGCGCCGCATGCGCATCGCCGTCGTCAATGACGACATGCCCTTCCTCGTCGATTCGGTCGCCGCGGCGATCGGTGCGCATGGTCTTGCGATCGAGCGGTTGCTTCACCCTGTTCTCGCCGTCCGTCGCGATGAAGAGGGCCGCCTGATCGAGCTGCTGCCTGCCGACGATGCCGGGGCACGGCGAGAATCGCTGATCTACCTTGAGGTGGAGCGTGCCGACGCGCGGCTGCGACGCGACCTTGAAGGCGCGCTGGCCTCCGTCCTGGAAGATGTGCGCCGCGCCGTCGGCGACTGGCCGCACATGCAGACCGCCCTGCGCGAGGATGCCGCTCGTCTGCCCGACGGTGAAGGCGCGGCGCTGCTCCGCTGGTTCCTTGAGCGCCATTTCACGCTGCTTGGTCATGCCCAGGTGGGGGAGGGCGATGCGATCCAGCACGGCCTCGGCGTGCTGAGCAGCGGCGATTGCGGCATCTGGACGGCGGAGACGCTTTCGGGCGCGCGCGCATGGTTTGCAGCCGGTGGCGAGGCGCCGCTGATCCTCAAGGGCGATGTCGATGCGACGGTGCATCGCCGCGTGCCGATCGATCTGCTGATCGTCCCCGTGCGCGACGGCAGCGGGATCACGGGCCTGTCCATCCATGCCGGCCTGTGGACCTCCGCTGCGCTGCGCACTGCATCGGACAAGGTGCCGGTGCTGCGCGCGCGGCTGGCGGCGCTGGAGGAGCGATACGGCTTCGCCCCGACCGGCCATGCCGGCAAGGCGCTGCGCCACGTCCTCTCGGCACTGCCGCACGATCTGCTTGTCGCCTTCGATCGGCCGGCGCTGGAGCTGCTCGCACTCACCGCCATGTCGCTGGCGGATCGGCCGCGGCCGAAGCTGGTGCTGGTCCACGGTCCGCTCCGGCGGCACCTGTTCGCCTTCGTCTGGCTGCCGCGCGACGACCTCTCGACTGCCCGCCGCGTCGCCATCGGTGAGATGATCGCGCAGGCGGCGCAGGGCGTGCTGGTCGGCTGGTCGCTGGAGCTGGACGATGCCGGGCTGGCGCTGATCCGGTATCAGCTGCGTGCGTCGCCCGACGCGGCAGCACCCGACATGGCGGTGCTCGATCGGCAGCTGAGCGAGATGCTGCGCGGCTGGGCGCCCGCGGTCGAGGCCGCCTTGGTGCCGATGGTCGGCGCGACGCGCGGCGCGCGGCTGGCGCTGCAATATGCCGGCGCCTTCCCGGTCAATTATCGCAACCGCTACGATCCGGCGGAGGCGGCCGACGACGTGCTGCGCATCGCTGCGCTGAACGACGAGGGCGCGCGCGCCACGCGGCTGGTGCGGGGCGAAGCGGGCGGCGTGGCGCTGCGGCTCAAGACCTACCGCCAGGGCGGGTTGATCGCGCTGTCCGATGCGGTGCCGGTGCTCGAGAATTTCGGCTTCCGCGTGCTTGCCGAGAACGCCACCGCACTCGAGGGCGGGCGGCTGGGCACGATCCACGATTTCCTGCTGGAGGTGGACAGCCCGGCAACCGTCGACGCGCTGATGGCGCGCGCCGAGACGACCGAGCAGGCGCTGGCCGCGGTGCTGGAGGGCCGCGCGGAAAATGACGAGTTCAACCGCCTGATCGTCGCCGTCGGGCTCGATCCGCAGGCGGTGGTGCTGTTCCGCGCCTGGTTCCGCTACCTCCGCCAGACGGGCCTTGCTTACGGTCTCGCCACCGTCGTCGAGGCGCTCCGCCGTGCGCCCGCCGCCGCGCGCGGGATCATCGACCTGTTCTGTGCGCTGCACGATGCCAACGCCTCGGACGAGCGCGCGGCGGGCGCCAATGCGGCGATCGACGCGGCGCTGGCGCAGGTATCCGGCATCGACGACGATCGCATTCTGCGCCGCATCCGGGCGGTCGTGCAGGCGACGCTCCGGACCAACGCCTTCTCGCCCGCCCGTGCCGAAGCGCTGGCGTTCAAGCTGGATTCGAAGCTGGTGCCGGGCCTCCCCGCGCCCGTGCCGTGGCGCGAAATCTGGGTCTACAGCCCGCGTGTCGAGGGCATCCACCTGCGCTCCGGCCCGATCGCTCGCGGCGGCCTGCGCTGGTCCGACCGGCGTGACGATTTCCGCACCGAGATCCTCGGCCTGATGAAGGCGCAGGTGGTGAAGAATGCGGTGATCGTGCCGACCGGCGCGAAAGGCGGCTTCTACCCCAAGGCGCTGCCGAGCGTGTCCGATCGCGACGCCTGGATGGCGGAGGGCACCGAGAGCTATCGCATCTTCATCCGCTCGCTTCTCTCTGTCACCGACAACATCGTCGAGGGCCGCGTCGTCCATCCCGAGGGTGTGACGGTGCGCGACGGCGAGGATCCCTATTTCGTCGTCGCGGCGGACAAGGGCACGGCCAGCTTCTCCGACGTCGCCAACGCGCTCGCGCTGGAACGCGGCTTCTGGCTGGGCGACGCCTTTGCCAGCGGCGGATCGCAGGGCTATGATCACAAGGCGATGGCGATCACCGCGCGCGGCGCGTGGGTCTCCGTCCAGCGCCACTTCGCCGAGCGCGGGGTGGACGTGCAGAGCGACAGCATCACCGTGGTCGGCTGCGGCGACATGTCGGGCGACGTGTTCGGCAACGGCATGCTCCTGTCCAAGGCGCTGAAGCTGGTCGCCGCGTTCGACCATCGGCACATCTTCCTCGATCCCGACCCCGATCCCGCGAGCAGCTGGGCGGAGCGTGAGCGGCTGTTCAACCTGCCGCGCTCCTCCTGGGCGGATTATGACGCGAAGCTGATCTCGGCGGGCGGCGGCATCTTCCCCCGCACGCAGAAGGCGATCCCGCTGTCGGTCGAGGCGGCGCGCGCTCTGGGCGTGGAGCCCGGCACGTTCGATCCGTCCTCGCTGATCGCCGCCATCCTCAAGGCGCCGGCCGATCTGCTGTGGTTCGGCGGCATCGGCACCTATGTGAAGGCCAAAAGCGAGGGCAATGCCGAGGTGGGCGATCCCGCCAACGATGCCCACCGCATCACCGGCGACGCGGTGCGCGCGACCGCGATCGGCGAGGGTGCGAACCTCGGCGTCACGCAGGCCGGGCGCATCGCCTTCGCGCTGAACGGCGGGCGGCTGAACACCGACTTCATCGACAATTCGGCGGGCGTCGATTGTTCGGACAATGAGGTGAACATCAAGATCGCGCTCAATGCCGAGATGGCGGCGGGGCGGCTGTCTTATGAAGATCGCAACGTGCTGCTGCGCGAGATGACCGACGAGGTCGCCGCGCTGGTGCTGGAGGATAACCGCCTCCAGACGCTGGCCCTCAGCCTGGCCGAGCGCGGCGGTGCGGCGGGTCTGCCCGCGGTGCTGCGTGCGGTGGACATGCTGGAGGCAGCCGGCCGGATCGACCGTGCGGTGGACGGCCTTGGCAGCAACGAGGAGCTGTCGCGCCGCGTGCAGGACGGGCAGGGGCTGACCCGGCCCGAACTGGCGATCGTGCTCAGCCACGTGAAGCTCGCGCTGCAGGCTGCGATCGAGACGACCGACATGGGTGAGGACCCGGCGCTGCGCCCGCTGCTACACGCCGCCTTCCCGCGGCAGATGCAGGAGCGGTTCGCCGAGGCGATCGACGCGCATCGCCTGCGCGGGCCGATCGTCGCGACCGAATTGGCCAACCGCGTGGTCAACCGGATCGGCCTCACCGCGCCGCTGCTGCTGGCGGAGGAGGAGGGCGTCAGCCTGGCGCAGGTCGCCGCGGCTTATGCCGCCGCCGATCTGGTCTTCGGGCTGGAGGCGCTGTGGACCGCGATCGAGACGGCCCAGGTGGGCGAGGCCGCGAAGCTCGACCTGTTCGAGGCGGCACAGGCGACGGTGCGGCTGCACATGGCGGACCTGCTGCGCGCCGCGTCGGATCTGGCGCGTCCGGGCGAGATCGCAGCCCGGCTGGGCGAAGGCATCGCCGCGCTCGACCGTGAGGCGGAGGCGCTGCTGCGCGACGAGGCGCGGGCACAGGCCGATGTGCTGCGCCAGCGGCTCGCCGGGCTGGGTGCGCCGCCGGAGCTGGTCAACCGCATCGTCCGGCTGGACGAGATGGACGGTGCGGCCGGCATTGCCGGGCTCGCCGCGCGGGCGGGGGCGGATGCCGTGGTCGCAACCCGTGCCTATGTCCGGCTGGGCGAGGCGCTGGCGCTCGACTGGGCGAAGTCCGCGGCGGTCCGCTTCACCGCGGTCGATCCGTGGGAGCGGCTGCTGGCGGCAGGCGTGGCGCGCGATCTGGAGCAGGTGCGACTCGACTTCCTCGCGGTCCATGCCGACGGCGACATGCCCGGCATGGTCGAGCGCTGGATCGAGGCGCATGCCGCCCGCATCGGCCAGTTCCGTGCGTTGATCGACCGCGCGCGCGCCGCGCCGCAGGTCAGCGCCGCGATGCTGGCGCAGATCTCGAACCAGGCGCGGCTGCTGCTCGGCCGCTAATTTGGCGGGCGGCGGGCTGCTCTAGCGGCTCGCCGCCTGCGTGGCGGCGCTCACCCGCCAGATGCGGTTGCCCGCGTCGTCCGCCACCAGCAGAGCGCCGGTGCGATCGGCGATGACGCCGACCGGCCGGCCGCGGGCATCCTCGTCGGCATCGAGGAAGCCGGTCAGCACGTCTACCGGCTGGCCGATTGGCCGGCCCTTGGCGAAGGGCACGAAGATGACCTTGTAGCCGGACTTGGGCTTCCGGTTCCACGATCCGTGCTGCCCGATAAAGGCGCCGCTGGCGAAGCGCGGACCCAGTTTCGTGCCGTTCGCAAAGGCGAGGCCGAGCGAGGCGGTATGCGGCCCGAGCGCATAATCGGGCCGGATCACATATTGCTGCAGCTCCTGCGTGTCCGCCGGCACGCGCTTGTCGATATAGCCGCCCCAATAATACCACGGCCAGCCGTAGAAGCCGCCGAACTGCACCGCGGTCAGGTAATCGGGCACGATGTCGGAGCCGAGCTCGTCCCGCTCGTTCACGACCGTCCACAGCTGCTTGGTCACCGGCTCCCACGCCATGCCGTTCGGGTTGCGCAGGCCGTAGGCGTAGATGCGGTGCTTGCCCGTGGCGCGATCCACCTCCCAGATGGCGGCGCGGTCCTTCTCGATCTCCATGCCCTTCTCAGCGACATTGCTGTTCGAGCCGACGGTCACGTAGAGCTTGCTGCCATCGGCCGAGGCGACGACGTTCTTGGTCCAGTGATGGTTGATGCCGGCCGGCAGGTCGACCAGCTTGACCGGCTTGTCCGCGGCCTTGGTCATCCCCGGGCGATAAGAGACGCTCACCAGCGCGTCCGCATTGGCAATGTACAGCCGGTCGCCCACCAGCGCCATGCCGAAGGGCGATTTCAGCCCGGTGAGGAAAACGGAGCGCGCCTCCGCCACGCCGTCGCCGTCCGCATCGCGCAGCAGCGTCAGGCGGTCGGCCGAGGGGCGGTGCGATCCGGCGCGGCGCATCACCACGCTCTGCACCATGTTGCGAATGCTGAAGCCCTGCTCGCTGCCCTTCGGCCGCTCGGGCGCATCGCTCTCCGCCACCATGATGTCGCCGTTCGGCAGCGCCAGCATCCAGCGCGGGTGGTCCAGCCCGGCGGCGAAGGCGTTGACCGTCAGCCCTGCCGCAGGCGTCGGCGCCTCGCCCGCTTTCCAGCCGACCGCGGGCGCGATGTTGAGCGTCGGCACCCATGCCCTTTTCGGATCGGTGATGCGCGGCTTGGGCCCGACCACCTCGGCATAAGGGACATCCGCCTTTTCACGCCCGAACAGCCAGATCGCGCCTCCCGCGATCAGCAGCAGGACGAGGAGGATGCCGAGCAGGCGAAGGATGCGCTTCATGCGCGCCGAAACGTTCCGATGGCGAAAAGGTGGCATGGCACCACCCGGTCGTTCCTAGTCGCGTTCGTCCAGCGGCTCCGGGACAGGCGGATGCAGCCGCAGCCGTGTCACGCGGCGGGCATCGCCCTCGGTCACCTCCAGCCGCCACCCGCTCGCGTGCGTCACGATCTCGCCCGGCTGCGGCACATGGCCCGCGAGCACCGAGGAGAGGCCGCCCAGCGTGTCGACATCTTCCTCGACGTCGGCCAGCCGCGCATCGATCGTCTCGGCAACGTCGGTCAGCTCGGCGCGCGCATCCGCATCCCACGCGCCGCCCTCGATCGGCACGAGCAGCGCCTGCGCTTCCTCGTCATGCTCGTCCTCGATCTCGCCGACGATCTCCTCGACAAGGTCCTCGATCGTCACCAAGCCTTCGGTGCCCGAATATTCGTCGAGCACGATCGCCAGGTGCGTCCGGCTGGCGCGCATCTCGGCCAGCAGATCGAGCACGCCCATCGACTCGGGCACGTAGCGCGGCTGGCGGATCAGCGCGGCGAGATCCGCCGGAGGCGCGGCGCCCGCGGCGAGGATGGCGAACACGTCCTTGACGTGGATCATGCCGATCACATGGTCGAGATCGCCGCGATAGACGGGCAGGCGGCTGTGCCCCGCCTCGTGGAAGGCGGCGACCAGGTCCGGGAAGGCGATCGTCTCCGGCACGGCGATGATCTCGCCGCGGGGCACGCCGATGTCGCCCACCGTCCGCTCGCCGAAATGGAGCAGGTTGCGCAGCATCTGCCGCTCGACCGGGGAAAGGTCGCCCTTGGCCGGAGCATCCCCCTCATGCTCCTCGATCGCCTCCTCGATCTGGTCGCGCAGAGTCGGTTCGGCCTCGCCGCCGAACAGGAGGTTGCGGAGGCCGTTCCAGAGGCGGCCGCCGCTGTCGGTACTGGAATCGTCGGGCATGATGCTCGTATTGCCGTCCCTGTTGCGCGGCAATGTAGGGGAGGGGAGGTGCTTCGTCCACCGGAGCGCCGAGGCGGATCATCCGGGCGTGCGGGCCTCGCCATCTTCGGACAGGATCCACGGCTTGGCCCAGCGGGTCACGCGCGGCAGGATCACCCATGTCAGCGTCGCCGTTACCACCAGAGACGTGAGCGCGAGCTGGACGATCAGCGGCAGCTCGACCGGCAGGGCGCGCAGGCCCGTGTTGAACGCCACCAGCAGCGGGAACACCGCGATCCAGGTCAGCAGCCACTTCTTCCAGTTGGCGGCATCGGCCTCGCCGGGCAGCGCGAAGCGGACGCTGGTGCCGGTCCCCGTCACGCGCCGCGGTACGGCCAGTTCGTCGCCTTCGGCCTGAAGTGCTCGATACCGGTCCGACGCTTCCCACCGCTCGAGCGCGGCGGCATCCTCGAAGCGGTAGAGGAGGTGGACGACGCCACCCGTCTGTTCCAGCCGCACCGTGCCGAGATGGCCCGGCGCCTCCGCCGCCGCCTGGTCGATCCTCGCCGCCCACGCCTCGAACGCCTCGGTCCGGTCCGCGCGGACGACGCGGCTGGCGATCAGCGTGGCGGGGCCGTCCGCCGCGGCGTCGTCGCTCAGTCCTCCCTCACCAGATAGGGATCGTCGATGCCGAGACCGGCCAGTGCCGCAATCTCCAGCGCCTCCATGTCGTCCGCCTCGGTGTCTTCGAGATGATCGTAGCCGAGCAGGTGGAGCATGCCGTGGACGACGAGGTGCGTCGCATGTGTCTCGACCGGCACGCCCTTCTCCGCCGCCTCCGCCGCACAGACGCCGGCTGCCAGGATCATGTCGCCGAGCAGCACCTCGCCATCGTCGCTATTCTCGGTCACCGCATCGAGCAGGTCACGCTGCACCATCGGAAAGGACAGGACGTTGGTCGGCTTGTCCTTGCCGCGATACTGGCGGTTGAGCGCGTGCACCTCGGCATCGTCCGCGAAGCGGACCGACACCTCGACCGCGGTCGGCAAGGTGGCCAGCTGCGCGTGCGGCGTGCGGGCCAGCGCCGCCTCGGCCGCGCGCTGCGCCAGCGCCTCCCAGTCGACGCCCTCGGACCAGCCCGGCTCTACCGAGGCGGCGACCTCAAGCATCCTCGCCCTCATAGGCCTTGACGATCCGGCCGACGATCGGATGGCGCACCACGTCGCTCGCATCGAAGCGGACGACGTCGATCCCGTCCACGCCCTCCAGCCGCCTGACCGCATCGGCGAGGCCCGACGCTCCGACGCCGCCCGGCAGGTCGACCTGCTTCGGATCGCCGCACACCACCATGCGGCTGTTCATGCCGAAGCGGGTGAGGAACATCTTCATCTGCGCGGGCGTGGTGTTCTGCGCCTCGTCGAGGATGATGAACGCATCCGCCAGCGTGCGGCCGCGCATGAAGGCCAGCGGCGCGATCTCGATCTCACCGGAGGAGATGCGGCGCTCCACCTGCTCGGCAGGCAGCATGTCGTGCAGCGCGTCGTAGAGCGGGCGGAGATAGGGATCGACCTTCTCCTTCATGTCGCCGGGCAGGAAGCCGAGCTTCTCGCCCGCCTCCACCGCAGGCCGCGACAGGATCAGCCGCTGGACGGAGCCGCCGATCAGCTGCTGCACGGCCTGCGCCACCGCCAGATAGGTCTTGCCCGTGCCCGCAGGCCCGAGCGCGAAGATCACGTCCGAACGCGCCAGCGCATCCATGTAGCGGATCTGCGTGCCCGATCGCGGCACGATCGTCTTCTTGCGCGTGCGGATCATCGCCGGCGGCGGATCGGACACGTCGGCGCGGATGATGCCGTCCAGCGTCGGCTCGGCCGACATGGCGATCACGCCCTCCACCGCGCCGACATCGAGATCCTGCCCCTGCGCGATGCGATTGTAGAGCCCGGTCAGCACGTCTCGTGCGCGCGCCGCGGATTCGGCCTCGCCCTCGATCACCACGCGATTGCCGCGCGCCGAGATGTAGACGCCGAGCCGCTGCTCGATCGCGATCAGATTCTGGTCGAACTCGCCGAACAGCCGCCCGAGCAGCTGCGGCTTGTCGAACAGCACTTCGAGGCGGGCGCGCTCGCCGGCGCGGGCGGGGACGGGCTTGCGGCTCATTCGGTCCTTTCAGCGGGTCGCCGAGTCGACGCCAGATTGACGACGGCAAGGTAGGAACGCCAGCAGAAAGGAAAAGGCGCCAAGCGGCACCACGGCAGGTGGTTCAGGCAGCCACCGCCACCCGCTCGACCCCGCTGACGCTGTTCGGCCCGGCCGCGACGATCTCCACCGGCACCAGCGCGCCGATCGGCGCATCGGTCGCAAGGTGAATCGATTGCAGCCAGGGCGACTTGCCGAGCATCTGCCCAGGCAGCTTGCCGCGCCGCTCGATCAGCACCTCGGTGTGGCGGCCGACGGTCGCGCGGTTGAACGCATGCTGCTGCGCGTTGAGCAGCGCCTGCAATCGCTGCAACCGCTCGTCCATCACCTCCGCCGGCACCGCGTCCGCCAGCCCCGCCGCGGGCGTGCCGGGGCGCGGGCTGTATTTGAAGCTGAACGCCTGCGCGTGGCCGACCTCGGCAACGATCGCCAGCGTGGCGGCGAAGTCCGCCTCCGTCTCACCGGGAAAGCCGACGATGAAGTCGCCCGACAGCGCGATGTCCGGCCGTACCGCACGCACCCGCTCCAGCAGGCGGAGATAGGAAGCGGCATCGTGGCTGCGGTTCATCGCCTTGAGGATGCGGTCGCTGCCCGACTGCACCGGCAGATGGAGGAAGGGCATCAGCTTGTCGACGTCGCGGTGCGCCGCGATCAGCCCGTCGGTCATGTCGTTGGGGTGGCTGGTCGTATAGCGGATGCGCGCGAGGCCGGGCAGCGCCGCCAGCGCCTCGATCACCGTCTCCAGCCCGCGGCCCGCATCGTCCCGCCAGCCGTTGACGTTCTGGCCGAGCAGGGTGATCTCGCGCGCGCCTGCATCCACCAGCGCACGCGCCTCGTCGACGATCGCAGTGAAGGGCCGGCTCACCTCGGCGCCGCGTGTATAGGGCACGACGCAATAGGTGCAGAATTTGTCGCACCCTTCCTGCACCGTCAGGAAGGCGGTCGGCCCCTGCCGGCGCCGCTTCGGCAGCACGTCGAACTTGCTGGCAGCGGGCATGTCGGTGTCGAGCGCGCGGCGGCCTTGGGCCGCCTCTGCCACCAGCGCCGGCAGCCGGTGATAGGCCTGCGGGCCGACGACGATGTCGACCGACGGCGCTCGCTTCGGGATCTCGGCACCTTCGGCCTGCGCCACGCAGCCCGCCACCGCGATCATCGGCGTCGTGCCATCGTCGCGCCGCAGCCGGCCAATGTCCGAATAGACCTTCTCCGCGGCCTTCTCGCGGATGTGGCAGGTGTTGAGCACGACGAGATCGGCAGCGCCCGCCTCGGCGCTTGCGGTCAGGCCCTCGGCCTCCAGCAATTCGGCCATGCGCGCGCCGTCATAGACGTTCATCTGGCAGCCGAACGACTTGACGTGAAAGGATTTGGGAGCGGCAGTCATGGCGCAGCCTTATCCGTTCGGCGCGGCAGCGTCGACTGCGGCATGCGCCTGTGCGGCCAGCGCCTTGCGGTCGGGCACCTTGTCGGTCGGGATGGGATCGAGGAAGTGCAGCACCGCCTGCCGCCGTCCCTTCATCCCGAGCACGCGCAACGCATTGGCGCCGGCGGGCTCATCCTCCGGCCACGCCATGGCGCGCGTTTCCGCGCCGTAATCGATGCGCAGCGGCTGCACGGCGAGCCCGGCTTGCCCCGCAACCGCAGCGAACAGCGTCGGCTTGAACGGCATGAGCTCGACGCCGTTGCCCGTGCGGCCCTCGGCGAACAGCGCGACCGGCCGGCCGGCGCGCAAGGCGGCTGCCAGCGCATCCGCCTGCCGCCCGGCCTCGCCCCGCCGCTCCCGCTTGACGAACAGCGTCCCGCCCAGCCGCGCAAGCGTCCCCAGCACCGGCCAGTTCGCCACCTCCGCCTTGGAGACGAAGGACGCGCCCGTCGCACCGCCGATCAGCAGGATGTCGAGCCACGAGAGATGGTTGGCGGCAAACAGCACATCGCGCGGCAATGGCGTGCCGACCAACGTGACGCGGGCGCCGCAGGCACGTCCGGCAAGGGCAAGGAAGCGCTTCGGCCAGAGGGAGCGGCGGCCGAGCAGCCGCGTCAGCCCATGTCCCACCAGGCACGGCAGCAGCACCGCCACGAGCGCGGCCAGCCGCCGCGCGATCCTCAACCGCCTACGCAGCGGCTCAGCGCTGCCGGTCGACGGCGACGCCGTAAAGCTCCATGCGATGGTCGACGAGGCGGAAGCCCAGCTTCTCGGCGATACGCTTCTGCAGCGCCTCCAGCTCGGCATCGACGAACTCGATCACGCGGCCCGTCTCCACATCGATCAGGTGATCGTGATGCGCTTCCGCCGCAGCCTCGTACCGGGCGCGCCCGTCGCCGAAATCGTGCCGCTCAAGGATGCCCGCCTCCTCGAACAGGCGGACGGTGCGATAAACGGTCGCGATGGAGATGCCGGGGTCGATCGCGGAGGCGCGGGCGTGCAGCGCCTCCACGTCGGGATGGTCCTCCGCCTCGGTCAGCACCTGCGCGATAACGCGGCGCTGATCGGTCACGCGGAGGCCCTTCTCCTGACAGAGCGCCTCGACATCGATCTTGCGTTGCATGCGCTCCGCCTACTGCCATTTGCATCGGAGCGAAAGCGCCGACCACCACGCTTGCGATGGTCGACGCCGGTTCGGTCGTTACCGGCCGCGACCGCGGGTGCCGAGGCCGATCTGCTTGGCCAGATCGCGGCGCTGGTCGGCATAGTTGGGCGCGACCATCGGGTAATCGGCGGGCAGGCCCCACTTGGTGCGATACTGCTCCGGCGTCAGCTGGTAGCGCGTCATCAGATAGCGCTTCAGCATCTTCAGCTTCTTACCGTCTTCCAGGCAGACGATGTAATCGGGCTTGATCGACTGACGCACGGGCACGGCCGGGGTCGGTGCTTCGGCCGGGGCGGCAGGCGCGGCTGCGCTGCCGAGGCCCGCGAGCGCGGCATGGACGCTCCGGATCAGGCCGGGCAGGTCGCCCGCGCCGACATCGTTGTGCGAGACGTGCGCGGCAATGATATCCGCGGTGAGCGAAACGAGCGTTTCGCCTGCGGCGCTGGTGTCAGTCATGGTGGTGCGACCTACTCTGATGAACGGGGGATTTACGTTCAGCGGCTGTTCGCCGTCTCTATATGCTTGAGATGCTTGGCCGTTAGGCGGCTCTGCTCTGACGAGGCGATTAGTCGGGCAGATGCGTTATTTGCAAGCAACTTCGGGTCGGAGGCTCAACGAAAGCGTCAGCGCGTCGTAACTGCGGCCATCCTGCCCGCGATAGTAGCGCGCGCGCCGACCGACCTGGACGAAGCCGGCATGGCGATACAGCTCCAGCGCGGGATTATTCTCGCGCACTTCGAGGTGCAGCGTCGCCGCGCCGCGCGCACGCGCTCCCTCCATCGTCTTCGCCAGTAGCGCCGCGCCGGTGCCGCGCCGCCGTGCGCTGCCGGGCACTGCCAGCAACAGCAGCTCCGCCTCGTCCGCAACGACGCGGCTGAGCGCGAAGCCCGCGGGGGCAATGCCATGGCGCGCAAGGGTGAGCCACACGCCGGTCAGCCCGATCACGCCCTGCGCCTGCGCGCGCGTCCATGCCTCACCGAAGGCGGGATCGAACGCATTGTCCATCACCGCCATCACCTCGTCCAAGTCGCGGCCATCACCGGGGCGCAGGATCAGCTCGGCGGCGGGTGCGGTCATGCCGGCATCTTGGCATCGGGCGCGCGCCCGTAAAGAGGCGAGGGGGCAAGCGACGCCAGGGCAGCGGGCAGCAGCACGACGTTCGCTGCGCGCGGCGGGTTCGCTGGCGCGGCCGTGTCGCGGCCGAGCAGGGCGGCGCCCGCCCCTACGATCGGATCGCTCCCGATAAAGGCCAGAGCCGCGTCCGGCGGCAGCGACAGGAGCTCGCTCAACGGGCGTAGCGGCGCGGCGGCGAAGCGCTGGACGAACAACTCGCCATGCCCGCCCGGCAGCGCTGCCACCACGACGCCCTCCTGCGCCGACTGTGCTGCGAGCAGCGCGAGCGAGGAGAAGCCGTGCAGCTCCGCCCCCCACGCCAGCGCCAGCCCCCGCGCCGCAGCGAGGCCGACGCGGACGCCGGTGAAGCTGCCCGGGCCGGCATCCACCAGGATGGCATCGGGGCGGCGCCCATCCAGCAGCTCGGCGATCATCGGCACCAGCCGCTCGGCATGGCCGCGGCCGACCAGCTCATGCCGCTCGGCCACTATAGTGGCGCCGTCGATCAGCGCCGCCGAGCAGGCGGCGGTCGCGGTCTCGATGGCGAGGGTCAGCGCCACTCAGACGATCTTGTTGTAATCCTCGAAGTCCGGCCGCGGCAGCCGGTCGAAGATCGAGGCCGGGTCGCCGCGCCCCAACGTGACGATGAAGTTGGAGCGGATGCGCGTGTCCGGGAAGAAGGCGGCATCCACCGCATCATTGTCGAAGCCGGACATGGCGCCCGAATCCAGCCCCACCGCCCGCGCGGCGAGGATCAGATAGGCGCCCTGCAGCGTCGAGTTGCGGAAGGCGGAGGCGTGGATCAGCGGCTCGTTGCCCGCAAACCAGCTGCGCGCATCGGTGTGCGGGAAGAGCCGCGGCAGATGCTCGGGAAAGTCGAGATCCATGCCGATGATCGCGGTGACCGGTGCGGACAGGATCTTCGCCTTGTTGTTCTCCGACACGCAGTCGGCCAGCCGCGCCTTGGCCTCGTCGCTGCGCACCCAGACGAAGCGTGCGGGCAGCTGGTTGGCCGAGGTCGGGCCCCACTTCATCAGGTTCCAGATGGCGCGCAGCTGCGCGTCCGATACCGGCTCGTCGAGATAGGCGTTGTAGGAACGCGCGGTGCGGAACAGGCGGTCGAGCGCGTCGTCGCTCAGCGTGTCAGGCATGGCTCTCACTTCCCCCCAGATGGCGCCTGATCAGGCGGCGCGGACCTCGGTCACTTCCGGCACATAATGCTTCAGCAGCGTCTCGATACCCTGCTTCAGCGTCGCGGTGGACGACGGGCAGCCGGCGCAGGCGCCATGCATCGCGAGGTAGACGGTGCCGCGGTCGAACCCGCGATAGACGATGTCGCCGCCGTCGCGCGCGACGGCCGGGCGCACGCGCGTCTCGATCAGGTCCTTAATCTGGTCGACGATGTCGGCATCCTCCGGGTTCTCCGGGAAAGCATCGTCATCGATCCGGATCGCACCCGCGCCGCCACCGGCGAACAGGGGGGCGCCGCTGGCGAAATGGTCGAGCAGCACGTCGAGCACCTGCGGCTTCAGATCCCGCCACTCGGATCCGGGTGCCGAAGTGACCGACACGAAATCCGACCCGAAGAACACGCCTTCCACATCACCCAGGCTGAACAAGGCGGAGGCGAGCGGCGAGGCTTCCGCCTCTTCCGGCGTCGCGAAGTCGCGCGTGCCCGCGTCCATCACCGCGCGTCCGGGAAGGAACTTCAGCGTGGCCGGGTTCGGCGTCGGTTCGGTCTCGATCAACATGGCTGGCATGTGGCCCGAGCGGGAAGAGGGATCAAGGCCGCGCCCATCGTTTGTCTCACTCACGGAGATCGGCAAACACCGTTCGACAAGCGGAATGATCCACGCGATGGTCCGCTCAAAGACATAAGGAAGAGGGCGCGCACCATGATCAGGCGGATGCATCCAGTGGTTTGGGTTTGTTGCACCGCGGCGATGATGTGGGCGGTGGGGATCGCCGGCACGATGCTGGTGCTACGGACCCTTTGACCGCGCGCACACGCACCGCCTTGCTTTCGCCACGTTGCGCCGCCATATGCGCCGGGCGTCGAGCGGCCTGAGGCCGTCCGGGCTGGAGCAGCGTGAACGCCTGACCGTTTTGGCCAGGGCCGGCTTCCCCGACTGATCGGCGCCAGCCCCAAGGCTTCCCTTTCACGCGGGTCGTCGGACGAACCCGCTCGTCCGGCGCGCATTTCGTCGCGTGCCGGCAGCCGACCATGTGAGTGATATTTGACCAGCTTCTCCGACCTCGCGCTTGCCGAGCCGATCCAGCGCGCGCTCGCCGCGAAGGGCTATGACAAGCCGACGCCCATTCAGGCGCAGGCCATCCCCGCTCTTCTCGACGGGCGCGACCTGTGCGGCATCGCGCAGACCGGCACCGGCAAGACCGGCGCCTTCGCGCTCCCCTCGCTCCACCGCCTCTCCGCCGATCCGAAGCCGCGGCCGCCGGGCGGCTGCCGCATGCTGGTGCTGGCGCCGACGCGCGAGCTGGCCAGCCAGATCGCCGACAGCTTCACCGTCTACGGCAAGTTCCTCCGCCTGTCGGTGATGACGGTGTTCGGCGGCGTGCCGATCGGCCGGCAGATGCGCGCGCTCGGGCCCGGCGTGGACATCCTCGTCGCGACCCCCGGCCGCCTGCTCGACCTGATCGACCAGCGCGCGCTGACGCTGCGCAACGTCGAGATCTTCGTCCTCGACGAGGCCGACCAGATGCTCGATCTCGGCTTCATCCACGCGCTGAAGCGGATCGATCAGCTCCTGCCGAAGAAGCGCCAGTCGCTGTTCTTCTCGGCCACCATGCCGAAGACGATCGCCGAGCTTGGCGATCGCTTCCTGACCAACCCGGCCAAGGTCTCGGTCGCTCCCGCGGCGACCACGGCGGAGCGGGTCGACCAGTTCGCCACGCACGTGAACCAGTCGGAGAAGCAGGCGCTCCTCACGCTCAAGATCAAGTCCGAGCCGATCGACCGCGCGCTCGTCTTCACCCGCACCAAGCACGGCGCGGACCGGGTGGTGCGCAATCTCGAGGCGGCGGGCATCGGCTGCGCCGCGATCCACGGCAACAAGAGCCAGCCGCAGCGCGAAAAGGCGCTCGCCGCCTTCCGCAAGGGCGACATCCGCATCCTCGTGGCGACGGACATCGCCGCGCGCGGCATCGATGTCGGCGGCGTCAGCCACGTGTTCAACTTCGAGCTGCCGAATGTGCCCGAGCAATATGTCCACCGCATCGGCCGCACCGCGCGTGCCGGCGCCGCGGGCGTCGCGCTGTCGTTCGTGGCGGAGGATGAGCGTCCGTTCCTGCGCGACATCGAGCGGCTGACGCGGATCAAGCTGACGCCCATGCCGCTGCCGGAGAACTTCCTGGCGGAGGCTGCCAAGCTGCCCAAGGCAGCGGCGTCGACGCGCAGCGAAGGCCATGGTCACGGCCACGGTGATCGCCGCGGCAATGGCGGCCGGGGCGATCGCGGCCCCCGCGCCAACCCCGCGGGCGATCGCCACGGCGCCCCCTCCGAGCAGCCCAAGCGCCGCTTCCCGCCGCGCCGCCCCGGCGGCGTCGGCGCGCACAAGGGCGCCGTGCAGCGCACCGGCGGCCGCTAATCAGTCCCGTCCCTACCCTCCTCGTCAGGCTCGGCCGGGCGGGGAGGGCGCGGGCACCGGCTAGGTCGTCGTCCTATTGAGCGCGTGCCGCACGCATGCGCCAAGCACCGCGTCCGTCATCGCCTCCAGCGTGAGCAGAGCCTCATAGGGGTTGCCCGGCAAGCCCAGCAGATCGGCAAAGGCAGGCTCCGTCTTCATGCCCCTGTGACGGCGCGCCATCACCGCCGCGCGCAGCCGCGTCCCGCCGAGCCGGAGCAGCCGCCGCTCGATGCGGAAATGGCGCCAGCCCGGCTGATCGATCACGGGGATCGCGCTCGCAAACACCTCGAACGGCCATCCTGCCGCGATGAAGCGGACCACCTGCGCCCCGTCCGCGCGCGTCCGCAACGCAAAGCCCGATTGATGACCCAGCCGGGCGCTCACCGTCGCGGCGAACGCTGCGCTATCCGGAGCATGGCAGAGGATGTCGATATCGCTCGTCGGCAGGTCGAGGCCGAGTGGCGGTGTGCCGGCGATATGCGGATCAAAGGCGGCGAGTGCGGCCAGCACGCCGCTGCGGCGGACCGCGCAGCGCCAGTCCGGTCGGCTCAGTCCTCCACCCCCAGCGCCTGCCGCCGCGCCTTTTCGCGGCGCACCTCTGCATATTTGTGCCAGAGGAACCAGATGCCGAGCGCGAGGATGACGCCGACGACGACGAAGTCGAGCCGGTGCAGCAGTGCCTTCAGGCGCGGATCCTGATCCCATGCGCGCCCGAGGCGGAAGCCGACCCACGCCAGCGCATAGCACCACGGCCAGGAGCCGATGAAGGTGTAGAGGTGGAACTTCCACAGGTTCATCCGGGCCACGCCCGCGGGGAAGGCGATGAACGAGCGGACCACCGGCAGCATCCGGCACACCAGCATAGCGATCGAGCCCCAGCGTGCGACGAACGCCTCCGCCCGGTCGAGATCGTGCAGCGATACCAGCACATATTTGCCCCAGCGCGCGACGAACGGCCTACCGCCACGCTTGCCCGCTTCATAGGCGACGACCGAGCCGACGTTGCAGCCGATCGCTCCCGCCGTCGCCACCAGCCACAGGTTCAGCTCGCCCGTTGAGGCGAGATAGCCGGCGAACGGCATGATCACCTCGGACGGCAGCGGGATGCACGCGCTCTCGATCGCCATCAGCAGGATGACGCCGAGATAGCCGGTGGAGGAGATCACCGCGACGATGATCCCGGCGGCCCAGGCAAGGAGGGAGTGGAAGATCGACATGGGGCGCGCTTGTGGCCGCCGGTCCCGACTTTGTCGAGGCACCCGCAGCGGCGCTCCATCCGGACACGTTTCGTTACGGAGCGACAGGCCCGCCTAGCCGAACGCCCAGCGCAGCGTCCGCGCGACGCCGAGCGTGCCCGCCCGCACCAGCGGCGCACCCAACGTGGTGCCGCCGCCCAGGCCCTGCATCGACCGCGCCCAGCCGGGCAGCAGATCGACACCCGCCTGCATCACCAGCGCCTGCGCGGGCTGGGCGAGCGGGTTCTTAGGCCGCTGCTCCAGCACCAGCCGCGAGACCTCGCGCGTGCGCTCGTCCACGCGCAGCTCGGGGCGCATCGTCGCGATCAGCGCTTCCGCGCCACGCCGGTCGGTCGGCACCGGATCTGCGCCGAGCGCGTGCCCGACCCGCGCCATCTCCGCGAAATAACGGTCCTGCTCCGCCGCGCTCAGCCGCTTGCGGCCATAGCGGAGCGAGGCGGCGAGGAAGCTCCATGTCTCGGTCACGTGCACCCAGGCGAGCAGGCGCGGATCGTCCGCCACGTAAGGCGTGCCGTCGGGCAAGGTGCCGGAGACCTTGGCGTGGATCGCCCGCACCCGTGCGATCGCCGCCTGTGCGTCGCTCTCGGCGGCATAGGTGGTGGTCGCGATGAAGCGGGCGGTGCGGCGCAGGCGGCCATGCATATCCGCGCGGAAATTGCTGTGGTCCCATACGCCCGCTAGCACCTTGGGGTGCAGCATCTGCAGGAGCAGGCTGGCGACCCCGCCGACCATCATCGCTGTGACATCGCCATGCACGCCCCACGTCACGCTGTCGGGCCCGAACCAGCTCTCCGCCGGCCGCCGTATCACCGGCGCTTCGCCGCGGGATCGATCGTTGAACAGGCTGACGACTTCGCCCGCGATGCGGCGGCGCAACTGCTCCAACGGGGGCACTCGCTTATCCATCATGCCGAACTCGTTTCAGCATCCACCCATCTCCGCATCCGACCATTCGAGGAAAGCGCCGCACCCGCAGCGCACTCGCCGCAAACAACGCGCCCAGCCGCCCGGTGGATGCTGAAACAAGTTCAGCATGACGGCAGGCGCTTCACAGCACGTATTTCGACAGGTCCGTATTGCGCGCCACCTCGGCCAGCTGCCCCTCGACATAAGCCGCATCGACGGTCAGCGTCGTGCCGCCGCGGTCCTCCGCCTCGAAGCTCACTTCCTCGAGCAGCTTCTCCATTACCGTCGAGAGCCGCCGCGCACCGATATTCTCCACCTGCCCGTTCACCTCGGCAGCGATGCGGGCGATGGCGGCAATGCCATCCTCGGTGAAGCCGATCTCGACACCTTCCGTCGCGATCAGCGCGCGATACTGCTCGGTCAGCGAGGCGCGCGTGGCGGAGAGGATGCGGACGAAATCCGCTTCGGTCAGCGCCTTCAGCTCGACGCGGATCGGCAGGCGGCCCTGCAGTTCGGGCAGCAGGTCACTCGGCTTCGCGACATGGAAGGCGCCGCTGGCGATGAACAGAATATGGTCCGTCTTCATCGGGCCGTATTTCGTGGCGACCGTCGTGCCCTCGATCAGCGGCAGCAGATCGCGCTGCACGCCCTCGCGGCTGACGGAGCCGCCACGCACGTCGGAGACGGCGATCTTGTCGATCTCGTCGAGGAAGACGATGCCGTTCGCCTCCGCATCGGCCAGCGCCGCGCGGTTCACCTCGTCCTGGTCGAGGCGCTTGTCGGCTTCCTCCTCGACCAGCTTGGCCCAGGCCGCGGGCACCGGCAGGCGGCGGCGCTTGGTGCGCCCGCCCGCCAGCTTGCCCATCATGTCGCCAAGATTGATCATGCCGACCTGGCCGCCCATGCCGGGGATCTCGAACGGCGCGCCGCCATTATCCTCCAGCTCCAGCTCGACTTCCTTGTCGGCCAGATGCCCGTCGGTGAAGCGCTGCCAGAAGGCGGTGCGCGTCGCCTCGGACGCATCCTTGCCGACCAGCGCGTCGAGCAGGCGCGCGCGCGCCGCCTCCTCCGCCTTGTCCTTCACCGCGGCGCGGCGGCGTTCCTTCTCCAGCCGCACCGCTTCCTCGACGAGATCGCGGGCGATCTGCTCCACGTCGCGGCCGACATAGCCGACCTCGGTAAACTTGGTCGCCTCGACCTTCACGAACGGCGCGTCGGCCAGCTTCGCCAGCCGGCGGCTGATCTCCGTCTTGCCGCACCCGGTCGGCCCGATCATCAGGATGTTCTTCGGCGAAACCTCGTCGCGCAGCTCGGGCGCGAGCCGTTGCCGCCGCCAGCGATTGCGCAGCGCCACCGCGACCGCGCGCTTGGCGTCCTGCTGGCCGACGATATGCGCGTCCAGCGCCGCGACGATCGCTTTGGGGGTAAGGGTGTCGTTCATCTTCGTATCAGAACCAATCCGTTCGCCCTGAGCTTGTCGAAGGGCTGTCCTTCTTCGCTCGGGCGCCAAGGGGAAGAACAAGGCTTCGACAAGCTCAGCCCGAACGAAGCGTCAAGCTGCCGCCGTCTCGATCGTCTCGATCGTCAGATTGCCGTTGGTGAAGACGCACACGTCGGCGGCGATCTGCATCGCCTTGCGGCAGATCGTCTCGGCATCCGCCTCATAGTCGACGAGCGCGCGTGCGGCCGCCAGCGCGTAATTGCCACCGGAGCCGATCGCGGCCACGCCCGCCTCCGGCTCCAGCACGTCGCCATTGCCGGTCAGGATCAGCGTCACGTCCTTGTCGGCGACGATCATCAGTGCTTCGAGGTTGCGGAGATATTTGTCCGTCCGCCAATCCTTGGCCAGCTCCACCGCGGCGCGCAGCAGCTGGCCGTGATGCGTCTCCAGCTTGCGCTCCAGCCGCTCGAACAGGGTGAAGGCATCGGCGGTCGCGCCGGCGAACCCTGCGATCACCTGCCCGTTGCCGATGCGGCGCACCTTGCGCGCATTCGGCTTCATCACCGTATTGCCCATGGAGACCTGGCCGTCGCCGGCCACCACCACCTTGCCGTTTCTCCGCACGGACAGGATCGTCGTCCCGTGCCAGCCGATCTTGTCGTCGCTCATCTGCATCCCGCTTGCGTGTCGGGCGCGATATGGGAGCGGGGGCAGGGGGCCGCTAGTGCCGCCCGACGAACATGAACGCCGCCGCTCCAGCCAGGCACGCCCCCGCGCCGAGATAGCGCCACGTCAGCGGCTCCTTGAGCACCAGCGTCGCGAAGACGGCGAATACCGCCAGCGTCACGCATTCCTGCATGATCTTCAGCTGCCCGCCCGACAGGCCCTGCGCATGTCCGATCCGGTTGGCCGGCACCGCGAAGCAATATTCGACGAACGCAATCCCCCACGAGGCGAGCACGACGAGCCACAGCCGCGCGTCCGGAAACTTCAGGTGGCCGTACCAGGCCACCGTCATGAACAGGTTGGAGCAGATCAGCAGCGCCAGCGTCGTCATGGTCGATCCCCCGGGCCAGCCTTCGCCTTGCCCCATTCCCGCGCCACCGTGTAGCCGAGATAGCCCGTGCCGAAGAGGGCGTAGAGCGGCTCGGGAATGGCAGCCAGATAGGCCGCCATGAAGCGCGTCATCGCCGCCGCCGCATCGGGCCGCACCGCGCCGATCAGACCCATCGGGATGGTCCACAGCAGCAGCACGTACATGACGTAAAGGAAGGCCGGTCGCGCGCGGCGGGTGAAGCGATCCGTGTCGGCGGGCTCCGCCGGGGCAGGGGGCATGGTCATGCGCTGGCACTCCCGAGTCGTTCAGGCGAGCGGATAACCAGATCGGTTCATGTTGGAAAGCCCGGCAGGTGCCGCCACGGCTTGTTTTCGCTGGTCGGGGCGACAGGATTCGAACCTGCGACCCCCAGACCCCCAGTCTGATGCGCTACCAGGCTGCGCTACGCCCCGAAACCAGCGAGCGGCGCCCCTACGCGCTTGTGCGGCCGCTTGCAAGCCGCACTGCAGTTGCGCCTGACCTACGCCCATGTTAGCTGCGCGGCCTTTCCGGACTGGTGCCTTCGCGCCGGTCCATGACGCTCGCCGGAAACGCGCTGACCATGTTTGCATCCCCTGCATATGCCCAGGCCGCCGGCGCCACGCCCGCGGGCGGGTCCAGCTTCCTCGTCCAGATCGTGCCGCTGCTGCTGATCTTTGTGATCTTCTATTTTCTGATGATCCGGCCGCAGCAGCAGCGCATGAAGCAGCACCGCGCGCTCATCGATGCGGTGAAGAAGGGCGACACCGTCGTCACCGCCGGCGGCGTGATCGGCCGCGTCACCAAGGTCGAAGACGCGCAGGTCGAGGTGGAGATCGCCCCCAACACGCGCGTCCGCGTCGTCAAGGCGACGCTCACCGACGTGCAGCCGCTCGGCGGCGCCAAGCCCGCGAACGACTGAGCCGGCGCGCACCCCATGCTGAACATGCCGCGCTGGAAGGCCGTGTGGACGCTGATCGTGCTGGGGGTCGGCGTGCTGCTGGCGCTGCCCAGCCTGATGCCGGAGTCGACCGCGCGCGCGATCGGCCTCGGCCGTGCCCCGCGGATCAACCTGGGCCTCGACCTCTCCGGCGGCAGCCGCCTGCTGCTTGAGGCCGACACCACCGACGTTGGGCGCCAGCGCCTGGCGACGATGGAGGAGACGGTGCGCGCCGAGATGCGCCGCGCCAATCCGCGCATCGAAATTGGCGACATCTCTGCGACCGACGGCCGCCTGTCCTTCTTCGTGCGCGACGTGACGCGCGTCGATGCGGCGGTGGAGCTGATCCGCAAGCTCACGCAGGGCGTCGGCATCACCGGCCAGCGTGACTGGGACGTGCGCGTGGTCGACGGTCAGCGGATCGAGATGGCGCCGACGCCGGACGGTGTCGCGCAGGCGGTCGATCAGGCGATGGAGGTCGCGACCGAAGTCGTCCGCAAGCGCATCGACGAGCTCGGCACGCGTGAGCCGTCGATCGTCCGCCAGGGCAGCACGCGCATCGACGTGCAGGTGCCCGGCCTGCAGAACCCGGAGGCGCTCAAGGCGCTG
The DNA here is from genome assembly GCF_900113315.1 of Sphingomonas jatrophae. Classification (GTDB taxonomy): domain Bacteria; phylum Pseudomonadota; class Alphaproteobacteria; order Sphingomonadales; family Sphingomonadaceae; genus Sphingomonas_P; species Sphingomonas_P jatrophae. The sequence continues at coordinate 560,026 of NZ_FOZG01000003.1, read as the reverse complement.
CTCGGCAAGACGGCGAAGCTCGAGTTCAAGCTGGTAGATCTCGCCGCCGATCCCGCGCTCGTCGCGCGCGGCCGCGCGCCGGCCGGCAGCCAGGCGCTGCCTTATCTGGAACAGCCCGGCCAGTTCATCGCGGTGCAGCGCCGCGCCATCATCACCGGCGACCAGCTGACCAAGGCCGAGCAAAGCTATGACGAGAATGGCCGCCCGGTCATCGCGATCAGCTTCAACAGCCAGGGCGGTGCGCGCTTCGCCGCGGTGACGCGCGACAATGTCGGCAAGCCGTTTGCGATGATCCTCGACAATCAGGTGCTGTCCGCGCCGACGATCCAGACGCCGATCCTCAACGGCTCCGCGCAGATCTCGGGCAACTACACCGTCGAATCGGCCAATGCGATGGCGATCCAGCTGCGCTCGGGTGCGTTGCCCGTCGCGCTCAAGGTGATCGAGGAGCGCACTGTCGGCCCGCAGCTCGGCGCCGATTCGATCCGCGCCGGCGTTCTCGCCAGCGTCATCGCGGTTGCCGCGGTGATCGCGTTCATGGTGCTGACCTACGGGCGGTTCGGCATCTACGCGACGATCGCGGTCACGCTGAACCTGTTCGTCATCGTCGGCGTGCTGGCGCTGCTGAACGGCACGCTGACCCTGCCGGGCATTGCCGGCTTCGTGCTGACCATCGGCACCGCGGTGGACGCCAACGTGCTGATCAACGAGCGCATCCGCGAGGAGCGGCGGCGCGGCCGATCGATCATCGCGTCGGTGGAGCATGGCTACAAGGAAGCCAGCCGCACCATCTTCGAGGCGAACGTGACGCACGCCATCGCCGGCGTCATCATGCTCGTGCTCGGCTCGGGGCCGGTGAAGGGCTTCGCGGTCGTGCTGCTGATCGGCATCGCCACGTCCGTCTTCACCGCCGTCACCTTCACCCGCCTGCTCGTCGCGAGCTGGCTGAAGCGCAAGCGCCCGACGGAGATCCACATCTGATGCGCCTGCTGAAGCTCGTCCCCGACAACACCAATATCGGCTTCGTCCGGATCCGGTATTGGGCGTTCGGCATCACCGCCCTGTTGACCGTGCTGGCGATCGGGCTCGTCGGCGCGCGCGGCCTGAACCTCGGCGTCGATTTCGTCGGCGGCCTGATGATCGAGGCCCGTTTCCCGCAGCCGCAGCAGCTCGACCGGGTGCGCACCTCGGTCGACCGGCTCGGCGTCGGCGAGGCGCAGCTGCAGGGTGTGGGTGATCCCAACACCGTCTCCATTCGCCTGCCCTTGCCGGAGAGCGAGGATGAGGGCGCCACCGCCGCGGTGATCCGCAAGGTCCGTGCGGGCATGGCGCAGGATTTTCCGGGCGTGCAGTTCCTCCGCGCGGACACCGTCTCGGGCAAGGTCTCGAACGAGCTGATCCTGCGCGGCGTCGGCGCCATCGCGCTTGCCATCATCGGCATCGCGATCTTCTCGTGGCTGCGCTACGAATGGCAGTTCGGCGTCTCCACCGCGGTGGCCATCCTGCACGACGTGCTGATGACGCTCGGCTTCTTCGCGCTGACCCGGCTCGAATTCGATCTCAACATCGTCGCCGCGGTGCTGACGATCGTCGGCTATTCGATCAACGACAAGATGGTGATCGACGATCGCATCCGCGAGAACATGCGGAAATACCGGCAGATGGACATGAAGGCGCTGATCGACCTGTCGGTCAACGAGACGCTGCCGCGCACGGTGATGACGTCGATCACGGTCATGCTCGCGCTCGCCTCGCTGCTGCTGTTCGGCGGCCATGTGCTGCGCGGCTTCACCGCGGCGATGATGCTCGGCATCGTCGTCGGCACCTATTCGTCCATCTACGTCTCCTCCTCGCTGCTCATCTCGCTCGGCCTCACCGCCGAGGTGCGAGAGAAGGCGAAGAAGAGCTCGATCGCCTCGGGCGCCGAGCGGATCGGCCCCAAGGCCTGATGGCGAAGCTCGATCCCGCGCACCCCAGTGCGGGGCCGCAGATCACCGGCTTCTCCGGCACGGGCTTCCGCATCGACAGGCAGGCCTATGCCGCGGCGATGCTCACCCCCGAATGGGTGCGCGCCTGGGATGCGCCTGCGCTTGCCGATCTGGCGCCCGAGCATGTCGCGCCGCTGATCGCCGCGCGGCCGGAGTTCCTGCTGCTTGGCACCGGCGCCACGCTGCGCCGCCCGTCACCGACCTTCGTCGCCGCGCTTGAGGCGGAGGGAATCGGCGTCGAGGCGATGGACAGCCGCGCTGCCGCGCGTGCGTGGGGCGTGCTGCGGGCCGAGGGCCGCTGGATCGGCGCTGCGCTGATCGGGCTCTGAACTCTCAGCGGGAGGCGGCGGCGATGACGCCGCGCAGATGCGCCTCCAGCGCGGCCGCATTCGCCTCCCACGTGAACGGCAGCGCCGCCTCCCGCACCACATCCGGCACGTAGGCCGCCGCCAGCACCTCACGCACCCCCGCCGCGAACGCTTCCGCCTCGCGCGCCACCAGTCGCCCGGCCTCGGGCCGATCAACGATCTCGCGCGCGCCGCCCACGTCGCAGGTGACGACGGGCGTACCGCACGCAATCGCCTCGACCCAGGCATTGGCCAGCCCCTCGGACGCGGCCGGCAGCACCATCGCATCGGCCGCCGCCAGCAGATCGGGCAGGCGCGCATGCGGCAGGCTGCCGAGGAAGCGCACGCGCGCCGCAATGCCGAGCGCCGCCGCCTGCGCCTCCAGCGCCGCGCGGTCCGGGCCCTCGCCCGCCAGCATCAGGGTCACGCCCGGCAGCAGCGCCAGCGCCTCCAGCGCGATCGTCTGGCCCTTGCGGGGGATGAGGTGCCCGACGCAGGCGAGCATCGGCCCGGTCACGCCCCACGCCTGCTTGGCGACCTCCCTATCCGCGACGGGGCGGAAGCGGTCGAGCTCTACGCCGGTATGGTGCACGCGGACCCTCTGCTCCGGCAGGCCGAGCGCCGCCATGTCCCGGCGCAGCGCGGCGGAGACGGCCAGCAAGCCGCCCGCGGCCTGGCCTGCCGCCACGATCTGCGGCCCCGCCACCCGGCCCCAATGATGGATGTCGGCCCCGCGCGCCTTGATCGACACCGGTACGCCCAGCGCACGCCCCAGCCGCACCGCCGCAGGGCCATCGGGGTAGAAGAACTCCGCATCGATCACGTCGAACCGCCACTGCCGTCGCAAGGCACGCAGCTGCGGCAGCAATGTCCGCGCCAGCAATGCCGGCATCATCCGCCCGCCGATCGCCGGCACCGTCGGAAACCGCGGCCGCGACACCTCCAGCCCGCCCCACACCTCGCGTGCCGGCACCCCGGAGAAACCTGCCCAGCGCCCCCGCGCGCCATAGAGCAAAGGCAATCCGATCGGCGCCACCACCCGCACCTCGACACCGGGCCGCTCGGCCAGCGCGCGCGTCTGACGCTCCACGAACACGCCGAAACTCGGCCGCGTCGCATCGGGGAACAGGGTGGAGAGGGTGAGCACGCGCATCGTCGCTCCTCTAGCGGTCAGCGGTTAACGCCCGTCTTTTCGTCCGCGCTCGGCTCGGCTAGAAGGCCGCCCGATGCGTCAGTCTTTCCGCGCGCTTGCGCCGCTCGCCCTCCTCTGTGTCGCCCTGCCGCTCGCCGGCTGTGCCACGTCGCGCAACAAGGCCGACAGGAAATATGTCGCCCGCGACGTCGACTCGCTCTACTCGGCGGCGAAGGACCGGCTCGACCGGCGGCAGTACAAGCTGGCCGGCGCGCTGTTCGACGAGGTGGAGCGGCAGCATCCTTATTCGGTGTGGGCCCGCCGGGCGCAGCTCATGAGCGCGTTCAGCTACTATCTTGCCCGCGACTATGCCGAATCGATCAAGTCGGCGCAGCGCTTCCTGTCCATCCATCCGGGCAACAAGGATGCGCCCTACGCGCTCTATCTGATCGCGATCGACTATTATTCGCAGATCACCGACGTGACGCGCGATCAGAAGATCACCGGCCAGGCGCTCGATGCGCTGGGTGAGGTGATCCGCCGCTACCCGGATACGCGCTACGCCGCCGACGCGCGGCTGAAGGTCGATCTCGTTCGAGATCACCTGGCGGGCAAGGAGATGGAGATCGGCCGTTTCTACCAGCGCCGCGCCGACTGGCTGGCCTCGTCCATCCGCTTCCGCACGGTGGTGGAGCAATTTGATACGACGAGCCACGTGCCCGAGGCGCTGGAGCGGCTGACCGAAAGCTATCTCGCGATGGGCGTGAAGGAAGAGGCGCGGAAGACGGCGGCGGTGCTCGGCGCCAATTATCCCGGCAGCGAATGGTATCAGCGCGCCTACAAGCTGTGCCAGGAGCATGGCTGCGGCGCCTGAGCGCCCGACATGCGAACACGCCGTGAACAGACGGTTTTCACGCGTCCCATCCCGCACTAGATAGGCGGCGATGCTCGCTCAGCTGGCCATCCGCGATGTCGTCCTGATCGAGGCGCTCGAGCTCGATTTCGCCGCCGGGCTCGACGCGCTCACCGGAGAGACGGGTGCCGGCAAGTCGATCCTGCTCGATTCACTCGGTCTGGCGCTTGGCGCCCGGGCAGACAGCGGTCTCGTCCGCTCGGGAGCCGCGCAGGCCGTCGTCACCGCGACGTTCGAGCTGTCGGCGGATCATCCTGCGCATGCCGTGCTTGCGGAGAACGGGCTGGAGGCGGAGCCGGGCGAGCCGCTGATCGTCCGCCGCATCGTCAAGGCCGATGGCGGCAGCCGCGCCTTCGTCAACGATCAGCCCGCCGGCGTGGCGTTGCTGCGGGAGCTTGGCGCGGGGCTGGTCGAGATCCACGGTCAGCATGACGATCGCGGCCTCGTCAATGCGCGCGGCCATCGGGCGCTGCTTGACGCTTTCGGCCGGCTGGACGTGGCGGCGGTGGGCGCGGCCTATCGCCGCTGGGCGGCGGCAGAAGGCGCGCTGGCGCAGGCGCGCGAGGAGCTCGACGCCGCGAACCGCGATCGCGAGTGGCTCGACCATGCCGTGGCCGAGCTGACCAAGCTGGCACCCGAGCCGGGCGAAGAGGCGGCTCTGGCGGAGGAGCGCGCGGGCATGCAGCGCGGCGCCCGCCTGGCCGAGGACATCGCCGCCGTGGAGGCCGAGTTCGCCGGCACGGACGGAGCCGTCGCCGCGCTACGCAAGGCCGGTCGCCGGCTGGAGCGGGTGGCGGACGATCATCCCCGCCTCGCCGACGCGCTCGCCGCACTCGACCGCGCGATCGTCGAGGCCGAGGATGCCGAGAGTGCGCTGGCAGACGGCGCCCAAGCGCTCCGTTTCGATCCCGAGCGGCTCGACGAGATCGAGACCCGCCTGTTCGAACTCCGCGGCATCGCCCGCAAGCACCGCGTCCAGCCCGATGATCTTGCCGGTCTCGCCGCCGATCTCGCGGCGCGGCGCGATCGGATCGAGGCAGGGGAGGGCGCCCTCGCCGGCCTGACCGCGGAGGCGAAAGCCGCGCGCACCGCCTATGAGGCGGCCGCCGCCGGCCTGTCCGACGGCCGCCGCGAGGCCGCCGCCCGGCTCGACGCCGCGGTCGCGGCGGAGCTGGCGCCGCTCAAGCTCGATGCCGCGCGCTTCAGGACGGTCGTGGAACCGCTGGATGAGCGGCAGTGGGGCGCGCACGGGCGTGACCGCGTGGAGTTCGAGATCGCGACCAATCCGGGCGCGCCCTTCGCCCCCCTCGCCAAGATCGCCAGCGGTGGCGAGCTCAGCCGCTTCATCCTCGCGCTTAAGGTCGCGCTGGCGGAGGCGGGCGGCGCCGGCACGATGATTTTCGACGAGATCGACCGCGGTGTCGGCGGCGCGGTCGCCTCCGCCATCGGTGAGCGGCTGGCGCGGCTGGCGGAGCGCTCGCAACTGCTGGTGGTGACGCACAGCCCGCAGGTGGCCGCCCGTGCGCGCCGCCACTGGCTGATCGCCAAGGCGCATGACGGCCTCGTCACCCGCACCTCGGTCCACGCGCTCGACAGCACGGCACGGCGGGAAGAGATTGCCCGTATGCTGTCCGGCGCGGAGGTGACGGCGGAGGCGCGCGCACAGGCCGCCCGGCTGCTGGAGGTGGCGTGAACGCGGCGGGCGCCCGGCTCGGCGCGGGCGTGTCGCTGCTGCTGGTCGCCTCGCTCGGCCTGTTCATGGCGGTGTCCGCCGCCGCGGCGCTGCCGCTCATCGGCCTGGCCGTGACGAGCGGCCCGGTGCTGCTGGCCGATTCGCGTTGGGCGGTGATTGCGGGCACCGCCACGCTGCTGCTGCTCGCCTTCTGGACGATGGCGATCGGCATCGAGTCGCTCGCCGATCCGCAGCCGGGCGCGGTCGCATGGGCTGCGGTCAGGACGATGCTGTTGCTCGGCGGATTGGCGCTGCTCGGCGGCGCTTGACGTTGTAGCACGACGAAGCGACGCTCGCTCCCGCTGAACCGAGGGGGCCTTGCCATGATCGCTTCGCTTGCCGCGCTGTTGCTTGCCACCGCCCCGGCGCAGATGACGCCCCAGGATGTCCGCGCTGCCGGTCACGCCGCCTACGCGCGTCCTGCGCTACGGGCCCGCGCCGCAACAGGTCGGCGATCTGCGCCTGCCGAAGGGGCGTGGGCCTTTCCCGGTGGCGCTGCTGATCCATGGCGGCTGCTGGACGGAGGGTTTCGGCGCGCCGGCCGACATGGCGCCGCTCGCCGGCGCGCTCACCGCACGTGGCATCGCCACCTGGAACATCGACTATCGCGAGGTCGGCGATCCGGGCGGCGGCTGGCCGGGCTCGTTCCAGGATTGGGGCGGCGCTGCGGATCGGTTGCGCGCAGTGGCCAAGGCCAACCGGCTCGACCTCAAGCGCGTGGTCGTTATCGGGCACTCGGCGGGCGCGCAGGCGGCGTTGTGGGTTGCCGGCCGCAGCCGCGTCCCGAAGACGAGCGACATCTGGACCGCGCGGCCGCTCCGACCGCTGGCGGTGGTCGCGATCGACGGTCCGGGCGATCTCGCGCCATTCGTCGGGGTCGACGCGAAGGTGTGCGGCAAGCCGGTGATCGTGCCGCTGATGGGCGGTCAGCCAGTCGACCAGCCCGCGCGCTACCGGGCCGCCTCACCCTTCGCGCTCCATCCGCTCGGCGTGAAGCAATATGTCCTGCCCTCGACCGTCTATCTGCCCGCCGAGGCGCAGGCCTATGCCGCACACGGTGAGGGGCTGGGCGACACGGTTGAGGTGACGCCGCTGACCGACGCGGGGCATTTCGGCATGCTCGTGCCCGGCACGCCCGCTTTCGCGACGACGGAAGCCACGATCCTCAAGGCATTCGGGATCCGCTGAGCCGTGCCGCTCCGGCCGCTCCCGTTGGGGCTGAGCTTGCGCCGCTCCGCCCCTCGGGCATAGCCCCGCGATCATGACCGAAGCCGAAGCCGCCGCCCGTCTTGCCGATCTCGCCGCGCAGATCGCCCGCGCCGACCGCCTGTACCATCAGGAGGACGCGCCCGAACTGTCGGATGCCGCCTATGACGCGCTGGTCCGCGAAAATCGCGAACTGGAGGCAGCCTTCCCGCAGCTCGTCCGCGCCGATTCGCCGAGCAGGCGGGTGGGGTCTGCGCCCGCCGCGCACCTCGCCAAGGTGGCGCATAAGGTGTCGATGGGCAGCCTCGACAACGCCTTCTCCGCCGAGGAGGTGGCCGATTTCCTCGGCCGCGTCCGTCGCTTCCTGAAGCTGCCCGAGGCCGAGCCGGTCGCGCTCACCGCCGAGCCGAAGATTGACGGCCTGTCCTGCTCGCTCCGCTACGAAGGCCGCCGGCTTGTCCTCGCTGCGACGCGGGGCGACGGGCAGGTGGGGGAGAATGTCACGTCCAACGTCGCCACCATCGCCGACATCCCGCAGGCGCTGCCTGCCGAGGCGCCGGACGTGTTCGAGGTGCGCGGCGAGGTCTACATGGCCAAGGCCGACTTTACCGCGTTGAACGAGCGGCTGGCGGGCGAGCGCGTCTTCGCCAATCCGCGCAACGCCGCCGCCGGATCGCTCCGCCAGAAGGATGCGACCGTCACCGCCTCGCGGCCGCTCAGGTTCCTGGCGCATGGCTGGGGCGAGACGAGCGCGCTGCCGGGCGACACGCAGGCGGAGGTCGTTGCAGCGCTGCGCGACTGGGGCTTTCCCGTTTCCGACCTGTTCGTCCGCTGCGCCACGCTGGACGATGCGCTGGCGCACTATGCCCGGATCGAGGCCCGGCGGGCGGACCTGCCCTTCGACATCGACGGCGTCGTCTACAAGGTCGACCGGCTCGACTGGCAGCGCCGGCTCGGCACGGTCGGCCGTGCGCCGCGCTGGGGCCTCGCCCACAAATTCCCGGCCGAGCGGGCGCAGACGACGCTGAACGCCATCGACACGCAGGTCGGCCGCACGGGCAAGATCACGCCGGTCGCGCGGCTGGAGCCGGTAACGGTGGGCGGCGTCGTCGTCACCAACGCGACGCTGCACAATGCCGACGAGATCGAGCGGCTTGGCGTGCGCCCGGGGGACCGCGTGCTGCTGCAACGCGCAGGCGACGTGATCCCGCAGATCGTCGAGAACCTCACGCCCGACGAACCGCGCGCGCCCTGGAGCTTCCCGACGCGCTGTCCCGCCTGCGACTCGGCCGTCGCACGCGAGGAGGGCGAGGTCGATTATCGCTGCACCGGCGGGCTGATCTGCCCGGCGCAGCGCGTGGAGCGGCTGATGCACTTCGTCTCGCGCCGCGCCTTCGACATAACGGGGTTGGGTGCCGTGCGCGTGGAGGATTTCTTCCGCGATGGCCTGATCGAATCGCCCGCCGACATCTTCCGGCTGCGCGATAAGCGCGACGTGCTGCTGGCGCGCGAGCGGTTGGCCGAGACCTCGGTCGACAATCTCCTCGCCGCCATCGAGGAGCGGCGCACCGTGTCGCTCGACCGCTTCCTGTTCGCGCTGGGCATCCGCCATGTCGGCGAGGTCACCGCACGCGATCTGGCGCGCCGGTACGAGAGTTATGCGGGCTTCGTCGCGATGATCGACGCGGCGCTGGCGGTGCGTGAAGGGCTCGCTCCCGTGCTGGGCGAGACCGAGCGCAAGTTCGAGCTGCGCCGTGCGCGCGAGCTCGTCGCCGCGGTCGCTACGCCCAATATCGGCCCGGAAGTGGCGGAGGCCTTGCTCGACTTCTTCGCGGAGCCGCACAATCGCGCGGTGGTGGACGATCTGGCGGGCGAGCTGACCGTCACCGACGTGCGCCACGAAACGCGTGCATCGCGCGTCAGCGGCAAGACGGTGGTGTTCACCGGCAGCCTCGAAACGATGAGCCGCGACGAGGCCAAGGCGCAGGCGGAGGCGCTCGGCGCCAAGGTGTCGGGCTCGGTCTCGGCTAAGACGGACCTGGTGGTGGCCGGCCCGGGCGCAGGTTCGAAGCTGAAGAAGGCGCAGGATCTCGGCATCGAGACGATGAACGAGACGGGCTGGCAGGCGCTGGTGGCCGACGCCGGCTAGGGCGCTGGAATGCGGTGGCGATCGCTGCCGCATCCGCTTGCCTGTCGTTGCATATGAAACCATAACCATCGGCGATGGCGAGCGATCTTCCCCCACCCGGCGCCGCGGCCGACTGGACCATCCCGCAGGGGTGGGACCGCTATACGGCGGAAGAGCATGCCATCTGGGATCAGCTGTTCGAGCGGCAGGTAAAGCTGCTGCCCGGCCGCGCCTGCGAAGCCTATCTGCGCGGCCTCGACGTGCTGCGCCTGTCGCGGCCGGGCATCCCCGATTTCGAGGAATTGACCGAGCGGCTGATGCGTGCGACGGGCTGGCGCGTCGTCGCGGTGCCGGGCCTCGTGCCCGACGCGGTCTTTTTCGAGCATCTTGCCAACCGCCGCTTCGTCGCGGGCAATTTCATCCGCCGGGCCGACCAGCTCGATTATCTGCAGGAGCCGGACGTCTTCCACGACGTGTTCGGCCATGTGCCGATGCTGGCCGATCCGGTCTTTGCCGATTTCATCCAGGCCTATGGCCAGGGCGGCCTGCGTTCGATGGGCTATGGCGCGCTCGACAAACTGGCGCGGCTCTACTGGTACACCGTCGAGTTCGGGCTGGTGGAGGAAGCGGGTGCGCTTCGCATCTATGGCTCGGGGATCGTCTCGTCCGCGGGGGAAAGCCGCTTCGCGCTCGACAGCGACAGCCCGCACCGGATTGGCTTCGATCTGAAGCGGGTGATGCGGACGCGCTACCGCATCGACGATTATCAGCAGAATTACTTCGTCATCCGCAGCTTCGACGAACTGCTCAGGACGGCGGTGGATACCGATTTCGCCCCGCTCTATGCCGAGCTGGCGAGCCTGCCCGATTTTGCGCCGGGCGAGATCGTCGAGGGCGATCGCGTGCTGCACGAAGGCACGCAGGCTTATGCGGCGGAGAAGGCGCGCTAGCGGCGCCTCATCCCAGCAAAGTCACATGCCCCATCTTGCGGCCGGGCCGCGCCTCTCCCTTGCCATAGAGGTGGAGATGGCCGCCCTGCTCCAGCCAGCCGTGCCAGCCGCCCGCTTCGGCACCGATCAGATTGTGCATCTCGACGCGGCCGAAGGCGCGCGCGGTCCAGCCGAGCGGCAACCCGCAGATCGCGCGGACATGGTTCTCGAACTGCGATGTCGCGGCACCCTCGATCGTCCAATGGCCGCTATTGTGGACGCGTGGTGCCATCTCGTTGAACACGGGGCCATCGGCAGTCGCGAAATACTCGCACGTCAGCACGCCGCAATAGTCGAGCGCCTCGGCGAGCTGGCGGGTGATCGCCTCCGCCTGGTCCTGCTGGTCGCGGATGATCGATGATGCGGGCAGGGTGGAGGTGGCGAGAATGCCATCCTTGTGGCGGTTCTCCGGCGCCTCATAGGTAGCGAAGGCGTCCGCCCCGCGCACTGCGACAATCGAGAATTCCGCCTCGAACGTGACGAAGCCTTCCAGCACCGCCGGGCGCCGGCCGACCGCATCCCAGGCCGCCGCCGCATCCTCCGGCGCCATGATGCGCGCCTGCCCCTTGCCGTCATAGCCGAAGCGGCGCGTCTTCAGGATCGCCGGCGTGCCCACCTGCTCCAGCGCCGCGGCGAGTGATGTCGCATCGTCGACCGCCGCCCAGGGCGCAGTCGCAATGCCAAGGCGCTCGGCGAAACTCTTCTCCGCCAGTCGATCCTGCGCGACCTCGAGCGCGGCGGCCGGGGGATGGAGCGGCGTGTGGCCGAGTGCCTTGAGCGGGGCCACCGGCACATTCTCGAACTCGTAGGTGACGACGTCCACCTGCGCGGCGAAGGCGGCAAGCGCGGCTTCGTCCTCATAGGCCGCGCGCGTCCAGTTGCGGGCGACATCGATCGCCGGGCCGCTCGCCTCGGGTGCGTAGATGTGCGTGCGATAGCCGAGCTGCGCCGCGGCGATGGCGATCATGCGGCCGAGCTGGCCGCCCCCGAGGATACCGATAGTGGAGCCGGGCGGGATCATTCGGGAGCTTCGTCCACCGCCGCGGTCTGCCGCGCGCGCCACGCGTCCAGCCGCCCGGCCAGCGCCTCGTCGTTCGTCGCGAGGATCGCTGCGGCGAGCAGGGCGGCGTTGATCGCGCCGGGCTTGCCGATTGCCAGCGTGCCGACCGGGATGCCGCCCGGCATCTGGACGATGGAGAGCAGGCTATCCATGCCCTTCAGGCTCGCGCTTTCAACGGGCACGCCCAGCACCGGCAGCCGTGTCATCGCCGCCGCCATGCCCGGCAGGTGCGCCGCGCCGCCGGCACCCGCGACGATCACCTTCAGGCCGCGCTCGGCGGCGCTGCCCGCATAATCGTAGAGACGCTGCGGCGTGCGGTGCGCGGAGACGACCTTGGCCTCATGCGGCACGCCGAGCGCCGCCAGCGTCTCGGCGGCATGACGCATGGTCTGCCAGTCCGAGCGCGAACCCATGATGATGCCGACGAGCGGGGCGTCAGCCATGGCGCTCAGCCCTGCCGCTCATGGACGTAATACCAGTCCTTCATCGCCAGATCGCCGTCCAGCTCGAACGCGATCGGCTTGCCCGTCGGGATCTCCAGCGAGGCGATCTCGTCGTCCGAAATGTGGTTGAGGTGCTTCACCAGCGCCCGCAGCGAATTGCCGTGGGCGGAGATGACGACACGCTTGCCCGCCTTCAGCTCGGGCGCGATCCGCGCTTCCCAATAGGGCAAAACGCGCGCGATCGTGTCCTTCAGGCTCTCGGTCGAGGGGATGGCGATGCCCGCATAGCGGCGGTCGGCCGACAGGTCGTAAGGGCCGCCCACATCGCTGTCCGGCGGCGGGATGTCGAACGAGCGGCGCCAGATCTTCACCTGGTCCTCGCCGTGCTTGGCGGCGGTCTCCGCCTTGTCGAGCCCGGTCAGGCCGCCATAATGGCGCTCGTTCAGCCGCCAGTCCTTCTCCACCGGCAGCCACAGCCGGCCCATCGCCTCGAGCGCGAGGTTCAGCGTCTTGATCGCGCGCGTCTGGAAGCTGGTGAAGCAGAGGTCGAAATCGAGGCCCCGCGCCGCCAGCAGCTCGCCCGCGGCCTTCGCCTCCTGCTCGCCCTGCGCCGTCAGGTTCACGTCCCACCAGCCGGTGAAGCGGTTCTCCAGGTTCCAGGCGGATTGGCCGTGACGAATCAGGACGAGATTGGGCAAGATGCGGGCTCCCTGTTCTTGTGCTCGAGGGCGCTTAGAACAGAGAGGCGCCGCCCGTCATCCTTTCTTCCGCACCGTCGGGCTCACCCGCGCCGCGCGCCCTCGATCATCTTGCGTGCGATGGTGCGCACCGCCTCGTCGTCCTTGGTCTCGTCATGCGCAGGGTCGCCGAGATGATCGAGGCTCGCCTCCAGCGCGTCGATCAGGCCGGGCTGCCGTTCCTCGACATAGCCGATCAGGCGGAACAGCAGATGCTCCACCGCCATCTCGCGGCGGCGGGTGGCGATGGCGATGGGATCGGTCATGGCGCGTCTCCTTGGGCGTTCAGGCAGCGGGGCGGCGCGTCTGCGGCAGCGTCTCGATCATCTCCAGCAACGCGCCGAGGCACTCCTCCGCCAGCCGGGCGGATCGTTCGGGCGACCAGCCGTGAATGGGATCGGGCAGGTCGTCATTGTCCTTGAACGGCATCTCCAGCGTCATCGCCACACAGCCGAACCGCTCGGCCAGCTGGTTGGTCGACATGGCCAGATTGGCCTTGCCCGCCGCGGCGACGCCATAGCCGTGCTTGAACTGGAAATCGGGCGACCGGCGCGCAAGCGCGGTGCGATAGGCGGTGAAAGCGCTGCCCTGCGCCTCCGTCCAGGACGGTATGCCCTCGAAGCCGGCGAGGAAGACGTAGGGGATCGCCTCGTCGCCATGCACGTCCATGGCGAAATCGACGCCGGTCGCATCCATGCGGCCACGCACCGCAAGCACTTCGGGGCTGCGCTCGGCCGTCGGCGCGTGCCATTCGCGGTTGAGGTTCACCCCCGCCGCATTGGTGCGCAGGTGGCCGCGGGCGGATCCGTCCGGGTTCATGTTGGGCACGAGGTGGAAGGTGGCACGCTGGCGCAGCGCCCGGCCGACCGCGCTGTGCGGATCGGTCAACAGGTCGAGCGCGCCTTCCATCCACCATTCGGCCATCGTCTCGCCCGGATGCTGGCGCGCATAAAGCCACACCTGCTTCGGTCCACCCTCGACGCGCAGATAATCGAGGTCACGCCCGTCGAGCGTGTGGCCGAGCGACTCGTAGGTGATGCCATCGGCCAGCTGCGCGGCGGCGATCAGCGCCTGGTGCCGCTCCTGCGAATAGGGGGCGAAGTACGCGATCCACACGCTGTCCGCCGAGAACGTCTGCTCGATCGTCAGCGTCTGCCCGACATAGCTGGTGCCCTCCGCCCGGCGCCACTCTTCCAGATCGTAGGAATAACAGGCGCGGTAACCCGGCCACCCGTCCGGATAGGCTGAGCCGCCCGCGTTCAGGATGCGCAGGGCGACCGGCCGGTCCTTCGCGCCCGTCAGGCGGAAGTGGAACCACTGGTAGAAATCGGACTGATGATCGCGCACGATTTCGAGATCGAAGCCGTCGTCGCGCGCGTCCACCACGCGGATGTTGCCGCTGTCGAAGGCGGCGGAGATGCGGAGCGTCATTTGACGCTTATGGTCCGTCCCGACTCGCCGGGGAAGCCCGCGAACAGCGCGTTGGCAAGGCGCGCCGCGGTCGCGTCGGGCGCACTTTCCGGCTTGTTCGATGCCGCCTGCGTCTGGGCGCGTCCTTCCCAGATGACCGTGCCGTCGGAGCGCCGCTTCAGCTGCACGGCAAGTTCGGTCGCCGTCACCTCGCGGCCCCGGCCGCCGCCGATGGGGAAGCTGACACCGCCGCCAAGGCCGATGCCGCCGCCACGCCGCCCCCCCGAGAAGCCGCCGCCGCCGAGACCCACCGACACGCCCGAGCCCTGACGCTGCTCTTCGCGGAAGTTGCGATTGACCGAGACGACCGCGACCAGCTCCGACTGCGGCACGCCCGGCGCCACGTTGAAGCCCGCACGCGCCAGTTCGCGCGACACCGCACCTTCGAACAGATTATATTCCAGGCTGCCGCCCACCGCCGGGTTGAGCGGCTCCACCGCCACCTGGCCGCGCGCGATCGGCTGGCCGAGATGGAAGCGGGTGACCTGCGTCTGCGGCGCGGATGTGGTGCACGCCGCCACCAGACCGATCATACCCAGCGCCAACGCGCGCGCGACAGCCTTCATCCTTGTTATCCTTTCATCGACCGCGTGAGCGGCTCCGCCTGCCGTAACGCCGTCGCACCGGTTTTGCTGCATGTTGGCGCGGTTCGACAGCGCGCCTGCGTTCGACTAAGCGGGGACAAGCTGGAGGAAGCCTGTCCCTTGTCCGATCGCCCCGCCACCCCGTTGCTCGACACCGTCGCCACGCCCGAGGACCTTCGCCGCCTGCCCGAAGACCGGCTGCGCGAGCTTGCCGATGATCTCCGGCAGGAGATGATTTCCGCCGTCGGCACCACCGGCGGCCACCTCGGCTCGGGGCTCGGCGTCGTCGAGCTGACGGTCGCGCTCCATTATGTATTCGACACGCCGCGCGACAAACTGGTGTGGGACGTTGGCCACCAGGCCTATCCGCACAAGATCCTGACCGGCCGGCGCGACCGGATCCGCACCTTGCGGCAGGGGGGTGGCCTGTCCGGCTTCACCAAGCGCAGCGAGAGCGAATATGACCCGTTCGGCGCGGCGCATTCGTCGACGTCGATCTCCGCCGCGCTCGGTTTCGCGGTGGCGAACAAGCTGGCGGGCCGGCCGGGCAAGGCGATCGCGGTGATCGGCGATGGCGCGATGTCCGCCGGCATGGCCTATGAGGCGATGAACAATGCCGAGCAGGCGGGCAACCGGCTGATCGTCATCCTCAACGACAATGACATGTCGATCGCGCCGCCCGTCGGCGGCCTGTCCGCCTATCTCTCGCGCATCGTGTCCAGCCGCGAGTTCCTCGGCGTGCGCGATCTGCTGAAGAAGGTCGCCCGGCGCCTGCCGCGCCCGCTCCATACCGCTGCCCGCAAGACGGACGAGTTCGCCCGCGGCATGACGATGGGCGGCACGTTGTTCGAGGAACTGGGCTTTTATTATGTCGGCCCGATCGACGGCCACAATCTCGATCACCTCGTGCCCGTGCTGCAGAATGTGCGCGATGCGGCCGAGGGGCCATGCCTGATCCATGTCGTCACCAAGAAGGGCAAGGGCTATGCCCCGGCCGAGGCGGCGTCGGACAAGTATCACGGCGTGCAGAAGTTCGATGTCGTCTCCGGCGTGCAGGCCAAGGCGCCCCCGGGCCCGCCCAGCTATACGGGCGTGTTCGCGCAGGCGCTGCTGGCCGAGGCGGCGCGTGACGACAGGGTCTGCGCGATCACCGCGGCGATGCCGGCCGGCACCGGTCTCGACAAGTTCGCCGCCGCACATCCCGATCGCTTCTTCGACGTCGGCATCGCCGAGCAGCATGCCGTGACCTTCGCGGCGGGGCTGGCGGCGGAGGGGATGCGGCCCTTCTGCGCGATCTATTCCACCTTCCTCCAGCGCGCCTACGACCAGGTCGTCCACGACGTCGCGATCCAGAATTTGCCGGTGCGATTCGCCATCGACCGGGCGGGCCTGGTCGGTGCGGACGGCGCGACGCACGCGGGCAGCTTCGACGTGACCTACCTCGCGTCGCTACCGAACTTCGTCGTCATGGCCGCGGCGGACGAGGCCGAGCTGGTCCACATGACGCACACCGCGGCGCTGCACGATTCGGGGCCGATCGCGCTCCGCTACCCGCGCGGCAACGGCGTCGGCGTGGCACTGCCTGAGGTGCCCGAGCGGCTGGAGATCGGCCGCGGGCGGATCGTGCGCGAAGGCAAGACGGTCGCGATCCTGTCGCTCGGCACGCGGCTTGAGGAGGCGCTGAAGGCAGCCGAACGGCTCGAAGCGCAGGGCCTGTCCGCCACCGTTGCCGATCTCCGCTTCGCCAAGCCGCTCGACGAGGCATTGATCCGCCGCCTGCTGGTCAGCCATGAAGTGGCGGTGACGATCGAGGAGAATTCGATCGGCGGCTTCGGCGCGCACGTGCTGACGATGGCGTCCGATCAGGGCCTGATCGACGGCGGCCTCAAGCTGCGCACGATGCGCCTGCCCGATCGCTTCCAGGATCACGACAAGCCGGAGCGGCAATATGCCGAGGCGGGGCTGGACGCCGACGCGATCGTGGCGACGGTGCTGGCCGCACTCCGCCGCAATGCCGTCGGCGTGGTCGAGGGCGCGCGGGCCTAGGCCCGCGCTTCCAGCGCCCGCGTCACCTCGGCCGGCGTGCTGCCAGCGGCGCTCTGCTCGCTCGCGCCGATCAGCCGGTCGAGCAGCGCCTGACCATCCTGCCAGAAGCCGAGGCCGCTCGCCGCGTTGATGTGGCCGAGCGGGCCGGCATCCTCGAACGTCGAACCCCAATGGCGCGCGAGATCGAACGAGCGCTGGAGCGAACAATAGGGATCGTCGTCCGAAGCGACGAGGATCGACGGGAAGGGCAGCGATTCGCGCGGTGCGGGCGCGAAGCGGCGGAGCGACACGCAGGCATCGGCCTGGTCCACATCGGGCGGCGCGACCAGCAGCGCGCCCGCAACCGGCCAGCCCCACGGCTGCCCGGTCAGCGTCGCCCACCATGCCACCGCATGGCAGCCGAGCGAATGGGCAACGAGGATCACCGGCGCGGCCGCATTCCGGATCGCCTGATCGAGCCGCGTCACCCACGCATTGCGGCTCGGCGCGTCCCAACTGCCGAGTTCCGCGCGGATGGTGTCGTTGCGCGACTGTTCCCAGAGCGTCTGCCAATGGGCGGGGCCCGAGCCGCCAAGGCCCGGAACGGTGAGGATGGTCGGCATCCGACCACCCAGTTCGGCGCGGGCCAGTTCGGACCGGGCCTGTTCGGAGCGTGCGAACGTCATGCGTCGGCCTCCTTCGCGACGAGGTGAAATCCTTGAGTCGCAACGTAGAGATTATCTCTACCGTTCAACTTAGGAAGCCGCTCTGCGCCCGGCTGCCGGTTCCATGCGCCGGATGGAGGCGGAGCCTCTGGCGCTTCGACAAGCCGGCGGGCGGGCGCTAGACAAGGCGCGATGCCGACCACCATTCGTGCCGACCAGCTGCTCGTCGAGCGTGGCCTCGCCGAAAGCCGCGCGCGCGCGCAGGCGCTGATCCTCGCCGGCCACGTCTTCTCCGGCGAAACCAAGCTGGCAAAGGCGGGACAGCCGGTAAAGCCCGACGCCCCGCTGGAGGTGCGCGGACGCGATCACCCGTGGGTGTCGCGCGGTGGCATCAAGCTCGATCATGCCCTGACGCATTTCGGCTGGGACGTGGCCGGTGCCGTGGCAATGGATGTCGGCAGTTCCACCGGCGGCTTCACCGATGTGCTGCTCAGCCGCGGCGCGGCGAAGGTCTATGCCGTCGATTCGGGCACCAACCAGCTCGCCTGGAAGCTGCGGCAGGATCCGCGCGTCGTCGTGCTGGAGCAGACCAATGCCCGCCACCTGACCGAGGCGGAGATCCCGGAGCCGATCGACCTGATCGTCTGCGATGCCAGCTTCATCGCGCTGGCCAAGGTGCTCGATACGCCGCTTCGTTTCGCCGCTCCGGGTGCCCGGCTGGTGGCGCTGGTGAAGCCGCAATTCGAGGCCGGGCGCGGCGAGGTGGGCAAGGGCGGCGTCGTCCGCGATCCCGCGATCCACGCCCGCGTATGTGACGCTGCGGCCGAGTGGGTGACCGCGCAGGGCTGGCAAGTGGAGGGCATCGTGCCCAGCCCGATCACCGGCCCGGAAGGGAATGTGGAGTTTTTGCTCGCTGCACGCCGCGCAATTTCCGATCCGTTACAAGATTGAATTGTTCAATGGCCGCTTGAACCCCGGCGGGTGGAGGGATAGCCCTCTCACCCGTCCATGCGCGCTCTCATCCTCCTCCCGCTGCTTCTCGCCGCCGCCTGCGGGAGCGAGAAGCCCAAGACCGAGCGGCCGGCGCCGATGGTCAGCGCCGTTGCCGCCACGCCGCGCCGCTTCGTTGACAGCATCCAGGCGGTCGGCACGGCGCGCGCGCGCGAGCAGGTGACGCTGGCGGCGCCCGTGACCGAGCGGATCGTCTCGCTCAACTTCACCGATGGCGGCTATGTCCGCGCCGGTCAGGTGGTCGCCCGGCTGGCGCAGGCCGAGGAGACGGCGCAACTCGCCCAGGCGCGCGCCTCGGAGCGCGAGACCGAGCAGCAGCTCGCCCGTCTCCAGCGGCTGCGCGAACGCGGCTTCGCCACCAACGCCACGCTGGACACGCAGCTTGCCGCCGCCGCCTCGGCGCGCGCTCAGGCAGCGCAGGCCCGCGCCACCATCGGCGACCGGGTGATCGTGGCACCTTTCTCCGGCTATGCCTCGCTGCGCATGTTGTCGGTCGGGGCCGTCGTCACTGCGGGAACCGAGATCGCGCAGATCAGCGACATCTCCCAGATCAAGCTCGACTTTCCGGTGCCCGAGACGATCCTGACCCAGATCTCGCAAGGTCAGACGATCGAGGCGCGGGCGGCGGCCTTCGGTGATCGCCCGTTCCGCGGCAGCATCACGACGATCGATCCGGTGGTCGATCCCGCTACCCGCTCGGTGCTGGTCCGTGCGCTGCTGCCCAACCCGGATCGCCTGCTCAAACCCGGCATGTTGCTGACCGTGGCGATCCAGTCCCGGCCCCGGTCCGGGCTGGCGGTGCCCGAACTCGCCGTGGTTGGGGAGGGGGAGCGCCGCTTCGTCTTCCGGATCGAGGGTGATACGGCCAAGCGCGTGCCCGTTCGCACCGGCACGCGCGATGCCGGCCTGATCGAGATCGTCGAGGGGCTGAGCGCAGGCGACCGCGTCGTCGGTGATGGCGTGGTCAAGGTGGCGGACGGGATGAAGATCCGCATCGAAGGGCAGGAGGCCGCGCAAGGCCCTGCCCGCGGGGCGGCGAAGGGCTGACGCGCATGGGCCTGTCCGATATCTCGGTCAAACGGCCCGTCTTCGCGGCGGTCATGGCGATCCTGCTGACGGTCGCCGGTCTGGTTGCCTTCCGTGCGCTGCCCGTGCGCGAATATCCCGATGTCGATCCGCCTGTCGTCTCGGTCGAGACGACCTATACGGGCGCGGCCGCCAACGTGGTCGAAAGCCGCGTCACCCAGATCATCGAGGAACGGCTGGCCGGCATCGAGGGGATCGAGACGATCACCTCGCGCTCGCGCGATGGCGTCAGCTCGATCTCCATCGAATTCTCCCCCAATCGCGATGTCGACTCGGCGGCGAACGACGTGCGCGACCGCGTCGGCGCGGTGGCCGAGGATCTGCCCGAAGAGGTGCTCGCTCCCGAGATCCGCAAGGTCGATGCGGACGAGCAGCCGATCCTGTGGTTCGCGCTGACCGCACCGCCCGGCTGGAGCCGGCTGCAGCTGAGCGACTGGGTGGACCGCAACCTCGTCGATCGCCTGTCCGCACTTGACGGCGTGGCGCGCGTGACCGTCGCGGGCGAGGCGCGGCCGTCGATCCGCGTCTGGCTGAAACCCGAGCGGCTCGCCGCGTTCGGCCTCACCCCGAACGACGTTGAGATGGCGCTGCGCTCCCAGAATGTGGAGCTGCCCGCCGGACGGATCGAGGGGCGCAGCCAGAATGTGACGCTGCGTGTCGACCGGCCGTTCGGCAGCCCCGAGCAGTTCAACGCCCTCGTCGTCGGCCGGGGTGCGGGCGGCTATCTCGTCCGCCTCGGCGATGTCGCGCGGGTCGAGCAGGGGGCGGAGAACCTTTACACCAGCTTCCGCTCGAACGGCATCGAGGGTGTCGGGCTCGGCGTGGTCCGCCAGTCGGGCGCGAACACATTGTCGGTGGCGGAAGAGGCCAAGGCGCTGGTGGAGCGGATCCGCCCCGGCTTTCCCAAGGGCATGACGATCGGCGTCGGCTCCGACAGCTCGCTGTTCATCGAGCGCGCGATCGAGGCCGTCTACCATACACTCGCCGAGGCGGCGGTGCTCGTCGTGCTGGTCATCTTCCTGTTTCTCGGCTCATGGCGGGCGACTTTGATCCCCGCGGTCACCGTGCCGATCTGTCTGCTCGCCACCTTCTGCGTGCTGTGGGCCGCAGGCTTCTCGATCAACCTGCTGACCCTGCTCGCGCTGGTGCTGGCGATCGGCCTTGTCGTCGACGACGCCATTGTCGTGCTCGAGAACGTCTATCACCGGATCGAGCAGGGGGAGGACCCGCTCGCCGCCGCCTTCCTCGGCACGCGACAGGTGGGGTTCGCCGTCATCTCGACCACGGCGGTCGTCTGCGCGGTGTTCGTGCCGATCATGTTCCTGTCAGGCCAGACGGGCCTGCTGTTCCGTGAACTGGGTGCGGCGATGATCGGGGCGGTCGCCTTTTCGGGCTTTCTCGCGCTGACGTTGACGCCGATGCTCTGCTCCAAGCTGCTCCGCCAGAGCGAGCGCGGGCGGATCGCCGCCCTCGTCGAGCGGGGCCTGGTGGGCGTCGAGAACCGTTATGCCGGCGGGCTCGACCGTGCGCTCGGCCGGCCGTGGCTGGTGGCGGCAGGCGCGGCGTTGCTGGTCGTCGGCGCGGGTGTGCTGTTCACCGCCTTGTCGTCGGAACTCGCCCCGCCCGAGGATGTCGGCATCATCCGCACCGAGGTGACCACCGCCGAGGGCACCGGCTATGACGAGCTGCAGCGGCAGGTGCTGCGGCTCGAAGATCGCGTTCAGCCGCTGGTCGGCAAGGGCGCGATCCGCCGCACGGTGGTGCGCGCACCATCGGCCAACGGCACCACCGAGGATTTCAACCAGGGCTCGGTCAGCGTCTTCCTGAAACCGTGGGAGGAGCGGACGGAAACCACCGCCGACGTGGTCAAGATGATCAACGAGGCGCTGGCGGATCAGCCGGGGCTGCGCGGCAATGCGGCGGCGCCATCGTCGCTCGGCCGCGGCCGCGGCAATCCGGTCAATTTCGTCATCGCAGGCACCACCTATGCCGATCTCGCTGCCGCCCGGGATCGCATCATCGCCGCGGCGCAGAGCAATCCCGGCCTGCTCAACCTCGACAGCGACTACAAGGCGACGAAGCCGCAGCTGCGCATTGATGTGAACACCGCGCGTGCCGGCGATCTCGGCGTCTCGGTCGATGCGGTCAGTCAGGCGTTGCAGACGCTGATGGGCTCGCGCCGCGTCTCAACCTATGTCGACCGGGGCGAGGAATATCGCGTCATCGTGCAGGCGGAG
Source organism: Sphingomonas jatrophae (assembly GCF_900113315.1). Classification (GTDB taxonomy): domain Bacteria; phylum Pseudomonadota; class Alphaproteobacteria; order Sphingomonadales; family Sphingomonadaceae; genus Sphingomonas_P; species Sphingomonas_P jatrophae. Next base: position 538,273 of record NZ_FOZG01000003.1, on the reverse strand, counting down.
CCGTCGGGCCGCGCGGTGGAGCAGGATCTCGGCCAGGTCTACGTCCGCGCGCGCACCGGTGCGCTGGTGCCGCTGTCCAATCTCGTGACGATGCGCCCGGCGGCAGATGCGCGTGAGCTTGGGCGCTACAACAAGATGCGCGCGATCACGCTCACGGCAGGCCTCGCGCCCGGCTATTCGCTGGGGCAGGCGCTCGCCTTCCTCGAACAGGAGGCTGCCGCCGCCCCCGAGGTCTCCGCCGTCGGTTATCGCGGCGAAAGCCAGGCCTATAAGGAAACGGGCAGCTCGATCATCCTCGCCTTCGTGCTGACGATCCTGCTCGTCTATCTCGTCCTCGCCGCCCAGTTCGAAAGCTTCATCCACCCCGCCATCATCATCACCACGGTGCCGCTGGCGGTTGCCGGCGGCGTGATCGGGCTGGCGGCGATGGGGCAGACGCTCAACCTCTACAGCCAGGTCGGCATCGTCATGCTCGTCGGCCTCGCCGCCAAGAACGGGATCCTGATCGTCGAATTCGCCAACCAGCTGCGTGACGAGGGCGTCGAGTTCCTCGAGGCGATCCGCCGGGCCTCGGTTCGCCGTCTCCGCCCGATCCTGATGACCTCCATCGCCACCGTGGCGGGTGCTGTGCCGCTGATGGTGGCCTCCGGCGCGGGGGCGGGTGCGCGCCGCGCGATCGGCGTCGTCGTCGTCTGGGGCGTGTCGATCGCGACCTTGGTAACTCTCTTCTTAATCCCGGCCCTCTATTTGCTGATGGCGCGGCGCACGGAATCGCCTAACGCGGTGTCACGCAACTTGCAGACTGCGCTCGCCAAGGCCCAGCCGGCCGAATAGCGGGCGCCCGGGTTCGGGGGGTTCTTTGGGCCAGATCGCATCTCCGTCGCAGCTTCGCTGGTCATTCCTGCGCTGGGCCTTGGTGTTGGTTCCGCTGGTCGTGCTGCTCGGCGCCGCGTCCGGCCGGCTGTCGGGATCGGGCACGGACAATGCCTGGTTTGCCGCACTCACCAAGCCGTCGATCATGCCGCCGGGTGCGGCCTTCGGTATCGTCTGGACGATCCTCTATCTGCTGATGGGGGTGGCGCTGGCGATGGTCGTCCATGCCCGCGGTGCGCGCGGGCGTGGCCTCGCCATCGCACTGTTTGTCGTCCAGTTCGCGGTCAACCTCGCCTGGTCGCCTCTGTTCTTCGCGGCGCACCAGGTCAGCCTGGCTTTCTGGTGGATCCTCCTGCTGATCCCGCTCGCCGCCGCGACCGCCTGGGCCTTCTTCCGGGTGCGCCGGGTGGCGGGGCTGCTGCTGCTGCCCTATATCGCCTGGCTGCTGTTCGCGGCGGTGCTGAACCACCGCTACGACGTGCTGAACCCCGATGCGGAGAGGCTTGCGCCAGACGCTGCCAGCACCCAAGTGTCCATCTGACACCGGATTGTCCCGGTCGGCAGGCCGGCGCACCGGGTCCGGCCACCGTTTGTGGAGCTTCCCCATGCAGACCGAGAACCGCTTTTTCGACGATCTCGCCAAGGTGCTGAACGGCGCCGCCGGCACGCTGGCCGGCATGGGGCGCGAGGCGGAATCGACGATGCGCGCGCGCGCGCGTGAGTGGGTCGGCGGTCTCGATCTCGTGTCCCGCGAGGAGTTCGATGCGGTGAAGGCCATGGCCGCGACCGCGCGCGACGAGGTGGAGGCGCTGCGCGCACGCCTCGATGCGCTGGAGGGCAAGGGCGAGCCGCCGGTGCCGAACAGCTATACCGTGTCGCCCGATGCCGGCGGCACCACGGGCGCCACGTCCGATCGGCTGCCCGGTGAGCCGCCCGTCGTCTGATCCACGCGGGAATACACACTTATCCACCGCTTAATCACCTGTTCGGCCCCGAGTCGCTGGACAGCGACGGGGCCGTTGGGCCACGCTCGGCCTGCCTCGGCGAAGGGGGCCGCGTTCCGATGATGATGCTCGACGACCAAATGTCCGACCGAGACGACGGCGCGCTGCCGATCGACATGCTGGCTTATTACTTCGATGCGCATGGCTGGAGCCATGAGCGCAGCGGAGACGAGGAGATTGTCGCCACCGCGCAAGGCTCCTGGACGCAATATGAGCTGCGTGCCGTCTGGCGGGAGGAGGACCGCGTCCTCCAGTTCCTGGCGCTGCCTGACATCCGCGTGCCCGCCGACAAGCGTGCCGCCATTTACGAGACGATCGGCCTGATCAACGAGCAGCTGTGGATCGGCCATTTCGAGATGTGGGCCTCCTCCGGCATGCTGCTGTTCCGCCATGCCGCGCTGCTGGATGCAGGTGACGAGCCGGCGCTGACGCTGGATGGCGCGGAGACCCTGGTCGAAGCGGCGCTGGACGAGTGCGAGCGCTTCTACCCGGTCTTCCAGTTCGTCCTCTGGGCGGACAAGACGCCGGCTGAGGCGATCGCCGCCGCGCTGATCGAGACACAGGGCGAGGCCTGAGCGAGGCCGTGGCCATTCATCACGGTCCGCTTTGGCTCGTCGGCGCGGGCAATATGGGCGGCGCGATGCTTCGCGGCTGGCTGGCAGCAGGGCTGGATCCTGCCACGGTGACGGTGATCGACCCTCAGGCGGGCAATCTGCCGGGTGGCATCGTCGCGCTGCCGGCCCCGCCCCCCGATGGCGCGCAGCCTGCCACGCTGGTGCTCGCGGTGAAGCCGCAGCTGCTCGATGCGGTGACGCCCGCGCTGGCGCCGATCGTCGCGCCCGAGACGGTGCTGGTGTCGATCCTCGCAGGTGTCGAGATCGCGTCGCTGCGGCGGCGCTTCGCCTCGCGCGCGGTCGCCCGCGTGATGCCGAATACGCCTGTTGCGGTCGGCAAGGGCGTCATGGCGGTGCACGGCGTCGATGTCCGGCGCGATGCCGTCGCCGCGTTGCTGGCGCCGCTTGGCCTGGTCGAATGGATCGAGGACGAGGCGCTGTTCGATGCGGTGACGGCGCTGTCCGGCTGCGGCCCGGCCTTCCTGTTCCGCTTTGTCGATGCGATGGCGAAGGCAGGCGCGGCGCTCGGCCTGCCCGCCGATCAGGCGGCGCGGCTCGCGCTGGCGACGGTGGACGGCGCGGCTGCGCTGGCGGTGCAGGCGGATGAGCCGCCGGCGGTGCTGGCGGACCGTGTCGCGAGCCCCGGAGGATCGACCCGCGAGGGCATGAACCGCCTCGACCGCGATGGCGATCTCGACCGGCTGCTGGCGGAAACGCTTGCCGCCGCCGCCCGGCGCAATGCCGAGATGGCGGCCGCGGCGCGCTGACGCCTCAGCCTTCGACGAGGCCTTCGAGCACCTGCCAGAAACCGGTGACTGAGCTCTGCCCCGCGCGGGCATAGGCACCGGACAATTTGTCCTTCATCGCCGCGAACAACTCGCCCTCAAGGCGCGCGCCTGCCTCGGTCAGGCGCAGCAGCCGCTGGCGGCGATCGCTCGTACCCGGACGGCTTTCCACTAGCCCGCGCTCCGCCAACTCGTTCAGCACGCGGCCGAGCGACTGCTTGGTGATGCTGAGGATACGAAGCAGCGCCGAAACGGTCAGATCGGGCTGACGCGCGATGAAGTAGAGCGCGCGGTGATGCGCCCGGCCGAGACCCTGGTCGGCCAGGGTCCGGTCGGTGCCGCGATACAGGTTCGAATAGCCGAAATAGAGAAGCTCGACCCCTTTGCGGATTTCGGCTTCGCGCAGGAAAAGGGGAGACGCAGATTGGGCAACCATTCTGGCCTTTTTACGCCCGCGGCGGCCGCTCCGCAAGCGGCCGCCGCGGAAATTTTCCTGCTCTATCCGTCGCTTGGCTCAACCGATCCGTCGCACCCAGCCGAACGGATCGGCCACCTGACCGCGCTGGATACCGGTCAGCCGCGCGCGCAGGCTGTCGGTGACGGTGCCGCCGGAGCCGTTGCCGATGGTGAAATCGCCACTCGCCGAGCGCACCTGACCGATCGGCGTGACGACCGCGGCGGTGCCGCAGGCGAACGCCTCGCGCAGGCGGCCGGATGCGGCGTCTGCGCGCCACTCGTCGAAGCGGTAGCGCCGCTCCTCCACCTGCCGTCCCTCGTCGCGTGCCAGCGCGATGATCGACTCGCGCGTGATGCCGGGCAGGATGGTGCCGCCGATCGGTGGCGTGACGAGGCTGCCGTCATCCATCACGTAGAAGATGTTCATGCCGCCGAGTTCCTCGACATAGGCATGTTCGGCGGCGTCGAGGAAGACGACCTGGTCGCAGCCATGCTCGATCGCCTGCGCCTGCGCGATCAGGCTCGCGGCGTAATTGCCGCCGCACTTGGCCGCGCCGGTGCCGCCGGGCGCCGCTCGGGTGAAATCCTCCGACACCCACAGCGACACCGCCTTCACGCCGCCCTTGAAGTAAGCGCCGACCGGACAGGCGATCAGGCAATAGATGAACTCGCTCGCCGGCCGCACGCCGAGAAACGCTTCGCTGGCGAACATGAAGGGGCGCAGATACAGGCTGCCGTCACCGCCCGGCACCCAGTCCCGATCCGCCTTCACCAGCGCCTCCAGCGAGCCGAGGAACAGCTCATCCGGCAGTTCGGGCATTGCCAGACGGCGTGCGGAATCGCGGAAGCGTGCGGCGTTGCGCTCGGGCCGGAACAGCGCAAGCGCGCCATCGTCGAAGCGATAGGCCTTCAGGCCCTCGAAGATCTCCTGCGCGTAATGCAGCACCGCGCAGGCGGGATCGAGCTTGAACGGGCCGTGCGGCTCCACCCTGCCGTCCTGCCAGCCTTCACCCTCGCGCCAGCGCAGCGTCACCATGTGATCGGTGAAGACCCGGCCGAAGCCCGGATTTTCCATCAGCACGGCACGTTCGTCGGGCGTGCGCGGGGCCGGGTGGGCGGTCAGCGAAAATGGGGGCAGGGCATCGGCGGGCATTGCGGCCTTCCAGGTGGGGCAGGGGCCCGCACCTCTATACGCCCCTCGCCCCGCCGCCAACGCATAAGCGGCACCGCCGCTGACCTATAGGCTGCGTCGCCATCGCGCGACGAAGAAGCCGTCGGCACCGCCCGCCTCGGCCAGCGTGCCCGGTGCGACGCGCAGCCGGCCGCTCGCATCCGGCACGAAGCCGTCGGGCAGCTCATCGGCGCGGATCGGCTCGGGCACGAAACCGGAAGCGGCGAAGCCGTCCGCCACCGCTTCGCCCTCGTCCCGCTCCAGCGAGCAGACGGCGTAGACCAGCACGCCGCCGGGTGCGACCATCTCCGCCGCATGCGCCAGCAGCACCGCCTGCTGTGCAGCGAGATTGGCGATCGCGCGCGGCCGGGCGCGGTGCAGCACATCCGGGTGGCGGCGGAAGATGCCCGTGGCCGAACAGGGCGCATCGAGCAGCACGGCGTCCGCAGGTGCATCGGGCAGCCACACGCCAGCATTGGCCTCCACCACCCGCGCGCTCAGTCGCGTGCGGGTGAGGTTCTCGCGCAGCCGGTCCAGCCGCTTGCGGTCGAGATCGAGCGCGGTGACCTGCCAGCCGGCTGCCGCCAGCTGCATCGTCTTGCCCCCCGGCGCAGCGCACAGGTCGATCGCGTGGCCGCGGCCGGCCCCGATCAGCCGGGCGGGAAGCGAGGCGGCAATGTCCTGCACCCACCAGTCTCCCGCCTCATAGCCGGGCAGCGCGGTCACGGCGGTGCCTGCGGGCACGCGGACGTGGCCGGAGGCAAGCGTAAAGCCCTCGGGTGCGGTCACGCCCGGCTTCAGCGTCAGATCGATCGGCGGTGGTGCCGCCAGCATGGCGCGTGCCGGCTCCACCCATGCGGCCGGCCAGCGCGTGGCAACGGTGTCGGGCAGATGCGGTGGGGAGGGCAGGGTCGCCCCGCGCCGCATCGTCGCGCCGAACACGCCGTGGACCAGCCGGCGCGGGCCGCCATCGACCAGCGGCAGCACCGTCGCGATAGCGGCATGCGGCGGCGTGCCGAGCGCCAGCGCCTGGACCAATGCGATGCGCAGCGCAGTGCGCGCTTTTGCGTCGGCAGGCAGCGGCTTGGCCGTGGCAGCGTCGATCAGCGCGTCCAGATCGGTCAGGCGGCGCAGCGTCTCCGCAGCGATGGCGTGGGCGAAGGCGCGATCATCCGCGCGGTCGAGCGATTGGGTCGCGGACGGCAGCGCCGCCTCAAGCGGCAGGCCCTTGCGCAGCACCGCATCGAGCAGGCGCAGCGCCGAGCGACGAACCGCGAAACCCGGCGGCAGCGGCGTGCCGCCCTCCTCGCCGCTCAACGCTTGGCACCCAGTGGATCGAGAGCGGAGGCGCGGGGCGGACGCGGCGCCGCCGGGCGCATCGCCATCAGCTCGGCGATGCGATCCTCCGTCGCGGGATGGGTGGAGAACAATGCCTGACCACCAGGCACGATATAGAGCGCGGAGGCAGCGGGATTTCGCGCCATCGCCGGGCTCGGCCGCTCGGCCGCGCCCCGGGCAAGCTTCGCCAGGGCACTGGCCAGCGCCTGTGGCTTGCCGCAGATCTCGGCCCCGGCGCGGTCGGCGCCATATTCCCGCGTGCGGCTGATCGCCATCTGCACCATCGCCGCGGCAAACGGGGCTGCGACCACGCCGACGATCAGCAGCAACGGATTGCCCCGCACCCGCCCGGCGAGACCGAAGCTGGCCAGCATCGAGATCGCACCCGCGACCGTCGCCGCCATGGTCATCACCAGCGTGTCGCGATTGCGGATATGCCCAAGCTCATGCGCCAGCACGCCGGCAATCTCGTCGCGGTCGAGCAGGCCAAGCAGCCCGGTCGTTACCGCCACCGCGGCATGATCGGGATCGCGGCCGGTGGCGAAGGCGTTGGGATGCGGATCGTCGATGATGTAGAGCCGCGGCATCGGAATGCCCGCGCGTCGCGCCAGTGCCCGCACCAGCCCTCCCAGCTCAGGGCAGCGCCGCGCATCCACCTCGCGCGCATCGTGCATGGACAGGACGATGCGATCCGCATTCCAGTAGGTGAACAGGTTCATGCCCGCCGCGACCAGCAGCGCGAGCAGCGCACCCCGCGGTCCACCCGCCATGAAGCCCAGCCCCATGAACAAGGCGGTCAGCGCCGCCAGCAACAGGCCGGTTCGGAAACGGATCATCTTGCGGCACGTCCTCTCGACGCCGATGTGGGAGAGCGCGCCACATTTCGCAACCGGAGCAAAATCATGGGCAAACGCCCCGCCCACGTCCGCCCGCCCGCTTATCTCACGCCGAACACGCCGGTGCCCGAGCCGCGCGAGGTGGAGGTGGAGCCGCAGGTCGGCAAGAACGGCCTCGATCCGACGCGCTACGGCGACTGGGAACATGGCAAGGACGGCGGCCGGATCGTCGACTTCTAGAGTGGTTCCGAGGCAGGTGGACTCACCTGCCGGCCCGGGAACCACGGCCAACAAACAGGTCGTCTCAGATCTCCGCGCGGAGCGGGCGGGCAAGCAGCCGCTCGATCACCGTGCCCACGTCCGCGCTGCCGTCCAGCAGCGCACAGACTGCATCGACGATCGGCATTTCGACGCTCATCGCCCGCGCCGTTTCCGCCAGCACCGGCGCGGTGAAGGCGCCTTCCGCCACCGTCCGCCGATCGGCCAGCAGCGCCGCCGGGCTCTGTCCCTCGCCGAGGCCCCGGCCGAGCGAGAAATTGCGGCTGGAGGTGGACGAGCAGGTCAGCACCAGGTCGCCGAGCCCCGCCAGCCCCGCCAGCGTTTCCGGCCGTGCGCCCTTGGCGAGGCCGAAGCGCGTCATCTCGGCAAAGCCGCGCGCGATCAGGGCGGCGCGCGCATTCTGGCCGAGCCCCGCCCCGTCGACCACGCCGCAGGCGATGGCAAGCACGTTCTTGACGGCGCCGCCCACCTCCGCCCCGATCACGTCGGTCGAGCGATAGGGGCGGAAGCCGGGGCGGGCGAGCCGCTCCGCCAGCCGCGCGCCCAGCGCCTCATCCTCCACCGCCAGCGTCACCGCGGTCGGCAGGCCTTGCGCCACCTCATGCGCGAAGGTCGGGCCGGACAGCACGGCGAGCGCCGCGCCCGGATGCGCGTCCGCCGCCACCTCGCTCACCAGCCGTCCGCTGCCCGCCTCGATCCCCTTGGCGCACAGCACCAGCGCCGCGCCGGCGGGCGTTTCGCGCAGCACCGCGCCGACATGCTGGGCGGGCGCCACCACCAGCAGCGCATCGAGGCCGGCCAAATCGGCAAGGTCACCCGTCGCGCGGACCGCCGGGGAGAGCGGCACGCCGGCGAGGAACAGCCTGTTCTCTCGGGCGTCGTTGATGCCGGCGACCACCTCGGCCTCGCGCGCCCAGAGCAGCACGGGCGCGCCATCCGCCGCGGCGACCTGTGCCAGCGCGGTGCCCCATGCGCCGCCGCCGATCACGCCGATCTTCATGCCTTCACCCCCGCCCCGCGCGCTTTCTCGGCATCGGGATCGAGCGGCCAGCGCGCGCGCGCCGGCACGTCGAGCGGGTCGGTCAGCCCCGCGGCGAACCGCTCCGCCCCCGCCCAGGCGATCATCGCCGCATTGTCCGTGCAGAGCCACAGCGGCGGCGCGACGAAGCGGACGCCATGCCGTGCCGCCAGCGTCGCCAGTGCGCCGCGCACCGCACTGTTCGCCGCCACGCCGCCGGCCACCACCAGAGCGGTGACCGGCCCTGCCGAAGCCAGTGCGATCCGGGTGCGATCGATCAGGCAATCGACCACCGCCTGCTGGAACGAAGCGGCGATGTCGGCAGCGCTCCAGCGGCCGCTATCGGCGGCGCGCAGCACCGCACTCTTCAGCCCGGCGAAGGAGAAATGCGGCTCGCGCGAGCCGACCAGCGGGCGCGGCAGCGGCACGGCGCGGGGATCGCCCGCTATCGCCGCCCGCTCCACCGCGGGACCGCCGGGAAAGCCGAGGCCGAGCAGCTTGGCCGTCTTGTCGAACGCCTCGCCCGCCGCATCGTCGATGGTGGTCGCCAGCCGGCGATAATCGCCGACGCCGCGCACCTCCAGCAACTGGCAATGCCCGCCGGAGACGAGCAGCAGCAGATAGGGAAAGGCCAGATCGGGGTCCGCCAGCCGCGGCGACAGAGCGTGCCCCTCCAGATGGTTGACCGCGACCAGCGGCTTGCTCGCCGCCAGCGCCAGCGCCTTGGCCGTGACGAGGCCGACCATCACGCCGCCGATCAGCCCCGGCCCCGCCGTCGCGGCGATGGCGTCGACATCGTCCAGCCGCACGCCCGCCTCGGCCAACGCGGCCTCGGCCAGCGGGGCGAGCATCTCGACATGCGCGCGGGCCGCAATTTCGGGCACGACGCCGCCATAGGGGCGGTGCGCCGCTTCCTGCCCGGCCAACTTGTGCGCCAGGATCGTGCGGTCATCGCGGACCAGCGCCGCGGCCGTTTCGTCGCAGGAGGATTCAAGGCCGAGGATCAGCATCGCCCGACCCTAGCCGTTCGGCCGAAGCTTGTCGAAGGGCGCACCTTCTTCTAACCCGCGCAGCGGAAAGGAAGGGCAGGGCTTCGACGTCGCTCAGCCCGCACGGCTCCCTTGATCGCACCAACGCCTCCCCTCCGTCTCGGCACCCGCGGCTCGCCGCTTGCGCTCACGCAAGCCAACATGGTGGCCGACGCGATCCGCGCCGCGCACGGTGCCGCCGCGCCGGAGATCGAGATCGTGCCGATCCGCACCTCCGGCGATCGCATCCAGGATCGTGCGCTTGCCGAGGTGGGCGGCAAGGCGCTGTGGACGAAGGAACTCGATCGCGCGCTGCTCGGCGGCGAGATCGATTTCGCCGTCCATTCGATGAAGGATGTCGAGACGCACCGGCCGGCTACAATCGCGATCGCCGCGCTGCTGCCGCGCGCCGACGTGCGCGATCGCCTGATCGGCGCGGAGAGCGTCGCCGCGCTGCCGCAGGGTGCGCGCATCGGCACCTCCAGCCCGCGCCGCTCGGCGCAGCTCAGGGCGCTGCGTCCGGACGTGGAAATCGTCCTCTTCCGCGGCAATGTCGCGACCCGTCTGGCAAAGCTCGCCGCAGGTGAGGCGGAAGCGACCCTGCTGGCGGCGGCGGGGCTCGACCGGCTGGGGCAGGCGGTGGGCCATGCCATCCCCATCGAGACGATGCTGCCGGCACCCGCGCAAGGGGCGGTTGGTGTCGAGGCGCGGGCAGACGATGGCCGGGTCCTCGCGCTGCTCGGGCCGATCGATCACGCGCCCACCCGCCGCGCGGTCGAGGCGGAGCGCGCGCTGCTTGCGGCCTTGGGCGCGGATTGCCGCTCCCCCGTGGCGGCGCTGGCGCGCGAGGACGGCGGGTTGTGGACGCTGGCCGCTGAACTGCTCGACGAGGCGGGCAGCGCGCGGGTTTCGGACGCGATCGCGCTCAGCGAGGCGGACGCTCCGGCCCGCCTTGCCGCGCGGCTGCTCGATCGGGCGCCGGCGCGCGTGCGGGCGCTGTTCACCGGGCCATGAAGCTTCTCGTGCTGCGGCCGGAGCCCGGCGCGTCGGCAACCGTCGCCCGCGCGCATGCGCTCGGGATGGCGGCGGAGGCGCATCCGCTGTTCGCCGTGCGGGCGCTCGACTGGTCGCTGCCGGATGAGTCGTTCGACGCGCTGCTCGTCACCAGCGCAAATGCCATGCGTCACGGTGGCCCGCTGCTCCGCCGCCTCCACGCTTTACCGCTCTACGCGGTCGGCGAGGCGACCGCGCGGGCGGCGCGCGAGGCGGGCTTCGGCACCATCGTCGCGGGAGAGGGCGATGCGGCGGCGATCCTCGCCCGCGCCGTCGCGGACGGCCAGACCAAGCTGCTACATCTCGTCGGTCGGGAGCATAAGGCCGTCGAGCAGGCGGGCGTCCGGATCGTGCGCCTGCCGGTCTATGCGGCGGAGGAGACGGGCACCAAAGTGCCTGAAGGTGAGGCGATCGCGCTGGTCCACTCGCCGCGTGCCGCGCGCCTGCTGGCGGCCCGCGTTACGGATCCCGCCAGGCTGCGGCTGGCGGCGATCAGTCCGGCGGCGGCAGCGGCGGCCGGCCCTGGCTGGGCTGCTTCGCGCATCGCCGCGGCGCCGAACGATGACGCGCTCTTGGCGGCGGCGGCTTCGCTGTGCGAGGAAGAACGGGGAGAGCGCGCGTGACGATCGACGATGAAGCCCGGCCAAGCCGTTCGCGTGGCCTCCTGCCGCGCCTTGTGGCGCTGCTGCTCGCCTTCCTCGCGGGTACGCTGGCGATGGGCTATGCGCTGACCCATTGGGACACCGCCGCGCGCTACCTGCGCCCGGCCGAGCCCGACCCCGTGCCGCTGCCGGCCATGCCCGCGCAGCCGTCGCGCCCACCGGTGATCGTCACGCCATTGCCGCTCGCGGCGGTGGAGGCGCTGTCGGGCCGTGTGGTGGAGCTCGAAGGGCGGATCGGCGCGATCGATGCGCGGGCCCGCGTCGCCTCGGTCAATGCGGATCGGGCAGAGGCGCTGCTCGTCGCCTTTGCCGCCCGGCGTGCGCTCGATCGTGGTGTGGGCCTCGGCTATCTCGAGCCGCTGATGCGCGCGCGTTTCGGTGAGGCGCAGCCGCAGGCGGTGGCGACGATCCTCACCGCGGCGCGCCTGCCGGTCACGCTCGACGAATTGCGTGCCGGGCTGGCCCAGGCACGCCCTGCCCTTGCGGGTGCAGGGCCACGGGCGGGCTGGTGGCAGGCTGTGCGGCGCGAGATCGCCGGGCTGGTCGTGCTGCGACGGGCGACTGCGCCGTCGATGCAGCCCGCGGACCGGCTGGACCGGGCGCAGGCAGCGGTCGAGGCCGGGCATGTGGATCGCGCGCTGGCCGAAGTCGCGCGCCTGCCGGGGCGGGACGCCGCGGCAGGCTGGATCGCCTCGGCACGGCGCTACGTCTCCGCCCGCCAGGCGCTCGACCTGATCGAGGCCGCAGCGCTCAACGCACCGCGGCCTGACGTCACGCCGCCGGCAAGCGCGCCGGCGGCCGATCCGGTTCAGCCGGCGGCGGAAGAATCCTCGGAGCCATCGGCACCCGCTGCTTGATCCTCGCGCCGCTGCTTGACCTTGGCGCGGACCGCATCGGTGGCGCGCTTGGTCGCTTCCTTGCCCACCGTCGCCGCCAGCGCGCCGGCAATCCCCAGCGCAGCGGCGCCGACCACGGCAGCCACGCCGCCGCGGCTCTTGGGCAGCGCCTCGCCTGCCTTCTTGGCGCCGGCACGCGCGGCCTTGGCCGGCTTCGACGTGCGGACCGCCTTGACGACGCCTTCGACGGTGCCGGCGTCCGCCTTCTTGCGGGCAGGCGCCTTCTTCTTGGCAGCAGGCTTGGCCGCCGCCTTGCGCGCAGCCGGCTTCTTGGCCGGCGCGGCGTCCGTGTCCGCCTTGGCGCGGCGCGGCGCAGGCTTTGCATCCGCTTCCTTGGTCGCGGCGGCGGCTCGCGGCTTGCGCGGCGACTTCGGCTTGGTGGGCTTGGTCTCTGCCGGCGCGTCGCCGCCCTCGGCGTTCCCGGCTGCTTCGTCGGCCATTCTGATCTCCAGGAGATGAGGCCGGGCCAACCGTCGAGCGCCGGGCCGAGTTCCGGGATCATGACAAGGCCGCAACATTTGACGGCACGCTGCGTTCGCTAGGTCCGGGTGGTATCCTTTCCGGAAGGTAGACCATTGCTGGAGCCGCTCTTCGCCAAACTGGGCCGACGCGGCACGCTGTCCGCGCACCAGCGTGGCGCGCTGGCCGCCGCCGTCGGGGATAGCTATGCCGCCTCGCCGCGGGAGACGGTGGTGCCGCAAGGCGTGCCGCAGCATTGCTCCAACCTGCTCGTCGACGGCTATGTCGCGCGCTACAAGGATCTGCCCGACGGCCAGCGCCAGATCCTGCAGATCAGCCTGCCGGGCGACTTCATCGATCTGCCGAGCTTCCTGCTCAAGACGCTCGAGCATGATCTGGTCACGCTCACCACCGCCCGGCTCGTCCGCTTCCCGCACGAGGCGCTGCTGCGGATCACCGAGGATGAGCAGCCGCTTGCCCGCCAGCTCTGGACGACGACGCTGGTCGAGGCGGCGGGCCATCGCGAGCAGATCCTGTCGATCGGACGGCGGAGTGCACTCGGCCGTGTCGCGCACCTGTTCTGCGAGCTGTTCGTCCGCCACGAAACGGTGGGAATGACGGAGGATCACGCCTTCCCGCTCCCCTTCACGCAGGGCGACATCGCGGAGGCGACCGGCATGACCCCGGTCCACGTCAATCGCGTCTTCCGCCGCCTGCGCGAATCCGGGCTGATCGCGATCACGGCGCGGCGGCTGCAGATCCTCGACTGGCCGGGGCTGGCCAGGGTGGCGGAGTTCGATCCGTCCTACCTGTATCTCGACCCACGCCCCGCGCCTGCCACCTGAACGGCAGACGACAACATCGTTCAGACAGCGCTCAGCGCGTGAATTGCAGCTTCGTCCCTGGAAGCGCGTTCGTCATCGCAGCCCGGGTGCAGGGTTGTGGCGGGCGACATAGCGGCGGCCCGGCAGGGGCGCCACTTGGCGCAAGGATTTGAACGGGACGGTTCGTGATGGACATGACGAACATGCGGATGGATGCAGGTCTGGCGACGGCGGTGCTGCCGCCGGTGGCGCATGGCCTCACGCCGCTGGACTGGCGGGTTGTCGCGCTGGCGCGGGCGGAGGCGGATCGCCACGGCACTGCGGCCTTCAGGCCGCGCACGCGCCTCGGCCGGATGATGGATTGGCTGACCGGCGTTGAGGGCGGCGTGCGCCAGCTGGCGGATGAGCGGCTGGAGACGCTGCGCCGCTACGTCGGCCTCGCGCGGCGCGGGGATCGCGACGCGGCGACCGCGGCGGCGATGCTCGCCACGCTCGGCCTCGCCCCCGCCGCCATCGAGCTCGTCCGCACCTTCGCCACCCGCTGAGGCGGATCGTTCAGCTGCAGGACAGCGCTGCTTGCGCAGTCTTGCCGTCATGCTGATCCTTGCCGCCCTGCTCGCCGCCGCGCCGCCCGAAGATGCCGCGCACCGCGCCGATCGCCTGCGGACCATCGATCTCAATCGCCGTGCCGCTGCCGCCGCCCGCCCGCGCGCGGCCGCCGCCGCGCAGGCCCGCTACCGGACGGAGCGGGCGCGTTACGAGGCGGAGCTGGCCGCGTGGCGGCGTCAGGTCGCGGCCTGCCGCGCAGGCGACGAGGCCGCCTGCGACTAAGGCCGCGGCATTATTGGGCGGAAATCTGATCCGTCGGCACGAACATGCGGCATTCCAGGCCCTCCGGCCGGAACGAGACCTGCGTCGGCTGCGCCGCGCTCTGCCCCAGCCCGCGGGCGATCACGGTCTGGCCGAACCCCATCTTTTCGGGCGGCACCACCGTCGGCCCTCCATCCTCGCGCCACACGATCTCGGTCGCCTGACCGGCAGCGGCGGTGCTGATCGTGATCGTGCCCTGATCGTTGGACAGCGCACCGTATTTTACCGCGTTGGTAACGAGTTCGTGCAGGATCAGCCCCAGTGCCACCGCGGTATCCGGCGTTACCCGGACATCGACATCGCTCAGGCGCACCCGCTCGCTGCCGACCGAGACGTAGGGGGCGAGCTCCGCTGCGATCAGCTCCGCCAGCGTCAGCCGGCCCATGCCGCCTTCCAGCAGCAAAGCATGCGTTGCCGCCAGCGCCTCGATGCGCCGGGCGAAGGCGGTGCGGAAATCGGGCAGGTCCTTCGCGCCGCTGATCGTGCGGTTGGCGATGGACATGACCAGGGTCAGCGTATTCTTCACCCGGTGCGTCAGCTCGGCCATGAGCAAAGCCTGGCGCTTCTCGGTTGCGCGCTGCTCGGTCACATCGGCGATGGTGACGATGCAGCCGCCGATCGTCTCGCCCGAGCGGCGCAGCGGCCCCGCGCTCAGCAGCACGTCGCGCATGCGGCCATCCAGCGTCAGCGTCGCGCCGACCCCGCGCACCGACGTCCCGGCAAGCGCCACGTCGATCAGGTCGGTCCCGCTGATCAGCCCCGAGCCGAGCGAGAAATCGAGCGGGAATGCCTGGTCGAACGGCTGGCCGATGGCGACACCGTCGTGCAGCTGGCGGACCCCGGCATTGGCGTGGGTGATCAGCCCGGCGGCATCGCATACCACCACCACCTCGTTCGAGGAGTTCATGATGGCGCGCCCGATACGGTCGCTCTCCAGCGCCGCGGCGGCCTCGATCCGCTCGGTGACGTCGGTGAAGGTGAGCGCCACCCCCTCGCCAAAGCCGAGCGACAGCGGCGCGGCGGTCACCTCGACATGGACCTGGCCCGATCGGCAGGGCAGCGCCATCTGGCGGCTGCGGCGGTGCGCCGCGGCCTCGCGGATCAGATCACGCACGATGCTGCCGGCCGGATCGGCCAGCACGCCGAAGATGCCGTGCTGCTGCAGCTCGCGCGCGCTGTGGCCCAGCAGCTCGCACAAGGCGGCGTTGGCGTAGATCAGCCGGCCTTCGGCATCGAGCGCCGCGGCGCCGATATCCATCGCCTCCATGAAGGCGCGGTAGCTGTCCTGCGCGCCCAGCGCGAACACCTCGTCCTCGTCTTCGCCGCGCACCACCAGCGCATCGACCTCGCCGTCGCGGATCGCGCGCAGCGTTTCCTCGGCCTCGTCCAGGCGGCGGCGGAGTTCGGCTTCGCGCTCACCGGCGCGCGCTGGATCGGTGGTCACCTCAGTCCTCGACCTTGAGGTGGACCAGCACCTTCTCCTGATCGGACAGGTCGCCGATGATCTTCTGGACGGGCACAGGCAGCGAGCGCACCAGCGTCGGGATGGCGACGATGTTATGCTCGCGCGCCAGTTGGGGATGCTGGCGCAGGTCGATCACCTCCACTTCGTAGCGGCCGGGCATATGCTCGGCGCACATCCGCTCGAGATTGCGGATGGCGGCGACGGATTTCGGTGTCTGGCCTGCGACGTAGAGCGTCAGCTTGAGCGGGGTGGCCGCCTCGGTCATCGGTCGTCCCTCGTTCCCGTTGCCGCGCCGCGGCCGCTGGCCATCGCCGCGCGGTCCGCTTCGGCCTGTCGGATATGATCGGCTTCCTGCTCGGACAGGCTGTGCAGCTCCATCTCGTCGGCCGCGAGATCGGCGCGCAGCGCCTCGATCTGCGCCTCGGTGCGGCGGCGACGCTGGGCCACCAGCTCGCGCCGTTGCGCGGCCTCGGCCATGCGCGCCTGCTCCTCGCGCCGCTCGCGCGCTTCCTCGAAGCGGCGGGCCGATCCGGTGAGCGCACCGTTCGCGCCGAGATAGGGCGGCACCAGGCGGATGCCGCGATCGCTCATCACGAATTCGCGCACCTGATTGGAATGGGCGATGCCCCGCGCCTTGAGCAGATAAAGCTCCCGGTTGAACTCGCCGTTCGTCTCGCGATTGAGCAGCAGGATCCATGCGTCCATCAGGGAGGACAGGCCTGCATCCGTCTTCGCCTCGCCCTGCGAGTGGGCGAGGTGGGTGAATACGCCGGTGATGCCTTCGCTCTTCAGATGGTCGATCATCCGCAGCAGCATCGCCTGCACCTCCAGCTGCTCGCCCGAATCGATGAAGGCGGAGATGGGATCGAGCACGACCAGCGCGGGGCGCACGCGCTGCACCTCGCGCAGCATCAGGGCGAGGTGCATTTCCAGGCTGTAGAAGGTCGGCCGCGATGCCACGGTGTGAAGCAGGCCCGCATCGATGTGCGGCTGCAGATCGAGGCCGATCGAGCGCATGTTGCGCACCGTCTGCTGCGCCGATTCCTCGAACGAGAAATAGAGCGCCCGCTCACCAGCCGCGCACGTCGCCGCGGCGAAGGAGGCGGAGATCGAGCTTTTGCCCGAGCCCGCGACCCCACTCAGCAGGATGCTGCTGCCGCGGTGGAAGCCGCCGCCTGCCAGCATCGCGTCCAGATCGGCAATCCCGCTTGAGATGCGCTCGTCATACACCTTGTGGCCGAGGCCGAGCGAGCTGACCGGCAGCACACTGAAGCCGTCCTCGCCGATCAGGAACGGATATTCGTTCGTGCCGTGGGCGGTGCCGCGATATTTGACGATGCGCAGGCGGCGCGTGGACACCTGGTTGTGGACGCGGTGATCGAGCAGGATCACGCAGTCGGAGACATATTCCTCCAGCCCCTGCCGCGTCAGCGCGCCATCGCCGCGCTCGCCGGTGATGACGGCGGTGAGACCTTTTTCCTTGCACCAGTCGAACAGACGGCGGATCTCGGCGCGCAGGATGGCGGGGTTCTGGAAGGCGGAGAACAGGCTCTCGATCGTGTCGAACACGATCCGCTTCGCGCCGATCTCATCGACGGCCAGTTCCAGCCGCAGGAACAGCGCCTCGAGATCATAGTCGCCGACCTCGGCCAGCTCGGCCGGATCGATCGCGACATGCTCGATCAGGATCTTCTTGCGCTCGATCAGGTCGCCCATGGCGAAGCCGAGCGAGCGGACGTTGGCGACGATGTCGACCGGCCGTTCTTCGAAGGTCACGAAGATGCCGGGCTCGTCCTCGTCGCGCGCGCCATTGATCAGGAAGGTGGTGGCGAACAGCGTCTTGCCGCAGCCGGCGGATCCGCACACCAGGGTCGGGCGGCCGGCGGGCAGGCCGCCCAGCGTCAGCTCGTCGAACCCGCTGATCCCCGTTCGCGCCTTCGCGATACCGTCCGTCACATTGCCCCGCCGCCTGTTTGAACGCGTCGATTATGGCAGCGGACCGGCTGCGGCAATGCGCCATGTTGGTTGCGAAAGTTATGCGCGCTGGCGCACAAACAGGCAGACTTCCAGTATGACGCAGACCGCGCCCTGGTGGCGCGGGTCACAGCGGTGCCGCAGAAACTGGGCTAAGCCGTGTGCGTTATGTTCCTGTTTTCCCGCGTGGAGTGATTTCCGATGGACGGCTGCACCGAGCAGATGCTGGAACTGGAGCAGCCCGACGCTGTCTACCGGCTCGGCCGCGCGTTGCGCGATGCCTACAAGCCGTGTCCGCAGGGCGATGGCGCTGCCGATCCGGCGCGGCTGCTCGCCGATCTTGATGAGGAACAGCCTGCCTTGTTCACGCAGCGGGCCTGATCGGCGGGATCGAACGGCCAAAAAAAAGGGCCGGCTCGATGAGCCAGCCCTGAAGTCTAGGAGAGGATGCCTGAAAGGCACGCCCTTTGTGCGCCGCAACATGGCGGTGTGCAAGTGCAACATGGAATGTAAGTGATTGCGTCACGCGCAACCGTCAGGTGCGTGCTCCTGTTGCTCTGAGGCGACGGGCCGGGCACAGTCCGCCCATATTCCTGGGGGACGAGACATGCGGCGGTTCAAGGCGATCATGATGGCGGCGGCCTGCTGCGCGATGGCGGGCAGCGCGTCCGCCGCATCGCCGAGCGCGGAGGTGCGGACCTGGCGGCAGGCGCATGAGCGGGAGATCCTGGCGGATTTCAGCAAGCTGCTGGCGATGCCCAACGTCGCCACCAACCTGCCCGATGTCGAGCGGAACGCCGCCTACATCTCCGGCCTGCTCGAGACGCGTGGCTTCAAGACGCGGCTGCTGCGGGCATCGCCCGGCACGCCACCGTCCGTCTTCGCCGAGCTTCGCACCCCCGGCGCCAAGCGCACCGTGGTGTTCTATGCCCATTATGACGGCCAGCCGGTGGCGCAGAAAGGCTGGCTCAATCCGCCGTTCCAGCCGACGCTGCGCACCGCTCCCCCCGAAGACAAGGAAGTGACCGTGCCCGCGCAGGGGCCGATCAACCCTGACTGGCGGATCTATGCCCGCTCCGCCGGTGACGACAAGGCACCGATCCAGGCGATGATCAGCGCGCTCGACGCGCTGAAGGCGCGCGGCATCAAGCCCAGCGTCAACATCAAGCTGCTCTACGAAGGTGAGGAGGAGCAGGGCTCCCCCAATTTCGGCCGCATCATCGCGCAGAACCTGGAGCTGGTGCGCGGCGATCTGCTGATCTTCGGCGACGGGCCGATGCACCAGTCGGGCAAGCAGCTGATCAGCGGCGGCAATCGCGGCATCGCCGGCTTCACCGCGATGGTCTACGGCCCGAACAAGCCGCTGCATGACGGTCATTATGGCAGCTGGGTGCCGAGCCCCTCGGTGATGATCGCCGACCTGGTGATGAGCCTGCGCACCGAGGATGGCCGCATCCTGATCCCCGGCATCGCCGACGAGGTGACCCCGGCGACCGCGGCGGACAAGGCCGGTCTCGCGGCGATGCCGCCGGTCGAGGAGGATCTGAAAAAGGCCCTCGGCCTCGGCCGCACCATCGGCCCCAAGCGGCTGGCGGACGGCTATCTCTCGCCGACGCTGAACGTCCGCGCCATCCATGCCGGCGATGACGGCCCCAACGCTGCCAACGCGATCGCCACCGAAGCCTCCGCCTCGTTCGACTTCCGCCTCGCCCCCGGCCAGACGCCCGCGCGCATCCGCAAGGTGACCGAGGCTTACTTGACGTCCAAGGGCTGGTTCATCGTCCGCGACACGCCCGATGCGGCAACCAGGCTGGCTCATCCCAAGATCGTGCGGCTGGCCTGGGACGAAGGCAGCTCGATCGCGACCAAGACGCCGCTCGAGACGCCGGCGGCGCAGGCGGTTGCCAAGTCGATCGGCCGCACCGTCGGTTATGACGTGATCCAGCTGCCGATCGTCGGCGGCAGCTCGGGCTTCGCCGAGATCGTCAACCAGCTGAAGGCGCCGATGGTCACCGTCAGCATCGCCAATTACGACGACAACCAGCATGCCCGGAACGAGAATCTGCGGATCGGTAATCTGTGGGACGGCATCGAGGTCTATGCCGGGCTGGTCGCCGATCTCGACTGGTAGGCGGGTTCAGGGCTGCGCGAGCGGCCCGTCCGTATCCTGCTCGGCCTCTTCCTCCGGAGCCAGATAGCGCGTCGTCCAGCGCGGCGCGCCGTCAGGCCCGGCCTCGATGTCGGGCAGGCCGACAGGGTCGCTGCCGGTCTCTACCCAGCCCGCGCCCAGACAGCGGTCGCAGATCGCGCGCTTGCAGCGGAAGCTGACGAGGTCGATCTCCTTGTTCCAGCCGCCGTGACCGTGACATTTGGGGCAGAGCGCGTCGAGGCTGCCGTTGCGCGGCTGGATGGGCATCACGTCGAAGGCGTGGGGGCAGTCGGGCCCGTCGCAGTGGACGATGTTGCTGCCGTGCGACATTCGCTTTCCTCCTGCGCCCGCGGCGGGCGGCCCTGACCGGGGTCTAGCCGCCGCGCTTGGAACGGGCCAGCCCCCTGAATCGTCTGCTTTGCCGAGCCCGCTGACCGGGCCGGGAGATCGGCATGAAGTTCACCACCCTGTTCGCCGCCGTCGGCATTGTCCTTGCCGGATTCGGCGCGTCCGTTCCGGCGGATGCGCAGCCCGGCCGCGGCGACCGCTGGGAGCAGCGGCGCGACAGCGATCGCTACGACCGGCGTGATCATCGTCGCTACGATCGCGATGACCGCCGCCGCTATGGCCGCGACGATCGCCGTCGCTGGCACCGGGACGACCGTCGCGGACGCCGCGCCAGCGAGTATCGCAGCAACCGGCGCTGGGCCAATCAGCGCCGCTGCCGGCCCGAGTGGCGCAACGGCCAGCGCATCCAGGTCTGCGGCTGAGCTGATATCGGAGGTGCCGTCCGGGCGGACGGCACCTTCTCACGCATAGGCGATTTCGCCCTCGATTTCCTGCGCCGTCCAGCCGTCGCCCTTGAAGCTGAAGCGTTCGTGATTGCCGCGGCGAAAGCTCGCGCCATCCCACACCACCACCTGCAGCTCGATCTCGTCGTTCCGTGCGGCGTGGATCCAGTTGAAGCTCTGCGGCTCGCTGTTGCGCAGCCGCGTCGACGTCGTGCCCGCCTGCATGACCAAGGTTGAGCCGGCATGCTCCACCATCTTGCGCGCGGATTCCGCATAGGTGCGGTGGAAATGCCCGGCGAGCGCGAGGTGGACACCCGCCTTGCACACCGCCTTCACCGCATCGCGGTGGCGCCCCACCGCCTCGCTCAGCTCGCCGCCCTCGCCGATCGGCATGGCATAGAGCGGATGGTGCGTGACGAGGATGCGCGTCTTGTTCGGTGCGACCACGGCGAACCGCTCCTGAAGGATCTCGATCTGCTCGTGATTGATCCGCCCGTCCTTGATCGTCAGCGAGCGCGCGGTGTTGATGCCCAGCACCGCCACCTCGTCATTCTCGAACCAGGGGCACAGATCGTTGTCGATGTAGCGCTTGTAGCGATCGAGCGGCGCGGCGAAGCGGCGGACGACATCGTAGAGCGGCACGTCGTGATTGCCCGGCACCACCAGCGTCCTGAACCCGGCCGCACGCAACCGGTTGAGATAGGCGGATGCTTCGCGGAATTGCGCCTCGCGCGCGCGCTGGGTGAAATCCCCGCTGATGATGATCAGGTCGGGCTGGTGCTGTTGCAGCCAGGCTTCGGTAGCGGAGACGATCTTGGGATCATGTGCGCCGAAATGAATGTCGGACAGGTGTGCGATACGGGCCATCGCGGCTGAACGACGCACCGCCACGCTGGTTCACATCGGTTGGGCAATCACTGGAAAGGGCGACACGTGTCGGCTACGATACGGCATGACGTCCAAGCCAACCCTGCTCGAGCGCGCTTATTCGCTGGCCCGCGCCGGCGATTATGCCGACATGGATCTCCTCCGTCGCAAGCTGAAGTCGGAAGGCTATGACGCGGTCGATGCGCATATCAGCGGGTCGGTCGTGGTTGCCCTGCGCAAGCTGATCAAGGAAGCGCGGCTGGTCGGCGGCACGCCGACGAGCTGAACGGGCCTCAGGCCGCGCTCCGCTCTTCCGGCGCGGGCTCCAGACGGCAGCGATTGCGGCCCTCGCGCTTGGCCCGGTACAGCGCCAGATCGGTCTGCGCGAGCCACGCAGTCGTGTCGGCAAGATCGGGCGTATAGGCGGCGACGCCGAAGCTGGCCGTCACCTTAAGTAGGCGGCCGCCTTCCAGTTCGAACTCATGCGCCTCGATGATCGCGCGGAACCGCTCAGCCGCGGCGAGGGCTTCGGCCGCGCCCGTTTCCGGCATGAGCAGCGCGAACTCCTCGCCGCCGATCCGGCCCATGGCGTCGCTCGGGCGCATGTTGGCGGCACAGATCTCGGCCAGCTGGCGCAGCACGACATCACCGCCGCCATGGCCATAGGTGTCGTTGATCGACTTGAAGTGATCGATGTCGAGCAGCGCGAGGCTCGCCGGGCGGCCGTAGCGGCGGCACTTGGCGATCTCCTTCTCCGCCTGCTCGACGAAGCCGCGCCGCGTCAGCGTATGCGTCAGGTGATCGCGCTGCGCGATCAGGCGGAGCTGCAGCTCATCGCAGACGATGCTCGCCAGATTGCCCATGATGGCCAACTCGGCCGCGGAGAAGCGGCGCGGCTTGGTGTCGAGGGCGCACAGCGCGCCGACATTGTAGCCTTCCGGCGTGCGCAGCGGGACGCCGGCATAGCTGCGGATGAACGGTTCGCCGGTCACCAGCGGGCTGGCGGCGAATCGCTCGTCCGCCAGCGCGTCGGGCACCACCAGCGGCTCGCGCTGGCGGATGGCGTGCGTGCAGAAGGAGATTGAGCGCGGCGTTTCCTGTGCATCGAGGCCGCGATGCGCCTTGAACCATTGCCGGTCCTGATCGACCAGCGTGACGGTGGCCATCGGCACGCCGAGCACCGTCTGCACCAGGTTGACGATCTTCTCGAACGGCTCCTCGGCCGGCGTGTCCAGCACGTCGAGACGGCGGAGCGCCGCCAGACGCGCGTCTTCGTCGTCGATCACGAGTTCAGACATGGTCCTGCCCTTGTACGACAACCCGCATCGCTGCGGTCAGCTCCGCCTGATAGCTGCCGACGAGATCGCGCACGCTGGCGTCGATCACATCCTCGCCGATGCCCGCGGCACGCAAATTGGCGGCCAGTTCCGCCAGATGACGGCTATGTCGATCGACACTCGCCTGCAGGTTCGGCGGCAGGCGACGCTCGCCCTCGCCCGCGGCGGCACTCTCGCGACCTGTGACGTCCATGGCGGCCTCATCGGGACGGTAGGTGGCCGATAAAATAGACGCTATTCCTTTCCGGTATCTTACCCGGATGTCGGGCCCGCGCGTCAGTGGCCGCCTTCCACCCACGAGATCCCGGCGCCGCGCAACGCCTCCGCCAGCGCCGCCTCCAGCTCGATCGCCTCCCAGCGCCGCATCGGATTGAGATGCTCGGTGAGCGCCGGCAGCAGCCGGATGCCGAACCGTTTCACCGCACCGCTCGCCTTGTAGCCCGCCTTGTGCTGGTCGAACCGCCAGTCGGGATCGCGCGCCGTCTGGCCGACATACAGGCCCCACGCATCCCGCCGCGCGGGGTTGTGCAGCAGGATGACGTAGACGGAATGGCCCGCGCCCCGCTGGCCCGCGCTGGTCGCGCTCAGCGTGCGGGCGGCCGCGGCGGCTCTGGCGATCCACTCGGCCTGCATCACCGTGCGACAAGGCTCCCGCTCAGCCGCGGATCAGCGACCAGCCCTGGGGCAGGTAATCGACCGACATGTAGTAATAGAAACTGCACGTGCCCGACGCCTCGTAGCTGCCGCCCTTGAGGATGCCGAACGCAGTGCCGCCAAGGAAGACCGGCCCGCCGCTGTCGCCATAGCGGCAGGACGGCCCTGCCACCGCGACCCACACCGGATTGCATTCGCCGGCACAGAGCGGGGCAGGTGGCGCAAAATCGACCAGCTCGACCTGCGCGCAGCTATAGCCGGTGCGCTCGCCCCGGTGGCAGACGAAGTCGCCGACCCGCGTGCTGGCGCGGTTGCGCCAGCCGGTCAGCGGTCGTGGCGGGCCGTCCGGATCGGCGCGGAATGCAGGGTCGAAGGGCAGATCCGCGACGTTGACCTGCACGTCCTGATAGCCGGCACCCCATTGCCCGACAAAGCGCAGGGGCGTGCGCACGCCGTCCGGGCCGACATGGCTCAGTGTGTCGGGGCAATGCGCCGCGGTGGTCAGGCCGCTGCGCACGCCGTCGCTGACGGCAAAGGCCGCCGTGCAGACGAAGGTGCGCGGGGCGCCCGCCGGCCCATCGGCCGTGCCCTCCACCCGCGAACCGCCGTCCAGCCTGAAATTGCCGTCCGTCCGCGTCAGCACGCGCACCCGCGCGGGCACGCCGGCAATCGCCGTCGCCTCGGCCGACAGCGCCTCCAGATCCGTGAACGCCGCATCTTCCGCCCGCACCATCAGGGCAAGCTGCCCCGATTTGGGATCGGCGCCGATGCCCCGCACCGAAGGGAGCGCGGCGCGGATCTCGCCTTGCCGCGCGCTGATCGCGGCGACCAGCTGTTCGCGCGTCGCCGCCCCGCCCGTCTGGTAGACCACCGGCACGACAATATCGCGCGTGACCAGCGCCTCCGTCGCCACCGGCGCATCGCCGGTCAGCAGCACGACGATGCGGAAGGCGGGAACATGCTCGATCCACAGCCCGGCAAGGCGATCGCGATAGGTGGCGGCGATACGGTCGGTCGCCGCAACGGTCTCCTCCAGCGCCTGCAGGCGCCGGACGGCTTCCTCCTGCGACACGCCGATCTGCCGCGCATATTCGCGGGCGTCGCGCGCGAGGCCCGCGGGTGCGGGCGCCGGCGCGGGCAGCACGGCGGGAGCTGGCAAGACAGCTTCGGCGGTCGGCTGCGGAGCGGCACCAGCGGCGCCGGGCGGAACGAGAGCGATTGCCGCCGCCGCGATCCAGCCGTTCACCAATGCGCGTCTTTCCATGCCGCTCCGTATAGCCGCGCCGCCGCTACCCACGCTGAACGGCATCGCGCGGCGGCATCAAAGGTTTGCGCCGCGATAAGCAAGAGGCCGCGCGTTTACCGATCCTTCTCATCTCATTGGCAAATGCGGTGCAACTCAGGGATCAGGCATTGGCACTCAACGCGCTTCTCCAAGACCGGGCCGACTGGCCGGCGGACGCCTATGTGGCGGCGCTGGTCGAGCTTGCCACCCCCGTCCTGCTGGTCGACCGCGACGGGTTCGTCGAATTCGCCAACCGGCAGGTCTGCGCCATGCTCGGCTGCAGCGCTGCGCCGCTGCTCCGGCTCGACGATCTGCTGGCGTCCTGCGGCGTCGACGGACGCCCGGCTTTGCCCAGCGCGGCGACGCCGGAGAAGATGGCGCAGCTGCGGCTGAGCGACGGGCGCGCGGTGAACGCGGAGGCGCGCTATCTGCCGAACGGCGGCGCGGCGCTCAGCCTCAACGATGTCAGCGCCTTCGTCCGCGAAGCGGAGCGGGCCCGCGTCGATCCGCTGACCGGCCTGGCCAACCGCGTCGGGCTGCACGGCGCATTGGCGGACATGCTGGCGGCGGGACTGCCGGTCGCCGTCTTCTGCATCGATCTCGATCGCTTCAAGAGCGTCAACGACACGCTCGGCCACCCGATCGGCGATGCGTTGCTGCGCCGGGTGGCGGAGCGGCTGGTGACGATCGCCGGCCCGGGCGATGTCGTGGCGCGCGTCGGCGGCGACGAGTTCACGATGCTGCGGCCGGGCGATGCCAGCCCGACCGCGATCAGCGAGACGGCGGAGCGGATCGTCGATCTGGTCGGGCGCACCTACGTGCTGGAAGGGCATATGCTGAACGTCGGCGCCAGCGTCGGCGTCACGCTCGCGCCGACCGATGGCAGCGATGGCGACACGCTGCTCAAGAACGGCGATCTCGCCCTTTACCGCGCCAAGGCGGAGGGGCGGGGGCGCTTCCGCTTCTTCGAGGCGGACATGGACGCGCAGATGCAGGCGCGCCGGGCGATCGAGCTCGATCTGCGGCGTGCACTCGCGCTCAAGGAGTTCGAGCTGGTCTATCAGCCGCAGGTCGATCTCTCCACGCAGGCCGTGGTCGGGTTCGAGGCGCTGCTGCGCTGGCGCAATGCCAGGCGCGGCCTGATCTCCCCGGCGGAGTTCATTCCGATCGCCGAGGATACCGGGCTCATCGTCTCCATCGGCGAGTGGGTGCTGCGCACCGCCTGCCGCGAGGCGGCGAGCTGGTCGCACCCGGCAGAAGTCGCGGTGAACCTGTCGCCCATCCAGTTCCGCGACCACAAGCTGGTGCAGACGGTGATTTCTGCGCTGGCCCATTCCGGGCTGGAGCCGGGACGGCTGGAGCTGGAGATCACCGAGAGCGCGCTGATGGACGAGACCGACACGGTGGTCGCGACGCTGAAGACGCTGCGCGGGCTAGGCGTGCGGATCTCCATGGACGATTTCGGCACGGGCTATTCGTCGCTCAGCTATCTTCAGAAGTTCCCCTTCGACAAGATCAAGATCGACCAGAGCTTCGTGCGCGGCATGGGCGACAATGCCGAGGCCGGCGCCATCGTCCGCGCGGTGGCGCGGCTGGGGACGAGCCTCGGCATGAAAACCACTGCCGAGGGTGTGGAAACGCAGGAACAGCTCGACGCCATCCGGGCGGAGGGGTGCAGCCACGTACAGGGTTATCTCACCGGACGTCCGATGAGCGGGGCCGATGCGGCCGCTCTGCTGGCGTCGCGGGGAGCGAAGATCGGGAAAGAGGCATGAGCGAAGACCTGTATCGACTCGTTTACTACAGTCGCACCCGGATGGGCGAGGAGGTGGAAAGGTTCGCTGACGGCGTCCGGTCCGTGCTCGCCACCAGCCAGCGCAACAATGCGCCGGCGGGCGTCACCGGCGCGCTGCTGTTCAACGCCGGCTGCTTCGGCCAGGTGCTCGAAGGGTCGCGCCGCGCCGTGGAAGCGACGTTTGAACGCATCCAGCGCGATCCGCGGCACAGCGACGTATCGCTGCTGGGCTTCGATGCCATCGACGCCCGCGCCTTCCCGAACTGGGCCATGGGCTTCGTCGGCACGCGTGCGGCGGATGCGGAGCGTTATGGCGGCATCGCAGTGGCGAGCGGCTACGATCCGTCGCGGATGAGCGCGGATCATCTGTTCGAAACGCTGCACCGGCTGGCGCTTGAGGAAGAGCATAGCGCCGTCGCCTGACTTTGCGGCGGTGGGCCCCCTCGCCCAAGAGCGTCCGTAGCCGAGGAGGGCGCAACGTCTGGCTCGCGCCTGCTAGCGCGTGGCGGCACAAGCTCTAGACTTGGTGCGTAGAGCGCCGGAACCGGGCCGGCGCGGAGCGAGGGTGGGGAATGGCGATCGTCGCAGCTAGCGTGCCCTCCGACGAAGCATTGCAGCCGCTTCGCTATCACAAGGATCTGGTTGATTATCTCCGCACCGCGGAACCCGCGGTGTGGGATTGGTCGCAGTCCGTCGACATGCGCCGTTCGCAGGCGGACGAGGTGCGTGCCGCCATGTTGCGGGAAACCTACCGGCTTGAGCCCGAAGGGCATGCCGCGGCCTTCGCCGCCTGCCGCACCGCGATGGAGCGGCTCGCGATCGACGCGCCGATAACGCTGTACCAGGCGTCGGACGGCACGATGAACGCCGGGCTTTGCTATATCCCCGGCGAGATCCACCTGATCTTCAGCGGGCCGATCCTGGAAAAGCTGACGCCTGACGAGCTGTTGGCCCTGATGGGGCACGAACTGGCGCATTACCGGCTGTGGGGGGCGGAGGACGGCGCCTTCTTCAACGCCAGCCGCATCCTCGACCAGACCGTCGCTTATGGCGATGCCGCACCCGCGCACCGCGAGACGGCGCGTCTGCTCAGCCTGCATACCGAGCTATATGCCGATCGCGGCGCCGCCATCGCCGCGCAGGCGGTGGAGCCGGCCGTGTCGGTGCTGGTCAAGACGATGACCGGCCTCGCCAGCGTCGATCCCGCCGCCTACCTCCGCCAGGCCGAGGAGCTGGAGAGCAGCGATCTCAAGTCGCAGGGCCATTCGCATCCGGAGGCTTTCCTGCGCGCCCGCGCGCTCAGCCTGTGGTGGCAGCAGGCGCCCGATCTCGACGCATGGCTGGAGCGGCGGCTGCATGGGCCGCTCTCCATCGAGACGCTCGATCTGCTGCGGCAGAAGCAGCTGACGGCGCTCACCCGCCGCTTCTTGGCCCGCTTCCTCACGCAGCCGGGCGTGGGTGGGGAAAGCGTGCTGACCCAGGTTCGCAGCTTCTTCCCCGACTTCCAGCCGGATGAGGCGCCGAT
Organism: Sphingomonas jatrophae; assembly: GCF_900113315.1. Classification (GTDB taxonomy): domain Bacteria; phylum Pseudomonadota; class Alphaproteobacteria; order Sphingomonadales; family Sphingomonadaceae; genus Sphingomonas_P; species Sphingomonas_P jatrophae. The sequence goes on along the minus strand of NZ_FOZG01000003.1, from coordinate 510,265 downwards.
CGACCAGGCGGACATCGCTGCGGACCGCATCGACGATGCCACGCGCGACTATCTCGTCGCCTTGATGCTGGATTGTGCCATGGCCGATGCCGATGCGCGCGACGCGGTGCTCACCGCCGCCGCGCGCACCGCTGCGGCGTTCGACGGGCTTGACCGATTCCGCCTCGCCCTGAAGCGCGACCTTCATTGGCAGAAAGGCGCGATCGACCGGTTGGTCTCCGCCGCGCGGAAGGCGGCATGACGATGGACGCGAACGACGCATCCGTTGCGCCCACCGGGATCGGCACCGTTCTCGCCGGTCTCGGCCGTGGCTTGCCGACCGACGATCTTGTCCATGCCATGCTGCCGCTCATGCGGCAGGTCGCCGCGCTGCATGAGCAGGGTCGCGTCGCCCGGCTGGGTCTCGCCGACGTGATCGAGGATGCCGAGGGCCGCTTCCGCCTGACCGACCCGGCAGGCATCGTGCCCACCGCCAACATGGCCGCGATCCATCAGGTGCAGCCGCAGGCCAGTTCGGCACTGAAGGTTGTCGGCGAATATCGCGTCACCCACGGTGGCGATGCTGGCGCGCGGGTGGACGATCTGCGCGCGCGCGCGGATGGCGAGACCCTCGTCAAGCCCATCTACCTCACCGATCTGCGCAGTTGGGAGATCGAGCTCGGTCATCATGACGAGATCACCGATGTCTTTCAGATCGGCATGCTGCTCGCCTGCGCCGCCTGCGCGCTCGATCCGCGCGATCCGGCGGCGATCGAGCGCTTCTCGTTCAACCGGAGCAACCTGTTCGCCATCGCGCCGCGGCTGCATCCGGTGGTCGCGTCGATCATCGTCGAGGCGACCGCGCTCAACCGCCACGACCGCGCAACCGATCTTGCCGGGCTCGCCCGCCGGCTGGAGACCTATCGCGACCAGCCGGTCGATCTGGATGTGGACCGCGTGCTGGCCGACGCCAAGGCGGTGCCCGATCGCCGCGTCGCCGTCCTCTCGCACCTGCGCGACCGGTTGTTCGATCTGTCGCGCCGCAACCGCCTGATCCACTTCCGCCCGACCCAATCGAGCGTGAACCTGACCGAGGCGAGCATCCCCATCGTCATGCGGATCGAGGCGGTGCGCGCCGATCGGCTGTGCACGTGGCAGGGCCGCTTCGTCGACGATGTGCTGGCGGGCAAGGCGCTGCCGCTCAACAAATGGCTGCGCTTCGAGGATCAGCCGCACCTGCCCTCCGCCTTCGACCGGATCATCCAGGAAACGCGTCGCGACCGCGCCGAATATGGCTTCAACCACCTCAGGCTGGTGATCGGCTTCCTGCGCTGGCACAATCTGAAGGAAGCGCCGGACGAGCGGATCGTCTCCCCGCTCCTGTGGCTGCCGGTGGAGATCGCCAAGGCCAAGGGCGTGCGCGATCAATATGTGCTGCGTTGCCCCGAAACGGTGGCCGAATACAATCCGGCGCTGCGCCACATGCTGCGCCAGCTCTACGACATCCAGCTGCCCGAGGAGGTTGACCTCGCGACCGTCTCGCTGGCGGACATCCATGCCGATCTGGCCGCACAGATCCACCGCAGCGAACCGGGCGTGCGGCTCGACCTGCAGGAGCGGCCGCAGATCCGGCTGATCCTCCAGAAGGCGATCCAGCGGGTCAACCGCTTCAATCGCCGCCGGGGAACGCGCGAGGCGGTGAGCACGCGGACCGATTTCAGCTACGACCGCGACGATTATCGGCCGCTCGGGCTCGCGCTGTTCGAAAAATTCGTGAAGCCGGCGCCTCTGCCGCAACGGCTCGCCGCTGGCGGATCGCTGCGGCAGGGCCCGGCGCGGATGGTCGCCGAGACGGAGGCGCTGACCTATTCGGCGGGTGTCGACGAGGGTCATCGCTTCGCGTGGGAGATCGATCTTACGCAGGTCACGCTGGCCAACCTGAACTATCGCAAGATGTCGCTGGTGCGCGATTTCTCACAGCTGATCGACGCACCGTCCGATCTGCCCGCCTTCGACCAGGTCTTCTCGATCGATCCGCGGCCCTTCACGCAGGAAGCGCCGCCGCCAATCCCCGCGCCCGAGCAATGGAGCGTCGTACCGTCCGACGCGACGCAGGATGCCGCGGTCGCGCTCGCCCGCACGGGCCGCAACTTCATCATCCAGGGTCCGCCCGGCACCGGCAAGTCGCAGACGATCACCAACCTGATCGCGGACTATGCCGGCCGCGGCAAACGCGTGCTGTTCGTCTGCGAGAAGCGCGCCGCGCTCGATGTCGTGTTCCACCGGTTGGGGCAGGCCGGGCTCGACGGCCTTGCCTGCATCATCCACGATTCGCAGGAGGACAAGAAGGGCTTCATCGCCGACCTGAAGACCCATTATGAAAGCTGGGGGACGAGCGACGACGCGCTCGACCGGCACCGCGCGATCCGCGCGCGCACCGGATCGGCGCTGGCCCAGCATCTGGACTCGATCGCTCGCTACGATGCCGCCGTGGGCGCGGCGCAACCACAGAGCCTGCGCACGCTCGTCCGCCGCGCCGCCGCCTTGCCGCCCCCGCCCGATGCGTTCGGCCCGCGCCAGCGTGAGGCGCTGCCGACGCTGCCGGTGTGGGATGCGCACCGCGCACTGGCCGAGCGCATCTCCCGGGCGCTGCGCGATCATGCCGGCGCCGACAGCCTCGCCGCGCATCCCTTCGCCGCGCTGACCGCCGCCACGCTGACGGGCGACCAGCCTTACGCGCGCATCGAAACCGCGATCGACGCGGCCGAGACGCTGCTCCAGCGGCTGGAGGACTGGATCGAGCGCGGCGAGGCGCCGGTCTCGGGCGCCACGCCGATCGCCGAGGCGGCCGAGGCCGGGGCCCTGGCGGCACGGCTGGTCCGCACGGGGCTCGCCGCGTCGCCCGATCTGCTCGATCCCGCCACCGTCGCCTCCCGCCAGCTCGACGCCGATCTCGCCGACCTAGACCGGCTCCGCACCCGTGCTGCCGCCGCCGCGGCAGAAGCGGCGAACTGGCGCGATGCCTTTTCGCGGACGGACAATGCGGCGGCGCTGGCGCTGGCGGAGGAGAAGGAGGGGTCGTTCTTCGCATTTCTCAGCGGCCCATGGCGCGCGCTGAAGGCCAATGTCGCCGCACGCTACGACTTCGCCGCGCATGCCGTGCCGCCGAAGATCGGCACTGTCCTCCAGCTGCTCGCCGCCTCGCACGATGCGGGCGATGCGCTCGACACCGCAACCGAAGCCTTGCGGGCGAAGCTGCACACCGGCGATCTCGACGCGCTGCTCACCCTGCGCGCCGAGCTCACCGGCGGCGCGCGCAGCCCGCTCATCCAGGCGATGCTGGTCGCGGGCGCCACCGCCATCGCCGCCATGGCGGCGCAGGCGGACGCCCTCGCGCAACTGCGTGACACCGCCACCCGCATCCTCGACGACACAAACCCGCTCACCTTCGACGCGGCGGGCGAGCTGCTGCGCGACCTGCGCGAATCGCTCGGCGATTTGCCCGATCTGCTCCCCGTGCTGGCCGACCTGCACCGCGCGGATCCCACCTTTGCCGGCGCGCTCCGCAAACTCCGCCTGCCGCTCACCGCAATCGAGGCGCTGGTCGTCGATGAGGCAATCGCGCGGATCGAGCGGAGCGATCCCGAGATCCGCCGCTTCGACATCGCCCGGCTCGTCCAGGCGACCCGCCGGGCCGCCGCCGCCCGCACCCGATTGCGCAAGGAGAATGCCGACGCGATCCGCTCGACGCTCCACCGCACGTTCCGCGATCATGTGAAGGCATCCGAGACGTCGGTGACCCTGCTCGATCCGGCTGGCCGCGAGTTCAAAAAGCTCTTCGCCGCCGGCCGCCGCGAGGTGGAGCATGAATTCGGCAAGACGATGCGCCACCGCTCGATCCGCGATCTGGTCAGCAGCGCCTCGGGCGCGGTGGTCAACGATCTGAAGCCGATCTGGCTGATGAGCCCGCTGTCCGTCTCGGACACGCTGCCGCTGCGCACCGATCTGTTCGACGTGGTGATCTTCGACGAGGCGAGCCAGATCCCCGTCGAGGAGGCGGTGCCGGCGCTCTGCCGCTCCACCCAGGTCGTCATCGTCGGCGACGAGATGCAGCTGCCGCCGACGAACTTCTTCTCCGCTTCGCTCGGGGAAGAGGAGGCCAGCGTGATCGTGGAGGAGGATGGCGAGCGGATCGGCATCCTGCTCGATGCGGACAGCCTGCTCAACCAGGCGGCGCGCAACCTGCCCGCCACCCTGCTCGCCTGGCATTATCGCAGCCGCTCGGAAGCGTTGATCAGCTTCTCCAACGCCGCCTTCTACGCCGGCCAGCTCGTCACCATACCCGATCGCGATTTGCGCACGGCGAGCGGCCCGGCCGCACCCGTCCGCTCCGACGATGAAGGCGGATGGGCGACAGGCACCGATCGCCTGCTCGCCGCGCCGATCACCGCGCACCGCATCGCCGACGGACGCTATGAAGGCCGCATCAATCCGCCCGAGGCCGCCTATATCGCCGGGCTGGTGCGCGAGCTGCTGGCGCGCGGCACCGGCGCGACGCTCGGCATCGTCGCCTTCTCGGAGGCGCAGCAGAGCGAGATCGAGGGCGCGCTCGATCGGCTGGCGGCGGCCGATCCGGCCTTCGCCGCCGCGGTCGAACAGGAATATGTCCGCGAGGACGATGGGCAGCATAGCGGCCTGTTCGTCAAGAACCTGGAGAACGTGCAGGGCGACGAGCGCGACATCATCATCATGAGCGTCTGCTACGCGCCCGGCCGCAACGGGCGGATGGCGATGAACTTCGGCCCGATCAACCAGCGCGGCGGCGAGAAGCGCCTGAACGTCATCTTCAGCCGCGCGCGCCGCCACATGGCGATCGTCTCCAGCATCGCGCCCGAGGCGATCACCAACGTCCACAATGACGGCGCGCGCGCGCTGCGCAGCTTCCTCACCTTCGCCGAGGCGCAGTCGAGCGGGGAGGCGGCGCATGCGCAGGCGGTGCTGACGACGCTCAATCCCGATGCCGCACGCGCCTTCGGCACCGCGCCGCCCGCCGATGCGGTGCGCCACGCCATCGCCGATGCGCTGCGTGCGCGCGGCCACGACGTGCGCGAGCATGTCGGCAGCGCCAGCTTCCGCTGCGATCTTGCGATCGTCGCGCCGGATGGCGCCAGCTACGCACTCGGCATCCTGCTCGACCGCGACAGCGCCGAGCGGGCGGTGGAGGAACGCTTCGTCTTCCGTCCCTCGATCCTGCGCGCGTTCGGCTGGCGCGTGATCGACGTGCCCGTCGCCTCGTGGCTACGCGCGCGCGACGAGACGATCGAGCGGGTCGAGGCGGAACTGGCCCGGTCCAGTTGGGATCTTGCCGACGACGATCCTTATGCCGGCGTCGCGCTGGCGCCCGATGGCGAGACGGGGCCGGCGGCGGCTCCGGGCGCCTTCGCCCACCCCGTCGCTGCGGCTGTCGAAGTGCCAGCCAGTGCGGCTGGGGCGGGCCTCACCGAATATCGCCTCGTCGAAGGGGCATCGAACAAGTTCTGGCGCGTGGGGGTCGACGGCGGCGACCTGATCGTCGAGTTCGGCCGCATCGGCACCAAGGGCCAGCGCGTCATCAAGTCGTTCGAGGACGAGGCGCGCGCCCGCCGCGAAGCCACCAAGCTGACCCTGGAGAAGACGCGCAAAGGCTATCAGGAGGCCGGCTGAGGGCTCCCGCTCAGCCGTTCAGCGCCTTGATCAGCGGCGGATTGATCGTCCGATCCGGGATCGCGCGCGACAGCCGCAGGATCGCCGGCTGCACGTCCGCACCGCCCATGTCGATCAGCGTGGCGATGGCGGCGTTGGCGACCACCTTGGAGCGGTGGCTGTTGTCGCCGAGGTGAAGCCGACAGGCGGCGGAGAGCGCAGTCCGCTCGATCGCGTCGATCGCACGCGCCCGATCCGGCATCCGCGCGACCAGCCACAGCGCGCCACGCAGCGGCTGCTCATTCTCGATCGAGACGGCCTGCCACGAGAAGATACTCGGCGACGACCAGCGATCGCGCGGATCCTTGGGCACGATCAGCTTCAGCCGCCCCCGCGTCGGGCTGCGCCCCTCCCAGTAATCGTCGTTATAGGCGAACAGCTCGAGCGTGAGTGGCGTCGGCAAGGCGGACGGATTGCCGCTGGCCAACTCCACCGCCAGCGCATGCCCAGCGGCGTCGATCCCATCCTCGCCGATCTCGACCGGCCAGTGCGGCAGCAGCGCGTTGAGGTGGGCGACGCCGCGGTCCATCTCGTCGATGTTGAGCGCATCGGCGAGGATCGTCGGGCTGGTCACCGGCGTGTGGAACAGCGCCAGCCAGTCATGCAGCCGCGCCTCCACCGCCGACATGCCGACCGCCTCGGCTGCCGCGACGATCTGCTTCAGCCACTTGGCGGTCGGGCGCGGCGCATTTCGGGCGGAGATGAGCTGCTCGAGCAGAGCGGTCTGCTGCGGGTCTTCGAGGTCGCCCAGCCGGTCGAGCGCGGGCAGATTGGGCGTCCGCCAGTCAAAGCGGAACATCGGCTCGACGAGCGGACGCTTGCCCGGCAGCGCGAGGAAGTCGGCCGGAGCGACGAGCCCGTTCCGCTTGTCGCGCAGCATTCGACGCAGTCGGGCGAAGTTGCGCGCATCTTCCGCAAGCGCCGGATCTTCCCACTGGCGGAACCGCGGCGTGAGCGGCCCCGCGGCGGGGAAGCGTTCGGCAAAGGCGGTCGGGTCGCTCATCCAGGCCACACGCCGCTTGGATTTCACATCCTCCGCTATGGCTGCGACGCCGTGTGCGGTGGCGGCGAGCAGGCGGCACCAGAAGAGGTAATGTTCGGGGCAGGGGCCGAGTGTGCGGCCCGTTTCTGCCGGCTCGCAGCGTTCCAGCAGCAGCGAGGTGGCGGAGACCTCCACGCCGGCGAACTTCTCGATCGCCTCGGCGCGTGCGATGAGCGCCTTCTTGTCGGGCTTGCCGCGTTCCTTCTCGGCCGCCGTCCGCAAGGTGGTGGCGAACGCCGCGAGGCTGGCGCAATCGTCCGAGGTGAGGAAGCCGCCCGCTTTCACGGCCTGCCGCATCAGCGCCATCAGTGCGCCGAACTCCTCCTGCCGATAGGAGCGGTGGTAACGATCGCTGCCAACCAGGCAGGTAATCAGGGAGCCGAGATGCTCCTTGTCGGCGACGATCTCGCTCTTGAGGCAGGTGGCGTAGCAATATTCCATCTGGCTGGCGCGATCGCTCGGGCTGCCGACGACATACCCCTTCAGCTCCGCCATCTCGTCCGCCAGCGAAACAATCACCTCCATCCGCTCGGACGGGGACAGCTGTTCCAGCGGCGTCTTGAACGCATAGGCGCCGACCTGGCCGTCCCTGGTCGAGCGGGTGAGTTCGCCCAGCAGCCGGTCGAACGTCATCGTGCCGGGCTGGGGCGCCTCTGTTTCGCTGGGGCGGAGGAAGCTGCGCAGGCGGGTCGGGGGCGCGGCAGCATCCGGAGCAGGGTGATCCGCCACGCCCTTGCGACCGAACAATTTCCTGCCGAAGTGCAGCACGTTCCCCTCCCCGCGACGATGTTGCCCGCCGCCGCAGCCAGAGCATGAACCGATTAAGATACCGGAAGCGCGCTCCCGGTCTCGCCGTCCGGCCGGCGATGCAGCACCACGGTCAGGTTGTTCGCCGGCATCTCGACCACCCGGCTTAAGGTCAGCCCGTGCTCGCCGGCCAGCGTCACCACGTCTTCCAGCCGGCGCAGGCCCCAGCGCGCGTCGCGGCGGCGCAGGTCCGCATCGAAGGCCTCGTTGCTGGCGGCGGTCGGCACACCGTCCCGGCGATAGGGGCCGTAGAGGATGAGCGGCCCGCCGGCCGGCAGCAGCCGCGCCGCGCCGCGCATCAGGCCCTCCGTGGCTGCCCACGGGCTGATATGCACCATGTTGACGCAGAGGATCGCCGCGACGGGTCCGTCCAGCCAGTCCTCCGCAGCGGCGTCCAGGGCGAGGGGCGGCAGCAGGTTCGGCAATCGTTCGGCCGCCGCCCATGCCGCAATGGACGCGCGCGCGTCAGCGGATGGATCGCTCGGCTGCCAGCGGAGGCCGGGCAGGGCACGCGCGAAATGGACGGCATGCTCCCCCGTGCCGCTGGCAATCTCCAGCACGGTCCCCGAAGGCGGCAGCACCTGCCGCAGCACGGCCAGCAGCGGCCCGGCATTGCGTTGTGCCGCAGGCGAGCTGCGGCGCTGGTCGGTGTCTCGGCTCACGGGGCTGCTGCCTCTCCTTGTGCGCGGTGTGGATAGCAGCCCGGCCTGCCGCCTCCGAGGGTATGAGCCTACATCCGGATGGTCAGCGCGGCGGTGATCGAGCGCGGCGCGCCGGGATAGATCCACAAGGCACTGTAACTGCTCTGCGCGTAGGTCTGGTCGAGCAGGTTGTCGACCTCGACGCGCGCGGTCAGCCGGTCGGTCAGGGCATAAGCGGCGCTGGCCTTGACCTTGACGTAACGGCCCAGCCGCAGGTTGCCGCCATCGAGCGCTGCGGCGCGCGGCCCGACATAGGTTCCGCCGAAACTCAGGTCGAGATCGCGGCCCGCGACTGGCAGGCTGGCAAAAAGCTGCAGCGTGCCCGAGTGGCGCGGCACGTTCAGCACGTCGGCGCTCGGGAAGGCGGGATCGCGCGCTTCTGCGTCGGTGAAGGCGTAATTGCCGATCAGCCGCACCCCCCGCGCCAGATCGATCTCGCCGTCCAGCTCCACGCCGCGCGAGCGGATACGGCCGACCGGGGCGAGGAAATTGGCGTCCACCGGGTCCGTCGCGAGGATGTTGCGCTTGGACACGCTGAACCAGCTCGCTGTCACGCGGAGGGCGGGCAGGACGAGCTTGCCGCCAATCTCATATCCCTTGCCCGTCTCCGGTGCGAAGGCCTGGCCCTCGCGGCCGACGCTGGAATTGGGCCGGAACCCCTCGCCCCAGTTCGCGTGAAAGGCAAAACGGGGATCGGGCCGGTAGCGGACACCTGCGCGAAACTCGACGGGATCACGCGTCAGCCGGCTGAGCTGGCCCGAGCGGATATTGTCGATGCGCTGCTTCAGATGCTCGTAGCGCAGCCCCGCGACGACGCTCAGCGCATCGGTCGCCTCCCACATGTCCTGCGCATAAAGGGCGACGGCCTTGCGCCGTTCGTTGGTGACGGTGAACGGCGTCAGCGGGCCGGCAGTGCCGCCATAGACGGGATCGAACACGTCGATCGCATAAGGCCGTGCGGCGCTCGGCCGGAAACGCGTCTGATAGGTGTCGAAGTCGAGATCGTAGAAGGTGGCGCCGAGGCTCGGCCGATGCGTGCCGAACGCCTCCACCGTGCCGCGCACCTCCGCGCGTGCGGACCAGTCGGTCAGGTTCCAGTCGCGCAGGCGCCGCTGCCGCGTGACGATGCCGTTCACCGGCGCGGTGGACGTCTCGGTCGAGAAGCCGAAGATGCGCCCGTCGCGGTAGGCGCCGCCGCCGACCAGCGACCAGCCGCCGCCGAGATCCTGCTCCAGCGTCGCTTCATGCCGCCAGTTGCGCGAGGAAACGCGCCCGTCCGCCGGCTCTCCGAGGAAGCGATCGCGCGGCACGGCCTCGGCGTCGCCATTCACCGCCGGGATGCCGCGATCGAAGGGCGAGCGATACTGGATATACTCGCCCTGATAGGTGAGCGTGGTGCCGGGCGCCGGCCGCCAGCTCAGCGATGGCGCGAACAGGTGACGGCGCAGATCGACGAAATCGCGATAACCGTCGCTATTCTCCAGCGCGCCGACCAGCCGGATCGAGAGCGTGTCCGCCAGCAGCGATTCGACATCGCCCTCCAGCCGGTAGGTGGCGAAGGAACCCGCGCTGGCGGTGAAGACGCCGCCGGTGCGGAACTGCGGCTTCTTGGTGACGATGTTGACGAGGCCCGCCGGATCGACCGAGCCGAACACTGCGCCGACAGGCCCCTTCAGCACCTCCACCCGCTCGACATTGGCCGGATCGCGCGGCGGGCCGAAGCCGCGATTGGCAAGAAAGCCGTCGACGAAATATTCCGCGCCCGTGTCCGGTGTGCCGAGGAAGCCGCGGATCGCGTAATTGTCGCGCAGGCCGCCCAGATTGTTCTGCTGCGAAATGCCGCTGACGAGTTCCAGCGCATCGCTCAGCCGCCGCACGCCATAATCGTCGAGGATCGTGCGATCGAGCGCGATGCTCGCCTGCGACATGCGCTCGGTCACCACGTCGGAGCCATTGACCCGGTCGATGCGGCGGCGGCCGAGAACGACGATCTCGTCCACGTCGCTATGCTCATGCTCGCGCGCGGCAGCCGTGTCTTCCGCCGGCGCATCTTCCGCCACCGCGGGTGACCAGGCGCAGAGCGCCGTCAGCCCAACCCCCGCGAGACGCCAGTGTTTGATCGCGGCCAAGATGCGCATGTGTCTTTCCATGTCCCCGAAGCCCGGCGGGTCTTTGCCGGTTGCGTAATGATACACCGTCTCATAAAGGGACGATGCTGCAACGCAAGATGTTAAGGGCGAGACGCGATTTGACGATTATCGAAGGGACGAACGCGGCGATCCTGCTGAGCGGGGTGCGCCACAGTTACGGCCCCCGCGCCGTGCTGCGCGACCTCGACCTGACGGTGCGGCGGGGCGAGATCTACGCGCTGCTCGGCGGCAATGGCGCGGGCAAGTCGACGACGCTGAATGCGCTGCTCGGCTTCATCGCGCCGTCCGCGGGCGCCGTGCGGATCTGCGGCGTCGATCCCGTGACGCAGCCGGCGCAGGCGCGTGCGCTGCTCGCCTACGTGCCCGAGAGCGTCGCGCTCTACGATCATCTCAGCGCGCGCGAGAATGTCGACTATTTCCTCGCGCTCGCGGGCGCCGCGCGCGATCGCCCGTCCGTGATCGATCCTGCGCTGGAGGCGGTCGGGTTGCCGGTGCACGCCTGGGATGCGCGCGTGAGCGGCTTTTCCAAGGGCATGCGCCAGAAGGTGGCGATCGCGCTGGCGCTCGCGCGGCACGTGCCCGTGCTGCTGCTGGACGAGCCGACCTCCGGCCTCGATCCGCAGGCCACGCTGGAGTTCAACCGCCTGCTCGACACCGCGCGGGCGCGTGATGTCGCGGTGCTGATGGTGACGCACGATCTGTTGAGCGCGGTCGACGTCGCCGACCGGATCGGCTTCCTTGCCGACGGCCGCATCGATGAGGAGCGCACCGCCACGGCGGGATCGGCGCGGTTCGACCTCAACGCGCTGCACGCACGCTATGCGCAGCCGCGGGCGGCGGCATGAGCGCCGCCACGCGCATCGCGCGCGAGGAGTGGCGCGCGCTGCTCCGCAACCGGGCCGGTGTGATCGCCACATTGCTGTTGGTCGCGCTGGTGCTGGTGGCGAGCTTCGTCAGCATCGAGCGGCGCGACCGGATCGAGGCGGATCGCGCGCGCTACCAGGCGAGTGTCGATGCCGGGTTCGACCGGCAGCCCGATCGCCATCCCCACCGCATGGTGCATTACGGCCAGTTCGTCTTCCGCCCGATCGCGCCGCTCGCCTTCTTCGACGCCGGGATCGACAGCTATACGGGCAACACCATCTTCCTTGAGGGGCATCGCCAGAACAGCGCCAACTTCGCCGAGGCGCGCCAATCCTCGCTGCTGCTGCGGTTCGGCCAGCTCACCCCCGCCTTCGTGCTGCAGACGCTCGCGCCGCTGCTGCTCATCTTCCTGGGGTTCGCCAGCGTCGCGCGGGAGCGGGAGCGCGGCACGCTCCGGCTGCTGCTGGCGCAGGGGCTGGACGGGCGCACCTTGCTCGGCGGCAAGCTGCTGGCGCAGGCCGCGGTCGCGCTGGCGGTGGCCGCGCCCGCCTTTGTCGTGCTGGCTGGCTTCGCGCTGGCCGGGGTGGCCGGCTGGGGGGCGACCCTGCTGCTGATGCTGGGCTATGCCGCGTGGCTGCTGCTCTGGGCGCTGCTGGCGGTGCTCGTGTCCGCCTGGGCGCATGACTCGCGGGCGGCGCTGGCGGCGCTGATCGGGCTCTGGCTGATCGGCGTGATCCTGCTGCCCCGGGCGCTGCCGGAGGCGGCCGCCGCGCAGGTGGTGCTGCCGACCCGGATCGAGACGGAGATCGCGCTGCACCGCGATCTCGCCCGCATCGGCGACAGCCACGATCCCGACGATCCCTACTTCAACGGGTTCAGGCAGCAGGTGCTCGCCCGTTACGGCGTGTCGCGGATCGAGGATCTGCCGGTGCAATATGCCGGGCTGGTCGGCATGGAGGGCGAGCGGCTGAGCACCGCGCTCTACGCCCGTGCCGCCGCGGACAGTGCCGGCCGCGAAGCGCGGCAGAATCGCTTCGTCCACGCCTTCGCCGCGCTGAGCCCGCTCATCGCCATCCGGCAGGTGTCGATGGCGCTGACCGCCAGCGATCCCGCGGCGCATCTCGACTTCCTCGATCAGGCCGAGGCGTTCCGCTACCGTTTCGTCCAGACGCTCAACCGCATGCAGGCGGAGCTGATCCCCCATATCGGCGGCGAGGATCCGCGCGTCTCGGCGGACAATTGGAAGCGCGTGCCCCGCTTCGCCTATCGCAGCTACGATCCGCTGCGGGACGCCGGCGCCATCCGCCGCAGCCTGCTGGTGCTCGCCGGCTGGCTCGCCGGCTTGGGCCTGCTGTTCGCCGTCACCGCCCGCCGCATCGGAAGGGTCGCACGATGAGCCGTCTGTCGGCCGAGCTTCGCCTGATCCTCCGCTCGCGCATGGGCGTGGGATCGCTGCTCCTGCTGTTGCTGCTTTCGTCGCTCGCGGTCTGGTCCGGCATCGCGCAGATGGAGCGCCAGCGGGAGACGATCGCCCGCGTGTCCGGGGAGCAGCGCCGCGACTTTGCCGGCGTTGCTGCCACCCATGGCAAGCCCGACGGCGATGCCGGCTATGCCGCTTATTACAGCTTCCTGCTGACCCACGATGCGCCACCCCCGCTTGCCTTCGCCGCGATCGGCCAGCGCGACATCCAGCCGTTCGTGCTGCGCGTCCGCGCGCTCGGGCTCCAGCAACAGCTCTACGATGCGGAGGCGATCAATGCCGAGCTGGCGCTGCCCGGCGTGTTCGACTGGGCGTTCGTGCTCGTCTATCTGGCGCCGCTCATCATCATCGCGCTGATGCACGATCTGGTGACGGGCGAGCGTGAGGGCGGGCGCCTGCGTCTCCTGCTGTCGCTGCCCGGTCAGGGATTGTGGCGGCGGCGGATCGGGCTCCGCTATGCGCTGGTGCTGTTCGCGCTCGCTGTGCCGTTTGCCGTCGGCGCGATCGTCACCCACGCGCCCGTGGCGGGTACGGCGGCGATGCTGCTGGTCGCGGCGCTTTACCTCGCCTTCTGGGCCGGCTGTGCCTTGCTCGTCGGCACGGCGATGCGCGCATCAGCGTCTGCCGCGGCGGCGCTGATCGGCTGCTGGATCCTGCTGACGCTGGTCGTCCCGACGCTGGCCAGCGCGGCGATCGCGCGCGCCATCCCGGCCGCCAAGGGCATCGACCTGACGCTCGCCCAGCGCGAGATCGTCCATCACGGCTGGGACATCGCCAAGCAGGACACGTTCGAGCGCTTCTTCCTCAACCACCCCGAATGGCGCGGGCGCGAAGGATTCGAGGGGCGGTTCCACTGGAAGTGGCTATTCGCCATGCACCAGGTCGGCGACGAGGCCGTGGCGCGCGACGTCGCCGCCTACCGCGCCAGCCTGATCGCGCGCGAGCGGTGGAGCGAGCGCGTCGGCTATCTGCTGCCGGGTGTCGCCGCGCAGGGCGCCTTGCACAGGATCGCCGACACCGACCCGTTCGGCCAGTTCGCCTATCAGGACAGGATCGCCGCCTTCCACGATCGGCTGCGCCACTTCTTCTATCCCTATCTCTTTACCGACCGTCCGTTCACCCGCGCCGATTTCGCCCGCATGCCGACTTTCGCCCCGCGCCTGCCCTCGGGCGCGGTGCCGGCCGCGCCGCTGCTGGCGCTGGCCGTGGTCGCGGCGCTGCTGCTCAGTGCGGGCAGCCGGCGCGTCGCGCGGATTTCCGGCGCCGACCGCGCCTGACAGGAGTTCGACCTTCGTGATGCTTCCCCTTGCCGCCGGGCTGCTGGCGGGCCTCGCCACGCCGCCCGAAGCGCCGCCTGCCCGCGCGCCGCTCCCGCCCGTCATGGCCTGGCACGGCGCGAGTGAGCGCCTGATCGCACAAGCCGGCGACCCGTGGATCACGCCGGCCGAGCGCAACGGCTTTGCCGCAACGCCAAGCTATGCCGAGACGCGCGCGTGGCTGGAGCGGCTGGTCGCCGCCTCGCCGCTGCTCGCGCTCGAACGCTTCGGCACGACGCCTGAGGGCCGCGACCTGTTCTTCGTCCGCGCGCGGAAAGGCGCTGCGGGCAAGCCCGTCGTGCTGATCCAGGCGGGCATCCATTCCGGCGAAATCGACGGCAAGGATGCCGGGCTGATGCTGCTTCGGGACATTGCGCTCCGCGGCAAGGACGACCTGCTCGACCGGGTCGAGCTCGTCTTCGTGCCCATCTACAATGCCGACGGGCATGAGCGGACGAGCCCTTACAACCGCCCCAATCAGCGCGGGCCGAACAACCCCGGCAGCCGCTCCACCGCGCAAAACATCAACCTCAACCGCGATTATGCCAAGGCCGACGCGCCCGAGACGCAGGCGATGCTGCGGCTGCTCAACCGGCTGGATCCGATCCTCTATATCGACATGCACGTGTCGGACGGGTTCGATCACGGCTATGACGTGACCTACACCTTTGCCGGCTGGGGCCGGCACGTCCAGTCGAAGGCGATCACCGCCTGGCTCAACACGTCGTTCCAGCGCGGCGTCGACACGTTCGTCCGGCGCATGGGGCACAATCCGTCCTTCTATCCCAGTGCCATCGACGAACGCGATCTGAGCAAGGGCCTGCGCGTGGCGGCCGAGGGGCCGCGTTACTCGACCGGCTATGGCGATCATGCGCGCATTCCGACCGTGCTGGTCGAGATGCACTGCCTGAAGCCGTATCGCCAGCGCGTGCTCGGCGCCTATGCGATGATGGAGGGGGCGCTGCGCCATGTCGGCCGCGATGCGGCGGCATTGCGCACCGCCATCGCGGCGGATCGCGCCGATCGCCCGGCCGCGCTGACCGTCACATGGGCGCGGGACGAGACACCGCTGGCATGGGTGAAGTTCGACGGCATGGCGCTGGAGCGCTATCGCTCGCCGGCATCGGGGGAGGAGGAGGTGCGCTATGTCGCGCGTCCCCAGCCGCTGAAGCTGCCGATCATCGGTCAGAAGCCCGTCGCCAGCGTGGCTCTTCCGCGCGCCTGGTGGGTGCCCGCCAGCGCCACCGCGGTGATCGAGCGGCTGGATCTGCACGGCATCGGCTACGAGCGGATCGATGCGCCCCGCACGCTGGATCTCGACATGGTGCGCCTGGCCGATCCGAAGCTCGGCCCGGCAAGCGAGCAGCGCGTGATGATGTCCGGCACGATGCGGCATGAGCGGCGGCGCGAGACCATGCCCGCCGGCTCCGTGCGCGTGCCCTATGATCAGCCGAAGGGCCTGCTGGCCGCCGCGCTGCTGGAGGCGGAGGCGGTGGACTCGGTCCTTGTCTGGGGCTTCTTCCCCGGCATGCTCCAGGCCGCCGGCGGGATGGAGCGTTATGCCGGCGCACCGCTGGCGGAGCGGATGCTGGCCGCCGATCCCGCCTTGCGCGCCGCGTTCGAGGCGAAGCTCGCCGCCGATCCCGCGTTCGCCGCCGACGGCGCGGCGCGGCTCGACTGGTTCATCGCCCGCTCGCCCTATGGCGACAGCAGGCATCTCCTGTATCCGATCGGGCGCGAACTGGGCTGAGGCGGCGGCGAGGGCCGGCGCCGCTGCCTTCAACGCGGCAGCGGCTCAGTCCTGCCGCACCCAGCCACCGCCTGCCGGCACCAACCCGCCGAGGAAGGTTCGCGCGCTGTCGCGATAATCGGCCTGCCGCTCCGGGCCGAAGCGATCCCATGTCGCATACATGTTGCGCATCCGCGGATTGCCGCGGAACCGGCGCTCATGCCGGGCAAGGAAGTCCCAATAGAGCGCATTATAGGGGCACGCACCCTCGCCGGTCTTGCGCTTCACGTCATAGCGGCAGCGCCCGCAATAATCGGACATGCGGTCGATATAGGCACCCGACGATACATAAGGCTTGGACGCGATCACCCCGCCATCGGCGAACTGGCTCATGCCGATCACGTTGGGCAGCTCGACCCACTCATAAGCGTCGAAATAGACGACGAGGAACCAGTCGGAGATCGCCTTGGGATCGATGCCGGCGAGCAGCGCGAAATTGCCGAGCACCATCAGCCGCTGGATATGGTGGGCATAGGCCTCGCGCTTCGTCTGGCCGACGCTTTCCGCCATGCAGCGCATGTCGGTCTCGCCGGTCCAGTAGAAGTCGGGCAGCGGCCGGTTCGCCTCCAGCGCATTGCGCCCGGCAAATTCGGGCATGTCCCACCAATACATGCCGCGAATATATTCGCGCCAGCCGATGATCTGGCGGACGAAGCCCTCGACCGAGTTGAGCGGCGCGGCGCCCGCATCGAAGGCGGCGACGGCCGCCTGGCAGACTTCCAGCGGCTCCAGCAAACCGAGGTTCAGGCACAGCGACAGGCTGCTGTGATAGAGATAGTCCTGCCCAGCGATCATGGCATCCTGATACCGGCCGAAGTCGGGCAAAGCGGTCGCGATGAAGTGCTGGAGCGCCTCCGCTGCCTGCGCGCGGGTGACGGGCAGGCCGAACGGCTCCAGATCGCCGAAATGGCTGCCGAACCGTGCCGCCACCAGCGCCAGCACCTCGCGGGTGATCGCGTCGGGCGCGAACCGGCTGGGCGCGGGATAGTTCAGCCCGCGCGGTGGCGTGTCGCGATTGTCCTTGTCGTAATTCCACTGCCCGCCGACGGGCTTGCCGTTCGCCGTCATCAGCAGGCCGGTGCGCTGCCGCATCTCGCGGTAGAAGAACTCCATGCGAAGCTCGCGCCGGCCCTGCGCCCAGGCGTAGAAATCCGCCAGCGGACAGAGGAAGCGATCGTCGTCCAGCACGTCGACCGGCACGCCCGCCTCCGCCTGCCACGCATCCTGCTGCTGGCGCACGCGATACTCGCCCGCCTCGACGACGCGGATGGCGGCGGCCCGATGCCGCTCCACCGCGCGGCGGACCTCGCCGGTGAAGCTCTGCGTGTTGCCCGCATCGTCGAGCGCGACATAATCGACGCGCCATCCGTCGTTCCGCAGCGCCTCGGCGAAGTGGCGCATGGCGGAGAAGATCAGCGCGATCTTCTTCTTGTGATGGCGCACGTAGGTCGCCTCGTCCCACACCTCCATCATCAGCACCACGGCATCGCCGCGGTCGACATCGCGCAGGCTGGCGAGCGACATGGACAGCTGGTCGCCCAGCACGGGAATGAGGAGGGTCATGCCGCCCTAACGCATGATAGGCGATCCCGGCGCTAGGCCGCGGCCCCAGCCCCGATGTTTCAGAGCGGGCCCGACCGGATCCGACCTGCGACAAGGAAGGCGATATCCCAGACGATCGCGCCGCCGGCGGCGCGATGCTCGTCGGCCAGGCGCTGCGCCAAGGTCTCCGGATCGACCTGACCGGCGGTCGCGATGCCCTGCTCGACCATTCGCGGCAGCATCATCTGGGTGAGCAGGGGCAGGAACGACGGTTGGCCGGGATGCAGCAGGATGGCTTCGCCGCGCGCCTGCTCGATCGTGGCGCCCAGCTGCTGCAGCATTTCGCCCAGCCGCAGCGCCAGCCCGGTATCGCCTCCCTCCGCCGCAACGGTGCGCCAGTTCCAGTCGTAGAGCTGCCGGTGCAGCGGCAGGTCTCCCGATCCGGCAGGCAGGCCGGTGCGCGCATGTTCCTGGAACGCGAGGATGGCGCCGGGTCTGGCGAGCGCCGCCAGCTGCTTCAGCGTGTCGGCGGCGTCCGGAAGGTACATCAGCACGCGCCGGCCGACGATCGCGTCGAACGTGCCGAGATCCGGCAGAGGCGCGGCAAGATCGACGGCGCGGTACACGATCGGTGCAGCGGACCCGCCGGCCGCCACCGCCCGCGCCGCAGCCAGCGCCTGCTCGCTCCGATCGATGGCAACGACCTCACCGTCCGCGCCGACAAGCGCCGCGATCAGACGGCTGAGGTCGCCATTCCCGCAACCCACGTCGAGCACCCGCGCGCCCGGCTTGAGGCCGATGCTCCCGAAGAAGCGGGCGCTCGGCTCGTTGGCCGGGTTCGGAGGTGAGGCAGCAGTACAATGAGACATTGTATCATTATACCGAACATTCCGGGCAAGCCAATCGCCGTCCATGGCCGAACGACAGCCCGGCCCCCATATCGCTGGCATGACCCTGCCCCGCATCCGCGTCATCGACCTGGAGACCACCGGTTCCCGCCCGCCGGCGCACGGCGTGTGCGAGATCGGCTGGCAGGATGTCGTTCTGCATCCGAGCGGCCGGTGGCAGGTGGATGAGGAGCGGGGCGCCATCCTCGTCGATCCCGGCCGCCCGATCCCGCCCGTGACGATGGCGGTGCATCACATCATCGATGCGGACGTGGCCGGCGCGGGGTTCTGGCGCGACACCGCGCCGCCTGTGCTGCGGCCGGAGGGGGGCGTGCTGGCGCTGGCGGCGCATCGTGCGTCGTTCGAGCAGCGCTTCTGCACGCCCAACCTGGCGGGCGGCGCGCGCTGGATCTGCACGTGGAAATGCGCGCTGCGGCTGTGGCCCGGCTCGCCCAGCTTTTCCAATCAGGTGCTGCGCTACTGGCGGATGCCGCGCGGGCTGGATCGGGAGACGGGGCTGCCCGTGCACCGCGCGATGCCCGATGCCTATGTCACCGCGCATCACCTCCGCGACATGCTGAACCAGGCCTCGCTTGCGCAGCTGCTGGCCTGGAGCGACGCGCCCGGCCTGCTGCCGCGCGTTCCCGCCGGGCCAGACCGCGGCAAGAGCTGGAGCGAGGTGAACGAGGAGGCGCTGCAACGGCTCGCCCGCGACCGCGACGAGGACATGCGCTTCAGTGCGGAAACGGAGTTGCGCCGGCGTGGCGCGGGGCTGGAGAGGGTGGTGGCCGCGCCGGCGCAGGGCAGCCTGCTCTGATCCGATCAGCCTGCGCCATGCACGAAGCCCGGTCGCGTCAGACCTCCCACGTCAGCGGCAGCGAGACGCAGGCGCCGACATTGCCGCCCTTCATCGTCACCGTTCGCTGGGGATCGAGGCGAAACGGGGGAATCCGCACCAGCCATTCGCGCACGACGGCGATGATCTCCATCCGCGCAAGCCCCGCACCCACACAGCGATGCACACCGACGCCCATCGTCGTGTGCCGCGTGGCGTTCAGCCGGCGATCGAAGTGCACCGTTTCCGGATCGTCGAAGCTCAACGGATCGAGATTGTGGAGGACGCTGGGCAGGTAGACGATGTCGCCTTCCTTCAGCACCACGCCGTCAATCTCGACATCCTGCGTGCAATTGCGGCTGACCGACACGCTGGCATAGCGGCGCATCAGTTCGTCCACGGCATCAGGGATCGCGCCCGGATCGTCGCGCAGTGCCTGCTGGTCCGCGGGGTGGCGCGCGAGGTGCAGCGCGACGAAGCCCATCATCGCCGCCACGGTATCGAGCCCGCCAAACAGGATGTTGCGGCACATGCGGCGTGCCTCATCCATCGTCCAGGCGCGTCCGTCGACCGGCGTGGACAGGATGCGGCTGAGCAGGTCGTCGCCCGGACGCGCAAGCCTCTCCTCCACATAGGGCGCCAGATAGTCGTCGGCGGCCTGGCGCAACTGCTCCACCGTCATCGAGCCGTCCGGCCGGGTCAGCTGCGCGCCCAGCCCGCGCAGCATCGGCCGATCCGCACGCGGCAGGTCGACCAGCGTGAGGAAGATGTCGATCGGCAGGATCTCGGCGAAGTCGCTCACGAAATCGCACTGGCCCCGCGGTGCCAGCCCCTCGATCAGCTCGCGCGCATTGCCGATCACCTGCGGCTCGATCGCGACGATGAACCGGGAGGCGAAACCGCGCATCACGGCGTTCCGGAAGGGCGTGTGTTCGGGCGGATCCTGTTGCAGCGGGATGAACTGCATCAACGCGCCCAATCCGCGCGGCACTGCCAGCACGTCGCTCGACAGCCGCTCCGCGTCAGCCCACAGCGCCCGCACGTCCTCGCCCCGCGTCGCGATCCAGTGCCCACCGTTGCGCGGCGTCCAGACCAGCGAGCGCGCAGGCGAGCGCAGCGACAGCCAGGCCGCGTGGTAATCCTGCTCGACGCCGGGCGGGAAATAGATGTCGAAATCGACGACGCGATCGGCGGGAACGTGCGATGGCAGAACGGTCATGATGCGCCTCCGATACGGCGATCGGATCGCAACTTATCGACTGCGCGGATGCTGGCATTTGGATGAGGCGGATCGGGATGCGCCAGGCGAGCGATCGCACCGCCGAAAGCTATGGAGCGAAACGGAGAGGGTGAGGCGCCGCTGAGGGCGTTACTTGCAGATATTGTTCGCTTCGACGTCTTTACGGGAACCTCCGATCTGTCGGAGGTCGCTGGAGCGGGCGAAGGGATTCGAACCCTCGACCCCGACCTTGGCAACTTGGAGGTCAAGATGTTCATCGGACCTCGTAGGAAGGCACGTGCCTCGCTGTACTTACGTTTGTCAAGCCGCTAACAGCCCACTATGTTGCACGGCGTAGCAGGGGGGCGCAGTTGCTTGTTACCCCGCTAGTTACCCCAACCCCATGGTCGTGTGTTCTTCGTGGCCAAGCATAAGCTAATCGACCGCTGGATCCAAGCCGCCCGACCCGCATCCGCTGGTCGCCGCGAGATTGGAGATGCGCTCTGCCCCGGGCTCTATCTCCGCATCACCGTTACTGGCGTGAAGACGTGGTCCGTGGTGATCCGTGTGCGCGATCAGGTGCAACGCCACACCCTCGGACGTTATCCCGTGGTCACCCTGGCTTCCGCGCGAGAGCAGGCTTTGAAGCTGCTTCGCCATGCTAGCGAGGGTGGGGACCTGCCTGCCGACGCGGAGGCCGCACGGGCAGAGGCCGAGCGGGCGGCGGAAGACACGTCCGCCAGCTTCGGCGCGCTGGTGGATGCGTACGAGACGCACATCAAAGCCAATGCGCGATCATGGCAGATGATCGACAACAGCCTTCGCCGGGCCGAGGTGATGCCGCTGCATGCCAAGCGGGCGGACGAGGTCACCCGGCGCGAGCTGATGGGGGTGATAGACGGCATTGCCGCCGCCGGCACTTGTGAATAACCCACGCTGCCCATCGGCTGTATGACGAGTTCGGATAAATTTCAGGCGGTAGCGGTGCCAACGGTTGTTCTTTTCGCCTTAGTTGTGGTCAGTGGATTGTTCGCCCGACGCGTCAGCCAGTCTGGATGGCTTCTCATGGCGATTATCGTGTCTTCAGTGGCTTTATGGCCCTATCAGTTTGCTTGGCTGACAGGCGGAGTCTGAACCCGCTCTTCGTGCGAGCGTCCGTTTTCCACCAAGAGCAGACGCTCCTCGCAAGAGACACGCCTGCGGGTGGGCAGCGCCATCAACCGAACTTCACCTGTCGGCCACGAGTATCAAGAAAACGCCAAACACGGAGAGCGCCAAGGCGGTATAGAGAATCAGGGTTACGAAGAATAGGTTGGAGCTCTCACACCGCGGAACGACAGGCGGCGACTTACCGTAGACCTCGCCAGTCCGCGCTGCTCTGACGATCAACCAGCTAAGGCCGACGAAGAGGAGGAGAGCCGGTATCCATGCCATTGTTTTCGCGAGTAGGTCCTCGATGGATGCGGATGGAGACAATGTCGCATCCCGAGTAGATGCGTCAAGCGTTCGAAGGTCCGCTAACGCCCAATAGCGGACGTTGCACTATGACGGTATGAAGGGGCGTTCAGCAGGAGAGCGGCTTGGGGCACAACGGCTACAGTTGCGATCGGTGCAGCGGTTTTCGTGGTGCTGCTCATAGCCGACTACCTGTTCTACCGCTTGATGAGCCGCCTGCTTGTCAGACTGTTTGATTGCCTGCCGCCCTATCGGCCGGGCGCCCGCTATCGCTCGCAATCGACACCAGAACGGTATGCTGCGCTGCTCAAGCGAAGGAAAGTCCGCTTTCACCACATCTGGACGTTCGCAACCTAGGCCCCGCGCCTTGGTCCTAAGCCGATGCACCCCCACCTTCGCCACGCAGTCGGAGCCTATCGCCGGCAAACACGAGCGCTCCGCCCGCCGCGTATGCGAAGAAGTCCAGCAGATCGAACCCCGTTCCCAGGATGACGCGAGCGGCGGGCAGGTGCCCCAAGCCGATCGCGTCGACCAGCTGGAACAGCTGCGACACCTCCACCGCGCATGCCACGACAAGGGCGGCCAGCACCGACGCGCCGACGCCTAGCGGCGTGCTAGCCCGTAGGGTCAGGTAGACCAGGACCACCGCCAAGCTGTCCCCGACATGCGGCCGAATTATGCGGTCGTGCACGCAGAGCGCGATGGCCACCTCGGTCAGCAGCACCGCCAGTGCCGCAGCAGCGTAGGCGCGCTTAGGTTTAAGGGCAGGCGCGGCCCTGCGTGGGCGATCTGATGCGGACGTCATCGGAGCGGCATAGCCCGGCTCGCCGCAGACTCGATGCAGGGGGTGTTCGAATCATAGGGATTGAAGCAGTTGGAAGGTACCAGGGTCCTAACCAACGGGGCTCGCGGGGTCGCCGCGTGGCTGGGCCATCGGCTGAGCTGTTGTAATCGCTCAACTTGCGGAGTCGCGGGGCTGCGGGGTTATTCTTTATTCGAAATTAGAAAAGAGAGGGTAGGGGCAGCCCCTGCGGCGGGGGCACGCTGGTGCCGCGGCAGCCACCGCGAATACGCGCCAACCAACCCCGCGACCCCGCAGCCCCGCGCGGTGCTGCTAACCTGCTGGCTCGACTCGCTATTCTGCGCCGCGACACCGCGGGGCTCTGCCGGGGGCAGCCCCGCGGCGGCCACGCGCCGCCCGTCAGCAGCGCCCGGGCGCCGCCAGCATCGCCACAATGGCAGCCATGTCAGTGTATCTTCGCACCGCGCTTGTGTCGCCGAGGGCGGCAAAGTGCGCGATCCGCTCGCCGATCCAGAGCGGCGCGAGGTCGCCGAGGCACGCGTCGACGTGCAGCGCCTCGGCCCACTGATCCTGATCGTGCAAGTCTGCTGCTCCCCCGCGCGGCGCGGGCTTTAGGGGGATGGAGTGAGGAGGCCGGTGTGCCGGCAGGCACATGCGTGGCGATCAGACCACGTCCACCGTCGCCCCGACTTCCTGCAGAGCCGCCTGCACCTTGCGCGCGCGCGTCTCGCCGACGTCGCGCAGGATCGGCTTGGGCAGGTTCTGGCCGAGGCTGGTCATGTTCTTCATGGTCGTGATCTCGGGCACCTCGCGCACCAGTGCTTCGGCGAACCTGCGCGGGTGCGGTCCGGCGCTGACCAGCATCACCACGTAGCGGCGCCCCACCGCCGCGGGCTCTGGCAGCGCCGCGGCAGCAGCAGCCTCGCCCGCCAGGAGCCGCGCCTTCTGCCCCTCAAACTCGTCGGCCGTCAGAGCGCCCGCCTGCCGCATGTCCCACAGCTTGGTCAGCTGGTCGGCCGATCCCAGCGCCGCCTGCTGGCCGGCGCTCTCCCGCGCCGTCTGCCGCATGGCGTTGACCAGGTGCGCGTGCACGCGGGCCGCCGCCTGCCCGGGCTCCGCCAGCACCGGCTCGGCGCCGCCCGGCGCCGAGAAGAAGGTGATCACGTGCAGCGGCTCGTATCTGTCCTCCACCGTGACCCGGAGCGCCACGCCGGTCACCCGCTGGTGCGTGGTCTTGCTGCCCGACAGCCCGCCCAGCAGCGCGCCCACGCCGCCCAGCGCCAAGCCGCCGATGGCAGCGCCCGCCAGCTGCGAGCCGCGGTTGGTGGTGCTGTGCTGGCGCCGTTCTCCACCACCTCCACCAAGCTGATCTGCGCGAAGCCGTAGGGCTTCACCCTATCGCTGCGGCCGAGCACCACGCGCTTGTCGCGGAAGTTCACGCCGACGGTCGACTGGTCCACGGTGGACACGTACAGCTCGTCCATCAGCTAGCGCTTGCTGATGCTACCGCTGCGCTGCTTGGCGGCTTTCTGCTTGTCGGACTCGGCGGCGACGGCGACGCCGAACACGAGGACCAGCACGATGCCGAAGAGGATGAGGTAAATCATGGCCGGCCTCCTCAGTCGATCTGCTCGATGCTGCCGGCTTGCGGATTGACGCGGTAGGTCACGCGGTCCTTGCCGCTGCGATGCTCCGCGGACTTGGCGATGACTTCGCCGCCGCGCGGGTACATGCTGGTCACGCGGGCGCACAGGAAGCCGGCGCTGTTGATGGCGGTGGCCAACAGCTCGTTCCGGTCCATGCTGCCGATGGCCTCGGCGTCTGCGCCGTCAGGATCGGTGCAAGCCTTCTCGCGGAGGCGCTGCTTGCGCTCCGCCTTGGTCTCGGGCTTGCCGCAGCGCTCGCTCGGCAGGCTGGGCGGGCTGACCCGGGCGTCCAGCGTACGATCCTCGGTCACCAGCGTCGTGCTGGTGATATCCCGCGGGTCCATGCTGCCGAGCGGCACCCGATTATAGGTGATGACTAACCGCGCGCGCAGCTAGCTCGCGCTGCGCAACCCGTCCGCTGAACTGCGCCGGCACCCACTCGCGCTTGGAGCCAACGTCCTGCGTGGCCGGAGCCTTGATCGAGGTGATGCACCCACGGGCGTCGGTCAGCAGGGCAGTGGGCTGATGCCATTCGTCGTAGCCGCGCGCGTATGTGGCGCTGCCGGTCAGCTGATAGCCTCTATTGTCGGACGTGCGCTCGACGAACCACTTCACGTCCTTGGCGGCGGGCCCGCGCTGGCCTCAGCCGGTTAGCATCACCACGGCGACGGCGAGGGCGACCACCAGGTTGGATCGGTTGATTAGGCGCATCGTCAGTCTTTCCCCTATTGCAGGGGAGGTGCCGCTCGCCGGCTACGCCGCCCCTATGTCCGTCGGGGCGGCGGCCGAAGCCGGATGTTCAGAACCTGGAGGAATCAACAGGCGCATGCGCCTTTGGGCCGAAGCCTTGGACATGCGCGCATGCCACCCTGCCTCAGGAGCATCCTGAAACCGGCTGATTCCTTCCGGGGTTCTGACGCCCGACAGCCCGGCTTTCACGGACGGCGCCGGAACATTGGTTCGGCGCGGCGGCGTCGGCAAGTGACGGTGCCGCGATCCGCTTGCCGCAGACCCTACCGGCCTGCCATCTGGCACCATGTCGCGCCCACAGAAGCCCGCCAGCCCGCCGCCACCGGCCACGCGTATCCCAACGCTGCCTGCCCTGATCGCCGCGGCCGCGTCGCCCGTGGTGGCCTTCTACGGGGCCGGCTACCTGCTCGCGTTTGGCTACTTCCTCGGCATGGGGCCGGGGCTGATGACCGGCTTCTCGCTCAGCGAGCTGGCGCTGGTCGGCTTCGCGCGGCTGTCGGGCGAGGTCGCGGTTGGAGCGTTCCTGGCCTTCTTCATGGTGACCGCCGCGCATCTGCTAGCCGCGTGGACGCCGAAACCGCGCACCGCCAAGCACGCCGAGCGGTTCGCCGGCGCGGTGTCCGCCGCGGCCGCCGTCGCCATCGTGGCGGCGAGCTGGCACGCCGGCTTCCTGGCGGCCCTGCTGGGCGTGGTGGCGGCGACCATGTCGGTTGTGTTCGCCGCCGCCTCCCGCTCGGCCGCGAGGACTGGCTCCGCCGGCCGGGGCACCCCTGGCTTGGATGCTGCCGGCCATGCTGCTGGTGCTGGGCTTGCCGGCGCTCGGCGAGGCGGGCTTCCGCCAGGCGAGCGAGGACCGGCGCGCGCATTGGATCATGGTGGAGCGGGCAGGGCGGCCGGTCAGGGCCAAGCTGCTGATGCTGGGCGCGGCGGCGATGATCTACGAGGCGGGCGGTCGGCGGTATCTAGGAGGGCCGAGAGGCGAGGGGGCGATCGAGGTTGGTGCTGTGGCGCCTATCAGGGTGGCGCAGCCACCGGACCGTATCTATCCCGCTATGCGAGACGCGGCCCTTTGTGAAAGCCGCGAATCGATACTCGCCGATGCCTCAGCTGCGACGAGCAGGGGCGTTGAGTCAGGCGGTGGTAAACACAGTGCCGCTGCGAGGGGTCTCATCAACGTGGAGGCTGAAGACGTCTGGCCGCGAGTAATGACCTACCACGTCTAGATCATAGCGTGCCTGGATCAACTCGCCGATGTCGATCTCAGCGGTCAGCAGGCCCGTTTCGCGCTCCAGTGGACCAGCCAGCACGTCGCCGAGAGGGCCGACGATCATGCTACCGCCGCCGATCAGCGGTCGATCGGCGTCCCAGTGCTCGACCGCTATCTCCAACTCGGCTGGAGAGGGTTGAACTTGGCAGCAGCTTATGACGAAGCAGCGCCCCTCATGCGCGATGTGGCGCATCGAGCTGCGCCACACATCTCGCTCGTCCACGGTTGGTGCACACCAGATCTCGACTCCTTTGGCATACATGGCAGTGCGGAACAGCGGCATGTGGTTCTCCCAGCATATCGCCGCTCCCAGCTTGCCTGTGGCACTTTCCACCACCGGCATTGTCGAGCCATCGCCTTGCGACCAGATCAGCCGCTCGGTGCCTGTTGGCATCAGCTTGCGGTGCTTGGCCACGACGCCGCGGCCAGGCTCGATGAAAACCGCGGTGCAGAACAGGGAAGATCCAGCACGCTCGATCACGCCCAGCACCAGCGTCGCGTTGGTCCGTGTGCTCAACTCGCTCAAAGCTGCGAGTTCCAGGCCGTCCATGTCGACAGCGTTCTGGTAGTAGCGCGCAAACGCCTCCCGACCTTCCGGCATCCGGAAGCCCAACCGAGTGCCGAAGTGCTCGCCCTTGGGGTAGCCTCCCAGCAGCGCCTCCGGCATCACGACTAGCCGCGCGCCGGTAGTGGCGATGCGTCTCAAAAGCGAGCACGTTGCTGAGCGTGGCAGCCTTGCCCGCGTAATCGGAGCCAATTTGGAGTGCGGCAACAGTCAACTTACTCATCTCGCGGCTATAACCCGCTCGCACGCGGAACCCAACATACTTGAACACCTCCGATCGGGCGTTTCGAATGGCCGGGAGATCGGCGCGGCCAATCTCAAGGCAGTGGAAAAGGGATGCTCTGCATCCCCAACCCGCTTGAATGCTCGGCGGCTTGGATCTCCGTCGTGTGCTAGAATAGCTCGTCCAGAAGAAGGTGGAACTGAAGCTTGCCGGCGTCGGCACCAGCGATCCCGTATTGTACAAGCAGCCTGTCTTGCAGGGCTTGGTCAAACTGCCCGAGGTCGCGCCACAAGATGGCAAGGTCCTGGTATCGGTCAGCGACACCAACCCTGCCAGCATCGATGCAGCCGATCACGTCGCCACCCAGCAGCAAGATGTTGTCGAGCGAGAAGTCGCCGTGAGTGACCACGGGATCAAACTGCATCGGCAGCAAGCGCTGCATCGCATCCCACACCTGTTCTGCTGTCCAGCCTTCGCGCTCGTCGTCGAAGTCATGCTCATCGATCAAGCCCGCGTCGATGCGTTCGCGTGCTTGAGCAAGGCGGTAAGCGTGGTCGCTGGTAAAGGGGCACGCACTGAGCGGGATTGCATGCAGACCACGTAGAAACGCCGCGAGCGCATCGACGATGCCGACGCGGGCATCCGGATGCGCCTCCAGAAGCTGGTACGCGGTCTGCCCGGGCAGCGCCTTCATCAACAACCATGCCTCGTCCTGCGTGGCGACGAAGCCTTCGACGGCTGGGGCAGGAACGTGCTTCGCCAGCCAGCGCAGTCGAACCATCTCGTCCGTTATGTCGCTGGCGACGGAGCCCCGCCCATGCTTGAGGAACAGGTCAGGGACGCCGCTTCTGCCATGCAGCCGGTAAACGGCTCCGCCCGACTCCCCGACGCTATCTCGGGCCCATTCATACCCGAGCACGGCTGGGGACAGGCTCGCCGGCACTGAGATGGCTGCACATGCCTGTTCCCGATCAGGATCCATCTTCTACCCACCTAAGTGAACAGCTTACGGCAATCGAGCCGCAGTCCGGGCGGGCCCGCTCACCGGGCGGCACCGGTCATATCCTCGCTGGCTCTATCAAGTCCCACCTGTTCCCATAAAGGTCCTCGAACACGGCGACCATGCCGTACGCCTCGCGCCGCGGCTCCTCAACGAACCGCACCCCGCGCTGGCTGTACGCCGCGTGATCGCGCGCGAAGTCGTCGCTCTCAAGGAACAGGAAGACTCGTCCCCCGCTCTGATCGCCCACTGCTCGCTGCTGGCGGTCGTCAGCAGCGCGAGCGAGCAGCAGCCCTCCGTTGTTGCCAGGTGGTGCCACCACCACCCAGCGCTTGCCGAGGCCAAGGGCTGTGTCCTCGCGCAGCTCGAAGCCGAGCACGCCCACGTAGAAGCTGATCGCCTCGTCATAGCCTCGGACGAGCAGGGCGGTCAGGCTCAGCCTCTGCGGCATGCGCGTCTGCTCCGGCTACGATGCGCGGATCGGCGCCCACGCGGATGACGATCCGTCAGGGACGCACTGCGTCATGCCTTAGGCGTCACCCACACCGACACTGGCACCACCACCTTGCCGGGCGCCGGCTTGCCGACCTCCACCCGGTCGGCGGTGACCAGCTCCCCGCTCTCCAGGTTGAAGGAAGCCCAGGGCTTCGGCATGCGCCCGAAGGTCATCTTCTGGATGGGCTGTCCGGTGGCGGTGTTCATGATGGTGGCGACGACAGGCATGCTGGCGCGGTAGGCGGCGGAGCGGGGGGCTGTCCAGCCGGCGCTACGGCGACGGGAGCACCGTCTCCACGCTGATGACGGTCGGCGTGGGCACAGCCTCCGGCGCGGGCTGATCTGCCGTTAGCATCACAGCCTGGATCGTGCAGTCTGCCCCGCCGAACTGCTTGATCCAGCATTGCTCCTTGAGCACGGCGGACCTCGGCATGCCCTTGTCGCGGGCCATCTCGGCGAGACGTCCAACGGCGGCGCGGCTTACCTGGTCAACGCGGTCGAACGGACCGCCCCGTGCCGACACGCGGATGCGGCCGTCCTTCTGATACGTGCTGGTGAACTTGACCTCCGGGCCGGAGTTGGTTCTCTTCTTACCGAAGAGCCATTCCTGTGCGGTGGCCGGAGTGCTGATGGAGCAAGCCGCCGCGAGCAGCATCGCCGAGAAGTGCGCTGATCGTCCGAACAAGTCATCATCCTCACAGTCGAGTTAAGCTGCCTATGCGCCCCGGCCGCTCCGCTCAATCCGCGATATGCGACAGCCTGGCCGTGAACCGCACGCTCGGCATGTCCCTGCTCGTTCCCCGCACCTCCGCCGAGTATTCCCCCGCCTCGCCCTCCAGCCGCAGTGTCAGGTCATTGTAGCCGAGCGCCGACACCACGCCGGGCACGTGGCGGTGCTGCGTCACGGTCACCTCGGCGCTGAGCCAGCCGCCTGTCGCCCGGTAGGTGCCCACGTAGGCCATGCCGCTGTCGCCGCCGCGCCACTTGCCGCCGTGCAGGTAGGCCACGCCGTAGTTCTGCCCCTCGGGGCTGGAGAAGATGATCTTGTAGAGGCCGTCGGGGAGGGACATGGGCTGGGGCTCGCGATCTGAGGGGCAGGGCGCGGCGGCGGAGCAGGGGAAGGCCTCCGCCGCCGCTCGCTGCTCTGGATATTGCGGCCGCGCGGAGTGGACCAGTGAGGGCGCTACGCTGTTACGCTTGTTACGCCAGAGAGCGCTTGCGATTTTGTTTGTACATTTGGGGTGGTCACCAAAAGCCGCACATTGAATTCTGGGGGGGCGCAGTAACAAGCGTAACAGGGTAGCAGCGCCTGCGGCCTGGCAGCGTCATTCGACTGGTTGGCGCAGGCAGAACGACACTAACTGTCGAACATTTTCCTCTGCGTCGTTATCGCCGGATATTCCTGTGCCTGTGAGCAGGCGATTGCCGCCTCCGGCGAGTAGCAGGAATTGCTCGGCAGCAACGACGGCGTCAGTGAGATGCAACTCCCCTGCGTCGGCACGAGCCTGAAGGAACGTAGCGAACGCGGCGTGGGTGGAAGCGGTGAGGCGATGCCAAACCCTCGAGGTTAACTCCGGCCGCTGTGCGGCTTCCCTTACGAGAAGCCGAAGTATTGCAACGTGATCAGGTCGAGCAAAGCGATTCTGATAATGGCTTCCAATGGTGATCAGCGCGGAGGCGATATCAGTATCGTTGGACATCTCTGGCAGATCGATAGCAAGATCCTCCGCGAGGTTGTTCAGCGTGGCGGAAATCAGTCCGTCCTTGTCGCCGAACCGGCGATAGATGGTCGCTTTCGACAGCCCAGTCTCCATGCTCAGGCGATCGACACTGGTGCCGCGAACGCCTTCGTCCAACAGGCTCCTGGCTGTGTGGACGAGGAGCGCCTTCCAGCGATCAGGTGGCGTTCGGCCGGGGTGACCCGCAATGCCTGAAGCATAAGGTTCGAGCCCACGAGGCGGGGCAGGGCTGGCCGTCACAGGCGACCGCCAGCCGCGGGAGAAAAGATGGGCGGCCGCGTCGATCCGAGCACGGTCAAGTGTGGGATCCTCGGGCAAGCCGATTAGATAGTGTAGCCCACCTGTCGCCAGTACGCCGAGCCACTGCGCGAGGTGCTCGGCCGGCAGATTGGGCACGCTCGAGCGGGCGGGCAGTGCGTCGACGAACGCCATTACACCAGGCGAGCGGCTGCGCAGGGCATGCAGCTCCTCCGACAATTCGGGATAGCGAACAGCGGCAACGATGTTGGCGCGGTATAGAGCTAGATTGGCGGGTGACCGCGCGCTGCGATCGAGCCACTGCCCGATCTTGGTAAGCGCGTCGGCCTCGTTCAGCCCGGACAAATCGGGCAACGTCTCGCCGCCAGCTTCGGCGATCGTGACTCTAAGAACCTCCGCAAACAGCGATGCCTTTGAGGCGAAGCGATCGTAGATCGTCGTCTTGCTCGCTCCCGCACGTGCCGCGATTGCGTCGATGCTGATATGATCGAGCCCGTGGTTCAGCAACTCTTCTCGCGCTGCGAACACGATCCGTGCCGTGGCCGGATCTGACTCTTCCGCTGGATGTTGCTTCCGCATCAACGCACTGTCCGATGCAAAATGCCGCATTGCAAGTGTGAGTACGCATCCGTATCGTACACGCATAACAAGCATCGTTGCGCTCGGGGGAGGTGATATGCGTAGCTGGTTGACGGTTCAGTTCGCTTGCACTGCGGCCATGCTGCCGGCGGCAGCAGGAGCCGCCGATCTTATCGTTCTGCCGCGCCCTCCGGAGCCGTTCGCGGGCACGATTGGTACGACCTATGCGGACTCGACACCCGCGTTCCAGGCACCGGTAAGCGCGCCTGCTGGTGCACCAAACGTCCTGCTGGTTCTCACCGACGATGTCGGCTTTGCAGCTGCAAGCAGCTTTGGCGGCCCGATCCCCACTCCCGCGCTCGATCGGCTGGCGAAAGCAGGTCTGCGCTACACCCGCTTCCACACGACCGCGATGTGCTCCCCTACACGCGCGTCTCTATTGACCGGGCGCAACCATCACGCGGTCGGCTCCGGTATCGTCACCGATACAGCGAGCGGCTATCCCGGCTACTGGTCTGTGATCCCGCGATCGGCATCGACGGTTGCCGAGGTGCTGCGGCTTAATGGTTACAATACCGCCTTCTTCGGCAAGCATCACAATGTGCCGCAGGGCAGCGAGGATGCGTCAACAGGCCCGTTCGAGCTGTGGCCGACAGGGCTTGGCTTTGAATACTTCTACGGCTTTGTAGGGGGCGATACCAACCAGTGGCGTCCGACGCTGTACCGCGGAACCAACCGTGCCGATCCGCCGCACGACGCGCATGAGACGCTGGACCACGTCCTCGCGCAGGACTTGATCCATTGGATCCATGGCCAGAAGGCGGCATCGCCCGACAAGCCGTTCATGGTCTATTTTGCGCCTGGCAGCGCACACGCGCCGCATCAGGCGCCGGCGGAGTGGATTGCCAAGTTCAAGGGGCGCTTTGATCAGGGGTGGGACAAGCTGCGCGAGGAGAGCCTTGCCCGGCAGAAGGCAATGGGGATTGCGCCACCAGATACGGCGCTGACGCCTCGGCCGGTCGGGATCCCAGGCTGGGCGTCGCTCACCGCCGACCAGCGCCGCGCTTATGCGCGGATGATGGAGGTGTTCGCCGGCATGCTCGCCTACCAGGACGCGCAGATCGGCACTGTGCTCGACGAATTGCAGCGTATGGGCCAGCTCGACAATACGCTCGTCATCTTCGTTGAAGGCGACAATGGCGCTAGCCCCGAGGGCGACATCGGCGGCACGATGAACGAGCTTGGCCACCTTGCCAATGGAATGAAGGAGGATAGCGGCTGGCTGCTCGCCGAGATGGACAAGATGGGTGGGCCCGACAGCTATCAGGTGTACCCGGTCGGCTGGGCCTGGGCGACGAACAGCCCGTTCCAGTGGACCAAGCAGGTGGGATCGCATCTTGGCGGCACACGCAACGGCATGGTCGTGTCGTGGCCTGCGCGTATCAAGGCGATGGGCGGCATCAGGACGCAGTTCGCGCACGTCAACGACATCATGCCGACCATTCTGGAGGCGGTCGGCTTGCCCGCGCCGGACATCGTCCATGGCGTGAAGCAGCAGAGGATCGACGGCACGAGCTTGGTTTACAGCTTCGCCGACGCGCGCGCACCCGAGCGGCACACGACGCAATATTTCGAACTGCTCGGCAACCGCGCCATCTATGATCATGGCTGGCTGGCGAGCACCACGCCCGGCCGCTTACCATGGAAGGAGGGCAAGTCCGCCGGGCTGCCGACGGACTATAAGTGGGAGCTGTACGACCTCAGCCGCGACTTCAGCCAGGCGCACGATCTGGCCGCGCGCCAACCGGCGAAGCTCGCCGCGCTGCAATCCTTGTGGGACAAGCAGGCGCGGGCGAACAGCGTCTACCCGCTCGACGACCGGCAGGGGCGCATGCGCGCCTACAATGCTGGTCAGCGCACGCCGCAGCGGACGAGCTGGGTCTATTGGGGGTCGGACATCAGCGTGGCGCAGGTGAAGGCGCCACCGCTCAACTTTCGCTCCTTCGCGATCAACGCGGAGGTGACCATCCCGAAGGAAGGGGCGAGAGGCGCGCTGATCGCAAGCGGAAGCCAGTTTGCGGGCTGGAGCTTCTACTTCGATGGCGGTCGCCCGGTGGTTGTGCACGCAGCCTCGCAGAAGCCCGAGGACGTGTTCAGAATCGCCAGCACCGCTCCCATCGCACCGGGGCCGCACCGCATTGGCTATGATTATGCGCTGGACGGTAAGCCCGGGCAGGGCGGCACGCTGACGATCACCGTCGACGGCAAGGCAGTGGCGAACGGACGGATCGGCCGCACCGCCTTCATCGCCGCGGGCCTCGGTGAAACCTTCGACATCGGCAGCGACACGGGGGCTGCCGTGGTCGAGCTTGCGCAGGGCACGCGCTTCAACGGCAGCATTGCACGGATCGAAGTGACGCCGCGCTGACGGTCACAAACGGGTTCAGGAAAAGGGGAAAAGACATGTTCGTCTCTGCACGGACGCTGCTGACTGCTGGTGCAGCGCTTTGGACGATGACCGCGGCAAGCGCGTCCTTGGCGCAGGAGGCGGCTGTCTCGCCACCCGAGGCGGCACCCGCGAACGACACGGGGCTGGCGGATATCGTCGTCACCGCGCAGAAGCGAGCGGAGAATTTGCAGGACACACCGCTTGCTGTCAGCGCGCTGACCGCTGAGGTGCTGCAGAACCGACGTGTCGCGGACATCAGCGACATCAGCGCTGCCGCGCCCAATCTCACGACGACGATCACGCCGTCCTCTACCACCAACATCGCTGTCCACATCCGCGGCATCGGTGAATCCGATCCCGTGCTGACGGTCGACTCACCAGTCGGCATCTATGTCGACGGCGTGGTGATCGGCCGCACTGCGGGCGCAGTGTTCGATCTCGTCGACCTCGAGCGGGTCGAGGTGCTGCGTGGCCCACAGGGCACGCTCTACGGGCGCAACACTACGGGCGGCGCGGTCAACTTCATCACGGCCAAACCCGCCAGCAAGTTCAAGGCATCGCAAATCCTCAGCTATGGCCGCTTCGATTATTTCCAATCACGGACGAGCGTCGACACCGGGGAGCTGGGAGATAGTGGTCTCGCCTTCAAGCTGTCCTACCTGCACAAGCAGAAGAGCGGCTATGCCAACGACCTGAACCAGCCCGACAAGCGCGATCCTGGCGCGAACAACGTCGACGCCTTCCGCATCGCGACGCAGTTCGACAATGGCGGCCCGTTCCGCGTCGACTATGCCTTCGACTTCAACGACAGTAAAAGCTACTCCGTCCCATTCCAGCTGGCCGCGGCGCGGCCGGACATCATCGCCTACCTGCGAAACTCGCAGGCGCTCGGCGGCAATCCGCTCGTCATCGGGCGCGACCGAATCAAGACATTGCGGCTCAACCAGGGTCAGCTGCACGATGAGGTGACGGGCCACACCCTGACTGTCGAATACGACCTGACAGACGAAATCACCCTTCGTTCGCTGACCGGTTATCGCGAATGGGAAAACAGCGTCGCACGCACCGATCTCGACGGCAATGACGGCCTTCGCGGCTTTACCGTGAGCCCGGCCATCCTCGCGCCGCCGAACCGCTTCATTCCGCTCGGCGTAACACCGGTGGAGCTTTTCGGCGCGAGCAACAATCGGTCGCAAAAGCAGGTTTCGCAGGAGATCAACCTGCTCGGCAAGATCGGGCAGACCGTGGACTTCGTCGTCGGCGCCTTCTACTTCAAGGAGAAGGCACGCGAGAACAACCCGCAGAACCTTTCGCTTGTGCTCGCATCGCCAGCGCCGATCCCGTTAGGTCCGGGCCTCACCACCAGTCAGTTCAGCGTCGGGCTCGCCCCGCAGCTCATCTACCGGCACGACTCCGAGTCCAAGGCTCTGTTCGGGCAGGTCACGGTTCGTCCATTCGATCGGCTCGGTATCACCGGCGGTCTGCGCTACACCGAGGATGAGAAGGATCTCAACCAAACGCAGCCGGTTGCACAAGCGCGCCGGCTGGATGCCAAGTTCAGCCAGCTCAATTGGGCGGCCAGCCTTGACTACAAATTCACCGACGATGTGCTGTTCTATGCCCGTGCCGCGACGGGTTACAAGGCTGGCGGCTTCAATCCGCGATCAGTCGGAGGTAGCTTCGATCCGGAAAAGATCATTTCCTACGAGGCAGGACTGAAGACCGAGCTGCTCGACCGCAAGCTGCGGATCAACGTCACAGGCTTCCACTCACGATATGACGATCTGCAGGTCAGCCAATTTCTGGCGGGCACTGGCGGCGCATCGTCCGTCACGGTCAACGCGGGCAAGTCGACCTACACGGGTATCGAGGCTGAAGTGCTCGCACGGCCAGTCCGCGGTGTCACAATCAATGCGACGGGCGGCTACGTCGATCGCAAGTTCAAGAGCTTCATCATTCGGGATGCAGCAACGAACCAGCTGATCGACGTGGCCGACGAGGCGCGCTTCCATTATTCGGCGAGCACCACAGCCAATGCTGGCGCGCAATACGAAACGGCGGTAGGCTTCGGTCAGTTCCTTGCCCGGGTCGACTGGACATATCGCAGCCGGATCTACTTCCACCCATTGGATCGCCTAAACCCGTTCAATCCTGTCCTGAGCGACGGTTCGGTCGGGCGTTTCGATGCTCGAATAGCTGTGTCGGACATCGATGTCGGACGCGCTCGGGCCACAGTGGCGCTGTGGGGCAAGAACATCACCAACCGTGATTATCTCTACTCCGGCATCGACTTCGGCTCGCTTGGCTTTGCGGGCGCCGTGTACGCGGAGCCGCGTACCTACGGGATCGATGTACGGTTCGACTTCTAAGGCACTTAAAGCGGGCGATTCCGCCGACAAAGCGGTATCGCCCACTATGCTGGATCAGGCCTCGTCGGAGCCTTCACGCACCTTCGCCAACGCCGCCGCGCCGGAGAGCTTCCGACCGCGCGGCTTGCCTGCAGCGTTGCCCGCACTCTCCGCCGCCGGCTTGCGCCCTCTGCGCTTCGGCTCAGGTGCCGGCGCCTCAGCCGCGCTCGCCCCCTCTGCCACAGCAGGCTCTGCCTTCCTCCGCCCCAACCCCAGCTGCACCGCCAGCGCCTTCCTCTTCTCGCTGTAGGTCGGCGCCACCATCGGGTAGTCCGCCGGAAGCTTGTAGCGCGCCCGGTACTCGGCCGGCGTCAGCCCGTGCGTGGCCAGGTGCCGCTTGAGCGCGGTGTACGGCTTGCCGTCGATCATCGAGACGATGCGGTCCGGGCTGGCCAGCGACTTGCGGACGCTGACGGCGGGCACGTGCTCCGGCTCGGCGGGGGCAGGGGCTAGCGCGTCGAGGCCCGCGAGTGCCGCATGCGTGCTGCGGATCAGCTCCAGCAGGTCGGCTGCCGCCACCTGGTTGTTCGACAGGTGCGCGGTGATGATGTCGGCGGTGAGGGAGAGGAGGGCGTCGGTGTCGGCGGTCATGGTGCGTCCGTGATGCGGGGTTTGGGCAGAGTAGGCTGGCTGGGAGCCGTGGCAAGTTAATCTGTAGGTTACCGGAAGGTGATCAGATTAGGCCTGAATAGGCTCCGGCGGTCAGCACAGTGGGCCACAGCATCGTGTTGGCCACGTCGGATATCGTGTCGCGCCACCGCCACGAGCCCGACCGGAGGCGGTCGAAAGCCTCGTTGGACAGCTCCGCGGCGAGCACGATCAGCCAGGGCCAGGGAGAGCGCGTGCCGCCGATCAGCAGCGCGGCGGCGACGTAAATCGCCATCCCGCCGTGCGCGTGCAGGGCGGCGTCGCACAGGCCGAGGCGCTCGGCGATGAACTTCTTGGCGGCGCCGTGCAGCGCAACGGGACTCAAGTCGAGGTCCTCGCTTGGTTGGATGGTGGGAGCCCGGCGGCAGGGGCAGGGGGGGCGTGGGGCTCTGGTGGATAACCCGAGTGGGGCAGGGGTGTTCCGCTGGCCATGGTGGGAGGCGGGCTGGCTGCTTCGTTGCTGTCGGATGATCGCGAGCAGTGAAGCCGCGCGCCAACCCGTTCGTACGTCGGGAACGACCCAGATGCGGACGTTCGGGGTCGCGGGCCCGCTTCCCGGAAGCAGACCTCCGTTCAAACGATGCTGCGCGGCTGGAATTGGGCCGTTCGCCGTTTGGCAGCTTCCCGCGATGCAAGGGGTTAAAGCGGACATTCGCTTTGAACCAGTAGCCGCTCGCCATTCGCCGTTGCTGATTGGTGCCCCGGACCGGGTAAACATAACGAGTAAATTTCGCTGTATGCGCTACTCTAGGAGCATCGCAAACCGGCATATGCCGCCGACTGCCACCGCCGCTAGCCTCTAGTGCAACGGTGGAGGCGTGTGAGCGACCGGAAGGGGACGTCGAGCCGTATCAGGAGTGAATGACGCGGCCGATCGCCTGCGTCACTTTCTTGATGTTGATCGGCTTCTCGCAGCGAACAACATCCGCGAATCGGCTGGGGATAGCGGACGCGTCGTAGCCGGTCGTGAAGACGAATGGTACGCCGCGATCCGTCAGGAGGTCGGCGGCGGGAAACACCATCTCGCCACTCAGGTTCACGTCGAGGATACCACCGTCGATAGCCTGCTCGGATTGGACCAGCTCCAGCGCATCCTCAACATTTCCCACCGGCCCTAGCACGATCGCGCCGGCGTCGCCCAGTTCCGTCCGAAGCTCATCGGCAAGCATGTACTCGTCCTCAACGACGAGGATGCGGCAGTCGCGAAGGCTGCGTTCAGGCATATTCTTCCATTCCTGCTGTCGTGGCTGAGACCGGGATCGAGATTGTGCAGTGAACACCGTCAGGCCCAAGTGTGTATGACGTTTTCGCCTTGAGCTGATAGGGAAGCGCCTGCTCGATCAACTCGCGGCCCTGGCCGGTGCCGCGCGGCGCCGATCCTGGGGGAAGCATGTCCACACCGCGCTCGCGCCAGTCAATGTGCAGCCACGGTTTGCCACCGTCGCCCTCGTGTTCCAGCGACCAGGTGATGGAGAGCCGACCTGACGACTGCCCAAGGGCGCCATACTTCAACGCATTGGTCGCCAGTTCGTGGAGAGCGAGCGCGAGCGTCTGCACCGTCGAGGACCGCAGACGGACGCCGTTCGGCCCGCTCAACGTCACGCGGTCGGCGCTGCCGTCCATGGCCGACAGCTCGGTCTGGATGAGTTCGTCGAATGTCACGCGATCATGGTCGTTCATGCGCGACAACAGACCCTGCACGCGGGCGAGCGCTTCCAGCCGATCGCGAAAGCGCCCTCGGAAATCGGGAAGGTCGGCGCTGGCGCGCGCGGTCTTGTCGGACATCGAGCGGACCACGCCCATCAGATTTCGGGTGCGATGCTGGAGTTCGGCCACCAGGACCTTCTGGCGCTCCTGCAGCTCGCGCAGATCGTCGATGTCGGTGGACGTACCGAGCCATTCCACGACGCGGCCCGTGTCGTCACGCACCGGCGTCGCTCGGGTCTGGAACCAGCGGTACTGGCCGTCGTCGGACCGGCATATCCGATAGTCGGCCTCGAACGAACCGCGTTCGACAGCCTTTGACCAGATGTCCTTGACGCTGCCGCGATCGTCGGGGTGGACAGGGTCCAGCCAGCCGAAGCCATGACTGTCCGGTTCCGACTGGCCGGTGTAGGCGGTCCATTGAGGGCTCGCCCATGTCCACTGTCCGCCGTCGACCGCGCGCCAGACGAGTTGGGGTATGCCTTCCATCAAGCTCTGAAGACGCAGCTCCGCTTCCCGTAGCTCCGTCAAGTCATGACCAACGCCCCCGACCAGCGCGACCTTGCCCGTGGCGTCGGCAATCGGGAAGTCGGTATTGCGCAGCCATCGGATCGCGCCGTCCGTGGGTCGTCGGATGCGGTAATCGAACGTGACATGCTCGCCCTGGCGGATCCGCTCGATTGCCGCCTGGGCGTGGCGGCGATCCTCAGGCACGATCAGTTCCAGCCAACTGCGATAGTTATTGCCGGCAAGCGCTTCGTCCCGGCCGACGCCGTAGATCGCCTCGAAGGCGGGCGTCAGGTACGTCCATTGCAGCGTCTCGGCGTCGCGGATCCACAGCACGTCCTGCGACGCCTCGCCGAACTGGCGCAGCCGCTCGTCGCTTTCGCGTACCGCCGCCTCGGCCCGCTTGAGGTCGGTCACGTCCTGGGCGATGCCGCCGCCGCGCTTGACCACGCCGTCCTCGACGATCGGGAACCCCGCGTCTCTTATCCAGCGCACGTCGCCGTCGGGGCGGACGATGCGGTATTCGGTGACGAACGGCTCGCCGGCGAGCAGGCGCGGCATCGCCTCGCCCGCTTGCGCGCGGTCGTCGGGATGGACCAGCTCGGCCCAGTGCGAAATGTCCGCCATCACGCCGTCGCGGCTTTCGCCCCAGATGCGCTCGAAAGCGGGGCTGAGATATTCCAGCCGCATCGTTGCCGCGTCGACGATCCACAAGGCATCCGAGCTGTTCTCGCCGAACTCGCGGAAGCGCGACTCGCTTTCGCGCAGGATCGTCTGCGTCCGGTGCTGCTCGATCAGGTCGGCCGCTTGGCGTGCGAGCAGGTCGAGGAAGCGCAGCTCTCGCTCGTTCGGCCGATGTCCCGCCTCACGCCAATGCGTGTTGAGCATGCCGAGCGGCTCGCCGGCGCGCGACAGCAGCGGTGTCGCCTGCGCGGAGCGATAGCCGGCTTCGATATGCATCCGGCACGCCTCGTCGGTCTCGTCATCGAAATCGACGAAGGTGCGGGCGCCGCTCCTCAGCGCCATGCCACAGGCCGTTTTACTGTCCGCATCGACACGGTGGAAATTATCGGTCATCCGCGGCTCGATATCGCGCGTCACCAGCAGCACGAGCGAGTGCGTGTCCGGATCGTAGAGCTGGATCGTGCCGGCGTCCGACTGGGTCAGCTCGATTGCCGCCGACAGGATCTCGTCATGCAGCTTGTCCGCGTCATCCTCCGCGACGAGATAATCGGCAAGACCGCGCAGCCGCTCCGTCCCGCGCAGCTCGGCGGCAAGTCCGGCCTCGCTTTCGCGCAGCGCACCTTCCGCCCGAGCGCGCTCGACCGCCGCCCATGTTCGCTCGCCCGTCTCTCGGACGAGTTCGACATCTTGTGCGGTCCAAGCGCGCGGTGTGGCGCTGTGCACGCCGAGCACTACCGCCAGTCGGCCACCCTTGACGAGAGGGACGCCCATCCGAGCGCGGGCGCCGAGCGCCTGCCAGCTCGCTAGCCTCTCCTCGCTCATCGGCTCGAGTTCGATGTCTGGGATGACTGTAGCGCGCCCTGCGCGAAGCGTGTCGATGTCGTCCTTCCATGCTTCGACCGGGTAGCGCCCGACGAGGCTCGGCGTGCCGGGTGCGCGTTGTTCACGCTCGATCGCGACGTACTCGCGATCACCTTCGACGACGAAGGTGGTGTAGACGGCGCGGCTGACTTGAAGTTGACGCGCTAGGAGCCGTGTCGCCTGCTCCTCGATCTCGATCGGGTCGGCAAGCCCGCGCAAAGCGTCAGACAGTTGCAACAGGAACGCCTGTCGCTCCTCGCTTTCGCGTAGCGTGATCTCGGCTTGCTTGCGCGTGCTTATGTCTTCGAACACGGAAGCCGCGAGACGGCCTTCTCCGCCGACGGCGGTAATGTGGGCGTTATACCACCGACCGGTGCTCTGGTTATAGTTTTCGAACCGCTCCGGGATCCCGGTTCGCGCCACCCGGTCATGGATATCGATTAGGAAACGCTCCACATCAGGCATGACTTCGCTCACGAGCTTGCCAACGATTTCGGAGCCAAGCCCGGTCTGGCGGGTGAAGGCCGGGTTTATCTCCACGTACCGCATGTCAATTGCCAGACCGCCGTCATCACGAAGGATCTCTTGAACCACGAACGCGTGGTCGATCGATTCAAAGACAGTGCGGAACTTCTCCTCGCTCTCCTGCAACGCCGCCTCGGCGCGGGCCCGTTCGACGCGTGGGAACACCCGCTCGGCCACCTCCTGAACAATCGCGATCTGGCTTGCCTTCCAGTCTCGGGGTGTTGCGCCACTGACGGCCAAGCACGCCACCCATTTGCCGTCGCGATGGAACGGGACGGCCACGATCGAGGCGGTCGATATCAGAGCATAAGCTGCGGCGTCGGTCCGCTCATCGGCGACCGTGTCGCGGACGACGAAGGTTTCGCCGGCACGCTGCGAGCGGGCGAACTCCCCGGTCAGGAAATCGGCGATACGATAGGTCTGCTTGCGGAGTACCTCTTCACGTTGCCAACTGGGGTGAACCGTGACTTCGTCACCTTCTTCATCGACGTCGCAGTACAGATACAAGCTCAGGTCCAATGCCTCGCCCAACCGCACCCCCACCGATTGGATGATGTCGTCGGGTTCGGTCAGGCGGGCCAGATCGTCGGCGATTGACGCCAATAAGGCGGTGTTGGCCTCGGCCTGCTTGCGCTCGGATATATCTTCGTAAAGCGCCATGACTCTGCGATCGGCGCCGGGATAGGCGAAAACCTCGAACCAGCGGCCTGCCAACGCCTCTTCAATTCTCTCGGGCGTTCCCGTCCGTGCGACCCGGTCGAACAAGTCCGTCCAGGCCGGGTCGAAGTCCGGGAAGAACTCGCTCGCCCGCTTTCCTCGCGCTTGCGCGACGGACACGCCGAACTGCCGCTCGAAAGCCGGGTTCAGCTCAAGATAGTGCAGGTCGACCGGGCGGCCGTGCTCGTCGTGCATCACCTTTAGCTCGATGAATCCCTGGCCCATTGTCTCGAACAGGGTGCGGTACTTTTCTTCGCTAGCCCTAACCTCGGCGACCTGTGCCGCCACACGCTGCTCCAGCTCGCTCCTGCGCGCCTGCGCTTCCTCCAGCACCTGGACGGTCCGGAAGCCTGCGGCGGCGAAGCGGGCGAGGCGTGTTAAGAGTCGGGCATCCTCCTCATCGAACTTGCGGATCGGGTTGTGAGCGTTGACCCAGAGCGTGCCGACCGGCCTGTCGTCTACATGAAACGGCAACAAGAGGCCTTCGTGGATGAGCGGTTCGACCTGCGCTTCTGCGAAGAACCTGTCCGGTCTTTCGATCAGCAGCAACTGGTCGCGCCGGACCGCCAATCCGCAAGGGCTGGCGTCGAACGGGATGGTGCTGCCACGCAACTTCCCCCAGACACCGGCGAGGGCTACCCAACGGAATTGCCGGATGCCCGCAATCTCTTCGATGCTGATGCCAGCAGACTCGCCAAGACCAAGTTCGACAATCGTCTCGGCTAGTTTCTGGAGCAGGTTTTCGGGACGTTCGGCCAGCTCATTCGCCAAGGCTTCGAGAGCGCGATTTTCGGCCGCATAATCCGGGGCACGGCCAGGTCTTTCGCTAAGCCGGCTGGTGACGATTATGTCATCCGCGCTAAGTGCGTTCTCTTCCAACGAGCCTCGGCTCCTTTCACCCGAGAGTGTAACGCGCCTGGCCGGAATAGTGTGCCCGAAAACCACCCGTTCAAGAAGGGCGGCCCGTCGAAACCTACTAAGCCCCTGCTGGTATCACAACCGGTCGATTTAGGGGAGGCTGGCGGGACCACGCTCGTCAGCGGCTTTGAGGGGCGAAGAACCCCTGTTCAGAAGACGATCGTTTGTCCGACATCGGCATATCACGGGCTTAGCACCGACCGCGCCGCGGGCCGGCGTTCATCAAGCCGTTCAAAAAACAATGTCCAGGCGAGGTGCGCAACGTCAGCTATCCGCATCAAGGCAAACGATAGCTGCCGGGCAGGAAGGACCCACAAGCGGTCATGCAAGAGGTCTATCGTGATTGCCAGAAGCGGCCGCTCATTCATGCTGGTCTCGCGCGCTTAGGCATCAGCTAAATGCCGCCGCACGTCCAGCAGGCGTAACGCAGATCGCTCCTTCCGCGGGCTTGAACGGGCGGCGAGCGGGACCGACGTATGCCGGGTGACCGATCCAAGGGCCACGGCACTGTGCCTGCTCGCACGCCGCGCACCGGCTGCGACGATCTGCCCGAACGAGGTAGCGCGCGCGATCGCGCCGGACTGGCGCGGCGCGATGCCCGCAGTCCACGCTGCAATCGACGGGCTGGTCCGAGACGGACTGGTGCGGCTGAGCTGGAAGGGACGGTGGCTCGCGATGCGATCGGGACCGTACCGGATCCGCCGTCTCAGTGACAAATGAGGCGAGACCCCCCTCCCGTTCCTGTCGCCGCTGGTGTATCGCGCAGTGATGGCGAGAAAGAAGCGCTATCTGACCGCGACGATGGCCGATGGCTATGTAAAGACGATCGGTCCTACAGCCGCGCCGCTCACGCATTACTGGCGCATCATCGCGCATCTGCACGGTGGCAAATACGAGGTGTTCTGGGGTCATGCCACCTCCGCGAAGGAGGCCACAAGCAAGGAGGCGCTGACAGAACAGGCGGCGGGGCGACACGGGTGGAAGAGCTTCGATTTTGAGGTCGTCGAGCTTACCGAACACTGAGTTCGTTAACCCTGCGGCAGATCGATCCGCTTAATTATGCGCGCCTCGCGCGAGGCACCCAAATTAATTGCTTGAGCATCTGGGCGGCCGCGCAGCGGCGGGCACGACCCATTCCCAGACGTTCGGGCCAATTATCCCGCTCCCCAACTTCCGACGATCATTCATTGAGCCTAATGGCCAAGTTTCGATAGCGGGAACTGGGACGAAGTCGTCATTCACGGGCTCGGCGGTAAACGGCGGCTTCTGGCAGGAGCGGACAAATGAGGTCCTAGGCGCCTAGTTTTGGAAGGCCCCTTGTCGTTGAAAGCACTTCACGACGTCGAACAATAACGGGGAAGCAATGAAGTCTGATGAGATCGATTTGGATGCCTACGCGCGTACGAAGCTTCCATCCCCTGGCCTGTGCATTTACTGCGGCAATGATAAACTGAAGCGCAGCGAAGAGCACGTCATTCCGTACGCGATGGGAGCGGATGTGCTCAGCATCTTGGACGCCTCCTGCGGAGAGTGCCAGAAGATCATCAACAAGTATGAGCAGGGTTTCCTGATCAACCAAATCGGCCCATTTAGGGGTGCTATCGGGGCGCCATCACGCACCCAGAAAAAAAAAGAAAAAACTGCTTGAGCGCCACACGCATATGCGGCTCACGTTTACCGAAATCGGTTCGAGCGGGAAACATATCCGCGACCTAGGCTATCGGCTAGTTCCGTTTGCCGAAGCGCCACTGGTTCTGCCGCTTTGGACCTCGCCAGCGCCGACGATCCTTGGACTGCCAGCCAAGGCAGGTGGCGAGTTGGGGAAGAGCTGGACCTACCAACAGAGGGATAGGCTTGATGCCATTGCTAAAGAAGTGGGCAATGAGAAGGGCGCGCTTATCGTTCAGACGCAGATCGGGGTGGTCTCTCGTGAAGACACCCTGCGGTTTCTCGCCAAGACTGCTCACGCTTGGGCGGTTGCGAAATTCGGCTTGGATGCCTTCGATCCCTTCCTGGCCGATGTCATTTTGAATAAGGCGGACGACATAGAGCGCTACGTCGGTGACGCGCCCCGGTACCTGTATGAGGGTATGCCGGAAATCGGAGACTTG
Organism: Sphingomonas jatrophae; assembly: GCF_900113315.1. Taxonomy (GTDB): domain Bacteria; phylum Pseudomonadota; class Alphaproteobacteria; order Sphingomonadales; family Sphingomonadaceae; genus Sphingomonas_P; species Sphingomonas_P jatrophae. The sequence goes on along the minus strand of NZ_FOZG01000003.1, from coordinate 465,601 downwards.
ATGGAAGGCGAAGGGCACATGTTTCGGATTGTTGGGGGTAGGGAGCATATCGGAGCTTTGTCTGATTGCGTGTTCACTCTGATTCAGCTGTATCCGATGGTAAACAGCCCCGTGCATCTGGTGGTGGTCGGTAAGGTTAAGCCCGGGTTCGACATGGACGCTAGGATGTTTGAGCGCTACGGTGAGCGGACCCAGTGATCGTTTCGGTCTGAAACATCGAATACAGCGTATTGGACACGTGCGTTGGTGCTGAGCTTTACGCTGGGTGAGTGACCGGTCGGGGAACAGCCGACGGTTCCAGCCCCGCTAGCGAACGGCGCACGTTGGTCGCTGCCGATGGCCGTTTGTATCTGTGCAGGCGCGCAGAGCCGCGCCCGGCGCTTCGCTCAAGGATAATTCGTGTACTGCGTATATACCGACCAGGACGTGCCAGAGACCGATGGCAATTGGGATCATATCATCCCTTTGTCGCTCGGCGGCACCAACCAGTTTCAGGTTTGGTCGCAGAAAGCATTCAATTCGAAGATGGGCAGCGAAGTTGATGGCGCACTCGCCAGTGATCCGCTGCTCGCGCCTCAACTCGCCCGCTCGCCTGTGAAAGGGCATGGTAGGAAGCCGGTGCCGCGCTGGCGGCGAGCAACGATTGCCGGGCGCCCGGCGCAGATCAGCCACACCCCGGAAGGCATGCGCGTGTGGGATGTCAAGGCTGGCCGCGAACTCACCGACCAGGAGTCCGCCGGCGAGGACCTGACCGTCCAGCTCAATGTTGGGATGTTCACCGCGCTGCGGTTTCTTGCTAAGGTTGCACTGGGCGGCGGCTATTTCGTTTACGGTGAGGCGCTACTTCCTGCTATCGACTGCGCCTCACTGCGCAAGGTCATCGCGCTCGACATCGAGGCCGCCAGGACCGACACCGCTTTGCGCAACTGTGGCTTCCAGATTGCCGATCGCTTCCACCCGGATGCCCAGCCAGGTGGTCCTTCTTATCTCTACCGTGTAATGTGCGAGTTGCTGCCGCGCTCGATCCTTCTCACCGAGCCTTTTGCGAACGGCATCGCATTCCACGTCGGCGTGCTCGGAACCTATGTCGGCACGATCTTCTGCCCCGGCGACACGCATGGCATTCCTGTCGAAGGCGAAGACCATGATCGCGGCCACGCCGTCGTGCTTGCGCCTGGGGCGCTTGAGCGGCATTCGTTCGAAGCGCTGTTACGCGACCTAAAGAGCGCAATCAGCATTGATGCTGGCGACGCCGAGAATTCACGTCCGGGCGCCTAACCCTGCCGACTTCGATCGTCAGCAATGGGCGCGTGAACAGACATTCGTCCTGCCTAATCGGCATGGCGCATGTTGGTCGTGAGCCGTCGACGGCACGGCGCCACCGCAAGGACCCAGAGTCGGTCGTTCAGGGCATGTTTTCCGCTGCCCAGCTTCGGCCATTTGTTCAGGTCGAACGGCGAAGCTGGTACCCGGTGCTAAAGCCCTGCCTATCGCTCGGCCGGTCTGACGTGAACCCCCGCCTCTCATCCAGCCGGAACCGGAGACCAGCGGTTGTTTTGAGGAACACCTGTTGGGGATGGTCGGCTGGTGACCAGCGGACCGCGCACGACGGCTTCCAGAGCTGCGGACACCAGCCTTGTTCGACAACGGCTGTGTCAGCGCATTTCGTGGAGCGGAACTCCTGCGAGCTCCGCGAATAGATAGTCGATGTCCTGCCACTTCTTGGCGCGGATCGTCAGCATGCGTGACCGCGCCTCGTCCCGCCGGATCAGGGCAGCGAGGTGAGGGTCGTCGTCGAGGAACTCGGGCGGGTAGGCGCCGTCGTCGGCGACAAGGACAACTTTTCCCCCGTACACCGGACGTCGCTCCTTGAGGTGGTCCAGAAGCGTTACAGCCAGGAAGTCCGCCTGGTGCTCCTCGACCACGAACCGACGCTGACCGTCGGCGACCAGACGGCTCGTCTCGAGCGTGACGGCGCTCTGGGAAAAGGTGCTCGCGGCACCGAAGAGGTGCACGGCGACCCAGTCGGGCATTTCCAAGACGCGTGGCAGGAGCCTCAGGAAGCTGTCGCGCGTGATCAGTCCCAGAGCCTCAAGGTTCTTCCGATTGCGCTGCTCGAACTCGACAGCGGCGCGCTGGAAGAAGAGCCAGTCGATGTAGACGGCGAAGGTGGGCACGGGCGGACCGATCGCGAGGATGAACGACTGAACCTCCTCGACGCATCCCGCCGCGTCCCGCATGACCTCATGCCCGGTGAAGCGCAGGACGGTCCAGCCCAGCCGCTGAAGGTAGCGCTGGCGTATGGCATCACTGGTACGATCTTCGACCGATGAATGGGTGCCGTGCCCGTCAAGCTCGACGATCAGCTTGTGTTCTCGGACGAGGAAGTCGGGCCGGTAGCGGCCGACCATCTGCTCGGGCTCCACCGCAAGCCCTGCAGCGCGGCAGGCCTCGTGGAACATCCTCTCTATCAGGGTTTGGGGCACTCGCCGTTCCTCCGCTCGCCTGCATCCGACGCGGGTCCCGCAGTCGTCCATGCGATTATTCGTGTTGTGCGTTTGTCAGCCGTCCGCGGTCGGAAACTCCTGCCGCAGCCAGCTCGTCACCGTATCCCGGTCCGGCCGTCCGTTCGATCTCAGCACGCGACGATGTCCCGCGCCGATACGACCACGATCGGATGCTCGTCCTCCTTGATCTCCCGATGCAGTGACAGCTGCCTGCGATTTTTCAAGGCCGCCCCAACTCATTCGCTTCCAGCGAACAGATCCACCACCTCCGCCTCCGCCTCCGGCATAGCCGCCTTAGCAAGCAGCGACCGGTGGCACCCCGCCGGATCGCGCTCGAAGCAGAGCAGGGCGGTCGGCCGCTCCGCCGCCAGCGACCGCAGCTGCGCCATCTGCGCCATGGCCTCGGGCAGCTCCAGCTGACCGGCGTAGACCTGGGCCAAACGGGCATGGTCGTGCTTGCGCGCAGCCTCGCGCCCCTCCGGCGGCGTGCCCAGCGCCTTCAGCCCGACATAGTCGATGCCCGCCTCGCGCAGGCCGGCGGCCAGCTTGTTCTTGGAGAAGCCGGGGCGGCGGGAGAGCGGCACTGCGCGCACGTCGGCGAGCAAACGGACGCCGGCGGCGGAGAGCGCAGCGACGACCTCGGCTTGTGTGCAGCCCTCGTAGCCGATGGTGTAGACGCGCACGGGATCTCTCCGCTTGGTGGGATGATCCTAACGCTTGACCGGGGACGTCGGCTCTCAATCCGCCGCCTTAGCCTCCCGCTTCAGCATCACTTCCTCCACGGTGTTGCCCGCCAGTCCGCCCGCCGCCAGCGCCACCACCACGTTGCCGACGAACAGCTCGGCAATCCGACCACGCCGGCGAACGCGACCATGGCCGAGGCGGTGACCGGCGCGGCGGCGGCGGCCTTGCCGACCGTAGCCTTGGCGGACTAGCCGATAGCCCGCAACGTGCCGAGCGCGCCGGTCAGCGGCTAGTCCGCGCGGGCCAACCGGATCAACTCGCCCAATGCCTGATGCAGGGCGCGCAGGTGCGCCAAGGCGACCTCGCTGTCATCCTCCACCAGACTGCTGTTGTCGAGCAGGCGTATCTCGTCCTCGATCATGCGCTCCACGGCCAACACGGAGGTGCAGGGCGGTGCGCTACGCTGTTATGCTTGTTACTGCGGCACCCGCTTTTTTTTCCACGACGCCGGCCCTCAGATCAGAAGCGCAGGCGCAGGCCCGCCCGAGCACCGCCGCCGTTGTAGCTGCCGGAGAAACGGCCGACGCCTTCGACGAAGCCGCTAACCTGGTCGCGCTCAACCGAGACGCCGACCTTGCCGGTAACGTGGCTGGGCAGCCGCGTGTCGCCAACCGCGAGCAAGACGCTGCCCGTGGCGAACGCGATGCCCTGGTCCGCCCGGAACGCCCGCACATAGTCTCCCGCCCCATAGACCGTCACGCGCGCGCCACCCACGTCACGCAACGCGCCGAGGCGAAGGCCTGCCGCCCCCGTCCAGCCGGCGCGATCGTCAAAGCTGATGGTGGCGGGCAGCGCCAGCGCGTCGAGGCTGACCTCCGACCAGCTGATCCGCGCCGCCGGTTCGACGAAGAATCGGTCGCTGCCAAACCGCAGACCTGCCTCGCCGCGTCCCGTGAGGCCCTCGCCGTCGGTCTTTGCGGATTGGCCCGCAATGTCGACCTTCAAGTCATAGCGATCATATTTGACGAGCACATTGACGAAGAGCGGGCCGCTGCGAAGGGCGGCATAGGCGCCGACATTGTAGGCGTCATACTCCACCCGGTCCGCGCTGCGGTCGAAGCCCAGGATCGAATGGGCGTAGCCGCCGGTCACGCCGAATGCTGCACGCCCACGCACCATGTCGGCGCCGAGCTGGCCGCTGAAGCCATCCTGCCTGTATCCGAGGTCGGCCGTCTGGCTCAGCCCAAAGCTGGAGAGGCTGCGCTGTTCGTCACGCGACACCAGGCCGCCGCCCATGGCCGACCACAAGCCACTGCCGGGCGCCTTGCCGTCGCGGGCCAGCGCGAAGTGGCTTGTCACCGTGTCGGCGGAGTCGAGCGCGAGGCTGCGCGCGCCCTCGCTCACCTTCAGCAGGCGATAGGCAGCTGCCGACGGCCCACTGACCAGCCGGTAGCTGTTCGTCGGGGCGTTGAAGACGACCGCGCGCTGGAACATGCCCACACTGACCTGCGAGGGATCGAGCGTGAATGCCCCGGCGACGCTGCCAGCGCCGGCCTGCACGACGGTGGTGCCCGCATCCAGCACCGCCGCGTTGCCGGTGGTTTGCAGAACGATCCGCGTGGCTCCCGTCGTGGCGCCCCCAACTTCAAGCCGATCAGCGGTGATGCTGGCGCCATAGGCCACATCGAGACCAAGCGTGCTGTTACCGCTACCCGCATAAGTGCCGGACAGCGTCAGAACGTCTCCGGACATGCCATTCCGCAGCTCGATCAATCCCGAATTCGCCGTGGCCTCAACACCCGAAATGGCGCGCGAGCCCGACGTCGGGGCGATCCGGGCGGCGTTGAGCGAGCCGAACGCTATGGTGCCCCTGTTGACCAACCGGTCCGTCCCAGTACCGAACTCGACAGGTCCGACAAGTCGCAGCGCGCCCCCATTCTCCAGCACGTCGTCGCCCGCGCCGAATGCGGTGGCGCCCATGAGCTCCATCTGGCCGCGGTTGATGACGCGATCGGCGTTGTCCGTCAGGATCAGCGCTCCGCTGATCGTCCCGTTGTTCGCGATCGTCGCCGCGCCGCCGCTGGCCCGCACGGCGACAGTGCCTTGCAGCGCGCCATCATTGGTCAGCGAGTTCGCCGCAGCAGCGGCCAGCACGACCGCATCGCGACTGGACAGGACGGAACCGTCCACGGCGACGGACACGCCGGCCTTGTTGCCGCCTTCCGCTCTGATGCCGTCATGGCCGCCCGTCGCCGAGACGCGGCCGACCGAGACCAGTGCATCGCCCACCGCACGTGCGGAGACGGCTGCGGAGCCCCCCGGCCCTGGTCCGGTCGGAGTTCCGCTTGCCGTGACCGATCCCGCGGTGATGGCGATGTTTCCGCCCTCGGCGAGGATGGCGCCCACTTCGCCCGCATCGTTGACAACCTCGCGCGCCACGATGGTCACGGACCCTGCGCCACCGGCGTAGATGCCGACCGAGTCCGCACCGCTGGCCGATACGGTGTTGACCGCGATGGCGAGATTGCCGGTATCGTTTACGGCAGCCACCGCGTCGCGGCGGTCGCCGGTCGCGGTCACGGTGTCGCCTTTGATCGTCGTGACGCCACTGGCGGCAAAGGCGGTAACCGCTTCGCCACTGTAGCTGCCGGTGCTGACGACACTGCCGAACTCGATCGTCGCACCCGACGAGCCGCTCGCCAGCACACCGTAGCCTGCGCCTGAATGGCGGACCTCGGCGGCCCGCACGCTGGCGCGCCCGTCTGCCGCATAGGCGTCGATGCCGCTGCCGCCGGTCACCGAGACGCGGCCACCTGCGACCACGGTGGCATTGCCGCGCTCGAAACTCGCCGCCTCAATGCCCGTCGCCCCGCTCCCGCTGACCGCCACGTCATCCGCGCTGACCAGCACAGAGCCGAAGGATTGCGCGCGCACACCATAAGCCTGCGCGCCGCTTGTGGTTACCTGCCCTGCACGCACCTCGGCGCTGCCGGCGCCCTCCGCTGTAACACCGTCGGCGCGGTCGCCGCCTGTCGAGACGGATCGCACGACCGCGATGCTGTCGCCCAGCGAGCGAACGAGGACGCCTCGCGCATCATCGCCGCCCGTCACCACGGATGCGACGTCTGCCCGCGCGCTGTTGGCATAGGCCGCCGCATAGATGCCGGTTGCCCCAGCGCCGCTGGTGACAACCGGGCCGGCGCTGGTGACGAGCGAGCCAGTGGCACCGCGTGCCGCGATGCCACCTTCCAGAATGCCGCTGGTCGCAATACTGCCGTTGTTGACGACCGTCGCGAAGCCCCCAGTCTCCAGCGATACGATTGCCTGGGCGCTGTCGTCCTCACGGCCGCCAGGAAGAGCCGATGGTTGCGACCGTGCTTGCTGATCCGCGCTGCCGACAACTGCGCCGACGATCGTAATCTCGCCGCTCCCATCGGCAAGAGCGTCGATACCGCGCGAGCCGGCGTCCGCCACCGCAAGGTTTCCGAGGAGGACGCGCGCATCACCCGCACTCGCGACGAGTGCCGCGGATGCGCCCTGACCGACCGACACCGATCCCAGAACGATATCCGCCGATCCGCCTGCCCGAAGCATGAGGCCGTCGGATTGCGCGCCATTGGTCACGATTGACCCCACACGCACCATGGCCTCGCCTTGCGTCTCCAGCTTTGCCGCCGTGCTGGAAGCGCCCGAGGTGGTCACGATGGCGAGGTCGATCAGCGCATCTCCGCCGCTGACCAGGCTCAGCCCCTGTGAGCGGGCACCGGCGGTGGCGATTGCCGATCCGCGCACCGTGACACCCTGTTGCCCGGCAATCCCTATAGCGGTCGCATCGTCGCCGCCGGTCGCGACCGATCCGTTGCCGTCAAGCGTCGCCAGCTCCGCAGACGTGATCGAGAGGGCGGCATTGCGCGCGCCTGTTGCCGTGATCGTGCCCTCGTTCACCAGTGTTGCGGCGGCGCCGCCGACGAGGGTGACGGTCGCGGTCTGCACCTCATCGTGCGGGGCCGCAGACGCGAGACCGTCCGCGATCCGCACGGTCACGTCGCTGCCTGCAGTGAGGCGCAGAGCGCGACTGTTCGCGCCCGAGATGTCGACCGCCCCGAGATCGATCGCGATGGCTCGATCGGATTGGGCATCGACTGCGACACTGCCGAGACCCGCGATTGTGAGCGGACCATCCACAGCGAGGGCAATGTCGCCCGCGGCCCGCAGTTGCGCGAATGTGGCGGCGTCGCCCTGTAGCGATCCGGCCCCCAGCCGAGCCGTGATCGAGCCGGCCTTTTGCACCGAGAGGCCGGTACTCTCGTCTCCCTCAACGCCGAGCATGCCAAGCGTGATGTTGGTGTCTCCGCCAACGAACAGGAACATGCCCTTTGCGCCTCTGCCCTTGATCGAGAGGTCGTTCACATGGATCGCGGCCGCACCGGTGATGTCGCCCGAAATTCCGGTCGAATAGTTGCCATCAGTGCCGATCCTGTTCACCGAGGCGGTGAAATCACCCGAAGCGTCCGCACTGATCGCATCCGCGCCGAGCCCCCGGGTGCTGATCGACTCCTGCGTCACCCGAATGGCATTGGCCGCCTGCAGACGCAGTCCGCCCCCAACGTCGGCGAGGCTCTCGATCCGGCCGTTGCCTGCGATGTCGATATCGTGCCCGGAAAAGAGCGCCATCGCATCGAAGCCGAACTGGTCCACCCGGACAAGCGCGTTGTTGGTGACGCGAATGTCGAGCCTGCTGTCATCCTTGCGGTAGCGGGGCTCGTTGGTGGTCAAGGCGATCTTCGCAGCGCCGAGGAGAAGGGTGGACAGGTCACCGGCGTCCGTCAAAATGTCGCCGTCGAAGGTGACATCGATGTCGCCGGCGAAAATCCGCATCAGCCCGGTGCCGTTCTGGACGATGGTACCGGTGTTGCGGAAGGTGGCGAGGCCGCTTGCCCGAAACGCGACCAGATTGTCCTGCGTGTCTGCCGATCCAATCTGCGCGGTGATGTTGCCGAGCGCCAGTGAGTCGAGGCCGAGATTGGAGCCTGTCGCTTCATATCGATCGACCTTGATCGATACGTCACCGCCCGCCAGCGCGCCCACGCCTGCCGTGAAGTCGCCCAGCACGCGCATATACCGCAGGTCGACCGTGACGTTGCCGAGGGTCTGCGCAGTGATGCCGAAGGCGCCCAATCCCTGGGCCAGCATCGTGCCGTCCGACACGATCGAGATGTCGCCGTTTGAACGCGCGTTGATCAGCGCGGAAGCACTGCCCGAGATGGCGAGGTCACCGTGGTTCCTGAGCGTGATGAACTCTGTGCCCTTCAACAGCAGCCCCATGGCGACCTCACCGGGGGCAGGAGTTCCGCCCAGAGCCGTCCTGATCGAGCCGTTGGTCGTCAGGTCGACCGATCGTACCACCACGTCCACGGCGCGGGGGCTGCTGCCGATAACCGTCATGTCGCTGACGTTCATCGTGAGTGCCGCCTGCGGCGCTGAAACCGCCACGCCTGACGAATAGTCGCCCGAGACGAGCACGTTCTTCAGCGTGACGTCGACCGGACCCACTCCTGCGATCACCGATGCGGCATTGGCGAAAATGCCACTGGTGGAGGCCTGGTCCATGACAAGGCTGGTGGCACCGCTGCCCTGATTCTCGATCCGCACGCCGGTTCCGCGCTCGCCAGTCGTTACCACGCCCCCGACTGCAACGGCCACGTCGCCGCCCTGCGCGACGATCCTGACGCCCTTCGCATCGTAGCCGGTCGCCCGGACGCTCCCGAGCGCCGCCGTGACCCCGTCGGCGGCTGCGATATCGACCGCGTGGCCGCCAAGGCCGCCCGCTGCCACCGTGCCCAGGTCGATGCGGGCGGCCCCGCGGCTTTCCACCACGACGCCAGAGCCCCCGTCCGCGACGACGGTGCCTCCGCCCGCCACGAGGACGCTGTCGCCCACGGCGCGCACGCCGTTCACCAGCGCGCCACGAGCCTCCACCCGGTCCGTTACGATAACCCTGGCCTCGCCGTCGTAAGCGACGCCGTCGACCAGCGCGAGCGAGAAGGACGAATCGGCGCCCGACATCACCGAGCCAACGGTCAGGTCCGTCGAGCGGCCGGCGGCATATACGGCGGTCGGCGTGGCCCCGGGCAGATCCGCACTGCCGATCGAGGCAGAGACGTCAGCATTGGCCGCGTCGATGTAGATGCCCCAACCGTCGGCAGTCGCCACATCCATCCGGCCGACATTCACTTGGATCGGCCCCGTGGAACCGGTGGTGCCGGTGGCATCAATGTGGACGCCGGTCGTGCCCAACCCCGATATCGCGAGTGCGCCGACATCGACCCTGGTGGCGCCGCTGCCCTCGCGCCGCAGGGAGACACCATGGCCCACCTGCCCGCTCGTCTCGATGCGACCGATGGCGATGGTCACGTCGCCCTCGGCTGTGCCGGTCACGCCTGAGGCATTGTCGCCGCTGGCACGAAGGAGCCCCTGCGAGATCGTCGCATTGCCTCCGCTGGAGAAGATCAGGGCGGATCGGCCGCCATCGCCGGTTTCGATCGAGCCATCGCCGGTCACGACAAGGTCGCTCTGTGCGTCGATAACCACAGCGGCTATGCCGGTGCCGCTGGCTTCGATCCGGCCGCGATTGTCGAGCGTCGCGCCGCCCGGGATCGCCGCAGCCGCCCCGGCGGCGGCAAGCCTGACGGGCGGCCCGAACGGCGCGGCCGTGATCTCGAGCGCCGCGCCGTCGCTGCCGCCATTCTGGACCGAAATCGCGCCGGTCACCGTGGCGGCCACGCTCTGGCCGGTGAGACGGATGCCCGTGCCGTCGATGCCGGTGCCAGTCCCGTCGTCGATCACGACGTCGAGCGCGCCTCGCGCCTCCAGCGACGCAAGTTGAGAGCCGGCGCCCGAAGTCACCAGCGATCCGAGCACCGCCCGGACGTCCCCCTTCGCCATCGCCTGCACGCCGGTGGCGTTCGCGCCAGACGCTGTGGCTGAGCCGATGGTGAGATCGACATTGCCAGCATCCGCCCCGGCATAGACGGCCCATGCGCCACGACCGCCCGCCGTAATCGAGGGCAGGTCGACGGCGACATGCCCAGCTGTCGAGAAGACATCGACACCGCTACCGGCGCGCCCATCGGTGACGATGGAGCCTTCACCGAAGACCTCGATGTTCCCGTCGGCGGTGACGAAAACCCCGTTCGCACGCCGACCGGAGGTTGTCACCGGTCCGGCCAGCTCGATACGGACATCGCCCCCGCCGGTCGCGGAGATCGCGTCCGAACGGTTGCCTGTGGTCGTGATCCGGCCCGCGACGATCTGCACCGCGCCGTTTTCGGTCGCGGCCTGCACGCCGTGCGCGTTCGGCCCGCCCGTGACGATATCGTCCGCCTTGATGGCGATCGTTCCCGTCCCCGACGACAGAGCGGCGACCCCATGGCTCCCGCGCGCCGACGTCGTCACCCCGGAAGCATTCAGGTCGATGTCGCCCGTGCCGGTGCTGGTGCCGAGAATGGCGATCGAGTTCGCCTGGTCCGTCCGGATGTTCGAGGCTTCGATCCTCAGCGTGCCGTCCTGCACCGTGCCGCTGATGCCGGTCTGGTTACGGCCCGCGGTGCTGATGCTGCTGCCCGGCGCAGCCAGGATCGAAACGTCCGCATCCTGATGGCCCTGAGCGCGCACCGCCGGGATTGCGCCTGCCCGCGGCGGCAGGACGATGGAAACGCCACTCTCGATGGAGACGGCGAGGTCGAGCACGTCGGTCGCCGGATCCGTCACGTCCTCCCCGGGCGTCGCTGGCTGGGCGCTGTAGGCGATCCCGGTGCGATAGCGGTTGCCGCTGGGCGAGCAGGTGACCGCGCCGCCGATCTGACTGCCGCACGGGCCGCTCGATTGCGCGTCTGCACGCTCCGTCCAGCCGGCACCTGCCAGGGCGGATGCTAGCGCGGTGGTCGTGATCAGCACTCGACGATAGGTCGTATCGGGGCCCACTCCGGGCACCGGACGCGTTGGCGCGCGCGGCGTCGCCGGCACCAGATAGATCGAGCTCCTACGCCCCGCACCGAACAACGACATGCACTTCCCCCCACATGCACCTCACGACGGCGCACGAGCCGGGTCGCCTGTGAGGCTCGGCGGGGAACGTCAACAGGGGCAGAGATTTAGCGACACCGAACCCGGCGATTGATACGGATCGTCATGGAGGCACCCCCCCGCGGTCACCGGGTTACGATTGGAATGCGGACAGGAAGGATGCTTGATGGTGGGTTCGGACGAACTTCCGACCGCAGTTCCAAATTTCCAGATCGAGAGTGGCAGGATCGGCGGCAAGCAGGCCCTCACCTCCTTCGCCGCCTCTGTGGCCGATGTGTTCGAGGCCAAGCGCGCGAAGGGCGCTGACGACGACGATTACGGGCTGGCCATATCGGTGTGGCATCTGGGGACCGTGATGATCGGCAGCTTCCGCTCGAGCGCGCTTGAGTTCGAACGCTCCCGCGCGCTCACCGCTGAGAGCGGCCTCGATCACCTCCTCATCCAACTCTACGTGGAAGGTGGATTCACCGGCACGGCGGACGATCGCGACGTCACAGTGCGCGCCGGCGACATCGTCCTGTTCGACCTGTCGCGAACCCTGTCCACCGCTGCTTCGGATTTCTGGAACATATCGCTCCTCATCCCCAGGCAGTCGTTCGAGGGAGTGATGGATACTGTCGCCCATTTTCACGGTGAGGTGCTCCCACGCGAGGCGCAGATGACCGGACTTCTCGGAGATTACCTGCTGTCGCTCGTCAGGCGCCTGCCCGAACTCAACCCCGCAGACGCCATCTTGTCGGCCAACGCCACCGTCGCGCTGGCGCTGACTGTGCTGGCAGGCCACACGCCTGCCGGTAGCAGGGCATCGAACGGGATCGCCTCGCCCTTCCGCAAGGCTGCCTTGTACATCGATGCGAACCTGAACGATCCTCGGATCAATGCGGGCCAGATCGCCTCGGCAACGGGCATGTCGCGCGCGTCGCTGTACCGCCTGTTCGAGCCGGTCGGCGGCGTTGCCTCCCACATCCGACGCCGTCGTCTGACGAGCGCCGCGCTCGCCCTGGCCAGTCCGGCAAACCGGCACCGCCGCGTCAAGGATATAGGTCTCGAGCGCGGTTTCTCCAGCGAGGCGACCTTCTCGCGGGCGTTCAGCCGTGCCTTCGGGATCTCGCCTATGGCGGCGCGCTCCCGTGCCGCGGCCCTGCTTGCCACCGGTGTACCCACGCCGGAGGCGGAGGTCGATCAGGATGTGTTCGCCGGGTGGATGCGGACCCTCCAGGCTTCTTCCTGAAGCTCGCTCAACATGCCGGCGGAAGCACGATTGAAATTCCGTCCGAACGCGAGTCTGGCATCGGCCGCGACTGTGGCTAGACAGGAAGCCAGTTCGGCCTAAGCTCGCCCCGAGCATGCCAAGCTACAGAACTGGCCTTGCGCCTATAGTGCCACCGAGCCGCGCGCGACCGGATCTATCTGTGTCAGGCCGGCATTGCTCGCCTATGACGGGTTGCGGGAGCGGCTGCCCTGGAGCCTGCACCCCATTGTTACCCTCGAGTTAACCCGGCGGTGTGGCAAGTCCCTCCGCGCCAGGCGGTCAGCGTCTAAGTGCTTGTCAACACTCGGCACGCTGGAGCGGGCGAAGGGATTCGAACCCTCGACCCCGACCTTGGCAAGGTCGTGCTCTACCCCTGAGCTACGCCCGCTCTGGCGTCGTCGGCCGGGGCGCTGGAGGGCGTTCCCGGCGGGGAGCGCGGCCTTTAGCGTGGTGTTTCGGAGGCTGCAAGCCCTTCCTTCATCGTCGCGCATCGCTTTTCGGGTGGAACACGGTCGGGGCTTGGCAGCGGGCGGCGCCCGCCCACATAAGGGCATCATCAATCGGGAGCAGCGATCTTGGCGACCCTGGGAATGAGCGCGGCCGAGCGCGAGGCGATCGAGGCGTTCCGGCGCGACGTGGTCGAGCCGTCGATGACGTCGCTCGTCATCCTTTATTTCACCGCCAGCTGGTGCGGCCCGTGCAAGCAGCTGGGCCCGCTGATCGACAAGGTCGCCGCGGCCTTCGCCAACAAGGGCGTGCTGCTGAAGAAGGTCGATGTCGACACGGACAAGCTGATCGCGGCGCAGTTCCGCATCCAGTCGGTGCCGACCGTCTATGCGCTGTTCCAGGGCCAGCTCGTCGCCGATCTCACGCAGTTCCGCTCCGAGACGCAGCTGACCCAGACGCTCGACCAGATCCTGCGCCAGCTGCCCGTGCAGGGCGAGGCGCAGCAGGCGCATGCCGAGATCGAGCCGCTGATCGCGATGGGCGAGGAGGTGCTTGCCGGCGGCGATGCGGCGCGTGCGGTGTCCATCTTCACGCAGCTGCTCGAAATGGCGCCCGAGGATCCCGCGGTCGTCGCCGGCCTCGCCCGCGCGCTGCTCGCGGACGGGCGCGTCGACGAGGCGGAGGAGGCGCTCGCGCTGCTGCCCGCCGATGCCGGCAAGGATGCAGGCGTGCAGCAGGTGCGCGCCGCACTGGCGCTCGCCCGCGAGGCGCCGCAGGTGGACGATCTGGCGCCGCTCCGCGCCCGCGTCGCCGCCGATCCGGAGGACCAGGAGGCAGCCTACGAACTGGCCGGTGCGCTGATGGCGACCGATCGGGACGGCGCCGCGGACCTGCTGCTCGCCAGCATCGAGCGGGACCGGACGTGGAACGAGGGCGCGGCGCGCCAGCGGCTGCTCAAGCTGTTCGAGGCGGTCGGGCTGGAGGATCCCTGGGTCTCGGCGCAGCGCCGCCGCCTCTCCGCCATCCTGTTCGGCTGACCGGGGGTGGCGCAGCGCATCTCCGTATTTCCGCTGGAGCGGGCGCTGCTCTTCCCCCGCGCCTATCTGCCGCTCCACATCTTCGAGCCGCGCTACCGCGCGCTGGTGACCGACGCGCTCGCGCGGGATCGGCGGATCGGCATGATCCAGCCGCGGGGGCCAGGCGCGAAGCCGGCGCTGTTCGATGTCGGCTGTCTCGGGCGGATCGCCGATGTCGAGGCGCTGGAGGATGGCCGCTTCAACATCGTGCTCGAAGGGATCACCCGCTTCCGCGTGACGCGCGAGCTCGACGTCACCACCGCCTTCCGCCAGGTGGAGGCGGAGACGGGCGAGTGGGCGGATGCCGAGATGCCCGATGCGCTGGCCGCGGTGGTGCGCGCATCGGTGGAGCATTCGGCGCGGCGCTTCGCCGAGGCGCGCGGCTTCGCCATCGACTGGTCGGCCGTCGGCCGGCTGGATGACGAGACGTTCGTCAACGCCATCGCGCAGGTGGCACCCTTCGATGTCGCCGCCAAGCAGGCGCTGCTGGAAGCGCCGACCCTTGCCGAGCGGGCGGAGCTGACGATGCAACTGCTCGAATTCTTCGGTCAGGCCGGCGGCGGCGAAGAGGACGACACCACGCTGCAGTAACGGGCGCGCGGCGATCGTCCGGCAGGCATCACCGCCACGCGCCGGTGTCGGTCTCGCCGCGCACGCCTGCCAATCGGCGCTTTCCGACAGCCTCGATTGCAGCTATGTTCCAGAACGGTTCACGGAGGCGCTGCGCGTGAAAATCGCGTCACGGGTGCGACCTTCGTGACTTTCGGGTATCAGGGTACCGGATGGGCGCCAACCCGGGCCGCCGGGCGGCTGGCCCGGCGGCGCTTCTGAGCAGACGGGCCGGGCTCAGCCGCCCAGCTTGCCGAACTTGTCCTCGAACCCTGCCGTGTCGCCCGCCGCCAGATGCTGCGCCTGCTCGGCCCAGCGATCCTTGTGCATCCGGCCCTGCAGCGCGCCCATCTGGCTGTCGACATAGGTCAGCTGCTCGGGCGTCAGCGCCGCCAGCTGGTCGTAGCGGCTGATGCCGAGCGCGTTCAGCTGCGTCGCCGCCTTGGGGCCGAGGCCCTTGATGCGGGTCAGCACGTCCGCCTCGCCGACCGCGGGCGGCAGGTCCGGCCGGGCATCGACGCCGATCACCTCGCCGCCGACATCCTCCACCGCCGCGGCGATGGCGTCGGCCA
This sequence comes from Sphingomonas jatrophae, assembly GCF_900113315.1. GTDB lineage: Bacteria > Pseudomonadota > Alphaproteobacteria > Sphingomonadales > Sphingomonadaceae > Sphingomonas_P > Sphingomonas_P jatrophae. The sequence continues at coordinate 450,369 of NZ_FOZG01000003.1, read as the reverse complement.
GCCCGCCACCCTCGACCGGCTGGTCGCCGCGCGACTTGGGGCGCAGCAGCAGCACCAGCGCGACGATCGCGACGAGCGCGACGAGAAGGATGATCAGGGTCGTCTGGTCCATGTGCGGCCTCTTGGTGAGTGTCTTGTCGCGTCCGCAACGATGCGGCGGCGCGGATGGTTCAGCGCGTCTCCCGCGCAATCTCGCGCCAGCCGATGTCGCGGCGGCAGAAGCCGGTCGGAAAGTCGATCGCGTCGACGGCGGCATAGGCGGCGGCCTGCGCCGCTGCCACGCTGGCAGCCGTCGCGGTCACCGCCAGCACGCGCCCGCCCGATGCGACCAGCCCGTCCGGTCCCGCGCTTGTGCCTGCCTGGAACACGGTCGCGCCGTTCGCCTCCGCCGCCTCGATCCCGCGGATCGCGCCGCCCGTCTCGGGCGTGCCGGGATAGCCGCGCGCCGCCATCACGACGGTGAGCGCCACGTGCGGCGACAGGCGCGGCGCCGGGCGGTCGGCCAGCGTGCCGGTGGCGACGGCATGGAGCAGCTCGACCAGATCATCCTCCAGCCGCGGCATGAGCACCTGGGCCTCGGGATCGCCGAAGCGGGCATTATACTCGATCAGCTTGGGGCCGTCCGCGGTCAGCATCAGCCCGGCATAGAGGACGCCCGAATAAGGGCAGCCCATCCCCGCCAGTGCATCCACCGTCGGCTGCACGATCTCGCACAGCGCGCGGGCTTCCAGTTCTGGCGTCAGCACGCGGGCAGGGGAGTAAGCGCCCATGCCGCCCGTATTGGGGCCGGTATCGCCATCGCCGACGCGCTTGTGATCCTGCGCGGAGCCGAGCGCGACGACGGTCGTCCCGTCGGTCAGCGCGAACAGGCTGGCTTCCTCGCCCTCCAGATACTCCTCGATCACCGCCTCGGCGGGCGAGCCGTCGAACAGCGCGTCGAGCGCGGCTTCCGCCTCCGCCAGCGTCATCGCGACCGTCACGCCCTTGCCCGCCGCCAGCCCGTCCGCCTTGACGACGACGGGCGCGCCGAAGCGGGCGAGCGCCGCATCCGCCTCGGCGCGGGATGTCACGCGGGCGAAGGCGGCGGTCGGGATGCCGTGCGCGGCGCAGAGATCCTTGGTGAAGCCCTTGGATCCTTCCAGCCGCGCCGCCGCGGCGGATGGGCCGAACACGGCAAAGCCGGCCGCACGCAGATCGTCCGCCAGCCCCGCCACCAGCGGCGCTTCCGGCCCGATCACGACGAGGCCGATGGCGTGCTCGGCGCAGAAGGACGCGACGGCGGCGTGATCCGCCGCATCCAGCGGCACGCACGTGGCATGCGCCGCAATGCCCGGATTGCCCGGCGCGGCCCACAGCCTATCTAGGCGGGGCGATTGCGCCAGCTTCCATGCCAGCGCATGCTCGCGCCCTCCCGACCCGATCAGCAGGACGTTGATGGCCGATCTCCCACGTGAAAGTCTCCTTCCCGAACCCGCCCGGCTGCTAGCCGAGGAGCGCGAAGGCGACAATGCGGGTGCCATGTCCGTCTCCGAACTGTCGGGCGCGCTGAAGCGCTCGGTGGAGGATGCGTTCGGCCATGTCCGCGTGCGGGGCGAGGTGTCCGGGTTCAAGCGCCACGCCTCCGGCCATTGCTACCTGACGCTCAAGGACGACCGCGCCTGCATGGATGGCGTGATCTGGAAGGGGCAGGCGGGCGCGATGCGCTTCCGCCCCGAGGACGGGGTGGAGGTGATCGCCACCGGCCGGCTGACCACCTATCCCGGCCGATCCAAATATCAGATCGTGATCGACCGGATGGAGCTGGCCGGCGCCGGCGCGCTGATGGCCTTGCTCGATCAGCGCCGCCGTGCGCTCGCGGCCGAAGGGCTGTTCGATGCCGATCGCAAGCGCGCGCTGCCTTTCCTGCCGCGCTGCATCGGCGTCGTCACCTCGCCCACCGGCGCGGTGATTCGCGACATCCTTCACCGCCTCGCCGATCGCTGCCCCAGCCACGTCCTCGTCTGGCCGGTGCCGGTGCAGGGGGAGGGGGCGGCGGACAAGATCGCCGCCGCCGTCCGCGGCTTCGCGGCGATGCCGGAGGGGGAGAGGCCCGATTTGCTGATCGTCGCGCGCGGCGGCGGTTCGATCGAGGATCTCTGGGCGTTCAACGAGGAGGCGGTGGTCCGCGCCGTCGCCGCCTCGCCCATCCCGACCATCTCGGCGGTCGGGCACGAGACCGACACGACCTTGTGCGACTTCGCCGCCGATCACCGCGCGCCGACGCCCACCGCGGCAGCCGAGCGTGCGGTGCCGGTGCGTGCCGACCTGCTGCAGCAGGTCCGCGAGCTGGGGCTTCGCTCCGGCCGTTGCGCCAACCGCTATCGCGAGCGCGGGGCTGAGAAGCTGGAGGCGGTCGCGCGCCGCCTGCCGCCGCTGGAGCGCCTGCTCGAGCCGCAGCGCCAGCGGCTAGACGACGCAGCCGAGCGCCTGCCGCGCGGGCTTGGGAGTCGTCTCGCCCACGCCCGGGGGGATCTCGCCCAGGCCGCGGGCGCGCTCAGGCCCGCGCTGCTGCGCCAGCGTGTCGCGCGTGCAGAGGATCGGCTTGCCGCCGTCCGCTTCGATCGTCGCCTGGTCGAGCGGCCACATGCGGATGCGACGCGGCGGCTGGCGGAATTGTCCCGCCTGCTCGCCGGCCTCGACCCGATGGCGCCGCTCGCCCGCGGCTACGTCAAGGTCGAGCGGCGGGGCGGTGGCCTCGTCGCCGATGCCGCGGCCGCGCGGGCGGCGGGCGCGCTCACCTTGCACTTCGCCGATGGCCAGGTGGATGCGCGCGTGGAGAAGCCGGCCGCACCGGCGAAGGTAAAGCCCGAGCAGCCGACCCTGCTTTGAAGGGGGGCATGTAACCCCGTTCGCCCTGAGCTTGTCGAAGGGCTGTTCTTCTTCGCGTGAGAAGGACCGTGCTTCGACAGGCTCAGCACGAAGGGACGTGCGCCACTCACCGCCGCAGCGGATGATCCGGTGGCAGCGGCGGCGCGAAATCCGCCCGCCGCCAGGGTGCCAGCGGCGGCTCGTCCGCGTCGGGCACCGCGAACGAGAGATAGCCGAAGAAGGTCGCGATCACCCGCTCGCCCGGCTCCAGGATTGCGGTGCGGCCGTGCAGGAAGCGGGTGTTGTCGAGCATCAGCACGTCGCCTGCCTGCCACGCCACCGGCACGGCCAGCCGCTCGCCCGTGTCGCGAATGGCGTGCAGCCACGGATCGGGCACCTCGCTCCAGTCGTCGAGCAGGGGAAAGCCGATGCGCCCGTTGTTGAACCGGGCGAACAGCAGGAAATTGCCGAACGCCACATCGTCGGCGAACATCGGCCGGTGCAGCGCAGGCCGCGAGAACAGGCTGACGATGTCGCCGTCCAGGCGCGCAAAGCGATAGGGGCAGGAAGCGGGCGGGTTGGCCAGCTGCGCCTCGCTCGGGCTCGGCGTGCCCAGCCAGAAGCGGAACATGTCCGGCCACGTCGCCTTGTAATAGATCAGCCGCCGGTCGATCAGCCCCCGCCGCACCGGCTCGGGCATCTCGCGCGCCAGGGCGATGCCGTCGCAGATCGTCGTCATGCCGCCGGCACGCGGTGGCGACAGGCAGCCGAAGAAGGCGACATCGGGCTTCCACGGCTCGCGCGACAGCTCGGGATGGAGGTTGAACGCGCGCACGCCGCCATCCACCGTGTGGATGTTGCCACCCGCATCCAGCGTCCGCCGCCCCGGGCTCTCGTTCATCACCGAGGTCGGGCAGAAGCCGCGCGCAAAGCCACGAAATGCCGCCACGTCCGCACCGAAGCCGCGAAACAGCAGCGCGCCGTGCGTCTTGTAGAGATCGATCACCAGCGCCGGGTCGATCTCCGCCAGCGCGGCCTCCCGCTCGGGGGCGATCAGCACATAGGGCCGGCCGGGGCCGGGCAGCTCGACGATGGGCATGGGGGGCAGGGATAGCTGCTGCGCGTCCGCGGCGCTATAGCGTGGCCGGTGGCCCTGACCCTCGCCGACCTGTTCGCCTCGCCGGACCATTATCTCCATTCGTTCGACAGCGGCCACGCCCGCTTCGTGCCGATGGACCGCGCCGCCTATCACCGCTCGATCTTTCTCGACGACCGCATCGAGCAGGCAGCGCCGCAGGAGATGCGGCTGCCGATCGGCGCGCTGATCGATCGCCCGCCGCCACGGCCGCAGCCGACCGCGTGGATCTTCCACATCGCGCATTGCGGCTCGACGCTGCTCGCGCGCGCGCTGGACAAGGCCGGGGGCAATCTCGTCCTGCGCGAGCCGCTGGCGCTGCGCCAGGCGGCGTTCGAGCCGGCGCTCGCCCCGCTCGCCGCGGCGATGGTCTCGAAGCGCTACAATCCCGCGTTGCCGACGCTGGTCAAGGCCAACGTGCCCGTCAATTTCCTGCTGCCGCGGCTGATCGCGCTCGATCCGGGCATGCGCGCCATCTTCCTGCACCTGCCGCTGCGCGATTATCTGCTCGCCATCCTGCGCGACGAGCCGCACCGCATGTGGTTGCGCCGCGTCACCGGCCAGCTCGCTCCCTATCTCGGCGCTCTGTCGGCGCTGTCCGATGCGCAGCGCGCGGCTGCCCTGTGGCTGGCGCAGATGCGCGCCTTCGCCGCCGCGATCGAGCAGTTGCCGCAGGCGCGCTCGCTCGATGCAGAGCGCTTCTATGCCGATCCCGCCGCGATCCTGACGGCGGCGGCGGCGCAGCTCGGCATCGCGCTCGATGCGGCGGAGATCGCCGAGCGCGTCGCCGGGCCGCTTTTTGCCACCTACAGCAAGAATCCGGGCGAGGCGTTCGACGACGCCGCCCGTCGCGCGCGCCGGGATGCGTTGGAGCCCGCACTCGCCGGGGAGATTGCCGCCGCCGACGCCTTCGTCGCGCAGGCGGGGGCGGCCGGGCAAGAGGCGCTGGCGATCGTCGCGCGTGCGGCGCTGCCGGCCGCCGCCCGGCCTTGAGACGGCGGCTCCGGTTACTTAAGGTAGACAATCTGTTCTGCGGCCGAGTGCGCCGCACCAGCGTTTCCGAGGTGCCATGCTGATGTCCCCCGGCGGGCGACCCGCCAAGCTCCACTATCTCGCCAACCAGTTCCGCGTGCTGGTGCCGGGCGATCATGTCGTCTGCGCCAAATCGGGCGTGCGCATCCCGCTCGATTCGCTGCGCTACTGGAGCGTGTCCCGGCAGGAGCCCTATGCCACGGCCGAGCTGGCAACCGAGGCGGGCGCCTGAGGTGATCCGGGGGCGCCACGCCGCCGCGCTGGTCTGCTTCGCCGCGGGCAGCTGCGCCCCCGTCCCGCGCCCGGCCACGCCGCCACCTGCCGCTGCGCCGCGCCCTCTGCCCCCTCGCAGTCCCGCCGCGCCGACCAGCTTCGGCCTGCGCGGGGCCTTGTCCCAGGGCGGGCTGGTGCTCGGCACTGCGCCGGCAGGCACGGTGACGTTGCGCCTCGATGGCCAGCCGGTGCCGCTCGCCCCTGACGGTCGCTTCGTCATCGCCTTCGGCCGCGACCATGGCCCATCCGCACGCCTGGAGGCGCAGCTGGCCGACGGCACGACGCGGGCGCAGACCCTGTCCGTCGCACCCCGCGCGTGGGACATCCAGTCCCTGCCGACCTTGCCGAAGGGCACCACGCCCACGCCGGCCTTTCTCGCCCGCCGCAAGGTGGAATTGGCGCAGATCAACGCCGCGCGCGCGATGAACATGGAGAGCGACGGCTGGCGGCAACCGTTCCGCTGGCCGGTGCTTGGCCGCATCTCCGGCGTGTTCGGCTCGCAGCGCATCTATGCCGGTGAGCCGGGAGCGCCGCATTCAGGCGTCGATATCGCCCGCCCGACGGGCACGCCGGTCGCCGCTCCTGCGGATGGGGTGGTGGTGCTCGCCGCTGATTCGCCCTTCACGCTGGAGGGCAATCTGCTGATGATCGATCACGGCATGGGGCTCAATTCCGCCTTCCTCCACCTCAGCCGGATCGACGTGCGCGCGGGCGATCCCGTCAGGCGCGGGCAGATCGTCGGCGCGATCGGCAGCACGGGCCGGGCGACGGGGCCGCATCTGCACTGGGCGATGAAGTGGCAGGCGGAGCGGATCGACCCCGCCCTCGTCGCCGGGCCGATGCCGCGCGGCTGAGCCGCCTCAGCGCACCCGCACGCCGCGCACGCTGCGCTCGCCATCGATGGCAAGGAAGTAATTGCCGAGCGCGCCCTTGCGGATGCGGATCGCCTTGCCCGCCTTAGGCGGGAAGCTCATCGGATCGGTCGTCATCCAGACCATGCCTTCCTGCTCCAGCCGCAGCTCCATGCGGCCGTTGCCCGCCTCGCGCACGCTGACGATCTTGGTGTTGAGCTCGGTGAAGCCCTCGCCCTTCTCGTCATCCGCCTCGTCCTTGCCGCCGCCGCCGAACAGGCCGACCCGCGGCAGGGTGAAGCCGAACAGCGAGCGCCGCGCCGTCTTGATATCCTGCCGGTCGATGATGCGGACATCCTTGGAGGCGACCGCCTGCTCCAGCGCTGCCGCCGCCTTGTCGAAGCAGTCCAGCCTCGCCTCCGGCGCGGTGATCGCGCGGCAGCGCGTGAAGGATTGCAGCATCCGCTCGCCCGAGCCGCTCGGCTGCTGCGCGCCTGCGGCCGTGCAGGCGATCAACAATCCCGCCGCCGCGATCCGCCGTCCCGTCATTTCACCGAACCCCTGCTTCTGCCCGGCCTAGAGGCTAGGCACTCCGCCGCGGCGCGGCAAGCCGGGCGAGGAAGTGTGGCAGCGATGCTACAATTTGACGGAATGTTGCAGCAACGCCGCCGGGTTCTTGGCGGCCTTAACGAAACCGCATAGCCAACGCGACAATGCGGCCGGAACCAAACATCCAGCCGCTACACAATGCCTTGAAGGCACATGGTCCGAGGGGTCGGATCATAAAAGGGGACATGAAAATGCTCACGCCATATCGATCGCGCCTGATGGCATCGACGCTGCTCGTCGGTGCTGCCCTCGGCGCGTCGCCCGCTTTCGCGCAGGACGCCGATCCCCTGAACCAGCCCAAGACGGGCGTGCAGGCCAGCGATCCGGCCGCACCGGCCGCCGGCGTCTCCACGCAGGATGCGGCGCCGCCCGCGGGTGAGACCAGCTCGGGCGACATCGTCGTCACCGGCACGCTGATCCGCAATCCGAACCTCGTCGCGTCCTCGCCCGTCACGGTCGTCGGCCAGGAAGAAATCAACCTCCGCCAGAGCAACACCGCCGAGCAGCTGATTCGCGACCTGCCGGGCGTGACGCCGTCCATCGGCAGCAGCGTCAACAACGGCAATGGCGGCGCCTCCTACGTCGACCTTCGCGGCCTCGGCAACTTCCGCAACATCGTTCTGCTCGACGGCGCGCGTATCGCCCCGGCCGACCTGCAGGGCCGTGTCGACCTCAACAACATCCCGCTCGCGCTGATCGAGCGCACCGACGTGCTTACCGGCGGCGCCGCCACCACCTATGGTGCGGACGCGGTGTCGGGCGTGGTCAACTTCATCACCCGTTCCGACTTCTCGGGCATGGAGCTGAACGTCGCTGAGGGCATCAGCGAGCAGGGCGACGCCGAGACGACCCGCATCGACCTCACCGTCGGCGCGAACTTCGACGACGGCCGCGGCAATGCCGTGCTGTCGATCGGCTACCAGAACCAGGATCCGGTGTATCAGGGGTCGCGCCGCGTCGCGCTCAACAACTACACCTCAACCGGCGGCGCGCTGGGCGGCTCGGGCACCACGGTGCCGACGCGCTTCGCCGGTGCCATCGGCAACCAGGTGATCGATCCGACGACGGGCGCGCTGCGTCCCTATTCGGGCGCGCGTGACGGCTTCAACTTCAACCCGTTCAACGTCTTCCAGACGCCGTTCGAGCGCTTCAACATCTACGGCGCCGGCCACTACGAGATCTCGGACAACATCGAGGTCTATACCCGCGGCCTGTTCTCCAAGAACACCGTCAGCACGATCATCGCGCCGTCGGGCATCTTCAACCAGCTGGCGGTCATCCCGTACAGCAACCCATATCTGCCGGCTGCGGCGCGCAACCAGTTCTGCGCCGCCAACGGCCTGAGCACGGCGCAGTGCAACGCGGCTGCCGCAGCGACCAGCCCGACGGATCCGAACTTCCGTACGTTCAACACCAACGTGGCGCGCCGCGCGACGGAACTCGGGCCGCGCGTGTCCGACTATGTCACGCAGATCTTCGACTATCGTGCGGGCATCAAGCTCGGCATCACCGACTCGATCAGCCTCGATCTGTCGGGCGCCTACGGCGAGTCCGAGAACCGTCAGACGCAGCAGGGCTATGTCCTGATCTCGCGCCTGCGCACCGCGCTCTATGCGACCAACCCGAACACCTGCCTTGGCGCGTCGCCGTCGGTGGCCAACCCGCGCGATCCGGCCGTGCCGCTGGCCGGCGGCGGCGCCAATCCGAGCGCGGGCCCGGGCTGCGTCCCCGTCAACATCTTCGGCCCGGCGGGCTCCATTGCGCCGAACCAGATCCCGTATCTGACGGCGGATGCGACCACGCAGCAGAACACCTCGCTGGCTCAGGCCCGCGCGCTGCTCTCCGGCGACTTCGGCTTCTCGTCGCCGGCCGCGTCAGAGCCGATCGGCTTCGCGGCGGGTGCCGAGTATCGCAAGTATCGCGCGAGCCAGTTCGCCGACGAGCTGTCCCGCACGGCGGGTGAGCTGGGCGGTGCCGGCGGTGCGGTGCTGCCGTTCAGCGGCGGCTACGAAGTGTACGAGGCCTACGGCGAAATCATCGCGCCGCTCGTCGCCGACCAGCCGTTCTTCAAGAGCCTGACGCTCGAAGCCGGTGTCCGCTACTCCGACTACAAGCTGCTCGGCGGCGCCAACGCCAAGTACAACACCACCACCTACAAGGGCGGTGGCAGCTGGGAGCCGGCCGACGGCATCAAGATCCGCGGCAACTATCAGCGTGCGGTGCGTGCGCCGAACATCGCCGAGCTGTTCACGCCGCTGAACACCGGCCTGACCAGCCTGACCGTCGATCCGTGCCGCACCACGCGGAACGCTGCCGGCACGGTCACCTACGGTGGCCCGCTGACCAACGCAAACCTGCGGGCGGTCTGCCTTGCGCAGGGTGCTCCGGCGTCGACGATCGGTACGATCCAGAACCCGACCGCGGGCCAGGCCAACGCCACCACCGCGGGCGGCACCTATCTGCGGCCGGAAACCTCGGACAGCTTCACCATCGGTGCGGTGCTGCAGCCGAGCTTCGTGCCCGGCCTCTCGATCTCGGTCGATTACTATAAGATCAAGATCAAGAACGCGATCTCGCAGCCGGTCCCTGGCGATCTGATCGAGGGCTGCTTCGGTGACGACAATGCGTCGGGCATCACGGCCGCCAGCATCAACAACCCAATCTGCCAGCTCTTCCGCCGCAACGGCGCAACCGGCGGCCTGGACGGCGATCCCGCGACCACGGGTGGCCTGCTGTTCCCGGCCACCAACTCGGGCCGCATCCTGACCGACGGTATCGACGTCACCGTCAACTACCGCCGCGACCTGGGCTTCGCGAAGCTGAACCTCAGCTTCGCGGGCAACTGGACCAACCGGTCGCAGTTCCAGGCGCTGACGCCGAACACGGTGGTGCCGACCAACGCCTCCATCGGTGCCGGCCTGGCCCTGCCCGTCACGATCAATCGTGAGTGCGTCGGCCTCTACAGCCAGAATTGCGGTTCGCCGGGTTCGGCGGGTCCGAGCTCCTCGGCGGGTTCGCTCCAGCCCGAGTTCAGCTGGAACCAGCGCACCACGCTGACCTTCGGTGCGGTCGATCTGTCGCTCCTGTGGCGCCACATCGACAGCATGAAGGCCGAGAATGGCGGCTTCTTCGTCGGCACGATCGGCGCCGGCGCGCTGGCGGGCACGGACGTGAACTTCAACCGCATCAAGTCGTTCGATTTCTTCGACTTCGCGACGCGGCTGGGTCTCACCGACAACTTCGACCTGACGCTGACCGTCACCAACCTGTTCAACAAGAAGCCCCCGATCGTCGGTGGCAACGTTGGCTCCATCTCGTTCAACAGCGGCAACACCTTCCCGTCGACCTACGACGCGCTGGGCCGCCGCTTCACCGCCGGTGCGCGCATCAAGTTCTGATCTGCGCTAATCCCGACGGGATCTTTGAGAGGGGGTGGGCTTCGGCCCGCCCCCTTTTTCTTTGAGCGGGCGATTTGAGAGGGCGTGACAGGCAGCAGGCGCGCGCCATCGACGCCGCCAGGCGGCGGCGCGACATCAGGTCAGCGGGATCGTGTCAGGCGTCGAAGCCGAACCGCGCCACCCATGGCGCGAGCAAGGGCAGCACCGGCGCCAGCTCGGTCGCGTAGCGGCGCCATTGGCCGCGTCCGTCGTACAGCCCGCGGCGGACCTGCGTCGCGCTGGCGGTGCGAACGCCCCGGCTCTGCGCTGTCCTGTCGAAGCGGCGGAAGTCGTCGGTCCACGGCAGGCCGATGAAGTCGGCAAACGCCCGCACGGTCGGCTCGAACGCGCTGACCAGCTGGTCGTAGCGGACTTCGTGAACCGCAAGCGGCAGCCGCTCGCGGCAGAGCTCCGTCAGCTCCATCAACGCGTCATAATGCCGCGCCGCCTCCACCAGGTCGCTGAAGCACCATGCGGCGGGGCTCGGCGTGAAGTTGATGCGAAAGCAGCTCAGCACGACGTCACGCGGGTCGCGTCGCATCAGCAGGATGCGTGCGTCGGGGAACAGGCGGGCGATGATCGGCAGTTTGATGCCGTTGAACGGGTTCATGTCGACAAAGCAGCGGCCCTCGACATCCCCCGCCAGCGTCCGCACGCGTGCCCAGTAATCGGCGCGGCAGCGCTCGATCATGTCCGCCGGCAAGGCATCGAGATCGGGCATGGCGCCGTCATTCGCCACCAGCACGCCGTCGATGCCGGCGAACGTGTCGCGCTCCTCCAGCGCCACCACGTCGGAGGCGCTTGCAAGCACATTCTCGACCAGAGTGGTGCCGGATCGCGGATAGCCGAGCAGGAAGACATGGCGCGCGGCCGCACCCGGCACGGCTGTGACCGGAGGTGCGGCGGGCACGACGGGGCCAGCGGCCACCTGCTGCCTGATCCGTTCGATGAACTGGCGGTGCGACGGTGCAGCCGGCGGCTGCGGCTTGAGCAGACCGGCATGGACGCGGCGAAAATGGCCCTGAGCGGCGCTCCACGAGGCGAAGGCTTCCTGCGTGCGACCCTGCCGGTCGAGCGCGTCGCCCAGCAATGTCAGCGCGCGGGTCCGGTCCTCGCCCTTCACCCCGGCGGCGAGCAGCGCCCGCAGACGCGCCTCCGCGGCGCTGCCGTCGCGTGCCTCGATCTCCAGCGTGGCGAGCGCCGCAACCGCGCTCGGCTCGTTCGGGTCGAGTGCTAACGCCCTCGCGGCATGGGCCTGCGCCGTATTCCCATCCCCTGCCTGTGATGCGGCATCGGCCAGCTTGCCGTGCGCCGGTGCCAGCGCGGGATCGACGGCCAGCGCGCGGGCATAGCTGGCGGCGGCTGCCGTGCGTTCGCGCAGCGCATCCAGCACATAGCCCCGCTCCAGCCACGCGGCGGCATGGCGAGGCTCGGCGGCGACAACGCGGTCGAGCAGCGCCAGCGCCTCGTCGTAGCGGCCCTCCTTGCGCAGCACCGCGCCGATCGCCCCCGAGATCAGCACGTCGCCCGGCGCCTGCGCCAGCGCGCGGGCGAGCAGGCGGTGCGCGCCGGCATAGTCGCCCGCTTCCTCACGCGCCCAGGCAGCCAGGTTCAGCAGCATCGGACCGGTCAGGCCTTGGCGCAACGCCGCCTCCGCCAGCCGCGCCGCGCCGGCGATGTCGTTGGCCGCCAGTGCCCGGCCGATCCGCGCCTGCACATCTTCGGCCCCGCCGCGGTTTCCCTGTCGCGTCACGCCCCCGCCTGATCCTCCGTGGATGGCGCATAGGCGCTGATCGTGCCGAACAGCGACGTCAGCGCGGCGCGCTCCTCCGCGGTGAGATCAGGCCGCCAGATCTCGAACAGCAGCACCACGCGGGTGGCATCGCCGTCATTCCAAGCCTCATGCTCGATCGTGTCGTCGAAGATCAGCACGCGATCCTGCTGCACCGTGCGGGCATGGTTGCCCACTCGCAGGCGGCAGCCGTTGGGGACGATCAGCGGCAGGTGGCAGATCAGCCGCGTGTTGAGCAGCCCGTGGTGCGGCGGGATGTGCGTGCCCGCGCGCAGCACGGAGAAGAGGGCGATGGGGGAGCGGCCAGGAATGCGCGGCAGCGGCAACGCCTCCAGCGCCGCCATCGTCACGGGGCATCGCTCGGCATTGCCCGCCACCGGCTCACCGCCGCGCAGCAGGTGAAAGGCGCTCCACCGCGGATCGCCCATCAGGGAATGCTGCTTCGCCGGGCGGTCCGCCTCGGCGGCGACATAGGGCGTGAGCGCGCCTTCGTCTGCCAGCAGCGCCTGCAGTTCCTCGCGGATGGCAGGCGCCTTCGCCTCCAGCGCCGGCACCCAGTCGAACGCCGATCGCGCGAAGAAGGGAATGGCCGGCAGGCGCGGATAATAGAAGTTGGTCGGCTGCTGCACGTGCACCGGCGCGTTGCCGGCCAGGATCTCCAGCGCCTCGGCAAAGCGCGTGCCGGCCTTGGCGGGATCGATGCCGTCGCGGCTCAGGGCGGCGTCGACATGGGCGCGGAAATCCTGCTCCACCTGCGCGACGACGCGTTCGGCGCGGCGCAGCGTTTCGATCAGGTCAGGGGGCAGCGATGCGAAGCGCGGCGCATGCGCGAGCGCCGCCTGATACCAGGGCACCGCCGCGCGCGGATTCTCCGCCCGCATCAGCAGGTCGCCACGCATCACCAGCGCGTAGAGATTGCCCGGCTCCTCCGCGAGGATGCGGTCCAGCGCCGCATTGGCGGTGCCGTCGTCACCAGTCATCGCGCTCGCCTGCGCCAGCAACAGGCGGGACTGGTGCGTGCTCGCACCCGCCGCCTCCATCGCCAGGAACGCCTCGCGCGCGCTCGCCCCGTCGCCGCGGCGCAACGCATCCACTCCAGTCTGAAAATCGTCGCTCATGCCCGTCTCTCTAGCAGCGGGTTCGCCAGAGTCATCGGCACGCCCGCGCGCTTCGCCACCACCTCGGCCCAGACCGCGCATTTCTCGATCTCGTCGGCGTGCAGCGTTGCCGCGGCATCATGCTCGGCCGCACGGTCGGCGAAGGCGAAGGGATCGTCCGTCTTGGAATGTCGCGTGAAGGCGGGCCCGGACAGCATCCTCGACAGGCCGGCCTCGCCTAGGTTCAGCCCGAAATGCGCCGAAAGCGCCGCCATCGCCGAGCCGGGATCGGCGGTCAGCGTGGCGCTGTCGAGGCTGCGCAGCCGCCCGCCGAAACGCTCGATCAGGCGTGCGAACAGCGCCTGCTGCGCCAGCCAGCCGACCGCCGCCACCTGCAGATCCGTCTGCCCGAGATGGTCGCGCGGGCTCATGCCAAGATCGATCAGCCGGTCGTCGAGCAGCCCCGTCAGCATCGTCCGCACCCAGAGCCGGCCATCGATCCCCTTCTTCGCCACGGACGCAAGGAAGGTGCGCAGCGGCGCATGGAGCAACAGCCCGCGCGCCTCCGGACGGAGCGCGAGCAGAGCGGGGTAAAGGCCGGCGGCGACGTTGGACGGCTTGACCACCACGGCCTCCCCGGGGGCGAACGGCCGCGCCAGCAGCGTCAGCAGGTCGTCGAGCACCTCGGCCATGTCCGGCCCCGGCTCGCCCCGCCGTCGCCAGCCGACCACGTCGTTGAACAGGGGTGGCTCCTTCAGCCCCATCGCCACGCCCGGCAGGTCGAAGGCGCGGGCGACCAGCGTCGAGAGGCAGAAGGCCGAGTGGAAGACGAAATGGATCGGTCCCGCCTGCGCCGCCGCTGCCGCTGCCCGCCGCGGCACGATCATCCCCTCGCGCCCGACGGGCAGATAATCGTCGGTCAGGAAGGTCGCGCGCGCATGCTCCATCCGCGCCAGCGGCAGCAGGGTGACGGTGTCGCTCGCCGGATCGTAACGATGCGCCAGCCAGCGCGGATCGCGCGCGGCTTCGGCGGGGGAGGGGGCGCTTGGCATGGCCCGCCAGCCTTTCGTGCGCGGACGCCATTTGTCAAAGCCGCCCGGCGCGGTAAGCCCTGACACATGACCGATGCGGACCTACAGAGACTGATGCAGGCCGCCACCGCGGCACAGCGGGCAGGCCGCCGCGACGAGGCGCTGCGCCTGTTCCGCGCGGTAATCGCCGTGGCCGAGCAGCCGCTCGCGCTCAACGTCCTCGGGGTCGACGCGCTCGGGCGGCGGGATTGGACGGAGGCGGCGGGCCTGTTCCGCCGCGCCATCGCGGCCGACCCCGCCGCACCCGAATTGTGGATGAACCTCGCCCGGTGCGCGCGCGAGGCGGGCGACAAAGCCGGTGAGCGGCGTGCGCTGGAGGGCGCGCTCTCGATCGACCGGCGGCACTTCATGGCGCTGGTCAGGATGGCCGAGCTGGACGAGCGGGAAGGGCGAATGGACAGCGCGCTCACCCACTGGACCGGCGTGCTCGCCATGTCGCAGGCGATCGAGGCGCCGTCACCCTCGCTCACCGCCGTCTTCGATCATGCGCGTGCCTTCGTCGCGGGGCACCGCGCCTCGCTCGCCAGCAGCATCGACGAGGGGATGGCCGACGTCCGCGGCGGGCTCACCCGGCAAGAGCGGCGGCGGTTCGATGCCTGCATGGATCACATGCTCGGGCGCCGCGCGATCTTCGCCAATGCGTGCGCCGGCCTGCACTTCCCGTTCCTGCCCGCCGACGAATATTTCGACCGCGCGCACTTCCCGTGGCTGGACCGACTGGAGGCGGAGACGCCGACGATCCGGGCCGAGCTGGAAGCGTTGCTGGCCATGCCCGAACCCGGGCTCAGCCCCTATGTGGAGATGCCGGCGGGTACGCCCGACAACAAATGGTCGTCGCTCAACCATCGCCTGTCGTGGGGGGCGCTGCATCTTTGGCGGCATGGCCGCCGCATCGAGGCCAATTGCGCGCGGGCGCCCAGGACCGCGGCGATCATCGACAGGCTGCCGCTGGCGCATCTCGCCGGGCGCACGCCCACCGTCTTCTTCTCGATCCTGCAACCGGGCACGCGCCTGCCGCCACATACCGGCGTCAGCAACATCCGCGCGATCATCCACCTGCCGCTGATCGTGCCTCCGGACGGCGAGAGCGTGTGCGGCTTCCGTGTCGGCGGGGAAACGCGGGGATGGCGCGAGGGTGAGGCGTTCGCCTTCGACGACACGATCGAGCATGAGGCGTGGAACCTGTCCGACGCCCCCCGTGCCATCCTGATCCTCGACACCTGGAACCCGCATCTGACTGCGGCGGAGCGCGACCTGCTCGCCCGCTTTGCCGACATCGCGCCGGCAGGCGAGGGGCAGGTCGCCGAGGATTGACGCCGCCGCCCTGTGGCGGACGGCGGCGCCCGTCTCAGCTCACGCGCAGCGTCAGGCCGCCATCGCCCTCGTCGATCGTCACCAGCGCGCCATCGGGCACCTCGCCCTTCAGGATCGCGTCCGCCAGCGGATCCTGCAGGTACTTCTGCACCGCCCGCTTCAGCGGTCGCGCGCCATAGACCGGATCGTAGCCGACCCGCCCCAGCCACGCCCGCGCCGCATCGCTGAGCGACAGCGCGACCTTGCGGTCCTTGAGCAACCGCTGGACGCGACCGACCTGGATGTCGACGATCGGGCCCATATGATCCTGCCCCAGCCGGTGGAACAGGATGATCTCGTCCAGACGGTTGAGGAATTCCGGCCGGAAGTGACCGCGCACCACCTCCATCACCGCCGGCTCCACGCTCTCGACCGACTGCCCCTCGGGCAGGTTGGACAGGAAGTTGGAGCCGAGGTTCGACGTCAGGATGATGAGCGTGTTGGAAAAGTCGACCGTGCGGCCCTGTCCGTCCGTCAGCCGCCCGTCGTCGAGCACCTGGAGGAGGATGTTGAACACGTCGCCGTGCGCCTTCTCCACCTCATCGAACAGGACGACCTGATAGGGGCGGCGCCGCACCGCCTCGGTCAGCACGCCGCCTTCCTCATAGCCGACATAGCCGGGAGGCGCGCCGATCAGCCGGGCGACCGAATGCTTCTCCATATATTCGGACATGTCGATGCGGACCATCGCGGCATCGTCGTCGAACAGGAAGCCGGCGAGCGCCTTGGTCAGCTCGGTCTTGCCGACGCCCGTCGGCCCCAGGAACAGGAAGGAGCCGAGCGGCCGGTTCGGATCCTGCAGGCCCGCGCGTGAACGGCGCACGGCCCGCGCCACCGCCTCGACCGCGTCGCGCTGGCCGATGACGCGTTTGCCCAGCGCGGCTTCCATCTGGAGCAGCTTCTCGCGCTCGCCTTCCAGCATCTTGTCGACCGGAATGCCCGTCCAGCGGCTGACCACCGAGGCGATGTCCTCGCTGGTCACCTCCTCGCGCACCATCGCGTCGCGGGTGACGCTCTGCGCCTCCGCCAGCTGCCGCTCCAGCGCGGGGATGGTGCCGTAGGACAGCTCGCCCGCCCGGGCGAGGTCGCCCGAGCGCTGCGCCTGGTCGAGCGCGACGCGCGCCTGATCGAGCTGCTCCTTCAGCTTGGTCTCGGCGTCGATCTTGCTCTTCTCGCCCTGCCAGCGCGTCGTCAGCTCGGCCGACTGCTGCTCCAGCTGCGCGAGGTCATAGTCCAGCGTGCCGAGCCGGTCGCGCGAGGCGGCGTCCGTCTCCTTCTTCAGCGCCTCACGCTCGATCTTCAGACGGATGATGCGACGGTCGAGCGCCTCGATCTCCTCGGGCTTGCTCTCCACCTCCATGCGCAGACGCGAGGCGGCCTCGTCCATCAGGTCGATCGCCTTGTCGGGCAGGAAGCGGTCCGTGATGTAGCGGTTGGAGAGGGTGGCGGCGGCAACCAGCGCGCCATCCGCGATGCGGACGCCGTGGTGCAGCTCATACTTCTCCTTCAGCCCGCGCAGGATCGAGACGGTGTCCTCCACCGTCGGCTCGCCCACGAACACCGGCTGGAAGCGCCGCTGAAGCGCGGGGTCCTTTTCCACATGCTTGCGATATTCGTCGAGCGTGGTCGCACCGATGCAGTGCAGCTCGCCGCGGGCGAGCGCGGGCTTGAGCAGGTTGGAGGCATCCATCGCGCCTTCCGATTTGCCCGCGCCGATCAGCGTGTGCATCTCGTCGATGAACAGCACGATCTCGCCCTCGGCGCCCTTCACCTCATCGAGCACGCCCTTCAGCCGCTCCTCGAACTCGCCGCGATATTTCGCGCCGGCGATGAGCGAGCCCATGTCGAGCGCCATCACGCGACGATCCTTGAGGCCATCGGGCACGTCGCCATTGGCGATGCGCAGCGCAAGGCCCTCGGCAATGGCCGTCTTGCCGACGCCGGGTTCGCCGATCAGCACGGGATTGTTCTTGGTGCGCCGCGCCAGCACCTGGATGGTGCGGCGGATCTCCTCGTCGCGGCCGATCACCGGATCGAGCTTGCCGTCGCGCGCGGCCTGGGTGAGATCGCGGGCGAACTTCTTCAGCGCGTCATAGCGATCCTCGGCACCCGCAGTGTCGGCGGTGCGCCCGCCGCGCAGCTCGTTGATCGCACCGTTCAGCGCCTCCGCCTTCACGCCGGCCTTGGCGAGCGCCTGGCCCGCCGCCGTGGTCGGCGAGAGGACGAGGCCGAGCAGCATCCGCTCGACCGTGACGAAGCTGTCGCCCGCCTTGGTCGCGACCTGCTCCGCCTGATCGAGTGCACGCACCAGATCATTGTCGAGGCCGGGCGTCGTCTGTGCGCCGGAGCCCGACACGGCGGGCACCTTGGCCAGCGCCGCATCGGTTTCGCGCAGCGCCGTCGCGGCATCGCCGCCGGCGGCGCGGATCAGGCCGGAGGCCATGCCCTGCTCGTCCTCGAGCAGCGCCTTCAACAGATGTTCGGTGCCGATTCGCTGATGGCTCATGCGGATGGCGACGGTCTGCGCGGATTGGAGGAAGCCTTTCGCGCGATCGGTGAATTTCTCGAGGTTCATCATGCTCCCCTGTGTCGTGCCGGGGAGATAGTGTGGCTTCTATGCCACACAAGCCCGGTTCACCGAGATCGTTCGAGTTGTGCGATCAGCGCCGCCTGCGCCGCCGCGAGCGCGTCGATCTTCTCGTGCAACGCCTTGATCTCGATCTCGGCGCGCAGGTTCACGTCATAGTCGTTCTGCGCGGCCAGCCGGTCCTTCTCCGCCTGCCGGTTCTGGCTCATCATGATGATCGGCGCCTGGATCGCAGCCAGCGTGGACAGCATCAGGTTGAGAAAGACATAGGGGTAGGGGTCGAACTCGAGCCCCCAATGCGACAGCACGTCGCTGTTCAGCAGCATCCAGCCGAACAGGACGAGCGTGAAGGCGAGGATGAAGCCCCACGATCCGCCGATCGCGGCAACGCGGTCCGACGCCCGCTCGCCGAACGTTTCTGGCAGGGTCGCCGGATCGTGGGGAAAGTCCGGTTTCACTTCGGCAGCGCCGCCTTTTCCGCTCCGGCCGCGAACAGGTCGCCGAAGAAGTCACCCTTGTACCAGCGCGGCGCCGTGTCGGCATTCGCCATCGCCCGCGTGATCCGCCAGTTCGCCTCGGCGTAGCGCGCGCCCGAGGCCCAGTCGATCTTCTGGCTCATGTCGTCGCCCGGATGGTGATAGTCGCCCCCGAGGAACTTGCGCCACTGCTCGCCCCCGCCATTGGCGAAGCCGGTCGCCAGCAGCACTGCGGGCACGCCCTGCTTGACGAAGGAATAATGGTCGGAGCGGACGAAGATCGTCTCCTCGGGCATCGGATCGGGCGACAGCGCGATGCCCATCGGCTTCACCGCGGCGGCGACCAGCGGCCCCAACGTCGAATGGTCCGCGCCGAACGCGGTCACGTCGGTGAACTTGTAGAGCAGCAGCGGCATGTCGAGATCGACATTGCCGACGATCGCGGCCTTGGGCACCGTCGGGTTGCGCGCATAATAGTCCGCGCCCAGCAATCCCTTCTCCTCGCCCGTTGTCGCGATGAACAGGACGGAGCGGCGCGGCCTGTCCGGCGCCTCCGCCATGGCGCGTGCCACCTCCAGCATCGTCGCGATGCCGGCTGCATTGTCGAGCGCGCCATTGTTGATCCGGTCGGTCTGCGCCGTGTCGCCCGGCCGCTCGGGGCTGATGCCAATATGGTCGAGGTGGGCGGAGAGGACGACATATTCGCTGGCCAGCTTCGGATCGGCGCCGGGCAGCACCGCCGCCACGTTCGGGCTGTCGATGAAGCGCGTGCTGGCCGATTGGGCGATGCGTGCCGAGGTGCGCAGCGCGAAGCCGCGCGGGCGCACGCCCTTCTTCGCCGCCTCCGCCTGCACCGCGGCGAAGCTCTTCGGCGCGCCGGCGAAGATGGCCTCGGCGACAGGCGTGTTTGCGGACGCGCTCTGGCGCACCGCAGCGCCGTCGAACACGGGTTTGCCGTCCCGCAGCCAGCGATAATTCTTGCCGTTGCCGTTGCGCACCACGCTGGCCCAGCTCTGCCGCTTGGCCGAATCGCGGGTGGAGACGGAGATCATGCCGATCGCGCCATGCGCCGCGGCGACCATGCGCTTGGTGGCGACGAGATGCGCCGCCGCCTCGGCGGGCAGGCCGGCGGGGAAGCCGTCGAGCAGGACGACGATCTTCCCGGTCACATCCAGCCCGCGATAATCGTCGGTGCCCATCGCCGGCGCCTCGAGGCCATAGCCGACGAAGACGAGCGGGGCGGACACCTCGCCCGTCGGCATCGTCGGGTTGAGGCCGACGACCACCTCGGTGCCATGCTCCCACGTCTTCGCACCGGCAGGGCCGCTGATCGTTACCTGCCCCTTGGGGCCGCTGCGCACCGTCTCCTGAAAGCGGATCGGCTGGAGCCAGCCGCCCTCCACGCCCGCGGGCTTCAGGCCCAACGCGGCGAAGCGCTGCGCGACATAGCGGGCGGCGATCTCATGCCCGCGGCTGCCGATGTCGCGGCCCTCCAAAAGATCGTCGGCGAGGAAGGCGACATGGGCGCGGAACGCGTCGGGGGTGAAGCGCGGCTCGACCGGCTGTGCGGCGAGCGGAACGGCGGCGAGCAGGGCGAAAGCGAGACCGAGCGGACGGATCATGCAGGCTCCGGCGGGGAGAGGAAGATTGATCCTCTTTAATGCCCTGTCCTGCCGCGTCACGGGTGCGGCGTTCACGACGTTGGTCGATCCGGCGCGCACGTTGATCGAAAAGCGGAGGGCAGGCCCGAGGCGCCCGCCCGCTGGCGCGGTTGCCCGCGCCGCCCGCCCGGCTATGCTCGCGCGTTCATACCTGCCTCAAGGACGTCGCCGTTGACCCGCATCCTGTCCGCGTTGCTCGCCACTTCCCTGCTCGTCGCCGCCCCGCTCGCGGCGCAGACCGCGCCTGCCCCCCGCACCGACGCGGCGCCGGTGTCCACGCTCGTCTCGCAGGTCAACATCCCGTATGAGAGCTTCACGCTGCCGAACGGGCTGCGCGTCTTCGTCCACACCGATCGCAAGGCGCCCGTGGTCGCCGTCTCCGTCTGGTACCATGTCGGCTCCAAGGATGAGCCCAAGGGCAAGACGGGCTTCGCCCACCTGTTCGAGCATCTGATGTTCAACGGATCGGAGAATGCGCCTGGCGACTTCTTCGCGCCGCTCCAGGAAGTCGGCGCGACCGATTTCAACGGCACCACATGGTTCGATCGCACCAACTATTTCGAGACGGTGCCGACGCCCGCGCTGGAACGCGCGCTGTTCCTCGAGAGCGACCGCATGGGCCACCTGCTCGGCGCGGTGACGCAGGAGAACCTCACCAACCAGATCGGCGTCGTCCAGAACGAGAAGCGGCAGGGTGACAACGAACCCTACGGTCTCGTCGAATATGCCCAGCTGGCCGCATTGTTCCCGGAGGGGCATCCCTATCGCCACTCCACCATCGGCTCCATGGCAGACCTGACCGGCGCCAGCCTTGAGGACGTGAAAAACTGGTTCCGCCAGAAATACGGCCCCAACAATGCGGTGCTGGTGCTGGCGGGCGACGTCGACGTGGCAAAGGCCAAGGCGCTGGTCACCAAATATTTCGGCGATATCCCCGCAGGCCCGAAGGTGACGCCCGCCGCCGCGACGGTGCCGACGCTGAAGGCGCCGGTCGCCGAGACGCTGCACGATCGCGTCGCCACCACCCGGCTCTACCGCATGTGGGCGGTGCCGGGACTGACCGACAAGGATTCGGTGCCGCTCGATGTCGCCGCCACGGTGCTCGGCGGCCTGTCCTCCTCGCGGCTCGACAATGCGCTGGTGCGGCAGGAGAAGATCGCCGTCTCCGTCTCCGCCGGCCTCCAGTCGTTCGAGCGGATCGGCATGTTCGAGGTGACGGCCGACGTGAAGCCGGGCGTCGATCCGGCGAAGGTCGCCGCGCGGCTGGATGCGGTGATCGCCGACTTCCTCAAGACCGGCCCGACCGCGGACGAGGTGCAGCGCGTCGCGACGCGCGAGGTGGCCGGGCGGATCAACGGGTTGGAATCGGTTGGCGGCTTCGGCGGCAAGGCCGTGGCGCTGGCCGAGGGCGCGCTCTACGCCAACGATGCCGACTTCTATAAGAAGCAGCTGGCCGCGCTCGCCGCCGTCACGCCCGCGCAGGTGAAGGCGGTGGCGAACAAGTGGCTGACCCGCCCGGTCTACGCGCTCACCGTGGCACCTGGCGAACGCAAGGCCTATGAGGAGGCCGCCGGCGTCACCGGCCAGCATCACGCCCCGGCTTATTACCGCACGCCACGCGCCGGTGAGAAGCCGCTCGCCCCGCTGCCCGTCGCTACGCTCGCCGAAGGGCAGGGCGCCGGTGCCGCGGCGCCTGCCCCTGCGGCTAAGCCGGGCCCGCGCGGCAAGATCCCCGACGTCGGCCAGGTGCCCGATCTCACCTTTCCTCGGATCGAGCGGGCCAGGCTCTCGAACGGGGTCGAGATCGTCTATGCGCAGCGGAATGCTGTGCCGCTGACGCGCGTATCGGTCAGCTTCGATGCGGGCAACGCCGCCGATCCGAAGACGGGTCTCGGCACCCAGTCGCTGACGCTCGCGATGCTCGACGAGGGCACCAAGACGCGCAATTCGGTCCAGATTGCCGAGGAGCAGGAGCGGCTCGGCGCCGCGATCAGCGCCGGGCAGTCGATGGATCGCACCAGCGTCAACCTCTCGGCGCTGACGCCCAACCTCGCGCCCTCGCTCGATCTCCTCGCCGACATCGTCCGCAACCCGGCCTTCGATCCGCAAGAGGTGGAGCGCCTGCGCGGCCAGCAGCTCGCCCGCATCTCGTCCGAGCTGACCCAGCCGCAGGGCATCGCCGCCCGCGCCCTCTATCCCCTGCTCTACGGCCCGGCTTACCCCTACGGCGTGCCGCAGACGGGCACGGGCGGCCCGGACGTGGTGAAGTCGCTCAAGCCCGCCGACCTCGCCGCGTGGCACGATGCATGGATGCGGCCGGACAAGGCACGCATCTTCGTCGTGTCCGACCAGCCGCTCGCCGCCATCCGCCCGCTGCTGGAGCGCAGCTTCGGCAACTGGACCGCACCCGCAGCGGCCGCCGGCACCAAGTCGTTCGCCGCGGCGACGCCGCCCGCGCGCGAGCGGATCGTGCTGATCGACCGGCCGCAATCGCCGCAATCGTTCATCGCCGGCGGCGCGCTGACGCCGCTCAAGGGCTCGGACAAGCTGGAAACGCTGATCGTCGCCAACGATGCGCTGGCGGGCAACTTCCTCGGCCGGATCAACATGGATCTGCGCGAGAAGAAGGGCTGGTCCTACGGCGTGTTCGGTGGGCCGCGCCGGATGGTCGGCACCGTGCCGTTCGTCATCTCAGCACCCGTCCAGTCGAACCAGACGGGGCCGTCCATCGCCGCGATCCGCGCCGACATGGCCGAGTTCCTCGGCCCCAAGGGCGTCACCCCGGCCGAGCGCGACCTCTACGTCACCGGCCGCGTGCGCGAGCTGTCGGGCAATTTCGAGACGTCGGGCGATGTGCTGAGCGGGCTCCAGACGATCGACCTCTACGGCTTCCCCGACGATTATTACGTGAAGCTCGCCGACACCTACCGCGCGATGACGCCCGCGCAGCTCGACACCGCTATCCGCGCGGCGGTGAAGCCGGGCGCCTTCACGTGGGTCGTCGTCGGCGATGCCGCCAAGGTGAAGCCGCAGCTCGACGCGCTCGGCCTGCCGGTCGAGACGGCGACCGCCAAGTAAGCGCGTCGGCGCGAGGGTGCGGCCGTGCACCCTCGCGCCCTCCGGCTTCTTGCCCGCAAAGCCATCCTCGCTTGTCCCTCGCCACCTGCACGCCTACCTCACGCAGCATGGCATCCCCCTCCGCGCTCGCGCTGATCGGCAACACGCCGCTGGTGCGCCTCGCCGGCCCGTCTGCGGCGACCGGCTGCGAAATCCTCGCCAAGTGCGAGTTCATGAATCCCGGCGGCTCGGTGAAGGACCGTGCGGCGCTCTTCATCATCGAGGATGCGGAAGCGCGCGGGCTGCTGGCGCCCGGCGGCATCATCGTCGAGGGGACGGCGGGCAATACCGGCATCGGCTTGGCCCTCGTCGGCAACGCCAAGGGCTATCGCACGATCATCGTGATTCCTGAGACGCAGAGCCGCGAGAAGAAGGATACGCTCCGCGCACTTGGCGCCGAGCTGATCGAGGTCG
Source organism: Sphingomonas jatrophae (assembly GCF_900113315.1). GTDB lineage: Bacteria > Pseudomonadota > Alphaproteobacteria > Sphingomonadales > Sphingomonadaceae > Sphingomonas_P > Sphingomonas_P jatrophae. Next base: position 426,597 of record NZ_FOZG01000003.1, on the reverse strand, counting down.
CGCCGACCAGCTATTCGAACCCCGCCCACTACGTCCACACCTCCCGCCGGATCGCGGCGGAGACGCCGAATGCGCTCTGGGCGGACCAGTTCGACAACATCGCCAACCGCATGGCGCACATCCGCACCACCGCGCCCGAAATCTGGGCGCAGACGGAGGGGAAGATCGACGGCTTCACCTGCGCGGCGGGCACCGGCGGCACCATTGCGGGCGTCGGGCTCGGCCTCAAGGAGCTGAACCCCGACATCGTCATCGCGCTCACCGATCCGCACGGCGCCTCGCTCTACGAATATTACACCAATGGCGAACTGCGCGCCGAAGGCTCGTCGGTGGCCGAGGGGATCGGCCAGAGCCGGATCACCGGCAATCTCGACGGCGCGCCGATCGACCGGGCCTATCGCGTCTCGGATGTGGACGGGCTGGACGCCGCCTATCGCCTGCTCGGCGAGGAGGGGCTGTGCGTTGGCCTGTCCTCCGGCATCAACGTCGCGGGTGCGATGGCTCTCGCGCGCGATCTCGGGCCGGGGCATACCATCGTCACCATCCTGTGCGATTCGGGTATGCGCTACTTGTCCACGCTGTTCGATCCGGCCTGGCTTGCCGCCAAGGGGCTGACACCGCCGTTATGGCTGAACCGCTGAAGCCCGATCTCGCCCCGATCGTTTCGGGTTCGACAAGTCCGGACTCTGGCGATAGCTTTCCTCCGGCTGGCCGCGCTGGGCGCCAGACGGCGGAAAGGGATGCGATGCAGCGTGTTCGCATCGGCTTGACGGGCCTCTGCTCGGTCTTCCTGTTGGTTCTGCTCGCCGCCGCCATCTTCGGCCTTGCGCCCAAGGAGCCGAGCGCGTCGGAGCCGAAGGCGAGCCCTGCTGCCGCCAATGCGGTGGACGCCAATCCCAAGGACCCGCTCGCCGAACTCGGCGTCACGCCGGGCGGATCGCAGAGTGATCCGGAACCCGCGGCCGCGCCCCCCACGGCCACGCCGCCCGGCGCGATGCCCGCAGCTGCGCCCGCGCCCGCGGCCAAGCCCGCCCCCTGAAGCGGATCGCCAGCCCCGCAATCGCCGGGCTCCTGTTCGCGCTCGGCATCTTGGCGCTCGGCTGGTGGCTGGGCGGGGCCAAGGCGGGCGGCCGGGCGGAGCTCGATACCTGGCTCGCTCTCCATCCCGCCGCCCTGTTCGCGCTCATCGTCGCGGTCGCATCGCAACCGGCATCGCGCCGTATCACCGCGCTGGGCATCGGCCTCCTCCTCGCCTTGAGCGCGGAACTCGCGCTGGTCACGTCGCTGGGTGCGCCGCCGCCGCTTGGTCAGGCGCTCAGGGCTGCGCTTGCGGGTCTGGTGCTCGGGCTCGCGCTCGACGGTGCCGTCCGGCTGGGCCGAGCGCTGGATCGCCGCGCAGGTCCGGCGCTCGGAGCGGTCGCCGCACTGGCCTTGTTGTTCGTCCCCGGCGTGGTCGATCTGCATGAGCGGCTGGTGCTGACGCCCGAGCCGATCGCCGCTGCGGATCGCCCGGCGGTGGCGCTGCTCACCGGCCTGCCTCTGGTCTGGGGCGAAAGCGGGCCGAGTGAAACAGTGGCCGGCAACGGCAATGCCACGCTCCGCGCGCTCGCCCGTCGGCTGCGGATCGTGCCCGTGCCGAACGTCGAGTCCCTCGCATCCTCTCGCCTCGCGCTGATCGTGCAGCCGCGCCCGCCTGGGCCCGCGGGGCTGGTCGCGCTCGATGTGTGGGTCCGGCGTGGCGGTCGCGCGGTGCTGCTGCTCGATCCGTCGCTGCGCTGGAGCAGTGCGCTGCCGCTCGGCGATCCGCGCCGCCCGCCACTCGATGCCGGCCTCTCGCCGCTACTGGCGCATTGGGGCGTCCGCCTGCACGTCGGCGGGGAGGGGGTCGAGTTCGTCCGCATCGGCCAGCGGCGTCTCGCGCTGCCCGCCCCCGGATGGCTCAGCGGCTGCGGCGGTGAGGGGATAGCGATCGCCTGCACGATCGGCCGCGGCCGCGTGCTGATCGTCGCCGACGCCGACCTGATCGACGATCGCGCGTGGACCGGTCCGGGCACTGGCGGCGATTCGCGAGCGCACCGGCTGGCGGACAATCCGGCCTTCATTGCGGCGATGCTCGACCGGCTTGCCGGCCGGACGCCCGATCCATCGGACCGGGTGATCTGGGCCACCACGCCGCACATTTAGTTTCCGACAGACTTATCCACAGGCTCGGCCGCGGCGCTCACGCGCGCCGACGGCGGATTTCTGCCGTCTGCAGCGCTGTGTCGTGCGTGTCGCACTCTCCCTCGCAGTGCCATGATCAACAACGTCGTGGCATCCAGTGGGATTGAAAACCATGAAATGGAGCGATACACCCAGCCAAGGTTCGGGGGCAGCAAGCCGCGGCCAACTGGTTGTGGTTTTTCGGATCGATCGGCGACGGGGGGAGCGCGGCCCCGCATCGTCAAAGGGGTAGGCGTGGAACGCAGTTTCTTCTTCCACGGCGGCTATTTGAACGCGGTCGACGCGAAGGGACGCGTGTCGCTGCCTGCGCCCTTTCGCAAAGTGATCGAGAAGCGCGCGAAGCTCAGCTTCCCCGGCGGCGACGATGAGGACAAGTCCCTGAAAATCGGTGATTTTGCGAAGAAGGGCTGCCTGCGCGCATTCGACCAGACCTACTCGGCCAAGCTCTACGCCTCGATCCGCGATTCCGTGGCCAAGCGCGGGCTCGATCCGATCGAGGAACTCGACGCGATCGGCGACATGACGCAGGCCACCTTCGGCGGCAGCCCCGACGTGCCCTATGACGCTGCCGGCCGCATGGTGCTGCCGCCCCCCTTGCGCGATGCGGCGGGCATTGCCGATCTCGCCTGGTTCGTCGGCAATGCCGACACCATCCAGATCTGGAATCCCGACCGGTTCCGCGCCAATTGCGCCGACCAGGCCGATCTGCTCCGCCAGCTCGATTACGCCCTTGGGGAGCGCGCCAAGTGAGCGCCGCCCCGCACATCCCCGTGCTCCGCGACGAAGCCGTCGCCGCGCTCGCCATCCAGCCCGGCGAGCGGCATGTCGACGGCACGTTCGGCGCCGGCGGCTATACGCGCGTCATGCTCGCCCAAGGGGCGGAGGTGATCGCCTTCGATCGAGATCCCGATGCGATCGCCGAGGCCCGCGCGTTCGCCGGTGCCGAGCCGCACCTCACGCTCGTTCCCGGCCGCTTCTCGACCATGGTCGAGGTGGTGGGGGAAAGCGGCGTCGATGGCGTCGCGCTCGACCTCGGCGTCTCGTCGATGCAGCTCGACCGGGCGGAGCGCGGCTTCTCCTTCCAGGCCGATGGTCCGCTCGACATGCGGATGGAGCAGGCGGGCATGAGCGCCGCCGAGTTCGTCAACGAGGCGCCGGTGGAGCTGATCGCCGACGTGCTCGACCGCTATGGCGACGAGCCGCGCCACCGCCGCGTCGCTGCCGCCCTCGTCGCCGCGCGTCCGCTGGAGACGACGGGTGCGCTGGCCGCCATCGTCCGCCGCGCGCTCGGCCACCGGCCGCACGAGAAGAAGGATCCGGCAACCCGTACCTTCCAGGCGATCCGCATCCATCTCAACCGCGAGCTGGAGGAGCTGGAAGAAGGCCTCGCCGCGGCCGAGCGGGCGTTGAAGCCCGGCGGCCGCCTCGTCGTCGTGTCGTTCCACTCGGCGGAGGATCGCATCGTGAAACGCTTCCTGCGGGAGCGGAGCGGCGCGGTCCCGGCGGGGTCTCGCCACCGCCCCATGGCCGACGCCGGGCCGCCGCCCAGCTTCGAGGCCGTGGCCAAGGCGGTCCGGCCGTCCGAGGCGGAGGTCGCGGCCAATCCCCGCGCCCGCTCCGCCACGCTCCGTTCCGCCCGCCGCACCGCCGCTCCGCCCTTTTCCCCCGCCCCCGCTCTCTCCCGCTCGAAAGGCCCGCTTTCATGATCGCCATGCGCTTCCGATCGGTCGGCTGGGTTGCCGCTGTCGCCGTCGCCGCGCTCGGCTGCTACATCGTGACGCAGCGCGTCGCGGGCGAGCGGGCGCAGCTCACCAAGGTGGAGCGCGCGATCCTCTATGCCCGGCGCGACATCCGCCGGCTCGAGACGGAGATCGACACCCGCAGCCGCCTGCCGCAGCTGGAACGGTGGAACCAGGAGGTGCTGGCGCTCTCCGCTCCCACCGCCAGCCAGTTCGTCGGTGGCGAGGTGCAGCTGGCCAGCCTCAACCGCCCGGCACCGCTACCGGTCGATCCCGCGCTCGCCCCACCGCCGAGTGCGGTGCGCCAGGTGGCGTTCGCCGCCGCGCCCGTCGCGCGGCCTACCACCCCCATCGTCGCCGCGGCCGCAACGGTTGCAGAACCGCGGCCGGTGCTGCGCCAGGCCACCTATCTGAAGCCGGCGGGCGAGCGGATGAGCAGCCCGATCCAGCCCGCATCGCTGCGCGACGGCGATTTCGCGGCGGAGCTCGCGCGCCTCGCCGCTGCGGAATCGCGGAAGGAGCGGCAGTGATCGCGGCTCGCCGCGGTCCCGCGGGCGTCGTCGCCCGGTGATCCACGCCGCCCTCAATCCGCAGACCGCCCGACCCGTCCCTGCGCGCCTCGCCGCCGACCGGGCCGATGCGCTGACGCTCGCGCATTTCCGCCTCATGGTGATGATGCTGATCTTCATCGGCGTCACCGCGATCGTGGGCCTGCGGCTGGCCTATCTGTCCATCTTCACCGATCGGCCGCAAGCCTCGTCGGGCGGGGCCGGCCTGATCCCCCAGCGGGGCGACATCGTCGACCGCAACGGCGTGGTGCTGGCGCGGACCATCGATGCGTGGTCGATCGCGGTGCATCCCCGCAAGGTGATCGGCGACAAGCGCGTGATCGCGGCGCAGCTGGCCGAGCTGATGCCGGAGAAGACGGGCGAGCAATATTTCGCTATCCTCAGCGCCGACAAGACCTACGCCTATCTCCGCCGCCGCGCCGTGCCTGAGCTGGTGCGCGCGGTGAACGCCATTGGTGAGCCGGCGATCGTCTTCGCGCGCGAGCCCGAGCGGCTCTATCCGCAGGCGACGCTCGCCAGCCACGTGCTCGGCTGGATCGACCAGAACGGCAATGCCGCCGCCGGCATGGAAAAGGTGCTCGACAGCCGCCTCACCGCACCGGCGCTGCGCGACAAGCCGGCCGCGCTGTCGATCGACAGCCGCGTGCAGGCCGCGATGGAGACGGAGCTGACCGCCGCGATGGTTAAGCATCAGGCGATCGGCGCGTCGGGCCTCGTCCTCGATGTCGACACGGGCGAGGTGGTGGCGATGGCCAGCCTGCCCAGCTTCAACCCCAACGCCACCGGCCGCACGCCCTACGAGACGTTCCTCAACAAGGGCGTGACCAACGTCTATGAGCTCGGCTCGACCTTCAAGATGCTGACCGTCGCCAACGCGCTGGAGAGCGGCACCGTCACCTCGATGGCGCGTCGCTATGACGCGACGGTGCCGCTCCAGGTCGGCCGCTTCCGCATCCGGGACGACCATCCGGAAAAGCGCTGGCTGAACGTGCCGGAGATCCTCGTCCACTCGTCCAACATCGGCACCGCGCGGCTGGCGGACGAGCTTGGGCCGCAGCGCACGCGCGCCTTCTTCCACAAGCTCGGCTTCGACCGGAAGGTGGATATCGAGCTGCCCGCTGCGGGCAAGCCGCTGTGGCCGGGCTTCTGGGCGCGGACGACGACGATGACGGTCGCCTACGGCCACGGCATCGCGGTCACCCCGCTGCACCTCGCGCTCGCTTATGCCGCGCTGACCAACGGCGGCACGCTCCGCCCGGCGACCCTGATCAAGCAGGACAAGCCCGTTCCCGGCACGCGCGTCATCTCGGAAGCGACGAGCGCGCGAATGCGGCAGCTGATGCGGCTCGTCGTGATGAAGGGCACGGGCAAGCGCGCCGATGCGCCGGGCCTGCGCGTCGGCGGCAAGACGGGCACGGCGGAGAAGCCGCAGGCCGGCGGCTATAACCGCCGCGTCAACGTTTCCACCTTCGCGGCGGTGTTCCCGATGGATCACCCGCGCTATGTGGTTATCGCCATGCTCGACAGTCCCAAGGGCACCGCCGACACGTTCGGTTTCACCACCGCCGCGTGGGTGTCCGGCCCCGTCATCAGCCGCGTCGTCGCGCGGATCGGGCCGCTGCTCGGCGTCATCCCGGACGAGCGCCGCGACGTGGACGAGAGCGAGCTGCTGCCGCTGCTGTGGGAACCGAAGGGAGCCAAGGGCCATGCGGCTGAGTGATCTCGGGCTCGCCGCGGGCCTGCCCGACACCCGCATCACCGGCTTCGCCATCGATCATCGCAAGGTGGCGCCGGGCACCGTTTTCGGCGCCTTTCGCGGCCTGAGCGCCAATGGCGAGGATTATATCGCGGAGGCGGTGGCGCGGGGCGCGGTGGCGGTGGTCGCCCGGCCGGAGGCGGCTGTCGCCGGCGCGCTGCACATCGCCGATCCCGAGCCGCGCCGCGCCTTCGCGCAGGCGGCCGCCCGCTTCTTCGCGCCGTTTCCGGAAACGGTGGTCGCGGTCACCGGCACCAACGGCAAGACCTCGACCGTGGAACTCACCCGCCAGCTGTGGCGCATGGCGGGCGCCAACGCCGCGTCGATTGGCACGCTCGGCGTCACCACTGCCGACGATCAGGTGTCGACCGGCCTGACCACGCCCGACATCGCCACCTTCCTGTCCAACGTCGCGGGGCTCAGGCGGGAGGGCGTGACGCATCTCGCCTTCGAGGCGTCGAGCCACGGCCTGTCGCAGTTCCGCACGGAAGGGCTGCCCGTCACCGCTGCCGCCTTCACCAATCTCAGCCGCGATCATCTCGACTATCACGGCACGATGGAGGCCTATCTCGAGGCCAAGCTGCGCCTGTTCACCGAGGTGGTCGAGCCCGGCGGCACCGCCGTCGTCTGGGCCGACGATCCGGCCAGCGCGCGCGTGATCGAGCTGGCGGCCGAACGCGGGCTGAAGCTGCTGACGGTGGGCACGCAAGGGGCGGGGCTGAAGCTCGTCGCGCGCGAGCCGACGCAGCTCGGCCAGACGCTGACGATCGAGGCGGAAGGCGGCCGCCACACGGTCAAGCTGCCGCTAATCGGCGCTTACCAGGCCGCCAACGCGCTCGTCTCGGCCGGGCTGGTGCTGGCGACCGGCGGGACGCTTGCCGACGTGCTGGCGCGGCTGGCGCGCGTCGCGCCGGTGCGCGGGCGGCTGGAGCGGGCGGTGATCACCCAGGCGGGCGCGCCGGTCTATGTCGATTATGCGCACACGCCCGACGGACTGGTCGCCGCCATCGAGGCGCTGATGCCGCACGCCAAGGGGCGGCTGATCGTCATGTTCGGCGCAGGTGGAGACCGTGACACGGGCAAGCGGCCGGAGATGGGCGCCGCCGCCGTCCGCCTTGCCGACCGCGTCATCGTGACTGACGACAATCCGCGCTCCGAAGATCCCGCCGCGATCCGCGCCGCCATCATGGCCGCCGCACCTGGCGCCACCGAGATTGGCGGCCGCCGCGAGGCGATTGCCGCCGCCATCGCCGAGGCGGGGGCGGACGATATCGTCCTGCTCGCCGGCAAGGGCCATGAGCAGGGCCAGATCGTCGGCGACCGCGTCCTGCCGTTCGACGACGTCCAGGTCGCACGCGAGTGCGCGGCGTGACGACGCTCTGGACCGCAACCGACATCGCCGCGGCAACCGGCGGCACCGCCTCTGCCGACTTCGCTGCAAGCGGGGTCGCCTTCGATTCGCGTGAGGTCGGCGCGGGCGACCTGTTCGTCGCGCTGAAGGGGGAGGCGACGGACGGCCACCGCTTCGTCGAGGGTGCCTTCGCGCAAGGGGCAGCGGGCGCGATCGTCTCCGAGACGGTCGCACATCCCCACGTCCTCGTTCCCGACACGGCGGCCGCCCTCGACGCGCTCGGCCGTGCCGCCCGCGCGCGGACGGGCGCGACGGTGATCGGCGTCACCGGTTCGGTCGGCAAGACGGGCACCAAGGAGGCGCTGGCCGCCGCGCTCGCCCGCTCCGCGCCGGGCAAGGTCCACCGCTCGGTCAAGAGCTACAACAATCACACCGGCGTGCCCTTGAGCCTCGCGCGGATGCCGGCGGACAGCCGCTACGGCGTGTTCGAGATGGGCATGAACCATCCCGGCGAATTGTCGATGCTGACCCGCCTCGTCCGGCCGCATATCGCCATCGTCACCGCCATCGCCCCCGCCCATGCCGGCTTCTTCCGCGACGAGGCCGAGATTGCCCAGGCCAAGGCCGAGATCTTCGAAGGGCTGGAGCCGGGCGGCACCGCGATCGTGCCGCACGACAGCCCGCACCGCGACGCGCTGCTCGCCAAGGCACGCGCACATGCGGCCCGGGTCTGGACGTTCGGCCGCGACAAGACGGCGGATGTCTTCGCGCGTGAGGCGATTGCGGGCCCCCGCGGCACGCTCGTCACCGCCGTCCTGCCGGGCGCGGAGCTGACCTTCACGCTGGCGCCGCCCGGCGATCACTGGGTGTCGAACGCGCTGGCGCTGCTCGCCGCCGTCCACGCCGCGGGCGGCGATCTCGCCGCCGCGGGCCTCGCGCTGGCCGATCTGCCGGGTCTGCCCGGCCGCGGTGCGCGCCTGTCGATCCCCGTCGCGGGCGGTGAGGCGCTGCTGATTGATGAAAGCTACAATGCCAACCCGGCCTCGATGGCGGCGACGCTGAAGCTGCTCGGCACCGAACCCGCCCGCCGCCGCATCGCCGTGCTGGGCGAGATGCGCGAATTGGGCGACCACTCCCAGCGCTATCATGCCGGCCTGCGCGATGCGCTCATTGCCGCAAGGATCGAGGCGGTGGTGCTGGTCGGCGCGGAGATGGCGCCGCTCGCCGATGCGCTTGGCCACGATCCGCTCCACGTCGCCCATGTCGCCAGCGCGGACGAGGCACTGGCCTATGTCGGGCCGATCCTGGCTCCGGGCGACGCCTTGCTCGTCAAGGGATCGAACGGCGTCCGCCTGTCGCGGCTCGTCGAGGCGCTGACCCGACCGCTTCCGGCCGAGGCCATCTGATGCTCTATTATCTCGCCAGCCTGCTCCACTTCGAGAGCATCGCCAATCTCTTCCGCTACGTCACCGTCCGCGCGGGCGGCGCGGTGATGACGGCGCTGATCATCGGCCTGCTGCTCGGCCCCCGCTTCATCGGCTGGCTGCGCGTCCGCCAGGGCAAGGGCCAGCCGATCCGGACGGACGGGCCGCAGACCCACCTCGCCAAGGTCGGCACGCCGACCATGGGCGGGCTGATGATCCTGACCGCGGTGATTGCGTCGATGATCCTGTGGATGGATCTCGGCAATCGCTACACCTGGGCGTGCCTGTTCGTGCTCCTGGGCTTCGGCCTGATCGGCTTCCTCGACGATTACGACAAGGTGACCAAGCGCAGCCACAAGGGCGTGCCGGCGAAGCTCAGGCTGCTGCTCGAATTCGCCATTGCCGGGCTCGCCAGCTGGCTGATCCTCGATGGCAACGGCACGCAGCTCTACGTGCCCTTCTATAACGGGCCCGTGATCGATCTCGGACCGTTCTACGTCGTCTTCGCCGCCTTCGTCATCGTCGCGTTCGGCAATGCGGTGAACCTGACCGACGGGCTCGACGGCCTCGCGACGATGCCTGTCGTCATCGCGTCGCTGGCGTTCATGGCCATCGCCTATCTGGTCGGCAATGCGAAGTTCGCCGAATATCTCGGCATCCCGCACGTGCTGGGGGCGGGGGACCTGACCATCCTGCTCGCGGCGATCATCGGCGGCGGCCTCGCCTTCCTGTGGTTCAATGCGCCGCCCGCCGCGGTGTTCATGGGCGATACGGGCAGCCTGGCGCTGGGCGGCGTGCTGGGTGCCATCGCGGTTGCCTGCCATCACGAGATCGTGCTGGCGGTGGTCGGCGGCCTGTTCGTGCTGGAGGCGGTGTCCGTCGTCCTCCAGGTCTTCTTCTTCAAGCGGACGGGCAAGCGCATCTTCCGCATGGCGCCGATCCACCACCATTTCGAACAGCTCGGCTGGTCGGAGCCGACCGTCGTGATCCGCTTCTGGATCATCAGCTTCGTGCTGGCGCTTGCCGGCCTTGCCACGCTGAAGCTGCGGTGATCACCTCCCCCGCCTTTTCCGGCAAGCGCTACGCGGTGCTTGGCCTTGCCCGGTCGGGCCTCGCGACGGTGGAGGCGCTGGCGGCCTCGGGCGCTGAGGTTGTCGCGTGGGACGCGGATGAAGCGAAGCGCGCAGCGGTCGAGGGCATCGCCGCGCTCGGCGATCCGATGGAGATCGATCTCGCCGGCTTCGACGCGCTGGTCGTCTCCCCCGGCGTGCCGCTCAACCGTCACCCGATCACGGGCCGCGCCGCGGCGGCAGGCGTGCCGATCATCGGCGATATCGAGCTGTTCGCCGAAGCCCGTGCGTCGCTGCCGCCGCACAAGGTGGTCGGAATCACCGGCACCAACGGCAAGTCGACCACCACCGCGCTGATCCACCACATCTGCGAGACGGCGGGCCTGCCGACGCTGATGGGCGGCAATATCGGCCTGCCCATCCTCTCGCGCGATCCGCTCCCAAAGGGCGGCGTCTATGTGCTGGAGCTGTCGAGCTATCAGATCGACCTGACGCGGACGCTGGACTGCGACGTGGCGGTGCTGACCAACATCACGCCCGATCACCTCGACCGTTATGATGGGTTCGACGCCTATGCGGCGAGCAAGGCGCGGCTGTTCGACATGTCGGCAGGTACCGCGGTGATCGCAACGGAAGATGACGAAACCAGGCGGATCGCTGCCGCACGAGAGGGCGCACTGGTCGAGGTGTCGTCGACCAGCATCACGGACCAGTCCGAGTGGCCTGCATTGCAGGGTCCGCACAATGCGCAGAACGCTGCTTGCGCCGTCGCCGCAGCCCGGGCGCTCGGCATCGCCGACGAAGCGGTCGAGCAAGCCCTCCGCACCTTCCCCGGCCTGCCCCATCGCATGGAGCGTGTCGCTACGCGTGCCGGCGTGCTCTACGTCAACGACAGCAAGGCGACGAACAGCACCGCCACCGCCCCGGCGCTCGGCGCCTACCGGGACATTCACTGGATCCTCGGCGGCCTCGCCAAGACGCGCGAGCTGGATGCCTGTCTGCCCTTCCTCAAGAACGTCGCCGCCGCCTACACGATCGGTGATGCCGGCCCGATGTTCGCCGATATCCTGCGCCCGCACGGCATCGCCGTCACCGAGAGCGGCACCCTTGAGAAGGCGGTCCGCACCGCGGCGCAGGTGGCGCGAAGCGGCGAGGTGGTGATGCTCTCGCCCGCCTGCGCCAGCTTCGACCAGTTCAGGGACTATGAGGCGCGTGGCGACGCGTTCCGCGCAGCCGTGAAGGAATTGCCCGATGGCTAGGTCCGCCAGCCCCGCCACCGCCGTCGTCTCCCGTGCCAAGCGCAAGCCGCGCCCGGCGCGGTTCGGCCGAGGGGATCGCTCCGCGCTCGGCACCTGGTTCTGGGAGATTGACCGCGTCCTGCTCCTGCTCGTCGCCGGTCTGATCGGCATCGGGCTGATCGCGGTCGCCGCCGCCTCGCCCGCCGCGGCGGTGCGCTATTCGGGGGGCAGCGTCACCTTCCCGCCGCTCTACTATCTCTACCGCCAGCTCGTCTGGCTGGGTGTCGGCCTGCCGGTGATGCTGGCCGTGTCGATGCTGCCCAAGGAAGCCGCGCGGCGCTTCGCCGTGATCGGCGCGGGCGTTTTCCTGCTGCTGCTCGCGCTCGTGCCCTTCGTCGGGGTCGAGGCGAACGGCGCGCGGCGCTGGATCGGTGCGGGCTTCGCGCAGCTTCAGCCGTCCGAGTTCCTGAAGCCCCTGTTCGTCGTCACGCTCGCCTGGATCTTTTCGCTCGGCGCGCGGGACAAGTCGCTTCCCGTTGTCTGGCTGACCGCCGGCCTCACCGGCTGCGTCGCGCTGTTGCTGATGAAGCAGCCCGATTTCGGTCAGACGGTGATCTTCCTGTCTATCTGGCTGTCGCTGCTGATGCTGTCGGGCGTGCAGATGAAGTGGCTGGCGGCGCTGGGGGCTGCCGGCGTCGGCGGCATCGTCGCGGCCTATCTGTTCTATCCGGTGGCCACCGCGCGCATCGACAAGTTCCTGACAGGCACGGGTGACACCTACCAGATGGATTCGGCGCACAACACTTTGGTCAATGGCGGGCTGATCGGCATGGGGCCTGGGGCGGGCACGATGAAGTTCCGCCTGCCCGAGCCGCATACCGACTACATCTTCTCGGTGATCGGCGAGGAGTTCGGCCTGCTCGCCTGCCTTGCCATTGCGCTCCTCTATCTCGCCATCGTCGTCCGCGTGTTCATCAAGCTGCTCGACGAGAAGGACGAGTTCCTGCTGTTCGCCGCCGCCGGCCTCGTCGTCCAGTTCGGGTTGCAGGCGCTGATCAACATGGCGGTGAACGTCGGCATCGCGCCGTCGAAGGGCATGACGCTGCCCTTCATCTCCTATGGCGGCTCGTCGATGATCGCGTTGTCGGTCGGCTTCGGGCTGTTGCTGGCGTTCACGCGCCGGAACCCGTATCTGACGCGCTCCCCTTATGTCGTGACGTGGAGTGGCCGATGAGCCCGCGGCCCAAGAGCCTGCATTTCGTTCTAGCGGCCGGCGGCACCGGCGGCCACATGGTGCCCGCCCATGCGCTGGGCCTCGAGCTGATCGCGCGCGGCCACCGCGTCGCTCTGGTGACGGACGAGCGGGGGGCCAAGATCCCCAATCTGTTCGACGGCGTGCAGACGCATGTCCTGCCTGCGGGCCGCATCGCGGGCGGGCCGATCGGCTGGGCCAAGGCCGGCCGCGCCATCTGGGAGGGGCGCGACATGGCGCGCCGCCTTTACGACACGTTCCGCCCGGCCGCGGTGATCGGCTTCGGCGGCTATCCGGCGATGCCCGCCATGCTCGCCGCCTTTGCCGACAAGGTGCCGACCGCGGTGCACGAGCAGAATGCCGTGCTCGGCCGCGTCAACCGCTTCATCGCAGGGCAGGTGGACCGCATCTTCACCGCCTATCCCGAGATCGCGAAGCTGCGCCCGCGGCATGAAGGCAAGGTCCGCCTCGTCGGCAATCCGGTGCGGGATGTGGTGCTGAGCTTACGCGATCAGCCCTTCCCGGCGTTGACCGAGGACGGCGTGTTCCGCGTTCTCGTGACAGGCGGCAGCCAGGGTGCGACCGTGCTGTCGGAGGTGGTGCCCGACGGGCTCGGCCTCCTGCCGGTCAACTTCCGCCGCCGCATGCAGGTGACGCAGCAATGCCGGCCCGAGGGTATCGAGGCGGTGCGCGCGCGCTATGCCGCGCTCGAGATTCCCGCCGATCTCGCCACCTACCTGCCCGATCTGCCCGACCGGCTGGGCTGGGCGCACCTCGTCATCGCGCGCGCAGGCGCCTCGACCATCGCCGAGCTGACGGTGGCGGGCCGCCCCGCCATCCTCGTGCCGCTGCCGACCGCGATGGACGATCACCAGACCGCCAATGTGCGCGAGCTGGTCGCCGCAGGCGGCGCCCGCTCGATCCCGCAGAGCCGCTTCACCCCCGTGGAACTCGCCAAGCAGATGCAGAAGCTCGCGCTCGAACCCGGCGCGCTGGTCAACGCGGCCGCCCGTGCCAAGTCGTGCGGCCGCCCGGATGCCACCCGCGCCATGGCCGAGGCGCTGGAGGAGATGGTCGGCCTCCGCGCCGTCCGCCCCGAGGAGCAGGCGGCATGAGGGGCGTGCAGACCGACATCGGCACGATCCACTTCATCGGCATCGGCGGCATCGGCATGTCCGGCATCGCCGAGGTGATGCACAATCTCGGCTACAAGGTGCAGGGCTCCGACGTAGCTGAGGGCTACGTGATCGAGGGACTGCGCGCGCGGGGCATCCCCGTCGCCATCGGCCACCGCGCGGAGAATCTCGGCGACGCCGCCGTCGTCGTCACCTCCACCGCGATCAAGCGCGGCAATCCGGAGGTGGAGCTGGCCTACGAAACGCGCGTCCCCGTCGTCCGCCGCGCGGAGATGCTGGCCGAGCTGATGCGCCTGAAGTCCACCGTCGCTGTCGCGGGCACGCACGGCAAGACGACGACGACCTCTATGGTCGCGGCCCTGCTCGATGCGGGCGGCGTCGATCCCACCGTCATCAATGGCGGCATCATCAACAGCTACGGCTCCAACGCGCGCCTCGGCGCGTCCGACTGGATGGTGGTGGAGGCGGACGAGAGCGACGGCAGCTTCCTGCGCCTCGACGGCACCGTCGCGGTGGTCACCAACATCGATCCCGAGCATCTCGACCATTACGGCTCGTTCGATGCGGTGAAGGCGGCGTTCGTCGAGTTCGTCGAGAATGTGCCCTTCTACGGCGCGGCCTTGATGTGCCTCGATCATCCGGAGGTGCAGGCGATTCTGCCCAAGATCCGCGATCGCCGCGTCGTCACCTACGGCTTCTCCGCGCAGGCCGACGTGCGCGGCGTCAACGTGACGCCGGTGCCCGGCGGCAACCGTTTCGAGGCGATCATCCGCCACCGCGACGGCACCACCCGCTCGATCGAGGATATCGAGTTGCCGATGCCCGGCCGCCACAACGTGCAGAATGCGCTCGCCGCGATTGGCGTCGCGCTGGAGCTGAACGTGGCGGACGACGTGATCCGCACCGGTTTCGCCAAGTTCGGCGGGGTCAAGCGGCGCTTCACCAAGGTGGGTGAGGTAAACGGCGCGACGATCATCGACGATTACGGCCACCACCCGGTCGAGATCCGCGCGGTGCTGTCGGCGGCCGGCGAGAGCGCGCAGGGCCGCGTCATCGCCGTTGCGCAGCCGCACCGTTTCACCCGCCTGCGCGATCTGATGGCTGACTTCCAGGGTGCGTTCAACGAGGCGGACATGGTCTATGTCACGCCCGTCTATGCCGCGGGCGAGGCGCCGATCGAGGGCGTCGATGCCGCCGCTCTGGTCAAGGGCCTGCGCGAGCGCGGCCACCGCTCCGCACAGGAGATACCCGGGCCGGAGGCGCTCGCGGCCGAGCTGGCGCGCATCGTCCAGCCGGGCGATCAGGTCATCTGCCTGGGCGCTGGCGACATCACCAAATGGGCCGCCGGCCTCGCCGCCGCGATCGAGCGGGAGCGCGTCGCCGCATGACCGCCACCGCCCGCGCCGCTGCCGTGCCTGACCTGCCGCCCGTCCGCGGCCGGCTGACGCACGCCGCGCCGCTGGCGCCGCTCGTCTGGTTCAAGAGCGGCGGGGCGGCCGAATGGCTGTTCGAGCCGGCGGACGCGGACGATCTCGCCGGTTTTCTGGCGCGCCTCGATCCTGCCGTGCCGGTAATGGCGCTCGGTCTCGGCTCCAACCTGATCGTCCGCGATGGCGGCGTGTCGGGCATCGTCATCCGCCTCGGCAAGGCATTCGCGCAGGTTCAGCGGCTGGACGAGACCAGCCTCCGCTGCGGCGCGGGGGCGAGCGGCATCCTCGTCTCCTCCACCGCGCGCGATGCGGGGATCGGAGGGCTGGAGTTCCTCCGCTCCATCCCCGGCACGGTCGGCGGCTTCGTCCGCATGAACGGCGGCGCTTATGGCCGCGAGACGGTCGACGTGCTGGTCCAGGCGCAGGTGGTGCTGCGCTCGGGCGAGATCCGCACGCTGCCGGTCGAGGATCTCGGCTACACTTATCGCCACAGCAACCTGGCCGATGGCGCGGTCGTGATCGGCGCGACCTTCCGCGGCGACCCCGCCGAGCCGGCCGCGATCCAGGCGGAGATGGACCGCATCGCCGCCGCGCGCGAGGCCTCGCAGCCGCTCCGCTCAAAGACCGGCGGCTCCACCTTCAAGAACCCGGCCGGCCACAAGGCGTGGGAGCTGGTCGACGCGGCCGGCTGCCGCGGCCTCAGGCGGGGTGATGCGCAGGTGTCGACCAAGCACACCAACTTCCTCCTCAATCTCGGCAGCGCGACCAGCGCCGACATCGAGGCGCTTGGCGAGGAGGTGCGCGACAGGGTGAAGGCAGCAAGCGGCGTGACGCTCGAATGGGAAATCCAGCGCGTGGGGGTGGGGGCATGACCGCCGCCCTCCACATCGCCGTCCTGATGGGCGGCTGGTCCGCCGAGCGTGAGGTGTCCCTCACCTCGGGCGCGGGCGTCGCCGATGCGCTGGAGTCGCTCGGCCACCGCGTCACCCGCATCGACATGGGCCGCGACGTCGCCGCGCGGCTGGCGGAGGCCGCACCCGATCTCGTGTTCAACGCGCTCCACGGCACGCCGGGCGAGGATGGCAGCGTGCAGGGCCTGATGGACCTGATGGGCCTGCGCTACACGCATTCGGGCATGGCCACCTCGGTCATCGCGATCGACAAGGTACTGACCAAGCAGGCGCTCGTGCCCCATGGCATCCGCATGCCCGGCGGCATGGTGGTCGGCTCGGAAAGCCTCTACGCCGCCGATCCGCTGCCTCGGCCCTATGTGCTGAAGCCGGTCAACGAGGGATCGTCCGTCGGCGTCGCGATCGTCACCGAGGGCGGCAATTACGGCTCCCCCATCGGCCGCGACACGGCAGGCCCCTGGCAGGAGTTTGACGAACTGCTCGCCGAACCCTTCATCAAGGGGCGCGAGCTGACCGTCGCGGTGCTGGGCGACCGTGCGCTGGCGGTGACCGAGCTCAAGCCCAAGTCCGGCTTCTACGATTACGAATCGAAATATACCGACGGCCTCACGCTGCACATCTGCCCCGCGCAGATCCCCGCCGTGATTGCGGAGGCGGCAATGGCGATGGCGGTCAAGGCGCATCACGTGCTGGGCTGCCGCGGCACCAGCCGCTCGGACTTTCGCTGGGACGAGGAGATGGGCGAGGCGGGCCTCTACCTGCTTGAGGTCAACACCCAGCCCGGCATGACGCCGCTCAGCCTCGTGCCCGAGCAGGCGAAGCATATCGGCATGACCTATCCGCAGCTCGTCCAGCGGATCGTCGACGAGGCGCTGACAGGGGAGGGCGCATGACCGCGAAGGCCACCATTCGCCGCAGCAATGTCGCGCGCAATCGTCCGCGCACCGTGCAGCGCGGTCGCGGCCGGCCGGCGGTCAAGCGCGCCCCGTCCGCGCTTGCCCGCGCGGTCGCGGCGATGCCCGTTCCCGCCGCGGCGCTGAAGCGGGCGGCGGGCATCGGCCTGTGGCTCTTGCTATTCGGCGGACTGATCGCGGGCATTCTCGCGATGAAACTGCCGCAGATGGTCGGCGTCGAGCTGGGCGAGGCGCTCGGCCGCGCCGGTTTCCGCGTCCGCACCATCGAAATCCGCGGCATCGACGCGATGGATCGGGGCGCCGTCTATGCCGCCGCGGCGGATCAGAAGTCGCGCGCCATGCCGCTCGTCGACCTAGAGGAGATTCGCACGCGGCTGATGCGCTACGGCTGGATCGCCGATGCGCGCGTCTCGCGCCGCCTGCCCGATACTCTGGTGGTCGACATCGTCGAGCGCCGCCCCGCCGCCGTCTGGCAGCATCAGCGCCGCCTGACGCTGATCGACAGGGACGGGCGCGTCATCGCTCCCGTGGCCCTGACGGAGCTGCCCAGCCTGCCGCTGGTGATCGGCCCCGGCGCAAATCTCCACGTCACCGGCCTCAACCAGCTCGTCGCGACGCAGCCTGCCATCCGCCCCGTCCTGGCCGGCGCCACCTGGGTGGGTGACCGCCGCTGGGATCTGCGCTTCCTGTCGGGCGAGACGCTGGCGCTGCCCGAGGGACAGGAAGCATCGCTCCGCGCGCTCGCCGAATTTGTCCGCCTCGACGGCAAGGCGCGCCTGCTCGGCCAGGGTTTCGTCCGCTTCGACATGCGCGTGCCCGACAAGTTCGTCGTCCGCGTGACGCGCGAGCCCGGCCACCGCGTCGCCGACGATGCCGCCCGCCCGCTGGTCAAGCCCGCGGACAGCATCTGATGATCCGCCCCCGCCCGTCCGCCCGAGGATAATCATGGCCCAGCCCCGTCCCGATCGCCTCATCACCGCGCTCGATATCGGCTCCTCCAAGGTCTGTGCGCTGATCGCGCAGATCCCAGAGGAGAAGGGCGAGCTGATCGTGCTCGGCACCGGCCAGCGCGAGAGCCGCGGCGTCAAGCGCGGCTATGTCGCGGACATGGAGGTGACTGAGCGCGTCGTGCGTGAGGCGGTGGAGCAGGCGGAGCGGATCGCCGGGCTCAACATCGAGGATGTCTGGGTCAGCTTCTCGGCGGGCGGCCTCATCTCCGACATCGCCTCGGTCGAAATCGATCTCGGCGGCCAGCGCATCGAGCAGGCGGATATTGACGGGCTGCTCGACGAGGGCCGCAGCTCGATCGATCCAGAAGGGCGCATGGTGCTGCACGCGCAGCCGACGCTCTACACGCTCGACGGGCTGAAGGGCGTCAAGACCCCGCTCGGCCTCCATGCCGACCGGCTGGGTGTCGACATCCACGTCGTCGCCGCCGATCCGTCGCCGATCCGCAACGTCGATCTGTGCGTCCGCTCGGCGCACCTCGCGGTGAAATCCATCGTCGCCTCGCCCATCGCCACGGGTCTCGCCTGCCTGAGCGAGGAGGAGCGCGAGCTCGGCGTCGCGCTGGTCGAGCTGGGTGCAGGCGTCACCAACGTGTCGCTCTTCGCCGGCGGCCTGCTCGTCGGCCTGGCGTCCATCCCGATGGGCGCGGCCGACATTACCGACGACATTGCGTCGGCCTTCGGCACGCGCCGCCAGCATGCCGAGCGGATCAAGTGCTTCCACGGCTCCGCCACGCCATCCCCGCGCGACAATCACGACATGATCGAGCTGGTCGCGGTCGGCGGTGACGAGGACGGATCGGACGGATCGCGCATCACCCGCGCGCAGCTCATCTCCGTGATCCGCCAGCGGCTGGAACATTGGATGGGCGCGGTTGCGGGCGCGCTCAAGGATCTCGGCTTCACCGGCCCGGTCGGGCGGCAGGTGGTGCTGACAGGCGGTGGCGCCGAGCTGAAGGGCATTGCCGATTATGCGCAGGGGCTGCTCGGCCGCTCCGTCCGCATCGGCCGCCCGCGGGGCCTGGCCGGCCTGCCCGATGCGCATGGCGGACCTGCCTTCGCGACGCTCGCCGGGCTCGCCCAGTTCGCCGCGGCCAACCCGCTCGACCTGCGCGCACCCCAGCGCGACGGGCAGACCGTGTTCCGCCCGCGCGGCGGCGGCAACATGATCCAGAGGTTGATCGCCGCGGTGCGCACAGGATATTGACGCAGCCAGCTCCCGACATGGCGCACAAAGCTGTGGGGAATATTTACTTTTCGCTCGCGCGCAGACACCGCATCTGACAGAATCAGGTGGAGCGGACGCGCGGCGGTTTGGCGCGGATTGAGGAGTGGTGAGCTCATGACGATCGAATTCATGCGGCCCGAGGTCGACGAGCTGAAGCCGCGCATCAGCGTGATCGGCGTCGGCGGCGCTGGCGGCAACGCGATCGCCAACATGATCCGCGCCGACGTGCAGGGCGTCGACTTCATCGTCGCGAATACCGATGCGCAGGCGCTCAACCACGCCATTGCCGAGCGCCGTATCCAGCTCGGCCTCAAGATCACGCAGGGGTTGGGCGCCGGCTCGCGTCCCGAAATCGGTCGCGCCGCTGCGGAAGAGACGCTTGAGCAGGTCGAGGCCGCGCTTGACGGTGCGCACATGTGCTTCATCGCCGCCGGCATGGGCGGTGGCACCGGCACGGGTGCCGCCCCGGTGATCGCCAAGGCCGCGCGCGATCGTGGTATCCTTACGGTCGGCGTCGTCACCAAGCCGTTCGCCTTCGAGGGCAATCGCCGCATGCGCTCGGCGGAAGCGGGCATCGAGGAGCTGCAGAAGCACGTCGATACGCTGATCGTCATCCCCAACCAGAATCTGTTCCTCGTCGCGTCGCCCAACACGACCTTCAAGGAAGCCTTCCAGATGGCCGACGAGGTGCTCCAGCAGGGCGTCCGCGGCATCACCGACCTGATGGTCATGCCCGGCCTCATCAACCTCGATTTCGCCGACGTCCGCTCGGTGATGGGCGAGATGGGCAAGGCGATGATGGGCACCGGCGAAGCGTCGGGTGACAATCGCGCGATCGAGGCGGCGGAAAAGGCGATCGCCAACCCGCTGCTCGACGGCGTCAGCATGAAGGGCGCCAAGGGCGTCATCGTCTCCATCACGGGCGGCGAGGACATGCGCCTGATGGAGGTCGACGAGGCGGCGAATCACATTCGCGAGCTCGTCGACGAGGACGCGAACATCATCTGGGGTTCGGCCTTCAACAACGAGCTCGAGGGCAAGATCCGCGTCTCGGTCGTCGCGACCGGGATCGAGGCGGAGACGAGCGCGCAGGCGGAGCCGGCCAAGCTCTTCTCCTTCCCGAACGGCGCGCGTTCGGCACCGCGCTCGGCAGAGCCGGTTGCGGCACCCGCGCCCGCGCCGGCTGCACCTGCGGCCCCGCCCGCACGCACGGTGGAGGCACCCGCTGCGCCCACCGCCACGCTGCAGACGCCGACGGTCGGCGCTGTCGCATCCGCGGCAGCTGCGGCTGCACCCGCTCCAGCGCCCACGGCGGAAGAGGCTGACGAGCTGCTCCTCGGCACCGACGCCGCGCTCGTGCCGCCGCCCGCGGCCGATCCGCTGCCCCGCACCGCCGAGGCGGCTGAGCCGGCGCGCGCCGCCACGCCCGCCCCGCGCATCGCACGCGAAGGCGGCACCCTGTTCGAGCGCATGTCCTCCATTGCGCGCGGCGCCAAGGCGCAGGCCGATGAGGAGCCGGAAGCGCCGCGTGGCCGCGATCCGCTCGACATCCCGCGCTTCCTCAACCGGCAGAACAACCAGTAACGGCGATCGCCTGTCGCGCCGGCCAGTGTCGGCGCGATGGGCGCGTCTCCTTGCCGCGCCCGTTTGCGTTTAGCTTGCCAGAGTGCTGCTCTTCCTGATCGAAGGGGTAGCGCTTGGACAGCCTCAGCCTGCGTGGGGATGGGCTAAGTTCCCGCCGTCCACCGCATCTGCGGCGCGCCCCACCGCTTGCATGCGACAATGTCGCCTGCTCTCGCCTAGATTGGCGACGATGACCCGCTTCGCCCGCCTCGCGCTCGCCGCCGTCCTGCCGCTCTCCGCCGCCACCATCGCCGCCGCGCAGGCGCCGGTGCCAGGCTATGGCATCCCCGGTCAGGACGACCCTGTCGAGCGCCTCGGCCGCTACCTCCGTGTCCTCTCCACCTCGCCGCGGGATCTGGAGGCGCTGACGGGCGCGGGTCGGGCGGCGCTTGATGTCGGCGATGCTGCCGCGGCCATCGGCTTCTTCAGCCGCGCGGAGGAGATCGCCCCGCGCGATGGGCGGATCAAGGCGGGGCTCGGCTCGGCGCTGGTGCAGATGGAGCAGGCGGCGCAGGCGCTGAAGCTGTTCGACCAGGCGGTCGATCTCGGCGTTCCGGTCGCCACGATCGCTGCGGATCGCGGCCTGGCGCACGATTTGCGCGGCGAGAACAAGCGCGCGCAGGCGGATTATGTCGCGGCGCTGCGTGCCGCCCCGTCCGACGAGACCGTGCGCCGTCTCGCGCTGTCGCAGGCAATGAGCGGCGATCGCACCGCCGCCATGGCGACCCTCGATCCGCTGCTACGCCGGCAGGACAAGGCGGCGTGGCGTGCCTCCACCTTCGTCCTCGCGCTCACCGGCGATCCGCGCGGCGCGACCGAGCGGCTGGGCCTGCTCGTGCCCGCGGGGCAAGCGGCGCAGATCGCGCCCTTCCTCGCCAAGCTTGGGAGCCTGCGTGCGGGCGAGCAGGCGCAGGCGGTCCATTTCGGCCACCTGCCCACCGCCAATACGCGCCTCGCCGGCGCCTTGCCGAACCCGACGCCCACTCCGTCGGCCTCGACCCAGGCGCTGGCACCACAGGCGGCGCCATTCGCTTCCCGCTATGCCGATGCCGCGCCGCGCACGAGCCGCACGCCTCCGCCGGTGACGCCGCCGGTAGCGCGCCAGGCCGCACCGCTGCCGGCGCCTGTCCAAACGCGCCCGCTTGCCACGCTTACGCCAAGCCGCGCGACCACGCCGCTGCCCGGGTCCGTCCAGACGGGCGCCACTGCTGCACAGCCGACGCCACCGCAGCCTGCACCTACCTCGACCTACGCTGGATCGCCTTCTCCCGCTCCTGCGCTGCTGCCAACGCCGGCGGCTGCCGCCCCGGTGCCCACGCCCACGCAATCGACCTCGGCCGTGACCCGTGCGCCTGCGCCGTCTCGCGTCGGGCCACTTCCTGCATCCGTGCAGGCGTTTGCGGCTGGCCTGATGCCGCAGGCTGCACCGCCGCCATCCACTCCCGCGGCCGTAGCGGCCATCCCCCTGCCACCGTCTGCTGCCACGTCGGCATCGACGAGCTCAGGTCTGCCGCCGTCCGGCACCGGCGCGGAACCCGGCTTCGCGACGCTCGCCTCGGCAGCATCGCCGCAGACGGCCAGCCTTCCTTCGCCCACGCGCACCGAGACGCGGACAGCGGACGAGGCTCCTCCGCCACGCCTCGCCCGCGCCGCAACCGAGCCGGTCAAGGCAGCCACGCCGCGCACCCGCACGGTGGACGCAGTCGCCAAGCCGAAGCCGGTGCGCGTCGCCGCCGCTGACGAGGCGGACGAACCCGCCAAGCCGACGCGCAAGGGCCGCACGCAGGTGGCCGCCGCGGACGAGACCGACGCCCCCGCCACCACCAAAACCGGCCGCAAGGGCAAGGCCGCGGCAACCCAGCTCGCTTCTGCCGAGCCGCTCGATCCGCCGACGGGCAAGGCCACGCGCAAGGGCAAGACGACCGAGCCGGACGAGGACAAGTCCACCAGGACCAAGCTCACCGCTGCGGACAAGAAGAAGGCCGACAAGGCCGCCGCCGACAAGAAGAAGGCGGATGCGGAGAAGGCGACCAAGCTCGCCGAGGCTAAGGCGAGCGCCGCCAAGGCGAAGAAGGAGCCCGAGCGTCACTGGGTCCAGGTCGCGACGGGCGCCTATAAGGGCGATCTCGCCAAGGCGTGGAACAAGGTGAAGGCGGATCATCCGCAGACCATGGCGGGCAAGTCGGCGTGGACGACGCCGTTGCGCTTCACCAACCGCGTGCTGGTCGGCCCCTTCAAGTCGGCGGATGAGGCGCAGGCGTTCGTCAACGCCAACGCCAAGGCGGGCTTCACAACCTCGCGCTTCACCAGCTCCGCCGGGCAGCCGGTCGAGCGGCTCGGCGGCAAGTAATCAGAACACGCCCAGCGCCAGCCCCGCCGCCATCGCCTGCCCGAGCATTTGCGCGCGGGTGAGGTCATCGGCGGCAATCGTCTTGGGTGCGGCGATCGCCTCGGGCGTCTGCGCGCCCGTCCGCACGATCAGCGGATCGGCCACCGCGCGCAGCCGCCAGCCGGTGGCGATCCGCGCAATCTGGCGCGCGGCATTCTCCCCATCGCTGCCCGCGCAGATGATCGCGGCATAGGGCCGCCCCTCGATCCGGCCGAGCGCGGGATAGTAGGTGCGGTCGAAGAAGGTCTTCATCGGCCCGGCAATGGCCGCCAGCGTCTCGGGCGTGGCGAAGATCAGCCCCGCCGCGGCAAGCACGTCCTCTGCCGTCGCATCCTCGGTATGGCGGAGGAGGATATTGCCCTCCGCCGCCGCGCCCGCCGCTGCCGCCTCCGCCAGCGCCCGCGTGCCGCCCGTGGCCGAATGCCAGACGATCAGCAGCGGGCCCATGCGCGTCAGCCGGCGTAGGCCTTCACCAGATCGAACAGATAGTCGCGCCCGCGATAGAGCGACTCGACGCGCATCCGCTCGTTCAGTCCGTGCGCGCCATTGCTGTCCGCCTCGCTCATGATGCCGGGCACACCGTAGACGGGGATGCCGATGGCGGAGAGATAGATGCCGTCCGTCCCGCCGATCGACATGCTGGGCAGGATGGTCAGCCCCGGCCAGTATTTCGCCGCCACGGTCTGCGCCGGCCCGAGCACCTTTGGGTCGAGCGGCGGCGGCACGGCAGCCGGGCGGCGCGGCGGCACCTGCGTCACCTTCACCTTCGGGTCGGCGATCGCGGCGATCAGTGCGGCCTCGGTCGACTCGACGCTGTCCAAGGGGTGAATGCGGCAGTTGATGTTGGCTGCGGCGCGCTGCGGCAGCGCGTTATTGGCGTGGCCACCCTCAAGCAGGGTCGCGACGCAGGTGGTGCGCAGCATCGAGTGGTAGGTCGCGTCGGCCGAGATCACCTTGTTCGCCGCCGCATCGTTCGGATTGGCGATCAGCTTCGGGATTGCCGCACCCAGCGCGCCACCCTGCTGCTTGCCGATCGTCGTGAAATAAGCGCGGGTCGTATCGGTGAACTTCACCGGAAACTCATAAGCCTGCACCTTGGCCAGCGCCTGCGCGAGTTCGTAGATCGCATTGTCGGGCACGGGGCGCGAGCTGTGGCCGCCCGGATTGGTCGTCTCCAGCCGATAGTTCTGCACCGTCTTCTCGCCGACCTGCATGGACAGCAGTTCCGGCTTGCCATCGCGGCTGAGGCGGCCGCCGCCGCCCTCGTTCAGCGCGAACTCCGCGGCGATCAGGTCGGGCTTGTTCTTGGCCAGCCACTCCGCGCCGTTGAACGCCCAGGTCGTCTCCTCGCCGCAGGTCAGCGCCAGCTTGATCGTCCGCTTCGGTGCCGGTCCGCTCTTGCGCAGGCGCGCGAGCGTATCGATCCACACCGCGTCCAACCCTTTCATGTCGGCGGTGCCGCGTGCGTAGAAGAAGCCGTCCTCCTCGATCAGCTTGAACGGATCGCGCGTCCAATCCTCGCGCTTGGCCTCGACCACGTCGAGATGGCCGAGCAGCAGGATCGCCTTGGCCGCCTTGTCCCGCCCCGGCAGCACCGCGACCAGCCCGCCATCCTGCGGGTGATCGGCATCGGCGAAATAGGTCAGCTCCGCATCGGTGAAGCCCGCCGCCTTCAGATAGGCGCCCGCTTTCTGCGCCGCGGCGGTGCAGCTGCCCTTGCCGACGACCGTGTTGGTCTCGACCAGATCCTTGTAGAGGGCGCGGAATTGCTGCTGGTCGGGCCGCGTCTGCGCGGCGGCGGGCGCGGCGATGGTGGCGGCGGTGAGCAGCAGGGCGGCGAGTTGGCGCAAGGTAGGTCCCCCGGTTGATCCGGGGGGCAGGCTAGGAGACTCTTCCAGCCTCGTCATCCTGAACTTGTGTCAGGATCCGTGGCGGAAGCGGGGGCGGAGTGTAACCGCTAACCGGGGTTCAGCCTGAAGGAGGAGGCGTCTGCCTCAGCCGGCGCTGGTGATCTGCTCCACCTTCGCCAGTGCGGCGTCGTCCAGCGCCTTGTCGGCGTCGCGCACGGCCTTCGCCGCGGCCTTCGCGCCGCCATAGATGAAGCCGTAGACCGGATAGGCCTTGATGCCGACGCCGTGGATCGGCGCGTACCACACCTTCACCTTGCTCCAGTCGCCGTTCGCCGAGGCATCCACCACCTTGACGTTGCGCTCGACCTGGCCGCGGCGGCCGTTGATGATCGACCAGTTGGCGTGGGTCACCTCGATCACGCGGTCGGAGATCACCTTGCTGACCGTCGCGACATGGCCGACGCGCATCGCGCCCGCCGCCTTGAACACCAGCACCGCGCCCGCCTTGGGCGCCGTGCCGCGATCATATTTGCCGGTCGCCTGCTGCCACCACGTATAGGCATTGCCGAACAGCTGGAGGCCCGAGAACATCCGCGCGAACGGCGCGCACTGCCAGCTCTGGGCGCTGGCGGGCGTGGCGATCAGCGCAAGCAACAGGGCGCCCATCGCGAATTTCGCGTTCTTCAACATCGGTAAGTGGAACCCCCGTCCCGCTACTGTCGAAGGGTGAGGTAGCTAATGCGGGTTAACGGGGAAACAGCGCGGATGCTGCTTTGCGGCAAGGCGATCCGACACGCGCGATGAGTTGATTGGTTCCGGAAAACGGCACTTCAACTCGTCGATGCTGACGCACAGGTTGGCGCGGGGGACGTGTTTTCCGGCGGTTCGACTCGACCGGCTGACGGCAAATCCGCCCGTCAGTCGGCCATTGCTTCGGCCGCCAGCGCCTCCGCCTCGATCAGCAACTGGTCGTCCGCCAGCCCGGTCGCAACCTTCTCCCGGCCGATCAGCGTCAGCACGGGCACGGCCAGCGGCGTCACGCGGGGCAGGTCCACATGCATCATCGTCGCCGCCGCCCGGTCGAGCAGGTGGGCGAGACGGCCGACATCGGTCATCCGCGCGCGCGCATCCTCCCACGCCGCCTGCAGCAGCAGGTGCGTCGGCTCGTAGCGCCTCAGCACGTCGTAGATCAGGTCGGTCGAGAAGCTGACCTGCTTGCCTGTCTTGCGCTTGCCGGGATGCTGCCGCTCGACCAAGCCGCCGATCACCGCCACCTCGCGGAAGGCGCGTTTCAGCAGGTGCGACGATTGCACCCACTCGACGAACTCGTCCTCTAGGATGGTCGCGTCGAACAAGGCCGCCGGGTCCGTCACGGGCTTCAACGCATAGGTTGCCAGCGCATAATCATTGGCGACGAAGCCGAGCGGATCGAGGCCCAGCGTCTCCATCCGCCGCGTCACCAGCATGCCGAGCGACTGGTGTGCGTTCCACCCCTCGAAACTGTAGGCGACCATGTAGTGCCGCCCCTCGCGCGGGAAGGTCTCGACCAGCAGCTGTCCGGGCTCCGGCAGGCGTGATCGCCGCGCCTGCGCTTCCAGCCATTCGCGCACGTCGGCGGGAAAACGCGGCCATTCCTTCGGCTCTGCCAGGAAGTGCCGGACGCGACCGGCGAGGTTGGTGGAGAGCGGCATGCGCGAGCCGCCATAGGTCGGGATGCGCGCCGGCTTGCTCGTCGCGCGGACCAGCAGGTCCTCCGTGTCGATGCGGATCACCTCGAGGCTGAGGCCGGCGAAGAAGAAGGTATCGCCCGGCGACAGCGTGGCGGCGAAACCTTCCTCCACCTTGCCCAGGCCCCGCCCGTTCTTGAACCGGACGGTGAGCATCGTCGCCTCGACGATGATGCCCGCATTCAGCCGGTGCTGCGCGGCGAAGGCGGGCTTGGTCAGGTGCCACAGCCCGTCGGGCCGCTGCACCAGCCGGCGGAACCGGTCATAGGCCTTCAGCGCATAGCCGCCGTTGGAGATGAAGCCGAGCACGCGATCGAACGTCTCACGCGGCAGCGCGGCATAAGGTGCGCAGGCGGTGATCTCGGCGAACAGCTCGTCCGCATCGAAGGGTGCTGCACAGGCGCAGGCCATGATGTGCTGCGCCAGCACGTCGAGTGCGCCGGGGCGGAACAGGTCCGGATCCAGCTCGCCATCTTCCACCGCGTCGAGCGCGGCGCGCGATTCGAGATATTCGAAGCGGTTGCCGGGGACGAGCAAGGCGTGGCTCGGCTCGTCCAGCCGGTGGTTGGCGCGGCCGATGCGCTGCGTCAGCCGCGACGAGCCTTTCGGCGCACCCATCTGGATGACGAGATCGATATCGCCCCAGTCGACGCCGAGATCGAGGCTGGCGGTGCAGACCAGCGCGCGCAGCCGCCCGTCCGCCATCGCCGCCTCCACCTTGCGCCGTGCCTCGCGGCTCAGCGAGCCGTGATGCACGCCGATCGGCAGCGAATCGTCGTTCACCGCCCACAGATCCTGGAAGATCAGCTCGGCGAGGCTTCGCGTGTTGCAGAAGACGAGGGTGGTGCGGTGCGTCTCGATCTGCGCCATCACCTGTTTGGCGGCATAGCGGCCCGAATGGCCGCTCCATGGCACCCGGTCCTCGGGCAGCAGGATCTCGATCACCGCGGGGGCGCCCGGCGCGCCTTCCACCATCGCCACCGCATCGATGTCGCCATCGGGCGACAGCCAGCCCCGATAGCCGTCAGGATCGGCGACCGTGGCGGAGAGCGCGACGCGGCGATGCTCCGGCGCCACCTTCGCCAGCCGCGCGAGCGCGAGTGCAAGCAGATCGCCGCGCTTGCTGGTGGCAAAGGCGTGGACCTCGTCGATCACCACCGCGCGCACGTCGCCCAGCAGCTTGTCGCTGTCCGGATAGGAGAGGAGCAGGCTGAGCGATTCGGGTGTCGTCAGCAGCATCTGCGGCGGGCGGCTGCGCTGGCGTGCCTTGCGGTCGGACGGCGTGTCGCCGGTGCGCGTCTCGATGCGGATAGGCAGGCCCATCTCCTCGACCGGGCCGATCAGGTTGCGCTGCACGTCCACCGCCAACGCCTTCAGTGGCGAGACGTAGATGGTGTGCAGCCCCTCGCTCGGTTGCTCGACCAGATCGACCAGGCTGGGCAGGAAGCCGGCGAGCGTCTTGCCCGCGCCCGTCGGCGCGACCAGCAGCGCATGCCGCCCATTTCGCGCCGCCTCCAGCATCGCCAGCTGGTGCGCGCGCGGCGCCCAGCCCTTGGCGGCGAACCAGTCGGCAATGACGGGCGGCAGGCTCAGGCGTGCTGGCAGGTCGGCAAGCCCCCTGTAGGACATCCTACAGGCATGTCGGAAAAGGGCCGCTGAGTGTCAACTTCGTCAACCTAGCGCTGGACCTTGTTGGCCTCCGCCTTGTCCTGCCGGTCCTGCGCCTCATACAGGTCGCGCGTCGCCGCCTCGGTCCGGCCCTTGCCGCCCTTTTGCGCCCGGTTGCGCACCAGCGCCCACAGCAGGACCGCCGCCAGCAGGATCGGGCCAAGGATCGTCAACAGGCTCCACTGAAATCCGCCGGCTTCCATCATGCCCTCCAATGATCGTTTCGCTTGACCGACCAACGAAGAGACCGCGCGTAGGGTCCACCGGACCCGAAGCTTCGCTTTCCCGTTTAGCTGCGATGCCCCGCACCGCTGCCTGGATCGAGCCCCGCCGCGAGGGCATCTACCTTCCCGCCGCCGACGCCTGGATCGATCCCGCCGAGCCCAAGCCCCGCGCGCTCGTCACGCACGGCCATGCCGATCATGCCCGCGGCGGCCACGGCGCGGTGCTGGCCACGCCCGAGACGCTGGCGATCATGGGCGTCCGCTATGGGGACCAGAATGGCCAGCCGATCGCCTATGGCGAAAGCATCCGGCTAGGCGATGTCGACGTCAGCTTCGTCCCCGCCGGCCACGTGCTTGGTTCCGCCCAGATCGTGCTGGAGCATAAGGGCGAGCGCGTCGTCGTGTCGGGCGATTACAAGCGCCGGCCCGATCCGACGTGCGAGCCGTTCCAGCCGGTGCCGTGCGACGTCTTCGTGACCGAGGCGACGTTCGGCCTCCCTGTCTTCCGCCATCCCGACACGGGCGGCGAGATGGACCGGCTGCTGGCCGCGCTCCACGCCAATCCGGATCGTTGCGTGCTGGTCGGCGCCTATGCGCTGGGCAAGGCCCAGCGCGTGATCACCGAGCTGCGCCGCCGCGGCCACCACGATTCGATCCACATCCACGGCGCGCTCCAGCGGCTGTGCGATCTCTATGTCGAGCATGGCGTGGAGCTGGGCGAGCTGGCCGGCGTCACCGGCTTGAAGGCTGCGGATCTCAAGGGACGCATCGTCATGTGCCCGCCGTCCGCGCTCAACGACCGCTGGTCGCGGCGGCTGCCCGATCCGATCACCGCCATGGCATCGGGCTGGATGCGCGTCCGCCAGCGCGCACGGCAGCGCATGGTGGAGTTGCCGCTGATCCTGTCCGACCATGCCGACTGGGACGAGCTGACGACCACCCTGCGTGAAGTCGCGCCGTCCGAAGTGTGGGTGACGCACGGACGCGAGGAGGCGCTGGTCCACTGGTGCATGACGCACCAGATCAAGGCGCGCGCGCTCGATCTCGTCGGATATGAGGACGAGGACGATTGACCGCGGAGTCCGCCCGAGCGTAACGGCGGGTGATGGTTCCCTTTTCGTTCGGCGGACATGAGCTGATCGCGCTGCCGCAGGGCGCGCTCTACTGGCCCGCGCGCCAGGCGCTGCTCGTCGCCGATCTGCATCTGGAGAAAGCGAGCTGGTATGCGCGCTTCGGCCAGATGCTGCCGCCCTACGACAGCCAGGCGACCCTGGCCGACCTGACCGCGCTTGTCGCCGCGACCGGCGCGCGGGCGCTGTGGTGCCTCGGCGACAGCTTCCACGACCGCGCGGGGTGCGAGCGTCTGCCAGCCGACGCGCAGGACCAGTTGCGGCACCTGACCGGCACGCTCGACTGGACTTGGATCACCGGCAATCACGATGCCGGCATGCTCGACCATTGCGGCGGCCGGATCGTCGAGGAAGCGGTTGTCGACGGACTGGTGCTGCGGCACGAGGCCAAGCCGGCGGATCCGTGGCCCGAACTGTCGGGCCATTATCACCCGAAGCTGAGGCTGACGGTGAAGGGTCGCCATGTCGCACGGCGCTGCTTCGTCGCGTCACCAACCAAGCTGATTCTGCCCGCTTTCGGGGCGCTGACCGGCGGCCTCGACGCGCATCACCCGGAGATCATGCGCGCGGCGGGCAAAGGCGCGCAGGCGTTGGTGCCGGTGCGGGACCGGCTGCTGCGCTTCCCGCTCGCCGCCTGAGCGATCAGCCGCGGACCAGCACCGGCTGCGCGCGCCACAGCTTGGGATAGAAGCTGCGCAGCGCCGCCACCTTCGGCAGATCGTTGATGCGGATGTAGGCCGACTGCGGGTTCCGCGTCAGATAATCCTGATGATAGGTCTCGGCCGGGTAGAAGGGCTGCGCCCGCTCGATCCGCGTGACGATCGGCCGCGGCCAGACCCGCGCCTTGCCGAGCTGACTGATATAGGCGACCGCGACACGGCGCTGCGCCTCGCTCATCGGGAACAGCGCCGAGCGATATTGCGTGCCGCGATCGGGCCCTTGCGCGTTCAGCGTCGTCGGATCGGCGACCACCGAGAAATAGATCTGGAGCAGCTGCGCATAGCTCACCTGCCGCGGGTCGAAGGTCACGCGCACCGCCTCGGCATGGCCGGTGTCGCCGCCGCTGACCGCCTCATAGCCGGCGCGCCCCGTGGCGCCGGTATAGCCGGATACCGCGCTTTTCACCCCGCGAACGTGCTGGAACACGCCCTGCACACCCCAGAAGCAGCCGCCTGCGAACATCGCCGTCTCGCTCGGCGCCGGATTGCGGACGGAGAAAGCGGGGGCGGGGGCCTGCACCGCATGCTCCGCCTGTGCGGCGGTGAGCGCGATGGTGCCGGCGACGGTGAGGGCGAGCAGGCCTGACAGGATATGGGGACGCGACATGGCAAAACACTCCTTGCCCGCCCGATATGGGGCGGCACGAAGCGCTTGCCTATGATCTGCGTCGCACCGTGCGCTGCCGCACCGTGCCGCTGCCACCGCCTTAGCGGAGCGCCGCCACCGCCGTCTGGATGCGCGTGCACGCCTCGGTCAGCAGCGCTTCCGAGGTGGCGTAGCTGACGCGGAAGGCCGGCTCCACGCCAAACGCGCCGCCATGCACCGCCGCCACGCGCGCCTCGTCGAGCAGATAGCCGACCAGCGCCTCGTCCGTGTCGATCCGCTGGCCGCCCGGCGTCGACTTGCCGATCAGCCCGGACACGTCGGGATAGACGTAGAAGGCGCCTTCCGGCTTCGGGCAGCGTATGCCGTCCGCGTCGTTCAGCATGCCGACGACCAGATCGCGGCGCACCTGGAAGGCCGCCGCGCGCTCCTTCAGGAAATCCTGCGGGCCGGTGAGCGCCGCCACCGCTGCCGCCTGCGCGATCGAGCAGGGATTGGAGGTCGACTGCGACTGGAGCTTGGCCATCGCCTTGATCAGCCACTTGGGGCCACCGGCGAAGCCGATGCGCCAGCCGGTCATCGAATAGGCCTTGGAACAGCCGTTCACCGTCAGCGTCCGCTCGTACAGATCGGGCGCGACCTCGGCGAAGCTGGCGAAGACGAAACCGTCATAGACGATATGCTCGTACATGTCGTCCGCCATGACCCAGACGTGCGGATGGCGGCGGATCACCTCGGCCAGCGCGCGCAGCTCGTCGGCAGAGTAAGCGGCGCCCGTCGGGTTGGACGGCGAGTTGAGCAGCACCCACTTGGTGCGGGGCGTGATCGCGGCGTCGAGCTGCGCCGGGCTGATCTTGTAATCCTGATCCGCGCCCGCGCGCACGAAGACGGGCGTGCCGCCGGCGAACTGGACGATGTCGGGATAGGACACCCAGTAAGGTGCGGGGATCACCACCTCGTCGCCCGCCTGCACGGTCGCGACGAGGGCGTTGAACAGGGTGTGCTTGCCGCCCACGTTCACGCTGATCTGATCGGGCGCATAACCCAGCTGGTTGTCGCGCTTGAACTTGGCGGCGATGGCGGCCTTCAGCTCGGCCGTGCCGTCGACGTTGGTATACTTCGTCTTGCCGTTGCGGATCGCCTCGATGGCGGCGTCCTTGACGAAATCGGGCGTGTCGAAATCGGGCTCGCCCGCACCCAGGCCGATCACGTCGATGCCCTTGGCCTTCAGCTCCAGCGTTCGCGACGTCATGGCGAGCGTGGCGGAGGGCTGGATGCGATCCAGCGCGGCGGAGGTGAAGGTCATCGAGCACGGCCCCTTTCGCGAAACGCGCGGGCCTATAGCCAAGCAGCGCCGCTACGGCACCCAAGAAATCCTGCGCGTGGCCGAAATGGTCAGCGCAGCGCCGCCACGCGCCAGACGGTCTCGGGCGGCGTCCACGCCATCACCTGCGCCATGGAGGCATATTCCAGCCGCGGCGCGCCAGGCACGCGGCCCGCCTCCCACGCGGCGAGGCGCAGGCGCCAATCGTCGTAGCGCGCATAGGCATCGGTGAAAGGCGCCTCCAGCCGGGTGAGCGCGCCGGGCGCCCACGCGGCGAAGCCGGCCGTAGGTACCG
Source organism: Sphingomonas jatrophae (assembly GCF_900113315.1). Classification (GTDB taxonomy): domain Bacteria; phylum Pseudomonadota; class Alphaproteobacteria; order Sphingomonadales; family Sphingomonadaceae; genus Sphingomonas_P; species Sphingomonas_P jatrophae. Next base: position 393,796 of record NZ_FOZG01000003.1, on the reverse strand, counting down.
CCTCCGCCTCGGTCACCACCGCGAGCGCCTCCGCACAGAAGCGCGCCGTGGCGACCGGCTGGGCGAAGAAATTGTAGAGGCGCGTGTTGAAGCCGTCATGCGCGCCGCGCCAATCCTTCGGCTCGCGGCTGCGAAACTCGGCCTGGACCGCCTTGTCCGCGGCGGCGAGCGATGCCTTGTGCGTCTTCAGGAGCCGGTTGTAGCCGGCGATCATGCCCGCTTCCTGCGGTCCGCGGCAGCCGAGTGCGGCGACGTTCAGTGCGGAGCGGACGTGCCATGCCGCTGCCGCAGCGGTGATGCCCTGGTTGATCGTGGCGTAGCGCCCGTCCGCCAGCCGCGCGGGAACGCGCAGCGTCTCGGGCAGATCCTGCGGCCGTTCGGGCCGGGGTGGGGGCGGTGGTGGCGTGACCGCCGCGACGGGCACCGGCGCGGGCGTTCGCGCACAGCCCAGCAGGAGGAGCGGCGACAGGCCGCAGGCGACGAGGTGGCGAGAGATACGCATCGGCCGTCCTCCGGAACCGGGGAGGCATGACCTTGCGCAGACAATGGTTAACGGGAGGTAAGTTCCGCCCGCATCAGACCGCGCAGCGCATTGCCGATGAGGAAGCCGCCGACGAGGTCCTCCGGGCGCAAGTCCGCCTCCTCCGCGCGGACCTCCGCCAGCAGGCGCGCGCGCAGCACGCCGGGCAACAGGCCGCGGGCGAGCGGCGGCGTGAGCAGGCGTCCGCCCCGCTCGACGAACAGGCTGGTGAAGCTTCCCTCCGTCAGGAAACCTTCGGGATCGACGAAGACGACCTCCGCCGTGCCCGCCGCCGCGCGCGCTGCGTCATAGAAGCCGCGGTCGCTCGTTTTGTGGCGAAGGCGCACGTCGCTCGGTGCCACCGGCAGCGGCACGATCGCAACGGCGACCGGCTCTGCCAGTGGCGCGGGGGCGGGCGCCGCCTCGATGGCGATCGCACCCGAGCGGCCGAGCAGCAGCCGCAGCCGGCTGGGCGCGCGCAGGCGGAAGGTGGCCGCCTGCAATTCGTTGCGCGCATCGTGCCGGTCGAACGCGAAGCCGAATGCGTCCGCCGACGCCTTCATCCGGGCAAGATGGCGATCCAGCTCAGCAATGCCCTCGCTGGGGTCGAACCGCATCGTCTCGATCAGGTCGAACGCCGGCTCTGCCGCGCTCATGAACGCGGCCTTGGCAAGGCATTCGCGCCACTCGTCGGCCGCCACCGAGTCGGCGACGATCCCCGAGCCGAGCCCCAATGTCGCATGCTCTTCCCCCTGGCCCAGCACGAGCGTGCGGATGGCAACATTGAAGCCGCCATTCCCCGCCGGATCAAGCCAGCCGATCGATCCGGTGTAGGGGCCACGCGGATGCGGCTCCAGTTCGGCGATGATCTCCATGGCGCGGCGCTTGGGTGCGCCCGTCACCGAGCCGCAGGGAAAAGCGGCGGCTAGAAGGTCGACCGCGTCACGGCCCGGAGCGAGGCGGGCAATGACGGTGGAGGTCATCTGGTGGACGGTGGGATAGGTCTCCACCGCAAACAGGTCGGGCACCGAGACGCTGCCGGGCTCGGCCACCTGCGCCAGATCGTTGCGGATCAGGTCCACGATCATCAGGTTCTCCGCGCGTTGCTTCGGATCGGCGGCGAGTGCGGTCGGATCGGCGGAGGCGGGCAGGGTGCCCTTCATCGGCCGCGCGGTGAGCGCGCCATCCGCCGCGGTGAAGAACAGTTCGGGCGAGCAGGACAGCAGCCAGTGGCCGCCCGTCCACACGATCCCGCCCCAACCGCCGCCGCCCGTCGCACGCAGGCGAGCGTAAAGTGCGCGCGGATCGCCCGCCACACGCACCGAGGCAGCGAAGGTGAGGTTCGCCTGATAGATGTCGCCTGCGGCGATATAGTCGAGGATGCGGGCGACCGCCCCGGCATGCGCGGCCTCGTCGATCCGCGGGCGGACGGGCCCGGCGCAGGCCCCCGCCGGATCGGGGAGCCATGCTGCGATCCCGGCCGGGTCGAGCAGGCGCACCCGATCGAACAGGCCGACCCAGAGGATGGGAGGCGCCCCACCGTCATGCTGAACTTGTTTCAGCATCCACCGGGAGGCTCGATCCTGCGGCTTAGTGCCTGGCTGCCCGGTGAACCCCGAAACGAGTTCAGGGTGACGCGTGTGGAGCGCAGAAAGCGTGTATCCCGCCTCATAGCCGAGGAACCCCGCGGCGTGTGCCCCTTCCGCCAAAGCCTCCCGCAGCCGCTCCAGCGCGGGCGCGACCTCTTCCGCCGCATGCGCCACGATCACCTCGCCCGGCGCCTCGTAGAGCCGCGGCGGGCCGCCCGCGGCACGCACGTCGTCGAGCAGCACGAAGGGGGCGGGGAGCGTCATGCGGCGCTGTTGCCGCGGGTTGGGGGCCTTCGTAAACCGGGAAGCGAAAGGGGATCTATCCCATGCCTCGCGTCGCACCTCGCCTGATTCTCGGCCTTAGCGCCTTGCTGCCGCTCAGCGCCGCAGCCGCCGCGGTGGAGAAGCCGGCCGCGCTCGTCGCGGACGGCACGCCGCCCGTGCCCGAGGCGCTCGCCGCCGCAACGCGCCCCTATCTCGAATATCGCAGCGCCGGCTTCGTCGGCTGGAACCCGGTCGATCGCTCGATGCTGATCGCCACCCGCTTCGCCAATGTGGCGCAGCTGCACCGCGTGGCGGCGCCGGGCGCAGATCGCCGGCAGATCAGCTTCGAGGCCGAGCCGCTCGGCAATGGTGCGTGGGCGCCGAAGCGCGGCGACGTGCTGGTCGTGCAGAAGGATGTCGGCGGCAACGAATTCTTCCAGCTCTACACGCTGAGGGATGGCCGCCTGACGCTGCTGACCGACGGCAAGAGCCGCAACGAGTTCGGCGGGTGGGACAAGGAGGGGGCGCGCGTCGGCTATTCCTCCACCCGCCGCAACGGGACGGACAGCGACCTCTACGTCATGGATCCGCGCGATCCTAAGTCGGACCGGCTCGTGGCGCAGGTGAAGGGCGGCGGCTGGCAGATTGCCGACTTCGCGCCCGGCGGCACCAAGGCGGTCGTCACCGAATATGTCTCGGTGCAGAAGTCCAATCTCTACGAGCTGGATCTCGCCAGCGGCAGGCTGACGCCGATCAGCGATCCGCAGGCGACGGTCAGCTACGGCGCGGCGCATTACGCACCCGACGGCAACCTGTGGGTGACGAGCGACGAAGGCTCCGACTTCCAGCGGCTCGGCACGCTCGATCCGCGCAGCCGGCGCTTCACCGCGGTCAGCCGCGAGCCGAAATGGGACGTGGATACGTTCGCGATCGCCGAGGATGGCCGCTTCATCGCCTATGTCGTGAACGAGGCGGGCGCCTCGCGCCTCAAGCTGCTCGATCCCAGGACCGGCGCGGTGCGGCCGGTGACGCAGCTGCCGCTCGGCGTCGTCTACGGGCTGGAGGTCGCGCCGTGGGGCACGATCGGCCTGACGCTCGCCTCCGCCCGCAGCCCCGCCGATTCGTGGAGCGTCGATCCGCGGACGCTGGCGGTGACGCGCTGGACGCAGAGCGAGACGGGCGGCCTCGATCCTGCGCGCAACGTCGAGCCGCGCCTGCTCAGCGTGCGCAGCTTCGACGGGCAGGAGGTGTCGGGCTTCCTCTATCAACCCGACCCGGCCAGGTTTCCGGGCAAGCGGCCGCTGCTGGTCAACATCCATGGCGGGCCGGAGGGGCAGTCCACCCCCGGCTTCCTCGGCCGCAACAATTACCTGCTGAACGAGCTCGGCATCGCCCTCTTCTACCCGAACGTCCGCGGCTCGACCGGGTACGGCAAGACGTTCGTCGGGCTCGACAACGGGCCGTTCAAGCGGGAGGATTCGGTCAAGGACATCGGCGCCTTCCTGACGGCGCTGGAGAGGGAGCCGGCGGTCGATCCCAAGCGGATCGGCGTGACCGGCGGCAGCTATGGCGGCTACATGTGCTATGCCAGCGCGATCTTCTACCGCGACCGGCTGAAGGACGCGAACTGCGTCGTCGCCATCTCCAACTTCGTCACCTTCCTCCAGAACACGCAAAGCTATCGCCGCGACCTGCGCCGTGTCGAATATGGCGACGAGCGCGTGCCCGCGCAGCGCGCCAAGCTGGAGGCGATCTCGCCGCTGACACGCGTGAAGGAGCTGACCATCCCGCTGATGGTGGTGACCGGCGGCAACGATCCGCGCGTGCCGGCCAGCGAGGCGGACCAGATCGTCAAGGCGGTCCGCGCGCAGGGCGGCACGGCGTGGCACCTGCTCGGCCGGAACGAAGGCCATGGCTTCGGCAAGAAGGAGAATCAGGACTATCAGTTCTGGACGTCGCTGCTCTTCTGGCAGCAGACGTTGCTGGGTGATGCGCCGAAAGCGACGGCCACGGGCGAGTAGGCCGGGGAGTTGCGTCGCCGCGCCGCAGCCGCCATCTCGGCGACATGACCGATCACCCGCAAGAACACCTGCTCAGGGCCGCGATCATCCCCGTCACGCCGCTCCAGCAGAATTGCACCCTGCTCTGGTGCACCCGCACGATGAAGGGCGCCTTCATCGATGCGGGCGGCGATCTGCCGCGGCTGAAGGCGGCGGCGAAGCAGCATGGCGTCACGATCGAGAAGCTGCTCGTCACGCACGGCCATATCGACCATTGCGGCGGCACCGCGGTGCTGGCGGCGGAGCTTGGCGTGCCGATCGAGGGGCCGCACGAGGGCGATCGCTTCTGGATCGAGCAGCTGGCGGTGGACGGCGGCAAATATGGCATCCCCGGCCAGTCGTTCGAGCCGGATCGCTGGCTGGAGGATGGCGACCAGGTCACCGTGGGCGAGCTCGTCCTCGATGTGCGCCACTGCCCGGGGCACACGCCGGGACACGTCGTCTTCCATCATGCGCCGTCCAGGCTGGCCATCGTCGGCGACGTGCTGTTCCAGGGATCGATCGGGCGGACCGACTTTCCGCGCGGCAATCACCGCGACCTGATCGAGGCGATCACCGGGCGGCTGTGGCCGATGGGCGGCGATACCGCTTTCGTCTGCGGCCACGGGCCCATGTCGACCTTCGCGCGGGAGCGGGCGAGCAATCCGTTCGTCGCCGATTCGGTGCTGGCCCGCGCCTGATCGCGCTCAGCCCGCCGGCACCAGCTCCATCGGCGCCGCCGTGCCGAGATAGGGGATGGCGAGCGCCCACGCGGCCAGCGCCAGCAGCACCAGCCAGCTGACGAGGATGCCGCCCGCGCGCAGCGGGTTGGGCGCCGGCCGGTCCATTCCGAGCGGATGCGCCAGACGCGCCAGCAGGAAGGCAATGGCGAGCAGCCACAAGGGCAGGCTGGTGCCGCGGGCGAACTCGATCAGGCCGATCAGCAGGACGGCGAAGGGCGCATATTCGACGAAATTGCCCTGCGCGCGAATGCGGGCGACCATCGCCGGATCGCCGCCGTCGCCGATCATGATCTTCCGCGCGATCCGCAGCTGCGATATGCGCCCGGCCAGCCAGAGGTTCAGGATCGTGGCGGCACCGGCGGTGGTGAGCGCGATCGGCAGGATCATGGCGGCAGGCTCCTTACGGGTGTGGCCAACCCTGTCATGTCGGTCTCGGGGTTGCAACGCAGCGCCAAATCGCTATAGGTCCGCCCCTCGCGACGAGCCCGGGCGCTTGGGTCCGCGGTCCGATCAGGACGGCGGTGCCAACGACTGACGCTCGTCGCTTCTCTTTTGCAGCTGTTCGAACAAGGTGCCGAGATGGCCGTCCCCAAGCGAAAGACCTCGCCCTCGCGGCGCAACATGCGGCGCAGCCACCATGCGCTGAGCGTCGAGGCGTTCCAGGAATGCCCGAATTGCGGCGAACTGCGCCGTCCGCACAATCTGTGCACCGGATGCGGCCACTATAATGGCCGAGAGATCGTGCCGACCGAGGCCTGAGTCGCGGCATTACCACGGGGGCTGGTTGCAGGATGACGGGCGCGCCGCGGATCGCCGTTGATGCGATGGGCGGCGATCGCGGCCCGGCGACCACACTGGCCGGTGCAGCGCTCGCGCTTCAGCGCCTGCCGGAGCTTCGCTTCACCCTGTTCGGGGATGAGGCGGTGCTCGGGCCCGAACTGTCGCGCCACGCTGAACTCGCGGCCGCCGCCGAAATCGTCCACGCGCCCGATGCGGTGGCGGGGGACGAGAAGCCCAGCCAGGCGATCCGCCGGGCGCGGACGACCTCCATGGGCCTTGCGATCGATGCGGTGAAGCGCGGCACGGCGGATGGCGCGGTGTCCGCCGGCAACACCGGCGCGCTGATGGCGACGGCCAAGCTGGCGCTGCGCACCATGGCCGGGATCGACCGGCCGGCTCTGGCCGCCCTGCTGCCGACGATCGGTGATCGCGATCTCGTCATGCTGGATCTCGGCGCCAACACCGAGTGCGACGCCCGCAACCTCGTTCAGTTCGCAGTCATGGGCGCGGTCTATTCCCGCATTGTCGTGGGTCTGGCCGAGCCGCGCGTCGCGCTGCTCAACATCGGTGCGGAAGAGATGAAGGGCACCGAATCGCTCCGCGATGCCGCTCAGCAGCTGCGTGCGGCGGATCACCTGCCCCTCGACTTCATCGGCAATATCGAGGCGGACCGGCTGGGCCGCGGCGAGGCGGACGTGATCGTGACCGACGGCTTTTCCGGCAATATCGCGTTGAAGACGATGGAGGGCACGGCCCGCTTCGTCACCGATCTGCTGAAATCCGCCTTCCGCTCTTCGCTCCGCTCCAAGATCGGCTTCCTGATCTCGCGGCCCGCGACAGAGCTGCTGCGCCACCATCTCGATCCAAACAACCATAATGGCGCCGTCTTTCTCGGGCTGAACGGCATCGTCGTGAAGAGCCATGGCGGCGCGACGCCGGCGGGCTTCGCCAATGCCATCGGTGTCGCGGTGAAGCTGGCGCAGGCCGACATCAGCCGGCTGGTGGCGAATGATCTCGCCAATGTGCGCCGCGATGTGGCGGAACCCGGCCGGGGAGCCGCCGCATGAGGCGCGCGGTGATCACGGGCTCGGGCTCGGCCCTGCCGCGCACGCGCGTCTCAAACGCCGATCTGGCCGAGCGGGTCGATACATCTGACGAGTGGATCGTCGAGCGCACCGGCATCCGCTTCCGCCACATCGCCGAGCCGGACGAGACGACGGCAACGCTGGGTGCGGAAGCCGCCCGCCGCGCGCTGGAGGCGGCCGGGATCGCGCCCACGCAGGTCGGGCTGATCGTGCTTGCGACGGCGACACCGGACCAGACCTTCCCCGCATCCGCCACCAAGGTGCAGGAGATGCTGGGCGCGGGCGATTGCATCGCGTTCGACGTGGCGGCGGTCTGCTCGGGCTTCCTCTACGCTTTGTCGGTCGCCGAGAGCATGATCCGCGGCGGCGCGGCCGACACCGCGCTGGTGATCGGCAGCGAGACGTTCAGCCGCATCCTCGACTGGGAGGATCGCACCACCTGCGTCCTGTTCGGCGACGGTGCGGGCGCGGTCGTGCTGCAGGCGGAGGATGGCCCGGCGGAGAATGACGATGCCGCCGCGCGCGGCATCCTCTCGGTCGCGCTGCACGCCGACGGGCGGCACAACCAGCTTCTCTATGTCGATGGCGGGCCCTCGACCACGGGCACCGTCGGCAAGCTGCGCATGCAGGGACGCGAGGTGTTCCGCCATGCCGTGACCAACCTGTCGGCGGTGCTGGGCGAAGCGCTCGGCAAGGCGGGGCTGGCCGTCTCTGCGGTGGACTGGGTGGTGCCGCATCAGGCGAACCGCCGCATCCTCGATGCGACCGCCAAGAAGCTGGGCCTCGCGCCCGAGCGGGTGATCGTGACCGTCGACGAACATGCGAACACCTCGGCGGCGTCGGTGCCGCTGGCGTTCGACAAGGCGGTGCGCGACGGCCGGATCAAGCCGGGCGATCTGTGCGTGTTTGAGGCGATGGGCGGCGGATTTACCTGGGGGGCGGCCGTCATCCGCTTGTAATCGCGGGCGGACCTGCGCAATCTTCGATCTTTGGGAGGAGCATGCTGTGCCAGACGGGGAGGGCGGTATCATGGTGGAAGCGGGCACCCTGACGCGGGCGGACCTGGCCGATGCCGTGCATCGTGATATCGGCGTCAGCCGTGCCGACGCCGCGCGCATGGTGGAAAGCGTGCTCGCCCATATGTGCCAGGCGCTGAGCGAGGGCGAGAACGTCAAGATCTCCGGCTTCGGCAGCTTCGTGCTGCGCGACAAGGGCGAGCGCGTCGGCCGCAATCCCAAGACCGGCGTGGAAGTGCCGATCGCACCGCGCCGCGTGCTGACCTTCCGTGCCAGCCAGATGATGCGCGACCGCATCGTGCAGGCGGGCTGAGGCCGCATGGATCGATGACGGCGAAAGCCGACGGCGCCTTCCTGACCATCTCCGAACTCTCGACAGAGCTCGGCGTGCCGCAGCATGTGCTGCGCTATTGGGAAACGAAGTTCCCGCAGCTCAAGCCGCTGACGCGTGCGGGCAACCGGCGTTATTACCGGCCGTCGGATGTGGCGCTGGCGCGTCGCATCCACACGCTGCTGAACCTGGACGGCTACACGATCCGCGGCGTTCAGCAGCTGCTGGAAGCACCGGTCGCCGCGACGCCGCCCGCCGCCACCCCGCTGGAGCCGCCGATCGATTCGCGCGTGCGGGACGAGTTGGCGGCGATCCGCGCCCTGCTGGCCCGCGCGCTGGCGGAATAAGGATCAGTCGAGCGGCTTGGCCCACACCTGATCGGTGGAGCCGAAATCGCCCGTCATGAAGGTGCGCCTGAGGCCCGTATCCGTATAGCCAAGGCGGGCGTAGAAGCCTTGGGCCAGCAGATTATGCTCGTAGACACTGAGCAGCAGCCGCTGCGCGCCGCGCGCCCGTGCCTCCACCTCCGCCGCCGTCATCAGCGCGCGGCCGCGCCCGCCGCCGGCCCAGCGATCGAGCAGGTAGATGCGTTTGAGCTCGAGATCGTCCGGCCCGGCTGCATCCTCCAGCGCGGGCGGGCACAGCATCGCATAGCCGACAGGCGCGCCGAGCGGCGTCTCCAGCAGCCAGAGCGCGTTGGCGGGATCCGCCAATGCCGCGGCGTACCAGGCCTCGCCATGATCGCCCCGTGCATGCGCGACGAGGCCGGGGCCGGGATGATCGTGCGCAAAGGTGTAGAGGAAGGTCGCGCCGCCGATCAGCGACAGCGCCGCCGCATCGCCAAGCCCGGCGCGCCGCAGCAGCGGCTCGGGCAGCGTCATGGCTGGCCCGGGCCCAGCGCCGGATCGAGATCGCGCGGACGGACGAACCGGCCGAGCGTGCCGCCATTCTCCGCGACCGCATCCCAGCTCGCCACGTCGAAGCGCAGCTCGACGAACGAGGCGGTCGGCAGCTTCTCCTCGATCTCGTCGCGGGTCATGTCGTCCTCGCGGTCGGGCACGAGCAGCAGCACCAGCTCCTCCAAACCCGGATTGTGGCCGACGAGCAGCAGGCTGTCCGAGTCGTTCGCGGCATCCTGTACGATGTCGAGCAGCGCGGAGGCGGAAGCGAGATAGAGCCGCTTGTCCCACACGGGCGCCAGCGTGGCACCGCGGCCCGCCGCCACCTCGTCCAGCGTCTCGACGACGCGGGTCGCCGGGCTGGCGGTCACCCGGTCGAAGACCAGCTTCTCGTCGCGCAGATAGCGGCCGATGGCGCGGGCGGCGCGCTTACCCTTGGCGTTGAGCGGCCGATCGAAATCGCGGGCGACGGGATCGTCCCAGCCCGATTTCGCATGGCGCAGCAGGAACAGTCTCTTCATCCTCGTCCCTCACCCAGCGCCGGCCCGCGCGCCTGATGCCGCAAAGCCGTTACGGATGAAAGATAGGCGTCGCGGCACCTGCGACCGGCGCTTCCGCTGCCGCGACCGCGGCGACGGCGGCATCCAGCGTCACGCGCCGCACCGGCACGCCCCGCGGAAAGGCATCCAGCAGCCGCGACGGCGTGGCGGCGGAGAGCAGCACGAAGCGGCCCTTGTCCCCGGCGGAGCGGATCAGCCGGCCGAACGCCTGCGCCAGCCGCGCGCGCACCACACGGTCGTCATAGGCTGTGCCGCCGCCGACCGCGCGCCGCGCACCGTGCAGCACGGTCGGGCGCGGCCAAGGCACGCCTTCCATGACGACGAGCCGCAGCGAATGGCCGGGCACGTCCACCCCGTCGCGCAGCGCATCGGTGCCGAGCAGCGACGCGCGCGGATCGTCGCGGAACAGATCCACCAGCGTGCCCGTGTCGATCGGATCGACATGCTGGGCGTAGAGCGGCAGTCCGGCGCGGGCGAGCCGGTCGGCAATGCGGGCGTGTACGGCCTTCAACCGCTGGATGGCGGTGAACAGGCCGAGGGTGCCGCCGCCTGCCGCCTCGATCAATCGCGCATAGGCAGCGGCAAGCGCGGGCGTATCGCCGCGGCGGATGTCGGTGACGATCAGCACCTCGGCGGCGCTGGCATAATCGAACGGGCTCTCCACCGTCACGCGCCGCGTCGGCACGTCGAGGTGGTTTGCGCCGCTGCGCGCCTCGGCATGAACCCAGCCATCGCTGCCGCCGCGCAGCGTCGCGGAGGTGACGATCACGCCGTGCGCGGGTTTCAGCACCGCCTCCGCCAGCGGTCGCGTCGGATCGAGCCAGCGGCGGTGCAGGCCCATGTCCCACTCGCGCCCCTCGACGCGGTCCACCGCCAGCCAGTCGACGAAGTCCGGGTCCGCCGGCCCGCCCAACCGCGCGAGCAGTGCGATCCAGGCGGCGATCAGCTGCCCGCGCCAGGCCAACCCCGCCAGCGCGCCTTCGACGCGCGCGCGGGCCGGGCCGTCGAGCCAGTCGGGCGCGTCCTCCAGCACATGTTCCAGCCGCCGGCCGAGCACCGCCAGCGGCCGCGCCAGGGCGTCGAGTGCGGTGGCCGCCTGGCCTGCCGCCTCGACCAGCGCGCCCGGCAGCTCGATAGCGGCGATTTCCAGCCCGTAGCCCGCATCCTGCGCGTCGGCGCGGGCGAAGACGGTGGCACGCACCTCCGCCAGCAGGCTTTCGACGGGGCCGAGCGGCAGGCCTTCGCCCAAGCGCCCCAGCCACCCGTCGGCAGGCAGGCCTTGCGCTGCCGCCAGCGCTGCCTCGATGGCGAGGCCGCCTTCCTCGTCATAGGAGGCGACGTCGGACAGGCGCGCGGCAAGCCCGCGACGACGGCCGCGGGCGCGCGATTCGGGACCGGTGATCCAGCGGCGCAGCTCGATCGTCTCCTGCCCCGTCAGCGCGACTGCGAAGGTCGAATCGGCAGCGTCGAACAGGTGATGGCCCTCGTCGAACACGATGCGGGCGAGCGCGCGCCCCTCGTTCCGGCCGCGTGCGGCAAGCAGCATGACGAGCGCGTGATTGGCGACGACGATGTCTGCCCCCGCGCTGGCGCGGACCGAGCGTTCGATGAAGCAGCGGCGGTAATGCGGGCAGCCGGCATAGATGCACTCGCCGCGCCGGTCGGTCAGCGCGGTCGAGCCGGCACGGCGGAACAGCGTGGGCAGCCAGCCCGGCAGGTCGCCGCCCACCATGTCGCCGTCGCGCGTATAGGCCGCCCAGCGGGCGACGAGCTGCGCCAGTACCGCCGCGCGGTTCTGGAAGCCGCCCTGCAGCGCATCCTCCAGGTTCAGCAGGCAGAGATAATTTTCCCGGCCCTTGCGAACGACCACCTTCTCGCGCCGCGCCGCCGGGTCCGGATAGGCACGCGCGCTCTCGCGGTCGAGCTGGCGCTGGAGGGCCTTGGTGTAGGTCGACACCCACACCGGCCCGCCCGCATCGCTGGACCAGAGCGAGGCGGGCGCGAGATAGCCGAGCGTCTTGCCGATGCCGGTGCCCGCCTCGGCCAGCAGCAGGTGCGGGCGCCCCTCGGCGATCCGCGGATCGAAGGCGCGCGCGGCGGCGGCGGCATAAGTGCGCTGCCCGGGACGGGGCTCGGCACCGGTGCCGACCAGCGTCTCGAGATGGTCGAGCGTCTCCGTCTCGCTCAGCACGACGGGCCTGGCCGGCGGCCTTGCAGGCTTGTCCTCCCATTCGGGCAGGCGCGAGAACAGCCAGCGCTCGGGCCGCTCGGGCCGGCGGATGCTGCGGCTGAGCAGCTGTGCCCATGGCCAGCGCAGCCGGGCGAGCGCCTGGAGCGTGGCATAGGCGCCCTCACGCTGCGGCCAATCGGCACGAGCGACGGTCGCCAGCAACGTGTCCGCGGCGTCGAGCAGGAAGGGCGCTTCCTCGCCTTCCGCCGGCACGCGCAGGTTCAGCGCGCGGGCGAGCCCGGCGGGGGTCGGCACAGCAAAGCGCGCGGGATGGACGAAAGCGAACAGCTCCAGCAGATCGAGGCCCGACACTTCCGGCAGGCCGAGCCGGGCGGCAACCATCGGCGCGTTGAGCAGGATGGTCGGCGTGTCGGCGATCCGCGCCACCGCCTCGCCGCGCCCGACGGCGCGGATGGCGACGCCCTCTTCCCCCCGCTCGGCCAGCCAGAAGCCGACATGGGTGGCGTGCAGCGCCGGCAGGGACGGGATCATGCCTGGCCGAGCGCCGCGACGAAGCGGTGCGCCTGCGGCAGTCGATCGAGATGGATGTACCCGTCCTCACCCGCGGGGTCGTCGGGGTGGAGCAGGATCGCGGCATTGCCACGGCCGAATCGGTCCGTGTCGCCGAGGATGCCGCCATGGACGCGCGACAGGCCGATCTCCATCAGCGGCTCGGCCGACCAGGGCAGGGTCCAGATCACGCGGCGGTCGGTCACGGTCAGGCGGATGAACGGGGCCATCAGGATACCGCGGGCCATGCCGTTCGATCGGCGGATCAGCGTCCACAGGATCGCCAGCGCCGAGCCGACAAGCACGCCGCTGGAGATAAGCGCGAAGGCCCAGCCGCTGGGGGTGCGCGGATGGGGCCACCAGATCGCCCAGAGCAGGATGGTGAGCGCCGAGCCCTGCATGAACAGAAACAGCACCGCCATGCCCGTGCCCGACGGCAAAGCGAGCAGGCCCGGCCGCGCGACGTAGCGCACCGTCTCGACAGGGGTGAAGCGGGTGGGAAGCGCCGGCATGGACTGCCGGTATATGGGGTTAATCGTGCCGCTGGAAAGGCGCGGACCCGTTACGGTTCAGCCAAGCTTGCCGAATGGCAGCAGCCGGCGCGCCATCTTCTGCGCGGCGGCGCCGTTGCCTGCTCGCAGCAGCGGCAGGATGGCGGCGGCATGCTGCTGGAGAATGCGGTCGATCTGAGTCGGCGCGGCTGTGCGCGTGGCCTGTTCGGCCAGCGCGGCGGCCGTGGCGGTGTCCTTCGCGTCCAGCCGCACGCGCATCAGCGCGGCCAGCGCCGGAAACATCGCACGATTGCGGCCGAGCGCCACCGCCCGGTCGACCGCGGCGAGGCCGGTCGCGCGCTTGGCGCCGAGCACCGCGCCCGCGATCATGCCACCCAGATCCTCGATCGCATCGAGATGCCAGCCGCCAATCAAAATTTGCGGCTCGGGATCACGCGGATCGGCCTGCGCCAGTAGTTCGAACATCCGCTTCGCCGTCTGCGCGTCGGCCCGGCTGCGGGCGAGCTTGGCGCGGTAGCCGATGGCGATGGCGCGGTACATCTGCGCGTCGCGATCCTGCGGGTTCCGCGCCAGCACCGCGCGCGCCTGTGCCTCGGCGGCGTTGATTTTCTGGAGCGCGGCGGCCTTGTCGGGGGTGGCGAAGGCCGCCTCGGTCAGCGTCTCGCGCGGACCGGCCAGGGCGGGTGTCGCAAATCCGATCGCCACCACCGGCACCAACATCGCAATCCGCCGCATCCCACGCTCCTTTGATTGGCCGCGGCAGGCTGGCGCGGGTCACATCGGTCAACAATCCGGTAAGCGAACGCGCCTTGCCCCAAGCGGTTGCTCAGCCCCGCGCGGCGAGCGCCTCGGCGATGAGGCGGCGGCTGTTCTCGACGCCGTAGAGCGCGATGAAGCTGCCCATGCGCGGGCCCTGGCTCGATCCCAGCAGCGTCTCGTAGAGCGCCTTGAACCAGTCTCGTAGGCCTTCCTTGCCGTAATGCGCCTTGCCGATCTCGTAGACGTGGTTTTGCAGGACCGCGGCGGGATCCTCGTCGGCGCGGCCGGTGCCGTCGTCCTTCGCCAGCACCGCATCCAGCTCGGCCAGCGCAGCGGCCTCCTCGGGCGTCGGCGCGCGGCGCTGGGGTGGGGTGCCATAGTCGCGCTCATAGGCGAGTGCGTGGTCGACCAAGGCGGCCAGCGCCGGGTGCGTTTCGGGGCTGAGCGCCGCATCGTAGCGCTGGAGGAAGCCCCACACCGTCTCCGCATCGCCGACGCCGGGCAGGCTGACGAGGTTCAGCAGCAGCCCGAACGTCACTGGCAGCCCGCCCGTCGGCACGGGGAAGGGGATGTGGTGGACGGGGTTGCCCAGCCGCTGCTCGACCGGCTGCGCGGCATAGCGATCGACCGACTGCCAATATTCGTCGATGGCGCGCGGGATGACGCCGATATGCAGCTGCTTGGCCTTTTTCGGCTCGCGATAGGCGTAGAAAGCGAGGCTCTCGGGCGGGCCATAGGTCAGCCACTGGTCGAGGCTGAGGCCATTGCCCTTGGACTTGGAGATCTTCTGCCCGGCCTCGTCGAGGAACATCTCGTAGTTGAAGCCCTCGGGCGGGCGGCCGCCCAGCACGCGCGCGATCTTGCCCGATTGGATGACGCTGTCGATCAGGTCCTTGCCCGCCATCTCATAGTCGACGCCGAGCGCGACCCAGCGCATCGCCCAGTCGACCTTCCACTGGAGCTTGGCCTTCCCGCCCAACACCGATTGCTCGATCCGCCGGCCCTCATCCTCGAAGGCGATGATCCCGGCCTCGGCATCGATCACCTCGACCGGCACCTGCAGGACGATGCCGCTGGTCGGGCTGATCGGCAGAACGGGGGAATAGGTGGCCTGCCGCTCGGCCCGGAGCGTCGGCAACATCACGCCCATGATCGCATCGAAGTGGCGCAGCACGCCCCTCAGCGCCTCGTCGAAGCGGCCGGACGTGTAGCAGTCGGTCGCCGAGACGAACTCGTAATCGAAGCCGAAGCGGTCGAGGAATTGCCGCAGCAGCGCATTGTTGTGGTGCGCGAAGCTTTCATGCGTGCCGAACGGATCGGGGATGCGGCTGAGCGGCTTGCCGAGATGCTCGGCCAGCATCGCCTGGTTCGGCACATTGTCCGGCACCTTGCGCAGCCCATCCATGTCGTCGGAGAAGGCGACGAGCCGCGTCGGCACGTCGGACAGCTCGGCAAAGGCGCGTCGGACCATGGTGGTGCGCAGCACCTCGTTGAACGTGCCGATATGCGGCAGGCCCGACGGGCCATAGCCGGTCTCGAACAGGATGTGGCCCTTGGCCGGTGCGCCATCGGGATAGCGGGCGAGGAGCTTGCGCGCCTCCTCATAGGGCCAGGCCTTGCTCGCCATCGCGGCGGCGCGGAGCGCGGGATCGATCATGGCCGAGCGGTTAGCGGCTGACGCGGGATGCGCCAACCTTTCGTCTCGGCGGCAACCCGGCTAGAGCGGAACAATGGCGGAACCAACGGACATCATCGAAGCGCCGTTCGATAGCGCACTCTCCGAACGATACCTCGTCTACGCACTCTCCACGATCACCGCGCGGTCGCTGCCCGACGTGCGCGACGGGCTGAAGCCGGTGCATCGCCGGCTGCTCTGGGCGATGCGGCTGCTGCGGCTCGATCCCGCCGCCGGCTACAAGAAGTGCGCGCGCATCGTCGGCGACGTGATCGGCAAATATCATCCGCATGGCGATGCGTCGGTCTATGACGCGATGGTCCGCCTCGCGCAGACCTTTTCGCTGCGTTATCCGCTGGTCGACGGGCAGGGCAATTTCGGCAACATCGACGGCGATAACGCCGCCGCGTTCCGCTACACCGAGGCCAAGCTCACCCGCACCGCCATCGAGCTGATGGACGGGCTGGACGAGGGCACGGTGGACTTCCGCCCGACCTATTCGGGCGAAGAAGAAGAGCCGACCGTTCTCCCCGGCTTGTTCCCGAACCTGCTGGCCAATGGCGCGAGCGGCATTGCGGTGGGCATGGCGACGAGCATCCCGCCGCACAATGCCGCCGAGCTGATCGATGCCGCGACCCTGCTGATCGACAATCCGCAGGCGGACACCGCCGCCCTGCTCCAGCACGTCAAGGGCCCCGATCTGCCGACGGGCGGGCTGATCGTCGATCCGGCGGCGTCCATCCACGAGGCCTATGCCACCGGCCGCGGCGCGTTCCGCGTCCGCGCGCGCTGGCACAAGGAGACGCTGGCACGTGGCGAGTGGGTGGCGGTGATCACCGAGATCCCGTTCCAGGTGCCGAAATCCAAGCTGATCGAGGCCATCGCGGTGCTCGTCAGCGAGAAGAAGCTGCCGATCCTCGCCGACGTGCGCGACGAATCGGACGCGCAGATCCGCATCGTGCTGGAGCCGCGCGCGCGCACGGTGGACGTGGACGTGCTGATGGACAGCCTGTTCCGCCTGACCGAGCTGGAAACGCGCATCCCGCTCAACCTCAACGTGCTGGATGCGGATCGCACGCCGCGGGTGATGAGCCTGGGCGAGGCGCTGAACGCCTGGCTCAAGCACCAGTTCGAGGTGCTGCTGCGCCGCTCACGCCACCGGCTCGCGCAGATCGAAGGGCGGCTGGAGCTGCTCGGCGGCTACATCATCGCCTATCTCAACCTCGACCGGGTGATCGCCATCATCCGCTCCGAGGATGAGCCCAAGCCCATCCTGATGGCCGAGTTCGAGCTGACCGACCGCCAGGCCGAGGCGATCCTCAACATGCGGCTGCGATCCCTGCGGAAGCTCGAGGAAATGGAGCTAAAGCGCGAGCGCGACACGCTGGAGAAGGAGCGCAAGGGCCTGCTCGAGCTGATCGAATCGCCGCAGCGCCAGCGCACGCGGATCAAGCGCGATCTGGCCAAGCTGCGCGAGCGTTATGCCGAGACGACCGAGATCGGCCGGCGGCGGACCACGATCGAAGAAGCTGGTCCGACGCGCGACATTCCGCTGGAGGCGATGATCGAGCGCGAGCCGATCACCGTCCTGCTGTCCGAACGCGGCTGGATCCGTGCGATGAAGGGGCATGTGCCGCTGGAGGAGGCGAACCAGGCCAAGCACAAGGAGGGCGACGGCCCGCGCTTTGCCTTCCACGCGCAGACGACGGACAAGCTGCTGCTCGCCGCCGCCAACGGCCGCTTCTACACGCTGCCCGCCGATCGCCTGCCGGGCGCCCGCGGCTTTGGCGAACCGGTCAAGCTGATGATCGACCTTGAGGCGGACATCGCAGCGTTCATGGCCGCTTTGCCCGGCCGCAGGCTGCTGCTCGCGACGAGCGAGGGGCGCGGCTTCGTCGCGGCGGTGGACGACATCCTCGCCGAGACGCGAAAAGGGCGGCAGGTGGTCAACCTGAAAGCCCCCGCGCGGTTGCGCGTGGTCCGTCCGATCGGGCCCGGCCACGATTATGTCGCGGCCGTTGGGGACAATCGCAAGCTTGTCGTCTTTCCGCTGGCGGACCTGCCGGAGATGGCGCGCGGCAGCGGCGTGACGCTGCAACGCTATCGCGACGGCGGCCTCTCCGACGCGACCAGCTTCGCCTTTGCCGAAGGGCTGAGCTGGCCTATGGGCGGGGAGAGCGGTCGCACGCGCACGGAGGCCGATCTCGGACCTTGGCGAACCGCGCGCGGAGCGGGCGGGCGGATGCCGCCGGTCGGATTTCCGCGGGACAATCGCTTCGCCTGAGGCTGCGGCCAATCAAAATACGTAATTCACATGGGTTGTCCAAGAATGTGTTAACTGCGCTCGGTTAGGCCGGGGGGCATGAGCCCCGCCCCATGCGCCCTCGCCAAGGAGCTGCCCCGACCCGTCGGGGGGCCTGGCGACTTTTCTCCGGTCGGCGCTGCAACCCCGGCCGAGGCGGTGCAGCAGGGCTATCTCGACGCATTGCCGATTGCCGCGGCGATCATCGCCCAGCGCGCCGGCGGCATCGACGTGGTGGCGGCGAACCCAACCTTTCACAGCCTGAGGAAGGCGGTGTCCGACGCAGCGTCAGGCGGGTGCCCGCTGGTCGACGGCAGCGTCGGCCCGGCCCTCGCCGCCTTTCTCCACGGTGGCGAAGCGTCGCACGACTTCGATTGGGTCGCGGGCGATGCCATCGACAGCCGCCACTTCTTCGTGCGCGTCGCGCGCCTGCCTGCCTGCGGTGGAGCGGTCCGCGCGCTGGTGTCGCTGGTGGATCGCACCGCCGAGGTACGCACGCAGCGTTCGCTCCAGTCGGAGATGCTGCACGACAGCCTGACCGGCCTGCCGAATCGCGCCGCCTTCAACGAGGCGATGGAGCAGGTGATCGCCGGCGATGGCGATGTCGCGGTGCTGGCGATCGATCTCCGGCGGTTCAGCCGCATCAACGAATGCATGGGCGCGATCGTGGGGGACGAGCTGATCGTCACCGTCGCGCGGCGGCTGATCGGCGCGATCCGCGCGGGCGACCTGATTGCGCGCATGGGCGGCGACGAGTTCACCATTCTCCTGCGGCTGCACGATGGCCCGGGTGATGCGTTGCGCGCGGCGGAGCGGATCCGCGGCGCACTGTCCACGCCGTTTCGCCTCACCGATCTGGAAGTGCGCGTCGATTGCGCGATCGGCTGCGCGCTGATGAGCAATCGCATCAGCGTGACCGAGGATCTGGTCCGCAACGCGCAGTTCGCGCTCAAGCGGGCGAAGCAATCGGGGCGGCTGGAAATCTACCAGCCGGGCGAGGTCAACATCGTCCGCCGCCGCTTCTCCGTCGAGACCGAGCTGCGGCGGGCGATCGAGGCCGAGCAGCTGAGCCTCGCCTTCCAGCCGCTGATCGATCTGCAGAGCGGGCGCCTGACCGGCTTCGAGGCGCTGGCGCGCTGGCAGCACGAGCATCGCGGCGCCATCTCGCCCGCCGAGTTCATCCCGGTCGCCGAGGAGTCGGGGCTGATCGTGCCGCTCGGCCGCTGGGCGGCGGGTGCAGCGGCGACGGCGCTGGCGACGTGGGACCGAGCGGCAGGGCGGGAGCTGCCGCTGTCGGTCAGCGTCAACGTCTCCGCCATCCAGATCGCGCGCGACGATGTCGGCGGGGTGATCGAGCAGGCTTTGTCGGCAAGCGGGATTGACGGCTCGCGCCTGACCATCGAACTCACCGAAAGCGCGATCATCAACGATCCGCAGCGCGCCGGGCGGGTGCTGGCCGCGATCAAGGATCTGCGCGCACGCATCGCGATGGACGATTTCGGCACCGGCTATTCGAACCTCGCCTATCTCCAGAAGCTGCCGATCGACATCCTCAAGATCGACCGCACCTTCGTCGCGCCGATGCTGCGGGACCGCGATTCGCTCGCCATCGTGCGCGCGGTGCTGAGCCTAGCCGATGCGCTCGGCATGTCGACCACTGCGGAGGGCGTAGAATCGCCCGAGCTGGCGCAGACGCTGGCGGCGCTGGGATGCGCGACGGGGCAGGGCTATCACTTCGCCAAGCCGCTCGGCCAGGATGCCGCCTTCGCCTACTGGATGGCGCGCGAGGCCTCCGCCACCGCTTCTTCCGCCAGCGCGTGAGCGCGTGGGGGCGGGGGGAAGCCCTCGGCCACCCAGCGGTCCTCGACCAGCCGCAGCGTCCGCGCGACAACGGGGCCGGGCGGCAGACCCATGCGGATCAGGTCGCCGCCGCTCAGCGACAGGGTCGGCCGCTGCCATGCGGCGAGCAGGGCCGCCGCGTCCGCATCCGCACGACCGGTCAGCAGCAGGTGATCGAGCGCCTGCTCCGCGCCCAGCCGGTAGGCGAGCTCGGCCGCGCTGCCGATCGCCTGCCGATCCGCTGCCGCGACAAGGCGCGCGACGCGGCGGTTCGACAGCTTCAACCGCCGCGCCACGGCTTCCGCCGTCGGTGAATCTGCCGGTAGCAGCGCCGCCAGCCGCCGCACGCCATCGGGCGCGACGCCAAGCGTCCGCTCCGCCGCGATCAGCGCGGAGAGCGCAGACGCGTCCACGATCTCCGGCAGAACCGGGCGGAAGATGCCGTGCGCCAGCATCAGCGCCACTGTCGGCTCCGGATCGGGCAAGGCGAGCAGCTTGAGCAGTTCGTCGGCGATCCGCTCGCGCGACAGCGCCATCAGGTCGTTGGCGCGCGCGGTGCAGGCATTGAGCGCGGCGTCGTCCAGCGCGCGGCCGAAGCGTGCGTGGAAGCGGAAGAAACGGAGGATGCGCAGGTGATCCTCGGCGATGCGCCGCAGCGGGTCGCCAATGAAGCGTACGCGCCCTGCGGCAAGATCGTCACGTCCACCGAAATAGTCGATCACCGCGCCGTCTGCCGGGCGGCCGAACAGCGCATTGATGGTGAAATCGCGCCGCGCCGCATCCTCGCGCCAATCGTCGGTGAAGGCGACGACGGCATGGCGTCCATCCGTCTCGACATCGCGGCGCAGCGTCGTCACCTCAACGGGGCCGGACGGCAGCACCGCCGTTACCGTGCCATGCGCGATCCCGGTCGGCACCGCCTTGAAGCCGGCAGCGGAAATCCGCGCGAGCGTCTCTTCCGGCGCGAGACGCGTCGCAAGATCGAGATCGACGGGGGCGAGCCCGAGCAGCGAATCGCGCACCGCCCCGCCCACGACGCGGGTCGCGTCCGCCGCGGCGTCCAATGCGGCGAGCAGCGCGGGCAAGCCGTCCCGCGCGAACATCTCCGGTGGCAACGTCATGCGGCGAGCGCCGCAGGATCGAGCCGGCGCCCGAGATTGACGATCAGTGCGGCGGTGACGCCCCAGATGCGCCGACCCGGAAACGGGATCTCGTAGAAGGTGCGCAGCGCCCCCTCCCACTCGACCCGCCGTTCGACATGGTTGGCAACGTCGAGCAGATGGCGGAGCGGCACCTCGAAGATGGCCGCCACCTCATGCTCCTGCGCGACCAGCGACAGATCGGGCGGCACCGTCGCCAGCACGGGCGTGATCGAGAAGCCCGTGCGCGTGCGGAACGGGTCCAGCGTGCCGACCACCTGCGGCACGGCGCGGGACAAGGCGGTCTCCTCCTCCGCCTCGCGCAACGCCGCGGCGACCGGCCCGTCATCCTCCGGATCGATCCGTCCGCCGGGGAAGGCGACCTCGCCGGCATGCTTGCGCAGCGTCTCGGTCCGCTGGGTCAGGATCACGCCCGGCTCCGCGCGATCGGTGACGGCCACCAGCACCGCGGCGGGAGTGAGCGGCCCGTCTTCCGGCGCGAGGGCGTCCTCCAGCAGGTCGATCGTCCGGCCCTGGCCGGCGGCAAGCGCGCGGGTCAGCCGGTCGTGCAGCGTCACGCAGCGCTCAGCGGGAAGAAGGCGCCGTCGCTCCACAGGCCGGGCGGATCGCGCTCCTCCGCCAATGCCAGCTCGACCAGCTCATAATAGACCGGCCGCGCGACCAGCGCCTCGAGCCCCTTGCGGACGTGCAGCAGCGGACGAGGGCCGTCCGACTCTTCGCCGAAGCGAAGCGCGTGGTCCGGGCCGGCGACCAGCAGTTCCCCCGTGTTCAGCCGGAAGGCCAGGCGGCGCGCCTCGCCGCTCCCTTCGCTCTTCAGTTCGACCGCGACGAAGGGCGCATCCTCCACCTCGATGGCCAGCTTCTCGGCCGGCGTGACGAGGACGTGGCTGCCGTCGGGCTCACGCCGCAGGATGGTGGAAAAGAGCCGCACCATCTCCGGCCGCTCGATCGGGCCGCCCTGGTGATACCAGCGCCCGTCGCGCGCGATCCGCATCTCGCTGTCGCCCGAGCGGGTCGGGTTCCATTGCTCCACCGGCGGCAGGCGGCGCTCGGCTGCGAGACGGGCGATCGCCTCCAGATCGAGGCCGGCGAGATCGGGGAGAGGGGGCATGGGCATGGCGCCTGCCTTAGGCCAAGGTCACCCCGAGTTGAACCCGTGCCGCCCGCACCTCGCCGGCGGCCGGCAGCACCGCGCCGGGCGCCAGCCGCGCCAGCAGCCGCCGCCGCTCGACCGGGCCCGGGATCGTCCAGCCCGCGGTCGGCGCGGCATCGAAGCCGAAGAAACGGCCATAATATTCGGGATCGCCGATCAGCATGGTGGCCGCGATACCCGCCGCATCCGCCGCCGCGAGGGCCGCCTCGGTCAGCGCGCGCCCGATGCCGCCGCCCTGCAGATCGGGCCGGACGGCCACCGGGCCGACGAGCACCAGCGGCACGGGTCCCCCGTCGGCATGGTCAATCTCGACCGGCCAGCATTGCACGCTGCCGGCCAGGCTGCCCGCTGCATCGAGCGCCGCGAACGACAGGTCGGGCAGCGCGGCCACACCCTCGCGCAGGCGGTAGGCGGTGCGGCCGTGGCGCGCCGTGCCGAACGCGGTGTCCAGCAACGCCTCCACCATGGCGGGATCGACAGCGGCGATCGGGACGATGGTGAACAAGGCGCGGCGGCTCCGATACGGGAAGGGGCGCCACATAGGTGTACGGTGCGCGCGCGCAAGCGCTGGACCGTCACAGAACGGCGGATTAGCCTGCCGCCCATGACACCCGAGTTTGGCCAGCCCCGCACCGCGATCGTCACCGGCGGCGCGCGCCGCATCGGTGCCGCGCTCACACGCGCGCTGGCGGAGGATGGCTGGACCCTGCTGATCCACTGCCACGATTCGGAAGGCGAGGCGCAGGCAATGGCGGGTTCGCTGGGCGGCCGCTGCGTTGCCGCGGATCTCGGCGATGCGGACGCGGCGGAGCGGATCATGGCGGCGCTGGATGGCCTGCCGCCGCCGGCACTGCTGGTGAACAATGCGTCGCGCTTCACGCTCGACCAGTTCGACGATTTCGACGCGGCCGGCTTCTCCAGCCACATGGACGTCAACCTGCGCGCGCCGGCGTTGCTGACGCAGGCGTTCGCAAGAGCCGTGCCGGAGGGGGCAGGCGGGCTCGTCGTCAACCTGCTCGATGCCAAGCTGGCGCAGCCGAATCCCGATTTCTTCACCTACACGCTCTCCAAGATGGGGCTGGCGGGGTTGACCGAGCTGTCCGCGCGCGTGCTGGCGGGGCGGGGCATCCGGGTGTGCGGCATCGCGCCGTCGATCACGCTCGTCTCGGGCCCGCAGACACGCGACAATTTCGACCGCGTGCACCGCATGAACGCGCTCGCCCGCGGGGTGGAGGTGGACCAGATCGTCGCCGCGCTCCGCTTCCTCATCGCCAGCCCGACGATGACGGGGCAGACGATCACGCTGGATGCGGGGCAACGATTCCTCTCGCTCCCGCGCGACGTTCAATTCATGGGGGAGGAATGACGACCTCTCCGACCATCACCGGCCTCGTGCCCGACCGGCTCGCGCCCAAGCGCCACCGCATCTTCCTCAACGGCTACGACTTGCCCGTCGATATCGGCTTCCACGATTTCGAGGTGGGGACGCCCCAGCGCCTGCTGGTCACCGTCGAGGTGTGGGTCGAGGCGGCGGCGTTCGGCGTTGAGGATACGGTGGCAGCAGCGTGGAACTATGATTTCCTGCGCACCGAAATCCGCCGCATGACTGAGGGCCGGCGCTTCAATCTCCAGGAAACGCTGGTGCGCGAAATCTACGAGCTGCTCGCCGCGCGCGAGGGCGTCACCGACCTGCGCGTCTCCACCTGCAAGCCCGACGTCTATCCCGATTGCGCCGGCGTCGGCGTGGAACTGTCGAGCTTCTGACGCCCAAGCCGGTGCGTCAGCGCCGGAGCGAGCGGGTGCAGGGGCCGAGGCCCGCCTTGATCACCTGGTAATCGGTCCGCGCCGCGGCGGCATCGCCCGGCGAAAGGCTTGCCAGCGCGCTGTCCGGGAGCCGGGCTGGCAAGCCGCAGGCGAGACGATACCAGAGCAGCGTATCGCGCGCGGGCGGGGCGGCGGCCTCGTCCACCATCTCGCCCAGCGCCACCGCCCAGCGCGGCTGCTCCTGCGGCTTGCGCAGCACCGCCAGGCTGATCGGGCGGTTCGCCGCGGTGGCGAGGAAGATCTGCGTCTCGCTTTCCCCGGGCAGCGATCCCGGGACATGAAAGGCGTTGGCGATGCCGGTGACGGCGGGCGGCGCATCCGGTGCGACGATCGCGCGGATGATGTCGCGCAGCCGGGCCTCCGCCTCGGGCGTCCAATCGAGTTGCGCCTGCGGAGCGGACAAACGCAGCGACGCGGGCTGGCCCGGCACCGGTTGCGCCAGAAGAAGCACGCGCATCTTCTTGAGTTTCGGCGCCTTGCCCCGCGCGTCGAGCGGAACGTCGGCCAGATAGGTGACCGCGGTGGACAGGCCGTTCCTGCCGCGCAGCAGGGTTTCCACCGTCGCCTCGACATAGAAGCGCGCCGTGCCGGGGGGGACGTTCGCCGCATCCGCCCCCTTGAGGCGACTCGCCCGCGTGATGGTGGCGCCAGCGACGATCGGCGACGCGAGCGTCAGTTCGACGAGGTCCGCATAGCTGAGGCCGCGCACCGGTGCCGTTCCGGTGGGGGCAGGGGCCGGCGATTGGGCGTGAAGTGCCGGGGACACGGCAAGCAGGGTGGCCGAAGCCGCGACAAGGGAGAAAAGGCGCATGGTCGCTCCAACCATCGGGTGCCGATCCGGTGCCAATCGGCCGGCTGAATGCACGAAGGTCTTGCCATCCCCGTAACGGCGCTTGCAAGCCGCCCGCGCCCTTGTCTATGCCTATGTCCCAGGAGAGCAATCGTAGCGGAAAGAGCGTTTGCCACGCTCAATCTGTCGCGATATGGACACACGCAAGCGTCAAGATGCCTAAAGGCACGGCAAGGACGTAGCTAAGGCCACGGGCGGCTCACGCCCGGGCGGAACACGCGCCCCGCAGCCCGTTTCGATGGAGAGTCGCTGTTTAATGGCCTATGTCGACCAACCCGCGATGAGCCCCCGGAAGGTGGTGGCGATCGGGCTCGTGGCACTGCTCCACGTGCTCATCGGTTACGCCTTCATTACCGGGCTTGCGTTCAACGTCGTCAAGAAGGTCGCCCAAGACCTTAAGACGTTCGACGTGCAGGATGAACCTCCTCCCCCGGAGGAGCCGCCGCCCCCACCCCCGCCGGAACAGAAGGTCGAGCCGCCGCCGGTCGTGGCGCCGCCCCCGATCGTGGCGCCGCCGACCGTCAGCGCGCCGCCGATCCAGACGGTGCGTGAGGCGCCGCCGCCCGTCATCACGCCGACCGCACCGGTTGCGCCGCCCGCGCCGCCTGCGCCGCCGGCTCCCCCTGCCGTGTCCAAGGCCGCTGGCGCCAAGGGCAATCCCGGCTCGTGGGTGACGAACGACGACTATCCGCCGAGCGCGCTGCGCGCGGAGGAGCAGGGCCGTACGTCTGTCAGCTTCACCATCAACACGCAGGGCCGCATCGAGAACTGCGTGGTGACGGCGAGCAGCGGGTCGTCCGCGCTGGACGACGCGACCTGCCGTCTCGTCACCCGGCGCGGCCGCTACAGCGCCGCACAGGATGCGACGGGCAATCCGATCGCGTCCAAGGCATCCCTGTCGTTCCGGTGGGTGATTCCGCAAGACTGACGAAGCCTCGTCCGCGGCCTGGACGCCGCGGACGGTCACACGACCATCAGCACGTATCGATCAAGAGGAAGGCAAAACTTCATGGCTACTCCCGCTGGCGCTCCTCCCGCCGACAATCCCTACGGCCTGATGGCTGCGCTCGAGCAGGGCGGCACCATCGCGTGGACCATCTTCATCATCCTGGTGATCATGTCCGCGGCCTCCTGGTACATCATCTTCACGAAGCTCTTCGAGCAGCAGAAGATCCTCAACCAGGCGAAGCGCACCCGCACCAGCTTCTGGGGCAACCCCTCGCTGCGCGACGGCATGAACAAGCTCGAGAAGAACTCCGCCTACCGTCAGATCGTCGACGACGGCCTGCGTGCCGAGGAGGAGCACAAGCTGCTGACCGATCCGGTCGACCAGCATGAGTGGCTGCTGGGCTCGCTCGGCCGCAGCCAGGCTGCCGTGAACTCGAAGCTCGGCAACGGCCTCGCGGTGCTCGCCACCGTCGGTTCGACCTCGCCGTTCGTCGGTCTGCTCGGCACCGTGATCGGCATCTACCGCGCTCTGGTGAAGATCGGTGCGTCGGGTCAGGCGTCGATCGACGCGGTCGCCGGTCCGGTCGGTGAGGCGCTCATCATGACCGCCATCGGTCTGGTCGTCGCGGTTCCTGCGGTGCTCGGCTACAACTGGCTGATCCGTCGCAACAAGGTGATCGCGGAGCAGCTGTCGGCGTTCTCGACCGACCTGCATGGCTACATGGTGTCGGGCGGCAAGGTGAAGCCGCAGATCGCCGCTGCGCGCACTGCCCCGACCCCGCCGCTGAAGACGGGTTCGGCTGCGGTCAACCCGAAGGCGTAACCCGGACGACGCCGGGGCGGTGGGGATCGACCGCCACCCCGGCTGTTCGCCAGGCCAAGAGGCCGGGTCTCAGATACGAACACAGGATCATTAGCCGATGGCCATGAGCGCCGGACCCGCCGACGACGACAGCCCGATGTCGGACATCAACACGACGCCGCTCGTCGACGTCATGCTGGTGCTGCTCATCATCTTCCTCATCACCGTTCCCGTCGCCATTCAGACGGTGCCGGTGAAACTGCCCAACGTTGTGTTCGAACCGACCGTCTCCAAGCCGGAGAATGTCGTCCTGTCCGTCCGCGGCGGCCCTGGCGGCGCTTGCGAAGTCTATTGGGGCCAGACCCCGGTGACGCCGCAGGAACTGCTCGACCGTGCGGTCACCAAGCTCAAGCTCGAGATCGACAAGCAGGGTGGCCCGACCGCCGCAGGGCTGGAGTTGCCCGAGGCGCACATCCGCGGTGACATCAACACGCCGTGGCGTTGCGTCGGTGGCGCGATGACCAATCTGCAGCGCGCCGGCTTCATCCGCGTGGGCTTCATCTCCGAACCGCCCGCGGGCACCGTTAATCCGCGCCTGTAAGCGCCGGACACTCAGGAGTAGCTGTTATGGCGATGTCAGGCGGCGGCAAGGCCGAAGGCGAGCCGATGATGGACATGAACATGACGCCGTTGATCGACGTCCTGCTCGTGCTGCTCATCATGTTCATTCTGACCATTCCGATCCAGACCCACGCGGTGAAACTGGATCTTCCGGTCGACAATCCCAACTCCAACCCGCCGCCAATCGACCCGATCAAGAACAAGATCACCGTCGATCCGGCCGGCACCGTGATGTGGAACGGCGCACCGGTCAGCCTGATCGTGCTGCGTCAGTATCTCGATCAGACCCAGGTGATGAACCCGGTGCCCGAGCTGCACGTGCAGCCCGACCCGCAGGCGCGGTACAGCATCGTCGACGAGGTGCTCGCGGTGACCAAGCGGGCGAACGTCGAGAAGATGGGTTTCGTCGGCAACGAGGCTTACGCCAATTACGGCGGCTGAGCCGAAAGCTTGATCGAACAGGAAGAGGGCGGCTCCGTGAGGGGCCGCCCTTTTTCCATTTGGCTCACCTGGCATCGAAGGATCCATCGCGGGCGACAAACCTTCCGACCTCGCATTAGCGCCCGTGGAAGGCGCCGAGCCGCTCGGCTAAGCTGCCGGCATGAGCCGCATCCGCAACATCGTGATCCTCACCGGCGCCGGCATCTCGGCCGAGAGCGGCGTGCCGACCTTCCGGGGGCCCGGCGGGCTGTGGGAGGGGCATCGTGTCGAGGATGTCTGCACCCCCGAGGCGCTCGCCGCGGACGAGCCGCTGGTGCAGCGCTTCTACGATGCCCGGCGTGCCGCGCTGAACGCTGTCACACCGAATCCGGCGCATGAGGCGTTGGCGCGGCTGGACGCGGCATGGCCGGGCGATCTCCTGATCGTCACCCAGAATGTCGACGACCTGCATGAGCGCGCCGGGGCGCGGCGGCTGCTGCACATGCATGGCGAGCTTCGCTCCGCTTTGTGCCGCGCCTGCGGTGAGCGCAGTTCCTTCGACCGCGCGGACATGGCCGCGGCACCGCCTTGCCCGCGCTGCAACGCTCGCGCGCTCCGCCCTGACATCGTCTTCTTCGGCGAGATGCCCTACGGCATGGAGCAGATCGAGGCGGCGCTGGAACAGGCGGACCTGTTCGCTTCGATTGGCACGTCCGGCGCCGTCTATCCCGCCGCCGGCTTCGTCCAGCTCGCCAGCGCCTATGGCGCAGCAACGCTGGAGCTCAACCTGGACGAGAGTGCCGGTACCCGCCTGTTCGATCAGTCGCGTCTGGGCCCTGCGTCCAAGCTGGTGCCGGACTGGGTCGAGACGTTACTGGCCGGCTAGGCGGCAGGGGCGCGTGTCAGCTGCCTTGCCCGGCGCCGCTACCGAGCAACCCGATCCCGATGCCGAGTGCGGCGGTCGCAAGCAGGCTGGCGACGATCATCAGCACGCCATCCCGCACCAGCAGCGCGACGCCGAATGCTGCGATGGCGAGCATCGGCGCGCTGCTGGCGAAGGGTAGCAGTTCCAGCGGCGGCACGGTCGCGGCCAACAGGATGGAGGCGGCAGCGGCCACGCGCACGGCCGGCCCGCTGGTCAGGCTCTCCAGCCGGCCATGGAACCAGCGATCCATCCGCTCACCGACGGGCCGGACCTTGGCGACCGCCTTGTGCATCCGCTTGGCCTTGACCGAGCGCCGTCTCAGCCAGCCCGGCAGCCACATATGCTTGCGCCCGAACAGCATCTGCGCAGCGAGCAGCACGATGATCGCGGCCAGCACGGTCGGCACGCCGGGAATGCCGCCGACCGGGCTGAGCTCGATCAGCGGCAGCACGATCAGGAACGGGCCGTAGGCGCGGTGGCCGAAGGCCTCGATCATGTCGCCGAGCGCGACCTGATCCTTCTCGTCGGCCAATTGATCCAGCCGGTCGAGGATGTCGCCGACGCTCTGCGGTTCGTCTGCCATGCCGCGTCCGACGCAGCGACGGCCGAGTCGTTCCGCTGACGAAGTGTTGCTCGAAAAGAGTCTATTCCACCCAGTCGAGCCCGATCTCTCGGTAGAGGCCGCGATCCTCCTCCCACTTCGGATTGACCTTCACGTGAAGGAAGAGGTGGACCTTGCGCTCGAGCAGCCGCGCGAGTTCGGCGCGGGCGCGGGCGCCGATCTCCTTCAACCGGGCGCCGCGGGCGCCCAGCACGATCGCCTTCTGGCTATCGCGGGCGACGAGGATCTGCTGGTGGATCGCCACCGATCCATCGCGCCGCTCCTCATATTTCTCCGTCTCGACCGCGGAGGCGTAGGGCAGTTCGGCGTGGAGCTGGAGGAAGATCTGCTCGCGCGTCACCTCGGCCGCCAGCATCCGGTCGGTCGCATCGGACACCTGATCCTCGGGGAACAGCCACGGCCCGGCGGGCACGCGCGCGGCGAGCGCGGACTTGAGGTCACCGACACCGTCGCCGGTCAGCGCGGACACCATCAGCACCTGTTCGGGCTCGACCGCGGCATGGAGCGCGACGGTGAGGTCGAGCAATTTCTCCTTCGCGGTCGCGTCCACCTTGTTCAGCACGAGCAGCTTGGGCTCGCGCCGCTCCTTGATCGCTTCGGCAAGCGCCTGGATGCGGCGGGTGAAGCCCGCCTGCGCATCGACGACGAAGGCGATCAGGTCCGCATCCTGCGCGCCGCCCCATGCCGCCGCAACCATCGCGCGGTCGAGCCGGCGGCGCGGATCGAAGATGCCGGGGGTATCGACCAGCAGCAGCTGCGCTTCGTCTGCGAGTGCGATGCCCATCAGGCGGGTGCGCGTGGTCTGCGCCTTGGGGCTGACGATGGCGATCTTCTGACCGACGAGCGCGTTGACCAGCGTGGACTTGCCGGCATTGGGCGCGCCGACCACGGCGACCACGCCGCAGCGTGTCTGTTCGGGCGTCATGCGAGCTTCTCCAGCAGGGCCTTGGCGGCGGCGGTTTCGGCTTCCTGCTTGCTGGTACCGGTGGCGTCGGCCGCGGCGCGGTTCGGCACCTCGACGCGGACGCGGAAGACGGGCGCGTGCTGCGGACCGGAGCGATCCTCCAGCGTGTAGACGGGCGGCTTGCAGCGGTTGGCGGCGGCCCATTCCTGCAATGCGGACTTGGGATGGCGCGGTGCGCGTTCGCGCGTATCGACATGATCCGCCCAGGCACGGCGGACGAGCGCGCGCGCCGCGTCGGCCCCCTGATCCAGCCACAGGGCGCCGAGCAGCGCCTCCGTCACGTCCCCCAGCACATTGTCGCTATCGGCGGCGCCGTCGTCCCGCGCCTGCTTGCCGAGGCGCAGCTGGCCGGGAATGCCGAGCTCCCGCGCAATCTCCGCACAGGTGGCGCCATCGACCAGCGCGTTGAAGCGGCGAGACAGCTTGCCCTCCGGCTCGTCGGGGAACAGCTCGTACAGCCAGGCCGCCATGTTGAGGCCGAGCACGCGATCGCCGAGGAACTCCAGCCGCTCGTAGCTGGGCGCATCGGCGACGCTGCTGTGCGTCAGCGCGCGGGCGAACAATCCGGGGTCGTTGGGGCGGGTGCCGATCAGGCGTTCCAGCCAAGCGGGGTCTGGCGTCATCGCGCCCGCCTACAACGATCTGCGGCGTTCGTCATCGCGCTGCTTCGCCTCCCCCGTCCCGCGGTCGAGCGGCAACAGGATACGCCCCGGCCGCAGCGTCTCGCCCCAGCGCCAGAAGCGGGTCCAGCCGATCTCTCCGGTGCTCGACCACAGGATCTTGGTCGCGCGACCTTTCAGCGTCTCCAGCGGGACAAGGCGGGGCACCGCACCGCCGCGCGCATCGCCCAGGAGCAGCATCTGGCCTGCCGGCACGCGCGCATCCGGCCGCGCGCTGCCACCCGGCAGCACATC
Organism: Sphingomonas jatrophae; assembly: GCF_900113315.1. Lineage (GTDB taxonomy): Bacteria > Pseudomonadota > Alphaproteobacteria > Sphingomonadales > Sphingomonadaceae > Sphingomonas_P > Sphingomonas_P jatrophae. The sequence goes on along the minus strand of NZ_FOZG01000003.1, from coordinate 362,940 downwards.
GCGGTAGCGGCCGTCGCGGGTCATCTCCCGATAGCGCGCGATGCGGCAGGTGCCGCCTGTCGGGGCGACCGGACAGGGCAGGCCCGCCGTCGCGGGCAGCACGAAATCGGCGACACGGAAGCGTGGCAGCACGCGGCCGTCGAAGCGCAGGCCGCTCTCGGTCGCGCCGATGCGGTCGCCCGGCAGGCCGATCAGCCGCGTGGCGCGCAGCACCGGGCCATCCTGCACCAGCACCACCGCGCCGCGGGCCGGCAGGTCCCCGCCGCGGAGCGGGCGGACCAGCAACCGGTCCCCCGGCCACAGGGTGGGCATCATCGCGCTGCCCGTCACCTTGTGCGTGCGGGCGAACGACGCGCCGACCAACAGGCCCGCACCGAGCAGGACGATCAGGGTGAGAAGAAGCCGCAATGGTGCAGGCATCGCAGGCAACGCCTTGCGGGCGACGGAGAAGCCGGTCAAGCCGTTCGCCGCAGTGAGGAGAGCATGATGGCAACCTGGTCGGACATCGAATCGATCGAGCGCAGCACGCTGACCGCGCTGTTCGAGGCGGAACCCGATCGCCTGTCCCGGCTGGTGGTCGAGGAAGCGGGCATCCGCTTCGATCTGGCCAAGACACATCTGTCCCGCCCGCTGCTCGACGGCTTTCTGGCGCTGGCCGAGGCGAACGGCCTTTCCGCCGCGCGCGAGCGGCTGTTCACCGGCGCCGTGGTGAACCCGAGCGAGGGGCGCGCCGCCGAGCATCCGGCCGAGCGGGGGCAGGGCGCGCCGGAGAGCGTGGCGCGGGCGAGCGCCTTCCGCGCACGGATGCGGGCGCTGATCGACGCCATCGAGGCGGAGGCGCTGGGGCCGATCCGGCATGTCCTGCACATCGGCATCGGCGGCTCGGCCCTCGGGCCGGAGCTGCTGCTCGACGCGCTCGGCCGCGATGCGGATCGCTATGACACCGCAATCGTCTCCAATGTCGACGGAACCGCGCTCGAGGCGGTGTTCAGCCGGTTCGACCCGCAGGCGACGTTGATCGCGGTCGCCTCCAAGACGTTCACGACGGGCGAGACGATGCTGAACGCCGCCTCGGCGCTGGCGTGGCTGGAGGAGAATGGCGTCGACGATCCTTATGGCCGCGTCGTCGCGATAACCGCGGCGCCGGACAAGGCGGTGGAGTGGGGCGTCGACGAAACGCGGGTGCTGCCCTTCGCCGAATCGGTCGGCGGCCGTTACTCGCTCTGGTCGTCGATCGGCTTCCCCGCCGCGCTGGCGCTCGGCTGGGCCGCGTTCGAGGAGCTGCTGGAGGGCGCCGCCGCCATGGACCGGCATTTCCGTCTCGCCCCGCCGGAGCGCAACGCACCCATCCTCGCTGCTTTTTCAGACCTGTTCTACGCGCAGCTGCGCCATTGCGAGACACGTGCGGTGTTCGCCTATGACGAGCGGCTGCGGCTGCTTCCTCCCTATCTCCAGCAGCTGGAGATGGAGTCGAACGGCAAGCGCGTCACCGCGGACGGCGCGCCGCTCGATCGGTCAAGCGCGCCGATCACCTGGGGCGGCACCGGCACCGATGCGCAGCATGCCGTGTTCCAGCTGCTGCATCAGGGCACGCACCTCGTGCCGGTCGAGTTCGTCGCGGTGATCGAGCCGGGGCATGCGCTGGATGAGGCGCACCACCGTGCGCTGCTGGTCAATGCCTTCGCGCAAGGGGCGGCGCTCATGCAGGGACGCGCCAACCGGCAAGACCCGGCGCGTGACTATCCGGGCGATCGCCCGTCAACGACGATCCTGCTCGATCGGCTAGATCCCGCGCGGCTCGGCGCGCTGCTCGCCTTCTACGAGCATCGCACCTTCGTGTCGGCGACGATGATCGGCATCAATCCGTTCGACCAGTTCGGGGTGGAGCTGGGCAAGGAGATCGCTCGCAGCATCGAGCAGGACGGGACCGGGGACTTCGACGCCTCCACCCGCGCGCTGATCGAACGCGCGCTCGGCTGATCGGCTCGGCCGCTCTTTGCAATGCAGCATCGGGCCGGTAGGAGGGCCGCCGGTTTCAGGCGATATTTGGGGGAATAGATGCGGGTCGCGATGGTCGGGACGGGCTATGTCGGGCTCGTGTCAGGGGCCTGCTTTTCCGACTTCGGTCACGAGGTGGTCTGCATCGACCGCGACGCCTCGAAGATCGAGTCGCTCGAACGCGGCATCATGCCGATCTACGAGCCGGGGCTGGACAAGCTGGTCGAGACGAACGTGAAGGCGGGCCGGCTGTCCTTCACCACCGATCTGGCCAAGGGCATTGCCGGCGCGGACGCGGTGTTCATCGCGGTCGGCACGCCATCCCGTCGCGGCGACGGCCATGCCGATCTCTCCTACGTCTTCGGCGCGGCGGAGGAAATCGCGCAGGCGCTGACTGGCCCGTGCGTCATCGTCACCAAGTCGACCGTGCCGGTCGGCACCGGCGACAAGGTGGAGCGCATCCTGCGCGAGGCACGGCCCGACCTGCCGGCGCGCGCCGTCTCCAACCCCGAATTCCTGCGCGAGGGCGCGGCGATCGAGGACTTCAAGCGCCCCGACCGTGTCGTGATCGGCTCGGAGGACGAGGCGGCGACTCAGGTGATGCGCGAGCTCTATCGCCCGCTGGCGCTCAACCAGGCGCCGCTGATGGTGACCGGCCGGCGCACGGCCGAGCTGATCAAATATGCCGCCAACGCCTTCCTCGCGACCAAGATCACCTTCATCAACGAGCTGGCCGACCTTTGCGAGATCGTCGGCGCGGACGTGCAGGACGTGTCGCGCGGCATGGGTTCGGACAATCGCATCGGGCCGAAGTTCCTCAATGCCGGCCCGGGCTATGGCGGCTCCTGCTTCCCCAAGGACACGCTGGCGCTGCTGAAGACGGCGGACGATCACGAATCGCCGCTGCGCATCGTCGAGGCGGTCGTGCAGGTGAACGACACGCGCAAGCGGGCAATGGGCCGCAAGGTGCTGAAGGCGCTCGACGGCGATCCGCGCGGGCAGACGGTCGCGCTGCTCGGCCTTACCTTCAAGCCGAACACCGACGACATGCGCGACGCGCCCAGCCTCGCGCTGGTGCAGGCGCTGGAGGATGCGGGCGTCCACGTCCGCGCCTACGATCCGCAAGGGCGGCCGCATGCCGAGAAGATGATGCCGAACGTCGAGTTCGCCGACGAGCCCTACGCCGCGATCGAGGGCGCCGATGCGCTGGTGATCGTGACCGAGTGGGATGCGTTCCGCGCGCTCGACCTGAAGCGCATCGCCTCGCTGCTCAAGTCGCCCGTGCTGGTCGATCTGCGCAACATCTACCGTCCTCACGAGGCGGCCCGCGCAGGCCTGCGCTACAGCGCGATCGGCCGCGGCGCGGCGGCCTGAGATCGACTGGCGGCAGGCGCTTCTCCACAAGCGCCTGCCGGCCTCAATCGGCCTCGAACAGATCGGGGCGGCGCACGCGGAGCGCGTGCAGCAGCATGAACAGCTTGGCATCGGTCACGCGCCCGCTCTGGGTGTCTGCCCACAGTTCGGCCAGCGGCCGTTCCGAGAAGGCGATGTCTTCCTGCTCGCCCGCTGCGCCGCCGCCCTGTTCGATGCGGTCTTCCGGGCCATATTCGGCGAGGAACAGGTGCACCCGCTCGGTCGTCGTCGAAGGCGTCATCCAGACGTGGCCGACAGGTTCCACGGCGTGCAGGCTTAGGCCGATCTCCTCCAGGGCCTCGCGCCGCGCCGTCTCGGCCGGCGGCTCGGCCTCACCGACACCGCCGACCGCTTCGGCCAGCGGCGGCACGCCGAGGAACAGCGGGGCGTAGCGTGTCTGCGTCAGCACCGTGGCGACGCGGCGCGCGGGATCGAAGGCGAGCAGGGCGGAGCCGGACGGATGCTCGATCAGCGTCCGCTCACATTCGTCGCCAGACAGGCGCAGCTGCAGCATGCGAAGCGTCAGCCAGCCCTGGTAGAGGATCCGCGAGCCGAGAATCGCATCGTTCATGCGCGGGGGATAGGCCTCTGCCCGCGCAGGGGAAAGGCGGCGGCGCTCAGGGGCTGGTCGGCCGCGTATCCGACTTGAACGCCTCACTGCCGACATAGGCGGCCAGGGCGGTGAGCGCTGCGCCGATGGCGATGGTGGTGGCGGACAGGCCTGCCGCGACGGCACCGGCAGCAGCAGCGGGAGCCGCTGCGGCAGCCGGCGCGGCGGCGGCCTGAGCGCCGCCGAGGCCCGCGGCGGGGCGGGCGGCCAACGTGGCCTGACCTGCCACGGCAACCGTGGCGAGCGAGACGGCGCACAGCACCTTGATGATGGGCTTAAATACCACGGGCCGCTCCAGGACACACAGTCTCAGGATGTAGCGGCGCGATCCTTTAATTTGCGTTCAAGCGCTCGACCAAGGAGGCGTTAACTGTCGCTTGGACTGGGTGGCGCCGCGTTCTCGCCGTCTGGCCTGGGTGCCGTAGTTTCGTCGAGCGGACCGCCTCTGGCAAGCGCCGCATCGAGCGCGACCCGATCGCGCGGCGTCGGACGGAGTGGGCGGGCGAGCGCCGTGACGGCCGAGATCACCGGCGGTGCCGACCGGAGGATCGCGGCACCGACGGCACCGGGCAACCGGCGCAGCGCTTCACCGCGACCCCGCGGACCATCCAGCAGCACGATCGCTCCAGGTTCATCGACCGGTGGTGCCGGTGCCGCTGCCACGGGCGCAGCCGGCGGCACCGGGGCGGGCGTGGGCACGGGGGCAGGGACAGCCGGTGCCTCCGGAGCGGGTGCAGCCTCGCGCCCGGGCAGGGAGAAGTCGGACAGATCGGGCCGGTCGATCGCGTGGACCAGCACGCCGCGGACCTTCAGCCGTGAGATCGCGCCCGCATCGTCGCCGACGACGATGCCCAGCACCGATTTGCTGCCTTCCGCGACGATGCGCGCACCCTCGCGCTCGAGCATCCGGCGTATCGCCTCCGCCTCCGCCCCTTCGCCGACCAGAATCACCGGCCGATTGTCGAGGCGCAGCACCATCGCCAGCCCTTGCCGCCGGCTCGTCTTCCGCATGCCGTTCTCGCTCCGGCCAGTCGGGCCCGCCTGTGCCGCACGATCGCGGCGTGGACAAGCGCGTCGATCGCCAATGCTTGTGCCGCATTGGCGGCAGCGGCATGACGCGTCCATGTTCGTTGCTGGCTTCCTCCTGCTCCTGGCGCAAGCGGCCGAGCCGCCGCCGCCCGACATCGTCGTGCGCGCGGTGCGGGGGCGGTGCGAGCTGGTCTATGCCGGATCGCGGCTCGACGGGCGGGCGCTGCAGCGGATGGCGGACGGCTGGCCCGAGGGGCGGCCGCTGCGCGTGCTGGAGCCGCGTGGTGCCAGCCGGAGCTGCCTTGCCAAGATCACGTTCGAGCTGGCCGATCGCGGCTTCCGCTCTGTCGAGTTCGTCGATCCGCCGGAACGGTGAGGCGCGGGGCGTGCCGCCGCGGTGCAGCAAGGCCGGCTTTGCCGCGGTGACTTCTTCCGCAAAATCCGTCATGCGCTCTGCCATGGGCAGGGCGGCACAGACGATGGAGACCGGCGCGGCATGATCGGCAGGATGGTACGTCGTGCGGTGAAAACGGTGCTGCCGCGCAAGCTGGTCGACCAGCTGGTGCTGGTGGAGCTTGGTGCGCGCGCCTTCCGCGACGTGCGTGGCCGTCACCCGCGTGATTGCCCGATCTGCGGCTATCACGGCCGGTTCTGGGCCAAGGGGCGCCAGCCGATGGTGTTCGACGGCGAATGCCCGAACTGCCGCTCGGTCGGACGCCATCGCCAGCATCACCTCCTTATGGAGCGCCACCCCGACTGGCTGGACGGCAGGACGGTGCTGCACTTCGCCCCCGAACCCTGCTTCGACAAGCGATACACCGCGCGGATGCAGGCGAGCGGCGGCAACTATGTCCGGGCCGCTTATGTGCCGACCAAGGGGGAGACGCAGGTCGATCTGCAGGCCATCCCGTTTCCGGACGCCACGTTCGACACGATCATCTGCCACAACGTGCTCGAACATGTGCCCGACGACCACAAGGCGCTGACCGAGATTGCGCGCGTGCTGCGCCCAGGCGGGCGGGCGCTGCTATCGGTGCCGATGTTCGATGCCTGGGCCGAGACCTATGAGGATCCGTCGATCACCAGCGAGGCGGGGCGCGATCTGCACTTCAACAAGGACGATCACCTGCGTCTCTATGGCCGCGATTTCCGCGATCGCATGACGCGGGCCGGGCTCGATTTCACGGCCGACGTCGCGCAGGAGCCGGCGGTCAGCCGCTACGGTCTGGAGCGGGGCGAGACGATCTTCGTCGCGACCCCACGCGCGGCATGAACGGGGCGGGGCGAGCCTGATCCGCCGAGGCAGCGTGGGCCTGGCCGCCACACCCCGCGCATCGGATGCGGCGCGCCTGCAACGCTATGTGCTGGCTGCAGCCGGGCCGGTGGCGGTGGCGGGCGCCAACTTCCTGCTGTCGTTCGCGATGCTGCGGCTGGAGCGACCCGAGGCGTTCGGCATCTTTACCGTCCTGTTCGCTGCCGCGGCCTTCACCATCGCGCTATCCAGTGCGCTGTTCGCAGCGCCGCTCCACGCTCTGCACGCATCTGCCGAGCAGGACCGCGCGGCCGTGTCCGCCAGCGTGACCTCCGCGGCGGTGGCGGCGGGGCTGCTGGCGTGGCCGGCCTACGTGCTGCTGGCGCTTGCGGTGGGGGTGGGGGCGTGGACGGCCATGATCTACGGCCTGTTCGCCACGCTGACCATCCTGCGCTCGGTCGGACGGGCGTGGCGCTATGCGGCGGGGGGCGCCTGGCGCGTGACGCTGTCGGACATGACCTATGCCGGCGTGACGCTCGCCACCTTCGGCGCGGCGGTGAGCCGCTTCGGGGTTGCGCCCGCCGACGCGGTCTATGCGTCGCTCGCGCTCGGCTCCGCGCTTGCGGTGGCGAGCCTCGGCCGCGGCTATGTGTGGCTCCTGCTGACGCCGCACCGCGCGTCGGCGGGCGGGTATCGCGCGATCTGGCGGGCGCATGCGCGCTGGTCGCTGCAGGCGGTGGCGGCGATCGAGGCGGTGGCGAACGCGCACATCTATCTGCTGACCTTCTTGGCCGGCCCTGCGACGATCGCGCCGATCGCGGCGAGCGCACTGCTGGTCCGGCCGATCAACGTGATCCAGAATGCGCTGATCGATTATGAGCGGGCGCAGCTCGCCCGGTCGCTCAGCGTGAATGCGATGCATGAGGTGGATCGCTCGATGCGGCTGGTCCGCGCGGTGCTGCTGCTCGTGTGGAGCGTCACGGTGGCGCTCGGGGCGACGATCCTGCTGGTCCAGCCGACGCTCGTCTTCCCCGCCGCCTATGATCCGGCCACGCTGCGGCTGGCGGCGGCGCTGTGGGCGGCGGTGTCGCTGGCCATCATCCTGCAGGTGCCGGGCAACGTGCTGTTGCAGGCGGCGGGCGCGTTCCGGACGCTGGCAGGGGCGGCGTTGCGGGCGGCGATGGTCAGCGTCGTCGGCGTGCTGCTGGCGATCGCCTTTGCCACCCCCGTCTGGACCATTGCGGCGATCGTGCCCGGCTGGCTCGTCAGCAGCTGGATCGTCGCACGCGCCGTCGCAGCGCTGCGCCGGGAGCGCGGCCCTGCCTCTCCCCTCCCGCCTGTGGATCGACCATGATGCCAGCCACGCCCGGTTTCGAGGAGCGCGACGCCTGCCCGCTCTGCCATGCGGACAGGCCCGCGCGGCTCTACGCGCATCCTTATGCCGAGGATCCGGTGCGCTCGCTGGTCAGCTCCGCCTTTGCCGAACAGGGCGAGGTCGATTGGGCGCTGCTGGAGGGAGCGGAGTTCGTCGTCGATCGCTGCCGGCGGTGCGATCTGATCTACCAGCGCTGGGCGCCGAACGATGCGCTGATGGAGATCATCTACACCCGCATGATCGGCCCTGCCTTTCTAGAGGCTTATGAGCGGCAGCTGCTGACGATCGACAACTTCCAGCGCATCGCCGGCGAGTTCGCGACCTTGTTCGAGCAGCTGGGCAAGGCGCCCGCCGACATCACCATGCTGGATTTCGGCATGGGGCAGGGGCGCTATGCCCGGGTGGCGCGGGCAATGGGGGCGACCGTCTATGCGACCGAGATCGGTGACGACAAGAAGCGGATGGGGCGCTCGCTCGGCATCGAGGTGATCGACGATGCGGCGATCGACGGCATGGCGTTCGATCTCGTCCACACCGAGCAGGTGCTGGAGCATCTGACCCATCCGGGCCGTGACATCGCCCGGCTGGCGCAGGCCGTGGCGCCGGGCGGGCTGTTCAAGATTGCCGTGCCCTATCGCGGGCGGCTGGGGACGCTGCTGCCGGCCAAGGGCATGCCGCGCACGGCCTTGTTCGCCGAGGGGGGCGCGCGTGCGATGCCGGGGGATGCGGAGGCGTTCGGCGCCATCCAGCCGCTCGAGCATCTGAACGCTTACGGCCCGGAGACGATCGCCTGGCTGGCGGCGGCCAACGGCCTCAAGGTCGTCGCGCAGACGCGGCGGCGCAGCGTGTCGATCGACACGGCCGGACCCCGGGCGCTGGCGCGGGGGACGGCGCGACTGGCGGCGGAGCTGGCGAAGGCCGCGATGCGCCACCGCATCGGCTATTATCTGCTGCGCCGGCCCGCCTGACCGACCGGATCAGGCGGCCGCCTCGCCCCGGTGGACCGCCAGCACCTCGACCGTCTCGCCATCCAGGCAGACGGCGCTCAGCGTGCCCGTCCGGTAGGCGCCGGTGTCGATGCCGATCCGGTTGCCGCGCAGCTCGACCGAATCGGAGATGGTGTGGCCGTGGACGATGACCGCACCATGATCGCGCATGTCGTCGAGGAATTCCTCGCGCGACCAGAGGAAGTCGCGGCGCAACTGGCGCTTGAGCGGCACGCCCGGCTTGATCCCGGCATGGCACAGGAAATAATCGCCCGAGCGGACGATGAGGGGCCAGCCGCGGATCCACTCGACCCACTCGGCCGGCACCGCACGGCGCAGCTCGGCGATCCAGGGCACCGGATCCTCCGCCTCGGCGAACGGCGGCAGGCCGAAGCTGGCCACCGTCTCGGCCCCGCCGACGCGCATCCAGCCGCGCAGCGTCGGCTCGTCCCCGGCCAGCGCGCGGAGCATCATCTCCTCGTGATTGCCGAGCAGCGTCACGATCTCGGGCGCGCGGCGGGTCGCCGCTTCCAGCCGTTCCAGCGCACCGCGCGAATCGGGGCCACGATCGATGATGTCGCCGATGAAGACGATGTGCGTCTGCGCCGCCGGTCCGCGTGCCGAGCCGTGCCGCGCAATCTCGACGAGCATGGCATCGAGCAGATCGGGCCGGCCATGGACGTCGCCAATGGCATAGACGCGCTCACCCGGCGCCGTCCGCGGCGCGCCGCGCTTGCCGAACAGGGACCGGAGGACGATCAAGGACGGAGCATTCTCAAGACAACCATCCAATTAGGGCCGGCTCGGTCGATCAACAAGCGGGCGGCCGTTCATATCCGTGCCGTCGCTGCCGGGGCTAGTGCCGGATGCCCCTTCAGCCGGCGTCGGAAGAAGCGCAGGCTCGGCAGCTCGAACCAACGATAGAAGGCGAGCGAGACGCCGAGGCAGGCCAGCAAGGTCGCCGCAGCACCCGCCAAGCGCCACGTCGGCGGCACCATGCCCGCGGGCAGCGCCTCAAGCACGAGCGGGTGGGTGAGATAAAGGCTGTAGCTCGAATCGCCCAGCAGCCGCGCCAGCGGCCGATCCGTCCGCAGCAGCCGCTCGCACGCGATCGTGCCTGCGACGATCAGGGTGGCGCAGGGGGCGAAATGGACGACCCGGCTGAAGCCGCTGTCGATCAGCGCGAGGCCGACGAAGCCGGCACCGAGCGCGGCGGTGCCGAGCGCCGGCGGCAGTCGCAGTAGCAGGTGGCGCTGATAGGCCAGCGCCATGCCGGCGACGAACTCCAGCGGTTGCGGGCTGGTCATGCGGAACAGCAGGGCATCGTCGTGCGGCACGAACTGGCGCAGCGCGGCGAGGCCGAGGAACAGCGCCGCCATCGCCCCGATCCGCAGCGGCGTGGCGAGCCGGATCAGCAGCGCGAAGACGAGGTAGAAGAACAGCTCGTAGTTGAGCGTCCAACCCGCGGTCACGATCGGGCTTGGTTCGTGCGTGCGGGGATTGTCGTAGAAGATGAACAGGAGCGATTTCGCGATTTCTTCGACATCGGGCAGAACGCGGCCCTGCGCCGCCATGATCGCGACGAACACGCCCGTCACCAGCCAGTAGAGCGGGACGACGCGCGCGAGCCGTTCCTTGAGGAAGCGACCACCCGATATCTCGCGCCGCTCGGTCGACAGGACCATCACGAAGCCGCTGATGACGAAGAATATATCGACGCCGGCCGCCAGCCAGTGCGGCCGCAGCGGATGATCCCGCAGTAAGGCAAAGGCGTAGCCGACATGGTAGAGCATCACCATCGCCGCGGCGACGGCGCGCAGATACTGGACGGAGCGGAACGTGTCGGGGCGGCCGTCCTGGCCCAGGCCGCCGGTCCTATCCTCTTCCCCGCCTGCCATCGCCGATCTGCGTGCCGTGCGCACGCGTGGGGGTCAAGTCTGTGTGGCGGGGCTGTTGCGCAGTTGGGGGCGGCTGCTAGGGCGTTGTGAGGACAGGGAGATCGCCGTTGCGGGCGCTGCGCATTGCTTCGATTGCCATTGTCGCGGCCCTCATCCTGCTGGGCGCAGCGGTGTGGCTGACTGCGCCGTCCGCCCGGCCGGGGCAGTTGCTGGTGCCGGCCAACACCCCCTTCAGCAAGGGGCCTTGGTTCGCCTATGCGGCGCCCTGGGGTGGCGAAAGCATGGCGCTGGCGCGACCCTGGGCCCCCTATGCCGATGCCGCGATCGTCGACCTGAAGCGCTTCCCGGCGAACACCGTGATGCACTGGCGCTGGCCGCCGCTGCAGCCGAGCAACGGCCCCGGCGTGTGGGGGTATGATCAGGTCAGCTACGGCAATTACGACGGGGGTGAGCCCGAGCAGTCGGCGCCGCCGATCCGCGTCAAGGCGCTGACCGCGCTCAGCCAGGCGTTCCGCTGGTCGCTGGCGAACCGTTGGGGCGACGGCAATGTGCTCACCGAATTCTACCTGCGGTCGAGCACCACGGATGTGGAGGCCAAGACGATCGAGATCGGCTGGTTCCTGCACACGCCGCCCCGCAGCCGCCAGTTCTTCAATCGGTCCCGCCTGATCGGCACCTACCGCGATGCGCAGGGCCGGCGCTGGACGGTGCGGATGGCCGATCGCTTCTGCATGTTCGCCCCCGAGCAGCCGGGCGATATCCCGCAGGGCAGCCTCGACATGCTCGCGGCGCTGCGCTGGTTGCAGCAGAAGCGCGTGATCACGGGAGAGGAGTGGATGTGGGGCGTCGCCATCGGTGTTGAGCCGGTGAGCGGCATCGGCCGCTTCACCCTGCAGGACTGGCGAGTCGTGCGCCGCTAGATCGGGCGTTCGGCAGCACCGAACGTGATGAATGCTACGAAAGTGGATCGGACCGGGACGAGACGTGCCGGATCGGGCATATTGGCGTCGTCGCCGTTCTTGACCCCTACCGCTTTGTGGCCGAAGGGAGAGCGCGCGTCGCCAGCCCTAGCGGGGTAGAGCTGACACGGGGCGCTTTCGCGAGATCAAGGCGGCGGGGCAGGCAAGGTATGTCGGAGTGGTCTCCATTCGACAAACAACTGCGCACTGACCAGGCTGGCGAAAGGACGGAGACGGTGAAGCGCCGGCTCCGCATGCGCGCTTACACGGCGCTGCTGATCGGCGATGTGCTGGCGATGACGCTGGGCTTCCTGATCAGCCTGTGGCTGATGCCGGCGGTGCTGGTCGACCAGCAGAGACTGCTCACCGCCGCGCTGCCGATCTACCTGATCCTGAGCGTCCGGACCTATTCCGCCTCCACCCTGGCGCATTGGCGGCGCGGGTTGCTGAAGGCTGCGGTGAACCTGTTCGTCGCGTTGATGCTGACGGTGTTCATCGCCTTCCTCGTCAAGCAGGCGGCGCCGATCTCGCGGCTCAGCCTTGCGCTGGCGTTCGGCGCGTCGGCGCTGCTGCTGGCGATCAGCCGCGCGGCGATCGGCTGGTGGTGCGCGCACGTGTTCGGCGGGATGCCGCTCAGCCGCCTGCTCATCCTTGACGGCGTGGACATGCCATGCCCGGCGGGCGTGCGCGTGACCTCGACGCCGCGCGTGGTCCGGCAGGATGCGATCCACCCGCTCGCGCTCGACCGGTTGGCCAAGCAGTTGGGCGGCGTCGATCAGGTCTTCGTCGCCTGCCTGCCCGAACATCGCGCGCAGTGGGCGACGGTGCTGAAGGGCAGCGACGTGCGCGCCGAGCTGCTGGTGCCGGAGCTGGATGCCGTCGGCGTGATCGGCAACAAGCATTTTGCCGGCGTCGCGACGGTGCTGATCTCCGCCGGCGGCTTCAAGACGCGGGATCGGGTGCTGAAACGCACCGTCGATCTCGCGCTCGTGCTGCCCGCGCTGGTCGTGCTCACCCCGCTGCTGCTGACCGTCGCAATTCTTGTGCTGCTCGACAGCCCGGGGCCGATCCTGTTCGTGCAGAAGCGTGTCGGCCTCGGCAACAAGCTGTTCGACGTCTATAAATTCCGCAGCATGCGGCAGGAGCTGAGCGACAAGGACGGCAACGTCTCCGCCGGCCGCGACGACATGCGCGTCACCCGCATCGGCCGGATCATCCGCTCGACCAGCATCGACGAGCTGCCGCAGCTGTTCAACATCCTGAAGGGCGACATGAGCTTCGTCGGCCCGCGCCCGCACGCCATGGGGTCGCTTGCCGGCGACCAGCTGTTCTGGGAGGTGGACGAGCGTTACCACCACCGCCACGTGTGCAAGCCCGGCCTGACGGGTCTGGCGCAGGTGCGCGGGTTTCGCGGTGCGACCCACCGGCGCGAGGATCTGATCAACCGGCTCGATGCCGACCTCGAATATGTCAACGAATGGAGCATCGGGCGGGACATCCTGATCCTGCTCGCCACCTTGCGCGTGGTGGTGCACCGCAACGCGTTCTGAGCGACTCTAGGCGTTAACCCCGGCGGTCGCGACGGTCGCGTCCGCAATCCCCTCCAACCGCGCGACCAGTTGCGGCCACGCCTGCTCTGCACGAACCTGCACGGCCGCCTCGGCACCGCGGCGGCGAATCGCGGCAAGCTCCTGCCCGGCAAGCCAGTCCGCTGCCGCCGCGACGCTGCTGCCGCGGGTGACCAGCCCGTCATAGCGGCGCACCATATCCGCGGCGCCGGCCATGTCGGCGACGACGGGCAGCGCGCCTGCCGCGAGCGCCTCGAGAACGATCAGTGGAAAGCTGTCGAGCTCCGACAGGTGGACCATTACGTCCGCCTCGCCGAGGGCCGCACGAAGCGCCGGGCCGTCCAGCCATTCGGTCAGGTGCAGCACGTCGCCCAGGTCTGCGGCTGAGATCGCCTGGTTGAGCTCTGCCATGACCGCAGGTTCCGCCCGGCCGACGATGCGGGCGCTGACCGGCATGCCGCGGTCTCGCAGCGCCGCGCACAGCTCGACCATGCGGAACGTGCCCTTTTCGCGCGAGAGCCGGCCGGCATGGATCAGGCGAAGATGGCTGCCCTCGCGCGGCGCGATGGACTCGCTCAGCGCCTCCTCGGGCAGGAAGGTGCCGATCCGGTCGCGCGGCAAAGCGGGCGGGAGCGCAATCTCGCGATCCTGCGCGTCGAACAACAGCGCCAGCCGGTCTGCCTGCGCGAGCAGCCGGGTGGAGAGCCGCCGCAGCAGCGGCAGGCGTTGCAGCCGGCTTGCTGCGCCCAGATGCGGCGTGACCAGCACCGGCAGGCCCTGCGCGTGCAGACGCTGCAGCAGGACAAGATCGAGCAGGTTGCTCCACTGCAACCAGACGAGATCCGCTTCCACTTGGTCGAGTCGCCGCCACACATCGCGGACGGCAGCCATGCGGGCGGGCTTGAAATAGGCGGTTTCGGACGGCCACCACGCTGCCGTCCACCGGCGCGAGTGGAGCTGCACCGCGGCGGCCGCGCGCTCGCAATAGGCTTCGAGCCCGCCGGGATGGTGGAGCGAGCCGCCGAGCACCAGCAGGCGGCGCCGTCCCCCGCCGTGCGGCGGCATCAGGCGGCGCCGCTGCGCCGGCCGGTGGATCGGCGCAGCAGCTCCGATGGCGCGCTGACGCTCATGCCCGTCGCATTCCACAGCAGCGCGATGGCGAGGATCAGGAACACTTCGCTCAGCGCGTCGCGATCGAGCATCGTCGATTCGGTAAAATTGTGGCCCAGGCAGAAAAGCAGGATCGCCCCGGCCAGCGCGCGCGCGGGATGGTCTCCGCCGCGCAGCAGCCGCTGCACCGGCCACACCAATGTCGCGAACAGGACGATCAGCGTGCCCGGCCCGCCGATCTGCGCGAGCATGTCGAAATAGCCATTATGCCCCTCGCTCTGCTCCGTCACCCAATCGGTCGCGTAATTATTGATCGGGCCGTTCGGCCCGAGATCCCACAGCGAGCCATAGCCGACGCCGGTGAGCGGCTGATCGGCATAGACCTTGATCAGCGCGGTCCAGATCTGCGTCCGGCCGGTGAAGGCAGCGGGATCGCTGACCATCTGGAGATAATAAGACGGGTTCAGCGCCATGCTGATCGCGATCACCGCCAGGATGGCGAACAGGACCCACGCCGCTGCGGGCGGCGCCAGCTGGCGGCGGCCGAACTTGCGGGCGAAGAGATAGAGAATGCCGCCGAAGACCAGCGCGGCCACGCCCATCTTCAGCGACGTTTCCGAATCGGTCATGAGCAGGAACATGCCCGCGGCCGCCGCGACGGCGATCCGCGCCGCCTTGTGCAGATCCTCGTTGAACGCGAAGACGAGCACCGTATAGGCACAAAGCTCACCTGCGAAGTTCTTGTGCGCCATCAATCCGCGCCACTTGCCGGAAAACTCGCCGCTCGGCGCGTGCAGGCCGATCGAGGGATAAAGCAGCACGAAAGCGTAATTGACCGCCAGAGCGGCGGCGAGGACGATACTCAGCGTCAGCAGCGCCCGCTCGATGCCGAGGTGGCGCACCAGCGCGAAGAGCGACCAGGCGACCGTCACCGTCAGCGCCAGACGCCGCAATCCCACGTCGGGGGCGAACGCCCAGGTGAGGCTGAGGGCACACCAGCCGAGCGCCAGCACCAGCGGCCAGGGGATCACCAGCAGCCGCTCGGGATGGCGCCACGGGCGGATCGCGACGATCGTCAGCGCCGCCAGCAGGACATAGCCTGCGGTGCGGATCTGGCTCTGCACGCCGTCATTGTTCTCCGCCATCCAGGGCCCGAGAAACGCGAGCACCAGCAAGGCGGCGAAGGTCAGCGTGGCAAGGTGCAGGCTCCACCCGGGCGCGGTGTCCCGCTGCCGCGTCGCAAGGCGGGAGACGCGCGGCAGGCGGAAGGTGCGGGGTTCCGACGACGTGGTCACGGCGGATCAGCTCCCTATACGGCGGTGCTGCTCGGCGACGAGCAGATCGGCGATGGCATGGCGCAGGCGGTCGCGCTCGGGCAGCCGGTCCACCGCCGGCGGGTCCGGCTGCGGGTCGGCGATGAGGCTGGCGAGGCCCGCTTCGTCATAGGCGATGCGGATGCCCGGCCGCCCGTCGAGCGCGCGGACGGTGGCGAGCTGGTGGTCGTTGCGATGTTCCTCCAGCTCGGCGCGGCGCGGGAACAGGATCATCGGCTTGCGATGCTTCTGCGCCATCACCATCGTGCCGATCCCGGCATGCGAGACGATGTAGCTGCATTCGCCGATCAGCCGCTCGAACTCGATCGGGCCGATGAAGGCCTGCCACGCCATGTTCTCGGGCCGATAGCGGCCATGGCCGATCTGGGCGAAGACGGGCTCATCCAGCTGGGGGGCCAGCCGATCGACGATCCTGACGAAGCGATCGAACGGAAGCTGCGTGCCGACGGTCAGCAGGATCACAGCAGCGCGCCGTCATAGCGCCGGCGCGGACCGGCGAGGTGCTGCCACTGGGTGAACCAGTGATTGGCGAAGGGCCGCGCGCACTGCCCGCTGAGCGAAGGCTGATCGGAATTGGCGATGCTGTCGATCCAGATGGTGCGCGCGCCGAGCAGGCGTGCGGTGATCAGGCAGAATAGCCCCGGCAGTGCGCCGGTCGTCACCACCATGTCGGGGCGCAGCCGGCGGACCAGCCGGATGGAGGCCAGAAAGCAGCGCAGTGCCTGCCGCGGACCATCGCGATTGGCATCGGGCAAGAGGTGGAAGCGCGCTACGCCGTCACGCTGGGCCAGTTCGCTGTTGGTAGAGGCGAATTCGGGATCGAAGGCGGCGAGTGCGGGCCGCAGCAGCATCAATTCTTCCCAATGCCCCCCACCCGAGGACACCGCCAGCACCCTGAACTCCGCCGCTCGCTGTCTGGGCACCCGTCCGCTCATACCTCGGAAGATAACGCACGGCGTGCCACGGCCACGCGGACCCGCAATCCGTCAGCGGCCGATCCTGCAAGCCCCTGCCGCTCGCTAGGGCAGCGGTCGGGTTTCCGCAAGCGGGCGGATGTGCCAGACGCGGGCGCCGCAAGGGCCATCGACGGTCGCGAGCGGCCGGGGACGCGCATGGCATGCAGCTGAGGAAGGACATCTGGCGCTGCGCCATCGTCGATGCGCCTGCGGCCGAGATCCTGGGCCGCGGGTCGCTCGACGGGCTGCCACTGCACTGGCTGCCGGGATCGGGCAATCTGCGCTACCTGGCCGACCCGTTCGGACTGTGGCGGGGCGGCCGGCTGCATGTCTTTGCCGAGCAGTTCGACTATCGCGACGCGGTCGGTCGCATCGTCGTTTCCACCTATGACAGTGCGTTCGAGCTGATCGAGCAGGCGGTCGTGCTGCAGGAGCCCTGGCACCTCTCCTACCCATACGTCTTCGAGGCGGAGGGCGAGACCTGGATGCTGCCCGAGGCGTTCGGATCGGGCGGCCTCTGGCTCTACCGGGCGACGCACTTTCCGCATCGCTGGGAGCGGGCGCACCGGATCGAGTTGCCGCATGTCCCGCTGGATGCGACGCCCTATCATGACGGCCGGCGCTGGTGGCTGTTCTACGCCCCGGCCTTTCCGGCCGAGGCGCGGCTCACGCAGCTGTGTGCGGCTTATGCGGACCGGCTGGTGGGGCCGTGGATGGGCTATTCCGGCAATCCCGTGCTGGTCGATCCTGCAGGCGCGCGGCCGGGCGGCACGCCGCTCAGGCTCGATGGCACGCTGCACCTGCCCGTACAGGATTGTCAGGGCACCTATGGCGCGGCGCTGCGGCTGCTGCGGGTGGAGCGGCTCGATTCCGAGGGGATTGTCGTGGCGCCGACAGGGATGCTGCGTGCGCCGGCGGGAGCAGCACCGTTCACCGATGGCTGTCACACGATTTCCGCCGCGGGAGCGGTCACGCTCATCGACGTTAAGCAGACCCGCTTCTCGATGCGGGGCTTGGCGATGCGTCCGATGCGGGATCTGCGCCGCCTGCGGGAGACGATCCGGCGGCGCCGCTAGGCACCGCCGGCCGATGGCCGATCAGGCCTGGTAATAGTCGGAATATTGCTTGGAATAGTAATAAAGGCCGCCGACCGAATGGGCGGACGGATCGACCTGCGTGTAGATCACGCCGACCGGCTTGCTGCCATCACCGCGCAGCCAGCCGAGCGCCGACTTGGCCGCCGAAATAGGCGTGCTGTTCCACTTGACGATCAACGCGACGGCATCGGCCAGGACCGCCAGATAGCGGCCATCGGCCAGCCCCATGAGCGGCGGGAGATCCATGACGATATAGTCGTAGCGGTCGCGCAGCACGTCGAGCAGCTTCTCCATGCGCCCCTCGCCGAACAGATTCTCGGCCGAGAAATAGGGGCTGACCACCAGAATCTGATCAAGGTTGGGCACGTCGCCCGGACGGATCGCGTCTTCCAGCGAGATCTCGCCGTGCAGCAGCTCGACGAGGCCCGCATTGGGCGCGCCGCCGCGGATGATCTGGCGCACCGCGGCACGGCGCACATCGCATTCCAGCAGCATCACGCGCGCATTGGCGATCGCCAGCGTGCGGGCGAACGCGACGGCGGAGGTCGTCTTGCCCTCGGCCGGCAGCGACGAGGTGAGCGCGATCACCTTCACCCCCGCGTCGCCACGCGTGCCGAGGATGGCGGTACGCGCGATGCGGAAGGATTCGGAGAACATCGAGGTCGGCCGCTCGAGCATGAGCTCGGTCGGCGACTCCGACTTGCCCACCCGCGGGACGACCGCGAGCACCGGGATGCCGAGCTGCGCCTCCAGATCCTCGACCGAGCGGAACCCGCCGCTCAGCATTTCCTGTGCGGTGATCGTGGCACCGCCGGCGGCCGCGGCAACGAGGAAGGCGAGCGTCAGCAGCAGTGGCTTGTTGGGCGAGCTGGGCCGCGCGGGCACTTCGGCGGAGTTGACCACCTCGGCCTGGGCGATCTGGGCGCTGGCCGCCTGCATGCTGTCGAGCGACATCTGCGACGTCTTGTCGAACAGTGCCCGCTTGGCAGCAGCCTCGCGCTCGAGGCTTTCCGCCGTGGTTGCGGCACGAACGCTGCTCTCGCGCGAGCGCTCCAGCTGGTTGAGCGAGCTGCGCAGGCTGCTGGCGCGCGCCTCGGCCGATGCCGCGGTCGCCTGCAGCGATCCGACGATGCGGCGCGATTCGGCCTGGAGCTGCGAATCGATCGAGGCGAGCTGATCGCGGACGCGGATGCTCTCGGGATGGCGCTCGCCATAGCGGGCCTCGACCTCGCCCTTGCTGCGCAGCACTTCGGCACGCTGGCGGCGGAGATCGGCGACGACGGGCGAGCTGAGCACCTCGGACACGGTGTCGAGCCCGCCGCGGCCGACCTGCGCCCGTGCAGCGGCCAGATTGGCCCGCGCAGCAGCGGCGTCGGACTCGGCGGAGGCGAGCGAACCGGATAGCGGTGCGACCTGCTGATCGACGATCGTGCCGGACGTGCCGTTCTGCGCGCTGCTCTCGACGATGCCGGCGCGGGCGCGGAACTCGGCCGCGCGGGCTTCGGCCTCGCTCGCCTGCCGGCCGAGATCGGCCAGCTGCTGCTGGAACCACTCGCTCTGCTCGCGCGCAGTGCCGACGCGGCGCTTGGTGCGGAACTCGATATAGGCGGCGGCGAAGGCGTTGGCGAGGCGGGCGGCCTTGACCGGATCGGTCGAGTTGAAGCCGATGTTCAGAACATAGGTCTGCTTCTCGCGGCTGACCGCGAGATGCTGGAGCAGCGCATTGGCGACGACCGTCTGGCGCGCCTCGCTGTTGGCGAGCGAGGCGTTGCGGATCTGGTTCAGCGAATCGGCGAATTCGGGATCGCCGGTCAGCCCCTGCGCGCGGACGACTTCGCGCGCGACATCGACCGAGCGGATCGTGGTGAGCTCGGTATCGATCGCTTCCTGCGACAGTTCGGCACGCGTCTGCTGCGCATTGCCGGCAAGCGGGCTGCGGCTGGGATCGAGCCGAACCTTGGCAGTGGCGCTGTAGACGGGCGTCATCATCGAGACGAGGACGAAGGCGGCGATGAATACCGCGGCGGTGACCGCGAGCAGCACGACCCAGCGGCGCCGGATGGTTTCGCGGATGACGCTGACGGCATCGGCGAGCCGCGCCTCATATTCGTCCGCTTCGTGTCTGACTTCCATGCTCAACGGCTTCCTTGCTCGCCACCTGCCCGGCGGATGGGAGTGGTTAATTTACAGATGATACGCAAGGCCCAGATCGAGCCGGCCTTCGCTGACCGCGCCGAGCGTGAACGCGTCGTTGGTCGAGCGGCGGCTGTAGCTCACCGAGCCTTCCAGGCTGACGCGGCGCGACGCCAAATAGCGGGCCCCCGTGCTCGCCCGGTTGATGTTCCCGCGCAGCGGCGTGTCAATATAGCGCTGGCGCGAGAAATCGGCCGTCGCATTGACGATCAGGTTGCGGAGGAGCTCGTAATCGGCACGCACGCTGAAGCGGGTGTTCCAGAATGGGGCACGATTGTTGAGCGTCGAATCCTCGATGGTGCGCTGGCCGGTGGCGCCGATCGTGAGCCGGGGCGTGGGAAAGGCCTCCACCCGCGTGTCGATCGAGACACCACGCACCGTGCTGAAGGTGCCGGACTTGTAGTCGCGGATGCTGTAGCCGACGCTGATCGTGCCGCGGATGCGACCGGCGATATCGACGTTGACGCCGCCCAGCAGGCGTGCCGCCTTCGAGTCCTGCAGCGGGCCGGTGGTCGACGCGGAGTCGGTGAAATCGGTGCTGCTGCCGCTCAGCTGCGCGAAGAGCGCAATGCTGGGGGTGCGGGCATATTCGATCTGGCCGGTCAGCCGGGCAACGCTGCGATTGCGGTCGCTCTGGTCGCGCACGCTGCCGTCGGCCAGCGGCAGCGGTTGAAAGCGGAAGTCGGCATAGTCGGCGAGCAGGAAGGTGCGGATACGACCATTGGTGTAGGTCGCCTGTGCAGAGGCGAAATCGCGGCGATAGCGCGACAGAGCGGCGACGCTGGATGCGACTTCGCCCGAGAAGACATTCTCGAAATTGCGCGAGGCATTGGCGTTCAGATCGATCTCGAACGTGCGGCTGACGTCTACCCGCCCGCGGGCATCCGCATTCCACAGCCGCTCGTTGCGGCGCGATTCGCCGAGATAGTTCCGCAGCGTCGCCGTGCCGGAGAGCTGCAGGAAGTGGCGCGACCAACCGGAGGTGAGCCGGGCGGAGGGGCGCACATAGGCGAACGCCGCCGCAGTCTTCTCGTCCGAGCCGAGATAGGCGTTGGTCGTGCCGCCGCCACCGGCTTCCAGCCGCGGGAAGAACGTCATGCCGCCCAAACGGACACCCAGCGGGGCGTAATCAGGCCGGAATTGCTCCTGCACGCTGACGTTGCGCCCGCGATCGAAATCCTGCGGCACGTCCGGATTGACGATCAGTCCTTCGCCAACCTGGGCCAGGGCCGGCGACGCCAGCAGGCTCACCGGCAAGGCGAGAGCCGTGCGCCGCCACGTCATCGCGATATTGCCTCCCGCTCGGCGCTTCGACGGACGATCAGAAGAACCGCTCCCCGATGCGGATCGTGTCGCCGGGATAGACCATCAGTTCGGGCGTGAGGCGATAGGTCGTCTCCGTCGTCTCGCCCTGGCGGCGGATCTGCACCACGTCGCGGTTGGCGCGCGGCGTGAAGCCCTTGGCGGTCGCGATCGCGTTCAGCGCGGTCAGGCCGACGGCATAGGGGTAATTGCCCGGCGCCGCGACCTCGCCCAGGATGAAGAAGGGGCGAAAAACGATCACCTCGGCGCTGACCTTCGGCTCGCGCAGATAGCCTTCGGCAAAGCGAGCGCGGGCATCGGCAGCGATCTCGGTCACCGTGCGGCCGGCAGCCGGCACCTCGCCGATCAGGGGCAGTGCCACGGAGCCGTTGGCGCCGACCGAAAACTCGCCGCTCAGCGCAGCTTCGTTGTAAACGACCATCCGGATACGATCGCCCACACCCAACTTGTACTCGGCCGCGGATGCGGGTCCGGCAACATAGCGGTCACCGGTTGAGATGACCGGTCCGGCCCCCTTTTCAGCGCAGGCGGCAAGGCCCAGCGACAAGCCAAGCAAAACGATCGACCGGATGCGCATCTGGATTCAATTGCCCTGGACAAAGAGGGAAGCGTGCGGGCGCTGTCTCGCACAAGGTCGCTGCCGAAGCAATCAGCCCGGCCCGGTCCGGCCACAATCCGGCCGTCGCCGCTTATGCGGCGTCAGGTCTGGTCCCACGCCTTGCTATACACCTGATTTCATCGACTTGGCACCCCGCGGGCGTGTGCGGCAAGGTGCGTGTCCGCCGCACCGGAGTGCTGACGAGAAAAGACGCCGTCATCTATTAGGAACGAATTGTTAAGGATGGCTCATGACGGCCGCCCTTTTCACGGCTAGACCTCACCTTGATTGATTCGGGCCGGGGGGCAGGCGAGTATGGCGACGTTCACGGGGCAGGCTGCGCAAGACAACGTTTTCGTCGGGACGGCCTTCGCCGACAGCTTCCTGTTCAACGTCGCCGACCTCGACTCGGGCGATACGCTGACGGGCAATGCCGGCGTGGATACGGTGGTGCTGAGCGGCACGGGGGTGTTGACCGCCGCCCGCCTCACCGGCCTCTCGTCGATCGAGGCGTTCACGCTCGCGAATGGCGGCATCGGGCTGACCCTCTCCGATGCGATCGCGACCGCGCTGGGCGGGCTCGTCACCGTCAATGGCAGTGCCGGCGACGACCTGGTCGATTATAGCGCCGTCACCCTGGCCAACCGGCCGCTCACCGTTTTCGCCGGCAGCGGCAATGACATCTTGCGCGGCGGTGCGGGCAACGACGCCTTCCGCTTCGCCATCAACGAGCTGACTGCGGCGGATAGTGTCAGCGGCGGGGGCGGGAGCATCGACCAGCTCGTCTTCGAGTCGGCCGGTACGATCACCGCCGCGAACATGGCTGGCGTTTCCGGTATCGAACGGGTCGTGCTCGCCAATGGCACCAACTCGGTCACGTTCAATGCTGCCAACGCGGCGGGCGCCCAGAACGGTGTGATCCAGGTGGTCACCGGCACCGGCAACGATACGATCAACGGCACCGCGCTCACCGCCGCAGCGCTCGAAGTCTACGCCTCGGGCGGCCTCGACACCATCTACGGCACGAGCGGCGGCGACACGGTGCGCATCGGTGGTGCCGATCTCGCCGGCGATACGATCAACGGGTTCAGCGGCTACGACAATATCATCGTGACGAGTGCCGATGCGCTGAGCGTGGCGGATCTCGCGGGCCTCGCCAATATCGAGCAGCTTACGCTGAACGCAGCCGGCACATCGGTCACGATCAACAATGCGATAGCGAGCGCCAATGCCGGCGTGCTGACGATCTACGGATCAAGCGGCAATGATGTCGTGGATGGCAGCAGCGTGACCTTGGCGACCCGCAGCCTCACGGTGACGGGGCTCGGCGGCGACGATGTGTTCCGCGGCGGTGCCGGTTTCGACGTGTTCCGCTTCAACGTGGCGGATCTGACGGCCGGCGACACCGTCTCCGGCGGCGACGGCGTCAGCGTGGACGCGATCAACTTCATGACTGCGGGCACCATCGCGGCAGGCGCGCTGGCCAATGTGTCGGGCATCGAGCGGCTGACCTTCGTCGCCGGCACGAACGGCGTCACGCTGACCGATGCGTTCGTGGCGAGCGCCACCGGCCAGCGCGTTACGGTTTATGGCAATAGCGGCAACGACACGATCGATGCCGCGACGCTGACCGGCACGAACCGGATCGAAGTCTATGCCGGTCTCGGCAACGATGTGCTGCGCGGCGGTGCTGGCAACGATCTGTTCCGCTTCTCCGTCGCCGGGCTGGATGCAGGTGACACCGTCGCCGGCGGTGCCGGCTATGACGAGCTTGCCATCTCCTCCGGAGGCCAGCTCACCGCGGCGCGGCTGGCAAACGTCTCGGGGATCGAGCAGATCACCTTCGCGACCGGCGGCCTGGCCGTGACGCTCGACAATGCAACCGCAGCCGCGAATGCCGCAGTCCTGGCGATGTTCGGTTCTGTCGGCAATGACACGGTCGATGCCTCGGCGGTGACCGACACGACGCGCGGGATCAACGCGATTGCGGGCGCGGGCAATGACAGCTTCCGTGGCGGCCTGGGCGCGGACACGTTCCGCTTCAACGCAGCGGAACTGACTGCGGCAGACGTGGTGTCGGGCGGCGGCGGCAGCGCCATCGATGCACTGCAGATCACCGCCGCGGGCACGGTTGCAGCCTCCGCGCTGGCGCAGGTGCGCGGCATCGAGGCCGTATCGCTGAATGTCGGCGGCGTCAGCTTCGCAGTGTCCGATGCGTTCGTTGCGTCGGCCAACGGGCGGGCGGTGACGATCTACGGCTCCTCCGGCAACGATGTCGTCGATGCCTCGGCGTTGGCCGATGGTGCGAACCGGGTCGACGTGTCGCTCGGCACCGGCGACGACAGCATTACCGGCGGCGCCGGCAACGACACGTTCCGCGTCTCCGCCGCCAATCTCACCTCCGGCGACACGCTGGCCGGCGGTGCGGGGAGCGACACGCTGCTGCTCAACGGGGCTGGCACGACCTCGCTCGGCGGCAACATCACCGGCATCGAGACGCTCGCCTTGGGAGTCGGCGGGATCACGGCGGTGCTCGGCGCCGCCTTCGGTACTGCCAATGGCGCGTCGCTTGCGGTGACCGGCTCGGCCGGCAATGATGTCGTCGACGGTGCGGCGCTGCTGGGCGGCACTGCGCTCACGATCAATGCCGGAGCTGGCAATGACACGGTCCGTGGCGGCGCGGGCGCGGACGTCTTCAACTTCGCGGCGACCGACCTCAACGGGTCGGATGTCGTCAGCGGAGGTGACGGCGCCTCCGTCGATACGCTGCGGCTGACCACGGCGGGCACGCTAACGGCAGCGGCGCTGGCGGGCGTCTCCGGCATCGAGGCGTTCCTGCTTGCGAATGGCACCAACAGCCTTGCGCTCAGCAGCACGCAGGCGGGCAGCGCTTATGGTGGAACGGTGACCGTCACAGGCGGCACGGGTGCAGACAGCCTGAACACCAGCGCCGTGACCGTCGCGACCCAGCGGGTCGAATTCAGCGCCGGCACGGGCAGCGATGCCTATGTCGGCGGCACGGGCATCGATGTGCTCAAGATCGCCGCGGCCGAGCTGACCGCCGCGGACAGCTTCGCCGGCGGGTCGGGCAGCGCGGTCGACGTGGTGGAGTTCACCACCGCCGGCACGGTGGGCGCAACTTCCGGCGTGACCGGGGTGGAGCGCTTCCAGCTCAATGCCGGCGGCAACAGCCTCGCGGTCGGCGATGCCACCGTCGCCTCCGCGACGAGCGCGACGCTCACCGTGCTGGGCGGCGCGGGCAATGACGTGGTGAACGCCTCCGCCGTCGCCAACGCCGCCAACAAGATCGACGTCACGTCGGGCGCCGGCAATGACAGCCTGGTCGGCGGCGCGGGCAATGACATCTTCCGCTTCGCGCCGGCCGATCTCACCGGCGCGGACACGGTCAACGGCGGCGCTGGCAGCGACACTTTGCTGTTCACCGCCGCCGGCAGCATCGCCGCGGCGCAGCTGGCGGGCACGTCCAATATCGAGCAGGTCACGCTGGGCGGCAGCGGCAGCAGCATCGCTTTCGACAATGCGGCGCTCGCCAACAATGCCGCGGCACTCGTCGTCGCATCCACCGGCGGCAATGACGTGATTGATGCATCGGCGGTCACCACCGCGAACCGCGCGATCACCGTCACGTCGGGTGCGGGCAACGACACGCTGCGCGGCGGCGCCGGGGCGGACAGCTTCCAGTTCACCGTCGCCAACCTGACCGGCGCGGACGTCGTGCAGGGCGGCGCCGGCAGCGCGATCGACACGCTGCAATTCACCACCATCGGTTCGATCACCACCGCCATGCTGGCGGGCGTGTCGGGCATTGAGCGCGTCCTGCTCGCCAACGGTACCAACTCGATCGTGCTTGGGGCCGCCTTCGCGGCGAGCGCGGATGCGCAGACGCTGCGCGTCATCGGTGGCAGCGGCAACGACACGATCAACGGCGCGGCGGCGACGACCCGGCTGGATATCGCTGCGGGCTCGGGCGACGATCTGCTGATCGGCGGCAGCGGCGCGGACATCTTCCGCGTCAACATCGGTGCGCTCACCGCCGCCGACAATATCAGCGGCGGCGACGGCCAGGATGCGCTGGTGCTGAACGGCGCGGGGACGATCGACTTCACCAATGGCGGCTATGACGACAGCTCGGGCAACAGCCTGCAGGTGGCGGGCATCGACGTGCTGCAGCTCGACAATAGTGGCCAGCAGGTCGTCATCGGCGACAATCTGGTGCAGGGCGCGGACGCGCAAAGCCTGACCGTCCGGGGCGGCACGGGCGCTGACACGATCGACGTCAAATATGTCAGCAACAGCAACTCCGCAGTCGCGGTCGATCTCGGCGAAGGTGACGACGCGATCATCGCGGTCGATCGGTGGATCGGCCAATATGGGCCGGGGAACCTCAGCGGAACGCTGGGTGCCGGCAATGATCGCGTGTTCGCTTATTATGGCTACGTCGGAAACTGGACGCTCGACGGTGGCAGCGGCACCGACACGCTCGATCTCGATCTGGGCAGCTCTTACGGCTACGGCGCGACGATGGGCGCCGGTGTGACCGGCTTCGAGGTCGTCAACCTCGTCGATCCCTATAATGGCAGCGGCTACTTCACCGGCTTCACCGCGAACGACACGGCGGGACTGATCGTCAACGGCGCCGCGAGTAGCTATAGCTACAATATCAAGCTCGGAAATGGCGGCCAAACCGTCAACGGCAATAGCGCGGGCGATTCGCTCGTCGGCGGCACGGGTGCGGACACGATCCACGGCGCGGCGGGTGAGGATCGGATCGACGGTTTCGGCGGAGCCGACGTTGTGGATGCCGGCGACGACAATGACGCGGTCCGCTATCGCGCGTCCGCCCTTTCCATCACGGGTGGAGCGGGCATCGACACGCTGTATGCGCTGGAAGGCGGCGTGTTCGACTTGTCGGCGGCGGATCAGTCGCTCGGCGATACGGTGACTGTCACCGGCTTCGAAAATTTCGACGGCTACAGCTTCTATTCGGGCGCTTGGACTGACTACAACACCGCAGGCGCAACCGTCACCGGCTCGTCCGGTGCGAACGTCATCAGCGGCTCGGAATATGCCGACGTGTTCGACGGCAATGGCGGCGCCGACACGATCGTCGGCCGCTCGGGTGCGGACCGGATCACCTATCGCGGCACCGAGGCCGCGCTGCACGCTTATTATGAGGGCGGTTATTACAATGTCGGGCAGGGCGACACGCTCGTCCTGCGCGCTGCGGCGACCGTGCGCCTGGCGGATCTCGACCAGACGGCGGGCGACGGCGTCAACGTCACCGCCTTCCAGAATGTCGACGGTTCCGCCATCACCACGGCGCTCAGCCTGACCGGCGACAGCTATGACAATGTCCTGACGGGCGGCAGCGGTGCCGACACGATCGGCGGCGGTGAGGGCGGCGACACGATCGACGGCGGCACCGGCGCGGATCGGCTGACCGGCGGCGCCGGCAATGATCGCATCTGGTATGACGCGGCGGACACGCTCATCCAGGCAGGCACCGACATCGATACGCTGCTGATGCGGACCGGCGGCAACATCAATCTGTCGGCGGGCGATCAGGGCGTCGGCGACAGCGGCACCATGACCGGCTTCGAGCATGTCGACGCCTCCGCCTCCACCGCGGCGGTGACGCTGCGCGGCAGCAATGTAGAGCGCAGCACGCTGATCGGCAGCAGCGCGGCCGACACGATCGTCGCGGGCACGACCGGTTCGGACATCACCGGCGGTGCGGGCGCAGATACGCTGACCGGCTCGACGAACAACGATGCCTTCTTCTTCAATGCGGGCGATGTCGTCTCGGGCGAGGCGATCAACGGCGGCGCGGGCAGCGACACGGCCTATGTTCGCGGTGATACCGACTTCTCGGTCGCCACCCTCACCGGCATCGAACGGCTGGAGATCGAGACCAGCTATGTCGCCCGGCCCGTCACCGTCACGCTGAGCGGCACGCAAGCGGCGGCCATGGGTCAGATCCAAGGCAATTACGGCGACTATGTGTACGGCACCGATACCGCCGACACGTTCAACATCAATGTCGCGTCTGGCACGACGATCTCGCTGGCGAACATCAGCTGGGCATATCTCACCGCATCCGATCGGGTGAACGTCAACGGTGCCGCGGGCAACGAGACGATCACCGGGCCTAACGTCGCCGCCACCATTCACGGTTTCGCCGGCAACGACACGCTGAAGGCCCCCGGCACTGCCGGCTCCGCTTACTGGGCGGAGGGAATGCAGGTCTACGGCGATGCGGGCAATGACCGAATCGACTATGGCTATGCGGACTATGCCGTGACGCTGGATGGCGGCGCCGATACCGACACATTGGTCGGCACCTATAATGGTCCGGTTCCGACGGTCGATCTCGCGCTCGCGGACCAGACGCTTGGTGACCGGGTCGTGGTCAGCAACTTCGAGAATGTCGATTATAGCGCCATCGCGTCCGGCTACGCGCTGACCGCGTTCGGCAATGCCGGTGTGAATTCGCTGATCGGCACCGCTTACGCCGACACGCTGGACGGACGCGCCGGCGCGGACGTGCTCATCGCCGGGGCGGGCAACGATACGGTCGTCTATGACGCCGCGGACACCTCGATCCAGGGCGGCGCGGACATTGACCGGCTGATCGTCAACGGTGCAGCCAACATCAACCTTGCTGCCGCGGATCAGGGCCTCGGCGATACCGGCACGATGACCGGCTTCGAGATTGTCGATGCATCGGCTTCGGCTGCCTCCGTCACGCTGCGCGGCCGCAACGATTATGTTAGCACCCTCATCGGCGGCGCTGCGGCCGATACGATCGTCGCAGGTACCGGCGGCGCGGTCATCACCGGCGGGGCCGGGGCGGATAGTCTGACCGGATCGGCCAATAACGACACTTTCTTCTACAGGGCTGGCGATGTCGTCGCGGGTGAGGTGCTGAACGCGGGCGGCGGCACCGACGTCGCTTATGTCAGCGGCAGCATCGACTTCTCGGTGTCCACCATCACCGGGCTCGAAACACTCGATATCGAAACCTACGATCCCGCGACCGGCAGCTACGGCACCCAGCCGGTCAACATCAAGCTCACCGGCGCACAGGCGGCGGCGCTTTCCGCCTTCTATTTCGACGGCGGCAACGGCGCCGCCAACAGCCTGACGATCGCCGTCGCGTCGGGCAGCACCGTCGACCTCGGCAACACCAGCTACAACTCGGTGGGGGCGCAGGATCAGGTGCTGGTCAACGGCGCTGCGGGTAACGAGACGATCACCGGTCCGAGCGCGATCGCAACCGTCCATGGCAATGCGGGCAACGACATCCTGCGCGGCGCGCAAGGCCTCTGGGCGCAGGGCAGCATGATCTACGGCGACGCCGGCAACGACCGGATCGACTATGGCTATTCGGCGCATGAGGTAACGCTGGACGGCGGCGCCGACAGCGACACGCTCGTCGGCAGCTACGCCAATTATTACACCACCATCGGCATCAATCTCGGGCTCGCCGATCAGACGACCGGCGACAATGCCATTGTCTCGAACTTTGAGAATGTCGACTGGAGCGCACTCTCTTACGGCATTGCGGTGATCGGCAGCAGCGGCGTCAACCTGCTCACCGGCGGCGGCGGCAATGACTGGTTCGACGGGCGCGAGGGTGCGGATACGATCGACGCGGGCAGCGGCGACGATACGGTCATCTACGACGCCGCCGATGCGGTAATCCGCGGCGGCGATGGCACCGACTGGCTGAACCTGAAGGGTGCGGCCAACATCAATCTTGCCGCGGCGGATCAGGGCGTCGGCGATGCCGGCACCATGACCGGCTTCGAGAATGTCAACGCGGCCGGCGCGAACGCGGCGGTGACGATCCGCGGCTCCGACAGCGTTCAAAGCATCCTGATCGGCGGCAGTGCGGGCGACACCATCACCGCGGGCGCCAGCTGGGCTGAGATCACCGGCGGCACCGGCGCGGACACGCTGACCGGCGGCATCAACAACGACACCTTCCATCTGCATGCCGGCGAGTTCGCCGCGGGCGAGGCGATCAACGGTGGCGACGGCTATGATCGTCTGCTGGTCACGGGCTCGACCGACTTCACGATCGGATCGCTCGCCAATGTCGAGACACTGGAACTGAGCCGGCGCTACGATCCGGTCACCGAAACCTACAGCGAACCGCTATTCTCCATCACGCTGACCGGCGCACAGGCGGCGGGCCTGGGCTCGATCACCAGCTATTACGAGCCTGCTGAGCAGACCACGCAGCTCTTCACCATCAACGTCGCCTCCGGCACGACGGTGGATCTCGGCCAGACCAGCTGGAATTATCTCAGCAGTTGGGATCAGGTGGCGGTCAACGGCGCTGCTGGGAACGAGACGATCGTCGGGCCGAACGTCCGCTCCACCGTCCACGGCTATGGCGGCAACGATACGCTGCGCGCGCCTACCGGCGGCTATTGGGCGGAGGGCACGGCGGTTTACGGCGATGCCGGCGACGACCGTATCGATTATGGCTATCAGAGCTATGCCGTCACGCTGGACGGTGGCGCCGACACCGACACGCTCGTCGCCAGCTATGATTACTATGATGGCAGCGTGAGCATCGATCTGAGCCTTGCCGACCAGACGGTCGGCGATGCCGTCACCGCTTCCAACTTCGAGAATGTCGATTGGAGCGCGGTCCATGGCACCGTCGCGCTGTCCGGCAGCGACGGGGTGAACCGCATCGTTGGCAGCCGCAGCAGCAACCTGATCGACGGACGCGGCGGCGCGGACGTGATCGACGGCGGCGAGGGCGATGACACCATCGTCTACGACGCCACCGACACGCTGGTGCAGGGCGGCGAGGGCGTCGACTGGCTGGTCGTCCGCGGCGCTGCCAACATCGATCTCCGCGCTGCCGATCAGGGTCTGGGCGATGCGGGCACGATGACCGGCTTCGAACATGTCGATGCGCGCGGGTCGGTCGCGGCGGTGACGCTCCGCGGCTCGGACCTGACCGCCAGCAAGCTGCTTGGCGGCAGCGGCGCCGACACGATCACCTTCGGCACCGCCGGCGGCGAGATCATCGGCGGCGGTGGCGCGGATATCCTGACGGGCACCGCCGCGGCCGAATGGTTCACCCTCTACGAGGGCGACTTCCAGGCGGGCGAGACGATCGACGGCAATGGCGGCGGCGATACGCTGTGGGTCAGCGGCACGGTGGACCTGAGCGTCGGCTCGGTAACCGGCATCTCGGCGCTCAGCCTGTTCAGCGGCAGCTACACGATCGAGAACGGCGTCTACGTCTTCACCAACGCGCCGGCGTCCGCCAGCGTGACGCTGACCGGTGCGCAGGCGTCGTCGTTCAGCCAGATCCAGGCCAATTCGACCTTCACGGACACCAGCGAAACGGTGACCATCCGCCTCGCCGCCGGGGTCGACACCAACCTGTCGGGCGTGGCGCTCAATTACTTCCAGGCCGGCGACACGTTCAACGTCACCGGCTCGTCGGGCAACGACCTCTACACGCATGTCCAGCCGAATGGTGCTGTCGCTACCGTCCACGGCAATGGCGGCAACGATGTCCTTGCCGGTGAATGGGCCGGCGGCTCGGTCTATGGCGATGCGGGCGACGACCGGATCGATTATGCGGCGGGCAGCACCATCGATGGCGGCACCGGCACGGACACGCTGGTCCTCAGCGGCTACGATTACGGCTTGGTCGATCTCGGCTCTGCCGCCGACCAGACCAGCGGCGACGATGCGACCGTCACCGGGTTCGAGAATATCGACGCGTCCGGCCTCTATTATGCGGGCACGTTCGTCGGTGATGCGGGCGCGAACGTCATCATCGGCACGTCCGGTGCCGACACGCTGACCGGCGGGGCCGGTGCGGATACGTTCGGCTTCAACTTCCTGAACGGCAATACCGACACGATCACCGACTTCGTCAGCGCGGACGACACGCTGAGCTTCGCGCGCGAGCTGTTCGATTTCAACGGCCTCGCCTTCGACACGGTCGTCAATGACACGACCGGCAGCGCCAGCCTGGCGACTGCGGATCTCGTTCGCTACACCGGTGGGCAGCTCAACAGCACGGCCGACGTCAACGCCTACCTGCAGGCGAATGGCAGCGGCATTGCGGACGGCGCATTCATCCTGGGCCAGGACAGCAACGGCCACACCCTGCTGTTCCACACGGCCGCCGCCAACGGCTACAATTCGGGTGCGGTTCTGGTCGCCGATCTGGGCACGGTGAGCCTCGCGTCGATCCAGACGTCTGACTTCCTGTTCTTCTGATCGCGTCGGAATGGCGCATGGCCGCTGCGATGTCTGCGAGGCCCGGCATCGCAGCGGCCAAGACGTGCTGGAGTCAAGGCGATTGCCTGTTCGTGACAGGATTGCGGCAGCCACCAACAGAGTGCGGTCCTGAAGAACAGATGGTGGCTATCCTGTGAAAAGATGGCTTCGGTAACAATCTAGTCCTTTCGCTTCCGTGCGACGCTGGTTAAGTCCGTATCGGAGCTAAGGGGAGTGCGCCGATGCATGACGGGATATCGCTCAAGCGGAAATTCTATCCGGAAGCGACGATCGGCGGCTTCAGCCATGTGGATATCGGCGTTCAATTCTACACGCGCATCGCCGCGCTGCTGAAGCCGACCGACCGGGTGCTCGATTTCGGGGCCGGTCGCGGTGCGCAGATCCTGGAGGACCGGATCGAGTTCCGGCAACAGCTGCAGAAGCTGCGCGGCCGGGTCGCGCGCGTCGATGGCTGCGATCTCGATCCCGCCGTGTTCGACAATCCCTTCATCGACGAGGCGCGGTTGATCGAGGGGCCGAGCGCCCCTTTGCCTTATGACGATGCGACGTTCGACCTGATCTTCTGCAGCTGGGTGTTCGAGCATGTCGCCGATCCCGAATTCACCTCGCGCGAGCTGCTGCGCATCCTCAAGCCCGGCGGCCACATCTGTGCGTTGACGCCGAACAAGTGGGGCTATTTGGCGCTGGCCTCCCGCGCCGCGGGCAGTAGCAACCATGTCAAACTGCTCAAGCGCATCCAGCCCGAGCGCAAGGCGCATGATGTGTTCCCGACCTGTTACAAGCTGAACACGCCCGCGGCGATCCGCCGCTACTTCGGCCATGCCGCAGACACCGTGGCTTATTCGGCGGCGGGGGAGCCTGCCTATCACTTCAACAACCCGGTGGTGTTCCGCGGGCTGAAGCTGCTGCACACCGTGCTGCCGCCGCGGTTGCGCCCGGCGTTGCTCATCTTCATCCGCAAGCACGGCTAGGCGCGCCTGCGGCGCGGTCGGCGGCGTTGCCCCGATCGACGCTGGCGACTAGATTGCGCCGGCGTCGATCGGGGAGAAGCGCATGATCCGTTTTCTCGCCGGGTTGGCCCTCATCGCAGCGCCCGCCGCCGGGCCGAGCGCATTCGGTTTCGACATCCCCGCCGCACCTGGGCACCGCCCCGGTCCACTCGACGCCGGCAGCCCGGGTGTCGGCCCGGCCGGACTGGTCTGCCTGCGCGATGGCAGCAGCCTTGTCCGCCTGCGGCCGGGCGAGCGCCCCGAGCGCCTCGATCTTACGGCGCTCGCCCGCACCGCGATCGCGCGCGACGTGATGCGCACGGGCGATTGGGACGAGCGATGGGATATGTCGCTGATGGTCGACACGACGATCCAGTTCGATGCGCGCGGCACCGCCTTCACGCTTCTTATCCCGCGCTATTCGAACCTGAAGCGCGCCGTGCTGCTCTGGTCGAGGGATGGCTGCCGCAGCTGGCGTGCCGCCCCGCTCGCCAGCCGCGCCGCGACGATGGAGAAAGCGGGCGCCTTCACCGATCGCGCAGGTCCGCCGACCATCGTCAGCTACGAGACGCATGGCGGCTATACCGGCAAGCGGCTGTGGCTCGATCTGTTCCGCTGGCAGGGCGATGCGCTGGTCCGCCGCGCAGCCCCGCTGCTTGCCGCCGACGACAGCCTGCTGACCGGCAACCATTCAGGCGGCGGCAATTCGACCTGGACGGGGCAGGGGCGTATCGTGCTCGTCTATCCGGCGGCGACGGCGGGCAAGCAGGGCGCGCTGATCGTCTCGCGCGAACTGGATCTGCGGACGCTCGCTTGGGCGGCTCCCGCGGCGCCGGTCGGCCGCAGCACCACGGCGGGGGCGAACGACAATCACGATCTGCCCGCCATTGCGCGGCTTCCGTCCGGCCGTCTGATCACCGTCGTCGGCGCGCACCACGCCCAGTTTCGCCTGTTCGAGAGCCGCAAGGCGGGCACGACGCTCAGCGGGTGGGGCGCGCCGCAGCCGGTCGGCGATCCTGCGCGTGGCGGTGCCTTTGCCGAATATAGCTATACCAGCCTCAACGTCGCACGCGATGGCACGATCAACATCGTCGCCCGCGCAGAGGGGCGGGGTGGGCACTACGACCTGGTGCAGCTCCGCCGCCGCCCGAACGGCAGCTGGCTGTGGCCTGATGGGCAACCCCACCGCCTCATCGCCGCCCCGAAGCGGCATGCCTACGCCGCCTGGCGCCAGCGCGTCAGCGAGGCTCCGGACGGCACGCTCTACCTGTTCTTCAGCTACTTCCCCAACCGGCTGAGTCCGGTGGAGGCGACAGCGATGAAGGTCGCTCGCAGCGGAGCGCGGGATTGCACGCAACCGGACGGGCGCTGCTGGTATCCCGATGTGCCGACCTTCGCCACGCGCACGCTCGTTTCGCACGATGCGGGCGCGACCTGGGAATAGAGAGCGCCGTCAGCTCGCCCCCGCGCTTTCGCTCCCCACGGCAAGCCGGCGCAGTTGCGCCAGCGCCGCCGAGTCGGCCGCATCCGCCAGCGTCCAATCGACCGCCGCCACCGCCTCGCGCAACCGTGCAGGGGTGCGGGCGGAGATGAGCAGGATCGATCCGGGCGCGTTGGCCAGCGCCAGCGTCAGCATCAGGCCCGGCCACGCCGCCGGGTCCGCCGGATCACGGCCTAGCGCACGCATCGCCTCCACCTGCGGTGGCGAAAGCCGCTCCGGCGCCGGATAGCGGCGGAGCGCGCCGTGCAGGATCAGGTCGCCCACCGACGTCGGTGCGGGCTGCGCCACGTCGACGCGCATCTGGCTGACTGTGCCGAACGGCACGAGTGCTTCTGCCGCGTCGTTCGTGCCCGTTCCCACCGCGCGCGCACGTCCGTCCGCAACGATGCGCTCCATCGTCGCTGCCAGATCGGGTGTGAGATCGGCCGGCGACGGCTGGTGGAGCAGCAGCGCATCCACCGTCTCACGCTTCAGCCGCGACAGGCTGTCGGCCAGCGAGGCTTCCACCTGCCCGGGCGCGAACTGGCCACGTGCGGCACCGCCGGCACGCCGCGCCAGCCGCGCCTTCAGCCCCGGCGTCGCGGCGAGCAGCGGCCGCACGAAGCCGATCAGCAGCGCCTTCGCTCCCGCATTGGCCGGCCGCCCGATGCCCGCCTTCGTCACCACCGTGGCGTCGCCAACGCCCGCCAGCGCCTCGCCCAGCACATTCTCGGCAAGGCCGAGGCCGTAGGAGGGCGCCACGTCGAAGTGCCGGATGCCCAGCGCCAGCGCCGCCTCGACCAGCGCTCGGCTCGCCCGCGTCTCCGCTCCGCCGACGAGCCGTCCGCAGCCAAGGCCCAGGCGGGACGTGCGGCGACCGGCAAGGTGCGTGTGCAGCATGGTTCAGGCCTCGAGCCGGTCGGCCAGGCGCAGCGCCAGCGCCATGGCGGTGAATGTCGGATTGGCGAAACTGGAGCTGGGATAAACGGCCGCGCCGGCGATGTGGAGATTGTCCGTCCCGTGCACGCGCAGATCGGCGTCGACCACGCCGTCCGCGGCGGTGGCCCCGATGCGCAGTCCGCCGCAATGATGGTTGGTGTCGCGCGCCTCGGCGAAGATGGCGGGATCGCGTGCGGCGACCCGCGGGTCCACCTCCAGCCGGGCGAACCGCTCCCGCTCCAGCACGGGGGCGAGCACCTCGCAGAAGCGCGCCATCGCCTCCAGCTCGCTTCCGTCCAGCCGCCAGTCGAGCACCGCCAGCGGCACGCCATTGGCATCACGCCGGGTGGGGTGGAGCGTGATGCGGCTTTCGCGCAGCGGTTTCTGCTCGACATGCAGGCGCAGGCCGATGCCGAGATCCGCGGGGTTGAACGCGCGATTGTCGCGCAGGTAGCGGATGATGAGCGGCCACCACATCTTCGCCAGCGCGGCGAAGTGGCGCGGCATCGCCTTCAGGTTCGGCGGCACGCCACCGCTGCGCATCGCCCGCAGGAAGATCTTCAGATTGCCGAGATGCTCGGTGAACGAGGATTCGAAGGTGAAGACCCCGCCGACATTCGTGATCCGCTCCGCCGCCTGGACGTGCGCGGCGAGCGCGACCTTCGGGTTATATTTGTAGCCCTTGAGGAAGATATTATCGAACGCGTCGTGAAACCGTTTCTTGTCGATCGGGTGGACGGTGCCGACCCGCACGTCGAGATGGTCCTGGAAGCTGGCGCCGACCCACATATTGCCCGCCCAGGGCAGACCGGGGCGCGCGTCGGCCGCGGCAAGCATCAATCGGCTCGCCTCGATCGTGCCGCTCGCGACGATGAAGTCGTCCGCGGCCAGTAAGAGTTCGCGCCCGCCAGGGGCGCGGAGCGTAACGCTGTCGATCCGCCCGCCGCTCGCCTCGAAGCCGGTTGCCGTCGCGTGCAGCAGCACCGTCAGATTAGGGTTCTCGGCCAGCTCACGCGCGAACATCCGCGCGAGGTTCGCCTCCTTCAGCCAGCGGGTCAGCACGAACTCGACATCGGGGCCAAGCGCCGGCGGCGACACGTTTAGTGCCGACCATACGGCCGCGTCGTCGTCGGAGCGGAGCGGCAGGCCGAGCATCGTCGCCACCGCCTCGTAATAAGGCGCCAGCGTGTCTCGCCCGAACGGCCAGCCCTCCAGCCCCAGCCAGGGGCGGGGGGCGAAGTCGATGTCGCGGAATGCGATCAGCTGCCCGCCCCACAGGGTGCTGGTGCCGCCCAGGATGCGCGCGCGGCCCTCGGCGATACCGGTATGCGCGCGGCCGGCGACGACGGCGTCGTTCAGCGCCTGCGCCGCCGGATCCACCGTGCGCCCGCCGCTCTCGCACAGCAGCACGGGCACGCCCTTGCGCGCCAGCGCGACGGCCAGCACGATGCCCACCGCACCCGCGCCGATCACGGCCACGCGCGGTCGTGGCGGCGCGTCGCCCAACGTCTCGAGATCCAGGATCACGCAAGCTCCTCGCGGATGAAAGTCATGGCCGTGCGCCGGCGGCTCGCGTCCGCCTGTGCGCCCGGATGCGCCCCTTCCTCAAGCGCGGCGGCCGACGCCACGCACGCGCGCCGCAAGCCGCCTGCCGAAATCGACCATCTGCGGCACCGCGGCGGCGAGTTCCTGCGGCGTCACGACCAGCCGTCTTGCCAGTCGCAGGATAACGATCAGCATCGCGCCGTCCAGCAGCGCCATCGCCGCGCCCGCGCCGGTCGCGCCGAACTGGCGGGAGAGCAGGTAGGCGAGCGGCACGCTCAAGGCAGCGAGCAGCACGTACCAGCGGCTGTAGCTGCCGTGGCGGTTGCGCGCCAGGATCAGGTTCGACACCGGATACCAATAGCCGCCGAGCAGGATGACGAACGCCATCGTCAGCACCAGCGGCTGCGGCGAATGGATCACGCCGCGCGTCCACAGCAGGATCGCCGGCTGGCCGAGCGCTGCGAACAGGATCGCATAGGGGACGAGCAGCACGGTGGAGACGAGCAGGGTCGTCAGCGCCATCGCCGCCATGCCGCGGCGATCCTCCCGCGCCACCGCCGCGGAGAATTCAGGCATCAGCGGCGTATTGACCAGCCAGCATAATTGCAGCCCCACGCGCGATAGCGTGCGCGCCGCGGTGAAGGCGGGAACGGCCGCCTGGCCCGCCGCCGCGCCAAGCGCGATCGACGTGCCCTGCAACGCCAGCGCCTGCGCCATCGGCACCAGCATCACCGCACCCGCGGGCGGCAGCAGCGCCATCATCTCGGCGCGCGTCCCTTCGCGCAGCCCGATCCGCAGCCACGGCACGCGGCGGCGCAGCAGCAGGTTCTGCCCGATCAGCCCGACCACACGGCCCGCCAGCAGCGCCAGCGCGGCGGTGACGGGTTGGCCGCCCAGCAGCACCGTCGCGATCACCGCGCTGCTCTCGATCAGGATGATGAGCGCGTTCCAGAAGGCGCCAACCGCGAACAGCCCCGCGGCGCGGAAGGCGGCGAAGAAGATGCTGCCCTGCACCGCGACGATGCCGTAGATCATCAGGATCGACAGCGTCAGCCGCACCTCGCGGATCGGCAGGCCCGGCGCGTCGCCGAACAGGCCCGCGGGCACCGTCCAGGCCAGCACCAGCGCCGCCGTCACCAGCAGCGCGGACGACAGGAGCACCGCCGCCCACGCGCTCTGGAAGATGTGGTTCACCGCCTGCTCGTCGCCCCGCGCGCGCGCCATGGTCATCTTGGTGCCCGCTGCCGTCGCAAAGCCGAAATCGCCGACCGCGAGGAAGGACGGCACGGTGATCAGCAGTACCCACAATCCATAAAGGTGCAGGCCCCACGCGCTCGACAGCACGGGCACCATCGCCAGCTGGGAGCCGGCGACGATCAGCTTGTCGAACACATTGGCGCCGACCCCGGCGAGCACGCGACGGATCATGCGGCGCGGAACTGCCGGCGATGGACGAAGGGGCGGCCGAAGGTCATCGCGGTGCGCCCTGGCTCACGCTGCCGGGCATGGGCGCCCGCCGCCGCGACCGCGTCAGATCCCGTGTGCCCATAGCGGCGATCAGCAGGCCGAAGTGGATCAGCGCGGTGAAGGTCAGCGCGATCACCGCAAAGGACGAGTCGAACCGCCAGAAGGCGAAGCCGATGAACGCGGCCATCGGCTCGATCGCCTGGCTCGATCGACCGAGACCGCGATAGGCCAGATGGTAGAGCAGCAGGACGATCCCCAGCATCAGAGGTGACGCCAGCGGGCTGCTGCCATAAGGCTCGCCGAACAGGGTCGAGTTCAGCGCGAGGCTGTCCGACTTGGTGATGTGCTCGCCCAGCACCAGCGCGAAGGGCGGCGGCCGATCGGGCAGGATTGCACGCGGCAGCAGCACCGTCAGCGGCCGGACGAAATAGGCGCTGGGGGAAACATCCAGCTCCTGCTGATGCTGTACGACGTAATTGAAGACGGTAATGTTGATCGATTCGAAGACGCCGTTCATCGCGTCCACGAACGGCTCGCCCTCCGCCGAATAGCGGATCGCCGCGTCCGCCGCGCTGGCAAAGCCCGACAGGCTGTAGCCGTAGACCGACACCTGGCTGCGGAACATGGTAAAGGCGGTGGAGGTGTAGGCGCCGGTATAGAGGAACAGCATCAGCCCGGCGCAGGCGACCAAGGCGTGACGGCGGAAGCAGACGAGCACCAGGATCAGGTAATAGACCAGGGTCACCCGGTTGAACGTCGTCAGCAGGTCGAACAGGCATAGCAGCAGGCCGGCTACCAGCGCGATCCGACCCATCCCGCGTGACCGCGTGGCGAGCACGGCAAGGCAGCCGAACAGCGCGGTGCGCGTGAAGTTGCTGATATGCTTGATGATGACGAACCCGGCATTCTGCTCCATCAGTTCATGGCTCGCCCGGAACCAGTGGCCGCCGGAGCCGATGCCCGCGGCGACGAAGGTCGTGATCGTGGTCGCCAGATAGAGCGCGAACAGCACGCCCGTCAGCAGCCCGACGGGATAGACGTTGACCGGCGTCGTGGAGGCGCGCCGCGGCATCAGCAGCCGCACGATCGAGAAGGCCGCGATGGATCCGATCAGGATCAGCGTCGTCTCGGTCTGCTCGAACGGCTTGTAATCCTCGATCGGAATGAAGCCGGGGCCGATGCGCCCCGCCAGCAGCACCGCAAACATGGGAATGGTGATGTAATAGGTCATCCCCAGCAGGATGCCGTCATAGAAGGTCAGCCGCGCCAGGTTCACCTTGCGCAGCGCCATCACGTTGAGCGCGACCGCGATCAGATAAACGGCGAAGAACGCTACAAACACGTCCGCATCTCCCGCCCACCGTCACCCGCGCTCTGCGGGGTCTCAAGAGACATGGCGCTGCTTCACTGCCACCGCGGGGTTGCCGCGGTAAATCGTCCAGGGGTCGAGGTTGCGCACCGCGACGCCGCACGCGCCCAGAACGGCGCCCTCGCCAACGGTCACGCCCGGCCCAACAAAGGCATCCGCAGCGATCCACGCGCGGGCATCGATACGGATCGGCCGCAGCACCAGCTGAAAGGCGAGATCCCGCACGTCGTGGCTGCTCGCGCAGACATGCGCTCCCTGGCTGATCACGACATGCTCGCCGATGCTGATCCGTCCCTGATTGTAGAGGCGCACGCGCGGCCCGATCGTCGCGCCATCGGCGATGGCGAGGTTGGCAGGATGCCACACGATGGTGGAGCCGTAGAGCCGCACGCCCCGTCCGATCCGTGCGCCGAACAGGCGCAGCAGCATGCAGCGCCAGCGGTGCAGCGGCGGCGGCGTCCAGCTCGCCGCCACGGCCCACACGGCCATGAACACAGCTCGTTCGATCCGGTTACGCAGCGAGAAGCTCGGCCCTGCCGCCGATGTGGCGGCAAGCGGGCGGCTGCCGTCGTCCGGCTCGGAGTGTCGGCTCGTCATGTCGGTCACGGGGTCATCCTTTGACCCGCGCCTCATGGTCGCCGATGCGACTTTCGTCAAAGCGCCAGCGAACGAACCGCGCGGGTATGCCTGCCATCACAGCGTAAGGCGGCACGTCTCGGGTCACGATGGCACCGGAGCCGATTACGGCGCCTCGGCCCACCGTCACGCCCTCCATCACGGTCACGCGCAGCCCGGTCCAAACGTCCATGCCGAATGTCGTGACTGGGCGCGCTGCGTCGGGGAAGGCGAGCCTGGTCGGCGTGCCGATGACGTCGTATCGATGGTCAGCGCCGATGATCTTCATGCCGGCAGCGATCATGCACAGGTCGCCGACGACCACAGGACCTTCGGCCTCGAAGCCTGCGCCCAGATAGGCGAACCGCCCGATGCGACTGCCAGCGCCGATCCTCATTCGGAAACCGCGCGGCCAGTGGAAGCCTTCGCCAAGCTCGGCCAGTCGCCAGCGACGGCGCAGCCACGGGAGGATCAGTGCGCGCACTCGCGCCTTCGCACCGCCCTCGATCATGGTCCGGCATTGCGCGATCACAGCATCGCTCGCCCGTTCAGGCTCGGCGACAGAACTTGCAACGTCGCGCCGGTTGGATGAGTCAGCCACCCGTCACCTCCAGCACCGCCTGCTCGATGAGCAGCGCCTGCGTCTCCGGGTTCCACTTGGAATGGATTACCCTCCGCGCAGCCTCGCGTACCGCAGCACGATCAGGTGAAGAATCCAGCCAGCCAGCGATCGCATCCGTCAAACTGCCGGCATCGTCGTGACGGAACAGCAGGCCGGTACGCCCCGGTTCAATCGCCTCCACCTCCGGCATCTGCTCGTTAAGATCGTCATGGGTGATTGCGGGCGTGCCATACATCAGACTGTGCATCGCGGTGAGCCCGATCTTGCCCGGCGAGACGGTCAGGTCGGCATGATAGATAAGCTGGCCGATGACGGCCTCATCGTAACAGGCCCCATAGAAGTGAACCGACAGCCCGCGCCGGACAGCATCGGCTTCCAGACTGGCCCGCTCCGGTCCGTCCCCGACAAGTAGGACGTTGACCGGGCGTCCTGCCGCCTTCAGCCGCTCGGCAGCTTCGAGCAGAAGATCGAAACGGCAGAGGTTTGTCAGTCTTGCAGTGCAGATCAGGAGAGGTCTCGCGGGCTCGGCGAAAAGGGATTGCGGTCGAACATCCTTCAAGGTGCCCGCTTCGATCCGCGAGACGATGTCGTCTGCGCGCGCCACATCAAGGCTGTTGTAGATGACGGTGATCCGCTCGTCCGGATAGCCTGCCTCGGCTCCCAACCGCTTGGCGCGTTCGTTGTAGACGAGGATGCGCTGGGCCAGTCCGAAAAACAGATTGCGCATCCGCCGCTTGGCGCCAGCTTCGGCGCGTCGCCAGCCATGTGCCCAAAATAGCACCGGCACGCCGCGCAGGCGGGCCAACGCCGCTCCTGTCCAGGTGGAGGCGAAGTTCGGATCGCCCAGGTAGATGATCGCATCATAGCCGGCAGAGGCTGCCTTCACTGCTTCCGGCTGCCACAGCATCTTGCCGCGTTGACGAAAAGGTGCCCGGATGAAGCGGCGAACCTGCGTCATGTCGCCATGAACGATGCCTTGGTAAGGCTCGCCGCTCGCGTAGAAGCTATATTGGATGCGGGCGCTGCGATCCAGCGCCTCGGCAACAGCCATCCGGTAATGCGGCCAGATGTGATAGATCACAGCAACACGCAGCGTCCTGCGCGTGACTGCGTGCGGTCGGTTGTTGATCTCAGGCTGCGTCGCGCGCTCGGCAGGTATCCGCGCCATTCTGCTCCCCGCGCTCCATCTCTGGCCCGCGTCTCGCGGCACTGCAGCGCGATTGCGCATGCCGGAAAGGGCCGGCTTTGGCCAGCCCTTCCGGCCGGGTATTACGCCCCCAGCATCCCCCCCAAGGCACCAAGCGCTGCCGCGGCATAGCGCCGTCCCATCGCGGCGCAGCCTTCGTCGCTCAGATGCGTCTTGTCGGCGACGAACAGCCAGTCGGCATTGCCGCTGCCCGTTTCCGCACCGATCGCGCCGGTGCCGGTCGACCAGGCACCCGCCGGATCGAGCGTGACCGGCACGAAGCGGCACAGCGGATCGGCGAACGTCGTCACCGCCGCCTGCACCGCCTGCTCGGTCGAGGTGAGCGAGGGCGTTCCGGTCAGCGGGCCGTTCGGGATCGGAACGCAGCCGAACACCAGGATCGGCACGCCCGGATGGAGCGCACGCGCGGTCTGCAATCCGGTCAGCGCATTCGCCTGCACGACGGCACTGTCGCGCAGCCGGTCGTTCACGCTCGCCATCAGCGCGATGACGTCGGGCGGCACCGTATCGAGCGACAGATCGCCCTGTGCGATGCGCTGGTCGAAGCGCCACGCAGTCGCCTGGTTGGTCTGGTTCCAGCCGGTGCCGCCGGAGCCCGAGGCGAGCGCCCGCATGCCCAACCAGTCGGCCATCACCGGCACGAGGCCGTCCGCCAGATGGCTGGCGGCGGAGCCATAGACATAGCTGTCGCCGAGGAAGGCGAGACGGACATCCTCGCTGGTATCGACGGGGAAGACCTTGCCCGTGGGCTCGACATAGGCACCGCCGAAGCCGCACGTGCCCTGGCCCTCGATCGTCACCTGCCGCAGGCCGCGTGTGGCGAAATCGAGCAGCACATGCTGCGCCGTGCCGCCTGTGGTGGTCGCCAGCACCGTGCCCGTTGGCGAGACGTACCGGCCGTCGACGATGAAGCGATAGCTGGCCGCCGTGGGATAGAGCTTCACCGCCAGATAGCGGGCATGGACGTTGGCCGTCGCGCGCCAGAAGTTCACGTTCTTGCCGTCGTTCAGGCCGCCATTGCCTCCGCTGGTGAAGATGGTGGCTGACTGGAAGCGGAAGGCTCCACCCGCACTGAACGGGCGGCCGCCATTGGTGGTCCACACGCCCGGTGCCGCGGCGGTGAAGGGGAAGGCGGCGCTCGTCTGCGTCGGGATCGCGGCGCCATTGTCGGTGATGGTCGACGGCCCGGCATAGGGACCGGCATTGCGCGGATTGAGCGCGTGCGCCGCGCGGGCGACACGCAGCAGGCGCGCGCCCCGCATCGATGCGGCAAGCATGGCGGGCGAGGCCGCGGGGAGGAGGGTCGAAAGCATGAGCTGCGTCTCCTCAGATCAGGTTGTGGCAGGTGACGATCGCGGTCGTGCCCGCGGGCACCAGCGTCTGCACCTGGAACGGAAAGATGGAGAGGCCGGGGCTCACCGGCAGGGTGATCTCGCTCCCGTCCGCCAGCTTCAGCCGCACCGCACCGGTGCCGGTGCAGGCGATGGCGATGCCGCGGCGCGGCGTCTGGCTGACGCCGGGAACGATCGGCACGGCACCGCGGAAGGATGGCTCGCAGGTCGGCAGCGGATTGTCGCGGTCGACCCATTCGGCACCGCTCTGGCCCGAAAAGGCGATGCCGATGGTCGGCACAAAGCCGGCGGGGGCAACGATAGGCGTGGTCATCGGAATAGCTCCTTGCCCGGTCGCGAGGGATCACGACTCGTTGAGAGCTATCCGATATGGTTCACGGACGATGTTGGAAAGAACAAAAGCGGAACAGGATCAGCCTCGTTCCACCGCCTCCCGCACCTGCTGCTCGAACCGGGCAAGGATGCGCGCCTTGCTCCACCGTTCCTCCGCCCGCAGCCGCGCCGCTGCGCCCAGCGCCGCGCAGCGCGCCGGATCGTCGATCAGCTGCTCGATCGCCGCGGCGAAGCCCGCCGCATCCTCCGGGCGCGTGACGATGCCCACGCCGTCCACCTCCTGCGCCAGCCCCGTGCCCGCCTCGGCGGTCGCGATCACCGGCCGGGCGGAGGCGAGCATGTTGGTCAGCTTGGACGGCAGCACCAGGTCCGCCGCGCCGGCGATCTGCGGCAGCAGGTGGACGGTCGCCATGCCGAGCAGGTCGGACAGGCGCTCCATTGGCTGCAGGTCGAAGAAGCGGATATTGTCCTGCCCGCGCGCCGCCTCGATCAGCCGCTCGCGATTGGGCCCCTCGCCGCAGACGACGAACATCAGGTCGCGGCGGCGCGCTAGTAGACGCGCGGCATCGACGATGATCTCGATGCCCTGCTTGTTGGCGATGTTGCCGGAATAGAAAGCGACGTGCGGGCGATCGATGCCCCATTCGGCCCGGTAGGGGGAGGGGCCTTCCAGCGGGCGGATCCGGTCGAGGCTCGCCCAGTTGCGGAACTCGACGATCTTGCCCTCGGACACGCCGAGCGCGCGCAGCTTGGCGCACATCTGCGGTGAGATGGTGCTGATCCGGTCCG
This sequence comes from Sphingomonas jatrophae, assembly GCF_900113315.1. Lineage (GTDB taxonomy): Bacteria > Pseudomonadota > Alphaproteobacteria > Sphingomonadales > Sphingomonadaceae > Sphingomonas_P > Sphingomonas_P jatrophae. The sequence continues at coordinate 318,229 of NZ_FOZG01000003.1, read as the reverse complement.
CCGCCACGCTCCACCGCTCGAACGCGCGGGCTGCCCGCGCGGCCATGCCCTGCTCGGACAGGAGCCCGGTGGCGAACGCCGCCTCCACCTCGAAGTCCTGGATGTGCAGCCACAGCTTCGCGCCGAATGCGCGCGCCGTCGTCCGGGCCGCCACCGTGCCGATCAGCGAGGGGGCGATGGCGATCACCAGATCCGGCTTCGCCCGCTTGGCCTCCGCCAGCATCTCGGGCTGCGCCCGCAGCGCGAAGCTCGCATGATGCAGCAGCCGCCGCCGCCCGTTCGGATTGGCGGGGACGTAGATCGGCACGCGTACCACGCGCACGCCGTCTTCCACCGTCCGCCGCACGCCGCCGCCGGCAAAGGCCGGGTCGACCTTCCACGCCGGGTAATAGGGCTTGCCTGCCACCACGGTGACGCGGTGCCCGGCCTCCGCCAGTGCGGTCGCCATGCCGGTCGTGTAGGGGCCGATGCCGACCGGCTCCGGCGCATAATTCAGGCCGAGGATCAGGATGTTCATGGGCGGCAGGCTCAGTCGGCCGCGCGCAGGGCGGCGCGGCTGCCGCCGCGTCCGGCCGGTGCCGTCGACATGGTCCCGCTCTGTGCCTGCACCAACACCCGTCTTCGTCTCCTGGAGCCCGGATGGGCGTCGTCGCGCTCAGGCGGTGAGCACGGCCTCGCGATATTGTCCGGCCTTGAACGCCTCGTATGCGCCGGCAATGCCCTCCGCCAGCGGCGTCCGCGCGCGCCAGCCGAGCGCGGCCAGGCGGCTGACGTCCATCAGCTTGCGCGGCGTGCCGTCGGGCTTGGTCAAATCGTGGACGATCTCGCCGTCATAGCCGAGCACGTCCATGATCGTGCGCGTGAGCTCGAGGATGGTCACGTCCTCGCCCGAGCCGACATTGACATGCTCGAAGTCGGAATAGGTCTTCATCAGGTGGACGCAGGCGTCCGCCATGTCGTCGACATAGAGGAATTCACGACGCGGCGTGCCCGTGCCCCACACCATCACCGGCTCGCCGCTGCGCTTGGCCGCGTCCACCTTGCGGATGATCGCCGGCACGACATGGCTTGAGTTCAGGTCGTAATTGTCGCCCGGCCCGTAGAGGTTGGTCGGCATGGCCGAGATGAAGTCGCGGCCATGCTGCTTGCGATAGGCCTGCGCCAGCTTGATGCCGGCGATCTTGGCGATCGCATACCATTCGTTGGTCGGCTCCAGCGGACCGGTGAGGAGCGACTCCTCGGCGATCGGCTGCGGCGCGAACTTCGGGTAGATGCAGGACGAACCGAGGAAGAGCAGCTTCTCGCAATCGGTGCGATGCGCCGCCTCGATGATGTTCGCCTCGATCATGAGGTTGTCGTACAGGAAGTCGGCCGGGAAGCTGTCATTCGCCAGGATGCCGCCGACCTTGGCCGCCGCCAGGAACACCGCCTGCGGCCGCTCGGCCTCGAACCAGCCGCGCACCGCCGCCTGATCCTTCAGGTCCAGCGTGTCGCGGCCCGCGGTCAGCACCTCGCAGCCCTCGTCCGCCAGGCGCCGCACGATCGCGCCGCCCACCATGCCCCGATGCCCTGCGACGAAGACGCGCTTGCCGGTCAGGTCGTAAGGCTGGCCGATCATGGTCAGGCGCCCTTGCCGATCGGCGCATCGCGCATCGTGACGAGATCGGCCTGCACCATTTCGCGCGCCAGTTCGCGCACCGGCGTCTCGTGCACCCAGCCGAGCTTTTCCTTGGCCTTGGTCGGGTCGCCGATCAGCAGGTCCACCTCGGTCGGGCGGAAGTAGCGCGGATCGACCTCGACGAGGCACTTGCCCGTCTCGACGCAATAGCCCTTCTCGTCGGCGCCTTCGCCTTCCCAGCGCAGCTTGATGCCGACATCCTCGAACGCCCACTCGACGAAGGTGCGCACCGGCGTCGTCTCGCCCGTCGCCAGCACGTAATCGTCGGGCTGGTCCTGCTGCAGCATCAGCCACATGCCGCGGACATATTCGCGGGCATGGCCCCAGTCGCGCTTGGCGTCGAGGTTGCCGAGCCACAATTTGTCCTGCCGCCCCAGCTTGATCGCCGCCACCGCTCGGGTGATCTTGCGCGTGACGAACGTCTCGCCGCGCAGCGGGCTTTCATGGTTGAACAGGATGCCGTTCGACGCATGCATGCCATAGGCCTCGCGGTAGTTCACCACGATCCAATAGGCATACATCTTCGCCGCGCCGTAGGGCGAGCGCGGGTAGAAGGGCGTCGTCTCCTTCTGCGGCACTTCCTGGACGAGGCCATACAGCTCGGACGTGGATGCCTGGTAGAAGCGGCAGGTCTTCTCCATGCCGAGGATGCGGATCGCCTCGAGGATGCGCAGCGTGCCGATCCCGTCCGCATTGGCGGTATATTCCGGCGTCTCGAAGCTCACCGCGACGTGGCTCTGCGCCGCCAGATTGTAGATTTCGGTCGGCTGCACCTGCTGCACCAGCCGGATCAGGTTGGTGGAGTCGGTCAGATCTCCATAATGGAGATGAAAGCGCGCGCCATGCGTGTGCGGATCCTGATAGATGGACTCGATCCGTCCCGTGTTGAACGAGGAGGACCGGCGCTTGACGCCATGCACCTGGTAACCCTTCTCGAGGAGGAGTTCGGCCAGATAGGCGCCGTCTTGCCCGGTAACTCCTGTGATCAGCGCGACCTTGCCGTCCGACATCCACGATCCCCTTGAAGGTATGCTCGCCGATACGCCGCCCGCCCGTGAATAGGCAAGGGGCGTGCTGCAATGCAGCGGTGGTTAGCGATGATTCCGGGCGCGTCTCGACCTTGCCGCTGGATCGGTCGTCGATCGGCCTTGAAGTCAGCGGGCATCTTATTCCAGGCGCAGACGAGGTCGCCCGTCGTCTGGGGGCCGCCCCGCGTCAGGTGCCGCAGAAGGTCGCCGCGACCCGCTCGTGCGGCAGCGGGGGCTGCGCCAGATCCGCCGCGTCCGGCTGATCCTCGAAGGGGCGCGCGAGCACGTCGACCATCCGGTGGAAGGGCGCGAAATCCTGCCGCTCGACCGCCGCCTCGATCATCGCCTCGACGCGGTGGTTGCGCGGAATGAAAGCGGGATTGACGCTGTCCATCGCCGCCCGGCGCGCGTCGGGAGACTGCCCGTCCCTGGCCAGACGCGCGCGCCAGTCGATGGCCCAGCTGTCGAACGCCGTCGGATCGATGAACAGCGCGCGCGCGGGCTCGTCCTCCCCGCTCGCCGCCGCCCCCAACGCACGGAAGAGCAGGGTAAAGTCCACTTGATTCTCGCTCATCCTGGTCAACAGCGTGTTGATCAGCTCGCCATCCGCCTCGTCCTCGCTCGCCAGCCCGATCTTCCGGCGCAGCCCGCCGATATAGGCCGGCTCGAACGTGGCGTTGAAGGCGGCCAGCGCGTCCTGCGCCTGCTCGACCGCCGCGTCCTGATCCTCATCGATCAGCGACAACAAGGCCTCGGCCAGTCGCGTCAGGTTCCAGTGCGCCATGCGCGGCTGGTTGCCATAGGCATAGCGCCCCATCCGATCGATCGAGCTGAACACCGTCGCCGCGTCATAGGCGTCCATAAAGGCGCAGGGACCATAATCAATCGTCTCGCCGGCGATCGACATGTTGTCCGTGTTCATCACGCCGTGGATGAAGCCGACCAGCAGCCACCGGGCGACAAGGCTGGCCTGCGCCGAGATCACCGCATCGAGGAGCGCCCGGTACGGGTTCGCTGCACCGACCGCCTCGGGATAGTGGCGCGCGAGAACATGTTCGGTCAGCAGGCGCAGCGCCTCTGCATCCCCGCGCGCCGCGAAATATTGGAAGGTGCCGACACGGATGTGGCTGGAAGCGATGCGCGTCAGCATCGCGCCCGGCAACAGCGCATCGCGGATCACCGGCTCGCCGGTCGTCACCGCGGCCAGCGCGCGCGTCGTGGGGATGCCGAGCGCGGCCATTGCCTCGCTGACGAGATATTCGCGCAGCACCGGCCCGAGCGCCGCGCGGCCATCGCCCCCGCGCGAGAAGGCGGTGCGGCCCGCGCCTTTCAGCTGGATGTCCCGCCGTCGCCCATCCCGGTCCACGACTTCGCCGAGCAGGATCGCCCGCCCGTCGCCCAACTGATGGACAAAATTGCCGAACTGATGCCCGGCATAGGCCTGCGCGATCGGCTGCGATCCCTCAGCGATCGCCCGGCCCGAAAGGACCTCCAGCCCCGCCGCACTCTCCAGCCACCCGGCATCGATCCCGAGCTCGCCCGCAAGCGCGCGGTTGACCCGGACCAGGGCCGGCGATGGGCTCTGCAGCGGCTCCGCCGGCGCGAAGAAGCGCTCGGGCAGCCGCGCATAGCTGTTGTCAAAGGGGATCTGCATCCTGTCAGGAACCCGCTGCGATCCTTGAAGTTTCCAGGCGCCCACCCATATCGCGGTTCCTGTTCAACAACGGAAAGGAGGTGGTCGAATGTCTCATTGTCACATGCCGCTGAAGGCGGATCGTCGGGACTCGGCCGGCCTCGATACGGGTCGTCGGATCTAAACGCATCGGCCGTCAATGGCTGACAATGGAAGGGCCGCTCCAGCGATGGGGCGGCCCTTTGTGTATCTGCCATTCCCTTCGCGTCGTCGCGCCTCGATCCGTGGGGTCATCGATGCCGCCCGGCGATGAAACAGGCGTCCGGTTGCGATTGGAGCCTTGCCCCTCTAGACGCCTAGAGGAGCGGCCAGAGGCAGCGAGAGGGGCGCAGGTGGTAACGCAGGCACGGCAAGGTGCGCGCAACGGGCGCCGTCGCGATCCGCATTCCGCCCGCGCCACCACCATCAGGGGCAATCCGCCGGGGAGACCATCATGACCACCGAGCCCGTCCTTGCCGGATGGTTCACCACCGGTGAGCAGCCGCATCTGATCGGATCGCGCTGCGCGGCGTGCGGCAGTTATTATTTCCCGAAGCTCGAAAGCCTGTGCCGCAACCCGGTCTGCGAAAGCACGCAGTTCGAAACGGTCGAGCTGTCGCGCACGGGCAAGCTCTGGTCCTTCACCAATGCCGGCTACCAGCCGCCCGCGCCCTATGTGGCGGCCGAGCCGTTTGTCCCCTTCGCCATCGCCGCGGTCGAGCTGGAGCGCGAGAAGATGATCGTGCTCGGTCAGGTCGCCGAGGGCATCGGCGTGGCCGATCTCAAGGCCGGGCTGGCGATGGAGCTGGTGGTCGAGACGGTGCCCGATGCCGCTGCGCCGGAGGGCAAGCTCGCCTGGAAATGGAAGCCGATGGAGACGCAGCCATGAGCGGTGAGGTCGTGATCATCGGTGCAGGCATGCACCCGTGGGGCAAGTGGGGCCGCAACTTCGTCAGCTATGGCGTCACGGCCGCGCAGGAGGCGCTGCGCGATGCGGGTGTCGACTGGCGCGACATCCAGTTCGTCTCGGGCGCCGCGACGATGCGGTGCGGCTATCCCGGCTATGTCGCAGGCGCCACCTTCGCGCAGGCGCTGGGCTGGCAGGGTGCCGAGGTGCAGACCAGCTACGCCGCCTGTGCCAGCGGGTCGCAGGCGCTCGGCGCGGCACGGTCGCGCATCCTTGCCGGCCAGGCGGACGTGGCGCTGGTGATCGGCGCGGATACGACGCCCAAGGGCTTCCTCGCCCCCGCCAAGGGCGAGCGGCCGGACGATCCCGATTGGGTGCGCTTCCGCCTCGGCATCACCAACCCGACCTATTTCGCGCTCTACGCACGCCGCCGCATGGAGATGTATGGCGACACGCAGGACGATTTCGCCCGCGTGAAGCTGAAGAATGCGGCGCACGGTCTCGCCAACCCGAATGCCCGTTATCGCAAAGCGTTCACGATGGAGGATGTCGCAGCCTCGCCCATGGTCGCCGATCCGCTGCGCCTGATGGACATCTGCGCCACCTCGGACGGGGGCGCGGCGCTGATCGTCGCCAGCGCGGATTATGCCCGCCGTATCGGCAAGGGCGATGCGCCCCGCATCGCCGCCATCTCGACCGTGACGCCGACCTTCGCCTCCTCCGTCATCGAGATGCCCGACATCGCGACCGACAGCGCCGTCGCCGCCGATCCGCACAGCTTCCGCGCCGCTCTGCCGCGCAAGGCCTATGCGGAGGCGGGGATCGGGCCCGAAGATGTCTCCGTCGCGGAGGTCTACGATCTCTCCACCGCACTCGAGCTCGACTGGATCGAGGATCTCGGGCTGTGCGCACGCGGCGAGGCGGCGGGGCTGACGCGCGACGGTGCGACGCGCATCGGCGGGCGGATTCCGATCAACCCCTCGGGCGGGCTCGCCTGCTTCGGCGAAGCGGTGCCGGCTCAGGCGATCGCGCAAGTCTGCGAGTTGACCCGCCAGCTGCGCGGCGAGGCGGGCGAGCGGCAGGTCGAAGGCGCCAAGGTCGGCATCACCGCCAACCAGGGGCTGTTCGGCCACGGCTCGTCGGTGATCCTGACGCGCTGACGTCTCCGCCGGCCCGGTGCCGGCGCGGAACCGCATACCGATTGCAAGCGCGAGCATCGGCGTGGCGCCCACGGGGCATCCGCCGAAGCGTGTCGTCATGTCCGCTCGGCGCACTGGCCGGGCGCTTCCTTTCCTCTGTCCGGAGTCTTTCGATGCGTGAAGCCGTAATCGTCTCCACCGCCCGCACCGGCATCGGCCGCGCCTATCGCGGCGCCTTCAACGACACCGAGGCGCCCGTCCTGTCCGGCCACGTCGTCCGCGCCGCGATCGAGCGCGCCGGGATCGATCCCGCGCGGGTGGAGGACATCTTCCTCGGCGTCGGCACGCAATCGGGCACGCAGAGCTACAATCTCGGCCGCCTTACCGCCGCCACCGCCGGCGTGCGCGACGTTCCGGGCTTCGCGCTGGATCGCAAGTGCGGCTCGGGGCTGACCGCGATCGCGCTCGCCGCGCGTTCGATCATCGCGGGCGACATGGACGTGGCCGTCGCCGGCGGTGTCGAATCGATCAGCCTCACGCTCAACAAGCATATGAGCAGCTATCGCAGCATGTCGGAGGCGGTGATCGCCGCCGAGCCGCACGCCTATATGGCGATGATCGAGACGGCGGAGATCGTCGCGGAGCGCTACGGCATTGACCGGGTGGCTCAGGATGCCTTCGCTGCCGAGAGCCAGCACCGCGCCGCCGCGGCACAGGCGGATGGCCGCTTCGCCGACGAGATCGTGCCGATCACGGTGGAAAAGGCGCTGTTCGAGAAGGACGGCACCCCCGCCGGCCACCAGAGCGTTACGCTGGACAGGGACGAGGGCGTCCGCGCCGATACGACGCTGGAGGGCCTTGCCGCGCTGAAGCCGGTGTTCAAGGACGGCGCGATCATCAAGGAGGGCCGGCACATCACCGCCGGTAATGCCAGCCAGCTGTCCGACGGCGCCTCCGCGCAGGTGCTCGTCGCGCGCGAGATTGCCGAGCGCGAGGGTCTGCCCATCCTCGGTGTCTATCGCGGCATGCAGGTGGCGACGTGCCTGCCCGAGGAGATGGGCATCGGCCCGGTCTTCGCCGTACCCAAGCTGCTTGAGAAAGCGGGGCTCAGCACCGACGATATCGGCCTGTGGGAGCTGAACGAGGCGTTCGCCAGCCAGGCGCTCTACTGCCGCGACACGCTGGGGATCGATCCCGCCAAGCTCAACGTCAGCGGCGGCGGCATCGCGCTCGGCCACCCCTTCGGCATGACCGGCTCGCGCATCGTTGGCCACGCGCTGATCGAGGGGCGGCGACGTGGGGCGCGTTACGTCGTGACGACGATGTGCATCGCCGGCGGCATGGGGGCGGCGGGGCTGTTCGAGATCGTCTGAGGCAGGGGGAGGGCGGCACCGTCTCAGGTGCCGCCCGCTCGAAACTTCAGCTCCAGCTCAGATCCTGCGTGAGGAAGGGCTGGCGGCGCAGGCGCTTGCCCGTCGCGCGGAAGATGGCGTTGCCGACCGCGGGCCCGACCGTGCCGACCGGCGGCTCGCCGATCTCGCTATAGCGATCCGCGCCGGAGAGCCCGCCGAAGTGGACGCGGATCGGTGGCGCCTCGGCCATGCGCAGGATCTTGTAGGCATCGAAATTGCCCTCGACCATGCGCCCGTCCTTGACGGTCATCTCCTCGTTGAGCGCCATGTTGAGGCCGAAGATCAGCCCGCCTTCGATCAGGTTGGTGATCTCGTCGCGGTTCATCACCTTGCCCGTGTCGAACGCGGCGTCGAGCTGCTTGACAGTGAGCGCACCCTTGCGCGTCACCTCGACCGTGGCGACGACGGCGACGCAGGTGCCGAGCGTCTTCTGACCGTTCAGCCCCCAACCCGTGATGGCGACGCCCTGCGCGGTGCCGCGCGGCAGCTTCTTGCCCCAGCCGGCCTGTTTGGCGACCTCCTTCAGCGACTTGGCCCAGCCGGGATTAGGCCATTTCTCCAACAGGCGCAGGCGGTATTCGACAGGATCGATCCCGGCGGCATGCGCGCATTCGTCGATGAACGTTTCCTGGAAGAAGGTGTAGCTGTTGTAGCCCGGCCCCCGATACGGTCCGGGTGTCACGTGCAGCGGCAGCTCGCGCGCATCGACGCGGACGTTCGGAATGCAGCCCATGAAGTAGGCGGTGTCGGCAAAGCGGGGATAATGGCCGCGCGAGGCCTGCCGGGCGATCGCCGCGGTGGGCAGGCCCGTCTTCGGATCCAGCGCCGCGGTCATCTTGGTCGCCACCATCGGCCGGTATTTGCCCTGCCGTGTCATTTCCTCGCGCGACCAGATGGTGTGGACGGGGCGACCCGGAAAGCGCTTGGCGATGGCGACGACCATGCGCACGTCATCGCTCTCCAGCCGTCGCCCGAACGCGCCGCCGACCAGGGTCTGATGGAAGAAGACGCGCTCCGGCACGATACCCGCCTCGTCCGACGCGACCCAGAAGGCCTGCTGTGAATTCTGGGCCGGGTGCCACACCTCGACACGATCGGCCGTCACCAGCGCCGTGCCGTTGAGCGGCTCCATCGGCGCCTGGTCGCAATAAGGCGTGAGATAGGTCTGCTTGACCAGCTTCGCGCCGGGCGCGTCGATCGCGGACACATCCCCATAGGCCTGCTCGACGCGCGCATTGATGTCGTTTCCGGTCGCCGCGATGGCCGCGTCGTAGATTGCCTGCGTCGTCGCCCAGCGCGCGCCCGGCCCGTCATGCCATTCGACCGGCAGCGCCTCGAGCGACTTCTGCGCCTGCCAGTAATGCTCCGCGATCACCGCGACCGCCGCGCGCGTGCCGGTCAGCGAATAGCCGTAAGGCGCGGCGGACATCATCGCCACGCCACGCGGCTCGTCCGGATCGACCGTGACGACGGCGAGCACGCCGGGCATGGCCTTCACCTTGTCCGCGTTATAGCTTTTCAGCCGTCCGCCATGGACGGGCGACTGCATCAGCGCGGCATAGACCATGCCGGGCAGCCGCACATCCATGCCATATTGCGCGGAGCCGTCGACGATGGCGGGGATGGTGATCTTGGATGGGGATGCCTTGCCGAGGAAGGTCCACTCCGCCGGCTTCTTGATGACCGGCTCGGCCGTCAGCTTCACCTTGGCCGCATCGGCGACGACCTCGCCATAACGCAGGCTGCGGCTGCTGGCGGCGTGCGTCAGCACACCCTTGGCGATCGTCACCTCGCCCGGCGCCACGCCCCAGCGCGTGGCAGCGGCGATGCGCAGTCGCTCGCGCGCGCTGGCGCCGACCTGCTGCATCGCCTTGATGCGCTGGCCCATGGTGGAGCGCCCGCCAAAGAAGGCAGCCGCGGGATGGATCGGCGAATAGCCGCCATAGGTCACGTAATCGCGGTTGGTGGAGGCCGCCTCCGTCCGGATCTTCGCCCAGTCGCACTCCAGCTCCTCGGCGACGAGCGCGACGCACTGCGTCATCGCGCCATTGCCGAATTCGGGCGAGGCGACGCGGATCACGACCGTGTCGTCGGGCGCGATCAGCACCCATGGTGTGAGTTCGGGGTCGCCCATCGCGCCGACCGCACCGGGCGCGGCGGCGGGCGTGTCGGCCACCTTGCCCTTGTTGTCCTGCGCCGCGGCCGGGCCGAAGCCGATCGCGAAGCTGCCGCCGACCAGCGCACCGCGGACGAGCAGGTCACGCCGATTGAGCGCTGCTGTCTCCCCCAAGACTGCATCCTCTTTCATGCGACCATGCCCGCAGCCTTTTGGATCGCCGAGCGGATGCGGTTGTAGGTGCCGCACCGGCAGATATTGTCGACGTAGGTGGCGATGTCTTCGTCGCTGGGCTTGGGCGTCGCCTTCAGCAGCGCGGCAGCGGCCATGATCATGCCGCTCTGGCAGTAGCCGCACTGGGGCACATTGTTCTCGATCCACGCCATCTGGAGCGGGTGCGAGCGGTCGGGCGACAGCCCTTCGATCGTGGTGATCGCCGCACCGGCGGCATCCCCCGCACGCACCTGGCAGGAGCGCGCCGCCGCGCCGTCGAGATGTACCGTGCAGGCACCGCACTGGGCGATGCCGCAGCCGAACTTGGTGCCCGTCAGCCCGACATGATCGCGCAGGATCCACAGCAAAGGCGTGTCCGGATCGGCATCGACCTGATGCGCCTTGCCGTTGATCTGGAAGGTAAGCGCCATGATCGGTCCCCGACTATTTGGGCGGCGTGGTGAGAAAGGCGATGAGGTTCGCGCGTGCGACCGGATCGGGCATGCCGGGATAGGCCATGCGGTTGCCCGGCACGAACTTGGCGGGGCGCGCCAGCCAGGCATCGAGCGTCTCGGCGGTCCAGGTCAGCTTAGCGCTCTTCAGGGCCGGCGAATAAGCCGCGTAGCCGGGATCGACCGCGCCAGCGCGCTTGCCGATCACCGCCACGAGGGCAGGTCCGTTCCGCTGCGGCGCGCCCGCGATCCGGGCGTGGCAGGCGGCGCAAGCGGCAAAGGCGCGCGCGCCTGCCGCGGCATCGCCCGGCGGAAGCGCAGAAGCCGCCGTGCCGGCGATCAGCACCGCGATCAGCAGCGCACCCGCAAGCAGCCGCTCAGCCGTCATGATGGACCTTCTCGCCAAAGTCCTTCATCGGCCGTACCGCGGCGTCATCCGAGGTGCCGTCTTCGTCGCTGGGTCGTCCACGCGCCTCTCCTCCCGCCTGGCCGATCGACTAACATGAGCGCTGCGTGCGCGCCGATGCTGAAACGCGAAGGCTGGTCTGCCACATCGGCACGGATATTTACGCAATCACGGACTGACGGGGATTGCAGCGCAAGCTAACCATCCTCGGTGATCTAACGCGACCTCGATCAATGCAGGCGCAAGGAGGGGGGAATATGGCTGGACGTCTATCCGATCGTGCGAAAACGTGGCGCGTGTCTTGCGCGGGTGGCGCTTCAGCTTTGGCGCTTGCCGTCGGCCTGATTGCCACGCCTGCCGCGGCACAGGTCGCCAGCGCCGAGGTTGCGGACACGGCCAGCGGCCCCGAGCGGGCGGCGACCGGCCTTGAGGACATCGTCGTCACTGCGCGGCGCCGGCAGGAAAGCGCGCAATCCGCGCCGCTGCCCGTCACCGCCATTTCCGGCGGGCAGATCGAGCAGCTTGCCGTCGCGCGCCTGTCGGGCATCGCGCAACTCGCGCCCAGCCTCAAGGTCACGCAGGCGTCGGGCAGCGCCAATGCGCCAGTGGTGTTCATCCGCGGCATCGGCACGATCGCGACGACGCTCTATTCGGAGCCTTCCGTCGGCATCTACATCGACGGCGCCTACACGCCGCGGCCGCAGGGCAACTCGCTCGATCTGCCGGATATCGAGCGGGTCGAGGTGCTGCGCGGGCCGCAGGGAACGCTGTTCGGTCGCAATACAGTGGGCGGCGCGATCCTGCTCAGCACGACCACGCCTAGTCGCGACCCATCGGTGCGCGTGCAGTTCGGCTACGGCACCAACGACGAGTCGATCCTGTCGGCCGTTGTGCAGACAGGCAGCATCGGCGGATCGAGCTGGCGTGCCAAGTTTGCCGGGCAGGTCCACAATCGCGACGGCTGGGTGCGCACGCCGGGTTTCCAGAAATCCGACTGGGGCGGCAACCAGAAGGATATCAGCCTGGGTTTCGGCCTGATTGGCGAGGTGGGCGACCTGACCATCGACAATCGTGCGCGCTATGGCAAGAACACGTCCTTCACCGCCTGGCAGATCGTCGGCGGCACGCCCGCCGCGGTCACCGCCTATCGCAATTCGGCGGCGGCGAACCCGTCCGGCCCCCCGCTCGTCATCGGCACGCGCCCGCTGGATCTGTCCTACCGCGATCCGCGCGTGCCGGGAAATGCGGATATCGAGAATTACGGCGACACGCTGACGCTGACCTACGAGGCGTCGGACACGTTCCAGATCAAGTCGATCAGCGCCTATTCGCGGCTGCACGAAACGCTCGTCGGTCAGCTCGGCGGTAGCTACATCCTTGGCCGCGTGCTCAATCCGGCGATCCCGGGCAACACGATCGAGCCGGTCAGCGTCCATTCGACCCCGACCAACCCGGGTCGCCAGCGCCAGTTCAGCCAGGAACTACAGTTCATCGGCGATGTCGGCGACTTCAGCTATGTCGGCGGCCTCTATTACTGGGACGAGAAGGTGCACGAAAACGTCACCACCATCCTGGGTTCGGTGGTCGGTGCCAATTTCGTCCGCGTCAACCGCACGGTCATCTACGATCAGTCGACCAAATCCTATGCCGCCTTCGGGCAGGTCGCGTACAAGCCGCAGGCGCTCGACGAGCGGCTCGAGATCACGCTCGGCGCGCGTTACACTCAGGACAAGAAGTCGCTGACGACGGGCATCGTCCAGACCACGACCACGACGACCCGCACCAATCAGGCGATTGCCGACAAGTATAACAATTTCGGCTATAGTGGCACCGCCAGCTATAAGTTCGGCGACGGCATCCTCGCTTACGCCCGCATCGCCTCCAGTTTCCGGGCCGGCGGCTTCAACGCGGTCTCCCCCGGCTCGCCTGCTTATGATCCCGAAGAAGCGATCACCTACGAGGCGGGCTTCAAGAGCGACCTGTTCGATCGCCATCTGCGGCTCAACGCCAACGTCTACCAGATCGACTATGACGATCTTCAGGTAAACCAATATAACAGCACGACCTTGACCAACTTCGTCGTCAATGCCGGCAAGGCCAAGTATCGCGGCTTCGAGGTCGAGGGCACGGCTCTGCTCGGCGATCATATCCAGATCGACGGCAATGTCGGCTATGTCGATCCGAAGTATAAGGAATATATTCTGATCCAGGGCGGCGTGCCGACCAACGTCGCCTCCACCGCGCATTTTCCCTATCTCTCCAAATGGACGACGCACGTCGGCATCCAGTACAAGACGGGCGAGACGCCGATCGGCGTGCTGACCATCCGCGGCGACTATCAGACCAAGAGCAACGCCCGGCTTGCCGTCATCGACTTCCTGTCGCCGACGCTGCAGAACCTGCGCACCGGCAAGGAAAAGGATCTCAGCGCCCGGGTGATCCTGTCCGAAATCCCGGTCGGTAACGGCGTCAACCTGTCCGCACAGGTCTACGGCGCGAACCTCACCAACAACCGCTTCATCACCTTCGCCACCGACTTCGGGACGCTGGCGACGGCATCGTTCAACCGGCCGCGCAATTACGGCCTGCGCATCACCGCTGCCTTCTGAGCCGCGCCCCACCCGGGCGCTCCGCACTGCAAGGCTCGCGCCGCCGTCGGGGAGACCCGGCGGCGGCTTTTTGCTGCCTGGTGCAGCTCATTGCTGCCCAGCTCTCCGGATCTTCAGCGCAGCGCGGCCGATGCCGGCAGAGGGCATCCACCACCTCCTTCTGCACCCATAACCCCCAATGCGGAAACGGCCGCCGGGTCTCCCCGACGGCCGTTTCGCACCGGCGCTGGACAGGTCGCGCGGTCAGATGATCGTGTCGCGGTTCCGTGTGGCCATCGCCCCTGCCGCGAGGAGCAGCGCGCCGACCAGCAGCGCCGAGCCGACCACGACGAAGGTGCTGTGGATGCCGAAGTAGATGCGCAGCGGTGCGGTGAGGATCGGATTGATGAAGTGGCCGAGAAACAGCGACGTCGTCAGGAAGCCGAGTGCCTGGCTGCGCTGCATCGGCGTCACCCGGTCGAGCAGGCGGGTGGAGAAGAAGGGGATCGTCCAGCCGGCGCCCACGCCCTCGATCATCACGCACAGCAGGATCGTCTGGTAGGTCGGCGCAAAGCCGACGCCGATGAAGCCGATTCCCATGAAGCTCGCCGCCAGGATCAGCGTCCACCGCCCGATCGCGCCATAGACGAAGCCGAAGCCCGCCGCCGCTGCGATCGAGATGAAGGCGCTGAGCGCCGGCACGCGCGACACCAGCACCGCGTCCGTCACGCCATTCTCGCGCAGCAGGAAGGGCATCTGGAACGACGGCATGGTGTGCGCGACCGACATGGCCAGCGACAGCACATAGATCGGCCAGAGCTGCGCGACGGAGAAACGCTCCTTCGACTGCACCATCTTGGGCAGCACGATGGGCCGGTCCCACGCGATCAGCGCCAGCACCAGCATGACGACGGGCACCAGGAACATCCACGACGGCGCGCGCCAGCCGAAATTCTGCGCGAGATAGCCGGCGACCAGCATCGTCGAGACGGTGCCGGCCGACGAGATGGCCTGCCTGAGGCCGACGATGCGCGAGCGCGCCTTGCCGGTGAACTGCGCGGCAAGGATGCTGGTCATCGCGACATCGCTGACCACCACGGCACAGCCGACAATGAAGCGGTCCGCCAGCAGCAGGGGCAGGCTGTTGATCCATAGCTGCGACAGGCCGGTGATCGAACAGGCGGTGAGCGACAGGAACAACGTCCGCCTGAGGCCACCGCGGCTGACGATCCATCCTGCCACCAATCCGGCTGTCGCCATGCCGACCGGCGCCATCGTCACCACGAACTGCGCGCCGAGAATGCCGTCACCCTCGCCCCGAAAATGCGCGGCGATCAGCTGAAGGGCGGGCACGACGGTGGTGAAGGCGAGCGTCGTCTTGATCCCGCCCGTCAGCAGGATGAACATGATCAGCCAGCGTCGCCACCGCGGCAATGCCACCGCCGGGCTGGTCGACGGCTCCTCCATCGCAGGAACTGCGGCGACTGCTGCCATGACGGCGATCCTCTCGACAGTCCTCGCCGAGACCATCTCCGAGCGAGGCTTTGAGCGAGAACATGCCCCCGTGCCCCGCGCTGTCCAATCCCCCTTCGGCACAGCAGCGATGACGAAGCGCGATCAGGGTAAGGGGGCGACGATGCCGATTGAGGATGGCAGCTGTACCGGAATCCGATTTGTTCGCCCGGGTGCGGCCCGGCACACCTGACGCGAAGGGTGGAGCCAGGGCGGGATGACGAGCGGAGCGGAAAGAGCGGCGCGGTTACGGCCGGACCCAACTGGCAAATGATGGCGGCGGAGGCGCTGCGGCTGGATGGCCGTCTTGCCGTCGTCACCGGTGCCGCATCCGGCATCGGCCGTTGTACTGCGGCGCACCTCAAGGCCGCTGGCGCCCGACTGCTGCTGATTGATCGCATGACGGACGCGCTCGCCACCGCTGCGGCTGAGCTTGGCGCCGCCAGCCTTCCGCTTGATCTCACGTGCTGGGACATTGCGCCGGCGTTTCAGGCCGCACTCGGGGGCGAGGCGCCCGACATTCTCGTCAACGCCGCCGGACTGTTTCCGTCCTGCCCGACGCTCGATCTCACCGAACAGGCGTGGGACCGGGTGGTGGATGTCAATCTCAAGGGCGCGGTGAGGATGGCGCAGCTTGCGGCGGCGGCGATGCGCGGAGCGGGCGGCGGTGCGATCGTCAACGTCGGTTCGATCCAGGGCAGCCGGCCGAGCGCGGGCAAGATCGCCTATGCGGCATCCAAAGCGGGCCTCGCCGCCGCGACGCAGGTGATGGCGCGCGAATTCACCGAGTTCGGCATCCGCGTCAACGCGGTAGCGCCCGGCCCAATGCTGACCGGCGCGACCGCTGAGGCGATTGCCGTTGCAGGGGTCGAAGCGCCGGAAGGTATCGGCGATACGGACGAGATTGCGCGCGTCATCCACTTCCTCGCGAGTCCGGCCGCCTCCTACGTCAACGGCGCGATCTGGACGGTGGATGGTGGCGCCGTGCTGGCGCGGTAATGCCGAAGGCGCCCCTCACCCATGCTTTCCGGTCAACACAGCCGGAAACCCATGTTGTGCGATTGACCACGCCGACCGAACCGCTATCCTGTAAAAGATAGAGACTTAGGAGTCCGACATGCCTCTGGGGAATTCCCGCCTCATTTCTGCCGACAGTCACTTCAACGAACCGGGCGACCTGTTCCTCAAGCGCGTTCCGCAGAAGTTCAAGGATCGCGCGCCCCGGATGGAAAGCTTCCCCGAAGGCGATGGCTGGATCTTCGAGGGCCTAGAGGGCCCCCGCAACTTCGGCTGGAACGCCTGTGCCGGTCTCGAGCCCGAGCAGATGAAGGCGTGGATGCGCTTCGACGACATGCGCATGGGCGGCTGGGACCCGGCCGAGCGCCTCAAGGAGCAGGATCGCGACGGCGTCACCGCTGAAGTCATGTACCCGACGCCGTCATTGCAGGCGGCGATGGCGCTGGTCGAGGACGAGGAGTTCCACCTCGCGCTCGTCCAGGCTTACAACGATTGGGTTTCCGAATACGTCGCTTACGATCCCAGCCGGTTCTGCGGCCTCGTCTTCCTGCCGAACCGTGGCGGCGTGAAGGCGGCCGTCAAGGAGATGGATCGCGTGCTCGGCCGCCCCGGCATGCGTGCGGTCATGGCGCAGGCCTATCCCACCGGCACGACGGTGATGACCGACGAGCATGACTATGTCTGGGCCGCAATCCACGAGCGGGACGTCAGCTTCAACATCCACGTCGCGCTCGGCATCTACAAGCCGAGCCCGCACAAGGCGAAGCTGCCGGGCTATGGCCGCTTCTTCGATGCGCCGAACCGCTGCATCGAATTCATCTTCAACGGCGTGTTTGATCGCTTCCCTAATCTGAAGGTCGCCTTTGCGGAGGTCGATTTCGGCTGGGTGCCTTACGTCAAGGAGCAGATCGACAACAATTACCAGCGGCTCGAGAAAGTCAACCAGTTCGGGCTGAAGCGGCTGCCGTCCGAATATATCGACGAGCACTTCTACTTCGGTTACATGACCGACAGCTTCGGGCTCAACAATCTCAACTACATGAACCCCGAGCGGGTGCTGTGGTCGACCGACTATCCGCACATCAGCGCCGACTATCCCTATAGCTGGCGGACGATTCAGGCCTCGATGTCGGGCGTGCCTGCGCCGGTCAAGTCTGCGATCCTCCACGGCAATGCCGAGAAGCTCTACAAGTTTCCGGTCGCGGCAGAGACGATCGTGCCGACCCAGCCGAAGCTCGTCGCCGCCTGAGGGACGGTCTCGCGGTTCGTACTGCGCGGCGTCGCCCCATCCGGGCGGCGCCGCGTTCGTGCATCTGCGCGGTGCCGAGCGATGCCGGTACGGCAAAGCTGACCTCCTGCCTCTCTATCAGTCGAGCGGTTGACGCGCCCGCCAAGATTACAATGATGAAAGCCGGGTGGGGGAGCGAAATGCGTATATCGTATCGGCGAAATCGGACGGCGACGCTGAGCGACCGGTGCGTCGCGGAAGCGAAGCGATGAACGCGCACGATACCGCACGCAGCCTGCGCGCCGACCCCGACGCCGCGGTCCGCTATCGGGCGGCGGGCTGGTGGGGTGACCGCACGCTCTCCGATCATGTCGCTGCGCTCGCTGCCGACAGGCCCGATGCGCCCGCATGGATCACCCCTGACGGTCGCTATAGCTGGCGGCAATATGATCGCGCCGCCGCGCGGATCGCCGGCCTTATCGCCGCGCACGGTCTGCCGCATGGCGCACGCGTGGCGGTGCTGCTGCCGGACGGTCCCGCCGTCCATGCCGCGCTGCTCGGGGTCGAGCGGGCAGGAACGGTCGCGGTCGGCATCGGTGCGCGCGCCGGCCTGGCCGAAATTGCCCACCTGCTCAAACGGACGGGCGCCACCCTGCTCATTGCGCACGAGCGGATGCGCGAGCGCGCGCTGGACGAGCTGCTCGTCGCCCTCCGTGCGGACGGCGCGCCTGTGGAGAGCGTGCTCGCCGTGCCGGACCTGATCGCGGACCCGGCCTGGTGCGATGCGCCGCCGCCTGCGCACCCGGCGCTGCCGGCCGGCGACCCTGACGCGCTGTTCCTTATCAACTCCACCTCGGGCACCACCGGCATGCCCAAGTGCGTGATGCACACGCAGAACCGCTGGTTCTACTTCCACAGGCTCGCTGCCGAGGCAGGCCGGCTGGGTGCGGACGAAGTGTTCATGGGGGCCGTTCCGATGCCGTTCGGCTTCGGCCTGTGGACCTCGCACTTTTCGCCCGCCGTGCTCGGCTGCCCCACCGTGGTGTTGCCGAAATTCGATGCCGGCACTGCGCTTGACCTGATCGAGCGGGAGCGCGTGACCGTGCTGTGCTGCGTGTCGACGCAGTTCATCATGCTGCTGAACGAACAGGCCGAACGCCCGCGCGACCTTTCGTCTTTGCGCGCCATGTTCACCGGCGGCGAGGCGGTGCCTTATCGCCGCGCGGCCGAGTTCGAGGAGGTGACGGGCGCCGCCGTGCTGCAATTCTACGGCTCGAACGAAACCGGCGCACTCAGCCGCACGACGGCTGACGACACGCGCGAGCGGCGCCTGACAACCGCAGGACGCCTCATTCCCGAGATGGAAGTGCGGCTGTTCGATCCCGTGACGGGGGACGACGTGCAGGGCCGCGGCCAGCCCGCCTGCCGCGGTCCGGCGACGTGCCTCGGCTATTGGGACGATGACGCGGCGAACGCCCAGCTCTTCACCGCCGATGGCTGGATGCTGATGGGCGACATCGTCGAGGTGGATGCGGACGATTATCTCCGCGTCGTCGGCCGCACGTCCGAATTCATCATCCGTGGTGGCAAGAACCTGTCGGCGCCCGCCATCGAGGCGGAGGTGGCCACGCATCCCGCGGTCGCGCTGTGTGCCGCGGTGCCCGCGCCCGATCCGGTGTTCGGCGAGCGCGTCTGCATCTACGTCACGCCGCGGCCCAACCACGCACTGACGCTGGATGCGATCACGCAGCACCTGAGCGCACGCGGGGTCTCGCGCGAATGGTTTCCCGAGCGGCTCGTGCTGATGGAGGAACTGCCGCGCTCGTCGGGCGGCAAGGTCGCCAAGGGCGTGCTGACCGAGGACGCCAGGCAGCGCTGGGCGATGCCGGCATGAGCTACGAGAATCTCGTCCTCGCCTTCGACGGCTGCACCGCGCGCGTGACACTGGCGCGGCCCGACAAGCTCAACCCGCTCGACTGGTCGACCGTCAAGGAACTCAAGGCCGCCGTCGCCGAGATCGACGCGCGCGGCGACGTGGATTTCGTGCTGCTGACGGGGCAGGGGCGCAGCTTCTCCGCCGGCGGCGACCTCGACGGCTATATCCGCCTTTACCGCGCGCCTGCCGACTTCCAGGCCTTCCTCGACGATTTCTACGACATGCTGACCGGCATCGAGAAATCGCGCGCCATCTGGATCGCGGCGGTGAACGGCGTCTGCGTCGCCGGCGGGATCGAACTGCTGCTCGCCTGCGACATGGCGCTGGCGGCCGAAAGCGCGAAGATCGGTGACGGGCACCTCAATTTCGGCCAGCTGCCCGGCGCCGGCGGGTCGCAGCGTCTGCCGCGCGCGATCGGCCTGCTCCGCGCCAAGCATCTGATGCTGACGGGCGAGCTGCTCGACGCGCGCACGGCAGAGGCGTGGGGGCTCGTGACGCGGGTCGTGCCCGACGCCGAGCTGATCGCGTCCGCCGAGGCGTGGATCGCGGGCATGGCGACCAAGAGCGCCGTCGGCCTCGCCGGGGCCAAGCGGCTCGCCAATCTCACGCTGAACCTGCCCTATGAGGAGGGGCTGCGTGAGGAGATCGCCTTCGTCCACCGCTACGCCACGACGGAGCCCGACGCCACCGAGGGCCTGATCGCCTTCAAGGAAAAACGCGCACCCCGCTTCGGCGCGGCCAGGGAAGACTGAGACCATGTACAAGTTGCGCGACAAATATGCGATCGCCGGTATTGGCACGACCGATTACACCAAGTTTTCGGGCCGCACGGTGCGCAGCCTCGCAACCGAGGCCTGCCTGAAGGCGATTGCCGATGCGGGGCTGAGCGTCGGCGATATCGACGGCATCGTCAGCTTTAACTTCAACGATAGCGCGCCAGCCATCGGCGTCGCCACCGAGATGGGCATCGAGAATGCCGGCTATGCGGTGGATTATGCCGCGGGCGGCAATGGTGCCAACCTGATCACGCTCGCCGCCGCCGCGGCGATCGAGGCGGGGCTGGCCGAGACGGTGGTCTGCTTCCGCGCGATGAACGGGCGCTCGGGCTTCCGCCTCGGCGGCGGGCGCGATCTCTCCGCCTACGGCGTCACGCAATATACCGCGCCGCTCGGCTGGATCACCTATCCGCAGGCGATGGCGATGTGGGCGCGCCGCCACATGATCGATTACGGCACCACCGCCGAACATTGGGCGGAGATCGCCACCACCTTCCGCGACAATGCGGCGATCAATCCGCGCGCGATGCAGCGCACGCCGATGAGCAAGGACGATTATTTCAACTCGCGCTTCATCGTCGATCCGTTCCGCATGTACGACATCTGCCTGGAAAGCGACGGCGCGTGCGCGGTCGTCGTCACCTCGGCGGAGCGCGCGCGCGATCTGCGGCACAAGCCCGTCTACATCATGGGCGGCGCGTATGGCGGCGGGCCGACGCAGGGCGATGATCTGTTCGACGCGATCCGCTGGCCCAGCCACTCGCACAATTGCTTCAAATATCTCGCCGACGATCTGTGGAACAGCGCAGGCGTGGGGCCGCAGGATGTCGACGTGGCCGAGATCTACGACTGCTTCACCTACAGCGTGCTGATGGCGCTGGAGGGGCTCGGCTTCTGCAAGGAAGGCGAGGGCGGCCCGTTCGTGATGGATGGTCGTATCGCGCGCACCGGCGCGCTGCCGCTCAACACGCATGGTGGCCTGCTGTCCGAGGCGTACATCCACGGCTTCAACCATGTCATAGAGGCGGTCGAGCAGCTGCGCGGTCATTCGGGCGAGCGCCAGATCGAGGGCGCGGAGATCGCCCTCACCACCGCCGGCGCGATGACCTGCGGCAGCGCCATGATCCTGAGGAACTGACATGACCGACACCGCTTATGCCAAGCCGCTGCCGGTGCCCGATCCGGAGAGCACGCCCTTCTGGGACGGGATGCGCGAGGGACGGCTGATGCTGCAACGCTGCGGCGCCGACGGCCCGTGGCTGTTCCCGCCCGTCACCTTCTGCCCCGGTTCGCTCGATCGCCCGGAATGGGCGGAGGCGAGCGGCCGCGGCAGCGTGTTCAGCTGGATCGTCGTGCGCCACCCCGTGCCGCGCGATATCTATGCGGGCGAGGTGCCCTATGTCGTCGCGATCGTCGAACTGGCCGAAGGCTGCCGCATGACGGGCAACATCGTCGATTGCGCGCCCGAGGACGTGACTGCAGGCATGGCGGTCGAGATCCTGTTCAACCGGGTGACCGAGGCGATTACTTTGCCCGCCTTCCGGCCCGCGCGGGGCTGAGCGGTGGGGGCGCTCGCCGATCCGTTCGCCGCGTCGCCGCTGCTGCGGCGTTTAGCCGGCATCGACCGTGCCGGGTTAGAGGCACACCAGCTGCGGCGCGTGCAGGCCCTGTGCGAGCGGCTCTATGCCAAGAGCGCCTTCTACCGCGCGAAGATGGACGCAGCGGGCCTGGCGGGCGGCACGATCGACAGCCTCGATCGCTTCACCAAGGCCTTCCCCACCTCCGCCAAGGCCGACTTCCTTGCCGACCAGAAGGAGGCGCCGCCGTTCGGCACCCGGCTCGGCGTGGATCGGTCCGAGGTCGTCCATATCAGCATGACGAGCGGCACGTCCGGCCAGGGGCAGGAGATTTACGGCCGCACCCAGCGCGATCTGCACATGCTCGGCTATCTCCACGCATTGCCCTGGTTCATGGCGGGGCTGCGGCAGGGCGATACGGCGATCAACTGCGTGCCCGCCGGCGGCATGACCACAGGCGGCTGGGGGCCGGGCGAGGCGATCCGCATCCTCGGGGCGACCGGCTTCCACGTCGGCGGTGCGACCTCCACCGAGTCGAAGATCGACCTGATGCTGAAGCTCGGCGGCATCCAGTTCATCTACGCCTCGACCAACTATCTCCACACGCTGACCGAGGCGCTGCTCGCCCGAGGCATCGTGCCGCGCGAGGCCTTTCCCGACATGCACGGCCTGTTCATCGCGGCGGAGGGCTACCCGCTCGAATGGGCGGCCAAGATCGAGGAGCATTGGGGCTGCCGGCTGCAGGAAGGCTATGGCAGCACGCAGCTGAACGGCTTCGGCGGATCGACCGCGGCCGCCGGTGTCGTCGGTCAGAATGGCGCACGCGGCCTGATCCGGCTGTTCGAATGGGAGCATCTGATCGAGATCGTCGATCCGGTGAGCGGGCTCCCGGTCGCGCCCGGCGAGGTCGGCGAGATGGTCGTCACCAACCTGTCGGTCGAGGGCAGCCCCGCCGTCCGCTTCCGCACCGGCGATGCCGCGCGGCTGGTGCCGTGGCAGGCATGCGGCGGCGGCGCGTGGAATGCGATCGAGTGCGGCACGATCGGCCGCTTCGACGACATGATGAAGATACGCGGCAACAATATCTGGCCGTCCATGTTCGACGCCGCCGTCTTCGCGCATCCCGAAATCGGCGAATATAAAGGCCGCGTTTTCACGCGCGACGGCAAGACCGAGGTCGAGGTGCGGATCGCCGTGGCGGATCACCAGACGGGCCTGTCGGACGAGGAGCGCGCGCGGCTGGTCGGCTCCGTCCGCAGCGCGATCAAGGAACGCAGCAACATGTGGGTCGACGTGCTCGAAGTGCCGCGCACCGACTTCCAGGGCTTCGCCTACAAGGCGCGTCGCTGGGTGGACGAGCGGCAGGACGGCTACCGGCTCTAGGGAGGGGATCGGGTATGACCGACACGGAGGACGAAGGCGCGCTCCTGGCCGAGATGCTGGCGCTGGCCGATCGGCTGGCGATGAGCGGGGACGCGCTGCTGGCAGGCCAATATGGCTATCTGCGCGCCCGCATCGCCGCCTTGATCGAACTGCGCAGCTTCGGCGAGGCCGCGGCGGCGTGAGCACCGGCATCGCCCGGTTCGCGCTCGATGGGCAGGTCGCGATCGTCACCGGCGGCGGTGGCGGGCTCGGCTCGGCGGGCGCTACCGCGCTGGCCGAAGCGGGCGCCGACGTGGCTCTGGTCGCGCGCAACCGCATCAAGCTGGAGGATGCCGCCCGTGCGGTCGAAGCTGCCGGCCGCCGCGCGCTGATCGTCGAGGCCGATGTCGCGGATGCCGAGGCGATGGTCGCGGCGGTCGAAGCGGTTGAGCACGCGTTCGGGCGCGTCGACATCCTGTTCAACAATGCCGGCATCACCGATCCGCAAACGGTGCTGGATATCGCGCCCGAACAGTTCCTGCGCATCCTCGAGGTCAACGTCGCGGGCGCCTTCCACGCGATCCGCGCGGTTGCGCGGCCGATGATCGCGCGTGGCTATGGCCGCATCGTCAACATGGGCTCGATCCTGTCCGGGCGCGGCATGGCCAATCGTGCGGCCTATTGCGCGTCCAAGGCCGGGCTCGCCAATCTGGGTGCGGCCTGCGCGTTCGAGTTCGGCGCGCACGGCATCACCGTCAACACGCTCGGCGCGACCGTCATCGTCACCGATCTCAATCGGGAACTCGTCCGCACGCAGCCGGCGCTCTACGCCAAGGTGGTCGAGCGCACGCCGCTCGGCCGGCTGGGCGAGATCGAGGATCTGATGGGCGCGCTCCTCTTCCTCGCCTCGCCGGCTGCGCGCTTCGTCACCGGGCAGACCCTGTTCGTCGACGGCGGCTACACGGCGGGCTGACCGTCAGGAGACTGTATGTCGCGCCTTTCCCAATTGTTCGACCTGACCGGCAGGACCGCGCTCGTCACCGGCGGCTCGCGCGGGCTCGGCCTCGCCATGGCCGAGGCGCTCGGTGAATTTGGCGCGCGGCTGATCCTCACGGCGCGTAAGCAGGCCGAGCTGGACGAGGCGGTGGCGCATCTGACCGGCCTCGGCATGGAGGCGACCGCGATCGCGGCCGACGTCGGCAAGCCGGATGCGGCGGCCGCGATCGTCGATCAGGTGCGGCAGGCGGGCGGGCGCGTGGACATCCTCATTAACAATGCCGGCACGTCATGGGGCTCGAAGACGGAGGAGATGCCGCTCGACGCCTGGAACAAGCTGATGGCGGTGAACCTCACCGGCCCCTTCCTGATGGCCCAGGCGGTCGCGCGCGAATGGATGATCCCCGCGGGCTGGGGGCGGATCATCAACATCGCTTCGGTCGAGGGGCTGCTCGGCCACCATCCGCGGATGATCGGCACCATCGCCTATAATAGCAGCAAGGGCGGCCTGATCAATTTCACGCGTGCGCTCGCGGCCGAGTGGGGGGCGCTCGGCATCACCGTCAATGCGCTGGCGCCCGGCTATTTCCCGTCCAGGCTCACCGGCTACGTCATCGACAAGCATGGCGACGACCTGCGCGCCGATACGCCGCGCGGGCAGCTGGGCACGGACGACGATCTCAAGGGCGCGGTGCTGCTGATGGCGACGGACGCCGGCGCGCACATCACCGGCCAGGTGCTGGCGGTGGACGGCGGCGCGTCGATCATCTGAGACGAGCAGGGGAGAGGACAGACATGAACGCCATCAGCAGGTTCGGCACCAAATATCCGTTCCATCCCTATCCGACGGGCTGGTTCGCCGTCGGCTTCACCGACGATCTCGCGCCCAAGAGCGTGAAGCCGCTGCGCTATTTCGGGCAGGATCTCGTCCTGTTCCGCACCGAGAGCGGCCAGACCGTCGTCACCGATGCGCACTGCCCGCATCTCGGCGCGCATCTCGGTTATGACAGCTGGGTCGAAGGCGAGACGATCGTCTGCCCGTTCCACCAATGGCGCTACGACACGGCGGGCAAGTGCGTCCACGTTCCCTTCGTCAAGGCCATCCCGCCACGCGCCAAGGTGCGGACGTGGCCGACGGCCGAACGCGGCGGCATGATCTTCGTGTGGCACGATCTCGCGGGCGCACCGCCGCAGTGGGAGCTGCCCGCTTATGACGAGCGCCGCCGCGTGCCCGGCGCGGGCTTCCGCAAGCTGCATGACGATTTCGGCGCGGCGCACCCGCAGGACGTGTTCGAGAACGGCGTCGATTTCGCGCACTTTCCGGGTGTGCACTCGACCGGGCGTGCGGTCTCGGGGGGCGATCTGCGCATCGAGGGCCATCGCTTCCACAGCCCCGTGCGCATCCTGCCGGCCGATTATGACGGGCCGATCGAGGGCGTGGACATTGGCTCCACCGTCGCATCGGAAGTTGTCGGCGGCGGGCTGTCCCGCGTGGAGAGCCGCACGCCGCATGCACCGGGCCTGACCACCATCTATTACGTGTCGGTCACGCCGGTCGATCAGGATCTCAGCCATTACTATGTCCATCAGTTCTTCCTGAAGGACGATGATTGCCCGATGAGCGACGAAGCCATTGCGCGCTTCACCCAGCTCGCCGCCGAGCATGGCGAGAAGGAACAGCATAGCGACGGCAAGATCTGGCCGCACAAGGCCTATGTCGCGCAGCCGATGCTGACGGCAGCCGATGGCCCGATCCTGAAATATCGCGAATGGTACGCCCAGTTCCATCCCGCCGTCTGAGATGGGGTACGACGCCGGCGTGCTCGTCACGCCGGCAGCGGGTCAGGACTGCGCCACCTCGTCCAGCACGCGGTCGAAGCGTTGGCGGAACCGCTCGACATAGGCGGGGTGGGTCAGGATCTTGGCCTGCCCGGCCACCGCGCCCTCGAACGCGAGCGCCGCGGCCACATCCGGCGTGATCGAATCCGCCGGTGCTGCCCGATCCGGATCGGTGGCGGCAAAGATGCGCGTCGCGACCGCGCCCGGCATCAGCAGCGATACTCCGACCGCGCTCTCCGCCAGCTCGTCCGCCAGCGCCTCCGCCACTGGCCACAAGGCATGTTTGGTGGCGCAATAGGCCGTCAGGTTCGCACCCGGCAGCATCGACCCTGTCGATCCCGTGATGACGATCTGCGCCGCCTCCGCGCGCGCGACCATTGCGGGGGCGAAGGCCTGCACCGTTGCGATCGTGCCGACCACGTTGACGTCGAGCATAAGCCGCCACTCCGCGACGGGCATCGCCAGCAGCGAGCCGGTATGCAGAATGCCGGCATTGGCGAACAGCAGCGCGACGCCGGGGAGGGAGCCCGCTACCGCCTCGGCGAAGCTCACCATTGCGGCCGCATCGATGACGTCCAGCTGCCGCACTATGTGCGACCCGCCTATGTCCGCCAGCGCAGCCTCCAGCCGCGCCAGCCCGCCGGCATCGCGGTCGCACGCCGCCACCGCCATGCCCGCGCGGGCGGCGTGGAGTGCCAGCGCGAAGCCGATGCCTGATGCCGCGCCGGTGACGACAGCCGTGCGCCCGGCGGTCTCGATCACCGGAAGTGCGGGATGACGTGCGTGCCGATCTTGCGCAGCGTTTCCAGCTGCGCCCACTGCGGCACCGTGCCCATGTTGGTCATGAACAGGATCTCGTCCGCCCCAGCCTCGGCCAGCTGCGTCACGTAATCGATACAGTCGGCGACGCTGCCATAGGCGTTCTTGGCGCTGAGGATGCCCGAGCTCGGCCGGCGTCCGCCTTCGTCTGGGCGCAGGTCCATCGTGATCGTCTCGGAGGCGAGCTTGGTGGTGATGATCGTGTCGGTCCCTTCCTCCACCAGCTCATCGCCCCACGTCTTCGGGTCGGGCTTAGGGCCGCCGCCATACCAATAGTTCAGCGATTCATAGAAGTAACGCTGCCCGCGGATGCCGATGCGGCGCGCCTGCTCGGGATCGTCGAGGACGATCGTCGGGCACAGCGCGGCGAGATGCTGGTTGGGGCGGTAGCCCACCTGATCGGCCGGATCGCGCCGCGCCCAGGCATCGCGGTAGATCTGGTTCTTCTTGGCGACCTCCTCCGGCCCGCCGAAGCCCAGCACCAGCGCGCCGAGGCCGCGCTCGCCCGCGCGCTCCAGCGTGCCGAGATTGGTGCAGGCCATATACATTGGCGGGTGCGGATCCTGGTACGGCTTGGGATGGATCGGCCGCGGCGGCACGGTCAGAAGCGGCCCGTTATGCTCGACCTCCTCCTCCACGAACATCTTGGGGATGAGGTACATCGCCTCGTCGATCAGCGGCTGCAATTCCTTCAGGTCGTAGCCATAAGCGCCCGCTTCCTGCTGGCTACCGCCCTTGCCGATGCCGAAATGAACGCGCCCCTTGGAAAGCAGGTCAAGCGTTGCGACACGCTCGGCTACCTTGATCGGGTGGTTCATCGCGGGCATCAGGCAGACGACACCGTGGCCGATGCCGATGCGGTTGGTCTTCCCCGCGATGAAGGCGAGGAACGTCTCCGGCGCGCTCATGTGCGCATAGTGGGTGAGCGAGGTGTGCTCCACGCTCCAGACGATATCGAAGCCGAGCTGCTCGGCGAGCAGCGCCTGCTCGACAAGCTCGTCGAACACCTGCTGTTCGCCGCGACGGGATGCATCTTCGATCTGCGCCTCGAAGATCAGGGAAAATCGCATTGGGTGCTCTCGCTTCCGTAACTGCCGGGCAGGGTCGACGGAACGAGCGATGCTTTCAAATGCCGTTTGGCGGCGCGATCGTTAGCCGGCGGGCATCGCTGGCCGGCGATGCCCACAGCGGGCGTGCCCGATCACCGAACGGCAATAGAGCCGCGCGCTCCGCCGCCTTAAGTCTGCTTGGATTTGATGCGTGGCAGCCAACCGCCCAAGCTTGCAATGTTAGAAAGCTTGTGGTCGTCTGCCGCCAAAGGACACCGGGGAGAGCGGCGTGACAGATATTCTCATCCAGCGCGGAACGGTCGTCGACGGCACCGGCGCACCCGCTTTCATCGGCGACGTGCGCGTGCGTGGCGGCGTGATCGCAGAGATCGGCAAGGACCTTGCCGCGGCAGCAGGTGAGCGTGTCGTCGATGCGACCGGGTGCATCGTCTCCCCCGGCTTCATCGAGCCGCATACCCACATGGATGCGGTGATGTGGTGGGAACCGGGGCTCGATCCGCTGCCCGGCTATGGCGTCACCACGATCGTCATCGGCAATTGCGGTTTCACCGCGGCGCCGGTCCAT
The DNA here is from genome assembly GCF_900113315.1 of Sphingomonas jatrophae. Lineage (GTDB taxonomy): Bacteria > Pseudomonadota > Alphaproteobacteria > Sphingomonadales > Sphingomonadaceae > Sphingomonas_P > Sphingomonas_P jatrophae. The sequence continues at coordinate 289,921 of NZ_FOZG01000003.1, read as the reverse complement.
GACGATCCCGAGGTCCGCATGGAGATGGTCAAGATCTTCTCCTTCTTCGAGGAAGTGGCCGAAAAGCCTTTCCTTGAGAAGCTGCCATGGGATTGGCGCACCTGGTCCGAATATCGCGCGTCGATGGCGGCCAAGTGCAAGGTGTCGACCAACGTCGCGGGCTATGCCGGGCACATCGCCATCCGCCTTGCCGTGATGGGCATGGATGCCTGGACGCGCACGGCCACGCCCGACGAGATCCGCCGCATGTGCGTGCTACTGGAGGATGCGATCGATGCGGGCGCGCTCGGCATGTCGTCCAACCTGATGGACCATGACAGCAAGGATCGCGCGGTCCCTAGCCTCGTCGCCGACGATGCCGAATGGTCGGCGCTGATCGGCGTGCTGGCGAGCCGCCCGGGCAGCCAGCTCCAGGTCATTCTCGACACCTTCTTCCGCCTGAAGGCACCCGAACAGATGGAGCGTCTCGGCAATCTCTGCCGCGATCGCAACGTCCGTGTGCAGATGGCGGGGGCGGGCGGCCTGCTCCGCTTCCAGGACGATATCCGCGACAAGATGTGGAAGATCACGGCGAAGCAGAAGGAAGAGGGCCTCGATTTCTGGCCGAGCTTCGCGCACGTGCCGCCGACCACCGCGCTCAACTTCTTTTCATCCTCGTCCTTCGCGCAGGCCAACGAATATGTCTGGCACGAAGTCGTCCAGGCGCCGACCGCCGAGGAGAAGCTGGCGCTCCTCAACGATCCCGATTTCCGCGCCCGCGCGCGCGACAGCTGGGACAACAAGGCGTTCCGCCAGTCGCTCGTCGCCAATCCTCACATGATGCTGCTGATGGATTCGGAGACGGGCGCCGGCCCGCTCGATCTTAACCTGAAGGAACTGGCCGAGCAGCGCGGCGTCCATCCGTCGGACGCGCTGGCGGACTGGGTCATCGCCAACGGCGTCAACTCGATCGTCAGCCGCGTGCCGCACCCGATGGCCTATGAGCAGACCGTGGAGATGCTGAAGGACAAGCAGACCGTCGCCAACATCTCGGATGCCGGGGCGCACGGCCAGATGCTGTGCGGCGGCGGCGAAAATATCCTGCTGCTCACCACCTACATGAAGAACAAGGATCTGACGCTGGAAGAGGCGATTCACGTCCAGACGGGCAAGCAGGCGGGTCATTTCAACTTCGGCGATCGCGGCGTGCTCAAGGTCGGCTACCGTGCGGATATCGCCGTGTTCAACCTCGACGAGATCGAGCCGCGGCCGCTGAAGCGCGTGTTCGACGTGCCGGACGGCAAGGGCGGCTTCACGTGGCGCTTCACCCGCGATGCCGCGCCGATGCGGCTGACGCTGGTCAACGGCGTGCCCACGTTCGAGGGCGGCGCTTTCACCGGTGCCCTGCCCGGCGAGTTCATCGGGCCGGTGCTCGCCAAGGTCGAAACGGCGGCAGCCTGAGGGAGCAAGGACGATGAACGAAGACGATCTTCCCTATCTCCAGCGCGGTCGCAAGACGATCGAGACGCCCAGCAGCGTCCTCATTAGCTCATCCAAATATCTCAACGATGCGCGCATCCGCGAATGGGTCGTCACGCAATCGCTCCGCCGCAACGGGCGCGATTATCCGCCGACCTTCGGCATCCCGCCGCTGATCGAGGCGGTGCGCGCGGTGCAGGATCATGGCCGCATCGAGCAATTGTTCGACGAGGCCCGGCGGGACTGGCCCGAATTCGATCGCTGGCTGGACGAGCGCTGGCTGTCGCGGCTGACGCGCGAGGACATGAAGTCCTGCCCCGAAGGATCTGTCGGCGGCATCTGGTACAAGCAGCTCGTTGGCGCGGGGATGGAAGTCGATATCATTCCCAGCTTCGAGCCGCGATCAGGCTTTGAATATTTCTTCCTGCGCGGCGTGCAGATCCACGACATCATGCACATCCTGAGCGGCGGCGGCTTCGATGCGCTGGGCGAGATCATGCCCGCGTTTCTCAAATACGGGAATCTGTTCCGTCACTTCACGCCAGAACTGGCGGGCCTGCTCAACGTCCAGAACACGCTGCTGACCATCCCGATGTTCATGCGCGGACCGCTCCATTATCCGGAGCTGTTCGTTCAGATGTGGGATCTGGCGCATTACGCGATGAAGGTCGGGCAGGATTCCGACGCGCTGTTCCTGCCGCGCTACGAGGAATGGCTTGATCTGCCGCTGGAGGAAGCTCGTCGCAAGTTCGGCGTCCGGGGCGCGCGCACGATCGATACGTCGCGCGAATCCGCTTATTACAACGAACATACCCCCACGCTCGAACCAGCCCCCGCTCTGCCCGTCGCGGCGGAGTGACGGCTTCGGCCAGCGGTGGGCGCCACCCGCCGCTGGCCTTTTGCCTCACCAGCCTTCGATGTCCGCGATCCCGAGTTCCTCGACGACCGCCTTCGCCCTCGCCAGTGCGTCTGCCTCGGCCGGCAGGCGCGGTGCGCGCGGCACGCCGCCGGCCAGCCCGTAAAGGCCGAGCAGCGCCTTGGTGACGCGGATCCCGCCATTGCCGTAGAGCGCCATAAACAGGCGCATCAGCTTGCCCCACCGTTCGAGAAACGCGACATTGTCGCCCGCCTTTGCCGCCGCGATCACGCTCATGCACAGCTTCGGCGCGATATTTCCTTCCGAAGTCAGGAAGCCGTGCCCGCCGAGCGCCAGAGCGAGCGGCGCCTGATGGGGCCCGCCGACGCAGATGTCGATCCGGTCTCCCAATGCATCCACCAGCGTCCGCAAGTAACCCGGATCCTGGTGGCTGACATTCAGCCCGATCAGGTGATCGTGCCGCGCGAACAGGTCGATGATCACCTGCGCGGGGATGACGTAGCCGACCGACTGGTGGGTCGAGAACACGGCCGGTAGCCGGCTGTTCGACAGGACTTCGCTGAAATAGGCGTCCAGTTCGCGCGGGGTCGGCATATGGCCATGTCCGACGTCCAGTGAATAGACCTGCGCCGCATCGACGCCGGCGGCTTCCGCCATGTCGAGAAAGGCGTTCATCTGCCCGGCGGTGCGCGGTTCCACCCCCATGGCGCGGACCGGCACGCGGCCCTTCAGTTCCTCGACTGCGATGCGAAGCAGCCGGTCCGTTTCCTGCTGGGTCAGCGTATAGCCCTCGCCGCTGCCGCCCCCGCCGACATAGACGCCGATCCCGGCATCGCCCAATTTGCGCAGGTGACGGCGCAATCCTGCCTCGTCGATCGCGCCGTCTTCGGCAAAGGGCGTGATGCTGATCGTGAAGCACTGAAAGCGATTGGTGGTCATGCTCTCTCCTCGGTGCGTCTTGCGTGCGCGTCTTGCTTGCAAAGATCGGGTGCTGGCTTATGGCGGCAGGCCGGAATGCGCTGGAGCGGTGCGATGAATCTGCAGTGGGCGATGCGAGCGCCGTATCCGAACGCATGAGCGCGCCTTTGCCCAAGCGCCGCCTGCGTCAGCCGCGCGTCGCCGAGATCGTTGCGTCCAGCCTGCGCTCGCGCATCCTCTCGGGCCAGCTTGGCGACGGTGATCTGCTGCCGAAGCAGGAGGAATTGCTCTCCGAATTTGGTGTAAGCCCGCCCGCAATTCGCGAGGCGTTCCGCATCCTCGAAACCGAGGGACTGATCACCGTCATCCGCGGCAATGTCGGCGGGGCGGTGGTCCATGTGCCGCATTCGGGCACCGCCGCCTACATGCTCGGCCTCGTCTTGGAATCGCGCGGCGTGTCGCTGGCCGACCTGATCGACGGGATGCGCACGCTGGAGCCGGCCTGCGCCGCGGAGGCTGCGCAGCGGCCCGATCGTGGCACCACCGTGCTGCCGCGGCTGCGCGCCAATATCGACGCGAGCATGGCCGCGATCGACGATCCCAAGACCTTCATCAGCCTGGCGCGCGCCTTCCACACCGAACTCGTCAATCACTGCGGCAACGAGACGATGAGCCTGGTGGTCGGCGCGCTGGAGAAATTGTGGACCGCGCAAGTCGATCTGCTCGCGCTCAATCCGTCGGTCCATGGCACCTTCTCCGACCGCGCGGTGCGCCTGTCGCTCGCGCACGAGCATGAGCGCATCTATCGCGCGATCGAGGAGGGCGACGCTCAGAGCGCCGAGCGCGCGATCCGGGAGCATTATTCCGGAGGTGGCGAGCGGCGTCACGGCTTCGACACGAGCATCACGATCAAGGCCGACACGCTGCGCGCCTGAGCCGGCGTCACATGGCCAGCCAGCGCGCGACGTCGCTCGCCGCGGCGCGGGGGCGCGGCGGTGCAGGCTCCGCGATGCTGCCGACCAGCACGACGCCTGCCACTTTCTCGCCTTCGGCCAGGCCCAGCAGCGCGGTGGCCTGCGCGTCATAGGCATGCCACCCCGTCAGCCAATTGGCCCCGTAGCCGAGGGCATGCGCGCCGTTCAGCAGGTTCATGCAGACGGCGCCTGCGGACAGCCACTGCTCCCATTCGGGCACCTTGTGTCCGGGCAGGGGCTTGGACACGACGACGACTACCAGCGGTGCGCTCGTCAGCTTGCGCGTGCTGACGCGCGTCTTGCCCGCGTCCTCCCGCGTCTCGACGATCTGCATCAGCCGCTCGACCCAGCGCTGCTTGGCCTCGCCCGCGATCAGCACGAGGCGCCACGGCGTCAGACGGCCATGGTCGGGCACACGCAGCGCGATTTCGACCAACCTGTCGATCTCGGCGGCGCTCGGGCCGGGGGCGACCAGCGCGTCGGGTTGAGTTGAGCGCCGCAACGCGAGGCTGTCGGCAGCGGAGCCGGTGATGGTGCTCGTCAACTATTCCTCCCTCTCACCGCAACCTCATAACTAACAATCTTTAACAGTAAAGAGTGCGAGCCATGCTCGCGGAGCGATCTCCGAAATTGACAAGGCTGCGCTCGCCGCTATCATTTACAGGATAGAAGGGCAGAAGCCCTGGTCGGGGAGAGTGTGATGGCGGCGATGCCGATGCGTTTCGCGGACGTGCGTCTGGGACAGACCGTGCACCTCGAGCAGGTCGCCGGTATGCCGCTTGCAGATCGCCTGTGCGAGATGGTCCGCCGCTGGTCGGGCACGGAAGCCGCTTCGCTCGTCTGGATGCAGCTCGGCGACGACGATCTCGATCCCGAGGAGCTCGCTTCGCACGTCATGGCGCGGCATGTGGACGGCAGCAATCGCGCCGACGTCGAGGTGGTGATGCGCGGCCGCGGCGTCGCGGGCCGGGCCGTGGTCCGCGTCGAGCTGGTCTGACGGCATGGCCCGCACCGCGTCGGTCGCCGAACTGCCCGCCCGCGACAAGGTTCGGGCGGCCTCGCTCATGCCCGCCGTCCCGCGCGAAGTGGCGACATTGCGCACCCTGCGCATCGCCAAGCATTTCCCGTTCTTTCTTGCCGTCGCCGAGGAGCAGAACCTCCACCGCGCGGCCGAGCGGCTCAATATCGCGCAGTCCGCGCTCTCGCGGCGCATTGCCGATCTCGAACGCGAGCTTGGCGGTGTCGAGCTGTTCGAGCGGCAGGCCCGCGGCGTCGCGATCACGCGCGTCGGCCAGGTGCTGGCGCAGGATGTGCGGCGCATCCTCATGTCGATCGAGGATGCGCGCCGCAACGTGCGCCTGATCGCCGATGGCGATCGCGGCACGCTGCGCGTCGCCTTCTCCGAGGCGATGCTGCGCCGGCCGGTCCTCCCGGTCGTGCTGCGCGAGTTCCGCGCGCTTTATCCCTCGGTCGAGCTGCGCGCCTTTCCGCTCACGTCGGATGCCCAGCGCAGCCGCTTGCTCGCCGACGAAGTGGACGTCGCCTTCGTCATCGACGAGGCCGGCGATGCCGACCAGTTCGAGCGGCTTGCCGTGGGGCAGGATCGCTTCCAGCTCGTCCTCCCCGAGGATCATCCGCTCGCCGCCAAGCCTTCGGTCCAGCTTCACGAAATCGCCGGCGAGGCATTGCTCTGGCCTGCGCGGCACATCTCGCCGCGCCTGTTCGATCGCATGATGGGCGCATTCGATGCGCGCGGCGTGTCGCCCAACATCGCGGTCGAAGTGGCGGCGGTGGACATCGCCTACGAACTGGTCGGCGCGCGCATCGGGCTCGGCGTCGTCACCGCCGCCCGCTCCGACCGCACGCCGCCGGGCGTGGTGCTGCGCGAGCTTTCGGATCTCGATATCGTGCTGCCGATCAGCATGTTGTGGCCGAAGGGCAGCAATTCGCCGCTGATCGCCCGCTTCACCGAACTCGTCCGCCACCTCCTCAACGACGAGCATTGATCCGACTGAGCAACCCGGCGCCGCTCAGGCGAGCCGCGCCCGGATCAGCCCGCCAACCGCTTCCACCTCCGCATTGGCCGCGGTCAGCAGGTCGACCAGCGTGCAGAAGCCGTGCGCCATGCCCGGATGCTCGCGCAGGATCACCGCATTGCCCGCCGCCCCCAGCGCCTCGGCATAAGCGACACCCTCGTCGCGCAACGGATCGCAGCCCGCAACGACGAGGATGGAGGCGGGCAGGCCGGCAAGGTCGGGCGCCGCTAGCGGGGCGGCTTCCGGATGATCGCGCATGGCCTGCGGCACATGCTGGTCCCAGAACCAGCGCATGTCGTCACCTGAGATCAGATACTCGCCGCCGCCATAACGGTGGTAGGAGCCACGCGAGAAATCGGGCGACAGCACCGGATAGAGCAGCACCTGCAGGTCGATGCGCGGACCGCCACGATCGCGGGCCCGCAGCGCCAGAGCGGCGGCGAGATTGCCGCCCGCACTGTCGCCCATCACTGCCAGCGTCCTCCCATCGGCAACGGCCGTCAGCGCCGCCCAAGCGTCGTCCAGCGGGGCTGGGAAGGGATGCTCGGGTGCCAGCCGGTAATCGACCGACACCACCTCCGCGCCCGTCGCCTGTGCCAGCAGGCGGCAGACGGGATCAAACCCCTCCAGCGTGCCGAAGACCCAGCCGCCGCCATGGCAATAGAGGATGCGGCCCGTGGGCGCGCTATCATGCGCGATATAGCGGCGGATCGGCACGGCCCCGCGCGGACCCATGACGGTCTCGTCACGCTCCACCTGCATGGCCGGGCCCCGACGCGGCGGCAATGCCGACTGTGCGGCCGCAAAGCCGCGCCGCGCATCCTCCGGCGTGCCCTGCGCGAAGCCCGGCAGCCCCAGCGCGTTGCGCCGGTCGAGGATCGCCTTCATCTCGGGATCGATCGTTTCCATCGCCGAGGATGCTTCCTCCGGCGGTGCATCCGCGCAAATGCCCGATTGCGATGCCTTCGATCCGGGATCGATATTCGACGCTCGCGCCCTTGCCCGGCACAACCCGCCGGATAACAGAACGGCCTGAATGGCTGCCAAGGCGGTGAGAAGAAGGGGGACTGCGGACATGGCGATCGACTTGGGCGGTCGCGTCGCGATCGTAACCGGCGCGGGCGGGGGCCTCGGCCGGGCGCATGCCTTGCTGCTGGCACGCCGCGGCGCGAAGGTCGTCGTCAACGATCTCGGCGGCGCGCGCGACGGCAGCGGCAACAGCCTGACGATGGCGCAGGCGGTGGTGGACGAGATCCGCGCCGCCGGCGGGACGGCAATGGCCGACGGCGCCAGCGTCACCGATCCCGATCAGGTCGCCGTGATGGTCGATCGCACGCTGGCCGAGTGGGGCCGGATCGACATTCTCGTCAACAATGCCGGCATCCTGCGCGACCGCACCTTTGCCAAGCAGGACCTCGCCGACATGCGCGCGGTGATCGAGGTCCACCTGATTGGTTCGATCACCTGCACGAAGGCGGTGTGGAGCGTGATGGCGGCGCAGGGCCACGGCCGGGTCATGTTCACCACCTCATCGTCGGGTCTGTGGGGCAATTTCGGCCAGTCGCAATATGGTGCGGCCAAGCTCGGCCTCGTCGGGCTGATGAAGACGCTGGCGCAGGAGGGGCGCAAGCACGGCATCCACGTCAACTGCCTCGCCCCCTCGGCCGCGACGCGGATGACGGCCGACATCATGGCGGAAGATGCGCTCGCCGGCCTCGATCCCGCCGCCGTCTCCCCCGCCATGCTCGCGCTCGTGTGCGACGATGCGCCGACCGGCACGATCCTCTGCGCGGGCGCCGGCAGTGTCGAGGCGGCGCATATCACGCTGACCAAGGGCCTCTATGTCGGCACGGGCGACGATGCCGCCGAGCGCGTGCTCGCCGGGCTCGACCGCATCACCGCGCGCGACGGCGAGATGTTGCCGACGACGGGCATGGAGCAGCCGGCCTACGAATTGTCGCGCATCCCTGCGCGCGATGTGGCGCTGGCCGATGGCTGACGCCCTCGTCACAGTTCGGGAGGCGCACCGCTTCGACGAGGCGGCGCTGGCCAGCTGGATGCGCGACCATGTCGAGGATTTCGCCGGGCCGCTCACGGTCGAGCAGTTCGCCGGCGGCCAGTCCAACCCGACCTATCGCCTGCGCACGCCGGCACGCGATTATGTGCTGCGTCGCAAGCCGCCGGGCGCGCTGCTCAAGGGTGCGCATGCGGTGGACCGCGAATATCGCGTGATCACCGCGCTCGGCAGCGCCGGCTTCCCCGTGCCGCATGCTTATGCGCTGTGCGAGGATGATGCCGTCATCGGCACCGCCTTCTACGTCATGGAGATGGTGGCGGGCCGCACCTTTTGGAACACCGCCTTTCCCGACGTGCCGACAGCGGAGCGCGCCGCATATTTCGATGCGATGAACGCCACCATCGCGGCGCTGCACAGGCTCGATCCTGCATCGGTCGGCCTTGGCGATTACGGACGCCCCGGCAACTACTTCCAGCGCCAGATCGCGCGCTGGTCCCGGCAATATCTCGACGACGAGATTGCCGGCCGTGTTCCGGCGCTCGACGCGCTCGTCGAATGGCTCCCCGCCAACATCCCGCCGGGTGAGGAGACCAGCCTGGTCCACGGCGATTTCCGCTGCGACAATCTCCTCTTCCACCCAAGCGAGCCGCGCGTCGTCGCAGTGCTGGATTGGGAGCTGTCGACGCTCGGCCATCCGCTGGCCGACTTCGCCTATCACCTGATGGTCTACCGCATGCCGCCGGGTTTCTCGACCGGGCTGGCCGGGCTTGATCTGCCCGCGCTGAACATCCCGAGCGAGGCCGATTATGTCGCGGCCTATTGCCGCCGCACCGGGCGCGACGGGATCGAGCGGCTCGACTTCCATCTCGCCTTCAGCCTGTTCCGGCTGGCGGCGATCATCCACGGCATCAAGGGCCGCCTGATCCGCGGCACCGCCTCGTCCGCCAATGCGGCGGCAGCGGTGGAGCAGTTGGAGCGGGTCGCAGAGCTGGCGCTCGCGCAGACCCGGCATCGCGGAGAGAGCTGATGGATTTCGACTACAGCGCCCGTCAAATCGAATGGCGTGACCGCGTCCGCGCCTTCATGTCCGCGCATGTCGCGCCTGCGCAGGGCCGCTACAAGCAGGAGCTTGCCGAGGGCCAGACGCGCTGGCGCGTCCTCCCGGTGATCGAGGAGCTGAAGGCCAGGGCCCGCGAGGCCGGGCTGTGGAACCTGTTCCTGCCGCCATCGCCGCACGATGCGGGCGACTATCGCGGCGCCGGCCTCACTAATCTCGAATATGCGCCCTGCGCCGAGGAGATGGGCCGCATTCCCTGGGCATCGGAAGTGTTCAACTGCTCGGCCCCCGATACCGGCAACATGGAGGTGCTGCATCGCTACGGCACCGAGGAGCAGAAGACGCGCTGGCTGAAGCCGCTGATGGCGGGCGAGATCCGCTCCGCCTTCGCCATGACCGAGCCTGCCGTCGCGAGTTCGGACGCGACCAACATCGAGACCAGCATCGTCCGAGACGGCGACGATTATGTCGTCAACGGCCGCAAATGGTGGATTTCCGGTGCGGGCGATCCGCGCTGCAAGCTGCTCATCCTGCTCGGCCAGACCAATCCCGAGGCGGAGCGCCATGCCCGCCAGAGCCAGCTGCTCGTGCCTGTCGAGACGCCCGGCGTCATCATCGGCCGCTGGCTGCCCGTCTTCGGTTATGACGATGCGCCGCACGGCCATTGCGAGGTAATCTTCGAGGATGCGCGCGTCCCTGTCGCGAATATCGTGCTCGGTGAAGGCCGCGGCTTCGAGGTCGCGCAGGGGCGCCTGGGGCCCGGCCGCATCCACCATTGCATGCGCACCATCGGTCTGGCTGAAATGGCGCTCGACGCCATGGTCTCCCGCCTGCTGACGCGCGAGGCCTTCGGCAAACGCATCGCCGACCAGTCGATCTGGGAACAGCGCGTCGCCGAGGCGCGCACCGACATCGAGATGACGCGCCTGCTCTGCCTCAAGGCCGCGGACATGATGGACAAGGTCGGCAACAAGGTCGCACAGGCGGAGATCGCGATGATCAAGGTCGCGGGGCCGCGCATCGCGCTCAAGGTCATCGACGATGCCATCCAGGCGCATGGCGGCGGCGGCGTGTGCGACGATTTCGCGCTCGCCTCGGCCTATGCGCTGGCCCGCTCGCTCCGCCTCGCGGACGGGCCGGACGAGGTCCACAACCGCGCCATCGCACGGATCGAATATCGCAAGCACAAGGCCCGCTGACCGCGACCACGCGGCGGCCCACGGCTGAGGAACACCGGGGGAGGGGGGAGATGGACGCAGCAGCGCCGCATGCCGTCGTCGGGGTGCCGCCTGGGTGGCGCGGGCGCGTCGCAAGGGCGTCGCTGCTCGGCGCCTCGCCGCTCATGGCGCTGATGTTCGCCGCGCTCGGCCCGGTGGTCCCCACCATCGCCGATCATTTCGGCGGCCGCACCGGCGGTGCCTTCGCCGCGCAGATGATCCTCACCATGCCGGCGATCGGGGTGATCCTCGGCGGCATTGCGGGCGGTTTTTCGGTCGAGCGGTTCGGGCCGCGGCCGGTGCTGATCGCCGCGCTCACCGCCTACGGCCTGCTCGGCGTGAGCGGCTTCGTCATCGAGAGCCTGCCGCTGCTGCTCGCCACGCGGCTGCTGCTCGGCTTCTGCGTCGCGCAGGTCGGCACCGCCATCGGCGTGGTCGTCGGCGGCTGGTACGAAGGCGTCGCCCGCGCGAAGCTGCTCGGCTATCAGAGCGCCGTCGCCGGCGTCTTCGCCGTCTCGGGCCTGATCCTGTCGGGCCTGCTCGCCGAGGTGGGCGGCTGGCGCGCGCCGTTCCTGCTCTATCTCCTCGCCTTCGCCATCCTCGCGCTTGCCGTGACCCTGCCGCGCGACGTTGCGCGGACCGTGCGGGCAGGGGCCCGGCCGTCGCTCCGCCCGCTGACACGGCTGTGGCCCGTCTATGCCCTCGCGATGTTCCTGTTCGTCAATTATTTCATGACGTCGATCCAGCTCTCCTTCCTGCTGGCCGAGGATGGCGTAAAAAGTGCGCTTGCCCGCTCGCTGGTGATCGCGACGGGCGTGCTGGCCGGCGGCATCTGCGGCGGTTTCTATGGGCGCTTCTACGCGCGCCTGGGGGAGCGCGGCACGCAGATCCTGCTCACTTTGATGATGGCGGCGGGGCTGGCGCTGATCGGCTTTTCGGGATCGCTCGTCGGGCAGGCGGTCGGCGCGGCGCTGTCGGGCGGCGGCGGCGGCATGATCCCGCCGCACATCAGCGGCATCCTGCTGAACCGCGTTCCCGCCGAGTTGCGCGCGCGCGCCGTCGGGCTGGAGTTCACCGTCCTCTACATCGCCGACTTCCTCAATCCGCTGGTGATGACGCCGCTGCGCGCCGCGGTGGGCACGCACAACGCCTTCATCGTTGCTGCCTTGGCATTGCTCGCCGCGGCAGGCGTGATGCTGTTGCGCAAGCGGTAAAACTGTCGCTAGTCTCTAACCTATAAGACTTAGCAAAGATAAAGATCGGCTGAGTCGAAGAAGAGGGGATGACTTCGGATGCGTCGCGCAGAACAGCGTGGCGCGTTGCGACGGCACTCGTCCCCATGATGGGGGGAATGACATGCAGCTTGCAGGCAGAGTGGCGCTGGTCACGGGTGCCGGAGGCGGCATCGGCCGCGCGACCGCTCGGTTGTTCGCCGATCGCGGCGCGCGCGTCATCGCCACCGACATTGACGAAGCTGGCCTGACCGAAACCGCCGACGGCTATGGCGACGCAATGGTCGCCTGCCCGGCCGATGCCACTTCGGCCGACGATGCCGCCCGCGCCGTCGCGCTTGCCGGCGAACGCTTCGGCGCGCTCCACCTGCTCGTCAACAATGTCGGCGGCAGCCGCCCGGGCAAGACCGTCACCGATTTCGCGCTGGACGAGTGGGATTTCTGGATCCGCCTCAATCTTACCTCCACCTTCCTGATGTGCCGCGCGGCAATTCCCGCCATCGCCGCTGCGGGCGGAGGCGCCATCGTCAACGTGGCGTCAGGCGCGGGCGTGACAGGCATGGGGCGCAACCCCGCTTATGTCGCAGCCAAGGGCGGGGTCATCTCGCTCACCCGCTCGCTCGCCATCGATCACGCCGCGCAGGGCATCCGCGCCAACGCCATCGCGCCGGGCCCGATCCTGACGCCGCTGATGAAGCGCAACCGCAGCGAACCCGAAATCGCCTTCATGTCGAAGCTCTCGCTCGCCGGCCGCCTCGGCAAGCCCGAGGAGATTGCCAGCACCGCCGCCTTCCTGTGCAGCGACGACGGCGCCTACGTGAATGGCGAGCTCATCAACGTCGGCGGCGGCCGCGGCGGACCGATCTGATCGCATCATCGCAAGGAGAGACGCGTGCTGTTCGATGCCTATACACGCTGGCGCGAGCTGACCCCGGACGTGGAGCGCGAGCGCACCACGCTCGACGCCAAGGTCCAGTATCTCACCGACAAGCTGCGCATCCAGGAGATGATCAACGAATATGCCTTCGCCTGCGACAGCCGCAGGTGGGACGTGCTCGAGCGCCTGTATGACGAGGATATCGAGCGCGTGATGACGGGCACGCTCGACGAGACGGTGCGCGGCCGCGCCAACCTCATCGGCCTCCATGCCAAGCCCGCCCTGCCGCGGCGCGAGGGCGTCGTCGCGCCGCCGCGGGACCTCTCCAAGATCGAGGGGCTGGAGATCCGCCACCTGATCGGCACGCAGGTCGTCCGCATCGGTGACGACGACCGCTCCGCCTGGGCGCTCTGCCATTACCAGATGGCGCTGGTCGGGCAGGAGGCGGGCGAATGGCAGCACGGCCTGCATGAAGGCACCTACCTGTTCACCTTCAGCAAGGCGCGCGGTGACTGGCGCTTCGTCCGGCACGAGATCTGGACCAACAACGCCGCCAATCCGATGTTCTCGGATCCCCGCGCGCGCAAGGCGCAGGCCGCATGAGCCGCTTCTCCGGCCGCGTCGGCTTGGTCACGGGCGCGGGGCGCGGCATCGGCCACGCCACCGCGGTCGAGCTGGCCAAAGGCGGCGCCGCGCTTGCCATCAACGATATCGATGAAGGGCGGCTGGAAGAGGCGGCGGACGAGCTGCGTGGCCACGGCGCCGAGGTCTCGACGCACGTCGGCAGCGTCATGGATCCGGCGTTCGTGGCCACCCTCGCGCGCGACGCGGTGGCGCGGCACGGCCGTATCGATCTGCTCGCCAACAATGCCGGCGGCGGCCCGCCGATGACGCCTTGGGGCGAGTTCGCGAAATCGGACTTCGCCCACTTCCGCGCCATCTTCGAAATGAACTTCTTCACGCAGGCCATGCTGCTGCACGCGCTGCTGCCCGGCATGGTGGAGCGCGGCTATGGCAAGGTCGTCTGCGTCAGCTCGATCTCTGCGGTCATGGGGCAGGAGGCGGGCAGCGCCTACGCCTCGGGCAAGCTCGCGCTGCATGCGCTGGTCAGCTCGGTGTCGAAGGAGGTTGCGCGCCACGGCGTCAACATCAACGCGGTGATCCTCGGCAATCCGCCGCATTTCACGCGCACGCCCGCGCGGCAGGCCTATCTCGACAAGCTGTCGCACATCGACCGCGTCGGTCGCCTCGAAGAGTTCGGCAAGGCCATCGCCTTCCTGCTGTCGGACGACGCCTCCTACATCACCGGCGCGGCAGTGCCGGTCGACGGCGGCACGACCACGCCGCGCCTGAACGAGTAAAGCTGACGATCAAGCGTCCCAACATCCAAGAAGACGCGAAGACGACAAGGGGAGGAAGGATGAAGCTGCATCTGCTTTGCGGCGCTGCCGCCGCATGCCTGATCGCCGACGGTGCATCCGCGCAGGAAGCCGCGCCACCAGCCGCGCCGCTCACCACCGCCGCGGCGGATGGCGGCGCGATCGCCGACATTGTCGTCACGGCCCGCCGCCGTGAGGAGGCGCTGCAGGATATCCCGCTGGCGGTGCAGGCCTTTTCGGGCGACGCGCTCGACACGCAGCGGATCGAGAATGCGACCGACCTCTCCAAGCTCGTCCCCGCGCTCACCTCGTCGCAGAGCAGCCGGGACGAGGAGAATTACGTCATTCGCGGCCAATCGGGCTCGGGCGCCTCGATTTCCGGCCAGCAGGTCACCGTGCCCGCCTATTTCGCGCAGGTGCCGCTGCCGATCGGGGAGGGCGGCGGCCCCGGCTTCTATTACGATCTCCAGAACGTGCAGGTGCTGAAAGGGCCGCAGGGGACGTTGTTCGGCCGCAACTCGACCGGCGGCGCGGTCCTGTTCGAGCCGCGTCGCCCCGGTGACGATTTCGGCGGCTATGTCACCGTCGAATATGGCAATTACGACAATCGCGGCGTGGAAGGCGCGCTGAACCTGCCGGTCGGCGGCACGCTGAAGCTGCGCGTCGCGGGCAAGGTGCTGAAGCGCGACGGCTTCACCTTCAACGCCACCACCGGCCGCCGCCAGGACGATCGCGACTTTGCCAGCGGCCGCGCCTCGCTGCTCTGGGAGCCGAGCGACCGCTTCTCCAACATCCTCGTCGCCGACATCCTGCGCTCCAACACCAATGGCAGCTCCAACCTGCTCGCCGCGGTGAACCCCGCCGCCACCATCCCGACCCTGTTCCGCGGGGCCGTGCAGGCTGCGCTCGCCCGCCAGCAGGCAGCAGGCCCGCGCACCACGTTCAGCGACACGCTGGGCGCGGACCGCAAGCGCTCCTTCGGCATCTCGAACATCACCACGTTCGAGCTGGGCGACAATCTCACGCTCAAGAACATCTTCGGTTATCGCCGCTTCAAGCAGCTCAACCGCTTCGATTATGACGGCTCCGCGCTCGTCATCCTCAACTTCGACACCTGCCAGAGCGCCGCGACCTGCCATCCGGCCGACCCGGATCAGCCATGGACGCTCAACGTCCGCCAGTTCACCGAGGAGTTCCAGATCCAGGGTCAGGCGCTCGACAATCGCCTGAAATATATCGTCGGCGTGTTCGGCGCCGATGTCGATACGCCCGCGCTCAACTACTCGCACCAGACATCGGTCTTCGGCTCGGTCACGGATGCCAACCAGGACATTGACGACACGTCGCGCGCCGTGTTCGCCAATGTCAGCTACGGCTTCGCCGGCCCGCTGGAAGGGCTCACCGCCACCGGCGGCTATCGCTGGACGCACGATCGCCGCGCGCTCACGCTCTATCAGGTGACGAGCGGGCGCTGCGTCACCGGTGCCACGGGCACATTGATCGCCGATCCGGCACAGGCCGCGCCCTGCCGCGCCGACTTCACCGCCAAGGCCAATAGCGACGCCTATACAATCGGCCTCGACTACAAGCTCAGCCCCAAGACGATGGTCTATGTGGCGCATCGCCAGAGCTACCGCGCGGGCGGCACCAACCCGCTCGCCGCACCCGTGCTGCTCGCCAACCCGCCCATCCCCGACGCGCTGTCGCTCTTCTCCTACCGGCCCGAGACGCTGCGCGACGTGGAGGTGGGCTTGAAATCAGATTTCGATATTGGCGGCTGGGGCTTCCGCACCAACATTGCCAGTTATTACCAGTGGCTGAAGGACGCGCAGATCAACCAGACCTTCGCCGTCGGCACGCAGACGGTGAGCGCACTGGTCAACGCCGCCTCCGCCCGGATCAAGGGCGCCGAGGCCGAAGTCACCATCGCACCCACGCGGTCGCTCAGCCTGCTCGTCGCTTACGCCTATACGGATGCGAGCTACGGCGCCTATCTCGATTATGCGCGCCGCGACGCGACCAATGCGCCGACGCGCCAATCGGGCCGAATCTTCCCCTTCACGCCGCGCCACAAGCTCAACGTCAACGGCCGCTGGACCCTGCCGCTGCCCGACACGATCGGCACGGTCGAGCTTGCCGCCAATTGGGCGCACAAGAGCTCGATCCTGCTCGGTCTCGTTCCCTTCATTACGCTGCCCAACGGCACCAACATCTATGATGGCGAAAGCCGGCAAAAGCCGACCGACACGGTCGATCTGACGGTCGACTGGCGCAAGATCGGCGGCAGCAGCTTCGATCTCAGCCTGTTCGCCACCAACCTGTTCGACGTCACCTACAAGATCGGCGGCGCGTCGCTGATCAACTCCGGCCTTGGCATAAACCAGCGCATCTATAACGAGCCGCGCATGTATGGTGCGTCGCTGCGCTATTCGTTCTGAACGGAGGATCGACGATGGAGGAGATCAGGCGCATCGCCGCCAATCCGCGGATGAGCGGCGCGGTGGTCCATCGCGGCATCGCCTATCTGTCCGGCCAGGTGGCGATCGATCATCGTGGCGGTGCCGTCGGCGATCAGGTGCGCGAGGTGCTGGACCGCATCGACGCGCTGCTGGCAGAGGCGGGCAGCGACCGATCGCGCCTGCTCACCGCCAGCATCTTCCTGTCCGATCTCGCCATCCTGTCGGAGCTGAACGCCGTGTGGGATGGGTGGATCGCCCCCGGCTGCGCGCCGACCCGCACGACGATGCAGGTGACGCTCGCCTCGCCACTCTACGCGCTGGAGATTGCGGTCACTGCTGCGGCGGACTGAGCGCGGTCGCTCACGCCGCGACCGCGCTCTCCGCCATCATCTCCCGCACCAGCGCCGCCAGCCGCTCGACGCCGATGCGCGCCGGTTCCGCCCCGATCATGGAGAAGCTCAGCCGCAGGCAGTTGTGCCGTGGCGTCACATTGGCCGCGCCCTTCGGATAGAAGGCCGCGCCCGAGATTGCCGAGACATGATGCTCGGCCAGCGCGCGCTGCGACAGCAAGGTCGCATCGATCCGCTCCGGCAGATCGAGCCAGATGTAGAGGCCGCCCCCGGGCTCGGTCCACGTCACCCCCTCGGGCATCACCCGCGCCAGCGTCGCCAGCATCGCGTCGCGGCGCCCGCGATAGACACGGCACGCCTCCGCGATCATGTCGCCCAGTCCTTCCCGCACCACATCCAGCAACAGCATCTGGTTGAAGGCGCTGGTGGCTAGGTCGCTCGCCTGCTTGATCAGCACGAGCTTGCGGATCGCCTCGGCCGGCCCCGCAATCCAGCCGACCCGGAGCGATGGCGCAACCGTCTTGGAAAAGGTGCCCGTGTGCAGCACCGGCGCGCTCTCGATGCTGCCGTGCCGCGCCACCGCGCGCGCGATCAGCGAGGGCAGGGGGGCACCATCGTAGCGCAGATCCTCGTAGCAACCGTCCTCGACGATGGCTATGCCGGTGCGCTCCGCCAGATCGAGCAGCGCCTCGCGCTCCGCCAGCGTCATCGTCGTGCCGGTGGGGTTGCGGAAATCCGGCCCGACATAGCAGAATTTCGCGCCGCCGAGCGCAGGATCGGCCCAGTCCTCGGCATCCTCGGGCAGACCGACATATTGGGGCTGATAGGCGTCGAACGCACGCAGCGCGCCGATGAAGCTGGGTATCTCCACCATCGCGGTATCGCCGGGCGACAGCAGCAGCTTGGCGATGAAGTCGAGGCCCTGCTGCGATCCGTTGGTGATGAGGATATTGTCCACCGTGCAGGGCACGCCGCGCGCCGTCATGTGCCCGGCGATCCACTCGCGCAAAGGCCCATGCCCCTCGCTCGGCGCATATTGCAGCGCCGTCCGTGCGCGCGCCGGGTCCGCCCAGATCGCGGCGGAGGCCTGCGCCAGCCGCGCATAGGGGAAGATCTCCGGATCGGGCAGGCCGCCGCCCAAATGGATGATCTGCCGGGCATCGAGCAGTTTTGCACGCTCGCGAATGTCGGAGCCGACCACGCCTGCCATGCGGGAGGCATAAAGGCTCGTCCAGTCGGTCATGGCGCGCGTCCTGATCTTGGCGGTGTCGTCTCTCGTCTAGCGCTGATCCCCGTCAACCAGCATTGCTATGTCGCGAAGTCAGCCGTGCAGCCGAACGGGCATTTGCTTGATGCCGCCGACGAAGTTCGAGCGGAGCCGGCTGACCGGCCCGGCAAGCGCGAGATCGGGGAAGCGCGCCAGCACCTCGGCCAGCACCGCGCGCAGCTCGATCCGGGCAAGATCGTTGCCGAGGCAGCTGTGCCGGCCGAAGCCGAAGGTCAGGTGCCGGTTCGGCTTGCGCGCGAAATCGAGCGCGAACGGATCGTCGAACACCCGCTCGTCCCGGTTGGCCGAGGGGTAGAACAGCACCACCTTCTCGCCCGCACGCACCGTCTGTCCGGCGATGTCGATGTCGCGCGTGGCGGTGCGCGCCATGTAGACGATCGGCGTCACCCAGCGCAGCAATTCCTCCACGGCGGACGGCATCGCCGCCGGATCGGCGGTCAGCGCCGCGCGCGCGTCCGGATGCTCGATCAGCGCCAGCATCGCGCCGCTCGTCGCATTGCGCGTCGTCTCGTTGCCCGCGATAGCGAGCAGGAAGCAGAAGCCGAGGATCTCCATGTCGGTCAGCGGCGTGCCGTCGATCCGCGCTTCCACCAGCAGGCTGACGAGATCCTCGCGCGGCGCCGCCCGGCGCGCGGCGATGAAGCGGGCGAAATAGCCGAACATCGCCTGCTGCGCGGCCATGATCGCCTCGCGCGGCAGGTCGACATTCCCGTAATCCGGGTCCTCGCTGCCGATCACCGCACTGCTCCAGAGATACATCTGGTCGCGGTCGTCAGTCGGCACGCCGAGCAGCTCCAGGATGACGTCCAGCGGCAGGCGCATCGCGATCGCCTCGACGAAGTCGATCGTGCCGTCGCTGCCGTCCACCGCCGTGCCGACGCGCCGGGCCGCCACGTCGTCGGCAATTTCGCGGCAGCGCGCGACGATATGCTCCTCCAGCGCGCGCATCACGCTCGGCTTGAACCGCTCGCGCAGGATCATGCGGTTCTTGTGGTGCTCGGGCGGATCCATCGTCAGCATCAGCGGCACGCGCGGTGCATTCGCCGGGATCATCTGGTCACGCCGCAGGATGGTGACGCCGGGGCTGCTGATGAAGGTCTCGCTGTCCTTCCCGATCGCGGCGATGTCGTCATAGCGCGTGATCGCCCAGAACGGCTCGCGGATGCCGTCGTCATGCCACGCGATCGGCTGCTCCGCCCGCATCCGCGTCCAAACGTCATGCGGATAGCCGTGGCGCTCGAACCGGTCGGGATCGAAGCAGGCGAGGTCGGCAAGCGGGCGGGATGCCATGGCAGGACGCTCCTAAGTGAACGCACGTTCACTAGCCAGAAGCCATTGCCTGCGCTAGGGGCAAAGTCAGTGACCCCGCCCAAACGCACCCGCATGACGCCCGAGGCCCGCCGCGCGCTGATCCTCGAGGCCGCCTCCGCCATGTTCCGGGACCGCGGCTATGCCGCTGCCAGCATCGATGCGATTGCCGAGGCTGCGGGCATCAGCGGGCCTGCCATCTACCGCCACTTCAAATCCAAGCCCGAATTGCTCGTCGCCCTCCTCGAACGCGCCGTCGCGGGCGCGAGCGGGACGATCGAGGCGGCGATGCAGGCAGGTGGCGGCGTCACCGTGCTGGCCGACGCGATGTGCGCGGAGGCGCGGGGGGAGGGGGCCGTGATCGGGCTGTTGCAGGGCCACGTCCACGAACTCAGCCGTGAGGATCGTGCCCGCGTCGATCACGTGCGTGCGGACCTGCTCGATCGAACCACCGCCCTGCTCTGCGCGGCTCGGCCGGCGCTCGCCCCGGCCGACGCGCGCGTCAACCTCCAGGCAGCGCTCGCCATCCTCGCCCAGCAGGCGCGCCTCGGCAGCGACGCCGCAGGCCTCGCTCGCGTCGTCCGCGCGGTGCTCGCCGCCTAGAAGCTGGCGGCGCCCAGCGCAGCCGCCGTGTCGGAGCCGCGCACCACCAGCGCCAGCCACGGCGCGACGCGTGGGCCCTCCACCTCAAGGAAGAAGCGCGCGGCCGCGTGCTTGCCCGCGGCAAAGGCGGAATCGACGTCGGCTCGGCCCGCCGCGACCGCCTGGTCGAGCCACAGCCATGCGACGACGACATGCCCCATCGCCCACAGGAACGGCGTCGCATTCCACATCGCCGCCGCACTGTCCGCCGTGCCGAGCAGCGTCTCCACCGCCTCGCCCAAGCTCGCATCCAGCGCTTCCAGCGCCGCGGCCGCATCGCCCAGGCCATCCGCCTCGCGCGCCGCCGCGATCGTCGCCGCAATGCGCGCCCGCAGCAGCGCGAAGGCGCCCCCACGATCGCGCAGCACCTTGCGGCCGAGCAGGTCGAGCCCCTGAATGCCGGTCGTCCCCTCATGGATCGGGTTCAGCCGGTTGTCGCGGTAGAGCTGCTCGACATCGAAGTCGCGCGTATAGCCGTAGCCGCCATGCACCTGGATGGCGATGTCGTTGGCGAGCAGGCCATATTCGGACGGCCATGTCTTGGCGATCGGCGTCAGCAGGCCGAGCAGCGCCTCCGCTTCATCGCGGCCATCGCCGACCAGCGTCTCGTCGACCAGCTTCGCGCAGTAGAGCACCAGCGCCAGCGCACCCTCGGCATAGGTCTTGGCGGTCAGCAGCTGCCGCTTCACGTCGGCATGCTCGATGATCGGCACGGGCGCGGCCGCAGGATCGCGGCCGGTGCGCCCCTGCTGGCGTTCCTGCGCGTAGCGGACGGCGAGGCGATAGCCGCGATAGCCGAGCGCCGCCGCGCCCAGGCCCACGCCGATCCGCGCCTCGTTCATCATCTGGAACATCTGCGGCAGGCCGTCGCCTTCCTGCCCCACCAGATAGCCGACCGCCCCGGCAGCACCGAACGGTTCCGCTCTGCCTTCGCCGAAGTTGAGCAGGGTGTTGGTCGTGCCGCGATAGCCCATCTTGTGGTTGAGCCCCGCCAGCGCGATGTCGTTGCGCGTCGTGCCTCCGGCGCCGTCGTCCAGCAGGCGCGGCACGATGAACAGAGAAATGCCCTTGGTGCCGACCGGCAGCCGCCCGTCCGGCCCGACCACCTTGGCCAGCACGAGGTGGACGATGTTCGGCGTGATGTCGTGCTCGCCGGCCGAGATCCACATCTTGCTGCCGGTCAGGCGGTAGCGCGCCCCGAGCGCGTCCTCCCCGTCCGCCACCGCGCGCGTGCGCACGTCGGCCAGGCTCGATCCCGCCTGCGGTTCGGACAGGCACATCGTGCCCAGGTGCCGCCCCTCCAGCGCAGGCAGTGCGAATTTCGCCACCTGCGTAGGCGTGCCGAACGCCGCGATCAGCCGCGCATTGGCGGTGGCCAGCATCGGATAGGCCGCGGTCGCGACATTGGCGGCATAGAAATGCGCCATCGCCGCCTGATAGACGAGCTGCGGCACCTGAAGCCCGCCATGCTCGGCCGCGAACGGCGCGGCCATGAACCCGGCCTCGGCAAAGGCGCGCACGCCCTCGGCAATCTCCGGCAGGATCTGCGCGCCGCCCTCGGCGGTCATCTGCGGCTCGTTGGCGTCGGCCGCCTTGTAATGGTTGAGGAACTTCGTCTCGGCGATCGTCTCGGCCAGGTCGATCAGCGCGTCGATCGTCTCGCGCGATGTCTCCGCATAGAGCGGTGCGGCGAGCAGGCCGTCGACCTTCAGCCAGTCGTGCAGCAGGAAGTCCACGTCCTGCCGGTTGAGAATGTCCGCCACCGTCTATCCTCCGCTCAGCGGTTGAGCGTGCCGAAGCTCTTGCCCGCCGCGGCCAGCTCGACCAGCAACGGCGCAGGCTCCCATGCCCATCCCTCGCGCCCAGCCGCGAAGGCGCGGATGCGCTCCAGCACATGTGGCAGGCCAATACGGTCGGCATAGAACATCGGGCCGCCGCGCTCGGCCGGGAAGCCGTAGCCGTTGAGATAGACCATATCCACGTCCACCGGCCTTTGCGCGATGCCTTCCGCCACCACCTTCGCGCCTTCGTTGACCAGCGCATAGACGCAGCGCTCGACGATCTCCTCATCGCCGATCGCGCGCCGCTCGATGCCCTGCTCCGCGCTGTGGCGCAGGATCAGCGCGTCGATCTCCGGATCGGGCACGCCTTTGCGGGCGCCTTCGGGATAGAGGTAGAAGCCCGCGCCCGTCTTCTGCCCGAAGCGCCCCAGTTCGCAGACGAGGTCGGGCAGTTTCGAGTAAGGCCGGCCGGGCTGTTCGACGGCTCGGCGCTTGCGGATGCTCCAGCCGATATCCTGCCCCGCCAGGTCCATCACCTTGAGCGGGCCCATCGCCATGCCCCACGCCTCCAACGCGCCGTCGATCTGTGCGGGCAGCGCGCCTTCCTCCAGCAATAGCCAAACCTGCCGCAGATATTCCTCGAACAGGCGGTTGCCGATGAAGCCGTCGCACACGCCCGAGAGGACGCCCACCTTGCCGATGCGCCGCGCGAAATCCATCGCCGTAGCGAGCACTTCGGGGTCAGTCTCACGGCCGCGGATCACCTCCAGCAGCCGCATGATGTTGGCGGGGCTGAAGAAGTGCAGGCCGACGACGCGCGCGGGGTTGCGGGTGAAGCCCGCCAGCCGATCGACGTCCAGCGTCGATGTGTTGCTGGCCAGGATCGCATCGGGCCGCATCGCCGCGTCGAGGCCAGCCAGCACGCTGCGCTTGACGTCGAGATCCTCGAACACCGCCTCGATGACGATATCCGCCTGCGCACTGGCGGCGAGGTCGGTTGCGGTGGAAAGCGCCGCCTTGCGTGCCGCGGCCGCCTCGGCGCTCAGCCGGCCCTTGGCCGTCTGATCGTCGAACGTCTTGCCGATGCGGGCGACGGCGCGGGCCAGTGCGTCGGGCTGCGTGTCGATCAGCGTCACGGTCATGCCCGCGGCAAGCAGTGCGATGGCGATGCCGCCGCCCATCGTCCCGCTGCCCACCACTGCCGCGCTCGCCAGCCGCCGCGGCCGGATCGCAGGATCGAGGCCGGCGATCCGCTGCACCATCCGCTCGCCAAGAAAGGCATGGCGGAGGCCGCGCGACGCTTCCGACAGCATCAGCTCGTTGAACAGCCGTGCCTCGACGGCAAGCCCATCGCGCAGATCGCTGCCGGCTGCCTCGACGCAGGTGATGATGTGCTGACGCGCCAGGCTGGGCCGCGCCCGCGCCGCCTCCGCCGCACGCGCATTGGCGATGGTTGCGGCGTCGACACTCACGGCGCGCTCGGTACGGGGCGGGGCCTCGTCCGCCAGTCTCCGCGCCAGCGCCAGCGCCGCACGCGGCAGCTCGCTCTCGCCCACGACCGCGTCGACCAGGCCGAGCGCCTGCGCCTGCGCGGCACCGATCGTGCGGCCGGACAACATCAGCTCCAGCGCCTTGTCTGCACCGATCAGTCGCGGCAGCCGCTGCGTCCCGCCCGCACCGGGCAGCAGGCCGAGCGTCACCTCCGGCAGGCCGAGCTTGGCGCTGTCCGCTGCGACCCGCGCCTGCGCCGCGAGCGCGAGTTCGAGCCCGCCGCCAAGCGCTGCCCCATGAATCGCCGCGACCACCGGCACCTTGCTCGCCGCGACGCAATCGATCAGCGCACGGATGCCGGCGACATCGCTGTCGGGATCGTCGCCGAAGTCGGCAATGTCCGCGCCGCCTGAGAAGAGGCGTCCGTCGCTGCGCAGCACGATCGCCCGCGCGCCACTCGCCCCCTCGTTCGCGACGACGCGCGCGAGTTCGCCCACCAGGCCGGTTCCAACCGACAGCGCATTCACCGGCGGGTTGGCGAAGGTGACGATCGCGATCTCGCCGTCCCGTTCCGTACTGACTCTCATGCACGCGCCTCCCCGGCTGATCGGCGGCGGCTAACAGCCGTGCCGCGGGCTGACAACGCCGCGAGCGTCAGGGCTTGGCTGAGGCCATGGCGTCAGAACTTCGCCGCCAGGCACGAAATCTAGAAACTACTCGAACAGAACAATCGCTTATTCGACTTCCGCCTTGGCTTTTCACTCCAAGATTACTGCGATGTTGATTGGGCAAGCCCTGCATCGCCGCCCGGCAAGCCTGACGAACGCCACCTGCCAAAGTCAGACGGCCGTTCCCCGCCGACTCGCAGCTGCCCCCAACCGCGCGGCGGCAAACGGGTGATCCTCCATGAACTGGATCAGCTCGAAGATATTGCCCTCCGGGTCGCGGCCGTAGACCGCGCGGAACGCACCCGCCGGTCCCGGCGGCGCGTGAAAGCGGATGCCCGCGGCGGTCAGGCGCGCCACGTCCGCATCGATGTCGTCGACGGTCAGGCACAGATGCGTCAGTCCTGCATCGCAGACGGGGCGATCCGGATCGTTCGCCTGGCTCACCGGGCTCAGATATTCGAACAGCTCGATGTAACAGGTGCCGCCGTTCAGCATCACCATCCGCGCGGAGGAGCCGGGCAGGCCAACCATCGCGTCGATCCGCTCGTTGCCGGGTGACCATTCCATTTGATCGACCACCTCGAAGCCGGTCAGGTCGCGGTAGAAAGCCAGCATGCGCGCCATGTCGCGCACGCTGATGCTGACGTGGTGGATGCCCAGGATCATGCATCGTCTCCCGCTCGGCATGGTTGCGGCTCACCCGCACCCGCCATAAAACAGTCAGCACTGCTTATAACAGACGTGAAGGTAGAGGAAATGCAGCGAGTGCGGGACCACCGGATCGGCCTTGCCAGCGGCGTGCTGCCTGAGTTCGACGCCGAGATCGTGGTCGATGCCGCGGCTGAGGCGGGCTTCGATGCGGTCGGCCTGTGGGTCGTGCCCGATCAGTGGCCCGCGGCACGCATCCGCACCGTCCGCGCCGCCGTCGCGGCGCACGGGCTCGAACTGCTCGACATCGAAGTGCTCCGCATGCGCCCCGGCCCGCTTGCCGACGATCACCGTCGCATGGTCGAGATTGCCGGCGAGCTGGGCGCTCGCAATCTCCTCGTCGTCGGCGGGGAAGGGAAAGCGGATGCGCTGGTCGAGCCTTATGCCGAACTGTGCGCACTCGGTGCCGCGCATGGCGTGCGGATCGCGCTCGAATTCATGCTGTTCAGCCGCGTGCGCACGCTGGACGAGGCGGCGGCCGTCGTTGCCGCGGCGCAGTCCCCCGCGGCGGCGCTGCTGATCGATCCGCTCCATCTCGACCGTGCAGGCTACGACGCGGCCGCGATCGCGGCGCTGCCGACCGCCTGGCTCAGCTACGCGCAATTCTGCGATGCGCCCGCGGCCACGCTGCCCGTCGACGACAGCGTCGGCCTGCTGGCCGAGGCGAAGGACGATCGGCTGCTGCCGGGCGAAGGCGTGCTGCCGCTCCACGCCATCCTCGATGCGCTGCCGCCGGCAACGCCGCTCAGCATCGAATTGCGCTCCCGTGCGCTGAGGGAGACCTATCCCGATCCGCTGGCGCGCGCCCATGCGGTCCGCCTCGCCACCGCCGAATGGCTCGGCGCGCCGGTGGCTGCCTGAGGCGCATGAGCCACTCCTTGCCGGTCATCTCGCCGCCAAGGCCAGCCAGGCGGTAGAGGCAGAGCGCTGGCCGGAACCCGCCTCAGCCGACGATGCGTGCCGGCACCGCGCCCTTGGTGATCGATGCGGTATTGTCGATCACGAACGACTGGCCGTTTATGAACTTCGATTCGTCGGAGGCGAGGAACAGCGCGAGGTTCGCCACGTCGGACACCTCGCCATAGACGTTTTCGGGTTTGCTCCCGGCATTGTCCGCCAGCGCAGGATCGAAGGACTGCACCGCCGCTGCCATGCCGCGCACCATCGGCGTGTCGATCCGGTCGGGCAGCAGCGAATTGCAGCGGATCGGCAGGCCGAGCTGCGCGCAATAGACCGCAACCGCCCGGCTATAGGCATCCACCGCTCCCTTGGCGGCGGTATAGGCGGCGGAGCGGGCATGGCCCTGCACCGCGGTGATCGACGACAGGTTGATGATCGAGCCGGAGCCCCCTTCGCGCATCAGCGGGATGGCGTGCTTGCACCCCCAGATCGTGCCGTTGATGCTGACATCGAGGATGAAGCGCAGCGCGTCGGCCTCGATCGTCTCCGGCGTCGATGGCATGACGACGCCGGCATTGTTGACGAGGATGTCCAGCCGCCCCTCGCGCTCCTTTATCTCCGCCATCAGCGCGATCCATTGCTGTTCGTCGCGCACGTCATGGTGCCGGAACCAGGCGCTGCCGCCGATATCGGCGGCAACCGCCTGCCCGGCTTCCTCATCCACGTCGGTCAGCACCACGCGGGCGCCTTCCCGCGCAAAGGTGCGCGCATCCGCTTCGCCCAGGCCGCGAGCTGCACCGGTGATCAAGGCGACTTTCCCTGCCAGGCGGCCCATGATCTTCTCCCCACTTCACTCAATCTGACATGTGTTCTACTTTCTGTGAGGTTGGCCGACAAGGCTTGAACCACGTGTCGGAATTACCATCATCAGGCTCGGCAGGGGGAGACGCATGGCCTTGAAACTCGGGAACAGTTCGTGCCACTGCTGCGCAGGTCACCATGCTCAGCGCTAATCCAGAACGTACGCCGGTCTATTCCAGCGCTCTGATCCAGGAGCGGCGCAAGCGCATCCTGGTCGAAGCGCGACGGATGATCGCCGATGTCGGGATCGACGGGTTCAGCGTGCGCACCCTGTGCCGCAACGCCGATGTCGCGCAGCGCACGCTCTACAATGCCTTCCACAGCAAGGATCGCCTGATCGCGCTGGCAATCCGGGAGGCGTATGAGGACGTCAATCGCTTCCTGCGCTATCGCACCTCGGCCGATACGCTCGACGGGATCATCGACCGGCTGATCGCGGTGAACACGCGCAACCTGAAGGCCCGCAACTACACCAAGGCGGTTGCCTCGCTCTATTTCTCGCCGACGATCAGCCCGGATATCTGGAACGCGCTGCGCGGCATGGTCTTCCTCAACCTGCGCCAGTGGCTCGATCGGCTGAAGCGCGACGATGCGCTGCAGGATTGGGTCGATCTCGATCAGGCGGCGGGCGATTTCGCCAACACCGAATATGCCGTGATCAACGACTGGGCGGTCGGCCGGCTGAAGGATGAGGATTATGTGCCGCGCCTGATCACCAGCGTGCTGGCGCAGGTGATCGGCATCACCAGCGGCGCCCAGCAGGAAGAGGCGATCGCGATGATGCGGCGCATCCGCGAGACGGGCAAGCTGCCCGCCTTTCCGAAGCCGGTCTTCGTTCCCGATGCGCCGGAAGCGCCCGAGGAGAGTGGTCAGGCGCTGGCCGGCTGACCGCTCAGGCGAGGCCCATCCGGTCCGCCACGGCCCAGGCGAAGGCGATGGCAGGGCCGTTGGTGTTGCCGGAAACGAGGCCGGGCATCGATCCGCAGTCGATCACGCGCACTCCCTCCACGCCGCGCACGCGGCAATCGGGGTCGAGCGCCGCGTCCGGCCCGCCCATCGCGCAGCTGCTCGTCGCATGGGTGCCCGCGCGTGACAGGCGGCGCACCGCTGCCAGCACATCCTCGTCGCTGTCCACCTGACGGCCGGGCACCAACTCCTCGCCCAGCGCCGGCGCCAGCGGGGCCTGCGCGGCGAGGCGGCGGATCGTCCGCACCATCGCGATCGCCCCGGCCTGGTCGTGCGGCGTGCTCAGCCAGTTGGGCGTGATCGCCAGCGCCGCATCGGCGGCCGGCCCGGTAATCGCGACGCTGCCCGTCGAATCGGGGTTCAGCATCTGGCCGTAGATGGTCAGGCCCGGCGCCTTCTCCACCTTGCTCAGCTGCACCGGGAAGTTCGGATCCTGGTTCCGCGCGAAGGAAAAGGCACCGACATAGATTTGCAGGTCGGGCCGCGCCGCCTCCGGCCGCGATCGGACGAACGCGCCAACCTCATACGGCCCGGTCGCCATCGGCCCGTCGCGGAACAGCGCATAGCGAAGCAGGCTGCGCGCCAGCCCTGCCTTGCGGAAGCGATGATTGTTGCCGCGGTCCGCCCCCGTCAGCCGGAACGCGACCGACAGGCCGAGATGATCGCGCAGGCCCGTGCCCACCGCCGCGCGATCCGCCACCATCGCCACACCCGCCGCGCGCAGCACCGTGCCCGGCCCCACGCCCGATCGCTGGAGGATCGCCGGGCTGACGATCGCGCCCGCACACAGGATCACCTCGCCATCGACGCCGTAGCGCACCGGTCCGCTCGGCGCCCGCGCCTCAACAGCGGTCGCGCGCTGCCCGTCGAACAGGATACGGTCCACCTCCACGCCCGTCACCACCGTCAGGTTGCGCCGCTTCAGCGCCGGGCGGAGGAACGCCACCGCCGCGCTCTGCCGCCGCCCGCCGCGAATGTTGTGCGGGAAGTAGCCGATGCCCTCCTGATCCTCCTCGTTCAGGTCGTCCTTGCGCTTCAGGCCCATCGCCTCGCCCGCGCGGATCGCCGCTTCGGCCAGGGGGTAGCGGAACTTGCCGGTCGAGATATGCACCGGCCCGCCGACGCCGCGCGCCGGGCCTTCGCCCAGCTCATGATCCTCCACCGCCTTGAACGCGGCGCGCATCGTCGCCCAGTTCCAGCCGGTCGCCCCGGTTTGGCCCCAGGCGTCATAATCCTCGGGCTGGCCGTGCATCCAGATCATGCCGTTGATCGAGGATGAGCCGCCCAGCCCCCGCCCGCGCACCCACACCTCGGTCGCCGCGGCGCCGGGCACGCGCGGCTGCGCGACGGGATAGGTCCAGGCGTGGCGTGGATCGAGCGCGAGCTTGCCGATGCCCTTGGGCATGTGGATCAGCGGGCTGGTGTCCCGCCCGCCGGCCTCCAGCAGCAGCACGCGGTTGCGCGGATCGCGTGACAGCCGGTCGGCCATCACGCATCCGGCCGATCCGGCGCCGACGACGATGTAATCGAAGCGGTCCTCAGTCGGCATAATCAGGCGCGATCCGCTCGACCTCGCGCATCAGCGCGATCCAGTCCATCTGCCCGCCGGGCTTGCCCAGCGTCGCCTCGTGCAGCTGCGTGGCGACCAGCGCCTGCACTTCCTCGCTGATCATGCGCAGCGGCGTGCCGCCCGCCAGCGCCGCCACCTGCACCTCGCAGGCGCGCTGCGCCATCATCATCAGCCAGAACGCCTCGCCGACGCTGCGGCCGGCGGTCAGCAGGCCGTGGTTGCGCAGGATCAGCACCGACTTGTCCGCCAGGTCGCGCGCCAGCGTCACCCGCTCATTGTCGAGCAGCGCGACGCCCTCATAATCGTGATAGGCGACGCGGGCGCCCAGCACGACGGCCTGCTGGCTGATCGGCAGCAGGCCATGCTCCTGCGCGGAGACGGCGATGCCGGCGGCAGTGTGCGTGTGCATCACGCACTGCACGTCCGGCCGCGCGGCATGGATGGCGGAATGGATCAGGAAGCCTGCCGGGTTGATCACCCCGCCCGGCGTCTGCACCTGTCCCTCCAGATCGACCTCGACAAGGTTGCTCGCTGTCACCTCGTTGAACAGCGCGCCGAACGGATTGATCAGGATGCGGTGGCCCGGCCCCGGCAGGCGCGCGGAGATGTGCGTCGCGATCAGGTCGGTCATGCGGTAATGGTGGGCGAGGCGGTAGCAGGCGGCCAGATCGCGGCGGACCTGGTAATCCTCGTCGCTGAAGCCGGCATGTTTCACGCCGATTGCCGAAACAGACATGATGCCCTCCGTGGCCTAAAGTCCGCCAAGCGCCTTGGCGATGATGCCCAGCTGCACCTCGGCCGCCCCGCCGAAGATCGTCGCCGCGCGCGCGTTCAGATAATCGGTGACGAGGATGTTTCCGGGCGATCCCTCCACCCGCCGCACGCCGTCCGCGCCGAGCAGCTCGACGCCCAGCTGCGTCACCGCCTGCTTCAGCCGGCTGGCGCGCAGCTTCAGCACCGAGGAGACCGGGCCGGGTGCCGCGCCATTGGGCAGCG
Source organism: Sphingomonas jatrophae (assembly GCF_900113315.1). Taxonomy (GTDB): domain Bacteria; phylum Pseudomonadota; class Alphaproteobacteria; order Sphingomonadales; family Sphingomonadaceae; genus Sphingomonas_P; species Sphingomonas_P jatrophae. The sequence continues at coordinate 259,891 of NZ_FOZG01000003.1, read as the reverse complement.
TGCCGACGACGCTCAGCTCCAGCATCTCGAACACGTCCAGCTCCATCGCCACCTCGGCGATGCGCCGCCGCTGCGCAGGCGTCGCAGGTGCCTTGAGCGCCGCCTCCGCCCGCCGGAGCGACGCCCGCAGCCGCCCTGAGAACAGGCCGTAGCCGCGCTCGAACTCGAGCAGGTACTTGGCATAGACCCAGCCGCGATTTTCCTCGCCGATCAGGTTTTCCGCCGGGATGCGCACGTCGCTCAGGAACACCTGGTTGACGTCGTGATCGCCGCCGATCGAGATGATCGGGCGGATCTCCACACCCGGCGTGTCGAGGTCGATCGCGACGAAGCTGATGCCGTCCGACGGCCGCTCCGCCTCGCGCGTGCGGACCAGCGCGAACATGCGGTTCGCGTGGTGCGCATGCGTCGTCCACATCTTGGAGCCGTTGATGACATATTCGTCGCCGTCCCGCACCGCGCGCGTGCTGAGCGAGCCGAGGTCGGAGCCGGCGCCCGGCTCGGAAAAGCCCTGGCACCAATAATCCTCGCCCGACAGGATGCGCGGCAGCCAGCGCGCCTGCTGCTCGGGCGATCCGAACGCCATGATGACGGGCGCCACCAGCCGGATGCCGATGGGGTAGAGCAGGGGGGCGCCCGCCTGCGCGCACTCGCACTCGAAGATGAAGCGCTGCAAGGCCGTCCAGCCGGTGCCGCCATGCTCCACCGGCCAGGTCGGCGCGGCCCAGCCCCGCTCGAACAGCTTGCGCTGCCAGGCGAGCGACACGTCGGGTTCGGGATAGACGCCGATCACGCGCGATTGCCCCGCGCGCAGCCCGTCGGTCAGCGCATCCTGCAGGAAGGCGCGCACCTCGTCGCGGAAGCGGCGCTGGTCCGCATCAAGCACCAGATCCATCGCTCAGGCCTCGACCAGCACGGCGCTGTGATGATGCGCGCCCGATGCGACGACCGCCTCGGCATAACGCTCCACCGGCTGCTCGACCGCCTCGGCGCGGAAGCGGAACGCCTGCAGGTGACGGAAGCGCGCCGAAATATCGAGCTCGTCGGAGACGCCCATGCCGCCATGCAGCTGCACCGCCGTCTCCGCGACGATGGCCGATGCCGCCGCGATGCGTCCGGTCGCGGCGGACAGCGCGCGCTCGGCATCGGCGCCCGGGCCCGCCGCGTCGAGCACCAGCGCGCCGAGCATGGCCGCGACCTCCGCTTCCTTGGCGGCGACCGTCATCTCCGCCACCCGGTGCTGGATCGTCTGGAACGCGCCGAGCGGGCGGCCGAACTGGCGGCGCTCGCGCATGTAAGCGGTGGTCGCATCCAGCGCACCCTCCAGCACGCCCAGCGCCTGCCACGCCCGCGCCAGCTGGCCACGCGCGATGGCCAGCGCGCGGTGCCGCGGCCAGTCCGCCCCCACCTCGAGCCGGCGCGACGGCGCGTCCTCGGCCACCACATCCACGCCGATCGTGTCGTCGAGCAGCGGCACCGGCGTCACGCGCACATCCGCCGGATCGACCAGATGGAGGCTCTGCTCGCACGCCGCGAGCAGCCCGTGCGCCGCATGGCCGCCGGCAAGGCTCCGCGCGCTTCCCGAAACGCCGCTAACGCCGCAAACCAGATCGAAGCAGGGGGCAAGGCGCATCTCTCCCCCGATCAGCGCCTCGATCAGATCGTCTGCGCCCTCGGTGCCGCCGAGCAGGGTGCCCGCAACCACCGCCGCTGCGACAGGCTCGATGGCGAGATGCCGGCCGAGCGCGCGCATCATCAGCCCGATCTCGACCGAGCCGCCGCCGAACCCGCCTGCTGTCTCGGGCACGGCGATGCCGAAGCAGCCAAGCTCCGCCAGCGCGGACCAGATGGCGGGATCGCCCCAGCGCTGCTCCGCGACCATCTGCCGACGATGTTCAAACGCGTATCGCTTTTCCAGGAATCGACCGATTCCATCGGCGAACAGCTGCTGCTCGTCAGAAAGCGCAAGGTTCAAAGGGGGTCTCCAGCCTCCGGTGCGGGAGCCGCATGCGGCCCGGCAGCCCGGTGACTATGCCCAATGCGGGTGCGAGGAAAGCGTTTTTGTAGTGCGCGTATCCATTTTTGATGTTCACATCCGCAGCGCCGCCGCTTATCAACGGCCAACCCCGCAGCAGCGGCCACGAAGCGAGAGGAGGCAGCGTGTTCACCGGACCGGAGACGGATCGCCTGGCGTTGCGTGAACTGCTCGATCGCTACAGCGATGCGGTCAACCGCATGGATGCGGACGCCTGGGGCGCCACCTGGGCCGACGATGCGGTGTGGCGCTTCCGCGGCGGCGAGGTGCAGGGGCGCGAGGCCATCGTCGCCACGTGGCGCAAGGCCATGGCCGGCTTCGACGCCGTCTGGTTCAGCGCCTTCCCCGGCGCCGTCGAGGTCAGCGGCGATGCCGCGACGCTGCGCACCCACACCTTCGAATATCTGCACCCCGCCGCCGGCCCGCCGCGGCTGCAATCGGGAACCTATCTCGACCGCGCGCTGCGCACGCCCGATGGCTGGCGCTTCGTGGAGCGCGCCTTCACGCCCAAGGAGATGAAGCTGTGACCATCCTGATCACCGCCGTGATGGATCTGGAGCCGTCCGTCGCGGAACGCATCCTCCTCGGTGCGCGTCCGCTGATCGAGGCGTCGCTCGCCGAGCCCGGCTGCGAGGCCTATAGCTGGGCGCTCGATCCGCTGACCCCCGGCCGCATCCACGTGTTCGAGCGGTGGACCGACGAAGCGTCGCTGGCGCATCACTTCACGTTGCCAAATTACACCGAGATGCGCACGCACCTGCGCTCGGCCGGGCCGATCAAGTCGACCAGCCGCAAATATCGCGTCGCACATGACGAGCCGGTCTATGACGAGACGGGCACGCCGCGCGCCGATTTCTTCACGCTGCCCGCCTGATCCTGGAGGAGACCGGCAGCATGGCTTCCGTCGCAGACCGGCCCGGCACGTCGCCCGAGATGGAGGCGGCCCGCCGCGAGTCGCATTACGCGCTCCGCCGCCGCACGCTGGATCGGATGCGCTCGCGCTCCACCGATCTCGATGCGGCGCCGATGCGGATCGATCCGGCCGTCTATACCAGCGCCGATTATGCCGAGCGGGAACGGCGCGCCATCTTCCACGGCATGCCGATCGTGGCGGGGCTGACGCGCGACATCCCCGAGCCCGGCGACATGATGCTGTTCGACGTGCTGGGTCCGTCTATCCTGCTCGTCCGGTCGAAGGCGGGCACGGTCAACGCCTTCCTCAACATGTGCCCGCACCGCGGCGCCAAGGTGGTGACCGACTGCAGCCGCCGCACGCGGATGACCTGCCGCTTCCATGCCTGGACGTTCGATCTGGAGGGCAAGCTGATCGGCCAGCCCGGCAAGGAAGGGTTCGAGGGCGTCGACAAGGCGGAGCTCGGCCTGCTGCCTGTGCCTGTCGCGGAGCGCTACGGCCTGATCTTCGTCCGCCTGACGCCGCGGGGCGAGCCGATCGACGTCGATGCGCATCTCGGCGATTTCGCGGGTGAGATCGCGCATCTCGAGCTGGGCAAGGCAGATCCCATCCGCCGCTCGGAAATACCGTGCGAGGCGAACTGGAAATACGCCCTCGATACCTATGGCGAAAGCTATCACTTCGCTTCGCTCCATCCCGAGACGATCGGCCAGCTCGCTTACTCGAACATCATGATCTACGACAATTACGGGCTCCATGCCCGTCTCGCTTTCCCCCGCGCCGAGTTCATGGACTATCAGGAGCGGGACGAGGCGGAGTGGCCGCATACCGATTATGGCGGCCTCTACATGCTGTTCCCGAACATGATCATCAACGTCAATTCGATCCCCGGCGTCGGTCAGTTCTACGGCATTTCGCGCGTCTTCCCGGGTGAGACGGTGGATCGTTCGCGCACTTTGCTGTCGACCTATCAGCCGGCGCATTCGGGTGCGGAGGTGGATGTCGCGAAGTGGGCCGAGATGCACGATTTCATCCAGCGCGTCGTGACGGAGGAAGATTATTCCGTCTCGCGCGACGGGCAGGACAATCTGCGCTGGGCGCCCGAAGGCTTCGCCACCGTGCTCGGCCGCAACGAGATCGCGCTCCAGCACTGGCACCGCAATCTCAACGCCATCATGCAGGGGCGCAACTGACCATGCTCTACATGAAGTCCGAGATCACGGTCGTCCCCGGCCACCTGCCGGCTCTGCTCGATCTGCTCAACGACCGCGTCTTTCCAATCATGGAAAGCGGCAGCTGGCGGCTGATCGGCTGCTTCGTCCAGCGCACCGGCCGGCTGAACACGATTACCGACATCTGGGAGATGGACGGCTACGCCGAATTCCCGCTCACCTACGACAAGTTCCGGGCCCACCCCGATTATCCCGAAATCCGCGTCCTGCTCGACACTTACATCGAGACGGAGACGCTCGTGTTCATGGACGCGCGAGGCGGCCGCCTCGCCCGGCAGGAGATTTAAGCGATGGATCTGAAGCTCAAGGGCCGCAAGGCGATCCTGGCGGGTGCCTCCAAGGGCCTCGGCCGCGCGACGGCGGAGCTGCTGGCGGCAGAGGGCGTCGACATCGCCTTCTGCGCGCGCGATCAGGCGGGCGTCGATGCCGCCGCCGCGGCGCTCCGCGCGCACGGCGGCAAGGTCGAGGCGGCCAGCGTCGACCTGACCGATCCCGCCGCGTACAAGGCGTGGATCGACGCGTCGGCGGCGGCGCTCGGCGGCTGCGACATCTTCGTCTCCTTCACCTCCGCCAAGGGTCCGCCCGCCAGCGAGGAGACGTGGCGCAACGCCTTCGAGCAGGATCTGATGGGCGTGTGGCGCGGCATCGATGCGGTGATGCCGCACATCGAGCAGTCGGACGCCGCCTCGATCGTCGTGATCGGCACCACCGTCGCGATCGAGCCGAGCTTCGGCCCGCAGCCTTATGCCGCGATCAAGGCCGCGCTGGTCCATCACGCCTCCGCGCTCGCGCAGCGCCTCGCCCCCAAGGGTATCCGCGTGAACAGCGTGTCGCCGGGCGCCATCTTCATCGAGGGCGGGGACTGGGACAAGATCAAGCAGGGCCGGCCCGAGCTGTACGAGAAGACCGTCGCCGGCGTGCCGATGGGCCGCCTCGGCCGCCCGGAGGAGATCGCCGCGGCGATCACCTTCCTCTGCTCGCCGCTGTCCGCCTACACCACCGGCGCCAACCTTGTCGTCGACGGCGGCATGGTCAAGCGCGTCCAGTTCTGACAGCCGCCGCCGCCGACACGAGAGGGAAGCCGTAATGCAGCTCAGTCGCGAGCAGATGCTGGGCGCGTATCGCCAGATGAAGGTGATCCGCGAGTTCGAGGAACGCCTGCACGTCGAGATCCAGAAGGGCGAGATTGCCGGCTTCACCCACCTCTATTCGGGGCAGGAGGCGGTCGCGGTCGGCGTGTGCGAGCAGCTGACCGATGGCGACTACATCATCTCCACCCACCGCGGCCATGGCCACTGCATCGCCAAGGGCTGTGACGTGAAGGGGATGATGCGCGAGATCTACGGATCGGCCGAAGGGCTGTGCAAGGGCAAGGGCGGCTCGATGCACATTGCGGATGTCGACAAGGGCATGCTCGGCGCCAACGGCATCGTCGGCGCCGGCGCCCCCATCGCGGTCGGCGCCGCCATCTCCGCCAAGCTGGACGGGCAGGGGCGCGTGTCCGTCGCCTTCTCGGGCGACGGCGCGTGCAACCAGGGCACCACGTTCGAGGCCATGAACCTCGCCGTCGTCGTCAAGGCGCCCTGCATCTTCCTGTTCGAGAACAATCATTATTCCGAACATACCGGCGTCGATTACGCCGTCGCCACGTCGGGCGACATCGCCAGCCGCGCCGAGGCGTTCGGCATGAAAGTGTGGCGCGGCAACGGCTCCGATTTCTTCGCCGTCACCGAGGTGATGCGCGAAGTGCTCGAATATGTCCGCGCCGGCAACGGCCCGGCCGCGGTGGAGCTCGATACCGAGCGCTTCTTCGGCCATTTCGAGGGCGATCCGCAACGCTATCGCGGCCCCGGCGAGCTCGACCGCATCCGTGCCGAGCGGGACTGCCTCGAGGCGTTCCGCACCCGCGTGACCGAGGCGAAGCTGCTCGAGGGCGCCGATCTCGATCAGGTCGATGCGGAGGTCATGCAGATGATCGAGGCCTCCGTCGCCGAGGCCCGCAGCGCGCCGCGGCCCACCGCCGCCGACGTCCTGACCGACGTCTACATCAGCTACTGAGGGGCTTCGCACCATGGCGAAAATGCAGCTGCGCGAGGCGATCAACCTCACCTTGCACCAGGAGATGGAGCGCGATCCGAGCGTGATCGTGCTGGGCGAGGATATCGTCGGCGGCATGGGCACGGCCGGCGGGCCGGAGGCGATCGGCGGCATCTGGAAGACCACCGCCGGCCTTTACGAGAAGTTCGGCGCGGGCCGCGTGATCGATACGCCCATCTCCGAATCCGCCATCATCGGCGCGGCGGCGGGCGCGGCGCTGGCCGGCAAGCGGCCGGTGGCGGAACTGATGTTCGCCGATTTCGTCGGCGTCTGTCTGGACCAGATCTGGAACCAGATGGCCAAGTTCCGCTACATGTTCGGCGGCAAGAGCCGCTGTCCGGCGGTGATCCGCATCGCCTACGGCGCCGGCCGCAATGCCGGGCCGCAGCACAGCCAATCCGTCTACGGTTTGATGACGGCGATCCCCGGCCTCAAGGTCGTCATCCCGTCCAGCCCGGCCGAGGCCAAGGGGCTGCTGACGCAGGCGATCCGCGACGACGATCCCGTCCTCTTCTTCGAGCCCAAGGCGCTCTACGCCACGCGCGGCGACGTGCCCGAGGAGGAATATGTCATTCCCTTCGGCCATGCCCGGCTGGTGCGCGAGGGATCGGACGTGACGATCGTCACCTGCGGCCAGCTCGTCGGCACGGCCGCCACCGCCGCGGACCGGCTGGCGCAGCAGGGCATCGGCTGCGACGTGATCGATCTGCGCACCACCAGCCCGCTCGATGAGGAGGCGATCCTCGACTCCGTCGAGACGACCGGCCGCTTGGTCGTGCTCGACGAGAATCCGCCGCGCTGCGGCCTTGCCGCGGATATCGCCGCGATGGTCGGCGAAAAGGCGTTCGCCGCGCTTCGCGCGCCGGTCAGCATGGTCACGCCCCCGCACACGCCCGTGCCCTTCGCGGTCGAGCTGGAGCGCGCCTACCTGCCTGATGCCGAGCGCGTCGAGGCGGCGGTGACGCAGCTGCTCGGCTACCGCGGGAGTGCGCCGCGATGAGCGGCCTGCGCGCCTTCACGATGCCGAAATGGGGCATCGAGATGGAGGAAGGCACCGTCGCCGACTGGATGGTCGGCGAGGGCGCGGATTTCGCCAAGGGCGATCTCGTCACGCTGATCGAGACGGACAAGATCACCAACGAATATGAGGCGGAATTCCCCGCCCGGCTCGCGCGCATCGTCACGCCTGCGGGGGAGGTGCGCCCCGTTGGCGCGCTGCTCGCGGTGTTCGCCGATCCCGGCTCGTCGCCCGATGCGGCAGCGCTCGACGCCTTCGTCGCCAGCTATCGCCCGGGCGGCGCCGCTGCCGCCACGCCGCCTGCCGCCTCCGTCTCGCCGCCCGCGCCGCAGCCGACCGTCGCCGCGGCACCGCCCGCCATTCCGGACGGCCTGGCGATCAGCCCCGCGGCGCGCCAGCTGGCCGAGGCCCGCGGCGTCGATGTCGCCAGCGCCACGGGCTCCGGCCGCGACGGGCGCCTCACCTATCAGGATGTCGATCAGCTCGACCGTCCGGCACCGCCCCCGGTCGGCGGCGCGCCCGTCTCGATCGCGCCGACGACCGCGGCGCTCGATACCGTCTTCGCCTCGCCGCTCGCCAAGCGGCTGGCGGTGCAGCACGGTGTCGATCTCAGCGGCATCGCCGGCAGCGGCCGCCGCGGCCGCATCGGCAAGGCGGACGTGCTCGCCTGCATCGCCCCGGCTGCTGCGCCAGCGGCGCCCGCGCCCGAGGCGACGCCGGAGCCTGTCGCGCCACCCGCGCCACCGCCGACGCCCGCAACCGGCGTGGAGGTTGTCCGCATGTCCGCCATGCGCAAGGCGATCGCGCGCCAGCTCACCTTGTCCAAGAGCACGATCCCGCATTTCTACCTGCGCAACAGCGCGCGGGTGGATGCGCTGAATTCGCTCCGCGCGCAGGCCAAGCGTGCGGCGGGTGAGGCGCCGTCGATCAACGATTATCTGATCCGCGCCGTGGCTCTGGCGCTGAAGGCGCATCCGGACGTCAACATCCAGGTCCATGGCGAGGAGATCCATCGCTTTCCCCACGCCGACGTCGCCGTTGCGGTGGCGACCGACAAGGGCCTGCTCACGCCCATCGTCCGCGCGGCCGATACCAAGTCGGTCGCGGCCATCTCCGCCGAGGTGAAGACGCTCGCCGCCCGCGCCCGCGCGGGCAAGCTCGCCTCCGAGGAGTTTCAGGGCGGCAGCTTCTCCGTCTCCAATCTCGGCATGTTCGGGATCGAGCAGTTCGATGCCATCATCAATCCGCCGCAGGGTGCGATCCTTGCGGTCGGTGCGGCGCGGCAGGCGGCGATGGGCGTCGATCATGCGCTCACCTTCGCCACGCGCATCCAGCTGTCTCTGTCGTGCGATCACCGTGCCATCGACGGTGCGGTCGGCGCGCGCTTCCTGGCCGAACTGACCCGCCTGATCGAAACGCCCGAGGATCTGACCGCGTGAGTGACGAGCCGACGCTCGGCGCGCTGATCCGCGCGCAGGGGGCGCGTTATGGTGACAAGACGGCGCTCCGTTTCGAGGGCGCGGATACCAGCTATGCCGCGCTCGACGCACGCGCCAGCCGCGTCGCGAACGGCCTGATCGCGCAAGGGATCAGGCCGGGCGAGCGGATCGGCTATCTCGGCAAGAACCACCCGGCTTATTACGAGCTGCTGTTCGGCGCCGCCAAGGCGGGCGCCGTCATGGTGCCGGTCAATTGGCGGCTTGCCGATGCGGAGCTGGACTGGATCATCCGCGATGCACAGGTCCGCTGGATCGTCGCGGGGCCGGACTTCGCAGGCAGGCTGGCGGCGCTCTTTGCCGGGCGGGCGGATGCGCCGACGCTGCTGCCGCTCACCGACTATCCGGCATGGCGGGACGGGCAGCCCGACAACGATCCGGATGTAGCGGTCGACGCCGGGGATGTCGCGGTCCAGCTCTACACGTCGGGCACCACCGGGCGGCCCAAGGGCGCGATGCTCAGCCACCGCAACCTGCTCGTCTATCGCACGCTGCCGGTCGACGCGCAGCCGGCCTGGAACCGCTTCACCGACGACGATGTCAGCCTCATCGTCATGCCCGTCTTCCACATCGGCGGCACCGGCTTCGGCACGCAGACGCTGGCCGCGGGCGCGACTGGGCTCGTCGTCGCCGAGTTCGATGCGGGGCAGGTGCTCGATTTCATCGAGCATGAGCGGCTGAGCAAGATCTTCGTCGTGCCCTCGGCCCTGCAGATGCTGCTCGGGCACCCGCGCGCGCGCGAGGTGGATTATGGCCGCATCCGCACCATCCTCTACGGCGCGTCGCCCATCCCGCTGCCGCTGTTGCGCGAGGCGATGGCGGTGTTCCGCTGCGGCTTCGTCCAGATGTATGGCATGACGGAGACGTCGGGCACCGTCTGCGCACTGACGCCCGAGGATCACGACCCCGCCGGCACCGTCCGCATGACGTCTGCCGGCCGCCCCATGATGCCGGGCGTCGAGATCCGCATCCAGGATGCCGCCGGCACCCCGCTGCCAACCGGCCAGAGCGGCGAGATCGCCATCCGCGCGCCGCTGGTCATGGTCGGCTACTGGCAGCGCCCCGATGCGACCGCGGAGGCGCTCTCGCCCGACGGCTGGTTCCGCACCGGCGATGCCGGCTATCTGGACGAGGGCGGCTACCTCTTCATCCAGGATCGGGTGAAGGACATGATCGTGACGGGCGGCGAGAACGTCTATCCGGCCGAGGTCGAGGCCGCGCTCTACGAGCATCCGGCCATCGCCGAGGTGGCGGTGATCGGCGTGCCTTCCGCGAAATGGGGCGAGGAGGTGAAGGCGGTCGCGGTCGCGAAACCCGGCACCGCGATCGAGCCCGCCGAGGTGATCGCCTGGGCCCGCCAGCGCATCGCCGGTTACAAACTGCCCAAGAGCGTCGATGTCATCCCGGCGCTGCCCCGCGGGCCGACCGGCAAGATCCTCCGGCGCGAGCTGCGCGCGCCCTTCTGGGAAGGCTATGCGCGCAACATCAACTAGTTAGGCCATGTAGGGCGCCCTGTCGGAATAGGGCGCCTGAGTGTCAACTTCGTCACCTTAGGCCCGCCTTGGTCCAGGCGATCCCGCGCCGCAGCAGTTCGTAATATTCCGGGCACCGCCACGCGCCCCGCTGCACCTTCGGGAACCACTCGACCTTCGGCTGCATGTCCAGATGCCCGCGGCAATGCCCCAGCGCATTGTACAGGATCGCGCCGTCGCCCCAACGCCGCAGGTACATGAGCGGATGCCGCCTCGCGCTCCACTGGTCCGCAACAAAGGCCGGCGCCTCACCCTCGAAATCGACATGCAGCAGCGTCTCGATCTCCGCCGTCGGACGCGACAGATACAGCTCGTCATCCTCCGGCTCGAACGGCTCGATGCCCGCGACCAGCGGATGATCCGGCTGCGTCACCTCCACCCGGAACGGCCCCACCGGCGGATGCGCGACAAAGGCCGTGCCCAGCGTCTCCATGAAGTGCGGCGCCCAGTCCGGCGCATCCACCTTGCCGTTCTCCAGGAAGCGCAGCACCGAGTTGCAGCCATGCAGCGCCAGCCACCTTCTGCCGCCCGCCAGATAAGCACGCAGCCGCTCCTGCACCGCCAGCGACGGGATCACGTCGCACGTATAGCTGACGAGGATGTCCGCCGCCTCGATCGCGTCGATCGCCTCATAATCCTCGAACACGCGCACCCGCACGCGCTGGTCCTCGGCCAGTAGCTTGAGCAGTTCCAGCCGGGCAAAGTCGATGTCGTGCCACTTGCCGCCGGCGATCAGGACGCAGTCGATCCGGCGCTTGTCCATGTCCACGTGGTTACTCCCGAAAACAGTCTTCATTGCTTGCCTTGCCGCGCCGCGGCGGGATAGGCCGGGCCATGAACGCCGCGATCCGCACCGCCTTGTCCGAGCTCGAACCTGCCGGGATGGCGACGCCCGATGCGGGCCTGCAACAGCGCAAGAGCGCGGAGACGCGCGTGACGATCCTCGATGCGGCGGTCGATTGTCTCGCCCGCGTCGGCTACGCGCGGACCACGACGCAGCTGATCGCGAAGGTGGCGAACGTGTCCCGCGGGGCGATGCTGCACCATTATTCGACCAAGCAGGAGCTGATCGCCTCCGTCATCGACTATGCCTTCTACCGGCATCTCGAACAGTTCATCACCTCGGTGCGCGAGCTGCCAGAGGTGGAGCGGATGCGCGACAATGCGGGCATCCTGATCGACTGGCGGCTCTACCAGTCGCGCGAATATAGCGCCTATCTCGAGCTGACCGTCGCTGCGCGCACCGACGAGGAACTCCGCGCCACCTTCGTGCCCAAGGCCCGTCGGCACGACCGGGCGTGGCGTGAGGAGCTGGAGCGCGTCTTTCCCGAATGGGCGGACGATCCTGCGCTCCTGTCCCGCTCGCGCCGGCTGGTGCAGACGGTGATGAGCGGCATGGTGCTCAACCGCGACGTATGGGCCGACATCGACATGGAACGTGCGCTGCTGGCCTTCCTCTCCTCCGCGCTGCTGAAGGTACGGGAGGGCACGCTCGACTGGCCCGACGGCGACGATCTCGATCTGCCCGTCACCGCCTGATCCGGCGGACGGCGACGCAATCACCCGCGCGCCATCCACCGCTCCAGATTGTCGTGGAAATAGCGGACGCGGGATTCCTGCCCCGCCAGCACCTCGCGCTTGTAGCCGCGCGAATGCAGCGCCTTCTGCTGCGCACTCCACAGGGCGACGTCCTGATCGATCGTCGGGCCCATCGTGTAATCCCCGGCCTTGCCGCTCTGGTGCGGTGCGGGCGTTTCCATGCTGACCCAGTCGCGCATGGTCGGCGAATAGTAGCTCGTCTGACCTTCCGGGAAGAGGTTCAGATACCACATGTCGAAGAAGCACTTCTCCGGATCGGTCGGGTGCGGGCGCGCGCGCAGCCAGATATTGCCGTCGGGCTTCATGCTGAAGGACAGGTTCGGGAACAGCGTGTAATGCCAATTGTCGGTCAGCATCGTGTCGTCATAGCTCGAGAAGTCATATCCCTTCTCGGCACCGAGCTTGCGCTTCTGCTGTTGTAGCGCCTCGCGCAGGTCATGCATGCGCCCGCGGAAGTCCTCCGGGTCGAGGCCCCAGAAGCGGATATGCTCGCCCATCTGGCGGATGATCTCGGGCTCGCCGCCCCGCAGCGTGCGGCTGGGTGCGCCGCCGGCCATCAGCATTCGCGCATGGCCGCTCGGATAGAGATCGAACTGCGAGTGAAGATAGGAGAATTCGGCAACATATTTCAGCTGCGGATGAGCATGGAAGACGTGGTAGGATTCGTTGAAGTTGTCCTGAACCAGCTTCCAGTTGAAATCGCCCTCGATCGTCACCCAATGGGTGCGGACCATCTGGTCCATCGGGTAGGCGTCAAGATGATCGGCCACGGGGGCGAGGAAGTCGCGCAGCGGCTCGGCATCGTCGTCCATGTTGAACCAGACGAAGCCGCCCCAGATGCCGGTCTTGATCGGCACAAGGTTCTTGGATCGGCAGTTGGCGGAAGCAGGGAAGTCCGGCTCGTCCGGGATCGTCTTTATCTCGCCGGCGAGATTGTAGGACCAGGCGTGATAAGGGCAGGTCAGCCGCCGGGAGTTGCCGACTTCCTGCGTCACCAGCATCATGCCGCGATGCTGGCAGACGTTGTAGAAGCAGCGGATCTCGCGATCCTCGCCCATCACTGCCAGGATCACCTCGCTGCCGAATTCCAGCGTGACGAAGTCGCCCGGCTTGGTGAACTGGTTGACCATCGCCGCGACCTGCCAGGTGCGCGTCCAGACGGTCTCCCACTCGCGCTTCCAGAAGTCGCGATCCCAATAGCGCTCGGGCGTGATCGGCTTGTTGCTGAGCGTGGGCTCGGGCGCCTTGCTCAGGTCGACGCCGATGGGGCGTCCTGCGTGCGGCTGAATGTCGATCTTGCCCATGGGTGGTTCCGGCTCAGGATGCGAAGTCGCGAGGGGTGGGAAGGCGGCGCAGGTGCATGCCGCCGCTGACACGGACGAGATCGCCCGTCGCGGTGCATTCGTCGCTGGCTAGCCACAGCGCGGCTGCCGCGACATCCTCCGGCTCGGCCAGATGCCCCGTCGGCGTCTCGCGCTCGAAGGCCTCGCGCAGCGCCGGGTTCTCGAAATAGGCGCCTGTCATCCGCGTGCGCGTCAGGCCGGGTGCGAGCGAGTTCACCCGGATGCCGCGCTCGCCATATTCGACCGCAGCCACCCGCACCACCTTGTCGGCGGCGGCCTTGCTGCCGGCATAAGCGGCGAAGCGCGGGCCGGTCAGCTCGACCGTCAGCGACGAAATGGTGATGATCGATCCGCCGTTCGTCATCGCCGCGGCGACGTCGCGAATGAACAGGGACGTGCCGACGAAGTGCAGCTTGGCCTGCTCTAGCAAACCTTCATAGGTCTCGTCCGCGATCAAGGAAGAGTGGTTCACCCCGGCGAGGTTGATCGCGATGTCGAGCCCGCCGAGCGCCTGGGCGGCGGCCTTCACGCCGGCAGCCAGGGAGGCTTCGTCGGTGATGTCGAGCTGCACCGTCGGCAGTCCGAGCGCCGCGCCCGCGGCCGCGGTCTTCTCCGCATTGCGGCCGCCAAGGACCACCTGCGCGCCTTCCGCCACGAAGCGGCGGGCGATTGCCGCCCCCATGCCATCGGCGGTGGAGGCGCCGGCGAGCAGCGCGCGCTTGCCCTGGAGCCTCATGCCGCCACCGCCTGACCTGCGGCGGAAAAGCCCTGCGCGTAGAGCGGATCGTGCGGGGCGCGCTGGCCATAGCGGCGATCACCACCCGCGGCCCGATCCCACATGTCGCTGCGCGGATCCGACGCGCTCCAATCCGAGACGAACTCGCGGTGCGCGATCCGCCATTCGTCGCCGCGCCGCTCGAACCGGTCGAGATAGCGGCCGGCGACCGTCGTGCGCAGCGCCTGCCCGGCCGCGTCGGTCACGTCGTGATAGGCGACGAAATAGCTTTCGGACCACGCCTCGTCGCCGGAGACCTCGACAAGCACGTTGCCGATGACGTGCTGCGTCCGCTCCATCGTACGCAGCAGCGGCAGCACCCACGCGATGAACGCATTCGCATCGCCCTTGAAGTAACCGTGGTCGTCCGTGCCGTCGGGGTGAAAGACCGAGCGGAGGACAGCCTCGTCGCAGCGGTCGAGCCCGCGGGCGAAGCGGTAGACCAATTCGGTGCATGCCTGCTTGTCGAGCAGGATGCGGATATCAGCGTCCACGCGTCTCTCCTTCTTCGCAGTAACGGACAGCGCCGTCAGCCCGCGAGATATTTGTCCAGCGTCCGGTGAAAATGCCGGATGCGACTTTCCTGATAATGGGCGAGATGGAGCGCCTTGGTCTTCGACGCCTCCATGCCGGTCTGGACGTGGGGAAGATTGTCCATGTCCTGCTCCAGAACGACGCCCAACTGGCCGAGATGGTCGGCGAAGCTCTCGTGCGGTTCGATCAGCTTCATCGTCGGCACCGGGGCGGTCTCGCCCGGCTTCAGCCGGCCGAGCAGGCGCACCTCCATCAGCGTGTGGCGCACGTCGGGCCAGGGCCGCCAGCGATAGACGACGGTCGGCTGAAAGCCGCCCCACGGCGAGAAGTTGGGGAAGATGTTGTAGGTGAAGGCGTCCTGCACCTCCGCATCGCTCGCATGATCGAGATCCTGCCCGAACAGGTCGGCGAAGCGGCGGCGGTTGAACTCGCCCATCGTGGCGCGGGCGGTGCGGCCCTCGGGCACGTCGATGGTGGTGCCGGGGGTCACGACGCGACCATTATATTTCAGGAAATTGTTGATGATCTCCTGTTCGTTGTCCGACACCCCGAGCGTGGGGGAGAGGACGCCGAACGGCGTGATGGCGATGTTCACATGATCGCCATAGAGGTTGTACTTGGAATTGACGTCGCCGGTGAACCCCATGATCTGCGGGTGCGTGGTGGAGACGTGGAACGCCTCCATGAACGCTTCGGCGCACGCCTTCCAGTTGGCGGGAATGACCTTCGCCACCCATGCGGTGGTGTAGGCGCGGTCGTGCGACCAGCGATCGAACTGCTCGGGCAGGGGCGCCAGATACTCGGCCAGCGTCGGGCCGCCCTCTGACTCCTTGATGAAGATATAGCCCGCCCATTCGCCCGCCTGGGCCTCCGGCAGCGACAGGTCGACATTGTCGAGATGCGGGAAGTCCCAGCGGCAGGGGATCTGCTTCAGTGTGCCGTCCGTCTTCCAGGTGAAGCCATGATAGGGGCACTGGAAGTCGTCGGCATAGCCGCTCGATGTCCGCAGCTTGCGCCCGCGATGCAGGCAGACATTGTGGAAGGCACGGACCGATCCATCCGCCTGCCGCGTGACAAGGAAGGAGCGGCCGGCATTCTCGTAGAGGACGTAATCGCCGGGCTCGGGCATCTCCTCCTGCCGCGCGACGAATTGCCACACGTTCGGCCACATCTTCTCGCACTCGGCGCGGAAGAAGGCCTCATCGGTGTAGCGCGCCACATCGAGCGGAGCATTGCCCATATCTTCCTGCGCATGATCCAGCAGGAACTGCGGCAGGGGTCGGCTGTCCGCGGCGGCCAGGCTGTCCCACGTGGTGGTGGGCGCCCCATCGGGCTGCTCGGGCACGCGCGGCGCGCGGGGATCGTAATTCATTGTCCTCTCCCGTTCTGACGGGCTCTGATGATGGCATCATGGCAGACCGACAAATTAAAGACAATCTTGATTGTTTTTGATTCTGCTGAACGGGCAGGGCAGAGGCGATGGACGGATTTGGCTGGGAGAGGGTTATGCGGGCTGTTCAGATACGCGGCGGCAAGGGAACGGCGGCAGACCTGTTCGTCGGCGAGGCGGCCACGCCTGAGCCGAAACCCGGCGAGATCCTGATCCGGGTCGCGGCGGCAGGCGTCAATCGCCCCGACATCGGCCAGCGCGAGGGCAATTATCCCCCACCGCCGGGCGCATCGGAGGTCATGGGGCTCGAGGTCGCAGGCACCGTCGAGGCGGTGGGCGAGGGGGTCAGCCGCTGGCGCACGGGTGACCGCGTCGCGGCTCTGCTGCCGGGCGGCGGTTATGCCGAATATGCCGTCGTGGATGCGCGGCATGCGCTGCCGGTGCCCGAGGGCATGGACCTGATCGAGGCAGGGTCTTTGCCGGAAACCGTCTTCACTGTCTTCACCAACCTGTTCGAACGCGGTCGGCTGAGCGCGGGCGAGACGGCGCTGATCCACGGCGCGAATAGCGGCATCGGCACGACCGCGATTCTCATGGCGAAGGCCGCAGGCGCCCGCGTGATCGCAACGGCCCGCGGCGGAGACAAGGCAGCGCGGGCAAAGGCGCTCGGTGCCGACCTCGCAATCGACGTGACCGCAGAGGATTTCGCCGGGACGGCCCGCGCCGCGGGCGGCGTCGACCTCGTGCTCGACATCGTCGGCGGCGACTATTTCGCCCGCAATATCGAGGCGCTCAACGCGGACGGGCGACTGGTCCAGATCGCGACGCTGGGCGGCAACATCGTCGAGACCGATCTGGTCAAGCTGATGTTCAAGCGCCTGACGCTCACGGCATCAACACTGCGCGGCCGGCCCGCGGACGAGAAAGCGCGCCTGACTGCGGCCATTGCCGATGCGGCATGGCCATGGTTCACCTCCGGCCAGATCCGCCTGCCGATCGATCGGCGCTTCGGGCTGGAGGAGGCCGGTGCCGCCCACCGCTGGCTGGAGGACGGCAACCAGTTCGGCAAGGTCGTGCTGATCCCCTGACCAAGCGCCTGGCGCGCCGATCCTCCCGGATCAGCGCGCCAGATAGGCGTCCAGCACCTGATGCAGGTGGCGGATGCGCGACTCCTGGTAATTGCCCAGCGTCTCGCCGCGCTTCTTCGACGACTGGAAGCCGCGATACTGGCGGGCGAGGTTGTCCGTATCCTGGTCGAAGGTCGCACCCAGCCAGCGCTCGATCCCCGGTGCGTCGCCATAGCTCTGGTCGTGCGCGATGCGCACCGGCTCGACTGGCTCGGGATGCTCCTCGCCGTCCTTCAGTGGCCGCAGGAACAGCAGATCGAACAGCGTGCGGCCCGGATCCATGCCGATCGGGCGAAAGCGATAGACCATCGGCAGCGATACGCCCGGAAAGACGCACATGTTCGGGAACAGGTGATACTCGATCGAATCGAGCATCTCGCTGTCCGAATAGGCGCTGAGATCGAGACCCCACTTGCTGCCGAGATTGGTGCGTCGCCAGTCCGCGGCCACCGAGCGCGCGGTGCGGCCCTCGGGCACGATCGTGCCGGGCGGCAGATGCATCTTCTCGGCAATCTCCTGCTCGGTCTGCGGATGCGCGTAATGCGGGCTCGGCACACCGTGCGTGTGGACGAAGCGGGAGACGTGATCGCCGAACACGTCATATTGCGCATTGGCATCGCCCGCAAAGGGCAGGTTCTGCGCGTGCGTCTCGACCACGTGATAGGCCTCGAGGAACGCCTCCTGCGCGGCCTTCCAGTTGGTGTTCAGTTCCTTCTGCACATGCACCGCCACCGCGCGGCGGCCGAGATCCCAGCCGTCGCGAAGATGATCGGGCATCACGCCGAGGAATTGTTCGAGCGGCTCGGCATCCTCGTCCATGTTGATGAAGACGAAGCCGCCCCACGTGCCGACCTTCGCCTCGGGCAGGCCGTAAGCGGCATTGTCGACATGCGGGAAATCCCAGCGGCACGGGATCGACTTGAGCGTGCCCTCGGTCGTCCACGTCCAGCCGTGATAAGGGCAGCGCAGCTCCGGCGTCCATCCCGCGTCACCCGGGCGGCGCAGCTGCGTGCCGCGGTGGAGACAGGCATTGTGGAAGGCGCGGATGCGATCGTCCTGTCCGCGCATGACGATCAGCGAATGGGGCCCGACCTCATAGGTGATGTAATCGCCCGGCTCGCTTATATCCTCGACGCGGCATGCCCATTGCCACACCTTCGGCCAGAGCTTCTTCATCTCGAGGTCGAAGAAGGCCTGCGAGTAATAGCGCTCATAGGGAATGTCGCCGTCGCCGAGAAAGGCAGGAGATTCGGTGATCAGCGCGTCCGGCACCTTCTGCCGGTCCGCCAGGATGATGTCGCGCGTGCTCGGGCCGGGGCAGCGATGCTCGCCGGGCTTCAGGTCAGACATGGTCGTCCTCTCGGATGTGGGCGCTGGGATCGGCGCTGCCGCGGCCGCCGCGGAGCGCCGTGGGCGTGCGGTGGAACCAGTCGTCGGCGGCGGGGTCGGTGCGTGTCCAGTCGACCACTTCGCGGCGATGCGTGATCGCCCACGCACCGTCTCTGCGCTCATAGTGGTCGAGGTAGCGGCCGGCGATCTGGAGGTCCTGCAATCCCTCGCCGGCATCGCGGCGGTGCCACGCGTGGAAATAGACCTCGCCCGTCGCCTTGTCGCCGTCCAGCTGGATCAACGACTGGCCGAGCGCGTGCCATGTGGCGGGATAGCGGGCGAGCAGGCCCTGCGCGAAAGCGACGAAGTCTGCCGCGCTGCCGGTGAAGAAGCCGTAATCGACCGTGGCATCAGGGTGAAATGCTTCGAGCTGCAGCGACGCCTCAAGCCGATCCTGCCCGCGCATGTAGCGCGCGATGCAGTCGGCAATGGCGACCCGATCGGCCAACTCGCCCAATGATGGCGGTCTCTCCGGCATTCCCGCTCCTTGGATATCGCGTCGCCGTTGCGATCGATGCGCCTGCACAATACAGTCAAGCTATCCTGTATTTTATTTCGAAAGGACCCGGCAGTGTCAACTCTGCAGACCGTGGCCGACCGCATCGACATTGCCGATTTGATGGCGAGATATGCGCGTGCGGTGGACCGCTGCGATGCGGCGCTGTTCGACACGGTTTGGGCGCCGGGAGCCATCGTCGATTACGGCGAGGGGCCGGAGGACGCCGCGCAGTGGAGCCTCGGCCTGCTCGGCCGCCTGCGCGCGATGGAGCGGACGCAGCATGCTCTGAGCAACAGCCTTGTCGATCTTGCCGGCGATCATGCTTCGGCCGAGACGATGTGCACCGCCTATCACCAGCTGACCGTCGATGGGCAGGCGCAGCAGATGATCGTCGGCGGACGCTATCTCGACCGGTTGGTGCGGACCCGCGAGGGATGGCGCATCGCCGAGCGGCGCTACGTCATGGACTGGAACGAGATCGCACCTTCGACCTGCGAGATCGGCAGCGGGCGCTTCGCCCGGTTCAGCAGGACGGGTGCACGCGCGCCGGACGACCCGTCTTACGCCTGAGCCCGCGTCGGCGGCACCGGCCGCCAGTCCGCCGGTGGGCTCGGATCGCCCGGCCAGAATACGACACGCTCCTCGGCAAGCAGCCCGCGTGCCGGCCCGTCATGGTCGGCCCAGGCGCGCCGGAAGGTCGCGAGATCGTGCCACCAGCTGGTCTCGACCGCCACGTAAGGCGCGACCTTGATGGGGAGGGGCGTGGCGGGGCGGGTCTGGCGCGCGGTGCGAACCGCGCCATGGCCGGGCAGGCCCGGCTCCCCCTCGTGCAGGAACAGGATCGCCTTCAGCAGGCCGACGCACTCACGTCGCGGCGCACCGGTGCCGATCTCCTCGGTGAGCGGTTGCGAGCGATAGTCGCTGATGTCCATGAAGTTCGGCTCGTCATGGAACGCGCCGTCGCGAAACGCTGCATGGCTGCGCAGCGCGGCAAAGGCCTCCGCATCCGCAAACCACAATTCCGGCACGCCATCGGCGACAATCTCGAGCCCGTCGACCGGTATGTCGAGCTTATGGTTCTGCACGTAACCGGCAAGCAGCCCGGCCTCGGCGATGCGGAGGGCAAGGCCGCGATGGATCGTCCGCCAGTGCAGCCGAAACGCATCCGGCGGCAGGTCTCCCCGCCGCCGGATCAGGCCCATGACCTTGAACATCAGAACTTGAAGCGGACACCGCCCCGGAAGGTCCGACCGACGCCGTCATAGATCAGCAGGTTGGTGCCGGATGCCTGGCCGATCTGCGTGTCCTGCGAGAGGACGACGGGCGGGCCCTTGTCGAGCAGGTTGTCGACCGCGACGAACAATTCGGTGCTGCCGCCGCCAAGCTTCAGGTCATAGGAGGCAAAGGCATCGAAATAGGCGATCGCCGGCACCTTGTTGCGGTTCTGGTCGAGCGGACCGAAATCCACCTCCATCTTCGACTTGCCGATGAAGCGGCTCTTCAGCTGCACGGTGATCGGATCGCCCGCATAGGTGGCGGTGAACAGGCCGCGCAGCCGCGGCACGCCCTGCGACACGCCGAGATTGTTGCCAACCTCACCCGCGCGCGTGACCACGTTGGTCGGGTTCACGATCTCCAGCTTGTCGGCATAGTTGAACAAGGCGCGCAGATCGATTGCACCCGCACCGAGCGGGCGGCGATAGCCGAGCTCGACGTCGAAGCCGCGGGCAAGCTCCTCACGTGCGTTGAACGGAACCACCGAAACCGCCGTGATCGTGCCGCCGGCATCCCGCGTGATGGCGGAGCAGAAGACCGACTGACCGGCGGCGCAGAGATTGACGATCTGCTGCGACGAACTGGTCGAAATCGCACCGTCGATCTTGATGTCGTAATAGTCGATCGAGGCCGAGAAGCCGGGCAGGAAGCTCGGCCGCAGCACCACGCCTGCGGTCAGCGAATTGGCCCGCTCGGGCGCGAGATTGGGGTTGCCGCTGGTGGTCTGCACGACGGACACGCTGCTGTTGCCGCGGGTCGGATCGGTGAGGAACTGCACCAGGGTCGTGCCCGCGGTGAACAGCTCGCTGAGATACGGTGCACGAATGTCGCGCGAGCGGGTGACGCGGAACTGGATGTCCTCGATCGGGGCCCAGGTGCCGCCGACCTTCCACGTCGTCACGCTGCCGCTGGTCGAATAATCGGTGAAGCGCACCGCGCCATTCAGGTCGAGCGTGCCGACCGCGCTGTCCTTCAGCACCGGCACGGCCAACTCGCCAAACGCTTCCTTGACCGAGATGCGGCCGCGGAACGCCTTCTGGTTGGCGACATACCACAAGCCGGCTTCGCTGTTGGGATCGGCCTCGACGACGCCGCCGCTGTCGCGGCGATAGTCGCCGCCCACTGCCAGCGCGACCGCACCGGCGGGCAGGTCGAACAGGTCGCCCTGCACGCTGCCTTCGATCACGTGCTGCGTCAGGCGGATGCGCGACAGCGACGTGCCGGACGCATAGGCGCGCTGCGCGTCGGTGATCTCACGGTTGCCGAACGGATTGTAGGGCACGCAGCCATTGTTCGGCGAAGTCAGAGTCGAGCGGCAGACGGGGGTGCCGCCCGGCCCGACGACCGAGTCGAACATGTTGAGAATGCGGCTGGGCAGAAGGTTGTTCTCACCCGCATTCTTGATGCGCGTCTGGCCGTACTGGTAATAGACGTTCCACTTCCAGTTGCTGATCTTGCCTTCGAGGCCGGCAAGGCCGCGGATCAGCGAGCGATCGTTCACGCCTTCCGGCCAGCCGAACGCCGGATTGATGTGCGACAGGTTGAAGCTGGTGATGCCCGCCGCCACCATGCGATCGCGCACGGAAGTCGGCAGATACGCATTGTCGATGCGGATCGGCTCATTGTCGACCCGCCAGAAATAGCCGGAGTTCGTCCGCGTCCGCGACGAGCCGTAGCTGCCCTCGGCGAAGAAGGTGAGGTCGTCGGCCAGCTCATATTCGGCGTGTGCGAAGGCGGCGCCCTGCGTGACCGGCGTCGAGACCTGGAGCACGTCCAGCGTCATGTCGTAATTCTGCGTGCCGCCCGACTGGACGAAGCCGCTCGCGACCGAGCCGAACGGGAAATTGGTCGTGGCGACGTTGCCGGCGGCGTCGAACGCGGTGCCGCGCAGCGGGCCGGAGATGATCACGCCCTCGCGCGTCGCGTTGATCGTCGAATTGGGCAGGATCAGCCGCTGCGGCTGGCCGTTGGTCGGCGTGTAGGCCGGGTTGATGAAGAACTTGTAGCCCTTGTACCAATCGCGCTTGCGCAGGTAGGCGCTGCCGGCGGACGAAAAATTGCCGCTGACGACGATACGGCCGCGGTCGCCGAGCTTCGCACCCCAGCTCAGATCGGCGGTGATCGACTCGCCGTCGCCTTCACCGGTGATGCCGCCCTGCACCTGGCCCTTGATGCCTTCGAACTTGGTGTCGAGCACGAAATTGACCACGCCGCTGACCGCGTCCGAGCCCCAAGCTGCCGAAGCACCGCCCGTCACCACGTCGACGCGCTGTACCAGCGCCTGCGGCAGCGTGTTGATGTCGACCGCGCCCGTGACGGTGGACGGCGTCACGCGGCGGCCGTTGAGCAGCACCAGCGTGCGGTTCGGGCCGAGATTGCGCAGGTTCAGCAGGTTGGCACCGGCAAGACCGCCGCCCACGGTGGATGCGGACGAACGGGGCGACTGCGAGCCGGCGAGCGAGGGCAGCTGGTTGACATAATCTGCGATCGTCACCGGCGCGGCCTGCTGGATCTCCGCTTCGGTCACGACGCTGACCGGGGTCGGCGCGTCGTATCCGTTGCGCACGATGCGCGAGCCGGTGACGACGACGTCGGGTGCTGCCGCAGCCGCCGGCTCGGCCGCGGCAATGGGGGCGACTTCGCCGGGTACGGTCTGCGCCGAGACGGGGGCATCGTTCTGCGTCGCGCCGTCCTGCGAGGGGACGGGGGCTGCCATCGCGGCCGCGGGATCGGCCGTCTGCGCCGACACTGCATGGAAGGGCAGCATCGCCGCCGAGCCGCAGAGAATTGCGCGGAAACGATGTGCCCTCATGCTGTCCTCCCTGATCGGGGTCATGCTCTGCCCCGGCGCCCAAGCGGCGCTTCGATGTGCAAAACTAACGCACGCACCCACATGCTTGCAAGCAAAAGCGTAACGCGTTGCGTTTTCTTATGCGGGTGAGGGGACAGCGCCCTTGGTGATCGAGGCACCATTGTCGATCACCAGCGACTGGCCATTGATCCAGCGCGACTCGTCGGACGCGAGAAACAGGAGGAGCGCGCCCACATCCTCAGGCTCGCCGCGCGCATTGCCGCCGCCGGGGACCGCGTCGAGCAGCCCGGCACCGGGTGCCGCGGCCCGCTTCTTCTCCGGCACGGACGCGACCATCGGTGTGTGCATGCCGTTCGGCAGCACCGCATTGCAGCGGATGGCCAGGCCGGTCTGGCCGCAATAGACCGCGACCATGCGGCTATAGGCGTCGATCGCGCCCTTTGCGGCGGTATAGGAAGCGTTGTTCGGCTCGCCCTGCACGGCGGCAATGGACGACAGGTTGATGACCGAGCCGCCGCCGCTCCGCCGCATCGCGGGGATGGCATGTTTGCAGCCCCACACCATGCCATCGACGCTGACCGACATGACCATGCGGTAACTGTCCTCGGTGATCCCCTCGGGCGTGTCGAGTTCGACTACGCCTGCATTGTTGACGAGGATGTCGAGCCGGCCTTCCCGCGCTTCCACCCCGGCGATCAGGGCCGACCATTCGGATTCGCGCCGCACGTCGTGGTGGACGAACCGCGCCGCCGTGCCGATTGTTCGGGCGATGTTCTCGCCGCCCGCATCAACGTCGGTCAGGATCACGCGGGCACCCTCGGCGGCGAACATCCGCGCCGCGGCCGCGCCCAGGCCCTTGGCCGCGCCGGTGACGACCGCGACCTTGCCGGCCAGCCGTCCGCTCATGCGGCGCGGGCTGCAGCAGACGGCCGCAGCCGGATCGCGCAGGAGCGTTGCAGGTCCAGCACCGCGTTGATCCGGCCGAGCCCGAGCCACTTGGCACAACCCGCGGCCAGATCGACGATCTCGCCGTCATCGAAGGCAGAGCGCAGGTCTGCCCAGAAGACCGGATCGAAACTGTCTACGCCCGCCGCGAACCGCTCGGCAAAGCCGATGGCGAGCCTCTCGCGCCGGGAATAGCGCTCGTCCGGCGCGTCGACGCCTTCGTAGAACGCCTCGTCGAGGCCGCTGCCCGCGAGATCGTCGATCCGCGCGTCCGAACAGGGAATGCAGCGATTGATATGGGCGATGCGGGTCCGCGCCGCTTCCTGCTCCCGCGTCGTCAGCGTCGACGTGTCCTGCACGGCCGCGCTGAACGCATCGGCTGCGGCGCCCATCTCCGGCCGCAGCTGCCACATCCGTTCGCGCTCTTCGCCCGGGCCCTCCGGAAGGTCGATCTGTGCCATATCGTCTCTCCTGGTTTATTCTGTCGATCGGGTGCGGGTTACGGCGCGGGGCGGGGTGCCCCCGTCGCGGCGATCACCGACGCGTCCACCTCCGCGCGCGACGGATTGCCGCGCAACGTCAGCCCGCCATTCACCTGCAGGTTCTGGCCGGTCATGAAGCAGGCATCGTCGGCCAGCCACAGCACGGCGGCGGCAATGTCCTCCGACGTGCCGAGCCGGCCCAGCGGATATTTGGCGCGATAGGCCTCGAACACGCCCGGCACCGCCTTCGCGCCCGCCGTCATCGGCGTCTCGGTCAGCCCCGGTGAGACGGAGTTGGCGCGGATCCCGCGTGGACCGCCGACCAGCGCGATGCAGCGCATCACATGATCCATCCCCGCCTTGGTGCCCATGTAGGGTGCGTGATCGTCGAGCATGATCGTCGCGGTGGCGGAGCTGATCTGGATGAGCGACCCGCCATCACGTACGGCGGGCAGCAGCGCCTGGAAGAACAGGAAGGGCCCGACGAACTGCAGATCGACGATGTCGCGCAGCTGCTGCTCGGTGACGTCTTCGAAGCGGCCGCGCAGGCCGTGGCCGGTTGCGTTGACGACGATGTCCACGCCGCCCCCCACGTCGCGCAGCCGGTCTGCCAGCCGCTCGGAATCGGCCTTGACCGTGATGTCGCAAGGCTCTGCCCAGCCGCCGATCTCCTGTGCGAAGGCCGCTAGCGGCCCAATCGTGCGCCCTGCCACCATCACCCGCGCGCCGGCACCCGCCAGCGCCCGCGCGATCACCTGACCCATATTGCCGGCGCCGCCCGCGCCGATCACCAGCGCCACCTTCCCGGTGAGCGTGGCCCCGCTCACGCCAGCGCCTCCGGCCCGATCTCGTGGAGCAGCGGCGCGCCCGTCGTGTAGCGCACCAGATTGTCCACCAGCAGCCGGTCGGTGCGCGCATACAGGCCCGAGCCGATGCCCGCGGTGTGCGCAGTCAGGGTGACGCGCGGGTGCGTCCACTGCCATTCGCCGGGCGGCAAGGGCTCGACACGGCAGACATCGAGCACGGCATGGCCGACTCGTCCGTCATCGAGCGCCGAGCGCAACGCCGCCTCGTCGAGCAACGGCCCGCGGCCGACATTGATGAACAGGGCTCCCGGCTTGAACCCGGCGAAGAAATCCGCGCCATAAGCGCCGTCATTGTCGCGCGTGAGCGGCACCGACAGGATCACCACGTCCGCCTGGGCGAGTGCGTCTGCCATGTCGTCGGGGCGGACGATGGCGTCGGCATCCGCGTCCGTGCCGCCGCTCCGCCGCACGCCGGTGACGTGCGCGCCGAGTGCGCGTGCGCGCACCGCGATGTCGCGTCCGATCTCGCCATAGCCGACGCACAGCCAGCGGCTGCCAGCGATTTCGCGGAACGGAAAGGCCTGCCAGCGCTGCGCCGCCTGCGCCGCGCGCCGCTCAGGGCCGCGCTGGAAATGATCGAACACCGCGGCGACGACATATTCGCCGATGGCGGGGATCATCGCCTTGCTCATCGACAGGCGGACGCCCTTGGCGGCGAGACGGGCAAAGGCGGGGTGATCATAGCCGGCGCGCGCGCTCTGCATCCAGCGCAGGTCCGGCGCCTCGACCATGCGCGCCAGGAATGCCTCGTCCTGCCCGCGTGCGAAGGTGTCGAGACTGAACCAGGCGGCGGTGAACCGCGCCTGGTCGAGGGGGATGGCGCGACCCTCGACGCTGAACGACCCGTCCGGCTCGAACAGCACCGGCTCGATCCTTATGCCCGCATCCGCAATGGCGTCGCGCATCCGCACCCAGCCGTCGCGCGGGAACAGCATCCGCAGGGGTGTGCCGGCGTTTCGCGATGCCGCTTCGCCCGGCATCGTCGAGCCGCTATCATCCGTCGGTCGCATCCGTCCCCTCCCAAATGCACCACGCGCTTTCCCTTTGCTTTTGCGTGCGGATCGATTAGCGATCAACAAAATAATAGCGCGTGCGCTTTTGTAGAGGAATGGCAGATGGCCAGCGATGCGCAGACCTCGCTCGAGCTTGCGGGCAGCTTGGCCCAGAGCGAGCATGTGCCGATTGCGGACGGGGCCTGGCGCGCCACCGCGGTGCTGACCCTGCTCTACTGGTTCGGCACGCTCGACCGGCAGATCGCCGCGCTGCTCGTGCCGCTGATCAAGGCGGACATGAAGCTGACCGACCTGCAGATCTCCCTGATCCAGGGCCTCGCCTTCGGCCTGTTCTTCATGCTGCTCAGCCCGGTCATGGGCTGGCTGGTCGATCGCTACAGCCGGCGCATGATCCTGTTCGGCGGGATCATCGGCTGGAGCATCGCGGCGGTCTGTTCGGGCCTGACGCGCAGCTTCGGGGGGCTGTTCGCCGCGCGTGCCGGCGTGGGCGGGTGCGAGGCGTCGATCAACCCGACGGCCTATGCCATGCTGAGCGAGCTTTACCCGCCGAATAAGCTGTCGCTGCCGCTGTCGCTGTTCGTCATGGGCGGCAATCTCGGCAGCGGCATGTCCTTCCTGCTGGGCGGAGCGGTGATCGCGTGGGTCACGGCATCGCCGCCGATCGATCTGCCGCTGTTCGGCACGCTGTCCGGTTGGCAGCTCGCCTTCGTCATCACCGGTCTGCCGGGCCTGTTGCTCGCACCTTTGGTCTTCACCATCCCGGAATCGCAGCAGCACCTCGCCCGCAAGGCGACCCGGCAATCGACCACGGGCTTCGGTGATCTGTTCCGCCATTATCGCCGCTTCCCGCTCTTCTACGCGGCGCACGGGCTCGGCTTCGCGCTCATCATGGCCTTCGTCGTCGGTCTGCAATCGTGGAACGCCACCTTCCTGTCGCGGCACCATGGCTGGGAATTGTCGACCATCGGCTACTGGATCGGCATCGCGCAGGTGGGATCGGCGCTGATCGGGCTGGCGGTGCATGGCTGGGCGGTCGACCGGCTGTTCGCGACGGGGCGGCGCGATGCGCACCTGACCTACTTCGCGGTGATGTGCGCGCTCGCTTTGCCATGCGGCGTGGCCGCTTACCTGGTGGAGAGCGGCGCGCTCATGCTCGTGCTCTACAGCGTCGCTTATTTCTGCCTGATGGCGTTCGCCAGCATCGGCCCCGCCGCCCTGCAGATCGCGACGCCGGCGCAACTGCGTGGCAAGGCCTCGGCCGTCTACATGGTCGGCGTGTCGATCGTCGGCACGATCCTGGGCCCGATCATCGTCGCCACCTTCACCGACAAGCTGTTCGGCGACGAGGCGGCGCTCGGAGAATCCATGGCCTTGTTCGCCGGGCTGACCACCGGACTTGCCGCCCTGCTGTTCACCATCGGCCGGCCGGCGATGCGCCGGGCCATCGCCGCGGCGATGCCGCCTTCAGCCTGAGCGCGCCCAGTCGAGCGCCTCCGGCGAGGCGGCCCAGCGGATCGCATTTTCCACCAGCCGGCGGTAATTCGGATCGTCATACACGCTCGGCCCGTCACCGGGCTGGAGATAGACGAGCGGGCTGGCGAGCGCGCGCTTGACCCAGCCGACGATGTTCGACCCCGGCGGGTGCACCCAGCCCTCATTGTCGAACATGCGCCCGTTCACCGCCGCCGCTGCCGACCAGAAGCCGCGATCGTCGAACGCATGGTCGGAGCGGAGCAGCGGGATGATGTCGCTCTCGAACGTTTCCGCCAGATAGAGTTCGTCGGTCAGCGTGAAGCTGTCCGGCAAGCCCGCCGTCACCGGATGAGGCGCGACGGGGCGGAGCGTGTGGGTGATGTCGTGGCGATAGCCCGAATCCGGCCTTGGCTCCCCGCGAACGAGGCCCGGCTTGTAGAGGAAGCGGCCGCCCAGCCAGTCGCCATATTCGTCCCAGGTGGGCCACCCCGCGAGCGCATGGTGGAGCGCGACGACGCCCTTGCCCGCGCCCAGCAGGCGCCGCATGCCGTCCTTGAGAGCGGCAGATGGCTGCAGCAGGCCCGGTCTATCCTCCGCTGCGGCGAAATCCACGCCCGGCATGTCGTAGAGCACGAGCACGTCGAAGTCGGCCATCCCTTCAGGCGTCATCAGCAGCGCGGCGGCAGGCTGATCCACCATCGTCGCGCTGATGCCGGCCATGCCCTCGAACAGGCGATCGAACGCGGTGCGGTCGAACGGATGACCACGCACCGCGACAAGCGCGCGCAGTTCTGCGGCATGATCGATTCGCGGCATTGGCACCTCCCTCCCAAAACTATAGCGTGTAGCTGTTTTCCGGAGAACCGCGATGCTGACCGCTGCCCATCCCCTCGGATCGATCTTCCAGATCGCTTACGTGCCGACGGACCTGCCGGCCGCACTCGATTTCTGGACGCAGCGTATGCGTGTCGGGCCCTTCTTCCGCCTTGCCAACATCCGCATGGCCAATTGCCGCTACCGCGGACAGCCCACCGATCCGGACTTCACCATCTACCTCGCTTACTGGGGCGATGTGCAGATCGAGCTGATCGAACAGCATAATGACGCGCCGTCCATCTACACCGAGTGGCGGGCGGCAGGGCAGGAGGGCGTGCACCATCTGTGCACCGCGGTGGACGACATCGCCGCCGCCCGCCGCCACTGCCTCGACCTTGGCATGACCATCGCGCAGGAAGCGGACTATCCCGGTGGCGGCGTCTTCTATGCGGATACGGGTGGCGGGCCCGGCACGATGATCGAGGTGATGCAGGTGCCGGAGGCGACGGCGCAGCGCTTCGCCGCGATGCGCGCCGCCGCCCGCGAGTGGGACGGGAGCGATCCCGTCCGCTGACCTCTACCGCGCCTCCTCGCCGATCAGGCCCGCCGCATGGCGCGCAGCGACGTAGCCGAAGGTCAGCCCCGGCCCAAGCGTCGCACCGGCACCCGGATAGGCGCCGCCGAACACGTTGAGCTGATCATTGCCGACTGCATAAAGGCCGTCGAGCGGTGATCCATCCTCGCGGACCACGCGCGCATAACGATCGGTGCGGATGCCGGCGAAGGTGCCGATCTCGCCCGGAAACATCTTGATCGCGTAGAACGGGCCCTTCTCCAGCGGCCCCAGGCACAGGTTGGGGCCATCATAATCGTCGTCGCCCTGATAGGCGTCATAGGCGTTGGCGCCGCGATTGAACTCGCTGTCGACGCCACGCCGCGCATCCGCGTTGAACCGCATCACCGTCTGCTGGAGCTGTTCGGGATCGAGCCCGATCTTGCGTGCGAGATCGGCGAGCGTCGGTGCCTCGATCAGATAGCCTGAGCGGATGAAGCCGCGGCGCGGCATGGGCTTGGGGCGGACCCGCCCGATCCCCCACTTGTCGACGGCGCGCTTGTCCCCGATCAGCCAGGCGAATGCCATCGGCTGCTTGGCCCCGGCCTCCAGCATCATCGGCACGAAGGCGGAATAGGCAGCGGACTCGTTGCCGAAGCGCCGCGCATCCGCGCCGACCGCGATGAAGCCGGGCTTCAGACGATCGACCAGATGGGGCCAGACCCCCGCCGGTCCGGCCACGTCGGGGCGGACAGAGGTCGGCATCCAGGCGCCCGCATTCGACACCTCCTTGCTGAACACACCGCCGGCCTGTTCCGCCAGTCGCGCGCCATCGCCCGTATTGCCGGGGTTGGCGACGGAGCGGCGGACGCCATCATAAGCGTTGGCGGGGTAGGCCTGCTGGCGGCGCTTGTCATCATGCGGAAAGCCACCGCTGCCCAGCACGACGCCGCGCCTGGCAAGAATGCGCCGTGCGCCGTTCGGCGTGTCGACGACAGCGCCGCGCACGCCGCCATCGGTCACGATCAGTTCGCGCGCGGGGGAGGAGAGCAGGATCGGCACCTTCAGCTCGAACAGGGTCTGCGCCAGCCGGGTGATCAGCGCGCGCCCCCGGACCACGCGGCGGGGCGCCCCGTGCAACGCCGTATCGACGACATGCCGCGCCATCTTGCCCGCGACCGCGGCGAACGCCTTCGGTGAGCGGCCAGCCCGGAAGAACTGCTTCATCTCCACCGACGAGCCGATCGCAAAGCCGAAGAACAGCATCTGCGGCAGCTCGCTCTTCAGCTCGCGCAGATGCTTGCCGAGCTTGCCCGCATTATATTCGCGCGCGATCAGCGAGCGAACTTTGGCGGCGTTCGGGTGGTCCATGTTGTAATCGGGATATTCGGCCGCGTCGAAGCGGACGTGGCTATTGTCCTCCAGGAAGGCGATCATCTCCGGGCCATATTTCAGATAGGCGTCGATCCGGTCGATGTCCGCATAATTGCCGGCTTCCTCGATGATGTACTTGCGCGCATTGTCGAGCGTATCGGTCTCGCCCAGACGTTCCTGCAGGGCGGCCGAGTGGCGGTTGCCCGGGATCCACAACATGCCGCCGGATGTCGCGGTGGTGCCGCCGAACACCGGCTGCTTCTCCACCACGACGACATCGAGGCCTGCCTTGCGTGCCGTCACCGCGGCGGTGAGTGCGCCGCCACCGCTGCCAATCACCAGCAGATCGCACTCGATCGTGTCGGCTGCGCCGTTCGCCGAACCTGCCACCTGTCTCTCTCCACCAGCTTTGCCGTTGAACCGTCACGGGTGACGGTCGCGATCAGGCTAGCTTGGAAAGTACGCAGGTCAATGCGCAACCGGCCGAAATCGCCGACGCGCGTTACATTTAGGAAGATGGTCGAATAGCTGAGGCGGGTGGGGCACGGCACGAGCAAACCGCGCGGCACTGAGGCGCGGAGTTCAAACCACCTGCGTCGGCCGCCGCAGCACGGTCTTCAGCATGAAGCTCGAGTTGATCCGCGACACGCGCGGAATGCGGGCCAGCGCCATCAGCATCGACTGGTAATGATCGAGATCGGTGACCACCACGCGCAGCAGATAATCATAGTCACCCGTCATCTGGAAGCAGTCCGTCACCTCCGGCACGTCCTGGATGCTGCGTTCGAACGTGGTGAGCGCCTCTTCGGCCTGCCGCTCCAGCGTGACCGATATGAGCGCCTCGATCCCGCCGATCAGCCGTCGCTCGTCGAGCCTTGCAGTATAGCCGAGAATATAGCCGTCATTTTCCAGCCGCCGCACCCGCCGCAGCGTGGGCGTGAGCGACAGGCCGATATCCTCGGCCAGATCGCGCCATGTTTTCCGGCCTTCTGCGGTCAGGATCTGAAGGATGCGCGTGTCGAAACTGTCGAGCTTGGTCTTGCTGCCCACGCAACCTCCTGACAAAGGCCGTGGCGCACCGTTTTCCCGAACGGCACCGGCCCCGAGGGCTAGCCTGCCCCGGCCGACTCCCGTCTGCAACCGCTTTTGCACGAGAGGGAGTGCGTATCACCTACGAGCTGCTGTGTCTTTAGTGCAAGCATGCCGAAAATCTCATGCATGACACGTAATTTTGGAATTGCCTTCGAGCGCAGTTCGGTTTCTGATCCGTGACAACCGGGGCGCAGATCATCGGGCGGTGCAGGGACGAAAAGGTTCGGCAAGGGCAAAGCTCTGTCGAGCCTCGGTTATGGGCGGGATCGGAATTCCGCGAACTAGGGGGTCACCAGGCAATGACTTACGGCATCGCATCACGCATCCGCCGCGGGCGGGTTCTCATGGGGGTTTCGCTGCTCGCCGCGTCGACTGCGCTCCACGCGCAGAACGTCGAGGCACCGCCGCAGGGCGCGTCCATCGGTGGCATCGGCAGCACGCCGACGACCGAAGCGCCGCCGTCGACGGACGGCACCGCGACGCCGCAGGGCGAGGTGGTCCAGCAGGGCGACATCGTCGTCACCGCGCTGAAGCGCGCCACCAGCATCCAGCAGACGCCGATCTCGATCTCGGCCGTTACGTCCGACTCGCTGGCCCGCCAGAACATCACCGATTCGAACGCGCTCGGCCGCGTCGCGCCGTCGCTCGTCATCAACGAGGGATCGAACGGCGGCAGCCGCGTCATCATCCGCAACCTTTATGCGACGGGTGAGCCGCTGGTCGGCCTCTACTATGACGAAGTTCCGCTGAGCGGCACGGGCGGCGTGTCGAACGATGCCGGCGGCACGCTGCCGGGCCTGCGCCTGTTCGACGTGGAGCGCGCCGAGGTGCTGCGCGGCCCGCAGGGCACGCTCTATGGCGCGAGCTCGATGGGCGGCACGATCCGCATCATCTTCGCCAAGCCGAAGATGGATCGCTACGAAGGCGCGGTGGACGGCCAGATCACCAGCACCGACGGTGCGGGCGGCAAGCTCGGCTACCAGGGCAATGCGATGATCAACATCCCGATCATCGAGGAGAAGATCGCGGCGCGCGTCGTCGGCTTCTATGAAAAGGGCTCGGGCAACGTCGACAACAGCCTGCTCGGCCTGAAGAACATCAACAAGAGCGAGAGCTATGGCGGCCGCCTGACCGTGCGGCTCAAACCGACCGAGGACATCACGCTCGACCTGCTCGGCGTGTATCAGAATCGCGACGGTGCGCGCGGTGACTGGAATTACACCAACCGTCAGCTCGGCGGAAAGCGCTACGACCAGCAGGTGCTTATCCAGCAGCCGCAGACGGACGAGCTGAAGCTGTTCGGCGCCACGCTGAACTGGGATTTCGGCTTCGCCACGCTGACGGCGACGGGCTCCTATTCGAAGCGCCTGCTCGAATATAGCTTCGACTATACGAACTTCTTCTCGCGCTATCAGACGAACGGGGCTGCCCAGACGCGTGGTCTGGTGCCGAGCTATACCGGTGCCGCCACCGCGATCCCCGGCTATGCGCGCTTCCTGAGCGATTGCACCTCCGGCTATGTCACGGGCACGACCTGCAACGGTGCCGGCTACCAGACCTACGTCAACAGCCTGGGCGTGCAATCGACCTTCCAGCCGCAGACCAGCGAGACGACGACCGAGGAAATCCGCCTCGCCGACGACGCGCATGCGCTGAAGTGGACGGTCGGTTTCTACCACAGCAACCGCAAGAACTTCACCGAATCCATTCTGGAGCGGGCGGACCCGGTGACGGGCCTGCAGAACTACCCGAACGCCTTCGCCACCCCCGCGGGCTTCGTCGTCGGCGTGAACACGACCGGCCTCGATCGCACGATCGACGACCGTCTGGAGCAGATCGCCGGCTTCGCCGAACTCACCTACGATATCAGCGATGCGCTGAGCGTCACGGCGGGCGGCCGTTACTTCAAGTATATGAAGGACACGACGGCGGCGGTGCTGGTGCCCAGCTACATCGCCGGCAATGCACGGCAGGGCGAGATCACGCAGAGCGGCGACGAGAACGGCACGCTCCTGAAGTTCGGCGCGAACTACAAGTTCAACCGAGACTTCATGCTCTACGCAACGGCGGCGCAGGGCTATCGTCCGGGCGGCGTCAACCAGGCGCTCGGCCTGCCGAGCTACGCGTCGACCTACACGTCGGACGAAGTGTGGGCCTATGAAGTCGGCGTGAAGACGTCGTGGTTCGACCGCAAGGTCGTCGTCAACTTCGATGTGTTCCAGATGGACTGGGACGACATGCAGATCTCGGCGAGCTTCAACAACGCCTTCGGCTTCATCACCAACAGCTCCAGCCCGGCGCGCATCCGCGGTGCCGAGCTCGACACCTCCTTCTACCCGGTCGACCGGCTCGCGCTGCGTCTGTCGGGCAGCTACATCGACGCCAAGCTGCGCGGTGACCAGGGTCTGCCGGCCGGCATCACCCAGTGCCCGATCCCGTTCGTGCCCGGCACCACCGGTTGCGCCACGGTCGCGGCAGGTCGCGACGGGGATACCATCCCTTATTCGCCGAAGTGGACGATCCAGGGCTCGGCCGATTACTCGACGCCGCTGGCGAACGACCTGCAGGTCATCTACCACGCCGACCTTGCCTATCGCAGCAAGTCGCTGACCACCTACGATCTGCCGCGCTACGCCGCCGCTTATCCGAACGGCCCGGGCGGCACGCCGGGTGGCGAGGCGCTCTACACGCTGCCGGGCTTCGCCACGGTCGGTCTGCGCGTCGGTCTGGAGAAGGACGAGGGGCGCTGGGGTATCTACCTTTTCGCCAACAACGTCTTCAACAAGCTCGGCCTCACCAACCTGACCAACGGCCAGGCCAGCGCGACGCAGCTGTCGCAGCGCTATAACGGAGCACTGATCCGGCCGAACTTCGCACAGTTCGCGCCGCCACGGGTGATCGGCATCCAGGCAACCGCCCGGTTCCGCTAAGCCACAAGGGGCAGGCCGCAGCAGCGACCTGCCCCTTTTTTCTGACAAGGTTCTGACGATCGGGTTCGTGCAGGCCCGGTTGCGTCCGGACAAGAATTGTAACGAAACATGGCCGGCGTATCAGGTCCCGACGTGGCCGCGCGTCCGGCAAGCGGGTCGCTCTGGGGGAAATGGGATGATTAGAAAGAGGTTGGCGCGCTGGGGCTGCGGCGCCGCGCTGCTCGCGTCCGCGGCGGCGCCCGCGGTCGCCAAGGACGTCGTGATCCACGCAGGCACGCTGATCGACGGCGCGTCGGCTACGCCGAAGCGGCAGATGTCGATCCTGATCCGCGACGAGCGGGTGACGGGCATCCAGAACGGTTTCGTCACGCCCGCCGGCGCCGAGGTGATCGACCTGTCGACCAAGACGGTGCTGCCCGGCTTCATCGACGCGCACGACCATATCTCCGCGACGGGCAGCCGGAAGCCGCTCAACCGCTTCGTTCTGACCGAGGGCGATGCGACGATCGCCGCCGCCGCCAATGCGCGGATCGATATCGAGACCGGCTTCACCACCGTGCGCGATCTCGGCTCCAGCGAAGTGACCGCGCCCGCGATCATCCGCGCGATCAACGCCAAGCAGATCGTCGGCCCGCGCTTCTGGACCGCGCTGCAGGCAATGGGCCCGACGGGTGGCCACAGCGACCGGCAGAACGGGCTTGGGCCGGCCATCCACATCGACGGTCGTGAAGGTGCGATCATCGACGGGCCGGACGACGCCCGCCGCAAGGTGCGCGAGCATCGCCGCAACGGCGCCACCGTCATCAAGATCATGCCTTCGGGCGGTGTCGGCTCGATCGGCGACGATCCCAACCACATGGTCATGACCGACGCGGAGATGAAGGCCGCCATCGAGGAAGCGCACGAGCTCGGCCTGAAGGTTGCGGCGCACGCGCACGGCAAGGTGGCGATCGATCACGCCATCCGTGCCGGTGTCGATTCGATCGAGCATGGCACCTATGCCGATGCCGAAAGCTACGCGCTGATGAAGCAGCACGGCACCTATCTCGTGCCGACGTTGCTGGTGGCGGACGCGATCTACCAGAATGCGGTGAAGTCGCCCGAGACGCTGCCGCCGACCGTCGCGGAAAAGGCGATTGCGGTTACCCCGACGATGATCGGCAATGCCGGCCGCGCCTACAAGGCGGGCGTCAAGATCGCGCTCGGCACCGATCAGTCGGCCAGCTCCGGCCGCAACAAGGCGGAGGAGTTCGCGCTGCTGGTCAAGGCGGGGCTGACGCCGATGGATGCGATCTTCGCCAGTTCGAAGAATGCGGCCGCGCTGGTCGGCTCGCCCGCGGACATCGGCACCGTCCAGGCGGGCCGCTATGCCGATATCGTCGCAGTCGACGGCGATCCGCTGGCGGACATCACCGTGCTCCAGAAGGTCGATTTCGTGATGAAGGGTGGCGAAGTGTTGAAGACCGGCGGGAGGATGACGCGATGAGCCTGCGCACGGCCCTTGCGGCGCTGCTCGCCGCCCCCGCGCTGATGATGGCGGCGCCGGCCGCCGCCAAGGATGTGGTGATCCATGCCGGCACGCTGATCGACGGCGCCTCCGCCACGCCGAGGCGGCAGGTGTCGATCATCGTCAAGGACGAGCGGATCGTCGGCGTGCAGCCCGGCTTCGTCACGCCGGCCGGTGCCGAGGTGATCGACCTGTCGCGCCAGACGGTGCTACCGGGCTTCATCGACACGCACGACCATATCTCGATGACGCCGGACTGGAGTGTGCTCAACCGCTTCACCCAGAACCAGGCGGATGCGGTGGTCGCCGCGATGCGCAATGCGGAGCGCGACATCGAGCAGGGCTTCACCACCGTGCGCGATTGCGGCTCGGGCTCGATCGAGGCGCCGGCGCTCAGCCGGGCGATCGCCGCCAAGCAGCTGGTCGGCCCGCGCATCTGGTCCGCCATGCAGCCGCTGTCGGCGACGGGCGGCCACTCGGACCCGCAGAATGGCTTCAACTCGGAGGTCCATTTCGAAAATCGCGAGCTGTCGATCATCGAGGGGGCCGACGATGCCCAGCGCAAGGTCCGCCAGCATCGCCGGGACGGCGCGCAGCTGATCAAGATCATGCCGTCGGGCGGCGTCGGTTCGATCGGCGACGATCCCAACCACATGACCATGACCGACGAGGAGATGCGCGCCGTCACCTCGACCGCGCATGAGCTCGGCATGAAGGTCGCGGCGCACGTCCACGGCAACAAGGCGATCAACCATGCGGTCGAGGCCGGCGTCGATTCGGTCGATCACGGCACCTATGCGGATGCCACCAGCTACAAGCTGATGAAGCAGCACGGCACCTTCCTCGTGCCGACCCTGCTCGTCGCCGACTGGATCTACCAGACGGCGGTTAAGACGCCGCAGGCGCTGCCGCCGTCCGTCGCGGAAAAGGCGATCGCGGTGACGCCGACGATGATCGGCAATGCCGGCCGCGCCTACAAAGCGGGCGTGAAGATCGCGCTCGGCACCGACTTCACGGGGCTGGGGGACCGCAACAAGGCGGAGGAGTTCGCGCTGCTGGTCAAGGCGGGGCTGACGCCGATGGACGCGATCTTCGCCGGCACGCGAAACGCCGCCGAACTGATCGGCGCGCCGCAGGATATCGGCTCGGTCCAGGCGGGCCGCTACGCCGATATCGTCGCGGTCGACGGCGATCCGCTGGCGGACATCACCGTCCTCCAGCGCGTCGGCTTCGTGATGAAGGGCGGCGACGTGCTGAAGCGCGGCGGAGCGATGCAGCCGCAAGACTGAACCAACGAGGGAGATACCGGGGTCGTGAGCAAGCTCGTCCGTTCCGCCATGCCGCTGTTCGCCGCGGCAACCATGCTGGCAACGTCCGCGCTCGCCGCGCCCCCGGGCACCCGGCCCGACATCCGCATCGCGGAGGGGCCGGCCTTCTCCATGGCGTCGATCCCCGCCTACAAGGGCGATCACAAGGACATCTACGCCTATATCGACGCGCACAAGGCGGAGGATGTCGCCAATCTCCAGCGCTGGGTTCGCCAGCCCTCGGTCAGCGCGCAGAATATCGGCATCAAGGAGATGGCGGCGCTCGCCGCGGCCGACCTGAAGAAGATCGGCTTCAAGGAGGCCGAGGTGGTGCCGACCTCCGGCCACCCCGGCGTCTGGGGCTATTATGATGCGGGTGCGGCCAAGACGCTCGCCGTCTACATGATGCTCGACGTCCAGCCGGTCGAGGAGAAGGACTGGCAGGTGAAGCCGTTCGACGGCGCGCTGGTCGATCACCCGCTCGGCAAGGTGCTGATGGCGCGCGGTGCCACCAACACCAAGGGCCCCGAGCGCGCCTTCCTCAACGCCGTCGAGGCGATCATCGCGACGCGTGGCAAGCTGCCCGTCAACCTGATGATCCTCGCCGAGTGCGAGGAGGAACTGGGCTCGATCCATTACCCCGAGCTGATCGCCAAATATGCCGACCGGCTGAAGACGGCGGCGGGGTCCATCTATCCGGGCGGCGGCCAGTCGCCCGCCGACGGCGCCGTCGCCATGCAGCTCGGCAACAAGGGCGTCCTCTATATCGAGCTGGAGGCGAAGGGCAGCGCCACCGGCGGCGGCCCGCAGAAGGCGGAGATCCACTCCAGCTGGAAGGCGACCACCGATGCACCCGCCTGGCGGCTGGCGCAGGCGCTCGCCACGCTGACGACCGCAGATGGCAACACCATCCTCGTCCCCGGTTACTATGACAGCATCCGCCAGCCCAATGCGGAGGAGCGGAGCCTCTTCAACGGCACGCTGCCCGGCTGGACCAAGCGCGAGGTGAATACGCGCAAGAGCTTCGCGATCGATCACTGGTACGACAAGATGGACGCGCGCGCCTCGCTGACGCGCTATCTGTTCGATACCACGCTCAACATCGACGGCCTGTCGAGCGGCTATGACGGGCCGGGGATGAAGACGATCCTGCCGCACCGCGCCTTTGCCAAGCTGGACAGCCGGCTGGTGCCCGACCAGACCCCCGAGGAGTCGCTGCGGCTGATCAAGGCGCATCTCGTCGCCAAGGGGTTCAGCGACATCGAGGTGCGCCAGCTCAGCGGCTATCCGCCGTCGCAGACCAGCGTGTCCGCGCCGCTCGTCCAGGCGGTGCTCGCCACCTACAACAAATATGGTCTGCCGGTGGATGTCAGCCCGCGCTCGGGCGGCAGCCGTCCGTCCTATGTCTTCACCAAGACGCTGGGCATTCCGGATGTCACGCTGGCGATCGGCCACGGCGCCGATGCGCATGCGCCCAACGAATATCTGCTGATCGATCCGAAGCCCGGCTCCAAGGTGTTCGGGCTGTCGGCGATGGAGAAGTTCTACGTCGACACGCTCTACGCGCTGGCGGCGACGAAATAGGGACGGTCTTTCACAAAGGGGTAAATATGGGCGTTCGTATTTCCGTGTCGGCCGCGGCGCTCGCCGCGACCGTCCTGACCGCGCTGCCGGTACAGGCGCAGCAGGCCCCGGCGGCGGCACCGCTGACCAACGTAACGATGCCGTCGGGCACCGCGACGCTCAGCCAGCCGCAGGATGCCGAATATGGCCGGCTCATCCAGCAGCATCTGATCGATCGGCGCTTCCAGACGGAACTGACCGATCACATGCCGGCATCCGACACGGTGCCGTCGCCGCTCAAATTCTTCGGCCGCATTCCCGGCACGCCGAGCGAGCTGACCTACGCCAAGGACATCAACCGCTATTACCAGGAGCTGGCGCGCACCTCCAAGCGCGTGAAGTACATGA
Organism: Sphingomonas jatrophae; assembly: GCF_900113315.1. Taxonomy (GTDB): domain Bacteria; phylum Pseudomonadota; class Alphaproteobacteria; order Sphingomonadales; family Sphingomonadaceae; genus Sphingomonas_P; species Sphingomonas_P jatrophae. The sequence goes on along the minus strand of NZ_FOZG01000003.1, from coordinate 220,496 downwards.
CGCTCGGCACCACTGAGGAGGGGCGCGAGCAGGTCGTCATCGCCATCGCGGACGAGGCGACTTTGGCCAATCTCGACCAGTATAAGGCGCAGCTGGCGGCACTCGCCGATCCGCGGCGCACGAACGCGCAACAGGCCGCCGAGATCATCAAGACGGCCAAGCCGATCTACTGGGTGACGAGCGGCATCCACTCGCCCGAGACGGGTGGGCCCGAGATGCTGATTGAGCTGGCCTACCGCATGGCGGTGGAAGAAACGCCGTTCATCAAGAACATCCGCGACAACATGATCACCTTCATCACCCCCGTCATCGAGGTGGACGGGCGCGAGAAGATGGTCGACACCTACTATTACGGCAAGAAGACGGGCAAGCCCAAGCCGCCGCTCGTCTACTGGGGTAAGTATGTCGCCCACGACAATAATCGCGACGGCCTCGGCCAGTATCTGAAGCTTACGCAGAACATCACCAGGGGCGTGCTCGACTGGCACCCGACGGTGCTGCACGACCTGCATGAATCGGTCGCCTATCTCTATACGTCGACCGGCACGGGCCCCTACAACAACTCGCTCGATCCCATTCAGTCGAACGAATGGTGGCTGCTCGCCGAAACCGAGGTCATGGAGATGACCAAGCGCGGCGTGCCGGGCGTGTGGACCTACGGCTTCTACGACGGCTGGGTGCCCAATTATCTGTTCTGGATCGCGCACACGCACAACAGCTTCGGCCGCTTCTACGAAGTGCAGAGCTACGGCCCCGACATCCAGAAGGGCCTCAAGATGCCGCCGACGACCACCAGCAAGGAGTGGTTCCGCCCGAACCCGCCGCTGCCGTCGGTTGACTGGGCACCGCGGCAGAACACCAACATCCAGCAGTCGGCGCTTCTGTTCGCGCTGCACAAGGTTGCGAGCGACCGCGCGACCTATCTGGAGAATTACTGGGCGAAGAACCGCAACGCGATCGAGATCGGCCGCACCGGCCCGGTCAACGCCTATGTCATTCCCGCGCGCCAGCATGCGCCGGGCAACGTCGCCGACATGGTCAACATGCTGCGCCAGCAGGGCGTCGAGATCGGCACCGCCGCGCAGGGCTTCACCGCCGGCGGCGTCGAAGTGGCGGCGGGCGATTACGTCATCCGTGCCGACCAGCCCTATCGCACGCTGCTCGACATGTATCTGAGCGTGCAGAACTATCCCGCCAGCAATCCCCGGCCCTATGACGATACCGGCTGGACGATGCAGTATATGCACAATGTCGAGCTGAAGACGATCAAGGATCAGGCCGTCTTCAACCAGGCGCTGACGCCGCTGACGGCCGAGGCGCGTGCGCCCGGCGGGATCAGCGGGAGCGGCCCCGTCGTCGTGTTCAACCATACCGGCGACAATGCGCTGATGGCACTGCGCTTCCGGATGAAGGGCACGCGCATGCTGGCGGCGGAGACGCCGTTCGAGGCGGGCGGCAAGCGCTATGCCGCGGGCAGCTTCATCATCCCGGCGGCTGACCGTGCGGCGGTGTCGCGTGCCGCCGAGGCGCTGGGCGTGCAGGGCGAGGCGATGGCATCGCTGCCGCAGGTCGCCACCCACGCGCTCAACGTGCCGCGCATCGGCTACATCCACTCCTGGCTGCGCACGCAGGACGAGGGCTGGTGGCGCGCCGCGCTCGACACCTACGGCATCCCATATGATTACTTCGCCGACATCACGCTGAAGAAGGCGGGCAATCTGCGCGGCAAGTATGACGTGCTGATCTATCCGACCGTCGCCAACACGGCGAAGGACCAGTTCGTCGGTGTGGCGATGAACGGCAAGGATCCGATCCCCTACAAGAAGACCGCGATGACGCCGAACCTCGGCGCGCTCGACTCCGCCGACGATATTCGCGGCGGCGTGGGCGGGGCGGGGCTCGATGCGCTGCGCCGCTTCGTCGAGGATGGCGGCACGCTGATCGCCGACGGATCGACGGTCGAGATGCTGTCCGATTTCGGGCTGACGCAGGGCGTCTCCGTCACACGGCCGGCGGAGCTCTACAACAAGGGCTCGATCATGCGCGGGCTGATTGCCGATACGACCAGCCCGATCGTCTACGGCTATGAAGGCAAGCAGCTGCCGATCTACTTCTCGCAGTCGCCGGTGCTCAACATCAGCCGCGGCTCGGGCATGGGCTATTTCGATCCCAATGGCCCGGGCGTGCGGCTGGCGCAGAACGTGACGCCGAACGTCACGCCCGTGCCGATCTCGCCCTGGCCCGATTCGACCGGGCCGAAGGGCGGGGCGAATGCCAATGCCGCCGTCGATCCGAGCCCCTTCGGATCCGCGGCACCCGCCTCGCGCTCAAGCGGGGCTGAGCCGACGCAGTTCCCGCGTGTGGTGATGAACTTCCCCGCCAAGTCGAGCGACATTCTCCTCAGCGGCATGCTGAGCGGGGGCGAGGCGCTGACCAACAAGCCGCTGGTCGTCGACGTGCCCAGCGGCCGCGGCCACATGGTGCTGTTCGCGCTGCGGCCCTTCTGGCGCTGGCAGACGCAGGGCAGCTACATGCTCGGCTTCAACACGATCCTGAACTGGGATCACCTCGATGCGGGGTCCGGCGCCGCCCGGCCCTGACCGGACCAGGCCTGCGGGATGCCCGTCGCGGCATCCCGCAGGCCCGCCGCGGATGGTGGGAACCAAGCCGCCGTTCGTCCGATTGTGCGGGTCATGACACTGTCCTGCCTCCTCGGCCGACACTGGCCGCTCGCCGCTTATGGTCGCCACCGCGAAGGCTTTCAGCTCAGCCGCTGCGCCGATTGCAGCTGGCCGATGATGAAGGCCGACGGGGTCAGCTGGCGCGCTTTGCCGCGCACGCTGGTCCGCCGCGCGCGCACGGGGTGACCGGCCGGGTGGCCGGGCAGGAAAATGCCAGGGAAAGCGACACGTTAACGCTTCCGCTACCCCGCGCAGGCGATAAGATTGCCGCTCGGGAGAGTGGGCATGAGTGAGCCGGAGACCATTGTTGAGCGGAGCGCCGAGCGCCAGCCGGTGACGCTGGTCGCGCGCCTGCGGCAGAGCGGCGCCAAGCCCATCGAGGTCGAGGTGCACGATCTGTCCACCCATGGCTTCCAGGTGGATACCGTCCACATCATCCGGCCCGGCCAGATCGTCTGGCTGCAATTCGGTCCGCTGGCCCCGCTTGAAGCGCAGGTGCGCTGGTTCCGCAACTATCGCATCGGCTGCGCCTTCTCGCAGCCGCTTCATCCGGCCGTGCTCGACTCGATCGTGGCTCAGGCGCGCCGCTGAGCCAACCGCCGCAGCGCGGCTAGATCAGCGGCGCCAGATCGAGCCTTTCCAGCAGTGCACGTCGCGCCGCAGCGGCGCTTGCCCACAGGGTAGGGCGACCCAGATCGTCCGGCCCGATCTCCTCCGGCCACGTCGCGGCGATGACCTGTTCGATCCCGTCGAGGATCGCGTCATCGACGAGGAAGCGGGGATCCACCGTCGCCGGATCGCACGCGACGCGCAGGCGCAGGCAGGCGGGGCCGCCGCCATTGGCCATCGATCCGCGCACGTCCACCACCTCGATCCGGCGAATGGGGCCGTTGCCTGCCAGCATCTCCTCAAGCCAGGTCCACACCGCCGCATTTTCGCGCGCCTCGGCGGGCACGATCAGCGCCTGCCCGCCCTGCGGCAGCGTCACCAGTTGCGCGTTGAACAGATAGGTGGAGATCGCATCGCCCAGGCTGACGCGGTTCGCAGGCACCTCGACGATGCGTACCTCCGGCAGCAGCGCGCGCAGGCGATCATGCAGCATGTCGCGATCCGCAAAGGCCTGCTCGTGCGCGAACAGCGTCAGCCCGTCCGCCACCGCGACGACATCGTTGTGGAAGGCGCCTGCCGCGATCGCCGCCTCCGCCTGCTCGACGAACAGCGTCCGCGCGGGATCGAGGCGGTGTCGCCTGGCGACGGCCCGGCTCGCCTCGACATGCTGGCGGGTCGGGTAGGGGCCGCCGCGCTGGCCATAGACGAACAGCTCGATCCCCGGCGCATCATGCGCCGCTGCCAGCCGCATGTGGTTGGCCGCGCCCTCATCGCCGAAGGGCGGCGGCACCGGCTCGTGCACCGCGAAGGCCGAGCGCGCGAAGGCGAGGCGCAGCTGCGCCAGCGTGCCCGTCCACTCATGGCTGCGATGCGGCATGGTGGCGAGGTTGGCGACGGTCAGGTGGCAGCGGCCATCGGCCGTGTCGGCCGCGGGCGAGACGGTCGCCGCATTGGCCGCCCACATCGCCGATGCCGACATCGCATTGGCGAGCAAAGCGGGGGAGGCCTCCTCAGGCGTCGTCGCCAGTTGCGCCAGCCAGCCGAGCGCGGGCCGCGCCTGCGGCATGAACACGCCTTGAACCAGCCCGAGGGCGAGGTTGGCGCGCATCTTCGCCACGCCCTCCAGCGCCGCCGCGCGCGGCCGGGAGACGGCACCGGCGTTGCGCGTGGCGGCAAGATTGCCGAGGCTCAGCCCCGCAAGATTGTGCGTCGGGCCGACGATGCCGTCGAAATTGATCTCGCGGATCATCGCCACGCCCTCACCGCTCGACATGCAGCACCTCATCCCCCTCGCGCACGCCGAGCGCTGCGGCACCCGCGGCATCGATCTCCAGCACGTCGCCGCCGGACAGGTCGGCAAAGGCGCAGCGGAAACCGGTCAGCCGCCCCGTCGCCACCAGTGCGCGCCGACCCGCTTCGCCGCCCACCCGCGCGACGGGCGCGATCGTGGCGCCCGCGATCGATCGGATCGTGTCGGTGCGCGCCGCCATGGTCGGCCCGCCGTCGAAGATGTCGACATAGCCCTCGTGGCGGAAACCCTCCGCCTCCAGCATCTTCATCGCCGCACGGCCGCTCGGGTGGGGCAGGCCGATGACGTGGCGCGCCGCCTCGGGCAGCATCGCGATGTAGATGGGGTGTTTGGGCATCAGGTCGGCGATGAACTGGTGGCCGTTCACCGCATTGAACTCGTCCGCCTCCTGGAAGCCCATGCCGAAGAACTTGCCGGCAAGGCCGTCCCAGAAGGGCGATCCGCCCGCCTCGTCGATCACGCCGCGCAGCTCCGCAATGACCCGCTCGGCAAAGCGGGCGCGGTGCTGGCGGATGAACAGATAGCGTGATCGCGCGAGCAGCAGCCCGAGCCCGCCCGCCCGCTCGCGCGGGTGGAGGAACAGCCCGCCCACCTCGCTCGCGCCCTCGTAATCGGTGGTCAGCGTCAGCATCTCCGCCCGGAAGGTGCGCTCCAGCTCGCGCGAATGCTGGGTCAGCGTGCCAAGGCGGTAGGAATAGAAGGGAAAGACCTGCCCCACCTGCGCGAAGATCTGCGCGGTGCCGGCGATGCGGCCCGTCTCCAGATTTTCGAGGATGAGTAGGTAGATGTCGGGGCCCGGCACGTCCGCGCTCTTGCCGAACGCCTCTTCCGATGCCTTCAGCCGGTTGCGCAGCGCGCGCCGGTCGGGCGGCAGGTTGGTGAAGCCGCCGCCGGTCAGCTTCGCCATTTCATAAAGCGCGTCGAGATCGGAGGCGCGCGATGGGCGGACGACGAAGCTCATGCGCCCTCGGCCAGACGGAGGAGGACGAGGGTGGAGAGCATCGCCCGTTCGGCGAGCGATTCGACGATCAGATATTCGTCATGGCTGTGGATCGCGCCGCCGCGCACGCCCATCGTGTCGACCACCGGAATGCCCGCCGCCGCGATATTGTTGCCGTCGCACACGCCGCCGCTCGGCGCCCAGCCGATCTGCTGGCCGAGCGCAGCACCACAGTCGCGCACCAGTTCGAACAGCCGTTCCGCTGCAGGATCGAGGGCCTTGGGTGGCCGGCCGAAGCCGCCATGGGCGGCGATCGTCACGTCGTGCCGCGCCCCCACCGCCGCCGTCTCGCGCGCGATCAGGGCTTCGGCGCGGGCGAGGTCGTCCAGACTTTTCGGCCGCAGGTTGACGCGCAGCACCGCGTGCGCCGGCACGACATTGTTCGGCCCGCCGCCGTCGATCCGCGCCGGGTTGACCGACAGGCCGGCGTCGCGCGCCTCATGCAGGCGCAAGGCCAGATCGGCGGCGGCGACAAGCGCGTTGCGTCCATCCTCGGGATTGCGGCCGGCATGCGCGGCACGGCCGGTGATGCGGAAAGAGAAATTGCCGCTGCCCGGCCGCGCGCCCGCCAGCATGCCCTCGGGCGTCATCGCCGGCTCATAGGTCAAGGCCGCACGCTTGCCGCGTGCCGCCGCCGCGATCAGCGGTGCGGAGGCGGGCGAGCCGACCTCCTCGTCCGCATTCACCACCACCTCATAGCCGATGCGGCCGGCAAGCGGGCTCGCCTCCAGCGCGTGCAGCGCCGCCAGCATCACCGCCAGCCCGCCCTTCATGTCGGCGACGCCCGGCCCACCGAGCACGCCGGGCGCACGCCAGTCGAGCCTGTCGAAATCGTCACCGGGCGCGAACACCGTATCCATATGCCCGGTCAGCAGCAGCTGCACGGGCGCGTCCGGCCGCACGCGCAGGTGCATGCTGCGGCCATGCTGCACCGCCTCGACGCTGCCGGCCGCATCCATCACCTCGACCGGCACGCCCTCGACCAGCGCCAGCTTGCCCGGCAGCACGGCAAAGGCATTCGCCAGCAGATCGGCCATCCGCGCCAGCCCGGCCAGGTTGCGCGACCCGCTGTTGACCGCGCACCACGCCTCGATGTTGCGCAGCATGGGTGCGGCGGCGGCATGGTCGAGGATCGGCTGATGAATGGTCACGCAGCGACGTTAGCGGAGCCGCGCGCGTCGCGACAGGGGCTCAGAAGCTGTAGACGAGCGTCGCGCGGCCCAGCGTGTCCAGCGGCTCGCGCCCGTCCGGCGCATCGCGTTCATAGGTCAGCGCGTAGGAGATGCGCGCCTTCAGCCCGCCGATCAGCCGCGTGTCGAGCGCGGTTGTTGCGCTGGCATTGGTGGCGCCGCGCTCGACGAAGATCGAGCTGTCCTGCGTCACGTCGAGCGTCGGCGACACCTTCCAGCGCAGCGCCAGCGAGGCGCGGCCGGCGAGCGTGGTGGCGTGGGTCCGCTCGGTAAACTCCGCCTCGTCGGTGAAGTTCGTCCGCCGCAGCGCCGGGCCGCCTTCCAGGTCGAGCTGCAGGCCGCGCTGCGCGACGAGCCGGTAGCCCAGTCCGCCGCCGCCGGTCAGGCGCATCGAATAGCCGAGAAAACGGTCCCGCTCATATTGCGCGAGGCCATAGCCGTAGAAGCGTTCGCCCAGCGTCCGCCGCGGCTGCCAGCTGAGCAGCGCGCGCGACGCGGTGGTCGTCTCGTCGGTGCGCTGATAGTCGATGCGCCCGACCAGCTTGTGCGTCCAGAGCAGCCCCTCGCGCGTCAGCCCGAGCGAGCCGTAGAGCCCGAGCGTGTCGCTGTTGCCGGTGGCGCGCGTCGCGCCCACCTCAATCGTGCCCTTCCAGAAATCGAGCGGCCCCGCCGCCGCCAGTGCCTCGCGCTTGGCCGCCTTCTCGCGCGCCTCGCGGGCGGCAAGGCGCGCGAGATAGGCCTTGTGGATCGTGTCGATCTCGCTCGCCGTCTCGGGGTTGGAGGCGCGGGCGAACTTCACCACCGCCGCCACCGCCGCCGGATCGCCCGAATCGATCGCCGCCTCGATCACGTCGCGCACGGTGCGCGGCAGCTCGGGCGGGGCATCGGCCGGGCGGGGCGGGGTCAGCAGCAGCGGCGGCATCTCCGGCGCGGCGACCACCACCACCACCTGCAGCGGCAGCAGCTCCGGCGGCAGATCGATATTCGGCGCCTGCCAGATCACCGGCCGAGCTGCTCCGCGAATTCGTCGAGGATCTGCGCGTAGAGCGCGCGCTTGAACGGCACGATCAGGTCGAGCACCTCGGCCGGGCTCGCCCACCGCCAGGCGCGGAATTCGGGATGCGCGGTCTCGATCCGCACATCCTCGTCGCGCCCCAGGAAGCGCAGCAGGAACCAGATCTGCTCCTGCCCGCGATATTTGCCGCCCCACACCTTGCCGGCGAGATCCTCGGGCAGATCGTAGAAGAGCGATCGCTTCGCCTGCGCGACGATCTCGACCAGATCGGGCAGGACGCCCGTTTCCTCCTCCAGCTCGCGCAAGGCCGCGGTGCGGGCATCCTCGCCGCGGTCGATCCCGCCCTGCGGCATCTGCCACGCCTCCAGCGCGGTATCGAGCCGCTGGCCGACGAACACCTTGTTCTCCGCATTCAGCAGCATGATGCCGACGGCGGGGCGGTAGGGAAGGTCCTTGCTCATTCGCGCCTCGGTCATCCGGCCCGCGCGGCCTGGCGCATCACGCGGTCGGCCTCCGCCTCGACGATGATGGGCTTCAGCGCCGCGAGGCAGCCGGCAAGGTCACCCGCGGCGGACGGGATGGCGCGGCGGAAGGTCATGAAGCCGTGGATCGTGCCCGCCGCTTCGCGGAACACGGTCGGGATGCCATGGCCCGCCAGCACGCCGGCATAGGCCCGCCCCTCGTCGCGCAGCGGATCGAGCGAGGCGGTGACGACCAGAGCCGGCGGCAGCCCGTCGAACCGGCCGATGGCAGGGGCCGCGCGCCAGCTCTCCGCATCGGCCGCATAGCAGCGGTCGAAGAAGCGCATCGCCTCGATCGTCAGGAACCAGTCCTGCCCGAACTGCTCGAACGAGCCGTGATCCTTGGCGCGCCCCAGCACCGGGTAGATCGGCCACTGCGCGATCACCGGCACCGCGGCGGGCGCATCGCGCAGCGCCATGGCGGTGACGATGGTCAGGTTGCCGCCCGCACTGTCCCCCGCCAGCACCAGCGAGGAAACGCCGAGGCCAAGCTCCGCCGCCCCGCTCGCCACCCAGCGTGCCGCCGCCTCGCAATCGTCGGGCGCGGCGGGGAAGGGGTGTTCGGGCGCCAGCCGATACTCGACCGAGACGACCGGCAGGTCGAGCCCGCGGGCGATCTCCGCGCAGAGCGGCGTGTAGAAATCGACATCGCCGATGGTGAAGCCGCCGCCGTGGAAGAAGACGACCACCGGCCCCGGCAGCCGGTCCGCCCGCGCGTCGAACAGGCGCAGCGGGATCGGGCCGGCGGGGCCCGGCGCGGCAAGATCGCGCATCACCGCCAGCGCGCCCACCTCCGGCTCCACCAGGTCGCGGGTGGCGCGCATCAGCTCACGCTGGGCGACATGGCCCGCCTCCTGCACCGGCGGCCGCCCGGCGGCGGCCATATAGTCGAGGAAGGCGCGCACGTCGGCGCGGACGAAAGGCTCGCTCAATCCCGCTCTCCTTGGCCGATCGGTGACGCGCGCCCGCATGGCGGCGCAGTCGCGAAGGCGCTGCCTCCTTGCCAACAGACATGGGGGCACGACAAGCACGTCCTGCGCCACGCGGCGGCGGGTGGCGACCGATCGTGGCGTCCGCGCGTTGGCGCGGGCGATGCTGCACGTCGTCCACCACCCCGATTATGTCGGCCCGCCCGCGCCCGACAGCCGCTTCCGCTTCGACAAATACGGCCTCGTCATGGAGGCGCTGCGTGAAAGCGGCGTGGCCCACACGGTCCACACGCCCGATCTGATGCCGCGTCCGTGGCTGGCGGCGGTGCACGATCCCGCCTACGTCGCCGAGGTGCTGGAGACGCGGGTGCCGCGCGAGAAGGAGCGGCGCATCGGCTTCCCGATCGTGGAGCGGATCGCCCGCCGCTCGGTCCTGTCGCCGGGCGGCAGCTGGCTGGCGGCACGGCTGGCGCTGGAGCATGGCTTCGCCGCCAATGCCGCGGGCGGTAGCCACCATGCGCTCTACGACACGGGTGCTGGCTATTGCGTGTTCAACGATCTCGTCATCGCCGCCAACCGGCTGCTGGCGGAGCGGACGGTGCGGCGCATCCTCATCGTCGATCTCGACGTGCATCAGGGGGACGGCACCGCCGCGCTCACCGCCGGGCGCAGCGACATCGTCACCTTCTCGATGCATGCGGAAAAGAACTTCCCCGCGCGGAAAGCCGCATCCGATCTCGACGTGCCGCTCGCCGACGGGCTGGACGACGCCGCCTATCTCGCGGTGCTGGCCGAGCATCTGCCGCCGCTGATCGAGCGCACCGCGCCCGATCTCGTCTTCTACCAGGCCGGCGTCGATCCGCACCGCAACGACCGGCTCGGCCGGCTGGCGCTCAGCGACGCGGGGCTGGCGGCGCGGGACCGCTTCGTCATCGCGGCGGCAGGCGACGTGCCGGTCGCAAGCGTGCTGGGCGGCGGATATGGCGAGGACCGGATGGAGGTGGCCCGCCGCCACGTCCGCTCCATGATCGCCTGTGCCGAGGCGAATGGCCGCCGCTGAACCTCCGTGCCCGTCCGCCGTTCAGCCGCCATGCCCGCGCCCACGCTCGTCTGGTTCCGCCAGGATCTCCGCCTCGCCGATCAACCCGCGCTCGTCGCTGCAGCGGGGGAAGGGCCGGTCGTCGCCTGCTACATCCTCGATGACGAGACGCCGGGCCGCTGGGCGATCGGCGGCGCGCAGCGCTGGTGGCTGCACCACAGCCTCGCCAGCCTTGCCGCAGACCTGTCCGCCCGCGGCGTGGAGCTGATCCTGCGCCGCGGCCGTGCGGCCGAGCAGGTGGCGCGGCTGGCGGACGAGATCGGCGCCGCCCGCATCCACGCGCTCGCCCACTACGAGCCGTGGTGGCAGGCGGCGGAGAAGGCGCTGGGCGAGCGGCTGATGCTGCACGACGGCGCGCGGCTAGCCGATCCACGCACCATCCTCACCCGCACCGGCGGGCGCTACCGCATCTTCACGCCCTTCTGGCGCGCGCTGGCCGAGCGGATGCCGCCGCCCGCGCCGTCGCCCGTGCCCGATCTCACCGGCGCAAAGGTCTCCGCTGCATCCGACCGGCTGGAGGATTGGGTGCTGCTCCCCACCAAGCCTGACTGGGCCACCGGCTTCGACTGGACGCCGGGCGAGGCGGGTGCCCGTGACGTGCTCGAGGCCTTCATGCCCGGTGTCGGTGCCTATGCCACCGCCCGCAATCTGCCGTCGGTGCAGGGCAGCTCGCGCCTGTCGCCCTATCTCCACATGGGCGAGCTTTCCCCGGCCACCGTCTGGCACACCGCCGCCGCTGCCGGACCCGAGGCCGAGCCGTTCCTGCGCGAACTCGGCTGGCGCGATTTCACTGCCAACCTTCTCGATCTGATCCCCAATTATGCCGACGCGCATGGCCGCGTGGTGGGCGATCGCATCGCCTGGCGCAGCGATGCCGGGGCGAAGCGGGAGTATCGCGCCTGGACGAAGGGCCGCACGGGCTATCCCATCGTCGATGCGGGCATGCGCCAGCTCTGGGTGACCGGCTGGATGCACAACCGCGTGCGAATGATCGCCGCCTCGTTCCTGGTGAAGCACCTGCTGATCGACTGGCGCCGCGGGCAGGACTGGTTCTGGGACACTCTGGTCGATGCCGATCTCGGCAACAATGCGGTCAACTGGCAGTGGGTCGCGGGCACGGGCGTGGATTCGAGCCCGTTCAGCCGGATCATGGCGCCGCTCGTCCAGTCGGCCAAGTTCGACGCCGCCGCCTATATCCGCGCCTGGGTGCCCGAGCTTGCCGACGTGCCCGACGCCGCGATCCACGATCCGCATGGCGCGGGCGTCGCACCCGCCGCCTATCCCCGCCCGCTGATCGGCCACCGCGAGGGGCGTGAGCGCGCGCTGGCGGCGGCGCGGGGCTGACGGCCCCGAGCGTCTCCCCTCTTGCACCGTCCGCCGCCGCACCTATCAGGCGCGGCATGAATGTCGGCTCGCCCCGCGGACGTCACCTGCTCGACGCCGACCGCGCCTTCGCCGTCGGCGGCGGCCCCCTGGCGCGCGCGGTGGCGCCCGCTTTCCAGCGCGTGCTCGACCGGGTGGATGCGGGGCTGGCGGAAGGCGCGATCGAGGCGACCCTGCCCGACGGGCGCACGCGCCTGCTCGGCGGGCGTGCGCCGGGGCCGGTGGCGATCGTCCACCTGCACAATTGGATGCCGCTCGTCCGCCTGATCCTTGCGGGGTCGGTCGGCTGGTATCGCTCCTGGTCGCTGCGCGAATGGTCGAGCCCCGATCCGGTGCCCCTGTTCGACCTGTTCATGCGCAATCGCGCGCCGCTCGGCACCACGGCGCGCGCGCGCGGGCTGCCCCGGCTGCTCAACCGCATCCGTCATTTCGCCCGGCGCAACAGCCGCGCGGGCGCGCGCCGCAACATCGCCGCGCATTACGATCTCGGCAACGACTTCTATGCGGCCTGGCTCGACCAGACGATGAGCTATTCCAGCGCGATCTTTGCAGCGGCGGACGAGCCGCTGGAGGTGGCACAGGTCCGCAAGCAGCGCGCCCTGCTCGACCGGCTGGCGCTGAAGCCCGGTGACAGGCTGCTCGAGATCGGCTGCGGCTGGGGCGGTCTCGCCGCCACTGCGGCCCGCGATTACGGCGCCGCGGTCCATGCCATCACGCTCTCGGCCGAGCAGAAATCATGGGCGGATCGCGTCACCGCCGGCCAGCCGGTCGAGGTGACGCTGACCGACTATCGCGACGTCCAAGGCCGCTACGATGCCGTCGCCTCGGTCGAGATGGTCGAGGCGGTCGGGCAGGCGCACTGGCAGGATTATATGGATGCCATCGCCCGCGCGCTGCGGCCGGGCGGGCGGGCCGCGATCCAGTATATCACCATCGCCGACGACGTGTTCGAGCGCTACGCCGGCAACGTCGATTTCATCCAGGCCTATATCTTCCCGGGCGGCTTGCTCATCTCCGAATCGCGCTTCGCCGCGGCGGCCGAGCGGGCCGGGCTGGAGTGGCGCGACCGCACCGGCTTCGGCCTCGATTATGCGGAAACGCTGCGCCGCTGGCGGATCGCCTTCGACGCGGCGGCCGTGGAAGGCCGCCTGCCAGCGGGGTTCGACGGGCGCTTCGTCGATCTGTGGCGCTATTACCTGATGTATTGCGAAGGCGGCTTCCGCGGCGGCGGCATCGACGTGGCGCAGGTCACGCTGGTGAAGCGCTGACCCGGCGCCGGGCGGCGGGTCAGCCGATCCGCACCCGGTGGCCCGTCTCGAAGCCGGCCGCCACCAGCGCGGCGATCGCCTCGCCCACGACCGCGGGCGCCTTCAGCGTCGCCTGGTCCTCGCCCGGATAGGCGCGTTCGCGCATCTTGGTCGCGGTGGCGCCGGGATCGACGATGGCGACACGCACCTTGCTGATCGCCGCCATCTCGTCGCCATATGCCGCGAGCAGCGTCTCCAGCGCCGCCTTGGACGCGCCATAGGCGCCCCAATAGGCCCGCGGGCTCGCCGCCACGCTGCTGGTCAGGCCGATCACCGACGCACCATCGCTCCGCCGAAGATGCGGATCGAACGCGGCGAGCAAAGCCGCATTGGCCGACACGTTGACCGCGAGCAGGCGGCCCAGCTCCTTCTGGTCGATCGCCGGCACGGGCGAGAGCGTGCCGAGCAAAGCGGCATTCAGCACCAGCACGTCAAGCGCCGGCCAGCGTTCGCCCACCGCCGCCGCCAGCCGGGAGATGCTGTCGCCATCGATCAGGTCCATCGGTGCGATGGTGGCGGTGCCGCCGGCATCATGGATGCGGCCCTCCACCTCCTCCAGCCCGCCCGCCGTGCGCGCGGTCAGGATCACGTGCGCGCCGCGTGCGGCCAGCGCCTCGGCCGTCGCCGCGCCGATGCCGCGCGACGCGCCGGTGACGAGGGCGGTGCGGCCGGAGAGAGAGGTGTCGGTCAAATCATCGTCCCACTGGTGCCCGGCCCGACGCCGTTCGTGCTGAGCCTGTCGAAGCACCGTTCTGCTTCAAGCGCCGGCTAGGAGAAGAACGGCCCTTCGACAAGCTCGGGGCGAACGGGGGCGGGTGGCGTCAGGCCACCACCCGCTCGGCGAAGATGGACAGCTGGTCCTCCGGCGCCACCTCTTCCTGGTCGGTCAGGTGCGTCGGATAGGCGCCGGTGAAGCAGGCGTCGCAATGCGTCGGTTGGCGGGCATCGCGCCCCTCCTCGCCGCGCGCCTTGTACAGGCCGTCGACCGAGACGAAGGCGAGGCTGTCGGCGTTGATGTAATCCGACATCTGCGCGACCGTCATCTGCGCGGCCAGCAGCTTGGCCCGCTCGGGCGTGTCGACGCCGTAATAGCAGCTGTGCCGCGTCGGCGGGCTGGCGATGCGCATGTGCACCTCCCGGGCGCCGGCATCGCGCATCATCTGCACGATCTTCAGGCTGGTCGTGCCGCGCACGATCGAATCGTCGATCAGCACGATGCGCTTGCCGTCGATCAGCGCGCGGTTGGCATTGTGCTTCAGCTTGACGCCCAAATGCCGCACCTGATCGCCCGGCTGGATGAACGTGCGGCCGACATAGTGCGAGCGGATGATGCCGAGCTCGAACGGCAGGCCCGATTGCTGGGCATAGCCGATCGCCGCGGGCACGCCCGAATCGGGCACGGGCACCACCAGATCGGCCTCCACCGGGCTCTCGATCGCCAGCTGCGCACCGATCGCCTTCCGCACCGAATAGACGGACGTCCCGTCGACGATCGAATCGGGGCGCGAGAAATAGACATGCTCGAAGATGCACGGTCGCGGCGCCACGGGCTTGAACGGGCGGTGGCTGCGCAGACCCTTGTCCGACACGATCACCAGCTCGCCCGGCTCGACATCGCGGATATATTCCGCGCCGACGACGTCCAGCGCCACCGTCTCCGAGGCGAAGATCCACGCCTCGCCCACGCGCCCCAGCACCAGCGGGCGGATGCCGAGCGGATCGCGGCAGCCGATCATGCCTTCCTGCGTCAGGCAGACGAGCGAATAGGCGCCCTCGACCGCCTTCAACGCATCGATGAACTTGTCGATCAGCGTGCGATAATGGCTCGTCGCGACGAGGTGGATGATCGTCTCGGTGTCGCTGGTCGACTGGAAGATGGAGCCGCGGCGGACGAGGTCGTGCCGCAGCTTCATCGCGTTCGACAGATTGCCGTTGTGCGCGACGGCGAAGCCGCCCGACGACAGCTCGGCGAACAGCGGCTGCACGTTCCTCAGCGCCGTCTCGCCCGTCGTCGAATAGCGGACATGGCCGACGGCGGCGCGGCCGGGCAGGCGGCCGATCACGTCGGGCCGGTCGAAATTGCCGGCGACGTGGCCCATCGCCCGGTGCGTGTGGAACAGCGCGCCGTCCCAGCTGGAGATGCCCGCGGCTTCCTGTCCGCGATGTTGCAGCGCATGGAGGCCGAGCGCCACCATCGCGGCGGCGGCGTCGGCGCCCCAGATGCCGAACACGCCGCACTCCTCGCGCAGCTTGTCGTCCTCGAAGGGATTGGTCGTCAGCATGATGTCGGGTCGATCCACGCGGCGGTCTCGTGTGCCGCGCATATAGGAGCGGCGCAGCCGCTTGTCGCCCGTTCGTTACGGATTGACGACATTTAACCTATCTTGGGTGCTGCACAGCGTGGCTTTCACCGCTGCGGCCACGCTAAGGCAGCGGCATGACCGACCCGCGCGAAACCGGCTCCGAGCTCCAGCCGAAATGGGATGCCAACGGCCTCGTCACCGCGATCGTCACCGACGCCCGCGACGGCACGCCGCTGATGGTGGCGCACATGAACGCCGATGCGCTCGCCGCCACGCTGGAGACGGGGGAGGCGACCTTCTGGTCCCGCTCCCGCGCGCGGCTGTGGAAGAAGGGCGAGACGAGCGGCCATGTGCTGCGAGTCGTCGAGGCGCGGGTCGATTGCGATCAGGACGCGATCTGGCTCCGCGCGGAGCCTGCCGGCCCCGCCTGCCACACCGGCGCGCGCAGCTGCTTCTATCGCCGGATCGAGGGCGGCAGGCTGGTGCGCGTGGAGGGATAGAACGGCAGCGCATGGCGTTTGACGTTGCCGTGCGCGTCCCGTAGCTTCCTTGTGTCATGTCCAGCGCCGGTGCCCGTGCTGCGATCCACATGCCCGACGCGCAGGGCCGCGAACGCTTCACCATCTCGGATCTGGCGGAGGAGTTCGGTGTCACCCCGCGGGCGCTGCGCTTCTACGAGGATGAGGGGCTGATCTCGCCCGAGCGGGTGGGCGTCGCGCGGGTCTATTCCCGGCGGGATCGGGCCCGGCTGGCGTGGATCCTGCGGGGCAAGCGCGTCGGCTTCAGCCTGGTCGAGATCCGCGAGATGATCGACCTCTACGATCTCGACGACGGGCGCGAGACGCAGCGCCACGTCACGCAGGCGCGCTGCGCCGACAAGATCACCGCGCTGAAGCGCCAGCGCGACGACATCGACAGCGCCATCGCCGAGCTGGAAAGCTTCCTCCGCGTCCTCTCCGCGGAGCCGGGTCAGGGCGACGCCTAGCTGCGATAATCCGCGTTGATCGAGATGTAGCCGTGCGTCAGGTCGCAGGTCCACACGGTGGCGCGGCCCTCGCCCAGCCCGAGATCGACGCCGATCTCCACCTCGCGGCCTTTCAGATGAGCCGCCACCGGCGCCTCGTCATAGCCTTCAACGGCAAGACCGTCCCGCGCCACCTGCGTCGCGCCGAAGCGGATCGCCAGCCGGTCACGCTCGGCCGGCTCGCCCGCCTTGCCGACCGCCATGACGACACGACCCCAGTTCGCATCCTCGCCGGCGATGGCGGTCTTCACCAACGGCGAATTGGCGATGGACAGCGCGATCCGCCGTGCGGACGCATCGCTTTCGGCGCCCTCCACCTCGACGGTGACGAACTTGGAAGCGCCTTCGCCGTCGCGCACCACCGCCTGCGCCAGCTCGGTGCAGACCTGCTGCAAGGCGGCCGCAAGGGCATCCGCCCCGGCATCGTCCATGCTGGTGAGCGGCGCATTGCCCGCCGCCCCGGTTGCGAAGGCCAGCACCGTGTCGGAGGTGGAGGTGTCGCCATCCACCGTGATGCAGGAGAAGCTCGCCTCGTTCGCCGACGACAGCATGGCCTGGAGGAGCGGCGCCTCGATCGCCGCGTCGGTGAAGACGAAGCCCAGCATCGTCGCCATGTCGGGCGCGATCATGCCCGATCCCTTGACGATGCCGACGAGCGTGACCGTCCGGCCATCCACCACCGCCGTCGCCGTCGCGGCCTTGGGGAAGGTGTCGGTCGTCATGATCGTGGCCGCCGCTTCCTCCCAGCTGGCGGGCGCGGCGGCCAGCGCGGCGTCGATCCCTGCCTCCGCCTTGTCGATGGGCAGCGGCACGCCGATCACCCCCGTCGAGGCGACGAACACGTCGGACGGCTGGCATCCGATCGCGCCCGCCACGCGCGCCGCAATCGCCTCCACCGCCGCGCGACCGCGATGGCCGGTAAAGGCGTTCGAGTTGCCCGCATTGACGACCAGCGCACGCGCCCGCCCCAGCGTCAGCGCCGCCCGGCACCACTCGACTTCCGGCGACGGGCATTTGCTCTTCGTCGTGACACCCGCCACGGTCGTCCCCTCCGCCAGCGCCGCAAAGGTCAGGTCGCACCGATCCCACGCCTTGTAACGCGCCCGCGCCACGCGCAGCTCGACACCCGCAATCGGCGGACAGGCAGGGAAGGGGAGAGCGAGGGGGGACGTTTCCATGGCACGAGCGGATAGCGGGCGGCGTGGCAGGATGCCAGCTTGACCGACGGGGGATACCCGGCGTCGCGCGCGCGACGCTCCGAATTGACCTCGCCTCCCCCCGCACCTATCTCGCGTCGG
This sequence comes from Sphingomonas jatrophae, assembly GCF_900113315.1. Classification (GTDB taxonomy): domain Bacteria; phylum Pseudomonadota; class Alphaproteobacteria; order Sphingomonadales; family Sphingomonadaceae; genus Sphingomonas_P; species Sphingomonas_P jatrophae. The sequence continues at coordinate 202,828 of NZ_FOZG01000003.1, read as the reverse complement.
TTCATCAGCGGGGGGTCCGGGCGCCCCTGATCCCGCGCGCCCGTTTCTCAAGGACACCGCATGTTCGCCGGCATCGCCAAGGCCATCTTCGGATCGTCGAACGACCGTTACGTCAAGTCGCTCGGATCCATCGTGCGGCAGATCGCCGATTTCGAGCCGGCGCTGGAGGCGCTGTCCGACGAGGAACTGCAGGCGCAGACGCCGAAGCTGCGCGCCCGGCTGGCCGCGGGCGAGACGCTGGATGACATCCTGCCCGAGGCGTTCGCCACCGTGCGCGAGGCGTCGAAGCGCGTCCTCGGCATGCGCCACTTCGACGTGCAGATGATCGGCGGCATCGTCCTCCACCGCGGCGAAATCGCCGAGATGCGGACGGGCGAGGGCAAGACGCTGGTCGCCACGCTCGCCGTCTACCTGTCGGGCCTGACGGGGCAGGGCGTTCACGTCGTCACGGTGAACGATTATCTCGCCACGCGCGACAGCGAGTGGATGGGCCAGGTCTATCGCTGGCTGGGCCTGACGGTGGGCGTGATCGTGCCTAACCTGTCCGACCAGCAGCGGCGCGACGCCTATGCCGCCGACATCACCTACGGCACGAACAACGAATTCGGCTTCGATTACCTGCGCGACAACATGAAGTATGAGCGCAGCGCTATGGTGCAGCGCCCCTTCGCGCACGCCATCGTCGACGAGGTCGATTCGATCCTGATCGACGAGGCGCGCACGCCGCTGATCATCTCGGGGCCGACCGACGACAAGTCGGAACTCTACATGCAGGTCGACGCGATCGTGAAGCAGATCGACCCTGCGGATTACGAGCTGGACGAGAAGCAGCGCAGCGTCATCCTGACCGAGGAGGGCACCGAGAAGATCGAGCGGATGCTCGAGGCGGCGGGCCTGCTTGAGGGCGCCAACCTCTACGATTTCGAGAACACGCAGGTCGTCCACCACCTCAATCAGGCGATGCGCGCGAACGTCGTGTTCAAGCGCGACACGGATTACATCGTCAAGGACGGCAAGGTCATCATCATCGACGAGTTCACCGGCCGCATGATGGACGGCCGGCGCTGGTCGGAAGGCCTGCACCAGGCGGTCGAGGCCAAGGAGGGCGTCGAGATCGAGCCCGAGAACCAGACCATGGCCTCGATCACCTTCCAGAACTATTTCCGCATGTATCCCAAGCTTTCGGGCATGACGGGCACCGCCGCCACCGAGGCGAACGAATTCTTCCAGATCTACAAGATGAACGTCGTCTCCATCCCGACGAACGTGCCGGTGCAGCGCGTCGACGAGGATGACGAATTCTACAAGAACATGCAGGACAAGTTCGCCGCGATCGCGACGGCGATCCGCGACAAGCAGGCCACCGGCCAGCCGGTGCTCGTCGGCACCGTGTCGATCGAGAAGTCGGAGCTGCTGTCCGAATTCCTCGTGCGCGAGGGCGTCGATCACAAGGTGCTGAACGCGCGCTATCACGAGAGCGAGGCGCACATTGTCGCGCAGGCGGGGCGGCTGCGCGCCGTCACCATCGCGACCAACATGGCCGGCCGCGGCACCGACATCCAGCTCGGCGGCAATCTCGAATTCCGCATGCTCGACGAGCATCCCGATCTCGCCCCCGGCACGCCCGAATATGAGGCGCGCGCCGATGCCATCCGCGCCGAGATCGCCGAGGAGAAGGCGGCGGTGCTGGCGGCCGGCGGCCTGTTCGTGCTCGGCACCGAGCGGCATGAGAGCCGGCGCATCGACAACCAGCTGCGCGGCCGCTCGGGCCGGCAGGGCGATCCCGGCCTCAGCCGCTTCTATCTCAGCCTCGACGACGATCTGCTGCGCATCTTCGGCCCGCAGACGATGTTCGCCAAGATGATGAACAAGAATCTGGCGGACGGCGAGGCGATCGTCTCCCCCTGGATCTCCAAGGCGATCGAGACGGCGCAGCGCAAGGTCGAGGCGCGCAACTACGACATCCGCAAGCAGGTCGTCGAATATGACGACGTGATGAACGACCAGCGCAAGGTGGTCTACGAGCAGCGCTCGGACATCATGGATGCGGACACGGTGGACGATGTCGTCGCCGACATGCGCGCCGAGACGGTCAATGCGCTGGTCGGCGAGGCATGCCCGCCGAACAGCTATCCCGAGCAGTGGGCGATGGACGTGCTGAAGGAGCGCAGCCAGGCGCTGCTCGCGCTCGATCTGCCGCTGGACGAGTGGGCGGCCGAGGAGGGCATCGACCCCGAGGTGATGACCGAGCGGATGCAGCAGGCGGCCGATGCGCACATGGCGGCCAAGGCGCAGGAACTGCCCGAGGACAGCTGGCACCAGGTCGAGAAGAACATCCTGCTGCAGAATCTCGACCATCACTGGAAGGAGCATCTGGCCACGCTCGATGCGCTGCGCCAGGTGATCCACCTGCGCGCCTATGCGCAGAAGACGCCGATCAACGAATATAAGCAGGAGGCGTTCGCGCTGTTCGAGCGGATGCTGTCCGCCATCCGCGAGGATGTGACGCGGATGCTGGCGCATGCCAGCTTCGCCGCCCCGCCCGAACTGCCGCCCATGCCCGATTTCATGACGAGCCATTTCGATCCGCTGACCGGTGAGGACGACACGCTCGATCTCGACGGCGCGTCGCTCGGCCTCGTCACCACGCGCATGCCGCAATTCCAGATGGCGCAGCCGGCGATGGTCGACGAACTCGGCAGCGATCCGTCGCAGTGGGAAGGCCAGGTCAGCCGCAACGCGCCCTGCCCGTGCGGGTCGGGCCGCAAGTTCAAGCACTGCCACGGCCAGCTCTAGGGCGGCCGCGCTTCCGCTGTCATCAACCCGCGGCTAGAGCGGCGGCCGAATCGCCGCTCAAGCGTTGAGGCCCCATGCAGAAATCCGCCACCGAGGTGATGCAGGAGATCGTCTCCTCCGCCGTGCTCGACGCGCTCGCCGCGTTCAAGGACGGCGCGAAGGGGCTGCCCAACGCATTGCTGCGCGATCTGAACGCCATCCACCTCAACACCACCTTCGCGGATCTGCCCGATCCCGTGCAGGCGGCGATCACCGCCAGCGTGCGTGCTGCCTTCACCCGGCTGCAGAAGGAAGGCTATGCCGTGGCGCCCGCGGATGCGGCACGCCCGGCGCCGCGCCCGTCGGGGCCGCCGCCCGGCAGCGATCCGCGGCGCCGCCCGTCCGGCCCGCGCCCCGGGCCTCGCACGGGGCCGCGCCCGCCGCGCGCGCGCTGACGCGTCAGTCCGCCTTGCGGCGGCTGTAGGTGATGCGGATCTGCACCCACGCGCCGACCAGCGTGCGCCCGCCCACGCGTGGCGGCCGCACGAGGAACTGCCACGCCGCCAGCCGCACCGAGCGCGCATAGCCCGATCCCGCCGGCGATTCGGCGACCTCGGCGCAATCCTCCACCCGGTTGCGCGCCACCGTCCGGCAGGCCACCACGCCATAGCCGCCGCCGGGCGCGTCGCGCGGCAGATAGGTGGCCAGCTCCGCATCGGTAGGCTCACGCACCCAGTCCGCGCGGTAGAGCCGCTCGCCATTCGGGCCGACGCCGATGCTGCCGTCGCTGCCTTTGCCCATCGAGGCCGCGCCCGCGCCTGCATCCGCACTCTCCGTGCCTTCGGCCGCTCCCCGCTTCGGCATGCGGCCGATATCCGCCGAGGCGAATTCGTCGGGGGTCAGCAGGATCATCGGCAGCGGGCGGTCCGGCTCGGCCGGGACGGGGGGCGGCGGCACCGGCTGCGGCGCGGCGGGGGTGCGGGCACGTTCAGGGGCGGCCTTGGCGGCGCGCGTCTCGCTCGCGGGACTCTCGCTCGGGCTCGGGCTCTCCGCCGCGTCCGGCGACAGCGTGATCACGGTCGGCCCGCGCCCCGCCGGCGGCGGTCCCGGCAGCACCGGCACCAGCCCGAGCAGCAGCGCCAGCAGCAGCAGGTTCGCCGCCAGCGCGAGGGCAAGCCCCGCCGCCCGCCGCCGAAACGGCACGTGCAGCGGATCGGAAGGGAGAGGCGCCGACGCCATGCCCGGCAGCGCCTAGACCGGATCGCGCCCGCGCGAAACGGGCCATTGCGCGCCGTGGCGAGATGGCTCGCTCACGCCTCGGGATAGGCGATCGCCAGCACTTCCCACTCCTTGTCGCCGCCCGGCAGGTGAACGCGTCGGACATCGCCCACCGCCGCCCCCTTCAGCGCGCGCGCCATCGGCGCATGCCAGCTGATCCGCCCGGCCGTCGCGTCCGCCTCGTCCACGCCGACGAGCGTGACGACGCGCTCGGCATCCTCCTCGTCGACGATGGTGACCGTCGCGCCGAAGCGGACGCGCGCGCGATCCTCGGTGCGCGCCGGATCGATCACCTTGGCCGCCTTCATCCGGCGCGAGAGGTGGCCGAGCTCCCGGTCGATCTCGCGCAGCCGCTTGCGGCCATAGATATAGTCGCCATTCTCCGAGCGGTCGCCATTCCCCGCCGCCCAGCTGATCACCTCGACCAGCTTCGGCCGTTCCTGCCCGAACAAGGTGTCGTAGCGGGTGCGCAGCGCCGCATAGCCCGCGGGCGTGATGTAATTGGGCTCGCGCTCCATGGCCGTGCTCGCCGCCGCGCCTCAGCCCGCCGTGCGCTTGCCGAGATAGGCGGACAGGCGGTTCTGCGCCGGCATCCGCGCCCTGGCCGGATTGAGCGCATCATAGACGACGGCATTCTCCAGCACCCGCTGCACATAGCCGCGCGTCTCGGTCAGCGGGATCGCCTCAATCCATTGCAGCACGTCGACGCCCGGCATCCGCGGATCGCCATTGGCGTTGATGAACTTGCGGACGTTGCCCGGCCCCGCATTGTACGCCGCCACCGCCAGCACGTGGCTGCCGCCATAGGAATCCAGCAGCCGCTTGTAGAAGGAACTGCCCAGCAGCAGGTTATATTGCGGGTCGCGCGTCAGCCGGTCGTAATCATAAGGCAGGCCGATCTTGCCCGCCTGCTCGCGCGCGGTGGCGGGCATCAGCTGCATCAGGCCTTTCGCGCCCACCCGGCTGGTCGCCTCGCGGTCGAACATGCTCTCCTGCCGGCTGATCGCGTGGACCATCGTCCACAGCGGCTCGGCGGGGCCCGGCACGGCGATCTGCGGGAAGCCGAAGCGCACCGGGTCGGCGGTGCCGAGGCGGGCGTTCCGCGCCACCATCACGCCCAGATCGGGACGGCCGATGCTGCGCGACAGGTCGACGGCGAGCAGATGGTCGGTCTGCGTCTTGGCATTGGCCGCGATCTGGCGGAGGAAGGTCGTCTGGTCGGCCCAGCGCCCCTGCGATCCCAGCCAGCGCGCCGCGCGCACCAGGTCGGAGCGGTCGAACGCCGCGCGTGCGGTCGGGTCGGGCGTGGTCGCCGGCGGGGCGGGGGGCATGCCCGGCGCGCGGCCCAGCCGCTCCGCCGCCAGCTGGCCGTAGAAAGTATCGCCATGCCCCGCCGCCTCGGTGAACAGCGCCTGCGCCGCCGCCGCGTCACCCGCCTGCGCCAGCGATCGCGCCGCCCAGTAGAGGCCCTTGGTCTGCGTCGATGGCGTCAGCGCCGCGCGCGCATAACGCTGGAACATCGCCGCCGCATCGCGCGGGCGGTTGAGCTTGCGCAGCGCCACGTCGCCGCCCAGCCAGACGAGGCTGGTATAGGGATCGCGCTCTGCCAGAGGCCGCTCGCGCACCGCAGTGCCCGGCGCGAAGGCGAAATCCGCCTTCTGTGCGATGCCATAGGCAAGGCTGCCCTGATTGTCGTTCGCCGCCCCCTGCGCGAAGATCAGCAGCGCATCCAGATAGGGCTCCGCCGCGATGGGCGCGCCCGAAAGCTGCATCGGCCCGGCCAGCCAGTTGCGCGCGGCGACGCTCTGCCCGCCGTCGCGCAGCCACATGGCGCGATCGACGACAAAGCCCGCATCGCTGGCAAGCGCCGGCTGCAGCGCGCCCGCGCCCGGCGCCTTGGACAGCATCGCCAGCCGCGCGGCATAGAGCGCACGCCGCGGGGAGGCGACCCGCGCCAGCTGCCGCTCGGCCGAGGCGGTGGCGCGCGCCCACAGCAGCACCTCCATCCGCCGATCCTGATCCTCGGGCGTGAAGACGGGATTGAAGAAGGCGAACAGGCGCGCCTCGTCGTCGCTCGACGCCGGGCCCGCCACCCACGCCGCCCGCGCCGCCGCATTCGCCTCCGCCGTGCGGCCAAGCCCGCGCAGCGCCTCTGCCTGCCGCGTGCGGCCGGCGACGGTCGTCGGCTCGAACCGGGTGAAATAGGCCGCCACCGTCGCCGCATCGATCTGGTCCGGCTTCAGCTGCCGCTCGGCCGCGCGGCGCATCGCCGCCTCACCCGGCCAGCCGGTATGCGCCATCAGGAAACGGGCATAATCGGCAAAGGGCAGATTGTCCGACTGGCGCAGCCGGTTCCACTCGTTCACCGCCGGGCCGATCGCCGCGTCCGGGCCGGGCGATGCATAGGTCGCCATCGGCACGGCCGCCGGTGCCGCCGGCTGCCCCTCGCTCTGCCAGGTGGCGGCCACCGCAACCGCACCACAGGCGAGCAGCGCGCCTGCCACCAGCGGCCAGCGCGTGCTGGACAGGAGGCGGGGCACCCTCCTATCTGGCGTCGGGTTCGGGATGGGCCGGTCGGCAAGCTCGGTCATGGCTTCATTATGGCGATCAGCGGCCTGCGGCGGAAGGGTTAGTGGCATGTTCTCGGGATCGATTCCCGCTCTGGTGACCCCGTTTCGCGACGGCACGTTCGACGAGGCGGCCTTCCGCTGGCTGGTGGACTGGCAGATCGAGGAGGGATCCTCCGCGCTGGTGCCCTGCGGCACGACGGGGGAGGCCGCGACGATGACGATCGCGGAGCACGATCATGTCGTGCGCGTCTGCATCGATCAGGCGAAAGGCCGCGTGCCCGTCATCGCCGGCTGCGGCTCGAACGACACCAAGGTCGCGATCGAGCATATGAAGTCCGCGCAGGCGGCCGGCGCCGATGCGGGCCTGCTGGTGCCCCCTTATTACAACCGGCCCAGCCAGTCGGGCGTGATCGCGCATTTCGAGGCGATCGCCGCCGCCTGCGATCTGCCGATCGTCCTCTACAACGTGCCCGCGCGCACCGTCACCGACATCGCGGTCGAGACGATGGGCCGGCTGGCGCAGCTGCCGACCGTGGTCGGCGTCAAGGATGCGACCGGCGCGCTCGGCCGCGTCGCCACGCAGCGCATCGCCTGCGGGGCGGATTTCTGCCAGCTGTCCGGCAATGACGATACCGCGCTCGGCTTCTACGCCATGGGCGGCAAGGGCTGCATCTCGGTCACCGCCAATGTCGCGCCGCGTGCCTGCGCCGATTTCCAGCGGGCGATGGCCGAGGGGCGCTGGGCGGATGCGCTCGCCTGGCAGGACCGGCTGGTGCCGCTGCACAATGCGCTGTTCGCCGACGCATCGCCCGGCCCGATCAAATATGCGCTGAACAAGGTGCGGCCCGATTTCCCCGCCGAACTCCGCCTGCCGATGACCCCCGCCTCCGCCGCCGCCCGCGCGCTGGTGGACGAGGGCCTGAGGATCGCCGGGTTAGTTTGATGGCTGAGCTTTGGACCGATGCTGAGTTGCAGGCCTGCGTGGAAGCCTATGCTAAGCTACTGCGCGAGCAGCCGAATGCCGCATCGGTGCCGAAGAAGGACATGCTGGACCGCCTGCAAACTGGTCCGCTTAAGTCTCGTACGAAGGGCTCGATCGAGTACAGGATGGCCAACATCTCGGCTGTTATGGAAGAGCACGGGCGCGAATGGTTACGTGGCTATGTTCCAGCTCGGAATGTGGGGCCGACGAACTCGTCCAAGATCGCAAAGATGCTGAAGGCCGAAGGTCTGATCTGATTTGGTGATCCCGCCGCCCCGCGCACCAGCCTTCCCCTTCGCCGCATCCCCCCCTATGTCGCCCGCATGGCCCGTCCCAAGCCCCAGGCATTCGAGAAGAAGAAGGTGGTCGCCGAGAACCGGCGCGCGCGCTTCGAATATTTCCTCGAGGAGTTTTTCGAGGCGGGGATCGCGCTCTCCGGCACCGAGGTGAAGTCGCTCCGCTTCGGCGAGGGGACGATCGCCGAGAGCTATGCCGAGGTGCGCGGCAACGAGGCGTGGCTGGTCAATGCCAACATCCCCGAATTCAGCCACGGCAACCGCTTCAACCATGAGCCGAAACGGCCGCGCAAGCTCCTGCTCCACGTGCGCGAGATCGAGAAACTGCGCGACGGCATCGGGCGCGAGGGGATGACGATGATCCCGCTGTCGATCTACTTTAACGATCGCGGCCGGGCGAAGGTGGAACTGGCGCTCGCCAAGGGCAAGAAGCTCCACGACAAGCGCGAGACGATCAAGGCGCGCGATTGGAAGCGCGACCAGCAGCGCTTGCTGCGGGATCGCGGCTGAGGCCCATGTTCGCGCGTATCGCCGATTGGTCGCGTCGCAACATGCCGACGCGCGAGACGTTCGAGCGGATACGCTTCCTGCGGCCCGTCGCGCATCGCATCCTGCTGCCCGAATTGTGGCGGTTCAATCGCCGCTCGGTGCCGCGCGGCGTGGCGTTGGGCATGCTCGTCGGCGTGCTGATCCCGGTCGCGCAGACGGTGTTCGCCGCTTTGTTCGCGCTGCCCGCGCGCGCCAACGTGCCCGTCGCCGCGCTCACCACCTTCATCACCAACCCGTTCACCACGCCGCCCATCTGGATCGCCGCCTACTGGATCGGCTCGCGCGTGTGGGTGGCGGACGTGGTCGCGCAGCCGCCGTCGGACCAGCGGATCGAGACGAGCTTCAACGACTGGCTGCACTGGCTCCTGTCCGATGCCGCGCCGGCGACGGCGATCGGCCTCGTCGTCATCGCGGTGATCGGGGCCGCGCTCGGCTATCTGCTGGCGGCCTTCTTCTGGCGGTTCTGGATCGGCCATAAATGGCGCGCCCGCGGCCGCAACCGCTCGATCCGCGGTCACTGACCGGCGCCCGCCGACTGGTTGCACCTGTTACCACCTGCGCGTAAGTGCTTCGGCGATCATCCTTTCTCCGGAGCCTCCATGCGCCTCCATCTGCTTCTCTCTGCCACCGCGCTCGCCGCCACCGTCGCCATCGCGCAGCCGTCCGCCGGCCCGCAGATCGGCACGTTCGGCTTCGACGAGAAGGGCATGGATCGCTCCGCCCAGCCGGGTGACGATTTCGATCGCTACGCCAACGGCGCCTGGCATGATCGCACGCAGATCCCGGCGGACCGCGCCACCTACGGCATGTTCCATGTCCTGCAGGACCTGTCCGAGACGCGCACGCGGACGATCCTCGAGGCGGAGCAGGGCAAGACCGGCTCGCAGATCGGCGATCTCTACGCCAGCTTCATGGACGAGGCGGCGGCCGAGGCGAAGGGCGCGACACCGCTGAAGCCGACGCTCGGCGAGATTGCGGCGGCGAAGGATCGCACCGCGCTGGCGCAGGTGTGGGGCCGGCTGCTGCGCGTCGGCGTGGTGACGCCGTTCGCCGCCGGCGTCCGCGTCGATGACAAGGATCCGGCCAATTACGTCATCGGGATGCGCCAGGGCGGCCTGGGGCTCCCCGACCGCGATTATTACCTGAAGGACGATGCCAAGCTGGCGGCGATCCGCACCGCCTATGCGGCGCACCTCGCTCGCCTGCTGACGCTCGCGGGTGAGACGGACGCGCAGGCGCGCGCCGCGCGCGTCGTCGCATTCGAGACCGGCCTCGCCACCGCGCAGTGGAGCCGCGTCGAGAGCCGCGACCGCGACAAGGCCTATAACAAGCTGACCGCCGCCCAGCTCGCCCAGACCGCGCCCGGCTTCGATTTCGCCGCCTATCTCGCCGCCGCCGGCATGCCCGCGCAGCCCGCTTACCTTGTGTCGCAGCCGACGGCTTTCACCGGCATGGCCAGGCTCTATGCCGCGACGCCGCTGCCCGTCCTCAAGGACTATGCCGCGCTGCGCACGATCGAGAGCTATGCGCCCTATCTGTCCAAGGCGTTCGTGGACGAGAATTTCGCCTTCACCGGCACCACGCTGAACGGCACGCCGGAGAATCGCGCGCGCTGGAAGCGGGCGGTGAGCCTGGAGGGCAATCTGCTGGGCGAAGCGGTCGGCGAGAAATATGTCGCCGCCTATTTCCCGCCGGAGAGCAAGGCGGCGGCCGACGGGCTGGTGAAGAACGTCATCGCCGCGATGGATGCGCGGCTCGGCACGCTGCCGTGGATGGCGCCCGAGACGCGGGCGAAGGCGCGTGCGAAGCTTGCCGCCTTCACGCCGAAGATCGGCTATCCCGACAAGTGGCGCGATTATGCTGGCTATGTGGTCAAGCGCGACGACCTCGTCGGCAATGTCATGCGCGGCCGCGCGTTCGACTTCCAGCGCGATCTCGACAAGCTCGGCAAGCCGATGGACCGGTCGGAATGGGGCATGACCCCGATGACGATCAACGCTTATGCCAATCCGGTGTGGAACGAGATCGTCTTCCCCGCCGCCATCCTCCAGCCGCCCTTCTTCGATGCCAGGGCCGATCCGGCGGTGAATTATGGCGGCATCGGCGCGGTGATCGGGCATGAGATCAGCCACCATTTCGACGATCAGGGGCGCAAATATGACGCCACCGGCACGCTGACCGACTGGTGGACTCCCGCCGACGTGTCTCGCTTCAAGGCACTGACCGACCGCTTCGTGGCGCAGGTCAACGCCTATGAGCCGATCCCCGGCCAGCATGTGCAGGGCGCGCTGACGCTGGGCGAGAATATCGGCGATCTCGCCGGCCTCACCATCGCCTACGACGCCTACCAGCGCTCGCTCGGCGGCAAGCCCGCGCCGGTGATCGGCGGGCTGACCGGCGACCAGCGTTTCTACCTCGGCTGGGCGCAGGTCTGGCGCACCAAATATCGCGAGCCGGCGCTCCGCCAGCAGCTGCTGTCCGATCCGCACTCGCCCGGCTCGGTCCGCGTCAGCGTCGTCCGCAATCTCGATCCCTGGTATGCCGCGTTCAAGCCGAAGCCCGGCAAACTGATGCTGAAGCCCGAGGAGCGCGTGCGGATCTGGTGACGATGTTCGGAGGGCGGGGACATCTCCCTCCCTCGTCATGCTGAACGCGTTTCAGCATCCACCGGGCGGCCAGGCCAGCGGCCGCCGGACGTGCGGCGACGTGGATGCCGAAACAAGTCCGGCAGGGCGGAAGGACGATCGTGCAGGCGGCCCCGGCACGCCCGCGCTTGACGCACCCCGCGCCCGGTCCCCACACAGCGGCATGACGCTCACCCCGGCCTCGCCGCGCCTCCTGCTCGCCATCGTCGCCTTGGTCGGCGCGATCACCGCGGTGCTGCTGTGGCAGGCGGTGGGCGATGCGCGCTTCGCGGCCGGGTTCGTCGCGACCATGCTGGCGGTGGCGGCGGTCGGCCTCGTCTTCCGGCGCGAGCGCACCGCCGAAGTCGCGCCGCCCGCGACCGACTGGACCCTGCTCGGCCAGGCGCTCGCCGCCTTGCCCGAGCCGGTCGCGGTGGCAGACCGCGAGGGCCGGCTGGTCTGCGTCAATCCCGCTTATGGCGAGGCCTTTCCCGGCCTCCCCGCGCCGCAGGCGGCGCTGCCCGGCACGGCCGCTGGCGATGCGGCGAAGGCGGCGTGGCGCGACGGGGTCGGCGTGGCGGAGGCGGGCGGCCGCACGATCACGGTGACGCGGGCCGGGGCGGCGGAGGACCACCTCGTCTGGCGCTTCGCTCCCGCACCCGCCGAGGCCCGCGCCCGCCGCGTCGCGCAGGCGCTGGCGGGGGAGCCCGGCCGCCGCCTTGGCCTCGCCGGCGTCATGGCCGCGCTGGTCGGCGAGACCGGCCGCCTGCTCGCCGCCAACCCGGTCTTCCTTGCCCGCGCATTGGGCGATGCCGACGCCCAGCCGGCGGGCCGCGACTTCACCGATCTGCTCGCCGCCGGTGACGACGACCGCATCCGCATCGCCGCCGAACTCACGCCCGGCGCCCCCGGTGACGGCCCGGACCCCCTCCGCCTCATCCAGCTGCCGCTCGGCGAAGCGGATGCGGAGGGCGCGACCCTCGTCATGATGCTGGACGAGGATGGCCGCGTCGCCACCCGCCCCGACGCGCGCAGCATGGCGACGGTGCACGTCCACGCGCTGCTCGGCATGCTGCCGCTCGGCCTCGCACTGGCGGAGCGCGACGGCCGGCTGCTGTTCATGAACGAGGCGTTCGAGCGCGCCGCCGGAATCGAGCCGGGCCGCCCCATCGTCTACCCCTCCGACCTGTTCGTCCGCGAGGACAAGGGCGCGGTGGCGGACACGATGCGCCGCGTCACCAACGGCCGCGCGCCTTCCTCCGATCTGTCCGTCCGGCTGGCGGCGCGCGCGGACGAGCCCGTCTCGCTCACCATCGCGCAGGCCAAGGGGCTGGGCGAGGCGTCCGTCCTCCTCAGCCTCAAGGACAATAGCGAGGAATCGAAGCTCAAGCACCAGATCGCGCAGGCGACCAAGATGCAGGCGGTCGGCCAGCTTGCCGGCGGTGTCGCCCACGATTTCAACAACATCCTGACCGCGATCATCGGTCACTGCGATCTGATGCTGATGCGCCACGCGCCCGGCGACAGCGATTATGACGACATTCAGCAGATCAAGCACAACAGCAACCGCGCCGCCGGCCTGACCCGCCAGCTGCTCGCCTTCTCACGCCAGCAGACGCTCAGGCCCCAGGTGCTGCAACTGCCCGACGTGATCGCGGAGGTGGGCAATCTGCTCAAGCGGCTGCTGGGCGAGACGGTGCGGCTGGAGGTGAAGCACGGCCGCAATCTCGGCCCCGTCCGCGCCGATCCGGGTCAGCTCGAGCAGGTGATCGTCAACCTCGCGGTCAATGCGCGCGATGCCATGCTGGAGAAGGGCGGCGGCACGCTCACCATCCGCACCTACGGCGTCGGGGCGGAGGAGGTGCGCGAACTCCGCTCCGAGGTGCTGCCCGTCGGCGACTATACCGCACTGTCTGTCGCCGACACCGGCACCGGCATCGCGCCCGAGAACCTCGCCAAGATCTTCGAGCCCTTCTTCACCACCAAGGAACTGGGCAAGGGCACCGGCCTCGGCCTCTCCACCGTCTACGGCATCGTCAAGCAGTCGGGCGGCTTCATCTTCGCCGACAGCAAGGTGGGGCAGGGGACCAGCTTCGTCATCTACCTGCCCGTCCACCGCGCCGAGCCCGCGCGGGAGGAAGCGCCCCCGCCCAAGCGGCCGCGCCAGGATGCTTTGTGGGGCACGGGCACGATCCTGCTCGTCGAGGACGAGGACATGGTCCGCGCGGTGGCCGAGCGCGCACTGACGCGGCAGGGCTACCGCATCGTCGCCGCGGCCAATGGCGAGGCGGCGCTGGAGGCACTGGCGCTGCTGGCGGACGCGGGCGAGACGGTCGACCTGATCGTCTCGGACGTCGTCATGCCGGTGATGGATGGCCCCACCATGGCGACGCGCGCGCGTGAGACGCACCCCGACGTGCCCGTCCTGTTCATGTCGGGCTATGCCGAGGAGCAGCTCCGCCGCTCGATCGACATCGCCCGCGTCCACTTCCTGCCCAAGCCCTTCTCGGTGCAGCAGCTGGCGGAGGCGGCCCGCGACGCCATGGCGCTGAAGGCGTGATCGGCGCGGGAACGCCCCGCCACGTCCGCGGTTGAGCGCGACGGACGAGGGGAGGGGAGCGACACATGCCGGGCACGCCCACACGGTTGGACGAGATCGAGCATCTCGGCTCCCCGCCCCACGCGCCGCGCACCATCCGCTTCTCGGCCGAGAATGTGCGCCTGTTCCAGCATCTCCGCATGATGAGCTTTCCGGGCGGCCATGCGAAGGAGCGCGGCGGCACCATCGTCGCGGACAAGGAAGGGCGGCTGAGCGTCCAGAATGTCGGCGGCCTCGGCAGCACGGCCGGCAGCTTCTTCCCCAATCTCAAGGTGCGTGATCCGGCCAAATTCAAGGCGATCGGCACCTTCCACACGCATCCCTATGATCGCAGCGAAGGCTCGATGAACGGCGTGTCGTTCAGCGGCGGGGACATCGGCCACCTGCTCAACAATCTGCTCACCATCTCGGTGGTCCAGTCCGGGCCGCGCCTGTTCGTGTTCCTGCGGACCGCGCTCTCCCCGACGCCGATCGATTATGCCGCGGTCAACCAGGTGCAGAACGAGGCGATCGCCGCCCGCCACGCCGGCGGGCGCACCTTCCAGCAGGCCAGCCGCATTGAAGCGCAGCTGATCGCGCCCATGTATAGCCTGGCTTATTATCAGGGCTCGAATGGAGTGGTGACGCGTGTCTCTCCGGTTTGATCGTACCGCATTCGCGCTGGCCCTCCTGCCCCTCATCGCGGCCGCACCGGCCAAGGGGCCGGACCGCTGCGTCGCGGTCCGCGGCAAGGCGATAATGGCGCGCGCCGCCGCCGACAGCGCGGGTGCGCGGGGCGATCGCAAGGTCGAGAATGCCCGGCTCGACGAGGCGCTGGGCGCGCTCGGCAGCAGCTATGCCACCCCCGCCATGATCGACGATACGGGCATGCGCCTGATCCTGGCGCGGCAGGCCGCGGGCAAGGGCCGGCTGGCGCAGGCGGCGACGCTCAAGCGCCGCGTGCTGGACGAGCGGCTGCAGCTCTGCACGATCGGCTGAGCGCGGCCGCGGGTTGATGGCTTGCCGTGCTGGGACAACCAGGAGCTCGCGGTGCCGCGCGTGGCTTGGCGTCTCGCAAAAACCGCACTATTCCCCGCGGCATGACTGAACCACTCTCCGTGCTCATCGTCGAGGATGAGCCGCTGATCGCCATGATGCTCGAGGATTTCGTCGACTGCCTGGGCTATGGCGTGGCCGGCAGCGTCGACAGCGTGGGCGATGCGCTGGCCCGGGTCGAGGCGGGTGGGTTCGACGCGGCCATCCTCGACGTGCATCTGCGCGGCAACGAGGCGTCTTGGGCGGTCGCCGATGCGCTGGCCGATCGCGGCATCCCCTATGTCATGGCCACCGGCGGCCATGTCGAGCCGCCGCCCGCGCGCCACGCCGCCGCGCCGCAATTGCCCAAGCCCTTCACCATGGACGGCGTGAAGGCCGCCATCGAAGGCATGACCCGCTGAATCGTCTGTTCCCCACTTGTTCTCGGGGAACGAAGGGGATACATGAGGCTCTCGGGCGCGGCACGCGCCTTGCGGGAGTGGCATCATGGCGGCACAGTTGAAGCTGATCGGGACCGACAAGGAAAAGGCCGACATGGACAGGCAGAAGGCGCTGGACGCCGCCCTCGCGCAGATCGACCGCGCCTTCGGCAAGGGCTCGGCAATGAAGCTGGGCAGCCGCGAGAAGATCGAGATCGAGGCGATCAGCACCGGCTCGCTCGGGCTCGACATCGCGCTCGGCATCGGCGGCCTGCCGCGCGGCCGCATCATCGAGATTTACGGGCCGGAAAGCTCGGGCAAGACCACGCTCGCGCTCCATGCGATCGCCGAGGCGCAGAAGGCGGGCGGCACCGCCGCCTTCGTCGATGCCGAACATGCGCTCGATCCGGTCTATGCCAAGAAGCTCGGCGTCAACATCGACGAGCTGATCGTGTCGCAGCCCGACACGGGTGAGCAGGCGCTGGAGATCACCGACACGCTCGTCCGCTCCAATGCGATCGACGTGCTGGTGATCGATTCGGTCGCCGCGCTGGTGCCCCGCGCCGAAATCGAGGGCGAGATGGGCGACAGCCATGTCGGCCTTCAGGCCCGGTTGATGAGCCAGGCGCTTCGCAAGATCACCGGCTCGATCAGCCGGTCGCGCACGCTGGTCATCTTCATCAACCAGATCCGCATGAAGATCGGCGTGATGTACGGCAATCCGGAGACGACGACGGGCGGCAACGCGCTGAAATTCTACGCCTCCGTCCGCCTCGACATCCGCCGCACCGGGCAGATCAAGGATCGCGACGATATCGTCGGCAATGCGACGCGCGTTAAGGTGGTGAAGAACAAGGTCGCGCCGCCGTTCAAGCAGGTCGAGTTCGACATCATGTATGGCGAAGGTGTCAGCAAGGTCGGCGAGATCCTCGATCTCGGCGTCAAGGCGGGCCTGGTCGAGAAGTCCGGCGCGTGGTTCTCCTACGATTCGATCCGCATCGGTCAGGGCCGCGAGAATGCCAAGACCTACCTGAAGGAGCATCCCGAGCTGATGGACCGCCTCGAACAGGCGATCCGCGGCAAGACCACCGAGGTCGCCGATGCCATGATGGTCGGCCCATCGGCGGATGACGACGCCTGAGGCGTGAAATCTGCGTCGTTGGCGTGACCTTCGTGACTTTCGGGTAATCTGATACCCTCTCCCGCGGCGCGGGGGAGGGGGCCACATCCCGGGTTGCGGCGGACCGACCATCGGCTCACACGTGCGGCATGATCCGCGTCCACCATCTAGAAACGTCGCGCTCGCTGCGCATCCTGTGGCTGCTCGAAGAGCTCGGCCTGCCCTACGAAGTGCGCCGCTACGCGCGGAACCCGAAGACCATGTTCGCGCCGGCCGAGCTCCGCGCCATCCACCCGCTCGGCAAGGCGCCGTTGATCGAGCATGACGGCCGCGTCATCGCCGAATCGGGTGCGATCACCGAATATCTCATCGAGCTGGCGGACGGCCGCCTCGGCGCGCCTGCCAACCGCGATGCGGCGCTCCGCTACCGCCACTTCCTCCATTATGCCGAAGGCTCGATGATGCCGCCGCTGCTCACCCTGCTGGTATTGCAGCGCATGGGGCTGCTCGGCCGGCCGGCGCTCGGCACCGTCAAGGGCATGATCGACACCCACCTCGACTGGCTCGAGACCGAGCTCGCCGCGCGCCCCTGGTTCGCCGGCGACGATTTCACCGCCGCCGACACGATGATGAGCTTCCCGATCGAGGCCTGCCGCGCCCGCGCCGGCCTCGACGGGCGCCGCCCCCACCTGATCGACTGGCTGGAACGCTGCCACGCCCGCCCGGCCTATGCTCGCGCGGTCGAGGCCGGGAAGGCAGCCTGACTCCCGAGCACCTCTGCCTGCGCGCTGACGGTGCCATCCTCCACCGCGCCGCCGCCGGTGCCGAGGTGCTGGCCATGCTGGAGCGACTGGCCAGCGATCTGCCGACGATCCGTGGCGGTACCCGGATGACCGCGCTCCCAGCACCCGTCCTCGATCTTCTCACCGGCCACCTTGCGGCGTACCTGCCCGGCCGACCGCGACCCGTCAGGGCGGTGCTGTTCGACAAGAGCGCCGATGCCAACTGGTCGCTAGCCTGGCATCAGGATCGCGTCATCACCGTCCGCAGGCGGCAGTCCGCGCCCGGGTTTGCGCGCTGGACGGTCAAGGCAGGCTTGCTCCACGTCGAGCCACCGTTCGAGCTGCTGGCCCGGATGATCACCGGCAGGCTCCACCTTGATCCGGTCGATGCCGACAACGCCCCGCTGAAGGTGGCGCTTGGCTCGCACCGGCTCGGCAAGGTCGCCGATACGCAAGCCGCGACAAAGGCCGCAGCGCTGCCGAGCCTCGCCTGCCATGCGCAACCGGGGGACCTCTGGCTCTATGCCACGCCGATCCTGCACGCCTCCGATGCAGCACGTCGCCCCGCCCGCCGCCGCGTCCTGCAGCTCGACTTCTCGGCCGATCGGCTGCCGCATGGCCTGGAGTGGGCGGGCGTGGCCCCGCTTGAGACTCCGCCGCCCCTCCATTAAGTCGGGATCATGACCTCCACCAACGACATCCGCCGGTCCTTCCTCGATCATTTCGGGAAGGAGGGGCATCGGATCGTGCCGTCGGCGCCGCTCGTGCCGCATAACGATCCGACGCTGATGTTCGTCAATGCGGGCATGGTGCCGTTCAAGAACGTGTTCACCGGCCTCGAGACGCGGCCTTATTCCACGGCCACGTCCAGCCAGAAGTGCGTGCGCGCCGGCGGCAAGCACAACGATCTCGACAATGTCGGCTACACCGCCCGGCATCACACCTTCTTCGAGATGCTCGGCAACTTCTCGTTTGGCGACTATTTCAAGGAACGCGCGATCTCTCTCGCGTGGGATCTGATCACGCGCGAATGGGGCATCAGCCGTGATCGGCTGACCGTCACCGTCTACCATACCGACGATGAGGCGTTCGATCTCTGGCGCAAGATCGCCGGCCTGCCCGAACAGCGCATCATCCGCATCGCCACCGCCGACAATTTCTGGTCGATGGGCGATACGGGTCCGTGCGGTCCGTGCAGCGAGATCTTCTACGATCACGGCGATCACATCCCCGGCGGCCCTCCCGGCAGCCCGGACGAGGATGGCGACCGCTTCGTCGAGATCTGGAACCTCGTCTTCATGCAATATGAGCAGGTCGACAAGGAGACGCGCCTGGCGCTGCCGCGACCGTCGATCGACACGGGCATGGGGCTGGAGCGCGTCGCGGCCGTCCTCCAGGGCGTTCACGACAATTATGACACGGATACATTCAAGGCGCTGATCGCTGCCTCCACCGAGCTGACGCGCACCAAGGCGGAGGGAGACAGCAAGGCGTCGCACCGCGTCATCGCCGATCACCTGCGCGCCTCGGGCTTCCTCGTCGCGGACGGTGTGCTGCCGGCGAACGAGGGCCGCGGCTACGTGCTGCGCCGGATCATGCGCCGCGCGATGCGCCACGCCCATCTGCTGGGTTCGGCCGAGCCGCTGATGCATCGCCTCGTCCCCGCGCTGGTTGCGGAGATGGGCGCCGCTTACCCGGAACTCGTCCGCGCGCAGCCGCTGATCGAGGAGACGCTGAAGCTGGAGGAGACGCGGTTCCGCCAGACGCTCGACAAGGGCCTCCGCCTGCTCGACGAGGCGACCGCGGGCTTCCAGGCCGGTGCGACGCTGCCGGGCGACGTCGCCTTCCGCCTCTACGACACCTATGGCTTCCCTTACGATCTGACGGAGGATGCGCTGCGTGCGCAGGGTCTCGGCGTGGATCGTGCCGGCTTCGACGCCGCGATGGCCGAGCAGCGCGCCGCCGCCCGCGCCGCATGGAAGGGATCGGGCGAGAAGGCGTCGGACGAGGTGTGGTTCGACATCGCCGAGGCGCATGGCTCGACCGAGTTCACCGGCTATTCCGGCCATGACGGCGAGGGGCAGGTGATCGCGCTGGTCAAGGACGGCCGCGGCGTCGAGGTGGCGCAGGCTGGCGACGAGGTGGCGATCGTCACCAACCAGACGCCTTTCTACGGGGAGAGCGGCGGTCAGGCGGGCGATAGCGGCACCATCACGGGCGCGAACGGCGTACGGGCGGACGTGCTCGATACGGTGAAGCCGCTTGGCAAGCTCCACGTCCACAAGGCGAAGCTGGTCGAAGGCACGCTCCGCGTCGGCGATGCGGTTCAGCTGTCGGTCGATGCCGGTCGGCGCGATCGGCTGCGCGCCAATCACTCGGCCACGCACCTGCTGCACGCGGCGCTGCGGCATCGCCTGGGCGGTCACGTCACGCAGAAGGGCAGCCTGGTCGCAGAGGATCGGCTGCGCTTCGATTTCGCGCATCCGAAGCCGATGACGCCCGAGGACATCGCCGCGGTGGAAGCCGAGGTGAACCGCCACATCCGCGAGAATGATGCGGTGATGACGCGGCTGATGACGCCCGATGAGGCGATCGCAGCGGGTGCGATGGCGCTGTTCGGCGAGAAATATGGCGATGAGGTGCGCGTTCTCTCGATGGGCCGCGCCAATGACGACGATCCCAAGAGCTGGTCGGTGGAGCTGTGCGGCGGCACGCACGTCAACGCACTCGGCGACATTGCGCTGTTCAAGATCGTCTCGGAGAGCGCCGTGGCCAGCGGCGTGCGGCGGATTGAGGCGCTGACGGGCGAGGCGGCACGGCTCTGGCTGACCGGCCGCGAGGAGCGGCTGCGCGAGGCGGCTGCCAGCCTCAAGACCGCGCCGGAGGACGTGCCGGCGCGCGTGCTGAGCCTCGTCGAGGAGCGGCGGCGGCTGGAGCGTGAACTGGCGGAGGCCAAGCGGGCGCTGGCGCTCGCCGGCCCGGCGCAGCGGGACGAGGCCGGGCCGGAGCAGGTGGCGGGCATCGGCTTTGTCGGTCAGGTGATCGAAGGGCTGGAGCCGAAGTCGTTGCGCGGCCTGGTCGATGAGGCAAAGTCGCGGCTCGGCTCCGGCATTGCGGTGCTGGTGGCAGTCGCAGACGGCCGGGCGAC
This sequence comes from Sphingomonas jatrophae, assembly GCF_900113315.1. Taxonomy (GTDB): domain Bacteria; phylum Pseudomonadota; class Alphaproteobacteria; order Sphingomonadales; family Sphingomonadaceae; genus Sphingomonas_P; species Sphingomonas_P jatrophae. The sequence continues at coordinate 182,651 of NZ_FOZG01000003.1, read as the reverse complement.
GGTGGCGGTCGGCGTGACGGCCGATCTGACGGCACGCTTCAGCGCGGTCAATCTGGTGCGCGTCGCCGTCGCTGCGGTCGGCGGTGCGGGCGGCGGCGGCCGGCCGGATATGGCGCAGGGCGGCGGCCCGGACGGAACGAAGGCGAACGATGCTGTTGCGGCGGTCCGGGCAACGCTTGCGGAAAGCGTCGCTGCGGCGTGACATACTAAGTTACAAAGGCAGCATACGCGGCGTTAACCACCTGCGATTAGGTCCGATCCCGATTGAACTCCGGGACAAGGCCGCCATCATGCAGACTTTCCGCAAGCTGATCCGTGATACGCGCGGTGCGACGGCGATCGAATATGGCCTGATCGCCGCGTTGATCGCGGTGGCGGCGATCACCGCCATGTCGACGCTCGGCAAGAAGCTGACCAACACCTTCACGAACGTCAGCAACAACATCAAGGTCAGCTGAGTGGGCAGGGCGGCCTACTCGGTTGCTTCTCCCAGCCGCCGCCGGTTGAGCCGCGGCTCGCGCGTCGTCTCCGCCATCTCCATGATCTTTGCGCGCAGGCTGGCGCGCTTCTCATGGATGGACGCGATGACCGGGCCCATGGCGAGACCGAGATCGACGAGCACCGCTTCCGACAGCTGAAGCGAGGATTCGATCGTCTCGGGCACCGCATCGGTGGCGCCCGCCCGGTAAAGCTCGGCCGCGTGATTGGGATCGCGGGCGCGCGCGACGATCGTCAGGTCCGGCCATTGCGCGCGGGCCCGGCGGACGATCTGCACGATCTGCACCGGATCATCCATCGTCAGCACCAGTGCGGCGGCGCGATCCAGCCCGAGGCGGTCGAGCATGCCCGGCCGCGCGACGTCGCCATATTCGGCGACATAGCCGCGCTCGCGCGCATGCATCACCGCATCGATATTGGCGTCGATGGCGAGGTAGGGGCGATCGTGCGTCGCCAGCATCTGTGCCACCAGCCGGCCGACGCGCCCACAGCCGACCAGCACGGTGCGCCGCTCGTCCAGCTTCGGCTCGGGCAGCGGCGCGTCACGCGGCCGGTCGACGCGCCGCGCCGCATCGGTGCCGACGCGCGCCAGAAGCGGGGTCAGGGTAAGGCCAAGCGCAGTGACGATCTGCCAGAAAGCGGCGGTGGACGGCTGGATGAGCCCGGCGCCCGCCGCTGTCGACAGCACGATCAACGTCGTCTCCGAAGGGGACGCCATCAAGATGCCGACCTGTGCCGCGATGCCCCGTGCCGTGCCGAACAGGCGCAGCGCTCCGGCCGTCACCAGCGCTTTGGCCGTCAGCACCGCCACCACCGCGCTGACCAGCGACACCCAGTTGGCGGCGATCACCGCGAGATCGAGGCTCATGCCGACGGTGATGAGGAAGACGCCGAGCGCCAGCCCGCGGAACGGCGCGGTCATCGCCTCCACTTCGCCGTGATAGGGGGTCTCCGCGATCAGCAGACCGGCGATCAGCGCGCCGACGATCGGAGACAGGCCCGCGGCGGTTGTGGCGAGGCTGGCGAGGATAACGACCAGCAGCGCCGCTGCTAGGAACAGTTCGGGGCTCTTGGTCCGCGCCGCCTGCGCGAAGAGCGGCGGCAGCACGAAGGGGCCGATCAGCAACATGGCGATCACGGTGCCACCGCCCAGCAGCAGCGTGCGGAGCAAACCATCCATGCCCGACTGCGCGGCGTGTGGCGCCATCGCACCCAGCGCGAAGATGATCGGCACAAGCGCCAGATCCTCGAACAGCAGCATGGCGAAGGCGCTCCGCCCGACCGGTCCTTCGGTGCCTGCCATCGGCAGGACGAGCGCTGTGGAGGAGAGCGCGAGCGCAAGGCCCATTGCCATCGCTCCGCTCCACGCCTGCCCCATCGCCGCCAGTCCCGTGCCAAGCAGCAAGGCGGAGCCGATCAGCTGCGCCGCGCCCAGGCCGAAAACCAGCCGCCGCATGGACCAGAGGCGTTTGAACGACAGCTCCAGACCGATGGAAAAGAGCAGCAGGATGATGCCGAATTCGGCAAACGGCTCGATCGCGTGCCGATCGGTGATCGTGACGTGGTAGAGCCATGGATGGTCAGGCACCATCCGCCCCAGCCCCGAGGGACCCGCAGCGAGCCCGACGAGGATGAACCCGATCACCGGGTTGACTCGAAAGCGCGCGAACAATGGAATGACGATGCCCGCCGCGCCGAGGATCACGAGGGCATCGGAGAAGCCGGCGGAACTGAGGGGTGAAATCGCCATTACCCGCGTTCTTGCCGGGTCAAGGCCGCTATGTCACGCCCGGACGGCGTTGACCTTGCTGAACCGCTAGAACGATGCCCGCAGGCGCAGATTACACGCGCGCGTCAGGACGCAGGCGGGGCCGCCTGCGTCCTGACAGACCAGATCAACACGCCTGGCCGGCCCGCCATACAGGCGGGCCGCTGACGCATCTTACTTCAGATGCTGGGCGAGGAACTTGTTCATCTCGAACATGGTCGCCTTCTTCTTGCCGAAGATCTTCTCCAGCTTGTCGTCGGCGAGGATCTCGCGCTTGTCCTTCGGATTCTGAAGGTCGTTCTTGCGGATATAATCCCAGATCGCGCTCACCACCTCGCTGCGGGGACGGTCGCCCTCGCCGATGATCGCGGCCAGATCCGCCGAGGGCGTCACCGGCTTGTGGATGCCGCTCGCGGCCGGCGCCTTGTCCTTCGACGCGGGCTTGGCCTTGGGCGCCTTCGTTGCTTCCTTGGCTTTGGGTTCCTTGGCCATCTTCGTCTCCCCTGTTGAGCGGGTTAGCTTAGTCGCAAGCGCGGGAGGGCGGAAGCGCGATTTGGTTCGCTTCCGGCACGGTCCTTACGCCTTCTTCAGTGCTTCGGGCTTGTGCGCCGCCTTGGCGCCCTTGTCCGTCTTCACCAGCACCTTCGGATCGTCCTTCGACGCCCGGATCTGCTGGCCCTTGATCTTGATGTCGGAGGTAAGCTTCTTCTCGACCGTTCCGTGTGCGGTGCCGCCGTGCGAGTTCCACGTCACCTTGTCGCCGCTCTTCACGTCCGCCATCCGAGGCCTCCTCTTCCAGAGGGGGGCAATTCCGCAGGCGGCGGATGGTTGCATGGCCGGTGCAAAGGCTGCGGCGAAGCGGGCGGGCGCTTGTCATTTCTCCACGCCGGTCAGATGGTGGACCGCCACCCTGGGCCGCTGCGCCCGGTCTCTCCCCCTCACAGGCCCGCATGACCGATCCCGCCCGCCCCTTTCGTCTGATCCACACGTCCGACTGGCATATCGGGCATGAGCTGTTCGGCCATGACCGCGAGGCGGAGCACGACGCGTTCCTCGCGTGGCTGGTGGAGCAGCTGGTGGCGGAGCAGGCGAACCTGCTGCTCGTCACCGGGGATGTCTACGACGTCGCCAACCCGCCGGTCACGGCGATGGCTCGGCTATATCGCTTCCTGCGGGATGCGACCGAGCGATGCCCGCATCTCAGCATCGTCATCATCGGCGGCAATCACGACAGCGCCGCGCGGATCAACCTGCCGGCGGCTTTGCTCGGCCCCGGCCGGGTGCATCTGGTCGGCTCGCTGGCGCGGTGCAACGGCGTGGTGGATCTCGATCGGCTGCTATTGCCGCTGCCCGGCGAGGACGGTGAGACGGCGGCATGGCTGGCCGCGGTGCCTTATTGCCGGGCGGGCGATGTCGGCCCCGGCGGACTTGCCGGCCTCTACGGCGAAGTGCTGGCCGCCGGCGCGGCGCGGGCCGGCACGCTGCCGCTGGTCGTCACCGGGCATCTCCATGTCGCGGGCGGCGACATTTCCGAGCAGTCCGAACGCCGCATCGTCGTCGGTGGGGAGGAGGCGGAGGCGGCCAGCCTGTTCGACGCGCGCGCCGCTTACGTCGCACTCGGCCATCTCCACCGCGCGCAGGCGATCCGCGGGGAGACGCCGATCCGCTACGCCGGCTCGCCCTTGCCGCTGTCCGCGACGGAGCGGCACTATCGCCACTCGGTCAGCGTCGTCAATCTGGCGCCCGGCGGCGCCGAGGTGCGGGAGCTGACGATTCCACGCCACGCGCCCTTCCTTGCGGTGCCTGAGGGCGGCGCGCGTCCGTTGGCCGAGGTGGAGGCCGCGATCGCCGCGCTGTCGCTCGACGCCGAGGCAGAACGCGGGTGCTGGCCCTTTGTCGAAATCTCGGTGCTGGTCGACGGGCCGGAGCCCGACTTGCAGTCGCGTGTCCTCGCCGCCCTCGAAGGGCTGCCGCTTCGCCTCACCCGGATCGTCCGCGTGGCTGCCCGTTCGGCAGGGCAGGGGACGGCTCCGCAAGGCGCCGACCTGGCCGAACTGCGCCCGGAGGCGGTGTTCGCTGCCGCCTTCGATCGTGTCCACGGAGGTGCGCCGCCGGACGATCTGCTGCGCGCGTTCGAGCAGCTGCTGGTCGAGACGCATGCGGAGGAGCCCCGCTGATGCGCGTGCTGGCGATACGCGGCCGCAATCTCGCCAGCCTCGCTGGCGACTTCGAGGTGGATTTCACGGCCGAGCCGCTGGCGGATGCGGGCATCTTCGCCATCACCGGGCCGACCGGTGCGGGCAAGTCGACGCTGCTCGACGCCATGTGCCTCGCCTTGTTCGACACGGTGCCGCGGCTCGGCGCGGCGCCTTCCCGCGGGCGGATCGAGACGGCGGGGGATGAGCTTTCCCCGACCGATCCCCGCGCGCTGCTGCGCCACGGCACAGGCGAAGGCTCTGCCGAGATCGACTTCGTCGGCCGCGACGGCGAGGCCTATCGCGCCCGCTGGAGCGTGCAGCGGGCGCGCAGGAAGCCGACCGGAGCGTTGCAGAAGACCGAGCACAGCGTGGTCCGGCTCAAGGACGGAGCCAATCTCACCGGCAGGAAGAAGGAGACGCTGGCCGAGATCCAGGCGCTGGTCGGCCTGTCCGCGGATCAGTTCCGCCGCGCCGTGCTGCTGGCTCAAGGCGATTTCGAGGCGTTCATCCGCGCCGACGACAATGAGCGCGCCCTCCTGCTCGAACGGCTCACCGGGTCGCACATCTACGCCGATCTCGGCCGCGCCGCCTATGACAAGGCGGCCATGCTGCGCCAACGCCAGGATGCGCTGCGGGACCGGATCGATGCGCAGGACGGCTTGGATGACCAGCGTCGCGCCGTGGCGGAGGCGGCACGGGACACGGCGCAGGCGGAGGTAGAGGCGGCCGCGGCCACACTCGCCGCGCTCGAGGCCGCGGCGCGCTGGGAGGCGGACCGGGCGGCGCTCGCGGATAAGCTGCTCGAGTGCGATGCCGCGGTCGAACGCGCTCGCGTCGAGCAGGAGGCGGCGGCACCGCGAGTGGAGGGGCTTCGCCGTCGCAAGCTCGCCTTCTTATTCGCTGGCGACTGGCAGGCGCGGGAGGATGCGCGCGATCAGGCGGTACGCGCTCAGGACGAGGCGGTGCAGCGCATCGCTGCGCGGGATCACGCAGCCACCGCCGCTGCCGGCCTGCAGGCGGAGCAGCGTCTCGCCGCCGACACGCTCGCCGCGGATCAGGCGGCGCTCGCCGGGCTCGAACCGTCGATCGCCGCGGCGCGGGCGCTCGATCTCCAGCTGGGCGAAGCGGAGGCGGGGCTTGCCCGCCTTGCAGAAGCCCATGCTGCTCGTGCGGCGGCGTTGCAGCAGGCGCGCGAGAGGGAAGCGCGCAGTCGCAAGCTGCTGGCTGACGCGCAGGCCGTGCGTGACCGGCATGATGCGTGGCTTCGCGAACATGGCGCGCTGGCTCCGCTCGTCGCCCGTGAGGGGGAGCTGGACGCCGACCTCGCCGAGCATACCGAATTCGCCCGGCGTTTTGCCATGCTGACGGATGAGCAGGCAGCGGCAGACGTGGAGAAGGGTTCAGCCGACGCCGCGAGAACGGCGACGGAGGAAGCCGCCCGCGCCGCTGCACAGGCGCATGAGGCCACCGAGGCGGCGCTGGCGGCGGCGCAGGCGGCTGCACCTGCGCCCGCCGAGCAGGCTGAGCTTACGCGACGTCGTGATCGGCTGATCGCCATCGATCCCATGCTGCTCGACTGGCGCAACAAATCAGCCCGCGCTGTCGAGGCGGCGGCGGCGCTGCGTTCGCTCAACGCGCAGCTGGTCGCCGCCCGGGCTGAGCGGGACGAGCTGACGGGGGAGCGGGCCACCGTGGCCGCCACGCTGCCTGCGCATCGGCTGCGGCTCGACGAGGCGCGTCGGGCGGGCGCGCTCGCGGATGCGGCGTCGGGGCAGGCCGCCGCTCGACTCCGTGCCGAGCTTGTCGCGGGCGAGCCGTGCCCGGTCTGCGGCGCGACGGAACATGCGCTGACTGCCGTCGAGGCGCTGATCGGCGCACAGCGGGAGGCGCAGCAGCAGCGTATCGCTGTGCTCGATGCCGAGCTCACCCGCGAAAGCCGGCGGGACGCGGCGTTGGCCAGCCGGATCGAGGCGCTTGCCAGCCGGATCGCGGCGGATGTCGAGGAGCAAGCGCGCCTGACGGGGCAGCGCGACCGCGCTGACGCGGCGCTGACCGAGGCGGCGGACAGGCTCGCCTCCGCTGCCGCTGCGGCCGGCCTCGATGCAGCAGCAGAGGGTTTCCCGGCAGCGCTGGCGAACGCTCAAGCCCATGCCGATGCGCTGCGGAGTGTAGCCGATACCGCAGCTGCCGCGCTGGCCGATGCGCGCAGTGCAGAACAGGCGGCGCGAACGCAGCGGGATCGTGCCCGCGCCACCCACGACGCCGCAGTCGAGCGGCAGCGCAGCGTTGCCGCGCAGGCTGCCGAGCGAACGGCGTCGCTTGCTTACGTGCGTGACACGCTCGACCGGCTGACGCGATCGCTCGACAGCGGCTTCGGCGCTGCCGCGGCGTGGCGTTCGCTCCCCGATGCGCGGCGTTGGCTGGCGACACAGGCAGCGGCATGGCGCACCCGCTCGGCCGAACAGGCAGACGCGCTGGCCGCCATCCCTGCGCTGGAACTCCACCTCACCGACGCACGCGCCGCCACTGCCGCCGCCGCTGCTGCTGCCGAGGCGGTCGACGCGCAGGTGGCGACGCTCAAGTCAGCGCGGGACGCGCATGCTGCGCAACGCAACGCCCTGCTCGACGGTGAGGCGGTCACGGCAGTCGAGGCGCGTGGCGCTGCCATGCTCGCGAGCCGGCGACAGGCTTTGGAGTTGGCACAGCACCGGCTGGCCGAGGCACGCGAGGCACAGTCCGCCGCCATCGCGCATGCTCAGGCGGCCGAGCAAGCCGCCCTGCAAGCGGCGGAGGACCATGCTCGCCGAGATCGCGACTTCACTGCCCGCATCGCCGCTGCGGCGCTGGATGAAGCCGCAGTGGTCGCGGCTGCTGCCGATGGCGCCGAGGCTCTGGCAGGCGAGGAGCAGGCGCTCGCCACGCTCGAGCGCGCTGTCGGCGATGCGCTCGCCCAGCAGGCGCAGCGGCGTGACGACCTCGCCCGGCACGATGCCAGCGGCGCTCCGGAGCTGACCGGCGATGCGCTGACTGAGACGCTGGCCGAGGCGCGTGCGGCCGCCGACGCCGCCAACGCCGCGCTCGCCGACGCGCTGTTCCTGCTGCGGCGTGACGACGCGGTGCGTGCCGCCACCGCAGCGCTCCGCGCGCAGCTGGAGCAGGAGCGGGCGGACGCGCGCGTCTGGCTCCAGCTCAACGAACTGATCGGCGATGCGAAGGGCGCGCGGTTCCGCAACTTCGCGCAGGGGCTGACGCTCGACCGGCTGCTCGCTTATGCCAATGCCCGGCTGGCTGAACTGAAGCCGCGCTATGCGCTCAATCGCGGCCGTGGCGGCGACATGCTGATCCAGGTGGTCGATCACGACATGGCGGGCGAGGTGCGCGGCGTGCACAACCTGTCGGGCGGCGAGCGTTTCCTGATCAGCCTGGCGCTCGCCCTGGGCCTGGCGGAGATGTCCACCGGGCGTGGCCTGAGGATCGAGAGCCTGTTCATCGACGAGGGGTTCGGCGCGCTCGACACGGCCAGCCTTGGCCAGGCGATCGCCGTGCTCGAACAGCTTCACGCCGGCGGTCGCCGCGTCGGCGTGATCAGCCATGTCGAGGAGGTGAAGGAGCGGATCCCGGTCAAGATCGAGGTGACGCCGCTCTCGCGCGGCACCAGCACGTTGAGCGTGACTGCGGGCTAGGTCCGGCCGCGCCTAGCGGCGTGTGGCGAACCAGATGACGTGCGCTGCGCCCTTGCCATTCTCGCGGGCGCGCACGCGCACTTCCTCGACCGCGAAGCCGCGCGCCAGGCGCCGCGCAAAGGCCGGATCGGGTGCCGCCGACCAGACGGCGAGGATGCCACCGGGGCGGAGCGCCGCATGCGCCTCCCTGAGGCCGCGCTCGGAATAGAGGCCGTCATTAGCCGCGCGGGTCAGCCCGTCCGGGCCGTTATCGACGTCGAGCAGGATGGCGTCGAAGCGGGCAGGGACCGCGCGCATCGTATCGCCCACGTCGCCCATCTCCAGCGTCACGCGCGGATCGTCGAGGCAGCCCGCCGTCAGCTCCGCCATGGGCCCGCGCGCCCAGTCGATGATGCCGGGGACCAGCTCCGCCACCGTTATCCGCGCATCACGCCCGAGCCGCTCCAGCGCGGCCCGCAGGGTGAAGCCCATGCCGTAGCCGCCGATCAGCAGGCGCGGGGCGGGGCGGGCGCCGAGACGGTCGCAAGTCATCGTCGCCAGCGCGACTTCGGATCCGCTCATCCGCGTGCTCATCAGCTCGTTGCGGTCGAGCACGATCATGTAATCCCGCCCGCGCCGGAACAGGCGCAGCGGCTCGCCGCCGGGCACGTCGGCCGTGCCCAGCAGCTCGCGTGGGGTCACTTCTTGCGCGCCTTTCGGGCGGCATAGCGCGCGTCACGCGCCGCCTTCAGTTCGGCGGCGGTCGGCACGGCCACCTTGCGCTTGGCGGCAGCTGCAGCCGCGGCTTCGGCGGCGGCCTCCGCCTCAAGCCGTGCCTTTTCGCGCGCTTCGGCGCGGGCGGCCTTTTCCTGCTCGATCGCTGCCTTGTGGGCGGCGCGCCGCTCGGCCTCGGCGGCCTCGCGCGCCTGCTGCGCTGCCAGTCGTGCGGCGGCGACTTCCGGATCGGGTGCCGGCTTGTTGCGCAGCAACTCGAGTGCGCGCGCCTTCGCCTCGCGGGAGGCGCTGCCGCGCTGGGCCAGATCGGGGGTCTTGAAAGCCGGCATCAATGTCCTTCGTCAGTGGCTCCGCGCCAATGCGGGCGGAGCGGGGGGCAGATCCCATAGCATAACGGCCCCGCGTCGCCGCGAAGCCGTCAGGGATTTCGGTGGACGCACGATCATTCGGGCCAAGCCAGCGGAGCCGCAGGCCCGCATCCGTGTGCAACCAACGCTTGTCTTTAGCACGATGCCGGCGAGAAGCAAAGCCGTGGGGCCGATCGAATGCGTCGGGGGCCAATCTTCTCCCGACCTGCGGAACGGCGCCATGAACTGCGGGGTTCTTGGAGGACGCCGGCCGATTGGGCCGAAAAATCCCGGAGAGCGATGATGACCGACCAGAAGAAGAAGGGCGATTTCCACAAGAACGGCAAGGATGACGAGGGCGGCAACAAGAAGCAGGACAATCACGACAACAGCGCCAGCCGCACCGCCAATCAGAATGCCGGGCACGGCGGCCACCGCTGATCGGCCGGAGCAACGATTGCGGTCCCATCGCAAGGCGGGACCGCAATCCACTGCAATCCAGGCCTGGCGCTAAAGGATCGGCTTGCCCCCGGTCACCGCCACCGTCGCGCCCGAGACGTAGCTCGCCTCATCGCTGGCCAGCATGACATAGACCGGCGCCAGTTCCGCCGGCTGCGCCGCCCGACCCATCGGGTAGGATTTGCCGAATTCCCGAACCTGCTCCGGCGGCATCGTCGAGGGGATGAGCGGCGTCCAGACGGGCCCGGGCGCCACGCAGTTCACGCGGATGCCCCGTTCGGCCAGCAGTTGCGAGAGGCCGCCGGTGAAGTTCTGGATCGCACCCTTGGTGGTCGCATAGGGCAGCAGGGTCTGCTTCGGCATGTCCGCATTGACCGACGTCGTGTTGATGATCGCGCCGCCCTCCCGCATGTGCGGCACCGCCGCCCTGGCGAGATAGAACATCGCGTGGATGTTCGTGCGGAAGGTCCTCTCCCATTCCTCGTCGGGGATGTCCTCCAGCGTCTCGAACGTCATCTGGTGCGCGGCATTGTTGACGAGGACATCGACGCGGCCGAACGCCTCCACCGCCTTGTCGACGATCGCGCGGCAATGGCCCGCATCGCCGATGTCGCCGGGGACGAGCACGGCGCGGCGGCCCGCCTGCTCGACCCAGCGGGCGGTGTCGCGCGCATCCTCCTCCTCGTTCAGGTAGGAGATCAGCACGTCGGCACCCTCGCGCGCGAAGGCGATCGCCACCGCGCGGCCGATGCCGCTGTCGCCGCCGGTGATGATCGCGGCCTTGCCTGCCAACCGCTCGTGCCCGCGATAGCTGTCCTCGCCATGGTCGGGGCGCGGGTTCATCTCGGCGAGCGTGCCCGGCACGGCCTGCTGCTGTTCGGGGAGCGGCGGAGTGAGGTCTTCGCTGCGGCTCATGTCATTCCTCCTTGGCCTTGTAGGCCGCATTCTCGGCCTTGCGGCGGGCGCGGATCCCGCCTTCGATCCCGCGGCCTCGTTCCGTCGGCGTATGGACCGATCCCGAGGTGGCGGGGGTGGGCGTACCCTTTTCGAGTTCTCCCCGGTGGATGTCGGCCGCCAGCGTTTCGGTGAGGTCGGGGGCGAAGCGGTGCGCGGTGGACGCCATCTGCGCCTTCCACCCGACCGGCAGCTCCTCACGCGGGTGGAGCGAGACCCAGACCAGCGCCTGAACGACCTTCTCCGGCCCATCCATCAGGATCATCCGGTCGGCATGGCCGCTGTAATTGGCGGTGTTCTGGAAGAAGGGCGTGTCCACCGCCCACGGCATCACCGTCGCCACCTTGATGGTGCGTGCGCGGCCGGCGTGGCGAAGCTCCTCGTTCAGCGAGCGTCCGAGACTCAGCACCCCCGCCTTCGTCGCGGCATAGGTGGCGTGGTAGGCAAGCGGCACTTCCGCCTCGACCGAGCCCATGTTGACCAGCGTGCCATGGCCTTGCGCCATGAACCGGCGCAGCGCGACGTGGCTGCCGTAGATCACGCCCTTCAGATTGACGTCGACGATGCGCGAATAATCGGCGACGGGCACGTCCCAGAAGCGGCCGACCGCGCCGACGCCGGCGATGTTCATCCAGACGTCGATCCGACCGAACCGCGAAGTGGCGGCCTGGGCGAGGGCCTCCATCTGCTCGGGCCTGGCTGCATCCGTGGTGACGACCAGCGCCTGGCCGCCGGCCGCACGGACCTTGCCCGCCACCTCTTCCAGCAGATCGGTCCGCCGGGCGGCCAGCACCACATTGGCTTTCAGCTCACCCAGCCGGATCGCCGTGCCCTGGCCGAAGCCACTGGACGCGCCGACCAGCACATAGGTGCGCCCGGCGACGCGGCTCAGCGCCGAGCGGCCGAGATGGGTCGAGGTCGCACAACCAGATAGCGTGACGACGGCAAGCAGCAGCGGAGCGATCAGCCGCGCGAAGACCGGCATGGGCTCAGACCTCCGAGGAGAGGAGCCGGCCCGGCCCGTCCGGACACATGCGCTCGCCTCGCAATCACAACGATTGCAGCGCCTTAATCTCCCGCCAGAGCCCGGGATTATTCAAGCAACACAGATCAGCCCGTGCCTCAACGAAGCTCCTGCCGTTTCGGCCTCGCGCTCTTGGCCGGCGGCCCCGCGACCTTCGTCAGCGAGCGGAGGGGGCAACGGCCGCGCCGCACGATCAGGGTGGAGAAGCGATCGATCCCGGGCGTCCCGCGATGTTCGAAGCCGAGCGCCTGAACGAACGGCAGATCAAGGCAGGGGCCTATCAGGTCCGCGCGATACCACTGCCGCCCGGTCGCGCGGATATAGACGGTGTCGCGACCGACCGTGCGAAAGTCGGTGATCGTGCGGGCGAACGGGATTGTCGCCTGGGGTGGCAGCGGCTGGCGCGGGGCCGCGCCCGCGGCCGTCGCGAAGGCGAGACCGGTCAACGCGGCGATGATGGTGAGCTTTGTCATGGGACAACTCCTCGGCAGCGGAACTATGGCCGCCGTGAACTGCACAAACCTTTGGCGATCCAATGCGTTGCGGCTCGCGGCCTCAACCGGTCACAATCCGCTCGGCCAGATTTCATCAGGTCCGGCGCCTTCGGGCGCGATGGTTGCGGTCACCGCCTCGGTCGTGTCGAACCACACGAAGGCGTCATATTGCGCGGCCAGCGACGCTTCCGAATAGTGGCTCCAGCGCTCGGTCTCGGGTCGGTAGATGACTCCGATATATCGCTCCAGCCGCTCCTCGCTGAGCGCTTCCCGCAGCTGCTCAGGCGCCGAGCCTTTGCGGAGGTCGAGCATGAAGCGTTCGCAGCCGCTGTCATGCAGGATCCGCTCGAAACTGTCGGGGCGGGACGGTTTGACCGTCTTGATCCTCATCGGCTCGTCCCAGTCGTCCGCTGCGGCGACGGTACCTTTATGCGTTCCGAAGCCGATCAGGCAGGCCGCACCATCATGACGTTCGCGGACGAGCTGGCCGAGGTTCAGCTCGTCACGGCTGCGGCCCATGTCCGTCTGGCGCGCGTCACCAATGTGGCTGTTATGCGCCCACACCACCACCTTGGCGCCGGCCCCGCCGCGCTGGAGCAGGATGTCCAGCGTGTCGGCCATATGCTCGTCGCGCAGGTTCCAGCTTGCCGCGGAGCCATGATACATTGCTCGGTAATAAGCCTCCGCATTGGCCACCAGCCGGGCATTCTGCGCCGCATCAAGAAACGAGTCCGGATCGCCCGGCGCATATCGTTGCTCGTTCGCGAACAGATCACGCAGCAGCTTCACCACACCCGCCTCGCAGCGGCCGTGACCCTCGCTCAGCGCCATGCGGCCATAGATTGCCGGCTGCTCCTTCCACGGCTTCAGACAGCCATAGAGCCGCCGGGCCTCACGCGCGGCTGCGGGGTCGGTCCGCTCGAGATAGCCGATCACCGCCGCGATCGACGCGTTCATGTTGTAGAGGTCGAGCCCGTGAAAACTGACCCGGGCGCCGCTGTCCCGTGTCCGGTTCCAGTCCTTCAGCCAGCCGACGAATGCCTCGAACTCGGCATTGCGCCACATCCACGTGGGAAAGCGCGTGAACGGCGTCTCGGCCTCCGGCGGCGACGGCTTGCCGCGGACGATGCGGTCGACCACCGCCGCATCCGGCCAATCCGCCTCGACGGCGACCATGTTGAAGCCATGCCGCTCGACCAGTCGTCGCGTGATCGCCGCGCGGGCCCGGTAGAATTCGGACGTGCCGTGGCTCGCCTCGCCCAGGCAGATGATGCGGGCATCGGCGAACCGGTCGAAGGCATCGGCGAAGACCGGGTCGTCGAGATCCGGCAGCGGTTCGGCGGCGTCCGCGACGAGCGCGGCGGCGGTCCCCGCAGCTTCATCATCCAGCATGGGCCTGCTCCTTCGGGAGGCCAAACGTTGCTGGTGCGCAAGAGGTTCGCGCGCGGCCGATCAGGCGGCCGCCTGTACCTCGTTCGACTCCGCCAGGGTTGCCGTCAGCCAGGTGTCGAACGCCTCCGCGCTCATCGGCCGCCCGAGAAAATAGCCCTGTCCCTCGTCGCAGCCATGCGCGACCAGCCAGTCCCGCGCTTCGGCCGTCTCGATCCCCTCTGCCACGACACGGTAGCCGAGATCATGGGCAAGCGAGACCATTGAGCGGACGAGGGTCTGCTCGCGTTCGCCGCGGGTCACGTCGCGGATGAAGGCCTGATCGATCTTCAGGATCCGGCCCGGCAGCTTCTGCAGATAGGCGAGGCTGCTATGCCCCGTGCCGAAATCGTCGATCGCGACATGCACGCCGCCCTCCACCAGCGTGCCGAGCAGATCCGAGGCTTGCGCCATATTGCCCATCACCGCGCTTTCGGTCACCTCCAGTTCCAGCCACTCCGGCCGGGTGCGATGCTTCAGGATCTGCAGCTGCACTTGCTGCGCAAAGCCCGCATCCTCGAGATTGGCGGCCGAGATGTTGACGGACACGCGCAGGTCGAGCCCCGCTGCGCGCCACCGGGCCGCCTGAGCGAGCGCCATATCCAGCACCCACCTGGTCAATGGGCCTGCGAGCGTGGTCTGTTCAACGGTCGGGATGAACTCGGCCGGCGATATTGCGCCAAGCTCCGGATGCTGCCAGCGCAGCAGTGCCTCCGCCCCGATGCATCGTCCCGTCTCCAGATCGACCCGCGGCTGGAAGACGAGCGATAGCTGCCCCTCCTGTTCCAGTGCGCTGGCGAAATCGTTCAGCAGGCGGAAGCGACGCTGGTGCGCGATATCGGCCGCGGCCGAATAGACGCTGAGCATCGTCGGGGAGGAACGCGCCTCCTGCGCCGCGCTGTGCGCTGTCCTGAGCACGGTCGCGGGCTGGGTCACGCCGGCGATGAACGGGGTCAGGCCAAGGCTCGCCGACATGGCGAACCGGTCCTTGGATGCTTCGCGCAGCCGGTTGAACACCTGCTGCACCGTCGCGACATAATCGTCTTCGTGCACACCGGGCGGCGCGATGAAGGCGAACTGCGTGGCGGCGACATGATACGCTGTCCGTCCGCGCCCGAGCGCGCCGGAAATGGCATCCGCAGCATGTCGCACGATCCGGTCGAGATAATCGGCCCCCAGCACGCGCAGGCTGTTGCTCACCTGTTCGTGGCGGGCGAGATCGACCAGCGCTGCCAGCCGCCGCTCGCCCGGCCGCTCCCGGCCGAGATCCGCCAGATCGTCGAGGAACTGGGTGCGGTTGGGCAGCCCGCTCAAGGGATCGAGCCGGCCGACGGCATGTTGCAGCTCGATCTGCGACATGACCATCTTGCCCAGATCGTCGAGGGCCGCCATCTCCCGCTCGGAGGCGTCGCGCGGCACCATGCCGAGCACGCAGAGCGCGCCGAGGCTGTGACCGTCGCGCGTGGTGAGCGAGACGCCGGCATAGAAGCGCACGCCCTGTTCCGCGAGCAGGCTGCTGCTGTAGCAGCTATCCGCCTGAAGATCCGGGATGAGCAAGGTCGACGCTGTCTCGGCGACCTGCGCGCAGGGCGCCTTGTCCCGCGGGATCGACTGATGATCGACGCCGATGCGCGACTTGAACCATTGCCGGTCTCGATCGGTCAGCGAGACGGCGGCGATGGGCAGATCGAAAATCTGGCTCGCCATGCGCGTGATCCGGTCGAAGCTCTCGCTCGGCGCGGTGTCCAGCAGGTTCAGCCGGTACAGCGCTTCCAGCCGGGTCTCTTCGTCATAAAGCTGCATTTCAACCGTGTCTCCGCTGGCGAGACATAAGGGCCGAGTCTTCCGCAAAGGCTAACGTTCTGCGGAAAATGCGGACAGCGCGCCTGCGGCAATGCGTCGCTGCCGATCAGCATAGAGACGGTTCGTTCGCGCCCGGGCCGGCATGGTAGAGCCATGCAATGACCATCGACAGCGAGACTGCCCCCGCCACCCTGATGCTGCGCAGCGGCCCGGTGCAGGGCATCCGGACAGGCGGCGTGGAGCGGTTCAACGCCATTCCCTATGCCATGCCGCCGGTCGGTGCGCGGCGTTTCGAGCCGCCGGTGCCGGCGGAGGGCAACGTCGGTGTGCGCGAAGGCACGCAGCCGGGGCCGACCGCGCCACAGCGGACCAAGGCGGTCCCGGGTCTGGACGTCGCCCCCCTGATCGGTCCGGGCTGGCGCGAGGGCGACGATTATCTGGTGCTGGATGTCATCCGCCCGGCAGATGCGCCGGGCGGGCGGCCGATCATGGTGTTCATCCACGGCGGTGGCTTCGTGGTCGGCGCGAAGGACGCCTCGGTGCAGGCCGGCAGCAGCTTCGCGCGTGATGGCGTGATCTTCGTCTCGGTCGCTTACCGGCTGGGCGTCGAAGGATTCCTGCCGATCCCCGGCGTGCCGACGAATCTCGGCCTGCGCGATATGATCGCGGCGCTGACGTGGGTGCGCGGCCACGCCGCCGAACTCGGCGGCGATCCTGACAACATCACCGTCTTCGGCGAATCCGCCGGCGCGATGGCGATCGCGGATCTCGTCACCTCCCCGCTCGCCAAAGGGCTGTTCCGCCGCGTCATCATCCAGAGCGGCCACGGCGCCATGACGCGCGACATCCCGGTCGCGCAGCGGCTGGTCCGCAAGGTCGCCAAGCTGCTCGGCATCGCGCCGACCCGCGCGGGCTTTGCTAGCGTCGTGCCGGGCGACGCACTCGACGCGCTGGAAAAGGTGTCGCTGCCCACCACCCGGCTGGATCTGCGCGATGCCGACGGACGTGAGCCGGTGTTCGGCATCAGCCGCTTCATCCCTGTCCACGGCGACGATGTGCTGCCGCAGCCGCCGCTGGAGGCGCTGAAGCAGGGCGCCGGCTCCGATATCGACGTCCTGATCGGCAGCAATGCCGAGGAGATGAACCTTTACTTCGTGCCCACCGGGGTGCTGCCGAAGGTTGGGTGGCTGCTCGCCTGGCTGATCCTGCGCCGCTCGCAGCCGCGCGCGTGGCGCGTGCTCAAGGCTTATGGGCTCGGGCGCGACAGACCGGGAGAGGTTCTGGTCCGCGCGCTCAGCGATCTCGTCTTCCGCTGGCCCGCGCGCCGCTTCGCCGAGGAGCATCGCGGGCGCACCTGGATGTACGAGTTCGAGTGGCGCAGCCCGCGCTATGAGGGCGGGCTCGGCGCGGCGCACGGCATGGAGCTGCCGTTCGTGTTCGACAGCCTCGCTACCGTGACGGGCCCGGAGGGACTGTGCGGCGAGGCACCGCCGCAGGCGCTGGCGGACCGCATCCACGCTCTGTGGGTGCGTTTCGCCACCGATGGCACGCTGCCCTGGCCGGAGTTCACGCGCGAGAAGCGCAACGTCCACCAGCTCGCCGCAGACCGCACGGTGGAGGAGCCGCCAATGCCCGCCGCCCGTTTCCTGCCCTGACGGAGGAACCCATGTATCTCGACCGCTTTCGGCTGGATGGCCGCACCGCCTTCGTCACCGGTGGCGGGCAGGGGATCGGCCTCGCCTGTGCCGATGCGCTGGCGGAGGCAGGTGCGCGCGTGACGATCGGCGATCGCGACGCGGATCTGCTGGAGCGTGGGCTGGCCGAGTTGCGCGGCAAGGGGCATGCCATTGATGGTCTGGTCCTCGACGTGACCGACTCCGCCGCGGTTACCGAAGCGGCGGACCGGCTGGGCGCGCAGGACATCCTGGTGAACAATGCCGGCATCGCGCGGAGCGAGACGGCGGCGGAGGACGTGGCGGACGAGCATTGGCTTAACGTGCTCGACGTCAATCTGAACGGCACCTTCTGGTGCGCGCGCGCCTTCGGCCGGCACATGCTGGCGGCGGGGCGGGGGAGCATCGTCAATATCGGCTCGATGTCCGGCTTCATCGTCAACCGGCCGCAGCCGCAAAGCTATTACAATGCGTCCAAGGCGGCGGTGCACCAGCTCACCCGCAGCCTTGCCGCCGAATGGGCGGATCGCGGCGTTCGGGTGAATGCGGTGGCGCCGACTTATATCACCACGCCGCTCAACGCCTTCGCCGACAAGACGTCGGAAATGTATCGCCGCTGGATCGACGGCACGCCGCAGGGGCGCCTCGGCGAGCCGGAAGAGGTGGCGAGCGTGGTGCTGTTCCTCGCCTCCGACGCGGCCAGCCTGATGACGGGCAGCATCGTGCTGGCGGACGGCGGCTATAGCTGCTGGTGATGCGGATCGGCCAAGCAGGCGATCCGCTCGGCAAAGCAAGCGACCTTTCTGACAGGTCATTAAGCAGCTAGACCTTTCTGACAGGTGGACCGTCGATCCACTGGTTCAGGAGAGGCTTTCCGCATGCGTCTTGCTCTGCTCGCGTCCACCGCTGCTTTCGCGCTGGCCGTTCCCGCTTACGCCCAGACGGATCAGCGCGCAGCCGAGGCGACCGGCCAGGATTCACCTCAGCAGACGCAGGCGGAGGCCGCCGCCGCCACGCTCGATACGGGCGAGATCGTCGTCACCGCGCGCAAGCGCGAGGAAACCCTGCTCGACGTGCCGATCGCCGCGACCGCGATCACCGGCACCGTGCTGGAAAATCGCGGCATCAATTCGGTGCGCGAGGCCGCCTCGCTGACGCCGGGCCTCAATATCAATTCGGACGGCACCGGACGCGCCTTCGTCGCCATTCGCGGTGTCGGCGTCACGCTCGTCCAGACCGTCCAGCCGGGTGTCGGCCTGTTCATCGACGGCGTCTACCAGCCGAACACCTCCTATCTGAACAACCCGCTGCTGGATGTGGAGCGGATTGAGGTGCTGCGCGGCCCGCAGGGCACGCTATACGGCAAGAACACGCTGGGTGGCGCGATCAACGTCATTACCCGGCAGCCGGGCAACGATCTCGAAGTGCGGCTGATCGGCAGCTATGCGGGGCCGGACGACAGCTGGCTAGTGTCGGGTTCGGTCGGCGGGCCGATCGTCAAGGATGTGCTCGCCGTCCGCGTCGCCGCGTCACACCGTCAGCAGGACGGATTCCTGCGCAACACGGTGATCGGCGGCAATGCCAATCCGTTCAACTCGGACTCGGTCAACGCGACGATCCGCTTCACACCGGGTGAGACGACGCGGCTGACGATCAAGGGCGCGTATGATTGGGTGAAGGGCGTCAACACGCCTTATGCGCGCGTCGCCGGGCCGACCGATTACTCGCGAAACGTCCAGTTCAACACGCCCAACACCGTCCGCTTCCGCTACAAGGATGCAAACGCCCGGCTTGAGCAGGATCTCGGCGATCACACGCTCACCCTCGTCGGCGCTTATAACGAGCGCACCAGCGAGACAGCGGATGGCGAGGGCGATTTCGGCCCGATCAATTTCGTCCGCTCGACCGGCGGCGATACGCTGCGCACCCGCACCGCCGAGGCGCGGCTGGACAGCAAGTGGACGGACACGATCTCCTCGCTGTTCGGCCTGTTCTACAGCAACGAGACGTTCGACGCGGCGAGCACGACGACCATCGTGCCGCTTGCGCGCAGCGTGCCGCAGACCAGCGCGACCGAAGCGGACACCTATGCCGCCTTCGGCACGATCTTCTGGAAGCCGAACAGCGACTATGAAGTCGCACTGGGTCTCCGCTACGACCATGAGGACCGCAGCGCCAAAGGCACCGTTGGCGGCGCGCCCGTTCCCGAGGCCAAGCTCAAGTCCAACCAGTGGGAGCCGCGCATCACGGTGACGCGCCACTGGGATCGCGAGTTCATGACCTATGCCTCTGTATCGCGTGGCTATCGCGGCGGCGGCTTCAACGCGCCGACCGCGCCGGTGCGCACCTACAAGGGCGATTCCGCTTGGGCGTATGAAGTGGGCGCCAAGTTCGCCTCCGCCGACCGGCGCTTCTCCCTGTCGACGGCGCTGTTCTACAACGATTACAAGAATTACATCGGCCTCAACTCGGTTGCGCCGTCGTCGGCCGGTGGCCTCGTCACCGTCGATCTCAATGCCGGCGACGTCGAGAGCTACGGCATCGAGATCGAGGGGTTCGTCAAGCCGGTGCAGAACTGGACGATCAGCGGCGGTCTGACCGTGATGCATGCGCGCCTGACCGATACCAGCCCCTACACCGCAATCACCGGCCGCCTGCTGTCCTCCGATCGGCTGACCTTCCAGCCGGACGTGTTCGGCAACATCAACAGCGATTACACGATCCCGCTCGGCGACAAGCGCTCGCTGACGTTCAACGTGGGCGCGACGGGCAAGGGCAAGCGGCTGGCCGCGACGTTGAACGAAAACACGCCGACCTTGCTCAAGGGCTATGTGCTGGCGAACAGCTCGATCGTCTACCGCACCGGGCCGCTGGAGCTGAGCGCGTTCGTCAACAACATCTTCAAGAAGAAGTATTTCGAATCCTATATCGAGAAGACGACGTTGCAGCTTGCCGGGATCAACTTCCCCGGCGCGCCTGCCACCGATCTCGGCATCATCGGCGATCTGCGGCGCTACGGCGTTCGCGCGGCGCTCCGCTTCTAGTCGACGGCAGAATGCGGGGCCGCGGCCCCGCGGCTTCAGGACGATCCACCATGCACCATGCTCCCCTGCCGCCGCGCGCGCCGCTCGACCCCGCATTTCTCGAGAGCCTGAAGGCGCGGTTCGGGTCGCAGCTGCACCTGACCGAGGCGATGCGCGAGCAGCATGGCCGCTCGGAAACGCACTTTCCGACGGCGCTGCCCGATGCAGTGGTCTTTGCCCGCTCGACCGAGGATGTCGTCGATCTGGTGCGCCTGTGCACCGAAGCGAACGTGCCGATCATCCCGTTCGGCGCGGGCACATCGATCGAAGGCAATACGCTGCCCGTCCGCGGCGGCGTGAGCGTCGATCTGTCGGAGATGAACGCGATCCTCACGGTCAATGCCGAGGATTTCGACTGCACCGTGCAGGCGGGCGTCCGGCGCGAGGAGCTGAACCTCCACCTGCGCGATTCCGGCTTGTTCTTCCCGATCGATCCCGGTGCGAACGCGACGATCGGCGGCATGGCGTCGACGCGGGCGAGCGGCACCAACGCGGTCCGCTATGGCACGATGCGCGAGGCGGTGCTGTCGCTCACCGTGGTGACGCCGGACGCCAAGGTGATCCGTACCAGCCGTCGGGCGCGCAAGTCCGCCGCCGGTTACGATCTCACCCGGCTGTTCGTGGGCTCGGAGGGTACGCTCGGCATCATCACCGAGGTGACGCTTCGGTTGCACCCTATCCCTGAGCAGATCTCGTCCGCCGTCTGCGGGTTCGAGAGCCTGCAGGGGGCGGTGGATACGGTCGTCCAGTCGATCCAGCTCGGCGTTCCGCTGGCCCGCGTCGAAATCCTCGACGCCATGCAGATCCGCGCGGTCAACCGCTGGTCGAAGCTTGCGCTTCCGGAGGTGACCACGCTGTTCTTCGAGTTCCACGGCTCGCCCGCCGGCGTGGCGGAACAGATCGCCACCGTCGAGGCGCTGGCGCAGGGCAATGGCGGGGGTGACTTCGCCTGGTCCAACCTGGCGGAAGAGCGCGCGCGCCTGTGGAAGGCGCGGCACGAGGCCTATTATGCCGCGGTGAACATGCGGCCGGGCGCGGTCGGCTGGTCGACCGATGTGTGCGTGCCGATCAGCCGCCTGCCCGATTGCATTCTGGAGACGCAGGCCGATCTCGCCAAGGCCAGCGTGCCCGCGACGATCCTTGGCCATGTCGGTGACGGCAATTTCCACGTCATTTTCTCGATCGATCCCAATGCTCCGCAGGAGATGGAAGAGGTCTCGGCGATCAACGCGCGCCTGGTCGAGCGCGCTCTGGCGATGGACGGCACCTGCACCGGCGAACATGGCGTCGGCATCGGCAAGCAGGAATGGCTCGTCGCTGAACTGGGCGATGCGGTAGACATCATGCGGACGCTTAAGCGCGCGCTCGATCCGCGCGACCTGTTCAACCCCGGCAAGATATTCGCGCTTTGACGGGGCAGCGCTGATGGCCAGCATCGCCGCACCTGTGCCGTCGCTCGGTCGTGTAGCCTGGCCGCTCGGCGTCCTCGCGCTCGGCATGGCCGCCGGGTTCGCCGCAATGGGATCGTTCGGCACGGTGCAGGAGAGCGCCAAGGCCGAACTGCTGCTGAGCGACCGCACGCTCGGCCTCGTTCAGGGCGTTGCCGCCGCGGTGCCGCTGGCGCTGTTCTCGGTGCCGGTCGGCATCATGGTCGATCGCTGGAACCGGGTGCGGCTGTTCCTCGCGCTGGCGATGCTGTGGACGCTCGGCACGCTGCTGACGGCTTATGCACCGGACGCGGCCAGCCTGTTCGTCGCCCGCATGATGACGGGCACGGGCGCGACCGGCGCACTCACCGCGGCACTGTCCCTGGCGGCGGACCTGTGTCAGCCGGCGCAACGCGGCCGCGCGATGCTGGTGGTGACGCTGGGCAAGACGCTGGGCATGGCGGCTGGGTTCGGACTCGTCGGGACGATGTTCGGCGGGCTGGGCGACGGGATTTTCGGCCTGCCGGCCTGGCGCGGCGTTCACGTGGCGCTGGCGGCGATCCTGGCGCTTTGCCTGCTGCCGCTCCTGACCCTGCGTGAACCGGCAAGGCGCGAAGTCGCCACGCAGAACGCGCTGCTCGGCATCGTCGCGCGCGAACTCTGGACGCGGCGCGGCTTTCTTGCGCCGCTGTTCCTCGGGCAGGTCAGCGTCGTCATGGCGGACAATTCGGCGCTGATCTGGGCAGCGCCGGTGCTCGGCCGCCATTACGGCCTCGGCCCGGATCAGTTTGCTGGCTGGATGGGCGCGCTGATCTTCGGCACGGGCCTGGGCGGCGCAATCCTTGGAGGGCTCGCTGCCGACTGGGGCCAACGCAGCGGCCGGCGGGGCGGCGTGCTGCGCGGCGCGCTGATCGCTGCCGCCATCGGTGCCCCTGCGGCTCTGTTCCCGGTGGCCGGATCGGTGCCGCTGTTCGCCGTCGCGATGGGCGTGCTTGTCCTTTGCGGCACGGTGACCGGCCTGATCACCTCGGTCGCGCTCACCGTGCTGATCCCCAACGAGGCGCGGGGCCTGTGCATCGGCCTGTTCATTGCGGTTGCGGGCGTGATCGGCTTCGGCATCGCGCCATCGATGGTGGCCTGGGTGAGCGGGATGATGGGCGGGGAGGGGCATCTCGCCCCGGCACTGGCCATTGTCGGGGTGGTTACCGGCGTCATCGCCGTTGTCGCCTTCGCGCTTGCGATCCGCAACGCGCCTGCCGCACCTGTCAGATAGCTGTTGACGACACCTGTCAGATAGGTTGAAGCTCCAGCGAGAGAGAGGGAGCCGATGGACAAGCAGCGAATCGAAGTGTCGGCAGAGATGCTGTCGTTCGTGGGGCCGGGTGCGGTCGCCACGGATTGGCCGGCAGGCTGGCTGCTGCTGTTGTTCGACGGGCTGCACACGCCTGCGCCCGCGCGCGCCGCCACCGCCCACCTGTGCGACGCGGACGAACTTGCCGCTGCCGACCTCGTGCTGGCGGTCAACCCGGCCGCGTGCGAGCGGCTCGGCGGTCGCATGATCGATGCGGGCCGCCGCTGGTATCTGCCCAGCGACCTGCGCGCCGTCGGCCTTGCCATTACCGACTGCGACCTTCCCGAGCCTGCGCGCGCCACCCTGCGGCTGGCCAAGAGCATCGAGCTGTTCGTCGCGCTGCTCACCCGCGTGGTGGCGGACCAGCTAGTCGGCGCGGATGAGG
The DNA here is from genome assembly GCF_900113315.1 of Sphingomonas jatrophae. Lineage (GTDB taxonomy): Bacteria > Pseudomonadota > Alphaproteobacteria > Sphingomonadales > Sphingomonadaceae > Sphingomonas_P > Sphingomonas_P jatrophae. The sequence continues at coordinate 159,362 of NZ_FOZG01000003.1, read as the reverse complement.
CGGGGGAGTTGCGCGAGGGCGATGCCATGCGCATCCTTGCCGCCCGCCGCCTGATCGACGAGAATTGGCGCGAGAAGCTGACCCTGGACGAGATTGCCCGCACCTGCGGCGTCAACCGGGCCAAGCTGACGCGAGGGTTCCGCCTGATGTTCAACTGCTCGATCGCGGATGCGCTGGCGGAGAACCGGCTGAACCGAGCACGCCACATGTTGCGCGAGACGGATCTTGCCATCTCGCTGATCGGCTATGCCTGCGGCTACCAGAACAATGCCAGCTTCACGCGCGCATTCTCACGCCGCTTCGGCATGCCGCCCAGCCACATCCGCCAGGTGGCGGCATGAGCGCGGCGTTGCGCGCCGTCGAGGGCGGGTCGTTGGTTGATCACGCGCTGCGGCGCGTGCGCGAGCATATCCGGCTCAACGACCTGAAGGTCGGCGATACGCTGCCCGGTGAAGGCTGGTTCGCGACGGAGCTGGGTGTCAGCCGCGCGGTGATGCGCGAGGCGTTCGGCGCTCTGGCGGCGCTGCGCGTGATCGACGTCGCCAACGGGCGTCGCGCGCGTATCGGCGCGATGGACGGATCGGTGATGGGCGCGTCGATCGACCATGCCGTCGCCACCGCACAGGTCTCGGTCGCGGAGGTGTGGGACGTGCGCCGCACGCTTGAGCTGCGCACGGTCGAGTTGGCAGCGCTCCATCGCACGCCCGAACAGGCGGACGAGATCGTCGCTGCGGCGGAGGCGATGGCGGCGGCGACCGGCGATCTGCCGCAGGTCATGCTCCACGATATCGGCCTGCATCAGGCGATCGCGCGCGCCAGCGGCAATGCGCTTTACCAGCAGATCGTCCGCTCGTTCGAGCCGCTGATGAAGGTGGCGGTGCCGTCCGCATGGCAGACGCGTGTAACCGTCGATCAGCAGCAGGAAATCCTGCAGCGCCACGTGTCGATCGCTCATGCCATCAGGGACGGCGATCCCGCCGCGGCGGTGGCCGAGATGCGGGCCCACTTCGTTGCCTCAATCGGCACCCTGCTCCAGAACGCCGGCCGCTGAGGCCGCGCGCAGAACCGCCGCCTAGAGAGCCAGGGCGGCCGACGGGGCGGTTTGCAGCCGCTCAATATCCTGCCGGGGCGGGGCGCCGAACAGGCGGCGATATTCGCGGCTGAACTGCGACGGACTCTCATAGCCGACCGCGAACCCCGCGGTGCCCGCCGTCGCGCCGCCCATCAGCATCAGGCGGCGCGCCTCCTGCAACCGCAGCTGCTTCTGATATTCGAGCGGCGTCATCCGCGTGATCGCCTTGAAGTGGGCGTGGAGCGAGGAGGGGCTCATGCCCGCCTCTGCCGCCACGTCCTCGATGCGGATCTGCCCGTCGAAGCGCCGGCGGATCGCCGCTATCGCCCGGCTCACCTGATTGAGGTGGCTGCCGGCGGTAGCGACGTGGCGCAGCATCGGCCCGTGCGGGCCGGTGAGCAGGCGATAGAGGATCTCGCGCTCGATCAGGGGCGCCAGAGCGTCGATCGTCTCGGGCCGATCGAGCAGACGCACCAGCCGGCATGCCGCATCGATCAGATCGGGATCGCTCGGATAGACGCCAAGCACGGGCAGATCGGTTCGCGGCACCGCGCCGCCCTCCGCCACCATCAGGTCGGCGACGATCGCGGGATCAAGGTCGATCTTGCAGCAGAGATAAGGGCTCTCCGGGCTCGCCTCGATGACATGGCCGACGAGCGGCAGGTCGACCGAGACGAGCAGGTAGTGCGCCGCATCGTAGACGACGCTGTGCTCGCCGATCGAGACGCGCTTCGATCCCTGGGCGATCAGGCAAAGCGATGCTTCGTACACGGCCGGCGTGGGCGTGCTCGGCTGGTCGGCACGGATGAGCGACACGTGCGGCATCGCCGTCGTGCAGATGCCGGTGCCGCGCACGTGGCGGTCAATCACGTCGGCAAGTTCGGCGATCCTGTCCATCCGCCTTTGATCCACCACGTCGCGCCAGCTCGCAAGTGCGTCGACATCGGATCTGGAGGATCGTGCAAACGGTTCGGACGATCGCTCTACCGCCACCGCTCATTCCCGCGCCATCTGGCCGCTGTCAGTTCAAGTGAAGGGAAACAACATGACGCGGACTATCGACAAGGTCGTGCTGGTTACCGGTGCATCGAGCGGGATCGGCGAAGCGGCCACGCGGGAACTCGCCGCCGCCGGCGCGCGGCTGTTCATCGGCGCACGGCGTGGAGAGCGGCTGAGCGCGCTGGCGGACGAGCTGGGAGACACGGTGGCGTGGCGCACGCTCGACGCGACCGACGGCGCCGATTTCGACGCCTTCGTGGCAGCCGCGGCGGAGCGGTTCGGCCGGATCGACGTGCTGGTGAACAATGCCGGCGTGATGCCACTCTCACCGCTTGCCGCGCTGAAGCGCGACGAGTGGAAGCGGATGATCGACGTGAACATTCACGGCGTGCTCAACGGCATCGCTGCAGTGCTGCCGCGCTTCGTAGCGCAAGGGGGCGGGCATGTCGTCAACGTGGCCTCGGTGGCGGCGCACATGGTGCTGCCGACCGCAGCCGTCTATTGCGGCACCAAGCATGCGGTCCGTGCGATCACCGAGGGGTTGCGCCAGGAGCATGACGAGATCCGCTCCACGCTCATCTCACCGGGTGTGGTTGCCACCGAACTGGGCAACGATATCACGGACCCCGCAGTCGCCGCGGCGCTGAAGGGCTGGCGGCAGAAGTCGCTGACGCCGGATGCGATCGCCCGGGCGATCCGCTACGCGGTCGAGCAGCCGGACGGTGTCGACATCAACGAGGTGATCGTGCGGCCGACCGCCGCCGATATGTAACCCCTCGCACCCGTCGCAGCTCAGCCCCTGGCGGTGTCCAGCAGGCTGAGCGCTCGGCGGTACTTGTCGGCGCGGCGGTGGTCGCGCTCGGTTGGCTCGGGCAGGCGCGAGAGATCGAGATTGTCGGCAAGATCGGCCCGCTTCACGTCTCGCGCGATCGGGTCGGCGGCGCAGCGGGAAATGAAGGCGTCATAATCCTCATCCTCGCGGCGGCTGAGCGCGCTCACCGCATCGGCGATCGCATCGCCGAACCGCTCACGCAGCGCGGCGATCTCGACCCCGCCATCCTCGACCACATCGTGCAGGACAGCGGCGATGCGCCGTTCCATGTCCGGCTGGGCAAGCATGAGGCGCAGAGGATGGAGGATGTACGGCGCGCCCGCCTTGTCGGCCTGTCCGCGATGCGCGTCGATGGCGAGCAGGATCGCCTCGTCGAGCAGCGCGGCGCCGGGCGGATCAGTAAGCGTCATATTCCTCGCGGGTGGCAAGGCGGCCACCGGTCTGCGCGTCGCCGAACAGGCGATTGGCGCTGTCGGTTTCGCTCTCCCGTCCGGTGTCACGGAAGCGGCGGAACACCCGGCCGGTCGCGTGATCCCAGCGGAACGCCACGTCCTCGAAGCTGTAGATAATGCACACGTCCTCTGCCTGGCGGAACGCCTCGGACGGAACGCCGGTCTCATCGTCCGCGGACAAGATCGTAATACTCCATGCTCTCGTTCTCGATGGCGGTGCGGGCGGGATCGTTCAGGGGCAAGGAGCGATGCTGCTCGTAGAGCGCATGGCCGCGGCCGCCGGGCACGCCCACCCGCTCGGCAATGGCATCATAGCGCTCGGCCCCCAGGATCGCACGGGCGTTCGCCGGGCTTTCCTTCGCGTAGATCATCTCGGGCGAGTTGACCTGGATCTCGCCGGTCAGACCGGTTCCCGTCTTCATCGTGCCGTTGACGCCCGAATAGCCGAGCGATCCGCGCGACGGCGTAATCTCCTTGATCGCGACACCCTGCTCGCGCAGCAGCTGCGTCGCCTGCGGGATCTTGTCCTCCGGCACAATCACCGTGTTGCGCGCCAGATCCTTGATGCGCGAGGCATCGCCGTCATAATCGTTCATCACCTTTTCCAGCGCGCGCGCCTGCGACTTGATCGGGGCCTTGGCGACGGTGCCGCCCACCTGCCGCGCGACATCGTCCGCGACGCCGTCAATTTCGGCCTTTGCGGCGGGTGCGCGGCGCATCATCTCGCCGAGATCGCGCTCGGCAATGGCGCGCGCGCGGGCGTTCTTTCCCATGCTGGCGAGCTTGGGGCTGCCGACCACCAGCCCCATACCGACGACGCCCTGGAGCAGATCGCGATAGCCGGGCCCCAGCGCATCGCCGATCTGCCCGACACCTTCCAGCCCGAGATAGCCGAGCGCACCCACGCCTGCGAAGACGCCGAACGCCGCCAAACCGGCCGCGGCGGCGAAAACGCCCGCGCCGACGAGAGCGGCGAGCCCCAGCACCTCCAGCCCGGTGCGCGTCCAGGCCTCGAGATCGAAGATGAAGCCGGTCTGCACCGTCTCGCCGCCGATGAAGACGTTGGGCGAGGCGGTCTTGATATGCGCGCCGCACATCAGCTTGGATTTCAGCCGGGAAGCGGGCTTCTTGTCGATCGACACGCTGGCCGATCCCTCGCGCACCGGCACGGGGGCGGGCCACCAGGGATGGTTGAAGGGGAGGCCGGTGCAGCTCGATGCGCTGGACAGGTCGGCCCGGATCGCCTTGCGCTTGTTCACCGACACGCCGGGCGATCCGATCGTCAGCACGCCCGTGGTCGGGTCGGGCAATTCGAAGATAGTCTTCAGGCCGGACATGATCTGCCCGCCGGCAAGCCCGCCGCCCGCCACGGCCCCGGCGATGGCGACCGCGGCGAGACCGCCGGTCAGTGCGGTGGCGGACACCAGGGCGACGCCCGCGACTGCGCCGATCAGCGCGCCGCCGACCATCGCCGCCAGGCCGAAGCCATGGGCGATCTCATCCTCGACACGGGCGGCGGCTTCGACCGGCATCGTTCAGCAGGCGGACCGCGGCTTCACGGAAAGGCTACGGGCGCCGGTTGCGGGGTGAAGGCGAGGCTCTTCATCACGCGGCGCCATTCCGGATCATGGTATTCCATGTTGGCAGGCAAAGCGGTCAGCGTGCAGATGACCGCTTTGAAGCCGCAATCGAAATAGACCTGCCGCAGCTGCATAACCACCCGGTCCTTGGTCCAGCGGAACTCCAGCCATGCCGCCTCGCGCCCGTCCAGCTCGAACCGGTCGCGGCGCACCTCCTCATACTCGGGCAGGCCGCGGCGGACGCTTTCGGCCTGCTGCTCGAAATAGGTGTCGAACGGGAGCACGCCCTTGCCCGCATCCTGCGTGACGACGAAACTCGCATCGCCGCCGCCCGGTGCCGGGGGCAGGCGAAAGGCCGTGATCGACTGGTCCTGCCAGGTTTGCGGCACATCGAACGTGGCGTCGTTGGTGCGATAAGGCGGCATGGCTTGCGTGATGCGCGAAGCTGCGCGGCGTATCAAGCGCGCTGCGGTGACAGCCGGGCAAAGCGCGGCGGAGAGGTGGTTACCCGCCGTCAACTACGATCCAGATCAGAAAATGACGGACAGAAGGGCACCAATGGCCGACAAATCGGTTTAACCTGTGTGCTGCGCCGTTGAGGGGGACGACGACTTGCCGATCCATGTGCGTGCTGGTGTCGCCCTTGTGGGGTCGGGCGCATCTGCCGTTGGCGGTGGCGCATGAACCTCAAATCGCTGATCGACCGGCTGGTGCCGGCTGCCCGAGACGCACTGGAACGCGCGGCGGCTGCAACGCTGTCCCGCACAAATTACGATATCGAGCCCGAACATTGGCTGGTGCAGCTGATCGACACGGCCGACGGCCGGCTCCCCAAGGCGCTGGCCGACCTCGAGGTCGAGCCTGGTCTCGTCGCAGGGTCGCTTAACACCGCTCTCGATGGCTTCAAGACGGGAAACGGCCGCGCTCCGGCGCTCTCGCCGCGGCTGGTCCGCGTTGCGCGGGAAGCGTGGCTGGAAGCATCGATCGACCGCGCGGCGACGCGGATCGACGGGGCCGACCTGCTGCTGGCCATGCTGCGCGATCGGGAGATTGTCGCGACGCTGCGCGATGCAGTGCCCGAGCTGAAGCGTCTTTCGCCCGATGCCCTGTCCGCGTGGATCGAGGCGCATCCGGCGGCGGGCACCACGCCTGTCGGCGGTTCCGGCCCGGCAGAGGACGGCGGTGCGCCGGTGGCACGATCGGGCAAGGCGCTCGACACCTATTGCATCGATCTGACGCAGCGTGCCCGCGACGGCGGGATCGACCCGGTGATCGGCCGTGACGATGAAATCCGGCAGCTGGCCGACATCCTGACGCGCCGGCGCCAGAACAATCCGATCCTGACCGGCGAGGCGGGTGTCGGCAAGACCGCGGTGGTCGAGGGTTTTGCGCTGCGCATCGTTCAGGGCGATGTGCCGCCGGCGCTCGCCAACGTCCGCCTTCTCTCGCTCGACCTCGGGCTGTTGCAGGCCGGGGCCGGTGTGCGCGGCGAGTTCGAGAACCGGCTGAAGGCGGTGATTGAGGAAGTCAAGGCCTCCCCCGTGCCGCTCGTCATGTTCATCGATGAGGCGCACAGCCTTGTCGGCGCGGGCGGTGCCGAGGGGCAGGGCGATGCGGCGAACCTGCTGAAACCTGCACTTGCGCGCGGTGAGCTGCGCTCCATCGCCGCGACCACCTGGGCCGAGTATAAGAAGTATTTCGAGAAGGATGCCGCACTCAGCCGCCGTTTCCAGGTCGTCAAGGTCGAGGAGCCGAGCGAGCCTGTCGCTATCGAGATGATGCGCGGGCTTACCGCGACGCTGGAGAGGCATCACGGCGTGCGCATCCTCGACGAGGCGGTGTCCGCGTCGGTCACGCTGTCGCACCGCTATCTGTTCGGCCGCCAGCTGCCGGACAAGTCGATCAGCCTGCTCGACACCGCCTGCGCACGCGTGGCGATGAGCCAGGCGGCGACACCTGCCGCGATCGAGGGCGCGACCCGCCGGGCCGAGGGGCTGACGGTCGAGCGGGGCATCCTGGCGCGGGAAGCTGCGGCCGGAACGGATCATGCCGAGCGACTGGCGGCGGTCGATGCCGCACTGGCCGAGGTGGAGGCCGAGCAGGCCGATCTGCGCGCCCGGTGGGAGCAGGAGCGCACCCTTGTCGCCGCGATGATTGCCGACCGCGATGCGCTGGAGTCGGCTGACGAGGCCGAAGCCACGCGGCTCCGCGCGGCTCTGGCCGAGCGACGTGCGGAACTCGCCGCCTTGGCCGGCGAGCGGCCGATGGTGTTCGACGTGGTCGACATGCATGCCATCGCCGAGGTGGTTTCGCTCTGGACCGGCATCCCGGTCGGTCGGATGATGACCGATGCGCTGCGGGCCGCGATGGACCTTGAAGCCGTGCTGGGCGAGCGGATCCGCGGGCAGGATCATGCCCTCACCGCCATCGGTCGCGCAGTCCGCGTGGCGCGTGCCGGGCTCGCCGATCCGCGCAAGCCCACGGGCGTGTTCCTGCTGGTCGGTCTGTCGGGCGTCGGCAAGACCGAGACGGCGCTGGCGCTTGCCGACACCTTCTACGGTGGCGCGCAGAACCTGACGATCATCAACATGAGCGAGTTCAAGGAGGAGCATAAGGTCTCCATGCTCCTCGGCGCGCCTCCGGGTTACGTCGGCTATGGCGAAGGCGGCGTGCTGACCGAGGCGGTGCGGCGCAAACCCTTTTCGATCATCCTGCTGGACGAGATGGAGAAGGCGCATCCCGGCGTGCAGGACGTCTTCTACCAGATCTTCGATGCCGGCCGCGCCAAGGACGGGCAGGGCCGCGACATCGATTTCCGCAACGCCATGATCGTGATGACCTCGAACGCAGGATCGGAGACGCTGGAGAAGCTGGCTGCTGACCCTGACACGATGCCCGATGCCGAGGGGCTGGTGGCGGCCTTGCGGCCCGATCTGCTGAAGCTGTTCCGCCCCGCTTTCCTTGGGCGGGTCACGGTGGTGCCTTACCTGCCTTTGTCACCGGACGTGCTGCGCGAGATCGTGGTGCTGGCGCTCGGCCGGCTGGCGGTGCGCGTGCGCGAGAGCTTCGCGGCCGAGCTGGTGTGGGACGAGGCGGTGATCGATGCCGTCGCCGCACGCTGCACCGAGGCCCAGAGCGGCGCCCGCAATGTCGAGGCGGTGATCCAGGGTACGATCGCGCCTGATCTGGCCGCCCGCATCCTGTCTGCCCGGCAGGATGGGGCCGAATGCGACAGGATCCGTCTCCGGATCAACGGATCGGGAGCCATCGAAATTGCGTTCGACGCGCTTGCAGATGCCGCGTCGATGCAGCAGTCCGAGTCTGGACTGGGGGATTGCGAACTCATCGAGGAGACTGTGCATGCCGGTGTATCTTAAGATGGGCGCCCTGGAAGGTGCCGTGACGGCCGGCCCTTACAAGGGCTGGATCGAGATCGACGCCTATAGCTGGGGCTTCTCGGTGGCGGTGCAGACCACCGTCGGTGCCGCGGGCAACCGCCTGTCCGCAGGCAAGGTGACCCCGGGCGACCTTCACCTGGTGAAGCGCCAGGACGACACGACGACCCCGTTCATGCTCCAGGCGCTGCAGGGCAAGAACACCGACACGGCGACCCTCGCGGTCACCGTCCAGGCCTCCGAATCCGGCGAGGCCAAATATATCGAGTACGTCATGAAGAACGTGATCTGCTCGTCCTTCTCCACCTCGGGCAGCGGCCAGGGCGGTGAGCCAAGCGAGAATATCACGCTCAATTTCTCGTCCGTCGAGTTCAACCAGTTCCTCAAGGACGAGGCGAATAACGAGCGCGCGGTGCGCGGCGGCTATGACTTCACGAAGGCCGCAAAGGTCTGATCGGTGGTCGGGGGAGCGGGCGCGCGCCGCCCGCTCCCCGCACGGCGCCTTCGCGGCAGGCTCGCCTTCCGGCGGGTGTCGCACGGCGATGACGTTCGGCAAGGGTGGTCATGTCAGGTCGCGACGGCAACAACTTCCTGCACATCCTGGAAGCGCCGGGCGCCGTCGACCAGTATAAGCTGTTCCGCCTGTCCGGGGAGGAGCGCATCTCCGCGCCCTTCGCATTCCGGCTCACCATCCGCTCGCAGGGCGATATCCCGCCCGCTGCGGCATGGATCAACGCGCCGATCACCTTTTCGCTCGGCACCTCCGACATGGCGGAGGAGCGGCGCATCAACGGCCGCTGCAAGGCTTTCCAGCACCTTTATCAGAAAGCCGGCTACGTCGAGTTCCTGATCGAGGTGGCGCCGGCGTTCGAGAATCTGACGCTCACCCGCAACCGCCGCATCTTCACCGACAAGAGCGCACGGCAGGTGATCGGGACCATCCTCGGCGAGCACCGCGTCGCCTTCGATGACGGCAAATACGGCCCGTCACCCACACGCCCCTACATCGTGCAGCAGGACGAAAGCGACTTCGCGCTGGTCAGCCGGCTGATGGAGGATGAAGGCGTCTTCTATTATTTCCGGTTCGACGAGGGTGCGGCGCCGTACAAGCACCGCATGATCCTGGCCGGCGATGCGTCCGGCTATTATGACGGCCAGCCCTTCGACCTGTCGTTCCGCCGCGACCATCTGCTGCGCGGGCTCAAAGACCTGCAGATGGGCTATGCCAGCGCGCCGGCGCGCGTCGTGACGCACGATTATGATTTCGCGAAACCTGGCGATCTCAGCCCGGTAACTGCGCCGAGCAAGCTCGATTGGGCGGGCGGCGGCGGGCAGGTCTATCGCTTCGCCGAGGATTATACCGATCCGGGTGTGGGGCGGGACCGGGCCAAGCTGCGGATCGAGGGTGCCGAGGCGGGCGCGGTGACGATGAAGGGCGAGGGTTCCTACGTCGCCTTCGCGCCCGCCGCCCGCTTCCAGGTGGACGATACAAGGCTCGACCCGCGCGAGCGGCGCATCGTCGTCCGCGCGGTGAACCATGAGGCGTTCGATCCATACGGGCTGGACGAGGGCGAACCCAGCTACAAGCAGACGTTCGAGGCGCAGCCGAGCGCGCAGACCTTCCGGCCCGAGCGGTCGACGCCGCGCGCGGTGAGCCGCGGCCCACAGACGGCGGTGGTGGTCGATCAGAACGATCCCGACGGACATGGCCGCGTGAAGGTGAAGTTCCACTGGGACGTGGCGGGTGCCTCGACCTGCTGGGTGCGCGTGCTGCAGCAATGGGCCGGCAACCAGATGGGCGCGCAGTTCGTGCCGCGGCCCGGCATGGAGGTGCTGGTCGATTTCGTCGAAGGGCGGGCGGACCGGCCGGTGGTCGTCGGCTGCCTCTACAACGGCAAGAATGCGCACAGCTATGCGGTGCCTGCTAACCTCACCCAGGCCGGTTTCCGGACGTTCGGCGAAGGCGGCCTCGCGCACGAACTGATCTTCGAGGACAAGGCCGGATCCGAGGAAGTTTACATGCGGTCCGGCCGCAACTTCCGCCGTGACGTCAGCAATGACGAGTTCGGTCACGTCAAGGGCCTGCAGGAGGTCACGGTCGACAAGACCAGCCGCTTCTTCGCCACCGGCCGGATCGAGATTGCCTCCGCCGAATCGCTGATGCTGACGGTGGGCGACAGCCGCGTCGTCATCACCAAGGACGGGGTCTGGATCGACGCCAAGGAGGTCAACCTTAACTGTGACGGGCAGCCCATGTCCGTCGCGCCCGTCTCCCCGCCCGCCAAGGCGGCGGCCGCGGCGGTGATGGTTGCCGGAGGCGGGGGTGGTGGTGGTGCCGGACCGGCGGGGCCGCCGGGCTCCAACCAGAAGACCGCAACGGGCGATCCGTTGCTGGGCGGCGGCAGCAGTGGTGGAGCTGGTCAGCAGGCCTCGATGATCCCGGTCGCCGACCAGACGGGTGCGGCCGGGCCGCCCATCTCGCCCGAGGAGCGCGCCTTCGCCCGTGACGGCAATCGTCGGGCCTTCTGGGCGTCGCGGCTGGCGCGTGGCGACAAGATGGCGCGCACCGCCACCGAGATCGTCGATAGCTCGTCCGCGCGCGGCTACACCGCCAACATGCGGCTGCGAAACGGCCTGCGCTCCCGCGATCTCGATCCCTTCAACAATTACGATGCCGAAGTGGAGCAGGTTGGCCGCGAGCTGATGCGCGAGCATGTCGCCGGCACCGACCGGTTCGGCACGCTCACCCCGCCGCAGATCGCCGATTATCACCACAAGGTGTTCCGCGATCATGGCCTGCCGCCGACCATGTTCGGCGGCACGATGATCACCGGGAACCGCAGCGAGGCCGACTGGTACGAACAATTATGGATGGATTGATCCACCCGATGGGAGCCTCGCCATGCGGCCACACCGCCTTGCCCTGCTGCTGCTGCTCGCTGCCTGTGGAGGCGCGGCGATGAAGCCGGTGCAGGTCGGGTCGCACCGCTTCGAGGTGCCGGACGAACATGTGCTGCCGGCCAGCGGACCGGGCGCGCTTTCCGCGGTGCTCAATCCGCAGGCACCGCTGCAGGAACAGACCTCGATCCTGGTGCAGGCCGTTGCCGACGTCTGCAATCCGGGTACGCCGCCCGTGATCGACCAGCTGCCCCGTGCCTGCGCCGTGGCCCGCGGCCAGGCGGAGCAGCCGCAGCCCGGCCGGCTGACCCGCAAGCTGCGCTTCCCGGATGATCCCACCCAATATGACTATCACGGCGAGGATGGCGGCGTCGCCGTGTCGTGCAGCGGCGACACGCCGGGTGCCGGTTCCTGCGGCGCGATCTATGCTTGGCGCGATCTGATCTGGTCGGCGCGGTTCCGCGAGGCAGACGTGCCGCGGCTGGAGGAGATCCGCGCCGATGTGGCCCGAAAGCTCGATCAATGGTCCGTCAAGGAGGGGGCGCGTGGCTGACGCGCCCTGCCCGATCTCCCGTAATGTCAGGCCGATCCCGGTTGCGCCCTTTCTGGAACGATAGACGATGACGCACCTGCTCGAACCATCCTGCCAGGCTTCGTCCCGGAGCATCGCGCGATGATCCGCCTGCGCCTGTTTCACCGCGACAATCCGTCGCAGCAGCTCGACACGAGGGTGCTCGACGAAGGGCAGATCAGCATCGGCCGGGGGACCAAGGCGGACTGGCAGGTCTCCGATCCGGAGCGTGATCTTTCGCGCCTGCACCTTGTCGTCACGGTGCGTGGCGGGATCCTAACGGTGCAGGACATGAGCGCGAACGGCGTGTTCATCGGCACGCCGCGCAGCCGGATCGAGAAGGATCGGGCGATCCCCGTCTCACGCGGCGAGAGCATCGTCTTCGGGCCTTATCTGCTCGTCGGGGAGGAGGATGCCGGGGCAGTGCCTGCGCCAGAGCCGATCCTCGAGACGACGCCGTTCGGGGCGCCTGCCGGCCTGCAGGACGATGGGCCCTCCAGGGAGCGCAAGCCCGATCCGTTCGGCAGCGCGCTGCGCCCCGATCCCATCAAGCTGGACGAGGAGCCCGGCGATGGCGTCGATGCATGGGATCGTCCGCGCCCGTTCCAGGCGGGGGACTGGAACCCGGTGGCGCCGCACCGCCAGCCGGATCATTCGCAGCTGATCGGCACGCCGCAGAGCTGGCCGGAGCCGCCGACCGATGCCGCGCGCGAACATGGCTTCGGCTTCGATGCGCCGTTCACCAGCCCGATCCTGCGCGAGCCGGAGCCGCCCGCGACCGGCGGTGCCCTGGAAATTCCGTCCGACTGGGATGCGGTGCCGGCCGATGGCGGCGCGGCGGCGGATCCGCTCATCCCTCCGCCGGCTGCAGAGGCTGCCACCTCCACCATCCTCATCCCCGCGGATGCGCTTGCCGACCTCGGCATAAGCGATGCCCCTACGGCTCCCGAGCGGACGCCGGAAGAGCCGATCCTTCCGCAGGCCCCTGCGCCGCAGGAGAGGCCCGCGCCTCCTCAGCCAGCCGCCGTCGCGGCCACGCCGCAGCCGCAGCCCGAGGGCGCGGACCTGTTCGCCAGCTTTTGCGCAGGCGCCCGGCTGTCGCCCGAGGCGTTCGTCGGCGAGGATCGCGAGCTATTGATGGAGCGGCTCGGCGCCTTCTACCGGCAGGCCGTGCTCGGCGTCGCCGACATGATGAGCGACCGCACAGCGCTCAAGAACGATTTCCGCATGGTGCGCACCACCATCCGCCCCGATGGCAACAATCCGTTCAAGTGGGTACCGCCGCAGCGCCTCGCCATCGAGCTGCTCCGCAGCGAGGCGGGCTCCGGCTATTCCACCGGCGATCAGGCGCTGAACGAGGCGCTGCACGACATCAAGGCGCACATCCTGTGCGTGCTCGCCGGCATGCGCGCGGCGCTGGGTGCGACGTTCGATCTGCTCGCCCCGTCCGAGATCGACAAAAGAATCGCCAATCGCGGCTTCGTCATGCCCGGCCAGCGCAGCGCGGCATCGTGGAACGAATATACCGAGCTGTTCGCCACGCTCCGCCGCGAGGCCGACGACGATGCCGAGGGGCCGATCAACAAGGCATTTCGCCAGGCCTATGAAGGGCTTGCCGCGCAGCTCGACGGGCAGGGGCGCGCGCGATGACGACAAGCGGGGGGCGCTGAGACGATGTACTGGAACAACAAGGTGCTGTGGTCCGAGGGCATGTTCCTGCGGACACAGCACTTCCAGCAGTTCGAGCGCTACATCGACCGACGCAGCGAGAGCGGGCTGCGCTGGCTCAATCCGCTCGGCTACGGCTTTGCCGAGCTGGAGATCGATCAGGCGCTGCTCCGCACCGGCTCGATCGCGCTGTCCCGTGCGGCCGGCGTGCTGCCCGATGGGACCATGTTCGATGCACCGGGTGCGGACGATCAGCCGCAGCCGCTGGCGGTGCCCGTCACGCTCAAGAACAGCCTGATCCACCTCGCGCTGCCGATCCGCCGCGCGGGCGCCTATGATGCGCATCTGAAGGCAGGGCAGGGCGCGCCGCTGCGATGGGTAGGGCAGGAGGTGCAGGTCAACGACGTGGTGGCGGGCACCGAAGGGACGGCGCCGATCACCGTTGCCAAGCTCGACCTGCGCCTGATCGACGATGCGCAGGAGCTTGCCGGCTACGTCACCTTGCCTGTCTGCCGCCTGGTCGAGCGGCGTGCCGATGGATCGCTGGTGCTGGATCCGGACTTCATCCCGACATCGGTCAGCTGCGACGTGTCCGCGCCGCTGCGCGGCTTCCTTGCCGAGATTCGCGGGCTGCTCCAGCATCGCGGCGCCGCGATCGCCGGGCGCTTGGCCGATCCCGGCGGCAAGAGCATCGCCGAGATCACCGACTTCCTGATCCTCATGCTGGTCAACCGCAACGAGACGGTCGTCAGCCATCTCGCCGACCTGCGCGACGTGCACCCGGTGGATCTCTACCGCACCTTGCTGGGGCTGGCGGGGGAGCTCGCAACCTTTACCGAGACGGGCAGCAACCGCCCGCCCGAATTTCCGGCCTATAACCACAACGACCTGCAGGCGAGCTTCGCACCCGTGATCGCCTTCCTGCGCGAGTCGCTCAGCGCAGTGTTCGAACAGACCGCCATTCCGATCCCGCTGGAGCAGCGCGCTTACGGTATCCGCGTCGCCCGGATCACCGATCGTTCGCTGTTCACCGACTGCACCTTCGTGCTGGCCGCGCGCTCCTCGATCGATGCCGAGCTGCTGCGCGAGAACATGCCCAAGCGCACCAAGATCGGTGCGGTCGAGCGGATCCGCGATCTCGTCAATCTCCAGCTTGGCGGCGCGCCGATCCGGCCGCTGCAGGCGGAGCCGCGGCAGATCCCGTTCCGCGCGGGCATGACCTATTTCGAGATCAACACCAGCGCCGAGGATTGGCGGCTGGTGGAGCGATCCGGCGGGGCGGCCATCCATGTTTCGGGTGACGTGCCCGATCTCGACCTCGAACTCTGGGCGATCCGCGGGCGCATCCGGTGAGCGGCGGGCGCAACCCCTTCGATCCGCCGGAGGATGGCGATCGCACGGTGATCGGCCGTGCGCCGGCCCCGCGGGCGACGCCGGAGGATGGCGACGGCACGCTGATCGGCGCGCCGACCAGCGGTCCCTTCGCCCGCCCGGCGACAACGCCGTTCAGCGGTGCGGCCGCGTCCGCGCCGCCGAAGCGGATGCCGGACAGCCCGTTCAATCCGGCGCCGCCGTCGCTGGAGAGCTTCACCGGCACCAGCAACAATCCGCTGCTTGCCGCGGGCACGCCGCTCATCATCCTCGCCAACTCGCTCCGCGCTGTCGTCGCGCATGACGATGTCACACGACTGCGGCGGACGGTGGTGGAGGAGCTGCGCCGCTTTCAGATGCGGACGCGCGAGCTCTCCGTCAGCGACGAGGAGGCGCGCTACGGTCACTACGCCCTGTGCGCGCTGATCGACGAGGTGGTGCTGTCGACGCCTTGGGGCGCGAATAGCGGCTGGGGCGCGCAGACGCTGGTCGCGACCTTCCACAACGAGGTCGTCTCGGGCGACCGCATGTTCGAGGTGGCCGATGCGCTTGAGGCGCGACCGGGCCGCTCGCCGAATCTGCTCGAACTCATCTACGTCTGCCTATCCTTCGGCTTCGAGGGGCGCATGCGGCTGGAGCGGGGCGGGGCCAGCCGCCTCGTCCAGCTGCGCGACCGGCTGTATGCCGCCATCCGCAACCTGCGCGGGCCGGTCGAACGCGCGCTGTCGCCCGCGTGGCGCGGGGTCGACGCGGCTTACCGCCCGATCGCGCGCGAAATCCCGGCCTGGGTGTTTGCTGCGGGCATCGGGGTGCTGCTGCTCGCGCTCTACGCTGCATTCGTGCTGCGGCTGGCGGCGCTGGGTGACAATGCGCTGAAGCCGCTCTCCGGCGTTTACCGTCCTGGCGCGGCCGAGCTGAACCGCACCGCGCCGGCACCCGCCGGCGACAGCAAGCTCTATCTGACCATCCTCGACATTCTGAAGCCCGACATCGACGCGGGCCGCGTCGCCGTCAGCGACGACCCCGATGCGGTTGGCGTGCGCCTGAAGGATCGTGGGCTGTTCGCCTCGGGCTCCGCCGATCTCGACAGCGC
The DNA here is from genome assembly GCF_900113315.1 of Sphingomonas jatrophae. GTDB lineage: Bacteria > Pseudomonadota > Alphaproteobacteria > Sphingomonadales > Sphingomonadaceae > Sphingomonas_P > Sphingomonas_P jatrophae. The sequence continues at coordinate 143,431 of NZ_FOZG01000003.1, read as the reverse complement.
TTATGCGGGCACGATGGGCCGCGTCGCGCAGGCGATCGGCATCACCGAGGGGCCGGTGCCCGTCACCGGTCATACCGACGATCAGCGCATCGCCTCGCTTCGCTATCCATCGAACCAGGCGCTGAGCGAAGCGCGCGCCAATGCCGTGGTCGCCGCATTGCGCAGCGCCGGCGTGCCCGCCGATCGCCTGCAGCCGAGCGGCGTCGGCGAGACGCAGCCCGTTTCCGACAATGCGGAGGAGACCGGGCGCCGCCAGAACCGACGCGTGGAGGTGGCGATACCCAAGACCTATGCCGAAGGGCCGGCGCGATGATCCGTCTGCGTCGTCCCAACTGGTCGCGCAGGCGGCCGCCGCGCTGGGCGCTCGTGCTCGCCGGGCTCGTGCTGCTGGCGCTGCTGATCTGGTTCGTCGGGCCGCTGATCGCGATCGCCGGCATGGTGCCGCTCGGCCGCGTCTGGGTGCGCCTGACGCTGATCGTCCTGCTGTTCGCAGGGTTCGCCGCGCGCCTTTTCTGGCGGCGTCAGCGGGCGCGAAAGCAGAATGAGGCGATGGTCGCCGAGCTCGGCACGCCCGCTGCCCCCGATCCGAACGAGGCCCGCGCCGCAGGCGATATCGCCGCGATGGAAGAGCGGGCGCAGCGCGCGATGGCGCTGATGCGTGATACCCGCATCGGCAAGAAGGGCGAGTTCGTCTACGAACTGCCCTGGTACATCATCATCGGCCCCCCCGGCGCCGGCAAGACGACCGCGCTGCGCAACTCCGGGCTCGACTTCCCGGTGGCGCAGGAACTGGGCGACGATCCGGTGCGCGGGCTGGCCGGCACGCGGACGACCGAATGGTGGTTCACCGATCAGGCGGTGCTGATCGACACGGCCGGCCGCTACACCACGCAGGACAGCGACGAGGCGGCCGACCAGCAGGCGTGGCGCGGTCTGCTCGACCTGCTGCGCAAATATCGCCCCCGTCAGCCCGTGACCGGCATCATCGTTGCCATCTCGGTCACCGACCTGACCGGTGCGGACGAGAGTGCGGCGGTGGCGCATGGCCGTGCGGTGCGCGCGCGCATCAACGAGGTGCAGGCGGCCTTTGGCGTGCGCACGCCGATCTACGTGCTGCTGACCAAGCTCGACCTGCTGGCCGGCTTCACCGAATTCTTCGACGACCTGCCCGCGCATGAGCGGGAGCAGGTGTGGGGCGAGACGTGGCCGGTCGCGGACACCGATGGTGCGGCGCCGGGCAGCCCGGCCGCGCTGGACCTCGCCTTCGACCGGCTGGTCGAGCGGCTCGACGCGCGCGTGCTGATGCGCGTGCAGGGCGAGCAGGACATGGTGCGCCGCGGGCTGATCTTCGCCTTCCCGCAGCAATTCGCCTCGCTCCGCCAGCCGCTCGGCCACCTGCTCGCAACGATCACGCGCGAGACCAAATATGAGCCGCGGCCGTTCGTGCGCGGTTTCTATTTCACCAGCGGGACGCAGTTCGGCCGGCCGATCGATCGGCTGCTGGGCGCGCTCTCCGTCCGCTTCGGCCTGTCGCTCGCCTCGGGGCGGACGGAGGCGCCGCGCGGGCGCAGCTATTTCCTGCGCGATCTGCTGGCCAAGGTGGTGTTTCCCGAATCCGCCTTGGCCGGGCGAGATCCCAAGGCGGAGGCCCGGGCCCGGCTGGTTCGACTGGGCATCCTCGGCAGCGTGGGTGCGGTGGCGCTGCTGCTCACCGGCCTGTGGACGCTCAGCTACTTCCGCAATGCCGCTTTGATCGACCGGCTGGACGTCCGCTCTGCTGCGCTGGCCAAGCAGGTGGCGGCGCTGCCCGAGGGGCCAGTCAGCGACAGCGACGTGCTCCAGGTGCTCGAGCCGCTCGAGGCCGCGCGTGCGCTGCCCTTCGCCTCCACCGCCGCGCCCGACGATCGGTCGCCCGGCTTCTCCTGGGGCATTGGCCGGGCGAGCAGCTTCCGCACGCAGGTGGACGGGGCATATCGCAACCTGCTCAACCGCCAGTTCCTGCCGCGCCTGCTGCTCGGACTGGAGGATCGGCTGACCGCACTCGCGGGAGAAGCGCCGGCCGAGGGGCGTGACAATCGCGCGGCCATCTATGCGACGCTGCGCCTGTACCTGATGCTCGGTCGCGCACCTGGCGCCCCGCTCGATCGCAGCGGCATCCTGGCCGCGTTCGACGATGACTGGGCGGATCGCCTGCCGGGTGAGGATCAGGCGCCCGCGCGCGCCGCGCTGCACCGCCATCTGGCGACGCTGCTCGCCGGTCCGGTCCAGGCACCGCGGCTGAACGCCACGCTGATCGCCGATGCGCGCGCCCGCGTGGCGTCGCTCGGGCCGGGCGAGCGCGTCTATGCGCAGATGCTGGCCGATCCCAGCTTACGCAACCTGCCCGAATGGACGATGGCATCGGTGCCGGGCGTCGGCACGTCGCGCCTGTTTACGCGGCGTTCGGGCAAGTCGCTCGCCGCGGGCGTGCCCGGCATGTTCCGCCGCCGCTTCTTCTACCAGTCGGTCGTGCCCGCCATCGGCCGCTATTCGGCACAGGCGGCGGACGAGGGCTGGGTGACGGGCAATGCCGCCAGCGGGGGCGGCCCGCTCGCCAGCCGCGCGGGTGCGACCAAGGATGCGCTCCTGACCACCTACCTGGCGGATTTCACGCGCCGCTGGGATGAGACGATCGACGATGTCGTCGTCAGCGGCGAACTGCCGATGGACGAGCGGTTGCGCATGGCCGTGCGCCCGCCCTCGCCGGTCAAGGCGCTCTTCTCCTCCTGGGCGGACGAGACGAACCTGACGCCGCCGTCGCTGCGCAAGGGCCGCGGCGCCTCGGCGCTGCGCGTGGGAGCGATCTTCTCCCGCAGCATCTATCGCGGCCTGCAACGCGCCGATCAGGTCGGCTCCGCCGCGGGCAGCGCGCCGCCCGGCCCTCCAGGGCCGCTCGACGAGGTGGTCGACCATTTCCGCTGGCTGCGCGAGATGAATCCGGCAACCGGCCCGGCACCCATCGATGACGCACTGAACGCACTGACGGCGGTGGGCGATACCGGCACCGCGGCCCGCTCCGCCGCCGGTCTCGGCGACCCGCTGCTCCAGCGCGATCGTTCGGCCAGCGCGATGGCGGCGACGGCCCGGCTGGGGCAGGTCGCGGCGACGATGCCCCCTGCGGCGGGCCGCCTGTTCAACGGCTTCGTCACCGCCTCCACCGCGCAGCTCAACCGCGACGTGCGGGCGGGCATCCGCAGCCAATATTCGGCGCAGCTCGGCCCCGAATGCCGCAGCATCCTGGCGCAGGGCTTCCCCTTCCGCGCTTCCCCGCGCGAGACGACGATAGACGATTTCAGCCGCCTGTTCCGGCCGAGCGGCCTGATCGACGCCTTCGTCACCGCCAATCTCGCCGGGCAGATCGACACGACGCGGCGCAATTGGGCGCTGACTTCGTCCGGGCGCGCGCTCGGCCTGTCGCCGCAGACGGTGGCGCAGCTGAGCCGCGCGGGGCGTATCCGCGACGTCTTCTTCAAGCCGGGCGATATCCGCCCGAACCTGCGCTTCCTGATCGAGCCGCTGCGCGTCGGTGGCGATGCGACCGCGATCACGCTGACGGTGGACGGCGCGCCGGCCGCGTTCGACCGGGTCAACCGCCGCGGGGTCGAGCTGCGCTGGCCCGGCAACGCGCCGGGCGTGACGCTGAGCGTGCAGCGCAGCGGCTCGGCCACGCCCAGCATCCGCCAGTGGAGCGGGGACTGGGCGCTGTTCCGCTTCCTGCGCAGCTATCCGGTCAGCAACGTGACGAACAGCGGTCTGGTCGTCACCGTGGCCGAGGGGGGCGCCGATGCGGCGTTCCGCATCCGCCTGCTGTCCGGCCCGAACCCCTTCCGCCTGCCCGAACTCACGGCCTTCCAGTGTCCGGCCGGATTGTGAGCGGATCCGGTGGCGGCCGGCGCGACCTCGAGTTCGAGGCGGTCGAGCGCACGCATGTCGGCCGGGTGCGCAAGCTGAACGAGGATCGCGTGCTCGGCCTGACCGGGCTTGGTCTCTGGGCGGTGGCGGACGGGATGGGCGGGCACCAGCGCGGGGACATGGCCAGCACGATGCTGGTCGATGCCCTCACCGCGATCGATCCGATGAATTCGGGCTTCGCCTTCCTCGACAGCGTGCAGGATACGGTGCAGCGGGTGAATCGCACGCTGGTCGCCCATGCCCGCCTGTCCGCACCCGGCACGGTGATCGGATCGACCATCGTCGTGCTGCTCGCTTATGCCGGCCATTATGCCTGTCTGTGGGCGGGAGACAGCCGCGGCTATCTGCTGAGAAACGGGCGGTTCGATCAGATCACGCGCGATCACAGCATGGTGCAGGAACTGATCGATTCCGGCGCGCTCAACCGGGCGGAGGCGTCCGCTTATGGTCGCTCCAACGTCATCACCCGCGCGGTCGGGGTGAGCGACCGGCTGGCGATGGACGTGCATACCGGGCCGATCGAGGGCGGCGACATCTTCCTGCTCTGCTCCGACGGGCTGACCGGCATGGTGGACGATGCGACCATCGCCAAGGTGCTGACCACCAGCCAGAGCCTCGACGGTGCGGCGGACCGGCTGATCGAGCTGGCGCTGGAGCATGGCGGCAAGGACAATGTCAGCGTGGTGCTCGTCCGTGCCGATCCGGCACTGGACGACACGTTGCAGCGGTTGCGCTAGGCGGGGCCGGGCGCGAGTTTCTCTCGAATGGGGTGTTGGATGACGATGATGGTTTCCGGCGGTCGGCAAGGCGGACGGCGCGTATCCGCCATCGCGCTGGCGGCGGCGCTGCTCGCCACGCTGGCAGGGTGCGGCGAGAAGGAGCGGCCGGCGCCCGTGTCCAAGGCGCCGCCACCGCCGCCGCCATCCACCGCCCCCGCCGAGCCGGCGATCCAGCCGCAGGTGGGCCTGAACCCGACCCAGCGGCTGGCGCGGGTGGTCGAGCTGCTCAATGCGGGTGACGAGAAGACGGCGCGCGTCGAACTCGCCGCGCTCCGGGCCGAGTCTCCCGGCATGCGGCAGGCGGAGGTGCTGCACCGGTCGATCGAGGGCAATCCCTACGATCTCGTGCCGCGCGGCAGCTTCAGCTATATCGTCGAGCCTGGCGACACCTACATCACGCTGGCGCGTGATTATCTTGGCGATTCGTACAAATTCTACGCGCTTGCCCGCATCAGCGGGATCGCCGCGGACAAGCTGAAGCCGGGCGACATCATCCAGATCCCCGGCCGCCTGCGTGAGCCCGGCCGCAGCGGCACCGCGCCGCGGCGCACCGCACCCGTCCGGACTCCGCGGCGCGAGGCGGCACCGGCAACCGCGGGCACACCGGCGCCGGCAGCGGCCCCGATGACCAACCCGGCCGAGGCGCTGCGCCTGCGTCGCCAGGGTCTGGAGCGGATGACCGCGGGGCAGATCAACGTCGCAGTCGAGCGGCTGACCCGCGCCCAGCGGCTCGATCCCAATAACGGCGCGATCGCCGCCGATCTCGCCCGCGCGCGGCGCATCCAGGGAGCGGTGCGCACCCGGCGCTGACGCCGGGCGCGGGCCTTAGAAGCGGTTGTCGGGCAGGTCGCCCGTGACCGTGCTGTCCTCATCCTCGTCATGCGCCCAGGTGCGGACCCGCTCGGTCGGCGGCGCTTCGGCGTCGTCCGGGTCGGCCGACTGGGGCGGGATGGGCGCGCGGGCGCCCTCCACCTGCTGCAGCGTCACGGTCTCAGGCTTCGGAGCCTCTTCCGTCCGCACTGGCGGCGGCGCTGGCACGTCGAGCAGCATCGCCTCGACCGAGCTCAGCCGTTCCTCCATGCTCTGTGCGACCATGTTCACGCCCTCGAACAGCTCACCGAACTCGTCCTTGCGGTGGTGCGAGATGCGGAAGTCGAGGTTGCCGCGGGCAATCTCCAACAGCGCCTCGCGGAGCCGCTCAATCGGCGATTTAAGCATCCGGCCGCTCAGGTAGGCGGCTGCGCCGACCGATAGCAACGTGACGATGGAGACGAGCAGCAGCGCCAGTTCCGACGTGCGCGACGCGGCATGCAGCGCCGTCGCATCCACCGCCACGTCGACCTTGCCGAAGCCGCGGCCGGCATAGGTGATCGGCCGGACGAAGCGGAAGGCGTCGCCCCCCTCGACTTCGGTGACCGCGATGTCGCCGCGGCGCGACACCTGCTCCTCGTTCAGCGGCGCGCGGTAGGGCTGGCCGACGCGCGTCTCCTGGCTCGCCGCGCGGACGATCCCCGCGGCATCGACCACGGTGATGCCGCGAATGCCGCGATCCGCCGACGCGGAGCGGACGAACACCTCGACCGGCAACCAGTCCTGCGCCTCGGGCGGCAGCGCGGCATTGTCCACCGCCCGCAGCGCCGCATTGTTGGCGACGAAGGAGGAGATCGCCTGACCGGAGGCGAGCGCCACGTCGCGCATGGCCCGCCGCTGGGCGACGACGGCGGTCAGCACCGATGCGGCCAGCACCGCCGCGGTGATCAGCGTCAGCAGCGCAGCGAGCTTGACCGCGAAGGAGACGTAATCGTGCCGCGCAGCGGCCTCCTGCGCGACGGTGCGGCTGACCGACAGTTCGCGGCGTAGCGCCTCGCTCATCCGGTAGCCGTCGGCGAAGCGCTGCGCGGGATCGCGGCTCATCGCCTTGCCGATGATGAACTGAAGGCCGCGCGGCACGTCGGGCGCCACCTTGGCCATCGGCTCCGGATCGGCCTGCGCGATCTGCGCGGCGAGCGTCGCGGCATTGGCGGCAGGGAAGGCGCGGCGGCCCGAGGCGAGCTCGTAAAGCACCACGCCGAGCGAGAAGATGTCCGACCGCCCGTCGAGATCGCGGCCGAGCGCCTGCTCCGGGCTCATGTAGCGCGGGGTGCCGACCACCTGGCCGATCTGCGTCTTCAGCGCTTCCTGCTCGAACAGGTCGCCTTCGGCCACGCGCGCGATGCCGAAATCGAGCAGCTTCACCGTCTTGCGATCGGGCGAGACGATCACGTTTGAAGGCTTCACGTCGCGGTGGACGACGCCCTGCGCATGCGCATAGCCGAGCGCGGCGGCCAGCTGCATGCCGATCGAGATCACGTCGGCGGGCGGCAGGCTGCCCGCCTTCATCACCTCGGACAGCGGCTCGCCGTCGAGATATTCCATGACAATGAAGGGGTAACCATCGATCTCGCCAACGTCGAAGATGGTGACGATGCCGGGATGGGAGAGGGCGCCTGCCGCGCGCGCCTCGCGCAGGAAGCGGATCGAATATTCGCGATCCTGACGATATTCCGCCTTCAACACCTTCACGACGAGCGGGCGATCGATGTGCGGATCGTAAGCGCGATAGACGTCGGCCATCGCGCCTTCGCCGATCTGCTCCAGGATGCGATAGCGACCGACCAGTTCAAGCACGCTTAGCCCCTCTTGTGCCCGCAGCCGGGCGCACGGTTACCAGCGCGATTGCCCCTTTGCCAGCGCGGGCGCGCTTGACGCCGTCAGGCGACGCCGCATAGGCGGGTAAGCGAGACGCGACCGGAGGTTTGAACCGCATGGACGATCGCCTGGGCGTCGAAGCACTGCTCGCCCCGCTGGACGGCGGCGTCGGCCACGACGTGCGCAGCGGCGCGCAGCCCGGCCTGTACCTCGCGATCAAGGACGCGCGCAGCGAAGCGCGCGTGGCGGAGCGCGATGCCTTGACCTCGGGCGATCCCGATGCGGCGCCGCTGCTGGCGGGCCTGCGCTCCTGGCAGACGGTCGTCGATGGTGGGCGGCGGCTCCTGTCCGAGGAGGCCAAGGATCTCCAGGTCGCCGCATGGCTGACCGAGGCGTGGCTGCGGACGGATGGCTTCCCCGGTCTCGCCGCCGGCTTCGCGCTGCTAGCCGGTCTGGTCGAGCGTTATTGGGATCAGGGCCTCTACCCGCAGGAGGATGAGGAGGGCGTCGAGACGCGCGTCCAGCCGCTCTTCGGGCTGTTCGGCTCGGGTGATACGGGCATGCTCCTGCAGCCGATCAAGCTGCTGCCGCTGAGCGACGGCGGCGACACTGCGGTCGCGCTCTGGACGATCGAGGCGATCCGGGCGCAGAGCACGCGGCACGACGATCCGGATGTCGCCGAGCAGCTGGCCGAGCGCCGCCGCACGCGAATGGCGGCGATGGAAGATGCGATCGCCCGCGCCTCCGACACGTTCGCGGAGGAGACGGCGCAGGCCATTGCCGACGCGCTGGCGGCGCTCGACCGGCTGATGACCGCGATCGATGCGCGTGCTCCGTTCGGCCGCTTCGGCACCCAGGTTGCCCGTCCGCTGGAGGATGCCGCCGCGCTGCTGCGCGCGCATCGGCACGAGCCGGCTGCGGAGGAAACCCCAGCCGAGATGCCGGTAGCCCCCGAGGCGGCGGATCCGGCGGACAGCGAGCCTGAACCGCTCGTTCCAGCCCAGCCGATTGTGGCCGCTCCGCCGCCGGCCGAGGCGCCGATGACCCGGGAAAAAGCGCTTGCAACCCTCTTGGAGGTCGCTGCGTTCTTTGACCGAAACGAACCTCAATCGTTGGTGGGGCATAGCTTGCGGGACGTGGTGCGCCGGGCGAACCTGACGATGGATGCGCTGCTGGCGGAGCTGCTGCCCGATGGCGAGCAGCGCGCCCTGTTTCTGTTGCGTGCCGGCATCAGCGGTGCGGCGGGTGAGGGCAACGACTTTTAGGACGGGGAAACATGGTCGAGAGCGTTCATGACAAGCTGAAGCGCGTCCGCAAGCCGCGTGTCCACATCACCTACGATGTCGAGACCGAGGGTGCGGTCGAGGTGAAGGAGCTGCCCTTCGTCATGGGCGTGATGGGCGATTTCTCGGGCGACCCGACCGAGCCGCTGAAGCCGCTGCGTGATCGCAAGTTCATCCAGATCGACCGCGACAATTTCGATCAGGTGATGCAGCGCATGTCGCCCGGCCTGAAACTGCGCGTCGAGAACAAGCTGAAGGGCGACGGCAGCACCATGCCGGTCGAGCTGCAGTTCAAGTCCATCGAGGATTTCGAGCCCGGCCGCGTCGTTCAGCAGGTGGAGCCGCTGCGCCGGCTGATGGAGACGCGCACCAAGCTGCGCGATCTGATGGCGAAGGCCGACGGCTCCGAGCAGCTGGAAACGCTGCTGGAGCAGATCCTGCAGGATAGCGGCCAGCTTGCCGCCCTGCGCAGTGAGCTCTCGCGCGATGGCGAGCAGGCGGCAGGCGCGCCCGAAGCGCCGCAAGCGCCGCGGGGGGAGTGATCCGATGAGCGACATCAATCGCAGCGCCGCACCTGCGACGACGACCACCGTCACCGAGGGCAAGAGCCTGCTCGACCAGGCGATCGGTGCCACCCGCCAGACCGAGCCCGATCAGGTGGCCGAACTGCTGCGCGCCTTCACTGACGAGGCGATGGCCGGCACCGTCACCTATTCGCGCAACTTCACCGTTACGATGCGCGATGCGATCGCCGCGATCGACCGCCAGCTGTCCGAGCAGCTGGCCGCGATCATGCACGACGAGAAGTTCAAGGCGCTGGAGGGCAGCTGGCGCGGCGTCCGCTATCTCGTGATGAACAGCGAGACGGGCCGCGACCTCAAGATCCGCATCATCAACGCGAGCAAGCGCGAGCTGGCGCGTGATCTGGAGCGCGCGACCGAGTTCGACCAGAGCACCTTGTTCAAGAAGATCTACGAAAACGAGTTCGGCACCCCGGGCGGCGAGCCTTATGGCGCCCTGATCGGCGATTACTATTTCGGCGCCGGCCAGGAAGATGTCGAGCTGCTGCGCAATCTGTCCAGCGTATCGGCGGCAGCGTTCGCGCCCTTCATCGCGGCCGCCGGTCCGCAGATGTTCGGCTTCGACACGTTCGAGGAGCTGTCGCGTCCGCGGGATCTGGGCGAGAAGTTCCAGTCGGCGGAATATACCAAGTGGCGGTCCTTCCGGGAGTCGGAGGATTCGCGTTTCGTCACGCTGACGATGCCCCGCGTCCTCGCCCGCCAGCCTTATGGCGAGGACACCAAGCGCATCGACGATTTCGCCTTCGAGGAAGCGCCGAAATCGGCCGATGGCACGCCGCGCGCGCTGAAGCATGACGATTATTGCTGGATGAACGCGGCCTATGCGCTCGGCGCTCGGATGACCAACGCCTTTGCCGAGAGTGGCTGGACGACCGCGATCCGCGGGGCCGAGGGCGGCGGCAAGGTGAGCAACCTGCCGACGCACCTGTTCCGCTCGGACGACGGTGACATGTCCGAGCAATGCCCGACCGAGATCGCGATCACCTCGCGTCGGGAAAAGGAATTGTCCGATCTCGGCTTCCTGCCGCTGTCGCACTACAAGAATACCGATTACGCGGTCTTCTTCGGCGCGCAGACGACGCAGAAGCCGAAGAAATATGATCGCCCGGAAGCGACCGAGAATGCGGCTATCTCCGCGCGGCTGCCCTACATCCTCGCCTCGTCGCGTTTTGCCCATTACTTAAAAGTGATGGCGCGCGACAAGATCGGCTCCTTCATGGAGGCCGAGGACGTGTCGGGCTGGCTGAACCGTTGGATCCTGAACTACGTCAACGCGGCGGAGGGCGGCGGCCAGCAGATCCGCGCCAAATTCCCGCTGCGCGAAGCGCGGGTGGAGGTGACGCCGGTGCCGGGTGCGCCGGGCTCCTACAATGCCGTCGCCTATCTGCGGCCATGGTTGCAGATGGAGGAACTCTCCGCATCGCTCCGGCTGGTGGCGCGGATCCCGAAAAAGGCCTGACATGCCGGACGCGGGGGCATCCGGCACGGTCGATCCGCGGCGGGCCGTCCGGCGCCGGATCGACCGTGCGATCGCCCGCATCGACGCATTGCTGACCGCGCAGGTGGAGGCGATCGTCGCGCACGCGCGCTTCGCCGAGCTTGAGGCGGCGTGGCGCGGCGTGCGGTGGCTGGTCGACGGTCTTGGCGCTGACGGCATGTCCCGCCTGCGGCTGCTGGACGCGCGCTGGCCCGAGCTGGTCCGCGATTTCGATCGCAGCACAGATGTCGAGCACAGCGCCCTGTTCGAGATCGTCTACAATCAGGAATTCGACATGCCTGGTGGCGTGCCGTTTTCCATGCTGCTCGGCCTCTACGCGGTGCAGCATCAGCCGTCGCGCGATCACCGCAGCGACGATGTGGCGGCGCTGCGCCAGCTCGCGCACGTGGCCGCCGCGGCCTTTGCTCCGATCGTGCTGGACGGCGCACCCGGTCTGCTTGGCGTCGATGCCTTTGCCGAGCTCGACCGGCGCCAGTCGCTCGGATCCGACTTCCGACGCCCTGAATATCTCCGCTTCCAGAGCCTCCAGCAGCAGCCGGATTCGCGCTTCCTCGGCGTCGTCGTGCCGCGCGTGCGGCTGCGCGGTGCGCCCCGCGGGCGGAGCGGGGGCGATATCGGCTTCTGCTATGACGCGGATGACCGGCGGGTGCTGTGGGGGGCAGGGGCGCTGGCGATGGGCGACATCTGCCTGCGCGCCTTCCGCGACCATCGCTGGCTGGCGGCCATCCGCGGCACCGTGCGCGACCGGCTGGAGGGCGGTGTGGTCGCCGGGCTGGAGGAGGTGGACTTCGCGACCGACGCGCCGGGCAAGTTTCTAAAAGCCCCGTTGGAGGTCCATGTTTCCGAGGCGCTGGACCGGGAGCTGGCCGATGCGGGCGTCATCGCTATCCGCCGGGTCAAGCACACGCCTTATCTGGCGATCCATAACATGCCGTCGCTGCACAAGCCCGCCCGGACCTTCGGATCGGAGGTGGCGCGGGTGAACGAGCGGCTGGGCACGATGCTCAACTACATCCTCTGTGTCGCCCGCTTCGCCCAATATATCAAGGTGATCGGGCGCGAGTGGATCGGCTCGTTCCAGTCCGCCGGGGAATGCGAGATGCGGCTTCAGCGCTGGCTCAACGAATATACCAGCGGCGGCGGCGATCTCGATTACGACGCCAAGGCACGCTACCCCTTGCGTGAGGGGCGGATCAACGTGTCCGACATCCCCGGCCGGCCCGGCAGCTATGAGTGCCGCGTGATGCTGAGCCCGCATTTCCAGCTCGATCAGGTGGTCAGCGAATTCCACCTCGTCACCACGATCCAGGAGCCACAAGCGGCATGACCGGTCAGGGCGATCCAGAACTTGGGGCCTTGTTGCGCGAGGCGCAGCTGGATGCGGCGCTTGCGCTGCTGACCGACCGCGTGCGTGCCGCGCCGGCGGATGCCCGCGACCGCCTTGATCTGGCCGAGCTGCTGATCCTCCTTGGCGAGTGGGAGCGGGCGGACCGGGCGGCGGATCTGGCCAGCACCTACGATCCCTCGCGCGCCATCGGCATCGCGCTCATCCGCCAGCTGATCCGCGCGGCCGAGTGGCGTGATCAGACCTTCCGCGAACGGCGCCCACCCGATCTGGTGACCGAGCCCGACGCCGCTATTGCGGCGGCGCTGGCGCGGCTTGCCGGCACGACGAGCGATGCGGAGGAGCCCACACTGAAGGGCAGCATCGACGGGCGCGACTTCGCAGGCCTGCGCGATCTCGACGATCGCACTGCCGGCGTGCTGGAGGTGTTGACCGGCAATGGCCGCTATCTCTGGATCCCCTTCGCTCGCCTTGCCGCGCTGCGGCCCGCGACGCCCGAGCGGTTGCGCGATCTTGTCTGGCGCCCGGCGGAGGTGGAGCTGCACGGCGGGCCGTCTGGCACCGTCTACCTGCCGGCCCTCTATCCCGCTGCCGCGGGCGAAGGCGATGCCACCCACAAGCTGGGACGCGCGACGGATTGGATCGAGGAGCCGGATGGCAGCACGCGTGGGATCGGCCAGCGCTGCCTGTTGGTCGGGGAGGACGTGGTGACGCTGGACGGCTTCGCCGAACTGGTCGTGCAGCCATGACCGCGGGCAGCCTGCTCGACCGAACCAGCCTCGACGAGGGCCAGCAGACCAGCCTTGCCGCACAGCGCGAGAGCCTACGCCGCGACATCGAAGCGATGCTGAACAGCCGCCGCCACCTGTTCAGCTGGCCCGCCTGGTTCGAGGAGCTGGACCGGTCATTGCTCGCCTACGGGCTGGATGACCTGACCAACGAGAGCCTCGCCTCCACCGATTTCCGCGCCCGCTTCGTCGAGGAGGCTGAGCGCCAGTTGCGCCGGCTGGAGCCACGGCTGGGGCGCTTCGAGGTCATGGTGCTACCCAACCGCGACGAATTGGATGCGACGCTGCGGTTCAGGGTGACGGGCACGGTGACGCTGGGCAGCGTGCGCGAGGAGCTGCATTTCGACAGCCACGTCGATCCCGTCCGCGCGCAACTCGTGATCGGAGCCTGACCGGCCGTGTATGACGAGATCCTGCCATACTATAACAGCGAGCTGCGCTTCATGCGCGGCATGGCGCATGAATTCGCCGCGGCGAACCCCAAGGTTGCCAGCCAGCTGCGCATCTCCGCCGACACGATCGACGATCCGCATGTGCTGCGCCTGCTGGAGGGCTTCGCCTTCCTGAATGCGCGCACGCGCATGAAGCTGGACGACGATTTCCCCGAGCTGACCACCGCGCTGCTCGACATCCTGTATCCGCACTACCTGCGGCCATTCCCGTCCATGTCGATCATGCAGCTGGCGCCACAGCCCAATGCCCATGGCAGCGCGGTGCTGCCCGCCGGGTCCGAGGTGCTGACCGAGCCGGTGAATGGCGAGCCGGTCCGCTTCCGTACCGGCTATCCCGTCGAGCTGTGGCCGATCGAACTCACCGCCGCACGCGTCGGCGGCCTGCCGCTGGAGGCGCCGCACAATCCGCGTGCGGCGAACGCGACAGGCGTGCTCCGCCTGTCGCTCCGCACGCTGTCGCCCGACGCCACCTTCGGTACGCTTGGGCTCGACACGCTGCGCTTCCACATCCACGCGGAGCCGCGCGTGTCGCAGATGCTCTATGAGCTGGTCGTCGGTGGCACGATCTCGGTGGCGTTGGCGGATAGCGCCGCTGATGCCGACCCCGTGATCCTCGGGCGCGAGGCGATCCGTGCGGTGGGCTTTGCGGCGGAGGACGTGCTGTTGCCTCTGCCTGCGGCCAGCGACCCGGCGCATGCGCTGCTCAGCGAATATCACGGCTTCCCGGACAAGTTCCTGTTCTTCGACGTGACCGGCATGGCGGCAAAGACGCTGCGCGACGGCGGGCGCACGCTGGACCTGTTCCTCTATCTCGATCGCTTCGATCCGGCGCTCGAGCGACTGGTGTCGGCGGGCGACTTCCGTCTGTTCGCGACGCCGGTGGTCAATCTCTTCGCGCAAGCGGCGGAGCCGATGCGGCTGGTGCCCGGCCGGTTCGAGCATCGCATCGTGCCCGATGCCCGCCGTGAGGCCGTGACCGAGGTCTATGCGGTCGAGACCCTCGTCGTCGCCGATCGCGCCGGGGTGGAGCAGGCCTACAGTCCCTTTTTCGGCATCGGCCGCGCGCGCGAGACGGACGGCCTGCGCTACTGGCACTTGACCCGCCGTGCGGCGACCGCGCCGTCCGGCGGCGATGACGTGTTCGTGACCCTGGTCGACACCGCCGGCCGGGTGGCGGCGGATGCCGATCATGTCGCCTCGATCGACCTGCTGTGCACCAATCGCAACCTCGCCGCGGCGCTGCCGTTCGGCGGTGGCCGCCCGAAGCTGACCCTGACCGGAGCGGGCTCGCTTGCGGCATCGGCGCAGCTGATCTCCGCGCCCACGCCGACGCTTCGGCCGCGCCGTGGCGCGGGCGCGCTGTGGCGGCTCGTCTCGCACCTGTCGCTCGGCCAGATGAGCGTGGCCAAGCCGACGCGGGCACTGGCGCTGATCAAGGAGCTGCTGGTCCTCCACGAATATCAGCCGACCACCGCCACCCGCATCCTGCGCGAGCGGCTGAAGGCGCTGACGACGACCACCGCCAATGCTCGCGCCCCCGCGGGTGGCCACATCGCCTTCATTACCGGCATCGACGCGACCGCCGAGTTCGATGATCGCCGGCTGTCCGGCTCAGGCGCCTTCCTGCTGGGCGCGCTGCTCGATCGGCTGTTCGCCTCCATGGCGGCGATCAACGCTTTTACCCGCCTGCGGCTGACGCTGTCGGGAGAGCGGGAGGTGTGGCAGCAATGGCCCGCCCGCACGGGCACGCGCACGCTGGCATGACGGAGCGCGACAACGATCTTGCCGGCGGAGAGGATCGGGACGGGCTGCGGGCCGAGTTCTTCGAGGCGGTGCGCCGGATCATCGCTGCCGCTGGCCGCGACGGCGCCGGCCCCGGAATAGGGGGCGATCGCCGTCCGGAAGAGGAGGTGCTGCGCTTAGTCGCGGCGCAGGGGTCGCGCCACCCGGATGCGGAGATCGCTTCCGCTGAGCGCAGCCCGGACAATGGCCGTGTCACGCTGGAGGCGACGTTCATGGGCCTGACCGGCCCGTCGGGCGTGCTGCCCGATCATTATACCGAGCTGGTCGTCGCGCGCGATCGTGCGCGCGATGCCGCGCTTGGCGAGTTCCTCGACCTGTTCAATCACCGCGCGCTCAGCCTGTTCTATCGCGCCTGGGCCAAATACCGGCTGCCCGTGGCGTTCGAGGATGCGGGCGGGCGGCTGGACGATCCCTTCTCCGCCGCGCTGGCGGCGATTGCGGGACGGGATGGCCCGGGTGACGATCCGCGCCTGCTCGGCGCTGTCGGCCTGCTCGCCCGCCGCGTGCGCTCGCCCGAGGCGGTCCGCCGCGTGCTGACCACGCTGTTCGGCCTGCCGATTGAGGTGCTTGAGCTGCAACCGCACCGCATCCGCATCGACGCCGGCGATCAGACGCGGATCCCCTCCGGCGATCTCGGCCGCGGTGCCTATATGGGGCTTGGCGTGGACGCGGTGGCGGGGGAAACAGCCGTCAACGTCGCAAGCCGCTTTCGCCTGCGTGTCGGGCCGCTCGATGCGGCGCAGTTCGACGCCTTCTTCCTGGATGGCGGCACGCATGCGCGGTTAGCCCAGGCGGTCCGCGCGATCGTCGGCGCGACGATGGATTTCGACATTCAGCTCGTCCTGCAGAAGGAGGACGTGCCGCAAATCCGCGTCAGCGATGCCGCCATGCCGACGCGGTTGGGCCAGAATAGCTGGCTGCTGCACGGCCCTGCCGAGCGCAACCGCGACGACACGGTGCTGCCCGCGCGCCGGGCGGAGGCGGGCGCCGCGTCAGGCTAGAGGTGCCGCTGCGTCCGTCTTTCCATCCATGCCCGCAAGCGGACGGATCAACGGCAACTCAGCGCATCGGGCCTGACGATCGGACTCCGCGGGTCCGCCGTGATCGAGCATGTCCGCACGCCCGCCGGCAGCGGCCGGCTCAGCACGACGTCGGTGCCGCGATAGATGCAGGCGATGCGCACGGGCTGACGCGGCGTGAAGCGCCACGTCGACACGCCACGCGGGCCCTTCCCCTCGGAGGATGGCGCCAGCTGCACCTTGTCGGTGACGGCGCCTTCGAAGAAGCCGATCTCCGCCAGCGGCTTGGTCGAACCTGTGCGATCGACCGACCAGCCGCCCGGTGCCGCCGCGCTCTGCTGCGTGTCGATGCGGGCAGGGCAGGGCGCCACGGCCGGGGCGGTGCCCGGTGCCGCGCAGGCGACCGTCGCACCCGCCGCGGCCAGCACCGCGCCCAGCAGCGCGCGCCTAGCGGATGACCGAGAAAGCGTCGGCATTGTTGCTCGGATCGATGAAGTTGCCATTCTTGTCCTTGCCTTTGAACAACAGCTTTCGCGAACTGACATTCGCCTTCTTGGTCCACTGATCCATCACGGTGATGCCCGTCGCATCCTGGCTGATGTAGAGCGCGGCGTGGTTGCCATGGGCCTTGTTGGGATATTTGCCACCGACGAACGTGGCGATGGCGGTCCCCTTGGCGAGCAGGGTCTGGCCCTTCACCACGGCCCCTTCCGTCCAGTTCGCGGTGAGCGGGGCGGAGGTGTAATGCTGCACCAGCGCCACGCACTGGCCGCCGCCGACCTTGTCGGTGCCTTCCAGATCCTCGACTTCCGCATAGACATATGGGCCTGCCATGCTTGCTCCTCGTCCATCGTCCGAACCGTAACGCAGTTGAGCCAACATCGGCGCCGCTGGCCCGATGCTCTCGGCTTCCCTGCCGCCCAGTCGCCGTTAAAGCTTAGCGTGCTTCGCCTCCGTGACCGCCGCAAGGCAGCCGGCCGGATTTCCGCCCCGGTCAGGCGCAGACGCGTCGTGCAGCAAGAGGGGTTCAGCCCGCCGCCCGGCTTCGGGCCTGTCAGCGGGTCAGGCGCCAGCTCTCCAGCGTCGATACGTCCTCATCCAGGCGTACCAGCGTCTTGCCGGTCGTCTGGCCCGACATCAGCCGGATGAAGGCGGCGGGCGCGCTCTCCAGACCGGTCGAGACGTTTTCGGTGGCGATCAGCTCGCCGCTCCGCACCCCGCCGGTCAACGCGCTCTCCGCCTCATGCAACATGTCGGCCGCCTCGTACGCAAGGAAGCCGCGCATCGTGATGCGGTTGACCAGCACCTGCCAGATGTTGCGCAAGGGGTAGGGGTCGCTCTGATGGTTGTAATTGGCGATCATGCCGCAGACCGGGATGCGGCCGAACGCCTTCATCTTCGGCAGGACGGCATCCAGCGTGGCGCCGCCGACGTTGTCGAAGTAAAGATCGATGCCATCCGGGAAGTGGCGTGCGATCTCCGCATCCAGATCCGGCGCGGTGCGATAATCGATCGCGCCGTCGAACCGGAGCTTGCCGGTCACCATCCGCGCCTTGTCGGGCGAGCCCACGATGCCGATCACGCGGCAGCCGGACAGGCGGGCGATCTGCCCGGCAACGCTGCCGACCGCGCCGGCGGCGGCGCTGACCAGCACCTCGTCACCCGAGCGCATTTCTCCATAGCGCTTAAGGCCGACATAAGCGGTGATGCCCGACCAGCCGCACGCCCCCATGTAAAGCGTCAGCGGCAGATCGGGCGCCACATCGACATTCTCGAACGCGACGCTGCCGGGGGAGATGATCGAGTGCGTCTCCCACCCGGTGAAAGCGCGTCCGTAATCGCCTTCGCGGAAGCCGGGATGGCGGGATCTGGCGACGCGACCGAGCACCATCGTCGGGATCAGGCCGCCGAGCGGCACGGGCGGCAGATAGCTTTTCACGTTGTCGAGCATTCCGCGCACGGCAGGATCGATCGCGAAAACGCGGTTTTCCAGCAGCACCTCGCCATCGGCAAGCTCGGGAACCGGGCGCTCCTCCACGCGGAAATTCTCTGCGACCGGGATGCCGGTGGGACGGGAGGAGAGGACGATGCGGCGGTTGATCATGGCGGATCCTGTCACGGGAAGCGGCTCAATCGAGCGGGGAACGCTCGTTTGCGGCGTCGAACTTGCGCACGTCGATCGTCACCTTGTCGCCCCAGTCGGTCAGGATGCCGAGCACCTCTGGCAGCGCGAGGTGCGCGTCGAGCGCAGCCTGATCGCGCCAGCGCTCATAGACGAGCACGGTGCCGACCTCGCGGTCGTCAAGGGCGAAGGCGTAAGCAAGGCAGCCGTCCTCTGCCAGCGTCGCAGGAACGAGGCTGCGCAACGCCTGCGCGAGGCCCTCCACCTGATCGGGCGTGGTGCGGATGTGGCCGGCGAGGATGATCATGCGATGCTGCTCCGAGGGTCAGAGGAAGGGGCGGTGTGATCCGCAGCGAGGCCGTCGAGGAACATGCGCGTGGTGCGGGCGACGGCACGCGCGCGATCGGTCAGATCGGGCCAGCGTTCGCGCAGGGGGCGGGAGCGCTCCTCGATCGCCAGCGGCAGGCCCGCGGGCAGATGGGCAAGGAAGTCGCGCAGCGGCAGGCCGCCGCCGCCGGTGGGCAGGCGATCGTCGATCGCCTCGGTGAGCAGGGCCGCCGGATCGGTCGACGACGGGCCGTCAAATGGCGCATCGCACAGCTGCGCATAGCCGAGCCAGCGGGGCGGCACCGCGTCGAGATCGGCCAGCGTGCCGCCCGAACGTGACCAGTGCAGCGTGTCGATCAACAGGCCGGCAGCGGGCGAGTCGATCTGGCGGAGCAGGTCCATTGCCTCGTGGATCGTTCGCGCCGCGCTCCATGCGCCGAATTCGAGATTGATGCGAATCCCCATCGCCTGGCCGCGCTCCATCAGCGCGCCCAGCTTGTCGATGGTGGCCGAACGATCGGGATCACTCGACACGGCGAGCACGTTGCGGGCGCCCAGCTCCGCACCGACCTCGATCAGCCGCACGTGGTTCGGATCGGGTGGACCCGGCCTCAGCCAGACGACTTCGATGTCAAGCAGCCGCAATCCGGTGTCGCGCAGGGCTTGAGAAACTGCGCGCGTCGTCGCGGACGTCCAGTCCGCCGCCTCCATCCACATGCCGCCATAGTCGAACCCTGCCGCCGCGGCGGCTTCGACCAGTTGCACGGGTGTCGCCTCCGGCATTATGCCGGCAGCCATCGAGATGGGGTGGTCGCGGCGCATCGGCTCTCCTGATCCTGCTAGTCGCGCGGCAAGCCGACGCCGAGAACTGCGACATTGAAGAGGGCGGCCAATCAACCGTAGGCGCCAGCCGTGCCCGGCCTCCTCAGGCGTCCGTCAGCGGCAGCAGCGGCGCGCGCGCATAATCTGTGATGGCGCCCTGTTCGATGGTCGCAGGCGTCGAGGCGTCCCGCGCCAAGTGCGCGCGGTGCCACAGGCCGAACAGGCCCATGATGTGCATCGGATCACCATGGATCTCGGTGAAGCCGCCGTTCAGCGGCCGCGTGTCGAAATACGCGGCATTGACGCCGTCGGCATAGAGCTCACACGCGAGCGGATAGCCGAGCGCAATCCAGCGCTCGCGCTCCGCGGCAAAGTCAGAGACGAGATAGGCGACGTGGTGGAAGCCCTCCTCGCCCGGGCCATACATGTCGCGGTAGATGGACGGCGCGTCGTCATGCTGTTCGATGAACTGGATCATCGTATCGCCGAGATAGCCGAAGGCATACGATACAGCCGCCTCCGTCGCGGCGCCGCGATAGCTGAATTCCTCGGTGCGGTGATGACGGACCATGAAGAAGGGACCGGCGCCGAACGCCTCGGCCCAGCGCTTCGCCGCTGCGTCGATGCTGGAGACGAACCAGGCCTGCTGGAACAGCGATCGATCCTTTGTCATGGCAATGTGTGCATCCCGCCTTCAAGCATGAACGTCTGCCCGGTGATGTAACCAGCGCCGTCGCTGGCAATGAACACGGCCAGCGGAGCCCCGTCACGCTCCGGTTCGCCCAGCCGGCGCATGGGAATCCTGGCGGTCAGCTCCTCGACGAAGCCGGGCCGCGCGGCCTTCCACGCATCGAAGGCGCGCGTTTCCAGCGCGGGATTGACGATGTTGACGGTGATGCCGTGCTGGCCCCACTCGCGCGCTGCGGTGCGGCTAATCGCGCGGATCGCCTCCTTGGCGGCGTTGTAGCTGGTATTGCCCTCGAACCCGATCTGGCCGGAGGATGAGGCGAAATTGATTACCCGGCCCCAGCCGGCGGCCTTCATGAAGGGGAAGGCCGCCTTCATGAAGCGCAGCGTGGCCGTGGGGCCGGTGCGCAGCGTGTAATCCCACTCCGCGTCGATCGTGTCCTCGCAGGCGACGAAGACGGTGGACGGCTGCGGGTCGGCCGCCGTGCCGAAGCCTTGCGCGTTGTTGACGAGGATGTGCACCCCGCCGAACGTGTCCACGGCGCGGGCGATGCACGCATTGATCTCGGCCGCGTGGCTGACATCGCAGGCAATGCCGAGTGCCGTTCCGCCCTCCGCCTCGATCTCCGAGGCGACGGTCGCCACCGTCGCAGGCGTGCGGGAGGCGACGACGACCTTCGCCCCCTCCCGTCCGTAGGCCAGAGCGATGGCACGGCCGATGCCGCGCCCGGCGCCCGTGACGATCGCCACCTTCCCGTCGAGCAGCCCGGCCATGCGCCGGCTCAGAACTCGAACGCTACCTGCCCGCCGATCACCCGCGGCTCGCGTGCGGCGGCAAAGCCCCACAGCACGGGGAAGGATGCGACGGTGAACGCCGTCGCGGTGCCGCGATCGTCGAGGATGTTGCGCGCATAAGCGGTGAGGCGCACCTTCTCCTTACCCGACGAGCCGACCTGCAGGATGTAGGAGATGCTCGCATCCAGCAGGTTCTGCCGATCCGAGCGCACCCGCGGATCGTTGCGCGGCACGACGATGGTGCCGGTCGCCGGAATAGGTGTGGCAGGATCGGCGGCCACCTGCTGATCGTAGCGCGTGATGAAGCGGTAGCCCGCATTCAGGCGGATGTCGTTGTCGCCGACAGGGATCTTGTATTCCGCATTGATCGAGCTGGTCAGCTTCGGCGCATAGATCAGATTCACCGCCGACAGATCGAAGCGACGGACGCCGTTTGCCGCCGGGTTGACCTGGTTGCCGACCGGCTGGTCGATGACGAAGCCCTTGAAGTTGCTGTCAGTATAGCCGACCGAGGCGCGGATCGTCAGATTGTCCACCGGCCGCGCGGTGATATCCGCCTCGATGCCCTTGATCTTGGCGCCGGCTGCATTGACGACGATGGTCTCGTTGCCGACACCGCCTGCGGTCGTCAGCGTCGAGCTCTGCTGGATGTCCTTATAGTCGGTGTAGAAGGCGGCGACGTTCAGGGCGAGCTTGCGGTCGAACAGCTCACTCTTGAAGCCGACCTCATAGGCGTCCACCGTCTCCGGATCATAGGGCGTCGTGGCCGAGAAGGGCGTCTGACCGCGGCCGCTGAAGCCACCCGAGCGGTAGCCGCGCGACCAGGAACCGTAAATCATCAGATTGTCGTTTGGACGATAATCGAGCACCGCCTTCGGCGTGAACTTGCTCCAGCTCTCCTTGCCCTCGACGCCGGCGATCGGGCCGGTCGTCGGCAGTTCCGGGCTGTTGTACCGCTTGCGGTCATGAGTGTAGCGGCCGCCGCCGGACAGGCGGAGGCGGGGCGCGAATTCCCAGTTCACGTCGACAAACGCGGCAGTGGAGCGCGAGCGGCCAATGGTGATCTGCGTGCCGGCATCCGCACCGAACACCTGAGTATCCTGACGCAGCCGATAGCGGCTGCTGAAGTAGTAAAGGCCGGCGACATAGTCGAAGCCTTCGAACAGGTTGCCGCTGGCGCGAAGCTCCTGGCTGAACTGGCGGTAGCGCTGCTGGCGGGTGCTGTAGTAGAGGCCGGTGGTGCCGTAATCCGCCTGCTGGAACTCACGGCTCTGGCGATAGGAGGTAACGGACGCGAACTTCACCGCGCCGGCATCGGCGTTCATCTCCAGCGTGGCGGCGCGCGCACGATAGCGGCCGGGCGTGTCCGGCCCCTTGAAGATGGTGTAGATGTCGTCCGTATTGTTGCGACCGCAGGCGCCGGCCGGCTGGGCCAGGCAGAAGACGTCGCCCGGCTGGGTCAGCGAGCCGTTGAAGGTCGTGAACTTCTGGTTCTGCTGCTCCAGCGTCAGCAACGCATCGAAGTCGGACGACGGGGTGAGCAGGAAGGCCGCGCCGAAATTCTCGCTGTTGCTCTTGCCCAGCCGCTCGCGCGTTGCAGCATCGCGGTAGAAGCCGTTATCCTGCTGGTGGAACTCGAAGAACTTGGCGGCGAGCACATCCTTGACGAGCGGCACGTTGAGCACGCCGCGGAGGCCGAGCGAGTTGAAGCTGCCATAGCTCGCCTCGAACTTGCCGCCGAACTCGCCCGTCGGGCGCGTGCGGCGGATGTTGATCACGCCGCCGATCGTGTTGCGGCCGAACAAGGTGCCCTGGGGCCCGCGCAGGATCTCGATCGAGCTGATGTCGAAGAAGTCGAGCAGCTGGCCAGTGGACGTGCCGATGTAGACGCCGTCGACATTCACGCCGACTGCTGGATCGAAGCTCTTGTCGACGTCGGCGAAGGCGATGCCGCGGATCGAGATGTTGGCGGTGGCGGCACCGGTCGATTGCGTCGTGATCAGCACGTTCGGCGCCTGGCCCTGCAGGTCCGAAATCTTGACCGAGACGGTCGCCTCCAGCTGCGACGGCGCGATGGCGGTGACGGCCAGCGGCGTGGTCTGCACGGTCTCGTTGCGGCGGCGTGCGGTGACGATCACCTCGTTCAGCTGGCCGCTATCCGCCTGCGGCGGCTGCACGATCTCGGTAGACGGGGCAGGGCCGGCGGCGGTCGGCGGCAGCGCCGCCTGGCCGACGGTGCCGGTCGTGCTCGCCGCATCCTGTGCGTGCGCGGTGCCCCCTGCGGCAAGCGCCGCCAGAGCCAATCCCAGCGCGCGGTACGAGACCCCCATCATATCCTCCCGAAGAGCCGGCGCTTGATCGACCGGTTGCCTCGCTAAGACGCTAGATGGGGCCGGCCCGTCACCTACTCATAAGGTGAGCCGCTGCACTTCAGCGGTGTTCCTATTGCAAGCGCGCAACGCCCGCTTCTTCTCGCGATGAACGATCTTCGGCGCAGCGGAACATGCAGAAACGATGCTGTCGCCATGCGGCACACAGCATCGTTTCTGCACCGAAGCGAGCGGTGGCGTGGATCGGGATGCCGTGGCGGTCTCGGCTCAGGCGTCGAGATATTTGCGCATCGTCTGGTGGAACTGGCGGATGCGGATCTCCTGATAGTCGCCGAGCTGCACCTCGCCCGTCTTCGACACCTTCAATCCATCCTGTACGTAGGGCAGGTTTTCCATATCCTGTTCGAACACGTGGCCGAGCACGCCCAGCTCCGGTGCGTCCGTCCACTTCTGGTCACGTCCGAGTAGCTTCATCGGCACGCCGCGCGGGATCGGCTGATCCTCGGGAATGCGGACGAGGATGCGCACTTCCATCAGGCAATGATCGGGATCGCTGCCCGGCCGCCAGCGATAGACGATATTGGGCATGTAGCCGCCCCAGGGCGCGAAGTTCGGAAAGACGTTGTAGACGAGCCCGTCGAGCACTTCGACGTCGGTCGCCTGTTCGTGCAGGTCGGCATGGCCGAACGTCTCGGCGAAGTTCTTGCGCATCGCCTCGCCAAGGGCACGCCGCGCAGACATGCCCTCGGGCACTGTCACCGCATAGGGGCTGTCGGCGTAATTGTCCGCGGAGCGGCCGTTATACTTGATGAACTCGTCAACGATCCACTGCTGTTCCTTGCCTTCAGGATCGATGTGCGGGCTCATCACGCCGAACGGCGTGTAGGCGACGTTCACATTGTCGCCATAGATGTTGTAGCTGGTATTCGCGTCGCCGGTGAACGGCAGCAGCTGCGGATGCGTGACGATCGTGTGCCAGGCCTCCATGAAGGCCTCCATCGTCACCTTCCAGTTGGCGGCGACTTCCTTGCCCACCCAGATGGCGGTGGTGCACTGGTCATGGCGCCAGCGCTCAAAGAACTCGGGCAGCGGGGCAAGGAACTCCTCGATCGATGGCCCGCCATGATTCTCCCTCAGGAAGATGTAGCCCTGCCAGCGGGCGACCTCGGCTTCCGGCAGCTGCATCTTCGCGTCGGTGAGATGGGTAAAATCCCACCGGCATGGAATATCGGCGAGGCTGCCGTCCTTGTTCCAGGTGAAGCCATGGAAGGGGCACTGGAAGCGATCGGCCGAGCCGTCCTCCAGCCGCAGCTTGCGGCCGCGATGAAGGCAGACATTGTGCATCGCCCGCACGCTGCCGTCATCCTGCCGGACGACGAGGAAGGACCGCCCGGCATTCTCGTAGACGATGTAGTCCCCGGGCTCGGGCATGTCCTCGTCACGCGCGGCGAACTGCCACACGTTCGGCCACATCCTGGCATTCTCCAGCGCCTGATGTTCGGCGCTGGTGTAGACGGTGGCGTCGATCGGCTCGGACCCGAGATAGCGGTAGCTCTCCTCCTTGAGGAAGGCCGGCACGGGCCGCCCGTCCACCTCGAGGATGTCCGTCCACGTCGCTCCTGGCGAGCGCGCTGCGCCCGCGGCCGCGATGGTGGGATCACGCTCTGCCATATCCGCTCCTGGGGCTCTCTCTCGTGCGGGGCCCGCCGCCTGCACAAGATAGGGCCTGCACGGCGCGGCGGAACCTCGCGGTTTTGCCAGCCCGCGCTGCTACTGCGCGGTCATGCCCCCATCCACCACGAACTCGGCGCCCGTGATGTAGCGCGCCTCCTCGGAGGCGAGGAACAGCACCATGTTCGCGATCTCGATCGGCTCGCCCATATAGCCCATCGGGATGCCGGCGGTGAGCAGGTGGTATTGGTCCGGATTGTCCTGCAGCGCTACCTTCTGCATGCCCGTCATGATCATGCCGGGGTGAACGGAATTGACGCGGATCTTCTGCTTGGCGGTCTCCATCGCGATCGCCTTTCCGAACAGCCGCAGCCCCGCCTTGCTCGCGGCATAGCCGCTGACCCCGGCGATGCCGACGAGGCCCGCGACCGACGACATGTTGATGATCGATCCGCCCCGGCCGTGCGCGCGCATGTTCGCGATGGCGGCGCGCATGCCGAGATAGGCGCTCGTCATGTTGACCTCCATCTGCCGGGCGTAATCGGCAGGCGTCAGCTCCTCGATCATGCGCAGCACCGCGATGCCCGCATTGTTGACGAGCACGTCGAGCGGCCCGGTCTCCGCCAGCACGCGTGCCCAGTCGTCCTCCGACGTGACATCCTGCCCCAGGCCGCGTGCGCTGCCGCCGATCTCCGCCGCCCTCGCGCTCGCGCCCGCCTCGTCAATGTCGGTCAACCAGACGGTGGCGCCTTCCTCGACGAGACGGCGGGCGATCGCATCACCGAGGCCGCCTTCCGATCCTGCGCCCGTCACCAGCGCAACCTTGCCTTCGACCCGTCCGCCCATGTCCAAACTCCTCAATGCGCCAGCATGCGGTCCGCCGCCGCCCAGGCGAGCGCCATGACCGGCCCGTTGGTGTTGCCCGAAACGGGGGCGGGCATCGCCGCGCAGTCGACCACGCGCAGCCCGCTCACCCCGTTCACACGGCAGTCCGGATCGAGCACGGCGCGATTGTCGCTGCCCATCCGGCAGGTGGCGACCGCGTGCGTGCCGCACAGCGACAGCCGCCGGAAGACTTCCCACAGAGCCTCGTCGCTTTGATGCTGCTCGCCGGGGAAGTTTTCCCGCTCGACATAAGGCGCGATCGCCGGCTGCGCCATGTAGCGGCGCATGTAGCGGATCATGTCGATGGCCGATTTGCGGTCCTCGGCGGTCGTCATCCAGTTGGGGCGGATTTCGGGCAGTGCCTTGGGATCGGCGGAAGTCACCGTCACGCTGCCCTCGCTGGTCAGGCGGAGCAGCTGGCCGTAGCAGGTCATGCCCGGCCGGCGTTCGACATCGGCGAGCGGCACGGGGAAATTGTCGTCCTCGCTCTGCGCGAAGGTGAAGCCGCCGAGGTAGAGCTGCGCGTCCGGCCGCTCGACCGACTCGCTGGTGCGGACGAAGGCGCCGACCTCGAACGGCCCGGTCGCCATCGGCCCGTCGCGCCGCAGGTAATAGCGCAGCACGCTGCGGATCAGGCCCGCGCCGTAGAAACGGTGGTTAAGCCCGCGGTCGCCCTTCAGCCGATATTGCATCGAGAAGCCGAGATGGTCGCGCATGCGCCCGCCCACGTCGGGGCTGTCGACCAAAGTCGCGATGCCCGCTTCCGCCAGCGCCTCGCCCGGCCCGATGCCCGAGCGCTGGAGGATCGCCGGCGACATCAGCGCGCCGGCGGACAGGATCACCTCGCCACGGACCTCGAAGCGTTTCCGCTCGCCGCCGACGATCGCCTCCACCGCCACCGCACGCTTCGCGTCGTCGAAGATCACGCGGTCGGTCAGCGCGTCCGTCACGACGCGGACGTTGCTCCGCTTTGCCGCCGGGCGCAGGAACACGACGGAGGCGGACTGGCGCCGCCCGCGCTTGATGTTGTGCGAATAATAGCCGACGCCCTCCTGGTCCTCGCGGTTAAGGTCGTCCGTGTGGCGCGGCAGGCCCATCTGCACGCCCGCTTCCAGCAGCGCCTCGCTCACCGGATAGCGGTGATGCCCCTTGCTGATGTGGACCGGGCCGCCGTTGCCGCGAACGCCGTCATCGCCCAGCTCCTGATCCTCGATGGCGCGGAACGCGGCCTTCATCCGGTCCCAGCCCCAGCCGGTCGCGCCCCGCGCTTCCCAGTCGGCATAATCCTCTGGCTGGCCGCGCACGTAAATCATGCCGTTCAGCGACGAGGAGCCGCCGAGGCCGAGGCCGCGCACCCACACCTCGCTCGCCGTCTCGCCCTCCACGCGTGGCTGGGCGACGGGGAAGAACCAGGTGTGCTTGGGGTTCATCACCAGCTTGGCCATGCCCTTGGGCATGTGGATCAGCGGATTGGCATCGTCCCCGCCGGCCTCCAGCACCAGCACGCGCTTGCTGCCGTCTGCCGACAGTCGATCGGCCAGCACGCAGCCGGCGGAGCCTGCGCCGACGATGATGTAGTCCCAGCTGTCGCTCATGCCTGTGTCGCCTTCTGGACCGAGGCGGCGATCTCCTCGCGGCTTGGATTGCGCCGCAGCGTCAGCCCGCCATTCACCTGCAGGTTCTCGCCGGTCATGAAGCATTCGTCCGAGGCGAGGAACACCGCCGCGGCAGCGATGTCCTCGGACGTGCCCCAGCGCCCGAGCGGGTAGCCGGCGCGGAACGCCTCGAACAGGCCGGGCACCTCTTTGGCGTCCGCATTCATCGGCGTGTCGGTGAGCCCCGGCGAGATCGAGTTGGCGCGGATGCCGACCGATCCGAACTCGTTCGCAACGCAGCGCACGACATGATCGGTGCCGGCCTTGGTGCCCATGTAGGCGGCATGATCGTTCAGCATGATGGTGGCGGTTGCGCTGCTGATCTGGATGATCGATCCGCCGCGCCCGCCGAGGTCGGTCGCCATGACACCGACCATCGCCTGCAGAAAGTAGAAAGGCCCCTTGAACTGGAGCGCCGTCATCGCGTCCACGTCCGCCTCGTCATGGTCGAGGAAGCCTTTGAGCAGCCCCCAGCCGGTGGCGTTGACCGCGATGTCGATCCCGCCAAGCGCCGCCTTGGCCGCATCCGCCATCGCGAACACCTGCGTCCGGTCGGTCAGGTCGCAGGGCAGGGCGGTGCCGCCCATCTCGCCGGCAAATCGTTCCAACTCGCCCATCTTGCGGCCGGCGACCGCAACAGTCGCGCCCTCGGCCACGAAGCGGCGGGCAATCTCCTGCGCCATGTTGCCGCGATTACCCGCGCCGACGACCAGCGCCGCCTTTCCCGCCAGCCGGCCCATCAGAAGCGGGTCGAGACCTGCACCATCACGGTGCGCGGCAGCGTGCCGAAGCCGAGCTGGTCGGCGTGCAGGCCGGCCGGCGTGCCCGTGCCGCCGCCGGTGGACGGGCCATCGACCACGCCCGTCACGTAGAAGCGATTGGTCAGGTTCTTGCCGATCACCGCCAGTTGCCAGCGATCATCCTCCGCACCGAAGCGGATCGAGGCGTCGAGATTGACGTAGCTGCCCTGGCGCGAGTCCGGCTGGTCGAAGGCAGACGCGATGTAGCTGTCGCTGTAGCGCGCATCCACCGACCCGCCGATCTTGAAGCCGTCGCCGACGATCGTGTCGTAGCTGGCCCCCAGCGTGCCGGTCCACTCGGGTGCGACCGAGAGCGCCGCGCCGCCCAGATCCTGTCGCGTGAAGTTGCCGGTGGCGGCCAACGCCAGGTTGCACCCTTCCGCCGGCGTCTGGCCGGCATAGCAGGGAGCGACGGGGAAGCTGGTGTAGCGCGCACGGTTATAGTTGATCGAGCCGTGCAGGTTGAACCCGTCGAGCGCGCGCGGCGCATATTCGAAATCCACCTCGACGCCCTTGGTCCGTGCATCCGCCGTCAGAGTCTGGAAGGCGAAGATGGGCGAGTTGAAGAAATCGACCTGCAGGTTGGAATATTTGTAGGTGTAGGCGCCGACGTTGAAGCGCAGCTGGTTGTCCAGCAAGGTCGTCTTGATCCCGGCCTCGAACCCTCGCGCCTTTTCCGGTCCGAAGGTCAGATCGTCGAACGGGTTTGGCGAGAAGGCGCTGTTGATGCCGCCGTTGGAGAAGCCGCCCGACTTGTAGTTGGTCTTGTACGCGCCATAGACCAGGATGTCGCCGTTCGGCTTCCAGCTGATCGTCGCCTCGGGCGACCAGTCGTCGAACGTCTGGTCGGCATTGATGATGCCGAGGCCATCGGCCGAGTTAGACGGGCGGAAGATCGCCGTCAGCGCGGCATTGTTATACGGCTGCGTGAAGAAGCTGTCCTTCGTCTCGTGCGTGTAGCGGACGCCACCGGCGACCTCCATCGTCGGCACCACCTTCCACACGACCTGGCCGAAGCCGGCGATCGTCTCGCCATCGGTGAACGAGGTCTTGCTGGTGCCGACATAGCGGTTGGCCGCGCTCTGGCGGCTGTCCTCGACGTTGCCGAGGATGATGAACTGGCTGAACTTGCGCTTGGTCTTCTGGTAGAGCGCGCCGGCCAGGAGATTGATCGGGCCGTCGAAGTTGGTCTGCGCGCGCAGCTCGTTCGAGAAGGCGTGGAAGGTCGAGTTCTCCGTCGCCCAGTTGCTGGCCGGGCCCGACTGGAAGTCGCAGGCGCAGGCCCAGCGATTGTTGTTCCAGTTGTAATTGGTCACGTTGGTCAGCGTGACGCCTTCCAGCTGCCAGACCAGATTGTTGGTTACAGCCCAAGACTTGTAGCGGTTGTAGAGGGAGCCATCCTCCTTGGCGAAGGGGAAGCTTGCCGCGATGCTGGCCGGGATCTTGTTCTGGTGCGTGACGAACTCGTCACCGCACTGATATCCGGTCAGCTGGCTCCTGCCGGTCGGGCAGTTGAACGCCACGTAATTCCAGCTGTTATTGTTGACCTTGTTGTACGAGCCGGAGGCCTTCAGCGTGTTGGTGATGTCGCTCGTCGGCTCCCACTTCAGCGTGATGCGGCCGAGCAGCTCCTTCTCGCCCGGCGCCTCGCGCGGGGAGGGTTCGGCGACGTGCGTCGTCTGGCGGCCGGTGGCGATGTCGGTGGTCACGAAGTTGAACGGCACCGCTTCGTTGCGGTAATAGCCGCCGAACATCTTGGAGCCGCGCACCGCGACGCGCACGCCCAGCGTGTCGGTGAGCGGGCCGGAGCCGATCAACTCGGCCTGCACCTGCTCGGACTTGATCTCGTAGCGTCCCGTCGCCAGCACCTCGAACTGGTCGGTCGGATCGGCCGTCGTCAGCGAGATGACTCCGGCCGTCGCATTCTTGCCGAAGAACAGCGCCTGCGGACCTTTCAGGATCTCGATGCGGGCAAGATCGAAGAAGCCTTCGTTGATGATCCGCCCCTGGCCGTAATAGACGCCGTCCACGACGGTCGCGACCGACTGTTCGATGCCGATCGAGGTGGAGGAGGAGCCGATTCCGCGCATCGTCAGCTGCGCGCCCGATCCGTTCGAAGCGCGGCCGACCGAGAAATTGGGCGTGCGCGCCGCGATCTTCTCCAGGCTGGTAAGATCCTGCTGGCGCACGGTCGCGGCCGAGATTGCGGTGACGGAGACGGGCACGTCCTGCACGCTCTCCAGCCGCTTGCGCGCGGTGACGATGATGTCCTGCAGGCCGCCGCCATCCTGTTCGGCGGCGACAGCAGCGGTTTCGGGAGCGGGCGGCGCGGCCTGTGCGGCGGGCGGCGTGGCGGCATCCGTGCTCTGCGCCTGGGCGACGCCGGCAGTCACCAGAAGCGCTCCGCCGGTCAGCAGGTGCGCGACGCGAAGACGACGGTTAGACAGCATCGCGAAAGGTCTCCCCCAGAACATGTTGGTCGCTGCCGCCGCTTTTCGGCGTACAAGCCCGCATCCTGCGAGCGTTTGACCAGATGCGGCGCAAGCGCCTGCCAGTCACCTAGCCAAGCTGGCAGGTTGCCCGGCGGGCGCGCAGCGGCGATCCAGCCTGCTACTTGTCGGAGAGGATATGTGCCGCATGACCGGCAACCGCGCATGGCGTCTGGATGCCCATCCGAGGGGTGAGGATTTCGCCTCCGCGCTGACGCTGATCGATCTGCCCGAACCGGTGCCTGCCCCCGGCCAGGTCACCATCACAGCTGACTATCTGTCGCTCGATGCCGGCACGCGGATGTGGATGACACCGCGCACCGACAGCTATCAGCCGCCGATTCCGCTCGGCAGCATCGTGCCCGGGCAGGTGCTGGGCCGCGTGATCGCATCGCAGGCGGACGGTTTCGCGCCTGGCGACCTCGTCCGTGCCTTCGGTCAATGGGCGGACATCTCCTGCGTCGACGCGGCGACAAGCGGGCTGGTGAAGCTGGATGAGAGCGTCGCCGATCCGCTGTTGCACCTTGGGCCCCTCGGCATGAACGGCTGGACGGCCTTGGTCGGCATCGAGGAGGTCGGCCGCACGCAGCCGGGCGACACGGTGCTGGTTTCCGCCGCCGCTGGCGCGACAGGGATGCTTGCCGCGCAGATTGCGCGCATCCTCGGCGCCCGCGCTATCGGCATCGCCGGGGGTGCGCGCAAGTGTGTCTTCCTGACCGAAGACCTGGGGCTGGACGCAGCGATCGACCACCGCACGCCCGACGTTGCCGCTGCCGTCGCAGCGGCTGCGCCCGGGGGCGTGAACGTCTATTTCGAGAATGTCGGCGGCGCGCTGCTCGACGCGGTGCTGCCCAACATGGCGCATTACGGCCGCATCGCCCTGTGCGGGCTGGTCGCCAATTATGCCGAGGTGCAGCCGGGGCCGGCGCGGTTCGATCAGGTGCTGGCCCGCCGCCTCCAGATCACCGGCTTCTTCTCGCCCGACTTCGCGCATCGTGGGCCGGAGCTGACCGCCCGGCTGCGCACGTGGGTGGACAAGGGGCAGCTGACCATGCCGTTCGCCGTCACCGACGGCCTGGACAATCTGCTCACCGCCTATGCCGGCCTCTTCGAGGGCACGAACATCGGCAAGACGGTGGTGCGCGTGCGCTGACGGGAGAGAGACGATGACGGACTATGACGTAATCGTACTGGGAACTGGTGCCGCGGCGCTGACCGCGGCGGTCAGCGCGCATGAGGGCGGCGCCCGCGTCGGCCTGTTCGAGAAATCGGACAAGGTCGGCGGCACCAGCGCCTGGTCCGGCGGGCAGATCTGGATCCCCAATCACGACAAGATGGTCAAGGGCCGCACTGACAGCCGCGAGGCGGCGCTGACCTATCTCGATGCGCTGTCGCACGGCATGATCGATCGTGCGCTGGCAGAAACCTATGTCGATACGGGGCCGGAGATGATGCGCTTCCTGGAAGAGCGTACGCCCGTCCAATTCTACTCGATCCCCGATTTTCCCGATTATCACTCGGAGTTCCCCGGGGCGAAGCGTGAGGGCGGGCGCACGCTGGAATGTCCGCCTTTCCCTTATCAGGAGCTTGGCGACTGGGCCTCCCGCGTCGAGGCCTCGCCCTACTATCCCGATCACACCATGACCGTCGGCGAGACGACGCTGGGTCAGCCGGTGCCCCAGCCGGCCAGCCCCGAGGTCAAGGCTGCGCGGCGGGCGGTGGATGCGCGGGGCATGGGTGCGGCGCTGATCGGCCGCCTGCTGAAAGCCTGTCTGGACCGCGGCATCGAGCCGCAGACTGGCCGCCGCGCGACCGAGCTGATCCTGGATGGAGGATCAGTTTCAGGCGTGCGATTCGAGGACGGCGAGGAGGTACGCGCACCCAACGTCGTGATCGCCACGGGCGGGTTCGAATGGGACAAGGCGCTGGTCCGCGCCTTCACGCGCGGGCCGATGACGCATCCGGTATCCGTCAGGACCAACACCGGCGACGGGCTGAAGATGGCGATGCGCGCGGGCGCGATGCTGGGCAACATGCGCGAGGCGTGGTGGATGCCGGTGATCGAGGTGCCGACCGATCTGAACGCGATGGGCCAGCAGCTCTTCACCTATGAGCGGACGATGCCCGGCGGGCTGATGGTCAACCGCAAGGGGCGCCGCTTCACCAACGAGGCGTCGAACTACAATGCGTTCGGCGCAGCGTTTCACGAGCAGGATGTCAGCGCGTTCCAATATGCCAATCTGCCCTGCTGGTTCATCTTCAACGCCGGTTTCTACGGCGAGTATCCGTTCCTGACCGGCGGCCTGACCGACACGTTCGAGGCGGGTGCGACCCCGCCGCAGTGGGTGCCGTCCGCGCCCACGCTGCGTGCTTTGGCGGAGCGCGTGGGGATCGACCCCGATGGGCTCGAGCAGTCCGTGGCGCGGTTCAACGCCAATGCGGCGGAGGGCCGCGATCCCGATTTCCAGCGCGGGGAGGCGGCGAACGATCTGTGGTGGGGCGATCCACGCTGGCGCGGCAGCCCGCGCGCGACGCTCGGGCCGCTCGGCGAGGGGCCCTATTATGCGATCGAGGTCAAATCGGGCGCGCTCGGCACCAAGGGCGGGCCGCAGACGGATCGGCAGGCACGCGTGCTCGACGTGGACGGGCGCATCATCCCGGGCCTTTACTGCGCCGGCAATGCCATGGCCTCGCCCATGGGCATGACCTATGGCGGCGCGGGCGGCACGCTGGGGCCTGCGATGGTGTTCGGCTATCTCGCCGGCAAGGGCGCCGCGGCTCGCGTAAAGCAGGACAGCCCGCTGGCGGTGACGGCATGATCGATCCGCTGGAGCGCCTGCTTGCGATCGAGGAGATCCGCCAGCTCAAGATGCGTTACTTCCGGTGCATGGACATGAAGGACTGGACGGGCCTGCGCTCCATCTTTTGCGCGGATGGCGAGTTCGATGCGCGCGCCTCGCTCAGCCTTGATGGTGCCGGG
Organism: Sphingomonas jatrophae; assembly: GCF_900113315.1. Classification (GTDB taxonomy): domain Bacteria; phylum Pseudomonadota; class Alphaproteobacteria; order Sphingomonadales; family Sphingomonadaceae; genus Sphingomonas_P; species Sphingomonas_P jatrophae. The sequence continues at coordinate 109,681 of NZ_FOZG01000003.1, read as the reverse complement.
GAGGAGGCGGCGGCCGAGAGTAACGACTGGGTTTATCGCGGCGGCGACACGATCGTCGATTTCGTGCAGGCGGCGATCGGCACGCGCCGCACCGTCCATCACGGTCATGGCCACGAGGTCGAGCTGCTCTCGCCTGACATGGCGCGCGGCGTGATCGCGATGGAGGATCAGATCTGGCAGGACGACGCGCTTTTCCTGCACGGCTGCGGCCACTATCATGAAACCTACCGCCGCGATCCCGACGGCTGGCGCATCCTCACCTCGCGCCTCAGCCGGCTGCATATCGAACTGGGCTGATCGGCTCGCTTGCATCGGAGACATCATGCCGACGAACCGCCGCTTCCTGCTCATCCGCCGCCCCCACGGCACGCCTGTCCCGGAAGATTTTCAGCTGGAGACGAGCGAGACGCCCGCGCTGGAGGAGGGCCAGTTCCTGCTGCGCAACCATTATGTCTCGCTCGATCCGGCGATGCGCGGCTGGATGGACGACCGGCCGTCCTACCTGCCGCCGATCTCGCTCGGCGATCCGGTGCGCGCATCGACCATCGGCCGCATCGCTGAATCGCGTAACCCCGACTTTCCGGTGGGGGCGTGGGCCTCGGGCCTGAACGGCATCGAGGAATATTCGCTCGGCCAGGGAGGCGGCTTCACCCGGCTGGTGGACGAGACGGCGGTCCCGAAGATCACCAACTACCTGTCGTCCATCGGTGCGATCGGCCTCACCGCTTATTTCGCGCTGCTCGAGGTCGGCCAGCCCAAGGCGGGCGAGACGGTGCTAGTTTCCGGTGCGGCTGGCGCAGTCGGCTCGCTGGTCGGGCAGATCGCCAAGCTGAAGGGCTGCCGCACGATCGGCATCGCCGGCGGGGCGGAGAAGTGCGCGCGCCTGATCTCCGACTATGGCTATGACGCGGCGATCGACTATCGCGGCAAATCCGGTGACGATCTGGCTCAGGCGATCCGTGAAGCGGCGCCGAACGGCGTCGACGTCCACTTCGAGAATGTCGGCGGCGAGATCCTCGATGCGGCGCTGCTGGCCCTCAACCCGCGGGGCCGTGTCGTGCTGTGCGGCCTGATCAGCCAGTATAACACGGCGCCCAAGCCCACCTACAACGTCTGGCAGCTGATCGTGCAGGGCGCGCGGATGGAGGGCTTCATCCTTACCCACTATGTCCACCGTTTCGGCGAGGCTGTGCCGCAGCTGGCCGAGTGGGTGCGCGCGGGCAAGCTCCGCATGGACGAGCATATCGACGAGGGGATCGAGAATGCGCTGCCCGCCTTCCTGCGCCTGTTCGAGGGCACGAACCAGGGCAAGATGATCCTGAAAATCGCGGAGTGAGGGCAAGCGGGGGGCAGTCCGCCCCCCGCCGCCGATCAGAACTGGATGCGCTTGGTATAGCCGCCGTCGATCACCACGTTGGTGCCCGTGGTGTAACCGGATGCAGGGCTCGCGAGGAACACGATCGTCTTGGCGACATCGTCCACCTGACCGATGCGGCCGAGCGCGAATAGCGGCTGCTGCGCGTCGTACAGCTCGGGCGCGCCGGCCTTGATCGCCTCCCAATTGCCGCCTGGAAAGCTCACAGGCCCCGGCGAGACGGCGTTGACGCGGATGCCCTTCGGCCCCCACGCCTGGCTCAGCTGGCCGGCATAGACGAGCAGCGCGCCCTTCACCGCGTTGAACGCCTGCGGCACGAGGAACGTCTCCACGCCGGCGGTGGAGCTCATCACGATCACCGACCCGTGCGCCGACTTCTCGAGATAGGGCTCCAGCGCCTCGCAGCCCCGCACCGTGCCCAGCATGTCGAACTTGAAGCACGTATCCCAGTCGCCGGTCGCCTGGCTGCCGCTGGCGCTGGCACCCGGCACGAAGATGTCGCAGCCGCCCAGCTGCTCGGCGGCGTCGGTCAGCCAGGCCTGATAGTTGTCGGCATCGTTCAGGTCGAACGTCGAGCCGACGACCTTGCCGCCGAACTTTTCCAGGGCGGCCTTCGTCTCCGCCACCTGATCGGCATTGCGGGAGAAGAAGGCGACGTCGCAGCCCTCTTCCGCGAAAAGCTCCAGCGCCCGCCGTCCGATGCCGCGGCTGCCGCCCGTCAGGATGACCTTCAAGCCCTTTAGTCCAAGATCCATGTCTTTCTATCCCTGGCCGTTCACGAGTTCTGCAATGGTTCGGCGGAGCACGTCCTTGCGGACCTTGCCCGATGCGGTGCGCGGCAGATCGTCGACGATCTCGATGCGCTCGGGTCGCTTCTGCGGGGCAAGCCCGCTCTGCGCGACGAAGGCGGCAACCTCCGCGAAGGTCGGCGCCTCGCCACGCGGGACGACGAAGGCGCACACGCCCTCGCCCAGCCGCGGATGCGGCATGGCGACGACGGCGATGTCGGCGACGGCGGGATGGCGATGGAGGACGTCCTCGATCTCCTTGGCGGAAATGTTCTCGCCGCCGCGGATGATCAGGTCCTTCTTGCGGCCGGTGATGCAGAGCGTGCCATCCGCCGCGACCGTGCCGATGTCGCCCGTGTGGAAGAAGCCGTCCGCATCGACCGCCTCGGCCGTCTGCGCCTCGTCGGCATAGCCCATGAACATGGCGGCGCCACGTGCCACGATCTCGCCCTCCGCACCGGGCGGCAGCGGCACGCCCTGGTCGTCCAGCACGCGCACGTCATAGTCGATCACCGCGCCGTCAGTCTGTGCGGCGCGCGCGGCATCGTGCGGGAAGCCGAGCGTAACGAGCGGCACCTCCGACGAGCCGAAGACGCGGAACGCCACGGTGCGGCCGAATTGCGCGTTGGCGCGCTGTACCACTTCGGGCGGCACCGCCGCGCCGCCGCAGGCGAAGAAGCGGAGCGACGGCAGCGCGGTGCCCGCCTCCGCCACGCGGGTGGCAAGCTCGGTCAGGAACGGCGTCGCCGCCACCGTGCCGCGCACCTCATGCTGCTCGATCAGGGCAAGCGCGGCGGTCGCGTCCCAGCTCTCCATGAGCACGGTGCGCGTGCCGACCAGGAACGGCAGCTCCAGCCCGTTCGAATAGCCCGATACGTGCGTGACGGGGGAGGGCATCAGGATGGCGTCACCGGCCTCGATCCGCCAATGCCGTGCGCAGGCCAGCACCGCGCGGGCGAGCGTGTCGTGGCTGTGCAGCACGCCCTTGGGGCGCCCGGTCGTGCCCGATGTGTAGAGCACCATCTTGACGCTGCGCGGATCGACTGAGGGTAATCGATGTGCCTGACCGCGCCCCGCGGCGATCAGATCGGCGAAGGCGCTGCCTGCGCGAACGGGGATCGCGTGATCGAGCGCCGGCAGATCCGGCCGGATCCGCTCCACCATCGCGGCAAAGTCGTATCCGCGATACTGCTCGGCGTGGAAGAAGATGCGCGCGCCGCAATCGGCCAGCATCTGCCGCACCTCGGCGTCGCGGTAGATGCTGACGATCGGGTTGACGACGAAGCCGCCCAGTGCCGCCGCCACGTTGACGATCGCCGCCTCGATCCAGTTCGGCATCTGGAACGCGACCACGTCGCCCGCGCGCAGGCCGATGGCGTGCAGCCCGGCGGCGAGGGCCTCCGCATCGGCGGCGAGGCTGGCATAGGTCGTGCCCGCGGGATCGCCGAGGAAGATGTCCGCATCGGGCAGCCGCTCGGCCCAGTCGCGCGCCAGCATGCCGACCGTACGGCCGAGCCAGGCGTCGCCATCGGCATAGCGGCGGTGATGCGCCGCGGGCGGAACCAGCCAGGTCCACGGCGCCGGTCGCGGCGGCTCAGCATCTCTCCCCATCCTCATGTGCATAGGATGGCAGGCGCCGCCGACCACCTGTCATTCGCGACAGCTTGCGGGCGCCCGGCCGCTCTGGTGCTATCCACCGCTCCCTTGCGCGCACGAGGACGATCATGGACCGCCACGACATCGGCGACGTTGCCGAGATCCTGCTCGACTATGTCGAGAATGACCGAACCTTCCAGTCGGACCGCATCACCACGGTGCCGACCGACGCCTATTTCGACCGCGCCATCTGGCAGCGCGAGATCGACACCGTCTTCAAGCAGGTGCCGCTGATGCTGGCGCTGACCTGCGAGCTGCCGAAGCCCGGCGACTACAAGGTGATGGACGCACTCGGCCTGCCGATCCTCATCACGCGCGACAAGGCCGGCGTGGCGCACGCCTTTCTCAACGTCTGTTCGCACCGCGGCGCGCCGGTAGCGAATGACGGCCACGGCAATTGTGCGCGCTTCACCTGCAAATATCATAGCTGGACGTTCGGGCTCGACGGCAAGCTGCTGGCGGTGTCCGATCGCGCCAAGTTTGGCGACCTCGACAAGAGCACGCGCCCGCTCCGCGCGCTGCCGTGCGAGGAGCGTGCGGGCATGATCTTCGTCGTGCTGACGCCCGGCGCGCCGATCGACGTTGACGGCTATTTTCAGGGCATGCTCGACGATTTCGAGGCGGCGGACCTGAAGAACTGGACCTATCTCGGCAGCCGCGAGATCCAAGGGGCCAACTGGAAGATCGCGTTCGACGGCTATCTCGAAGGCTATCACTTCGCCTCGCTGCACCCGACGACGATCCATCCGCGGACGCCGTCCAACGTCACCCATTATGAGAGCTTCGGCCCGCACATCCGCATCGGCTTTCCGCAGGTGTCGATCGGTGACCTGAAGGATGTGCCGCGCGGCGAGTGGTCGGCACGGGAAAACAAGGGGTTCGACTTCGTCCGCATCCTGTTCCCCAACGTTTCCGCCTTTCTCGCGCCTGAAATTGCGCAGATTGCGCAGCTCTTCCCCGGGCCGACGCCCGAGGAGAACCGCACGGTGCTGACCTACATTCGCCGCGAGGCGCCGCGCGACGACGAGGATCGCGCGCAGCTGGAGGCCATGATCGAGTTCCTGCGCGACGTGACCTACAAGGAGGACTATCTGATCGGCCTCGAGCTGCAGAAGGGCCTCAAGGCGCAGGCGCATGACAGCATCGTGCTGGGCCGGAACGAGCGCGGCAACCAGTTCTTCCACGAAACCCTGCAATGGTACATGAACGGCAAGCAGGGCCCGGCACCGCGGATCTGATCCGCGGCCCAGCGCCAGAGGCGGTGCGGGCTAGAGGCCCAGCACCGTCTTGGCGATGATGTTCATCTGTACCTCGTTGCTGCCGCCGAAAATCGTCCAGGCGCGGCTGTTGAGGTAAGCGGGCGCGGCGATCTGCGCGGCCTTGCTGCCGATCGGCTCGTCACTGTCGTTGCCGTAGAGCGGGCGGCGGGTGGAGAGCTGAAGCCCGGCGTGGCCGTAGGTCCGCATCGCCAGCGCATCCACGTCCTGCCGCAGCGACGAGGCGACAAGCTTGATCAGCGACGTCTGCGGCCCCGGCTTCCGCCCCTGCGCCACTTCGGCGAGGATGCGCAGCTCGGTCATCTCCAGCGCCTGCGCCGACAGCTCCAGCCGTGCCAGATCCTGCGCGAACGACGCATCTTGGATCAGCGCATCGCCATAGCCGTCCGGCTCCTGCGCCGCGTCCTGGCGCAGCCGGCTCAGCACGGCGAGCAGCTCGGGTGCGAAGCAGGATCCGCCGCGCTCATTCTCCAGCAGGAACTTGGCAATCGTCCAGCCGTCGCCTTCCCGGCCGACGAGATCGGAGACAGGCACCTCCACCTCGTCGAGGAACACCTCGTTCACCTCATGATCGCCGGCCAGGCCGATGATCGGCCGGACGGTGATGCCGGGCTGGTTCATGTCGATCAGCAGGAAGCTGATGCCCGCCTGCGGCTTCACCGCTGCGTCCGTGCGCACCAGGCAGAACAGATGGTCCGCAAAGTGGGCGTGCGTCGTCCAGATCTTGCTGCCGTTGACGATGTAGCGGTCACCCTCGCGCCGCGCGCTCGTCTTCAGGCTGGCGAGATCCGATCCCGCCCCGGGCTCGGAGAAGCCCTGGCACCAATAATCCTCCGCCGTCAGGATGCGAGGCAGGTAATGCGCCTTCTGCTCGGGCGTGCCGAACGTCCACAGCACAGGCGCCAGCAGCTTGAGGCCGAGCACCGGCAGGCCCGGCGCGGAGGCGAGCGCGCATTCCTTCTCGAAGATGTAGCGCTGCACCGGGCTCCAGCCGGTGCCGCCATGCTCGACAGGCCAATGATAACCGAGCCAGCCCTGCTCGTGCAGAATGCGCTGCCATTCGCGCCCGAGGTCGGGCTCGGCGAAGACGGTCGGCGTGGCGGTGGCGCCTGCGCGCAGGTGATCGGGCAGGCGCTCGTCGAGGAACGCCCGCACCTCGTCCCTGAAGGCGAGTTCTGCAGGAGAGAGCTGAAAATCCATGACGATCGTGTAACACCGGCGACCCTGCGAAGGTCGCTGCCAGAAACGATAGGCTGAGCGCGCACCTAGCCGAAAGCCGAGTAGGTGGCAGCGCACGGCTTCTTATGGTCGCTCGGGTCGTCGCTCCGGCAGGGGGCGGGGGCGCACTGGCTTGGCGACACGAGGCGCAACGTGAATTTCGATCTGGACGAGCAGCAGACGATGCTGCGCGATCTCGTGGCCCGTTTCGCCAGCGACCGATCCGGCGCCGAACGGCGGACGGCTGACCGGCGGGATCCCGCCGGCTTCGCGCGGGACAACTGGACGATGCTCGCCGAACTCGGCCTTCTGGCTTTGCCCTTCGCGGAGGAGAATGACGGCCTTGGCGGGGGCGCGGTCGAGATCGCGACGGTGGCGGAGCAGCTCGGTCGCGGCCTCTGCATCGAGCCCTGGCTGAGCGACCTCATGCTTGCTGGCCGGTTGCTGGAGCAGGCCGGCAGCGATGCGCAGCGGGATGCGTGGATCGGCCGCATCATTGCGGGCGAGGCGCGGCTGGCGCTGGCTCATGCGGAGCCGCGCAGCCGCTACAATCCCGCGTCGGTCGCCTGCGAGACGCGTGTTGGACTGCTGCATGGCACCAAGACGTTCGTGCTCGCCGGGGCGAGTGTCGACGCCTACCTCGTCAGTGCGCGCGAGGGCGGCAGCGCCGGCGAGATCGTGCTCTGGCTTGTCCGGGCGGATGCCGCAGGGCTTGAGCGCCGCGACTATCGCCTGACGGACGGCAGCGTCGCCTGCGAGCTGTACATGCACGGTGCGGAGGCCGAGCGGCTTCCCGGCGATGCATTGGCCGCTTTGGAGACGGTGTTCGACGAGGCGCGGATCGCGAGCTGCGCCGAGATGGTCGGCATCATGGAGCTGCTGCTGGCGACCACGCTCGATCATGTGCGCACGCGCCGGCAATTCGGCCAGCCGATCGGCGGGTTCCAGGCGATCCAGCACCGCATGGCGCAGCTCTACGTGCGCATGGAGCAGTCACGCTCGCACCTCTACCGCGCCATGCTGGCTCCCGCCGATCCGATGCGCCGCGCCGCGGTGGCGGGCGCCAAGGCCTTCATCAGCGAGAATGCGCTGAAGCTCGGCGAGGAATGCATCCAGTTCCATGGCGGCATGGGCGTGAGCGATGAACTGGCCATCGGCCACGGCCACAAGCGCATCCTGCTGCTCGCCAACCTGTTCGGCGATCCGCAGAGCGAGCTTTCAGGTTATAGCCAGCTGGTGGCGTAGCCGGGCTGTCCGCGCGGCCCCGCCTGCTAGAGCGGGTGGGGCTCGCCAGTCCACTTCATGAATCGGCCGCTCGTCTGCGGCGTGACGTTGGCGATGACCTGGACGATCCCCGCGGCGCTCTCCTCCGCGGTGATGTCCGCGGTCGGCCCGCCCATGTCCGTCTGGACATAGCCGGGATGCAGCACGACGGTGCTAATGCCCTTGTCCTTCAGGTCGATGGCAAGGATCTGCGCGACGCGATTGCCTGCCGCCTTCGCGCTGGAATAGGCATAATGGCCGCCATAGGGCCAGGTCGACGCGGCGAGCTGGCTCGACAGGAAGGCGATCCGTCCGCCTGCCTGCTCCAGCTGCGGCAGAAAGGCGCGGCTGACGAGGAAGGGGCCGATCGCCATGACGCGGAACGCCTCCATCCAGACATCGAGGTCGACGCCGTCCAGCGACTGGTCCTCGCCTGCCAGGATGCCGGCATTGTTGATGAGAATGTCCACCGGTCCGCTGACCGCCGCCGCCGCTGCATCGATCGAGGCCTTGTCGGCGATGTCGATCCGGCCGACCGTCACCCGCCCGGTCGCCCGGCCAAGCTCATGCAACGCGGCCGCACCGTCCGGATCCCGGCAGAGCGCGTGCACCTGATCCCCCGCTTCGGCATATGCGCGCGTCAGCGCGAGCCCGACGCCGCGATTGGCACCCGTGATAACGATGGTCGACATGGCTGAAGCTCCTCGTCCAGTCTCTGGCGCCGCAGGCGTTCTGCCGATCGACGGCTTGCCGCACCTAGTCATTTTGGGGGATTGCAGCGGTTTCGGCGGGCGCACAAGCACCCGCCCTCGAGAGGCAGATATGATGGCATCGACGTTTCACCGTGCGGCTGGCGCGGACCAAGTGGCAGAGGGCGGCTCGCTCGGCGTCGTGGTGGCGGGCTGGCCCGTGCTGCTCGCGCGGGTCGAGGGCCGGCTGCACGCGACGATCGATCGCTGCACGCACGCAGCTTCGGAACTGTCGACCGGCCGCATCCGGCGCGGTGCCGTGATGTGCCCGTTGCACGGCGCCCGCTTCGAGCTGGCGAGCGGGCGGTGTCTGGGCGGCTCGTACCCGTCGCTGATGGTGTTCGAGGTGCGGGAAGACGGGGCAGGCGGGATCGAGGTCGCCGTGCCGGACGAAGCACCGGGGCCGGAGCATCTGCCCGTCCGCCCACGGACCTGAGCCCGCCCGCCTTTTGGCCAGCTTCGCCGGGCGCCGGATGCGTCTAGGCCTGAGGCCAGCCGAAAAGGAGAGGGAAATGCCGTTCACCGGGCCTGTCGAAGATCGCCTCGCGATCCGCGAACTGATCGATGCCTATGCCGATGCCGTCGTCCGCAACGATGCGGATGCGTGGGGCGCGACATGGGCGGAGGATGCCAGCTGGGCGTTGCCCGACTATCCGGAGTGGGGCGAGAAGCAGGGCCGCGACGCGATCGTCGCGACGTGGAAGGATGCGATGTCGCATTATCCCGGCATCGTGTTCGTCGCCAATCCCGGCTCGATCGAGGTGGACGGCGATACGGCGCGGGTGCGCTCCTACACCTCGGAGGTCTATGATCAGGGCGGCGCGACCAAGCGCGACCGGGGCGTCTACGAGGATGTCTGCATCAAAATCGACGGTCGCTGGCTGTTCAAGAGCCGCAGCTTCCGCAACATCCACCGTCAGGGTTGAGAGAACGCTGATGAGCATCGAAGAGCGCAATCTCGAGGAAACGCGCAAGCTCTATGCACTGTGCGCCGCGGGCGACTGGCCGGCAGTGCGCGACATGCTGTGCGACGACTTCTTCGCCACCGAGGCGCCCGGTCTGCCGTTCGAGGGGGTCTATGCCGGTCGTAACGGACTTCGGCAGCTGTTCGAGAAGGTTATGGGCATGATGCCCGTCGCCGGGCTCGACCACGTGCAGATGACTGCGGGCGGCGACTGGGTGATCGTGCTGGTCGAGATGCTGGCGCGCGACGAGGCGGGCGAGTTCCGCATCCCGCTGGCGGAGGCGACCCGTTTCCGTGACGGCAAGGTGGCCGAGATCAAGCCCTATTATTTCGATCCGGCGCTGGTCCACCGCGCCGTGGCGGCGGGGCGGGGCTGAGCCCCGCCGCGCTCGTCACCGACGGAACAGCGCCTCGGGCGCCTCGATCAACCGCTTGAGCGCCGCCAGATACCGCGCACCCGCCGCGCCATCGATCGCGCGGTGATCGCACGACAGGGTGAAGGCGATACGGCTCTCGAACGCACCCGATCCGTCCGCCTGCTCGGCAAAGACGCGGCGGCTGCCGCCCACCGCCAGAATGGCGCCCTGCGGCGGATTGATGATCGCATCGAACCCGTCGACCCCGAACATGCCGAGGTTCGATACGGTGAAGCTGCCGCCGTCCATGTCCTCATGGCTCAGCCGCCCCGCCGCCGCACGGGCGATCAGCACCTTGGTGCGCTCGCCAATCTCCTGCGGCAGCAGCGCCTCGGCATTGCGCACGATGGGCGTGACAAGCCCCTTGTCGCTGGCGATGGCGACCGCCACGTCCGCATAGGCGAAGCGGTGGATTGTGTCGCCGTGCACCTGCACATTGCACTCCGGCTCCTCGACCAGCGCCAGGGCGGCTGCCCGGACGATGAAGTCGTTGATCGAGATCCTGGCGCCGAGGAACAGGTTGGCCTGCGCACGCAGCGCCACCAGCGCATCGGCGCGTGCCTCCATCCGCACGTAGAAATGCGGGATGGCCTGCTTGGCTTCGGTCAGCCGGCGGGCGACGATGCGGCGGATCTTGTCCATCGGCACGATCTCGGCCGCCGGCCGCATGGCCGCAGGCGCCTGAGACATGGTGGGCGCGGGCGCCGGTGCCGCGGCGGGCGGCAGCTTTGCCAGCACGTCCGCCTTGCAGATGCGCCCACGCGGGCCGCTGCCGGGCATGCCGGACAGGTTGATGCCGTGCTGCCGCGCCAGCCGCTTGGCGAGCGGGGAGGCATAGACGGTCTCGATATCCCCGTCCTCGACCGCGATCGAGACGGGCGCGCCGCCATAGCCGGCCGCCGGCGGGCGGCCCGCCTGGTCGACATCCTGCAGGCTGATCCGCCCACCCTTGCCGCTGCCGGCGATCGCGCCAACATCGATCCCGCGATCCTCCGCCAGTCGTCGCGCGGCCGGGCTGATCTTCACGTCGTCCGGGATGGTCGTCGCGGCCGGAGCTGCCGCAGGGGCCGGCTCCGGCGGCACTGGCGGCGCCGTGTCGCGTCCGGCGGAGCCGAGCGCGTCGGCCGCCTTGAAGGTCGACAGGAAGGCCTCGATCTCGGCATCCGTTGCAGGTCCGTCCGCCAGCACCGCCAGCAGCGCGCCAACCGGGTAGGTCTGCCCCGGCGTCGCGACGATGCGGGCGAACTGGCCGGGCGCCTCGGCCTCCACCTCGTTGGTGATCTTGTCCGTCTCGATCGCGGTCAGCACCTTGCCACGCTCGAACGGCTCGCCTTCCGCCACCAGCCATTCGGCGATGGTGCCCTCGGTCATCTCGATGCCCCATTTTGGCATCGCGAATGGCTTCAGCGCGGCCATCAGCGGTACGCCAGCACGGTGCGCACCGCGTCCATGATCTTGGGGGGGGAGGGCAGATAGGCGCTCTCCAGCTCGCGCGCGAAGGGCACGGGCGTGTGCGGCGGCGTCACCATCTCCGGCGGTGCCTTCAGCGCCGCGAAGGCGCGGCGTGCGACCATCGCGCAGATGTCCGCGGCGACCGAGCAGCGGGGCGGGCTTTCGTCCACCACCACCAGCCGCCCGGTCAGCTCCACCGAATCGAGGATCGCCTCCTCATCGAGCGGGCTCGTCGTGCGGATGTCTATCACGTCGCAGCCGATGCCGTCCTTGGCCAGCAGGTCGGCGGCGCGCTCGGCCAGGCCGACCATCATGCCCATCGCGACGATGGTGACATGCTCGCCTGCGCGCACCTGCCGGGCATGGCCGAAGGGAATGGTATAATCCCCGTCGGGCACTTCGCCCTTCACGCCGTAGAGCGCCTTGTGCTCGAAGAAGAGCACGGGATCATCGTCGCGGATCGCCTGGGTTAGCAGGCCCTTGGTGTCGGCCGGCGTGGTCGGCATCACCACCTTCACGCCGGGCATCGAGGTCATCATCGAATAGACCGCCTGGCTGTGCTGCGGCGCCGCGTTGAAGCCCGCGCCGTAGATCAGTCGGATCACCACCGGACAGCGTGATTTGCCGCCGAACATGTAGCGGAACTTGGCGATCTGGTTCCAGATCTGGTCCATGCAGACGCCGACGAAATCGGCGAACATCAGCTCTGCGATCGGCCGCTTGCCCGCCAGTGCCGCGCCCGCCGCCGATCCGATGATTGCGCTCTCCGAAATGGGCGTGTCGATGATGCGGTTCGATCCGAACTCTTCCCACAGGCCGGTGGAGGTGCTCCAGATGCCCCCGATCGCCTCGGGACCGCCTGCCGTGCCCATGCCGCCGACGATATCCTCGCCCAGCATCATCACGTCCGGGTCACGGCGCATCTCGGAGCGGATCGTGTCCACGATCACTTCGCGGATCATCATCTGGGCCATGGGCTAACGGTTCCGATCAGTAGGAGATGTAGACGTCTTCGAGCACCATCTCGGGCGTCGGCACGGGAGCGGCGCGCGCCTCGTCGACCGCCTCGTCGATCAAGCGGAGCACCTCCGCGTCGACGGCATCGAGATCGCCATGGTCGAGCAGGCTCGCCTCGGTCACGCGCTGGCGGAAGGCTTGCAGGCAATCCCGCTCGGCGCGGATGCGGTCGACCTCGCCGGGGCCGCGATAGCGCTGCGGATCGCCCTCGAAATGGCCGAAGAAGCGCTCGGTATCCAGCTCCACCGCAGCCGGGCCGTTGCCGGCGCGCACGTAATCGAGCACCTCGCGCATCGTCTCGAACGTGTCGAAGTAATCGCAGCCGTTCGCGCGCCACGCCTTGATCCCGAACGCCTCGGCGCGGCCGGCGATGTCGGTCACCGTGGCGGTGGCATAGGCGGGGCCGGTATGCTCGGAATAATGATTGTTCTCGAAGACGAAGATGACGGGTGCCTTGGTCACCACCGCCATGTTCATCGCTTCGAACGTCGTGCCCTGGTTGCACGCGCCGTCGCCGGAGAAGGACAGGCCGACCTGGCCGCGGCCGTTCGCCTTGGCCGCCAGTGCCGCACCCAGCGCCTGCGGCGCGCCCGCGCCGACGATACCGTTCGCGCCGAGCATGCCCTTGTGCACGTCGGCGATGTGCATCGATCCGCCCTTGCCCTTGCAGGTGCCGGTCGCGCGGCCGTAGATCTCCGCCATCATCCCCTTCACGTCGACGCCCTTGGCGAGACAATGGCCATGGCCACGATGGGTGGAGACGATGAAGTCATCGTCGGACAGATGGTCGCACACGCCCACCGCCGCGGCCTCCTGTCCGGCATAGAGGTGGGTGAAGCCGGCAATCTCGCCCTTGGCGATCTCGTCGTGCAGGCGCTCCTCGAAAGCGCGGATCGTCGCCATGCGGCGATAGGCGCCCAGCAATTCGTCTCGGCTCAACTGCATGGTCGATCCTCAGCGTGACAGGATGGTGACGGCGGAGATGCCCGGCGCGCCGTAGACATGGGTGTAGCCGACCTTGGGATCGCCCGGCACCTGGCGGGCCCCGCCCGCCCCGCGGAGCTGCACCACATTCTCATAGACCTGGCGCAGGCCCGACGCGCCGATCGGCTCGCCGCAGGCGATGCAGCCGCCATCCGTGTTGACCGGCAGCGCGCCGTTCAGCTCCGTGCGGCCTTCGGCCAGCCACTGCTCCTGCTCGCCGTCCGCGCAGAAGCCGTTCTCGGCCATGTGCATGATCTCGGCACCGGCTTCGGTATCCTGCAGTTGCGCGACATCGACGTCGCCGGGGTCGATCCCCGCCGCCTCGAACGCCGCCGCGCTGGCCAGCCGCGTCGCCGTCGCCGTGCCGCCGCCGATATCGACCGAAGGCGCGAACACCTCGAACGAAGCCGGTGGGCGCGTGCGCATCGCCGCCGCCTCCAGCCGGATGATCGGCCCGCCCATCGCCGTCGCCCGCTTCTCGGATGCGAGGACGAGCGCCACCGCTCCCTCAGCGGGCGAGCAGAACATGTATTTGGTCAGGGGATCGCTCACCATCTGCGAATGCATGATGGTCTCGAGGTCGACCGGCGTGCGCCGCCAGGCATGGTCCGCGCGCGCGCCGTTGCGGAAGCTCTTCTCCGCCACGCGCCCGAGCGTTTCGGGCGAGATGCCGAACTGGCGCATATAGCGCTGGATCTTCATCGCGAAGAATTGCGTCGTCAGCATCAGCCCGGTTTCGCCATACCAGTCGGGCAGGCCCCACTCGGCCGGCTTTGGATCGAAGGCGCCGCGCGGATGCTTGTCGAAGCCGACCGCGATGCCGAGGTCATATTCACCAGCACCGATCATGCTCGCCGCGCCGAACAGCGCGGAGCCGCCGGTGGCGCAGCCGTTTTTGACGTTGATGAACTGCACGCCGGTCAGGCCGAGGCGCGACACCATCGTGTCGGCATTGCCGGCGGAATCCGATCCGCCATAGGCGAACTGCACGTCGCCCCAGCGGACGCCCGCATCGGCCAGCGCCGAGCGGACGGCCGCCGCGCCCATGTCGAGCCCGGTCATGCCGTCAGTGCGGCCGAACGGGTGGATGCCGATGCCGACGATGCAGGCCTTGCTCATGCCGCGGGTCCGAAAGCGTAGGTGTGGAGTGCGGCCCCATCGGCCGCGGTGCCGAACGGCACGGTGGTGAGCTGCACGGGCAGGCCGCAATCCAGCTGATCGAAGGTGAAGCCGGTCAGCCGGCTCTCGACGATCACCTCGCCGGGAAGCTCGACATAGCCGACGGCATAGGGCTCGAACGGCTCGGGCCCGGCATAAGGCGGTGATTTCGGCGGAAAGCGCTGCACCGTCCAGGACCAGATCGTCCCGCTCCGCGCCAGGGGCACCGGCTCGAACGCTTCGCCCTCCGTGCCGACGGGCATCGGAAAGACGATCCGTCCCGTCTCGCGGTCGCGACCGCCGATCAGGTGCGGCGGCTGTTCGTCGGTCAGGATGCCAGCGGCAATCGGCCGTGTGTTCACGTGGCGCTCCCTCCCTCTTGTTGAGCCTACCTAAGCCGCAAATCGCGGACCGGCGTGACTCTACAATTGGCTAGGAGCGCCGCGTCGGCAGCTCAGCTGTTCAGGCCGATATAGCCCAGCTGGGCTGCCTTGAAGACGGTCTGGCTGCGGTTCACCGCGTCCAGCTTGATCGAGGCATTGTGGATGTGGAAGCGCACCGTCGCGCGGCTGCGCTCGATGATGGTGCTGATCTCGTGATCGGTCTTGCCGATCGCCGCCCACCGCAGACACTCCACTTCCCGCTTGGACAGGCGCGATCCGGCGGGCAGCCGCTCCGCCTTGCACATCACCGGCACGTAGGTGGACACGAAGGTCCGCGCGTACACGCCGAGTTCGTCGCCCAGCGCCGCGAACTCCGCCGACAGATCGTCACGGCTGCGATCGCGCGAGGTGAAGCTGACCGCGCCGACCTGACCGAAGGGCAGGTGCACGGGCACCACGATTGCCGCCCGCGCCAGCGCGCGCGCCTCGAAATTGGTCAGGTCTATCTTGTGCAGGAAGGCGTTCGTCTGCTTCGAAAAGACGCCCGTCGCGTTCGCCCAGAATGGCTCGCTGGTATAGCGGCAGGCGCCCGTCAGCGGCGAATCGAGCGCGAGGCGGGCCGTGTGCCACCAGCGATCATTCTCGTCGTCGGTCCAGCCGAACACGTCGCAGGCAAGGATAGCGCCGGACGCATCGACCATCGGCTCCTTGACCGCGATGTTCCGGGACGCGGCGATCCTGAAATCGCCAAGTTGTTCAACGATTTCGCGAAAAGCTTCCGCCGCGCGTCGCACGCTGGCTGCATCGGTGATGCGCACGCGATCGATATTCTCTACTGTCAGCACCCGCCCCGTCCTCTTCTGGATCAGCTGTCGAGCTTCCTCTCGGACGGAAAACCTATCCTTTTGTTTGGAAATGGCAAGTGCGATCGGCGGTGGGGCGTGTCAGGGTTTCGCCCAGTCCAGTCCGCGGCGAAGCAGCGTGTAGAAGACGGGCAGATCCCAGGCGCAGCGATCGACCGAGGGCCACCAGTCCATCAAGGGCTGGAGATCGTAATGGCCGCGACAATGGCCGAGCGTCAGGTATAGCACCGCGCCGTCGCCATGACGCTTGACGTAGAGCACAGGGTGGACGCCCGGCGCGTCCGCCGCCTCCGCAAAGCCGGTGCCCGGCCCGGTGCACTCCGCGTCGAGCAGGACGTGCAGGTCGCCATGCGTCTCGAGATGGTAGAGCTCGTCCGTCGTGTCGAAGGTCTCGATCCCTTCGACCAGCGGGTGCGACGGATTGGCGATCCGCACGCGGTAGGGCTCGATCGGCGGATGGCTGACGAACTGGTTGCCGAGCAGGTCCATGAACAAGGGCGCCCAGCGCGGCGTATCCCATACGCCGCTGTCGAGCAGGCGCAGGATCGAGCTGGTGCCGTGCAGCGCATACCAGCGCCCGCCGCGGCGCAGCCAGTGACGCAGCGCTTCCTGCGCGGGCAGGGAGGGCACGACATCGCACGTATAGCTGACGATCATGTCCGCCGCAGCGATGGCCGCGATATTCTCATAATCCTCGAACACGCGCACGCGCACGCGCTGATCCTCCGCCAGCAGCTTCAGGAGCTCCAGCCGGGCGAAGTCGATGTCGTGATATTTGCCGCCGGCGATCAGGACGCAATCGATCCGGTCGCCGCCCGGGCGTGCCTCGCCCTCAGCCACGCGGCACGCCCAGCGCGTCGTTCAGCAGCTCGTGGAACCGCTGGATGCGCTTCTCCTGGTTGGTCAGCAGCCCGCCTGCATAACCGCGCGAGTGAAGCCCCTGCTGCTGCCCGACCGCGATCGACATGTCCTGATCGGCGACATAGCCGAGCGTCTTGGTGCCATAGACCACGACTTCCTTCTCGGCATGGTCGTAGGGCACGGTGCCGACCGGCGTCACCACCTCGGTGCGGCCCGGCACCTCCGGCATGATGTACCAATGGTCGAAGATGCACTTTTCCGGATCGGTCGGATGCGGCTCGGAGCGGAGGATCTGGAAGCCGTCGGGGCTCATCGTGACGGTCAGGTTCGGCCACAGCGTGTAGTGGTAGTAATCGGTCAGCTGGCTGTCCGTCATCGTATCGTGATGCTTGTAGCCGCGGACCTTGCCCAGCTCCCGCTTGGCCTGCTGGAGCGCCTTGCGTGCCTCGCGCGCGCGGCCGGCAAACTGCTCGGCATCCAGCTCCCACGCGGCCAGCACCTCGGCCAGCGCCGGCTCAACCGCATCGGGCAAATCGAGCCGGCCTGACGGCTGGCAGCCCTTCTGCACCATGCGGTTATGCCCGCTCGGATACATTTCGAAACTGGTGTCGAGATGGTCGTCGTCGATGATGTCCGCCAGTTCCGGGTGGAGCGTCGGCAGGTGATAGCTCTCGTTGAAATTGTCGCGGATGATCTTCCAGTTGCACGGCACCTCGCAGCTGACGTGCAGCACGCGGCGCATCGACTCCATCTGGTATCCGGCAAGCTGCTCGGGCAGCGGCGCCAGCCATTCGGCCAGCGGCTTGGCGTCGCGGTCCATGTTGTACCAGACGAAGCCGCCCCACGTGTCGCAGGCGATCTCGACCAGCCTGGCCTTGCCGCACGGATTGCCGCCCGGAAAGTCGTCCGCATCCTGCGCGTGGACCAGCACGCCGTCCTTGCCCCACTTCCAGCCATGGTAGGAGCAGGTGATGAGGTCCGCGCCGCCGATCTCGGACCAGACGAGGCGGTTGCCGCGGTGCAGGCAGGAGTTGAAGAAGGCCCGGATGCTGCCATCGTCCTGCCGGATCATGACGACGGATTCGCGCATGAAGTTGTGGACGACATAGTCGCCCGGCTCGAGCAGGTCGTTCAGCATGCCGCCGACGTGCCACACCTTCTGCCACAGGTGATCCCACTCGGCCTTCATCCATTCGCGCGAATAATAGCGCTCGCCCGTGATGCGGTCGCCCCGCACCGGGGGATCATATTCGTCGCGCTTGCGACCCATGAACGTTTCAATCGACATGCGCCTGGCCATCCCGTCCCAGCTTTTCTCGGCACAATGCCGTGGCGGGCGAGGGGTGGCACCTTACCGAAAGCATAGGTTTACACTGCCGGGCAGGGCGGCGACGGTTTGATCGTCGAGGGAGGATGGAAGCGGAATGCGCAGGCTGGAAGGCAAGGTGGCGCTCGTCACCGGAGGGACGGGCGGGATCGGTGCCGCGACGGTGGCCAGGCTCGCGTCGGAGGGCGCGCGCGTCGTCTTCACCGGCTCCAACGCCGATGCCGCCGCCCGCGTCTGCGCCGACACGGGCGCCGAGTTCGAGCGCGCCAGGGTCGAGGATGCGGCGGGCTGGCCTGCCCTGATGGAGCGCATCCTTGCCCGCCATGGCCGGCTGGACATCGCCTTCGCCAACGCCGGCGTCGAGGCGGGTGACGGCAGCGTGGAATCGATCTCGATCGAAGGGTGGGAGCAGATCGTGGCGGTGAACCTCACCGGCGTGATGCTCACCTGCAAGGCGGCGGTCACCGCGATGCGCGCCAATCCGGGCGGGCCGGGCGGCTCGATCATCGTCAACTCGTCCATGTCGGCCTACAAGCCGATGGGCAATTTCATCGCCTACTCGACCACTAAGGGCGCGCTGATCGCGCTCACCAAGTCGGTCGCGATCCACTGCGCCAACCAGGGCACGCCCATCCGCGCCAATTCGATCCACCCCGGTGTCGTGGAGACGGACATGATCAAGAACATCATCGCCAAGCAGGAGGATCCCGCCGCCGCGCGTGCCGCCTATAACGGCATGGCGCCGCTCGGCCGCATGGCGCAGGTGGAGGAGGTGGCCGCACTGGTCGCCTTCCTGGCGTCCGATGAGGCCGCGTTCATCTCCGGCTCCGAATATGCCATCGACGGTGCCTCGACCGCCGGGATGATGGGCGTATGAGCCGGCTGGACGGGCGCGTCGCGCTGGTCACCGGCGGGCTGAAGGGCATCGGCCGTGCGGTGGTGGAACGGCTGCTGGCTGACGGCGCAGCGGTGATGATCGCCGATCTGCCCGATACCGCAAACGAGGACCTCGCGATCCTGGGCGACAAGGCAGGCTATGTCCGCCTCGACGTCGGGGACGAGGCGGGGTGGATCGCCGCGGTCGCCGCCATTGAGGCGCGCTTCGGGCGGCTGGACATCCTCGTCGCCAATGCCGGCATCGGCGGCACGGGCGGCGTGCGCGACATGGCGCTGGCCGAATGGCACCGCACGCTGCGCGTCAACCTGGACGGCGTGTTCCTCGCCACCAAGCATTGCTGCGATCTGCTGGCCAAAAGCGGGGCGGACTGGAAGGGCGGCGCCTCGATCGTCAACATCTCGTCGATCATGGGGCTGGTCGGCCTAGCGCAGGTGGGCGCCTACAATGCCAGCAAGGGCGGCGTGCGGCTGTTCACCAAATCCACCGCGCTCGAGTTCGCGGCGGCCAAGCTGCCGATCCGGGTAAACTCGGTCCATCCCGGCTTCGTCGAGACGCCGCTGCTGATCGAGACGTCGACCAAGGAGGCGACCGACTTCTACATCGCCTCCACCCCCGTCGGCCGCCTCGCCAAGCCGGACGAGATCGCCTCGGTGGTCGCGTTCCTCGCGTCGGACGATGCGAGTTACATGACCGGCTCGGAACTGGTCGTTGATGGTGGCTATACCGCACAGTGAGGATCTGATCATGGGCATGTTCGACGGCGCCGTGGCGCTGGTGACGGGCGCGGGCGGCGGCATCGGCTCTGCTACCGTGGAGGCGCTGCTGGCACAGGGCGCCGAAGTGGTCGCGACCGATCTGCGGGAGCCTTCGGCCGGGACGCTCCGCCTCGCGCACGACGTGTCGAGCGAGGCGGACTGGGCGCGCATCGCAGCCGAGATTCAGGAGCGCTGGGGCAAGCTCGACTGCCTCGTCAACAATGCCGGCATCGCCACGATCAGCGCCATCGAGGAGAACAGCCTGGACGACTGGCGCCGGCAGATGAGCGTCAACGTCGATTCCATGCTGCTCAGCCTAAAGGCGACGCTGCCGCTCCTGAAGGAAGCGGGCAAGACGCGTGAGGGTGGCGCCTCCGTCGTCAACCTGTCCTCCACCGGCGGGCTGACGGGGGCGGCGTTCATGTCCGCTTACTGCACCAGCAAGGGCGCGGTGACGCTGTTCAGCAAGTGCGCGGCGATCGAGTTCGGCGTGCTCGGCTACAATATCCGCGTCAATTCCATGCATCCCGGCGGCATCGGCACGGGCATGCTGGACGAGATCTTCGACGCTTATGTGCGTCTCGGCGTCGTCACCGACAAGGATGAGGCCGGCAAGGGCGTCGTCCGCGATCATCCGATCGGCCGGCTCGGCCGCCCGGAGGAGATTGCCGCCGGCATCGTCCACCTCTGCTCGCCCGCATCCAGCTTCATGACCGGATCGGCGATGGTGGTGGATGGCGGCTTCACCGCGCATTGAGGCGGGTGCCGTGAAGGGGATCGAGGGCAAGGTCGCGATCGTCACCGGCGCGGCCTCCGGGCTTGGGCTGGCGATCGCCGCGCGGCTGGATGCGGCGGGCGCCACCGTGGTCTCGACCGACATCGACGAAGCGGGCGGGATCGTCGCGGCCGGCCGGCTCGCGCGCGGTGCGTTCATGCGCCACGACGTGGCCAGCGAGGACGACTGGAGCCGCGTGGTGGCGGAAACGAAGGCGCGCTTCGGCCCGCTCGGCATCCTCGTCAACAATGCCGGCATCACCACCGTCGGCTCGATCGAAGACGTAAGCTACGCCGCCTTCCGTCACGAGCTCGACATCGATCTGTGCGGCACCTTTCTCGGCTGTCAGGCGGCGGTGCGCGCCATGCGGGAGGATGGCGGCGCGATTGTCAACATCTCCTCCGCCTCGGGCCTGAAGGCGAGCAGCTGGCTCGTCGCCTACAATGCCGCCAAGGCGGGCGTCACGCTGATGACCAAGTCGATCGCGCTCCACTGCGGCGAGAAGGGCTATGCCATCCGCTGCAACGCGGTGCACCCCGGCGTGATCGAGGGGCCGATGATCGAGAAGGCGGGCGCGCAGACGGGCGACGTCGCCGCCTTCCGCGCGGGCCTCGTCAAGACGCACCCGATCGGTCATCTCGGCGAGCCGGCGGACATTGCCGCGATGGTCGCCTTCCTCGTTTCCGACGAGGCGGCGTTCGCCACGGGCGCGTCGTTCGTCGTCGACGGCGGGCTCACCTTGTGAGCGACCCGCTCGCGCACTTTCCGGTGCGGCAGATCGCCTACTTCACCAATGACGTGCGTGCCGCCGCCGCGCGGCATGCGGCGCTCTACGGCTCTGGCCCCTTCTTCGTCAGCGAGCATATCCCGCTCAGGCGCGCGGATTACCGCGGTCGCCCCGGCACGCTCGACCATAGCTCGGCTTATGGCCAGTGGGGCGCGCTGATGGTCGAGTTCGTCCAGCAGAACGATGCCGGTGCGTCCGTCTTCCGCGATCTCTATCCGTCGGGCGGCGAAGGGCTGCACCACATCGCGCTGATCGTCGACGATCTCGCCGCTGCCGCCGCCCGCTTCGAGGCGGCGGGGATGCCCTGCGCGCTGCACGCCGAGATGATGGACGGCTTCCCTTTCTTGATGATGGATGGCGTGGCGCGCTACGGCCACTTCGTCGAACTCTACGAGGGCACGGCCACGCTGACAGGCTTCTACGATTTCGTCGCACGCGCAGCCGAAGACTATGACGGCCGCGAGCCGGTGCGCGACCTTGCCGCCTGACCGGCGCTGCACATGACAGGAGCCAGACCGTGACGACCGCCCCATCGCCCAACCCTGCCGCCACGGGCCGCGGCGCCGAAATCGCCGCGCGGGTCGAGCGCTTCGTCCGCGACGTGGTGATTCCGTATGAGCGTGATCCCCGCCGCGACGCACATGGCCCGCTCGAGGATCTCGTCGTCGAGTTGAAGGAGCGGGCGCGCGAGGCGGGCGTGCTGTCACCGCACATCCTGCCGGATGGCGACCATCTGACGCAGCGTGAAACGGCGATGGTGCTGCGCAAGACGGGCCTGTCGTTGCTCGGCCCGCTCGCCTGCAACACCGCCGCGCCGGACGAGGGCAACATGTACCTGCTCGGCAAGGTTGGCAGCGCGGAGATCAAGGAGCGCTTCCTGAAGCCCTTGGTCGAAGGACGCGGCCGCTCCGCCTTCTTCATGACCGAGCCGGCCGCAGAAGGCGGCGCCGGGTCCGATCCGTCGATGATGCAGACGACGTGCCGGCGCGATGGCAATCACTGGGTGATCGACGGGCGCAAGGCGTTCATCACCGGCGCGCAGGGCGCCAAGGTCGGCATCGTCATGGCGAAATCGGCCGAGGCGGACGGGGCAGGGGCGTGCATGTTCCTCGTCGACCTGCCCGATCCCGCAATCCGCATCGAACGCGTGCTGGATACGATCGACGGCTCGATGCCGGGCGGCCACTCGGTCATCTCGATCGAAGGGTTGCGCGTGCCTGCCGACCAGATGCTGGGCGAGCCGGGAGAGGGCTTCCGCTATGCGCAGGTCCGCCTGTCGCCCGCGCGGCTGTCCCACTGCATGCGCTGGACGGGCGCGTGCATCCGCGCGAACGAGATTGCGGTCGATTATGCCAATCGCCGCCACGCCTTCGGCAAGCCGCTGATCGACCATGAGGGCGTCGGCTACATGCTCGCCGACAATCTGATCGACCTGAAGCAGGCCGAGCTGATCACCGACTGGTGCGCCGATGTGCTCGATACGGGCGCGCTCGGCACGGTCGAAAGCTCGATGGCCAAGGTCGCGGTGTCGGAGGCGCTGATGCGCGTCGCCGATCGCTGCGTGCAGGTGATGGGCGGCACCGGCGTCAGCGGCGACACGATGGTGGAGGCGGTGTTCCGCGAGATCCGCGCCTTCCGCATCTATGACGGCCCGACCGAGGTGCATCGCTGGAGCCTTGCCAAGAAGATCAAGCGCGACTGGCGGGACAAGGCATGAGCACCGCCGCCGAGGAGAATAGCGGCGTCGCCCCCGTCCGCGAGGGCCTGCGCTTCGATGAGGCGGCGCTCGATCGCTGGATGCGCTCGAACGTCGTCGGCTATGCTGGTCCGCTCGCGGTCAACCAGTTCAAGGGTGGGCAATCCAATCCGACCTACCTGCTGACCACGCCCAAGCGGCGCTATGTGCTCCGCCGCAAGCCTCCCGGCCAGCTGCTGAAGGGTGCGCACGCCGTCGAACGCGAGGCGCGCGTGCTGACGGCGCTCGCCGGCGCGGGGTTTCCGGTGCCGCAGGTCCACGGCCTCTGCACCGACGAGACGGTGATCGGCACGTGGTTCTACGTCATGGACATGGTCGATGGGCGCATCTTCTGGGATGCGACCTTCCCCGACGTTTCCACGGCCGAGCGGCCGGCCTATTTCGACGCGATGAACGCCACGATCGCGCAGCTTCACTCGATAGATCCCGCCACGGCGGGGCTAGCCGATTACGGCCGCACGGAGGGCTATCTGCAGCGGCAGATCGCCCGCTGGTCGCGCCAGTATCGCGAGGACACCGAAGCGGGCTGCGACCCCTATATGGATCGTCTCGTCGAATGGCTGCCCGCCCATGTGCCCGTGGGGGATGATCCGGCGATCGTGCATGGCGATTTCCGCTGCGACAACATGATCTTTCACCCAACCGAGCCGCGCGTGCTAGCGGTGCTCGATTGGGAATTGTCGACGCTCGGCCATGCCGGGCTCGATTTCGGCTATCACGCGATGATGTACCGCATGCCGCCGCACATCGCGGCCGGGCTGCGCGGCGCGGATCTCGCCGCGCTCAACATCCCAAGCGAGGCCGAATATCGCGCGACCTATTGTGCGCGCCGCGGCATCGCCGACCTGCCCGGCTACGACTATCACGTCGCGTTCAACTTCTTCCGCTTCGCCGCCATCATCCACGGCATCAAGGGCCGCGTAATCCGCGGCACTGCCGCCTCGGCCCAGGCCAAGGCACGCGCGGATACGCTGCCGGAACTGGCAAGGCTGGCCTGGGAGCAGGCGGAGCGAGCAGGAGCAGCCTGACGCTACTGCGATTGCTTCTACGGCGTCGGAGTCGCGCCACGCGTCCGAAGTGCCAGCATCGCGGTGCCCGCGCATGCAACCGCGATTGCGAAAGCCATGAAGCCCATGTCATAGCGGCCATGCCGGTCGAAGACATGGCCGATCAAGCGCAGGCAGGCGAGCGCGATCGGCATCTGCATCGGAATCAGCAGGCCCATGACGGTGCCATATGCAGGCACGCCGAAGCGGTCGACAATCAAGGCCCCCCACAACGGGGTTGTGCCTCCGATTGCCGCCCCGACTACACAGCAGGCGGCACTCAGTACCGGAAAGGACGGGCCGCTCAGGAGCAGGGCCAGGAACGATGCAGTCAGCAACGTGACGCCAAGGAAGAGCCGCCGCCGATCGACGATGTCGGCAAGCCAGCCGATTAGCAGCTTGCCGCCGATCGCCGAGCCGGAGATGATCGACACCAGCAGGCTGGCCGATAGCGGATCGAAGCCGCGATCGAGGCCGTAAGGAATCAGGCTGGCGAGCAGCGCCTGATCGACGCCCAGCACCACGCCCAGCGTGACCACCAGCAGCCAGAAGTCCCGCGTCCGCAACAGGGCGGCGACAGCCGGGCGGTCGGCCTGGCGTTCGGGAGTGAAGAGATTATGCTCGAGGCGCGGCGGTGGATCGCGCACGATCAGGAGCGCGAGGATCGTAATCACGGTCCCGATGGTCACGCCAAGTGCCAGCACCAGTCCGCGCCATCCCGCTCCCTCCAGCAACAGCGCCATCATCGGCAGCATCACCAGCCCGCCAGCCGACGAGGACACCGCGACGATGCCGAGCGCACGGCCAGGGGACGCCGGGAACCAGCGTACCGCCAGCGTCGATGCGGTCAGCGGCCCCAATGCCGCAGCCCCTGCCGCAACCACCAGCGCCGCCGCGGCAACCTGCCACAGCAGCGACAGCAGGGCGACGCCACTGCAACCCAGCAGGAAAAGCAGCGCGCCCCCCATCATCACGCGACGCGCCGGCACCCGATCGAGCAGCCGCCCGATCAGCGGCGAGGCGAGCCCCATGCCGACCAGCAACAGCATCAACCCGCCATTGGCGTCCGCGCGCGACATGCCGAACTCACGCGTCAGCGGCGCGACCAGCAGGCCATAGCCGTAGGAGACGCTGCCGATCGTGCTCATCTGCGCGAGAAAGGCGACGGCAAGCACCGCCCAGCCCCGGTGGGGCCGCACGCTGCGGAGGGCGATCAACGGCTGGTCATCGCGCGCCGAACCTGACGCGCGCCGACACACCGTACATGCGCGGCTCGCCATAAAAGGCGGTCTCGTACCCGAGCGCGCTGGCCAGCGGAAAGCCGCCCAGAATGTAGGTCTTGTTGGTCAGGTTGGTCGCGAACAGCGCCAGATCCACGCTGCTGCCGCCAATCTCGTTCAGCTCGACCCGCGCGTTGAGCAGGCCATAGCCGGGATAGCTGCCGATGAGCGCGGGATTGGTCTCGTTGGTGGTCGCCTTGCCCTGGTAGGCGAAGTCGGCCGCGAGCGCGACCTGGCCCAGTTGCTCGGCCACCGGCACCGCCAGCCGTCCGCTCACGCCCCATTTCCAGCGCGGCTGGAACGCGGTCTGCCGGCCCTTGATCGCGGCGGTGCCGGGCACCGTCACGTCGCTATGCGCGTCGAGATAGGAGAGATAGCCGCTGATCGACAGGGGCCTGACCGGCACGATCGTGCCTTCGAATTCGAAGCCCTTGTTGGTCGCCTTGCCGACATTCTGGACAAGTGATGTCAGCCCGACGCCCGGAACGGTGATGGGCTGCGAGATCTGGATGTCCTTATATTTGTCGATGAACGCGGCCAGGTTGGTGCGGAGCGGCACGCCGATGTCCCAATCCGCCTTCAGCCCGATCTCGAAATCGTCGACCTTCTCCGGATCGTATGCGGTGAATTGCTGGACGGGCGAGGGCAGGTTGAACCCCCCGCTCTTGTAGCCGCGCCGATAGCTGACATAGGCAAGGATCTCGGCGCCGAGCTTGTATTGCAGCGTGGCGTCGTAGGTCGGTGACTTGAACTTGCCCGTTGCGGTGAAGGGGCAGACGAGAGGCCCGGTGCCTGCGGGCACGCGCTGGGTGCAGGCGCCCGCGGTGTTGAACACGCTCAGGCCCGCATCGCGCTTGTCCCACGTATAGCGGAAGCCGCCGCTCAGTTGCAGCGCCTGCGTCAGGTCGATCTCGGCATGGGCGAACAGCGCGTCGCTCACGTCGCGATTGCTGTTGCGGCGCAGCGCCAGCGTGCCGAACGACAGCTGCGGCACCTCCTGCTCGAAGCCGGGCTTTGACAGTTCGTGATAATAGCCGAGTATGTAGTTGAGCGAGGCGGCGGAAACCTGTCCCTGGATCTGGAACTCCTCGGTGAACTGGTTCTGGCCCGTCTGCCATTTGCGGCCGCCCTGCGCGTTCAGCTGCGAAATCGTGACGAAGGGCGTGCCATCATAATCATTGCCGACGTTCGCCCTGTATCGGCGATAGGCGACGATGTTCTTGAGCGTCAGCATGTCGCTGAGTTCCCATGTGGTCTTGTTGGTCACGCCCCACGAGACCTGCTCGTCATAGAGCGGGGTGGCGATCTGGGTGCGGCGGGGGCCCAGCGCCTGCTGGGTGGCGAAGAAGGTGCGCAGCGCAGCCGATGTCGCCACTGCAGGATTGAGCTGGCGCAGCACGGCGGAGGTGCCGCTCTGGTCCTTGTCGCGCCGGTCGTAGATGGTGAGGCTGCGCAGCCCGTCGGTGGGCGTCAGCAGCAGGGAGGCGCGATAGCCCTGGTAATCGCGTCCGTCGAGCTTCTGGCCGCTGAGGACGCTGCGGGTAAAGCCGTCGCGCTTCGCCGCGGTGGCGGCGAGGCGGAGCGCCACCTTGCCGTCGATCACCGGCACGTTGAGCACGGCTTCGACCTCGCGATAGTCGTAATTGCCGGCGCGGGCGGTGACATAGCCCTCGAAGCTGTCGACCGGCGCCACCGGCTCGAACAGGACGGCGCCACCTGTCGTGTTGCGGCCGAACAGCGTGCCCTGCGGGCCTTTCAGCACCTGCACGCTGGCAAGATCGAAGAAGATGCCGGGCCCGCCGATGGTGGTCGGCACTTCAGCGAAATAGGTGGCGACGCTGGTGAAATTGCGCTGGCCGCTGTTGATCACGCCCGGGCCCTGCCCACGAATGTAGAAGTTCGCCTCATCCCGGCGCTGTCCGGTCACGTTGAGGCCGGGAACGGCCCGTTGCAGATCGTCGACCGAGCGGACGCCGCGCGTCTCCAGATCCTGTCCGGACACGGCGGTGATCGCCACGGGCACGCTCTGCAGCGATTCTTCACGCCGCCGGGCGGTGACGACGATGTCGCCGACGCCGTCCGTGGTTGGTGCGGGCTCTGCTTCGCTGGTAGGCGCGGGCGGCGTGCCCGGGATGGTTCCGCTGGCCCCGGCATTGTCGGGTGCGCTGCTCTGCGCGAGGACGGGTGCGGCGCACAGCAAAGCCGGCATCGCCGCGGACGCGGCGAAGATCCTGTTCCTCATTCTCTCCCCTCTCTTGCTCTTTATCGTTGTGCAGCGCCGCTCCGGCGCGATCGTCTGCCGGTCTGCGCCGGCCCCCTTCTCAGTGTGCGGGTTCCGGCTGTGGGCCCCGCACCAGCCGGCCGGGCAGAGCCCCTGTCGCGCGCCCGTCGCGTCGCACCGTGACGCCTGCCACGATGGTGGCGCGGTAGCCGTCCGCTTCCTGCACCAGCCGCCGACCACCTGCGGGCAGATCGTAGCGAACACGCGGTGCGTGGAGCCGCAGTCGCTCCAGATCGATGACGTTGAGGTCGGCCCGCCGCCCCGGCGCGATCAGGCCGCGATCGTTCAGCTGCACCGCCTCCGCCGGCCGAGCCGTGAGGCCGCGCACCACCTCGGCCAGCGGGAGCCGCGCACCGCGGCTGCGGTCGCGTGTCCAGTGCTGGAGCATGTAGGTCGGCAGGCTGGCATCGCACAGAAAGCCGAGATGCGCGCCACCGTCGCCGAGGCCATAGACGGTGTTGGGGTGACGCAGCATCTCCTCCGCCGCATCCAGCTTCTCGCCGTGGAAATTCACACTCGGCAGCATCAGCACTGCCCGCCCGTCCTGCTCGAGCATGAGGTCATAGGCATGTTCCGCCGGTGTCTTGCCGAGCGCGGCGGCGCGGGCGGCGACATCGCTGCCGGGCGCGGGCTCATAATCGACCGGGTCGCCGAGCGGATACATCAGGCCGAAGCTGCGGATGAAGTCCGCACCCATGAAGTCGGCGGGATCGGGTGTCTCGCGGGTGATCGCGGCGCGCACGTCGGGATCGCGCAGCCGCTCCAGCCGCTTGGCGACGGGCAGGCCGAGCAGGCTCTTCCACGTCGGCGTGTAGCTGAACGGATGATAGCTGAGTTCGAAGCCCAGCATCATGCCGATCGGTCGCCCGCTCACCTGACCGCGCACCTCCAGCCCGGCTGCATTGCACTCGGCGATCCAGTCGAGGATGCGTCGGTAGCGGTCCGGCGCGGTGTGGAGCTGCATCAGAGAAACCGACAGCGGGCGCCCCGATTGCTCGGCCAGCCGCCGCAACATCGGCAGGTCCGTGTCGAGATCGCTGAAGTCGGACACGATTTGGAGCACGCCGCGCCCGGCGTCGCCCAGCGCGCGGCCGATGGCGACCAGTTCCTCCTCCGCCGCGGTCAGCGTGTAGACGAGATTGCCGTCGCTCGCGCGGTGATTGATCGTGCGCGACGTGGCGAAGCCGATCGCGCCCGCCGCCATCGCCTCCGACGCGACCGCCGCCATGCGCGCGCGATCCTCCTCCGTGGCTTCCTCCCGCGCCACCGCACGCTCGCCCATGACGAAGACGCGGAGGGCGGCGTGCGGCAGCTGCGCCGCGACGTCGAGGTCGAAGCGGCGGCTGGCGACAAAGTCGAGATAATCGGGGAAGCTCTGCCACGACCAGGGCAGCCCTGCGGACAGCACCGCCTCCGGCAGATCCTCGACCCCCTCCATCAGTTTCAGCAGGCTGTCGCGGTCCTGCGGGCGGCAGGGGGCGAAGCCGATGCCGCAATTGCCCATTACCGCGGTAGTCACGCCGTGGCAGGAGGAGGGCTCGATCCGCTGCTCCCACGTGACCTGGCCGTCATAGTGGGTGTGGATATCGACGAAGCCGGGGGTGACGATCGCACCCGCCGCGTCGATCTCCTCGGCGCCCGCACCATCGACCATGCCGACGGCCGCGATGCGCCCGTCCTTGACCGCTACGTCGCCCTTGAACGGCTCGCCGCCGCTGCCGTCGACGATTGTGCCGCGCCGGAGGACGAGATCATATGCCGCCATCGCTCAAATCCTCGCCAGATCGACCTTGTAGAGCTCGGCCGCATTGTCACGCAGGATCCAGGCCTTCTCCTGATCCGTCAGGTGCGCGGTCTGACCTTTCAGCAAAGCACGGCTCCACGGCCAGGTGGAATCGCTGTGCGGGAAGTCGTTCGCCCACATTAGCCGGCGCGGGTTCATCAGGCGCGCCATCTTCAGTGCGGTCCAGTCGTCCTGGAATGTCAGATAAACATTGTCGAAGAAGTATTCGCTGGGCATCTTCGACATGTCGCCCATCTTCATCCAAAAGCGGTGGCGCTTATAGCCGTGATCCATTCTATAGGCGAAATGCGGCGCCCATCCGGCATCGGCCTCGACACAGGTGACGCGCAGTTCGGGATGCCGCTCGAACACGCGGCCCCAGATGAACAGGCCGATGATGTCCTGGATCGACTTGAGCAGAGCCTGGCTGGCATTTTGCGGCGGGCCGCGATGGCCGCCGCGCGTGCCCGCGCCGCCGACGCTGTTGGGGCCGTCCTGCCGACTGGTCAGGATGTGGAAGCTGAGCGGCAGTTGCAGCTCCACCGCCGCGCGCCACAGCGGATCGAACGAGGGATGATCATAATCCTCTTCGGTGCCGGGATTGCCCGGCATCATCACGCCGCGGAAGCCCATTTCCTTGAACTGGCGGAACTCCTCGACCGCTTCGGCGACGGAGCGCACCGCCGTCTGCCCCATGCCCAGCAGCCGGTCGGGCGCGGCGGCGCAGAATTCCTCGTGCAGCCAGCGGTTATAGGCCCACATCGCGGCATGCTTGTAATCCACGTCGGGGTGATTGCAGAGCACCATGCCGACGGAGGGGTAGATCACCTCGGCAGCGATGCCGTCGCGATCCTGATCGGCAATGCGATCCGCACCGTTCCAGCCACCGCGGTGCAGGTCGGCGAACAGCGTCTCGCCCTTCTTGATGTCGCGCGGGTCCTTGCCGGCGGCGGCGACGATGCCCATCGGGATCGAGCCGGGCATCCCGTCGATGACGAATCCGTCACCGCCGTCGCGATCGGTGCTGACACGCGGCGCGCGGTCGCGGAAGGCGGGATCGATGCGGTCGATATAGCAGCCGGGCGGCTCGGTCACGTGCGAGTCCGCCGAGATGAGCTTGTCGGGAATGGCATTGTCGGCAGCGGTGCCCGCACTCGCCTCGATCACTTCCAGGATCGGGTTCACAGCATCCATCGTCGGTCCTCTCTCCGGCGGCGTCGATGCGCCACTTCATTCGACCGATTGTGCGCTTGCAGATGATGTCCGCCTATGTCCGATCGTCCACGAGGTGCGTTCAATCGTCCGAGGTTAGAACGGGGGCGTCCTGACCGAGGAATGCTGCCCAGTGCAGGTGCATGTCGTCGCGGCCATCGTGGCGCGGATTTGCGTGCGTTTGCCATG
Source organism: Sphingomonas jatrophae (assembly GCF_900113315.1). Taxonomy (GTDB): domain Bacteria; phylum Pseudomonadota; class Alphaproteobacteria; order Sphingomonadales; family Sphingomonadaceae; genus Sphingomonas_P; species Sphingomonas_P jatrophae. The sequence continues at coordinate 79,168 of NZ_FOZG01000003.1, read as the reverse complement.
CGGCCGGGCTCATGCCGAAGCGGCGGCGGAAGATGCGGCTGAACGATGAAGGCGAGTCATAGCCGCATTGCCACGCCACCTCGGCGACCGATAGCGCCTTGCTGCGCAGCAATCGGCTCGCCAGGCCCATGCGGCGCTCCGTGACGTAGGCCATCGGTGCTTGCCCGACCTGCGCGGTGAACTCCGCCGCGAAGCTGGAGCGCGACATACCCACCTCGTCCGCCAGGGCAGCCACCGTCCAGCGCCGCTGCAGGTTGGCGTCGATCAGCGTGAGCACCATCGGCACGCGCAATTCGCCTTCCGAGGGTCGGAAGCACCCGCTCCTGAACATCGGCATGCCGATGCCGCGCACCGCGTTCAGGACCAGCACGTCGAACAGCGCGGTCGCGATTGCGGTTGCCCCCGGCCCGTGGAGATTGCCGGCCAGCCCCGCGGCGGTGGGATACGCCTGGAGCGTGCCGCCGGCGGCCTTGGTCACCGAGATCATGCGGGGCAGGGTGCGGACCAGCGGATTGGCGGCGTCGAACCTGAAGGTGCCGGATAGAGTCCGAGCGGCCTGTCTCCCGCTGCCGAAGCGGATGGTCGGCGGGCTGTCATGCTCGTGGCGGGTGCGGAAGAAGTCGGATGCGCGCGGCTCGGCGCAATCGGCCGTGCAGACCAGATGCGATCGCGCGCTGACGACCAGCGCATAGTCACCGGGTTCGCTCAGCAATGCGCTCTCGCCGGTCACCGGATTGCGCACCACGGCGCTGCCCGACAGCAGCAGGTGGAGGAACGCGCCCCGCTCCGCCGACAACCGCGCGCCTGCGCCACTGCCATATTCCACGAACGCAGCATCCACCTGCTGCACGCGCAGCGATTGGAGCAGGTCGGACAGCGAACTTTGCACAGCGGCATGATGCCGCATGCGCTGGCTTTGGGCGAGTGCAGGAGCTTGGTCTGGCACCGACGAGTTTGTGAGCAGCCAGGCCACGGTGGGCGTGGACGCCGCCGCGGCAACCCCCCGGGGACAAGAGGAGCATTTCTGAAGGCCTGATTGGTGAACCTCATGTCGGCTCTTCACGAGAGCTACTGCTTTATGCCGTCGCTCATGGCCGCGGCCGCGCTGCCGCTGGCGCTTCCGGGGTTGGCAATCCGTTCACGGCCAAGAGTTGCCTCGATTGGCTGCTCGCGGCCTATGTCGAGCTCGCCGGGCGCGAGCGGCCGAGCGCCTTTCGCTTCGACAATGCCGGTGCACTGCGGTTGATCGCGCCGCCGCCGACTTTCGAGACGCTGATCCGCCGCGGTTTCGGCGCGCTCGTTCGATATGGGAGTGCGGACCGCATCGCCGCAGCGCACATGCTGGTGGCGCTGGGCGATCTTGCGTCGATGTGCCGGACCGAGGCGCAGCGGGCGTGCCTGCGCGGACAAATCGACGATCTGCGCGAACTGGCCGCGGCGCACCTTGATGGCGCCAACGCGCGGCAGATCGTCGATCTCTCGCACGCTGTTGCCGCCTCACTGGATTGCTGAAGGCGTCTGCTCGGGAGCGGGGTGCTCACAGAGCTCCTTCGTGATAGGCGGCAGATGATCGGCGGCTGTCGCCAAAGCCGCGTAAACACGAAGGGAGTAGCATTGAAGACGAGGATGAACCCGCGCGTATTTTTCGGTGCATCCGCGGTGGTCGCGGCATTGCTGTTCGGTACGCTGCTGGCGCCCGGCACCGCCGATGCAGCCTTTCGGGCAGCGCAATCCTGGGCGATCGAAACGTTCGGCTTGTTCTACATCGCGTCCGTGGCGGTTTTCCTCGTCGTCGTGCTGGCGCTGGGCTTCGGACCGGCGGGCAAGCTGAAGCTCGGGCCCGACGATGCGGAGCCCGATTTCCCGTATCTGTCGTGGCTGGCGATGCTGTTCGCCGCGGGCATGGGCATCGGCCTCATGTATTTCGCCGTTGCCGAGCCCATCCAGCACTACATCTCGCCGCCTGAGGCAGAGAGCGGGACGATCTCCGCGGCGCGCGAGGCGATGGCGATCACGTTCCATCACTACGGTGTCCACGCCTGGGCGATCTACGCGCTGGTCGGCCTCAGCCTCGGCTACTTCACCTACCGCAAGGAACTGCCGCTGACGCTGCGCTCGGGTCTGTCGCCGATCCTGGGCAAGCGCATCAACGGCGTCGCGGGCGATGCGATCGACATCTTCGCGGTGTGCGGCACGGTCTTCGGCGTCGCCACCTCGCTCGGCTTCGGCGTGTCGCAGATGACCGCGGGCCTGAACTACAATTACGGTCTGCCCGATACGACCATTGCCAAGATCATCGTCATCGCGCTGGTCATGGGGGCGGCGACCCTGTCCGTTCTAAGCGGCGCGGACCGGGGTATCCGGCGGCTCTCCGAGCTGAACCTGACCGTTGCGGTGCTGCTGATGCTGTTCGTCATGGCGGTGGGGCCGACGCTCTTCCTGCTCCGTGCGCTGGTTCAGAACTTCGGGCTCTACCTCGACCATTTCGTCATGCGCACCTTCACGCTCTACGCCTACGAGCCACGGGCGTGGATGGCGGACTGGACGCTGTTCTACTGGGCGTGGTGGATCGCCTGGTCACCCTTCGTCGGCATGTTCATTGCCCGCATCTCGCGTGGCCGGACGATCCGCGAGTTCGTGATCGGCGTGCTGTTCGTGCCCACCGCCTTCACCTTCCTGTGGATGACGGTGTTCGGCAACACCGCCATCGCGCTCGATCTCGGCGCGGCGTCGGGCGGCATCGCCGATGCGGTGCAGGCGAACCTTTCGACCGCGCTGTTCAAGTTCCTGTCCTACCTGCCCGGTGCGGGCTTCACCCACGGCGCTGGCGGTCCTGCTCGTCGCGGTGTTCTTCATCACCTCGGCGGATTCGGGCGCGCTCGTCATCGACACGCTCGCCTCCGGTGGTGCGGAGGAGACGCCCAGGTGGCAGCGCATGTACTGGTGCATCCTGCTCGGCGTGACGGCGGCGTTGCTGTTGCTTGCCGGCGGCCTCGGCGCGTTGCAGGCGGCGACGTTGCTGGCGGCCCTGCCGTTCTGTTTCATCATGCTGCTTCTGGCATATGGCCTCGTCCGGCAGACGGGTGCCGATCTGGCGGGCGTCCCCATTGAGGAAGATCCGGAGACGGCCATCGGTGAACGGCTGCGTCGGCTGTTCCGGCCGACCGCAAGGGGCGACGTCCTGCGGCAGATTGCGGATCGCGGCGTGCCCGCGCTGCATTCCGTACGGGCGGAGCTCGAAGCCCAGGGCTTCGCGACCAGCCGAGTGACCGGCACGGCCGACGAGGCGGCGCTGACGGTGGAAATCGCGCCCGAGCGGCACTTCACCTACCGTCTGATGGCGCGATCCCGGCCACTCGCCGCTTATACGGCGCTGGAGGCACCGGAGGCGCGGCGGAGCCTGACGTGGTCGATGGTCGCACGAAGCGACGCGGAACCTCGGGCGCGCGATCTGACCGGGCAGACGGAGGCCCAGATCGCAACCGATGTGCTGACACAATTGGAACGCTGGCGCGATACGTCCGCCGGGCTGCGCTGAAGACGGGCGCTGGCGGCGGCTGCACGTGTCCGGAGCGGATGCGATCGCGGCGAAGGATTGCAGTGCGATCCATTCTCTCGTGCGCTGAGCGGGCCTGCGGAACCGCCCGATGTCGTCGGTTGGTTGCCCCATGCGGCTTGAGATGCAAAGGGCATCTGCCGGGCAAGGAGAAGAAATCGGGTGGCCCTGCTGCTCCTCACATGTCTGCCGTTCGTGGCCGCACTGGTGCTGGGGACAGGCGCCTCGGCACCGCGTCGTGTGCACGTCGCCATTGCAGGCGGGGCGAGCGCGGCGGGGCTGGCGCTGCTGCTCACCCTTGCGCCTGCGGTGCTCGCAGGTGCCCGGCCTGCCGTGCGGATCGCGTGGGTGCCGGCGCTCGGGCTGGACTTCAGTCTCTGGCTCGATCCGCTCGGGCTGCTGTTCGCCGGTCTGATCCTCGGCATCGGTCTGCTGGTGGTGATTTACGCGGCCGGGTATCTCGCCTCAGCGGAGCGAACCGGGCGATTTCTCTCGTTCCTGATGCTGTTTCAGGGCGCGATGGTCGGCATCGCATTGTCCGCCAATATCCTGCTGATGCTGGTGTTCTGGGAGCTGACCAGCCTGTCATCCTTCCTGCTGATCGGTTTCTGGCGCGACCGCGCGGATGCACGCCAGGGCGCGCGCATGGCCTTGGCGGTGACCGGCGGCGGCGGGCTGGCGCTGATCGCGGGGATGCTGCTGCTCGGGCAGGCCGCCGGCTCCTACGAACTGGCTGACATCCTGGCGCGTGGTGACGTGGTGCGTGCCTCCCCGCTCTATCCGGCGATCCTCGTTCTGGTGCTGCTCGGCGCCTTCACCAAATCGGCGCAGTTTCCGTTCCACTTCTGGCTTCCGCACGCCATGGCCGCGCCGACGCCGGTCAGCGCCTATCTCCATTCGGCGACGATGGTGAAGGCGGGCGTGTTTCTGCTGGCGCGGCTCTGGCCGGTGCTGGCGGGCAGTGAGCTTTGGGCGGCGCTCGTCGCTATCACCGGGCTCGTCACGATGGTGTTCGGTGCGGCGGTCGCGCTGTTCCGGCACGATCTGAAGGCGATCCTAGCTTATTCGACGATCAGCCAGCTGGGCATGATAATGATGCTGCTCGGCTTCGGCACGCCCGGCGCAGCGGCCGCGGCGGTGCTGCACGTGCTGAACCATGCGGCGTTCAAGGCCGCCTTGTTCATGGTCGCGGGGAATGTCGATCACGAGACCGGCACGCGCGATCTGCGTCGGCTCGGCGGTCTGGCGGTGTTGATGCCGCTCACTGCCACGCTGGGCACGCTCGCCGCAGCGGCAATGGCCGGGCTGCCGCCGCTCGGCGGCTTCCTCTCGAAGGAAATGATGCTGGAGGAGAGCCTGCACGCGCGGCTCGGCGCGGGGTCGTGGCTGCTGCCGGCGCTGGCGACACTCGGCGCGCTGCTCTCCGCCGCTTACTCGTTTCGTCTGGCGGTCGCGTTGTTCTTCGGGGAGCGCCGCACCGGCGAGGTGGCCGCGCCGCACGATCCGGGTCTCGCGATGCTCCTTCCGCCGGCTGTGCTCGCCATGGCGGCGCTGGGCTTCGGCGTCCTGCCGATGATGCTCGCCGAACCGATCGTGACCGCGGCGGCGGGCGCGGTGACGCTGGGGCAGGCGCCGCACCTGCATCTCGCATTGTGGCATGGGCTCAATCCTGCGCTCGCCCTCAGCGCGATCGCGCTCGGTTGCGGTGCGCTCCTTCTCTGGCGGCTTCCGCTTGTCGCGACATGGGCTGCCCGGCGGCGGGCGCCGGACGCCAAGCGGCTGTTCGATGCCGCGCTGGACGCGATCGTGCGCGGCGTTCGCCGGGCGAGCGGCATCGTGCACCGGCCTTCGCTGCAGCGCTACCTGCTCGCGCTGTTCGCGGTGGTGGTGGTGCTGGGGATCGACGGCGCCCTCGTCAGCGGCATTCACGCAGGCTCGCGGCCGACGCTACCCGCCTCGCTTGCCGCGGTGGTCACGTGGGTGGCGCTGATCGCGGCGACGCTGGCCGTGGTCGTGGCGCAGCGCCGGCGCTTCCTCGCGCTCGTCTTCATCAGCGTCATCGGCCTCGTCGTCGCCCTCGCCTTCGTCCATCTCTCCGCGCCGGACCTCGCGCTCACCCAGATCGCGGTGGAGGTGGTGACGATCATCCTGTTGCTACTGGCGCTGCATCTGCTGCCCGATGCTCCGGCGCGGCTGTCCAGTATGCCGCGCCGCATCCGCGACATTGCAGTTGGTGCGGTCGCGGGAATCGGTGCGGGCTGGCTGGCCTGGGCGATGATGACGCGCGAGGCGGTGGAGAGCATCTCGGCATATCATTGGGCGAACAGCTACAAGGGCGGGGGCGGCACCAACGTCGTCAACGTCACCCTGGTCGATTTCCGCGCCTTCGACACACTTGGCGAGATCATCGTGCTCGGCATCGCCGGGCTTGCCATCTTCGCGCTGCTCGAGCCTGCCGACCGCGGCACGGCCGGGCGCCGGCTGCGCGAATGGCGCGAGGATATGGCGCATTCGCCCGAGCGGCATCCGATGATGTTCGTCATGGCAACGCGGCTGCTGCTGCCGCTTGCCCTGCTGGTCGGCATCTACATCTTCCTGCGCGGGCACAATCAGCCGGGCGGCGGCTTCATCGCGGCGCTGGTCTTCTCGATCGCGATCCTGCTGCAATATCTCGCCTCAGGGTTCGACTGGACGGACGAGCGGCGGCGTATCGGTGAGCATCCGCTGATCGCCTGGGGCGTGTTGATCGCGGCGGCGACCGGACTCGGCGCGCTGCTGTTCGGCGCACCCTTCCTGTCGAGCAGCTTCGGCTATTTCCACCTGCCGCTGATCGGCGAGTTCGAGCTGGCGACTGCCATGTTGTTCGATCTCGGCGTCGCCGCTGTCGTCGTGGGGGCGGTGATGATGGCGCTGGCGCAGCTGAGCCACGTCGCGCAACGCGCTGCGCGCCAGTCGGACGGGGAGGGGGCGTGAGCCTGGAATTCCTGATCGCCAGCGCCATCGGCGTGCTGGTCGCAGGCGGTGTCTACCTCGCGCTGCGGGCGAGGACCTTCCAGGTGGTGCTGGGGCTCACTCTGCTGTCCTACGCAATCAACCTGTTCCTATTCGCCAGCGGGCGGCTGATCGTTGATCGGCCGCCGCTCTATGCCAAGGACGTGGCCGACTATGCCGACCCGCTGCCGCAGGCGCTGGTGCTGACGGCTATCGTTATCACCTTCGGCATGACGGCGCTCACCGTGATCCTGTCGCTGCGCAGTTTCCTCGAATCCGGCACCGATCAGGTCGATGGCGATGCAGCGCTGGACGAGGACCGCATCCTTTGACTGCGCTCGACCATCTGGCGATCGCGCCCATCGTCACGCCCGTCATCGCGGCTCCGCTGGCGCTGCTCGCAATGCGGCGGCGGCGGTGGGCGGGAGTGGCGATCTCGCTGGCCGGTTGCGCGGCGATGCTGATCGCCGCGCTCGCGCTCTTCGCTGTCGCGCAGGACGAGATGATCCGCGCCTATCCGATCGGCGGCTGGCCCGCGCCGTTCGGCATCGTTCTCGTGCTGGATCGGCTTGCGGCGGGGATGCTGGTGCTCGCCGCCATTCTCGCCAGCGCGGTCATGGGCCACGCGATCGTCACCGGCGCGGACCGGCGCGGCTGGCATTTCCATCCGCTCTTCCATTTCCAGATGCTCGGGCTGAACGGTGCGTTCCTGACGGGCGACCTGTTCAACCTGTTCGTCTTCTTCGAGGTGCTGCTGATCGCCTCCTACGGGCTGATGCTGCACGGGCAGGGGGCGCTGCGGATGAAGGCGGGCGTCGCCTACGTCGTCGTCAACATCGTCGGCTCGGCGATCTTCCTTGTGGCGCTGGGGCTGCTTTACGCGCTCACCGGCACGCTGAACATGGCGGACCTTGCGCGGCGCGTCGCCGCACTCGGTGGTGAGGATCAGGCACTGATCCGGGTCGCCGGGCTGCTGCTGCTGACGGTTTTCGCGTTGAAGGCGGCGGTGGTGCCGCTCCACCTCTGGCTGCCGCGCACCTACGCCGCAACGATGCCGGTCGTCGCCGCGCTGTTCGCGATCATGACGAAGGTCGGCGTCTACGCGATGATCCGTGTCGTGCCGCTGGTGTTCGGCAATGGCGCAGGCGCGGCAGCGTGGGTGCCGGCGCCCTGGCTGTTGCCGGCCGCGATCCTCACCACGCTGGCGGGCTTCGCCGGCGTTCTGGCGGCGCGCGCGCTGCGTGAGCAGGCGGCCTTCGCGATCATCGGATCCACCGGCACGCTGCTGCTTGCGATATCGTGCTGGACTCCCGCAACGATCGCGGCGGGCCTCTATTATCTCGGGCACGCCACGCTGGCTGGCGGCGCGCTGTTCCTGATCGCCGATGCGACGCTGCGACGGCGGGGACAATATGGCGATACGATCATGCCGACGCCGCGCTTTGCGGGGCAGGATTCTGCCGCGCTGCTGTACCTCGGCGTGGCGATCGCGATCGTGGGCTTGCCGCCGCTGTCGGGCTTCGTTGGCAAGCTCATGATCCTGCATGCCACGGCCGATGCGGCCTGGCAGGCGGCGATCTGGTGGACGATCCTCGGCACGACCCTGATCGGCGTCGTGGGGCTCGCACGCAGCGGCAGTCTCATCTTCTGGAAGCGTGCCGACACCGAGGCAAGCGCCATCGCCTGTCCGGCGCGCTCACCGGCCGAGTTCGCCGCGCCAGCCGTGCTGCTCGCCCTCCTCGGCGGCTACACCGTCGCGGCGGGCTGGGCGACGGAGCAGGCGCAGGCGGCTGCCGCGCAGGTCTTCGCGCCGTCGCGCTACGTTGCGGCCGTGCTCGGACCGGAGGCGGCGCGGTGACCCGGCTGCTGCCCCATCCCGCTCTGTCCGCCATGCTGCTGGTCGTGTGGGTACTCATGGCCAACGAGGTGACGCCCGGCGGCATCCTGCTGGGCAGCCTGTTCGCTTTGGCCCTCCCGAAATTTACGCAACCCTTCTGGCCCGATCGGCCCCGCGTCCGCTTCGGCCGGGCGTTTGCCGCCTATTGCGCCATCGTGCTGTACGACATCGTCGTCGCCAATTTTCAAGTGGCGTGGTTGATCCTGTTCCGCCGCAATCGCGATCTGCGCGCGCGCTGGCTGATCGTGCCGATCGACCTCACCACTCCGGAATCGGTGACGGTGCTGGCAGGCACGATCAGCCTGACGCCCGGCACCGTCTCCTCCGACGTGTCCGCTGACGGTCGCCACCTCCTCGTCCACGCACTGGACGTGGCGGACGAGGCGGCGGAGGTCGCGCGGATCAAGGCGCGGTACGAGGCGCGGTTGCTGAGGATTTTCGCATGATCGGGGTCGCGCTGCACTTCGCGCTTGGCTGCGTCGCCCTGGCCTTGCTGTTCAACGGCTGGCGGCTGCTGCGCGGGCCGTCGCTCGGTGATCGGATCATGGCGCTGGACACGATGGTCATCAACGCGATCGCGCTGATCGTCCTGATCGGCATCGCCGGCGGCAACGATACCTATTTCGAAGCGGCGCTGCTGCTGGCGATGGTCGGATTCGTCAGCACGATCGCCTACTGCAAATTCATCCTGCGCGGGGACATCGTCGAGTGAGCATGCTGGCCGACCTGCTCATTGCCGCGCTGCTCCTCCTCGGCGGCGGTTTCGTGCTGATCGGCAGCTGGGGCCTCGTCCGCCTGCGCTCGACTATGGAGCGGCTGCACGGGCCGACCAAGGCGACCACGCTCGGGCTGGGCGCGCTGCTGGTCGCCTCGGTCGTTTTCTTTCAGGCGAAGCTCGGCACGTGGACCGCGCACGAGCTGCTGATCTCGCTGTTCCTGTTCATCACTGCCCCGATTTCCGCCAACATGATCGCCAAGGTGCACATGCACCGGCTCAGGACCGGTGCGGTATCTGAACCGGCAAGCATCGCCGGCCCGCCCCCGCGCCCGGCGAACGGCAGCGACTGGGCAACGTTCGAGGCACCGCACTCGGGCACCCCCACCTCGACCGCGAACAGCTGAGGCGGGCCCGAGGGGACGGGGCTTACGCAAGATTTCCGGCCGTCGAAGTAGGACGCGGAGAGTAAATCCCCAATAGGGCTTCGTGCAGCAAGCCACTGCTCTGATGCGGGTGACAGTCAGGAGCGGGAACGCTGAGGAAGCGGAACCGTCATCCGGCGGTCACGCGTCGGCAACACGCTCTTTCTAGCAGCGCGCCCAAGACCAGATCAAGAAATCGGGGGAATCAAATGGTGCGGGTCGATCGTCGGCCGGGCGCGAGCCTGGCCGTGCTGTGTTTTGCGCTGGCCGTAAGCCAACCGGTGCGCGCCGCCGTGCCGGATGCCGCCGTGGAGGCGGCCGAAGCTCCTGTGGCGGATGGCCTCACCGACATCGTCGTGACCGCGCAGAAGCGGGAGACCAATCTGCAGCGCACACCCATCGCGATCAACGTGCTGGGCAGCGAGGACCTGATCAACCGGCACGTCCTCACGCTGACCGATCTTGGTGACGGATCGATCCCGTCGCTTCGCGTCGCCCCCTTCTTCGCGCGCAAATCCGCTCTCGTCGTCAACATCCGCGGCGTCGGCGCGCTTGGCGATGCGAACCAGCCCGCGCGTGAGCAGGGGGCCGGCGTCTACGTCGATGGCGTCTATCTCGGCCGGGCGCAGGGGCTTGGCGCCGCGCTCTATGATGTCGAGCGGATCGAGGTGCTGAAGGGGCCGCAGGGCACCTTGTTCGGGCGCAATACCGAAGGCGGCGCCGTCAGCATCGTCACCAAGCGCCCGAGCGGCGAGTTCAGGGTGGATGCGCGCGCTGGCCTGAGCAACTTCGATGGCTATGAAGGTGTCGTCCATCTCGATCTGCCCGAGTTCAACAACATCAGCATCAAGCTGGACGGCCTGTATCAGAAGCGCGGCGGCACGGTGGGCAATCCGCTGGCCGGTGAGGAGGACTTCAACAATTACGAGCGCTATGGCGGCCACGCCGCGGTCATGTGGAAGCCTTCGCCCGATTTCACCGCGCTCTACGAATATGACCGCTCGCGCGACGGGACCACGCCGTACCTCGTCCAGTTGCTCGCACGCGGATCGCTGACCCCCGCGCCGCTGTCGCCGCCCCGGCCGGATCGAGTGAAGACCGCCGACATCGGTGTGCCGTTACAGGAAAGCATCGGGCATACCAGCGGGCACCTGCTCAATCTTGAATGGAAAGCGAGCGATCGGATCCAGCTCCGCTCGATCACGTCGTACCGCGAACTCGACCAGTCCCAATATGATAACGGCGCAGTCGCGCTGTCCGTCTTTGCACCGAACGGCAATTTCGCGCGATACAGCCTTGCGGACTTCGATCAGCATCAGTGGAGCCAGGAGCTGCAGCTGATCGGTAATCTGCCCGGCCTCGATTTCGTCGGCGGTCTGTTCTATTATCACGAGAAGGTGGAGGATAACGCCTGGTCGCCCAACACCTTGCGGTGGAATGCGACGGGGACCGCTTACACCGTGCTGCCGCCGCCCGGCGTCGCCCAATCTCCCTTCCCCGATCGCGAGAGCAATGCGGAGACGGACAGCGCGGCCGCTTTCGGTCAGGCGACGTGGACGCCATCTGTGTGGGAAGAGCGCCTGCACCTGACGCTCGGTGGCCGCTACACGCACGACAAGAAGAAGGGTGAGCTGACCAAGGTCAACGGCGCCCTGCCCGTCGTCAACGGCGTGCGCGGTGAAGTGCCGTTCCGAGTCAAGAGCGACCGCTTCGATCCGATGGTGAACATCGCGGTCGATCTCGCACCAACGGTGCATGTCTATGGCAAGTGGAGCACCGGCTACAAGGCGGGCGGCGCTAACAGCCGGTCGCTCACCTATCGTGGGTTCGGCCCGGAATCGCTCTCGGTGTTCGAGGTCGGCGCCAAGACCGAGTTTCTCGACCGGCGCGTGCGGCTGAACGCTGCGGCCTATACCGGCCGCTACAAGAATGTGCAGATCGATTTCAATCTGAACACGCTCCAGGCCGGCGTGAACCGGACGACGATCGAGACGGTCAATGCCGACGGCAACGGCCGCATCAAGGGCGTGGAGGCGGACATCACGATCGCGCCGGTGCGCGGCCTGACGCTGAACGCCAGCTACGCCTACACCTATGTCCGTCTGCCCGAGGCGCGAAACCCGTTCGTCACGGGCAATCCGCTGGTCCCCGTCTACCCCATCTACACGCCGCGCAATGCCGCGAGCGGATCGATCGACTATTCGCTGCCGATCGCGGGCGACATGAGCGCCTTCATCCACCTCGACGCCAACATCGCCGACCGGCAGGTGACGAGCTCATCGGATCCGACCAGGAGCGACAGGCAGAAGCTGGTCAACGGACGGCTCGGCCTGACCGCGATCCAGCTGGGCAATCAGGGTGCGCAGCTGGAGGTCGCCTTGTGGGCGCGCAACCTGCTCGACCACGATTATGTGTTCCTGCGGAATACCAGCGGTGCGCTCGGCACATACGGCATCTATAACGAGCCGCGGACCTACGGTGTCGAAGCGCGGATCCGGTTGTGAGGGGGAGAGGGACGATGATGGCGCCAAAGATCAAGGCCGGACTGTTCGCCGCCTCGCTACTCGCACTGGCGGGGCCCTTCGCGCCGCTGATCGCGCGCGACATGCCGGTCGCAGTGTCCGCGCCGCACCAGCGCGTGCTGCCGCTGCAGGGCGGGCAGAACTTCCGGGATCTCGGCGGCTACCGCACCGCCGACGGGCGCACCACCAAATGGGGCCTGCTGTTCCGTTCGGGATCGATGCACTTCCTGACGCCTGCGGATTATAGCTATCTGCAGAGCCGCGGCATCCGCACCGTCTGCGATTTCCGCTCCAGCGACGAACGCAGTGCCGAACCTGCCGACTGGCCCGCGGCGAAGCGGCCGAACGTCCTTGCCGACGATTATGCGATGGACTCGATGGGTATCATGCCCTCGCCCCAGCAAACGCCCGAGCAGGCGCGTGCGATGATGGCGGCGACCTATCCGCAAATCGTCTCGCGGTTCAAAGGCCAGTACCGCCGCATGTTCGGAGAGCTGCTGGCAGGCCGCGCCCCGCTGGCCTTCAATTGCTCGGCGGGCAAGGATCGCACCGGGGTGGCGGCGGCGCTGCTGCTGACCGCGCTCGGTGTCCCGCGCGAGGCTGTCATCGAGGATTACCTGCTCACCAACCGCTATTTCGATCCGCGCAAGGTCGTCCGTTCGAGCGCCCAGCTCTCGTCCGGCTGGAAGAGCATGCCGCCCGGCGTGTTGAAGGCCTATATGTCGGCCGACCGGTCCTACATCGAGGCGGCGTTGCGGGTGCTCGATCAGCACAAGGGCGGCGCTGACGGCTGGCTGCGGGACGAGATGGGCCTGAGCCGGGCCGATCTGGCGACGCTGCGCAACATGTATACGGAACGTGCAGCCCGCCGCGCCTGAGGTGTATTGGCGGGTGGCGAAGTAGGGGCGCAGCTAAGGCCTGGAACGGCAGCGGGGTGCGTAAGTGAGCGAGCCTTGCTGTCGTCAGCGCCCCTGAGCCGGAGCCGACGCGGCCGCATCGTAGCGCGACAGGTCGACCTCCTTGCCCGGCCCTACCACCAGCTTCGCGGTAAGATTGCGGACCGGCTCGAGGCTGGCGAGACCCAGCGTGCCGTGCAGCAGGCGGATGCCGAGGCGGGTCTTGGGATGCATCAGGCGCGGCGCCAGCTTCGGCACGCCCTGCCCATCTTCGACCATCGGCCGGATCTGCTGTTCATAAGCCTCGAACGCGGCCGCAATGCTGTCGTGACGCGCCAGTTCTTCGGCCAGCACATAGGCGCCGGTCACGGCCAGCGTGGCGCCGATGCCGGCGAGCGGCGTCGCGCACCAGGCCGCATCCCGCCGCCTGGAAACGCTGAGCGGCGACCCTGCCGCAGTCATGGCGCACGACCATCCGGAGCTGACCGCGGTCTATGTTCGCCCGGGCTCGCCATGGCGCAACGTCGTCGCCCTGCAGTCGCGGAGCGGAGGAGCCGGTCGAACACTGCTGTGCAAGCCCGCTCGCCGGGTGGCCCTCATCGGCATCGTCGCGTTCACGGCAGCCTGTCAGCCCGGCAGCGTCGGGCCGCTCGAACCGGCGCCGGGCCTGCTCCGCGGCCAGCCGGACGTTTACGATCGGCCAAGCGTGCTGGTGAGCGCGAACGGGCTGGCCGCAACTGTGTCCGGCTCGTGGACTACCCGGCTGGGCGCCAACCACATCGACCTGCGGGTCACCTATTGCAATGACGGCCCTCACGCCGTGATCATGCCGGGCGCCGGCTTCGCCGCGTAGCGCGGCGCCGATCGGGCGGATATTACGGAGGCGCACGACATTACCGGCTTGGATCTGGCGCATACGCGGACGGACAATGACGATGCGCGACCGATCGTCAGTGTCAACGGCGGGCCTGTCTCGGGCACGATCCGCATCCTTCCCGGCGAGACGCGGACGGCCGAGGCGGCCGCCTCGTTTGCCAAGGCGTGGCCGACCTCGACACGCGGCAGGACGTGGCATTGCGCGGGCCCATCGCCGGCGGCGCCCGCGTCGTCCGCCTCAGCACCCCCAATGGCTGGCCTCGGTGATGGCTTCGATCGGGCCGGACGCTGTCGCTGGACGCCGAACGGCTGACGCCCCTTAACTCAGGTCTGCAAATCCGGCCCGGCAGAGACCCGTATCGGCCCACCGGCGTCACTTGCGCGCGAGCACCCTCGATTGTCGGGGAGTTCGCTGGGAAGGGGAACAGCAGCGAAGCCCCACACCACAACGGCTCCGCATCGCTGCGAAGCCGTTGGGAAACATGGTGGACGCACTAGGGCTCGAACCTAGGACCCGCTGATTAAGAGTCAGCTGCTCTACCAACTGAGCTATGCGTCCATGCTTCGTGGTGGGGCTTGCCCCGGAAGCGAGGCGCGCGATTAGCAGTGGGGGCGGGGGGGCGCAAGCCTTGTTTCGCGCTTTTTCATCGCGCGGCGCGCGCCTGGCGATCCAGCGCCATCAGCATGCCGAGACACAGCAGCACCGTCATCATCGCCGATCCGCCGAACGACACGAGCGGCAGCGGAATGCCGACCACCGGCGCCATCCCCATCACCATCGACAGGTTGATTGCGACGTAGAAGAAGATCGTCGCCGATAGGCCCGTCGCCGCCAGCCGCTCGAACTTGCCCTTGGAGGAAAGGCCGACGTTCAGGCCCCACAGCACGACAAGCAGATAGGCGACGATGATGGCGATGCCGCCCGCCAGGCCCCATTCCTCGGCCATGGTGGCGAAGACGAAATCGGTATGCCCCTCCGGCAGATAGTCGAGATGGCTCTGCGTGCCGCCGAGAAAGCCCTTGCCGAACAGCCCGCCCGATCCGATCGCGATCTTGGACTGGCTGATATGATAGCCGCGCCCGAGCGGGTCGCTCTCGGGTGACAGGAAGATCAGCACGCGGTTGCGCTGATATTCGTGCATCATGCCGAACGCGATCGGCGCCGCCGCGGCCACCGCCGCCGCCGCGCCGATGAACAATCTGAGCGGCAAGCCGGCAAGGAACAGGATCGTCACTCCGCCGAAGCAGATCATCAGCGCGGTGCCGAGATCCGGCTGGAGCATGACGAGCGCGGCGGGCAGGCCGATCAGCACCGCCGCCGGCCACAGCGCATTGACGCCGCGTATCTCGCCTGCCGGCAGGCGATCGTAGAAGCGGGCGAGCACCAGCACGATGCCGGGCTTCATCAACTCCGACGGCTGCAGCCGGATGAAGCCGAGATCGAGCCAGCGCTGACTGCCTCCGCCGACGAAGCCGAACAGCTCGACAACGAACAGCAGCGCGACCAGCCCGAGATAGACGGGAAAGGCCGCCGTTTTCAGCCAGGCGACGGGCACCCGCGCCAGCACCACGGCACCGCCGAGGAACACGCCGAAGCGGATGCCCTGATTGAGCGCCCACGGCCTGACACTCCCGCCCGCCGCCGAATAAAGCACGACCAGGCCGAAGCCGCCGATCGCCAGCACCAGCAGGATCACCCGCCAGGGCAGCTGCGCCAGCGGCGCGGGGACGAGGCTGTCGCGCATCACCGCGGCCGCTCGGCCACCGGCGCTGCGGCGGCGCCGTCCCGCGCGGCGCGCCAGGCATCGGCCTCCGCCTGCATGCGGGTCGGGATGTCGCCGCCCCAGCCCTTTTCCAGCACGGCCAAGGTCGTCTCCGCGCGCTTGGCGTCGAACAGCCATGTCAGCGCGTCGCGCGCGATCGGCGCGGCGGTGACGATGTGGCCCGAATGCTCCAGCACCACCGAGCAGGCGTAGCGCGGTGCGTGTGCCGGCGCGAAGCCGACGAACAGCGAATGGTCGCGCAGGCGAAACGGCGTCGCATAGTCGCTCAGCAC
Source organism: Sphingomonas jatrophae (assembly GCF_900113315.1). Lineage (GTDB taxonomy): Bacteria > Pseudomonadota > Alphaproteobacteria > Sphingomonadales > Sphingomonadaceae > Sphingomonas_P > Sphingomonas_P jatrophae. The sequence goes on along the minus strand of NZ_FOZG01000003.1, from coordinate 63,234 downwards.
GCCGCGACGCCGCTCGGCCATCGTGATGCGGCGCACCTGCGCGGTGCCCGTCTTGCCCGCCAGCAGCACGCCCGGCACCTGCATCCGCGCCGAGGCGCCGGTGCCGCCGCCATTGACGACGCCGCTCATCGCCGCGCGGACGATGGCGAAATGCTCGGGATCGATGCCTAGCGACGGCGTCTCGACGGGGCGGTGCGCCAGCAGCCGCGGCGCCAGCGCGCGCCCTGAGGCAAGCCGCGCCGCCATCACCGCCAGCTGCAGCGGATTGGCGAGGATATAGCCTTGGCCGATGCTGGCGTTGACCGTGTCGGCGATGGTCCACTCGGCATCATATTTGCGCCGCTTCCACGCGCTGTCGGGCACCGTGCCGTAACGCTGCGAGGCGACGGGCAGCGCGAATTCGGCGCCGAGGCCCAGCCGCCGCATCATCGCCGCCAGCCGGTCGATGCCGATGCGACGCACCATGGTGTAGAAATAGATGTCGCACGATTGCATGATCGCGCCCGCCATATCGAGCGCGCCGTGTCCGCCCCGCTTGTGGCAATGGAAATAACCGCGGCCGAGACGGTAGCGGCCGGTGCACAGTACGCGCTCGTCCGCGCGCACGCCCGCATCCAGCAGCGCCAGCGCGTTCATCGGCTTGACGGTCGAGCCCGGCGGATACAAGCCCTGCAGCGTCTTGTTCATCAGTGGCAGGTGGTCGCTGGCCGACAGCATGTCCCACTCGGCATGGCTGATGCCATCGGAGAAGCTGTTGGGGTCGTAGGCGGGCATCGACACCATGGCGAGGATGTCGCCGGTGGCGCAGTCGATCACCGTGCCCGATCCGCTGGCCGTGCCCATCCGCCGCGCGAGATAGGATTGCAGCCCCGCATCTACCGTCAGCCGCACCGTCTTGCCCGACGTGTCGGGCCGCGTGTCCAGCTCGCGCACCAGCTTGCCGCGGGCGGTCACCTCCGCCCGCCGTGCGCCTGGAGCGCCGCGCAAGGGCCGTTCCAGCACCTTCTCCAGCCCGTCCTTGCCCACCTTGAAGCCGGGGGTGATCAGCAGCGGGTTGCGCTCGCGCTCATAATCCTTGGCCGAGGCGGCACCGACATAGCCGGTCAGGTGCGCCACCGCCGCACCATCCGGATAGAAGCGGGAATAGCCCTGCGCCGGTGCCACGCCCGGCAGCTCCGGCTGGCGCAGGCTGACCGCGGCATAGCGCTCATAAGGCAGGTTCTCGGCGACGGGCACCGGCTGGTATCCGGCGGCGCGCTCCAGATCCTCGCGCACGCGGTCCATCTCGTCGTCGGGCAGTGCCAGCAGACGTTGCAGCGCGGCCAGCACGCGCTCCTTGTCGTGCAGCTGGTCGGGGATCAGGTCGACGCGGAAATCCGGCCGGTTGAGCGCCATCGGCTTGCCGTGCCGGTCGACGATCCAGCCGCGCCGCGGCGGGATCAGCATCAGCTGCACGCGGTTGCTCTCCGCCAGCAGCTTGTAGCGCTCATTCTCCGCAATGGAGAGCCAGCCCATCCGCGCCGCCAGCAGCCCGCCAAAGGCGATCTGCGTCCCGCCCAGCACCATCGCCCGCCTGGTGAAGGTGAAGGCCTGCGCCTGCTCCGTCACCAGCCGCGGCGCCCGCCGCCGGCCGATCACCGCTTCAGCCGCCAGCGGTCCAGCGCCGCCACCGTGCGCGACACGGCGGGGAAAGCGAGGATGGTGATCGCGATCTGGGGCAGGATGGTGGGCACCATGGTCAGCGGCAGGGCAGCGGCGAGCATCCCCGCCACCAGCACGAAGATAGAGGCGGCGGCCGCAATCCACCAGTCGAACCGCCAGCCGCGCTGCGGAAAGCGGCGATCCAGCCGGTCGATGGCGAGGAACACGCACGTCCAGCTCGCCATGCCGCTGCCCAGCGGCTGGCCGGAGACGAGATCGTCGAACAGGCCGAAGGGCAGCGCCGCCCAGACGGGCCACAGCTCCGGCCGCAGCAGCCGCCAAGCGAGCAGCGCCAGCAGGCCGAACGGCGGCAGCACCGCGGCGGTCGCGATCACCGGCAGCGCCGCCAGCAAGGATGCGGCGAGCACGCTGGCGGCGGGCGTCATCCGCGTGCGCAGCGGCACGCGCGGCAGATCGGCGGAGGGCGGCATCAGCGCGGTGCAGCCGCTGGCGGCGCAAGCGGCGGGGCAGGGGGCGGCAGCGGCGGCGCGAAGGCCGGCTCGACCATCACGAAATCCAGCCGTGCCGGGTCCGCCAGCGGCCAGGCGAGCGCCCCGTCGCGGTCCACCTTGTCCACCACCGCCACCGGAATGCCGGGCGGATAAAGGCCGCCAGTGCCCGAGGTCAGCGCCACGTCGCCGCGGCGGAAGGGGGCGGGGCCGGGCACCAGCGGGCGGATCGTCAGCCGCCCGTCGCCGCGGCCGCTGGCGAGCGCCGGCTGGCCGTTGCGGACGATCAGCACGGGCACGCTGCTGTCCGTATCCGCCAGCAGCAGCACGCGCGCGGCGGTCGCGCCCGTCTCCAGCACGCGGCCGACCAGCCCTTCCGGCGCGCGCACCGGATGGCCCGGCCGCACGCCGTTGAGGCTGCCCGCGGTCAGGGTGGCGAGACGGTGGCTGCCGCTCGCGGTCGAGCCGACGATGCGCGCCGTCGCCACCCGGTCGGGCGTATGCTCGGCCAGCCGCAGCAGCGCGCGCAGGCGGCGATTCTCGCGCTCCAGTCCGCGCGCCGCGATCAGGCGGCGGCGCGCCAGCATGTTCTCGGCGCGGAGCGCCCGGTTCTGCGTGCCCGCCGCGACATAAGCGTACAGCGCGTCGTCGATGCCGGAGACGCGCTCCACCAGGGAGCGGCCGGCGGCGGAGAGCGGAGCGATGGCGTCGATCGCGGCGCCGCGGATCAGCGCGAAGCCGCGTGGGTCGACGCGCGCGGCGACCACCAGCGCAAGGCCGATGACCACGCCCGCCACCGCCGCCACATAAGCGGCGAACAGGCCGAATTGCGCCCGCCGCGAAAAGCCCGGCGATGTGCGGCGCGGCGGACGCATCGCCGCTCCTCCCTCGCTGCCCCGGAGATCAGGCGGTCTGCAGCACGCCGCGGAAGATCGGATCTTCCAGCGCGCGCCCGGTGCCCAATGCCACGCAGGTCAGCGGATCCTCCGCTACCGTGACGGGCAGGCCGGTTTCTTCCCGCAGCACGCTGTCGATGCCCTGCAGCAGCGCGCCGCCGCCGGTCAGCACGATGCCCTGGTCGACGATGTCGGCGGCCAGTTCCGGCGCGGTATTCTCCAGCGCGATGCGCACGCCCTCGACGATGGCGGAGACGGGCTCGCTCAGCGCCTCGGCGATCTGCGCCTGCGTGATCGTGATTTCCTTGGGCACGCCGTTGACGAGGTCGCGCCCCTTGATCTGGATGGTCACGCCCTTGCCGTCGGCGGGCATGTGCGCGATGCCCACTTCCTTCTTGATCCGCTCCGCCGTGGCTTCGCCGATCAGCAGATTGTGGTTGCGGCGGACGTAGGAGGCGATCGCCTCGTCCATCTTGTCGCCGCCCACGCGCACGCTGGTCGTGTAGGCGAGGCCGCGCAGCGACAGCACGGCGACCTCGGTGGTGCCGCCGCCAATGTCGACCACCATCGATCCGATCGGCTCGGTCACCGGCATGTCGGCGCCGATCGCGGCGGCCATCGGCTCCTCGATCAGCCACACCTGGCTCGCGCCCGCATTGGACGCGGCATCGCGGATCGCGCGCCGCTCCACCTTGGTCGAGCCCGACGGCACGCAGATCACGATCTCGGGCCAGCGTGGGAAGCGGCGCTGGCCGTGCACCTTCATGATGAAGTGCTTGATCATGTCCTCGGCGACGTCGATGTCGGCGATAACGCCGTCGCGCATCGGGCGGATCGCCTGGATGCTCTCGGGCGTCTTGCCCACCATCAGCTTGGCGTCGTCGCCCACGGCGCGCACCTTCTTCACGCCGCTCACCGTCTCGATGGCCACGACCGACGGCTCGTTCAGCACGATGCCGCGGCCGCGCACATAGACGACCGTGTTCGCCGTGCCGAGGTCGATCGCCATGTCGTGCGACATGAACTTGAACCAGCGTTGGAAGACCATGCGTCCTTAAGTCCCGCCCGGAGAAACCTGTTCGTTGCCGCGGCCCCCTCCCGCCGGACGGAGTTGGATGAGTCTCGGCGGGTCGCGGAAGGCCGGCGCTTGGGCTAGAGGGGCCCCCATGTCAATACGACGGCTTCCCGAGCATCTGGTCAACCGTATCGCTGCGGGAGAGGTGGTGGAACGGCCCGCCGCCGCGGTGAAAGAGCTGGTTGAGAACGCGATCGACGCCGGCGCCACCCGCATCGCCGTGCGACTGGGCGAGGGCGGAACGCGCTCGATCGAAGTGGTGGACGACGGCTGCGGCATGGCGCCCGACGAGATCGCGCTCGCCTGCGAACGCCACGCCACCTCCAAGCTCCCCGACGAGGCGATCGAATCCGTCACCACGCTCGGCTTCCGCGGCGAGGCGCTGCCCTCCATCGCCTCCGTCGCGCGGCTGACCATCGACAGCCGCGTGCGGGGCGCGGACGGCTGGTCGCGCTGCATCGACAATGGCGTGCTCGTCGCCGAAGGGCCGGCGGCGCTGCCCCCCGGCACGCGCGTCCGCGTGGAGGCATTGTTCGAGCGGGTGCCCGCCCGCCGCAAGTTCCTCCGCAGCCCACGGGCGGAATATGGCGCCTGCGTCGATGTGGTGAAGCGCCTCGCCATGGCGCGGCCGGACATCGGCTTCACGCTGGAACATGACGGCCGGCGCACGCTCCACGTCACCCCGCAGGACAGCCGCCCCGCGCGCGTCGCCGCGCTGACCGACCGGGAGCTCGCCGCCAACAGCGTGGCGGTGGATCATGTCCGGGGCGAGGTGCGCCTCGGCGGCGTCGCCGGCCTGCCCACCTTCAGCCGCGGCGTCGCCGATCACCAGTTCCTCTTCGTCAACGGCCGCCCGGTGCGGGACCGGCTGCTCGTCGGCGCGGTGCGCGGCGCCTATCAGGATCTGCTCGCGCGCGATCGCCACCCCGTGCTGGCCCTGTTCATCGACCTGCCGGGCGAGGAGGTCGACGTGAACGTCCACCCCGCCAAGACGGAGGTGCGCTTCCGCGATGCGGGCCTCGTTCGAGGGCTGATCGTGGGGGGCTTACGCGCCGCGCTCGACGCCGCCGGCCACCGCTCGGCCAATCGCCCGGCCGGCGTGTCGCTCGGTAGCTGGCAGGTCGAGCCGCTGGTGCCCGCCTGGGCGCCGCTGCCATCCGGCGGCGGGCAGGGCAGCGTGTGGGATCGCCCGGTCGATTTCGTGCCCGCGCCTGCCGCACCTGCCGGCGGCCCCGCGCCGCTCGGCCGTGCCGAGCCGGCGGAGGCACCGCCGCCGCCTGTCGACTTTCCCCTAGGCGTCGCCCGCGGCCAGGTCGCCGCCACCTATATCGTTGCGGAGGCGGCGGACGGCCTCGTTCTCGTCGACCAGCATGCCGCGCATGAGCGGCTGGTGATGGAGCGGCTGAAAGCGGGTGCGGCAGGCGGCGGCGTGCCCGCACAGACGTTGCTCCTGCCCGAGGTGGTCGAGCTGGACGAGCCCGCCTGCGACCGGCTGGAGCCGCACCTGGCCGAGCTGTCATCGCTCGGCCTCGATCTCGAACGCTTCGGCCCCGCCGCCATGCTCGTCCGCGCCACCCCCGCGCCGCTCGGCCGCGCCGATGCCACCGGCCTCGTCCGCGACCTGGCGGACGAGATTGCCGCCTACGGCACGGGCCTTACCCTCCGCGAGCGGCTCGACCATGTCGTCGCGACCATGGCCTGCCACGGCTCGGTCCGCGCCGGGCGCATGCTGTCGGTCCCCGAGATGAACGCGCTGCTCCGCGAGATGGAGGTGACGCCCCACTCCGGCCAATGCAATCACGGCCGCCCGACCTGGGTGAAGCTGGCGCATGGCGACATTGAGAAGCTGTTCGGGCGGAAATGAGGGCGGGGCCGTCAAACCTCACTGGCTGGACTCTCAGCCCTCTTCCGTTCGGCCTGAGCCTGTCGAAGGCCCGGTCTTGCTTCGGGCGAGACGCTGAATTTCCGCCCAGTCGCCGCGGATCAGCGCCAGCTTCTTCGCCCTGCTCCAGCCTTTGATGCGGCGTTCCGCCTCCAAGGCTTCGATCCGGCTGGCAAACGTCTGCGACCAGACGAGGCGAACGGGCAGACGATCCCGCGTGAACCCCTGAACCGCACCGCTCTCATGCTCCGCAATGCGTCGTTCGAGATGGTCGGTGTGCCCGACGTAGAAGACGCCGCCGGAGCAATGGAGCATGTAGGTCCAGAAGCTCACCGGTGCGGCAAGATGGAAGGGCAGGCCTTCGACAGGCTCAGGCCCAACGGGGCGGAGGGCAAGATGCCTTCATCGCGCGCCACCCGCGCCCTCACTCCTCCCCGATCTCGTCCGGCAGCGGGTCCTTCCCCGCGATCGACTTCGCCAGCGCTTCAGCGCTCTTCAGATCCTTCGCACCCGTCAGCGTCAGCACCGGATTGTCGAGCGGGGCGGTGACGAGCAGTTCGTTCAGCGCCGTCGCATCCACCTTGACCGGGATCGGCGTGGTGCCGCCGCCCTCGATTGTCGTCGCGCGGACCAGCTTGGCCATGCCCGCATCCGCCAGCGTCACCATGATGACGGGAGGCGCATCAGGCTCGGGCAGCGCGCGCGCGTCGAGCACGTCGCCATGCGTGAAGGTGATCGCGCCCACCGTCAGCTCCGCGGCCGCCGGGCTTGCCGCCAGCAGCAGGGCAGGGGCGAACAGGAAGGAAAGCCGCTTCGTCATGCCATGCGCTCCGCCGTCGCGCGGATCAGCGCGATCATGTTGGGGATGCCCTGCGTGCGGTTGGAGCTCAACTGCTTTTCCAGCCCGAACGGCGCCAGCGCACCCGCAATGTCGCCGGCGACGATCTCGCCGGGCGTCCGGTCCTGCACCGTCTGGAGGACGAGCGCGATGATCCCCTTCGTGATCGCCGCATTGGAGTCGGCGAGGAAGTGCAGCCGCCCATCCTCCTGCCGCACCGGATAGACCCACACCGATGCGGAACAGCCGCGCACCAGCGTCGCGTCCGTCTTCAGCGCGTCCGGCATCGGCTCCAGCGCGCGGCCGAGATCGATCAGCAGGCGATAGCGATCGTCCGCGTCGAGGAACTCATATTCGGCGAGGATGTCGTCCAGCGTGTCGGCCATGGCGGCGGCCTAACCCAGCCGGGCGGCCTTGCCAAACCACTTCTGCCGCGCCACTGGTTCGCGGAATGTTCCGGTGAGGCGAACCGATGGATGCGTGGGCGCTGCTGCTGATTCTCGTCGCGCTGGCAGGCGGCCTCGTGCTCGGCTGGATGGCGGCTGCACGAGGCGCCGCCACGCTGCGGGCCGAGCGGGACGGCTGGCAGGAGAAAGCGACGCGCGCGCTGGCCGAGCTGGCCGGCGCCAGCATCCGCGGCGCGCAGGCGGATACGCTGGAGGCGCGCGTGATCGCGGCGGAGGAGGCGCGTCATGCCGCCGAGCGCCGCCTCGCCGCGCTGGAGAGCGGGCTGGAGGAGCGCGAGCGCGCCTTCGCCGCGCAGCTGGACGAGCGGGATCGGCTGCACGCCGCGCAGGTCGCCGGATTGCAGGATATGGAGGCACGGCTGCAGGAGCGGTTCGGCCTGCTCGCCGGGCAGGCGCTGGAGACGGCGCAGACCCGCTTCCTCGCCCGCGCGGACGAACGGCTCGGCCAGCAGGCGGAGCGGAGCGAAGGCCAGCTGAAAGCGCTGCTCACGCCCGTGCAGGATACGCTCAAGCGCTATGACGAGAAACTCGGTGAGATCGAGCGCGCGCGCGTCGGCTCCTACGAGGGCCTGCGCGAGGCGGTGACGCAGCTGGCGCAGGGCAATGAGGTCGTCCGGCGGGAGACGGCGCGGCTCACCAACGTGCTGCGCTCCAGCCCCAAGGCGCGCGGCCGCTGGGGTGAGGAGCAGCTACGCAACATCCTCGAACAGGCGGGGCTGGCCGAGAATGTCGATTTCTCGCTTCAGACGACGGTGGCGGACGGGGATCGCCAGCTCAGGCCCGATTGCGTCATCCACCTGCCGGGCGGCCGCTCCATCGTGGTCGATGTCAAATGCCCGCTCGTCCATTTCGAGGCGGCCTATGACGAGGAGGATGAGGGCGTCCGCGCGGGCTTGCTGCTCCAGCACGCCAATGCGCTGAAGGCCTATGCCAATGATCTCGGGCGCAAGGCGTATTGGAAGCAGTTCGACCGCGCGCCCGATTTCGTCATCATGTTCGTGCCGGGCGAACATTTCCTCGCCGCCGCGGCCGAGCGCGCGCCCGATCTGATCGAGGCGGGGTTCCGCCAGGGCGTCATCCTTGCCTCCACCATCAACATGCTGGCGCTGGCCAAGGTCATGGCCGGCATGTGGCGGCAGGAAGCGCTCGCCGCACAGGCTCAGGAGGTGGCGGAGGCGGGGAAGGAGCTTTACCGCCGGTTGGCCACGATGGGCGGCCATGTGACGAAGCTCGGCCGCAATCTCGAGCAGGCGGCGGGCGCCTACAACCAGATGATCGGCTCGCTTGAATCGCAAGTGCTGACGCAGGCCCGCCGGTTCGAAGCGCTGAAGGTCGATACTGGCGGCAGGACGCTCGATCCGCTCGCGCCGGTCGAGACGGCGGTGCGCCCGCTTACCCGGCTAAGCACGGCGGCGGCTGAATAGGACCGATCCGGACCTATAGGAATAGGGCCTCTGAGTGTCAACTTCGTCAACCTAAGCCCGCTTGCCCGGCGCCGCGCCGCCGCCTAGCCTCGCTCGGGACAGCAGCACAGGAGCCTCCGGATGGATCACCTCACCCGCCCCGAGGGCACGCTGGCCGAGGATCTCCACCTCACCCGCCGCGCCGCCGCCTCGCTGCTCGTCGGCGGCTATGCCGTCGCGGCCCTGTCCGCCGAGGCCAAGCCTGTGCAGACGCCCGCCGAGGGCCTCGTCATCGACGAGCCGCGCCTGCCCAACGGCACCGCCGAGGGTCTGCCCGCTTATGTCGCCCGCCCTGCCGGCACCGCCCGCCACGGCGCGATCGTCGTCATCAACGAGATCTTCGGCCTGCACGAGTACATCAAGGACGTGTGCCGCCGCCTCGCCAAGGCCGGCTACGTCGCCGTCGCGCCCGACTTCTTCTACCGCTCCGGCGTCGACCTGCCGAACGAGCCCGACCGGGCCAAGATCATGGCGGTGGTCGGTCAGGCCTCCGAGCCTCAGGTCGACGGCGATGTCCGCGCGACCACGGCCTGGCTGAAGAGCCAGCGCTTCGTGAAGCCCGCCGCGATCGGCATCACCGGCTATTGCTGGGGCGGCACCGTCGTCTGGCGCGCCGCGATGACCAATGGCGACATCCGCGCCGGCGTCGCCTGGTATGGCCGGCTGGCGCCCGTGATTCCGCGCGCCGCCGAGCTGCGAGCCCCCGTCCTCGGTCTCTATGGCGGTGAGGACAAGGGCATCCCGCTGACCGACGTCGAGGCGATGCGCGCCGCAGTGAAGGCGGCCAAGCGCCCCGGCGAGATCGTCGTCTATCCCGGTGCCCCGCACGGCTTCCATGCCGACTATCGGGACAGCTACACGCCTGCCGCGGCGACGGACGGGTGGAAGCGGCTGCTCGCCTTCTTCCGCGCTCACGGCGTCGCCTGACGCGGGGCTACTTGCCAATCTGCCCCCACGCGAGCGCCAGATCCGCCACCATCCGCCGCGCCTCGTCGAGTGCGGGCAGGTCGCCCGCGCCGGCGGCCTTGCTCACCTGCGCGCGGATACCGCGATAGACCTGCGCCAGCGTCCCCGCCACTGCGCCGCCCTTGTCATGGTCGAGGCCATTCTCCAGCGCCTGGAGGATGGTCAGCGCCCGCGGCAGCCCGTCCGCCCGGCTCGCGCTCGTGCCCGCACGAACGGCGGCGCGGACCACGCCCAGCGCGCCGAGCAGCTCCTCGTAGAGGATGGTGACGAGGCCGTGCGGCGAGGCGCTCTCGATCCGGCTGGTGAGATCGACCGAGCGATAGGCTTCGGCGGCGGGGGCGAGACGGGTCTGGTACATGGTGGCGGCCTCAGCTGTCGCTCTTGTTCCACTGGGCGATCTGGTTGGTCAGTTGCGTCTTGGTCGCGTTGAGCAGCGACATGCGCGATTCCATCGCAGTGAAGGAGGTTTCGAGCTGCGCCTTGTAGGTGGCGATGCGCGATTCCATCTTGGTCCGGTCGGCCGCGATCGCCTTGGCCTCCGCCGCAAAGCGGGTGGATGCGGTGGTCAGCGCACCACTCGTGCCACGCAGCGAGTCGCGGATCGCCTGCAGCGCGCCGCCGAGCCCGGCATCGATCGTCACTGTCGCTTCGTCCACCGGTCCGCTCACCCGAACGACCAGCCCGGCTGCGTCGGAGGTGATGAACGCCGTCAGCAGATCCCCACTGCCGCTTCCCGCCATGCCCGCAATCTTTCCCTGCGCGCCGTTGGTGCCGGCGGCGGGCACCAGATCGGTGAGCTTATAGGTGCCGGGCTTCGTCTTGCCATAGGCGCTGACGACGGAAACGAGGGGGGTGCTGCTCGTCTGCCCCGGATTGAACAGCGCCTCCACGCCTGCCGGATCCTGCGCCAGCTTGGCGTCGAGTGTCGCCGTGTCGAGGGTCAGCGTGCCATCGCGCTGGGTGCGCACGCCGATCTCGGACAAGGTTTTCGGCCCGCTGCCAGAGCTGAGTGCGGTCGAGGTCAGCCCCGTCATTGCGCGCCGCATCGCGCGTATGCTTGCCTCACCCGCCAGTGCGCCGGCGGCGCTGCCGTCCGTGCCGGCAGTCGCGGTCATGCCGTCGAGCAGTTCGTCCAGCGTGTTGTAGGCGGAGACGAAATCCTGAACGGCGGAGCGAATGCTGGCGGTCGGGCGCTGCGTCCCCAGGGTCACCGGCTGGTCGCTCGTCTTGACCAGCGTCAGTTGGACGCCGGGGATCAGGTCCGCCACGCTGTTCGTTCCGCGCGTTGTCTCCACGCCGTCGATGTTGATCTTGGCATCAAGCGCAGCCTGCGTCTGCGACAGTCCCCCGGTGCCATCGGCATTGACAGCGAAGCGGGCGAGGCCATCGGTGTAGGTGCCATCGCCAGTGCCGTCCGGCAGCGTCAGCGTGAAGGCATTGGCGGCACCGGTCGCACCCCTCAGCACCAAGCGGGCACCCGTCGTGTCCGTCACGACGCTCGCCGTGACACCTGCCTTCTGGGCGTTTATCGCCGTTGCCAGGCCGTTCAGGCTGTCATTGGCCGAAGTGATGTCGATCGCCAGCGTCTTGCCGCCGACATTCAGATTGAGCCTCCCTTCGCCGACCTTGGCGGTGGCGCTAGCGAGCGTTGCGGAAGCGTTGGTCTGCCCTTGCGCCAGGCGGCTGACGGTGATGGACGCGCTCAATCCGTCGATCCGTGCACCCGGCAGCGCCGTCGCCGTCAGCACCTTTTCATCAGAGACCGTCGGCTGGGTGAAGAGGGTGCCCCCGGAGATCAAAGCGCCGAGCGAAGTTGCGAAGCTGTCGATCGCACTGGTCGCCTGCGCCAGCGCGGAAACCTTGGCGCTGTTCGCCGTTTCGCGAGCAGTCAGCGCCGCATTCTTCGGATCGCGTGCCGCCGCCGTCAGCGAGCTGACGAGCGCGGTGGTATCGATGCCGGATCCGATGCCCAGCGCATTGGCAATGGTGGTCATGGCGCCGAAATCCCCCGCGGTCCGTCTGTGTTAACGGCAGCGGCAGGGCAGGGTTAAGCGGATGGTGGACCAGCCAGGCTTTGGACCGTCAAAAGCAGGGCTTTCCCGCCGCCCCCACCCGCGCTAAAGCGCGCGCCCGCGGGCGGCAGCCCGCTGCTGGGGCGTCGCCAAGCGGTAAGGCACCGGTTTTTGGTACCGGCATTCGGAGGTTCGAATCCTCCCGCCCCAGCCAACGCGTCGGGTTCGAACCTGAAAGTGCCGGTCGAGCTGGCGCGTTATCGATAATCTCTCAGTAGCTTAGCTGCCGCCCGGCGCGTCTCTAGACGCGTGCCGGAAGCGACTTTCGGCCGGTCTACGGGCCGGTGCGTCTATCGCAGCTGAATCGCTTGCAAATTCGTGAACTTCTCCCATGATTTGGAGAAGCTGCTACAATGCTCTGGAAGCGCCTTAGAAAAAGCGCGTGCGCGAGGCAGTGAGCGGAGATGCAAGGTGGAGCGAGATCCGGAAGAAGCGCTTGCATCGCCAGGGCCGCGGTATGTTGAGGCGTATCCGCGGCTGTTTGCGCAAGGCGTGGTGAGCAACTGGCAGCGAGGGCGACCCATCCTGATCTGGCGCAACCAGGGTGCAATTGTCGGACGTGCAAACATCCACTCTACATCTACGCTGCTATATGGTGCCGAGTACCTCATATATGCTGGCAGCTATTACAAGTCCTCACATGATATTGTCAAGCTCAACATGGAATATATCGCACCGAACACGAGCAGGCAGCGTGCGTTCTTCTTGTGTCCAGCCTGTGGGGATCGTGTCGGGGCTCTGGTCTACCATATCGCTAGTTGGGCTTGCGCAAAGTGTAACTTCCTCGTGAACCGCTCGATGCTGATCGGAACAGCCGCGCGCCGCGGCGAGCGCCTGACTGAGCTTGAAAAGCTGATCGGGCGTGGGCGGCCGCGGCACATGCAGCAGCGTCGCTATGATCTTCTCCGAACCGAGCTTGTCGAGCTGCGGATGTCGGAAGGACCCAACCCGGTCTTGGCTCACGCCGGATATGCTGACATCATCAAGGAGGAATGGCATGCCGGGCGCTTGGCGCCTTATGCTGGCCTACAGCTCGGGGCTGACCGCTGATGCGGATGCTCGGTGGGCGGTTGTTCTCGGCAGGCTGGTTGGAGCCGTTCCTCGAGCGGCGCTTCGCAAGCGCCGCGGCAACATGGTCACAGCCCAACATGCGGATCATGACCAAGGCGGCGGTCAGGCAACGCATCCAGCAAGAGGCTGACATCCAGCCAATCCGCCTGGCGAGGACGGGGGAGGTGTCGATCCGGCCGTGGTCACTGGCAGAGCTCCGCCGCGACGAGGAGCTGGGGACCACGTGCGCCACGTACCGTGCTTCATGGGCTGGATCGATGGAGCTGTGGGACGCTGCCGTTGACGGCGCCAACCTGCGGCCGGTTGTAGCGACGGTTGAAGCGAGCGAGCTGGTGCTGACCGTGGACGTGATTGATGACGATCAGGACCTCATCTCCGCTCTCTTCAGATCGGAGGAGGCAGCGATCCGTAAGCACCTGGCGGCCCAGCACCCCTTGCTCGCCAACTACCGCGGGCGCCTCAAGATGAGGGCAGGGGAAGTGGCAGAAGCGCTATTTGATCGCCGATGGTCGGTCGGATGAGCCTGATAGCAGATGTGCTTGCCCGGCAATTTGGATGCGAGCCGCTCCAAAGCGGCTCGCAAGTCCCGTCACTCGGCTGTGCCGAGGTGCTCCCTGGCCTTGCCGAAAGCGGCCTTGAGCGTCCGGCGACCCTTGCTGGGCTGCTCTGCCGCCTCTGGCGCGGCCTTCCGCTTCCCCAAGCCGAGTGTCTTGGCGACTTCGCGGCGGCGTTCGCTATATCCCGGTGCCACCATCGGATAATCCGCTTTGAGGCCGAATGCCGCGCGATACGTTTCGGGTGTATATCCGTTGCTGGTGAGGTGGCGCTTCAGGCTCGAATAACCCTTGCCATCGATCATCGAGATGATCTTGTCCGGGTCGGCGAGCGACTTGCGGACCGAGACCTTCCCCTCGACCTTGATCGGGAACGGCACTTCCGGCCCCGTCGCCTCCTGACCAAGTCCGGCCAGTGCGTCATGCACAGAGGTGATCAGGCTAGCGATGTCGGCAGCGGCGACTTCGTTGTTGGCGAGGTGAGCGGTAACGATATCAGCTGTGAGTGTCTTGAGGTCGGCTTCCACAATGAACTCCATAAGTGGTGCGATGATCGTGTTAATCTAGAGTGTAAGGTCGTACTAGTAGCGCAGGTATGATACGGTTGGTGGGTATTATTCGGTATCCATTTCATGCCGAGGACGAGAAGCGGCTAAGGCGCACGCTGTTAGGCTGTGGCTCAAGGGGCGCCCGTCTGAAGACCGATTGCATCGCTGTAGAACGGCTCGCCGCCGCCGGGCGTCAGCTCGTCGTGCTGCCAGTTCAGCAGCGATGCCGTTGCGCCTACGTAGGCGAGGCGCCGGTCACCGGCGCGTGAACATGGTCCACTTTTGCAGAGGAGTGTACGATGTCCAACCGGTACCTCGATTATCTCAAGCGCGAGCACGCACGCCTTGAGGCGGATATCGCCCGCCATCACGCGGCTCGCTTCCCTGACAATCGGGAGATTGCGCGGCTGAAGAAGCTAAAGCTGGCGTTGAAGGATCAACTCGCTGAGTTGAACCGAGACGTCGCCGTGGCGGCCTAGCTCAAGCGGCCGCGGTGCTGAGATCGGCGCCGCGGCCCATCGTGGTACTTGGCGCAGAGCGCTCGACTGAGAGGCAGTTCATGCGCGTCTATACGATCGGCTACGAAGGCTGTACGCAGGGCGAGGTGATTGTCGCCCTCTCGGCAGCGGGTGAAGGAACCGCTACGTGAGCCAATCAGAGCAGGCTTCCCTGTGCTGACTTCGACAGGACGCGCACCTTGCTCGATTCCCGCTGGCCCAACTCGGTCTCAGCGCTGAAGCGCACATCATCGTTGCAAGCCTGGGCGAGCAGCGCCACAGCTTCAGCGCTTGCCCCTGTGGTGATCCAAGGCGCATCGCGTTTGAGCCTCATCAAGTTCGTCCCGGCGAGGACGAGTGAGCACTGAGATATCGGTCGCACCTGTCCGCCGCAGAAGTTTAGACTGATTTTGGGGGGAGAGCGGAAAGGCCGCTTTCCGCCGACCACGCCCGGTAAGCGTACGTTCGTTCACACAGACTACCACCATTAACGTCGCCCAGCTCGATGTCGACGCCTCCAAGAGCCGGAGCATGCCCGATGATGTCGACGAAAGCGCCCGCTACCCGGGTTTGACAACGGTCAAGGTGCGCTGGCGAGGACTCCACGGATGCTTGAGAGGGCCGCCGACGGGATCGACAGTGATCGAGCCCGGTGCGAGAACCCGCTCATGTCCTATGCGATCGTTCGTGCCGAGATCGAGCGTTTTCTGAGATCACCGTCTCCTGAGGTGCTCTGCATCTCTGGTCGGTGGGGGGTGGGTAAGACCTACTCCTGGCAGACCTTCTTGCGCGAGGAGGAGACCGCGGGTCGGCTCGGCGTGGACCGCCACGCCTACGTGTCCCTTTTCGGCTTGAACAGCCTCGGCGAGCTCCGCAGCGCCATAGTGGAGAACACGGTGGTGGCGGGCAGGTCGTCACTGCCCGACGCGTCGAGCCTCCACGGCATGCTGCGCGAGGGTGAGCGGTTCGCACGGAGGAGCCGGCCCGCGCTGGAGGTGGCCGCCGGGTTCTTCCGGATGAAGGATGCCGGCGACGCATTGTATCGCGCCGCCTTCCTGACGGTGCAAGGGCAGCTCGTATGCTTCGACGACCTCGAACGCGCCGGCAAGTCGCTCGAGATGCGCGACGTGCTGGGGCTTGCATCGTTGCTGCGGGAGCAGAGGGGCTGCAAGGTCGTGCTGCTGCTCAACAAGGAGCAGGCGGAGGCGAAGCAGGCGGAGGAGCTCGACCGCCAGCTCGAGAAGGTGGTGGACACCTTCCTGATCTTCGAGCCGACGAGCGCGGAGGCTGCGGCGATCGCGATCGGGGGCGACGATCCAGTTGCGGTGGCGTTGCGCGATCGCCTGGTCGCGCTGGACGTCACCAACATGCGGGTGATGAAGAAGGTCGAGCGGTGGGCAAGGCTGGTCGAGACGGAGCTCCGGGGGTTCGACGCCGCGACGCTTGCACAGGCGACGGCCACGGTGGTGCTGGGAGGCTGGTGCTTCCTCCAGCGCGATCTAGCGCCCAGCCTCGACTTCGTCAGGGGGTTCAATCCGATGAGTGGTCTGTTCGGACGTAAGGAGGAGCCGGCGGACGAGAAGGGCTGGCGCGAGCTCCTGGGGCGATACGGATATGGCTCGACGGACGAGCTGGACGAGCCGATCCTCGATGGAGTGGCGCTGGGTTACTTCCGGGGCAACGTCCTGCGTGAGGCGGCGCGTTCCGTCGAGGAGCGTCGGAGGCGGGAAGGCCGCGACGACAGCTTCTCCCGGGCATGGCGGCTCTATCACGACAGCCTGACGACGGACGATGACGTGATCTTGGATGCGATGCAGGCCGGCGCCCTAGAGAATCTGGCTGAGATCACGCCGACCAACATGAACGGCACCCTGAGCTTCCTGCGGCGCTATGGCCGCGACGCGCAGGCTTCGGACATCCTTGCGAGGTGGATCGAGGCGAACCGCGGCAAGGAGGGGTTCTTCGATCGCTGGAACCGGTTCTTCGCGAACGATCCGGTCGATGCCGAGCTGCTGGCCGCGATGGAGGCGGGGCGCGCCGAGATCGTCGATGCGCGGGACCCCGCCGACATGCTTAAGCAGATGGCGAAGTCGGGGGGATACAATCCCGCGGAGGATGCCGCGCGGCTCTCCCGTCTGAGCGCCGACGAGATCGTCCGGCTGTTCGACGACCACGCAGCGGACGACGTCAAGGGCATGATGGAGTGGGCCGACCGCCTTGCCGCGCAGCCGGGTGCCGAGAACCTGAGGGCGTCCCTCGACGAGGCTCTCGGGCGGATCGCTTCGCGCTCGCGGATGCGCGAGGATAGGCTCCGCGGCTGGGGCGTGCTTCCCAAATCCCCGGAAGATGGGCAGGCTCAGCCACCTGAAGGGGTGGAAACGCAAAACCCGGCATCAGCCGGAGCTGACGCCGCGGCGGCGGGGAGCGCTAGCGCCACCGGCTACGAGCATGGGGGTTCGGGGTAGCGTTACGCAGGGGGGAAGTGATCTTCGAACGGATGTCTTCATCCACAGCCCGACTCCGCTGCGGGCAACAACCATCGGGTGGAGCCGATGGGGCGAGCGGTCAGGCTGGAGCGATTGTCGAACCGAGGATGTCGAACAGCCGCTGCCAGCGGTCGCCGTATTCCTGTTTCACCACGGCCATTCCCTTGGTGAGGAGGTGCTGCTTGACCCTCTTCGAGAGCTCGACCTTCCAGCCTGCCTCGAGGTCGACCTTCTGCGCCGCCGCCCACGCCTCGATCTGGCCGAGGATCGGCTTTCCGGCCACAAGCACGTCGGCGAACTCGGTGTCGGCGTTGCGGTACATGCGGTCGATGACGGCGGCCATCACGTCGGGCGGGATCAGGTCCTCGATCTCCGAGCCTTCAATTGCCGTGTGGTCGTCGACGCCGATGAGGCGGTCGGCATGATCCTGGTAGAGGCTGGTGCCAAGCTCCTTGGCGAGCTTCCTGCCCATCATGTCCCCGTCGAGGATCATGAAGGGCAGCGCTTCGTCGCGGCCAGTCAGGATGCTTGCTACCATGCGGGTGTTCTTGGTCCCGCCGGCTGGCGGGAATACGAACTCCCTCACCGGCTTCAGGCGGCCGGAAGCGACGAGCAGGGTCTTGACCGCGGTAAGGTAGTGCTGGTCCGAGCTTCCCTCGACGATCACGGGCTGGCAGCCTAGCATCAGGCTGTCGGCGACGCTTAGTCCAAGTGCCGAGTGCACGGCGTAGGCGGCGCCGGGCTGCAGTTCCGCGCCCTTGCGCAGGTCAGACGTAGCCTTGGTTGTGCCCTTCTCGTCGACGTAGACCTTGCGTGCGCGGTCCAGCCGGTCGGCATGAACCAGGAAGGGGGAGTGGGTGGTGAAGATGAGCTGGTTCGTCGCCGCCAGGTTGTCGAAGAACTTCGACAAGTCGTATTGCGCCAGCGGGTGGAGCGATAGGCCGGGCTCGTCGAGCAGCAGGATCGCGTTCTCGTGCTCGCCCTCTCCGGCGCTCTCGACGAGGAAGACGAGATAGAAGCTCAGGAACCACTGGAGACCGGTGCTGCGGCCCTCGAGTTCGACCTCGGCTGGCCGTCGGTCGTCGGCGACCCAGATGCGGAAGTGGTTGCCGTCCGCCTCGAAGCGGAAACGGTAGTCTCCCTGCTTCCACCAGTCCTTGAAGCGGGAGGTAAGCGTTGTGCCCGCCGACTGGAGCAGGATGGAGCGCTCGCGCTTGCGTTCGGCCACCTCTGCGATCTCGGCCTCGGTCGGTCGGCGCGAGTTGACGGGCGTCTCGTCCTTGCCGAGTTCCAGGATCTCGCTTGGCTCGAGCCGCACGAAGCTGAACAGCACACGCAGCGTGCGCGCCTTGGCCGCTTCCTTCTCGCCGAGATCCTCCCGTTCGAGGTTGTCCACGACGTGCGGCAGGTAGATCTCGGAGTCGAGGTTGCCGTAGTTCGAATAGTAGACGAAGCGCGGCACGCGCTTCAGGATGGCGGTTCGGACCGCCTCGACCGCGCCCGGGTCTGGGGCCGACACGCGCGTCTGGAGCTCGTCTACGCTTGCCGCGAGTGCCTCGAGGCGGGGGAAGATGCTGCTGGTCTTCGCGGGCGCTGTCGGGGCGAGGGCGCGGAGGTCCTCGGCTAGCGCCGCCAGCGCGTCCGCCGACATCGGGGCGTCGGGAAGTTCGAGCGCGGCCGACTGGAGCCCCGCGATGAGCTCGGCCTTCTGCGCCTCCTCCTTGGCGAGCGCGGGCATCCCGCCGATCTCGGACGTTGCCGCCTGGAGGATGGCCGCGACGTCCTCCGGTGACGCGGTCGTTGCGTGCTCGTGATCGGGGAAGCTGAAGACGTAGCCGCCGTCGAAGTAGCGGTCGACACGGACGACCTCCGCCTCTTCCGGTCCGATGCCGGCCAGCGTGGCAATGCGCGGGCCGAGCGGGCCGGTGGCGAATTCGGCCGAGATGAAGCGGAACCGGGCGGGGTTCTCGCGGATCTCGGCGAACATCGTCTTCGGATAGTCCGACGTCGGCCGGATTTCGCCTTCGCGGGCAGGCTTCAGCTTCCACAGCGGGAGGAGGAGGTTGGACTTGCCGGACTCGTTGACCCCGATCAGCGCCGTCACATCGTCGGCGTCTATCCAGCCGCTGTCCTCAACCGACCGGAAGTTCGTCACCCTATATCGCAGCAGCCGCATCGCCCGTTCGCTCCAATAGCCATCTCATTTGGAGGATGGTCCGATAGCCATAATGTTGGACGTTCTAGATTTGTTCAAGAGGTGCTGAAGACGGAGGCCGTCACCAGACATACGGCAGGTCGTCGCGGTGATCCTCGTCAAGGTTCATTTGCATCAGCGTGTCCATGCGCTGCCCATGTTATGCGGCTGCTTCCGGGAAACGGCAAACACCTCTTGAGCCGCCATTCGTGGGTTCTGCCTTCGGAAGATATCGACCAAACGCGCCGTTTAACCCAAAGGGGCGGGGATGGCTGCTTCTCCCGGAACCTGCCATCATGCTCAAGTGCCACCTCTCGTTCTTAGCCGCTCAAATCACCTTTCGGCAGGCCCTCAAAGGTGGCCAAGTAGTCCTTGTCGCTGCCGTAAAGCTGGGTGTCTGACTTCTGGTACATCTGGAAATTGTAGCCCTCTACCTCAATCAAACCCGCGTCCTTTTGGCTGCTAGGATAACGCTCTTTGCTGGCTGAGAGGATCATGGCTCGTCGAGGGGTCAGTGGATAGAAAAGTTCAACCTCTTGGTCGCTCAAGCCGAGCAGATTTATGACTGGCTGATCGCCATTGATGAAGGGTTTGTCACTCCGATTGTCGATCATCACAATTTCGTATTCATGGCGTTGGGCGTAGGGGCTTGTTCCCAGATTGGTCGCATAGATGAAGGCTTCAATCGGCCAAGTCCTATCGCGATCATGCGGGAGTTTGAGCGAAATGGCTCGGTAGCCGTTCCGGATTTTCGCTGTTCTAAAATACTGATAGCTGATGAACTGGATGAAGGTCATCTGCTGCTGATCATCGTTCCTGTAAAAGCTGGAATCGCCTGCACGAAGACTATCGAGCATTGGCTTGCCTTGTTCCTCCATCGTGCCGTGATATTGCTCACCAAGCGTCTTTCCAGTCTCATCCAGCAGCCTTTCGACCTGGGCCTTGTTCTCATCAGAAAGCGGAAAGTTCGCCAGCATTCTTCGAAGAGTGAATGGCGTTTGGAGGGAATCCACCCAGCCGCGATTGAGCTTGCGGAGGCTCTCATTCTTAGACTGGTTGATGATATATTCGAGATACTGCTCGTCAGGCTCAGAAAGCTCCTGAAACTCGTAGAAGAAGCGTTCGCTGCCGACGTTGCGTGTATGACTGATAAAAGGCGCAGGCTTACCTTTCTGGAGGCACCAGACCTGATCCTTTTTGTTGGCCCATGCCTTGAGATAATATTGCCAAACGTGATGCTGATTGGCGGTCAAGTTTGACACGGGCCCGTCCTGCCTAGAGGTTTGTCATCGAGCCCTTGATCTGAAATTAATCGCCAGTTCGCAGGTTCGTTGCGCTTGTATATGGTTCTTCTACCAGTCCATTGAATTGCGTTGTGATCGGCTGAATGTGAAGGTCATTCGCCCTCCGGAACAACATACATGGCAATCGCCGGTGCAAATATCCAGCCTTCTGACAACTGCTCAGTCAATGGGTCACGGTAGATCACCAGTCGCCATTTGCCGCGGCTTTCCTTGACCGCAATCTCCATCCCGGCGTCTCCGCGCATCAGGATTTGTGCCTTACCTTGCGGGTCCCGACGAATCGGCGCGATGCGCTTCAGTTCGCCGCGCGGATGTGTCTCGACATAAGCCTGATCCGCGGCGTGGTCGGCCGCAAGTATCTCATCGAGCTTCTCTTCTATCGTGTTCATGCGACCGACCACCTCGCCATGGGCGTGTTGTTCCGCCGGGGTCAGATCCTGCGGCGTGACCTCCTTGTAAATTGTCTGAAAATTCAAGAGGAGCCCAAGGAGCGCGAGCGCGCCTAGATTGCGCAGTTCCTTTACGGTGTTCTCACCGAACATCGAGAACATCGCGCTCATCAAAGTGATGAATGCTACGATCAGATCGGTCGCCTGCGTCGGATCGTCCGTATGGCCGATCGCCTCAACAATCCGCTGCGCCTCGATCACCTGCTCGGCCATCGCGACCGCGCTGCTAGTTGCCACCGCCCTGCCGGTCGCGCGCAGGGTCATCATGTCGATCATGCGCGCGCGGTCGGCCGCCAATTTCAGGATGCCGAGCTGAGGACTGAGTGCCTCGCTC
Source organism: Sphingomonas jatrophae (assembly GCF_900113315.1). GTDB lineage: Bacteria > Pseudomonadota > Alphaproteobacteria > Sphingomonadales > Sphingomonadaceae > Sphingomonas_P > Sphingomonas_P jatrophae. The sequence continues at coordinate 41,988 of NZ_FOZG01000003.1, read as the reverse complement.
ATCGCCCTGAATTGCGCACCGATGCTCGGGACCGCCATCAGCTTACCGATTAGCGACCGATTTGTGCCGACCAAGTCGCCCAGCTTTGCCAAGTCGGCGACTGTCGAGCCGACCAGAGCATGCTGCTTTGCCAGAATGCCGGTAGGATCCCGATTGATGGCGAAGCCGGTTTTTTGCAGCGCCATCATCCAGTTGAGCGTCGCATATGGTTTCAGCACCGAGATTCTGCTCAGTCGCAGAGCCTCGCTCGCCGCCATCACCTCCCCGATGCGCGTGCCCCGCATCAAAGCGGCGGTCTTAAGGATGCCACTACGTTCGGCTGCCTCGATCGCGGCAAGGCCTGTCGGAAGTTTACGCGTCAGTTCTTGAAGAGCAAAGCTCGGGCCCAGGGCCTGCTTAATCAGATCCGACTGTTCGCGCTGGCGCTTCATCATGTCATCGAGGGGGCCCGTCACGCCAAAAGGGAATTTGCTTGTCATGGCGTTGCTTCTCGCAGAATCGGCGACGGTCTTCGAGGCTGTTTTGGTTCACCACAGAGAACCAAGGGAGTGTGTTCCCACTTTCCTGCGCGGAGCGGCGACGGCAGAAGGCGAGCATGTTCACCGTCCATCCTGACGAACTCAAAAATCTCGACGGCCTCCAGCTGGTCGAGCTGCTGCGCATGCTCGTCCATGCCGAGGCGCGCAAGTCCGACATCCCGATGCGGAATGTCGACGTGCCCCTCCAGATCACCGTCGCCGACGGCGGGCGCGACGCAACCGTCCACTGGCAGGGCGGCAGGGCCTCGACAGACTATTTTCCCGGACGCGACACCGTCTTCCAGTGCAAGGCCAGCGACGGCGGCGATGCGGCCTGGACCAAGGAGGTCTGGACCAAGGCGTCGCAGGGCAAGAAAAAGAAGCGGGAGCTCAACCCCGCGATCGCGGCGATGCTCGCCGCCGGCGGCGCCTATATCGGGGTGACCGCGACCGCGCTGGTCGGCACCAAGCCCGACGAACGCGCCGAGGCGATCCGCAAGGGCAGCCGGGAGGCAGGCGGCGATCCCACCAAACTCGCCTCGGTCCAGCTCTATGACAGCAACAAGCTCGCCATGTGGGCGACCAACCATCCGGCGGTCGCGCTCTGGGTTAAGGAGCGCCAGGCCGGCTATGCGCTCTCCGGCTTCGCGACGCTCGACCAATGGGGGAAACGCGCCGAGATCAGTACGCCGCCCTATGTGGCGAGCGAGACGCGGCGCTTCGCGCTCAGCGCCGACACGTTCGACGAACTGGGTTTCGATCGGCTCGCCGCGCGCGTGGTCGACCATCTCTCCGAACCGGGGGCAGTCGCGCGGCTCTGGGGCGCGTCGGGCATCGGCAAGACGCGCGCGCTCCATCAAGCGCTCAGCACCAGCACCGGCGAACTGCGTGAGCTCACCGCCGCGAACTTCATCTTCTGCGATTATCCCGAAGTCTCGGGCGAGATCTGGAACGTCGCCAACCAGATCAAGAATGCCGGGCTTGCCGCCGTGCTGGTGGTCGATTCCTGTCCGTGGGAGGAGGCCAAGCGCCTCAACCAGCTGGCCCGCGCCGAGGACAGTGCGCTGCGCGTCATCACACTCGGCGCCGACGGGCAGGATCAGGTCGAGGACTGCCTGATGATCCGGCCGCTCAAGGCTGATCGCGACACGATCCGCGGCATTCTCGTACAGGCGATCAAGGCGCGTGCCGACGAAATCGACTTCGTCGCGGCGCAGTGCGACGGCTTTCCGCGCATCGCCGTGCTCGCCGCCAAGGCGTTCGGCAGCGCCGCCAGCATCCGCAAATCGACCAATGAGGTCGCCGAGCAAATCCTGAACGCGGCCGGCGTCGGCGAGGAGACGGTGCGCGCGCTCGAACTGCTCTCGCTATTCGACCATCTCGAGCCTGACGCCGAGCCCCAAGGCTTCGACCAACTCGCCGAGCTGCTCGCCCATATGAAGGGCGAGCTGGCCTATGAGCATCTCGTCCGCGCCGCCGAGCAGCATCTGGTCGAGCGCAGCCACGGACGCATGACCGCGCAGCCGCTGCCGATCGCCAATTATCTGGCCCTTAGGCGCTTCGCCTATCTGCGCCCTTCGACGATCACCGCCTTCCTCGCGGGTGCCGAGCCCAATCGCCGCAACGCGATGCTCGCGCGCTGGGGCGCGTTTCGTGAGCGTTCGGACACGCTCGCCGAGGTGGTCCGTCGCGTCGTCAATCGTGGCTGGCTGCGCGAAGATACGACGCTACTCGGGCCCGACGCCGCGCCCTATCTCGCCGCGTTCGTCCATGCTGAACCCGACACGATGATGCGCGCGCTGCATTTTGCGCTAATCCGTACCTCGCTCGATGATCTGGCGGCGCTCGACATCTCGCAGGAGTTGCTCGACGCGCTGCGCCTTCTCGCGGCGCGCAGCAGCACGTTCCGCCTGACCGCTGGCCTGATGCTGCGCCTCACCGCCGTCACGGACTATTCCGACGGCTCGCCGGTCGTGCAGCTGCTGCGTCAGCTCTACCAGGTTGCGCTCGCCGGCACCGAAGCCGACGACAAGCACCGCCGCGACAGCCTGCTGAAGGCGCTCGAAGAGGAGGATCCGCGCATCCACCGCGCTGTGGTCGAGGCGCTGGGCGCTATGCTCACCACCCATATGACCCGGTTGGGCGACTTCGATCAGATCGCCGGTGAAGACTATCGCACCGAATGGTCACCCGAAACGCATGAGGTCGCGGTCGACTATTTCCGCTGGGCGCTCGAGCGGCTGCGCGAGCTTTGGCGCGACAATCCCGATTTCCGGGATCGCATCGAAGCGATCGTCGCCAGCGATCTGCGCACATTGCTCGACTTCGACCTGCTCGACGTCGTCGAGGCGTTCGTCCGCGACGTGGTCAACGCACGCGGTCATTGGGGACAGGCGACCAAGGGCATCGGCGACTGGCTCTATTTCGACCGGCCCGCCGCGGATGATGACGGCTCACGCGCAATGCGCACGCTCTACGATGCGACGCTCCCCACTGACTCCGTCGACCTTGCCTTGCTCTACAGCCGCTTTTGGGCCGCCGACCTGCGCAATCCGGACAAGCGCTACGCCGCCGATGGCATAAACGATGACGACCATGAATATTCGGGGCGGGTGGCACAGGCGCTCGCCAAGGCCATCGCGAAGGACCCCGACCAGCTGGATCGCGCGGTCGCGGCCTTCGCCAGCCAGGAGCTCAATGCGCCCTGGCCGTTCGCGCAGACGCTAGCGCAGGAGGTCGAGGACCCGCTGGCGGTCTTCACCGCCGCGATCAAAGCGCTCGACACAAGCGGCACGAGGGCCGGCGTCCAGTTCGTCCGCGCGCTGCTCGGCAGCTTCGATCGCCGGCTAACGGGCGATGCCGGCCGGCAAAAGGCACTGGTCGCGCTCGCCGAAGGCTCGGCGACGCTCTCCGAACGGCCAATGGACATCTACAGCGCGCTGGACATGACCGACGCGCGGGTTGCGGACATCGCAGCGCAGGTCCGCGCCGGAACGGTCGATGTCGGCTCGGTCGTGCCGCTCTCCTACGGGCGCGGGCTCGCCGCCGTCCCGGTGCCGGTCCTAGGCGAGCTGATCGCGGCACTGGTCGGCCGCACCAAGGACGGTGGCGCCTGGGCGGCGATCGAGATCCTGAACATGGTCACCTATGGGATGAAGACCGTCGGGCCAGATCTGGCGGCGCTATGCGCGCTCGCCTTACTGTCGCCGGCGATCGCCGAGGGCAGCACGATTAATCCGTCCCATGCCGAGCATGGCTTCGATCGGCTTATCAAGCTGCTCGGCGCCTCCGGGGCCATCGACGGCGTCTTCGGCACCGGCTTTGCCCAGCTGATCGAGCGCGCCTGCCGGTCGGTCGGCGGCTATCATAACCGCCCGACCGAGGCGCTGCGCGCCGGTCTCCCGATTGTTGTCGACCAAGCGCCGCTCGAGGTCTGGGCCGTGCTCACCGGCTTCTACGACGTGGCGACGCGCGCTGAACGCGAGCGCCTCAACATGATCACCGCCTCCACCAAGATGTTCGCGTTCAACAATAGCGACCGCACCGGGGCCGGCGCGCTGTTCAACGTGCCCGAGCCCGCCATCCTCGACTGGGTTGCGGATGATCCCGCCAACCGCGTCGCTTATCCGATGAGCTTCTATCCGATGCTCGGCCAAAACGGCGAAAGCTGGCACTGGCACCCCGCGACCGAAAAGCTTGCTGACCTCTACGGGACGCTCAAGCCCTTCCGTGCGGCGCTGCGCGCCCGCATCCTGCCCAGTTCGTATAGCGGATCGCTCGAAGACCATCTCCGGCGCTTCCTGGAGCCGCTGGCGGCTTGGGCCACGCATCCGATACTCGGCAGCTGGGCGACCAACCTACTTGGCGACCTAGAGGGCTGGCTCGTTGAGGAGACCCGTCGGCGCTGACGTCGGCGAACCCAGGATCAACCGGATAGGTGCCGGGCACGTTCGTTTTCGCAATTTGGCGTGTGGAAGCTGCCAATCCGCAGCCGGCCTATCTTCTGTCGACCTGCGATGCCGGTCGCGCAACCGCGTCATGCCCGTTCCTGGCGAGAGCTGCCGTTCGAACTATCGTTGTGGAACGGCAGGATTGTCCCCCTTTTTGTCATTCCACGGCTGCTCGTCGAGGCATCGAACGGACATGAACGGATGTCTGAAGTTGGGGAGCGGGCAACGACGGCTGAATGTCGCCTTTTGGGTCCCGTTGCCGAACAGGATCGTAGGAGAGCAGACTTTTTTTGACGCTGCTGAACGTGTAAGGGCCGGCGCGATCAGCCCGGCGGCCCGCTCGGCGCGGCGGCCGATGCCGCGGTCCGCCAGCACCAAACAACAATGAAGGCCCGACGAGGGTCGCGGGTACGAGATGATGACGGTTGAACTCCGCTGGCCCGAAGGCGGCCCTGACATGGTTGTCCTTGCCGCGCCACCAGCGGTGGAGGCGGCCTTTCTTAAAGGCGCCGAGCGGGTGAGCGCGCGGATTGCGAGCGGCACGTGCGTCGTCGTTCCCGAAAACGAGCACCGCCGGCTGTTTTTCGCCAGCCGTGCCGCGGTGTTCAAGAACTGGGACAAACCAGGCAAGTGCCAATACCCCGGTTGCCGCAATCGCAGCATCGCGCGGTCGCACACGTTGCAGCGCGGCGGTCCGCTGACCGAGCTGCGCGGCCAAGACGGGCACGTGACGACACTCGAGATCGATCATCGGACCGAGCGCCTTGTCGCCGGCCGCAAGGGGCTCGATCTCGCCAGCACCTTCCCGGGCTTCTGCTCGAAGCACGAGGCGATCTTCGATGTCTTTGAGTCGCGGGCGACGCTGACGACGACGCGCGACGTGGTGCTGCAGCTCTACCGATCGGCCTGCCGCGAGGCGGTGCGGCTGGAGTTCGACGTCCGGCAGCACACCCGGTCTAGGGAGCAGTTCGAGCAGCTCTATGACGAGAAGCTGCGCGTGCTCGTTCACGCTGAAGCGGCTGCTCTGGTCGATCAGCATCCAATCCTTGCCGCGTACCAGATCAGCGCGCCGAGTGATAAGGATGACCGCTTCAACCGGTGGCGCGACGAGGCTCGACAGGACCGCGACACGATCCGCGAGATGATCGTCCATCTCAGCCAAGCGATGGTGGCGATGGACCAGGGCATGATGGGCGCGCATTTCCACCGCTTCATCCTGCCTCAGCGCCTGCCGATCACCCTGTCCGGCCAGAGCGTGCTCAAGATGATGCTGGGACCGGATACACACCGAGTTGTGGTGCTACTGGTCGTCGTGCCGGAGGCCGGCCGCACGCAGGTATTGATCGCATCACCCGCCGAGCAGGGGCCGCTGCTCGACGCCTATCTGAAGCAAAGCGATCTGTTGCGGTCGGGCGAGGAGGCCGACCCCGATGCCTTAATCGCGCTGATTGAGCGCTTTCTCCTCTACGGTACGGACCATTGGTTCATGGAGAACAAGTTTTGGAATGACCTTCCGCTAGAGACGCGCGCGAGGATCATTGAGGAAGCCGATAGGCGGGATGTTGGAGTAAACGACGTCCCGCCGATAACCGTCTTGCCGCGACCGGCGGCTGCGGTTCGCGTGCCGCTGCACCGGGCGGCGACCGCACGCGAGGCCCTTCGCGAGCGGCGACGAAAGCGCGGTTGGCGAGAGTCCGAGAGCCTCGACGAACGACTGGCCCGCCGCCTTATCCCTGCTCGCAAGCGGCGCCAATGTCAGCGGTTTCGCGACAGCTGCTCAAGCGACGTCCATGTCGTCGATGACGGCGGCGCTGCTCACCCGCGCTGGGTGTTTGTGCGCGCGTACCGAACTGGCCAGTGGTGCACCCCTTGGCGGCGCATGAAATGGGCGCAGATTGAGCCGTTCAGCGATTGAGGGCAGCCGCAAGCCGGCACCGTACGTCTGCTCGTTGCTAGAGCATCCGCTCCTCGGGGCCGCACCGTCCGAGGTGCTCGAGCCCGCTAGGTCTGATGGCTTTTCTGCATTCATCTATTCGCCAATACCGCAGAGGCCCTCAAGTGTGCTGTCGCTGACAACATGAATGAACGGCAGAAGCTGGGAGTGCCCGTGATGCCGTGGATGTCTGAATGTGGGTCATGACCGCCGAAAGCTGCCCAACGGCTAACGACCAGTGCGAGTCATACCGCGCTGTACGGGTAATCGTCCGGTCGGGCCGGAGCCGGCCGTAGCACGAATTCGAGCAGCCGGACGGGCTTGCACCTTAGTGATTTGGTGAACGACCTGAACGCTGTCCATCGCAGCGCCCTCCTCGCGCTCAAGGCATCACTGGTCGCGGCGAGCGATCCGGCGTCGGCGGACAGTCGTTACGCACGCACCAGGCCAGAAGCCTGCAGCTCCGGCTCGAATGCGTGCAAGGCCGTGTCCGGCACCGCCAGAACGAACAGGTCCTTGGCACGTGTCAGCGCGACGTAGCCGATCCGCCCGTCTTCGGTGTCGGTGCCGTCGAGCAGAGCGCGGACGTGCGACTTTTTGGCGACGTAGAGGACGGCATCAAGGCTTTCGCCTTTTACCCGGTGTACGGTCGAGGTACGGAACGAAGGCTCGGCGGCCGCCGTCAGGATCGGGGCTGCGAGCAGCGGTGCATTGGCAAGTTGTTTCTTGGCTAGGCGTTGACCGAGATTTTCAGCGGCCTGCAACCCGAACTCGGCACCGAGCACTGCGATCAAGCCGGTAACGCGCGCCTTCAGCGCAGAGTGCCAGCCGGTATCGGCAACCAAGGTCGCTGCGGGCAGCCCGGACACAGGATCGCGCACGAACGCCCAGATGCGTTGGCGCAGGAGCCGCATCGTCTCGTCGGCAGGCCGCGCGAGGTCGATCGCGAGCGAACCGTGTTTCGGCGCGAGCAGGCCCATCAGTCCAAGACAGGTCTGCTGGTACGCACGCAGGAAGTCGCGACGTTCGCGGCTGATTGCGGCCTCTGCCAGGCAGCGGACGACGCCGACGCCCTGCGCGTACATCTCACCGCGCCACTCGGCCGTCAGATCGTTCGAGCGGCACAAGACCACGCCCTTTGCGGGATCGACGCCCGCAGCAACGAGCAGACTGCGGAACGAGTCCAGCGCCGCGTCGCGCGACGCAGCCTTGTACGGCATGTAAAAGGCCGAAGGCCGCTCGGTGGTGGTGACCCTGGCCGCGGTGTCGCGCGCGCCGATCAGCCTGTTCGCGACGGAGACGATCCCCGGCAGCGAGCGGTAGTTCACGGTGAGGCTCCGCGCCGCGATGTCTGCGCGGTCGCTATAAGCCTTGAGGAATGCGCCCTTGGCGCGCGCGAAGTCGAAGATGCCCTGATGTGGATCCCCGATCAGCGACAGCTGCGAGCCTGCCTCGATTAGCAGTTCGAGGACCGCTTGATGCTCAGGCCCAATATCCTGAGCCTCGTCGACAAGGATATGGGGATAGCGGCGCGCGAGCGCGCGCAGAACGAAGGGCTTTTCGCGTAGCACGCGAAGGACCCAATAACGTCCAGCATTGTGGGTATAGGCACCGGTTTTGCCAAGGCTGGCGACCGCGGGTGCGGCCCAGTTGGCAGGGAGCTCTGCCTTGTTCTTGCCGATCAAGAATTTGAAATTTGCGCCGTCGCAGGCGAAATCGATCTCGGTGGTCGGCCTTGGTCGGCTGCCGTCCCATACGGTGAAGCTGTTCAGAAACGGTTCCGTGCCATCGACCAAAAAAGGCGCGCGCGGGCATTTCATAACGCGGTGGCCGTGTGGACGGAGGATGTTGGTGGTGATGAACCCGTCCATCGTGTCGATCTCGACGGTAGCAGAGCGTCCGATCACCGGCATGTCGCGCAGAAGGGTCCCATACTCCTTGCTGAAGGTGTCGACCGCGACGTTCGAGAAGGACAGCAAGGCAACGATCCCTCTGCCCTCGTACAGCCGGCGCATCGCGGCGAGCCGGTGGACAGCGGTGCGCGTCTTGCCGCTGCCCGCACAGGCCGAGACCGCGAGCGGGCCAAGCGGCAGCGCGACGATTCCGGCCTGCTCGTCCGACAGCAACACGGTCATTGGCAGACATGCTCGATCGCGTCGCGGATATAGGCCGGCGCGGTGATCGCGAGTTTGTTGTCCTGGATCTGCGATGCCAACGCCTGCGCGAAGCGCCCCTTCGACACGTTACCGCTGTCGCGCTCGAACATGCCCTTGAACAAGACCTTCGCCTTTTCGGCCTCGCCGACCGTAGCATGGACCTCGGCCGCGAGATCTTCGGCAATTTGAGGATGAAGGTCTTTGAGCGCCGCCAACATCGTTGGGCGGTTCCCGGCGATGAGCGCTAGATCATACTCGAAGGTTTTTTGACCGTGGAACACCTTCACCAAACTGTCCTGCAACGCCAGCATCGATTGCGCGGTGACCGAAGGTTCGATGACTTCGGTGAGCGTGGGATAGAGCGCGACCGTGTCGTACTTCACTTTCTCACCTGGCTTGGTTCCAGGCTTAGGAACCTTGATGCTCGGATCGGCATCGGTGAGGACCGCGACAGGGATGGCGATGGCCTTGTCGCCGAACAGCGGCATGAAGCAGTCGAAGTTCAGCCCCTCCACGCTGATCAGGCTGACCCCGTGGTCGCGTAGGTCGTGCCCGAGGACGTTCGCCAGCACGCTGACGAGCAGCAATTCGGCGGCGCCTTCGACGAACAGCGCGCGTCGCGCGAAGAAAAGCTCTGCTCGGGTGACATCGAGATAGCGGGCGAGCTTTTCGCGCTTGCCCTTGCCGAACGGCACGGTGCGGGGGTGAAAGGCGGTCGCGGTGCCGCCCGCTTCGACCAGGCAGACGACCGAGTCGAGATCGGCGATGCTGGCGAAATTCGGCGAGTGACTGGTGACAAACACCTGGACGGGATGTTCGCCCTTCGAACTCGAATCGATCTCGGCAAGATAGCGCAGCAGCACGGCCTGAAGCTGGGGATGGAGGTGCGCTTCGGGCTCCTCGACAATTAAGCTGCGAAAGGCGGCGTCGGCATTCTTGGTGAGTTCGCTCAGCACCACCGCCATGTAGATCAGATTGTTGTAGCCGAGACCGTTGCGCTCAATCTCGAACGTGTCGACGACGAGCGACAGGCGCGCTGCGAGCTTGCTGAAATCGGTCCCGGCAAGCCCGACTTCGACCGCCTGGGCGAGCTTTGGACCCAACATTGCGCCATGCCGGCTGGTGATCGCTGCGTGCGTATCCATGATCGGCTTATGGCCACGCAACGTGACGTCGAGCTGGCGGAGTGCCGTTGCGATCGCGTCCTTGCCGGCATCGTCGGACAGCAGATGCAGCAGCCGCGACAACTGGCTGTTGCGGCTGGGCCTCAGGCCAAGCTCGGCATCGCGCAGTGGCTGGAGATAGACGCTCCGCAGGTTTTCTAGCATCGCGGAGGTCATTGCGATTTCGTTGAAGTCGCCGCACCAGCGCCGCGGCTTGAGGCGACCGGACTTATCGGCATCGCCGTAGGTCACACCCATCACGGCTTCGGTTGTACCGTCGTCACGCTCGCGCAGTGCGTGGATGAACTCCGCCTCGTCATCCAGACTGAGCCCGCGGAAGACATATTCGAAGCGTATCTCGCCGGATGCCGTGCCACCCTTAGGCAGATGAATGTCGTCCAGCGTGAAGCGAGGATAGGGGTCGTCGGCGCCAGCGAGCAGCGCACGCAGACCGTCTACCACCGCAGTTTTGCCGATATTGTTGGGCCCGACGATAACGTTGAGGCCTGGCCGGAAGAGCAAGACCGCCTCGGCGACGCGTCTAAAATTCTTGATCGTCAGCTGCGCCAGATGCACGCTCTTCTCCCCCGATTGGCGAGCTCGCGCCGATCCCCGCCGATATGAACGGACATGACGAGCACCGCACCACCCCATTACCGGGTGATGCTCCTGAGTGGCGCAGGATCCTTGTCGCAGATTTGGAGCAAAAGCAGCAGCTAACTGCGTAGGCAAGGCCGGTTGCGCCGAAAGCAGACTTTCGTCTTCAGACCCGCGAACGGCAGGAATGTCCCCGTCCACGCCGTCCCGAGCGGCTAGCCGTGGCCCTGCGAGCGGGCGAAACGCTCACATGAACGACTGACCGGTTTCGGGAAGCGGGAAAGGCGGCATGAACGGCCGCAAGTGGGTCGTGCTAGCCTAGCCGTACGGGGCGGGAGGAGACGAGCAAGCAAGGAACGATCGCTGTGCGTCGGGCGTCGGACCTGCGGCCGTATGATTGAGTGCACGAGCCCGACGTAGGTACCGGGCGATTGCGGCGGGAGGTGACCAGGAGCATGGCTGCGCTATGACGCCGCTCGAGCAGCTTGGAGTGACAATCCCGATCGTGCAGGCGCCAATGGCGGGCGTTTCGACGCCGGAGATGGCGGCGGCCGTGTCGAACGCGGGCGGACTGGGCTCGATCGGTGTCGGCGCGACGGACGCAGCCGGCGCCCTCACGATGGTCGAGGCGACGCGCGCACGCACGGATCGCCCGTTCAACGTGAACTTGTTTGTGCACGCGACCGCCCAGGCAAGCCCTGCACGGGAGCAGGCATGGCTTGATGCGATGCGTCCTCTGTTCGAGCGCTTCGACGCCGAGCCCCCGACAGTTCTCCGGACGATCTACAAAAGCTTCGCCGATGACGACGAGATGCTGGCCATGCTGGTGCAGGCGGCCCCACCCGTGATCAGTTTCCACTTTGGTTTGCTGGCTGTCGATCGGATCGCGGCCTTGAAACAGGCCGGCTGCGTCCTGCTAGCCACAGCGACGAGCCTGGCCGAGGCACGCGCGGCCGAGAAAGCAGGCATCGACATGGTGGTTGCGCAGGGCTGGGAAGCGGGCGGCCATCGAGGCGTGTTCGATCCGGCCGCGCCCGATGATCAGCTCGGCACAATGGCTTTGGTTCGCCTCGTCGTTGAGCAAACTGCGTTGCCGGTCATCGCGGCGGGGGGCATCATGGACGGGGCGGGCATCCGGGCGGCGCTCGCGCTCGGCGCGGTAGCGGCACAGCTTGGCACCGCTTTCATCGCCTGTCCGGAAAGCAGCGCTGACGCGGCATACCGTGAAGCTCTTGCGGGGCCAGGCGCGAGCCACACGGCCATGACCCGTGTGATCTCGGGCCGCCCGGTGCGGTGCCTGGCGAACCGGTTCACCGAATGGGAAGCGAGCGCACCGGCCGAGGTGCCCGACTACCCCGTCGCATATGACGCCGGCAAAGCGCTGAACGCTGCAGCCAAAGCCGCAGGCGAGAACGGGTTCGGGGCGCAGTGGGCGGGACAGGGCGCGCCGCTCAGTCGCACAATGCCGGCCGCGGATCTCGTCGCGCTGCTTACTCGTGAGGCGATGCTGGCAGCTTAGCGGTGATCCAGGCCTTTGGTGGGCAACCTTCCGGACCGTTCGACAGCTTCAGCTCAAGTAGAACTGAGATGAATGAGCGTCTCCTTTCAGGGAGAGCCGAAGCCCCTGAAAATGTCCGCAAGTGGGTCATGTTGTATTCTTTTTCAGAAGAGAGAGCAGCGGCGATATGTCTCCGCCGCTCCTGAGATCGAAGGGGTCGGTCATCAACGGGGCGGGTCAGACCCGATCGTCGAGTTCCGGCACGCCGCTCTGCCCGTCGGCATAGGCGGTGAGGAACGCCGGCCGCGTCTGCCAGCGTTGCCAGAAGGCGTCGATGTGCTCGAAGCGCTCGTCGAGGGGTGTGGCGTTGACCGGGAACTTCGAGAACGCGATCGCGGTGGCGAGCGTAATGTCCGAGAAGGTCGGCTGATCACCGCCGAGCAGCCACGAGCGCCCGTCTGAAAGATGTCGATCAACCAGCGCTGCATGCGCCAGCGCCACCTTACGTGAATGCTCCCCCCATGCAGGATTGTGCGTCAGTTCCAGCTTGGGTCCGAGACCCTGGTGCAGGACATGGAACGCGGTGACGATCGGGTAGAGGATGTGCACCCACACCCGGTTGTCCCACATTTGGTCGAGGCCACGCTCGTGCGCAGTCTCGCCCATGATCTTGCGGCCTTGGAAGCTGTCGTCGAGGTAGCGCGCGATGGCGGAAGTCTCACTAAGGAATGACCCGTCCGCCAGCGCCAGCGTGGACGTTTCGCCCCAAGGGTTCATCTTCAGGTGCCGCCACCCGCGCTGCTCGCCGATGGGCGACATATCGTACACCGTCTCGGCGAACCGGTCGGCGATGCCCTTCTCGTGCATGAAGATGCGTAGCCGCTGCGGGTTGGGGAAGGCGGAGGGGGAAGTAAAGAGCGTCAGCTTATCGGCCATCGGAGATCTCGCTTTCATCGATCGCATCACCTGCCTGCCAGATGACAGGCTGCCGAATGCGCCGGTAAACTTGCTTGTCAATCCCTGCCTGTCATATGGCAGGTGGAGGTGGAGCGATGGCAATCACGAATAAGGAGAATGCGCGGGAGGCGATCCTGCTGGCCGCGCGAGAGGCGGCGATGGCGCGCGGCTATGGCGGCATCAACTTTCGCGACCTCGCGGCGACGGTCGGCATAAAGGCGGCGAGCATCAACTATTATTTCGCCAACAAGGCGCTGCTCGGGGAGGCGGTCGCGCGCCGCTACTGGGAGGACATCGCGCGCGATCTCGACGCGATTTCGGCGAACGCCGCCTCGCCGACCGACGCGTTGCGGCGGTACCCCAGCATCTTCCGAGCGTCGCTGGAGCGCGACAACCGGATCTGCCTCAGCAGCTTCATGGCAGCGGAGCATGACGAGCTGCCCGCGCCGGTGCTGAAGGAGGTGCAGGCCTTTGCCGACGTCAACGTGGCGTGGTTGGGCACGCAGCTTGCCGCCGCGGGAATCGGCCCGCCTGAAAGCGTCGAGGCCAGAGCCCGCGCGATCTACGCGGCTGTGGCTGGCGCCCAGATCCTGGCGCGCAGCAGGTCCGACATCGCCATCTTCGATGCCCTGATCGACAGCTTCCGCGTTGCGGGGCCGCTCCCCAGCTAGCAATCATGCTGCTCTACGGACCACCGACAAGGTGTCGGTAGCGCAGAGTTCAAGATCGTAGGGCTTATCGGCGCTCCTGAATTCTGCACGCGCCGGCTCAGCTGGGTGCTCAGCAAGTTCGCCTTGGTATGGGCCATCCGAGGTGTGCGTGAGAAGCTAAACAAGCAGATGTGCCATCATCAGAGTATTTCCATCGCCTGAGACTCATCGGCTTGAGTGCGGATCAATTCAGTAGGGGAGTTCGATGGTGGCTTCCTCGAGGTCGACCTCGCTCCACCCGCGCCGAAGATAATCTTGTGCGAGCAGCGTGCGGATATTGGTGGTGTAGAAGATCCATATGCTGATCATGATTAGTGGCCAGAGGATCGCTCCGAAGACGCCCAGATACACGCATATGAATGTTGCAACGAAGGCAATAGCCAGGATGGCGCCAGCTTGCTTCCAAGACTGCCTGATCATCAGGTAAAAGACTCCGAACAGCAGCATCCAAAGCCATGCACGCCGTGGTATCGCCTCCCGGTAGCCGTTGGCGGGGTTCTCGAAGACGGCCCACGTCTTCTCCCGGATGAATGGGCCGCTGATCATCGCTTCGCAGCCTTCTTCGCCGGCGTGGTAGAGGTGCCTGCCTTCGTGGACATCAGCGGACTGGCGTGCTCAACCACCAGGGCGAGTACCTCCTTGAATTCATTCTTGTAGGTCATGTTTCCCCCTGTTCGGGGGACCTGATCAGCTCGATCCAGTCGCCCCTATGTTCCTCTCGGGGCGACGGCCGAAGCCGGATGTTGGAAACCTGACGAATGTACAGGCGCATGCGCCTTTACCGGCAAGCCGGCTGGACATGCGCGCATGCCACCCGGCCTCGGACTTGTGTCCGCGACCGAGTTCATTCGTTGAGGTTTCCACGCCCCACTCCTGCGTATCTCAGGAGTGCAGCTACGTTCGTCGGACGTGCGGCAGATTGCAAGTGCAAAAGTGATCGTGCGAACTGTTGCTGATCTCAGCGGAGTGTCCTGGATCACTCCGGCATGGAAGCGTCTATAGGTTATGGAAACGGTTTGGTGTCTGTTATCACGCGCCCAGCAATCTCCTTGATGGATCATGCACAGTGGAGGATGCCTCCTCTTTGAGGACTTCCGAGCGCTGACGATAGCGTCATCTGTACAAACGACTTGGACGCGCTATGTCCACGCTTCTCCGCCAACATCTTCCGATTCGTGGATCATATGCTCAGAACCAGTCACACGCACCCGCTTGCAATCGCCAGTGTCTCCACCGGCAAGAACATGGGCCGCATCGGCATCACCTTCTGCCCCGGCAAGAAGCAGCCGCGTGCCATGACCGGCGCATGGGACCGTGACCTTGGAGTGGATCTCGATGCGGTGCGGGCCTGGGGTGCGTCAGCGGTCGTCACGCTTGTCGAAGCACACGAGCTTGAGGCGCTGGGTGTGAACAATCTTGGGCAGGAGGTGGTCGGCAGACACATGGACTGGCTGCACCTGCCGATCGAGGATGTGTCGGTGCCAGGACCTGACTTCGAGGCCGCATGGGTGCGGGTAGGGGAGGGACTCCGCGCTCGCATCCGCGATGGGTTCGACGTGGTCGCTCACTGCAAGGGAGGGCTCGGCCGGGCAGGAACGATCGCGGCTCGGTTGCTGATCGAACTGGGCGTCACGCCTAATGTCGCCATCTCACTCGTGCGGGACGCACGGCCAGGCGCGATCGAGACCTACGGTCAGGAAGGCTATGTGCAGAGGCTCAAGCCCGTGCGTGAGATGGCACCGGAACAAGGCGACGTTGCTGTGCGGGATCGGGCCGTTGGAGCGCTTGTCGGCTTGGCGGTTGGTGACGCGGTGGGCACAACGCTTGAGTTTGCCCGGCGCGACAGCAAGCCGCTCCTCACCGACATGGTCGGGGGCGGCCCGTTCAAGCTCAAGGCGGGCGAGTGGACCGACGATACCGCCATGGCGCTGGCGCTCGCCGATAGCCTCATCGAGCATCCTGAGTTTGATGCGACCGACCTGATGAACCGGTTCGTCAGCTGGCATGAGCTCGGCACCTATAGCTGCACCGGCACCTGCTTCGACATCGGTGTGACCACCCGGCAGGCGCTCGCGCGCTACCAGCGCAGCGGCAATCCTCTTGCAGGTTCCACCGATCCGATGAGCGCGGGCAACGGCTCACTGATGCGGCTGGCACCGGTTGCTGTTCGCCACTTCCGCGACCGAGCGATGCTGCGGGGCGTGGCTGCCGAGCAGAGCCGAACAACGCATGCGGCGCCTCAGGCGGTGGATGCCTGCATCGCCTATGCCGACATCCTTGCCGATGCGATCGAAGGCCAACCGCGCAGCGAGGTGATGCGCAGGCGTGATGTGACGCTTGATCCGGTGATCGCCGGCATCGTCCGCGGCAGCTGGCGTGGCAAGGCACGCGATGAGATCAAGTCTTCCGGCTACGTGGCGCACTCGCTGGAAGCGGCGTTCTGGTGTGTCGGTCGCACCGGCGACTTCCGCTCGGCCGTGCTGACCGCTGCCAACTTAGGGGACGATGCGGATACGACGGCAGCGATCGCGGGTCAGCTCGCCGGTGCGCTTTACGGTCCGAGCGGCATCCCTCAAGACTGGCTGGCCAAGCTCGCATGGGCGCCGCGCATCACCACCATGGCGGAGGCGCTGCTCGCATGCGCGTGACGCGTGAGCTCGTGGCGTTGCGGGAACGCTGGGTCGAGCTGTTCAGCGTGCCGGCACCGCCGGACATGACCGTGGCCCTCCTGAAGCTTGCGATCGGCTGGAAGGAGCATGTCGACCAGCATGGTGACATCTCGCCTGCCTTGGCGCGCGATCTGCAGGTGATCGCGCGCACCGAGCGCGACCGTAAGCGCGGCGTCGTCCACTCCGCTGCTGCGAGCGCATCGGCCGCCGACCTGCCTGCCTCCACGCGCCTCGTGCCCGGCGCCAAGCTGGTGAAGGTCTATCAGGGCACGACCTACGTCGTGGAGGTAGGGGAGGGCAGCTTCAGCTGGAACGGCGAAAGCTACGCCTCGCTCTCAGCGGTGGCCAAGGCGATCACCGGCACCCATTGGAACGGCCTGCTCTTCTTCGGTCTCCGCACCCGCCGCGTGAAGCCGCGGCACGAGCGAGCCGCCGCCAGCTCGAATGTGCGTGACGCACGAACGAGTCGCGCCAAGGCTGTTCGCCATGCATGATCGAGGCGGCAAGCTGCTGCGTTGCGCCGTCTATACCCGCAAGTCGAGCGAGGAAGGGTTGGAGCAGAGCTTCAACTCGCTTCATGCGCAGCGTGAAGCGTGCGAGGCCTACGTTCTCAGCCAGAAGCATGAGGGCTGGCAGCTGGTGCCGACGGCCTACGACGATGGCGGCTGGTCGGGCGGGTCGATGGAGCGACCGGGCCTGAAGCAGCTGCTAGCAGACGTTGGCGCCGGCCTGGTTGATATCATCGTCGTCTACAAGGTCGATCGGCTGACCCGGAGCCTCGCCGACTTTGCCAAGATGGTCGAGCTGTTCGATGCCAAAAGCACGTCGTTCGTCAGCGTGACGCAGGCGTTCAACACGACCAGCAGCATGGGCCGGCTAACGCTCAACGTGCTTCTGTACTTCGCGCAGTTTGAGCGCGAGGTGACTGGCGAGCGCATCCGCGACAAGATCGCGGCATCCAAGGCCAAGGGACTGTGGATGGGTGGGCAGGTGCCGCTCGGCTACGAGCCGGCGGGTCGTACGCTCACTGTGAACGAGGCGCAAGCCGAGCAGGTGCGCTGGCTCTATCAGCGCTACCTGAAGCTGAAGGCTGTCGACGCGTTGGTGGAAGATGCCTATGCCGCGGGCCTCCGCAGCAAGCAGCGGGCGGGCGGGGGAAAGGGCAAGATCACCCGCGGCTCCATGTACCGCATCCTCTCAAGTCCGCTCTACGTCGGTGAGATCCCGCACGGCCGCAAACGCTATGCGGGGCAGCACCCCGCCATCGTCGAGCGCAAGCTCTACGACCAGGTGCAGGCGGTGCTCACCGCCAACCGGCGCAAGACCATCGACGGCAGCAAGGCTGGCCCTTCGGCCATGCTGGCCGGGCTGGTCTACACCGCAGACGGCGTTCGGTTCACCTCAACCCACACCCGGAAGGGCAAGCGGACCTACCGCTACTATGCGACGCCTGTCGGCACGCCCGAGCCGCAGCGCATGCGGGTGCCAGCGGCTGAGTTGGAAAAGCTGGTTGTCGGCACCATCGTCGACAAGCTCGGCACTGCAGAGGCAATCGCTGGTGACCTGATCGGCTGCGAGGATCTACCGGCTGCGCTCGCATCCGCCGCGATGCTGGTAGCGAAGCTGCGGCGAGGTGATCCGGTCAGCAAGCGCGCGCTGGCGACCAACCTCATCAACCGCCTCACTATCGGAGAAGGTAGTGTCACGATCGAGCTGCGATTGACTGCGATCGACGAAGGCTTGAACCATGAGACGCTCACCATCCTTGCGCCCGCCACGATTGGCCGGCGCAAGGCCAGCCTCGCACTCATCGTCGGAGACAAGCGAGACGCGCAGCCTGACGCGGCCATGATCGCGCTCGTTGCTCGCGCGCGAAGCTGGTTTGAAGATTTGCGATCGGGTGCTGTCCCCTCGCTTGCAGCACTAGCCGCGCGTGAAGGAATCAAGCCCGTTCAGGTGAAGCGAACGCTCCCTCACGCGTTCCTGCGCCCGGAACTCGTTACGATAGTTGTGGAAGGTGGCGAACTCGCCTCCGCTCAGCTCGGCTTCCCAGTTCGCCTCGCGACATCAACTGCCTAGCCCAGTGTGACAAGGTTCTCACGCCGGGAGATGACCTTGAGGTCGAAATATGAGCAGAGCGTCGCGATCAGTGCTCTGGAGTCGCCGGCGCGGAACAGGCCGTCTATCCGCCGCTGACCGATGTGCGGATCGGACAAGGCGATCTTCACGCCGAAATAACGGTTGGCCTGTTCCAGCGCTGCCGCAACAGGCACGTTGCGAAAATCAAGTTCTCCCTTTTGCCAAGCGAGTGCGTCTCCCGACACCGTCGCATGTGGAGGCGCCAAGCTCTTGTCCTTGCGCAATTCCGTGCTCTGTCCGGGCGTGAGCGTGACCTCCCCCGCTCGCACGGCGGCGACGCGGACCCGGCCGCGCACCAGCGTAACGGCGGTATCGCTCGGGAGCGCCGTTACGGAGAAACGGGTTCCGAGTGCGGTGACCGTCATGTTCCCTGCGGTGACGCTGAACGGCCGGTTCGCGTCATGAGCAACGTCGAACGCCGCTCGCCCCTCTATCAGGCTGAGCCGTCGGGCGCCGGCCTCCATGCGTACGGCAACGCGGCTGGCGGTATCGAGCGTCAGCGTCGAGCCATCCTCCAGCAGCAGAGTGCGAATTTGGCCCGTGCGTGACGCATAGATGGTCGGCTCTGCGGCGGCGGAAGTCTGATGGCGCAGGCCGACTGTACCGCTCACCACCAGGAGCAGGGTCAAGGCGGCACCCAGTGGAGCGGCCGCTTTAGCTGCCCGTCTGCGTTGCTCGCGTCGGGTCGCCAACGTCTCGGCATATGCACGAGCTTCTTGAGCGATCGGGCTATCGCTCAGCGCGGCCAGGCTCGCCGCAAGCTCGTCCTCTCGCGTCGGAGATGCGGGTGCGATGCTCATGGCCGCTCCTCGGCTTCCGCTAGGTGGCGCCTAATGTGATCGAGGCCGAGCCGCACATGCTTCTCCACCATCGACATACTGATACCCAGCTGCGCTGCGATGGTGCGGTGGTCGACGCCATCGATCCGCGACAGGACCACGGCCGCACGGCGCTTCATAGGGAGCTCCGCGAGGGCGGCCTCGACGATCGCTACAGCTTGGTGGCCGATAATGTGCCGCTCGGCAGAGGGATTCGGGCACGCGATATGACCTGTTTGGTCATCTTCGGTGATGATCGCACGCACACCATCAGCCCGCACGCGATCCCGGATGAGGTTGGCCGCCGTCGTGCGCAGAAACGCTACCGGATCGCGTATATCGTCGCGCCGTGACGCTATGGTTAGGCGCAGAAAAGCGTCCTGTACCACGTCTTGCGCTTCGTCCGTACGGCGGAAGCGTGCGCGCACAAAGCGGACGATGCTGTCATAGGCGTGAAGTGCTCCCTCCACACCCGGTGGCGCTGCCGCTGCAGCTGGCTTGCCCACCCGTCAGGCCCCCTCAGATCCGTTCTACAAGCAGTGATCCGCGCGTGCCCTACCTGCTGTCAATTGAGCGACAAGAAGAAATTTGTTCGTTGGCATTGCGGATCGGTGTGGCTGGCACGTCTTCCCTATTGAGAGCTCCGGCAAGTGACCGGTGCTCCGGTGGGGAGGGTTTCGATGTCTGGTTTGAAAAAGCGCCTGCTTGTGGCCGCGCACGTTCTACCAATCGCTGTCGCAGTTTGCCCCCGAGCCGCACCTGCGCAGGCTTTGAGCGCTCCACAGACTTTCACGATCCCGGCGCAGGCCTTGAAGCTCTCGTTGAAGGATGTCGCGCGCAAGACGGGGCTGCAGCTGCTTTTCGCCCATGACGATGTTGCGGGTTTGCGGGGCAACGCGGTCAAGGGCGAGATGACGGGTGCCAACGCGCTCCGTCAGCTGCTCGATCGGAGCGGGCTACATGCGGTGCCCACCGGGCCGGACTCGGCTGTCATTCGCCGCGCGCCGCGTGTGATCGCCATGAACTATGCGCAACCGGACCAGCCGTCTGTCGCGCCCTCCCAATCCGCGCCTCTGCCAGCTGTCGTGGCTGATGAAGCCGCTGCCGCTGTCCCCGAGAGCGAGATCGTCGTCACCGGGTCGCTGATCAAGCAATCGTCGCTTGCGTCGCCCATCGATGTGATTGGCTTCGCAACGTTGGCCGCACGGGCGATCTCGAATCCGAGCGAACTGGTGCGCGCGCTTCCCGGCAATGCTGGCTCGGAGGCGCAGGTCGATCAGCTCAATCAGCCGCTCACCTCGGGCACCGCGCAGTTCAACCTCCGCAATCTGGGCCTCGGCTCAACGTTGGTGCTGGTCAACGGACGGCGGCAGACGCTGAGCGCCGTGGCGGCAGGCGACGGCAGCACCTTTACCGACATCAACTCGATCATGCCGCTGATTGCGTTGCAGCGGATCGACGTCGTGAAGGACGGCGCCGCCGCCACCTACGGCTCCGATGCGGTCGCGGGTGTGGTGAACTTCATCACGCGGCGACGAGTGGACGGCGCGGAGGTGTCCGGACGCTATAATTTCCTCGACGGTGCCCGCCAGATCGATCTGGAAGGGATTGTGGGCACGAAGCTGCTGGGCGGCGATCTGGTCCTCGCTGCCTCCTATTACGGCAGTTCGCGGCTTGCGACCGGCGAGCGCAGCTTCTCCCGCGCCAGCACGTTCGGCCGCCCGGCGTGGCATTCGGTGTCCAGCTATGGCCAGCCGGGCTCCTACTTCGTGCCGAGCCTGCGCGCGTTCCGGCCCGATCCGAACTGCCTGAACGCGGCCTTCCCCGATAGTTTCAAGACGTCGCCCGCGGACACCTTCTGTCGCTATGACTTCTCTGAATTTTTTGACCTTATCCCGAAGGAGCGTCGTGCGCAGGTCTTTGCGACTTTCAATGCCGAGCTCGGTGACGACATCGACCTCAATCTGGAGGCTGGTTACGCCAACACCTACTCGAAAACGGCAGCGTCGCCGTCTTTCCCGATCCTCGCCATCTCGCCGGTGGTGCCCGCTGGTCATCCTGACAATCCGTTCGGCGAGGATGTCCGTTTCAGGGGGCGGCTGCTCGGATCGGATTACGGGCCTTCGATCGCGACCTTCAACTATGACACGTTCCGCGTCGCAGGCGGGCTGAGCGGGCCCCTGGCGGGTACGTGGACCTGGAGCACGAACGCGACCTACAGCCAGCAGCTCGCCCGCTACAACAAGCCCGATGCACTTCTGACGCCTCTCACGAATGCGCTGCGCGGCCTCGGTGGGCCCGGCTGCGATCCGGCGACCGGGCGGCCGGGCGTGGGTGCCTGCCGCTATTTCAACCCGTTCGGCTCCGCGCGGCTTGGCACCGGCACCCAGAACAGCCCTGAGCTGATCAACAGCCTCATCGGATACACCGACCTTCACGGCAAGACGTCGCTTGTCACGCTTGACGGTCTGACCAGCGGCGAGCTCTTCCAATATGGCGGCGGCACCGTGCTTGCCGCACTCGGCGTGCAATATCGCCGCAGCACGTTCCGGCATGACTGGGGCGACCTGGTGAATGCGGGCGAGCTCATCAACCTCGGCCAGGCGCCCGATTTCTCGGGCAAGCAGGAGAACCTGTCGATCTTCGGCGAGCTCAAGGTGCCGGCCGGAGAACGTGTCGAGGTGCAGCTATCGGGCCGCTACGAAAAGTATCTCGACAGTTTCGGCAATTTCAGCCCCAAGGTGGCGGTGCTGGCACGGCCCTTCGACGAGCTGTCGGTTCGCGCGTCGTGGGGCAAGGCCTTTCGCGCTCCCTCCGTCTATCAGCTGGTCGCCGTCCAATCGGCGCAGCCCTCGGTCAACGATGGCGGCGCCTTCGTCTTCGCCAACACGCAGACCTTCGGCAATCCGGATCTCCGGCCGGAAAAGTCGACCAACTACAATCTGGGCGCCACACTGCGGCCCGTGCGTGGGCTGGAGCTGTCGGCCGACTTCTTCTCGTTCGATTACAAGGATCTGATCGTCAAGGAGAACCCCCAGCCGATTATCGATCAGGCGATCGCCGATACGCTTGCGGGGCGTACCGGCACGCCGGCGCAGCAGCGCGTCACGCGCGATATCAGCGGCGGGCTGCAAGGCGTGCGGCTTAACTTCATCAACGCATCCTCGGTGAAGACGCAGGGCCTCGACGTGTCAGGCCGCTACACCGTTGAGACAGACATTGGCACGGTTGAGGCGTCCGCCGCATGGACGCACTTCTCAAAATACTCGATTCAGCTGGCGGCCGGCGCGGCGCCGATCAGCGGCCTCGGCAGCGTCAACTTCAACAATCTCGGCCGCTCCCTGCCGCAGGACCGCGTGGAATATGGTACCAGCTTCGCCACCGGTGCGCACCGCATCAACGTCCTCGGCCACTACGTCAGCGCCTATCGCAACGACCGGACGGGCACGACCGAGAGCCGCATCAAGGCGTGGAACACCTTCGACTTGCAATATACGCTGACCGTCGATTTGGTCGGATCGAAGGCTACCGAGATCAATGTCGGCGCGATCAACATCTTCGATCGTGATCCGCCCGTCGCCCAGCTGAACCTCGGCTTCGACCCGATCGTGCATGATCCTCGTGGCCGCGTGATCACCGTTGCCGTGAAGCAGGCCTTCTGATGGCCGCTGCACCGGCCGGGGCGGAGCGCGCGTCGTCACCCGGCTGGCGCGGTCCGCGCTTTGCTCTGGCCGTGTTCCTGGTGGCCTATATCCTGTCCTTCGCGGATCGGCAGATCCTCAGCCTGATGGTCGATCCGATCCGTCGCGATCTGGGCATCAGCAATGTGCAGATGGGCTTATTGCAAGGCTTCGCCTTCGCATTGCTCTACGCGGTCGCAGGCGTTCCGCTCGGTATGCTGGCAGACAGGGTAGGGCGTAAATGGCTGATCGCAGCCGGCGTTGTCGTATGGAGCCTGGCCACCGGCGCCTGTGCCCTGGCGGGTACGTTCGCTCACCTTTTTGTGGCACGTGCGTTTGTCGGCCTGGGTGAGGCGACGCTTTCTCCGGCAGCGCACTCCTTTCTCAGTGATGCTTTCCCGCCCGCACGCCTCGCACGGGCGATGTCGATCTACACGCTTGGCATCACCATCGGCGGGGGCATGGCGTTGATGATCGGCGGCTCGGTGATCGAAGCCGTGTCAGCGAGCGGTAGCGTGATCCTGGCAGTGATCGGGGCGCTGAGGGGCTGGCAGGCCACCTTCCTCATCGTCGCCGCGCCTGGATTCCTGGTGCTCGCGCTCGTCGCCGCGGTGCGGGAGCCCGCGCGACGGCGCCCAGTCGTCAATGGAGGTCCGACCCGTGTCGGCAGCCTCGGTGCGACACTTGCCTGGTTGTGGCAGGAGCGGCGGTCCTTCTTCGCGATCTACGCGAGTTCGGTCGCGCTCGGGATCATGGGTTACGGCATGAGCGCCTGGTATCCGTCGCTGCTGATCCGCACGCACGGCATGGGTGCCGGCGAGGCCGGGCGCGCGCTCGGCGTCGTCCTCTTGGTATGCGGCAGCGCGGGAACGCTGTTCGGCGGACGGTTTGCAGAGCGGCTAACCCTTCGGGGGCATGCCGACGCCAATCTCCGCACCGTCGCCATGCTTGCCGCAGCGGTGACATTGCCCGCAGTGGCTGCACCCCTCATGCCATTGCCGCTGGCGGTCCTCGCGCTGTTCGCCGTGGCGACCTTCCTGTTCAACGGGTATTTCGGTTGTTCGGTGGCCGCGATCCAGTTGGCAACGCCGCCTGGCGTGCGCGCGACAAATGCGGCCCTGTTCCTGCTAGCGAACAGTTTAGTCGGATTGTCGATCGGCGCGGCGATCATCCCGACGCTCGACCAGACCTTGTTCGGGAACACGGGAAGGATCGGTCCGGCGCTCTCCATAACCGCTCTGTTCGCAGGCGTACTCGCGATGGCAAGCGCCCTGTCCGGCCTGCGCGCTTACGGTAGCTTGGTGAACAGGTTGAATCCACAGATCAAGTCCTGATCGATGCCACCATTGGTCACGAGCGGGATGCTGACGTTCGCCTTCGTCAGGAGGTGGACGTCCGCAATCAAGGCGAGCCTCTATAGAGGCTGACGTTCCATTTGCACTCTTGAAGTGCGTCCGGCCCGATCCTCCTTTCGCTCTGGCCCATAAACCCGACCTGTAGACCAAACTAGTTTGACGGATCAGGCGTGAAGTTGGCTTCACCCCAGTACGCATCGAAACTCTCGATCAGACCTTGATTGTCAAACGTCATGACGTCCAATGTCTCGCTTCGGAGTAGCTGCGAGTGATGGATGGTGCGTGCGATATACGCGGCTGCGGCGTGCGCACCGGCGATGCGGACCGATCCCTCCAGCTTCATCTCGATACCGCCGCCCATGCTGTCGATGCTGTCGCGATAATAAGCGCGGATGGCGTCCCGGCCGATCCGCAGGGGGCCGTTTACCGGATCACGATGGCGCGCGAGAGGAGCAAACAGCGCCGTCACCCCTTCCACGTCGCCAGCGGTCATGAGTTCGCCGTAGCGGACGAAGACGCTTCGGATATGGTCCGGAGAAAGAGGTGCCACCTCGGGCACCAAAGCGGGCGCGCTTCGCTGTGCTTTGAACATCGGCAAACGCGCATAAACCGGGTCATCGGCACCGAAGGCGCCCATCATGACACCATCGTCGAACCGCGGTCCCTCACTCTCGACGAAGGCCCGATCCTCCATCCAGTCGAGCGCCAGCGAGCGGCGGAAGAACTTCCAAATGCCGTCCCGCTTCTCGTAGCTGTCCATGTAGCGGCCATGCGCGATCATCTCGCGCCGATCGTCTTTGGTTCGGTGGTAGGCGGTGACGGCCAACTCGCCCTCAGCACGATCGCCATCCACCAAGAACAGCATGTTGGACAGCTGATGTGAGGTTGCCGACCAGTTGGAAAGCATAGATGGAAGCCACGCCACGTACTCGTCGGGGCTGCCGTAGAACATGGGGCCGTGGTCGTCGATCGCATCATCGTGATAAAGACTGCGCAGCAGTACGTAATCCTGTCGGTCAACCGCGTGGCAATATGCCATTGCTAGCTCTTCGAGCGCTGATTTATCCAGCATCTCCTGCAGCGTCCATGCGTGGGCCCGGAGAGAGGGAGCGCTGTTGTTGCTCATCGTCAAACTCCAAAGCCGCCGGAAACCGAGATTGTCTGACCGGTCACATAGCGTGCTCGGCTTGACGCGAAATATACGGCTGCCTGTCCGATATCGGCAGCCTCTCCCCAACGCTTCAAGGCCAGGAGCTTCTGCGTTTCGTTCACCCAAGCCTCGTCGAACACGCCCTGCCTGGAAAGCTCGTGGAACATGCCCGCGTCGATCACGCCCACCAGCACCGAATTGGCGCGGATCTCGTATTTGCCTTCTTCCTTCGCGATCCCCTTGATCAGGGCCTCGTTCGCCGCCTTCGGCGCCACCGACAGGCCGTCCATGGCCGGCCACCAATCATGTCCTGCCGAGCCGAGATGGACGAATGAGCCGCCTCCTGAGGTGCGGAAGTGGGGGAGTAGCGCCTGAACCGCGTTGAAGAAGCCGAGAACCTCGACTTCGATCGCGTTGCGATAATGATCGGGCGTCCAGTCAGAAATGTGGATCTGCGGAACCAGCGGCCCGGCTCCCCAGATCATGCTGTGGATCCGGTCGTGCCCCGCGACTGCCGCAGCAACAGCTGCCTTGACCTGCGCGGGGTCGCGCACATCGACCTGATGGATCGATGCATTGACCCCTTCGGCCCGTACCGCTTCCGCCGTCTTCTCGGCTGCGTCCCGCTTGGAGCGATAGCAGATCGCCACATCTGTGCCGGCCTTCGCAAACTCCATGGTCACGCCTTGGCCGATGCCGCCGCTACCACCGAATATCAGCGCCGCGCCCTCGGGGAAAATATCGGTCATGCAAGCTCCATCTGTCGGGCGCGGCAGGATCATAATCGCGTCCGCCCGCCGCTGCCTCGCTCTAGCCGCAAGCGTCAATCTGACTGTCGTAGACCCAATCGGCACGCGATGGGCCATCTATCGTCAGGTGATAGGGAGCGGAAAAGTAACGCCGAGCCTGCTATTCAGCGCCGGGCACCAGACCATTCGTCACTTCGCTCATCTGCAAAGGGTGCACCATCATCAGAACGCCGCTCCAGACGCGATCCGACAGCCCTGCGGCCTCCTCCTCGCGGCCGATCAGGTGAACGTCCTCCCGCAGCGCCTCGAACAGCGCGTGTACGCGGGCGAGGCCGGTCTCGGTCAAGGAGACCATGTCCGACACGTAGCGCGCGTCCGAGCTGCTGAAATCCATGGACAAGAACAGCGACTTCACAGTCTTCTCGAAGGCCGTCGCAAGTGGCCCGCCGCGGCGCCAGCGAACCAAGCGCGAGGTGCGCGGCCGGATTCTGCCATTCGCTGTTACGTCGATGAGGCCTAAGCGGACGAGCCGATCGAGGTGTGAGCCCACCCGATCGGCCGCAAGCCCGAACTCCCGCGTGATCTGTTCGCGCTGCGCTCCGTTGACGATCGAGAAGAAGACCAGCGCTAATCCGCGATCCGCAGCGAGAACCCTCTCCTGCGTAGGCGTGAAGCTGTCTTGCAAGTCGCTGCTGCCCCGCGCGACCACGTCGCGCAGGTCCAGCCCTGCAACTGTGCAGATCGCATCCAAATTCACCAGGGTTAGACCTTCGCCGCGCAACCAACGCCAAACCGTCGGCTCGGCGACGCCCAGCTCTTCGGCGAGTTGCCGTACCCTGACGCCGCGCGCTTTCAGTTCGCGCTTCAGGTTGCTCACGATGGCGAGCACGCTTGAATGCCGCGGTTCGATCATGCCTCAGCCCATATCATCACACGATTGATCTCTATCACGAGGTGAAGGATTCTCTAACAGTCCGGTTGCCGGGTGCGGTCCCCACCGGCATGCCCGCAGAGCATATCGGAGGAGTTTGGCTGTGGCGACGACGGCGAGCTACGGTTTGGGCGAGTTCACCTTCCCACGCGGCTGGTTCATGGTGGCGCGCTCGACCGACATCGGCAAAGTGCCTGTGGCACTCCGCATGCTGGGCCGCGATCTTGTTCTCTATCGCGGACAATCGGGGCGGGCGGTGCTGCTGGATGCCTATTGCCCGCACATGCGCGCGCATTTCGCTGCACCGCAGAGCGACGAGGCTGCCGCCAAGCGGATCGAGGGCGACGCGATCCGCTGCCCCTATCATGCCTGGCGTTTCGGTCCCGATGGACGGTGCGATCACGTGCCGTATTTCGACGGACCGATCCCGCATGCCGCCCGCGTCCGCGCTTACCCTGTGGAAGAGAGGTTCGGCTGTATCTTCGTCTGGCATGATACGGAGGAGGGCGCACCGGACTATGACTTGCCCAGCCTCCCCGAGTGGGACGACCCGCAGTGGCTGCGGGGCGAGTATGACGATCTCGGCGCGATCGCGGTGCATCCGCAGGAGATCATCGACAATCTTGGCGACACGCAGCACTTCGGTCCGATCCACGGGCAGAGGCTGGTCTATTTCGATACCACGTTCGATGGTGTGATCGGCCGGCAGCGATCCGGCGGAGGTCACGAGACGATGGCGGTCGGCGACAGCGTGATGGACGTCGACGCCTTTTACACTGGTCCTGGTATCCTCGTCGCGCGCTATGCCGGCACGACTGACGCGGTACAGATCGTCCTGCATACGCCCAAGGAAGACGGCGTCACCCAGATTTGGCACGGATTGTTGACGAAGGCGCGCAACAGCCCCCCGACGGCGGAGGACGTTGCGGTTCAGCAAGGCTACCATGACGTGGGGCTTGCCGCCTTCTCGCAGGATTTTGAGATTTGGCGCACCAAGGAGGCAGCCATCACTATCCTGCGATTGCCGACCGACGGGCCGTTCCACAGAAGCCGCACTTGGTATCGCCAATTCTATAATCCACGCGCGCGCGCGGGCGATTATCAGGCGCGCGCCGACGGGGTGCATGCCACAGTAGGCGTGGCACCGCACCCGAGTGCCCAAGTCGCCGCCGAGTAGGTCCCGCAAGGTCTTGGTCCGGGCGGGTAGAGGCAGGCGGCGCACACGCTTAGCAGAGGGAGGATAGCTGGTGCTTCTTAAAGACAAGGTGGTGATCGTCGTCGGTGTCGGGCCTGGCATGGGGCAGGCGATGGCGATCATTGCTGCAAGAGAGGGTGCAAAGGTGGCACTGGGCGCGCGCAACCAGGCTTATATAGACGGGGTCGCTCGTCAGATCACGGACGCCGGCGGAGAGGCCATCGCGCTGTCGACCGACGTGACCAAGTCCGATCAGTGCGTCGCGTTGGCGAACGCGACGGCGGAACGGTTTGGCCGGATCGACGGACTCGTCAACAGCGCGTACGCGCCGGGTGAGAACGGCGCCTTCGAGGATGCGGATGTCGAAGGGTGGGCGAACACCATCGACGTGGCGTGTCTCGGTTCGGCTCGCATGGCGCAAGCGGTACTGCCACACATGAAGGCCAATGGCGGCGGTGCAATCGTGAACGTGGCCACGATGCAGGCGCAGAAGCATCTGCCGGGCGGCTCGCTCTCCTACGCCATCGCCAAGGGAGCGCTCGTGACAGCATCACGGCAGCTCGCTGCGGAACTCGGGCAGCACAACATCAGGGTCAATGCCACGCGCATGGGGTGGCTTTGGGGCGAGCCGGTGCGAAACGCCCTTCAGGGGATCGCAGCAGCCAACGGAACCTCGATGGACGAGCTGGTAGCCGGCGTTTCCGCAGGCATCGCGCTGGGCGTGATTCCACCGGAGGAGGAGTGCGCCAAGTCGGTCCTGATGTTCGTGTCGGATTATACAAAGATGGTCAGCGGTGCGGTGCTGGATGTGAATGGCGGCGAGTGGATGGCCCCCTGAGACAGCCAGGGCGGCGGCGGCGCGTCAACGCGCCACCGCCGCCTCAGGAGTGACCGTCAGCATCACCTTCACTGCATCAGGCCGGCCCTGCGCTTCGAACGCTTCACTCACCTGATCCAGGGGAAACCGGTGGGAGATCAGCGTGCGCCGGTCGACTGCGCCTGTCCGCATCAATTCCAATGCCTCGACGAGCTCCTCCGCGGCATAGCCGTTAGAGCCTATGATGACGGGCTCTTTCTGAATCATGTATCCGAAATCAATCAGCATGCGATCCTCGTAGCCGCCAAAGCAAATGATCCTCCCATCACGGTTGGCGATCAGATGTAGCGCGACTTCGAGCGGTGGCGGTCCGGGTATGTGCTTGATGTAGCCGGCACAGTCGAACACGACGGAGACGTTCGCCGATTCGCCGCGATAATCATCTTCTCGGCCGCAGATCGCCGCCGCAGCTTCGAATACATCGCACGTTTTCGGATTGAGGACGTCCGTCGCCCCGACTTCCAGCGCTTTTTCCAAGCGACGATCGTGCACATCGACTGCGACGACTCTGCCGACCTCTATTCCCTTTGCGCGGATCGCCTGGATGACGCCAAGGCCGATGATGCCCGCACCAAAGACGAGGATGTTCTCCCCAGATTTAATCTCTGCCTTGCGGACCATCTGCAGAGCATCGGCTAGCGGTTCCGTCGTTGCCGCTTCCGGCGCGCTGACCTCCGACGGGATGCGGACCAGCTGGAACGGGTTTACTGGCACAGCGACGAGCTCGGCCATGCCGCCCCCGAGCCCCGTTACGCCGACGACCCGCTCGCCAATCGTCCATTCCGTGACGCCTTCGCCAAGAGCGGCAATGCGTCCCGCAAACTCGTGTCCCGGAACTTCGTAACCCTCGGGTGTCGAGCGTACGAGGCTCTCCCGATAAGTGTCGTTGCGATACATGTGCAGATCCGACCCACAGATGCCGCAAGCTTCGACCGTCACGAGGACCTCGCCCGCCGCGGGCGTCGGGCACGTCGCGTCCTCACGAAACTCGATAGCCCCTGGCCGGATATAGTTCGCAGTACGCATGCTCACCCCTCCTGTCCGACAGTGGCTGACGTTGGCTTGTTTGCGGCGTGCTTGTCGAAGGCGCGTTGCGTCGATGTCCGAATCACGTCGATAAAGCCGTCCCGATTCTCTCGCGCCCAGTCGAACGACCTCATCCTGTTCGTGTTTTC
Source organism: Sphingomonas jatrophae (assembly GCF_900113315.1). Lineage (GTDB taxonomy): Bacteria > Pseudomonadota > Alphaproteobacteria > Sphingomonadales > Sphingomonadaceae > Sphingomonas_P > Sphingomonas_P jatrophae. The sequence continues at coordinate 11,768 of NZ_FOZG01000003.1, read as the reverse complement.
GCCGTTGACCTCGGGCAGAACGTAGCGGGCGAGCATCTCAAGCGAGCGCTTCTTGTCCGGCGTATCCGCCCAGTTTTTGTCGAGCACCAGTAAGCAGCCGAAATCAGGTACCTTCTGGTCCAGTCGTCCTATCTGTGCAATCGCATCGTCCGGTGTGCCGACTACGATCTCGTTCGCCTCGATGAGCTCCTCCAACGTCTTGTGCGCAGGCGATTCCTTGAGCTGTTCCGACTGGTTCTTGATGTAGAGAAGATACCGCTCATAACCGCGGCGGACCTGATCCATCGCCTTGTCTCGTGTTTCAGCGATGTGGATGTCGGTGGCGCAACGAATGCCTGAGGGGTTCATCCGCCAGCCCTCTGACGCCGCTTCTTCGCACGCGATCTTCCAGTTGGTCGAGAGCGCGTCGAAGCCGCCCATCATCGTGGACGCGAGGCAGAGCATGCCCGCCCGGTACTTTGCCGCCAGCACGCCTCCGTTTGGGGAGAAGGTGCTCGCGACGCACACTTCCAGCTCCTGCTGGTACGGCAGGACCTGGCAGTGGGCATCGTGCAGGTCGTACCAGCCCGGATGCGCCTCCGTCACCCACTCACCACGCAGAAGACGGGTGATGAGGGATAGGCCGCTATCCAGCTTGTCGCGAGATAAACGGGCGTCGAGCCCGAGCATGTGCGCATCGCTCACCAGCAGGCCCGGTCCTGCGCCGAATATCAGCCGACCGAAGGTGAGGTGATCAAGCTGGGCGACGCGATTCGCGGTCATCAGCGGATTATGGTAGGGCAGCGATACGACGCCGGTACCTAATCTGATGCGCTTCGTCCGCTGCGCAGCGGCGGCAATCATTAGTTCTGGGGATGCGCTATTCTCGTACCCGCCTGTATGGTGCTCGCCATACCAGAACTCCGCAAGGCCGAGTTGGTCGGCATATTCTGCCAGTTCGAGATCGCGTTCGAACGCGAGCGTAGGGCTTTCATCGAGTGGGTGGAATGGCGCGAGGAAAACACCAGCGCGCAGCTTCACGTTACGCATAGCGGCTTACCATCGACCACTGATCGTTCGGTTTGTGTGTGGCTCTTTCGCCGAAGCATCTAAACAGTTCTGCTCAAGCATCTTCATGCCTCCTCTGAATAATCAGCGAGCGGCCATGCCGCTCGCTGCGGACAAGGGCGGCCAGCAAAAGCCCGGCCACGATAAAGCCTCCAACGATGACGCCGATCGGAAGGTGGTAATCGCCCGTTCGTTCGCGCAGCAGCCCGGCGAGCGGGGAAAGGCCGAAGAGGAATGGCAAGGTGAACAGTGAAGCCAATCCGAAAGCCCGGCCGAAAGCCTCGCGACCGAAAAGGTTACTCAACAGCACGCCGAAGGCGCTTTGTACGCCGCCACCACAGGCTCCCACCACAACAGCGTCGGCGATCAGCCACCCGAGGCCGACCGGAGCAAGAAAAATTGTCCACATCCCGGCTTGGAGTAGAGCGTTGGCTATTAGCGCGGGCGCCGCGCCAAATCGGTCGGCAAGCGTGCCAAAGGTCAACGATCCGAGCAGCCCGGCGCCACCCGACAACGCGAGCAGCAGGTTGGCTTCCGCGAAGGTCCGCTTCTGCTCGGTCAAAAGCGGGACGAGATGAGCTATCTTCATCGTGCCCGCCCCGACGATCAGGCCCGTCGCAACAATCATGATCCAGAAGGCGGGCCGAGAGAGGATGGCCGGATGTTTCAGGGTGCTTTGCGTCGGGTCAGGACTGGCCAATTGCCCCTCATCGCCGTCCCGAACGGCAAGAAAGAACGGGGTTATGCATAGCTGCGCAAGGGCAAGCGTCAGGAATGTCGCGCGTAGCCCGTAGTTCGAAAGCATCCAACCAGCCGCGAGCGGAGCGACCATCACAAGGACGGGGGTGTTCACAAGGCCAAGCGCTCGCCCCCGCCACTCGGCCGGTGCCCATCGGGTGGCGAGCGTGTTGGAGGGCAGTACCCCCAGCATCGCGGTAGCGGGTCCAAGGACCAGGGCGTATATGACCACTAGGAGCGCTGGCTCTTTCACGAGCGACAGCACGAAGAAGCCGCAGATGCCGGCTAGCGAGCCTGATAGCATCGTCGCGCGAAGAGAGTAGCGCTCAAGAAGGCGACCGAGCGCCGCAGCGACCAAGGAAAGCGTCAGCACCATGGCCGACATAGTCAGTGCCGAGGCGGTGCGGCTCATACCGAGATCGCGTTCGATCGCCAACACCAGCGTACCGAAAGTCCCGAACGTTAGGCCTGTCGCGACGTTCTGGGCTAGCGCCGCCAGGCAGACCTGGCGCCGTGCTCCGCGAAGGTTGCCGACCTCGGTCATGGACGGCCGCTACTCAGAAAGCGAAACCCAGATCTATGCCGTAGGTGCGGGGAACCTGGAACACGCCGATGACAGCAGTCGAGAGGTCGCGCGCGAACTCAAGCTTTTTGTTGTAGGTCAGGTTCTGGGCCCACGCCGACACGCGGACCTTCGTGCCTCCGATAGGCAGGTCGACCAGCGAGATCCGCGCGTTGACGTCGAAGCGCGACGGCAACTCGGTCAGGGCTTGTGTCGAAGCGTTCACGAGCGGGTCACTGGCGCGCTTGCCCTTGAAGAAGCCGTCCACTCGGGCGGTTACGAAGCTCTCGTTGCCAAACTTCGGGAACTCGTATTGACCAGAGACTCCGGCAGTATACCGGGGTGCGAGCGAGCGTACGGGCGCACCCGAGACCGGATCGTCGGCCAGGCTCGCGTCAAGATAGCCGAACGAGCCTGTGAATGTGAGGCCTCCGGTGGGCGCCAAAGTAGCCTCTACCTCAAGGCCGTTCTCGCTGGCCTTAGGGGACGACACGATGAAGGTGCCGGACGCCGCGCTGAAACTAAGTGTCTGGACGTTGCGGCGATCCGAGTGAAAGGCTGCGAGGTTGAGGCGGACTGTGCGATCTAAGAAATCGCCCTTGAAGCCGACTTCATAGCTCTTGATCGTCTCCGACTTGAAAGCGATGCCGCCGAGCACGCCGCCGGAAATATACCCGGTCGCGAAGCGAGCATATGCGCGGACATTAGGATTGAAAATGAACGTGGAGGTGGCGTCGAAGTCCCAGTGGTCGTTCGTCACCTTGTACACCTGCGACGGGGTCACGAATGGGACCAAGCCGGCAGCGAGCAAGTTCTCGCGCCGGTTGTCCTTGCTGTAACGGATGCCGCCGGCAAGTTCGAAGCGTTGGGCCTTATAGGCAAGGTGCCCGTAACCCGCGACTGAGCGGTTGCGAACTGTAACATTGGAGCCTGCCAGATAGTCGCTCGGCACGCCGAACAGGTTGATCGTACTTCCCGTGCCCGGCCCAGTACTGGGTGTAATCACGCCACTTGTCGGGAGCAGCGAGCCGACGAAGACGGGATTGTTATCTCGGCCGGTTTCCCGAAAAAAGAACCCGCCAAGCACAAAATCGAGACTGCTGATCCTTCCAAGCAGCTGCAGTTCCTGACTGAACTGCTTCTGATGACGGTCCTCGACTGAGGAGATGTAGGTGAACGGCGCGCCCGATCCCGTGAATGGATCGACCAACGCACCACCGTCGATGTCGTTGCCACCGACGTTTTCGTCCAGCTTGCGGAAGCCTGTGATACTCTTGACCGAGACGTCGTCTGTCATCTCGTACTTCGCCGTCACACTGTGTCCCTGAATCTTCAGGTGCGAGGGCGTCGTAAAGTCGAGTGCGAGCGCCTTCTGGCGTCGCGTCGACGGCCCCACAACCACAGCGCCGGGCGTGTTGACTATGAGCGAGCCGGTCGGCGCGAACGTGGGATTGAAGCCTAGCAACTGTTGACCGAGCTGAGTAGATACCTTGTTGGTGTAATCGAACTTGTAATCCACCACGAGCGCAGCGAGATCAAGTCGGAGCGCAGCTGTTACAGCGTCGGTATTCTCGCCGCCGAATGACTTCGCTGACCGGATTGTCCCAAAGGGCTCGGTAAACTGGAAGCTGCGGCTAGGCGTTAGATTGCGAACGAAGCCGTCAAACTCGTCGTGTAGATAGCTGATCCGCGCAGAGAGCGGGCCGAGCGCGGGAAGGTCTATCGAGATCTTGCCCTTCCGGCGATCATAGTTGGCGAGAGTGCCATCGACTCTGACGCCCAGCTCTCCGCGTGGTGATGATGTTATATAGTTGATTGCGCCTCCAGTTGAGTTGCGACCGAACAAGGTGGCCTGCGGTCCGCGGAGGACTTCAACGCGCTGGATGTCGGCGAGGTCGAAGGCGGCGCCCGCTGGACGGCCCAGATACACGCCGTCGATATAGAGGCCGATGCCCGCATCCGCTTCGAACTTCAGCGTGCCGGTGGCCACGCCGCGAAGGTAGAACTGTGGCGAGCTCGCGGAGCCGAACTGGCGCTGCGCTTCCAAGTTCGGGATGCCCTTAGCAATGTCGCCGAAGTTGGTGATGCCGAGCGCCTGCACCTGCAATGCGCTGAAGCCCGTGACGGCGACTGGAACGTTCTGCAAACGCTCCTCGGTACGGCGAGCCGTCACCACAATGTCCTGAATCCCGCCGGTCGGTTGAGCTGACGTGTTGCTCGTGACTGTGGTGCCCGGAGTCGCTGTGTCAGCTTGTGCAAGGGCGACGGTCGGTAACATGGCAGCGGTCGCCGAGCAAGCGAGCAGCGCGCAACGAAACCTCATACGTCTCTCCCCGAACTTGCGATCAGCTTGGCCGAGTTCGCTCCCGGCTCGAAGCCGCGTATGGATCACGCAAAACAGGAAAGCAAGGCGGATAAAACCGCCTATGCGTACACAGTAGAAGGTCATGATAATGCAAAAACGCGGTCGGTTTAATGCCCATTGCGCGGTGTTGGCAGTCCATGGTCGCTAGCGGATGTCGTATGCCGCCATGTCTGGCTGGAGCATGGCATCGGCGAACTGGTCGTACGTCCATGGCCATGTCTGCGGGACGCCCTCCGCATCTAGGTACCAGCTTGTGCAACCTGAGCCGAACACCGTGGTGCGCGCCTTTGCTATCCGCCGCGACTCGTACTCCGCGAGCGCATCGTGGCGAGCCGACACGCTTGTCGCCCGCCCATCGCGTAGTGGTGCGAGGAGCTGTTCGATATAGGCCCACTGCTTTTCCGCGATATCGATCAAGGAGAAGTTGCCGACGGGTGCGGTCGGCCCATTGAGCATAAAGAAGTTCGGAAAATCCGGTATGGAGATCGCGTAATAGGCGGTCGGCCGAACTCGCCACGCCTCGTCAAGCGTTGCGTGGTTCCGGCCCTCGATCTTGATTGGTCGAACGAATCGATCGGTCTGAAATCCGGTGGCTAAAACCAGCACATCAAGGGGATGAATACCGCCGTGCTCCATGCGCACGCCGCTTCTCTCGACCTGCGCTATGCGGTCCCGCTCGACCCTGACACCGGGCTTCTGGACGGCTTGATAATAACTGGGGGAGTAAACAAGCCGCTTGCAAGCGGGCTTGTAATCCGGTCTGAGCTGCTCGCGAAGTGCGGGATCTGCCACATTCCGCTCAAGGTTTTCAAGGACGATCCGCTCGATTTCCTTCATGGCCGGGGAGTCCGGCTCGATGATTGCCTCATTGAAGCGTCGGATCCCGGACCAATAATCCTCACCGAAGCGTATGGCGTCTATCCTCGCCTGATCCTCTCGAAAGGCCTCTCGTTCCTCGTCTGAGTAAGCGAAGTCATTCACCGGCATGATCCACTGCGGTGAACGTTGGAAGTGAACCAGTTCGCGCGCGCGCTCGGCCAAGGCAACCACGATCTGGACGCCAGTGGAGCCGTTGCCGATCACGCCCAATCTGCGGCCATCTACCACCACATCGTCGTTCCATCGCGCACTGTGCAGCGTCTCACCAGCGAAACACTCTAGGCCGAGGATAGCTGGAATATTGGGGTGGTGCAGAACACCGGTGGCCGCGATTAGGACGTCTGCGACGTCCTCGCCCCCGCCCGCCGTCGTTAGCCTCCATCGGAGGCCATCCCAATGACAGCCTGTCACCTCCGTATTGAAGCGGATCCTATTGCGGAGCTTGTGCCGATCGACGACAGTTTCGAAGTAGCGCTGAATCTCAGGACCCGGTGCGTAGAAGCGAGACCAGTCGGGATTTGGCTCGAACGAGTAGGTGTAGGCATGCGCCGGAACGTCGCAAGTCAAACCTGGGTACCGGTTCTCGCGCCAGGTGCCCCCTACCGTTGCACCCTTTTCGTAGATCGTGAAACTCTGTGTGCCTGAACTCTGCAGCTTGAGCCCGGCCAGCAGGCCAGCCATGCCGGCACCGATGATGACGAAGCGCAGATCACGCTTGCTCGCCGTGTGTGGTGTAACGGTCATCGGCGTTTGATCCTCATCCTGCGCAACAGCACGTACGGGAGTCATGGGGCGAGATGGACGTATGGGCTTCGGCGAATTCCACGATTGCGGTAGATAGTGCTACGCAATCACCGAAAGTGTCAACTCATAGTGTCGAAATGCGTAGGTCTCTGGCGCTGCGGAGCGGCATACGAGCTGTCGCCGCTAAGTTTCGGCAGAGATGTAGGTAGTGTGGCATGAGGGGCGGAATTGCCCCCTACCGCATAGGGGCGCCCCTCTGGCGACGGTGGCTGTTATGCGTGTTCCTGGTTGCGCTGTCGTACGCAAAGCGTCAAAAGCCACCGTCAATCACACGATTTGCCGAATCGCATAAGCGGCGGCGCGCTGTCTAGGAGAGGCTGATGATTGAACGAGAGGAGCTTGCTCCGCGCGCGATCACGTGGTCGCTACGGCGGTGTGTAAGCCCGCGGCATGCCGACTGATCCTGTCTCAGCTCTATCATACGGACGCCATATGCCCGCCTTTCGTCACCTGCTGAGTCCTGGCCGGATCAACGGCATGACCTTGCGTAATCGCATCTTCTTCACGCCAATGGGGTCGAACCTCGCAGAAGAGGGCGGCTTCTCGGGCGAGAAGTTGAAGGACTATTACGAGGAGCGCGCCCGCGGCGGTGCAGCGCTGATAACGATGGGGTCGGTGTCGATCGGTTACCCCGAAGGCGCCAGCAATTGGCGGCAGGAAGCCATTTCGGACGACCGCTACATACCAGGCATCCGGGCCATTGCCGATGCCGTGCACGCGCATGGTGCAAAGCTGGCGGTGCAACTGCATCACGCCGGTCTTCTTGCCATGCACGACATGCTCGAGGGGCGACCGCTAGCATGTCCCTCGCCTCCACAAGCTTCGAAGGACAGTGGCGACTTCGTAGATGTAATGTTGGAGGAAGAGCAGGCCCGCTTCTTCGAGCCGTATGCGACGATGGGCGAGGTGAAGTATGATGCATTGAGCGCACAGCAGATCGAGCGCATCGTCCAGATGTTCGCCGACGCAGCCGATCGCGCAAAGCGCGCGGGTGTCGATGCTGTCGAAGTTCATGCGGGACACGGCTACATTTTCTCCAGCTTTCTGTCTCCCGCTTACAATCGGCGCACGGACGAATATGGCGGCAGCGTCGAGAACCGCGCGCGCTTTCTTCTCGACACCATCAAAGCGATCCGCGCGGCTGTTGGTCCGAACTATCCGGTCTGGATGCGGTTCGACAGTCAGGAGTTCCTGATGGACAACGGCATCACGGTCGAGGATGCCAAGGCCGTTGCCCTGCTGGCGGAGCGCGCTGGGTTGGACGCTATTCACGTCAGCGCTCACGGTGACGGCAATCGTGGCGCTACATACTCCACCGGCCATGCGACAGACATTCGCAACGGCTTCGTCGCCAATGCTGCTGCAATCAAAGCGGCGATATCCATTCCAGTCATCTGTCCGGGGCGGATCGAGCCGGAAGACGCGGATCGCTTTATTGCGGAGGGCAAGCTCGACTTTGTGACTATGGGCCGAAAGCTGCTGGCCGACCCACATCTTCCGAACAAGCTGGCTGCGGGCACGCCCGACAAGGTGCGTCCGTGCATCTACTGCTATACGTGCATCAGTAACATCTTCAACTCGAAGCACGTCATCTGTGCGGTAAATCCGCTTACCGGATACGAAAGGGAGCGCGCTCAGTACCCGGCGGAGCGCCGCAAGACGATAGTCGTCGTCGGCGGTGGGCCTGGAGGCTTAGAATCCGCGCGCCTGCTGGCCAACAAGGGCCACAAGGTAATCCTCTGCGAGGCGTCCAGCCGCCTTGGAGGAACTGCTCAGTTCGCGTCTGTTGCCTACGAGCCGAACCAGCGGATTGTCGACTGGCTCAAGAATGAGGTCGCCAGGGCCGACATCGATGTGAGGCTCAATGCCCGGGTCACGCCTGAGCTGATCGCGTCACTCAAACCGGATCAGGTGATCGTCGCCACTGGTGCAAAGCGGACAATGCCAGCGATTCCGGGTGGAAATCGAGATTTCGTCTTCTCGGGTGACGACATGCGCAATCTGGTGTTGGGCCAGAACCTTGAGAGCCTGCGTGGAAAGACGTCCGGTATCACACGCACCGCGATGAAAATGGGGGCCATCACCGGTGCTACAGGCAAGCTTGAGGTCCTGCGCCGTGCTTCCAAGGTCTGGATGCCGATCGGCAAGAGGGTGGTGATCATCGGGGGCGAGCTGGTTGGCCTTGAGTTGGCGGAGTTCCTGGCCGCAAGAGATCGGACCGTCACCGTCCTCGAGGAAGGAACACGGGTAGGCAAGGGGCTGCAGTTGGTGCGGCGTTTCAGGGTGATCGATGAGTGTCGCCATCTAGGTGTCGCGATGCTGACGCAGGTTTCCGACGTCCGCATCGGCGATCATCTCGTGACCTATACGAACGAGGATCAGCAGCAGCGCACGATCGCGGCGGACACGGTGATTGTCGCAAAGGGAGCGACGGGCGACCTTTCCCTTGCAGAAGCGATCGAGCGGCTCGGATATCCGGTTGCGACCGTGGGCGATTGCACGGGTGTCGGCTATATCGAGGGCGCGATGCGCGATGCCGCGTTGGCCGTTCAGACAATATGACCCAGGAGCGGAAGCCCGCCAGCAAGGTGGTGGCGGGCGTTTGCATCGCTGGACCAGCGCTGGTGTCGTTGATCCCGATGGCGGCGGCACCCGCAATGCCCAGCATGGCCGCACGCTTTGCTTCCGGGGGTGACGGGCAGCTCTTCGCTCAACTGGTGATGACAGCACCTGCCATCATGTTGATCGTGAGCTCGCCGTTCGCTGGATTGCTTGCTGCGCGGATTGGCAGGCGTGCAACCCTGCTGCTGTCTCTCCTGCTGTTCGTCGTCGCCGGTGCAGGGGTGTTGCTCGTCGACAGCCGGGAGCACCTCATCGCACTGAGGCTGCTCCTCGGCGTGGCTGGGGGTGGGCTGCTAACGTCGTCGCTGACGCTGATTGGCGAATATTTCGAGGATGCGGCTCGCGAGACGGTGCTTGGCTTGGCGACGTCGCTCTCCTCGGCGATTGCAGCCCTTGCACTCGTCTTTGGCGGCAGCTTGGTCGATGCGGCCGGCTGGCGTGCGCCGTTCGCACTCTACATGTTCGCGCTCCCAGTGTTCGGGGTTGGCTGGTGTGCCATCGGGCGCACATCATCGACGTCGTCTGTGCCAGTCAGCCGATCGAGACCAGATCTGTCACCGCTTGCAGGTGTCGCACCATATTACCTGCTGCTGATGCTGCTCACTGTGGCGATGTTCACGCCCGCGATCCAGGTGCCGTTCCTGCTGGAAGAACGGGGTGTCACCAGTGCGCAGACCCAGGGAATGATCGTCGCCGTGACGTCAGTGGTCGCGATGGTGTCGGCCGGGCTTTATGGCCCATTGCGCCGCTGGATTGATACGCAGAGCTTCCTCATCATCGATGCGCTCTGCATGGGCTGCGGCATATTGGCGGTTGCGATACTGCCCGGTGCCGGCGGCACATTGCTGGGGTGTGCGCTCGTCGGGATCGGGGCTGGCATGTCCGAGCCGGCCATTGCCTCGATCGTTTTTGATCGCACGCCGGCTTACGTGCACGCCGTCGCGATGGGGCTGATCGTCAGCGCGTTGAACGCCGGTCAGTTCGTCAACCCGCTCGTGATGGCGCCGCTCCGTGCATGGTTCGGCGTCTCCGCCTCGTTCGTTGCGCTGGGCGCTATCATCCTAGTGATCGGCGGTTTGCTGATCATTTTGCGACCAGCGGCGGCTGTGCGTGCTTCGGTGTTAGGCTAGGAATGGTGATGAACAAGCGGTTCGAAGGAAAGCGTGTCCTGCTTACTGGCGGCGCATCGGGGATTGGCCGTGCGACAGCAAAGCGTTTTGCCGCGGAGGGCGCGCGCGTTGTTATCGGTGATATCGACGAGGCAGGAGCCAGTAAAGTCGCAGCAATGCTGGGCGGCCATCACGTCTTCTATGATGCAAGCGATCCAGCCGCGGGCAAGACGCTTGTCGAGCGGTGCAGCACGATCCTCGGCGGAATCGATGTCCTGCTAAACATTGCAGGGATCATGACTTGGGGACGGGTCGAGGACACCAGCGTTGCGAGTTGGCAACGCACGCTCGACATCGACTTGAGTGCGGTCTTCTATCTCACGCAAGCCGCCATACCGATTTTGGTCGAGAGCCGCGGCTGCATCGTCAACGTTTCGTCCGCCGGCGGTCACCATCCGGTCTATGGAACGGTAGCCTACGGCGTTGCAAAAGCGGGGGTGATCGCGCTTACAAAGAGCACAGCCTTGGAGATGGGTCGGCACGGTGTGCGCGCGAACGTAGTTTGCCCCGGCGGGGTCGCGACTCCGATGCACGAGAAGACGATGAGCGCCGCAGATTTCGATATGGCCGTGCTGGCAGAAGCGTCCGCGCGCAATATGCCGAAGCTTGCCGGTGTCGAGGCCTGCACGCCCGAGGAGATCGCCGTTGCAATCGCTTATTTGGCGTCCGACGATGCGCGCTACGCGACGGGTACGGTGCTCACTATAGACGGCGGCCAGACCACCGGCTGAGCAGCACCCGTCGCTGTTCAACCGGCTTTGTTCGACTGTCCTGCGATTAGCGCGAGCACCTTGTCCGCCATGTCGCGCCGGCAGATCAGCAGGTCGGGCAGGTAGGTGTCCGCCTGGTTGTAAACGAGCGGCGTGCCGTCCACCCGGCTGGCATGCAGCCCGGCGGCGAGCGCAACGGCGGCGGGGGCGCAATTGTCCCACTCATATTGCCCGCCCGTGTGGAGGTAGATGTCCGCCTCGCCCCGCAGCACCGCCATCGCCTTGGCACCGGCCGATCCCATCGGCACCAGCTCGGCCCCCAGCGCCTCGGCCACCGCCACCGCTTCCTTGGCGGGGCGCGTGCGGCTGACCAGCATGCGCAGCTTCTCAGGCGCGGGCGGCACCGGCTGCGGCCGCCCGGAACAGAGCGTCACCGGCACGCCCGGCAGCGCCACCGCGCCGATCGTCGCGACCCCGTCCACCGCCAGCGCGATATGCACCGCCCAGTCGGCCCGCGCCTCGCCATATTCGCGCGTACCGTCGAGCGGATCGACGATCCACACGCGGCTGGCGGACAGACGCGCGTCGCTATCCTTTTCCTCTTCGGAAAGGATAGCGTCGTCGGGCCGATTCTGCCGCAGCGCCTCGATTATGAAGGCATTGGCGGTGCGATCGCCCGCGCGGCCCAGCGCCTTGCCCTCGAACAGGCCGGAGCGCTGCAGCGTCAGCAGCAGCTCTCCGGCGGTGTCTGCAATGTGCCGCGCCAGCGCGACATCGTCGCCGAGGTCGATGCCGGCCGCGCTCACGGGATCAGCCTTGCGATGATCGCGTCGGCCGCTTCGTCGGCGGTCATCGCGGTCGTGTCGATGCGG
>NZ_FOZG01000004.1:2500-19753 GCF_900113315.1 Sphingomonas jatrophae | reverse complement strand
GTCGAGATCGAGCCAGGGCCCGAGGCCGTCACCGTCGCACCCGACAGGTTGAGGCCGAACGCATTGTCGCCCGCGGTCGCGATCGAGCCGTTGTTGACCGTCGTCACGTTGGTGCCGAACGCGGTCACGCCGATGCTGCCGGCACCCTGCGTGGTGATCGGGCCGGAGACGGTGACGGTCGCGTTGTTGGCTGCACTCGCGTTCACACCACCGGACGAACCGCCAACGGTGCTGACACCCGCCGTGTTGATCGTCGTATCACGACCGCTGGTGATGATGCCGACCGCGCCGAAACCCTGCGTCGAGGTCAGGCCCGTCGTCGTCACCTGCGCGACACCATTGCGTGAATAGGCGCCGATGCCGCGGCCGCCGGCGCCGGTGTTGGTTACGGTTCCGGTGCTGACGTTGACATCGTTGTCAGAAGCCGCACGAACGACGTTGCCGAAATTGCCGCTAGTGGAAAGCGCGCCGGTGCTGGAGACCGTGGCGCCGCCGTCACCCGTCACATTGACAGCGTTGGTGTAGTTGCTGGCGGTGCTGACCGTGCCGGCATTGTTGAACTGGTTGCTGCCAGCGCCCGAGATGCTCACCGGTCCGCTCACCACCACATCCGGGGCGGTATTGACTGTGAGGCTGTCCGGCTGTGCGTATGTGATGCCGGCAGCGTAGGGGTTGCCCGCCGCAGTGCAGGTCACCGTGCCGTTCGTGGCAGCGCCGCATTCGTCCGCTGCAAGCGCCGTTCCAGGCGTCAGCAGCAGTAGGCTGCCGACCAGGCTGGCGAACGCCGTGCCGCCTGCGAGCCGAGCCTTGCTGTGCGCCGGGGAGTGTCGCTCAAGCTGAAGGGACCCGCCATGACGAGCTTCGGCGAACGTATTCATGAGACACCCTCCCACGCCCCGGCCCCCTGTGGCCGAAAGTCGCGGGTGGTTGGTTAGTCACACAAATTGCGGGGTAAACAACTTTCTTTTTTCGAGACGATGAAACAAATCCGCAACTTCAACATATGTCGCCTTTTCCGATGGAGATCGTCTGCTGGATCTCCACCGTCTCGACACCCAGCGACATCGGGCAGGCAACATTTGGTAACACAGCAACGTCGAACAGTTCGGCGATATCGCCCTCGAGGCGGATCCACTCAGCAAGGTCGCCAGTCCGCAGGTCGATCACGAAGACGCCGCACCAAGGCTCACCGTCTCGACGCGCGATCTCTTGCTCCAGCGCCAGCTCCTTGAAGCTGCCGTCGCGCGGCTTGGATGCGGTGACGATCGCGAAGCCGTTGTGGATGGACAGACCGCGCAGGAAGCCGGGGCAGAAGGCGATGTCCTCCTTTGCGCCGCTCTCGCGGTTGACGCTGATGAGTTGGCCGCGCCCGCTGTCCAGCGCGTAGAGCTTGCCATTTGCGATGCGGGGGCTGTGGGGCATGGACAGCTGATCCGTCACGATCTCCCCACTCGCCACGTCGACGATCACGCCACCCTTGTCGCGCCGGGCGCGCCAGCCGTTCAGCACGTCCGACTGACTGACCGCGGTGACGTAAGCGGGGCGGCCATCCTCCATCGCCAGGCCGTTCAGATGGCAGCGATCCTCGGCAGCGAGCTTAGAAATGAATGGTGGGCGCCAATAAGGGCGGAAGCTGTGCACCGGATCGAGCGTGGCGAGGCAGCTATGCTTTGTGTTGACGAAGATCGGCTGGCCATCGGCAAGAACGCCGATCTCATGAATGTCGATGTCGCCGGTGGTGCGGCCCTCGCGCGGTACGAACACCGCGTCGAACGATCCATTCGCCTGCTCGCCCGAACGCAGCATGTTTTCTAGGCGCCATAGCTGGAAGAGCGATCCGAGCCAGAGGCGATCCCCGTCGCGGCAGATCCCCATGGCGCGGGTGAAATTCTGCTGGTTGAAGGAGACGCTGCCGGTCGGCAGCAGGCCGACGAGGAACAATTGCCCGGTCTGGTACGAGGTGAAGGCGAGGCTGACACGCTGCGAGTCAAGCCAACCCGCAAACCCCCGGGAGACAGAGATGCTGGTGCCGCTGGGCGGGGGAGGGGGCGTGTTGCTCATGACCCTTCCTCGCTTAGGCGAGTTGGCAAGCCAAGCTGTAATCGTCTGAGGTCCTGATCACGTGCGCACAGGCTGGACCTGCTGCGATACGAGATCTACCCGAACCAGATCGCACTTCCGGCTAGTGCGCGACAACGAAGGATCTAACCTGGCCTGCGGTGTTGCGCGGCCGGACCTCGGCGGCACTCGGTGCGTCGCTCTGCAGCAACCTCGGCGACGGGCGGCCGTAGAGATAGCCCTGGCCGAGCTGGCAGCCGAGTTGGCGCAGCCGCAGGCCTTGCGCCTCCGTCTCGATGCCCTCGGCGACGACGACTTTGCCCAATCCGCGGCCAAGGCCGACGATCGCGCGGACGATGGCCATCGTTCCCCCATTGGCCTGATCGATGCCGGCGACAAAGGACCGATCGATCTTGATGCGATCGACGGGCAGCTGGCGGAGATGCACGAGCGAGGCATAGCCGGTCCCGAAATCGTCGAGGGCGATGCACACGCCGGCATCGTGCAGCATCCGCAGATTGGCGAGGATGCTGTCCGACGCCCGATCGAGCATCACGCCTTCGGTGATCTCGACGCACAGCGATGAGGCGGGCAGCCCATGATGCGCCAGCCGATCGAGCACGCGCTTGGCGGCGCGCGGCCCGGCCAGCTGGGCCGACGTGAAATTAACGCTGAGTACGCCGATCCGGTCGCCATGCTCGCGCAGCTGCAGAAGTGCCAGTTCGAGCACGTGTTCCTGGATGCGCAGTCCGATGCGTTCGGCGACCAGCACATCGGCAAAGCGATCCGGCGTCATCAGCCCGTGACGGGGATGATTCCAGCGCAACAGCGCCTCGTAGCCGCAGAGGCTTTCGGTCGCGAGCGAGACGATGGGCTGCAGGTACAGCTGGAACTCCCCGCGCTCGAGCGCGGCATCGGCGTCCCCGGTGAACTCGACCTGCAGGTCACGCAACGCTCGCTGCAGCGGATCGTAGCGGCAGTGGCGTGCACGGCCGAGGCGCTTGGCGGTGTAGAGGGCAAGGTCCGCATTCTGGACCATGAGATCGAGGGCGTCGGCATCGTCCGGATAGCGGGCCGATCCGATGCTCAGCGAGATCGTGCGGTTCTGGTCGGCATGGCGCCACGTCTCGCCCTGAAGCGCGGCGAGCCCTTCGGCCAACGCCTCCTCCGAGGCCTGATGACCCGGGCACAGGATCGCAAACTCGTCCCCGCCGATCCGCGCGACGCGCGCTCCGGGCAGCTGCTCCGCTGCGCCCGAAAGCGCCAGACCGACAGCGCGGAGCAGGGCGTCACCCCCGTCATGGCCGAGCTGATCGTTCGCATCCTTGAGGAAGTCGACATCGATCAGGAACAGGCTGAACGGCGTGCGGCTCGAGATGAGGGCGTGCGCGCTGTCCTGGAAGCCGGCACGATTGGCGAGGCCGGTGAGGAAATCGGTATGCGCGGCAAGGCGCAGGGTCTTGGCCTCGGCGATGTCGATCTCGCGGCGCTGGCGGGCCACGTCGAGTTCCTGCCGGATGAGGCGGAAGCGATCGGCAATGGCGAGCGACAGGACCAGCGCCTCGAAGGCGAGCGTTGCGAACGTCCCCATATCGACGAGGTCGTTCTGCGGCACGAAGCCGAGATTGCGCGCCAGCCGGGCCAGGAAGACGCAGATGACGGGGCCCCAGCCGACCATGTAGAACCATACGACGCGACTGCCGCGCCGGACGGCGATCCAGCAGGATGCCGCAACGACGAGAGCGGTGCCGGCGATAACGTAGTTGAGCAATCGATCGGTCAGAACCGCCGGCAGCCAGCGATCGGCCGCTGCCATGAAGCCGAGCACGGCGCCTGCCGCCGCCAGCGATCGACCCGCGAGGACGAGCCGGCGGGGCAGGACGCCCTGCTCGATCACGGCGAAGAAGAACATGTTGCCCGCCGCGACCATCAGGCCGACGAGCACGAAATCGAGCCGCACCGCCGAGGGCCCGACGAGACCCGGCACGACAAACGCGGCCATGTTCGTCCAGACCAGACCGTAGGCGAGCGCGACGCTGACCCACAGCAGATACCAGCGCTGAAAGGCTGGCCGCTGTCCGGTGTGGATGACCAGATTGTAGAGCAGAGCCGACAGCAGGATTCCCGTGAACAGCCCCATCAACAGCAGCCATTTGGCATCGTTGGCGGCCGCGGCGGAACTAGGTGCGGCGACGATCTTCCGCATCAGCGTAAGGTCGTCGATGTTGCGGAAGCCGAGATAGAGGCCTTGTATGTCGCGGCCAGGGGACTGGATCGAGAAGTTCAGCAGGCCGCCGGGCGTCCAGTGCCGGTCGAGGTCGGATGGCAGATGGGCATGGCGGACGGTGCCGCTGCGGGTTGCGACGATGATCGCGATCCGGTCGAACCGGGTCTGATCCACCAGCAACGTCCAATTGGCCGGAAGATGGCGCAGGCGCGTGGCGTCGAGTCGTAGCCAGAGCCAGTCGGGGGTGGCGGTTGCCGCCTCGTCGCCGCAGCGGTAGCGGGCAGACATCACCGCGTGATCAGGTGCCGTGTCCGCAAGCACAGCCGTGCAGGCAAGCTGGCGCAGATCGATGCCGGTTGCCGAGGCAGCCTGAGGCGCGAAGCCGAGACAGAGCAACAGCAATGCAAGCCAAAACTTGCTGAACTTCGATACCACGCTTGCGGGACCCCACCGCCGATCTGCCCGCCACCTACGCTAGAGAAAATGTGCTAATGATTGGCAACCATTCGGCCCGCTTTGCCGCGGCCGGCGGAGAAACCTGCAACTTGCGCGCTTACTCCGCGTCGGTGGGGCAGACCGGCTGGCGGGTCAGCCTTGTCGGCTGCGCCGGGTGCGTAGCATATTCTCGACGTCGCTGCTGCTCACGGCTTTCCCGAACAGATAACCCTGGCCGTAAACGCAGCCGTGCGCCGCGAGATAGGCGGCCTGATCCCGTGTCTCGATACCCTCGGCGACCACCTCCATGCCGAGGCGGCTGGCCAATCCGATGACCGCATCGACGATCGCGCCATTGCCGGAACTCTCCGACAGATCCGCCACGAAGCTGCGATCGATCTTGATAACGTCCACCGGAAAGGCTTGGAGATGGGTCAGCGACGCGTAACCCGTGCCGAAATCGTCGAGTGCAATGCGGACGCCTTCGCGGTGAAAGGCGCATAGCTGGCCTGCTACCGCTTCGGCGCTGCGGCCGAGAAACACCGTTTCGGTGACTTCAAGCTCAAGCATGGAGGGCGGGATGCCGGCGGACCGGAGGCGATCCATGAACCGGTCGAACAGATCGGCACGGCGAAACTCGGCGGGAGACAGGTTGACGGCGACGCGTCCGACATCCAGCCCCTTGTCCAGCCAGTCGCGCAGGTCACCGCAGATCCGATCCAGCATCCTCTCCGCGATCAGCGAGGCAAGCTCCAGATCGTCGAACGCGGCCGAGAGTGCCGCCGGACCCTGGATCCCGTGCGTGGCATCGCGCCAGCGGAGCAGGGCTTCGAACCCCACGATCCGCTCATCGGCCAGCGCTACTTTCGGCTGATAGAAGGGCAGGAGGGCATCGTCGCGGAGCACGGCACGCGCGACGGCAAGCATGGACGAGCGGCGCTGCATGTCGTTGCGCATCTCGGACCTGAAGCAGGACAGCCGGCCGCGATCGCGCGATTTGCCGTGATAGAGCGCGATGTCCGCCGCCTTCAGCAGCTCCGCCGCGGTCTTGCCGTCTAGCGGGAAGGTGGCCGCGCCCGCCGTCGCATGACAGTCCAGCCTTATGCCTTCGTAGAGAACGCTGCGGCGGCTGCTGTGCAGCGCCTCGCTCACGCGCTCGACCGCCTCCGCCTCGTATCGGACCTCAAGAAAGGCGGCAAACTCGTCACCGCCGAGCCGACCGACGCAGGCGCCGTCCAGTCCCTCGCTCAGCCGCTGCGCAAAAGCCTGCAACAGCCTGTCGCCGGCATCGTGGCCGATCGTGTCGTTGGTTTCCTTCAGGTGATCGACATCGAGCAGCACCAGCGTCAGCCGAGCATCCTGCGCGGCGGCACGCGCGATGGCGGCTTCGAGCTGTTCGGTGAAGTAGCCGCGGTTCGGCAGCTCGGTCAGGCTGTCGTGATTGGCCGCCCAGCGAATGCGATGTTCGGCGGTGCGCTCCTCGGTCACGTCGCGGACGGTGACCAGCACGCGTTCGAGCCGCTTGCCGGGTGCCTCGATCCGCCAGCCGCTGGTCTGCATCCAGCGCTCGGCGCCCGTATCCGCGCGACGGATCCGGAGCAGCACTTCGAAACGTTGTGCGCTGTCTCCCGCCTTCACCGCTTCGACCAGCGCCTGAAGCTTGTGGCGGTCCTCAGGCACAACGAGGCTCAGCGCCGTCTCAACGGTGGCCGCCGTGTCGCGCGGCAGGCCCAGCATGTCCTTGAACTCGTCAGACCACTCGCGATGGTCGCGCGTGGCGTCAAGGTCCCAGATGCCGAGCCCAGCAGCATGCGCCGCCAGCCGGAACCGTTCCTCGCTTTCCCGCAGCGCATGTTCTGCCTGCTTGCGATCGTCGATATCCTCGAGCGTGCCGTACCAGCGCAGGATCTGGCCATGATCGTCGAAGCGGGGGGCGGCGCGGGAGCGGAACCAGCGATAGCCGCCCGAGGTCATGCGTACGCGATATTCGATATCGATCGGCGTTCCGGTCTTGAGCGCCACCTTCCAGGCGGTGAGCGTGGGCCGGACGTCCCGCTCCTTCAGGGCGTGCACCCAGCCGTTGCCAAGCGTTTCCGCCAGGGTCAGCCCGGTTACCTGCTGCCAGCGCGGGCCAACTTCGATGATGCGTCCGGTCGGGTCGGCGGTCCAGTTGATCTGTGCGGCGAGCTCCACCGTGTTCCGGTAATGCTCCTCGCTCTCCCGCAGCTTTTGCTCGGCCATGCGCTGAGCCGTGATGTCCAGCGCGACGGCGACGAGCGAGTCGACCTTGCCCGGTGCGCCGACGAACGCGATGTGGATCTCGCACAACCGGAAGGTCCCGTCTGGGCGCACATAGCGTGCTTCGGTGCAGAAGGGCTCAGCGCGGGCGAGATGCCCCTGAAAGCGGGTCTGGCTGCGGTCGAGGTCGTCCGGGTGGATGAACGCCGACATGTGCAGGCCGAACAGTTGCTCTGCCGTGCGGCCGACCAGGTCGCAGAAGCGATCGTTGACCGAGATCACGCGCCCGCGCAGATCGCGATGGAGCAGGCCGACATTCGCCTGGCCAAGGACCGCGCCGAGATCGAGATCGGGCGTGCCCTGCCAGCCTGCGAGTTCAGTGCGCAGCCGCTCCGCAAGGTCGCGAGCGGCGAGAGGGTCGAGCGGATCGGCGGTGGACGGATCGCCCGTCCCCAGTGCCGATACCGGCGGCCCCAATCGTCCCATCTCCCGTCCCCGGCCATTTTGCTGTTGCTGGAAGCGCAGCCAAGACGTTAACAAACAAGCACTTAACAAAGGGTAGCGCCGGCCTGCAGGAGAGTCAGGCACGCCGGAGCGGCATTTCCGGACAGGGATCAGGCCGTCCGAGCGAAGTGCGTGAGGAAGGCAGCCTCGGTCGCCTGATCACGAGTTATGAAGCCGAGTGGCAGCATCCTCATCAGCTAATGGGTCAGGCCCGATCGGGTGAGAGGCCGAAGGCGATTAGGTCGCCGCCGACCGCCGCCACCTTGTCGAAATCGGCATCGTCCGACCAGACGCCGAAGCGCAGGCCGAGAAACACGTTCATGCCCATGATGGCCCAGGCGCGAATTTCGGCATCGCCGTCGCTGATGTCACCGCTTTGGCGCGCCTCCTCCAATCGCGTGGCGATGCGCCCGGCGGTGGTCTCGTAATGCGCGCGGTAGCTTTCGGGTGCGACGAACTCCGCCTGATCGACGATGCGGTATATTTCGCGATGTGCGCCGACAAACTCGAGATAGGCGCGCTGGCCGGCGCGCTCCCTGGCGATCGGATCGGGCGCGGCGCGAAGGGCAGGGGCAACGTCGCCGCGCACCCGCTCGGACAGGTCGCGGACCAAGGCGGTGAAGATCGCCTCCTTGCTGTCGAAGTAGGTGTAGAAGCTGCCGATCGCGACACCCGCACGCTTCGTTATTTCGCTGATCGCCGCGTCGTGGAAACCCTTCTGCGCGAATTCCTCCGTTGCGGCGTCGAGCAGAGCGCGCAGTGTGCGCTGACCCCGCGCCGTCTTGGGTGTCTTGGCATCGGGTTCGGCCGGGTCGGTCATTCTCTCTCCTCCTCCCGGCTTTTCTAGTTGAAGACCGGTTCAGGTTTCAGTATTCGACGCCTTATCGAAGCGCAAGCCGATGGAGCCGGCGCTCGCAACAGGAGAGGTTTCGATGGCGCGCTTGTCCCGCATCCTTGCCGCACTGGCGGCCAGCACCGCAGCGTTCGCGGCACCCGCTCTCGCACAGGACACGCAGCCGTCAACCGCGGACACCGCGCCAGGCGCAGCGGAGATGATCCCGGAAGGCGGCGACATCGTCGTGACTGCCAGGCGGCGGGAGGAAACGCTGCGCGACGTGCCGATTGCGATTACCGCCTTTACCGGCGAGGCGCTGACGCGAGGTGGCGCCATCGACATCACCGATCTGTCGAACGTCGTGCCCAACGTTACCCTGGAAGTGTCGCGCGGCACCAACTCGACGCTCACCGCTTTCGTCCGCGGCGTCGGCCAGCAGGATCCCGTCGCCGGTTTTGAGGCGGGCGTCGGCCTCTATCTCGACGATGTCTACCTCAATCGTCCGCAGGCGGCGGTGCTCGACATCTACGATGTCGAGCGGATCGAGGTGCTGCGGGGCCCGCAAGGAACGCTTTATGGTCGCAACACGATCGGCGGGGCGGTGAAATATGTGACCCGGCGGCTGGGCGACGATCCGACGATCAGCGCGCGCGCAACCTATGGAAGCTACGATCAGGCAGACGGCGTGGTGAGCGCCAGCGCGCCGATCGGCAACGGGACCATCAAGCTGGGCGGCGCAGTGGCCCGGCTGTCGCGCGGCGGGTTCGGCAAGAACCTGACGACCGGCGACGAGAACTACAACAAGGACATCTGGGCTGGGCGGGCCACGCTTCAGATCGAGCCGAGCAAGGAGGCCTTCCTCCGCATCACCGGCGATTACACCAAGGACAAGAGCGCGCCCCGCGGCGGGCACCGCCTGATCCCGGGCCTTGCTACCGGCATCCCGCCGCTCGACGACGTCTACGACACGCGCGCTGGCCTGCTCGATCCCAAGCAGGAAGTGGAAGCCTGGGGCGTTTCCGCCTTTGCGGAGGTGAAGCCGACCGACTGGCTGACCTTCCGCAGCATCACCGCCTATCGCAAGGATGACAGCGCATCGCCGATCGACTTCGACTCGCTGGCGGCGGTCGATGTCGATGTGCCGGCCTTCTACAACAACAAGCAGTTCAGCCAGGAGGTGCAGGCGCTGGTCGACATGGGCGGGCTCTCGGGCCTGCTTGGCGCCTATTACCTCGATGCGTCGGCGCGCACGGTGTTCGACGTGCGGCTGCCCGCCGGCGTGACGGCGCAGACCTTCGGCAATGTTAAGACCAACACCGGCGCCATCTTCGGCGACTTCACCTATGATCTGAGCGAGCAGTTGTCGGTCTCCGCCGGCGGCCGCTACACGTGGGACGATCGGGATTCCACGATCCTGCGGCGCACCTACCTGGGGGGCGGATCGCCCATCTTCGGCGGCACCGGTGTGCTGGCGGCGACCACATCGAACTTCCGCGGCCAGGCGACCTTTAAGGAGTTCACGCCGCGCGCTTCGGTCAGCTTCAAGCCGACGCCCGATCACAACGTCTATGCAAGCTATGCCAAGGGCTTCAAGGGCGGTGGCTTCGACCCGCGTGGCCAGTCGACCGCCTGCCGCACGCCTGCGGGTGCCGTCTGCACCCCGCAGGAGGTGTTCGACTTCCTGTCTTTCGATCCCGAGACGGTCGACAGCTATGAGGTCGGCTACAAGGCCGCTTTGTTTGACCGCCGCCTGAACATCGCGCTGGCTGCGTTCCGCGCAGACTATAAGGACGTTCAGGTGCCGGGTTCGGTCGGCACCCTCGTCAACGGCCAACAGACCTTCATCGGGGTGACGACCAACGCGGGCAAGGCGCGCATCCAGGGCCTCGAATTCGAGGGCAGCCTGCTGGCCGCCCGCGACCTCGCGGGAGCCGGGGATCGCGTGAACCTGTCGTGGACGATGGGCTATATCGATGCCGAATATAAGCGCTTCATCGATGCGCGTGGCATCAACGTGGCGGATCGCCGCGCCTTCCAGAACACGCCTAAATGGACGGCAAGCGGCACGCTCGCCTACTCGGTGCCGGTCGGCAGCGGCTCGATCGACGCGAGCGGCACGCTGGCCTATCGCAGCCGCACGCAGCAGTTCGAGCTTCGCACGCCCGGTCTCGACCAGAAGGGCTATGCTTTGCTCGACGGTAACATCGTCTGGACGGCAAAGGGTGATCGCTTCAGCATCGGGCTGCACGGCCGCAACCTGACCAACAAGAAGTATATCGTGTCCGGCTACAACTTCCTCGGCCAGAACCCGGACACGGGCGAGTATCTGCGCAACGCGGCTGGGCGCCTCGTGCCCACGCTGGGGCAGGAGGGCGTGCTGACCGCCTATTACGGCAATCCGCGGCAGGTGTTCGTCACTGTCGGCGTAAAGTTCTGATCGTGGCGGCAGCAGCAGCGGCAGCAGACGAGGGTGCGCCCGGGCGCTGGCGCCTGCTGATCCTGCTGCTCGTCGCCTATACGTTCAACTTCGTCGACCGGCAGATCCTCGGCATTCTCGCGCTGCCGATCAAGGCATCGCTCAACCTGTCCGACACGCAACTGGGGGTGCTGGGCGGGATCGCCTTCGCCTTGCTCTACTCGACCTTGGCGGTGCCCTTTGCCTGGCTGGCGGATCGCACCAGCCGGGCGTGGGTGATTACGGGTGCGCTGGCGGTGTGGAGCGGCTTCACCGCATTGTGCGGGCTGGCGGGCAGCTTCTGGCAGCTCTTCTGGTGCCGCCTGGGCGTGGGGATCGGTGAGGCGGGCGGGGTCGCGCCATCCTATGCGATGATCTCGGACGCCTTCCCGCCGCGGCAGCGGGCGCGGGCGCTGGCGATCTACTCGCTCGGCATTCCGCTCGGCTCGGCGCTCGGCGTGCTGTTCGGCGGCTATGTCGCCGCGGCGGTGGACTGGCGGACGGCGTTCATTGCCGTCGGCGTGGCGGGGCTGGTATTTGCGCCGTTGTTCCGGCTAGGCGTGCGCGAGCCCGTGCGGGTGCGGCTTGTCGGCGGCGATGCGCCACGCTTCGGCGCGGTGCTGCGGCAACTGGGGGGCAAGTCGAGCTTCTGGCTGCTGTCGCTGGGTGCGGGCAGCTGCTCGATGATGGGTTATGGCCTTGCTTTCTGGCTGCCCTCGCTGCTGCGTCGATCCTTCGGGCTGGACCTAATCGAGACGTCGCAATTTTTCGGCGGTTTGCTGCTGACCGGCGGGGTGGTCGGCGTGCTGGCGGGCGGGGTGCTGGGCGATCGGCTGGGCGCGCGGGACAGT
The DNA here is from genome assembly GCF_900113315.1 of Sphingomonas jatrophae. Classification (GTDB taxonomy): domain Bacteria; phylum Pseudomonadota; class Alphaproteobacteria; order Sphingomonadales; family Sphingomonadaceae; genus Sphingomonas_P; species Sphingomonas_P jatrophae. The sequence continues at coordinate 8,150 of NZ_FOZG01000004.1, read as the reverse complement.
GCGGCCTTCGCGCGCGTTCCGGCAATCGCCTTCCTGATCGGCGTCCCGATGTTCGTCGCGGGCATCCAATCGGGCGACGCAAGGCTGGCCTTCGTGCTGTTCATCCTGCCGCAGGCGCTTGCCTATATCTGGCTGGCGCCGATCCTGACCGCGGTGCAGCACCTCGTCGCGGCACCGGCGCGGGCGACGGCTTCCGCCTGCTTCCTGCTGATCAACAATCTAATTGGTGTGGGCCTCGGCGCGCCGTTCATCGGCTATGTCTCGGACCGGCTGGCGCCCCGATTCGGTGAGGAGTCGCTCCGCATCACGATCCTCTTCTCGCTCGGCTTCTACCTCCTGGCCGCAGCGCTGATGTGGGCGGGCAGCACACGCTTGCGGCGGGATTGGGTGGACTGATCTAGGGCGGTCAGCGGCGGATGAGAGACTCCGGCAGGTCGATCCGCCAAAAGCGCGTGGGGAGGCCTTCGATGCCAAAATCATTGTCGTTGACCAGCAGGAGCGTCGCCGGGCCGAGCAGCGCGATGCCTTCGAGATCGGGGCCGATCTCCGGATGATCGTCGGTGGAGAGCAGTAGCTGCTTGTCGAGGATCGTCGCCGACAGCGTGTCGGCCGCGCTCATCTCCTCGACCGAAGGGCGTGTTGCCGGATTGCTCAGCGCAGGGTCTGCGGCCTGCTGCGGATCGAGCGTCACAAGGTAGAGTTTGGCCGTGGCCGAGATGCGCTCCAGCACCAGCAGCCGGCCATCGCCGAGCCAGGCCATGTCGCACAGCTTCACGTCGGCACGCTCCACCGGGCCTGCATCCCTGTCGCGCCGGAAGCTGGCGGGCGCATCGAGCGGGTAGAGGTGCTCCGCCTTCAGTGCGCCGGTGCCCGTATCGAGGGCCCATAGCCGCACATGTCGTGCATGCCGGCCGGTGCGTTCGTCCGGGTGGGCGAGGGGGCTCTGGAAGGCGAGATGCAGGCGGGTGCCAAAGTCCGACAGCGCCAGGCTCTCGAACCCGCGGTTCAGCCGCCGCCGCGCTGCCAGTGCGAGGAGTCTGCCCAGCACCGGGTAGGCTGCGCCGGCAAATAGCGCTTCCGTGCCCGCCGGCACCCAGCGGGCATGCACGCGGCCGTCAGGGGCGACGTGCAGCAGCGAAGGCCCATATTCGTCGCCCACCCAGAAGCTGCCATCGGCTGCACGGGCGACACCCTCCGTATCTGCGCCACCGGGGTCGGGCGGAAGGATGTTGCCGTCGAGATCGAGTGCGGGCTCGGCGTCGCGCGCATCCGTCCCGGCAGGCGGCAGGCCGGAGAGGGGCGCGCCAGTCGTGTCTAGAAGCGGCAGGACCCTGGTCGCGCTGATGCGATCACCATCGACCTGGAGCTTGACGATAGCCGGTCCGAAGGTGGGGCAGGGCATCAGCTTCGCACCGGGCGGAGCGCGCTGCGAAGCGAGATGGTCGAGGCCGTAGCGATCGACGGCGAGCGGCAGCTTCAGGTTTGGGCCGCGATCGCCGATCGCCCAGACCACACCATGCCGCGCGTGAAGCGGAGCGTTTCGCGGGGCCAGTCGAGGCGGGCAAGCTCCTCGTCCGGGAAGCGGAGTTCGGTGATGTGAGGGTGGGCCATGGCGCCGGATAGCACGCTTCGCACTCCCCACGACCGGCGTTTCGGGTCCGAGAGGCCGGCAGACTTCGGCGTCCGTGGGGCAAGGCTCCGACCCTTTCTTCGGGCGGCGTGCCCGTGTAGTCAGCCGGACGGCCGCGGGACTCGGGTACGGCGCGGCCGATGTGGATGCGGTGGCATCGTGCTAGTGAGCAGATCGGACCGGCGCGGCTTGGCTGAGTCCGCCCGTGCCGGCCGGCCAAGCGATGGTGGAATGCAAGCGCGGCAATGACGGATATCGTTCTCGGCGCCTCCAACGAGGGAGCCAGCGCCGCAATCGACCTCGAGGAATTGCTGGCGAGCCGCCTGCTGGTCCAGGGCAATTCGGGATCCGGCAAGTCGCACCTGTTGCGGCGGCTGCTGGAGCAATGCGCCGGCTTGGTGCAGCAGGTGGTGATCGATCCGGAGGGCGACTTCGTCACGCTGGCGGAGCGCTTCGGCCATATCGCCATCGACGCGGCCGATTATGGCGAGACCGAGATTGCGGGCGTCGCCGCCCGGGTGCGGCAGCAGCGCGCTTCCGTGGTGCTCAACCTTGAGGGGCTGGAGGTCGATGCGCAGCTGCGGTGCGCGGGCACCTTCCTCAACGGCTTGTTCGATGCGCCGCGCGAGCTGTGGTATCCCTTGCTGGTGGTGGTGGACGAGGCGCAGCTGTTTGCGCCGGCTGCCGCGGGCGAGGTGAACGACGAGGCGCGCCGGGTCAGTCTCGGCGCGATGACCAACCTGATGTGCCGTGGGCGCAAGCGCGGCTTGGCCGGCGTGATCGCCACGCAGCGGCTGGCGAAGCTGGCCAAGAACGTGGCGGCCGAAGCCTCGAACTTCCTGATGGGGCGGACCTTCCTCGACATCGACATGCTGCGCGCCGCCGACCTGCTGGGCATGGAGCGGCGGCAGGCGGAGCAGATCCGCGATCTGGAGCGCGGGCAGTTCCTCGCGCTCGGACCCGCGCTGGCGAGACGGCCCAAGCTGATGCGCATCGGTACGGTGGAGACGGGCACGCGCGGAGCGACGCCGTCGCTGTCGCCTCTGCCGACCTTTACCGAGGAAGATCGACAATCGCTGCTGACGCGAATGCCCGTGGCGTCTCCGGTCGCTCAGGCGCCCCGGCGGGCGGAACCGGTCGAAGAACTGCTCAGCCGGCTGCCCACCGCTGCGATCGAGCCGCCCCCGCCCGAGCAGCCCGACCTGCTGGAGACGATGGACGCTGCCGCACTCGCCGATGCGGTGATGGCGGACATCGTCGCGGATGAGGATGCCCGATACCGTCCGGCGAGCGCGCTATATCAGGATTTCACGCTGCGCTGCCGGATGCAGGGCGCATTGCGGCCGCCGCACGATCTAGCCGGCTTCTCCCGCGCCCTCGCGCTGGCGCGCGCCGGCCTGTTCTCGGCCGATTTGGCCGAACCCGCGATGGCGGAAGCCCTGCGGGCGAGCGCGGACGTGCCCGAGGACATGCTCGGCGTGTTCATGCTGATCGCGCGGGCGGCGCATCTTGGTGCGCCTTGCCCGACGGACGATGCGGTGGCGCTGGTCTACGGCACGCACTCGACCGGGCGGGTGCGGCGGATGCTCGGCTATATGGAGAGCCGTGAACTGGTTGCGTTCTCGACCGACTTCCGCGGGCGACGGACCGCCACCATTCCGCGGCTCGGCTGGTCTACCGCGCCGAGCAGCGATGGAGACACGCTGCTCGACCGGCTGGCGGGTGCGGGCGGGAGCTGAGGCGGTAACGGCCGATCACTAGCCGGCGGGGGGCAGCAGCCTTTCGATCGACACTGGCGCGAAATCGTGCCCATCGACGCCGACGTCGATCTGTCGGGGCAGCGGTTTCAGCCGGCCATGACTGTGGCCGTGCAGGTTGAGTGCGCCGCGTGCCTGGCCGTTCCAGGAGCGGAAGGGATAGTGGCACAGCGCCAGCTTGCGGTCGCCAATGTCGAGTTCGGCATAGTCCTGCACGCTGGCCCAGCCTTCCGCCGCGACAGTGCCGTCGGGATCGTTGTTGCCCCGCACGAGATGCTTGCGACCGTTCAATCGGGCGAGCAGGCCGGGCACGTCGGCAGCCCGGCGCGCGACATCGCCGAGGTGCCATATCTCGTCATCCGGTCCGACTGCAGCATTCCACCGCTCGACAAGGACCGCGTCCATCGCTGCCGCGTTGGCGAACGGGCGCTTGTGGATGTTGATCGTGCGGTGATCGCCGAAATGCGTGTCGGCGGTGAAGAACAGGCTCATGTCCAGTAGAGGATGCGCGCGGCAGGCAGGCGCGCGGCGATCCCATCCTCGAAGAAGCTGCGCAGACGCCGCATCGTCGGCGCGTCATAGACCATCTTCTCGGCGCCGAACTTGGTGCGCTTGGTCGTGCGATCGCGTTCGCTCATGTCGAGCGAGGAGCCGGGATACCAGCTGTCGAGCACGGCTTTCGATCCGCTGTTGAAGCGATGGGTGATGAGTTCGATGGTGAGATCGGGGACGCCCGCTAGCAGCATCGCAGCATCATCGAGGAGCTGACCGTAAGCCGTCTCCCACCCTTCTGCGGCGATGATCGGTGCGATCGTCAGTCCGACCGGATAGCCCGCCTCCGCCATCTGGCGGAGCGCCCGCAACCGCGCGGCGACAGGTGCCGTGCCACCCTCGAACCTGGCAAAGGCAGCCGGGTTCACCGAAGCTCGCATCCGGGTGCGGCCATGGTGCGGCAAAGCGAGCAGCGGCTCGACATCGGCGAACTTGGTGGTGAAACGCAGCTGAGCACTTGCTTCCAGCCGGCCGAACCAGGCGATCGCGGCGGACAGCGAACCGGTGAGCGGTTCGATCGCGAGGGGATCGGTGTAGCAGGACGCCTCGAAGGTAGTACCCTCATGCTGCCGCGCACGACTGCGCGAGGTCACCGAGCCCTGCCCGAGATAGGCCGGAACGGCGCCGAGGATCTCGTCGAGGTTGGCGTAGACGCGCGTGATCGGCGGCCCTTTGAGCGAGCCGGCGAGATAGCAGTAGCTGCAATGCGCCGGGCACCCTTCCGCAAGGTCGAGCCGCCAGTCGGCACTGGGCGCAATCGGTTGGAAGCGCCGCTTGGAGGGAGGCGCGACGACGACCGCTAGGGTGGTCTTCGCATCGGCATAGGCGCGGCGGGGATCGTCGGGCGCATCCAGCAACACACGATCGCCGGGGAGTTCGATCACATCGACCCCGGCAGCAGCGGCGCGCTCTGCCATGATCCGGGCATGCGGCCACGCACGTGCCGACCGGGTCAGCAGCACGCGGCGAGGGCGCCATGGCCGAGAAGTGGGCACTGGTGAAGCGGTGTTCATCGTCGGACAACGGACGAGCGGGCCAGGCGTTCAGAAGGGCTGAGGGCCGCGAGACCGGGGAACGAATCGCCACGCAGCGGCTTTCAGCGGGGGGCAGGGTGATCGGCCCGGCCTTCGGCATGCCCCGGGATTGGCCAGAAACGGCTGTTTCCCGCGCTTTGCGGCCGTGCGTGACAAAAAAGTGAAAAAGCTTGTTGACGCTTCGGGAAGACGGCCGTAGAGACGTTTTCACCGGCGGCGGTGACGCGGTTTCGACCGAGTTTCTGCTGCGCTCTTCCGGATCGCTAGACGATCTCCTCGCATCGAGAGAAGCGGGGATGGAGGGGCGTCGGTTCTTTCTCATTGTTGGATTGATGAAGGGACATGTGGGCGGCGGCTCCGGTCTTGGGCAACCTCTGGGTGTCTGAAGGTCGGTTAAATTCAAGCCGTTCCTTATGTCCTTATACACACCATGTATTTGTGCAGGAGCGGCTCCTGGAGATGCTGGCGTGCGTGGGTATTCCCCCGTGCATGTCGGTCATAAACTTGAGAGTTTGATTCTGGCTCAGAACGAACGCTGGCGGCATGCCTAACACATGCAAGTCGAACGAAGGCTTCGGCCTTAGTGGCGCACGGGTGCGTAACGCGTGGGAATCTGCCCAAAGGTACGGAATAACTCCTCGAAAGGGGTGCTAATACCGTATGATGTCGCAAGACCA
>NZ_FOZG01000005.1 GCF_900113315.1 Sphingomonas jatrophae | reverse complement strand
CGATAGAAGGTTCGAAGGAGTACATCAGCCGCGATCCGCCAGCTTGCCAGCGATCCCGCTGACTAGCGTACCAAGGTTCGCTGCTTCACCCATCGGTTGCCGGGCAGAAGGTTCTCGCGATGCCGGTAAATCGGGTTCCATGCCGGGGAGAGAGGGTTCGCTAGGGGGAGGTAACCCGTCGCCAGTTGGTAGCTGTAGTTCTCCGCGATAGATTGCGGGTAACTCATGCATGGGGCCATTTCCACGCATCTCCAGCGCGTCTTGCTCGGCTTCGGACACAAAGACGGCAGCAGAAAATAAACTATGCCTAAGGCCATCTCGTGGACCAAACCAAGCAACTTGATCATTAACAACGATAACTCGGACAGTTCCCGTAGGTCCAAGTCTCAAGACGTTAATCCATTTACGATCCTGTAATAGTTTTAGAGACCGCTTTACAGTCGCCAAGCTTAGCCCCGTCAGATCACCGATAGCCTGATTGCTCGCAACAAACGCGTTATGGTCGCCCATGCGAGCGGTAATCTGAATCAATATCTTCGCAGCAGAAGAACTTTCGCCCATCAACTGGGCCATTGCCTCCATGCTTTTGCGGGGCACCTGCACCCATTGCTGCCCTCCGGGACCGGGGCCGGGACCCCTAGATAGGGTTACATGCGTGGAAGTGTGTGGAGGAGGCTCGCTCATGATCCCACCCGGCTCATACGTGATCCGATACTGATATTACGTGATCATAATCTGGTCAAATAGCATATGGTTTTTAGTCACAGGTGAGCCGGGGTGGCTCATAGCTGGTGAGCCTCCGAGGCTCATAGCTGGTGAGCCACCCCCCCTTTCTAAGGCATTGAATTAAAACTTTTTCGCATTTTGCCTCTTCTAATGATCTAATGAGCGGCCACGCCCGACCGACGAGGCTGGTGGACGATCATTAGATCAGAGGGAACATAAGAAGAACAAGGAACGCGGCTGGTCGCCGCGTGCGTCAGATGTGAGTCCGCGCCATCACGATCGGAGCGCCTGTGGCAAGCGTGGAGAGGCTTGGCGGGGAAGAAGTGGGTGTTGGAAGGGGCAGCCCCTGAAACGCGCTGTACGGGCTTCCTAGGGGGGTCTGTTGGGCCTGTAGCGGCACCCATCCACCCTTGCAGGTGTGGGTTTTGGCGTTCCAGCGACCGGCACAGCCGTACAGGTGCTGCTCGATGACGGGTTCCTTGGCCCAGCGGTAGGCGAGGGCTGCGGCGAAGATGACCGCCAGCGCGATCAGGGCGGCCCAGAGCCCTTCCTTGAGCCAATCGAGCCAGATGCCCGTGCTGGCCCGCTGGAGCGCCGCTGCGGCCCGTTGCAGGTCGCGGACCTCCGATCCTACCGTCCGGCCCCAGTCGGCCCTCTGGCGGGCATCCTGCTCGATCTGACGGGCCAGCGCGCCCACCTCTTCCGCGATCCCCTCGGCCCCGGCGCGGCGCATGGCGTCGAGCAGGGTGCGGTAGTCGGCGTGAGGATCGCCGGAGGGTGGACCCGCGTCGAACTCGGACGGATCGAAGGGGTCAGCCATCGGCGGGGCCACCCTGGAAGGTCCAGCCCTCGAACGCCTTGCGGTCCTGATCGCGGCTGATGCGGTCCATCAACACACCGAGACGCTTTTCCCATTCCGCGTCCTTCATCGCGGCATCGAGGAGCAGGCCGCCGAGGATGATCTTGCGGCGGGCATCGGCCTTGCGATCGAGGGCGGAGGCGCGGGCCTGAAGCGCCTGCAACCGGGCCTTGGCCTGATCGACCCGCTGCTGGGCCTTCTCGATGGATTCGAGCGTCGGGCGCGCCATAGCTTCTCCGCGTGAAAGCACGAATGTGAGGCACCATATCGCACAACCACGAACGATGCCACCAGAACGACCATAGGGAGAGAATGGCGCACTTATGCAAACTTGCGTTTGCGTGCGTCGGGGCGTAGCCCCGAACCCCGGCGGGCTGTCGCCCGCGCCATGTTGCTACATGGCAAGGAGTGCGCGGCGATGGCGAGCTTCCATCTTGCGGTGAAGACGGTAGGCCGGTCCGCCGGTCGCAGCGCGACGGCGGCAGCGGCCTACCGGGCGGGCGTGGAGATCGCGGACGAGCGTACCGGCGTTGTCCACGACTACACCCGCAAGCAGGGCATCGAGCATCGTGAGATCGTCGCCCCCGCCGATGCACCCGACTGGGTGCAGGACCGGTCGGCGCTGTGGAATGCCGCCGAGCGGGCCGAGACGCGCAAGAACTCTACCGTGGCGCGGGAATATGAAATCGCGCTCCCGGCCGAACTGTCGGCCGACGAGCGGCGCGACCTCGCTGTGGGCCTCGCGCGGGAGATCAGCGAGCGGCACGGGGTGGCGGTGGACGTGGCGATCCACGCACCTGGTCGCCAGGGCGACCAGCGCAACCACCACGCGCACCTCCTGACCACGACGCGGCGGATCGGCGCGGAGGGGCTGGGGGAGAAGACCCGCGAACTGGACCAGAAGACGAGCGGGGAGGTCGAGCGCTGGCGGGCGCGGTTCGCGGAGATGCAGAACGCGGCGCTGGAACGGGCGCAGTCGCACGAGCGGGTCGACCACCGCAGCTACCCGCGGCAGGGACGCGAGCAGGAAGCGACGGTGCACATGGGGCCGAACGTCGTGGCGATGGAGCGCCGGGCCGAGCGGGCGGCGCAGCGCGAGGGGCGCGACTACGAGCCGGCGACCAAGGTCGGGCAGCACAATGCCGGCGTCATCGAGCGCCGGGGGCTGCGCCAGTATATCGAGCAGGGCACCGAGTGGCTGCGCGACGTGGGGCAGCGGGTGTCGCACCGGCTGCACGGGCTGGCGGCGACGTTGAGCGGCGCGGTCGATCGTGATCGGCGAGAAGCGGCCGAGGCGCAGCAGCGTGAGCAGCTAGCCGCCGAGCGTGCCCGGTTGCAGGTGCAGGAGCGCCAGCAGGCGCGCGATCGGGAGCAGGTGGCCGAGCGGTTCAGGACGATCGCGGCGCGGCGCGAGGCGGGCGCCCACGGCTATAGCGACCAGAGCAGCGACTGGCGGGCGACCCCGGAGGCGTTGCGCCGCGCGGTGGACGCCTACAACGGGGCGAACCAGCGGACCCGAGATCTGTATATCGAGCGGATCCAGCGCGAGCCGCAGATGGCCCGCGCAGTGGACCAGCAGCTGCGCGACCGCGAGCTGGTCCTGCAACGCGACCGGGGATTGAGCCGGTGACCGGCGATTTTCCCTTTTCCCCGTCTCGATCGGGGTATTTCGGGAAAATCGAATTGGGAACAGGATTTGGGAAAGCCCCGCCCTACGGCCAGCTATCCGGTTCATGCTCGCACCGGCGTTCCCATGCGACCTTCGTTTTTGGGAACGCGAACCTGTGTCAGGTTAGAGGGATGGCATAAGCGTAGAAGTCGTTGTCTCGCGTCCATCCGGCCCGTTCATACAGAGACTGAGCGGTCGTGTTGGTTACAGCGGTGGAGAGTGACAGCCGCGCCGCTCCTACGTTCCGGCCATACTCACATGCCCCATCCAGCAAAGCTCGACCGGCTCCGGTGCCGCGCGCGCTAGGAACGACAAATAGATCGTTCAGGATGAATGTGCGTGCTAGTCTTGTCGAAGAAAACGATGGAAATAACTGTGTGAAACCAACAGCCTCGCTACCATCAAAAGCAAGAAGGATAATCGACTGCTGATGTTCGAAGCGATCACGGAGGAAAGATCGTGCGCCGTTCGGATCGGACGATTGCCCGTAAAATTCACGGTAGGCGTCGAACAGCGGCACCAGTGTGCTCAAATCAGCGGCAGTAGCTTGGCGAACAATCAACGACGGCAACTCCTACAGCGCTTCGCCATTCGGCGGTAAGCGGGACGGGGACGGCTAATGGTGGATAGCCAGAACTGGCAATGGAACGCCAGCTTCCCCAATTCTCGATCGTTTGCGAAACGATCGTCAGGTGTCCCGGCCCTGCTTCGGCTTTCGGATCGACATGGTAGCGACTTGGGGATTGGCGGTGGGAGCCACGTCAACGATGCGCTGCCACACGTCCTCTGCGCTGCTTACGATCCCGCGCCGCTCGGCCAGTTCAAGGAAAGCGCGCGTGGTCAGTACGTCCGTTGCCATATCCAGCCCAGTTTCGCGGACGAAGCGCGGAATCTTCCCGTTCTCATAGACGATGAGGATGCTGGCATCGCTATGGTAGTCTACATAGCTTCCCAGCCACTGCATGATCGCCAGTTCGCCGGAATCCTTGGCGCGCGTGGTGGGATCGACGGTGCGGGCCTTGGCGAACAGTCTCCCGATCTCGGTCGAGGCGACCAGCACCGGCGCGTTGCTGTCGGGTCTCTGTCCCGCATCGAGCCAGTCCTGTATCTCCTGCGCTCCGGGTTTGGTCATGTCCTGCGTGGCCTCGAATGCGACCATATCGGCCACCACCACGCGTCCCCCGATCTGGTGGAGCAGGTGAAGGGCGTCGGTTTGCGCCAGATGGATCAGCGGGCCGGTGTCCGGCACGATCACGTCGGGCCGCTCGATCGGGGTTTCTACGTCGTCCATGTGATCCTCACTGGTCGCTAGGGCTGTCGCCCTGGCGACCGAATAGGCGGGACCAGAAGCCCCGGCGCGGCTCCGGCTGCTCCCGGCGATCAGAAAGAGCCTGCTCCGCTATGCTGCGCCAATGGTCGCGATCGGCGCGGACCTCATCCCGGAGGGCTTCCAGCCCCGCTATCTCGCCCTCTAGGCGATCGGCGGCAGAGGCGCGGGGGCGAAGAGATGCCAACTCGGCTTGGGCTAGTGCAAGCTGCTCGGTGAGGGTTCGAATGTGACCTTCGAAGCCTTCGATCTGACGTTTTTCGAACCCTTTTATCGAACCCTTCGAAAGGTTCGATAACGAACTCTCGGCAGGCCGGATGCCATCATCCAGCCAAACCCACAGCTTGCCTTGATTGTCGCGCTCTCCCCGCAACTTTCCAGCCTTGAACCGAGAGCGGACACTGTTGGGAGCAATACCAAGAGCGGTCGCTGCGTCTGCCAGAGACATTCGAATATCAGCCATGTTCGAAGCCTTCGATCGAACCCATTTCGAAGCCTTCGATAGAAGGTTCGAAGGAGTACATCAGCCGCGATCCGCCAGCTTGCCAGCGATCCCGCTGACTAGCGTACCAAGGTTCGCTGCTTCACCCATCG
>NZ_FOZG01000006.1 GCF_900113315.1 Sphingomonas jatrophae | reverse complement strand
CTTAGGCGATAGTACCATCGGCGCTGTCCGGTTTCACGGCCGAGTTCGAGATGGGATCGGGTGGGTCACGGACGCTATGGCCACCAAGCTATGAGGCCGGCGCGTGTCGAGGATGTTCTAGAAACCGATGCACCTGATGCTTGAGCTTTGAAGTCAGCCCTGTCGTTGATGGTGGGACTTTCAAGCGCGAATAGAGCGATTAGTATCGGTTAGCTCCATGGATTACTCCACTTCCACATCCGATCTATCAAGGTCGTGGTCTTCGACCGCTCTAAGATATCTTATCTCGAGGGAGGCTTCCCGCTTAGATGCTTTCAGCGGTTATCCCGTCCATGCATAGCTACCCTGCTGCACCGTTGGCACGATGACAGGTCCACCAGAGGCATGTTCAACCCGGTCCTCTCGTACTAGGGTCAACTCCTCTCAAATATCGACGCCCACGGCAGATAGGGACCAAACTGTCTCGCGACGTTCTGAACCCAGCTCACGTACCACTTTAATTGGCGAACAGCCAAACCCTTGGGACCTGCTCCAGCCCCAGGATGTGATGAGCCGACATCGAGGTGCCAAACAACCCCGTCGATATGAGCTCTTGGGGGTTATCAGCCTGTTATCCCCGGCGTACCTTTTATCCGTTGAGCGATGGCCCTTCCACGAGGGACCACCGGATCACTATGACCGACTTTCGTCTCTGCTCGACTTGTCAGTCTCGCAGTCAGGCTGGCTTATGCCATTGCACTCTAACAGCCGGTTTCCAACCGGCCTGAGCCAACCATCGCGCGCCTCCGTTACTCTTTAGGAGGCGACCGCCCCAGTCAAACTACCCGCCACAGAGGGTCCCTCACCCGGCTTCACGGGTGCAGGTTAGACATCAGAAAACAGCAGGGTGGTATTTCACCTATGGCTCCACCAAGGCTGGCGCCCTGGCTTCAAAGCCTCCCACCTATGCTACACAGCTCTTTCCTAATGCCACTCTGAAGCTGCAGTAAAGGTGCACGGGGTCTTTCCGTCTAACCGCGGGTACTCCGCATCTTCACGGAGAATTCAATTTCGCTGAGCATATCCTGGAGACAGTGGGGAAGTCGTTACGCCATTCGTGCAGGTCGGAACTTACCCGACAAGGAATTTCGCTACCTTAGGACCGTTATAGTTACGGCCGCCGTTTACCTGGGCTTCATTTCGGAGCTTGCACCCCTCCACTTAACCTTCAGGCACCGGGCAGGCGTCAGACCCTATACGTCGTCTTGAAGCCGACTTAGCAGAGCCCTGTGTTTTTGCTAAACAGTCGCTACCCCCTGGCCTGTGCCCCCCATCAGTGCTTGCGCATAGATGGGGCCTCCTTCTTCCGAAGGTACGGAGGCAATTTGCCGAGTTCCTTCAGGATACTTCACTCAAGCGCCTTGGTATACTCTACCAGACCACCTGTGTCGGTTTCGGGTACGGTCTATACGGTGGGGCTATTTCCTGGAACCACTTCGCAGCACACCCAATCCAATAAGGGCATACCACTTACGCGATCCGTCACACACCACCAGGCTGCGGAATATTAACCGCATTCCCATCGACTACCCCCTTCGGGCTCGTCTTAGGGGCCGGCTCACCCTGCGCGGATTAGCCTTGCGCAGGAACCCTTGGTCTTTCGGCGACAGGGCATCTCACCCTGTTTATCGCTACTCATGTCTGCATTCGCACTTCCGATACCTCCACAGCCCATTACCAGACTGCTTCACAGGCTTACGGAACGCTCCGCTACCGCGTGGATAAATCCACACCCTAAGCTTCGGTGCACGTCTTGAGCCCCGTTACATCTTCGCCGCAGGATCTCTTGTTTAGACCAGTGAGCTGTTACGCTTTCTTTAAAGGATGGCTGCTTCTAAGCCAACCTCCTGGTTGTTTTGGAAATCCCACATGCTTTCCCACTTAGACGTGACTTGGGGACCTTAGCTGTAGGTCAGGGCTGTTTCCCTCTTGACGACGGACCTTAGCACCCGCCGTCTGTCTCCCGTGCATTACTCGATGGTATTCGGAGTTTGGTTAGGTGCGGTAGATCTCGCGACCCCCTAGCCCATCCAGTGCTCTACCCCCATCGGTATTCACACGAGGCACTACCTCAATAGTTTTCGCGGAGAACCAGCTATTTCCCGGCTTGATTGGCCTTTCACCCCTAAACACAACTCATCCGGTACCTTTTCAACGGTAATCGGTTCGGACCTCCAGTGGGTGTTACCCCACCTTCATCCTGGTCATGCCTAGATCGCCGGGTTTCGGGTCTAATGCATCGAACTAAAAACGCCCTATTCAGACTCGCTTTCGCTGCGCCTACACCTAACGGCTTAAGCTTGCTCGATACATTAAGTCACAGACCCATTATGCAAGAGGTACGCCATCAGACCCTAAAGATCCTCTGACTGCTTGTAGGCATTCGGTTTCAGGTACTGTTTCACTCCCCTCATCGGGGTGCTTTTCACCTTTCCCTCACGGTACTTGTTCGCTATCGGTCGCATACGAGTATTTAGGCTTAGAGGGTGGTCCCCCTATGTTCAGACAGGATTACACGTGTCCCGCCCTACTCAAGTCCTGACACATCAGTTTCGCATACGGGACTGTCACCCGCTATGGTCGGCCTTTCCAAAC